>JAHJHT010000004.1 GCA_018823835.1 Alphaproteobacteria bacterium | reverse complement strand
GCCACGCCCACGACCTGGGCTCCGTCGGCGCCCTGCGTGTCGGCGCCTGCGTTGGTGGTGCCCGCCGCGGTGATGACGTTGCCGGTCTCTGCGGTGAACACGTCTGCCGCGACGCTGTCGGTATCGGCGACGGCTGTCGGTCCATCGTCGAGCACGTCGATATTCAAGGAGGCGGTCGCGGAATCTCCGTCGGTGTCCGTGATAACGACCGCGAACTGGTCGAATATGCCTTCGGCGGTACCCGTCGAGCCGGCATTAGGATGATCTGTAGCGTTATCCCTCAGCGTGTAGACCCAACCGTAGCCCGTCGCCGGGGTCCCGGAAATTACGAGGTCACCATAGGTGCCGACCACCGTGCCGCCATTGGTGACGTTGACGCCGTTGATCACCAGCGTACCGATGCCATTCCCAGATACGATATTGAATGAGCCGGACGTGCTTTCAGACGGATCATCATTATTGGTCCCGTCGCCGTCGGCGGCTTCGCCGCTGCCGGCCGATTTCGGCCCGCTGCGGATCGGCAGGCCGCGTTCGTCGGCGACGAATGCATCGCTCAGGATCTCTATCGTCGGAATGGTGTCTTCGTCCTCGATACCGAGAAACAGCTCCTCCCTCTCGAATTCAGGAAAGGCGAGGGTCGTCGGGGGCAGGAGGGCGGTGAGGTCGAAGCCGTCGCCTATGCCGCCCGCGGCCTCTTCGAAGTTGCCGCCCGAGCTGTTTGGGCCCTGGCCGTCAGAGCCGGCAGAAATCGAGCCATCAGCGCCGAACGCAACCTCGACGCCGCTTGCCTCGAGCGCTGCGAGCAGCGCCACCTTAGGTAGCTCCACGTCGCCAATCACGAAGGTCGGAACATTCGCCGCCGCATTCGTGATGGTAATCAGCGTACCGTCGGGCTGCTCCAGAACCAGATCGCTCCCGGCAACACGAATATTGTCGACAGAGACATTCGCCGGCAACCTGACCACATTGTCGGTATCTGCGGTGTATTCGAGTGGCCGAGTGACTGGCGGCCCGGCGAGCGCGGCCGCCTCCGGTTCGGTGCCTTCACCGATGTCCACGGGAACCGGCTCGTCGCCAGCAGCGGCGGGCACTGTGTCACTCGGGTCCATATCGGCTTGGGCCACCTGTACGTGGGCACTGACAGTTTCGCCGCGGGCTTCTGTCAACTCGTCCGCACGAGAAGACAGTACGTCACTGAAGTCATAATCCGTGTTCATGCCAAGCCACCCTGTTACTGCGGCCAAAGAACAGGGCCGCACCGAAGATTGCAACCATCTGTTAAGCAGAATAATATAACATAAGATATGTAACCCTCGGGAAATTCAGCAACGGTTAATTGGTGAAATATAACAGGATATGCCATCGGGGTTTCGGCCGAGGAGGGCTTCTCCTGCAGGCGGAAATTGTGCGTAGAGCACCTGCCCGCTAGGCGCGAAGATCGCCTTGCCGTTAGGTGGCGGCTCGCGCGCGAGGTCCCTCACAGTAAACCGGATCGATAAAATTTTATACAAGTATTGATACTGGGGTTACTGGAAAAGTACCCATCTCTATTACATGGAAGTTCATTTGAGGCAGATAACGTCCTTCGCCAGAGGTGGACGTTATGCAAAACAAGAAGAAGAATATTCGCCACGGTGCGCTTGGGCTTCTTGCGCTGGCGGCGCATTTTGTAGGCTACCAGGAAGCGGCTCATGCGGCCACGAACTCAGGCGCGGCCGAGATGCTTCCCGCAATCGAGACGCCAGCCTATCTTGGTGGGCTGCCGATCGGAGTTGCCCTCTTCCCCGCAGAGGGCGCGCCCGCTGAGAAAGCGCTGTTGAACCCCGTAACCAGAGCCTACGATCTCGAGGCCATTGTTCGTCATCTGTCAGTGCGGTCGCAAGCCGGTGCCACCGCAATCGATCCCATACAGACCTCGGCGATCGTCCCCGGCGTCTTCGGCTCGGTTGCCATCCCGATGCACAACTTTCCGGTAACGGCACGCTGGAAGCCCATCTACCGCGCCATAGCCGGGTGCCCGGCAGCCGGGTGCGGCGCTTCGAACCCAGGTTTCTCGCGCGTCGTGGCCGGCGCAGCCGATAAGGGTTTTCGGGAGAAGCTCGACCGTATCAACCGCGGGATCAACGGACTGCTGACCTACCGTCGCGACAAGGCAGAATACGGTCGCGCGGATCACTGGGCGCCGCCCGCCCAGTCCCTAAAGCGCGGCGCCGGAGATTGCGAAGATTTCGCGATCCTCAAGATGGCGGCCCTAGTCGAGGTTGGCATACCGGCCAAGAGCATGTCGCTGGTCGTTCTGCAGGACAAATCGATGGGCGTTTTCCACGCGGTCCTGGCAGTGAGCACGGGCAGCGGAACGTTCATTCTCGACAACACGCTCAACACTGTCGTGTTGGACACAAGCCTGCCGAGCTACGTTCCACTCTATTCCTTCAGCACAGACCGTGCCTGGATCCACGGTTCCCGAAAGGGAGGCGCAAAACTCGTCGCATTCAAGGGTGGCCTTGGCTCGGTGGCGCCGGGCGAGGGGCCTGGGGCCATGAACTAGTGGCGTCTACCGGGTTGGAGCACCTTGAGGGGCATGGGCCGGCCCAAAAATCGGTCTGATCCACGTCTTGCCAATCTGGCTGCCATCAACCGTTGAATACGAATGCCAACAACAGTTCCGGCTCTCGGATTGGCGCCCGCACCACGCTAAGATTGCCGCGGTAGCGCTTGTCGCTCGTTCCGATTACGAAGCCCGTGACGACCGGACTACTGTCGTTCGCCTTGAATCGGGCCAGGATGTCGGCGACCTGCAGGTCGAGCGTCAGCCTGAGATCTGGCCGCGACGGCTCCTCATGCGTCGCCGGAAGTTGACGCCTGACCAGTTGGAGAAATGGCGGGTTGAAGGTCAGGATACGCTTCGATGAGGACAGGGCGAAGGCCGGCGAGGGACAGGCGCCAAGAATGCCGTTCACCGTCTTTAGCGATGCCAGTTGGCGCAACTGGTCATTCTCGTCCGCAACCCATTCCAAGCATGCCACTCGAAGCGCTGAGGCCAAGTTGCTGGCTTGGTCAGCCTGTGCAGCCACCTCCTCGACCACCTTGCCGATCGTAGATTTCCGGGTCTTGGCGAGCTGGCGCAGCGCTGTCCAGAAAGCGTGCTCCAGGCGGATTCCACGCCGAAGGCCGTCGCGCACCACAACGCGAAATTCGGGCGCCAAATTCTCTCCTGTCAGCGTCAGTGCGGCAGACGGGGGTCCCTCACCTGATTCGGAGTCGTCATCGTTCACGCAACGCCTCGTCACGAGCCTTGTTGATCGGCTTCAGCAGATAGCTCAGGATCGTCTTGCGGCCAGTCATGATCTCGACCGTGCAAATCATGCCCGGGATGATCGAGAACGCCTGGCCGTCCTTGTCTAGTTCTGCGCGGTCCGTCGAAACTCGCACTTGATAGTAGGGGTCGCCGGTGTTCGGGTCGACCAGACTGTCAGCCGTGATGTTTGCCACCTTTCCATCGAGCCCGCCGAAGATCGAGAAATCATATGCAGTGACCTTGATCAGTGCATCTTGGTCGGGCCGGATAAAGGCGACGTCCCGTGGCGAAACGCGCGCTTCTATCAGCAGCGTCTCCGACGTGGGTACGATGCCCGCGACGACGGCGCCGGGCTGTACGAAGGCGCCTATCGTGTTGAGTTCCAGCGTGTTGACAATCCCGTCGACTGGAGAGCGGATGTCGGTGCGTGCCAGCCGGTCGCTCGCTCCCCGGATCGTCTCGTCGATCACCGACAGTTCGGACAGCACTTGGGTCAGTTCGTCGAGCGCCTCCTGCTGCAACTGAAGGCCAAGTTCGTCGACTTGCAGTTTCGCCTCGACGATCGTTGCCTCTATCCGTCTGATGGTTTCTCTGGACAGATCGATCTGGCCTTTGAGCTCGGTCTGCCCGCGGTCTGTCCGCAACAGCTCTGTCTGCGCCATCAACCCGCGCTTTACCATCGAAGCGACTAGCTTGGCCTCCTTGTCCGTGACGGCCAGGTTCTCCTGCAGGCGTTTGAGGTTCGCGGTCGCCTCGTTCAGTTCCTTCTCCCTCTGGTCGAGCCGAGAGCGCAGCACAGACAGCTTGTTGCTGAAATTCTCCTGTCGCGCCACGAATAGCCTCTGCTCGTTCTCGCATACTTCCGGCGCGCTCGACCGAATCTCCTCCGGACAGTCGAAGGGCCTTGTGATGTCGCCGCGCTGCTCATGGTTAAGGCGCGCCGTGCGGACCTTCAGCGCACGGGCCCTGGCCTGCTGCTCGCCAAGGCTTGATGCGTTCAGCGTATTATCGAGCCGGATAATCATATCGCCCTTCTTGACGATCTGGCCGATCTTGACTGCGATCTCTTCCACGACGCCGGCCTCGCTCGCCTGGATGATCTGAGTCTTGGACGCCGGGATGACCTTGCCTTCGCCGCGGGTAATCTCGTCTACCTCCGCGAAAGATGCCCACACCGCAAAAGAGAGGAAGAATGCAGCGATGATAAACACCGTTGCAGAGGCAAAGAGCGGTGGCTGGTCTGTTCCGCCTCTCATTCGGATATCCCGCATTCATGTGAGTTCGCTTTGTTCATGAGTTTTCTGGCGGCGGTTTTTGCAGGGCCCTGATCACTTGATCCTTAGGTCCGTCCGCGACGATCTTGCCTTGGTCGATCACGATCAGCCGGTCGACAATCTCCAGCATGCTGTGCCGGTGGGTAGAGATGATTAGCGTCGTGCTGATGTCGAATGCTTGCTTGAGTTGCTTGATCAAGATGCGCTCGGACGCAAGATCCATAGAGCCTGACGGCTCATCCATGAACACGATCTTCGGTCTGGTCAGTAGCAACCGTGCTATTGCTACAGCCTGCCTTTGGCCTCCAGAAAGATTGGTGCCCCTTTCTCCGACATTCAAGTCGTAACCGCGCGGGTGTCGCGAGACGAACTCGTCGACGCCGGCAGCCTTCGCGGCCTCGATAATCTCCTCGTCGCTGGCGTCTGGGCGCGCCATCAACAGGTTCTCTTTCACTGTGCCGGAGAAGAGGTCGCCAGCCTGTGCGACAATGCCGACCGCGCTTCGTACCTCCGACGGATGGTATTGTCGGATGTCGATGCCATCAATCAGGATCTCTCCGGATGTCGGCAGGAACAGACGTCCGAGCAGGCGGCCGAGCGTCGTCTTGCCGGATCCTATCCGCCCGATCACGCCGACACGTTCGCCTGGTGAGATCGAGAAGGTCAGGCCAGTCAGCACGTCGTTGTCAGTTTCGGGGTATGCGAACCCTACATTGCGGAAGCCTATCGCCCCCGTTCGTATCGGCCGGTTGACGAAACCCACAGTGTCGGGTCGGTCTTCGGGCTGGGCCATGATCGAATTGAGAACGCGCAGCGAGAGCATGGCCTGTCGGTATCGGGAAAGTGTGATCGCAATCTGTCCGAGCGGTGCCACCGCCCGGCCAGAGAGCATCACCGTGGCGATGATGGCACCGGTCGAAACATGGCCTTCCGAGAACGCATAGGCCCCGGCGACCACAATGGACACCGTTACCATCTGTTGGATGAACTGCATGCTATTGGCCGCCGCCGCCGAAAGCTGCTTGATCCGTTCAGACGTGTTTGCGGCATTCTTCGAGTGCTCGCGCCAGCGCCTTAGAAGATAGGATTCGGCCTGCAGCGACTTGATCGTCTCGACAGTCGAGATGGACTCTACCAGAAGTGCCTGGCGCTGGGCCGCCTCGTTCATCGACGCCGCCACATGCTTGCCGATGCGCTGTTGCGCGATGAGGCCGACAATGATCGAGAAAACAAAGGCTATGGCCGGAATGATGGCAAGCCAGCCGGCAATCGCATAGATAACCGCCAGGAAGACGATGACAAACACTGAATCGATCAAGACGCTGATCGTGTTGGAGGTGAAGAATTCCCTGACGAATTCGTACTGAGTTATCCGGTTGGCGTATTCGCCGGTCGACGCTGGGCGCGCGGCAAGCGATGTGTTCAAAACTTTCTCGAAAAGCAGGTAGGAGATCTTCAGGTCGGCACTGCGACCAGCATGGTCGATCAATGCTGCGCGCGCTGTCTTCAGCAGTAGGTCGAACACTATGGCCGTGCCGACGCCAATCGCCAAAACCCACAGCGTAGCTATGGCCTTGTTCGGAAGGATCCGATCATAGACATTCATGGTGAAGATCGGCGAGGCAATCGCGATTACGTTGATGAACATCGCCGCCAGCGCGACGCGGTAATAGGACCGCCAGAATGCGCCGAGTGAGCCAGTAAGCCAGTGGCGCCGCTCCATCTTGGGTGCCGAGCCGACGGTCATTTCTTCGACTGAGTTCGAGTAAGCGATCGAGAAGGAAATCCCGTCCGATACGTATTCCTTCAGCACGCTCGCCTTGTCGATCGAGGTACTTCCATCGTGCTGGGGTGCGGTTAGGAATTCCGAATCCGACTTTTGGGCCAGCAGGGCGACTGGCAGCCCATCTTTGCGGAAGATCAACGCCGGGAGTTCGTAACGACCTCGCCAGAAGTCGCGGTGATCGAAATGCCCGACATCAAGCCCGATACGCTCTGCCAGATGCCTGATATCCGCAAACTCGGGTTTTGGATCGCCGATCGGAAATCCGGCGAACAGGACAGTCTCGGCACTCGGGCGGCCAAGGTACCCGGCAATCGCGGCAAAGCATGCCTTGAATTGCTCGTTCGGGGACCGGCTTTGAGGCTGAATGTTCAAGGGCCTAGTGCGCGGGGACTGCCCGCATCGCCCGGGTCAGTTTGCCTGCCGGATCGGTGCGAGCAGATCGAACGGCAAGTCGTTAGCCTGCTGCGACGGGGTGCGGGCATGGGTTTCTGTCGGCGCGGTCGGCGGCACGTTGAACTCATTCTTTGCGTATGCGTCGGACTGCTTGGCGGGAGCTACATTCATGCTGCTCAGCAACTGCCCGGTGGCCGCGAGCAACCTGTATTCGGCAAACAGCGCTGCATATGAGGCGGTGTCGGCGCGCGTCGTCGTATTGAACCGCGTATTTTGGGCATCGAGGACGTCGAGAAGCGAACGCTGGCCGACCTTGAACTGCTCGCGGTAGGATGAAACAAGCTGCGCATTTGTGCGCGCCTGGCTCGCCAGCGTCTTCGCAATCTCGGCCTGCTTGAAGCGGCGGTCCCACGAGATGCGGACGGCTTCCTCAATCTCGCGATGAACTTGGTGCAGCACCATGCGTTGCTCGCTGGCTCGCCGGATCTGTTCTTGCTCGTTGGCCTTATCGATGCCGCCTCGATATAGGTTCCATCTTAGGACCAGTCGCGCCTGCAGGTCGTTTGTATCTCCCTCGTTGCCGTCAATGTCGGTGCCGATCCTGCCGCGGCCCTCGGCAACCACCTCGGGACCAAATTTGGCGCGCGCGGCGTTCACCAAGGCCGAAGCAGCGTCGATGTCGCTATTTGCCATGTGTACGCGCGGATTGTTCGTGCGGGCAAGACCGATCGCGTCATCGAGCGACCGGGGAAGGAAAGTTGCTACGGAGCCCGGCATCTTGGGACTTGTCAGAGGCTTGCCGACAGTCTTGAAGAAGCGGATTTTTGACGCTTCGAGCTCCTCGGTTGCTTCAAGCAGCCGAGCCTTGGCGGCAAACAGGCGCTCGTCAGCCTGCTGGCGATCTACCTCGGTAAGAGCACCGCCCTCAATGCCCTCCCGGATGTCGCCGAGAATTGACTGATGCACGCCTGCATTCTTCTTGGCCTCCGAAACGATCGACGCCTGAAGCATGTATTCTAGGTAATCCTGAACGACAGAAAGGGCGATGAACTCCGACCTTTCAAGGACGCGGAACGAGGCTCCATCGACGCGTGACGCCTGCCGTTCAAGTTCGGCCCGCCTTCCGCCATTGTCGAACAGCTTCTGCGTGATCACGACGCCGGCTTCATTAGGATAAAGCGCGTCGTTCTCAATATCCAGGGCCCTGCGTGAAGAGTTATCAAGCCGGCGCACACCGGTTGAAGCCTCGAGATCGATGCTTGGAAGATACAGTCCCTTTGCCTGGCGCAATTCGAACTCGATTGCTTCGCGGTTCTCTATCGCCTGGCCGATCTCAGGGTTGGACTCGACGGCTACAGCGATGGCCTCATTCAAGGTCAGTGCCTGCGCCCCGCTGGAAGATAGAAACGTGACACCCATCATGAGTGCTATTGGCGTGAGAATACCCAACGTCCGAAAACAAGCTGTCATAACGCAACAAACCCCAACCCCGCAAACGCAAGCGACCCTACCACCTGATCACAGCATGATGCCACCATCTACAGCATTTTGGTCAATGTTAGCGCAAAATACGCTTAATGCACCTGCGGAAGCCAAATCGAGCAACCACTGTGACAAAACAACCGCACTCGCATCGGGCCTGTTGGCGTGTGCGGACTCCGCATGTCGCTTCCCGGAGTTATTGACGTAATCAACACGGCTGCAAGCCTGGGGTCGACCAAGGGTTCGGTTCCTTGCCGGCAAAGATGGCATACTCGCAATCTGTTAGACATGCTTGTGATGCCGCTCCCGCCTCGCTGGCGTGGCGAGCGCGTGGACCACGACAAATTCCTGCTGCAGCGATGATGAGGCGCTTGTATGAGTTGGGAGCACCATGTTCATAACAAGACCCTCCGGCAGAGCATCAAGCGTTCGCCGGCCTCGTGGGCTGGCTGAGCCAAACTGGCCATGGACAGATGCCGAACGGGAAGCCGTTGAGGCCGCGCTGCCGGCGCACATGCGGCTGCCGCTGGCTTTGCGGGCCTCGATCCGCAGGACGCGCTTAGGCTTCCGCCTACGGCGGTTCCCGAGGGCCCGATCGACGCCCGCCGCGGCAAGACTGGCGAGGCGGTATGGTTTCCACTTCCTGCGCCTTTGATCGAAGCCTTGCCGGCGGCACCTAAGCACGAAGCAATCACGCTATGCGCCACCCTGCGCGGCAACCCTTGGACACTTTCCGGGTTTCGCACCTCCTGGCGACCGATCGGGCAGCGGCGGCCGAGTGATTTCGAGACCGAAGTGAACAGGCGGAGAATGAAAAATGTCAAACATGGCTGACAAGAATGTCAAACCGCGACAGGACGCCTGCCCCGGCCGCAAAATGAAAACAATGGGTTGGAGTGGTGCCCAGGGGCGGATTTGAACCACCGACACGCGGATTTTCAATCCGCTGCTCTACCCCTGAGCTACCTGGGCTTACCATCGCGATGCTGGGTCGTCTGCTGCATCGCGCGTCTTGTCGGGGGGCTGCGGCACCCCTCGAAAGCGGGTGGGTTATAGCACGGGATTTCCGCCTGTCCAGCGCCCGTTCGGCAATTTGGGAAGGAGAAATCGGCAGGCTGTTTCGCCGACCCGGACAGCCGGCCTCAATCCGCGTGCTGGCCGCCCGTTCCGGCCGCATCCTCGCCGGTTTCCTCGTCCTCGTCCTCGCGTACCGGAATGGCGTAACTTCCCGAGAGCCAGCGGTTGAGATCGACGTCCTTGCAGCGCGGCGAGCAAAAGGGATAGGTGGCGCGCGCCGAGGGCTGCCCGCATTCGGGGCAGGGCCGCTTCGGTCTCAGCGGCGTCACCTTGGCACCCATATCGCTCACGCCCGCGCGCCCGACAGCCAGTTGAAGTGCACCTGGTAGCCATCGGCATTGAGCAGCCCGACGGTCTCGTAGAGCGGCAGCCCGACGATATTGGTATAGGAGCCCGTCAGCTTGACGACGAAAGTGCCGGCCAGTCCCTGCACGGCGTAACCGCCAGCCTTGCCGCGCCATTCGCCCGAGGCGAGATAGCTTTCCAGTTCCTCGCGGCTGATGCGCTTGAAGCGCACCCGGCTCTCGACAAGCCGCTGGCGCACCTTTCCGGACGGCGCGATCAGGCAGACGGCCGAATAGACGCGGTGCGTGCGCCCCGACAGCATCTGCAGGCAGTTCGACGCCTCGTCGATCATCTCGGCCTTGGGCAGGATGCGCCGGCCGAGCGCCACCACCGTGTCGGCGGCAAGCACGAAGCAGGGGGCGTAGTCGGCCTCGGTCTTCAGCGAGGCAAGCGCCTTCTGCGCCTTTTCCTTGGCCAGGCGCTTGGCCAGCGACCGCGGATGCTCGGAGCGGAGCGGCGTCTCGTCGATGTCGGCCGGCAACAGGCGGTCAGGCTCGATGCCTGCCTGCTGCAGCAACTCAATGCGCCGCGCCGAACCGGACGCCAGCACAAGCTTCTGGAAAACGCTCATCCGGACACGCGGCCAGCGGCCGTCCTATTTGAAGCGATAGGTGATGCGGCCCTTGGTCAGATCGTAGGGCGTCATTTCAACGAGGACCTTGTCGCCGGTCAGGACGCGGATGCGGTTCTTGCGCATGCGTCCGGCGGTGTGGGCAATGATTTCGTGCTCGTTTTCGAGCTTCACCCGAAACATCGCGTTCGGCAAAAGCTCGGTCACGGTGCCCGGAAATTCGAGGACTTCTTCCTTCGGCATTCTCTACCTTTATTTTGGATCGTTTCCGGCGGCCTGCCCGGAATTGCGCGGAACCTATATGATTGTCGCCGCTTTGTGAACACGCTTTAAATCATGTCGTCCCGGGGGTAAATCGGGCCTCGATCCGCGCCTTCAGCCGGTCGCACACGTCGCGGTAGGCGGCAAGTATGTGCTCGCGCGACCCGCGCGCCGATGTCGGGTCGGCCGTCGGCCAGTATTCCACGTCCACCGCCAGCGTGCGCGTCAGTTCCAGCGCCGCATGGTGCGCCTCCGGTGCCAGCGTCACGATGAGGTCGAAATAGAGGTCCTCGAGATCGTCGATCGTCCGAGGATGCCGTTCCCCGAGTGTCAGCCCGGCATCGGCAAGCACGGCCTCGACGAAGGGATCGGGCTCGCCGGCATGCAGTCCGGCCGAGGCTATGAAGGTCGAGCCCGGCAGCATGGAGCGCGCGAGGCACTCGGCCATCGGCGAGCGCACCGTGTTCATACGGCACATGAACAGCACGGAGCGGGGAGGCGGGCCGCCGGTCAGCTTCTATCCCCTCCAGTGCAGCACGCAGACCAGCGTGAACAGCCTGCGCGCCGTGCTGAAGTCGATGTCGATCTTGCCGGCCAGCCTGTCCATCAGCGTCTGCGAGCCGTCGTCGTGCAGGCCGCGCCGGCCCATGTCGATAGCCTCGATCTGGCTTGGCGTCGAGATGCGGATCGCCTCGTAATAGCTCTCGCAGATCATGTAGTAGTCCTTGACGATGCGCCGGAACGGCGTCAGCGACAGGATGTGGGTGACCACGGGATCCCCGTTCTCGCGGCTGACCGAGAACACCAGCCGGGATTCGGCAATCGACAGTTTGAGCTTGTAGGGGCCGCCGACCGGATCATCGACCGGTGCGAAGCTGTTTTCCTCGATCAGGTCGAAGATCGCGACGGCGCGCTCATGCTCGACATCAGGCGTGGCGCGGCCGATCGATTCGTCGAGCTCGACGTCGATCAGCCTGCAATTGTCGCGGCCGTCCTCTGCCATATTACAGGTTGAGCCGGATCGCGACGGAGCGCCCATGCGCGTCCAGCCCCTCCGCCTTTGCCAGGTCGATCGCGGCCGGCGCCAGCAGCCGCAGCTGCTCCGGCCCGAGCTTCAGCACCGAGGTGCGCTTTACGAAGTCGAGCACCGACAGGCCGGACGAGAAGCGCGCCGAGCGCGCCGTCGGCAGAACATGGTTGGAGCCGCCGACATAGTCGCCGATCACTTCCGGCGTATGCCGGCCGAGAAACACCGCGCCCGCATTGCGCAGCCGCGCGAAATAGCCTTCCGCGTCGTCTAGAGCCAGTTCGACATGCTCGGCCGCGATCCGGTCGGCAAGCGCCACCGAGCCCGCCAGGTCCTCGACCAGGATCACCGTGCCGTAGTCGCGCCAGCTTTGCGCTGCGATCCCGCCGCGCGAAAGCGTCTTGATCTGGCGCTCGACCGCCGCCTCGACGGCGTCGGCGAAGGCGTCGTCGTCGGTGATCAGGATCGATTGCGCGGCGACATCGTGCTCGGCCTGCGCCAGAAGGTCGGCAGCGATCCATTCCGGGTCGTTGCTGCCGTCGGCTACCACCAAAACCTCGGACGGCCCGGCGATCATGTCGATGCCCACCGTCCCGAACACCTGCCGCTTGGCGGCCGCCACATAGGCATTGCCCGGGCCGACTATCTTGGCGACAGGGCGGATGCTCTCGGTACCATAGGCAAGGGCCGCGATCGCCTGCGCGCCGCCGATCTTGTAAATCTCCGACACGCCGGCAATGTCGGCCGCCACCAGCACCAGCGGGTTGATGACGCCGCCCGGCGCCGGCACCACCATGACGATGCGCTCGCAGCCTGCCACCACTGCGGGAACCGCGTTCATCAGCACCGAACTCGGATAGCTCGCCGTGCCGCCCGGCACGTAGAGGCCGACCGCCTCGATGGCTGTCCAGCGCGAGCCGAGCTCGACGCCCGAGGCGTCGGTATAGCGGTCGTCGGCGGGTTTCTGGCGCGCGTGGTGGCTTCGGATGCGATCACGCGCGAAGGTAAGCGCCTCGATCGTGCCCGCGTCGGCCGCGCCATAGGCGTCCTTGATCTCCTGCGGCGTTACCGCAAAGCCGATCGCCGAGAGATCGACCCGGTCGAATTTCTTCGTGTAGTCGGCCAGCGCCGCGTCGCCTTCGGCGCGAATCCGCGCAATGATCTCGCGCACCACGGCGTCGACGTCTGCCGAGGCTTCGCGCTTGGCGCCGAGGAAGGCTGTGAAGCGCTCCTCGAAATCGGTGTCGGTCTGGCGAAGGGTGGTGGCCATGGCTGTTCCGTCAGTCCGCGTGCTCGGGCCGTGATTCGGCCTCCCAGGCGCCGCCGAGGTCGGCAAGCCGCGCCTCGATGCATTCGACCTTGAGCCTGATCGCCGCGCCGCCGGAAAAGACCAGGTCGACGGTGCCGGCCGGTTCGTCGCCCGCGGTGAACAGCACCGCAAGCAGCGACAGCACGTCTTCGGGTTTGTCGCGGGCGATTCCCGACAGCTTGACCGACAGTACGCGCGAGAAATGCAGCACGCTGTTGCGCCGCTCCGGCTGCGCCTTGCGGCTGGTCGGCGCAGCTTCCCAGGCAAAGCGGTACATCGGCAGCACGAAGAGCTTCGAGGCCGGCAGGAATTCCAGGTCGCCGACCTTCAGCACTCCATCCTGCACATGCGCCGAGACGATCTTCAGGTCTTCTTCGTCGAGCGCGACGAGCTTGAGCTGCTTCATGGCCTGATTTGCCTGTTCGGGTTGCCGGTTGCGGCCTTGTTATGCGCTCCGGGCAGGCCGTGCAACGCCCGCCGCGGGCGGGACGTGCGGCCTAGCTGGAAAGCCGCTCGATCACCGCGCCGCAATTGGACAGCTTCTCCTCCAGCCGTTCAAAGCCGCGGTCGAGGTGATAGACACGATTCACCTCGGTTTCGCCTTCCGCCGCAAGTCCCGCGATCACCAGCGACACCGAGGCGCGCAGATCGGTTGCCATCACCGGCGCGCCCTTGAGACGTGCCACGCCCTCGACCGTGGCGGTCTGGCCCGACAGCGTGATGTGGGCGCCCAGGCGTGCCAGTTCCTGCACATGCATGAAGCGGTTCTCGAAGATCGTCTCGGTGATCTTCGACTTGCCGTTCGCCATCGTCATCAGGCCCATGAACTGCGCCTGCAGGTCGGTCGGAAAGCCGGGGAAGGGCGCCGTCGAAACATCGACAGGCAGGATTCCGTTGCCGTTGCGATAGACGCGGATGCCGCTCTCTTCCTCGGTGATGTCGGCGCCGCTCTGGCGGATGATGTCGAGCGCACCGCTCAAGAGGTCGGCGCGCGCGCCTTCCAGGAGCACGTTGCCGCCGGTCATCGCCACCGCCATGGCGTAGGTGCCGGTCTCGATGCGGTCCGGGATCACGCGGTGGCGCGCACCCGACAGCGAATCGACGCCGTCGATGGTGATCGTCGAGGTGCCGGCGCCGGAGATCCGGGCGCCCATGGCGTTCAGGCATTCGGCGAGATTGACGATTTCCGGTTCGCGCGCCGCGTTCTCCAGCACCGTCTCGCCCTTCGCCAGCGAGGCGGCCATCAGCATCACATGCGTGGCGCCGACCGAGACCTTCGGGAAGACGAAGCGGTTGCCGACCAGCCGGCCATTGCGCGTCTTGGCAATCACATAGCCGCTTTCGACGTCGATGTCGGCGCCCAGCGCCTGCAGGCCCTCGAGGAACAGGTCGACGGGCCGCGTGCCGATGGCGCAGCCGCCGGGCAGCGACACCTTGGCCTCGCCCATGCGGGCAAGCAGCGGTCCGACCACCCAGAAGGAGGCGCGCATCTTCGACACCAGCTCGTAGGGTGCCGTCGTGTCGACGATATTGCGGGCGGAGAAATTGATGGTGCGCGAATAGCCCTCGTTCTGCTTCTCGCGCCGGCCGTTGACCGAATAGTCGACACCGTGATTGCCGAGGATGCGGATCAGCTGCTCGACATCGGCCAGGTGGGGCACGTTCTCGAGCGTCAGCGTGTCGTCGGTCAGCAGCGACGCGATCATCAACGGCAGGGCTGCGTTCTTGGCGCCCGAGATCGGGATGACGCCGTTCAGTTCGTTGCCGCCGACTATTCTGATGCGATCCATGAAAAATCACTTTCCCGGCTCAACTGCCGGTTCTTTTGCCAAGCGGACCGTCTAGACCATCGTACGGGCCGGTTCAAGGAACAGCTTGCCTCCGCTGCTCCGACCGCGACGAAAGTTGACCTCCCTTGCCGTTCCTCGCCTGGATTGTACCTATATGGTCGGTCCATTCACCCCTTGTCTGGCGGGTTGCCGTCGGCAGACCCCAGGCCCTCCGGCCGCTCGTCGGCACCGCCGTCGCGCCGCGCCCGGGCCTGCGCCTTGCGGCGCAGCAGGTTGGCGCGCAGTTCCTCGGCGAGCCGGGCCTTGCGGTCCGGCTGCTTCGGCTTTGCCTTCGCGCCATCCTTCGAAGTCATGTCCATAAGTCCCGACCCGCCGCGGCAGCTTGGCCGCCAGCAAAACATGCGGGCCATTGTGGCCCTGTCGTGGCGGCAGGTCCAGCCTCGCGCAATGGCGGCATTACATGCCTTGCGCTGGCCCCATCCTTGTGGCAGAAGTCCGCCGCGTCGGCAGGCTGCGGTAGCTCAGTGGTAGAGCACTCCCTTGGTAAGGGAGAGGTCGAGAGTTCAATCCTCTCTCGCAGCACCATTTTCCCTCAGATCTTACTATTCCTGCATCCTGCAGGCAAATTGATTGTGCTGTCGGACCGATCCCTGACGTTGCCGACACTGGCTTGTGCCCGTCGAATGCAGATCTGCGGCCCAGCAGGTTCACGCCCTTCCGCCCCCACGCCCGCATCCGCGTCAAATTTGCGCCAGATCAATTCGCGCCGTTCGCTCTTGTGCGAGACACGCCGGGAGGGCATGCCCGTCTCGGGACGGGCATCGGGCGCGCAGCTGCACAGGCTGCGGCGTCCGCATTGCAGTCTGGGGATCGTGACATGGAATTTCGGGGAACGGCGACATGGTAGCGCAGCTTTCGAAAGGCGAACGCCAGCTTTCGGTGATTGTTCTCCTGGCATTGGCGCTTGCCGGCCTTGCCATGGCGGTGGCCGGCCGAGCCGACCCGCTGGGCGTCCACGGCATCATCGTCATCCTCTTCTCGGCTGCCCTGATCTTCGTCGTCCTGGCGCAATTCAATGCGCCCGAACCCTCGCCCGAGCGGCTGAAGGACTACTACGACGACCCCAGCAAGGTCGGCATCGTGCTGTCCATGTTCTGGGCGGTCATCGGCATGGCGCTCGGCGTCTGGGTCGCGGCCCTGCTGGCCTGGCCCGACCTGACCATCGATGCTGCCTGGGCGAGCTTCGGCCGCCTGCGGCCTGCCCACACCAGCGCCGTCATCTTCGGCTTCGGCGGCAATGCGCTGATCGCCACCTCATATCACGTCATGCAGCGCACCTCGCGCGCGCGCCTGCCCGGCCAGTTCAGCCCCTGGTTCGTGCTCATCGGCTACAATCTCTTCTGCGTCGTGGCGGCCGCCGGCTACTTCATGGGAGTCACCCAGTCGAAGGAATATGCCGAGCCTGAATGGTATGCCGATATCTGGCTGACCATCGTCTGGATTGCCTACTTCGTCCTCTACATACGCACCCTTGCGCGCCGCAAGGAGCCGCACATCTACGTCGCCAACTGGTATTACCTGGCCTTCATCCTGGTCGTGGCGATGCTGCACATCGTCAACAACCTTGCCGTTCCGGTCTCGCTCGGCCACGCCAAGAGCTATTCGGCCTTCTCCGGCGTGCAGGATGCAATGACGCAATGGTGGTACGGCCACAACGCCGTCGCCTTCTTCCTGACCGCCGGCTTCCTGGGCATGATGTACTATTACCTCCCGAAGCGCGCCGGCCGGCCGATCTTCTCCTACCGGCTGTCGATCATCAGCTTCTGGGGCATCACCTTCATGTACATGTGGGCAGGCTCGCACCACCTGCACTACACGGCACTGCCGCAATGGGTGCAGACGCTCGGCATGACCTTCTCGCTGGTCCTGCTGGTGCCATCCTGGGCCTCGGCCGGCAACGCGCTGGCCACCCTCAACGGCGCCTGGCACAAGGTGCGCGACGACGCCACGCTGCGCTTCATGATGGCGGCGGCCGTGTTCTACGGCCTCACCACCTTCGAGGGTTCGTTCCTGGCTATCCGCCCGGTCAACTCGCTGTCGCACTACACCGACTGGACGATCGGCCATGTCCATGCCGGTGCGCTCGGCTGGGTCGCGCTCATCACCTTCGGCTCGATCTACGCGGTCGTGCCATGGCTGTGGCGGCGCCAGGCCATGTACTCGGCAAGGCTCGTCGAGTGGCATTTCTGGCTCGCCCTGTCCGGCACCGTCATCTACGTCTTCGCGATGTGGAACTCGGGCATCATCCAGGGCCTGATGTGGCGCACCTACAATGAAAGCGGGACGCTGACCTACTCCTTCATCGAATCGATGGTGGCCATGCATCCCTATTACATCGCGCGCGCCTTTGGCGGCCTGCTGTTCCTGCTTGGCGCGATCATTGGAACCTACAATGTCTTGATGACGATCACCGGCCATTCCAAGGCCGTGGAAGAAGTCGGCGAGGACATGCCGCACCGCGCGGGTGCGGCGATTTCGGCAGAGCCGGCGGAGTAAGGCAGATGGCAGAATTTCACCGCAAGCTCGAGCGCAATGCCATCGGCTTCGTCCTGGCCATCGTCGTGGTCGCCAGCATTGGCGGCTTCGTCGAGATCGCGCCGCTCTTCACCATCGACGAGACGGTCGAGGACGTGCCCGACATGCGCGTCTACACGCCGCTGGAACTGGCCGGCCGCAACATCTACATCCGCGAAGGCTGCTACGCCTGCCATAGCCAGATGATCCGTACCCTGCGCGACGAGGTCGAGCGCTACGGGCCCTATTCGCTGGCCGTCGAGTCGAAATACGACCATCCGATGCTGTGGGGGTCAAAGCGCACTGGCCCGGATCTCGCCCGTATTGGCGGCAAATATTCCGACGCCTGGCATGTCGCCCATCTGACCAACCCGCGTGACGTCGTCGTGGAATCGGTGATGCCGAAATACGGCTGGCTGAACCGCAACACGCAGCGCACCGACGATCTCGGCGACCACCTCCTCGCCCAGCGCCGGGTCGGCGTTCCCTATACCGATGAGATGATCGCCAACGCCACCAACGACGCCTACGGCCAGACCGCGCCGGACAGCGAATTCGCCACGGGCGTTGCCGAGCGTTACGGCGAGGCGACGCAGATCCGCTCCTTTGACGCCGACGCTACCCGCGTCACCGAGATGGATGCGCTCGTCGCCTATCTGCAGATTCTCGGCCATCTCACGGACGCCGCCTACAAGCAGGCGGCAATGGCCGGGGAGGCCGCCAAGTGAGCCTCGATCACCAAACCCTGGTCGGCTTCGCCAAGAGCTGGGGCCTGTTCTACCTGATGGCGCTGGCCGTCGGGGTCCTGATCTACACGTTCTGGCCGTCCAACAAGAAGCGTTTCCAGGACGCCAAGAAGAGCATTCTCGACGAGGACGACAAGCCATGGATGTAGGCGATCGCGACCCCGTAACCGGTCAGCTGACGACGGGTCACGAATGGAACGGCATCACCGAGCTCTATACGCCGGTGCCGCGCATCGTGTTCTTCTTCCTCTTCGTCACCATCCTGTTTTCGATTGTCTACTGGGTGCTGATGCCGGCCTGGCCGCTCGGCTGGACCTACACCAAGGGCATTCTCGGCTTCGACCAGAAGGCGGTGGTGCAGAGCCAGCTCGCCGAGGCCGGTGCCGAGCAGTCCGCCTGGACGAGCCGGATCGATGGCATGGACTATGCCGCCATCCAGGCCGACCCGGAACTGATGAAGATCGTGCACGAGGCCGGCGCCACGCTGTTCGGCGACAATTGCGCCGTCTGTCACGGCACCGGCGGCACCGGCGGCAAGGGCTTTCCCGACCTGACGGCGGGCGCCTGGCTGTGGGGCGGCGAGCCGGAGGCGATCGCCGAGACGCTGCGTGTCGGCATCAACGCGCCGCATGAGGAAACCCGCGTTTCGCAGATGCTGTCCTTCGGTCGCGACGGCATTCTCGTCCGCGACCAGATAGATGACGTGGTCGGCTATGTGCAGTCGCTGGGGCCGTCGGCCGCGGCCGCCCATGACGAGGAAGCTCTGGCGCGTGGCGCCGAGGTGTTTGCCGGCAATTGCGCCGCCTGCCATGGCGAGGACGCCAAGGGCAATCGCGACCTTGGCGCGCCAAACCTCACCGATGCGTCCTGGATCTATGGCGGCGACCGCCAGTCGATAACATCGACCGTCTACTCCGGACACCAGGGGCTGATGCCGAGTTGGGAGCAGCGCCTGACGCCGACCCAGCGCAAGATCCTGACGCTCTACGTGCTCGGTCTCTCGGGAGAGACACAGTGACAACGCTGCCACAGCATGCAGTGGCTGTCGCGCGCACGCCGCACCGCGGCAGGGCGCTGGTGATCGGGCTGGTGATTGCGGGCGTGGCGCTATTGGTCGCCGCCAATGCACATTTTCTCTATGTTGCGGTGACCTCGCAGCCCGATTGCGTACCCTACAGCAGGGCCTCGGGCGAGAACGCAGCCGGCACCTACGGTGCCGCAAAGCCGGCGTGCTGAGAGAGCGAGACGAAGTGGCAGGACAGGAAGGGATCATCAGCATGGGCAAGGCAGGCACGGTCGAAGACGTACCCGTTGTTGGATCGCGCAATCGCGGCCTGCCGGTCAGCGCCGCCTTCGGTTGGCTAGCCGCCGGCGCACGCGACCTCACCACGCAGGCCGGGCTCAGCCTCGCCTACGGCCTCGTCGTCTTCCTGGTCTCGATCGGCATCGTCTCGGGGCTGTTCTATCTCGACCTCGACTACATCCTGTTCCCGGCCATCGCTGCCTTCATGGTCGTCGGGCCGCTGGTTGCCGTCGGCCTCTACCAGAAGAGCCGACTGCTCGAAGCCGGCGAGAAGGTAACGCTGGCGCGCATGCTTTTCGTGCGCCCGGCCTCCGGCCCGCAGATCATGTTCATCGGCGTCATCATGCTCGGCCTCGCCCTGCTGTGGATGCGTGCCGCCGTCATCATCTACGCGCTGTTCTTCGGCCTGCGCCCCTTCACCGGGCTCGACAACATCGTGCCGATCCTCTTCGGCACTCCGCTCGGCTGGTCGATGCTCGTCACGGGCACGGTGGTCGGCGGCGTCTTCGCCGCTTTCTCCTTCGCCATCAGCGCCTTTTCCGTTCCGATGCTGCTTGCCGAGAAGACCGACGCCTTCACCGCCATCGGCACCTCGATCTCGCTGGTATGGAACAACCGCCCAGTGCTGATTGCCTGGGGTGCCATCGTGCTGGTTCTGACCGCCATCGGCCTCGCCACGGCGATGGTCGGGCTGATCGTGATCTTCCCGCTGGTCGGACACGCGACATGGCATGCCTTCCGGGCGATCAGGTGATGCGCCCGCTGCCCGGCCACGCTCGCCCGGCCTGACCGCCATGAGTTGCTGCGCGCCCGGCATCGAGGCATCGCTCCAGGCGGAGGCTTCGAGCCCGGCGGAGGAACTGCGCCTTGCCAGCCGCGATCTCGGCGACGGCACCTTCCAGACCGACCTCTCTGTGCCCGGCGTCCACTGCGCCGCCTGCATCGCCGCGGTCGAAAAGAGCCTCCAGGCGCTGCCCGGCGTCGAGCATGCCCGCGTCAACTTGTCGATGAAGCGCGCCAGCGTGAAGTGGCGCGCCGGCGCTGCGCCCGACCTGATCGGCGCGCTCAGGACCGCCGGCTATGCAGCCCATCCCTTCACGGTCGAGACGTCGGCGGGCGATCCGGAATATTCCCGCCTCGTCAAGGCGCTCGCCGTTGCCGGCTTCTGCGCCATGAACATCATGCTCCTGTCCGTCTCGGTCTGGGCGGGCGCTTCCGGCGGCACTCGCCAGGCCTTTCACCTGATCTCGGCCGTGCTTGCCGTCCCGGCCATCGTCTATTCCGGCCGCATCTTCTTCCTCTCCGCATGGTCGGCGCTCCGTCACGGCCGCACCAACATGGACGTGCCGATCTCGGTCGGCGTGCTGCTTGCCTTCGGCCTCAGCCTCTACGACACGCTGAATGACGGCACGCATGCCTATTTCGACGCCGCCACCACGCTGCTGTTCTTCCTGCTGATCGGCCGCACGCTCGACCACCTGATGCGCGAGAAGGCGCGTTCGGCAGTCGCGGGTCTGGCCCGCCTGACGCCGCGCGGCGCTACCGTCGTCGAACCGGACGGCGCCCGCCGCTACCTGCCGCTCGCCGAGATCGAGCCGGGCACGGCGCTGCTGATCGCCGCCGGTGACCGCATCCCGCTCGATGGCATCGTTACCGGTGGTGTTTCCGATCTCGACCGCTCGCTGGTCTCGGGCGAGGCGGCGCCCGAAGTCGCGCGCGCCGGCACGCGCGTGCAGTCCGGCCTGATGAACCTGACCGGCGCGCTGACCATGCGCACCACGGCGCGCGCGGAGGATTCCTTCCTCGCCGAGATGGTGCGCATGATGGAGGCGGCCGAGGGAGGCCAGGCCGGTTATCGCCGCATCGCCGACCGCGCCGCGGCGCTCTATTCGCCTGTCGTTCATCTGGTTGCACTCGCCACGCTGCTCGGCTGGTTCTTCGTCACCCTCGACTGGCATGCCTCGATCACCGTTGCGATTGCCGTCCTCATCATCACCTGCCCCTGCGCGCTGGGCTTGGCCGTGCCGATCGTCCAGGTCGTCGCCGCGCGCCGCCTGTTCGAGCGCGGCATCCTGGTCAAGGATGGCTCTGCGCTCGAGCGTCTGGCCGGGATCGACACGGTCCTCTTCGACAAGACCGGCACGCTGACGCTGGGCAGCCCGCGCATCGTCAATGTCGCCGACATTGATCCTGCCGCTCTCGGCATCGCGGCAAGCATGGCCGCCGGCTCGCGCCATCCGCTCTCGGCGGCGATTGCTGCCGAGGCGCGCAAGGACATCGCCGCCCCGATTGTCTTCGACCGGCTCGGCGAACAGCCGGGCAACGGCCTCGAGGCGTACGCCGGCGATACTGTGTATCGCCTGGGCCGGCCCGACTGGGCGCTTGGCAAGACCGCCGATGCCGCCGGCGACGAGCCCTATTCGATGGTGCTGCTTGCCCGCGACGGCGTCGAGCTTGCCCGCTTCAAGCTGGAGAGCACCATTCGCCCCGGTGCGGCCGCGACGGTGGCCGGCCTGCAGCGCCAGGGTGTGGAAGTCGAAATCCTGTCGGGCGACCGCGAGGCGGCGGTTGCCGCGCTTGCCTCCCGCCTCGGCGTCGAGCGCTTCGGATCCGCCCTCCTGCCTGCCGAGAAGGTCGCCCGCATCGAGGCACTGCGGTGCGAGGGGCACAGGGTCCTGATGGTCGGCGACGGGCTGAACGACGCGCCGGCCCTTGCCGCTGCCGACATCTCGATGGCGCCGGCAAGTGCTGCCGACATCGGCCGCACGGCGGCGGGCTTCGTCTTCATGAACGAGAGCCTGTCGGCGGTGTCCGATGCGCTGCAGATCGCCCGCAACGCCAACACGCTGGTGCGCGAGAATTTCGCTCTGGCGATCGGCTACAACGTCATTGCTGTCCCTATTGCCGTCAGCGGCCACGTCACGCCCCTGCTGGCGGCGGTCGCCATGTCGCTCTCCTCGGTCGTGGTTGTCGCCAATGCCATGCGTCTCGGCCGGCCTGATGCGAGGAAGCCAAGCTGGCGCGCGCTGTTCGACGCCGGCCATGGTGGCGAGGCGGTGGGCGCATGACGATGAGCTATCTCGCCATTCTGGTTCCGATCGCCCTGCTGCTAGGCCTTGCCGGGCTGGCGGCCTTCCTGTGGAGCCTGCGCGCCGGTCAGTATGACGATCTCGAGGGTGCTGCGCAGCGTATCCTGCTTGAGGACGATGACCGGCCGATCGAGCATGCTCCCAGCCCCCGCGAGTAGAGCGTGCCTGCGCGTCAGACCCCGAGATAGCGGTCCTGCAGATCCTCGGTCAGTTCCTGTGGCCGCCCGGTCCAGACCGTACGGCCCTTTTCCAGCACCACGCAGCGGTCGGCCACCGGCAGCAGCTCCGCCATCGTCTTGTCGACCACCAGGATCGACTGGCCCTCGGCCTTCAGCTTGCGGATCGCCGTCCAGATGTCCTGCCGGATCACTGGTGCCAGTCCTTCGGTCGCCTCGTCGAGGATGACCAGCCGCGGATTGGTCATCAGCGCGCGGCCGATCGCCAGCATCTGCTGCTCGCCGCCCGACAGCGTGCTGGCATATTGCCCGAGCCGCTCGCCGAGCCGCGGGAACAGGCCGGTCACGCCGTCGATGGTCCACTTGCCCGGCCGCGCCGCCGCCACGAGGTTCTCTCGCACCGTCAGGTTGGGAAAACAGCGCCGGCCTTCCGGCACCAGGCCGATGCCGAGACGCGCGATGCGGAAGGGCTGCCGCCTGTCGATCGCCGCGCCGCCGAACTCGATGGCGCCGCTGCGCGGGCGGTTCAGCCCGCAGATCGAGCGGATCGTCGTCGTCTTGCCCATGCCGTTGCGGCCCATCAGCGCCACGACTTCGCCCTCGGCGATGTCGAGGTCGACGCCGAACAGCGCCTGGCTGGCGCCGTAGAAGGTCTCGATGCCTGCGACCCTGAGCAGCGTCATTGCGGCTCCCCGAGATAGGCGGCGCGCACTGCAGCGTCGCCGCGGATGTCGGCGACGCTGCCGCTGGCGATGACGCGCCCGTAGACCAGCACCGTCACCCGGTCGGCCAGCGCGAACACCGCGTCCATGTCGTGCTCGACGAGTAGGATCGGCGCCTCGGCGCGCAGCCCGTCGAGAAAGCCGGTCAGCGCCTTGGCGCCCTCCGGGTCCATGCCGGCCATGGGCTCGTCGAGCAGGAACGCCTTGGAGCCCAGCGCCAGCGCAATGGCGATCTCGAGTTGCCGCCGCTCGCCGTGCGACAGTTCCGCAGCCGTAACGTCGGCACGTCCGGCAAGTCCCGTGCGCTCCAGCGCCTGCATCGCCGGCCCGGTCAGGCGGTTGTCCTGCATCACGTTGGCGAAGAAGCGGAAGCTCGAGCCCTGTCTTGCCTGCACCGCCAGCATGACGTTGCGCAGCGCCGAGAATTCCGGCGTCAGCGACGAGATCTGGAAGGTCCGGCCGAGCCCGCGGCGCGCCCGTTCCGCGACGCCGAGCCCGCCAATGTCCTCGCCGAGGAAACGGATCGTGCCGGCCGACGGCTTCAATATGCCGGAGATCTGCTGCATCAGCGTCGTCTTGCCGGCGCCGTTCGGCCCGATCAGCGCGTGGATTTCGCCGGGCCTGAGGTCGAGGCTGACATCGTCGGTCGCCTTCAGCGCGCCGAAGCTCTTCGACAGATGACTGATGTCGAGCACCGGTTCAGCCATGCCGCGGCCTCCCCGCGATCAGCCCGACCACGCCGCCGCGGGCGAACAGCACGACGCCGAGCAGGATCAGCCCGAGGAAGAACTGCCAGCGGTCGGTCATGCCGCCGAGCACGAATTCCAGCATGACGAAGAGGATGGCGCCGGCCACCGGCCCGAACAGCCGCCCGGTGCCGCCGAGGATGATCAGCACGATCAGTTCGCCCGACATCTGCCAGGACAGCATCGACGGGCTGACGAAGCGGGTGAGGTCGGCGAACAGTGCGCCGGCAATGCCGGTTATCATCGCCGAGATGACGAAGGCGGCGAGCCTGATCTTCAGCGGATCGATGCCGACCGCCGCCACCCGCGCCTCGTTCTGGCGCGCCGCCTGGAGCGCTGCGCCGAAGCGCGAGTCGCGCAGCCGCCAGCTCAAGAGCAGCGCCGCCATCAGCAACCCGTAGCAGACCAGGAAGAAGCTCGTCGGCACCATGGTGTTGAGGCCGGGAAAGCCGTTGCGCAGCGTGATCGACAGCCCGTCCTGCCCGCCATAGGAGGGCCAGGAGATGGCGAAGTAGAAAATCATCTGCGCGAAGGCGAGCGTGATCATGATGAAATAGACGCCACTGGTCCTCAGGCTAATCGCGCCGATCGGCAGCGCCACGACCCCGCAGGCGAGCGCGGCTACCAGCCAGATGACGGGCATCTGGTCGCTGCCGCCGATCTCGAAAGGCCAGGTCATCAGCGGTTCGGCGTTGAAGGCGTGCGCGGCGAGAATGCCCGCCGCATAGCCGCCGATGCCGAAGAAGGCGGCGTGTCCGAAAGACACCAGCCCGCCGAAGCCGAGCGCGAGGTTCAGGCCGGCGGCGGCAAGCGCCAGCACCGCCATGCGGGTGGCGAGTGTCACGTAGAAGGGTTCGCCCGCCTCGATCGCCGCGAAGGGCAGCGCCAGCAGCAGCAGGGCGAGGATGGCGTTGAGGACCGTTTCGCGCGTCATGCTCAGCCCTGCGCCGCGAACAGGCCCTTGGGCCGGAAGGCGAGGATCAGCGCCATGACGATATAGATCAGCATCGAGGCGAGTGCCGCGCCGATGCCCGACGCCTTGGCCGGGCCGATCACCGCCGCCAGCATGCCGGGTAGCAGGAAACGTCCCATCGTGTCGGTGATGCCGACCAGCAGTGCGCCGACGAAGGCGCCCTTGATCGAGCCGATGCCGCCGATGACGATGACCACGAAGGCGAGGATCAGCACCGGCTCGCCCATGCCGACTTCGACCGATTGCAGCGCACCCACCATGGCGCCGGCGAGCCCCGCCAATGCCGCGCCGAGCGCGAAGACCACCGTGTAGAGCGTCGAGATGTCGACGCCGAGCGCGCCGATCATCTCGCGGTCGGATTCGCCGGCCCTGATGCGCATGCCGAGCCGCGTCCGGCCGATCAGCAGATAGAGGCCGAGCGCCACGCCGAGCCCGACGCCGATGATCGCCAGCCGGTAGAGCGGGTAGTGCACGCCGCCCGGCAGCGCCACCGCCCCCTGTAGCAGCGACGGAATGTTGAGATAGAGCGGGAAGGAGCCGAACAGCCAGCGCGTGCCTTCCGAGAAGATCAGGATCAGCGCGAAGGTGGCCAGCACCTGGTCGAGATGGTCGCGCTCGTAGAGCCGCCGGATCACCGTCACCTCGACGATGGCGCCGGCCGCTGCGGCGGCGGCGAGGCTCGCCACGAGGCCGAGCCAGAACGAGCCGGTCGCCGCCGCGACGCTTGCGCAGGCGAAGGCGCCGACCATGTAGAGCGAGCCGTGCGCCAGGTTGATCAGCCCCATGACGCCGAAGATCAGCGTCAGCCCGGCCGCCATCAGGAACAGCATCACGCCGAACTGTATTCCGTTGAGCAGTTGCTCGATGAAGAGGGCGGTTTGCACGTGGGATTACAGTCGTCCGATCACTGGGGAACAGCGGTCCAGGTCTTTGCCTGGATTGACGGATTGGTGGTCGCCCGGGAGGCGGCCCGACGAGGCCGCCTCCCGACGTTCGGCAGCATTTGCCGCCTTTCGACTGCTACATCTTGCAGTCTTTGGCGTAGGCGTCTTCGTGATCGACGAAGCTGGTCGCCGCGATCTTGTTGGTCATCACGCCGTCGGCATCCTTGATCACCTCGCGGACGAAGAAGTCCTGGATCGGGTGATGGTTGGTGTTGAAGGCGAACTTGCCGCGCACCGAGTCGAACTCGGCGGCCTCGAGCGCTGCGCGGAAGGCGTCGGCGTCCTTGACGTCGGCCTTGGCCGCAGCCGAAGCGATCAGGCTCGCCGTGTCGAAACCCTGCGCCGCGTAGATCGAGGGCAGGCGGTTGTACTCGGCCTTGAAGGCCGCGACGAACTCCTTGTTCTTCGGATTGTTGAGGTCCGGCGACCATGAAGCCGTGTTCTTGGCGCCGAGTGCGGCGTCGCCCATGGCGCCGAGCACGTCCTGGGAGAAGGAGAAGCCGGGTCCCATGACCGGGATCTCGACGCCCGACTGCGCGTACTGCTTCATGAAGGCGATGCCCATGCCGCCCGGCAGGAAGAAGAACACCGAGTCGGCGCCCGAGGCGCGGATCTGCGCGATCTCGGCGGCGTAGTCGGTCTGGCCGAGCTTGGTATAGACCTCGCCGACCAGTTCACCCTTGTAGAAGCGCTTGAAGCCGTTTAGCGAATCCGTGCCGGCCGGGTAGTTCGGCGCCATGATGAACATCTTCTTGATGCCCTGCTTCTCGGCATAGTTGCCGGCAGCTTCATGGAAATTGTCGTTCTGGTATGCGACGTTGAAATAGTTCTTATCGCACTTCTCGCCGGCGAGCGGCGAGGGGCCAGCATTGGGCGACAGGTAGAACTTGCCCTGGGCCAACACGCTCGGCACCACGGCCATGGCGAGATTCGACCAGATGATGCCGGTCAGCACGTCGACCTTGTCGCTCTGGATCATCTTGTCGGCGATCTGCACGGCGATTTCCGGCTTCATCGCGTCGTCTTCGGTAATGACCTCAATGTCCTTGTTGCCAGACATTTTCAGCGACAGCATGAAACCGTCGCGCACGTCGGTGCCAAGTCCGGCGCCGCCGCCCGAAAGCGTCGTGATCATTCCGACCTTGACCGGTTCGGCGAAGGCCAGGCCTGACACGCTAAGCCCGAGAGCGAGCGCGGCAGCTGCAAAAAGAGGTTTCATACAGGTCTCTCCCATTGGTTTCAGGCGCTCAAAGTGCCCAAAACGGGAGCTGTTGCAAACCCTATATTTTAAGGATGAAGTAATTTTGTTGGCCAGCGCACGACTGGCGGGCCGGCCTGCTCCATCCGCATGCTCGCCGCTCGCCCCTCAGGCTGCCGCGTGGTCGCCGGAAAGCCCGTCCATGATCGGGCATTCCGGCCGCTCGTCGCCATGGCAATGGCGCACCAGGTGCTGCAGCGTGTCGCGCAGGCCCGCCAGCTCGGCCAGCTTGCGGTCGATTTCCGCCAGCTTTGCCTCGGCAATCGCCTTCACCTCGGCACTTTCCCGCTCCTTGTCGTCGTAGAGCGACAGCAATTGCCGGCATTCCTCGACCGAGAAGCCGAGGCCGCGCGAGCGCTGCAGGAAGCGCAGCCGGTGTACGTCTTCGGTCGAGTAGTCGCGGTAGCCGTTTTCCGCGCGGCCGGCCTTCATCAGGCCGATGTCCTCGTAGTAGCGGATCGTCTTCGGTGGCAGGCCGGAGCGTTCCGATGCGGTGCCGATGTTCATCGCTTCCTCCGTCTCACTTCAGGTCCAGCGTCCGCAGTCTCAGCGCATTGCCGATCACCGACACCGAGGACAGGCTCATCGCCGCCGCCGCGATCATCGGCGACAGCAGCGTGCCGAACACCGGGTAGAGCACGCCCGCCGCCACCGGCACGCCGACGGCATTGTAGACGAACGCGAAGAACAGGTTCTGCTTGATGTTGCGGATCGTCGCCTGAGCCAGCGTGCGCGCCCTCACGATGCCGTTGAGATCGCCCTTGAGCAGCGTGATGCCTGCGCTCTCCACCGCCACGTCCGCGCCAGTGCCCATGGCGATGCCGACATCGGCAGCGGCCAGCGCCGGCGCGTCGTTGACGCCGTCGCCCGCCATCGCCACCTTGGCGCCGGCCGCATGCAGTTCGTCGACCAGCTGCTTCTTCTTCTCCGGCAGCATGTCGGCGCGCACCTCGTCGATGCCGAGATTGGCGGCCACGGCCTTCGCTGTGCGCTCGTTGTCGCCGGTCGCCATGATGATGCGCAACCCGCTCTCGTGCAGTGCGCGGATCGCCGCGGCGGTCGTCTCCTTGATCGGGTCTGCAACGGCCACCAGCCCGGCAGCCTTGCCATCGACCGAGATGAACATCGCCGTCTTGCCTTCCGAGCGCAGAGCGTCGGCCCGTTCGGTCAGCGCGCCGACATCCACCTCCAGGCCGTCCATCATCGCCCGGTTGCCGAGCGCCACGCTGGCGCCGCCGACCTTGCCCGCGACGCCCTTGCCGGTGACGGAGTCGAATTCCTCCGCCTTCTCGACGCCCGCGCCGCGTTCCTTTGCGCCATCGACGATCGCCTCGGCCAGCGGATGTTCCGAACCCGTCTCGAGGCTTGCGGCCAGCGACAGCACTTTCGCCTCGTCGAAGCCGTCTGCCGCCACCACGTCGGTCAGCACCGGCTTGCCCTCGGTCAGCGTGCCGGTCTTGTCGACGATCAGCGTGTCGACGGTGGCGAACCGTTCCAGTGCCTCGGCGTCCTTGATCAGCACGCCGGCCTGGGCGCCGCGTCCGGTCGCCGTCATGATCGACATCGGCGTCGCCAGCCCCAGCGCGCAGGGACAGGCGATGATCAGCACCGACACCGCCGACACGATGGCGAAGACGAGGCTGGGCTGCGGCCCGAACGCCCACCAGGCGACGAAGGCGATGATGGCCACCAGCACCACGGCCGGAACGAAGTAGAACGACACCCGGTCGGCCAGGCCCTGGATCGGCGCGCGGCTGCGCTGCGCCTTGGCCACCATCTCGACGATGCGCGACAGCACCGTGTCGGCGCCGACCTTTTCGGCTTTGATCACCAGCGAGCCGTTCTTGTTCAGCGTGCCGCCGGTCACCGTGTCGCCCTCGGTCTTCTCGACCGGCACGGCTTCGCCCGACAGCATGGATTCGTCGACCGCCGAGCGGCCTTCCGTCACGCTGCCGTCGACCGGAATGCTTTCGCCAGGCCGCACCCGCAGCCGGTCGCCGGTCTGCACGTCTTCCAGCGGCACGTCGGTTTCCGTGCCATCCTCACCGATCCGCCGCGCCGTCTTCGGCGCCAGGTCGAGCAGCGCGCGGATCGCCGAGCCTGTCCGTTCGCGTGCCTTCAGCTCAAGCACCTGGCCGACGAAGATCAGCGCCACGATCACCGCCGAGGCCTCGAAATAGACCGGCACCGTGTCGCCATGGCCGCGGAACTGATGTGGAAACACACCCGGGAACAGCGTCGCGAAGACGCTGTAGAAATAGGCCGTGCCGACGCCGATGGCGATCAGCGTCCACATGTTGGGGCTGCGGTTGACGATCGATTCGAAGCCGCGGTGGAAGAACGGGATCGCCGCCCACAGCACCACCGGCGTCGCCAGCGCGAACTCGACCCAGGTCGCCGTCGGCTCGCCGATCCAGGCGCGGAAGGGCAGGCCGATCATCGGCCCCATGGTGATCAGCAGCAGCGGCACCGACAGCAGTCCGCTGACCCAGAGCCGGCGGGTGAAATCGACGAGTTCCGGATTCGGTCCCTCGTCGCCGGTCGGCACCCCCATCGGCTCCAGCGCCATGCCGCATTTCGGGCAGGAGCCGGGTCCGTCGCGGACGATCTCCGGATGCATCGGGCAGGTGTATTGCGTGCCGGCGGGCATCGGCTCCGGTGCCGGCGGGCCGTCGGCATATTTCTCCGGATCGGCCTCGAATTTGGCCTTGCAGCCGGCCGAGCAGAAATAGGTGCCATGCCCCGCGTGGCGGGCAAAATGCTTTGCGGTCGCGCGGTTGACCTTCATGCCGCAGACCGGGTCGGTCGCGGTCAGATAGGCATCGGGGTCCTTCAGGAATTTCGTGCGGCAGGACTCGCAGCAGAAGTGATAGACATGGCCGTCATGCTCGCTGCTTGGCTTTCCGGCCGAGGTATCGACGGTCATGCCGCAGACCGGGTCGCGCACCACGTCTTCTGCCTTGCCGGCGGCGCTGGCGCTGCTCGCGCAACAGCCCGCGGAATGAGTATGGTGGTGGTCTTGGCTGGTCATCGGAATATCCTCTGAACGAAATGTAGGATCACTGCCTACACTTTCCAGTCACTGGAAGGTCAAGGCCTGTTTGCCGTGTCGCAGCATAGGCGCTCGGGAGTTGTTGATTGAGATCAACGCGCATGACGGCCGGTTGGACCATCATGCCCTTCTGTCACTGGAAAAGGAGATTCCTCCTATGACCCGTCTTATCGTTTCCGCTGCTCTTGCTTGCGCCATGGGCCTGGCAAGTCTTCCCGCCCACTCGCAGTCCATGCGCGGCCCCATGGGCATGATGGGCGGCGGTTGTCCCATGATGGGCATGATGGGGCGCGGCATGATGGGCCGCGGCTGGAGCGACGACCAGGGCGGCCGACACATGATGGGACGCCACCCGAGAATGGGCGCCATGGTCGACGGTCGCCTCGCCTATCTCAAGAGCGAGCTTGAGATCAGCGATGCCCAGGCTGCGGCTTGGGATGCCTACGCAACCGCGGTGAAGGATCGTGTCGAGGCTATGCAGGGCATGCACGAGGGCATGATGGAAACTATGACCGCCGGCACCGCCATCGAACGCATGGATGTCCGTATCGCCGGCATGGAAGCCATGCTGGAATCCCTCAAGGCCATGAAGCCCGCAACCGAAGGCCTCTATGCGGCGTTAAGCGACGATCAGAAGAAACTCGCAGACGAGTTGATCGGAAACGATTGCGGCGCCTTCTAGGTGCCGATTCGCGACCGTCGGCTCGCGCCAAAGGAGCCAGAATGAGCTATACTTTCACCAAGGTGCTGAACGCGTCCATGAGCGACGCCGTCGAGCGTGTCACGGCCGCTCTTGCGGCCAAGGGCTTCGGCGTCCTCACCACGATCGACGTAAAGGCCACGCTTAAGAAGAAGCTCGACGTCGATTTCCGGCCCTATGTCATCCTGGGTGCCTGCAACCCCGAATTCGCCTACCAGGCGCTGCAGCATGAGGACAAGATCGGCGCCATGCTGCCTTGCAACGTCGTCGTCCAGGAACTCGACAAGGACCGCGTCGAGGTCTCGGCGGTCGATCCCGTCGCCTCGATGCAGGCGGTCGCTAACCCCAAGCTGGGCGCGGTCGCTACGGAAGTGCGCGAACGCCTGAAATCGGTCATCCACAATCTTTGAATAAGGGGAGGGCGGTTTCGCTGGCCGGGCTCAGGCTGGCGGCCGCCCGCTCAGCTTCTGCACCGCCTGATACTGGCTGAGAAAGACTTCGCCGGAAAGATCTTGCAGGAAGTGCGAGCGCTTCAGCCTGTCCATCACCGGACCCTTCACCTCCGACAGGTGCAGCGTGACCCCGGCCGCGCCTAGCCGGTGGTTGATCTCCTCCAGGCTTTCCAAAGCGCTGGCGTCGATGGCGTTCACCGCGGGGCACATCAGGATCAGATGCTTCAGCTCCGGCCGGTCGGCCGTCAGTTCGGCGATGCGGTCCTCGAGGTAGCGGCTGTTGGCGAAGTAGAGGCTCTCGTCGACCCGGATGGATAGTATCTCCGGGCAGGTTACCACGCTGTGGCGCTCGACGTTGCGGAAATGCTCGGTCCCCGGCACGTTGCCGACGATCGCCATGTGCGGCCGCGAGCTCCGGTAGAGGTGAAGCAGGAGCGACAGAGCCACGCCCGCCACCACACCGGTTTCGACCCCCAGGAACAGCGTGCCGAGAATGGTCGCGGCCATCGCCGAGAAATCGATCTTCGAATAGGTCCACACGCGGCGGATTGCGCCGACATCGACCAGCGACAGCACCGCCACGATGATTGTCGCTGCCAGCGTGGCACGCGGCAGCTCGGCCAGCAGCGGCGTCAGGAACAGCGTCGCGCCGGCAATGCCGACGGCGGTGAACATGCCGGCTGCAGGCGTCTGCGCGCCGGCGTCGAAATTCACCACCGATCGGGCGAAGCCGCCCGTCACCGGGTAGCCCGACGAGATCGCCGAGGCGATGTTGGCGGCGCCGAGACCGATCAGTTCCTGGTCGGGAATGATCCGCTGGCGCCGCTTGGCCGCAAGCGTCTGCGCCACCGAAACCGATTCGACGAAGCCGATCAGGCTGATCAGCAGGGCAGGGACGGCGAGCGCCCGGATCAGTTCGAGATCGAGCCCCGGAACGGCCGGAACCGGCAGGCCGGGCGGGATGGCGCCGACCAACGCGACGCCGCGCTCGCCGAGGTCGAAAAGCGAGGTGGCGAAAATCGTGCCGGCCACCGCCAGAACCGGGCCGGCCTTGGTCAGAAAGTCGGCGAGGCGGGGCGCGAGCCCGGTGCCGACCAGAATCGGCTTCAGCCTAAGCCGCACGAAATAGAGGAAGGCCAGCACCGAGAGCCCGACGGCCAGCGTCGGGCCATTCGTCTGGCCGATGGTCCCCGCCAGCCCGGCGAAGATTTCGGTCAGCGTGCCGCCGCCGGCCGGAATGCCGAGTACGTATTTCAGCTGGCTTGCCGCAATCAGCAGTCCCGACGCGGTGATGAAGCCGGAGATCACCGGGTGGCTGAGGAAATTGGCGACGAAGCCGAGCCGGAACAGGCCCATCGCGATCAGCATGACGCCGGACATCAGCGCCAGCAGCATCGCGGCCGCGACATAGGTCGCGGTGCCCTGCGCGGCGATTTCGCCGATCGCCGAGGCGGTCATCAGCGACACCACGGCGACCGGGCCGACCGCCAGCGTACGGCTGGTGCCGAAGATGCCGTAGGCGATCAGCGGCAGCACCGAGGCGTAGAGACCGACCTCGGCGGGCAGGCCGGCCAGCATCGCATAGGCCAGCGACTGCGGAATCAGCATGACCGTCACGATCACCGCCGCCACCAGGTCGCTCGACAGCATCGCGCCGTCGTAGCGCCGGCCCCAGTCGAGGATCGGCAGGTAGCGGGCTGCACCCGTCCGCGGCATCGGCTTCCCTATCGTCAGGCTGGCTGCGGCACGGCGGGCCTGTCGGCGAGCGTCCTGGCAATCCACATGCCGGCGAACATCGCCGGCACGAAAACAAGCGTGCCGGGCGCCGCAAGGCCGATCGCCGTCAGCGCCGGTCCCGGGCAGAAGCCGCCGAGGCCCCAGCCGATGCCGAAAATCGCCGGCCCCGTGAGGATGCGGCCGTCGATGTCCTTGCGGGTCGGGATGTGGAAGCTGTCGCCGGTGATCGGCCTGTCGCGTCTGAACACAAGCCTGTAGCCGATGAAGGTCACGACCACTGCGCCGCCCATGACGAAGGCGAGCGAGGGATCCCAGGAACCGGCGAGGTCGAGGAAGTTCAGCACCTTGGCGGGGTCGGACATGCCGGAAATGACGAGGCCGAGGCCGAACAGGAGGCCGAGGCCGAGATTGACGATGAAGGTCATGCCTGGCTCCTCAGATCACGTGACGGACGATGAACACGGTGACGATGCCCGTCGCCATGAAGGTGGCGGTCGCCACGATGGAGCGCGTCGACAGCCGCGAGAGGCCGCAGACGCCGTGGCCGCTGGTGCAGCCATTGCCGTAGACCGAACCAAAGCCGACCAGCAGTCCCGCGACGGCCATCAGCGCCATGTTGGATGATACGGTCTGCACGATGTCCGTGCCGGTCACGGCGGCCATGGCGAGCGGTGCGGCCACCAGGCCGAGCACGAAGCCGAAACGCGACAGGAAGGCGCGGTCGCTGTAGGAGGGCATCAGCCTGCTGGCGATCAGGCTGATGCCGGCAATGCGGCCCTGCCAGAGCATCAGCAGAACGGCCGACAGGCCGATGAGGGCGCCGCCGACGAGCGAGGCCACGGGCGTGAATTCTGTCATGTCGATGTTCTTTGCGTTGGAGGGGATTTCCTGTCCTGCGGCACTTCGCAGAACATGCGGTGCATGAGTCCGATGAATTCCGACACGCGGCCGTCGGCGAGGCGGTAGAAGACCGACTTCGATTCCTTGCGGCCGACGATGAACCCGGCCTCTCTGAGTTCGGCGATCTGTTGCGAGAGTCCCGGCTGGCGTATGCCCAGCGTGTCCTCGAGGTCGCGCACCGAGCGCTCGCCATCGACCAGCGCGCAGACGATCATCAGCCGGCTGCGATGCGCCAGCCGCTTCAGGAAGGTGGCCGCGTCGCCCGCACTTTCCACCATGTCGCGCGTCTCGGGCGCGAGGTCGAGCTTCACGGCGCTACCCCCACGATGCCCCGGAGAGAAGGTCGAGCGGAAATTTCAGGTAGCGCTTGCCGTTCGCCTCGGGCTCGGGCAGCACGCCGGCATTCATGTTGATCTGCAGCGCGTGCAGGATCAGCTTCGGCATCGGCAGGGTCTTGTCGCGCGCCTCGCGCACGGCGACGAATTCCGCCTCGCTCTTGCACTTCGACATATGCGAGTTCGTCGCCTTCTGCTCGCCGACCGTCGATTCCCACTGCGGCTCGCGACCGCCCGGCTGGTAGTCGTGACCGGTGAAGACGCGCGTCTCGTCCGGCAGCGCCAGGATTTCCTGGATCGACTGCCACAGGCGCTTGGCGCTGCCGCCCGGAAAGTCGGCGCGCGCCGTGCCGCTGTCGGGCATGAACAGCGTGTCGTGCACGAAGGCTGCGTCGCCGACCACATAGGTGATGGAGGCCAGCGTATGGCCGGGCGAGAACATTACCTTGGCGGGAAGTGAGCCGACCGTGAAGGTCTCGCCATCGGCGAACAGGCGATCCCATTGCGAGCCGTCGGCCGGGAAGTCCGGCCAGTTGTAGAAACCCTTCCACAGCTTCTGCACCTCGGTCACCTTGGTGCCGATCGCCTTCGGCGCGCCGGTCATTTCCTTCAGGTACTGGGCGGCCGAAAAATGATCGGCATGCGGGTGGGTGTCGAGGATCCATTCGACTTCGAGACCCTGCTCGCGCACATAGTCGAGGATGGCATCGGCGTTGATCGTGGCCGTCGCGCCGGACTTTTCGTCGAAGTCGAGCACCGGGTCGATGATCGCGCACTTCTTCGTTGCCGGATCGGCGACGACATACTGGATGGAGAAGGTGCGCTTGTCGAAGAATCCTTTGACCTGTGGTTGTTGCATGTATCGGCCTCCGGGTTTTGCTGGTTGCTGTCGGCGGAACGCGGCCCGCCTGCGGCTGTTCCGCCGTGCGTGCCATCCTTGTCGCAAGACCTATTATCATTGCAGAAAAATGCAATAGTTAAACCGAAATCGTTGGCAGGGCCCCCAACTGGGTATCGGATTCCGTGCCCTGCCCATTCCGTTCGCCGCGTCCCCGGGCTATCAAATGCCTCAGACTGAGGGAGACGATGCATGGCCGACATCACGATCCGACCGCTTGAGTTGTCAGACAATGCCGATTGGCGCCGGCTGTGGACGCTCTATCTCGAATTTTACGAGACCACGGTATCGGAGGATGTCTACCGCTTCACCTGGCAGCGTCTGTTCGAGAAGGGGGAGTTCGAGCCGAAGGGGTTGCTCGCCATCATCGACGGCAAGCCGGTCGGCCTCGTGCACTATCTCTACCACCGCTCCTGCTGGGCGATCGCCAACAATTGCTACCTGCAGGATCTCTTCGCCGCCCCGGAAGTCAGGGGGACCGGCGTCGGCCGCGCGCTCATCGAGGCGGTGCATGCGTCGGCTGCCAGGGCCGGCGTTTCGAATGTTTACTGGATGACGCACGAGACCAATACCGTTGGCCGCAGGCTCTATGACCGCATCGCCCGCCGGACCGGCTTCATCGAATACGACATGCTCTGAGGCACCGATCAGGCGCCGTTGCACGCTTCCAGCCAGCGCAGTACCAGCAGCTCTTCCTCCTCCAGGCCCTCCACCGGCTTGCGCCGCGAGCGGCGCGCCTGTGCGAATTCCTCCGCCAGCAGGCCCTCCTCCCAGGACGTCATCACTCGTGGGTGGATGTAGCAGTTGCGGCACACGGTGCGTGTGTTGCCGAGATGGCCGGCCACCTGGTCGATCACCGCGTTCATCGTCATCGCCCGTTCCCGCTTGGTCTCGGGCAATCCCGTACCGGCAAACAGCGACGCCGCGGTTACCGTGCCGCCCCAGGTGCGGAAGTGCTTCGAACTGAAGCCGTTGCCGGCCGCCTCGTGGATATAGGCGTTGACGTCCTGCGAGCGCACCACGCGGCGGTCGCCTTCCTCGTCGACGTACTGGAAGAGGTGCTGCCCCGGCAGTTCCTGGATGCCGCGGATGATCTTGGCCATCCGTCGGTCCGTCACTTTCAGGTTCCATTCCTTGCCCGACTTGCCCTTGAAGGCGAAGCGCAGCCGCGAGCCCTCGACCACGACATGCCGGTTGCGCAGCGTCGTCAGTCCGAAGCTCTTGTTGTCGCGCGCATAGGTGGCGTTGCCGACTCGGATCATCGTGTTGTCGAGCAGCCAGACGATCGAGGCTACGACGCGCTCGCGCGGCAACTCTCGCCGGCGCAGGTCCCGGTCAAGCCGTTCGCGGATGGCGGGCAGGGCGCGCGCGAACTCGGCAAGGCTTGAATACTTCACCTCGTCGCGGCTCGCCGACCAGCGCTCATGGTAGCGGTACTGTTTGCGGCCGCGCTGGTCGCGCCCGGTCGACTGCAGGTGGCCGTCGGCGTCAGCGCAAATCCAGACGTCCGTCCAGGCCGGCGGAATCGCCAGCATGCGGATGCGGTCGAGCGTTGCGGCATCGCGCACCGGGCTGCCGTCGGCCTGCTCGTAGCCGAAGCCCTTGCCGCGCCGCCGACGCCCGATGCCGGGCTCGGCGTCGCTGACATAGGTCAGGTCCGCCTGCCGGGCATATTCGGCAGCCTCCGATATGCCGCCACCGCCGCCGGTGGCCGAGCCGCCTGTCATGATCCGCATGTCGCTTGAACCTCCGTGACGCCCGGAATAACCGGTCCGGCCGTCGGAGGTTCCCACGATGCTGACAGTCCGCCGTCAGGGCCGGATCCGGTCCCCGCCGCAGCTGCCGTAGCTTTAGTCTTGTGCCGGCTAAGCAGCGGGTCGCGACAGGCCCGTCTGGGCGACGGGAAACTTCATGGAACCGCAACAAAACGATTGTCGATCTGTCACAATCGAAAGATACTCCCCGTCGCGAGACACCCCCATCTCGCCAACCACATACGGGAGAGAAACATGTCGTTTCAACGCCTTGCGGCCGGACTGGCTGCCACCATCACGTTGCTGTCCACGACTTCTGCCTTTGCTGTCACCGAGATTTCCTGGTGGCACGCCATGACCGGCGCCAACAATGAAGTCGTCGAAACATTGTCCAAGGAGTTCAACGAGAGCCAGAGCGATTACAAGGTCGTTCCGGTCTTTAAAGGGACCTATCCCGAGACGCTGAATGCCGGCATCGCCGCCTTCCGCGCCAAGCAGCCGCCGCACATCATGCAGGTGTTCGACGTCGGCACCGGCGTCATGATGGCCGCCGAGGGAGCCGTCAAGCCGGTTGCCGAAATCCTCTCCATGGGCGGCACCGCCTTCGACAAGAGCCAGTACCTGCCGGGCATCGTGGCCTACTATTCCAAGCCCGATGGCACCATGCTGTCCTTCCCCTACAATTCCTCCTCGCCGATCCTCTATTTCAACAAGGACATCTTCGAGAAGGCCGGCCTCGACGTGAACAATCCGCCCAAGACCTGGCCGGAAGTCTGGGACGCTGCAAAGAAGATCAAGACAAGCGGCGCTGCGCCCTGCGGCTACACCTCGACCTGGCTCACCTGGATTCACACCGAGAACTTCGCCGCCTGGAACGACCTGCAGTACGGTACGCAGGAAAACGGACTGGCCGGCACCGATGTCGAGCTCTCGCTCAACTCGCCGCTCTTCGTGAAGCACTTCCAGGAACTCGCCGATCTCGCCAAGGACGGCACCTTCAAGTATGGCGGTCGCACCTCGGAGGCCAAGCAGATCTTCCTCGCCGGCGAATGCGGCATCTTCACCGAATCGTCCGGCGGTCTCGGCGACATAGTGAAGTCGGGCATGAACTACGGCATCGGCCAGCTTCCCTACGAGCCGGAAGCCCCGAACGCGCCGCAGAACACCATCCCCGGCGGCGCCAGCCTGTGGGTCTTCGGCGGCAAGTCCGACGAGGAATACAAGGGTGTCGCGGCCTTCTTCACCTTCTTGTCGCAGACCGAAGTCCAAGCGCGCCTGCATCAGGTCTCGGGCTATCTGCCGGTGACGCTTGCTGCCTACGAGGAGACCAAGAAGTCTGGCTTCTACGACAAGAACCCCGGCCGCGAGACGCCCATCACGCAGATGATGGGCAAGGAGCCCACCGCCAACTCCAAGGGCGTTCGCCTCGTCAACCTGCCGCAGGTCCGCGACATCGAGAACGAGGAGTTCGAGAAGCTGCTCGCCGGCGAACAGACGGCACAGCAGGCGATGGACAATATCGTGTCGCGCGGCAACGCGGCGATCCAGCAGGCCATCGGCAACTGATCCCGGCCGTCACCAACGACAATCGCCCCGCGCATCCCAGCGCGGGGCACCCTGCTGATCGGAGGATGTCCTGACTCCACGCGTGGTATTTCCCAACAAGGTGCTGCCCTATCTGCTGGTCGCGCCGCAGCTTGCCATCACGCTGGTGTTTTTCTACTGGCCGGCGAGCCAGGCGCTCTATCAGTCGATGCTGCGCGAGGACCCGTTCGGCTTGAATTCCAGTTTCGTCTGGTTCGACAATTTCGAGCGCGTCCTGTCGGACCCCTCCTATCTCAATTCCATCAAGGTCACGGCGGTCTTTTCGGTCGCCACCGCCTTCGTCGCGATGTCCACGGCGCTCCTGCTCGGCGTCATGGCCGACCGGGTGGTGCGCGGCCGCGGCATCTACCGCACGCTGTTGATCTGGCCCTATGCCGTCGCGCCGGCCATTGCCGGCATGCTGTGGCTGTTCCTGTTCAATCCCTCGATCGGCACGCTGGCCTACGGGTTGCGCTGGCTAGGCATCGCCTGGGACCCGCTGCTCAACGGCACCGATGCCATGGTCCTCGTGGTCGCCGCCGCCTCGTGGAAACAGATCAGCTACAATTTCCTGTTCTTCGTCGCCGGCCTGCAGGCGATCCCGAAGACGCTGATCGAGGCCGCCGCCATTGACGGCGCGGGACCGGCCAAGCGCTTCTGGACGATCGTCTTTCCGCTGCTGGCGCCCACCACCTTCTTCCTGCTCGTCATCAACACCACCTATGCCTTCATCGACACCTTCGGCATCATCCACGCCGTCACCGGCGGCGGCCCCGGCAAGGCGACCGAGACGCTGGTCTACAAGCTTTACAATGATGGCTTCGTGAACCTGATCCTCGGCGACAGCGCCGCCCAGTCGGTGATCCTGATGATCATCGTCATCGCGCTCGCCGTCTTCCAGTTCCGATTCGTAGAGAAGCGGGTGCATTATGGGTAGGCCGGCATGATCGAGAACACACCCGTCCGCACCGTCATTGCGCACCTCCTCTTGGTGCTCGGCATCCTCGTCGTCGCTTTCCCGATCTATTACACCTTCGTGGCGTCGACCCATTCGCTGCAGACCATCCTGCGGCCGCCGCTGCCGCTGCTGCCTGGCGACCGCTTCATCGAGAACTATTCCACCGCGCTGTTCGGCGGCATCGGCCGCATCGGCGGCGTCTCGGTCGCCACCATGCTGTGGAACACCACGGTCATGGCGCTCGGCATCGCCATCGGCAAGATCGTCATATCGATCCTCTCTGCCTATGCCATTGTGTTCTTCCGCTTTCCCTTCCGCATGACCTTCTTCTGGCTCATCTTCATCACCCTGATGCTGCCGGTCGAAGTGCGCATCCTGCCGACCTACAAGGTCATGGTCGACCTGCATCTGATCGACACCTATGCCGGGCTGATCATCCCGATCATCGCCTCGGCGACCGCAACGCTGCTGTTCCGGCAGTTCTTCCTGACGATTCCCGGCGAGCTGGTCGAGGCGGCGCGCGTCGACGGCGCCGGCCCGTTCCGCTTCTTCAAGGACATCCTGCTGCCGCTGTCCAAGACCAACATCGCGGCGCTCTTCGTCATCCTCTTCATCTACGGCTGGACGCAGTATCTGTGGCCGCTGCTGGTCACCAATTCCAACGACATGAACACCATCGTCATCGGCCTGAAGAAGATGATCTCCTTTGCCGATGCCGACACCGAATGGCACCTCGTCATGGTCACCTCGATGCTCGCCATCGTGCCGCCGATCCTGGTTGTCGTGCTGATGCAGCGCTGGTTCGTCCGCGGCCTCGTCGATACGGAGAAATAATGGCAACCGTCACGCTCAACGATGTGAGGAAGGTCTATCCGGGCGGCGTCGAAGCCGTCAAAAGCGTCTCCATCGCCATTCCGGACAAGGCGCTCTGCGTTCTTGTCGGTCCGTCCGGCTGCGGCAAGTCCACGCTGCTGCGCATGATCGCCGGCCTGGAGTCGATCACCGCCGGCACCGTCTCGATCGATGACAGGGTGGTCAACGCCATCGGTCCGACCGAACGCGACATCGCCATGGTCTTCCAGAACTACGCGCTCTACCCACACATGAAGGTCTACGACAACATGGCCTACGGCCTGCGCAACCGCGGCACGCCGAAGGACGAGATCGACCGGCGCGTGCGCGAGACCGCCGAAAAACTCGAACTCACGCCGCTGCTCGAGCGGCGGCCGCGCGAACTGTCGGGCGGCCAGCGCCAGCGCGTCGCCATGGGCCGCGCCATCGTGCGCAACCCGAAGGTCTTCCTGTTCGACGAACCGCTTTCCAATCTGGATGCCAAGCTGCGCGGCCAGATGCGCATCGAGATCAAGAGCCTGCAGCGCTCGCTTGGCGTCACCAGCGTCTACGTCACCCATGACCAGCTGGAGGCGATGACGCTCGCCGATCTCCTGGTGGTGATGAACGCCGGTCGCGTCGAGCAGGTCGGCGATCCGCTCGACATCTATGAGAAGCCCGCCTCGACCTTCGTCGCGAGCTTCATCGGCGCGCCGCCGATGAACCTGCTGCCGGTCACCAGGGGCGAGGGCGGCGGCTTCTCCTTCGCCGACGGGTCGGCGGTCGACGCTGCCGAGGGCCACAAGGACGCCGCCACCTTCGGCTTCCGCCCCGAGGACGCCGACGTCGCCTTCGACGAGGACGTGCCTTCCGGCGCGCTGACGCTGGCTGCCGAGGTCGAGGCGGTCGAGCCGGTCGGCGCCGACAGCTTCCTCTATTGCGCCGCCGCGGGCTCGCAGATCGTCGTGCGCGTTGCCGGTCGCGCCAAGGCAAGGCCCGGCGACCAACTGCGCGTCATCGTCCGTCCCGAAAAGCTCCACTGGTTCGACGGTTCGGGCAAGCGCACAGACTGAGCCGCCGCCCTTTGGCCGCGGCTAGCGCAGGCGCCCGTCGATGCGTCTCAGCAGGGTCTTCAGCGGCTTGGCCTGGTTGTAGACCAGCGACACCGCCTTGCCCTTTATGCTGCGCGCAACGGTCAGGTTGTAGAGTGGGATTTCGGTCGAGCCGAAATCGCTCTTCTGCCGCGTCTTGCCGATGCCGAAGTCGAAGCGCGCCCGGCCGTTCTCGTGGCTGCGCCTTATCATCGCGAATAGCGATTGCAGCCCCGGCGAATAATGGCCGTATTCGTCTATGCGTGAGGCGCAAAGGATGGCGTGGTGGGCGTTGTCGTTGACAATACCGAAGTCGGCCGACACGAGCTCGCCGTTGACCAGCAGTCCGGACGTCACCGCCTCACCCGATTCAGCTCCCATCACCGCCACGCGGGTGTAGAAGTCGAGATAGGCCTCGTTGTGCAATATGTCGTCGGCAAAGCGCGCCGTGCGCAGGTCGCGGATGAAGCGGATGGCACGCTCGATGTCGGCCCTGTCGCTGAAGGTCACTGTTTCGACGCTGCCATGCGCTTCCTGTAGCCCCTGCAGCTTGCGTCGTATCCCGTTGCGGAACTTCTTCTTCAGCGCCGTCTTCTGCCACTCGTCGAACGTACCGACGCCGAGTGCGAGCTCGTAGCCGGCATTGTCGTTCAGCGTCTCGGTGCCCCTGAAGAGTGCCGCTACCGACTTCGGGCAGCGCTGGATCTTGCGGAAGATCAGCACGTCGGCTGGCGCAAGGCACTGCCTGGTCTGGCCGATCAGGTCCGGGTCGGAGGCTGCCAATTCGTGCGTCGCCTTGTCGGCGACGAAGGCGTTGTAGTCGGAGACGCCGAGGTCGGCCGGCTGCAGAATGTTGATGCCTGCCGCGCGCTGCAGCACCAGCGGGATCACCATCCTCAGCCGCCCGGCGCGGTCGCGTAGCGTCACGACGTGCGGGCGCGCGCCCATCCGCCTGGCCAGCACCGCGTAGAGCGAGTCCAGCCACAGCGGCGACTGGAAGGCGGTCGCGCCGCTTGCCGCAAACAGCGCCCGGTATTCCGGCGACAGGAAGTTGAAATCGCCTGCGACGCTGGCGCTCAGGCGCTGGTCTGCGGGTCTGACGATCTCGATGTACATCCTCTTTGCACCACTCTTCGAGGTGGGGGCAGGGGTTGGAGATCCCCGGCCTTCTGGGAAATCATGCGTTTCGTCGCGGCTACTCCGCCGGCGACGCGTAGGCCGGCTCGCCGCGCGTGCCCACCAGCCGCAGCACGGAGCCGTCGAGCCCGGTCAGCGACTTGGAGGAATGGCGCAGCATCGCCGCCATGAAGATGAAGGAAATCGTCGTCGCCGACACCGCGCCCATGATGCCGAAGCCCGGAATCAGCGTGAAGAAGCCGACCGCGCGGATCAGCACCGACAGCGCGATGATCTTCAGGTAGCGCCCCTCGTGGCCGGTCAGCATCAGGATCGAGCCCGACGGTCCGGCGGCCGCGATCGCCGCAGTGCCGAAGCATAGCAGCGCCAGTGCCGGGTAGTAGGGAACGTAGGCTTCGTTGAAGACCATCAGGAAGAAGTGACCGCCGGCCAGGATCACCACCATGCCGCCGACCACCACCGCCAGCGTGATGCCGGCAACCGAATTCAGCAGGCTGTTCAGCTGCTTGAACTCGCCGCGGTAGTAGAGGTCGGGAATGTGACGCGTCGAGAACATGTGCATCGTGTCGGATGCGGTAGCGAATGCGTTGGCGAGCCTTGTCGTGACGAAATAGGCGCCGGCGATCGTCGGGCTCATCAGGTAGCCGATGATCAGCACGTCGAGATACTGGTTCGAGGCCTCCAGGCAGTTGGAGATCCACAGCTTGAACGAGCGCAACCGCCAGCTCGCCCGGTCATGCCGGGGTTCGATGGCGGCAAAGTCGGGATAGAGCGCGTGGATACGACGCCGCATGAACAGGAAATGCAGCAGCATCGCGGTGATCGCGCCGCCCGAAAACAGGAAGAATACGGTGCTCACATCGGCAGCGGTGCCGGTCGCCAGGCAGAACGCCAGGTAGGAAAGCGCCGGCAGCACGACGAGCAGATTACCGAAGCCATCTCCCGCGCCGACGCCGACCGCCGTGCGCACGAGGTGCGCCGTGGTCAGCACCGAGGCCTGCGCGACCATGAACAGCGTCACAGCGGCTGCCAGCATCATTGCGTGGTTGGAGGCTGCCCAGAAATAGAAACCTGCCGCCACGATCGCGCAACCGGCGAGGCAGGTCGCGAAGCTGAAGCGCAGCGCGCCCTTCAGCAGTGCGGGGTCGTCGGCGGCGGTGTATTCGTTCCACCAGCGCATCACCGAGACCTGCTGGCCAAAGGTCGCCACGATGCAGAACAGGCCGACCGCCGAGAACAGGATCGAATAGATGCCGAAATGCTCGGTATCGAGCACGCGTGCCGCTGCCATGATCAGCAGGAAGTTCGACACGATGATCGAGCTCTTCATGACGAACACGCCGGCAATGCCGCGCAGCGCCGGGTTGCGCGCCAGTCTGCCGACTCGGGCGGCAATTCCGTCGGCCTCGGCGCCCGGCGTTTTGTGCGGGTGATCAGCGGACATTCGGCACGAACTTCCTGAGCAGGTTTTTCACAGGCTTGGCGTGGTGGTATACCGTCGCCATCGCGTAGCCGGCCATCGAGAACGTCTTCGTATGGTTGCGCAGCGCGGTCTCCTCGACGCGGAAATGCGTCTTGTAGCCGCTATTGCCGAGACCCATGTCGAAGCTCCGGAAACCCTCCTCGAAGCGCCGCTTGATGATCTGGTAGATGATCTGAGTGCCGGGCGAACTGCGGCCGAAACGCTGCGTGTCCGAGCCGATCAGCACGGCGTGGAATTCGCCGTCGCCGACCAGGCCGAACAGCACCGCCACCGGCTCGCCGGCTACATAGCTGACATAGGTGACAGCCTCGCCGCGTTCGGCGGCCGCAATCGCGTAGTCGCGATAGAACTCGAAATAGAGGTCGCTCTGCAGCAGGTCGTCCTCGAAGCGTCCGCTGCGCGAGGCGCGCAGGAAGTCGAAGGCTTTGCGGATCTCGTCCTCGTTCGCCGCCGCGCGATGCTCGTAGCTGCCGAATTCGCGCTCCATCTGGCGCTGCAGCCGGCCGAGCTCCTTGGAGAATTTCTTGCGGATCGTGCGGCTGCGCCAGGCGTCGAAATCGTCGCCCACCGTGCTGTGATAGGCGGCATTCTCTGCTGGCGTGCTCGTCGATCCGGCAAACAGCCGGCCGATATCGAAATCGTCTTCGCGCACCTTGCGGAACATCAGGATGTCCGCGCCTGAAACCAGGGCGTTGAGCTCCGCGACAAGGTTCGCGTCGGCTGCGATCATGCCGAGCATGTTGCGATCGGCCACGATCGAGTTGTAGTCGCAGACACCGAAGTCGGCCGGGCGCAGCAGGCGGATGCCCTTCGAGCGTTGCAGCACCAGCGGTATGACGGCGACCAGCGCACCATCGGCGCGGTTGCGTAGCGTCAGTGTCTGCTGTGTGGCGTTGAGGCCGCCCGCCAGCCGGGAATGGATCATCGCCATCCATAGCGGCGCCTGGAAGGCAGTCGCCCGGTCGGCAGAGTAGAATCCCGCATATTCGGCGGAAAGGAAGTCGAAACCGGGCTCAAGCGAGACGGTCAGGTCGAGCCGCATGTCCGCCCCGGCGACTGACAGCATCGCGATGCTCCTCGCTATGGGCGGCAGCGCGTTCAGCGCAGGCTCGCGCGGCCGTTGGGCGACTTCGCATCGATGCGGAAGTCCCGCTGTTTCACAACGTCGCCGGTGATCTGCTTGCCGAGCTTCTTCCACAGGAACGTCGCTGCAGCCTTCGGATAGACATGCAGGCCGTGGTCGCGCGTCGAGCTGTTCTTGAGACCAAGTGTGCGGCGCAGAACGCCGTTGCCGTAGTGGACGGCGTAGGAATTCCAGATTTGCCTCGTCCAGTGCTCCATCGTCGCCGAGATGTTCAGGCAGTCGTGGTTCTTGACCCGGTGAGGCGCATAGAGCGGCCAGGACACCATCTCGCCGGGCTTCAGGTCGACATGCGTCGCATAGTCGTCGAACCAGTTTTCGTAGGGCATGTCCTCGGCGGTCTCGCGCAGCAGGATCTTCTCGACATTCTCCGGCGTGATGAAAATTTCCGAGCGCGGATAGATGTAGACGCTCTTCGATCCCTCGATCTGCCACAGTGACTGGCCCTGGATGTCGGCGTGGTAGAAGACGTTCGCATTGGGCGAGGAGATCAGCACGCCGAGATTGCGCTTGAATGTTTTGAAGCCCGGCATGCGCGCCTCGAATTCGCCGAACACCTCGTCGAGCAAGGTCTTGTATTCCGGCGCCCAGTCCATCACACGGCGGATGTTCATCCACATGCGACCCTTTTCGATCGCCTCGATGGCCTCCATGCCGCTGGCGTTGCCGAGCTCGCCTTCCATCCGCTTCGGATCGTCGATCTCGGTGCCCATGGCGCGCAGCCCCAGATGCTCGCTTGGGCAGCGCTCGATCACCCTGCCGAGGGCTTCGCGCGAGAACAGGCCTGAATCGATCAGGCGATGGTTCAGCTTGACGAGTTCAACCCCGAACAGGCTCTCATGACGGTCCTCCCAGTTGGAGATGATATCCGCCTGCATCACCATGGAATTCATTGTCGTGCTCCGTATGCGTCACGCTGCCGCCGGCCGTGGAATCATGGTTTCCGCCAACGCCTGGAAACTGGCTTCATCGCCGATCAGGCCAATGTCTGGAACCTTGCCGTCAATAAACCGGATCGTGGTCGCAATGGGTAAACGCAGGCGGTAAAGATCGCTCCCCGGTTAACGAGGCGTTAACCGGAAGGAACGGATTTGAATGAAGTCTTAACGGTCCCGGTAACCCTGCCCCGAGGCCATGATCATGCGGCAGTCGGATACGTCGGGCGGCGCCTTCAGCGGCGGCGGAGACGTCGTTCGGCAGGCGACGGGTCGCGCGGCAGCTCTTCGCCAGCCCGACGCCGCATCGTCTCGGCCATCATCAGCAGCGAGGCTGCCTGGCGGTCGCGGTAAGCTCTCGTCGGGAGCCTCTCCTGCGGCTCTGCGAATGCGCTTCGCACGGGCTCACGGTCCTTGGCCAGCATCAACAGCGAGGCACCCGCCTGCCGCCTTGCGAAAAGGTCGTTTCGCGCCGGCCGGTCAGTGAAGTCTGGCTGCTCGCGCTCGACCGTTGGCGTCATGCGGCTCCTCTCGGGCGAGGGCGGCGGCGCGCCGGGGCTCAGCGGCACGCGTGCCAGGCTTGCGGGCGTCGTGGCGCGCTCGGCCACAGCCAGCATCACTGTGGCGGCAATGGCGCTCAGGAAGCCCAGCACCGGCGCAAGCAGCGTCAGCGAGGGCCGGCTCGACTTCAGCGGCGGCACGGCCGGCGAGACGACGCGCACATTGTCGCTCTTCATCGCCGCCAGTTCGTCGGTCGCCTTGTTGCGGCTCAGGAACTTCTCGTAGATATCGCGGTCGGCTGCGGCCTCGCGCCGCAGCGCCTCCAGCCGCACCTCGGCGGCGTCGGTCAGCACTACGCCCGAGCTCAGCTTGGCGATGTCGGCCTCGAGCTTCTTCTGCTGCGCCTCGGCCACTTCCAGGTCGCCCTTGAGTTGCCGTGCAAGGCTTTGCTTCTCGTCGCGGATCTGCCGTTCGATTCCGGCGATCAGCTGCCTTGTCTGCGCGATGCGCGGGTGGCGCGATCCATAGGTCAGGCTCTGCTGTTCCAGCGTCTGCATCAGTTGCGCGCGCTGCTGACGCAGGAAGGAGAGCTGGGCCGGTTCGCCGTTGCGCTGATCGTTCAGCACCGCGCCGCCGGCTCCGCCGTCGATCTGGCCCTGATAGCGTGCGCGTGCGGCTTCCGTTGCGTTCTTGGCCAGCGCGAGCTGCGCGCTGAGTTCGGTCAGTTGCCGCATCTCCAGCGTGTTTCCGCTGTCGACATAGAGAATGCCGTGCTCCGCCGCAAAATCGGCTACGGCCTTTTCCGAAGCGTTCAGCTTGCGCCGCAGTTCAACGAGCCGCTCCGAAAGCGCCTGCGCCGCGTCCTGGTTGGCCTGGCGCAGATAGCCGTTCTGGGTCTCGGCAAAACTGCTGGCGACGCTGTTGGCGACGCGCGCCGCCTCCTGCGCCGTGTCGGCCTTGTAGGAGACCTCGACCAGATAGGTTGCGCCCTTGCGCTCGACCGACAGGTCCTTCTTGAACTTCGCCAGCAGCTTGAGCTGCTCCTCTTCGCTGAGCTTGGCCTTGGCATCGCCCGCCATGCCGAGTTGCTGCATCACGGTCAGGAGGAAGCCGTCGGACTTCATGATCTGCACCATGCTTTCCAGCACGGCGGCGTCGCTGCCGATCGACCGCAGCACGTCTTCCTGCAGCGTCACCTGCTGGTCGCGCGGATCGACCAGGACGGTCGCAGTGGCGCGGAATGGAAAGGGCACGAAGCTGATCGCCACGATGCCGATTGCCGTCAGGATGAAGGCGATGACCGCGATCTTGCCGATGTTGCGAAAGACGAACCCGAACAGCGCCAAAGGGTCGATTGCGCCGGTGCCGCGCGTTTCGGGGGCCCCGAATACTGTTGAATTGTGCAGGGAGTCGGCCGGGGAGTGGACCGTTCTCGGCCGCGCCTCTTGGTGGCGCGATTCGGGCAGATCCCATTCCGAACTCATTACCCCGATCCTCAATGACAACCGAATTGTGCAAAATGCCGCCCGCCTGGCAGGCGGCCAAACATGACCGAACCGTAAACAGGAATGCTGAACGGGCGGTTAACCAATCGGATAGATTGCCCCTGTAGTGTCCCGCCGGAAGGGAATATTCCCTCCGGACCTCAAAACGGGACCGGGAGTTCAAACTGTACGGTCAGGTTGAAAGCGGGGCATGACGCAGGTGTCGAGCATCGCCGGCGGCGTTACGCATGGCGCCATGGCACACCCGGTGGATCTGGCGGCCGCGAATTTCGCGAATGCCATTCTCACCGTGGTCATTGCTGTCTGCATGACGGCCTTGCCGGTATTTGCACATATATTGCACCCCGGCTTCGGCATTCTCTCGGCAGCACTGCTCGCCGGCATCTGCGCGTGGCGCATGCCCTCCATCGCCATAGTGGCGATCTTCTTTGCGCTACTATACCAGAATTTCTTCGTCTCGCTCGCCGCCGGCTACATCGTCAGCGACGATGATTTTGACATCATCCGCGGCTACAACTTCGTGCTCCTGAGCGTCACCTGGCTGGTGACGACGGTGACCTTCCTCGCCGGCTGGCAGCAGCGCAACCGAGCGCTCGACCCCTTCGTTAAAGTCCTGATAGGTGTCTTCGCCGTGCTCGGCGTCTACTTCCTGCTCGGCTTCGCGCTCTATGGCATCACTGCCGTCATCTACCTGCGCAACATCGTCACCCCGCTGCTCCTCTTCCAGATCTGCATGCTGGCATTCGTGCGCCAGTCGATCCGGCTCGGCCAGGCGATGACGGTGCTGTCCGTGCTTGTCCTGGTCTGCGGCTTCGTCGAGTTCTTCCAGCGGGACCTCTGGCTCGAACTGTCGAACAGCTATGCCTATTGGGAAAGGGCGCAGGGCCCGAACTATGTCACGCTGGCCTATGACAAGGCCTTCCAGGAATCGGGAATCGTCCAGACCGGCCTGCTCGACAGCTTTTCCATCACGCTGTTCAACTCGCCGCTGCTTGCCGACTACGACATCCGCATCATGCGGCTCTTCGGCCCCAACATGCACGCCATCAGCTTTGCCTATGCGCTGAGCTTTCTTGCCACTTTCGCGCTATATCGCGGTCGCGTCATGCTCGCCGGCCTGCTCTTCGTGCTGCTCTTCCTGACCAGCGCCAAGGGACCGCTGATCCTCTTCCTGCTGGTCGGGATGAGCTGGACCCTGTTCCGTCTCTTCGGCGCCCGCTTCGCCTTTACCTGCCATTGCCTGGCGCTCGCGGCCTATGCGGTGATCGGCATCCTGCTTGGCCTCTCGATCGGCGATTATCACATCATCGGCCTGATGGGGGGGCTGTTCGAGTTTTTCGCCAACCCAATCGGGCTCGGCATCGGCGCCGGCGGCAACCTGTCGTCGGAATTCATCAATATCGACTGGCCCGCCGCGCAGGCTGCCGGCCGCGCGCCCTTCGCGGTCGAAAGCGCCGTCGGCGTGCTGCTCTACCAGACCGGAATCTTCGCAGTCGCCGTCATTGGCGCCTATGCCTGGACCGCCTGGCGCATCCTGCTGATCGCCGAAAAGACCGGCAATGATCTGCACGCCGCCGCAGCACTCGGACTGATGGCGATGACCGTGACCGGCCTGTTCCAGGAAGAGGCCTATTTCGCCCCGTTGGCGCTCGCCATGTTCATGGCGCTCGCCGGCATGATCGTCGGCGCCAGCGCCCGGACCGGGCTTCTCGCCCGGCCGCCAACCTTTTCTTGAGGGATTTGCGTCTTGTTGCAGCGGATCGAAACAATACAGGCGGATATGCGTAAGCGGAAAAAGGCCGGGCCAATACGGCTGCTGTTCATCCAGACGCAGGCCGAAATGGCCGGCGCGCAGGAGATTTCGCGTCTCATCGGCGAGGGGCTTGCGCATGCCGAGCGCATCGGCGAGCCCGAATACGAGGTCCACCACCTCTTCTTCTACCGCAAGACGGCGGCTTTCGACCGCTGGGCAAACGTGCATTTCTGTCTCGAGGACAGCCCGCGCAACCCGGTTTCGTTCATGGTCTTCCTTTGGAAGCTTCTGCGCATGATCCGCCGCATCCAGCCCGACGTGCTGCTGACCTTTCAGCACTACGGCAACATCTTTGGCGCCGCCGCCGGTCGGCTTGCCGGCGTGCCCGTCGTCATTGCCAACCACGTCTCCGCACCCGCCACGGTCAGCCCGGCAGCGCGCCGTATCGACCGCGTTCTCGGTCTTCTCGGCGCCTATGACGTCATCACCGTCAATTCCAACGAGACCTGGCGAAACTTCCAGTCCTACCCGGCGCGCTATCGCCGCCTGCTCACCCACGTGCCGCACGGCTTCGAGGACAAGTCGGTCGAGATTGGCCGCCAGGAGGCGCGCGCGCTGTTTGGCCTGCCGCCCGGCGTCCTGCTCATAGGCTCGGTCGCAAGGCTGCATCCGCTGAAGCAGCTTGACGCGGCAGTCGCCGTTCTTGCCGAACGCCCGGCGCTCCACCTCGCCATAGCCGGCCAGGGGCCGGACGAGCAGCGCCTGCGAGCCATTGCCGATGGGCTTGGCGTTTCCGACCGGCTCCATCTCGTCGGCGACATGCCGCCGCAGAAGGTCGGTCTCTTCCTCGCCAGTCTCAACGCCTTCGTCTTCCCCTCGCTCGCCGAGACCTTCGGCCTCGCCGCCGTCGAGGCCGCCCAGGCCGGCGTGCCTGTTGTCGCCAACGACCTACCGGTGCTGCGCGAGGTGCTCGACGTCGACGGTGAGCCCTGCGCGCTGTTTGCCAACGCCGCAGACACGGACGACTTCGCAGCCTGCATTGACCAGGTCTTCCAGGATCACGCTGCGACCGCGCGCATGGTCGTGCTCGGTCGCCGCCTTGCCGCGCGCTATTCGGTGGCCGGCATGGTCGACGCCTACGCCGGGCTGATCGGCCAGGCCCTCGGCCGCGGCGGTTCGGCCCCCGTGTCGCGGCCTCCGCAGTCCATGGCGCTGCACTCCTCGCAGCGGTGAGCGCCGTGTCGCTTGCCGAACCGGCCGTATTTCTCATCCATGTAGAGCGTCCGGCGCTGTCGCGCTGGGTGCTTTGGCTGGTCGAGGCGCTGGAGAAGCGTCCGGGCAGTGAGGTCCATGTCCGGCTGGTCGACCCCGCGCCCGGCGAGAGCTCCGCGCTCGACACGCTGCTGTCGCTCGAGCGCATGGTGCTGCGTCGTCATGGCGCGAGCGGCGCAGACCGTCTGCCGCCATCCGCACTCGCCGACCGCCCTCCCGTCCCTGACCGGCTGAGTCCCGACCTCGTCATCAATCTTACCCGCCAGGGAGTGCCGAGCTTTCCGGCCTCTTGCCTGCGACCGCTCTACAACGGCCACCCCGGCGAGACGGCTCTTGCCGCCGCCCTGTTCTTCCAGGGCACGCCGGCCATCGCCATCGAGCGCAGCGGCGCGCGCGAGGAGGCCCGCATCGTCGCCGCCGGCACCGCCTCCCTCGAGGCCGCATCAGGCATCGGTGGCGGCATCGAGGCTGTCGGCTCGCGCGTCATCGCGCTCATCCTAAAATCGCTGTCGCCTGCGGCCGACGCCGTGCTGCGCGACCAGAAGATCACCGCGCCGTTCCGCTCCATCGGCCGCGCCGACATCGCGCGCGACATGGCGAAAAACGTTGCCCGCGCCGCCGTCCGCGCCGCCTACCGTCTCTGCTGCCACGGCTCGCACTGGCGCGTCGGCTACCGTTTCGTCGAGCCCGGCGGCGATGTCTGGTCGCGCCGCGATCTCGCCGGCGCGCGCTGGAGCGTGCTCGCCGACCCGGTCGACCACTTCTACGCCGATCCGTTTCCGTTCCACTGGCAGGGCCGAGACTACCTGTTCTTCGAGGACCTCCACCACAGGACGGAAAAGGGCATCATTTCGGTCGTCGCCTTCGACGAGGCGGGCCGTCCTGGCCCCGTCATGCCGGTGCTGGAGGAGCCCTGGCATCTCTCTTACCCGTTCCTGATAGAGCATGAAGGCGAGCTCTACATGATCCCAGAGAGCTCCAACAATTTCGATATCCCGATCTACCGCTGCACCGGCTTCCCACTGAAATGGGAGCGCCACGCCGTGCTGGTCGACGATGTGGAGGCGGCCGACGCGACGATAATCCGGCATGGCGGCCTCTACTGGATGACAGCCGTCGTCCGCGACGGCGCAGGCGGCTATTCCGACATGCTGGCGCTGTGGTCGTCCGAGAACCTATTCGGCCCGTGGCAGCCGCACCCGGCCAACCCGGTGCTCGTCGACGACAGAACGGCGCGGCCCGCCGGCAACATGGTAAGCCGCGACGGAAATCTATACCGCCCGGTGCAGGACTGCCGCCGCACCTATGGCGCGGCGCTGAGCTTCATGCGTGTCAAGCAACTCGATGGCGACGGCTTCGCCCAGCAGAGCGAGGGCACCGTGACGGCCGGCGGCGCCTGGCCGGGCAGCCGCATTCACACGCTGAATTACAATGGCCGGTTCGAGGCGATCGACGGCTACACGCTGCGCCCGCGGCTGAAGCCCGCAGCCGATTTCGTCGACTGGTGGTACCGCCCGCCGGAAGCGCTGGGAATCGGCCCGGCACCAGGATAAACTCGCTGCAGCGAAACGGGCCGGACCGGGGAGGATGGGCCATGGCGAACGCACAGGAATACAGCGCAATTTCGGAAGTCGTGAAATCCTACGTCGAAGGCATGTGCCGCAACGACCCTGCCAGGCTGCGTGCGGCCATGCACGAGAAGTCATCCATCATCGGCCACTACGGTGGAGGGCTGGAGTGGGACAGCCGGGACGGCTTCATCGCCGCGGTCAACGAGGCGGTGGACACGCCTGACCCGTCGCCATGGTACGTCATCAACGCCATGTCCATCGTTGGCGACGTTGCCACGGTCCAGGTCGAGGACATCTGGCTCGGCATGCATTTTGACGACACGCTGACGCTTCTCAAGCATGAGGATCGATGGATCATCGTGTCCAAGGTCTTCTTCCACAGGCCGGCGACCTGAGGCGCGGAGTCGGACGCCCTAGTCCGCGCCGGGCGTCAGCGCCTGCATGATGCCGGCGTCCGGCATGCCGGTTTCGGGGTCGATCAGCCCGAACCCGTCTTGAAAATCCCAGTGCGTCCAGCCGATGCAACGCTTTTCGGCCTGCCGCCGCACCGCCGCGAGCCAGTCGAGCCGCGCCTCGCGCGGCGCGACATGCGACAGCGCGCCGAACTCGTTGACGATCACCGGCCGGTCGTGCGCCACGCTCCAGTCGCGCATCGTGTCGAAGGCGCCCGCCATGCCGGCCTCGTCCCACGGCGTATCAAGCGCATCACGCAGCACCGTCGCCGCCCGCTGTTGCCCCGCCTTCTCCAGCTCTGCGATTTTCTCCTGCATCGCGGGGTCGGCCAGTCTCGCCGGAAACGGCAGGCCCTCCAGGTGGCTTATCGGGTCATCGTCGTCGCCCCAGTCGGCTCCCTGGTGGGTGAAGGCAAACGGGTCGTAGTAGTGGATCGCGTAAATGACGTTCGGGTCGGCGAGCGGCTGCAGCCCGGCCAGCGTCTCGTGTCGTTGCGGCCCGGCCGGGCCGACAATGATGGTGTGCGCCGGCAGGATCTTGCGGATCGCCGCGGCCGTCCTGCCTGCCGCCTTCCACCAGATCGCCGAGGAGACGTCCGGTTCGTTGAGCAGTTCGACCGCCAGCTTCTGCGGGTCGATCGAGCGCACCCGCGCCGCTATCGCCTGCCACAGTGCCGCCAGCCTCGCTTCGCCTCTCTGCGGGTCCGTTTCCAGCGTGCTGCCGATGGCGCTGCCGGCATGCAGGTCGAGCGATACCGTGTAGTCGAGGCTGAGCAGGAAAATCACCTGCTCGAACATGCGGTCAAGATAGGCCTCGCTCCCGTCGCCGTCGAGCTTGCGCTCGTCGAGCGGCAGCCTGATGTGGCGGAAACCCCGTTCGTGCAGGGCGGAAAGCTGCGCCGCGTTCGGTCGCCGGCTTTGGTCCTCATGGTCCCAGCCGGGCAGGTTGACGCCGCGCCGCATTGTCGAAAGCAATTCGTGGTTGGCGAAGCCTTCCGCCACCGCGCAGGCCTGCGCGTCGCGCTCGGCAGCAAGGGCAGGGCCTGGCGCCAGCATGCAGCCGAGCAGCACCAGCCGCGCTGCGAAGAGCAGGCGGGAAGGCCGGCCGGACACGCTCGCGGCCCCTAGGCCGAGTGGCGGATCAGCGCCCGGATCGCCTTGGGATTGGTCGTCAGGTAGCGCATGCCCAGCCGGCGCGGTTCGCGCAGCGTCCGGTAGACCCATTCGAGCCCTGCCGCCTGCATCCATTGCGGCGCGCGCGGGTTCTTGCCGGAAATGAAGTCGAACAGCCCGCCCGACGTCTTCACCACGCCCACCCCGGTCAGCCTGTCAATGCTGCGTTCGATGAACTGCTGCTCAAGCGGCACGCCGAGACCGATCCACAGTATGTCGGGCTTGGCCGCGTTGATTGCCTCGACCACGCCTGCCTCTTCGTCGCGGCTGAAATAGCCGTTGCGCCGGCCCGCGAAGGTCAGGCGCGGATAGGCCTTGCGCATCTCCTCGACCGCCTTGGCATTGACCTCCTCGCTGGCACCGAGGAAGTAGAAAGACAGCTCCTCCATCTCGGCCAGCCGCGCCACCTCGTGCACCAGGTCGGTCGTGGCCACCCGCTCGGGCAGCGGCGCTGACGAGAACAGCCGCGAATAGAGCACCATCGGCATGCCGTCGGCATGGATCTCGTCGGCCTGCAGCATCAGCTTGACGAATTCCGGGTCCTTGCCGCACAGCGCCAGCACCTGGCCATTGGCCGAGGTCGAATAAAAGGGACGCCTGCCGCTGCCGCGCCGCTCCAGCGCCTCGACGATGAAGCCGCGCGCGGACGTCTTCATGTCCGTCTGCGCGATCGGCAGCCCGCCGAGCAGGCTCGTCGGCCATTTCTTCACGGTGGGTTCAAGTGTCGTCGCCAAATCGCTTCACCGGTCGGTTTTCTGCCGGCAGGCAGTAGCAAGTAATGAATCTGGTATGGTCGCCAGATATTACATTATCTCTGCCGGGAAGCTAATTATTCAACGAATTCATCGCGCCATGGTTAATGTGGTAAAGGTAAAACTGTAGAAATACTTAAAACACTATTTAAATTTTATGTGAATTTTCATAACCCAGCTGGCGCGTCATCGGGTCCCGCTGGCTGGCAGCGGAGGATGCGCTACTTGCCGAGTTCCACCGACCTTGCCCGCGCGGCCTCAACCGCCTCGCCCACCAGCACCTTCAGCCGGTCCCCGCCCATCATCACGGCAAGTGCGGCCGCCGTCGTGCCGTTCGGGCTCGTCACCTGCTGGCGCAGCGTGCCGGGCTCGTCCAGGCTCTCCGCCGCCAGCGAAGCCGCACCGTAGACGGTCTGCATGGCGAGCAGTTTGGCCGTTTCGGCAGGAAGCCCGGCCTTCTCGCCCGCCGCCGTCAGGCACTCGATGAAGTGGAACACATAGGCCGGTCCCGAACCGGACACCGCCGTCACCGCGTCCATCAACCCCTCGTCGTCGATCGTCGCGACTTCGCCGCTCGCTGACAGCAAGTCAGCCACGAACGCCTGGGTGCCGGGCGTCACGTGCGGGTTGGAGAAGGTCACCATCATGCCTTTGCCGATGGCCGCGGGCGTATTGGGCATGCAGCGCATCAGCGCCGTCTCGGCGCCGAGTATTTCTGCGAAGGTAGCGATGGGGGTTCCGGCTGCAACGCTCAGGAACGTGGTCTTGCCGGCGAAGCGCCGGTAACCGGCGACCACGTCGCGGATCACCTGCGGCTTGACCGCGATGACGATCAGCTCCGGCGCGACGTCGGCGGCGATGTCATCTGCCGACGCAACGGCGACGCTGCCCAGCCGCGCCGCACGCTCGCGCAGCTCCGCGTTCGGTTCCACGACCAGCGTTTCCTTCGCGTCGAGCTTGCCGGAATTGATCCAGCCCGAAAGCATCGCGTAGCCCATGTTTCCGCAACCGGCCAGCAACACGCGGATCGATGTCATGCTGTAACAACTCCTCTTCACACCCATGCGGCGCATGGCCTCCGGTTTATCCACCGTCTCCGCCGAGGTCCAGCGATTAGGCCGCAAACGCATGGCCGCGCCGCGCCGGTTTCGCTATCGCGGCACGCGACGCCGCAAAGTCGCGATTGCCCGTCGCCCGAATCGGCATTATGCGGGACGCAACGTAAAAGCATGCCCGGGGGAAACATGGCCGAGATCATCGACGGAAAACAGGTTGCCGAGGACGTCGTGCAGACGGTCAAGCGTCTCACCGCCGATCTGGTTGCGGCCGGCCAACCGGCGCCTGGACTGGCCGTCGTCATTGTCGGAGAGGATCCTGCAAGTCAGGTCTATGTCGCATCGAAAGGCAAGAAGGCCAAGGAATGCGGCTTCAAGTCGGTGCAGCATACGCTGCCGGCCGACACCAGCGAGGCCGACCTGCTGAAGCTGATCGGCGAACTCAATGCAGACGCCTCGATCGATGGCATCCTCGTTCAGCTACCGCTGCCCGGCCACATCGATTCGGGCAAGGTCATCCAGACCATCGCGCCGGAAAAGGATGTCGACGGCTTCCATTTTATCAACGTCGGCAAGCTCGGCACCGGCGAGCTCGAGACCGCCTTCGTGCCCTGCACGCCGGCCGGCTCCATGCTCCTGATAGAGCGCGTGCGTGGCAAGGACCTTTCGGGCCTCAACGCGGTCGTCGTTGGCCGCTCCAACATCGTTGGCAAGCCGATGGCCAACCTGCTGCTCGCCGCCAACTGCACCGTCACCGTCGCGCATAGCCGCACGAAGGACCTGCCGGCGCTGGCCCGCACCGCCGACATCCTCGTCGCCGCCGTCGGCCGCCCCGAAATGATCAAGGGCGATTGGGTCAAGAAGGGCGCCACCGTCATCGACGTCGGCATCAACCGCGTGCCGGCACCTGAGAAAGGCGAGGGCAAGACCAGGCTGGTCGGCGACGTCGCTTTTGCCGAGGCGGCTGAAAAGGCCGGCGCAATCACGCCCGTGCCCGGCGGCGTCGGGCCGATGACCATCGCCCTCCTGATGGCCAACACGCTTGTCTCTGCCTCGTTGAAGGCTGGGCTTCCCCGCCCGAGCTTCTGACCCGACCTTCTGCTGCCGCTTTGCCCAAGATGTCTTCTCCTGTAGACATGCCGGTCATGTCCGAACCGACGCAAGACAGCCGGCAATTCGCCTTCCTGCTGGTCGACAAGTTTTCGATGTTTTCGCTCTCCGCGGCCATCGACACCTTCCGCTCGGCCAACCGGCTGCTCGGGCGCGACTTCTATGGCTGGACCACCGTCTCGGCCGACGGCGAGGCAGTCATTGCCTCCAACGGCCTGCCGCTCAAGATCGACTACGCGGTCGCCGACCTGCCGCCGGTCGACATTCTCTTCGTCTCCGTCGGCCTGACCACCGAGTTTCCCGGCAAGAGCAAGATTCTGGGCGCCCTGCGCAGCTGGGGCCGTCGCGGCGGCGCGCTCGGCGCGCTCTCGGTCGGCTCCTATCTTCTGGCCGAGGCCGGCCAGCTCGAGGGCTACCGCTGCACCATCCACTGGGAAAACCGCGCCGGCTTCATGGAGCGCTTTCCCGAGATCGAATGCACCGGCAACGTCTTCGAGATCGACCGCAAGCGCTACACCTGCGCCGGCGGCACTACTTCGATCGACCTGATGCTGGAGATCGTGCGCGGCGATTTCGGCTCCGGCCTCGCCAACGGCGTCGCCAACCAGTTCCAGCACGAGCGCATCCGTTCGGCCGGCGACCGCCAGCGCGTCGGGCCTGAGCGCGACCTGTCGGGCAAGTCGGAAAAGCTGCGCAAGATCGTCGAGCTGATGGCCGACAATCTCGACGAGCCCTTTTCCGCCGTGCAGCTCGCCAAGTCTGCTGGCCTCTCGGTACGCCAGGTCGAGCGGCTCTTCCTGCGCCACCTCTCCGTGACGCCGGGCCGCTACTACATGCGGCTCAGGCTCGAGCGCGCCCGCGAGCTGCTGCGCCAGACCAACATGCCGATCCTCGACGTCGCCATTGCCACCGGCTTCACCTCGCATTCCTATTTCGCGCAGAGCTACCGCCTGCAGTTCGGCCGTCCGCCGAGCGAGGAGCGCCGCACCACCTATTGATGGCCGCGACGCAGATCTGGCCCCCATCCAGCCTTGCCAGCATCCGGAGCCTCCTCTAGCGTTCGCCGCTACGGCGGGCTGATTCACGAGGAGACGATCTTGGCGCAGATTTCACGTGGCATGCTTGCCGCAACGCTCCTGTTTTGCATGTCGGCCTATGCCGCCGCCGCCGACCGCGCCATCATCGTGCTCGATGCGTCGGGCTCGATGTGGGGCCAGATCGACGGCACCCCGAAGCTCGAGATCGCGCGCGACACGCTGCGCACCGTGCTGCAGAGCGTGCCCGCCGACATGGAGCTCGGCCTGATGGCCTATGGCCACCGCGAAAAGGGCTCCTGCGAGGACATCGAGCTGATCGTGCCGCCGGTCGCCAACAGCGCGGGCTCGATCACCGCTGCCGCCGACACCATGAAGTTCCTCGGCAAGACGCCGCTTTCGGCCGCCGTGAAGCAGGCCGCCGAGTCGCTGAAATACACCGAGGAAAAATCCACGGTCATTCTCATCACCGACGGCATCGAGACCTGCGAGGCCGACCCCTGCGCGCTCGGCAAGGAGCTCGAGGAAGCCGGCGTCGACTTCACCGCCCACGTGCTCGGCTTCGGCCTGTCGGCGGAGGAGGGCAGGGAGGTCGCCTGCCTCGCCGAGAATACCGGCGGCAAGTATTTGCAGGCATCCGATGCCGCCGCGCTGAAGGACGCACTCGCCGAGGCCGTCACCACCGCCCCGGAACCGGAGCCCGAGCCGGCGCCCGAACCCGAACCGGAAGTTGTCGCCGAGCCCCTCCCCGAGCCTGCGCCGGCACCTGCACCCGAGCCCGCGAAGCCTGCGCAGAATTTCGCGCCCAGCCTTGTCATGGTCGCCGGCGGCGCGCCGCTCGCCGATGACGGCCAGGCCTGGGAGATCTACGCGGTCGAAGCCGATGGCTCGAAGGGCGAGCGCCTTGCCACCGAATACAATGCCTACAAGGGCACTCTCGAGCCTGGCGACTACATCGTCCGCGCCCGTCTCGGCGAAGCCGCCGTCGAGGTGCCGGTAAAGATCGAGGCCGGGTCCACCGCCTCGCCGGTCTTGGTGCTCGACGCCGGCACGCTGATCGTCCGGCCGCGACCGCACGAGGGCGGAGACGTCAGCGAATCGGCCACCGTCGTCGTCGACTATCCCGGCGGCTCGGGCCCGGCGACCAATTACGGCGAGACGAAGATCGTCCTGCCGGCAGGCGAGCAGAAGCTCACCGTCAAGATCGGCCAGGGCGCGGTCACCGAGACGCTGCAGCTTGCCGCCGGTGAGACCGTCGAGAAGGACGTCGTCGTCGGCGTCGGGCACGTCGTCCTCAACGCCTTCTATGTCGAGGGCGGCGACCGGGTCGATGCGTCCGGCCTGTCGGTCCGCATCCTCAAGGCACGCGCCAAGGTCGACGGCACGCGCGACGAGGTTGCCTATGGCTACGGCCCTGACGGCAAGTTCGACCTGCCGCCCGGCGACTATGTCGCCGTGATGCGCATGGATCAGGCCGAGGTCGAGCGCCCCTTCAACATCCGCGCCGGTGAGGCCAAAGACATCACGGCCTTCCTCGACGCCGGCGTTCTCGCCATCTCGGCACCAGGAGCCAAGCACATCGAGGTCTTCGAGGCGAAGAAGGATATCGAGGGCAACCGCAAGTCGGTCGGCTATGCCTATGACGAGAAGCACCAGACGACGCTTCCGGCCGGCGACTATGTCGTCGTCGCCGAGATGGCCGACGACAGCGGCAAGAAGGAAGCGACCGCCACCGTCGCGGCCGGCGACCGCGCCGAAGTCACCGTCGAATAGCTTCGCTGTAGTCCAAATGAAAAGGGCGGCCTCGGGCCGCCCTTAGTTTGTCCGGTTCAGCAGCGGACTTATACGATGCCGAAGGCGCTCGCGCCCTGGTCTGCCCGCGCCACAAGTTCGCGGAAGCCGGCGAAAAGCTCACGCCCCATGCCATGCTCGTTATCCGAGAGATCGGGCACGATGCAGCTTCTCTGCGCCAGCACGTCGGGCGCCACCAGCACTTCCAGCAGCCCGCCATCGGCGTCGACCCGGATCATATCGCCGTTCTGGATCTTGCCAATCACGCCGCCTTCAACGGCTTCCGGCGTCACGTGGATTGCCGCCGGCACCTTGCCGGATGCGCCCGACATGCGCCCGTCGGTCACCAGCGCCACCTTGTGTCCTCGGTCCTGCAGGATGCCGAGCACGGTGGTCAGCTTGTGCAGTTCCGGCATGCCGTTGGCCTTCGGTCCCTGGAACCGCACGACGGCCACGAGGTCGCGGTCGAGTTCGCCGGCCTTGAAGGCATCGTGCAACGCCTGCTGGCTGTCGAGCACCAGCGCCGGTGCTTCGATCAGCCGTCGCTCCGGCTTCACCGCCGAGGTCTTGATGATCGCATGGCCGAGATTGCCCGAAAGAACCTTCAGCCCGCCGGTCGGCTGGAATGCCTTGGGGAACGGGGCGAGCACCTTCTCGTCGCCGCTCTTTGCGGGTGCTGGCTCGCGCACCACGCTGCCGTCCCCGCCGAGCTTCGCCTCCACAGTATAGGGCCGCAGCCCTTCGCCCCACACTGTCTGCACGTCCTCGTGCAGTAGCCCGGCATCGAGCAACTCGCGAATCAGGAAGCCGAGTCCGCCCGCTGCGTGGAAATGGTTCACGTCGGCCAGCCCGTTCGGATAGACGCGCGCCAGCAGCGGCGTCGCTTCCGACAGGTCGGAAATGTCCTGCCAGGTGATGGCGATGCCGGCCGCTGCCGCCATGGCGATCAGGTGGATCGTGTGGTTGGTCGAGCCGCCGGTGGCGTGCAGCCCGACGATGCCGTTGACGATCGACCGCTCGTCGATCATCCGGCCGACCGGTGTGTAGGCGTTGCCTAGCGCGGTGATCGCCAGTGCGCGCTTGGCCGCCTCGCGCGTCAGCGCGTCGCGCAGCGGCGTGCCGGGATTGACGAAGGAGGCGCCCGGCGTGTGCAGGCCCATGATCTCCATCAGCATCTGGTTGGAGTTCGCCGTGCCGTAGAAGGTGCAGGTGCCCGGGCCGTGATAGGACTTGGATTCGGCGTCCAGCAATTCGGCGCGGCCGACCTTGCCCTCGGCAAACAGCTGGCGGATCTTCGCCTTCTCGTCGTTGGGCAGGCCGGTCGTCATCGGCCCGGCCGGAATGAACACCGCCGGCAGATGGCCGAAGGTCAGCGCCGCGATGGTCAGGCCCGGCACGATCTTGTCGCAGACGCCGAGATAGACCGCCGCGTCGAACATGTTGTGCGACAGGCCGATGGCCGCCGCCATGGCGATCACGTCGCGCGAGAACAGCGACAGTTCCATGCCTGGCTGGCCCTGCGTGACGCCGTCGCACATTGCCGGCACGCCGCCGGCCACCTGCGCGATGCCGCCGGCCTCGCGTGCCGCGTGCTTAATCGTCTGCGGGAAATTCTCGAAGGGCTGATGCGCCGACAGCATGTCGTTATAGGAGGTGATGATGCCGAGATTGGGTACTTTCTCGCCGCTGAGCGCGACCTTATCGGTCGGACTGCACACTGCGAAGCCGTGTGCCAGGTTTCCGCAGGAAAGCACGCTGCGGTTGGCGGTCTTCTGCGACGCCTGCTCGACGCGATCGAGGTAGAGGCCGCGCGCCGGCTTGGAACGCTCGCGAATGCGTTCAGTTATCGCTTCGATGTCTTTTCTTGCCGTCATCGAACTCGTCCTTGTTCAGCATGTCCCGGAAAAGTGGGAAGCCTTTCCGAACCGGACATGTATGTGAGGGCCTATTCGGCCCAGTATATCTGCACCGGCCGTGATGCCTGGTCGAGGACTGCCCGGATGGGCAGGTCTTCGCCATTGCAGGCACGGTCCAGCACGGCCCCCTTCTCGACGCCCTCGATATGCAGCCCGAGAAACCGCGCCTTGACGATCGTGGCGAGCGTCAGCGTCAGCCGCGGCTCCACCGCGCTTGCCGCATGGACGGGCAAGACGACCGCTTTCTGGTCGGGATCGAGCAGCGCCTCGAGGTTATCGGCATCGGGAAAGAACGACGCCGTGTGCCCGTCCGTTCCCATGCCGAGGATGGCCGCATCGAGCGGCCAGGGCAATTCTTGAAGCGCCTCGCCGGCGAGCTTCGCCGCCTGTTCGGCGCTGTCGGCCTCCTGGTAGAGCCCGACGAAGCGTGCTGCCGCCGCCGGACCCTGCAACAGCTTGCCCATGGCAAGTGCGGCGTTGGAACGGGGCGAAGACGCCGGAACCAGCCGCTCGTCGATCAGCGTCACCGTCACCTTGCTCCAGTCTAGCGGCATTCCGGAAAGCTCGGCGAAGAACAGCCCGGGTGTCGAGCCGCCCGAGACGGCGAGAAACGCTTCTCCGCGCGATTCGATGGCGCCGGAAAGCACCCTTGACACCGCCTCGGCCAGAGCCTTTGCGAGCTTCGCGCGGCTGTCGAATATGCGCCGGTCCGGCCGGATCTCTTCGCCCATCAACTGCTCTCGTGCCAGGTCCGGCCGTCGCGCTCGATGAGTGCGATGGAGGCGGACGGGCCCCAGGTGCCGGCCGTGTAGCCCTGCGCTTCCTGCCGGCTGTCGGCCCAGGCCGAGAGGATCGGATCGACCCAGGCCCATGCCGCCTCGACCTCGTCGCGCCGCATGAACAGCGTCTGGTTGCCGCGGATCACGTCCATGATCAGTCGCTCGTAGGCGTCGGGCGAGCGCCCGTCGAAGCTCTGCGCGAAGATCATGTCGAGCGGGATCTGCCTGAGCCGCATGCCGCCCGGACCCGGGTCCTTGATCATGATGTACTGCTTTACGCCCTCGTCCGGCTGCAGCCGGATCACCAGCTGGTTGGGCGAGACGTTGCCGGCGCTGTCGCCGAAGATGTTGTGCGGGATCGGCTTGAACTCGATGACGATCTCCGACACCCGCGTGGCCAGTCGCTTGCCGGTCCTCAGGTAGAACGGCACGCCGGCCCAGCGCCAATTGGCGATCTCGGCCTTCAGCGCCACGAAGGTTTCCGTGTTGCTTTCCTTGGTGCCCAGTTCCTCGGCATAACCCTTCACGGCGCCGCCGGCCGATGCGCCCGCGCGGTACTGGCCGCGCACCGTCGACTTCGGCGCTTCCTGCCCGTTCACCCGCGTCAGCGAGCGCAGCACCTTCAGCTTCTCGTCGCGCACCGAATTGGCGTCCATCGAGGGCGGCGCCTCCATGGCGACGAGGCACAGCAGTTGCAGCATGTGGTTCTGCACCATGTCGCGCAGCGCGCCGGCCTTGTCGTAGTAGGTCACGCGGTCTTCCAGACCGACCGTCTCTGCCACCGTGATCTGCACATGGTCGATATGGGCCGAGTTCCACAAGGGTTCGTAGAGCGCATTGGCAAAACGCAACGCCATCAGGTTCTGCACCGTCTCCTTGCCGAGATAATGGTCGATGCGGAATATCTGGTGCTCGCCGAAATTGGCGCCGATCTGGTCGTTCAGTTCCTTCGCCGAGGCGAGGTCGCGGCCGATCGGCTTCTCCACCACGATGCGCGAGTTCTCGGTGACGAGCTTGTGCTCCTTGATCCGGTTCGAGATCATGCCGAACAGCGACGGCGCGACCGCCAGATAGAAGGCGCGGATGGCCTTGCTGTCGCCGATCGCCTTTTTCAGCTTGTCGAAACCCTCGCCGTTGCTGGCGTCGGCGGGCACGTAGCTCAGCCGCGCCAGGAAGGTGTCCAGTTCCTTCTTGTCGATATATTCGGGCTTTACATGCTCCTTGATCGCCTTTCTGGCAAAGGTCCGGAACTCCTCGTCGCTCATCTTGGACCGCGAGGTCCCGATGATGCGCGTCGGCTCCGAAAACTGGTGATCGCACTGCCGGTGATAGAGCGCCGGCAGGAGCTTGCGCTCGGACAGGTCGCCCGTGCCTCCGAAGATGATGAAGTCGAACGGGTCGACTGGAATGATCTGGCTTGTCATGGCTTGTCCGCTTGATGCCGCAGTGCAGCAAGATAATCAAATCGATTTAAAATGACCAGTGCCAAGGTGTCACATATGCCGATCCAGCCACTGGTCCTGCCGGCTCGGCGGTGGCACCATAGAGCGGGCCTGTGACAAAATTCAAAGGAGAATCGGCGGTGGGTGCACATATTTCGACAGATGTCGCCGACGGCCGTGCGTTCCAGCAACTGGTGAATGGCAAGCACGCGGACGCTCTTTCGGGCGAGCGAATCGATGTCCTTTGCCCGTCCGACGGCAAGGCTTTCGCCTCCATTCCGGCCTCGGGCGAGGCAGATGTGGGCCTGGCTGTGGGCGCCGCGCGCCACGCCTTCGAGGCCGGTCCGTGGCCGGCGATGCCGGCCTTCGAGCGCGGCCGGCTGCTGACCCGGTTGTCGCGGCTGGTCGAAGAGAACGCGACCGAACTCGCCGCACTCGAATCGCGCGACACCGGCAAGCCGCTGCGCCAGGGCCGGGCCGATGTCACCGCCGCCATCCGCTATTACGAGTTCTACGGCGGCGCCGGTGACAAGATCCACGGCCAGACCATTCCCTTTCTGGAAGGCTACACGGCGCTCACGCTGCGCGAGCCGCATGGCGTCGTCGCCGGCATCATTCCGTGGAACTATCCGCTGCAGATTCTCGCCCGCGTTGCCGGCGCCGCGCTCGCCATGGGCAACACGCTTGTCGTCAAGCCGGCCGAGGACGCCTCGCTAACCACCATCCGGATCGCCGAACTGGCGCTCGAAGCCGGCATTCCGGCCGGCGTCTTCAATGTCGTCACCGGCTATGGCGCCACGGCGGGCGCGGCACTCTCGGGCCACCCCGGTGTCGACTACGTCACCTTCACCGGTTCGCCCGCCACCGGCACGGCGATCCAGCAGGCCGCCGCCCGCAACAACCGCGGCGTCACCATGGAACTCGGCGGAAAGTCGCCGCAGATCGTCTTTGCCGATGCCGATCTCGACAGGGCGCTGCCGGTCCTCGTCAACGCGGTGATCCAGAACGGCGGCCAGACCTGCTCGGCGGGCAGCCGCGTGCTGATCGAGCGCCCGGTCTATGACCGCGTGGCCAATGCCCTGGCCGAGCGCTTCTCAAAACTCGTCGCCGGCCCGCACGAGGCCGACCTCGATCTCGGCGCGCTGATCAGTGCAAAGCAGCGCCACCGCGTCGCCGCCATGGTCGCCGACGCCGAGGCCGCCGGCATCCCGGTTCTGTCGCGCGGTTCGGTAAGCAACGACGCACCATCGGGTGGTTACTACTTCGCGCCGGTCCTGTTCGGTGATGTCCCCCCGGATGCCCCGATCGCCCAGGAAGAAATCTTCGGGCCGGTCCTGTCGCTGTTTCCGTTCGAGGGTGAGGAGGAGGCCGTGCGGCTAGCCAATTCCACCGACTACGGCCTCGTCGCCGGAATCTGGACGCTCGACGGCGCCCGCCAGCACCGCGTTGCCAAGCGCGTGCGCGCCGGTCAGGTCTTCGTCAACGCCTACGGCGCCGGCGGCGGCGTCGAGCTTCCCTTCGGTGGCTTCAGGCGCTCCGGCCACGGCCGCGAAAAAGGGTTCGAGGCGCTCTACGACATGTCTGCCACCAAGACGATCGTGTTCAATCATGGATGAGAATTTTTCGATGACTTCATTCCGCGCCGCATGCTTCGCAACCTGGCGAGCCAAATCATGAGCCGCCTCCAAGGCAAGGTCGCGATCGTCACCGGTGCCGCCTCCGGTTTTGGTGAGGGCATGGCAAAGCGCTTCGCCGAGGAGGGCGCGAAGGTCGTTGTCGCCGACCTCAATACCAAGGGTACCGAACGCGTCGCCGGAGAGATCGGCAGCGCGGCGATCGCCATCACCACGGACGTCTCGGTCCGCTCCGATGTCGAGGCCATGGTCTATGCCGCCAAGAGCTCCTTCGGCGGCGTCGACATCATGGTCAACAATGCCGGCTACACCCATCGCAACGGCGACATGCTGGAAGTCGGCGAGGATGTCTTCGACCTCATCACCGCGGTCAACATGAAGGCGATCTACCACGCCGCAATCGCCGTCGTGCCGATGATGGAGCGCCGCGGCGGCGGCGTCATCCTGACCACCGCTTCGACCGCCGGCCTGCGTCCGCGTCCGGGCCTCACCTGGTACAATGCCTCGAAGGGCTGGGCGATCACCGCCACCAAGTCGATGGCCGTCGAACTGGCGCCGAAGAACATCCGCGTCAACTGCCTCTGTCCCGTCGCCGGCGAGACCGGCATGCTCGAAAAATTCATGGGCGAGGACACGCCAGAGTTGCGCGCCAAGTTTCGCGCCTCGATCCCGCTCGGCCGTCTGTCGACGCCGCTCGACATCGCCAACGCCGCCCTCTGGCTCGCCTCCGACGAAGCCGCCTTCATCACCGGCGTGGCGCTGGAGGTCGACGGCGGCCGCTGCATTTGAACATGCACGGCAACTCGTGCAGAATACCCGCGTATCGGGCTGCTTTTCAGCTAGGACGGCCAACTCTCCTCGAAGACTTGGCTATTTTTCGGCATTTCTTGCCAGTTTTTGCCGTCAAATCGGATCATTCTGCATGCGTCTTCTCGATAAGAACGGACCCTTCAGGAACTGGCTTAGGCCGAGGCTCAGGCGCGCCAAAGTCGCGTACCGGGCATTCCTTTCCCGCCGTGCGCGCAAGCGCAGTACCGCCCGGTACATCGGCATAACCGGCAGCTCCGGCAAGTCCACCACCACCGCGCTGCTCGCCCATATGATCTCCGGCCAGGCGCCGGCCGCGAGCCAGCTGTTCCGCAATACCATGGGGATGCTGACGCGATTCCTGCGGAGGGATCACAGCGGCATTGACTACGTCGTCGTCGAGCTAGGCGCCGCGGGCCCCGGCGATATCGGCCCCATGACGGCGCTGCTGAAGCCGCATGTCGGCATCGTCACGCTGGTCCGGCTCGAGCACTATTCCGCCTTCCGCAAGATCGAGGCCGTCACCGCCGAGAAGGCCGCACTCGTCCAGGGCGTGCTGCCCGGCGGCCTCGTCGTCCTCAACGCCGACGACGAGAATGTCCGCGGCATGGCGGCGCTGACCGGCGAGCGCGTAGTTACCTTCGGCACCTCGCCGGAGGCGGATTACCGGGTCTTCGACATCCACGCGGCCTATCCCGACACGCTGAGCTTCACCCTGCGCGGGCCTGCCGGCGACCTGGCGCTGAAAACACGCTTCCCGGCCACCCACTTCTGGATGCCGGTCGCCGCCGCGGCCGCGACTGCGCTCGAACTGGGCATCGCGCCGGAGGTCGTGGCCAGCCAGGCCGCAACCTTTGCGCCGCTGATCATTCGGGGCGAGGTGATGGCCATCCCGGGCGGCCCGGACTTCATTCTCGATACCGCCAAGGCGCCCTGGCACTCGCTCAACCTGGCCTTCGACATGATCGGCGCCGCCACCGCAGGGCGCAAGCGCATCGTGCTCGGCCACATCTCCGATTATGCCGGTTCCACGCGCAAATACGGCAATGCGTACCAGGCGGCCAGCGAGGCCAGCGACGAGGTGATCTTCGTAGGCGACAATTCGCACCGTTCGCGGGCCTCGCAGGAAGACCGGGATACCGGCAGGTTCCACGAATTCGTCTCGGTCAAACCCGCCGCAGATCACATCCGCCACACGGCGGTTGCCGACGAACTGATCCTCATCAAGGGTTCGTCGAACCTGCATCTCGAACGTATCGCGCTGAGCTTCACGCATGACGTCCAGTGCTGGGTCGATGCCTGCGGCAAGCAGGTGGACTGTCGCAGCTGCGGTCTCTTTGACCTGCCCTTCGAGGAACATTCCACGCTCAGCCGGCGCGAGAAGCGTCGGCGCCTGACGATGGATGGCGGACCCGGCCTCGACCGTGACTAGATCCGGTCGCGCAGTGCGAACCAGTTGAGCGCCAAGAACAGCAGCGGCGCGCGAAACCGCCGGCCGCCTGGAAAGGCCGGAATCTTCAGTTCCTCGAACAGCTTCAGCCGGTCGCGGTTGCCGGCAACGGTCTCGGCGTAAAGCTTGCCGACATAGTTCGACAGCATGACGCCGTGGCCGGAATAACCACCCGCCGAAATGACGTTCGGCATCACTTCGCGCACATAGGGCTTGCGCGGCATGGTTATGCCGACAAAGCCGCCCCAGCCATGCGTGATCTCGACATCCTTCAGCGCCGGGTAAATCTCGGCGATCTGCTTGCGGATGTGGATGTGAATGTCTTTGGGGTCGTTGACGCCATAAATCTCGCGCCCGCCAAACAGCAGGCGCCCGTCAGGCGACTTACGGAAATAGCGTACCACGAAGCGCGAGTCCGATGCTGATTCCCAGCCGGGCAGCACCGGGCTGTCGTCGCCAAGCGGCACAGTGGCGCCGATGAAGGAGCCGATCGGCATGACATGGGCAGCGCTCTTCGGCTCCAGGTTGCCACCATAGGCGTTGACCGCGATCAGGCACTTCTGGGCCGTGATCGTGCCGCTCGCCGTCGTGACGATCACCTTGCCGCCATTGACGGAAATGCCCGTTGAGCGCGTGTTTTCGAATAGCTGGGCGCCGGCTTCCGCCGCGACCCGCGCCGTGCCGATGACCAGCTTGAGCGGGTGAATATGGCCGGTGCCGGTGTCGCGCACCCCGCCATAATAGTGATCGGACCCCAGCCGCTCGGCTGCTTCGGCGGCATCCATATATGTCAGGTGTTTGTAGCCGAAGCGCGTGGTCATCGCCTCGACATGTTCCTTGTACTCGGGCAACTCGCGCTTCTTGTGCGACACGTTGAGGTGGCCGGGCCGGAAATCGATGTCGATCTTGTTGGTGGCGGCGAAATCGAGCAGATGCGCTTTGGCTTCCTCGGCAACGTCGAACAGCGCCTTGGCGCGTTCGAAGCCGAACTCGGCCTCCAGTTCCTCCGCGCCGGCACGCTGGCCGGTTCCGAGCTGGCCGCCGTTTCGGCCCGATGCGCCATCGCCGAAGCGGTGCGCCTCGATCAGGGCGACGCTGGTTCCTGCCTTGGCCAGATGCGTGGCTGCCGACAGGCCGGTGAAACCGCCGCCGATGACGACGACATCGACCGTCCGGTCGCCGTCGAGCGTCGGATATTCCGGCCGCGGGCCGGCAGTCTCCTCGTACCAGGAATAGCCGGGGGAGATCGGGGATTGGTATGTCATTATTTCTGTCTGGTTTGGGGGGGGCGGTTATGTGTTCCGGCCGACTATCGGTTTATCCCCGAACGTTTGCAAGAACGGTCCGGCGGATAATATCCAGCGCCCAAACGAGGGATTGAGGAGTCGTGGTCTAGGCGGTAGGAGGCGATCATGACCGACGCATCAGTGAAACCGATTGCATTCGATCTTCAAGCCTGGGCGGCGGACGTCAACAGCGGATTTCTGTTTCACGCTGCGAGAGCGCGGGGCATCGCCGCCGACCAGGTTGAATTCCGCCCGCGCAGGTCCGTACCCTTGCAACTGTGGCTCCGCCTCAGGATTGGCCGCCGCGTCTACATGCACCGCAAGGCGGTCATCTATTGCCGGAGGGGCTTCTTGCGCCGTCGCTGGCGTCATGTGAACGGCAAGGCGCTGCACGTGACCGGCAACAAGCATATCGTCAACGAGCACTTGCGACAGGCCGGATACTCCGTTCCAGAGGGTAGGTTGTTCTCGCGAAGCGAAATCGGCGCAGCGCGCGAATTCTTTCTCTCGCTCGGTGGCGATGCCTGCATAAAGCCCACCAACGGCCTCAAGGGCGCAGGCGTTGTGCCGCATATCAGCGATATGCTCCATTTTGAGCAGGCCTTCTCCAGCGCGGGTAACGCTTTTGAGAACATACTGGTCGAGCAAAGTGTCAGGGGTTCTGCCGTCCGCTTCATGTTCGTGGGCGGCGAACTTGTCGCGACACGCCTCGACCGTCCTGCCAGTGTCGTGGGCGACGGCACGGCGACAGTCGCAGAACTCGTGGCTTTGAGAAACGAAGCAACGATTGCTGCGGGGCTGCCGATCTGGTCCCCGATCATCATGGATGCGGAAGCGGACCGGATGCTGGCGATGGCAGGATTGACCAGAGGGTCCGTTCCTGGCCCCGACATGCGGGTCTTTCTTCGTGCGACTTCCAATATTCCGACTGGCGCGGACGGCATCGGGTGTCCGCCCGGTCTGCATCCCGGCTATGCCGACCGGGTCAGGAGGGCGGTCGAAGCCATTCCTGATCTGGTCATCACTGCTGTGGATGTGATGATTGCCGATCCCGGCGCGCCGGCAACCGATTCAAACCACTGGATTCTGGACGTGAATTCGGCGCCGGGTATCGCCAATTTCCATGTCGTGCGCGAAGGGGCAAGCCAGGACGTCGCGGGAGCCATAATCGACTGGCTCGTTGCTGAAAGTTCAAGCTGAGTTCAATCCGATCATGTTCCATGTCCGGCGAACCGGTCGGTTTTTTGCCCGATTGAACCGGAGTTCAGGCGCGACCCGGGCGGCCCGGACCTGTCCGCAACGCGCCACTGGACGAGCCTCGTCTGCTGGCTGTGATGCTCGCCAACAGTCCGGTCACATGGCGGCAGCGCCATGCTCCATGAGCCGCGCCCTCGCTCACACGTTGAGCAGCAGGAACTCGCGTTCCCACGGGCTGATGACCTTCATGAAGGTCTCGAACTCGGCCCGCTTGATCGCCGCATAGGTCGACACGAAGCTGGCACCCAGCGCATCGCGCAGGTCCTCGTCCGCCTCGAACAGGTCAACCGCCTCGAGCAGACCGCGCGGCAGGTCGATCTCGTCCTCGTTAGCCGTGGTCACGATCGGGTCGTCCGGCTTGATCTTCTTGGTCATGCCGATCAGGCCGCAGGCGAGCGAAGCCGCCAGTGCGAGATAAGGGTTCGCGTCCGACGAGGGGATGCGGTTCTCCACGCGCCTGGCCGCGGGGTCGGAGCGCGGCACGCGAAACGCCGTGGTGCGGTTGTCGTAACCCCACTTCGTATTGACCGGCGCTGACACGCCCTGCGTCAGGCGGCGATAGGAGTTGACGTAGGGCGCAAACATCACCAGCGCGCTCGGCACGTGCCTCTGCATGCCGCCGATGAAGTGGAAGAAGGCGTCTGTCTCGCTGCCATCCTCGGCCGAAAACAGGTTCTTGCCTGTCTTGCTGGAGATGATCGACTGGTGGATGTGCATCGCCGAGCCCGGCTGGCCCTGCATCGGCTTGGCCATGAAGGTGGCATAGGTCTCGTGTTTGAGCGCGGCCTCGCGGATCGTGCGCTTGAACAGGAAGACCTGGTCGGCGAGCTTCACCGGATCGCCGTGCCGGAGGTTGATCTCGAGCTGGCCCGCACCCTCTTCGTGGATCAGCGTATCGATCTCGAGACCCTGGCTTTCGGAGAAGTGGTAGATGTCGTCGATGAGCTCGTCGAACTCGTTGACCCCGGCAATGGAATAGCCCGCGCCGCCACCGATTGCGCGTCCCGACCGGCCGACCGGCGGGGTCAGCGGGTAGTCGGGATCGGGGTTCTTGCGCACGAGGTAGAACTCGATTTCCGGCGCGACGACCGGCGTCAGTCCCTGCTTGTCGTAGGCGGCAACCACGCGGCGCAGCACGTTGCGCGGCGTGAACTCGACATAGCGGCCGTCCTGGTGGACGAGGTCGCAGATGACCTGTGCGGTCGGGTCTTCCTCCCAGGGCACCACCGACAGCGTCGACAGGTCGGGCATCAGCTTGAGGTCGCCGTCATCCTCCGGATAGGCGAAGCCGTTGCCGTTCTCCGGATAGCCGCCCGAGATCGTCATCATGAAGGGAGCTGAAGGCAGCGCCAGCGAGGTGTTGGAGGTGAACTTGTTCGACGGCATCATCTTGCCGCGCGCGATGCCCGCCTGGTCGGGCGTGATGCATTCGATGTCTTCGATACCGCGCCATTCCAGCCAGCCGCTAACTTCTTTCCAGTTCTTTACCCCTCGGATGTTCTTCACGAACGCCGGGGTACGCGCGCGTCCCACGCGGCTGGAGGGACGGGCTTCCTTTCTTGCAGGCGGCATCAATCACCAATCATGTTTCGAATAGCCGACTATAGCCGCCCGGTAACGGTGAAGGGAAGGGGGCGCGAGAATCCTGCGCCGCAGCAGACATCTTGTCCCCCACGCAATTGGTCTGGGCGGGTACGATCAGTGATCAGCGCTGCTTGCTTGCGGTCGCCTCCTGCGGGTCGGCTGCTCGCGCCGCGCTGAGCAGCCGCTCGACGACAGGCTGCAACTGGTCTGTCGTGAACGGTTTCGTCACCACCGCGTCGATCGCCTCCGCAAGCGCCAGGCTAGCCGTATCACCGCTGCGCGTTGAAAGCAGGATCGCGGCTGGGAGCTTCTTGCCGGCGACGCGACGCAAGGCGGCAATGCCCGAGATGACCGCGTCGCAGTCGGAATTATCGGGTCCGCCGTCCAGTATGACCAGACCGGGAAACATCAGTGGCAGTACGCGAACGGCCGTGACCGGCGTTTCGGAGACCGGCTTCAGGCCGGAGCGTTCGACGATCTTGCAGACGACGATACGGTTGATCTGCGATTGGCCGACGACAAGAACCTTGGAAAGATCGGGCGAAAGCCGCGACGCGGCATCTGTCGCCAGGCTCCTGTCCTGGTCAAATCCCGGCTCGACCCGCAATGTCGTCATCTACCCCCCGATGCAGCAAGAACAGGGCCCGGTCGCCCGCCGGCCCTGCAACTGAAATCATATGTCGGGACGATTGCAACCGCTAGTTAAAACCTGCGGCTCTCACACCGAATTGAAGCAGTGGCCGGAACCCGGGCGCCGGCACGTCGCGACGCGAGTGGAGACGAGGCGCCGGGGAGCAGGGCGACGCGCAGGGAGGTCATCTGCGCGCCGCTCGCCTCCTCAGCCCTGTGTCTGCTGGGTGACGATAACCGGGATCAGCAGGTCGCCCCAGTTGCCGTTGCCGCCGTGGTGGCGGGCCGAGCGGACCAGCTCGACCGACACGCCGGCCTCGACCGCCTTCATGACGGCCTGGTTGAGGCGGTGGAGGTCGTTGGCGAGCATCCGGGTTGCCGCTTGCTGGTCGGCGCTCATCGACGACGACTGTTCCTCGGTGCGTTCCTTGACTTGCGGTCTGACGTTCATTGCTTTTCTCCTGAATTGGGGTTCGGTTGGCTATTCAGCTGCTGGCCGGAACTCGGCCTTTTCCGTGGGTCTGAACTGGTCGTGCTCGGTTGATTCTCCCATCGCGGTGGTCGACGACTTGCCGCCGGAGATGGCCATCGAGACAGCATCGAAATAGCCGGTGCCGACTTCGCGCTGGTGCTTGGTCGCGGTGTAGCCATTCGCCTCGGAGGCGAACTCGGCCTCCTGCAGCTCGGAATAGGCCGCCATCTGGCGATCCTTGTAGCCGCGCGCCAATTCGAACATGCCGTGGTTCAGCTGATGGAAGCCGGCCAGCGTGATGAACTGGAACTTGTAGCCCATGGCGCCCAGCTCGCGCTGGAACTTGGCAATCGTTGCGTCGTCAAGGTGCTTCTTCCAGTTGAACGACGGCGAGCAGTTGTAGGCCAGCAGCTTGTCGGGGTGATGCCGGCGCACGCCCTCGGCGAATTTCCGCGCCTGTTCGAGGTCGGGCTTGGAGGTCTCGCACCAGATCAGGTCGCAGTTCGGTGCATAGGCGACCGCGCGGGCGATGCAGGGCTCGATGCCGTTGCGGACATGGTAGAAGCCCTCGGGCGTCCGTCCGGCCTCATAGTCGACGAAGGGCTGGTCGCGCTCGTCGATGTCGGAGGTCAGAAGCTTCGCGGCCTCGGCGTCGGTCCGGGCGATGACCATGGTGGGCGTTCCCATCACGTCGGCGGCAAGCCGCGCGGCGTTGAGGTTGCGGACATGGGCCGCCGTCGGGATAAGGACCTTGCCGCCGAGATGGCCGCACTTCTTCTCCGACGCCAGCTGGTCCTCGTAGTGGACGCCGGCGGCACCCGCCTCGATGAAGGCCTTCATGATCTCGAAGGCGTTGAGCGGACCGCCAAACCCGGCTTCTGCATCGGCGACGATCGGCGCGAACCATGTGTCGACCGACAGCCCGTTGCCTTCCGCAGTCTCGATCTGGTCGGCGCGCTGCAGCGTGCGGTTGATGCGCCTGACGAGTTCGGGCGCGGCATTGGCCGGGTAGAGCGACTGGTCGGGATACATCGCACCCGCCGTGTTGGCGTCGGCCGCGACCTGCCAGCCCGACAGATAGATCGCCTTCAGTCCGGCACGAACCTGCTGCATCGCCTGGTTGCCCGACATGGCGCCGAGCGCGTTGACGAAGTCTTCCTCGTGGATCAGCTGCCACAGCCGGTTGGCGCCCTGTTCGGCCAGCGTCTGGCGGAGCTGCACCGAGCCGCGCAGGCGCTTCACGTCGGCCGGCGTGTAGGGCCGGTCGATGCCGTCGAAGCGGCCTTCGGGTGCCGAGGGAACAAGGTTGTAAAAATCGGTCATGGCATGCTCTCCAGTGTTAGTGCCGTGGGTTTGGATCGCCGCTACCTGACGATCTCGATGTGACTTGATTTACATTGCAGCGCACGCATAGCCATCAAATTCGCCTTTTAGACCGAAAGATAAGGGAAAATCTGTGTTGGCTTTTACCAACCACCGGTGTAAATCTGTCAAATCTGTAAAGAAACGCATCCTGTCGCGCCCATGGTTCAGGCAGTAAATTTCCTGTCAAAGAGGTCGAATGGCTGAGCAGAAGATTTTCGCTGGACCGCGCATCCGCCGCATCCGCACCGCCAAGGGCCTGACCCAGACGGCGATGGCCGAGGGGCTCGGCATCTCACCCAGCTATCTCAACCTCATCGAGCGCAACCAGCGGCCGCTGACCGTTCAGCTCATCCTCAAGCTCGCCTCCGTTTACAAGATCGATCCGCATGAGTTGCAGGGCGAGGCGGGGGGCTCGATCGCCGCCCTCAAGGAGGTGTTTTCAGATCCGCTGCTGGCTGGCGAGCTGCCCGGCGACCAGGAACTGATAGAGATCGCCGAGGCCGCGCCCAATGCCTCGGCAGCGGTCATAAAACTGTTCCGCGCCTACCGCGAACAGGCCGAGCGTCTGTCGGGGCTGAACGAGGTGCTGGCGCGCGAGGGCAAGGCGACCGCGCTGTCGGGCGCGCGCCTGCCGATCGACGAGGTGCGCGAGATCTTCGAGCGCCGCGCCAACCATTTTCCCGCTCTCGAGGAGGAGGCCGAAGCCTTCACCGCGCTGCTTGATCCGGGCGACGACCTGTTCGGCGCGCTGAAGGCCTGGCTGAAGCGCGAATACGGCATCGTCGTGAAGGTTCTGCCAGTCGCCACCATGCCCAACTGGCGCCGTCGCTACGACCGTCATTCGCAGCGCCTCTTCCTGTCGGAGCGCCTGTCGCCCTTCGACCAGCTGCGCGAGGTGGCGATGGAGGCCTGCCTGATCCGCATCTCGGTCGCTGTTGCCGCCGAGATCCACGCCCTGCCGCTGTCGTCGGACGAGGCTCGCCGGCTCGCCCGCTTCGAGCTCGGCCGCTACGCCGCGCACGCGCTGATGATGCCCTACCAGGCTTTCCAGGCGGCGGCGGTGCGCGCCCGCTACGACGTGGATGTGCTGAGGTCGCGTTTCGGCGTCTCCTTCGAGCAGACGGCCAACCGGCTGACCATGCTGCAGCGGCCCGGCGCCTCGGGCGTGCCCTTTTTCATGCTGGAGATCGACAATGCCGGCAACCGCTTCCGTCGTGCCGGCGCCCAGGGCTTTCCGCACAGCCGGTTCGGCGGCGGCTGCCCAAAACTTGCCGTGCATGCCGCCTTCGCGCAGCCCGGCCGGATTCTCGTCGAGGCGGTCGAAATGCCGGACGGCGCCGAGTTCGTGACCATCGCCCGCACGCTGGAGGGCCCGCAGGGCGCCTTCAATGAGCGGCCGCGCCGCACCGCCATGCTGCTCGGCTGCGACATCGGCTTCGGCGACGAGATCGTCTATGGCGCGGCGCTCCCGGCAGGGACGGGCAAGGCGCCGGTCGCCGTGCCGATCGGTCCCGCCTGCCGGCTCTGCGAGCGCGTCGGCTGCCTCGCCCGCGCCGAGCCGCCGGTGACGCGGCCGCTCGGGCTGGACGAGATGGTGACGGGCCTCTCCGCTTTCGATTTCCAGTAGGCTACGCGATCGTCAGCACCACATTGCCGTTGACGCGCCCGCCCTCGACGGCCTTGTGCGCGGCGACAATCTCGCCCAGCCCGTAGCGCGCGCCGATCGAGTGTTTCAGCGCTCCGGCTTTCAGCAACCGCGTCAGTTCTGCAACCGCTACCTCCCGTTCGTTCGCCAGCAACTCGTAGACCACGAAGACCTGCAGCGTCAGGCTGCCCCACAGCATCGCCGGGAAGGAGATCGGGATATCTCCCGCCACATTCGAGCCGTAGCAGACCAGCTTGCCATGCGGCGCCAGCAGGCCCTTCGGCAACAGGGTGGCCGTCGTCGACAGATCAATGTCGATCACGCCGTCGGCGCCCTTGTCGCCGGTCAGCGTCCTGACGCGCTCTGCGACATCCTCGTTGCGATAGTCGATCACCTCGTCCACGCCGGCGTCGCGCGCGTGGGCCTGCCTGTCCCTGGAAGCGGTGCCGATCACCCGCGCGCCGCGCAGCTTGGCAATCTGCACGGCGTAGTGCCCGACCGCCGCTGCGGCCCCCGTCACCAGCAGCGTCTTGCCGGCGATGTCGCCATGCAGTCCGACGGCATGAAGAGCTGTCAGTGCCGGAATGCCGAGGCACGCCCCGGCATCGAAATCCGTCCCGTCGGGCAGGGCGACGGCCTGCGCCGACGGCAGCACGATATGCTCGGCCGCCGTGCCGTTCGCCCGCTTCCACTGGCCGTTCCAGATCCAGACGCGTTCGCCGAGACGGTTTTCCGGCACGCCGGAACCGACCTTGTCGACGACACCGGCACCGTCCGAATGCGGCACGATGCGCGGCCCGACCATCGGCCGGCCGCGCCGGCTCTTCACGTCGGACGGGTTGACGCCCGAGGTCGCGAGCTTGACACGCACCTCGCCGGCGCCGGGTTCCGGCGTCTGCATCTCGCCGACGACCAGCACGTCGCGCGCAGCGCCATTCTTCTCGTACCAAGCTGCTTTCACCGAAAAATCTCCTGTCTGCAACGCGATCGCCCCGCCGCCTAGCATGTAGCCACGCAGCGGCTTGTCACAAGAGGAAGCAAGTGCTGGACCACGCCAGCGCCGACTCTATTGAATAGCGGTGAAAGCAGAGCGGCCTGCCGCCACGACCCTGGCCCTTGCGATCGGCGACCGAAGATGAACAACAAGCCGGCTGCATCCTTGCCGCCCACCGCTGCCGTCCCTGCGCCGGTGGGGCAGGGCGACGAGCGCCGCGGCTTCCTGCTTGTCTTCCTGTCGGCACTATTCTGGAGTTTTGGCGGCGCCATTGCCCGCTTCATCGAGACCGCCGATTCCTGGACGGTCGTCTTCTGGCGCTCGCTCTGGGCGGCCGCATTCCTGCTCGGCTTCATGCTGTTGCGCGACGGCGCGCGCGGCACGCTGAGGCTGTTCCGCGACATGGGACTGCCGGGCATCGCCGTCGCCTTCTGCTTCGCCACCGCCTCGACCTCCTTCGTGGTGGCGCTCGCCTACACCACGGTCGCCAACATCCTCCTGATGCAGGCAGGCGTTCCACTGATCGCGGCGCTGCTCGCCTTCATCCTCTTCCGCGAGAAAGTGTCGCTGCCCACTTGGGTGGCCATTGCCGCCGTGATCGGCGGGGTCGCCATCATGGTCTCGGATTCGCTTGGCGGCTCGGTCTCGCCGGTCGGCGACGGCCTGGCGTTGCTGATCGCCGTCGCCTTCTCCATCGCCACAGTCATCACGCGCCGCTTCGCCCATGTGCGCATGACGCCGGCCACCTGCCTGGGCACCGCCATCGGCGCCGCCTTCGCCGCCACGCAGGCCTCGGGCTTTGCCGTCTCGGCCCCCGATTTCGCCCTTCTGTTTGCCTTCGGCGCCCTCAATCTCGGCCTCGGCCTGGCCTTCTTCGCCACCGGGGCGCGCCTGATCGCGGCGGCCTTCGCCGCCCTGCTCGGCACCTTCGAAACGCTGCTCGGCCCGATCTGGGTCTGGCTGATCCACGGCGAGGTGCCTTCGACGCGCACCGTGATAGGTGGCGCCGTCGTCTTTGCTGCCTTGCTCGTCCACATCGGCATGGAATTTCGTCGCCAGCAGCGGCCGCAGAAGCCGGGCGTCACCGGCATGCCCTCGCCGCACTGACCGCGAGGCTCCCGCGCCGCATATTGCATTGCCGCATGGGAAGTCGATTGCTCCTTGTCGAGACCGAAAAACGTCAATAGGCTGAACCTCATAGCAGGTGGGATGCCATGGGAGGTGCGTGTTCGGCCGGCAAGAAAAAGGGGAATGCAAGATGAAGACAACAGGTTTTTGGCTATCGGCGGCGACCGTCGCATTGATCGCATGGACGGGCGCCGCACAGGCGCAGGATCGCGTCGTGAACGTCTACAACTGGTCCGACTACATCGACGATTCCATCATCGAGGAGTTCACCAAGGAAACCGGCATCAAGGTCGTCTATGACGTCTTCGATTCCAACGAAATCCTTGAAACGAAGCTGCTCGCCGGTGGCACAGGCTACGATGTCGTGGTCCCGACCGGTACCTTCCTCGCCCGCCAGATTCAGGCAGGCGTGTTCCAGAAGCTCGACAAGTCGAAGCTGCCCAACCTGTCCAACATGTGGGACGTGGTGGCCGAGCGCACCGCCGTCTACGATCCGGGCAACGAATACTCGATCAACTACATGTGGGGTACGACCGGCATCGGCTACAACGTCAAGAAGGTGCAGGATGCGCTGGGCATCGAGAAGATCGACACCTGGGACGTCGTGTTCAAGCCGGAAAACCTCGCCAAGCTCGCCGATTGCGGCGTCTACATGCTGGACGCCCCGGCCGAGATGATCCCGGCGGCGCTGAAGTATCTCAAGCTCGACCCGAACTCGACCGACGCGGACGAACTCGCCAAGGCCGAGGAACTTCTTCTCAGCATCCGGCCGTCGATCCGCAAGTTCCATTCGTCCGAATACATTAACGGCCTCGCCAATGGCGACATCTGCCTGGCAGTCGGCTGGTCGGGCGACGTCTTCCAGGCCCGCGATCGTGCAGCGGAAGCCGATCAGGGCGTGGCGATCGACTACTCGATCCCCAAGGAAGGCGCGCAGATGTGGTTCGATCAGATGGCGATCCCCGCCGACGCGCCGCATGTCGAGGAAGCGCATGAGTTCCTCAACTACATCATGCGGCCAGACGTCATCGCCAAGGCTTCCAACTACGTCTTCTACGCCAATGGCAACAAGGCCTCGCAGGCCCTGCTCGATGAGGAAGTGATCGACGATCCGGCGGTCTATCCGGATGAGGAGACGATGGCGAACCTGTTCACCACCGTTCCGCTCGACCCCAAGACGCAGCGTCGCGTCACCCGCATCTGGACCAAGATCGTTACCGGTCAGTGACCATCCAGGGGGCCCCGGCGCAAACGCCGGGGCTTTTTACTTAAAGTGGGGCAACCGGCGTCCGGAGGGGACATGAAATCGCTTGGCAGCATCAGGAGGGAGTTCGCGCCCTGGAACGACCCATCGGCGACGCCCTACATCGTCTTTGAGAACGTGACCAAGCGGTTCGGCGACTTCACCGCCGTCAACAACCTGTCGCTGTCGATCTACGAGAAGGAATTCTTTGCCCTGCTCGGCGCGTCTGGCTGCGGCAAGTCCACGCTCTTGCGAATGCTGGCAGGATTCGACGAGCCCACCTCTGGCCGCATCCTGCTCGACGGTCAGGACATGCGCGGCATCCCGCCCTACCGCCGGCCCGTCAACATGATGTTCCAGTCCTACGCGCTGTTTCCGCACATGACCGTCGAGGCCAATATCGGCTTCGGGTTGAAGCAGGAAGGCATGCCCCGGGCGCAGATCGAGCAGCGCGTCGCCGAGATGCTGAAGCTCGTCAAGCTGGAGCAATTCTCCAAACGCAAGCCGCACCAGCTCTCCGGCGGCCAGCGCCAGCGCGTCGCGCTCGCCCGCTCGGTGGCCAAGCGGCCCAAGGTGCTGCTGCTCGACGAGCCGCTCGGCGCGCTCGACAAGAAGCTGCGCGAGGAGACCCAGTTCGAACTGATGGATCTGCAGCAGTCGCTCGGCTTGACCTTCGTGGTGGTGACCCACGACCAGGAGGAAGCCATGACCATGGCCGACCGCATCGCCATTCTCGACAAAGGCGAGGTGATGCAGGTGGCAACCCCCGCCGAGGTCTACGAGGCGCCGATCTCGCGCTTCGTTGCCGGCTTCGTCGGCAATGTGAACATGTTCGAGGGCACTGTCGCGGCCCGCGACGACGACAGCGTGCGCATCACCGGCGCCAGCGGGGCCGAGATCGTCGTCGGCAATGCTGGCGAGGCGGCTGCCGGCAATGCCGTCGCCTTCGCCATCCGGCCGGAAAAGATCAGGGTCTCGTCGCGCCGGCCCGAGGGTGCCGCGAATGCCATGGAGGGCGAGGTCTACGATCTCGCCTATCTCGGCGACATGACTATCTACCACGTCAGGCTTGACGACGGGCAGGTCGTCAAGGCCAGCGCACTCAACAGTTCGCGCGCAGTCGAGGAAGCGCTGAGCTGGAACGACCGCGCCTGGATCTCCTTCCCGCCGGACGCCGGCGTCGTGCTGACGAGGTAGGAGCGACCATGTCGAACCTTGCCGCATCCGCCGACACCATGAACATCGACGCCGCGGCCGCCCGGCCGCTCGCCTCGCGTTTTCTGTCCGGCCTGGTCAGCCGTCTGGTCATCATCGTTCCATACCTGTGGCTGCTGGTCTTCTTCCTCGTTCCCTTCATCATCGTCTTCAAGATTTCGCTGTCGCAGACTGCGATCGCCATGCCGCCCTATGTACCGGCGTTCAGCCTGGAGGACGGGATCAGCGGGTTCTTCTCGCAGCTCGGCCAGATGAGCATCGACAACTATCTATGGCTGACCGAGGATGCGCTCTATTTCAACGCCTATGTCTCGAGCATCGTCATCGCCGGGATTTCGACCCTGCTCACCCTGCTGGTCGGCTATCCCATCGCCTACGGCATGGCGCGCGCGCCAGCGAACCTGCGCCCGACGCTCCTGATGCTGGTCATCCTGCCCTTCTGGACCTCGTTCCTGATCCGCGTCTATGCCTGGATCGGCATCCTCAAGCCGGAGGGCCTGCTCAACCAGTTCCTGCAGGCAATCGGCATCATCGACGATCCGCTGCTCATCATGAACACCAACACGGCGATCTACATCGGCATCGTCTACTCTTACCTGCCCTTCATGATCCTGCCGCTCTACGCAGCGCTGGAAAAGATGGACTATTCGCTGATCGAGGCGGCGCAGGATCTCGGCTGCCCCCCGATCAGCGCCTTCTGGAAAATCACCTTCCCGCTGTCGCTGCCCGGCGTCATCGCCGGCTGCATGCTGGTCTTCATCCCAGCCGTCGGCGAGTTCGTGATCCCCGACCTGCTCGGTGGCTCGCAGACGCTGATGATCGGCAAGACGCTGTGGAACGAGTTCTTCAACAACCGTGACTGGCCGGTTTCGTCCGCTGTGGCTGTGATCCTGCTGCTGCTGCTGATCGTGCCGATCATGATCTTCCAGGCGGCACAGGCACGCGCCCAGGAGCAGTCGCGATGAACAGTGGATGGAGCCGCTTCAACATCAGTTCGATCGTGCTGGGTTTTGCCTTTCTCTACCTGCCGATCGTGCTGCTCATCATCTTCTCGTTCAACGAGTCCAAGCTGGTGACAGTATGGGGCGGCTTCTCGACCAAGTGGTACGGCTCGCTGTTCAACAATCAGGGACTGATGGACGCTGCCTGGGTCACGGCCCGTGTCGGCGTCATCTCTGCCACGGTCGCCACGGTGCTGGGCACAATGGCGGCGCTTACACTGACTCGCTACACGCGCTTCCGCGGCCGCATCCTGTTTTCCGGCATGGTGTTTGCGCCACTCGTCATGCCGGAAGTCGTCACTGGCCTGTCGCTGCTGCTCTTGTTCGTGGCCATCGGGCTCGACCGCGGTTTTCTTACCGTGACGCTTGCCCACATCACCTTCTCGATGTGCTTCGTGGCGGTAGTCGTGCAGTCGCGGCTGGTCAGTTTCGACCGCTCGCTCGAGGAGGCCGCGATGGACCTCGGCGCGCCGCCGGTCAAGACCTTCTTCCAGATCACTCTGCCGGTCATCGCTCCGGCCATCGTGTCGGGCTGGATGCTCGCCTTCACGCTGTCGCTCGACGATCTGGTCATTGCCAGCTTCGCCTCGGGACCCGGCGCCACCACACTGCCGATGAAGATCTACAGCCAGGTGCGGCTCGGCGTGACGCCGGAGATCAATGCCGCCTGTACGCTCATGATCGGGGTTGTTGCTGTCGGGGTAATCGCCGCGTCGCTGATCAACAAGCGGCGCGAAATCCAGCGGCAGCGCGACGAACAGGCGGCGCAGCGCGCCTGATCGCGACTACTCGGCCGACAGCGCCTCGGCAGTCGGTGCTATGAAGGGATTGTTCCAGGCGCCGCCGACGTGGAAGGGCAGTGGCTTGGCCGCTTCTTCCCCGGCTGGCCCGGCGGCCGGGCCGACCGAGCCGGAGAGCGCCAGGCTGCCGCCCCTGTAGGGCACCGTGCCCGAGAGCGTGACCTGGCGCGCTGCGGACCTCGCCTTTGCCGTCTCGATGCTTGCCACCCCGTCAGCGACGCTCGCCTTCACCTCCATCGCCTCGATCGGGAAGCTGCCCTTCGCAACCTCTTCGAGCGGAAAACTCTGGCCTTCGCCGAGCAGCGTGACGAAACGGTCCATATCGAGGCCTGCCAGCGCGCCAGCGCCGAAGCTCGCCGCGACCGAGCCGTTGGCATGTTCCATGATCTCCTCCCAGGTCGTGCCCTGGCCCTTGAGGATGACCGAGACGGTACCGCGCCCGACCGGCACCAGACGGGTTATGCCGGCCGCTGCGCCGAAGGCGCCGCCGTCGATCTCCGATGCCAGGAGACGAAGCTCGATCTGGGTGCCCTCCGGCTTGCGGTCGAAGCGCAGCCCGGTCTGGACATTGCCGCCGAAGGCGCTGGCGTCCGAGATGTCGAAGGCGGCGAAACCGTCATTGACCCGCGCCGTCGCGGCGACGTCGGCCAGCGTCAGCGACCCCGCCGTTGCCTGCCGCGCCGACAGGCGGAGGTCGAGGTTGAGGCGGCTGGCGAAATCCCTGTCGACGTCGCCCGGTCCGCTGCCGGCCGCGTGTTCCAGCGGCGTGAAGGCAGACAAGAAGGATTTCAAGTCGATGGCGTCGAAGGCGAGCGTGCCGGCCACCACCGGCAGTTCGCCGGTGAGAAGCAGGTCCAGCGTGCCCGTGCCCGGATTGCCGTCAAGCGCGATAACGGCCTCCTCGAAGCGGATGCGCTGGGCGTCGCCGCTGACATTGCTTCTGATGCTGACGGCGCCGATCTCGGTGCCGTGCAGGATGTCGGCATTTGTCCACTCGATCATCCTCAGCATCGATGGGGTGGTGAAGCTGGCGCGTCCGTCGAAATAGGCGTTCTCCGACAGGCTCGCCTTGCCCTCGAAGGACAATGTTGTAGGCGCCGACTTGAAGGCAATGGTGAGCGGGCTTTCGCCACCCCCGAGCATCAGCAGAGGGCCTGCCGCGGCGGCGTCGAGCGAAAACGCCTCGCCACGCCAGACGCCTGTGGCGGCAAGTTTTGCCTGCCCGTCCAGCCGCTCCCATTGCAGGTTGCCGGCGAGGCCGGAGACGAGTTCGGTCACGGCGCTTCCCGTGCCGGAGACGATGCGGCCGTCCGTGAAGGCCACGGTGCCGAAGCGGTCATCCGGCAGCCGCGCGGTATTGGGCGCCAGGCGGTCCTCGGCGACGATGCCGCGGGCAATCGCCAGCGACTGGCCGATGCGGCCGCTGCGCGGCAGGGCGGCAACCGGCAGGCCGTTGGGGGCAAGCGCAACGCGAAGCGTAGGGCGCACCAGGCGTGCGGTCGAAAACTCGACATTGCCGGCAAGTGCGGCGAACGCCGACAGGCTTATCTCCATCCGCTCCGTCGCCAGCACCGGCTCGCCGCGCTCGTCGGGCCGCGTCATCGAGACGTCGGTCAGCACCGCCTGGAAGCGCGGCCAGACGGTGAACTGCGGATTGCCCCCGATCGAAACGACGAGGCCGCTCCAGTCACCGATCTCCTTGGCGATGCGGTCGCGCACGATTCGGGTCGAGGCGAAATAGGGCAGGGCGACCGCCGCCGCGACGACAAGGAGCACGGCGAGGCCAAGCGCCCAGATGCTGCGTCGCAGGAGGGGTGAGGGCATGTCGTTCGTCAGCCCCGGCCGGATCGTTGTGTGCTTGCTTGCAACCGCTCGCGCCCATCGGATCGTTGACTAAATCGGTCCATCGCCGGCTCGAGGCATCTCAGGCCTTTGTGTCCGGGCGATGGCATTGCGCGACTCGCCGAGAGCCTTGCGGCGAATCCATACAGCATCTTGTTCCGGTGCGCCGCCATATGCAAAAAGGATGCGCATTGGAGAACAAATAATGGTTGAAAACGCGCCGCTCTGGACCCCCTCGGCCGAACGGATGGCCTCGGCGCCGCTGACGGCGTTCATGGCATTGGCTTCGGAGCGCGCGGGCAGGCCCTTTGCGTCCTATGCGCAACTGCACCGCTGGTCGGTCGAAGACCGCGAGAATTTCTGGGACCTGCTGTGGGATTTTTGCGGTGTGATCGGCGAAAAGGGCGGCCGGCTGCTCGCCGACGGAGACCGCATGCCCGGTGCACGGTTCTTTCCCGATGCGCGGCTGAATTTCGGCGAGAACCTGTTGCGCGAGGCGGGGAAGGGCGACGCCCTGGTCTTCTGGGGCGAGGACAAGGTAAAGCGCCGCATGTCCTGGGACGAGCTGCGCAGCCAGGTGTCACGCCTGCAGCAGCTGTTCCTGTCGCTTGGCGTCAAGGAGGGCGATCGTATCGCGGCGATGATGCCCAACATGCCCGAGACGATAGCCGCCATGCTGGCCACAGCGTCCATCGGTGCGGTCTGGTCATCCTGCTCTCCCGACTTCGGCGAACAGGGTGTGCTCGACCGCTTCGGCCAGATCGAGCCGGTCGTCTTCATCGCGCCGGACGGTTACTGGTACAACGGCAAGCAGAACGACGTGACGTCGAAGGTCCAGGCGGTGATGGCGAAGCTGCCGACGCTGCGCAAGACCATCATCGTCGACTATCTCGGCACCGCCGCCCAGGCCGTGACCGCGATGGACGGCGCAGAAACCTTCGACCAGGCGCTGGCGCCATTCGAGGCGAGGCCGCTGACCTTCGTGCCCTTGCCCTTCGCGCATCCGCTCTACATCCTGTTCTCGTCGGGCACGACGGGCATTCCCAAATGCATCGTCCACTCGGCCGGCGGCACCCTGCTGCAGCACCTCAAGGAACACCGCCTTCATGCCGGGCTCTTCGAGGGCGACCGGCTGTTCTACTTCACCACCTGCGGCTGGATGATGTGGAACTGGTTGGTCTCGGGCCTCGCTTCGGGCGTCACGTTGCTGCTCTACGACGGTTCGCCCTTCCACCCGAGCGGCAACGTGCTGTTCGATTTCGCCGACGCCGAGCGCATGACCTATTTCGGCACCTCGGCAAAATTCATCGATTCCGTGCGCAAGGCCGGATTGAGGCCGATCGACACGCACAGCCTGGCGACGGTCCGCACCGTCTCCTCGACCGGATCGCCGCTGTCGCCGGAGGATTTCGTCTTCGTCTACGAGGGCATCAGGCAGGACGTGCACCTGGCCTCGATCTCGGGCGGCACGGACATCGTCTCCTGCTTCGTGCTCGGCGTGCCGACCGAGCCCGTCTGGTCGGGCGAGATCCAGGGTCCCGGCCTCGGCATGGCGGTCGACGTCTGGGACGACGACGGCCGGCATATGGAAAGCGGCAAGGGCGAACTGGTCTGCACCAGGGCGTTTCCGGCCATGCCGATCGGTTTCTGGAACGACCCCGACGGCGCGAAATACCGCGCGGCCTATTTCGAGCGCTTCGACAATGTCTGGTGCCATGGCGATTTCGCCGAGTGGACCGAACATGGCGGGCTGGTCATTCACGGCCGTTCCGACGCGACGCTCAACCCGGGCGGCGTCAGGATCGGCACCGCCGAGATCTACAATCAGGTCGAGCAGCTGCCGGAGATCGCCGAGGCGCTGTGCATCGGCCAGGATTTCGACGGCGACGTGCGCGTCGTGCTGTTCGTTCGGCTGGCCGGCGGCGTCGCGCTCGACCCCGAACTGGAAACGCGTATCCGCGCCAAAATCCGCAGCGGCGCCAGCCCCCGCCACGTGCCGGCAAGGATCGTCGCGGTGGCCGACATTCCCCGCACCAAGTCGGGCAAGATCACCGAACTCGCGGTGCGCGACATCGTCCACGGGCGCGAGGTGAAGAACCGCGAAGCGCTGGCCAATCCTGAGGCCCTGGAACTGTTTCGCGACCTCGAGGAGCTAAAGTCGTGAGGTCTATGCACCGGCTTCGCATGGTTAACGAAAGATGTTTGCTAAATTTACCTAGATTTCATGAGTGGTACACTTTCGTAAAGATTCAACGAGTCTGGTAAGGACCTGTTAAGCTCTCTGGCGCGATAGTCGATCCCAACTTGAGGGAGAAATCCCCCTCCTCAGCCCCCGAGGAGAACAGTTCGCTCAAGCCCCGTTATCGCAGCATCACTTTTCTTCAGGGCGCTCCTCACGGAGCGCCCTTTTTTTGTGTGCTAGAGGCTGGCCTCGCGGTCGCGCGCCAGCGCCCCTGACAGCAGCAGGACCGGAATGAGCGCCGTCAGGATGATGACGATCGCCGCCGCCGCGCCATCTTGCGGAACACCGCGTGAGGCATTCTCGTAAACGTAGGTGGCAAGCGTCGTGAAGCCGAAGGGCCGCAGCAGGATCGTTGCCGACAGTTCCTTGATCGTGTCGACGAAGACCAGCACCGAGGCGGTGAAGATCGCCGGCTTCAGAAGCGGCAGCAGGACGACCCGGGCGCTCTCGGCCGGCGTCTTGCCGAGGCTCCGCGCAGCTTCGTCGAGATGACCGGGCAGTTTCTCCAGGCCGGAGCGGATGGCGCCCTCGGCAAGCGCCAGGAAGCGGATGCTGCAGGCCATGACCACGGCGGCCGCCGACCCGGTGAGCAGCAGTCCGGTCGAGAAGCCGAAATAGTCGCGAGCGAAGCTGTCCAGCGTGTTGTCGAAGCGCGCCAGGGCAAAGAGCAGGCCGAGCCCGAGAATGCCGCCGGGCAGGGCATAGCCGACCGAGGCCAGGCGAACGGTCGCCGTCACGCCCTGCGATCGGGTCAGCCGCACGGCATTGAGCAGGAACAGAGCCAGCACGACGGTCAGCGCAGCCGTGAAGGTCGCCGTCATCAGGCTGTTGAAGAAGGCGTCGGCAAGGCCCGGCGACCAGAACTGGTCCATCCGGCGCCAGGCATACTGGCCGAACACCGAGATCGGGATGCCGAAGCCGCACAGGACCGGAAGCGAGACACCGAGGGTCGCCAACGGGCCGGCCGTCCTGCTGAGGCGCACGCGCGGCGGATATACCTTCATGTGGGTGGCGCGCCCGGTGTGGAAGCGCTGGCGGCGACGGCCCCACTGTTCGGCAAAAAGGATGAGGAATACCAGCACCAGCATCAGCAGCGCGATCTGCGCGCCGCCCTCGAGGCTGCCGCGGTTCAGCCATGTCGTGTAGACGGCGAAGGTCAGCGTGTGGACGCCGAGATACTCGGCCGCACCGATGTCGTTGATCGTCTCCATCATCACCAGGGCGACGCCTGCAAGGATGGCCGGCCGTGCAACCGGCAGGAGAACGCGCCAGAACACTTTGGCCGGCCGTGCGCCGAGCGTTCGCGCCACGTCGGCAATGTTGCGGCCCTGCATCAGGAAGACGATGCGCGTTGTCAGGTAGACATAAGGATAGAGCACCGAGGACAGCACGAAGGCACAGCCGGGCGTCGTGCGGATATCGGGAAACCAGTAGTCGCGAAAACTCTCGAAGCCGAAGACGGCGCGCAGAGCCCCCTGCACGGGGCCTGTGAAGTGGAAGAATTCCCCGAAGGCATAGGCAGCTAGGTAGGACGGGACGGCGAGCGGCAGCACCAGCGCCCAGGCCAGCGTGCGGCGCAGCGGGAATTCGTAGGCAACCACCATCCAGGCCGTCGCAACGCCGGTCACGGCGGTGGCGGCTGCGACCATTGCGAGCAGGTAGAGCGTCGTCGCGCTGGCGCCCGGCAGCACGTTGCGGAAGAGATGCGGCCAGTCCTCGCCGCTGCCCGACAAGGCCACATAGGCAAGCGACACGATCGGCAGCAGAACGACTGCGCAGACGCCGAGCGCAAGGGCGCGCAGCCAGGGATGGCTGGGGCGCTTCACCGCGCCCGACGCGACGACGGGCGGCGTGCCTTGCGGCAAGATCTCGCTTGTGCCCAGAAGTCCCGCCAATGGATACGCCACCCCTGAAATGGAAAGGCCGGGCCGTTGCCGGCCCGGCTGGATTAATGCCCGTGAAGCGCTCTGCTAGCTGCTCGGGCCGTCATTGAGGCCAACCCTGTCGACCATCTCGGAAGCCGCCTTGCGATGCTTGGCGATGTCGGCGAGCGGCAGCGTGTCGGCGTTCAGCTTGCCGAAGGACTTGACGATCTCCGACGGCTCCAGGCCGGGCTCGACCGGATACTCGAAGTTCTTCTCGGCGTAGATCTGCTGCGCCTCGTGGCTGGACAAAAATTCCAAGAGCTTCACGGCATTGTCGCGGTTTGGCGAATGCTTGGCCAGTGCCGCGCCCGAGATGTTGACGTGCGTGCCGCCGTTTTCGAAGGTCGGGAAGATCACGTTGATCGCGTTACCCCAGTCCTTCTCGGCAGGTTCCTTCTCGTTGGTCCGCATCAGGCCGACATAGTAGGTGTTGCCGAGCGCGATGTCGCATTCGCCGGCGTAGATCGCACTGGCCTGGCCGCGATCGTTGCCGTCCGGCTTGCGCGCGAGGTTGGCCTTGAAGCCGGTCATCCACTCCTCGGCCTTTTCGGCACCCCAATGTTCGATCATCGCCGAAAACAGCGCGAGATTGTAATCGTGCTGGCCGGAGCGGACGCAGATTCGGCCCTTCCACTTCGGGTCGGCCAGATCGGCGTAGCTGAGGGCGGTGTCCGTCACGCGGTCCTTCGAGGCGTAGACGACGCGGCCGCGCTTGGTCAGGCCGAACCAGTGGCCCTCCGGATCGCGGTACTCGGCCGGCAGGTTGCCGTTGACGATGGCGTCGTCGAGCGCCTGGGTGATGCCCTTTTCCTTGGCGGCGGTGAGGCGGGCAATGTCGACCGTCATGATCAGGTCGGCCGGCGAATTCTGGCCTTCAGCGGCGATGCGCTCCTCGAGACCCTTGTCGAGGAACAGCACCTGCGTGTCGATGCCGGTCTCGGCGGTGAAGGCGTCGAGCACGGGCTGGATCAGCTCCGGCTGGCGATAGGTGTAGATGTTCACCACGCCGTCGGCCATGGCCTGGACGGGAAGCATGGCGGTTGCGGCAAGCGCTGCGAGGCAGGCGGCTTTCAGCGGGAACGTCGGAAGCTTCATGACATATCTCCTGGACACCCGGGTTCAAGGCCCTGGGCTCAGATGGCGGTTCGCCCCTTTCAGGACGGAGCCTCTATGGATAAATGGACAAGATTAGTCAAGATAAACTCGATACGATTTCAACAGCTTAGAATTATTCTAAGGTAGCTGCCCGGCGCTTTCCGGCGACTCAGGCGCTCTCGGATGGCGGCGACGCGCCGTACGTCTCAGTCGGCCAGAACCCGCGTTGGCGGAAAGCTGATTTCGACCAGCGTGCCTTCGCCGGGCGTCGAGTTGATGGTGAATTTCGCCCGATTGGCCTCGACCATCGCCTTGGTCAGCGGCAGGCCGAGACCGGTGCCGTCGCCGCGCGCCCGCTTCAATGAATTGATCTGCTTGAACGGCTTCAGCGCCTGCTCGATCTCCGACGACGACATTCCGATGCCGGTGTCGCGCACCCGCATGACGACTTCGCCCGCCGCCTCATAGGCGGTCGAGACGATCACCTGGCCGCCGGCCTGCGTGTAGCGCACCGCGTTGGACAGGATGTTGAGCGCGATCTGGCGCACGCTGCGCAAGTCGGCCACCACGTCGGGCAGGCTGGAGGCAAAGCTCGAGCGGATGATGACGCGCTCGCGGTTGGCCTGCGGCTGCATCATCGCCACGGTCTCCGACAGCGTGTCGTTGAGCGATACCGCCTCGTAAGCCATTTCCTGCTGGCCGGCCTCGATCTTGGAAATGTCGAGCAGGTCGTTGACGAGGTCGAGCACGTGGTTGCCCGAACGGTTGATGTCGCGCAGGTAGTCGCGGTAGCGGTCGTTGGCGACCGGACCGAACTTCTCGTCCATCATCAGCTCGGAAAAACCGATGATGGCGTTGAGCGGCGTGCGGATCTCATGGCTGACGCGGGCGAGGAAGTCGGTCTTCTGCGAGGATGCCCGTTCGGCAAGCGCGCGCGCCTGGGTGAGGTCTTCCTCAGCGCGCTTCCACTGCGTGATGTCGCGCACCACGGCGCAATAGCCACTTTCGCCCGGCAGCTTGCCGATGGTCATGAACAAGGGGATGAAGCGGCCTTCCGCTTCGCGCCCGATCACCTCGCGCCCGTCGTTGAGCACGCTCGCCACGCCGTTCTCGGAAAGGCCGGCAAGATAGTCGCGCGCGGCGCGCTGGCTTTCGATGGCAAACAGCGAGGCGAAATGCTTTCCCACGACCTCGTCGCTCTCGAAGCCGAACAGCGCCTCGGCGGGGCGGCTGATCGAGCGGATCGTGCCATCAGGCGAGATCAGCACGACGCCGTCGGTCGCCGTGTCGATGATGGTGCGCATTTCGGCGACGCGCGCCTCGAGTTCGGCGATCAGCGGTGACTGGCCGGCGGCGAATCCACCCTCCTTGCTGCGCGAAAGCACCAGCAGGAGCGCCTTGCCGCCGTTCCACGGCACTGACTGCAGGAAGGCCTCGACAGGGATTTCCTCGCCGTCGCGCGTCTTCAGGCGCAACTGCCGGTCGACCTTTTCGGGCGCGTCCTCGTCTTCATAGCTGTCGGCGAAAAGCACGCCGATGCCGCCGGCGTCCGCGAGTTCCTCCACCGACCCGTAGCCGGTCAGCGCGGCGAACTCGTCATTGGCGTAGTGCAGCGTGTCGCCGGAGTGAACCAGCACGGGCACCGGCAGCTTTTCGAGGATCGACAGGCCGGCTGCGGATTTCGGCGCGACGTCGGCCAGCGCGGCGGCGGCTGCCTTGCCATGCCTGTCGGCGGGTTCGTCCGGTGCCCCTTCGATGGCTGGCCCGGACGGATCCTCCTTGGCGGAGGGCTGCTCGGCGTCCGCGGAGGGCCCTTCCGTCCGCGCCGGCTCGGGCGTCGAAACATCGAGACCCGCGGCTTCTTCCATCTCGACCAGCGTGAACTTGCGCCAGCCGGGCGCCCGCCTCGACGCCGGTTCGTCGTCTTTCTCGGCGCGCGGCGCCTCGTCCTTCGTCTCTGAGGACTGGTCTGCCTGGATTTCGGCCGACGGCTCGTCGGGAGCCTCGGCGGATTGCCCGGATGCCTCCGTGTCGGGTGCCTGCTGGGCGTCCCATTGCGCGAAGTCGAGCAGCGACATTCCGGGCCTGCCGGGCTTCTCGGCTGCCGGCTCCTCGGGCGTAGTTTCCCGTGCCGGCGAGGAATCGGTCGCATCCTCCCCGGCAGCCGGCGCGCCGGCCGACAGCGGCTCCCCCTCATCGTCGGCGGAAGGCACAGCCTCGTCCGCGCCGTCGAGGCGGCGCAGATCGTTTGTGTCGGCCTCCGTATCACCCGTCGGCTCCGCTTCGGGGTCTACCGCTGCGATATCCGGCACTTCGGGAGCGTCGGGCGTCTCGGCCTCGACCGGTGCGCCGGGCGCCTGAACGGCCTGCGTCGTCTCGTCGGTTTCGGCGGGAGAGTCTTCCGTTGCCGGCGGCGATCCACGCGTCGACGCGCCGTCTTTCTTCAGCCGCTCGCCGATCTGCTGGAAGGCGAGGCGCTCGCCGGAAGAAAGGCCCTTGTCGTTGTCGGCCGTCGGGCGGCGCTCGGCCAGCCGGATCACCTTGTCGGTGAAGCGTCGGTCTTGCGCAGGCACGATGCTGAGCGCCGGTACCTCGCCGCGGAAAGGGTCTGCCGGCGGTTCGGATGGCTTGTCGGAGGCAGGGTCGCTCGCCGCGACGTCCTCCTGCGGCTCCGTCTCGATCTCTTCCTGCGCAGCGCCCGAGGCGGCGGCGACGTCCTCGGCGGGTGTCATCGTCAGCGCCAGGCCGGTCGCCCGCGGATCGACCGTGGCATCGCCGGTGCGCGCGACGCCGAAGCCGCGAAAGCCCTCGAAGGCACGGTTGCGGTCGTAGACCGGCAGGGCAGCGAGATCGACGGGTACCTGCAGGTCGGTGCCGGAGACAGGCCACATCACGCTGCGGCCCGACCAGGTGTCGCGCCGCGCCAGCAGGCCGGCAATGTCGCCCTTGGGATCGAGACCCAGGGCCCTGGCTACCTCGTCGAAGCTCCGGCCGACGATATCGGCGGCTTCCTCGCCTACCGCGTCCGCGAATTCCGGCGAGATCTGGCTGAACTTGCCCTCGGCGTCGGTGCGCCAGACGAAGCGAACCGGCCCGGTGGCAGATGATGGACGAGCAGTGGAAGGAGACGGCGGCACCGTCGCGATATCGTTTTCTGGCTCGACTGTGTTGGCGGGCTCTGAGTTTAAGGGCAGATCCGAGGAGGCAGGGTCTGCCGTTGGCGTGCCGGCTTCGCCCGTCGGGGCGATTTCGGTCGGCTCTTCAGTGGGCATGCCCGCACTGTCAGGCCTTTCGGCGCCCGGCGGCTGCCGCTTGCCGGCCTCGCTGAAGTACCAGCTGTCATGCGACGGCGTCTCGCTGCCTGATAGCTTGGCTTCGGCCGGGGCCTCACCGGCAGTCGTTGACGGAGCGGGAGTTTCAGCCTGAGGCGCCATGGCGGGCTCGCTCGTGTCGGGCCCGGAGACGCCCTCGTCGATGACGACGAGCAGGTTGCGCCTTTCGGTCAGCCGCGCCAGGCCGGCCGGCAGGGAGCCGCTGGCGCCGGGAATCATCTGCTTGACGATGCGATCGGCCTCTCTGGCTGCCTGCCGCACGAGGTCCGCCAGCGTGTCGTGCCCTAGGCCAAGCGCGTCGAAGCCGGCCGAGGCGGCCTCGACATTGCCGTCGGCGTCCAGGAAGGCGGCAAAATGGCCGACTTCGGCAAAACCGCCGATCGCCCGTTCGGCAATGTCGCGCTCGCTGCGCGCGCCGCCGGTCGGCGCCGGTGCGGCAAGCAGGATCGCCGCCTCGCCGTCGGGCAGCACCAGCGAGCTGGCGAGGAATGAGACCATGCGGCTCGTCATGCCCGTCGTCATGCGCAGTTGCACCGGCCGGTCGCGCCCGATTTTCGGGAAGCCGCGCGTCGCGGCGATCTGCCGGCGCGTCGCCATGCCGAGCCGCGATGCGGCCCCGATGCCATCCTCGATGTCGGCATAGCCGAGCAGGGCTGCGCCCGGACCGTTCGCCCAGATCACCTCGTCGAGGTCGCTCGACAGGATGGCCAGCGCGTCGCCAGAAGCGAAACGTTCGCGCACGCCGTCAAGGGCAGCGACATCGAGGAAGGAATAGGAAGCAGAAGGCATACGCGGAACAGGACCCCTCTCTGACGGTACGCGGCCATTAACCGTTTATTAGTAATGCGGGTCGCCTCCAGCGTCCATAAAGCAGAGGGCGCAAAGCGGGCTATTTGGCGGCTTGGTTAACCGCCGTCAGGAATTTATGGTGCAGCGCAACAAAAATGTTGCAATGCACCATGGCATGGTCTATATAAGCAGCATCACCAATCAGACGGCTTTCCAGCAAGCCGCTTCTAACAAAGGACAGGAAAATGGCCAAGACAGCAGAGAAGACCAACGAATTCATGGAAAACGTCGAGTTCCCGACCTTTGACGCATCCAAGGCTACCGACCAGATCCGCGCTTTTGCAGAAAAGGGCGTCGAGCAGTCGAAGGAAGCCTACGCCAAGATGAAGTCCGGCGCCGAAGAGACCCAGAAGACGGTTGAATCGACCCTCGAGACCGCCAAGTCCGTGTCGAACGAGATGTCGATGAAGACCATTTCCGCACTGCGCGCCAATGCCGATGCCGGCTTCAACCACCTCGAGGCCCTCGTCGGCGCCAAGACCCTTTCGGAGGTCTTCGAGCTACAGACCTCGTTCCTGCGCAAGCAGGTAGAGAGCGGCGTCGAGCAGGCCAAGGAATTCCAGGCGACCGCCACCAAGGCTGCCGAGGAAATCTCCAAGCCCGCCAAGACCGCCTTCGAGAAGGCGATGAAGGAACTTAAGGTCGCCTGATCAGTTAAGGCGACAGCAGATACCTGGAAGGCGGCACCTCCTCCCGCTTCCTTCCGGGGTGACCAGCCGGCACCTCCTCCCGCCGGCTCGTAAAAGGAAAAGGCCGGCACCTCCTCCCGCCGGCCTTTTTCTGTGCCTGCGTGTCTGTGGGCGGCCTGACCGCCGTCTGGCATGCCAAGGGCATGGAGGCACAAGGCCTTCCGCGTCGTTTTTGCGCGCAGAACCGGCTTGAATTAAGTTTCGATAGCCCGTATGCACCGCTACGCCAAAGGCAGGGCGTGCGGTTGTAGCTCAGTTGGTTAGAGCGCCGGATTGTGGATCCGGAGGTCGGTGGTTCGAGCCCACCCAACCGTACCATTCCAAAACCCCGAAATTGTCCGATTGCTTGCCCGCGTGCGGGACTGCGAGATGTTCCTCGGCTACCCTGTCGCCTGTCGCCTGGTGCCCTGTTGACGCCGGTGGGTCCGTGAGCGTCCGGGCAAACCGCCGACCGGGTCTCGTGTCGGCTGCAGCTTCGACTTTTCGGCCAGAGCCATCGCGTCGAAACTCCAAAGCATGGCAATGATGTCCGAGGAGGCGGACGTGTCGGCCAGCCGACTCAGATCGGCGCGGATCAACTCGCTGTCGAGCATCGAAGCCGCCTCGGGGTAGCCTTCTTCCACCAGCTTCTCGACGACATCGCCAGGGCCATAGCCAGTCACGGCAAGCGCGTGCGCGCGATTGTAGATGTGATCGGTGCGTTGGTTACTGTCCATCTTGGCATGACCCTTTGCATCTCGAGGGTTGCCAGCAAGAACAGGCGGCAAGCCGTTAGGTTCCATGCCGCAGCGGAACGCCAGCTCGGAACAGGCGCGTGGTGCGAACGCCTTCGGGCGTGTCGACGACCTGTTGCAGATCGAACACGCTGCCTGATTGTCATGCGTTAACAGAGACGTAGAGGGGTGACTTGATGGGAGAGCCTGTATTAGGAAGCCGAAGTCAATAGCATTGGGGACTTGGAATGAAACGCGTACTATCCACCACCTTTTTCGCAATGATGGCCTCGACGGCCCTGGCAGCAGATCCGGTTTACGAGGTCGAGCAGGCCGTACGAAGCGTGTCTGGCTATGGCCAGATTTACGTCGGCGGTGTCTGGGTCAATTTTGACGACTTCGATGACTCCGCGTGGACTTTCGGCGGAAGCGGCCAGGTCAACGTGCCTTTCGCGGACTTCTGGAACGTGCAGGGTGGCCTGACGGCAGATGCGGTTAGCGAGGACGGCACGCTCTACGCCTTGGGTGGCGCCGTCCATGTGAACTGGCGCGACCCGTCGTCCTATGCGCTGGGCGTCTTTGCCGATGCGACGACCTACGAGTTCTCCGGTGACGACGGTTTCTTCGGCGACATCTGGGACTGGCGAGTTGGCCCCGAGGCGCAGATCTATTTTGACCGGCTAACTCTCTATGGCCAGGCCTACTATGGCCAGTTGGAGATCGATGAGGCTCCGGTGAACCTCGACCAGATGGGCGTTCGCGGCGTCGTTCGCTATTTCGCCCAGGACAATCTGCGCTTCGACGGCGAGATCGGCTTTCACCAGATTTCGGCTGACGGCGAGGATGGCGAACTCAACACCTTTTCCGCCGCCCTCCAGGCAATGTACCGCTTCGACGGTTCGCCGCTTTCCGTCTTCGGGCGCTACCAGTTCGACACCACGTCGGTTGATTGGGGCGATTTAGACGTCGATACGCATAAGGTAGTCGTCGGCCTGCGCGCGAGCTTCGGCACGGGCACCCTGCTTGAAGAGGATCGCAACGGCGCCACGATGGACACCTGGCGTTCGAACATGCTGGTCCCGCTGTTCTAGGATTGCCTCTACCATGAATGGCAGCGCCGCATCTTGCCGGCGCTGCCCACCGGATTGAAAGGCCGCGCCAATACAGCGCGGCCTTCTTCGTTTCGGCCATGGCTTGCGAATCTCAGCCCCTGATCGGCAGGCTCCGCATCGTCTCCATCGTTTGCTCGAAAGAGCGGATGCCGGCATCTGACCCGAGACCAGTGGCGACCAAGGCCGCGCTTGCCTGGGCGAAACGCAGTGCCGTCTCGAGATCCATCTGGTGATGCAGCGCGGCAATGAAGCCCGCATCGAAGGCATCGCCGCAGCCGGTCGTGTCCACGACGTCGATTGAATAGGCCGGCGATTTCAGCCGAGTTCCCTCACGGTCGGCATAATAGGCGCCCTCGCTGCCGAGCGTGAAGATGCAGGCCGTCGCTCCCCTGCCGAGATAGAATTCAGCGCAGGCTTCCGGTCCCTCGAGGCCCGACATGTCCTGCGCTTCCTCGATCGAGGGCATGAAATAGTCGACATGCGGCAGCAGGGGCAGCACCAGATGCGCCGTCGAGGCGTTGCCGGCCAGGAGGTCGAGCGTGGTGGTCCGACCGCGCCGCTTGGCTTCGGCCAAGAGGTCGGTGCTGCGCTGTCCGTCGAGCCTGCTCAGCAGGCCGGTGCCGCCGAGATGCACGATCGGCGCATCGAGCACGCGGTCGTAGTCGGTGGGCAGGACATCGAAATGGTCTGAAGCGCCGCGCACATGCAGCGCCGGGCGGTCGCCGTTCGGGCGCACGTTGAGGATCGACGCCGAGGTCGGCACGCCGGCGATGCGCTGCATGGCCGAGGTGTCGACGCCGAACTTGCCAAGCGTCATCAACACCCAGTCGGCCTTCTCGTCGTCGCCGACAGCACCGACGGCCAGCGCCTTCAGCCCGAGCTTCGCCGCGTCGATGACGGTCCCGCCGGCGGTGCCCGCGACGGTGAGGCGGATCTCGTCGATGAAGTCGACATTGCCGCGATCGGGGATGCGCTCGACCGGCCGGCCGAGAACGTCGAGGATGTAGAGCCCGATAAACGATGCATCGTATGTCATGGCGTCACCCGCTCTGCCGGGTGGCGGTGGTATCTGCTTTTCATCGGCTCCCCCCGGTGCCTTCGGCGGCTTTCGACGGCCTCCCTGTCCTCGGCGCCATGATCGCGGCGATGAGCGGGGGACGTCAAGCCGACCCGAGTTTTTCGATCAGCCGATCCTTTGGCAGCGCCGGCACGAAGTTGCCGTCGCGCCCGGTCATGTCCTCGTTGGCCGTCAGGCTGTTGAGGATCGCTTCCTCGGTCGCCTGAACCACCGCGTCGAAGAAGGGATTGATGTCGATGTCGGGAATATAGGCCGCCTGCAGCAGCGTTCCCGACTTTCCCGTTGCGGCCTCCGCGTTCGCCGTGGAGAAGGCGAGAAAGATGTCGCCCGACGTGGTGTAGCCATAGCCGCCGGTCAGCGCGATGCCGAGCGGCACGCGCTTGGCAAGCCGCTTCATCTGGTGCGGCATGAAGGGCGCGTCGGTCGCCACGATGGCAATGATCGAGCTCTTTTCGGCGCGCGGTGTGCCTTCGCGGATCGCTGGTTCGGCGAGTTCCGGCCCGACGCGGACTCCGCGCACCGTCAGATTGTGCCGCGTGCCGAAATTCGCCTGCACGAAGACGCCGACCGTGTAACGCCCGCCATTCCACTCGACCATCCGCGATGCCGTACCCGAACCGGCCTTGAAGCCGAAGGTGATCATGCCGGTGCCGCCGCCGACGCTGCCTTCCTCGACCGGTCCGCCGGACGCCTGGTCGAGCGCCGAATAGACATGCTCGAAGGCGACGTGGTGGCCGTTGATGTCGTTCAGGAACCCGTCATAGGTCTCGCCCGCCACCGGCAGCGCCCAGGCGCTGTCGAGCGCTTCGGGCAGCGCCTTCTGCATCCAGCGCAGCGTGCCGTCTCGCGTCACGCCGCAGGAATGGGTGTTCGTGATGGTTATGGGAAAATTGAACGCGCCGAGTTCCTCGATCAGGTGCGAGCCCGTCAGCTCGCCATCGCCGTTCTGGCTGAACATGCCGGCAAACACCGGCTCGGCCAGCCGCTCGCGCGGCCGCGGCAGGATCGCCGTCACGCCGGTCCGCACCGGTCCCTTGCCGACATCGAGCGAGCCTTCACCGGAGATCAGCGTGGTGTAGCCGAGTGACACGCCGGGCACGTCCGTGATCGCGTTGTGCGTCCCCGGTTCGCCGTCGAAGGAAATGCCCAAGCCGCGCGCACGCGGCTTGCCGGAAGGGGTAACGAGATGGGGATTGTTCACATTGGCCTCAGAAAAGCGAGCCCTGGCTGCCGGGCATTTTCGGTTTGCTTGCCGGCTTCGGCGACGGTTTCGGCCGTGCGGCCTCGCTGGTCGCGATGGCCCCGGCCACGCCGTCGGCAAAGCGCAGCGACAGTTCCGTTCCGGGCGAGACGTCCGCGGCGCGCCGCAGCACCGCGCCGTCCGCGTCCATGACCAGCGCGTAGCCGCGCTCGAGGATCGCCTCGTCCGACAGTTTCAGCGTCGACAGCAACCGCTCGGCCTGGGTCAGCTTGGCGCGAAGCCGCTCCAGCCAGAAGCCGATCGCCTGGTCGCCGCGCTTCACCAAGGCGTCCAGGGTGTCGGCAGCGCGCCGGTTGCGTCGCGCCACCGGCTCGGGCGACAGCCGCGCCACGACCCGCCTGAAATGGGCCCGCCTCTCGCGCACAAGGCCCGACAGCGCATTCTGTGCGCGGGAAAAATCGCGGTTGCTGGCCCTGCGCGCCTCGCCGATTCGGCGCGACAGCGTCGCCGGCGTCAGCCTGACCGCGCCGAGCCGCGCCCGCTTGCGTTCGGTGGCGACGGTCAGCGCCCGGCCGAGCCGGCTCGTCGCCTCGTCGAAGCGGCGGCGTGGCAGTGCCAGAAGCTGGTCGGGCGAGGGCAGGGCGCGCATCGCTGCGCGGAGCGCAGCTCGCTTGCGGTCGAAATTGCGTGTCGTGCAGGCGCGCAGGCGCGCCGACAGGCTGGCCAGCGTCGCCTCCAGCTCTGCCTTCACCGGCACCGCCATCTCAGCCGCGCCCGTCGGCGTCGGCGCCCGCATGTCGGCGGCAAGGTCGATCAGCGTCCAGTCGGTCTCGTGGCCGACCGCCGAGATGATGGGGATGTGCGATGCTGCTACCGCGCGGGCCAGCGCCTCGTCGTTGAAGCCCCACAGATCCTCGAGGCTGCCGCCGCCGCGCGCCACGATAAGCACGTCGGGTTGTGGTATCGGTCCGTCTGCGGGCAGCGCATTGAAGCCCTCGACCGCTGCGGTCACTTCCGCGCCGCTCGTCTCACCCTGCACGCGCACCGGCCAGACGATGACATGCAGCGGGAAGCGGTCCTTGATGCGGTGGATGATGTCGCGGATGACCGCGCCCGTCGGTGACGTGATGACGCCGATCACCATCGGCATGTGCGGCAGCAGCTGCTTGCGGCCGGCGTCGAACAGGCCTTCCTCGGCCAGACGCTTCTTGCGCTCCTCCAGCAGCGCCATCAGCGCGCCTGCGCCGGCGGGCTCGAGATTGTCGATGACGATCTGGTATTTCGACGATCCGGGGTAGGTCGTCAGCTTGCCCGAGGCGATGACCTCCATCCCCTCTTCGGGGCGGAATTTCAGGCGGCCCATCGTGCCCTTCCAGACAACCGCGTCGATCTTGGCGCGGTCGTCCTTCAGGCTGAAATAGGCGTGGCCGGAGCCGTGCGGGCCGCGGTAGCCGGAAATCTCGCCGCGCACCCGCACATTGCCGAACGCGTCCTCGACGGTGCGTTTCAGCGCGCCGGAAATTTCGCTCACGGTGAATTCGGCGGCGTTGGTCTTCGAATCGGTTGCCTGATCGCTCATCGGGCGATTCGTGCGGATTCCCGGGCGAGGGTCAAGTGCCGTCGCCGGATGCCACCGGTGGCCGTGCCTTCCCGATGCTACTTGTTCGCGCCGATGATGGCGCCCGTCGCAGCGCCGCCGATGCCGCCGATCAGCGCGCCGGGCGTTCCGGCGATCGCTGCACCGGCAACGGCGCCGGTTCCCGCACCGATCGCGGCGCCAGAGGCGGTCCGCGTCACCTTGGTCGATCCGCAGCCGGCAAGCATTACGGAAACCATCGTTACGGCCAGGATGCGGGTCATGCTTGTCTCCGTCGGGTGCAGGGTGCCGACTGAGACTGGCCGCTTGCGGTTAATGATTGCTTTCCGGACCGCGAATTTACCAGCCCGGAAGGATGTGGCCGGGCTTCGTCTTGCGCCCGCGAGAGGCGGCCAGCGCAGCCATGTCGAAGCCTGCCGGCGCGTCAGTCATCGGCACGGAGATGTTGTCCAGGCTGTCGGAAATGTGCCTGGCGATTGCATCCACAAGTTCCGGTCTCGCCGAAGCACCGCGGATGATGCCGATCTTGCAGTCGGGCAGCGCGCCGAAGCCGTCGGCATCGCTGAGCACGCGCATTCCGGGCCGCAGCGCACACTCCGGCAACACGGAGATCGCCAGTCCCGACAGCACGGCCGCGGTAATCACGGTGGCCGACCAGCTCGTGAACAGGATGCGGTATTCACGGTTCATCTGATCGAGAACCTGGCAGGCCGAGCGGCGCCACACGCAGGTGGGCCGGCCGAATGCCATTGGCAGGATCGTTTCCTCGTGGATGGCGTGATTGGCCGATGCCACCCACAGCAACGGTTCGCGTCGCACCACTTCGGACTGTCCGCGTTCGGCATTGTGGGTCACGATGGCGAGATCGAGATTGCCGCGCTTGATGTGGTCCACCAGCCCAGGCGTCGGCTCGCAGATGACGGTCAGTTCGACGCGCGGGTTCGAACGCGCAAAACGCGCCATGATCTCGGGCAGGAAACGGTCGGCATAGTCGTCGGGCGTGCCGATGCGCAACGTGCCCTCCAGCGCCCGATCGTCAAAGGCGCTCAGTGTCTCGCGGTTGAGATGCATCATCCGCCGCGCATAGGACAGCAGACGCTCGCCTTCCTCGGTCAGCTTGTTGGTTCTGCCGTCCTTCTCGAACAGCGGCTTGCCGATGCGCTCCTCCAAGCGGCGCATCTGCATCGACACGGCCGACTGGGTGCGGTGCACCTCGTCGGCGGCGCGGGTGAAGCTGCCGGTGTCGGAGATGGTTATGAAGGTCTGGAGCTGGTCGAGATCGAGGGGCGCGGCCATCGGGGGATCCATCATCCTTGCTGATGATAAAGATTAAAAACATTCGTTGGATAAATCAATGACCCGATGGCAATGTCGCAGGGTCAGCAGCGGCAGGATCAGCAGCAGGACCGGAACGGGACCAGCCATCGGGCGGTCGCGCCGGATCGGAGGACTCTTGCCCGCATTCAAGGAGAAAGACCATGACCACGCTCACCCACGACGTCACGCATTCGATGCCGGCGACCGCACGCCCGTCCATCGCGACGGTTGTGGTGAACGCGATCGTGAAATTCCTGCGGGCCTGGAAAAACCGCCGCGCCTTCTATCGCCTCGGCGAGATGTCGGATGCAGAGCTCGCCGATATCGGCTTGACGCGCGCCGACCTCAACGTTGCAATCGACCTGCCCTTCGGCAGCGATCCGACGTCGCATCTGGGCTCGATGGCGGAGACGAGGCGCGTCGAGGCGCTTGCCCGCCTGACGGCCTAACCCGGTAACCCTTACGCAGGCTCCCCGAAAACCCGCCGGCTCCCCCTCCGGCCCAGCCTGCACATTGCCCGGTCCGAAAAGGACCGGGCTTTTTCGCATCAGCTTCGCAGACCCGGCGCCTCGTGGCCGGTGCGCGCGACATATTCGGTATAGCCGCCGCCATAGGTGTGGATGCCATCCGGCGTCAGTTCCAGCACGCGGTTGGACAGTGCCGCAAGGAAATGCCGGTCATGCGAGACGAACAGCATGGCGCCCTGGAATTCCGAAAGTGCTGTCACCAGCATTTCCTTCGTCGCAATATCGAGATGGTTGGTCGGCTCGTCCAGCACCAGGAAGTTCGGCGGGTCGAACAGCATCTTGGCCATCACCAGCCGCGCCTTCTCGCCGCCTGAAAGCACGCGGCACTTCTTCTCGATCTCGTCACCCGAAAAGCCGAAGCAGCCGGCGAGCGCCCTGAGCGGCGCCTGGCCGGCCTGCGGAAAATCGTCCTCCAGCGACTGGAACACGGTGCGGTCGCCATCGAGAAGCTCCATCGCATGCTGCGCGAAATAGCCCATCTTGACGCTCGGTCCGCGCGCCACCGTCCCGTCATCCGGTTCGGCCGCCCCTGCAATCAGCTTCAGCAGCGTCGATTTACCGGCGCCGTTGATTCCCATCACAGCCCAGCGCTCGCGCCGTCGAACCTGGAAGTCGAGCCCCTCGTAGATCGTCCGGCTGCCATAACTTTTGTGCACGCCTTTCAGCGTCGCCACGTCCTCGCCGGAGCGCGGCGCAGGCTGGAACTCGAAATTCACCGTCTGGCGTCGCTTCGGCGGCTCGACGCGGTCGATCTTCTCCAGCTTCTTTACCCGGCTCTGCACCTGCGCGGCGTGGCTGGCGCGCGCCTTGAAGCGCTCGATGAAGGCGATTTCCTTGGCCAGCATCGCCTGTTGGCGCTCGAACTGCGCCTGCATCTGCTTTTCGCTTTGCGCCCGCTGCTGCTGGTAGAACTCGTAGTCGCCCGAATGCGAGGTCAGCGCGCCGCCATCGATCTCGACGATCTTGTTGACGATGCGATTCATGAACTCGCGGTCATGCGAGGTCATCAGCAGGGCGCCTTCGTAACCTTTCAGGAATTCTTCGAGCCAGATCAGGCTTTCGAGGTCGAGATGGTTGCTCGGCTCGTCGAGCAGCATGGCGTCGGGACGCATCAGCAGAATCCGTCCCAGCGCCACGCGCATCTTCCAGCCGCCCGACAGCTTGCCAACGTCGCCGTCCATCATCTCCTGGCTGAAGCCGAGGCCGTCCAGCACTTCGCGCGCCCGGCCGTCCAGCGCGTAGCCGTCGAGTTCCTCGAAGCGCCCCTGCACCTCGCCGTAGCGCTCGATGATCGCGTCCATCTCGTCGGCGCGCTCCGGGTCGCTCATCGCGGCTTCCAGTTCGGCGAGTTCGGCCGCCAGTTCGCTGACCGGTCCCGCGCCGTCCATCACCGCCGCCACGGCGGATAGGCCGGCCATGTCGCCGACATCCTGGCTGAAATAGCCGATGGTGATGCCGCGCTCGACAGACACCTGGCCCTCGTCGGGCTGCTCTTCGCCGGTCATCATGCGAAACAGCGTCGTCTTGCCCGCGCCGTTGGGGCCAACCAGCCCGACCTTCTCGCCCTTGAGGAGGGTGGCCGAAGCTTCGATGAAGACGAGCTGCTGCCCGTTCTGCTTGCTGATGTTTTCGAGACGGATCATGGTGCGGAGAAGCCTGAAAGAAGAGTTGTTGCGCGCCCATAGCCGATGGGCTCCGCCGGCGACAGTCCCGCAATTGACGCAGGACGCGGCTTGTAGGCCCTCCTTTGGAGAAACTCCCGGTAATGACCGCCGTCAGGAGACCTTCGGCCTGCGCATTACCAACAGCGGGCAGCGTTCGGCGAGAGGATAGTCGCCGCTGGCAACCAGCGAGACGTCCTCGAAGTAGTGGGATGCCTCCTCGGCCAGTATGTCGGCCGTCGCGAAGGTGTAGACGGCAGGTGAGCCGGCATAGAGATCGATGGTGTCGATCGTGTCGCGGGACCAGCCGGTGAGCGAGGCAAGCGCGTCGCGATCCGGAAACAGGCCATGGATCGTATCGAGAATGCTCTGGACACCTATCCGGCAGTCGGCGTCCTCCGATACGCAGGCCATGGCGGCGCGCCACTTCAGCACATGAAAATTGGCGACCGCCCCGGCCTGCGTATCCCTGCGGACCGTGTCGAGGGTCTCGCGCTGTTCGGGCGCTGCGAAAAGCCGGACACTCGCGGCGCCGTCGGGTGCCAGGACCCGCGCGATCTCGCGCAGGAGCCCGAGCCTCGCATCGCGGCTGTCCACGGCACTGAGGCAGCCATCGCCGACGACGCAGTCCATGCTGCCGGCCTCGACCGGGAGTGCGAGCCAGTCGCCGAGCATGGCCCGTCGGGAGCCATCATTGCCCGGCCAGATCCTGGCGATCATCGAAGCCGAGGAATCGACAGCGATCATGCTGCGGCTGAGGTCGCTGAGTTCGGGCGTGACGCCGAGAAGCAGCACCGTCTTTCCGGCGGGTTCGAGAACGCGTTCGACGGCACGCACAACATCCGGCGGTGGGCGGAGCGGGGCGCCAAGCTGCTGCCAGCGCCGGTCGTAGGCATCCCAGTGCTTCGCCATCGGCAGGTTTCCGTTGCGTGAGCATGTGAAGCGTGGGAATACCCTGTCCTCGCATCCGCCGCAATCGCGGCTAGTCTGTCGCCGGGACAACCGACATCGTTCGACTGCATGGCCAGAATCGTCATCATCACGCATGAGTTCGACCATTTCCTGCGTCGGCGCTGGCCGTTTTTCGTCAAGACCAGCGCGTTCCAGATATTCGACGTGATGCGTGAACTGCAGCGTCGGGGTCATACCGTCATCCTTCAGCAGGGCCTGGCCCGCGCGGCCGAGGGCGATGCCGCGCTGCTGCATGTCGACAGCACCGTCGTGCCGCAGGACTATGTCGACTATGCCGCCCGCTTTCCCGTCTGCCTGAACCTCGCGACGGCCGATATCTCGAAGCGCCGGATCAGTGGTGCGCTGCTGTCGCGCAGCGACGACTGGCCGGGCCCCGTCATCGTCAAGACCGACCTGAACCGCGCCGGGCTCGCCGAACGCCGCCATTATCGCCACGCCCTGCGGGCCGGCAGGCCTCTGCCCGGTCCGATGCCCCCGGCGCCGACAGACTACAAGGTCTACGACAGCCTCTCGCTCGTTCCCGAATCCGCCTTCGACGACCCGGCCCTGATCGTCGAGCGCTTTCTGGCCGAACCGGAGCCCGACGGGTTTGCCGCGCGGTTCTGGGTGTTCTGCGGCGATCGCGGACGCTGCGCCCGCTATGTCGCCTCGAGCCGCATCGCCAAGGGAAAGGACACGCTGCGAAGCGAGGAAGTGCAGGTGCCGGATCAACTCCGCGCCATCCGTGAGAAACTCGGCTTTGACTACGGCAAGTTCGATTTCGTCATGCATGACGGGCAGGCGATCCTGCTAGACGCGAACCGCACGCCCGGCCGGCCGCGCGCGCTGCGCAAGAGGCTCGAGGAGGGCGCACCTGCGCTCGCCGACGGCTTCGAGCAGGTCATGCGCGCCAGGGGCTGAGGGCACCGATGCTTGCGGGAAGCCGAAATATGGCCGATCCGAAATGCACTTCCGGTTCCGACAAGAGTTGGCTTTGTTGGACAGTAATGTAAAGAAATCTAGTCGACACAATCTAGTGGTCGGCCCTGTCTGCAGCCGCAGTCGGCAGACCAGATATCCTTTTGAACTCTAACTATTTTGAGAACAGGCCTGCTTGCTGCATGACGTAAAGTCATTCCATGCATTCATCGTGAGCTCTATTGACGCTTTCTTAAGGCGGCGCGGCGTTGATGGAGCTGCATTCTCGCCCGGACCAACTGTACTCGATGCCCCAACGTCCAGCCAAAGCCCTGCTGATCGACCTCCTGAGCGATGTTCTGGAGATGGTCGCCTATGGTGAAGATGCGGGCGAAGTCGGAGATCTGCTGTGCAGGCGCGCGGAAACCTTCGCTCCGGAAGTCATTTGCTCGATCCTTTATGTCGATGACGAACGAAAACTGAGGCCACTGGCCGCCCCGAGCCTCCCGGAGCACTATTCGGCAGCGCTTGACGGTCTGCCGGTTGGACCGAAGGTCGGCTCCTGTGGAACAGCGGCTTTTCGCGGAGAGCCTGTCGAGGTCGACGATATTGAAAACGACGAATTGTGGGCCGATTTCAAGGCGCTCGCCCTGCCGCTCGGTCTGCGCGCCTGCTGGTCGAGCCCCATCAAGACGCGCGACGGCCGCGTCGTCGGCACCTTCGCCTTCTACTATCGCAAACCGCGCGGTCCGACGGCTCACGAGCGCCAGATCGTTGCGCGCTGCACGCATCTTTGCGCAGTGCTGATAGAGAACAACGAATTCCGTCGGCGAGCCCATGACGAAGCCTTCATCGACGCGATGTCGGGGCTTCCCAACCGCGCGAGTTTCGACGTCCGTCTTGAGGAGATGACCGCCGAACAGAGGCAATTCGCCCTGCTCTTCGCCGACCTGGACCATCTGAAGCGGGTCAATGACACGCTGGGTCACGCCGCCGGCGACGAACTGATCCGCATCGCATCGACGCGCCTGAAGTCGGTGAGTCCGGACGTCGAGGTCTTCAGGCTGGGTGGCGACGAGTTCGCCTTCATCCTGCGTGCATGCGAGTCCGAGCCCCAGATGGTCGCAATCGCCCAGTCGCTTATCCAGGCGGTCGGCCAGCCGGTCGAATACCAGGGCATGACGCTGCAGCCTTCGCTGACGGCGGGCGGCGTGTTCCAGGGCGAGACCGGCTCCGACAAGAACACGCTCTACCAGAATGCCGATTTCGCGCTCTACCATGCGAAGGACGTCAACCGCGGCGGCTTCGTCTCATTCCGCCAGGGCATGCGCACCACGATGACGCAGCGCTTGCGCGCCATCGCCGAGGTCGACGAAGCCTTGGCAGAAGGCCGCATCCTGCCGCATTACCAGCCGATCGTCCGCCTCGGGACAGCCGAGATCGTCGGTCTGGAGGCGCTTGCGCGCATCAGGACACGCGACGGCGGCATCATGGCGGCGGCTGAATTCCATTGCGCACTGAGCGATCCGCGCATTGCCTACGCCCTGACCAGCCAGATGCTGGTCCAGGTCGCAGCCGATATCCGCCACTGGCTGGCCCTCGGACTTCCGCTCCAGCATGTTGGCTTTAACATCACCACCGCCGACCTCCAGAAAGGCGATCTCGAGCGACGTGTCGCGGCAGCCTTTTCCGATGGTGAGGAGGCGCTGCGGCATCTCATCCTGGAAGTGAACGAGGCCGTCTTCGTCAACGACGACATGGTGGCCGACGAGATCAAGAGCCTGCGTTGCAAAGGCATTCTCGTTGCGCTCGACGACTTCGGCACCGGCTTCGCCTCCCTGACCCATCTGCTGGACTTCCCGGTCGACATCATGAAGATCGACAAGTCTTTCATCGACAGGATCGTCGACGACCCGTCGAGCGCGGTCATCGTTCAGGCCCTCCTCGACATCTCCCGCAAACTCGGCATGCGCATCGTTGCCGAGGGCGTCGAGACCAAGGAGCAAGCCGAGAGGCTGATGGAAATGGGTTGCACCATGGGGCAGGGCTACTACTTCGCCCGCCCGGCATCGGCTGCAATCACGGCGGAACTGCTCACCCGCTTTGCCCATCGCCCGTCCGACAAGACGCGCAGCATCGCCAGCCGGACGGCCGCAACCGGGCAGCGCGCGAGACGCGCCCGCTAGGCCGACCGCGCTCAGCCGCTAGCGGTAGCGGTCCATCCCTTTGGAGAACTGGTCGAAGATCGATCCGATATTCTTCTCGTATTCGTCGCGCTGCTTGGCGCCGGTCTCGAACATCTGGCCGAACAGATCGTCGTAGGGGTTCTTGACAGGCCTTTCGGGCGCCTTCTTCTGCCGCGCCCGCGGTTTGGGTTCGGGCGGGGGTGCCGGTTGCTGCCGGGGTTGGCCCCCCTGCATCATCTCCTCGAAGATCTTGCCAAGCGGGTTGTCGCCCCATGGATTCTGCGCCTGCGGCTCGGGCTGGCGCCGCTGCTGCGGTGCCGGCTGCTGTGGCATGCCGCCGCCGAACATGTCCTTGAGCACCTTGCCGAACGGATTGTCGAACGGATCCGCCGGCTGAGCCTGCCGCGGCTGGGGCGCCGGCTGCGGCGTACGTCCGGCCATCATGTCGCCGCCCTGCTTCATCATCTGCTCGATGATCTCGCCGAGCGGATTTCCGGCACCACCGAAGCCGGCCGCCTGCTGGGCACCGGGCATCTGGTTGGTGGTCTGCTTGTAGAGCCCGCCCATGATCATCGAGGCGATGACCGGCAGCATCTGCTGCAGCACCTGCTGGCCGACGCCGGTTGCCTGCGCCGCCTGTGCCGCCACCGCGCGCGAAAGGTCCTTCGAGCCGAAGAGGTGCCCCAATATGCCGTTGCCCTCGTCGACGCCCTGGGGCGCGAAGGCCTTCTGGGCGTCCTCGAAGTATTTCGCATGGTTGCCCGACGCCATGGCGCTCATGAACGCGGCGACGCCATAGGGATCGGAGGCGTTGCGTTTCAGCCCCTGGCTGAAGGCGGGCATCAGCGCCTCGACGGCGGCCTGCGTCTGCTGCTGCGACAGGCCGAACTGCCGGGACAATTGTTCCATCGCATGGCCGTTCTGCGCATTTGCCAGCATGTCGAAGAGGGGAAGCATGAACGTGGTCTCCTTTGAGACCACATTATCCGATCGAGGCAGCCCGCGCAAAGCAGCGGGACGGTTTCGCCGCCGCAGCGCGATAGCGGGCGGTCAGTAGGCGTATTCGAGGAAGGCAGGCTCGATCGATCCGCCCCAGCGGGTGTGGTAGGCCGAGAGCATCTCTTCAGCGCTCGTTGTGCCGCGGGCGACCACCTCGTCAAGCGTGCTGAGAAAGCTGGTCTCGTCGTAACCGTCGCGGTTCTTCCGGTCGCGGTTGGTAAGGCCGGTTCGCGAGATATTGAGCACCTCGCGCGCCATCTCGCGCAGCGTCGAATTTCGGAACGGCGTTGCCATGCCCTTTTCCGGAACCGCATCGCGCATCGCCAGGACTTCGTCGAAACTCCAGTCGCGCGTCAGCGCCTCGGCCGCCTCTAGCGCCTCGGCATCGTAGAGCAAGCCGACCCAGAAGGCCGGCAGCGCGCAGATGCGCCGCCACGGGCCGCCGTCGGCGCCGCGCATTTCCAGGAAGCGTTTCAGCCGGACATCGGGAAACAGCGTCGACAGATGGTTCGCCCAGTCGCCGATCGTCGGCACGCCGTCGGCGATCTCGTTATGCGCGGCCCCGGCCATGAACTGGCGGAAGGTCATGTGCGTCATGTCGTGGTAATGGCCGTCGCGGATGACGAAATACATCGGCACGTCGAGCGCCCAGTCGACATAGTCGAAGAAACCGAAATCGGGGGCGAAGCAGAATTCGAGCAGGCCGGAGCGCTGGTTGTCGGTGTCGCGCCAGATATCGCCGCGCCAGCTCAGGAAGCCGTTGGGACGGCCCTCGGTGAAGGGCGAATTGGCAAACAGCGCCGTCGACAGCGGCTGCAGCTTCAGCGAGACCTGCATCTTGCGGCGCATATCGGCCTCGCTCTCGAAGTCGAGATTCACCTGGATGGTGCAGGTGCGGTACATCATGTCGAGACCCTTGGTGCCGACCTTGGGCATGTAACGGGTCATGATGTCGTAGCGAGACTTCGGCATCTTGGGTGTCTCGGCGAGCGACCATTTCGGGCTCCCGCCGAGGCCGAGGAAGCGGATGCCCATCGGCTCGGCGATCTCGCGCACCTGCGCCAGGTGCGCATTACCTTCGCGGCAGGTCTGGTGGATCGTCTCCAGCGGCGCCCCGGACAGCTCGAACTGGCCGCCGGGCTCCAGGCTGATGGCGCCCTGGCCGGTCGGCTCGACCAGCCCGATGATGCGGCCGGCATCCATGATCGGATCCCAGCCGAGCTTCTCCTGCATACCTTCGAGGATGGCGCGGATGCCGTTGGAGCCGCCATAGGGTACCGGCGCATTGCCATCGACATAGAAGGGGAATTTCTCGTGCTCGGTGCCGATGCGCCATTCTTGGCGCGGCTTGTTGCCCTCGGCCAGATGCGCGACCAGTTCGTCGATGCTTTCGATCGGCCGGAAATCGGTTGTGTCGCGCGCCATGATGCTTCCTCGTCGCGACCCTGGAGATCGCCGGCGCTTGATGGACGAAATGTCAGGAGCGGATCAAGCGAAAAACGCTGAACCAGGGGTCAAGAGGAATTGATGGAGGGGGGCTCGCAAAGCGTCGGGCGAACGCCTACCAGTCGCCCACCGTCGCCTGAATGACCGCCAATGCAGCCACAGCGGCCGTGTCGGCCCGCAGGATGCGCGGTCCGAGCGGGATGGCCGTCACGAAGGGCAGGGCGCGCAGCATCTTGCGTTCGTCGTCCGAAAATCCCCCTTCCGGCCCGACAAGTAATGCGAGCTTCTTCCCGGCGATGCCTTGCAGCGCCGGCAGGGGATTGTTGGTCTGCGCACTCTCGTCGCAGAAGATCAGCCGCCGGTCCTTCTCCCAGCCGGCCAGAAGCTTTTCGAACTTCACGGGTTCGCGGACTTCGGGAATGGCAAGGATGCCGCATTGCTCGGCCGCCTCGACGGCATTGGCGGCAAGGCGCTCGGTGCCGAACTTTGTCACCTGCGTATGCTGCGTGATGACCGGCTGCAGCACGCCGGCTCCCATCTCCACCGCCTTCTGGACGAGATAGTCCAGCCGTCCCTGCTTCAGCGGCGCAAAGCAGTAGAGAAGATCGGGCGAGGCTGGCTGCGGCCGGGTCTGCTCGACAGCTTCCAGCCGCACCGCCTTCTTGGTCTTTGTCGCGACGCGCGCCAGCCATTCGCCGTCACGCCCGTTGAAGAGAAGAAGTTCGGCACCTTCGGCCATGCGAAGGACATGGATCAGATAGTGGCTCTGCTCCGGGCCCGCCTCGACGGCGATGCCCTGGGCAAGGTCCTGCGGCACGAAAAGCCGCTGCATTTTGTAGTTGGCGCGCATCGCCGAGCAATGCGGCAGGGTTGCCTGCCGGTCAAGCGGCTTGGTCGGCACACCAGCAGGTCGCGGGTTGAAGCCTGCGCGATGTCAGTACAGGCCTGGCCCTGTTGCGAGCGTGCAACAGACTGTTTTTCTTGCGAATATCGCTACGCATGCCGTTGCGTCGTCTCTGCAATCCAGGGTAGAGAGTCGCTGTTTCGCCTGTGGGGACCCTATGCGTAAGATCCTTTTGTCCGCTTGCTGCCTGGCCGCGCTGGCTGCTGCCTCGTCGATGGTGCCGCAGGCCGCCCTTGCTCAGGATGCCGGGGCCGAGCCCGGCAAGCAGGGTTGGTGGGTCAGTGTCGAGGGCGGCGTCGCCTTTTCGGCCAGCGACGAGAGCCTGGATTTCAGAGACGACGACAAGCTGGGGGATCTTGATTCCCTCGCGCCCGGCGACGATGGCTTCGAGGCCCGGTTTGAGGCTGGCAAGCAGTTCGACCAGACCTGGGATCACAAGGTTGGCGTCGGTGTCCTGTCGTTTGGTGACGCCTCCGACCGCGGCGGATTCACCTTTGCCGAGCAGGATCTTGTCGTCGGCTTGGCGGATATCGAGGTCGGCTACCGTCCCGAATGGAATTCGGCGATGGATCTCAGGTTTTCGGCAGGCGTGCGGGGGCTCACCGCCTCGGGCAAATCGAATTGGTCGGATGTTCCGGACGTCGGTGAGTTTACGGACAAGACGTGGGCGATTGGGCCGCGTGTCGGTGTCGAGGCGTCGGTGCCGGTGAATGTCGAGCGCGCGCTGAGCCTTGTCGGCTCGGTTGGCGTTGCGGCGCTGTTCGGCGAACGCAGCACCGATTACGAGATTGGCTTCCTGTCGCCAGCGCGGACCAGCTACTCGGAGTCGGTGACGATCTGGAACGTCGACGCATCCGTCGGGCTGAACAAGGCCATGTCCGACGGCTCGAGTTTCACCATCGGCTACAGGGCCCAGGGTTTTGGCAACCTCGCTGCAAACCGCTTCAATGTCGGCAGCGACGGCATAACCGATTTCGTCGAGGATGGCGGCACGACGGTCATTGCTCACGGACCCTTCGCGAAATTCACGATACCCTTGAACTAGATTGCGATCGGCGCCGCTACTTGCTGTGGACGGTTGCCTTGCGGCTGCCGCCGGCGGCAGTGTCGCGCTTGAAGAATACCCGCTGGTCCGGATGCAGGCGCCTGCAGGCCCTGATGATCGGCATCAGATATTCGTTTGAAGCGACCGAGACGATGGTCAGCGCGAAGGCGTTGGCCTTCGCCGGGTCCACCGGCTTGAGCGTGGCCTCGCCCTTCAGCCAGCGCTCGCCCTGTTCGACGGTGATCCTGAGCCAGCCGCAATAGCCGACCAGCGTATCGTCCCTGAGCAGGCAGACGTGGTTGCGCGTCGACAACTGATGCTTGAGCGCCATGACGAGACGTCCCGCCCGGTACTCCGAGAATGGCGGTTCCCGCGCCACGAAAGACATGACGAGGCCAAGCGCCTCCATGGAGGCCACCAGTTGGCGCGACGTGACACCGGCCGGGAGAGAAGGTTTTTCGGTATTATCGGACATTCGACTGCCTGAATCTGTTCACAGAACCACTGGCCTGCCGACCGGTTCCGATACGCCCTATGCCGCATCGCCGATGAGCGCCACGCCGACCTCGGCAGTGGGGTGCCAGACAGGGCGATAGCCTCGGCTGAGAACGGCAATCGTCGTCGCCGGTGTCACCACGCACATCTCCTGCGGTCCGAAATTCGCGAAGGGGATCGCCCGGTCGTAGCCGCCAAAACTCCAGCGCAGCGCCTCGCCGCCACGGATCGCATAATCGTATTGCCCGTCAAAGATCACGGCGCCGTCGGGCAACAGCCCGAGGCCCTGGCGGTCGAGCTCCACCATGCTGCCGCCGGACGCCAGCCTTTCGCGGTGCAGCCGCGCATCGATATCGGGCGCGCGCGGCGCCGCAATGCCAAACGCCGTGCCGTAGGCCGCTGCAAAGGCCTTTGCCTTTTCACGTTGGCAGAAAAAGCAAGGCCGGTGCCCGGCTGCCAGCGCCGTCACTTCGTCGAGAAAGAACAGCTCCGTCCAGCCGGCCCTGTCTCCCACGCTGTTGCGTCCCATCGGTTCGCGCCGCCGGTCCTGGAAATCGCAGGCGCAGATGATCCAGGTCTTCGTCGTCCAGCGCTTCTTCAGAAGCGTCTTGGTGGCCGGGTCATGGATGATGCCTCGGTTGCCGGTGAACAGGCCGCGTTCCGTGACGGCGTGGATGTCGCCGAACGGATCGACCCGGTTCTGGAGTGGCATAGTCTCTCCTCTCTTCTTGCCCGCCGGACTGCGTGCTATCGCTCGGCGGGCAATTCACCTGACAAAGGAATAGCATGCGCGTCCTCATCGTCCAGAATTTTGAGAAAACCGGCCTCGGCCAGATCGGCGTGGCGCTCGCGGAGGCTGGCGCGCAGATGGACATCCGTTATGCGCATCTGGGCGATCCGTTGCCGGCAGATGCTGCGGACCACGACGCCATCGTGGTGCTCGGCGGCGGCCAGAACGCCCTTGATGATGCCAGCTCGCCCTATTTCCCGGAACTGTTGGCGCTGATGCGCGATTTCGCCGATAGCGGGCGCGCCTTGCTCGGGATCTGCCTCGGCAGCCAGTTGCTGGCGCGTGCCTATGGCGCCGACAACCTGATCGGCGCGGCCAGCGAGTTCGGCTGGTGCGACGTGGCGCTGACCCCCGAGGCGGCCGACGACCCGGTCCTCTCCGCCGCCCCCGAGCGCTTCCCGATCTTCCAGTGGCACGACGATACCTTCACCCTGCCGCGCACCGGCACCAGGCTGGCCGGCAACATGGTTGCCCACAACCAGGCCTTCAGGATCGGCCGCGCCGCCTATGGCATCCAGTTTCACTTCGAGGCCGACCGCGCGATGGTTAGGCAGTGGAATGCCGATTTCGCCGAGACGATCGCGAAGAGCCAGCCCGACTGGCCGGCCCGCCATGCGGCAGCGGAGGCCAGGCATGCCGAGGACGCGGACCGGACCGGCCTGGCGCTGGCGCGCGCCTGGGTCGCCATCGTGTGAGAATCAGACCCTGCTGCCAATTTGGAGAGGGGCCGGGTCCGACCGGCGTTGCATATTTGGCACGACCGGTTTCTTTCGTGGCGTAAGCATGAATTCGCTCTGGCCTGACGGTCCCGGGCTGCGTAGATGGTCGGCGTCTCTGGGAGGAGAATTTGATTCTCGTCGATGCAGTTTTCGCTCCCCGCGACATGGAGAGGATACAGGACTTGCCTATCAATGAGCGGATCAACCGCTCTGACGACGCAATCTGGATCGCAACTGATTAGTAACCCTATTTGTGCCAGATGTGGCGAGAGCAAGAACCTGAGATGAATCCCGTGAAAGCTGTGTTTCTTTCCTTCGTCATGCTGTCGGCTATCGCCCTCGGCGGACTTGGCATCTATGCCGCTGACGCCTCCAGCGGCCACGCGCCGATCGACGGTTACGGCGTTACTGCTTCACGCTGAGGCGTTCCCCACCGACAGTATCTGCTTGTCCGAACCCTCGATGACGAGGGCGGTCAGCACGCCCGACGCATAGGCGCCCGTGTCGACATTGACGCGATTTGGCATGACCTCCGGCTCGACCACCGGCGTATGGCCATGCACCACGATCTTCTCGTAGAGCCCGACATGGCGGTGGAATTCGCGGCGGATCCAGATCAGGTCTGACGGCACCTGCGCGTCGAGTGCGATGCCCGGCCGGATCCCGGCGTGGCAGAAGAAGAAGTCGCCAGCAACGTGCGTGTAGGGAAGCGCCTGCAGAAAGTCCCGGTGGCTCTGTGGCACGGCCGCCGCCAGCTTCGCATGCGAGGCGGCAAAGGCCTTCGGGCTGGAAAAATCGAGATCGACCCCGTAGGAGCGCGCCGTCTGCTTGCCTCCATACTCCACGAAGACCCCGTCGGGCGTGCCCTCCTTGAGGAAGTCGAGCATCGACAGGTCGTGGTTGCCCGCCACGCTGGCGATGCGCCTCTGATCGTTTCCCGCGGCCAGGATGAAGTCGATCACGCCCTTGGAGTCAGGGCCGCGGTCGACATAGTCGCCCAGATGGACGATCAGCCAGTCGCTGGCCGCGCGCTTCTTGCGGTCGGCCGCGATCGAATCGTAGAGACGGGTAAGCAGGTCGAGCCGCCCGTGCACGTCGCCGATCGCATAGACCACTGTGTCATCGGGTCCGCGCGCGTCGAGGAAATGAATGCCGCCCCCAGCCAATTATCCGCCGACCACGATCAGGTGCAGCGCGCGCGGCCCATGCGCGCCAAGGATCAGTTTCTGCTCGATGTCGCCGGAGCGGGAAGGTCCGGAGATCAGGTTGACGGTACGCGGCATCTCGCCCTTGCCGAAACGCGCGCGGATCCCGGCGATCGCCGTTTCCAGATCGCCCTGGATCGAGGTTGCGTCGATCACCACGATATGGTGCTCGGGCAGGAAGTTGATCGTCGTCGGATTGTCGGCGCCCGACACCATCACCACGGTTCCGGTCTCTGCGACGCCGCCGAAGGCGTGGCTGACGCCAACCTCGTCATTGCCGTCCGACGGACCGTGCCTGACCTCGAGCGCGCCCTCCTGCGACCAGGGCAGGTCGGACAGCCGTGGGTCGTCGCCCATGCGCACCGATTGCGGCAGGTTCTTCTGCCTGAGGTAGCCTGCCACCGCCGCGGGCACCGCGTCGGCGCTCGCCAGCCGCTCGACGCTGGCGAAGAGTTTCACGGCCTGGGCGCAGAACAGGTCGATCCGCTCCTTCGCCGGCAGCTGCCCGCGCGCCGGGATGATCCCGGGCGCCGACTTGGCCATGCGTTCGTTTACCGCCGCCAGCCGCACCGTATCGCCGGCCTTCGCCTTGAGCGCCGTCCGAACCTTGCCCAGAATTGCCTCGCGACCGCTCATCGTGCACCTGCCGACCTGGCGCTGCGCACCTGCTGCATGAAGGTTTTGCCCTGCGGCGCCGGCAGTTCGCGGTGCCTGGTCCATCCGCCGGCCAGCGGCAGCCAGCCGAAGCGGTGGCTCTTGCCGCCAAGCAGCGACAGCAGCGGCATGCCGATGGCCGTCATCGCCTGGTAGAGCGCCGGGCGTCTCGCGAAGAAGGCCCAGAACTTCAGCCCGCTGCGCGCTGCGGCCGGATTCAGGCCGCGCTCGAATTCGCGCTCGCGCCAGTGCCGCATCATCTTGGGCAGCGGTATCTTCATCGGGCAGACGCTCTCGCAGCGGCCGCAGAAAGTCGAGGCGTTGGGCAGGTGCCCGGCCTTGTCGACGCCGATCAGCGACGGCGTCAGCACCGCGCCCATCGGGCCGGGATAGACCCAGCCATAGGCGTGGCCGCCGACCGCGTGATAGACCGGGCAGTGGTTCATGCAGGCGCCGCAGCGAATGCAGCGCAGCATTTCCTGGAATTCCGTGCCGAGCATCGACGAGCGGCCATTGTCCAGCAACACCACATGGTATTCCCCCGGCCCGTCGACATCGCCCTCGCGCCGTGGTCCGGTCGACATGGTGGTGTAGACGCTCATGTCCTGGCCGGTCGCCGAGCGCGCCAGAACGCGCAGGATCTGGCTGGCATCCTCCAGCGTCGGCACGATCTTCTCGATCGAGGCCACCGCGATGTGCATCTTGGGCAGGATCTGCGTCAGGTCGCCATTGCCCTCGTTGGTGACGATGATCGAGGTGCCTGTCTCGGCAATCAGAAAATTGGCGCCGGTGATTCCGACATCAGCGGCGAAGTATTCTTCACGCAGCACCTTGCGCGCCTCGTTGAGCAGCGCTTCCGGCTCCCTGAGATCGCGTGCGGCATCGAGATGCGTATGCACGCGGCGGAAGTCGGCCTCGACCTGGCTCTGGGTGACGTGCACGGCCGGCGCGATGATGTGGCTCGGATGCTCGTGGCGCAGCTGGATGATGTATTCGCCAAGGTCGGTCTCGACCGGGCGGATGCCCTTCTCCTCGAGGAAGTCGTTGAGCGCGATCTCCTCGGTGATCATCGACTTGCCCTTGGTCACCGTCTTGGCGTTGGCCTTGCGGCAGATGTCGAGGATGATGTTGCGCGCGTCCTCCGCACTCTCGGCCCAGTGCACATGGCCGCCGGAGGCGACGACCTTTTTCTCGTAGGCTTCGAGATAGAGGTCGAGATTGGCCAGCGCATGGTCCTTGATGGCGCGGGCACTGTCGCGCAGCGCCTCGAATTCCGGCAGCGCCTCGACCGCCTTAAGCCGCTTGTCGATGAAGCCCGAGCGCACATTGCCGAGAGCCTGCTGCAACTGCACGTCGGCCAGCGCGCCCTTGGCGTTCTGCTTGAAGGCGGGGGAGGTGATCTGCATGCGCCTATCCCTTCCCGCCGATGGGGGCTGCATCGGTCATCCCGGCCAGCACCTCGGCGACGTGCCTCACCTCGACGGCCGATCCCTGCCGCTTCAGCTTGCCGGCCATGTTCATCAGGCAGCCGAGATCGCCGGCCAGCAGCGTCTGTGCGCCCGACGCCTCGATGCAGCCGGTCTTCTGCTCGACGATGGCGTTGGAAATGTCGGGATATTTGACGCAGAACGTGCCGCCGAAGCCGCAGCACACGTCGGCATCCTTCAGCTCGACCAGTTCCAGCCCGTCGATTGAGCGCAGCAGCTTGCGCGGCTGCGCCTTGATGTTGAGCTCGCGCAGGCCCGAGCAGGAATCATGGTAGGTGACGCTGCCGGCCTCGCTGCCGGCCACCGCTGTGACGCCGCGCACGTCGGCCAGGAAGCTGACCAGCTCGTGCACCTTGGCCGAAAAGTCCCTTGCCCGCGCTTCCCAATCAGGTTCGCCGGAAAACAGCCCCGGATAGTGCTTCTTCAGCATGCCGGCGCAGGAGCCTGAGGGCGCGACAACGTAGTCGAATTCCTCGAAGGCCTCGATCGTGTTTTCCGCGATTGCCCTGCTGTCCGCCCGGTCGCCGGAATTGTAGGCCGGCTGGCCGCAGCAGGTCTGCGTCATCGGCACCTCGACGGTGCAGCCTGCATCTTCCAGCAGCTTGATCGCGGCAAAGCCGACCGACGGTCGGAAGAGATCGACGAGGCAAGTCACGAACAGCCCGACGCGGGGATTTTGATCAGGCACTCTTTTCTCCAGTCTTTTCGGTTCGTTGCCGCAGCCGCAGCCGCGATACGCGTTCCCAGTCGCCCGTGCGCTCCGCCTCGGCCATGCCCTTCTCGACATAGGTTATGTGGTCCATCGCCGCCTCGCGCGCCGCCTTCGCGTCGCCGCGCCGCACGGCGTCATGGATCGCCAGGTGCTGGTCCAGCAGCGCGTCGCGCGCGCCGGGCTGCGCGAACAGGAGCAGCCGGTTCTGGAACACGCCGTCAGACAACAGGCGGTAGCAGGAACGCAGCGTGTGCAGCAGGATGATGTTGTGCGCGCACTCGCCGATGGCGTTGTGGAACTCGACGTCGATCGCGGCTTCCTCGGCCAGGTCGTTCGCGCCATGCGCGGCCTTCATGCGCGCCACGATGGCGTCGAGCAGCGCAAGGTCGTCCGCCGTGGCGCGCCGCGCCGCGTAGTCCGCAGCGACGCCTTCGATCTCGCGCCGGTATTCGAGATAGTCGCGCGCCGCCTTGGGGTGGGTCGAGATCAGTTCCATGACCGGCTGAGTGAAGACCTGCCCGATCACGTCCGCGACATGCGTGCCGCCGCCATGCCGCGTCACCAGCAGTCCGCGGGCTTCGAGCAATTTCAGTGCGTCCCGCAGGATCGGGCGCGACACCTCGAATTGCTTGGCCAGCTCGCGTTCGCCGGGCAGCCGGTCGCCCACCCTCAGCACGCCTTCGAGGATCAGGCTCTCTATCTGCTGCACCACCTCGTCGGCGGTGCGCGAATGCTCTATTCTGGAAAATATCGCGCCCAAGGCGTGGTCCCGGAAATGGATCGGAGGGTGGCAGGATAGTGCGATCGGGGCAAACTGGTCAAATAATTTATCCAGTTTCGGACCGCCGCCTGCGCTTTCCTGAAAGCCTGTCCGCGACAACGTTCCGCATGGGAATTGCCGCAGACTTGCTGTAGGCGGAAAACCGAGGGAGCCCGCCAGTGTCCGATACGCCCGAAGAAATCAGGACGCCATCCACGCTGACCGGCAGCGTGATGGGTTTTCCGGCCTATGGCGGTCGCTCCGAAGCGATCGGCGAAGTCCACTCCCGCCCGCACCCGCCGATCGAACAGCCGCGCGCGCTGATCCAGCTGGCCTTCATGACCGAGGGCGGTGCAGCCGTCGACCGCGCCGTGCTGTCGGAACTGTCCCGTCGATTGGGTGCGGCCGCGCCCGACAGGCAGGCCCGCCACCACGCGATGAACTGGGGCAAGGGCACGCTGCGCTGGGAGCGCCATACCGAGTTCTCGACCTATCTCTATGAAGGCCCACTCGCCTCGACGGGTCGCTCGCCGGAGGAAAGCCCGTTCGGCAACGGCTTCAGCCCGCCGGGCACGGTGATCTCCGGCATCCGGCTGGAGATCCGCAAGTGGACGCCGGCTGCCGAGAAGCTGATTGCCGGCTTCGACGCCTCAAGCCTCTGCTACTCCTTGGTCGAGAATGAAAAGGCCGCGATCGTCACCGATTTCAGGCAGGACGGCGACGGCCTGACGCGCATTCTCGTGCTGGAGCGCGGGTTGACCCCGCAGCGCACGGGAGCGCTCTGCCAGCGCCTGATGGACATCGAGACCTACCGCACGCTGGCGCTGCTCGGCCTGCCGCTGGCGCAGTCCCTGTCGGCGCGGGTGCGGCGCATCGAGGACCGGCTGGCGGCCATCACGGCGGCCATGAAGGCGCCGGACAGCCGCAACAGCCAGGAACTGCTGGCCGAACTGACCGAGCTTGCAGCAGAACTCGAAGCCGACGCGGCGTCCAGCCTCTACCGATTCGGCGCCAGCCGCGCCTATGACGGCATCGTCGCCGAGCGTCTGCTGGCGCTCGACGAGGTGGCGGTGCCTGGCTATGACACCTGGGCGACCTTCCTGCAGCGGCGCGTCGCGCCGGCAATGCGCACCTGCCGCTCGGTCGAGGAGCGCCAGGCCAATCTGTCGCGCAAGCTGACCCGCGCGACCCAGTTGCTGCGCACCTGGGTCGATGTCGAGGTGGAAAAGCAGAACCGCGACCTGCTCGCCTCGATGAACAACCGCGCCCGGCTGCAACTGCGCCTGCAGCAGACCGTCGAGGGTCTTTCGGTGGCCGCCGTCTCCTACTACGTGGTCGGCCTGATCGGCTACCTCGCCAAGGGAACCAGCGTCTTCGGAAAAGTGGTTGCCCCCGAACTGATCACCGCGGCCTCTGTGCCGGTAGCGCTCCTCGTGGTCTGGTGGCTTGTCCGCAAGGCCCGGCGCGTGCACGAATAGCGCCGCCGGCCGTCGTCCGTTTCCCAAAGCCTGACCGCGCGCGTAAGAGGTTTGCGCTGGCTGCGATTAACAGGTAAAACCTTTTTACCAGTTGAACCTTGCGGGGAATGCGATGTCCGGCCTGGCCATGCCGAAGCCCGATGCCGAAACGATGCGGCGCCGCGACGAGATCGTCGCCGGCCTGCGCGCCATCGTGCCGGGGGAGGGCGTCGTCGATGCAGTCAACGAAATGCGCGCCTTCGAAAGTGACGGGCTGACCGCCTACAGGCAATTGCCGCTGGTCGTCGTGCTGCCGGAAACCGTCGGCCAGGTGTCGCGCATCCTTAAATTCTGCAACGAGCGCAACATCCGCGTCGTGCCGCGCGGCTCGGGCACCTCGCTGTCGGGCGGCGCGCTGCCGCTGGAGGACGCCGTGCTGCTCGTCATGAGCCGCTTCAACCGCATCCTCGGGATCGACTATCCGAACCGTGTCGTCGTCGCCCAGCCGGGCGTCACAAATCTCGGCATCTCGACCGCCGTCGAGCAGGAGGGCTTCTATTACGCCCCCGATCCGTCTTCGCAGATCGCCTGCTCGATCGGCGGCAATGTCGCGGAGAATTCCGGCGGCGTGCACTGCCTGAAGTATGGCCTGACCGCCAACAACGTGCTGGGCATCGAGATGGTGCTGATGGATGGCGAGGTCGTGCGCCTCGGCGGCCGGCATCTCGATTCGGAAGGCTACGACCTGCTTGGCGTCATGACCGGTTCGGAGGGCCTGCTCGGCGTCGTCACCGAGGTCACGGTGCGCATCCTGAAGAAGCCGGAGACGGCGCGCGCGCTGCTGATCGGCTTTCCGTCGAGCGAGCAGGGCGGGCAATGCGTCGCCGACATCATCGGAGCAGGCATCATCCCGGGCGGCATGGAGATGATGGATCGGCCGGCCATCCACGCCGCCGAGGATTTCGTCCATGCCGGCTATCCGCTCGAATGCGAGGCGCTGCTGATCGTCGAACTCGATGGTCCGGGCGTCGAGGTCGACCACCTGATCGGACTGGTCGAGCAGATCGCGCACAAGAACGGCTCGACAACCTGCCAGATCTCGACGTCGGAGGCCGAGCGGCTGAATTTCTGGGCCGGGCGCAAGGCGGCCTTCCCGGCGGTCGGCCGCATCTCGCCCGACTATTACTGCATGGACGGCACCATCCCGCGCAAGCAGCTGCCGCGGGTGCTGGCCGGCATGCGCGAGATGTCGGAGAAATACGGCCTGCGTGTCGCCAACGTCTTTCACGCCGGCGACGGCAACCTGCATCCGCTGATCCTTTACGATGCCAACGTCCCGGGCGAGCTCGACAAGGCCGAGAGCTTCGGCGCCGACATCCTGCGGCTCTGCGTCGAGGTCGGCGGCGTGCTGACTGGCGAGCATGGCGTCGGCGTCGAGAAGCGTGACCTGATGCCGGAAATGTTCAACGAGATCGACCTCGACCAGCAGATGCGCGTCAAATGCGCCTTCGACCCCAACCATCTGCTCAACCCCGGCAAGGTCTTCCCGCAGTTGCGCCGCTGCGCCGAACTCGGCCGCATGCACATTTCCGGCGGCAAGCTGCCGTTCCCGAATATTCCGAGGTTTTGACGGCCCGCCCCATGACCACCTTCATGCCCTTTTCCCAGACCGACGTGCTGGACGCCGTGAAGTGGGCGCTGTCGGAAGACGCGCCGCTCGAAATCTTCGGCCATGGCTCGCGGCGGGGCATTGGCCGGCCGATGCAGTGCGAGCATGCGCTCGACCTGTCGGGCCTGTCCGGCGTCACGCTTTACGAGCCCGAGGAACTGGTCCTGTCGGCCAAGGCCGGCACGCCGCTGATCGACATTGAGCGCCTCCTGGCCAAGCACCGGCAGGAACTGGCCTTCGAACCGATGAACTGCACGCGCCTCTTCGGCGGTACGCCCACCCAGACCGACAAGACCGGAACGATCGGCGGCGCGCTCGCCACCAATCTTTCCGGTCCGCGCCGGCTGCGCGCGGGCGCGGTGCGTGACCACGTGCTGGGCGTCAACGCGGTGTCGGGTCGAGGCGAGCTGTTCAAGTCGGGCGGACGCGTCGTCAAGAATGTTACCGGCTACGACCTCTCCAAGCTGATGGCCGGATCCTGGGGCACGCTCGCCGTCGTGACCGACATTACCGTGAAAGTGCTGCCTGCGGCCGAAACGCAGACGACGCTCGTCATCCGCGGCCTGACAGACGAGCTTGCGACCGCCGCAATGGCCCTGGCGCTCGGCTCGAGCGCCGAGGTGTCGGCCGCCGCGCATCTGCCCTATGGCGTCACGCAGCGCGTCGCCAGCGACATGCGCGGCGACGATGCGGCGACGCTGCTGCGCGTCGAGGGGTTTGGGCCGTCGGTCGCCTACCGCGTCGATACGCTGAAGCGGCTGCTCGAAAATGCCGGTCCGCTGTCGGAAGTCGGAGCGCAGTTTTCGAAACCCCTGTGGCGCGACATCCGCGACTGCGTCCCCTTCGCCGACGGCACCGAGCGTCCGGTCTGGCGCGTCTCTATGGCGCCGTCCGAAGCGCACAAGATGGTTCTGGCGCTGCGCATGGAAACCGGCGCCGACGCCTATTACGACTGGCAGGGCGGTCTTGTCTGGCTGCGCATGGAGGCCGAGCCCGAGGCCGAGACGCTGCGCAGGCTCATTGCCGATTTCGGCGGCGGCCATGCCACGCTGATGCGCGCCAGCCCCGCCTGGCGCGCCGCCGTTCCCGTCTTCGAGCCGCAGCCGGCCCCGCTCGCCGCACTGGCCGCGCGGCTGAAGGCCGAGTTCGATCCCAAGGGGATACTCAGCCCGGGCCGCATGGTGTCCGGCGCGCCGTCTGCTAAGGTTGCCGCAACCGAAGAGGAGAGGAGCGAGTCATGAGCGACAGCAATCCCCAACCGTCGACGCCGCGCAAGACCGACGGCTGGCTCGAGCCCGGCCCGACCAACGTGATGGTCATCTACATTCTCTATCTGGCCGGACTCGTCATCGGCGTGAGCGGACTGGTCGGCATCGTGCTGGCCTATGTCAACCGCGGCAAGGCCGGCGGCTTCATCGAGAGCCACTACACCTGGCTGATCCGCACATTCTGGATCGGCCTGCTCTATGCGCTCGTATCAGCCGTGCTGATGCTGCTCGCCATCGGCTTCCTGCTGATGTTCGCGGTCGCCGTCTGGTTCATCGTCCGCTGCATCATCGGGCTGCAGGCGCTGGGCCGCAACGAGCCGATCAAGAATCCCGAGAGCTGGATCATCTAGGGCGAAAGCCCAAGTCGAGGAATCGTCATCGCGTGCAGACCACATTCACCGCCGAGCAGCTGGCCGACCCGCATGTCGAGGAGTCGGAAAAAATCCTGCGCAAATGCGTGCATTGCGGCTTCTGCACGGCCACATGCCCGACCTATGTGACGCTCGGCAACGAGCTCGATAGTCCGCGCGGGCGCATCTACCTGATCAAGGACATGCTGGAGAACGGCCGCGCGGCCGACGAGCAGATCGTCACCCATATCGACCGCTGCCTGTCCTGCCTCGCCTGCATGACGACCTGCCCGTCGGGTGTAAACTACATGCACCTCGTTGATCACGCCCGCGCGCATATCCAGAAGACCTACACCCGCGCACCGGCCGACCGCTTCATCCGCTCGCTGCTTGCCTTCGTGCTGCCGAAGCCCGGCCGCTTCCGGCTGGCGCTAGGGCTGGCGCGGCTCGGCCAGCCATTTGCCGGCCTGTTCGAGCGCACGCCATCGCTGAAGCCTCTGGCGGCGATGCTGAGGCTCGCGCCCGCCACCGTGCCGCCGAAATCGCCGACCTCGCGCCCCGGCAATCATCCGGCCGAAGGCGTGTCGCTCGGCCGCGTCGCCATCCTCACCGGCTGTGCCCAGCCGGTGCTCGATCCCGGCATCAACGAGGCGGCGATATCGCTGCTCACCAGGCTTGGCATCGACGTCGTTGTCCCGAGGGGCGAGGGCTGCTGCGGCGCGCTGGTGCATCACATGGGCCGCGAGGAGCAGGCGCTGGCCTCGGCGCGCCGCAACGTCGACGCCTGGACGCGCGAGATCGATCGGGGCGGGCTCGACGCCATCATCGTCACCACCTCGGGCTGCGGCACGACGATCAAGGATTACGGCTTCATGCTCAGGCTCGACCCTGCCTATGCCGAGAAGGCGAAAAGGGTTTCCGAGCTGGCGAAGGACATCACGGAATATCTGGCGACGCTCGACCTGCCCGAGCCGCCGCAAAAATCGGGCCTTGAGGTCGCCTACCACTCTGCCTGCTCGATGCAGCATGGCCAGAAGATCGTCCGCCAGCCGAAGGAATTGCTCACCAAGGCCGGCTTCGTCGTGCGCGAGCCGCGGGAGGGGCATCTCTGCTGCGGCTCGGCTGGCACCTACAACATCATGCAGCCGGAAATTTCGGCCAGGCTGCGCGAGCGCAAGGTGAAGAACATTGAGGCCACGGGTGCCGCGCTTGTCGCCACCGGCAACATCGGCTGCATCACGCAGATCGCCTCGGCCGCCTCCCTGCCCATCGTCCACACGATCGAGTTGCTCGACTGGGCCTATGGCGGCAAACGGCCGAAGGGCCTGCCGGCCACGGCAGCGCTGCAAGCCGCCGAATAGCTACTCGGCCGCCAGACTGTCGCGCTCGACACCGTAGGTCGCCTGGTAGAGCGAGCGCTGCCGGTTGAGCGCGACGATGGTGTTGCGTAGCAGGATCGCGACCGTCACCGGCCCGACGCCGCCCGGCACCGGCGTGATCCACGACGCGACCTGCCGCACGCTGTCGGTGTCGACATCGCCAACGATCCGGGTCGACCCGTCGGGCAATGTCTCGCTGTTGATGCCGATGTCGATGACCGCTGCGCCGGGCTTCACCATGTCGGCCTTGATCAGCCGGGGCTTGCCGACAGCGACGAACAGCGCGTCGGCCCGGCGGGCATGCGCGGCGACCGAGCGGGTCATATGGTGGCACACCGTCACCGTCGCCCCCTCGCTCATCAGCAGGAACGCGATTGGCTTTCCGACGATCTCGGAATGGCCGACCACGACCACCTCGAGCCCCTTGAGGTCGAGCCCGGTCTCCTTCAGCAGCTCGACCGATGCCGCCGCCGTGCAGGGCGCAAGATCGAGCTCGTTGTAGACGATGTTGCCGATCGAGGCCGGGTGCATGCCCTCGACGTCCTTCAGGGGATGCACGGAAGCCTGGATCGCCTTGATCGGGATATGCGCCGGTGTCGGCCGCTGGATGATGATGCCGGTAACGCGCGGGTCGGCGTTCATGGCGTGGATCGCCGCCTCCAGTTCGGCGGCCGTTACCTCGGCGGGAAAGCGCCGCTCCTCGAAACCGATGCCGGCCGTCTCGGCCTTGGCGCGCTGGTTGCGCACATAGACGTCGACCGCATCGACATCGCCGACCGTTACCGAGACCAGCTTCGGCGGAAAACCCTGCTCGGTTGAAAGCGCCGCGGCCTCGCGCACTTCGGCGATGATGCGGGCGGCAACCGGGCCGCCCTTCAGGGTGCGCGTGTCTTCGATCGACATGGGAGGAGTCCTGTTGATGGATCGCCACTATCGAGCACGCGCCAGGAGCGCAACACGACAAATGCGAAACGGGCTGGCCATCCCGCGACGCGCGCGCCGCTCAGGTCGGGCCGTGCTGAAACAGGAAAGGGCGGGCGGCCTTTTGCTGGCCGCTCCGCCCTTGCCGGCAGGCCGTGCCCCCACGCCCGGCCCGTCCCCCGACCTGTGAATGTTAAATGACGATGACCGTCGTGCCGACGCCGGCCCTTTCGTAGAGCTCGATCACGTCCTCGTTGCGCATGCGGATGCAGCCCGACGACACGGCGCGCCCGATCGTCCAGGGCTGGTTAGTGCCGTGGATGCGGTAGAGCGTCGAGCCGAGATAGAGAGCGCGTGCGCCGAGCGGATTCTCCGGCCCGCCCGCCATGTGCACCGGCAGGTTGCGGCCCTTGGCGCGCTCGCGGGCAATCATCTCCGCCGGCGGGCGCCAGTCCGGCCACTCGCGCTTCTGCGTGATCTTGTGCGTGCCGGCCCACTCAAAGCCGGGCTTGCCGGTGCCGACGCCGTAGCGCCGCGCCTTGCCGCCCTGCTCGACCAGGAACAGGAAGTTCTGGTTGGTGTCGATGATGATGGTGCCCGGCTTGTGCGGCCCGTCATAGTCTACCACCTGCGGCAGGAACATCGGATCCATCTGGGGCTGCGCCTGGCGCTGCGGCTTTGGCTGCGGCTGCCGCCCGATCACCGCGGAGGTGCGAACCGGGTCCTGCCGGCCGCCCATCAGGCTACGGATCCGCCGGTCTGCCTCGCGCTGAATGACCGCCGGCTGCTGCCGCCTGAGCACCTTGCCCGGCGTGCGGCCAAGCTGCAAAAGCCAGGGCGCCGAGAGATCGGGGCTCACGACTACCGGCGGACGCTCGGCATAACGGTCGTTGGCGGAGGCCGGGATGGCGGAAACGGCAATCAAGGCCGAACTGACAAGCACAACAAGTTTCTTCATGACACGCTCTCAACACGGGGACGCTTGGCGAGGAATTGCCTCGGGCTCGGCGATCATGTTGGCGCGTGACGGCAACCGAAAGGTGAATCGAAATGATTCAAATGCCGTTTTGTCAGTAAAGCTTTTGGTGTGGTTACCGCCGGGTTCAGGAATCTGGTAAAGGCCATCTAAACAGGGGCCGATCAGGCGTTAACGAATGGCTTTGGACGAAAACAGCACCGGATTGATCGAGGGGCCGGACGGCCGCATGCGCTGTTTCTGGCACGGCAACCTTCCCGACTACCTGCACTACCATGACCATGAATGGGGCCGCCCCGTCTCGGAAGACCGCCGGTTGTTCGAGAAGATCTGCCTCGAGGGGTTTCAGTCCGGCCTGTCCTGGCTGACAATCCTGCGCAAGCGCGAGAACTTCCGCGCCGGCTTCGCCAATTTCGAATTCGACAAGGTCGCCGAGTTCGGCGACGCCGACATCGAGCGCCTGCTGCAGGACGCCGGCATCGTGCGCCATCGCGGCAAGATCGTCTCGACCATCAACAATGCGCAGCGCGCCCGCGAAATGGCCGACGAGTTCGGCTCGCTGGCTTCATGGTTCTGGCGCTTCGAGCCTGGTCCGGAAGAGCGGCCGGCACGGATGGACCTGGCGCATCTGCGGGCCAATCCGACCACCGCCGTCTCGGTCCGCATTTCCAAGGAGCTGAAGAAGCGCGGCTGGTCCTTCGTCGGCCCGACCACGGTCTACGCCTTCATGCAGGCCATGGGCCTCGTCAACGACCACCTGGAGGGCTGCATCTGCCGCGACGCGATCGAGAAGGAGCGCAATGACTTCGTCCGTCCGTGAGCAGGCGGTCGATGCGTTCCTCGCCTCGGCCCCGGAGCCGGCGCGGACGGAAATGCTGCGCCTTCGGGCGCTGATTCACCGGGTGGCGAAAGAATTGCCCCGCGTCGGGCAACTCGCGGAATCGCTGAAATGGGGCCAGCCGTCCTTCACCCCGCAAAAGGCAAATGTAGGAAGCTCTGTCAGGCTGGCGCCGTCGGCCGATGGTCGCGTGGGCCTCTATTTCATCTGCCGCACGGGACTGGTGAACCGCTTTCGCGAGATTTACCCGCAAGGCCTCGTCTTTGAAGGCAACCGTGCGATTCTTCTGACGCCGGGCGGCGCTGTTGACCGCGATATCCTGGCGCACTGCATCGCCATGGCGCTGACCTATCACCTCGACAGGCAGGGAACTTAAGCGCCGCGTCGGGGTTGATTAGCAACTACGCTTCAGGCAGTCCCGGGTGACTGTACCCAGGTTCGTTTCCCTGTGGGCTGACCTGTGGGGCAATGACAGATGAAGATCACCCTTATTGTTGAAGAGATGATCCCCGTAGTCGGCTACGGCGGAACGGGCAGGCAGGTCCAGTGGCTGGCGCGTGAACTGGTCCGCCTCGGCCACCGGGTTACCATCCTGGCTCCCGCCGGGTCGAGCCATCCATTCTGCGAGGTGCGCGCGGTGCGGGAGGCGTCCGAGGTGGCAGGGCTGGTCCCTCCGGACAGCGATATCGTGCACCGGCACGGCTGGTACGACGAGGACATGCCGTTCAAGATCCTGAACACCGGCCACAGCGGCAGTCGAACCGTCAATTGCGAGCGTGGCAACTGGAACTTTGTGAGCCGCCGTCATGCCGAGAGCCACGGCCGCGAAACCTTCGTCTACAACGGCTTTCCCGTCGACGACTACCACCTGAGTCCGAAAACGGACCGGCTGCTTTTCCTTGCCGGTTTCGCACGGCCGGACAAGGGCTTGGCGCGCGCCATGGATCTTGCCGAACGCTTTGACTTCAAGCTCGATCTTGCTGGCGGTCGGCGCGTTGACATGCTGGCTCGCAGCGAGAATCGTCGAAACCGTCTCTTCCTGAAGTCTTTTGCATCGCGATACCGAATCCACGGCTCGGTCGACGGACAGGGCAAGGTGGAACTCCTCGGCTCGGCAAGAGCATTCCTGAACCCGATTTCGATCGAAGAGGCATTCGGCATGGCACCGGTGGAGGCGATGCTTTGCGGGACACCGGTGCTTTCGACACCATGGGGCGCCTTGCCCGAAACCGTATCGGCAGAGTCCGGGCGCCTGTTCGAAACCGACGATCAATTCGCCGAGGCGCTCGAAGAGGTCGCGTCGCTCAAGCCCGAGAGCATCCGGCAATACGCAGCCGACAAGTTCCCGATCTCCGCCACGGCAGCGGGCTATCTGGAGCTATACCAGCGTGTCATCGACGGCGAGACGCTTGCCTGACCGGACCGCTTGGAGCTCAGGCGCCGGCCGGTCCGAGCAGCAGGCCGAGCGCAATGACGGTGACGGTCGCGAAGGCGGGATAGACGATCAACAGCGCGGTCAGCATGGCGCCCGTCGTGCTGCCGGTTCGCGCGGCGCCGTTCGCGGGAATGCCGAACGGACCTGCGGCCACCTCGGCGTTCGGCCGCCGCACGGTCTCGGCCGGACGCAGCCGTGATCGTGCCCCGTAACGGGTGTCCGCGCTTTCGCGGCGCATGCCAGTGGTCGTCATGATAAGCCCCGGGCCCATTTTCCTAGGCTGGCTTATCGGTCGCGATTGTGTCGGTTCAATGCTGCGAATGCGGCAGTTTTGTATCATTTCCGGACGTCAGACCCACGTCAGATCGATATTGTCGATGCCTTCGCCCTCGATCCGGGCACGGATCGCATCGAGGCGTGCAGCGAGATCGTTGGAAAATCGATCATGCGTCTCGACCAGGATGGTGCCGACGGACCGATGCAGACCTGAATCGAGCAGCGCCTCGAGACACTCCGCCTCTGCCCCTTCAATATCCATTTTCATGACGCCTACCGGCCTCGGCAGCTGTCGGACGAAATCGACCAGATCGACAACTTCGACATCGACTGCCAGATCGTCGGCATGGAAGTCGAATTCGATCAGGGACGACCACTCGGTCAGGTCCCCGGTCCTGCGGTGAAGCTTGGCCGCGCGGTTGGAAGCGCCCACTGCCTTCGGGATGATCTCGATGTTCGGATTGTTGCCGAAGCGACTGCGAAGCAGGGTCAACGCTGCCGGATCAGGCTCGAAGGCGATCACTTTCAGGTTGTGCTCCAGCGCCTTTGCCGAGACGTGTCCGACATTGGCGCCGAGATCCAGGAAAATGCTGTCGGCAGCAACGCCGTCGAGCATCTTGTGAAAGCTGTATTCCGCCTGTCGCCTTGTACTGGGCGGCTTCTTCCAGCGCCTGTAAAGATGCCAGCGAAGCATGAATTCCGCGCGTGATTCTTCCAACATCCGCTGCCCATAGCAGGTGCGCAGCAGCCGCAATACCCTTCCTGCCTTCTTTGGCGGCGGCGGCCGGTGCCAGCCCGCCCTTGCCGCTCAACGGCGCATCGGTTACGACGCGCGCGGACTATCTGGCACCAGAACCCATCCGAAGAGCGACTTGCATGGCCGACAAATCCCAAAAGACCAAAGCGCGGCTGCCGCGCGGCTTTGTCGACCGCTCGCCCGAGGACATCCGCGCCGTCAACGAGATGGTCGAGAAGATCCGTGAGGTCTACGAGCGCTACGGCTTCGATCCGATCGAGACGCCGCTCGTCGAATACACCGACGCGCTCGGCAAATTCCTGCCCGACCAGGACCGGCCGAACGAGGGCGTGTTCTCGCTGCAGGACGACGACGAGCAATGGATGTCGCTGCGCTACGACCTCACCGCGCCGCTCGCCCGCCATGTCGCGGAAAATTTCAACGAGATCCAGCTGCCCTACCGCACCTATCGCGCCGGCTGGGTTTTCCGCAACGAGAAGCCGGGCCCCGGCCGCTTCCGCCAGTTCATGCAGTTCGACGCCGACACGGTCGGCGCGCCCTCCGTCGCCGCCGACGCCGAAATGGCTATGATGATGGCCGACGTCATGGAAGCGCTTGGCATTGCCCGCGGTGACTATGTGATCCGCGTCAACAACCGCAAGGTGCTGGATGGGGTGCTGGAAGCGATCGGGCTTGGCGGCGAGGAGAATTCCGGGCGACGGCTAGCGGCCCTAAGAGCTTTGGACAAAAAGGATCGGCTCGGACTTGACGGAGTCGTCGCGCTCCTCAGTAGAAAGGGACGCACGGACGAGAGTGGGGATCACACTCCTGGCGTCGGCTTAAATGATCTCGAGATCGAGCGGGTTGTGAATACGCTCGGATGGGGTGAGCCAGGGAGCGGTTCAACTAGCACGGTTTCCAGTCGCATGACCCTAAGCAACCTGCGCGACAATTTGAGCGATTTTGGCGTTTCGACCGCAGGAGCGGACGAACTCCTTCAGATTGACGATCTGGTTCGTTCCGCAGGCTATGGTGACGATCGAATATTGATCGACCCCTCCGTCGTCCGCGGCCTCGAATACTACACCGGCCCAGTCTACGAGGCCGAGCTGACGGCAAAAATCCCCAACGAAAAGGGCCAGCTTGTGCAGTTCGGCTCGGTTGGCGGTGGCGGGCGCTATGACGGGCTAGTGTCGCGTTTCCGCGGCCAGCCGGTGCCGGCGACAGGCTTTTCCATCGGCGTCTCGCGTCTGATGACGGCGCTGAAGAACCTCGGCAAGCTCGGAGAGAGCGAGGTGCTCGGCCCCGTTCTCGTCACCGTCATGGACGGCGACACGGAATCGATGGGAAAATACCAGTCGTTCACGCAGCAGTTGCGCAGCGCCGGCATTCGCGCCGAAATGTACCAGGGCAACTGGAAGAAATTCGGCAACCAGCTGAAATATGCTGACCGTCGCGGCAGTCCGTGCGTGATCATCCAGGGCGGCGACGAGCGCGCCAAGGGCGTCGTCCAGATCAAGGACCTCGTCGAGGGCGCGCGGCTTGCCGAAAACATTACCGACAACGCCGCCTGGCGCGAAAGCCGCCCGGCGCAGGTCGAGGTCGGGGAGGCCGACATCGTCAAGACGGTGCAGGGCATCATCGACGCGCAGAAGGCGGAGCGCGCCGGTGGGCGATAAAGGCCTCGTTTCGTCGCAACGTCGAGCCATGACGCTTGTTGCTGCCGAAAGGCGCGCAGCATGACCGCGCGCTATCCCGAGATTGCGCCCGCCATCCAGGCGCTCTTCGCCGAGCGCGGCGCCGGAACCGTCGACGTGCCGGTGATCCAGCCGGCCGATCCGTTTCTGGATATGGCCGGTGAGGATCTGCGCCGCCGCATCTTCCTGACCGAAAGCGAGACCGGCGAGGTGCTGTGCCTTCGCCCGGAATTCACCATCCCCGTCTGCCTCGGCCACATTTTCAGCCAGTCCGGCACGCCGCGCCGCTACGCCTATCTCGGCGAGGTGTTCCGCCAGCGCCGCGAGGGCGGTAATGAGTTTTTCCAGGCCGGCATCGAGGATCTTGGCGACGCCGACCGCGCCCGCGCCGACGCCCGCTCGCTGGCCGATGCGCATGCGCTGCTGGCACTGACGCTGCCCGGCCAGCCGCTTGCCATCACGCTGGGAGACCAGACGATCTTCGAGGCGGTTCTGGCAGCGCTTGGCCTGCCGCGCGGCTGGCGCATGCGGCTGGCCCGCGCCTTCGGCTCGGCCGACATGCTGAAGGCAGCGCTCACCGATCTGGCCAACCCGCCGAAGAACGGCGCGCTGCCGGAGGCCGAATCCGCGCTGGTCGCGGCCGGCGACCTCGAGGGCCTTGCCGCTCACATCGCCGCCGGCATGGCCGAGTCCGGCCTGTCGCCTTCTGCCGGCCGTACGCCGGAGGAAATCGCCCGCCGGTTGGTCGAAAAGTCGGAGCTGCGCAGCGTTCGCCTGTCTGCCGAGGCCTTTGCGGCGCTGGAAACCTTTCTCGCCATAAACGTGCCGCTCGACCGCGCAGCGGATGCGCTGGAGCGTTTCGCGGCCTCTGCAGGCCTGTCGCTCGGCACGGCGCTGGCCGGCTTTTCCGCTCGCGTCGAGGCGATCGCCGGGCAGGGGCTGGAGGCGCAAAAGATCCGCTACGACGCTGCCTTCGGTCGTCCGCTCGATTACTACACGGGCCTCGTCTTCGAGATTTCCGCCGGCGATGGCGAGCGCCCGCTTGCCGGCGGCGGCCGCTACGACCGCCTGCTGACGCTGCTCGGCGCGCAAAAGCCCATTCCCGGCGTCGGTTTCTCGGTCTGGCTCGACCGTATCGAAGCCCTGCGGGGAGAGGCCCGATGACCGTCACCCTCGCACTTCCGTCGAAGGGCCGCCTCAAGGACCAGGCGCTCGACGTGCTGGCGCGCGCCGGCCTTGCCGTCAGCCTGCCCGGCGACGACCGCAAATACCGTGCCCGCATCGAGGGCCGCGACGATATCGAGGTGGCATTCCTGTCGGCCTCCGAAATCGCCGGAGAACTCGGGCAGGGCAGCGTCGATCTCGGCATCACCGGCGAGGACCTGGTGCGCGAGAATCTTGCCGAATGGGACCGGAAGGTGGCGATCGACGCGCGGCTCGGCTTCGGCCAGGCCGATGTTGTCGTCGCGGTACCCGACGCCTGGCTCGACGTCGAGACCATGGCCGATCTCGATGACGTCGCCGCTGATTTTCGCCAGCGCCACGGCCGGCGGCTCAGGATTGCGACAAAGTACTGGCGGCTGACCCAGCAGTTCTTCTCCCAGAAGCACGGCATCCAGGTCTACCGCATCGTGGAGAGCCTCGGCGCCACCGAGGGTGCGCCGGCGGCCGGTTCGGCCGATGTCATCGTCGACATCACCACCACCGGCTCGACCCTGCGCGCCAACCATCTGAAGATCCTGTCGGATGGCGTGATCCTGCGCTCGCAGGCCTGTCTCGTCCGCTCGCTGAAAGAGCGCGATGGGCAGCAACAGGCGGTGCTCGCCAGCATTTCAGACGCGGTCGCCGCCCTCGCCTGAGGTCACGCGGCGGCGAGCAACGTGTGCTTCAGCCCGCGGATGATCCGCGCAAGTTCCATGCATTCCTCGTGCCGGGCGCTGTTGCGCCGCCACGCCAGGCAGACGCTGCGTGAGGGCATCGGGTCGGCAAAGGGCACGACCTTCAGCCCGCTGGCGCCGCCGCTCGCAGACATCGCCATTTCGGGGATCAGCGTGACGCCCAGCCCATGCGCCACCATCTGCAGCAGCGTCGTCAGGCTGGTCGCGCCATAGCTCGCCATGGCCACCGGCTTGACCTTGCCGCAGACAGCCAGTGCCTGTTCGCGCAGGCAATGGCCTTCCTCGAGCAGCATCAACCGCTCCAGCGCCGGGCTTTCCGGCGGCACGGGCGGCGAATCGAAACCCGGATCGTCGGCAGGCACCGCCAGGAAGAAGCGGTCGTCGAAGAGTTCCTCCGCCACCAGGCCGGGATAGTCGAGCGGTAGCGCGGCGACGAAGGCGTCGATGCGGCCGCTCGCAGTGTCCTCGACCAGCGATCCGGTGACGGCCTCGCGCAGTTCGAGGCGCATGCCCGGAAATTCGACTTTCAGGACGGGTAGCACCTGCGGCAGCAGATAGGGCGCGATCGTCGGGATGATGCCGAGGCGGAAGCGCCCCTCCATCACCAGCCTTCCGCGCCGGGTGGTCGCCTCGATCTCGCGGATGTCGGCCAGAACCCTTTCGATCCGCGGCTGCAGGGCCTTCGCCTCGTCGGTCATTGTCACCGATCGGCCGCCGCGCTCGAACAGGCGGCAGCCGAGCCTCTCCTCCAATTCGGCGATCTGCGCCGAGAGCGCCGGCTGGCTGACGCCGGAGAGTTCGGCGGCCCTGCCGAAATGCAGCGTCTGTGACAGCGCATCGAAATACTGCATCTGGCGAACGGTCATCCTGATCATAGGCTTAGGCTATCGCAACGAACAGCAAAGGCAATTTGTCTTTATGACGCGGGCGTCCTAGTCTGGAATTATTCCAGTGTGGCGAAGCCATCGGTGCGCACCGGTCGTCGATGTGGCGGCCCGGCTGGCGCCGGACGTCGGAGGCCGGCAGGCCGCCCGGAACGCCAACGGAATGCAGCGGCATCGACACCTGCAGGTCATCAAGGCCCGCAACGCCAGAAGAATTGAACGACATCATACGATCGGAGGACGACATGGACGCAAAGACAGACGAAGGCGCCGGCAAATGCCCATTCGGTGGCGGCTCGCGCAGGCCCAGGAACCGTGACTGGTGGCCGGAACTGCTCGACATCGAAATGCTTCATCGCAATTCCAGCCTCTCCGATCCCATGGGCGAGGACTTCGACTACGCCAAGGAATTCCAGAGCCTCGACCTGAACGCCGTGATTGCCGACCTGAAGGCGGTAATGACGGACTCCAAGGATTGGTGGCCGGCTGACTTCGGTCACTATGGTGGCCTGTTCGTCCGCATGGCATGGCACTCGGCCGGTACCTATCGCATCACCGACGGTCGCGGCGGCGCCGGGGCAGGGCAGCAGCGCTTCGCGCCGCTCAGCTCGTGGCCGGACAACGTCAACCTCGACAAGGCGCGGCGCCTGATTTGGCCGATCAAGCAGAAATACGGCCGCAAGCTTTCCTGGGCCGACCTGATGATCCTCACCGGCAACGTCGCGCTTGAATCCATGGGCTTCAAGACCTTCGGTTTTGCCGGCGGCCGTGCCGATGTGTGGGAGCCGGAAGAACTCTACTGGGGTCCTGAAGGCACGTGGCTGGGCGACGAGCGCTATAGCGGCGAGCGTCAGCTGGAAGAGCCGCTCGCTGCCGTGCAGATGGGCCTCATCTACGTCAATCCGGAGGGCCCGAACGGCAATCCGGATCCGGTCGCCTCTGCCAAGGACATCCGCGAGACCTTCCGCCGCATGGCGATGGACGACGAGGAAACCGTTGCGCTGATCGCCGGCGGCCACACCTTCGGCAAGACGCACGGCGCCGGCGATCCGTCGCTGATCGGTGCGGATCCCGACAGCGCGGCGATCGAGGATCAGGGGCTCGGCTGGAAAAGCGGCCACGGCACCGGCTTCGGCGACGACACCATCGGTGGCGGACCCGAAGTCACCTGGTCGCAGACGCCGACCAGGTGGAGCAACAACTTCTTCGAGAACTTGTTCGGCTTCGAGTGGGAGCTGACGCAGAGCCCTGCAGGCGCCAAGCAGTGGGTGGCCAAGGACGCGCCGGAATCGATCCCCTATGCGCACAACCCTTCGAAGTTCCGTCGGCCCATGATGCTGACGACGGACCTCGCGCTCCGCTTCGACCCGGCCTACGAGAAGATCTCGCGCCGCTTCCACCAGAACCCGGACCAGTTCGCCGATGCGTTCGCCCGGGCATGGTTCAAGCTCACCCATCGCGACATGGGTCCGCTGGTGCGTTATCTCGGGCCGCTCGTCCCGAAGGAAGAGCTGATCTGGCAGGACCCGATTCCCGCTATCGACCATGAACTGGTCAGCGAGCAGGACATCGCCGACCTGAAGGCGAAGATTCTCGCGTCGGGTCTTTCGGTTTCCGAGCTTGTCTCCACCGCATGGGCGTCTGCGTCGACTTTCCGCCGTTCCGACAAGCGCGGCGGCGCCAACGGGGCGCGCATCCGCCTGGCACCCCAGAAGGACTGGGAGGTCAACCAGCCGGCCCAGCTGACCCGGGTTCTCGACAAGCTGGAAGCCATCCAGAAGGAGTACAACGCTGCCCAGACCGGCGAGAAGAAGGTTTCTCTCGCCGACCTGATCGTGCTTGCCGGCGTTGCGGCGGTCGAGAAGGCTGCCCGGGATGCCGGTGTCTCCATCAAGGTCCCGTTCACGCCGGGCCGCATGGATGCCTCGCAGGAACAGACCGACGTGGAATCCTTTGCCGCGCTCGAGCCGCGCACGGACGGCTTCCGCAACTACCTCAGCGGAAAGCAGTTCATGCAGCCCGAGGAGGCGCTGGTCGACCGGGCACAGCTGCTGACGCTGACGGCGCCCGAAATGACGGTGCTGGTCGGCGGCCTGCGTGTTCTCGGAGCCAACGCCGGCAACTCCAGCCATGGCGTCCTGACCGATACGCCGGGCATGCTGACCAACGACTTCTTCCTCAACCTGCTCACCATGGATACGCAGTGGCAGGAAGCCGGAGAGGAAGGTGTCTACGAAGGGCGCGACCGCAAGACCGGCGCCGGGAAGTGGACCGCGACGCGCGTCGACCTGATCTTCGGATCGCACTCGCAGCTTCGTGCCTTTGCCGAGGTCTATGCCTGCGCCGACTCGAAGGAGAAGTTCGTCAAGGACTTCGTGGCGGCCTGGACCAAGGTGATGAACGCCGACCGCTTCGACCTGCAGCGTTGATCCCGTCCCGCGGGATCGCGGGATGCTGAACAGAAGAGGCGCGGAGCAATTCGCGCCTTTTCCATGTCCGGCGTTTGCCGAGTGGACAGGAGAGCCTCATGCCGCTTGTGTCGGACCGCGTCACCAGCTAGCTAGGCGCGATACGGGCAACCGACATCGGGAAACCAGAACATGCGCCTAGGCGGACGGCTCGCGGCAGCCATCGACGTGCTGGAAGACATTGCGCGGCGCCACCGGCCCGTCGCAGAGGCCCTGAAGGATTGGGGCGTCTCGCACCGCTTCGCCGGATCGGGTGACCGCTCGGCCATCGGCAACATCGTCTACGACGCCCTGCGCCGCAAGCGCTCGGCCGGCTGGCTGCTCGGTGCCGATACGCCGCGCGCCATCGGCTTCGGGGCGCTGCTCCTCGAATGGAACCAGACGCCGCAGTCCCTCAACGAGGCATTGCAGGACGACAAGTTCGCGCCGCCGCTGCTGAGCGACGAGGAGCTTGCCGGGCTGGAATCCCGCCGGCTTGCCGATGCGCCGGACGAAATCCGCGCCGACAGCCCGGACTGGTGCGCGCCGCTTCTCGAGGCCTCCTTCGGCGAAGCCTGGGTAGATGAGGCCGCCGCTTTGTCCACACGGCCGCCGCTCGACCTGCGCGTCAACACGCTGAAGGCCAATCGCGAGCGCATCCTGACCGAACTTGCGGGCGTCGGCGCCGCAGCGACCCGGCTTGCGCCACATGGCATCCGCATTCCGCCGATTGACGGCTCCGGCCGCCACCCCAATGTCCAGGTCGAGCCCGCCTTCCAGAAGGGCTGGTTCGAGGTGCAGGACGAGGGCTCGCAGGTCGCCGCCGAACTGGCCGGCGCCGCCGCCGGCATGCAGGTCCTCGATTATTGCGCCGGCGCCGGCGGCAAGACCCTGGCGCTGTCAGCCGCGATGGAAAACCGCGGCCAGCTTTTCGCCTATGATTCCGAGAAGGCCAGGCTGGCGCCGATCTTCGACCGCATCCGCCGTGCAGAAACCCGCAACGTGCAGGTTCTGTCGAAGCCGCAGGAACTGGCGCCGCTAGCCGGCCAGATGGATCTCGTGCTGATCGACGCGCCCTGCACCGGCTCCGGTACCTGGCGCCGGCGGCCCGACGCCAAGTGGCGGCTGACGCAGAAGCAGCTCGATGTGCGCATCGGCGAGCAGGCGGCGATCCTCGACGCCGCGAGCGCCTATGTGAAGCCGGGCGGCCGGCTCGCCTATGTCACATGCTCTGTTTTTGCCGCGGAAAATGGCGAGCAGATCGATGCGTTTCTGAAGCGGTCGCCGGAATTCGCGCCGCTCGACCATGCTATGCTGTGGAAAGAGCACTTCCCGGAGCACATGGATGCGGCGCGCATCGACGGCGGGCGTGGCATCTCGCTCACGCCGGCCCGCAGCGGCACGGACGGCTTCTTCTTCAGCGTTCTTTCAAGGGTATCGTGATAGCATTAGTCATTTGTTGACCTTGGCGACAGCCGGGCCAAACGGAATTGGCAGAGCAGCCCATGGACGAGTTCTTCACCAACCTGATGAATCCGGACAATGCGTTCGGACACGTCAATTACATCCTGATCATCCTGTCGGTCTCGATGAGCAGCATGCGCTGGCTTCGCGTCTTCGCCATCGCCAGCGGCATTACCGGCGTCATCTATTACGGCTTCATCGTCTCCGACGAGATAAGCGCCATGTGGGAGACGATCTTCACGTCGGTGAACGTCATCCAGCTCGCCATCATCCTCCTGGCCAGCCGGCGCCGCTCTACCAGCGAGGACGAGCAGTTCTTCATCGATACGGTGATGCCGAACCTTGAGGGCAACCTGCGCGCCCGCATGTTGAAGCTGGCGCGCTGGCAGACCAAGGAACCCGGCGAGGTGCTGGTCGAGGAAGGCGAGGTCAAGCCGCAACTCGTGTTCATCGCGCGCGGTGCGGCGAGCGTCGAGCGGGGTGGCAACATCGTCGGCGTCTGCGGTCCGGGCGATTTCCTCGGCGAAATGAGCTTCCTGACCGGCAAGCCGGCATCGGCGACCGTTCGGGTCGCCAACGAGACGCGTTGCTGCGTCTTCGATCCCGGCGTCCTGAGAATACTGACCGACAAGAACCCGGGCATCCGCCAGAGCCTCGAGGTCAGCTTCAACCGCAACCTCGTCGGCAAGCTCGAGCGGATGAACGAGGCCAATCGCGCCGCCAGCAAGCCGGCCGAGGCCGAAGCAGCCGCAAAGACACCGGCCGAAGGCTCGACCGAAACGGATCCCGCGCCACCGGTGACTTGATCTTGCGGCCGGCTGCGCCAGATGGAGACGATCTCGCCCAGCCCCGCAGGAGCACCATGATCCGTCGTCCCCTCGTTCTGCTCGCCTTTCTCGCCCTCGTCGCCGGGGGAGGCCTGCTGATTGGCTTTCTCACGCTGCCGGGTCCCTGGTACGAGGCGCTGCAGAAGCCTTCCTTCAATCCGCCCAACTGGCTGTTCGGGCCTGCCTGGACCGCGCTCTACGTGCTGATCGCCATCGCCGGCTGGCGGGTCTGGCTGCGCGACCGCGCCGGCAGCCTGATGAAGCTCTGGTGGCTGCAACTCGCTCTCAATTTCCTCTGGTCGCCCGTCTTCTTCGGCATGGAGCTGATCGCACCGGCGCTGCTCGTCATTCTTGCCATGCTCGTGGTGATCCTCCTCTTCATCGGCCGAGCCTGGAGCCAGGACAGGGTGGCTGCGCTGCTCTTCGTGCCCTACGCCGGGTGGGTCGCCTTCGCCACGCTTCTCAACACCGCGATCTGGCAGCTGAACTAGCCGGACTATCCAGCGTGCTGCAGTGCAGCAAAAGTCGATTGCCGCAGACCTCGGCTTTGTCATAAGCTGTTCCGGAAAGGACAGGCCGATGGCAATCGCGAAGCGCGTTACGAACCCAGACTACGAGGAGCGCGTCCGCGCCTCCTTCGCGCGGCAGAACGCCATGGCGACGATCGGCGCGGAACTGACGCTGGTGACGCCGGGCATCGTCGAGATAGAAATGCCGTTCTCTGATGCGCTGACACAGCAGCACGGCTTCCTCCACGCCGGGGTGATTTCGACCGCGCTGGATTCGGCCTGCGGTTACGCCGCCTTCTCGCTGATGCCCGAAAATGCCTCGGTGCTGACCATCGAGTTCAAGGTCAACCTGCTGGCGCCGGGCAGGGGCGTGCGCTTCCTGTTCCGCGGCTCGGTGACCAAGCCCGGCCGCACCATCATCGTCGCTGACGGGCAGGCCTATGCCATCGGGGAGGACGACGAGGCGAAGCTGATCGCCACCATGACCGGCACGATGATGACCATCGTCGGCCGCGGCGACGTCGAGGGCTAGGGTGCCGCAGCCGACCCCTCTTGGCGGCAAGCAGGTCCTGTTCGTCATGGCAGCGGATGCCGAATACGGCCCGCACCTGAGGGCGCTGTTCGAGCCGCTGATGACCGGCGTCGGACCGGTCGAGGCGGGCATCGCACTCGCTTCCGCGCTGGCACGGCTTTCGACGGAAGGCACGCCGCCAGACCTCGTCGTTTCGCTCGGCTCGGCCGGCAGCCGGAGGCTCGAACGGACCGAAGTCTATCAGGCCGTCTCGGTCAGCTACCGCGACATGGATGCCTCGGCCTTCGGCTTCGAGAAGGGCGTCACGCCCTTCCTCGACCTGCCGGCGACGGTCGCCATGCCGCTTCGCATTCCGGGCGTCAGGGAGGCTTCGCTGTCTACCGGCGCAAGCGTCATCGGCGGCAGCGCCTATGACGCTATCGCCGACGACATGGTCGACATGGAGACCTTCGCCTGCCTGCGCGCCTGCCAGAAATTCGGCGTGCCGCTGATCGGCCTGCGCGGCATCTCGGACGGCCACGCCGATGTCGAGCATGTCGGCGACTGGCTCGAATACCTGCACGTCGTCGACGAGAAACTGGCAGACGCCGTGCGCCGTCTCGAAGTCGCGATCGGGGAGGGACTGCTCGACCGCTGAACGGCCATCCGCCGGCCTTCAAGCGCTGCGTGAAGAAGGCCCGACTTGAATCAGTTTGGCAGCCGCCTGAATCGAATTGACCGCCCCTGCGCGTAAGCCATTGCGCCGACTCACTCTTTTCTTTATGTGCCCGCCATGAAAAGCGCCCATCCCGACACCGTCCTGATCATCGATTTCGGCAGCCAGGTCACGCAGCTTATCGCGCGGCGCATCCGCGAAGCCGGCGTCTTCTCCGAGATTGTCCCGTTCCAGTCCGCCGAAGCGGCCTTCAAACGCATCAAGCCGAAGGCGGTTATCCTGTCCGGCGGACCGGCCTCGACGACCGACATCGGCAGCCCGCGCGCGCCCGACATCGTCTTTACCTCCGGCGTTCCAGTGCTCGGCATCTGCTACGGCCAGATGACGATGTGCGTGCAGATGGGCGGCGTCGCCGAGAGCTCCGACCACCGCGAATTCGGCCGCGCCTTCGTGCAGATCGAAAAGGACTGCCCGCTCTTCGAGGATCTCTGGGCCCCCGGTCAGCGCCATCAGGTCTGGATGAGCCACGGCGACCGCGTCATCTCGCTGCCGGACGGTTTCAGGATCTTCGGCAAGTCCGAGGGAGCCCCCTTCGCCATCTTTGGCGACCCGGACCGCAAGATGTACGGCATAATGTTCCACCCCGAAGTGATCCACACGCCGGACGGCGCGAGGCTCTTGCAGAACTTCGTCCACAAGATCGCTGGCATCGAGGGCGACTGGTCAATGCGCGCCTATCGCGAGCATGCGGTCGAGGCGATCCGCAAGCAGGTCGGCACGGGCAAGGTGATCTGCGGCCTGTCGGGCGGCGTCGATTCGTCGGTGGCGGCCGTGCTGATCCACGAGGCGATCGGCGACCAGCTGACCTGCATCTTCGTCGACCACGGCCTGATGCGTAAGAACGAGGCCGAGGAGGTCGTGGCGATGTTCCGCGGCCACTACAACATCCCTCTCGTGCATGTCGACGCAGCCGACATGTTCATCGACGCGCTGGAGGGCGAGAGCGATCCGGAGACCAAGCGCAAGACGATCGGGCGGCTCTTCATCGAGGTATTTGAGCGCGAGGCCAAGAAGATCGGCGGCGCCGACTTCCTCGCCCAGGGCACGCTCTACCCGGACGTCATCGAGAGCGTATCCTTCTCCGGCGGCCCCTCCGTCACCATCAAGTCGCACCACAATGTCGGCGGCCTGCCCGAGCGCATGAACATGCAGCTCGTCGAGCCGCTGCGCGAACTGTTCAAGGACGAGGTGAGGGCCCTCGGACGCGAACTCGGCCTTCCCGATCACTTCATCGGCCGCCACCCGTTCCCCGGACCCGGCCTCGCCATACGCTGCCCGGGCGGCATCACCCGCGACAAGCTCGAGATTTTGCGCGAGGCCGATGCCATCTATCTCGACGAGATCCGCAAGGCCGGCCTCTACGACGCCATCTGGCAGGCCTTCGCCGTACTGCTGCCGGTGCAGACCGTCGGCGTCATGGGCGACGGGCGCACCTACGAATTCGTCTGCGCGCTGCGCGCCGTGACCTCCGTGGACGGCATGACCGCCGACTTCTTCCACTACGACATGAACTTTCTCGGTGCGGCGGCTACCCGCATCATCAATGAGGTGCGCGGCATCAACCGCGTCGTCTACGACGTCACCTCGAAGCCGCCCGGCACCATCGAGTGGGAGTGACGGCGGGGCGGTCTACCGCTTCGCGGCCGGCTTCCGCACGACCCTGATCTTGCCGCTGCCGCCGCCGCCGCAATAGAGCTGGCCTGCGCCGTCGGACTCCATGCCCGACACACCGGTGTCCGGCGGCATGTCGAGCTTCTCGTACACCTCGCCCGTTGTCGGATCGATCCGTCGAATGTCGCTGCCGTCATTGTCCCACGTGGCGTGCCAGAGTTCGCCGTCGACCCAGCTGACGCCGGTGACGAAGCGGTTGGAATCGATGGCACGCAGGATCGCCCCGGTCTCCGGGTCGACCTGGTAGATCTTGCTGCCGCGATGCTGGCCGACCCACAGCGTGCCCTCCGCCCAGGCAAGACCGGAGTCGCCGCCCCCGCCAGGGGCGGGGATGGCGGACAGGATCTTGCCCGTTTGCGGATCGATCTTCTGGATACGGTTTTCGGCGATCTGGAAGATGTGCCGGCCGTCGAAGGCCGTGCCTGCATCGGCTGCAGCGTCGATGGTGCGCACGATCTCTCCGCTATCGGGATCGAGCACGTTGAGACGGTCGCCGGAGGCGAACCAGACGTGACGGCCGTCGAAGGTGACGCCAGCGACGTTGTCGGCTCCCGGAAACGGTCCGTATTCCCGAACGATCTCCGCGGTTGAAGGCTTCATGTGATCGTCGTCCTCATGGGTTGATTGAAGGCGCTATCCTAGCCGCCCGGCATCGGACCGGGGAGTAACAGTGTTGTCGGGAATCCCGGTACCGGCGGCGTCATCCAGCGGCGGGCGCGGCCCTGGCCGACAGCCTGCACCTTGCCGTGGCCGGAAAGCTGTTCAAGCGCGCGCTGCACGCTGCGGGCACTGATGTTCAGCGCGATCGCCAGCGCCGAACTCGACCAGGTTTGGCCGTCGGCAAGCAGCGCGAGAATCGTGGCGTGCTCTTCATCCGCCGTTGGCGCCAGCACGACCACTTCGCCGGCGGGACTTGGCGCCAGCACAAAACCCCGATCGGTGGCATTGATGTCGGCAAGGCCGGCAAGCTCCGCACGAAGCCTACCGATTTCTACCCGAAGCCTCGCCCGGTGCGATTCATCGGCATTCTTTGCCCGAAAGGCGCGCCGGACCAGCACATCTCGACTCACATCCCCGGGCCATCCTTCGGCCAATGCCCGCGCGAGCGCGAACAGGACGGGGCGGGTCGCAAGCGTGATGGTCTGCCCGCCTTTTCGCACGGCGTTCCGGCAGGCGTCGACGATCAGGCCGGTTGTGCCAAGCAGTGCTTCGACCTCATCCAGCCTGAGCACGCGTTCCTTGCCGCGCGAAATTTGCCGCGCCGCCGGCTGCTTCAACAATTGCGCCACGGCCTCGACCTCGGCGCTGAGCGCCGGGATGCCGGCGACTTGCGCCGCATGTTCGGCCCGCGCTATCGCCCTGCGGGCCTCTTGCGTCCTGAGGTGCCGGATCGCGATGCCTGCCCAGGCGAGCTCGTAGGCCGCATGCAGAACCGGCGACAGTGGCCCGGGATCGACGCCGGCAAGTACCCGCTCGGCTTCTTCGAGACGGCCGATCAGCAGCAGCCGGCGGGCGATCAGACAGCCCGCATGCGCGGCATTGACCCGGTCGCCGTGCCTTTCGAGCACGGCGCGCGCCGCATCCAGCGCCTTGACCGGCCAGGCAAGGTCGCGTGAGACGAGCGCGATCTCGGCCTCGGCGACGATGCAGCGCGCACGCGCGACGGCCTCCTTCTGTCCGAAAGCCCGTGCCGCGCGCTTCAGAAGATCCTTGGCACGCGCCAGGTCGCCGAGCTGCGCCATGGCAATGCCGCGCAGCGCTAGCGCTGGAGCGTCGTCCCGCAGCGCAATCCGCTTCAGGGCCAGCAGCGGATCGCCCACGGCGAGGGAGCGCGCCGCGGCATTGATCAGCGAGTCCATCGCAATCCCGTCACACTTGTTACTCTCACCAGCCAGCGTCCCGGTGCCAGTCTATCCCAGCAGCGATGCGCAATGCGATCGTGCTCAAACGAGATAGGGAGACTTCAGGACCATGACTACATCAGCCAGGAACGGACAGAAAGCCGGTGGCCTTTCGAGGCAGGCACCGGAGATCGCGTCGCCGGCGGCATGGCAGGCGGCTTGGGCGAAGATGCTCGTCAAGGAAAAGGCCCACACGAGGGCTGGCGACGGCTTGGCTGCCGAGCGGCGGCGAATGCCGTGGATGGCGGTGGACAAGGACTATGTCTTCGACGGTCCGGCCGGCAAGGCGAGCCTGTTCGACCTCTTCGAGGGACGTCGCCAGCTGATCGTCTACCGGGCCTTCTTCGAGCCGGGTGTGCACGGCTGGCCCGACCAGGCCTGCCGCGGCTGCTCGATGGTCGCCGACCAGGTGAGCCACCTTGCGCATCTGAACGCCCGCGACACGACGCTTGCCTACGTCTCGCGTGCTCCCTCTGCCGACATCGAGCGGCTCAAGGCACGGATGGGCTGGACCATGCCCTGGTACAGCATCACGGACGGGTTCGACGCAGACTTCGGCGTCGATGAGTGGCACGGCCACAACGTCTTCATTCGCGACGGCGACCGGATCTTCCGCACCTACTTCATCAACAATCGCGGCGACGAGGCTTTCGGCACGGTGTGGAGCTACCTCGACATCACGCCGCTCGGCCGCCAGGAAAGCTGGGAAGACTCGCCCGAAGGCTTTCCCCAGACGGCGCCCTACAAGTGGTGGAACTGGCACGGCAGCTACGAGCCAGGTGCCGCGCCGGATCAGCGCTGGGTCGAGGTGTCGGATGCCGGCGAGGCGGCCATGCGCAGGTCGAGGCAAGGCGCGCAACAATGAGCCATGTCTGTTGTGGCGAAAACGCGGGCAGGGAGGGCGGCCGTGAGGCCGCCCGTGGAGGAGCCATCGACTGGCTGGCCCTTGCGGCATCACCCACCTTCGCCGCCATGGCGCTCTTGAGCAGCGTCGGCGGCGATCCGGCGGCTATGATATGCTCGACCACGCCTTTCCTGCCGCTCAACGGCATGGCGCTGATGTACCTGCTGATGAGCGCCTTCCACGCGAAGCCGTGGCTCAGGCTGCTTGGCGGGCGACCGTAACAGGGCGGGGCGTCCGCGGCGGCTGCCCGCCGCGTGGCCTATTTCCACATGCCGCGCATGCGCGCCCCGAGATCGACGCGCACCTGAGGGTGGCGCGGCGTCTCACCGGCTTTGGGCGCCGGCGCCCAGGAGGTCTGCTGGAAGTCCCCGAGGATGGCCGCCGGGATGAAGCGGGTCCGCGAGGCATAGACATGCCGGTCGCCGCGTGCGGCCTGGCCATGCACGTAGAAGCGCTGCGGCGTCACCAGATGCAGGCTGTCCTTGGCGCGCGTCATGGCGACGTAGAGCAGCCTGCGCTCCTCGTCGATTTCCTCCGTGCTGCCTACGCTGAGGTCGACCGGGATGCAGCCGTCGACGGCGTTGAGCACGAAGACGTTCTTCCATTCCTGCCCCTTTGCGGAATGGATGGTCGACAGGATCACGTAGTCCTCGTCGAGATGCGGCGGGCCTGCCTGGTCGCTCGTCGCATCCGGCGGATCGAGCGTCAGTTCGGTCAGAAAGCGCTCGCGCGAGGCGTAGCCGGAAGCGATCTGCTCGAGCTGCAGCAGGTCGGCGCGCCTGCTCGTCGCGTCCTCATGGATGCGCTCGAGATGCGGCTCGTACCAGAGCCGTACGCGCTCGAGGTCTGCCGGCCATTTTCCGGCGCCGGCGCGCAGCCCCGCATAGAGCTCGACGAAGCCCGGCCAGTCGGCGGCCGCGCGCTGCGGCGGTCGGTAGGCTGCCAGCCCCATCTCGTGGTCGAGCGCCGTGGTCATGCTCTCGACGACGGCATTGGCGGCGGAGGGACCGATGCCTGGAAGCAGTTGCAGAACTCGGAAGCCGGCAACGCGGTCGCGCGGGTTTTCGGCGAAGCGCAGCACGGCCAGCACATCCTTGACGTGCGAGGCGTCGAGGAATTTCAGGCCGCCGAACTTGACGAAGGGGATGTTGCGGCGGGTCAGCTCGATTTCCAGCGGGCCGCTGTGATGCGAGGCGCGAAACAGCACGGCCTGCGACTTCAGCGCCGTCCCGGCTTCGCGTTCGGCAAGGATTTGCTCGCAGATGTAGTTGGCCTGGTCGGCCTCGTCGCGCAAGCTGACCAGCCGCGGCCTCTCGCCCGACTCCCGCTCTGACCAGAGGTTCTTGGTGAAGCGCTCCGAGGCCTCGCCGATCACCGCATTGGCGGCGGCCAGGATGGTCTGCGTGGACCGGTAGTTGCGCTCCAGCATGACGACCTCGGCCTCGGGCGCGAACAGCGTCGGGAAGTCGAGGATGTTGCGCACCTCGGCCGCGCGGAAGGAATAGATCGACTGCGCATCGTCGCCGACCACCGTCAGGCCTGTCCCGTCCGGCTTCAGCGCGGTCAGGATCGACGCCTGCAGGCGGTTGGTGTCCTGGTATTCGTCGACCAGTATATGGTCGAACCGGGCGGCGAGATGCTCGGCGATTGCCGGTTCGGCCGCCATCTGCGCCCAGTAGAGCAGCAGGTCGTCGTAATCGAGGACGTTCTGCGCCTGCTTGGCCTCGACATAGGCGGCGAACAGTTGCCGCAGCTCGTCGTGCCAGCCCGAGCACCAGGGGAAGGCGGCGCCGAGGATCTCGCCGAGCGGCGCCTGCGCGTTGACGGCGCGCGAATAGATGGCGAGGCAGGTGCCCTTTGCCGGGAAGCGGCTCTCCGTGCTCGAGAAGCCGAGCTCGTGGCGCACCAGGTTCATCAGGTCGGCCGAATCCTCGCGGTCGTGGATGGTGAAGGCCGCGTCGAGGCCGATCTCCAGCGCGTAGTCGCGCAGCAGCCGCGCTCCGATACCGTGGAAGGTGCCGGCCCATGTGAGCGCGTCGGTTATCACGGCGGCGTCGCGGCCGAGCACCTCGCCGACGATCCGCTCGACCCGTCGGGCCATCTCGGACGCAGCGCGACGCGAAAAGGTCATCAGCAGGATGCGGCGCGGATCGGCGCCCTTGACGATGAGATGCGCGACCCGGTGGGCGAGCGTGTTGGTCTTGCCGGAGCCTGCGCCGGCGATCACCAGCAACGGCCCCGCGATCCCGCCATCGCCATGTTCGACGGCAAGGCGCTGCTGGTCGTTCAGCCTGTCGAGATAGGCCGGCCGGGAAGCCGAATCAAACGCAACGATGTTCATGCCCCATGAAGCATCGTTTCTGTTTCGTTCGCAACGGAGAGGGTGGGGGCGGGGCCGGTTTCACCACATTCCGGGACCGCGATCGTTCCGAAGACCGGTAAAGGGATGGCACACGAAAACACTTTGCCGGCATTCTCGAAAGAACTTCCCGGGCCGATGCGCGAGGATGCACTTGGCCCGGTACACTCTCGGTCAGCGCTGGGGCCAGACCATGTCGCCTCCCCCTCGGCATGCAGCGGTCCGCTTTAGGAGGTTGCACCTCTCCCATGCTCCCTCCGACCCGGCAAATACAATCGTTCGATGTCCCGGGCTGCCGCAGGGCCTCGTCGCCGCCAATTCCCTACAGGGAGTGCCTGGCGACGATCTCGCGCAGCGCCTCGCCGAAGCGGTGGATTTCCTCGAGCGTGTTGTAGTGGACCAGCGAGGCGCGGATGGCACCCGAATCCATAGACAGATTGAGTCTTTTCATCAACCGAGGCGCATACATGTGGCCGTCGCGGATGCCAATGTCGCGCCTGGCCATCTCCTCGACGATCATCTGCGGCGACAGGCTGCCGATGTTGAAGCAGAAGGTCGGCACGCGCTCGTTGATGCGCGCCTCGTCGGCGACGCCGTAGATGGTGGCGCCGCAGTCCTTGAGAACCCTCATCATCTCGCGCGCCAGCAGGATTTCGTAGTGGCGGATCGCGGCCATGCCGGCGACGATGTTCTCGCGCCGCGTCCGGTTGTTGGACGGCGCGAAGTTGCGGCCGATCGACTCCAGGTAGCGCACGGCGGCGTCCATGCCGGCGACGTTCTCGTAGATGAAGGTGCCAGCCTCGACCTTGTGCGGCGGCTCGTCGGGAATGAAATCCTCTCGGAAGGTCGGCAGCCGCTTCAGTGTCTCGAAGCGGCCCCACAGGAAGCCCATATGCGGCGAAAAGTTCTTGTAACCGGAGCAGACCAGGTAGTCGCAATCCCACGCCTGCACGTCGATCAGCCCGTGCGGGCCGTAATGCACGGAGTCGAGAAACACTTCCGCGCCGGCGGCATGGGCGATTGTGGCGACCGAGGCGACGTCGACGATGGAGCCGATCGAGTGCGCCGTCACCGTGCAGGCGACGAGCCGCGTGCGCTCGCAGACAAGCGGGCGCAGATCATCGACGTGCAGATTGCCGTCCTCGCGCATGCGCCACCAGACGATCTTCGCGCCCTGCGATTCCAGCGCCGTCCAGGTCGCGATGTTGGCGTCGTGGTCCATGTCGGTGACGACGATCTCGTCGCGCTCGCCGAGCATCTGTGCAATGCCGAGACTGACCAGCCGGATGAACGAGGTGGCGTTCATGCCGAAGCAGATTTCTTCGGGCCTGTAGGCGTTGATGAGCAGCGCGACACTCTCGCGTGCGGTGGCTACCGACTGGTCGACCGTGACGCTGCGGCCATAGCGGCCTCCGCGCTGCACATTGTGGTCGATAAGATGATTGGTGACGGCGTCGAGGACACTCTGCGGTATCTGCGCGCCGGCGGCATTGTCGAGAAAGATGAACGAGCCGGCCTTATTCAGTGCGGGGAACATCGCCCGCACGGTCTCTACCGGGAATGTCGCCGGTGCCTGGGTTCCGGCGGGCTTTGTCGGGTGCTGGTTCACGGTAGTCTCCTTGAAGTGCAATTCTGGAATTCGAGTGGTCAGTGCGTTTTCTCGGTCTGGAAACGCTTTTCGAGCAGGCTGACCAGACGCACCATCGGCCACAGGAAGATGAGGTAGACCAGCGCCGCGCCGATCAGCGGCGAGGGGTTGGCATAGAGCGCCTGGGCGTTGTTGGCTTCCTTGAGCAGTTCCGGCAGCGCGACCACCGAGGCGAGTGCGGTATCCTTGAACATCGACACGCAGTTGGACGTGGTCGGCGGGATCACCAGCCGGATCGCCTGCGGCAGGATCACCTTGCGCAATGTCAGCAGGAAGGGCAGGCCGAGCGCGTGCGCGGCCTCGAACTGTCCGCGCGGGATGCCTTCGATGCCTGAACGGAAGACTTCGGCTGAATAGGCCGACATGACAAAGGAAAAGGCCATGGTCGCCGACACCCAGGACGAAAAGCGGATGCCGACGAAAGGCAGCGCGTAGTAGATCAGGATCAGCACCACCAGCACCGGCATGGCGCGGAAGATGTCGATGTATCCGATCGCCAGCCAGCGGAAGGGCTTCGGCGCGTAGAGACGAACCAGGCTGATGACGAGGCCGGCCGGGATGCCGATGCCGATGCTCAAAAAGCCGAGCAGCAGCGTGTTGAGGAACCCGCGCAGCAATGACGGAAAGGCCGACAGCATGACCTGACCGTTGAAGAAGGTGTCGAGCAAAGTCATGGACGTCCCCCGCTAGAGCATCCGGCCGAGCAGTGGATATCGGTTGTCGGCTTGTTACGGTGCTCGATCAGATCCTGGATTGTCAGAGCTGTCCGACCTGGACAAACGGCGATCCGGAAAGAAATCGTGCCGGCATTTCGCCGGCACGACCTGGTACAACAATGGTGCCTGTATCAGGCCTTGGGCAACGGCGCTTCGGACACCGTTGAGGAGTCGGCGGGCGCGTCGGTACCGAACCACTTCTTGTGGATCGCCTGCATCGTGCCGTCCTTCTTCATCTCGGTCAGCGCGTCGTTGATCTTGCCGAGCAGCGGATGGTCCTTGGTCATCATCAGGCCATACTGTTCGCCGGTCTTGATGCGCTCGACGACGGCCAGGCCCTGCATCTTGGTGAAGGCATATTCCATGCCCGGTACGTCGCTTACCACACCATCGACGCGGCCGGCGGAAAGGTCGAGCAGCACGTCCTGCTGGCTGTTGTAACCCTTGACCTCGCTGAAGCCCTGCGCCTCCTTGTTCTCATTGGCATATTTCTCGCCGGTCGAACCGGACAGAACGCCGACGACCTTGCCCTTGAGGTCGGCCATGCCCTTGACGTCGCCGTCCTTCTTGGCGGCGATGCCCATGTCGGAATCATAATAGGGCTGCGTGAAGGACTGCGATCCGAGCCGCTCCGGGGTGATCGTGATCGACGAGATGGCGACGTCGACGCGGCCCGAGCTCGTCGCCGCGAACAGCGGCTGGAAGTCGTAGCCTTCCACCTTCACGGTCATGCCGATCCGCTTGGCGGCCTCGGTGACGATGTCGACCTCGAAGCCCTCGAAATTGCCGCTCTCGCCCTTGAACTCGAAGGGCGGGTTGTTCGGGTAGGAGGCGACGTTCAGCACGTCGGCGGCATAGGCGGTGGCCGGGCCGGCAATCATGCCGACGGCGGCGGCGATAAGCAGGAAGTTGCGACGGGTAAAGCTCATTTTCGTTCCCTCTTGTTGGTCCGGACGGTTGTTCCGACCGGCTTTCGTTGCCGCCCGCTCCCTGCGGGGCGTCAATTCCTCATGGCGAGCATGCGGCCGAGAGCCGTCTCGATCTGGCCGCGCTCGCGGCACACGCACATGCGCAAGAAGGCGTTCGCCTTGCTGCCGAACAGGTAGCCGGGCGCCAGGCCGACGCGGGCCTTCTCGAGAATGTCAGCGCAGACCTTGCGCGCATCGGCCTCGCCCTCGACGGCGAAGAAGGCATACATGCCGCCGCGCGGCTTGGTTGGAAGGACCATGCCGGGGATCTGCGCCAGCGCGCCATAGGCGAGGTCGAGCCCGGTGCGGATGCGCTGCCGGATCTCCTCGACCAGCGGCTCGCCTTCAAGGATCGCAGCCGTCGCGCCGGCCTGCACCGAACCCGACGTGCCGCTGTTCATCAATTGCGTCATCGCGCCGATCTGGCCGGCGACGGCGGACGGATGCGTCAGCCAGCCGATGCGCCAGCCGGTCATCGCCCAGGCCTTGGAGAAGCTGTTCACCGACAGCACCCGGTCGCCGTCCTCGGCGATCTGCAGGATCGAGGGCGCGACGGGGGCGTCGAAATAGAGCCGCCCGTAGACCTCGTCCGAGATGATCCAGATGCCGGTGCGCCGGCTGAATTCGAGCAGCGCCAGCATTTCCTCGCGGCTCGCCGTCCAGCCGGTCGGATTGGACGGCGTCGACAGGAAAATGGCGCGCGTGCGGGCGTCGCAGGCTGCGAACAGCCCGTCGAGATCGAGCTTCCAGTCGCCGTCGAAGTCGAGCGAGAAGGGACGCGGTTCGCCGCCGACCAGATGGATGGCGTTGTGGATGTTGGGCCATTGCGGCGCGACGTAGACGACGTTGGTGCCGGTATCCACCAGAAGTTCGAGCGCCATGAAAAGCGCCTGCATGCCGCCCGGCGTGACTGTCGTGCGGGAGACGGGAATGTCTCTGCCGTGCAGCCGGGTCTGGTACCCGGCCAAGGCCTCGTTCAGGGGTCCGTAGCCGTGCATGTTGGGAATGTAGAAGGTCTGTCCCTCGTCCAGCGCCGCCTTGGCGGCCTCTCGGATGAAGGGCGGGGTGACCATGTCACCTTCGCCATACCAAAGCGGGATGACGTCGCCGAGCTCGCGGGCACGGATCGCAAGGTCGGCGATGCTCTCGGTGTGCAGGTCGCGGATCTGCGCGCGGATGCCATCGAACGCGAAGCGCGGATTGGCGACGGAGGCTTGGGGCGGCATGAACGTCAACGACTGAACCCTGATTTCGAACGGATACTCAGGCTGCGACGCGCCGCCCTGTGATCCGCGCCGGAAGGACGGCGCGCCACGAGGAAATGCTACCCCAAGCACGGCGCATTTCAAGGCAAAAGTTTTAAGCTTAAAAAATCATCCGGTTGGGCCAGGACGCGTTCTGGCGGGCTTTGCCGTCTCCCGTACCGCCGTCAATCGTGCCGCGGCTTCGGCGCCGAGAAACATCGTGTCGCTGGCGAGAATCATGAACGTGGCGCCGAATGCCGACCATTTTCCGGCGGCCTCCGGCGAGGTGCAGAACATGCCTGCGGCCTTGCCCTCGGCAAGGCTGGCCGCAATGATCGTCTCGATGGCGCTGGAAAGCCGGTCGGCATGTTCCGGCCCGATAGCGTCGATCGACACCGAGAGATCGCCGGGCCCGACAAAGACGAGGTCGACGCCCTCGGTCGCCGCGATTGCAGCGACGTTTTCGAGCCCTTCCGCGGTCTCGACCTGCACCGCCACGACGATCTCGGCATTGGCGCCGGCTACATACTCCGGAATGCGGTAGCCGTAGCCGGCCGCACGTCCTGGTCCGACGCCGCGCAAGCCGAGCGGTGGGTAGCGCGCAGCTGTGACCGCGGCCGCTGCCTGCGCGGCGGTCGAGACACGCGGCACGAGCACGCCGCGCGCGCCGCTGTCCAGCGCGGCGGCGATGGCCTCGACGCCATGGCCTGGCACCCGCACCATGGCCGGAACCTGATGGACGTCGCAGGCCCGCACGAGGTTTTCGATCGTGTCGCGCGAGATCTGCGCATGCTCCCAGTCGATGCAGATGAAGTCGAACCCCGCCTGCGCGGTGATCTCCAGCGCGACCGGGTGAGGGATCGCGGCGAAGGTTCCGACCAGCATTTTCCTGCCGGTGCATCTGTCACGGAAGCTGCTCATTGGCGTCCTTTGGTACTTTCCCCTCTGGCGAGTCATATCCGCAAAACCTGCGCGGACAAGCATGCTATTTCAGGCTTGAAATATTTGCACGCCGCCGTAGCGTGCCGTGGCAACCGGGAACGTGCCACATGGTCAAACTGCATCCCCTGAAGAGCCCCAACCGGCTCAAGCTGGGCGTCTTCTCGGCCAATGCCGATGGCGGGCTGGCCATCACCGACGTTCCGGAGCGCTGGCAGGCCGGCTGGCAGGACAATCTGACCGCCGCGCAGATCGCCGACCGCGCCGGGCTCGAATTCGTGCTGCCGATTGCCCGCTGGAAGGGTTTCGGCGGCAAGAACAAGGTCCGCGAATGGTCCTTCGAGACTTTCACCTGGGCGGCCGCACTGGGTGCTGCGACCGAGCAGATCGGCCTGTTCATGACCGTGCACGTGCCGCTGGTGCATCCGCTCTACGCCGCCAAGGCGCTGGCCACCGTCGATCACATCAGCCAGGGCAGGGCGGGCCTCAACATCGTCTGCGGCTGGAATCCGAAGGAATTCGGCATGTTCGGCGTGCCGCTGGTCGAGAAGGGCTACGACCAGGCCGCCGAGTGGCTGGACATCGTCGAGCGGCTCTACGCCTCGGACCAGCCTTTCGACCATGACGGCACCTACTACACGATGAAGGACGCGGTCAGCAGCCCGGCCAGCCTGCAGACGCCCCGCCCGGTGACCATGAACGCGGCCTTCGGCGGGCCGGGACGCGACTTTGCCGCCGCCCAGTGCGACTATCTCTTCACGACCTTCTCCGAAATCGCCGATGCCGGCCGCCATGTCGTTGACATCGGCGAACGCGCTCAGAAGGCCGGCCGCGATGTCGGCGTCTATACGGTCGCGCATGTCGTCTGCCGCGAGACGATGGAGGAGGCGAGGGCCTATTACGACCGCTATGCCGTCACCCAGGCCGATCGCGCGGCCGTTGATGCGCACATGGCCGGCAAGAAGGAATTCTCACAGTCGCATGACAGCCATGCCTACGATCGCTACCGCCAACGCTTTGCCGGCGGCGCCGGCACCTACCCGCTGATCGGCACGCCGGAGTCGATTGCCGCCGAGATGGTTGCGATTGCCGACCAGGGTTACCAGGGCATCGCGCTGTCCTTCGTCAACTACACGCAGGAACTGCCCTATTTTTGCGACCGCGTGCTGCCCTTGCTGAAGGCCGCCGGCTATCGCGGCTAGCTGCGCCCCGCAGCGAACATTGGTCCGCCCTTGTGGGCCGGAAATCCGTAGCCGTTGATCATCACAAGGTCGATGTCGCTGGCGCGCTGCGCAATGCCCTCGGCAAGCAGGGCATCGCCTTCGGCAGCCATGGCGGCGAGCAGGCGCGACACGATCTCGCCGGCGTCGATCCCGCGCGGCTGGATGCCCTTGGCGGCGCGCGACCCCTCGATCAGTGACGTCACTTCCGGGTCGACGGTACGCTTGCCATCCGGATAGACATACCAGCCCTTGCCGCTTTTCTGGCCGAAGCGTCCGGCTTCGCAGAGCCGGTCGGCGATCTCGACATAGCGCTCAGCCGGGTCGCGGGTGGCTGCCTGTCGCTTGCGGCGTGCCCAGGCGATCTCCAGCCCGGCGAGGTCGAAAACGGCGAAGGGGCCCATGGCCATGCCGAAATCCTCCATCGCCTTGTCGATCTCCTGCGGCAGCGCGCCGTCCTCGACCAGAAACTCGGCCTCGCGCCGGTAGGCCGAGAAGATGCGGTTGCCGATGAAGCCTTCGCAGACGCCGGAGACGACCGGCAGCTTGCCGAGCTTTTTCGCCACGGCGAGGCCTGTCGCCAGGACCTCGAGCGTGGTCTTGTCGCAGCGCACCACCTCGACCAGCCGCATGATGTTGGCTGGCGAGAAGAAATGCAGCCCGAGGACGCGTTCAGGATGCGGGACCGCTTCCGCGATGGCATCGGGATCGAGATAGCTCGTATTAGTCGCCAGGATGGCATCCGGCCGGACGAGCCTGCCGAGCTCGCGGAAGAGGTCCGTCTTGACCGTCAGGTCGTCGAACACCGCCTCGATCACCAGGTCGGCGGTCGCCACCTCGTTCATGTTGGCCGTGACCTCGAGCCGCGACAGCCGGTCGGCGCGCCCATCGGCGTCGAGCCTGCCCGATGCGACCGCGCGATCGAGCAGAGCCGAAATGCGCTTCTCTCCCGCCGTCGCCCTCTCGGCCGTCTGTTCGATGCAGATCACCCGGTAGCCCGCATTGAGCGCCGAGACGGCGATGCCCGAACCCATCAGGCCGGCGCCGATCACGCCTATTGTTGCGACGGGCCGCGGCTCGACATGCTCGATGCCGGGCACCTTGGCCGCGGCGCGCTCGGCAAAGAAGACGTGGCGCAGCGCCTTCGACTGCTCGGAATCGCGCAGCATCAGGAAGGTCGCGCGCTCCTCGGCCAGGCCGTCGGCGAGACTGGCTTCTGCCGCAAGGCGCACCAGCCGGATCGCTTCGGCAGGCGCGATCTGTCCGCGCGCTTTGGCAAGGACCTTGTCGGCCAGCGCATCGACATCGGCGCCCTTGCCGACTGCGACGGCAAGCTCGCCGGTGCGGCGCGGCGGCGTGACGACCAGTCGTCGCGCGGCGGCGATCGCCTGCCGGGCGAGGTCGCCGTCGGTCACCTTGTCGACGATGCCGAGCGACTGCGCTTCCTCGGCGTCGATGATGCGCCCGGTCGCGATCATCTCCGCCGCGGCCAGCGTGCCGGTCAGCCGAGGCAGGCGCTGCGTGCCGCCCGCGCCCGGAATGATGCCGAGCTTCACTTCGGGCAGGCCGATCCTGGCCGCTCTCGAAGCGATCCGGTAGTGGCAGGCCAGCGCGATCTCGCAGCCGCCGCCGAGCGCCACGCCGTTGAGCGCCGCGACAACCGGTTTGTCGCTCGCCTCGATCAGTTCGACGACCTGCGGCAGGGTCGGCTCGGCCATCGGCTGGCCGAACTCGCGGATGTCGGCGCCGCCGACGAAGCTGCGCCCGCTGCCGATGATGACAACCGCGCGGACCTCTTCGGTGATGCCGGCATGCACGATGGCGCAGTTCAACCCGGCCCGCATGGTTGCCGACGCCGCGTTGACCGGCGGGTTGTCGATGGTGACGACGAGGACGCCGTGCTCCATGCGATAGGAGACGGTATCGGAAAACCGGGTGCCCGCAGCCGCCGGCTTCACCTCACTGTCTATTGCCCGCATCAGTCGGGCACCACGGCGATCGCCTGGATTTCCACCTTGGCGCGGTCCTCGATCAGCGCCACGACCTGCACGGCGGCCATCGCCGGGAAATGCCGGCCGATCACCTCGCGATAGGCCTGGCCGAGGCCCTTCAGGTTGGCGAGGTATTCGGCCTTGTCGGTGAAGTACCAGGTCATGCTGGTGAGGTGCTCGGGGCCGGCATTGGCGGCGGCAAGGATCGCGACCACGTTCTCGAGGGTCTGGCGTACCTGACCGACGAAATCATCGGTCTCGAATTCCTGCTGGCCGTTCCAGCCGATCTGGCCGCCGACAAAGATCTGGCGGCCGCGCGCGGCGACGCCGTTGGCGTAGCCGACCGGTTTGGCCCAGCCCTCAGGCTGCAGGATGTCATGCATCGGATCGTTCTCCCCCCTCGACCTATAATTCGGTCCGCACTTTCCACAGTTCCGGAAACAGCTCGACCTCGAGCATCTTGCGCAGATAGGACACGCCGGCCGTGCCGCCGGTCCCGCGTTTGAGGCCGATGATGCGTTCAACCGTGGTGACATGGTTGAAGCGCCAGCGGCGGAAATAGTCCTCGAAATCGACGAGCTTCTCGGCCAGCTCGTAGAGCATCCAGTGCGTCTGCGGCGCGGCGTAGACGACCTTCCACGCGGCCAGCACTTTCGGGTTCTCGCCTCGCGTCTCGCGCCACGAGCCACGGTCGGCATCCGCACCGATATCGAAGCCGTTGCGCGCGAGCAGCATCAGCGCCTCGTCGTAGAGGCTGGGCTTGGCCAATATGTCCTCCAGCCGCTGCAGCGTTTCAGGACGGTGGGCATGCGGGCGCAGCATGGCGAGGTTGCGGTTGCCGGCCAGGAACTCGATCGCCCGATATTGCCAGGACTGGAAGCCCGAGGACTGGCCGAGCGCGTCGCGGAACTCGGTATACTCGCTGGGCGTCATGGTGCGCAGCACGTCCCAGGCTCCGGTCAGTTGCTCGAAGATGCGCGCCACGCGGGTCAGCATCTTGAAGGCCGGTTGCAACTGGTCGGCGCGGATCGCCCGGATTGCCGCGCGAATCTCGTGGATCGCCAGCTTCTTCCACAGTTCCGATGTCTGGTGCTGGATGATGAACAGCATCTCGTCATGCGCCGCCGACAGCGGCTTCTGCGCATCGAGCACCTTCTCCAGCCCGAGATAGTCGCTGTAGGACATGCGTCCCTCGAACGACATCTGCGCGCCTTCCGTTGCGGGATCGTAGGGCTTGCCACTCATGTCACGGCAGCCCTGCGCCTGTATTCGGGCCGGTCCCACAGCCGGTTGGCCATGATGTCCCCCAGGATTTCGACGGCGCCGCGAACCTCGGCCTCGCCGATATAGAGCGGCGTCAGGCCGAAACGGATGTTGTCGGGAGCACGGAAGTCGCCGATCACGCCGCGCGCGATCAGCGCCTGCATGATGGCATAGCCTTCCGGATGGCGGAACGACACCTGGCTGCCGCGCGCAAAACCATCGCGCGTCGTGGCCAGCACCAGCTCCGGGCAGCGCGCCTCGACCTCGGCGATGAAGAGATCGCAAAGCGCGGTCGAGGCGGCGCGGACGTCGTCCATCGACACCCCGTCCCAGGCGTCGAGCGCGGCGTCGAGTGCCGCGAGCGCGATGACGGGCGGCGTGCCGACGCGCATGCGTTCGATGCCCTGGCCGGCGCGGTAGTCGAGATCGAAGGCAAAGGGGGCGGCATGACCCATCCAGCCGGAGAGGGCAGGGCGGGCGGTCTCGGCGTGGCGCGGCGCGACATAGATGAAGGCCGGTGCGCCCGGCCCGCCATTCAGATATTTGTAGGTGCAGCCGACCGCGAAGTCGGCATCCGCCCCGGCGAGATCGACGGGCAAGGCGCCGGCCGAATGCGCGAGATCCCAGACGGTCAGTGCGCCATGCGCATGCGCCTTTTTTGTCAGCGCCTTCATGTCGTGCAGCCGCCCGGTGCGATAGTCCACCTCGGTCAGCATCAGCACGGCGACGCTGTCGTCGATCGCCGCCTCGACGGCTTCCGGTTCGACCACCTTGAGTTCCAGCCCGCGCCCGAAAGACTGCAGCAGTCCCTGCGCCATGTAGAGGTCGGAGGGGAAATTGCCGCTGTCGGACAGCACGACGCGCCGCGCCGGGTTGAGGTCCAGCGCCGATGCCAGCGCCTGGTAGACCTTGATCGACAGCGTGTCGCCCATCACCACCGTGCCTTCCGCAGCGCCGATCAGCCGGCCGATGCGGTCGCCGATCCTGCGCGGCTGGTGCATCCAGCCGGCGACGTTCCAGCCGCGGATCAGGTGCTCGCCCCATTCCTTCTCGATCATGTCGGCGACGCGCGCCTTGGCGGCAAGCGGCAGCGGACCCAGCGAATTGCCGTCGAGATAGATCACGCCCTCGGGAGTGTGGAAAAGCGCGCGCGTGCTGGCGAAGTCCGTCATCGCGTTTCCTTCAGCCGGAAACGCTGGATCTTGCCGGTCTGCGTCTTCGGAAGCGCCTCGACGAACTTCACCGAGCGCGGATATTTGTAGGGGGCGATCACCGCCTTGACGTGGTCCTGCAGGCGCTTGCGCGTCAGCTCGTCGGCGGCAATGCCCGCCACCAGAACGACATGCGCCTCGACGATCTGGCCGCGCTCGGTGTCCGGGACGCCGATCACCGCGCACTCGCTGACCTCGGCATGCGCCAGAAGTGCTGCCTCGACCTCGGGGCCGGCGATGTTGTAGCCCGACGAGATGATCATGTCGTCGGAGCGGGCGGCGAAGTGGAAGGCGCCGGCCTCGTCCTGCACGAAGGAATCGCCGGTGAGGTTCCAGCCGCCCCGTACATACTTGGTCTGCCTATCGTCGGCGAGGTAGCGGCAGCCAGTGGGGCCGCGCACGGCCAGCCGCCCGACGCTGCCGCGCGGCAGTTCCTTCATGTCCTCGTCGACGATCTTCGCCTCGTAGCCGGTCACCGGGCGGCCGGTCGTCGCCGGCGCGAGGTCGTCGAGTCGGTTGGAGATGAAGATGTGCAGCATCTCGGTGGCCCCGATGCCGTCGAGGATCGGCTTGCCGGTCTTCTTCGTCCATTCCTCGAACACCGGCGCCGGCAGCGTCTCGCCGGCCGAGACGGCGATCCGCAGCGACGACAGGTCGGCGCCCTCGTCCATCGCGGCAAGCATGGCCCGGTAGGCCGTCGGCGCGGTGAAGCTGATCGTCGCGCGATAGGTCTCGATGATCTCGACCATATTGGGCGGCGTTGCGTTTTCGAGCAGCGTTGCGGCCGCGCCGAACCGCAGCGGGAAGATCGCCAGCCCGCCGAGCCCGAAGGTGAAGGCAAGCGGCGGCGAGCCGACGAACACGTCGTCGGGCGTGACGCCGAGGATCTCCTTCGCATAGCCGTCAGCAATGATCAGCAGGTCGCGGTGGAAGTGCATCGTCGCCTTGGCGACTCCGGTGGTGCCCGAGGTGAAGCCGAGCAGCGCGACGTCGTCGCTCGCCGTCGCCACGGCGTCGAACTTGACCGGCTTGTTCAGCGCCACGCGATCGAGTTCGGCGTCGTGGTTGGCCGTGCCGTCGAAGCTCACGACCTGCTTCAGGAAGCGGCTGCTCTTGGCGCAGGCGATCATCTCTTCCATCAGTCGCGTATCGCAGAGCGCGATGGTCACCTCGGCCTTGTCGACGATCTGCGTCAGTTCGCCGGCCCGCAGCATCGGCATGGTGTTGACGACCACGGCACCTGCCTTCGTCGCCGCAAGCCAGCACGCTACCATGGCGGGGTTGTTGGCCGAGCGGATCAGCACACGGTTGCCGGGCTTCACGCCGTAGGTTTCGACCAGCGCATGCGCCAGCCGGTTCGTCCAGTCCGACAGTTCCTTGTAGGTCCGCCGCCGCCCGTTGCCGATCAGCGCGGTGTTGTCGCCAAAACCCTTTTCCACCAGCCGGTAGGTCAGCTCGACCGCGGCGTTCAGGCGGTCGGGATAGTCGAAGCCGTCGAGCAGCAGGTCCGGCCACTGGTCCTGCGGCGGCAGGTTGTCGCGCGCGAACGTGTCTGTATGGGCGGAGGCGGAGAGCATCTCAGGCGTTCGCTTCTTCCGGCAGGAAGTCCACGTCGTGCTCGGCCGAGAGCTTGATGACGGTCGGGATGTCGCTCTTGTCGTGCAACTCCTCGAACAGCTCCTTCAGGCGTCCGGCCGGCGAGACCCAGAACAGCGCGCGGCATGGCTTGTCGGACTTGTTGAAATAGCCGTGCGGAATGCCGCGCGGCATGCGCACGAGGTCGCCCGCCCTGGCCGTGGTCCATGCGCCGTCGAGCTTCAGCTCCAGCTGGCCCTCCTGCACGAGGATGAATTCGTCCTGGTCGGGGTGGATGTGGACCGGCACGAACTGACCCGGTGCGCTGTTGGTCTCGAATGCGAAGGTCGACTCGCAGACCGCCTTGGGAAAATAGGTCTGGCCTAGAATATTCCACTTTACGCCGTCAAAGCCGGTGCCGTTGACGGTGATGCCCTTTGCGAGGTCGGTCGTCATGTCGCGGTCCTTTCGGTTGGAGTCATCTGCTTCTGAAATCCGACAGCGCCTGGCGTGCGATCACCACCTTCTGCACGTCGGACGCTCCCTCGTAGATCCTGAGCGCGCGGATCTCGCGGTAGAGGCTCTCGACGATATGGCCCTTGCGCACGCCGTCGCCGCCATGCAGCTGCACGGCGCGGTCGATCACCTCCTGCGCCTTGTCGGTCGCGAAGAGCTTGGCCATCGCCGCCTCGCGCGTCACGCGGGCAGCGCCCGAATCCTTGGTCCATGCGGCCCGGTAGATCAGCAGCGCGGCGGCATCGATGTCGAGCGCCATGTCGGCGATGTGCCCCTGGACCATCTGCAACTCGGCCATCGGCGCGCCGAACAGTTCGCGCTCGCTCGCTCGCACCAGGCTCTCGTCGAGCGCCCGGCGGGCGAAGCCCAGTGCCGCAGCCCCGACCGTCGAGCGAAACACGTCGAGCACCGACATGGCGATCTTGAAGCCTTCGCCGGGCTTTCCGATCAGCGCCGAGGCCGGCACCCTGACCTTGTCGAAGGCAAGCCGCGCAAGGGGATGCGGCGCGATCACCTCGAGCCGCTCGGCGACCGTCAGGCCGGCGCTGTCTGCCGGCACCAGGAAGGCCGACAGGCCCTTGGCGCCCGGCGCCTCGCCGGTGCGCGCAAACACGATGTAGAGGTCGGCAATGCCGCCGTTGGAGATCCAGGTCTTCTCGCCGGTCAGGAGATAGTCGGAACCGTCGCGCGTGGCACTCATGTCCATGGCGGCGACGTCGGAGCCCGAGCGTGGTTCAGACAGTGCGAAGGCGGAGATCGCCTTTCCGGCACGCGTCTTCGCCAGCCATTGCTGCTGCTCGGGCGTGCCGAACAGGCTGATGGCCCCGGTGCCGAGTCCCTGCATGGCGAAGGCGAAGTCTGCCAGCCCGTCATGCCGCGCCAGCGTCTCGCGCGTGATGCAGAGCGAGCGCACGTCGAGCGGTGCGGGATTGGCCGTGTCGACTGCCGTCGCCTTCAGCCAGCCGTCGCGCCCGAGCATCGCCACCAGCTCGCGGCAGGCCGCGTCGACGTCGTCATGCGCAACCGGGAGGTTCTTCGCGCACCACGCGTCGAGCCTTTCGGCCAGCTCGCGGTGACGCGGCTCGAAGAACGGCCAGGACAGGAAGGTGCGGTCAGACATCAGTTCCCCTCGAACACCGGCTTCTCCTTGGCGACGAACGCCTTGTAGGCGCGCTCGAAGTCGCGCGTCTGCATGCAGATCGCCTGCGCCTGCGCTTCCGCCTCGATCGCCTGGTCGAGGCCCATCGACCATTCCTGGTTGAGCTGCGTCTTGGTGATTCCGTGCGCGAAGGTCGGGCCAGAGACGATGCGGGCTGCCATGTCGAGCGCATCGGCTTCAAGCGCTGCCGCGTCGACCAATCGGTTGTAAAAGCCCCAGCGCTCGCCCTCGGCGGCGGTCATGGTGCGGCCGGTATAGAGCAGTTCCGCCGCGCGCCCCTGGCCGATGATGCGAGGCAGGATCGCGCAGGCGCCCATGTCGCAGCCGGCGAGTCCGACGCGGGTGAACAGGAAGGCGGTCTTGGCTTCCGGCGTTGCGATGCGGATGTCGGAGGCCATGGCGATGATGGCGCCAGCCCCGACAGCTACGCCGTCGACGGCGGAGATGATCGGCTTGCCGCAGTTCAGCATCGCCTTGACGAAGTCGCCGGTCATCCGGGTGAAGGCGAGCAGTTCCTTCATGTCCATCGCGACCAGCGGGCCGATGATGTCATGCACGTCGCCGCCCGAGCAGAAATTGCCGCCGTTCGACAGGAACACCACGGCGTCGACATCCCCGGCATAGACGAGGTCGCGGAACGTGTCGCGCAGCGCGGCATAGGACTCGAAGGTCAGCGGGTTCTTGCGCTCGGGCCGGTCGAGGCGGATGCGCGCGACCCGGTTTTCGACCTGCCACTGAAAATGCTTCGGCTTCAGGCCGGCCATCTGCGAAGACCTCATTCCCGTCCCTCCCAGTTGCTGCGGAAGCCCTTCAGCATGCCGCTCAGCTGCTTCGTCTCCTCGCCGCCGACATGGCCGAGCAACTCGCCGATCCATCGCTCATGCGCAACTGCCATGGCGCGGAACTGCTCGGTGCCGGCTTCGGTCAGACGGACCATCGAGGTTCTGCGGTCGCCGTTGCGCCGCGCCCGCGTCACAAGGCCCTCGGAGACCAGCCGGTCGACGATGCCCGTCACGTTGCCGTTCGACACCAGCAGGAAGCGGGACAGGCCGCTCATCAGCATGCCTTCGGGCGCGCGGTAGAGCGCGGCCATGACGTCGAAGCGCGGCAGCGTCGTGTCGAATTCCTGGCGCAGCCGCTCGCGCAGCTCCGCCTCGATGGTGCGCGAGGCGCGCAGCAGCCTGATCCACAGCCGCAGCCGCTCCTTGCTTTCGCCAGAGATACCCGGCGAGGAAAGCGGCGTGCTCACCATGTCTCGCCTCCCGAGACCGAGATGGCCTGGCCGGTAACCGATCCCGCCGCTGAGCTGCAGAGCCACAGCACGGTTTCGGCGACTTCCTCCGGCTGGATCAGCCGTCCCTGCGGATTGGTCCGGGTAAGGCTGGCGCGCGCTTCATCCGGCGTGCGGTCGGTCTTCTCCACGATGCGGGCGACGCTCTCCTCGAGCATGTCGGTCTCGACAAAGCCCGGGCACACCGCATTGACGGTAACGCCGGTCTTCGCGGTTTCGGCGGCCAGCGCGCGCATCAGCCCGACCACGCCATGCTTGGCCGCGACATAGGGCGCGACATAGGCGTAGCCCTTGAGGCCCGCCGTCGAGGCAATGAAGACGATGCGTCCGGCCCTGCGTTCCGCCATGCCCTCGAGCGCCGGCTTCACCGTGAGAAAAGCGCCGGTCAGGTTGACCTGAAGCGTCTTCTGCCAGTCGGCAAGCGTCGTTTTCGCGGCTGGCGCACTGCCCGCCATGCCGGCATTGGCAACGACGATGTCGATCGGTCCGCGCTCGGCCTCCGCCTTTTCGTAGAGCGCGGCCATCGCCGTCTCGTCGGTCACATCGGCTGCAATGCCGACGATGCGGTCGCTTTGGCTGGCGACTTCATTCAGCGCTTCCTCGCGCCGCCCGCAGATGGTCACCGCGACACCGGCACCGGCAAGCGCCAGCGCGATCGCCCGACCGACGCCGGAGCCGCCGCCCGTCACCAGCGCGTGACGGCCCGCGATCATACCTTGAGCCCCGAAGCGGCTGCCTCGCGCTCGGCCAGCCGGTAGGCCTGGTCGCGGCCGGGCAGGTACGGGTCGGGCCATTTCACGCCCCGGTCGCCGAGCGTCACGGCAGCGTGCAGCGTCCAGTAGGGATCGCTGAGATGCGGCCGCGCCAGGCAGACGAGGTCGGCGCGGCCGGCCATCAGGATCGAGTTGACATGGTCCGGCTCGTAGATGTTGCCGACAGCCATGGTGGCCATGCCGACTTCATTGCGGATGCGGTCTGAAAAGGGCGTCTGGAACATTCGGCCATAGACCGGCTGGGCTTCGGCCGAGGTCTGGCCTGCCGAGACGTCGCAGATGTCGACGCCGGCCTTGTTGAGCAGATGCGCGATCTCGACCGCGTCGGTCGGGGTGACTCCCTCGACGCCGACCCAGTCATTGGCGGAAATGCGGATCGAGATAGGCTTCTCGTCCGGCCACACGGCGCGCACCGCGTGGAACACTTCCAGCGGAAACCGCATCCGGTTTTCCAGCGAGCCGCCATACTCGTCGGTGCGGCGGTTGGTAACCGGCGTGATGAAGGATGACAGCAGGTAGCCATGCGCGGCGTGGATTTCCAGCATGTCGAAGCCGCAGCGTTCCGCCATCTCGGCCGATGCCACGAACTGGTCGCGCACCATGTCCATGTCGGCGCGGTCCATGGCCTTCGGCACCTGGTTCTGCGGCGACCACGGAACCTCGGATGCAGCCATGATCGGCCAGTTGCCGGTCTCGAGCGGCACGTCCGTGCCCTCCCAGCCGACCCTGGTCGAGCCCTTGGCGCCCGAATGACCGATCTGGGCGCAGATCTTCGCCTCGGTCTCGCGGTGCACGAAATCGACGAGTCGTGTCCACGCCGCCTCGTGCTCCGGCGCATAGAAGCCCGGGCAGCCCGGCGTGATGCGGCCCTCGGGGCTGACGCAGGTCATCTCGATATAGACCAGGCCGGCGCCGCCCTTGGCGCGCTCGGCGTAATGTGTGAAATGCCAGTCGGTTGGGCAGCCGTCGACCGCCTTGTACTGTGCCATCGGCGACACCACGACGCGGTTCTTCAGCTTCATCTCGCGCAGCTGGAACGGTGCGAACATCGGCGCGCGCTGCTGCTGCTTCTCTTCGGCGCCGGCCTGGCGCTGGAACCAGGCCTCGGCGCCGCCCAGCCATTCCGGGTCGCGCAGCCTGAGGTTCTCGTGACTGATACGCTGCGAACGCGTCAGCAGCGAATAATTGAACTGAACCGGGTCGAGGCCGAGGTAGCGCTCGACTTCCTCGAACCATTCGAGCGAATTGCGCGCCGCCGACTGCAGCTTCAGCACCTCGGTACGCCGCTCTTCCTCGTACTTGTCGAAGGCCGCCTGGAGGCTTGGCTCGGAATGCACGTAGCCGGCCAGCGCCACCGCACTTTCGAGCGCAAGCTTGGTGCCGGAACCGATGGAGAAATGCGCGCTCGCTGCCGCGTCGCCGAGCAGCGCCACGTTCTTGTACGACCAGCGCTCGCACAACACGCGCGGAAAATTGATCCAGGCCGACCCGCGTATGTGATTGGCGTTGGTCATCAGGCTGTGGCCGCCGAGGTGCTTTTCGAAGATGCGCTCGCAGACGGCGATCGATTCCTGCTGCGACATGTCGCCAAAGCCGAACTTGTCCCAGGTCTCCTGGCTGCACTCGACGATGAACGTCGCGGTGTCGGGGTCGAACTGGTAGGCATGCGCCCAGACCCAGCCGTGCTCTGTCTCCTCGAAGATGAAGGTGAAGGCATCGTCGAACTTCTGCTTCGTGCCGAGCCAGACGAACTTGCATTTGCGCGTGTCGATGTCGGGCTTGAAGACGTCGGCAAAAGCGGTGCGCGTCACCGAGTTCAGGCCGTCGGACGCGACCACCAGGTCGTGCGTCTCCATATATTGCTTGGGGTCGGGAACATTGGTCTCGAACACCAGGTTGACGCCGAGTTCGCGCGCCCGCCGCTGCAGGAGCATCAACAGCCGCTTGCGCCCGATGCCGCAGAAGCCGTGCCCGGTCGAGACCGTGCGCACGCCCTTGTGCACCACGGCCACGTCGTCCCAATAGGCAAAGTGCCGCTTGATCCAGACCGCGCTGACGGGGTCGTTGCGGCCGAGATTCTCAAGCGTTTCCGCCGACAGCACCACGCCCCAGCCGAACGTATCGTCCGGGCGATTGCGCTCAACCACCGTCACCTCGTGAGCGGCGCTCTTCAGCTTCATGGAGATGGCGAAGTAGAGCCCGGCGGGCCCACCGCCGAGAACGGCAACTTTCATCGCGCGATCCGCTCCTCTTGCTTCAAGGCTGCATCATCACGCGGGAATCGGATTACTTCAAGCTTAAAATTTCACACTGGGTTGATTTCGGGGGATTGCGGGCAGGTGGCCGTGCGCCACCCGCCCGTATTCGAAACTGCAGTGGACCGTCGGCTATTTCGCCGGGTCCTTGGGGGACCAGAGCACGGTCTCTGCATCCTTCTCGTAGGCCATGCCCTCGGGATAGCTGATCGCTTCGAACTGCAAGCCCCATGGCGCCTGGAAGTACATGATGGTCTGGCCGGCCGCCGGACCTTCATTGACGGGCAGGGGCCCTAGCCGTGTGGCAACGCCCTTGCCCTCCAGATAGGCCTTCGCCGCCGCGACGTCGTCGACATAGAAGGCGATGTGATAGCCGCCGACATCACTGTTCTTCGGCGTGGCGTCCTTCTGGTCGGGCGCGGTGTATTTGAACAGCTCGATGTTCGAGCCGAAGCCGCAGCGCACGAGGGTGATCTCCTCGATCACCGCCTTCGGGTCCACGCCCAGCAAATCCTGCATGAAGGTGCCCTTGTCGTCAGCGAAGGGGCCGAACGACATGGCCTTCTTGCAGCCGATGACATTGGTGAAGAAGTCGACCGCCTGTGCCATGTCGGGCACGGTGACGCCGGTGTGGTCATGCCCGCGCATGCCCGGGATGGAATCGGCCGATGCGACGCTGGTCAGCGTGCTGACGGCGGCGACGAGAACTGCACTGCGAAGGATGGTTTTCACGTTCGAGTCTCCCATTGCGGGCCGTTCCCCTGTTGCGCACCGGTGCCCGCTGGGCCGATGCGATTTAGTCCTTTTTTCGCTATCCCGTGCTCAGCCACTCGGCATCGATCTCGGGCAGCGGAATCGCTGCGATCAGCTCGCGCGTGTATTCCTGCTGCGGAGCCTCGAAGAGCTGGTCCGTCGGCCCGGCCTCGACGATGCGCCCGTGCTGCATGACGATCACCTGCTGGCACAGCCGCCGGATCACCGACAGGTCGTGGCTGATGAAGGCGACGGTCAGGCCCATCTCGGCTGCCAGCTGCTCCAGCAGCGTCAGGATCTGCGCCTGCGTCGAGACGTCGAGCCCCGACACGATCTCGTCGGCCAGCACGAAGTCCGGCGACAGGGCGAGAGCGCGCGCGATGCCGACGCGCTGGCGCTGTCCGCCAGATAGCTCGTGGCGGTAGCGCTGCGCAAAGGCTTCCGGCAGGCCGACGCGCCTGAGGGCCTCGGCGACCCGTTCAGCGAGATTGTCACCGAGCCCGTTCTGCTTCAGCGGTGCTGCGATGATCGCACCGATCGTGCGGCGCGGGTTGAGCGACGACATCGGGTCCTGGAAGATCATCTGCAGGTTGCGCCGCAGCGGCTTGAGTTGCGCTTCGGAGAGATGCGCGATGTCGCGTCCCTCGAACTCGATGCTGCCGGCACTTGGCTCGAGCAGCCTGACCAGGGCGCGGCCGAGCGTCGACTTGCCTGAGCCTGATTCACCGACGATGCCGGTCACCGAGCGGCGCGGCAGGTCGAAGTCGAGCCCCTTGAGAATCTCGACCATCGGCGCCTTGCCGATCAGCGGCTTCCTGGCCATGTCGGGCAGGGCGACTTCCAGCCCGCGCACCTTGAACAGAGGTTCGCTCATGGCGCCACCCAGTCGCGGTCTGCCGCGGCGATCTCGCTTGCGAGCCCCGCCAGAACGGTCTCGTCGACCGGTTTCAGAGAAGCCAGGGGATCGGTATAGCGCGGCGTCGCAGCCATCAGCGCGCGCGTATAGGCATGTTGCGGGTTCTCGAAGAGGCTCGGCGTGTCGGCCTGCTCCACGACCTTCCCGGCATAGAGCACGGAAACATTCTGGCTGATCTTGGCGACGACCCCGAGATCGTGCGTGACGAACAGGATCGCCGTTCCGTGTTCCTTCTGCAACTCGGCGATAAGCCGCAGGATCTGTTTCTGCACGGTCACGTCGAGCGCCGTTGTCGGCTCGTCGGCAACGATCAGCCGAGGCTCGGCGGCGAAGGCCGCGGCGATCAGCACGCGCTGGCGCATGCCGCCCGACAATTCGTGCGGATAGGACTGCATCACCCGGTCGGGGTCGCGGATCTGCACCTCGTCGAGCAGTTGCCGGACACGCCTGTCGGCCTTGTCGCCGGCCCAGCCGAGAATATGCACCAGCCGGTCGGTCATCTGCGGGCCGATGCGGCGAGACGGGTTGAGAGCGGTCAGCGGGTCCTGCGGGATGAGGGCCGCCCTTTCGCCCACCAGGACGCGACGTGCCTTTGGCTTCAGCTCGCCGAGGTCGATACCTTCCAGCGCGATGTTCCCCTCGACGATCCTTACGCTCGGCGGCAATACGCCGAGAACGGCCTTGCCGATCATGCTCTTGCCTGCGCCGCTTTCGCCGACGAGTGCCGTCACCACGCCGGGTTCGACCGCCAGCGACACCGAACGCAGCACCCGCACGCCGTTGGCGAGCGTCGCGCTGAGGTTGGAGATTGCGAGGCAGGGCACGCTCATCGCATCACCGGATCGAAGCGGTTCTTCAGGCCCTCGCCGAACTGGCTGAAGGAGAGGACCGTGAGGAACAGGGTGATCAGCGGAAACACCAGGATCCACCAGGCCTGGTGGATCGACAGCCGGCCCTCGGCGATGATGCCGCCCCAGGTCGGGTCGTCGGTCGAGATCGAAAGGTTGACGAAGGACAGGATCGCTTCGACGATCACGGCGATGCCCATTTCAAGCGACAGCAGCGCCACGATCGCCGGCGCCACGTTGGGCAACACCTCGCGCAGCATGATGCCGATGCGGCCGAAGCCGGCAATGCGCGCGTTCTCGACATAGTCCATGCGCGCCTGGCTCATCGCCTCTGCCCGGATGACCCGGCAGAAGCGCGTCCAGTCGATGATGGCGATGGCGATGATCACCGAGGTGAGGCCGGTGCCGAACACGGCGACCAGCAGGATGGCGAACAGCACCGGCGGAAACGCCATCCAGACATCGACGATGCGCGAGACGATGCGGTCGGGCCAGCCGCCGAAATAGCCGGCGATCAGCCCGAGCGCCGAGCCGACGAGACAGGCCGCACTTGCCGCCGCGAAGGCGACGATGAAGGCGACGCGGCCGCCATAGATCAGCCGCGAAAGCAGGTCGCGTCCGAGGCTGTCGGTGCCGAGCCAGAAGCCGGGCTCGGAGCCCTGCATCCAGAAGGGTGGCAGGCGTTCGAACATCAGGTCCTGCGCCAGCGGGTCCTGCGGCGCGATCAGCGGTGCGAAGATCGCGGCGAGCAGCGCCAGCAGCAGCCAGCCGCCGGCGAGCCAAAGCCGCGCGTCGCCACGTCTCGTCACGGCGCGCGGCTCAGCCATGCCTGAGCCTCGGATTGAGCAGCGCATAGGTCATGTCGACGATCAGGTTGATGGTGACGAAGAGCAGCGCGAAGACCAGCACGATGCCCTGGATCAGCGGCAGGTCGCGGTTGATCACCGCGTCGATCGCCATGTTGCCGAGGCCCTCGTAGGAGAACAGCCGCTCGATGATGACGGTGCCGCCGATCAGGAAGGTGAACTGCACGCCGATCAGGGTGAGCGCGGGCAGGGCGGCATTCTTCAGTGCCTCGCGCAGGATTACCTGAGTCTCGGAAAATCCCTTCACGCGGGCGAGCACGACATAGTCGAGCGTCATTACTTCCTTCAGCGACAGTTTCAGAAGCTGCGAGATGATCGCGGCGAGCGGCAGCGCCAGCGCCAGCGCCGGCATGAACATGTGGCTGATCAGGTCCTTCGTCAGGTCGAAGCGCAGCCTCAAAATGCTCTCGAAAAGGTAGAACTGCGTCGCGAAGGGCAGGTCGAGCCGCGGCGACACACGGCCCGAAATCTCGAAGATCGGCCAGAGCACCCCGAACAGAAGGATGAGCGCCAGGCCCCAGAGAAAATCCGGGATCGACAGTGCCGCCCCGTTGGCGACGTCGATGCCGGCCTCTATGCCCGTGCCCTGTTCGCGTGCGCCGATCACGGCGAGCGGCCCGCCGATCAGGAGCGCGATGAGAAGTGCGACGATCGACAGTTCGAGCGTCGCCGGCAGTCGGTTTAGCACCAGCCCCAGCACGTCCTGGCGCAGCGAGATCGAGGTGCCGAAATCGCCCTGCAGCACGCCCGAAAGCCAGATGCCGTATTGCTGGAGGATCGACTTGTCGAGGCCGTAGAGCGCCTTCAGTCTCTCGATATCGGCGTCGGTCGCACCGGGCGGCAGCATCATGGCGATCGGGTTGCCGGGCGCCACGCGGATGATGACGAAGACCACGACCGACACGCCGAGCAGCGTGATGGCCATGGTGAGCAGGCGGATGAGAAAGCGTTGCAGGATCATGCGTCGGGTGCCCGGAAAAACAACGCGCGCCGTCCCCGTGGGGGAACGGCGCGCGTCAAACTGGCGTCGGCCTCAGGAGGCCGGCGTCATCAGGGCCGGCAGCAGCGCGCCCGACTTGTGCTGCACGACGTTGACGCCCTTGGCATGCACGATCGGCTGTGCGTACTGGATCAGCGGCAGCACATAGGCGTTGTCGGCGATCAGCTTGCTGACGGCCTTCCACCCGGCGATGCGCTTCGCCTCGTCGGCCTCGCCCCACAGCGGGTTGATGGCGTCGATGACGTCCTGCCCGTCCCAAACCGAGTGTGGGCTCGGGCCGTACATGGCAAAGCCGGTCGAGGTGGTCGGATCGCCGATCGCGTTGCCCCAGTTGTAGAAGGCGGCCGGCGCCAGTTGGTCGGCCGCGCGCAGCTCGTAGTGCTTGGCGATCTCGTAGACTTCGATATTGGCCTCGATGCCGACCTTGCGCCACATGCCGACGATGGCCTGAACCATCTCGTAGTCCTTGGGCTTGAAGCCCTTGGTCGTCTGGATGGTGAACTTGACCGGATTGTCGGTCGAATAGCCGGACGCCTTGAGCAGTTCGACTGCCTTCTCCGGGTTGTACTCGACCTTGATCGACGCGTCGAAGGCTTCGTATTCCGGCGTCTCCAGCGTATCGAGCGGCAGGCCGTAGCCGCGCAGCAGGCGGTCCACCAGCAGCTTCTTGTCGACCGACATCACAGCCGCCATGCGCACGTTGGGGTCGTTCATCACCTCGATATCGTTGAAGAAGATCATGCCGATGTCCGACACGGTGTCGATCGAGCCGGCAAGCCCGTCCTTGGCGATCAGGCGGTCATACTCCTCGTAGGGAATCTCGAGCGTCACCTGCGATGAGCCGGATTCGATCTCGGCCACGCGGCTCGCCGCATCGCCGACGAACTTGATCGTGACGTTCTCGTAGGCCGGCTTGTTGCCCCAGTAGCCGGGATAGGCCTTCAGCCTGACGAAGGCGTTCTGTTCGAACTTGTCGACCATATAGGGGCCGGTGCCGATAGGCGCGGCCTCGAAGCCGGCAGCGCCGACCTTCTCATAATAGGCCTTCGGCAGGATGTAGCCGGTCAGGAACGACATCCACTTGAACAGCACCGGATCGTAGCCCGCCGCGTCGGCGGTGATCTTGTTGCCGTCAATCGTGAAGTTGCTGAGGTTCTTCCAGACGAACTGGATCGGGTTGCCGGTCTCTTCCTTGCCGGCGCGCTCCAGCGACCAGACCACGTCCTCGGCCGAGAAGGGTGAGCCGTCATGCCAGGTCACGCCCTCGCGCACCGTCATGTGGACCTGCTTCTTGTCGTCGCTCCAGCCCCATTCCGTCAGCAGGCCCGGTCCGAAGGACAGGTCCGGCGCCTGCGGGATGAACTGGTCGAAAACCGACTGATAGATGCCCTGGATGGTCGGGTTGACCGCCGAGGGACCGGTGGTCGGATCCCAGGAAGGAAGGTTGACGTTATAGGCGATTACCAGCTCGTCCGACTGCGCCATTGCGCCGGTCGGAAAGCCGATCGCCGACAGGGCGAGCACCGAGGCGCTGTAGGCGAGAAGTTGCCGTCTGTTGATTGTCATGGTCATGTTCCCCATTGCTTGTTTCGTCTGGTTTGTCCGGACCGTTTTGCCGATCCTTGGTTCTTCGCTGCGCAGGCTATCTCCCGGCGAGCTGTTGGGCTAGCAAATAGCCTGAACCGGCGCCGACTCCGGCGCCCGGCCATGTTGCTGCGCCGGTAAGATGCAGGCCGGCAACCGGCGTGTTGTATCGGGCATAGCCCCTTGCCGGCCGAAACAGGAAGTTTTGTGCGATGTGGTGGCTGCCGCAGATCTGGTCGCCGCCGACAAGATTGGGGTTTTCGCGTTCGAGGTCGATGGGCGAGAAGACCGCGCGCTTCAGCACCTTCTTCTTCAGGCCGGGCGCGTGCGCCTCGATCATCGCCATGGCGCGGTTGGCGTAGCGCTCCTTGACCTTGTCCCAGGAGGCCGGCGCGATCTTGCCGGCCGCATCGCCTGCGATCTCGGCGGGCAGCACCCTGACCTGCACCCAAAGCACATGCTTGCCGACCGGCGCCCGCGACGGGTCGATCGCCGTCGGCTGTCCGACCACCAGGATCGGCTCGTCGGGCAGCAGCCCGGCGACCGCCTGCTGGTAGGTCTTCGCCATCTGGTCGAGCGACGGCGCGATGTGCACATAGGCGAATTTCTGCAGCTCCTCGCCGGCCGTCCAGTCCGGCAGGCCGTCAAGCGCCAGGTGGATCATCATGGTGCCCGGCGCATGGCGAAACTTCTTCATCGCCGTGTCGAAGCCGGCGTCGCCCGAGCCTTTCGCCAGCAACCTGCCCGGCTGCAGCGCGCCAGGCGCGACGCCCGCCACAACCGCTTTGGCCGCGATATGCGTGTCGCCGTTCGCCAGCCGCACGCCGGTTGCCCGGCCGCCGGCCGTGGTGATCTCCACGACATCGCTGCCGGTGAACAACCTGCCGCCGGCATCGGTCAGCATCTTCTCCAGCGCCAGCATCATGGTGTCGGCGCCGCCCTTGCCGAGCACCATGCCGAAACTCTGGTTGGCCATCGATTCAAGGTAGGGAAAGACGGCGCCGCCGGCGATGTCGGGGGCGAAGTCGAGATGCATGCCCCAGGCGGCGAGCGTCGCCCTGACATGCGGGGACTCGAAGTTCTCCTCCAGCCAGGTGCGTGTAGAGGACAAGAGCAGGCGTGCCGTGTCGAGCGCGCCGCGCACGCCCTTCTTGCGCCACAGCTTCCATGCGGTGCCGGCCAGCGCGCGAGCGCTCATCGGCGATCCGAGCAGGCCAAATATGTGTTCGGCCTCGGCGGGGAATTCCGCGACGAGCCGCTTCCAGCTCTCGGCGTCGGCGGCGGAAAAGCCTTCCAGTCGCTCCACGGTCCTGGCCATGTCCGAGCTGACGCCGAACCAGCGCCCGTCCGGGAACACGCTGGCAAAACAGTCGCCCGCCGGAGCAAAATTCAGGCCGCAGGATTTCAATTCATTTGCATAGTTCTGGTGAAAGGCAGAGCCGGCAAACAGGCTCAGATTCATCGCGCCGAGATCGTGCCGGAAGCCTGGAAGCGTCAACTCTCTCGTCTGGACAGCGCCGCCGATCGCCGGATTTCGCTCGAAAACCGCGATTTTCCAGCCTTTCAGCGCCAGATGCGTTGCGCAAGCCATGTTGTTATGGCCCGCCCCGACAAATATGGCGTCGTAATCACTCACGCCCCAACCCGATCCTTCATGCTTAAAGATAATTGCAGATGCATAGGTTTTCGTCTAGTAGAAGTTTAGAGGCCGACACGAGCCGTCAAACAGGGAACAGGCATCATGGACACGCAGAAAATTCTCGGTGACTTCGCAAGCCAGCTTCTTTCCGGCGCTATTCAAGTCGTCGATCTTTCCGCACCGCTCGGTCCTGACACGCCGCTGCTGAAGCTGCCGCCGGACTTCGCCGTCGACACGCCCAAGATCGAGATCCACACCATTTCCGAATACGACAAGAACGGTCCCTTCTGGGCCTGGAACTGGCTGAAGATCGGCGAGCATTCGGGCACCCATTTCGATGCCCCGCATCACTGGATCACCGGCAAGGAATTCGCCGACGGCTACACCGATACGATTGACGTCAAGAACTACGTCGCGCCGGTCAACGTCATCGACTGCTCGGCCGAATCCGCCGCCGACAACGACTTCCTGCTGACGGCAGACGGCGTGAAGGCGTGGGAAGCCAAGCACGGCGCCATCGGCCGCGGCGAGTGGGTCGTCATGCGCACCGACTGGGACAAGCGCAACAACTCCGAGGAAAAGTTCCTCAACGCAGACGCCAACGGCCCGCATTCGCCCGGGCCCACGGTCGACTGCATCGAATACATCATCGAGCGCGGCGCGATCGGCTGGGGCACCCAGTGCATCGGCACCGATGCGGGCGCTGCGGGTGGCATGGAGCCGCCGTTCCCGGCGCACAATCTCATGCACAAGGCTAACCGCTACGGTCTGGCGAGCCTTTGCAACCTCGACACGCTTCCGGCCAAGGGCGCGATCCTGATCGCTGCGCCGCTGAAGATCGTCAAGGGGACCGGCAGCCCGGTCCGCGCGATGGCGCTGGTACCGAAGAAGTAACGCGCCGGCGGCCAGGCTCATGCGTGCCACTGGCGTCCAGGCTTCGCCTCTCCCTCCCCACCGGGGGAGGGCCGGGGGCGTGCTTCGATGAGCGATCCCGATCACATCATCGTCGGCAGCGGCATCAACGCACTGGTCTGTGCGGCGATGCTCGCCGGCAAGGGCCAGAAAGTGCTGGTGCTGGAACGCAACGACCGCATCGGCGGCTGCATCCGCACCGACGAGATCACCGCGCCGGGCTTCGTTCACGACGTGATGGCGACGACCTTCGTCCTCTTCATCACCTCGCCGGCCTATGCGGCCCTTGCATCCGACCTCGGCCGCCACGGCCTTGAATTCTGCAACACGGACATGCCGACCGGCGTGCTTCGCCCGGACGGTTCGCACCTCGTGCAGCGCATGGACCGTGCCGCCAATGTCGCGGCCCTCAATGCCGCCTCGCCAGGTGACGGCGACGCCTATGCAACCGATGTCGGCGGCATAGAGAAAGACGCCGGCCTGCTGTTCGGACTGCTTGGCGGCGGCCTGTGGAGCTACAAGACGCTGAAGCTCATTGCCGGCGAGGCCTGGCGGCGCGGGCCCCGCGGGCTGGCGGCATTCTTCGGCGAGGCGATGCTGCCGTCGCGCGGCTGGCTCGAAACCACGTACAAATCCGACCTCTCGCGCGCCCTCTGGGCGCCGTGGTCGCTGCATGCCGGCATCGGCCCGGAGGATGCCTTTTCCGGCCAGATCGCCAAGGTCATCGCCTTCGCGCTCGAAGCCGCCGGAGCGCCCATCGTCAAGGGCGGCGCGGGCAAGCTGCTCGACGCCTTCGAGGCGCTGATCCGCGAACGCGGCGGCGACATCCGCACAGGCGCCGACGTTGCCGAGGTGATCGAGACGGACGGCCGCGCCAGCGGCGTGCGCCTTGCCTCGGGCGAGACCGTTTCCGCGAAGAGGAGCGTCGTCTGCTCGGTCACGCCGACCCAGCTCTACGGCCGGCTGCTCGCCGGCTCGAAGCACGAAGCCGAAACGCAAGCGGCCCGGAAATACCGCTACGGCAAGGGCAATTTCCAGATCCACTATGCGCTCGACCGTCCCCCCGCCTGGCCCGATGCTTCGCTTGGCAAGGTGGCGCTCCTGCACCTGACGCCCGGCCTCGACGGCGTGTCGAAGGCGAGCAATGAGGCTGCGCGCGGCATGCTGCCCGAGACGCCGACCATCTGTGTCGGCCAGCCGCATGTGCTCGACCCGTCGCGCTGCCCGGCAGGCAAGGCGATCCTGTGGCTGCAGCTTCCCGAGGCGCCGCGCGAGATCAAGGGCGATGCGGCAGGCAAGCTGGCCGCGCCGGCCGACGGCAAGTGGACCGAGGAACTGCGCGAGGCCTATGCCGACCGTGCCGAAGCGATCCTCGCCACGCATATCGGCGGGTTCTCGGCCACCGTGCTCGGCCGCCGCGCCTATTCGCCGGCCGATCTCGAGACGATGAACATCAACCTTGTCGGCGGCGATCCCTATGGCGGCTCGTCGACCATCGACCAGTCCTTCCTGTGGCGGCCGTTCAAGAGCAGCGTCAACCACGCGACGCCGGTCAAGGGCCTCTACCACATCGGCGCATCGACGCATCCGGGCGCTGGGCTCGGCGGCGGCTCCGGCTTCCTCTTGGCGCAGGCGCTGTGATGGACGAGCGGGTTCCCGAAAAGCGCCAGCGTATCTCGACCCTCGGGCAGATCGGCTTGCAGCAGTTCGCGCCCTATCTGATGAACCGCATCATGGGCCGCTATAACGCCACGCTGCGCGAGGATTTCCGCCGCCAGGGCAGGACAATCCCGCAGGTGCGTACGCTTGCCGTGCTGTCGGTGACTGACGGTGTCACGGTCGGCGACCTCGCCGTCTTCACCGTCATCGAGCAGTCCACCCTGTCGCGCACACTCGACACGCTGGAAGCACATGGCCTGGTCCGCCGCGAGACGGGCGATACGGACACGCGTATTCGCAAGGTTTTCCTGACCGACGAGGGGCGAGCCGAATTCAACCGTGCTTGGCCGGCCATGCACGACGCCTTCGAGGCGATGTTCGACGGCATCGACGACACCGAATATGCGGCGCTGATCGGCACGCTGCAGCGGATGCTCGCCAACATCCGCAAGCACGACATCTGAGGAATTTTACGCCGCCCGGTCAGGCGGCAACGGAATGGAGCCATCATGGCCGAACGGTCATTTGCCAAGGAAGTCGAGAAGCTGAGGCTTGGCGCGGGCGATGAGTTCGCCGGCGAGGGCATTCTCGCCATCACCAAGGCGCTGCTGCAATGCGGCGTCGGCTATGTCGGCGGCTACCAGGGCGCGCCGATCAGCCACCTCATGGACGTGCTGGCCGATGCCCAGGACATTCTGGGCGAACTCGGCGTGCATTTCGAGGCGTCGGCCTCAGAGGCCACCGCCACCGCCATGCTCGCCGCGTCGGTGCACTATCCGATCCGGGGTGCCGCCACCTTCAAGTCGACCGTCGGCACCAATGTCGCGTCCGATGCGCTTGCCAACCTTGCCTCCGGCGGCGTCACCGGCGGCGCGCTGATCATCGTCGGCGAGGACTATGGCGAGGGCTCCTCGATCATGCAGGAGCGCAGCCATGCCTTCGCCATGAAGAGCCAGGTCTGGCTGCTCGACCCGCGCCCCAACCTGCCGTCGATCGTCAAGGCGGTCGAGGACGGCTTCGAACTGTCGGAAGCCTCCAACACGCCGGTCATGCTGCAGGTGCGCATCCGCTGCTGCCATGTGCACGGCCACTTCATCGCCAAGGACAACAAGCGGCCGACCATCTCGGTCGCCGAGGCGCTCGATTCGCCGCGCCGCGATACCGGCCGCATCGTGCTGCCGCCGGCCTCCTTCCTGCACGAGAAGGAAAAGGTCGAGAAGCGCTGGCCGGCTGCCGTCGACTTCATCCGCTCCAACAAGATCAACGAGTTCTTCGGCAAAGAAGACGGCGAGGTCGGCATCGTCATGCAGGGCGGCATGTACAATTCCGTCATCCGCGCGCTGCAGCGCATGGGCCTTGCCGACACTTACGGCGAGACCGACGTGCCGCTCTACGTCCTCAACGCCGTCTACCCGCTGATTGACGCCGAGTTCCTGGAGTTCTGCGAGGGCAAGGAGTCTGTCCTCGTCGTAGAGGAGGGGCAACCCAACTACATCGAGCAGGCTTTTGCCGCGATGCTGCACAAGGCCGATCGCGGCACGCGCCTCGTCGGCAAGGAATATCTGCCTGTCGCCGGCGAATACACCGGCCAGGTCATGCTCGACGGCATCGGCGGTTTCCTGCGCGCCTGCGCGCCGCAACTCCTGTCGAGCGAGGTCCGCGCGCCCAACAAGACCGGCCAAGGCGATACAATCCCCGATCTGTCGCGCGTCGTGCCCGGCCGCCCGCCGGGCTTCTGCACCGGTTGCCCGGAGCGGCCGATCTTCGCCGCCACCAAGCTGGTCGAGCAGGAACTCGGCAAGCACCACATCGCGTCCGACATCGGCTGCCATCTCTTCTCGATCATGCCGCCCTTCGAACTCGGCGCCACCACCATGGGCTACGGCCTCGGCCCCGCCTCGGCCTCGGCCTTCAATTCGCCGGATGCCACGCGGCGTTCGATCTCCTTCGTCGGCGACGGCGGCTTCTGGCACAACGGCCTGACCTCCTCGATCGGCAACGCCGTGTTCAACAAGAACGACGGCGTCATCGTCATCGTCGACAATTTCTATTCGGCGGCAACGGGTGGCCAGGACATCCTGTCGTCGCGCGCCAGCAACAAGACGAAATCGACGAAGCACCCGATCACCGAGGCGGTGAAAGGCATGGGCGTCGGCTGGGTGCGCCACATCGACCGCACCTATGACGTGCCGAAGATGCAGGCGACATTGCGTGAGGCGCTGACCACCGAGCGCAAGGGACCGAAGGTCATCATCGCCTCGTCCGAATGCATGCTCAACAAGCAGCGCCGCGAGCGGCCGCTGGTCGACAAGGCGATCAAGGGTGGCGAGCGCATCGTCAAGCCGAAGTTCGGAGTCGACGAGGACATCTGCACCGGCGACCATGCCTGCATGCGGCTGTCGGGCTGCCCGTCGCTGTCGGTCAAGTCGCTCGACGACCCGCTGCGCGACGATCCGGTTGCGCATATCGACCAGAGTTGCGTCGGCTGCGGCAATTGCGGCGAGGTGGCCGATGCCGCCGTGCTTTGCCCGTCCTTCTACCGCGCCGACGTCGTCCACAATCCGGGCCGCTGGGATCGCTTCCTGGAGTCCGCGCGCCGGGGCGTCATCGGCTTCCTGCAGCGCCGCCGCGAAACCCGCCGGCTGAGTTTCGCCGATGCTTGACGCCGTGACCCCACTCCGTCCCGATGGCGACCCCCCGGCAGGAGAACGCGTCATCAAGCTCGCCGTGCTGGCGGTTGGTGGGCAGGGCGGCGGCGTGCTCGCCGACTGGATCACCGCGGTTGCGGAGCGCAACGGCTTTGTCGCGCAGTCCACTTCCGTCGCCGGCGTCGCCCAGCGCACCGGTGCGACGATCTACTATGTCGAAATGGCGCGCGACACCGGCCGCCTGCCGGTCTTCGCGCTGTCGCCCTCGCAGGGCGACGTCGACATCCTGATCGCCGCCGAACTGATGGAAGCCGGCCGCGCCATCATGCGCGGCTTCGTCACCCCGGAGCGCACCACGCTGATCGCGTCATCGCACCGCATCGCGGCCGTGTCCGAGAAGATCGAGCCTGGCGACGGACGCGCCTCGTCCGACAAGGTTCGCGCGACGGCCGAGATGGCGTCGAAGCGCTTCATCGCCTTCGACATGGAAAAGATCGCGGTCGACAACGGCTCGATGATCTCGGCGAGCCTGCTTGGCGCGTTGGCCGGCTCAGGCGAGTTGCCCTTCCCGCGCGAGAGCTACGAGCGCACCATTGCCGCATCGGGGCGCGGCGTGAAGGCGAGCCTGGCCGCCTTCGCCGGCGCCTATGACCGCGCGCGCGGCGGCGGCGCGCCGGTCCGCAATCCTGTCGAGCCCGGCGGAGTCAACGACAAGGCCGCGCCGCACAGCCCGGTTAGTTCGGCTGAGGCGGCAGACCCCGATGCCGGCAATGCCGGCTTTGCAGGCCCGGTACACGGTCCCGCGCGACTGCTGAAGGAATGGCAGGCGCTGGCCGCGCGCGTGGCTGCCCTGCCGGAGCCGGTTCGCGACATGGCGGGCCGCGGGTTGCGCAAGGTCGTCGACTACCAGGACATCGCCTATGGCCGCGAATATCTCGACAGGCTCGAGCGGGCGGTTGGCATCGACGCCGACGGACAGGAATACGCTCTGTCGATTGCCGCGGCCAAGCACCTCTCCAATGCCATGTGCTACGACGACATGATCCGCGTCGCCGACCTCAAGACGCGCTCGACGCGCGATGCGCGTGTGCGGCGCGAGGTGGCGCTCGGCGAGGATTCCATCCTGCAGGTCACGGAGTATTTCCATCCGCGCATCGAGGAATTCTGCGGCACCATGCCCGCGCGTCTTGGCCGCTACATAGAGGAGCGGCCAAAGCTTGCCGGCTTCCTCGACCGCCGCATCAACCGCGGCCGACGCATCCGCACCGACAGTTTCGCCGGCTTTGCCGTGCTCTGGCTGATCGGTGGCATGCGCCGCTGGCGCCGCGGCCTGCTGCGCCACAGCGTAGAGACAGCGCATCTCGAGAAGTGGTATGCGCTGGCGCTCGATCATGTGCCGACCGACTACGCGCTGGCCGTCGAGATCCTCAGCTGCCGCCGGCTGATCAAGGGCTACAGCGACACCCATGTCCGGGCGCAGTCGAAATTCGATCGCGTGCTGTCGGCGCTCGACCTCCTGAAAGGCCGCGACGACGCCGCCGAATGGCTTCGCCGCCTGCGCGAGGCCGCGCTGAAGGACGAAAAGGGCGACATGCTCGACGGTGCGCTGAAGACGGTGGCGACCCTCTAGGAACGCACCGCCCGTCAGGGCGCGAAGATCAGCAGAACATAGGCAAAGAACACGACGAGGTGGACGAGCCCTGTCAGCACGGTGGTGCGCCCGGTTCCGAAGCTGACGAAACTGATCGCGAGTGCGAGCAGCAGCAGTACCGTGTCGCCGGCGTTGAGGCCGAGAGTCAGCCCCTTGCCGGTGACAAGGCTTGCGACCGCAACCGCCGGGATTGTCAGGCCGATCGTCGCGCAGGCTGAACCCAGCGCGACGTTCAGGCTGCGCTGCAGTTCGTTTCGCATCGCGGCGCGGATCGCCGCCATCGATTCCGGCAGCAGCACCAGCGTCGCGATGAAGGCGCCGACCAGCGCGTCGGCCTGCGAGAATTGGATTGCCGCCAGGCCGTCCTCGATGCCGCCGGCAATCTGCTCGGCAAGCAGCACGATGCCGATCAGCCCGGCGGCCAGCAGGAGGATGTTGGCGCCGATTCCCGGAGCCGCCTCCGCCTCCGCGGCCGTTTCGCCCCCGTCGTCCATCGCCTCGACGAAATCGTCGCGGTGGCGCCCCATCTGGGCGGCGACGAAGCTGACATAGAGCAGCACCGACAGCAGGCTGACGAAGCCGAGCTGCAGGTCCGAGAACGTGCCCGGTTCGGTGGCGAGCGTATAGTCCGGCAGGATCAGCGTCAGCACGGCCAGTGCCATCAGCACCGCCAGATAGGCATTCGTGCCCTGCTGCTTGAGCTGCTGGTTGCGATGCTTCCAGCCGCCGAGCGTGAGGCAGAGGCCGACAACGCCGCCGGTGACGATCATGACCGTGGAAAACACCGATTCGCGGGCGAGCGTCGGGTTGTTCTCGCCATGCAGCATCATCGACAGGATGACCGACACCTCGATGGTCGTGACGGCAAGCGTCAGCACCAGCGTCCCGTAGGGCTCGCCGAGCCTGCGCGCGATCTTCTCGGCGTGGTGCAGCACCACGAACACCGTGGCGAAGACCAGCGCCGTGGCCAGCAGGGACACGATGACTCGCGCCATCAGCCGCATCTGATCGAGCGGGAAGCCGCTGAGATGGACGGCGGCGGCAAGCACGAGGCAGCCAATAGGCAGCAGAATGTTGGCTGCATTGCCGCGGGTGAATGTCATGCCTGCTCCCGATTCCCCAGGGTGATGTGCCAATGGGGCAAGCTATGCCAGCATAATCGGCCGATTGCGACCCTGCGCGGCCCGAAACCGGGTCAGCCCGCTGGCAGGCGCAACAAATTGACTTTTGTCAGCAGCCATGACTAATGTCGAATTGGAGGGGCTGATGGCTATTCGACCCGCAGAACAGATCATCCACAAGGCGGCCTGGCTTTATTACGCGCACGGCCTGCGCCAGGACCAGGTCGCGAAGGAACTTAACATTTCCCGCGCCTCGGTGGCGATGTATCTGCGCAAGGCCCGCGACACCGGCATCGTCAACATCTCCACCTCGACCCAGCTCTTCACCGACGACGTGCTCGCCCGTCAGGTCGAGGACGCCCTCAAGCTCGACGCGGTCTGGATCGCTCCCGACCGCGACGAGGCCTCCGAGGTGCCCGTGCTGGCCGCGAGCGTCTTTCTGGAGCTCGTCCGCAAGGGCGATCGCATCGGCGTCGCCTGGGGCAAGACCATCTATGCCATCGCCGACGTCATGTCCTATGCCGACCTGCAGGATGTCACCGTGGTCCAGCTCTGCGGCAATCTCGGCGCGCCCTATTCCTACCGACCCGACCAGTGCACCATGGAGATTGCCCGGCGGCTCAACGCGCAGGGCATCAACTTCTATGCGCCTCTGGTGCTCAGCACCGAGGAACTCGCGCGCGACCTGCGGGCCGAGCCGGTCATCCGCGAACAGCTGGCCAGCATTCCCGACTGCGACCTCGCGCTCTATTCGGTCGGCACCGTCGACGCCGAAAGCCATGTCATCAAGTGCGGTGCGCTGAGCGCGCCCGAGCTCGAAGCGCTGCGCAAGGCCGGCGCTGCCGGCGTCATAGCCGGCCAGATCATTGATGCCAGGGGCGCGGCGCTCGACTGCAGCTACAACAGGCGCGTCATCTCCGCCGACCTCGCCTCGCTGCGTGCCATCAAGAAGCGCCTGATGGTGGTGCGCGAGGAACTCAAGTTCGAGCCACTTCTGGCGGCTATCGCCGGCGGTCTGTGCACTCATCTCGTCGTCGGCGCCGCCCTGGCGCGCCGGCTCCTCGACCACGCGAAAGCGACCGCAAGCGCATCCTAGACTCGAACCAACCTGCCGCAGCGGCCCTGTCATGAGGCCGTCGCGGCGTTCCTGTTTCACCACCAAAGACAAGACGGACACCCGACAAATGAAGAATCTCTGGAACGACGCCGAAGCCGAAAAGCTGGTCGAGCACTATGCCGGGAAAGGCGTTAGCCGGGATCTGGCGCTGCGCGTCTACACGACGCGCCTGCTCGGCGGCGATCCGCGCCTGGTGCTGCATGGCGGCGGCAACACCTCGGTGAAGTCCACCGCAACCGATCTCGTCGGCGACAGCTGGGACGTGCTCTGCGTCAAGGGCAGCGGCTGGGACATGGGCGTCATCGAGCCGCAGGGCCTGCCGGCCGTGAAGCTCGGCGCGCTGCTCAAGGCGCGCAAGCTGGACCGGCTTTCGGACGAGGACATGGTGGCGCTGCAGCGCGCCAACCTCATCGACCCGTCGTCGCCCAACCCCTCGGTCGAGACGCTGTTGCACGCCTTCCTGCCGCATAAATTCGTCGACCACACGCATTCGACCGCCATTCTCGGTCTCGTCGATCAGGAAGACAGCGAGGAGATCTGCCGCGCAGTTTTTGGCAAGCGCCTCGGCTTCGTGCCCTACATCATGCCGGGCTTCGATCTCGCCAAGGCGGCCGCCGAGGTGTTCGAGCAGGACACCTCCGTCGAGGGCCTGATCCTCGACAAGCACGGCATCTTCACCTTCGGCGAAACGGCCCGCGAGGCCTATGACCGCATGATCGACGCCGTCACCGCCGCCGAGGCGCATATTGCCAAGGGCACCAAGCCCAGGCCCGCCGGTGCGGCACTTCCCGCCAGGCTCGCTACGCCTGCTTCGATCGCGCCGATGCTGCGCGGTGCTGTCGCCGTCGACAAGGGCGAGGGGCGTTTCGACCGCATGATCAGCGACTTCCGCACCTCGGACGCTATCCTCGACTTCCTGGCTTCCTCCAAGCTGGCCGAACTGGCCTCGCGTGGCGTTTCGACGCCCGACCTGTCGATCCGCATCAAGACCGGGCCGATGGCGGTCCCCGCGCCCGACGCCGACAAGGCCGGCGAGTACAAGGCGGTGATCCGCCGGCATGTCGAAAACTTCGCCGACGAATACCGCGCCTACTTCGCCACCAACGACGCCAAGGACGACGTCAAGCGCACCATGCTCGACCAGATGCCGCGCCTGACGCTTGTGCCGGGGCTCGGCATGTTCGGCCACGGCCGCACGCTCAAGGACGCCAGGATTGCGTCGGACGTCGGCGAGATGTGGATCGAGGCGGTGCGCGGCGCCGAGGCCATCGGCGAGTTCCACCCTCTGTCCAAGGCCGACCTCTTCCCGCTCGAATACTGGTCGCTGGAGCAGGCCAAGCTCGCCTCCAACAAGCCCAAGCCGCTGACCGGCCAGGTCGTGCTGGTGACGGGCGGGGCAGGCGCCATCGGCGCTGCGACGGCAAAGCTTTTCGCCGATTATGGCGCCCATGCCGTGGTGGTCGATCTCGATGCCGGCAAGGCGGCCGAGGCCGCGAAGAAGGCCGGCAACGGTTCGATCGGGGTCGGCGCCGACATCACTGATCCGGGCCAGATGCGCGCCGCCTTCGACAAGGCGGTTGCTGTCTTTGGCGGCGTCGACATCCTCGTCTCCAACGCCGGTGCTGCCTGGGAGGGCAAGATCGGCGAGATCGACGACGCGCTGCTGCGCAAGAGCTTCGAGCTCAACTTCTTCGCCCACCAGTCGGCGGCGCAGAACGCCGTGCGCATCATGCTTGAGCAGGGCACCGGCGGCGTTCTTCTGTTCAACGCCTCCAAGCAGGCGGTCAATCCAGGTGCGAAGTTCGGCGCCTATGGCCTCCCCAAGGCAGCGACGCTGTTCCTGTCGCGGCAGTACGCTCTGGAATACGGCGCCAATGGCATCCGCTCCAACGCCGTCAATGCCGACCGCATCCGCTCCGGCCTGCTCACCGACGCCATGATCGCCAGCCGCTCGGGCGCGCGGGGTGTCTCGGAGAAGGACTACATGTCCGGCAATCTGCTCGGCCAGGAAGTGACCGCCGAGGATGTCGCGCAGGCATTCCTGCACCAGGCGCTGGCTGAGCGAACCACCGCCGACGTCACCACCGTCGACGGCGGCAACATCGCAGCGGCGCTCCGCTAACGGCGTCGGAGCACGCCCGGCGGCGCATTCCGGCGCCGCCTCTTGGCCATGTCGGCCACGCCCTGTAGCCTCTCGTCATTCAAGGAGGCGAGGGCGACGGCATGGCTTTACGGTTTCTGATTGCTTGGGTTGCGCTTGCGGCAGTGGCGCCGATCTCTGCTGCTGCCGAAGCGCCGGCGCGCGAACTGCAGCTCACACCGCTCGTCGCCGAGGTCGTTGCGCCACCCCGGGCCGTTCCCGGTTCCGACGGGCAGCGCCATCTCGTCTATGAACTCGCCGTCACCAACATGACCGGCGGCGCCATGCGCATCGACAGCCTGGACGTCGTCGACGCCGCCTCCGGCAAGCCGGTCGCGACGCTCGGCCCGGACGCGTTGGAAGGCCGCGTCACGCCCGGTGCGCGCCGTGGTCACGAGACGGCGGAACTTTCCGCCTACCAGTTCGCCGTCATCTTCCTGCATGTCGCCATACCCGATGGCGACGCCCTTCCGGCGCGACTGCTCCACGAGATCAGCGCGAACTTCGAACTCATCGGGAAAGACATGCGGATGCTGGTCGGCGAGACGGAAGTCATCGCCACCCCACCGGTCGTGCTCGGTCCGCCGCTGCGCGGCAAGGGCTATGTCGTCGGTGACGGCTGCTGCGTTTCCATCCGCCATGTGCGGGCGCTTCTCGCGCTCGGCGGACAGCTGTTTCTCGCCCAGCGCTTCGCCATCGACTGGGAAAAGATCGACGCCGACGCCACGCTAGTCGCGGGCGACACGAAGGACGTCGCGAACTACCACATCTACGGCGAACAGGTGCTGGCGGTCGCCGACGGCGAGATTGTCGCCATGCGCAACGATCTGCCCGACCAGGTGCCGGGCGCGCTGCCGGCCGGCCTGCCGATCGACGAGGCCGACGGCAATTTCGTCGTGCTCGACATCGGCGCCGGGGCCTATGCCGCCTACGCCCACATGCGCCCGGGCAGCCTCAGGGTGAAATCCGGCGACGGGGTGCGCCGCGGCGACGTGCTGGGCGAGGTCGGCAACAGCGGCAACAGCCAGGCGCCGCATCTCCACCTTCATGTGATGGACGGCGACTCGGCGCTGGCGTCGAACGGCGTGCCCTATGTCTTCGACGCCTTCGCCATCGCGGCCGTGGACGAGGCAGGCACCGAGGATTTCGACAAGGCGGAAGCGACGGGTTCGCCACTGACCCTGGCGCCCCGTTCGCCGCCCTCGCAGTTCACCAACGTGCTGCCGCTCGATCTTTCGGTGGTCGACTGGCCGGATTGATCCCGACGTCGACGGCGACAAAAAAGGGCCCGGCATCGCTGCCGGACCCCTTCAGCCCTGGGAGGCTGCGAACGAAGGCTATTCGTTCGGGTTGGGCATCCAGGCCGGCATCGCGACGTCGGCATGGGCGAACTGCGGCAGCTTGGCCGACAGCTCTTCCATGTTCTTGATGTCGTTGTCGATGAGCTGCTTCTGGGTGATCAGCGTCGGCGGCACGATGACGCTCTTGCCCGGGTCCTCGCCGGCCAGAAGCTGGGCGAGCGCCCGCACCGAAACCTGGCCGACGACGGCCGGGTTGGTGGCGGCGGTTGCCGCCCAGGCGCTGTCGGGCTCGCGCATCGCGGCGATGTCCGACGTCGAGATGTCGGCCGAATAGATCTTGATGTCCTTCGACATGCCGGCTTCGTCGACGGCGATCTTCACGCCCTTGGCGAATTCGTCATAGGGCGCGAACATCACCTGGATGCCCGGGTTCGCCGTCAGCACGGAGCGCGCCTGGTTGGCCACCGAGTTGGCGATCGGGTTGTCCAGCGTGCCGAACATCGCCACTTCGTCGATGCCCGGATATTTCGCCTTGAACTCGACCCAGGTCTCGTTGCGGCGGTCGAGCGGCGCGATGCCGGCGACGTAGACATAGCCGGCCTTCCAGCTCTCGCCATTGTCGGCGATTGCCTGTTCCAGCGCGAGGCGGGCGAGGTCGCGATCCGACTGCTCGATCTGCGGAATCGCGTCGTTCTCGACATTGACGTCGAAGGCGACGACCTTGATGCCGGCGTCGACGGCGCGCTGGGCGGCTTCCTTCATCGATTCCGTCAGGCCGTGCTGGATGATGATGCCCTGCACGCCGAGCGCGATGGCCTGATCCACCATGTCGGCCTGCAGCGCGGCGTCCTGCCGGCTGTCGAGCACACGCAGGTCGACGCCGAGCGCCTTGGCCTGTGCTTCCACGCCCGACAGATAGGCCTGGAAAAAGTCACCCGTCGACAGATAGCGCACCAGCGCGATCTTGACGTCGCCCGGCTTGTCGAACGGCGCCGGCATGTCGGCGGCGATTGCCGGCATGCCCATCAGGCACGATGCGCCGACGAGGCCCATCGCTATTTTTCCGAGAGTTCTACGCGTAAAGCTCATTTCGTTTCCTCCACTTTTGACGTCTGTGTTTCAGTCTTCGGCGGTCCTAGTTCCTGCCCCTGTGCGACAGGGCGAAAGTGAACACCAGGGCGACCACGAGAACCACGCCTTTGACGAAGTCCTGCGTGTAGTAGGGCGCGTTCATCATCGTCAGTCCCTGCAACAGGACGCCGACGAAAAGCGCGCCGATGGTTGTGCCGAATGCATTCGGCTTCGCGGCGCCGAGCACGGCGAAGCCGATCAGCGCGGCCGCAACCGCATCCAGCAGAAGATTGTTACCCGACGCGATGTCCCCGCGTCCAAGCCGGGCGGCCAGCAGGATGCCGCCGATTGAGGCAAAAATGCCTGAAATCACATAGGCCCAGATTTTGTATGCCTTGACGGGCGCACCGGCGAGTTCTGCCGCCTTGGGATTGCTGCCTACCGCGTACATCATCCGGCCGAAGCGGGTGTATTCGAGGAAGAACCAGATCAGCACGGCGAGCACCAGAAGCACCACCACCGAGACCGGGATCAGGCTCGGAATGAAGAAGTCGAAGCGGTGGCGGCCGAGCGCAAGGAAGGCAGGGCTGAACGTGCCGTTGGCGACCGAGCCGTCGGGCATGGTCATGCCGGTGGCGATGGAGCGGCCCTCTGTCGGAATGCGCTGCAGGCCGACCAGCAGGAACATCATGCCGAGCGTGGCGAGCAGGTCGGGCACCCGCATGTAGACGATGAGAAAGCCGTTGATGAGGCCGACCATGACGCCGATGGCGAGGCAGGCGAGCACCGCCACCAGCGCGTTCTGTTCCAGCACCACCAGAACATAGGCCGACGCCATCATCGCCGTCGTTGCCACCGAGCCGATCGACAGGTCGAAGCCGCCGACCACCAGCGTCGCCGTCACGCCGAGCGCCAGCACGCCGGTGATGGCGACAGACTGGAAGATGAAGACCGCCGCCTGCGGCGAGGCAAAGCCGTCGGTCGCCAGCGTGAAGAAGACGATCAGCCCGACGAGCAGGGCAATGAAGCCGTAGCGAATGGCAATGTCGCGCAATGTCATGATGAAGTCCGAATGTCTTGAATGCGCTTTGCGACCGCCATCACGCCGCGCCCCTCTGGGCCCGGCCGGCGATCTCGGCGAGCAACTGGTCGATGTCGACATCGGCATTGCGGTGCTCGCCGACGATCGAGTGTTCCGACATCACCAGGATGCGGTCCGCCGTTTCCAGCGCCTCGTCCAGCTCGGTGACGAAGATCACGGTGGCGCGGCCGGCGGCACTCGCGCGCAGCTTGGCTGCGATGTCGCGCCGGGCGGCGATGTCGACGCCCTGGAAGGGCTCGTCGAGAATGAACAGGTTGGCCGGCTGCGTCATCCAGCGGGCGACCATGACCTTCTGCTGGTTGCCGCCCGACAGCGTCGACATCTCGTCGCGCTCGGTGCGGCAGACGATGCCGAGATCGGCGATGCGGTCGCGCGCCATGTTCCGCTCGGCGTTGCGCCGCGACACGCCGAGCCGCGAGATGCGGCTGAGGAAGGGCAGGCTCATGTTCTCGTAGATGTTGAAGTCCTGCACGATGCCGCTGTCGGCACGGTCCTTGGCGACCAGGAACACGCCCTCGGCGATGGCCTCGCCGGTCGAGCGCGGCTGATAGCTTTTACCGCGCAGCGTCATCGCCCCGCCGAGCGGCTGGCGGTGGCCGAACAGCGTCTCGGCCAGTGCCGTCTTGCCGACCCCGACCAGCCCGGTCACCGCGACGATCTCGCCGTCGCCGAGTTCCATGGAGAAGGGCGTGGCGCCCGGCGCGATGCGCAGGTCTCTGGCCGCAAAAACCGTCCGGTCGGCATCCTTCACCGCGACCTGGCCGAGATCGACCTTCTGGCCGAGCATGGCGTTCACCGCGCCCTCGTAGTCGAGCGGTTTGGAATCGAAGACGCCAGAAATGCCGCCGTCGCGCAGGCAGATGATACGGTCGGCCAGGCGCCTGATGTCGGACATGCGGTGCGAGATATAGAGGATCGCCACGCCTTCCTGGCGCAGGCGGTCGATGACCGAGAACAGCCGGTTGGCTTCCGCGCTCGAAAGCGAGGAGGTCGGCTCGTCGAGGATCAGAACCTTGGGCTCGTGCGCCATGGCCCGAGCGATCGACACCATCTGCCGGTCGGCCAGCGACAACTCGCTGATCTCGGCGTCAAGGCTGATCTCGAGGCCCATGCGGTCGGCGACTTCGCGCGCCTGGCGGCGGACGCGTCGCGGATTGAATAGGAATTTCGCGCCGGCACCGTTCAGCCGGTCGAGCGTCAGGTTGGTCGCCACGTCGAGCGCCATCACCACGCCGTCATTGATATTCTGGTGCACCGTCACCACGCCGGAGCGCATCGCGTCGGCCGGTGTTTCGGGCGCAAAATCCTTGCCTTCAAGCGTGATCGTGCCGCCGTCTCGGGCGTAGACTCCACTGACGACCCGCACGAGGGTCGATTTGCCCGCGCCATTGGCGCCCATCAGCACCGTCACTTCGCCCGCATGCAGGTCGAGGCTGACGCCGCCAAGCACCTGGATCGGGCCAAAGGACTTCCTCAGGCCCGCTATGCGGAACACGGCATCCACGGACATTTTTCCTCCCTCCTATCGAACGCTAGGAACAAAGCCGTCAATTGTCAATACGATTGACAATTGACAGGGTGGTGCCTAGTTTCGCCCGTCATCGTCGGCTTTCATGTGCACGGCGCATGGACCTGGGAGGACCACATGAAACAGGCTGCGGCATTCGAAGCGCTGACCGCCGAAACCCTGCCTTCGCGCCTTGGCGGCACCGAGGCGCTGACATCGCGCATCGGCACCGATACCGCTGGCTGGCGCGTCCGCGAAGTCGGTGACGGCAACCTCAATCTCGTCTTCATCGTCGAGGGGGCCAAGGGTGCGGCAGTCGTCAAGCAGGCGCTGCCCTATGTCCGCCTCGTCGGCGAGAGCTGGCCGCTGCCGCTGAAGCGCTCCTTCTTCGAATACCATGCATTGAAGCGCCAGGAGGCGCGTGCCGGCGTCGGCACCGTTCCCGCCATCTACCATTTCGACGAGGCGCAGGCGCTGATCGTCATGGAGTACCTGTCGCCGCACATCATCCTGCGCAAGGCGCTGATCGAGGGCAGGCAGCTGCCGAAGATCGCCGAGGATCTCGGCCGCTTCGTCGCCCGCACGCTGTTTCGCGGCTCCGACCTGTCGATGAAGGCGCGCGAGCGCAAGGAGGATGTGGCGCTGTTCGCCGACAATGCCGAACTCTGCGACATCACCGAAAGCCTGGTCTTCACGGACCCCTACTACGAGGCGGAGCTGAACAGCCACACCTCGCCGCAGCTGGACGGCATCGTCGCCGAACTGCGCGCCGACCGCGATCTCAAGGTCGAGGCGCAGCGCCTCAAGCACCTCTTCGCCTCCAGCGCCGAAACCCTTGTGCATGGCGATCTTCACTCGGGTTCCATCATGGTCACCGACGAAGAGACCCGCGTCATCGATCCGGAATTCGCCTTCTACGGGCCGATGGCCTTCGATGTCGGAATGCTGCTCGCCAATTTCTGGATGGCCTATTTCTCGCAGGCCGGCCACGAGGCGGGCAACGACCGCGCCGGCATGCGCGCCTATTTGCTCGAGGTCATCGTCGACACCTGGTCGGTCTTCCGGAGTGAGTTTTCAAACCTGTGGCGCACCGAGCGCAGCGGCATGCTCTACGACCGGCGCCTGTTCGAGGATCGCGGTGATGCGCTCGGGTCAGAGCAGGCCCTCGACCGCGTGCTGCATTCGATCTGGACCGACATGCTGGGCTTTGCCGGCGTCGAGATTCATCGCCGCATCCTCGGCCTTGCCCACAATGCCGATTTCGAGATCATCGAAGACAAGGACCTGCGCGCCGCCTGCGAGACGCGCGCGCTGAAGTTCGGCCGCCATATCGCGGTCAACCGCGAGCGCATTCATGGGCTCGACGAGATAAACGTGCTGGCCGGACGGCTCGAGAAGGGGATTGTCTCTTGAACGTCGGGGACCGCCACTACCGTACCATCTGGCTGAACGAGGATGGCCGCTCGGTCGACATCATCGACCAGCGCTGGCTGCCGCACGACCTGCGCGTCGAGACCGTCGACAGCGTCGCCGGTATCGCCACCGCCATCCGCGACATGTGGGTGCGCGGCGCGCCGCTGATCGGCGTCACCGCGGCCTATGGCGTCGCCATCCAGATGCGTGAAGACGCATCGGACGCCGCCCTCGACAAGGTCTGGCACCAGCTGCACGAGACGCGCCCCACCGCCATCAACCTGCGCTGGGCGCTCGACGAAATGCGCCGCGTGCTGACCCCGCTTCCCTTGGCTGAGCGCGCCGAGGCAGCCTACCGGCGGGCCGCCGAAATCGCCGACGAGGACATCGAGCTCAACCGCTCGATCGGCAGGCATGGCCTGGAAATCATCAGGAAGATCGCCGCGACCAAGAAACCCGGCGAACCGGTTAACATCCTGACCCACTGCAACGCCGGCTGGCTGGCGACCGTCGATTACGGCACGGCCACCGCACCCATCTATCTTGCCACCGAAGCCGGCATCCCGGTGCACGTCTATGTCGACGAGACGCGCCCCCGCAACCAGGGCGCCCAGCTCACGGCATGGGAGATGGCCGGCCACGGCGTGCCGCACACGCTGATCGTCGACAATGCCGGCGGCCACCTGATGCAGCGCGGCGCGGTCGACATGGTCATCGTCGGCACTGATCGCACCACCGCCAATGGCGATGTCTGCAACAAGATCGGCACCTATCTCAAGGCGCTCGCCGCGCACGACAATGGCGTGCCCTTCTATGTCGGCCTGCCGTCGCCCACCATCGACTGGACCGTTCACGATGGGCTGACGGAAATCCCCATCGAGGAACGCTCGGGCGACGAGGTCGCGCTGGTCTGGGGCAGGACCGCTTCGGGCGAGATCGCCCAGGTGCGCATTTCGCCGGACGCCACGCCTTCGGCCAACCCGGCCTTCGACGTGACGCCGGCACGGCTGATCACCGGCCTGATTACAGAGCGCGGCGTGGCGCATGCCTCGCCCGAGGGCCTCAAGGCGCTCTTTCCCGAGCGAGGCTGAGGCATGGCCGTCACAATCTACGGCATCAAGAACTGCGACACGATGAAGAAGGCGCGCGCCTGGCTTGACGGCCATGGCGTGGCTTACCGGTTCCACGATTACCGCGTCGAGGGACTCGAGCGCGAGCGGCTTGCCGGGTGGCAGCAGGCGCTCGGCTGGGAAGCCCTCGTCAACCGCTCCAGCGCCACCTGGCGGCAGCTTCCCGAGAACGACAAGGCCGGTATCGACGGTGAAAGCGCGGCCGCCCTGATGCTTGCCAACCCGACGCTGATCAAGCGCCCGGTGCTCGACGTCGATGGAAAGCTGACGGTCGGCTTCAAGCCCGGGACCTACGAGACGCTGTTCGCCGGCGCCTAGCGCTACCGATCTGTCCGCCTCCCGGATTGGCCCAAGCAATATTTGTTGCACTGCACACGCGGCACAATATGGTCCGTGCCATGTCGTCCGAGCCCGCGCCGCCTCTTCGAATAGCCCTCGCCGGCATGATCGCGATGGCCGTCGCCATGGGCGTCGGACGTTTCGTCTACACGCCGATCCTGCCCGGCATGATGCAGCAGCTCGGCCTCTCGGCCGCCGATGCTGGCCTCATCGCCTCGGCCAACTATCTTGGCTATCTGGTCGGCGCCATCCTTGCCGCCGGCGGCTGGGCCGAGGGTCACGAGCGACACATCATGCTTGCCGGCCTCGGCGCCAGCGCATTGCTCGCCGGCGCCATGGGCCTCGCCGACAGCCTCGCCCTGTTCCTGGCCGTGCGCTTCCTTGCCGGTCTCGCCAGCGCTTTCGTGATGGTCTTCCTCGCCAGCATCGTCTTCTCGCATCTCGCCAATGCGCGACGCAGCGACCTGCAGGCGCTGCATTTCGGCGGCGTCGGCCTCGGCATCGCCAGCTCTTCGGCACTGATGCTTTTCTTGATCGCGGCGGGAACCGACTGGCGCGGCGGCTGGTTCGGCGCGGCCGCGATCTCGGCTGCCGGTTTCGTGGCGGTCGCCTGGCTGGTCGACCGTGGCCCCTTCGTCGTCGGTCATCCGCGCCGCGAGCCGAAGCTCCCCGACAGCTGGGCGTTGCGCAAGGTCATCCTCGCCTACGGCCTTTTCGGCCTGGGCTACATCGTCACCGCCACCTTTCTCGTCGCCATCGTGCGCGAGGGCGACGGCGGGCGACAGTTCGAGGCCGTTGTCTGGCTCGCCACCGGCCTTGCAGGGTTCCCCTCGGTCTTCCTGTGGAACCGCGTCGCCAACCGTATCGGCCTGCCTTCCGCCTATGTACTGGCCTGCATCGTCGAAGCGGCGGGCGTTACGGCCAGCGTCGCCACGGGCGGGCTGGCAGGGCCGTTGGTGGGCGGCATCCTGCTCGGCGCCACCTTCATCGCCGCGACCTCGCTCGGCTTGCGGCTGGCGCAACTCATGGCGCCGCTGTCGGCGCGGCGCGCGCTGGCGCTGATGACGGCAGCCTTCGGCGTCGGCCAGATCGCCGGACCGGTGCTCGCCGGCGTCGTCGCCCAATGGAGCGGCAGCTTTTTCCTGCCGTCGCTCGGCGCAGCCGCCGCGCTCCTCGCATCGGCCGCCATCGTCTGGTCGGCCGAACGTACTGCTTCCACCTGAATCCAGCCGTTGCGTGGGCCCGTCAGCCCTCAGCATTTCCTTTCGCCGCGAATTGTGGATGATGCGCGCCGACCGGTGATTGCGCCGCATGGTAGGGAGTTCCACCCTTGTTCGTATCCTTCTTCCCGCGACCGAAGCTGTTCTTCCTCTCCTTCGTCGGCTGGGTGATTGTCGCTGTGGTGTTCTGGTATCTGGTCGGCAGGGACATCGGCGCCCACTTCGGCATGCCGCCGGCCGCGGAAGATGCCGCACCGATCGTCGGCGCCTACTATTTCTGGACGCCGGAATTCCTCTGGTTCTACATCTACTTCGCGCTCGTTACCGCGCTCTTCGCGGCCTTCTGGTTCGTCTTCTCGCCGCATCCCTGGGCGCACTGGTCCATCCTCGGCAGCGCCCTCATCCTCTTCTCGACCTATTTCTCGGTGCAGATCAGCGTCGCGATCAACAACTGGCGCCGGCCCTTCTTCGACTCGGTGCAGCAGGCCCTGACGACACCGGGGTCGGTTGCGGCCGCCGATCTCTACGGCCTGATCCTGATCTTCGCCCAGATCGCCTTCATGGCTGTCGCCGCCTTCGTCGGCACGCGCTTCTTCGTCAGCCACTACATCTTCCGCTGGCGCACCGCGATGAACGATTATTACATGGCCAACTGGCCGCAGCTGCGGACGATCGAAGGCGCGTCACAGCGCGTGCAGGAAGACACCATGCGCTTTGCCCAGACCGTCGAGGGGCTCGGCGTCAGCATGGTCGATGCGGTGATGACGCTGATCGCCTTCCTGCCGATCCTCTACGGCCTGTCCTCGACCGTCACGGAACTGCCGATCGTCGGCGAGATACCGGCGCCGCTGATGTATGCCGCGATCTTCTGGTCGCTCTTCGGCACGGTGCTGCTCGCCATCGTCGGCATCAAGCTCCCGGGCCTCGAGTTCCGCAACCAGCGTGTCGAGGCCGCCTACCGCAAGGAACTCGTCTACGGCGAGGACCACGAGGACCGAGCGCAGCCCCCCACGGTGCGGGAGCTCTACGCCAACGTCCGGAAGAACTATTTCCGGCTCTATTTCCACTACATGTATTTCAATGTGGCGCGGTCATTCTACATCCAGGCCGACAACATCTTCGCCTACCTGATCCTGGTGCCGACCATCGCGGCCGGAAAGATCACTTTCGGCATCCTGCAGCAGATCCTGACCGCCTTTACCCAGGTCAGTTCCTCCTTCCAGTACCTGGTCAACGCCTGGCCGACGATCGTCGAGCTTCTCTCGATCCACAAGCGCCTCAAGGCCTTCGAGGCGGTGTTGCATGGCGAGGAATTGCCCGACATCGACCGCCGCTACATGGAGCGGCAGTCCGAGGTCTAGATCGGATTGGGCGAGGTGGGTGGCGTGCGGCCTAGCCGCCCGCCGCTTCGCTGAGCGTATCCCCGGCGCCGGTCCGCGCCAGGTAATCCTCGTAGCTGGTGCACACCACGTCGGGCTTCGTGCAGACGTCGGAGGCGAAACGCTCGAGCGCCTTCCAGTAGGCACCGTCGTTCATCAGGGCGAAATGGAAGCCGATCTGCAGCGGTATGCGCTCGCCGCCATGTTGCGCGTCGAAAGCTGCCTTGAAGGCCTCGTAGGAGCGTTCCTGGAAGGCGCCGTTCTCGTCCGGTTGCTCGACGCCGTCCGTGTGGCGAACGAAGAGATTGTAGTCCATGGCGATGACGCGCCTGGACGCCGGACCTTCCGGAATCATCGGCAGCGAAAAGCGCACTGCACCGTCGCCGCGCTCCGGCATTGCCGGACCGCGAGAGACGCCGCTCGCGTCATAGGCGAAACCGGCGGCCTTGAGCGCCGCATAGAGCGGCTTGCCCGTTTCAAGATAGGGCGCGCGAAATCCGGTCACCGCCTTGTCGGCGAAGTCGCGCCAGTCGGCCGGTTCTCCGGCGATGCCGTTGATCGTGTAGGCATCGCGCATGATGTGGTGGAACGACGCGAATTCCTCCAGCCAGTCGTCCTTGCTCCAGTCCTTGCCGTCGAAATGGCCGCAGCCATGGCTCGCGATCTCGTGGCCCTCGGAAGTCGCCAGCCGGATTTCTTCCAGCCGGTCCGCAACCTCCCGCCTGGATTCCGCGAATCCGACGTCGGACTTGCCCGGTTGCTCGCCGGGCCCCTGGTATTCGCGGCGCGTGTCGCGCGTCAAAAGGAAGGCGCAGGACAGGAAATAGGTGAAGCGCGCGCCCGTCCGCGCCGCCAGCGTGCGGCTGCGCTGCCATAGCGCGTTGTCTTGCGCGCCGTCGAAGGAAATGATGACGTATTGCGGCTGCTCGGGCTCCGCCACCAGCGGGCGGATCCCAGCCTCTGCAACGGACGCGATCGACAGGGACGCACAAAGCGCGGCGCGGAAGGCAAAGGACATGGGCACTCTTCTTGGGCTTCGATGACCAGCCCGAGTAGGCGCGAAATGTGGCGGCGTTGCGGTCCGCAGGCTCCGGGCATGACGCCTGAGGCAGGGGCAGAACGGGCGCTGGCTGTTCCCGCGCCGGCCCGTCGGGACCGAATTTCCGGCCACCCCCCTTCCATGCCGGCAGAATTTCGCTAAAACGCGAGGCTCGCAACAAGGGCCGCCCGCACGGGCTGGCATGGTTCAAGAGAAAAAATGTCGGACGACAGCTTCATCCGCGAAGTCAACGAGGAAATACGCCAGGATCAGGCGCGCGCCCTGTGGGACCGCTACGGCCCGCTGGCGCTCGGCGCTGCCGTGCTCGTCGTTCTCGTGACCGCCGGCTTTGTCGGCTATGACTACTGGACGACCTCGCGCGCCAACCGCTCGGGCGATCAGTTCTCCCAGGCCCTCGAACTCGCCAACGCCGGCAAGAACGACGAGGCGCTCGGTGCGCTGGAGCAGCTCGAGGCTGACGGCTACGGCGCCTATCCGCTGCTTGCCCGCATGCGTGCGGCGACCGTGCTTGCGGCCAAGGGCGACTTTGCCGGCGCCGTGGCCGGCTTCGACGCGGTATCCACCGACACCTCGATCCCGTCGGCCATTCGCGACATGGCGCGACTGCGCGCCGCCTTCCTGCTCGTCGACAACGGCACCTATGCCGAGGTTGCGGCACGCGCCGAGGCACTGACCTCGGATACCGATCCGCTGCGCCATTCGGCGCGCGAGGCGCTCGGCCTGTCGGCCTGGAAGGAAGCCCGCGCTTCCGACGCCCTCAAGCTGTTCGAGCAGATCGCCGCCGACGATGCCGCGCCGCGCAATGCCCGCCAGCGCGCAACCCTGATGGCCGAACTGATCCGCGGTTCCGGAACGGCGTCGTGAGCCATGGGCTTTCAGATCGCCATCATCGGCCGGCCCAACGTCGGTAAATCGACGCTTTTCAACCGTCTCGCAGGCCGCAAGCTGGCGCTCGTCGACGATACGCCCGGCGTCACACGCGACCGCCGCGTTCATCCGGCCAAGCTCTACGACCTCCATTTCGACGTCATCGACACCGCCGGTTTCGAGGACGCGGCGGCGAGCACGCTGCAGGGCCGCATGCGCGCCCAGACCGAGATCGCCATTCGCGAGGCCGACCTCATCTTCTTCATGGTCGACGCCAAGACCGGCATAACGCCTGACGACCGCACCTTCGCCGAGATCGTCCGCAAGTCCGGCAAGCCGGTGGTGCTGGTCGCCAACAAGGCCGAGGCCAAGGGCGCCCAGGGCGGCGTGCTCGAGAGCTGGGAACTCGGACTTGGCGAGCCGATCGGCGTGTCGGCCGAGCACGGCCAGGGCCTGCCGGACCTGCGCGACGCCGTCGTTGAGGCCCTCGGTGAGAAGGTCGCCTTCGGCGACGACGAGGAAGACGACGATCTGGCTTTCAGCGAGCCGCTGGTCGGCGAGGACATCGCCGATCCCGACGCCGAGCCGGCCTATGACGACACCAAGCCGATGCGCATCGCGGTCATCGGCAGGCCGAATGCCGGCAAGTCGACGATGATCAACGCGCTGATCGGCGAGGAACGCCTGCTGACCGGGCCGGAGGCTGGCATCACGCGCGATTCCATCTCGGTCGACTGGGACTGGCGCGGCCGCGAGATCAAGCTGTTCGATACCGCCGGCATGCGCCGCAAGTCCAGGGTGCAGGAGAAGCTCGAGAAGCTCTCCGTTGCCGACGGTCTGCGCGCCATCCGTTTCGCCGAGGTCGTCATTGTGGTCTTCGACGCGACGATTCCCTTCGAGAAGCAGGATCTGCAGCTTGCCGACCTGATCATCCGCGAGGGCAGGGCGCTGGTGCTCGCCTTCAACAAGTGGGACCTGATCGACAATCCGCAGGAAACGTTGGCCGAGCTGCGCGAAAAGACCGAGCGGCTGCTGCCGCAGGTGCGCGGCGTGCTCGCCGTGCCCGTGTCGGCCGAGACCGGCCGCGGCCTGGACAAGCTGCTGGATGCGGTGCTGAGCACCCACAGGGTCTGGAACAGCCGCATCTCCACGGGGCGCCTCAACCGCTGGCTTGAAGGCGTGCTCGGCCATCATCCGCCGCCCGCCGTCGCCGGGCGCCGCCTGAAGATCAAGTATATGACCCAGGTCAAGACGCGGCCGCCGGGCTTCGTGCTGTCCTGCACGCGGCCGGACGACGTGCCGCAATCCTACATCCGCTATTTGACCAACAGCCTGCGCGAGGCTTTCGACCTGCCCGGCGTGCCGATCCGCATGTCGCTGCACGCATCCGAAAACCCGTTTGCCGGGCGCGCCAAGAAACGCAGGTGATGCGACGCACGGTCGCGGCATGGAACCATCTTGCCGCCGCATAATCACGGTTAACGCTCCATCAAGGTTAATGCATCAGTCTCTCTCTCCAAGAGGGTAAGTTGCGTCCTGGAGAGTTTCTGTGCATCGACGACTAGTGACGCGGCTGTTGGCCGCCACCAGCCGAGACAAGCGTTCGTTCCTGTCTCCATTGATTATCGGTCTTGGGATCTGGGTCGGGTTTCCGACCGTGGCCGCCTATCAGGATATGGCCGGCCTCGTTTCGGGCATCGAGAAGTCCGGCACCCGCTGGAACGTCTTCGTCGAGAAGTCGGTTGCCGGCTCCGTGCATGCGGCCGAAATGCCTTTCGTCGACGGCGACATCACCACCGGCTCGATCTCCGGGTCTGGCGTTGAATCCGATGAACTCGGCGCGGTCTCGCTGCGCGGCAAGGGCAACCGGCTGAGCGCCGTGCCCGACGAGGACCGCATCGTCCGCTCGGGCAAGCAGGACCGCATTATCAAGGTCATGCCCGTCGCGCCGCCCAGGACCTTCGACGCCGGCTCCATGTTCAAGAAGACCAGCATGCTGTTGCGCCCGGCGCATGACGTCAGGATGGCCTTCGCAAGGACGGAGATCCGCGGCAAGGAGGTCGAGATCGCCGGTTCCTTCTACATGAAGAAGCAGAAGGTCGACCCCGGCGTGCCGCCGATGCTGGCGAGCCTCGTCACCAACGAGAAGTCCGACATCCTCGCCACCGCCTACGCGCCGGCCGCGCCCGACTACGCCAAGGCTTCACCCTTCGAGAGCCTGCTGCAGGATCCCGCCGATAAGGACGGCGGCCGCTTTATTCCGCCCGTCGCCAAGGGCGACCACGCCTGGATGAGCCGGCCGCTGCCGGCGGAAGTCTTCTCCAAGGCCGAGCAGAAGTGCCTCGCCACCGGCATCTATTTCGAGGCGCGCGGCGAAAAGCTGCGCGGCCAGGCCGCCGTCGCGCAGGTCATCCTCAACCGCGTCCGCAACCCGACCTATCCCGACTCGATCTGCGGCGTCGTCTACCAGAACGACGGTTGGCTCAACCGCTGCCAGTTCTCCTTTGCCTGCGACGGCAAGCGCGACCGCATCACCAATCCGGCCAACTACAAGACGGCTCAGGAGATCGCCATGGCGGTGACCGCCGGCAAGATCTTCATCCCCGAGGTCGGCTCGGCGACGCACTACCACGCGACCTATGTCGCGCCGCGCTGGGCAAACACCATGAAGAAGATGAAAAAGATCGGCCTCCACGTCTTCTACCGCACCTATGGCGGCGGCTGGAGCTAGCCGCCATTCTCGGGGCGCGCAACCGCGTTGGCGCGGCTGAGCGGCGGGGATTCGCCGGACACGCGCCCGATAATGTGCCGGGCACTATGTCGCACCCCGGCAAGTCATTGTTTTTACAGCAATAAATACCGATAGAACTGATCCGCCCGCCGACTTGACGGGGGCATGGCCCCTAACTATGTTGCGCGCGACTTGGAGCGGACGGGCCAGTGACCCGCCAGCCCGGTATGGGAGGTTGCGATGGCCGCATCAAAAGGGCCAGACGAAACCGGAAAATCCGGACCGGACGGGCAGGGCAGTGGCGCAGGCCGCGACGACGATCTTGAGCGCCGCCGGCGCGATCTCGAAGCATCGCTTGCAACGAGATTGCCGGACAGGCGGCAGGGGAAACAAGGGTCTGGATCCGGCGGCGTGACCGGTTATGGACAGGCGCTGAAGCTTTCCAGCGAGTTCATCGCGGGAATTGCAGTCGGCGTCGGCCTTGGGTGGATTATCGACAGGATGGCTGGTACGTCGCCCTGGGGATTGATCATCTTCCTGCTGCTGGGATTCGGAGCTGGCGTGCTCAATGTCCTGCGTTCAGCGGGGATGGTTGCCGATGCGGGTTTGAAAATCCCTGAAAAGGGTGACAGAAAGCCCGACGACGAATGAATCGCGCCTGTGGGTGCAGCTAGCCGAAGGGGGCCGATTTGGCCAACGATCCGATCCATCAGTTCCAGATCGCCAAGTGGGTTCCGATCGAAATCGGCGGGCTCGACCTGTCGTTCACCAATTCCGCTGCCTTCATGGTCGCTACCGTTGCCGTTGCCGGCGCCTTCCTTTTCCTGACCACGTCGACCCGCGGCCTCATTCCCGGCCGGCTGCAGTCGATTTCCGAAATGTCCTATGAATTCGTCGCCTCCATGCTGCGCGACGCGGCCGGATCGCAGGGAATGAAGTTCTTTCCCCTGGTCTTCTCGCTGTTCATGTTCGTCCTGGTCGCCAATCTTCTCGGCCTGTTCCCCTATTTCTTCACCGTCACCAGCCACATCATCGTCACCTTCGCGCTGGCGCTGCTGGTGATCGGCACCGTCGTCGTCTACGGCTTCATGAAGCACGGTTTCGGCTTCCTCAAGCTGTTCGTACCGGAAGGCGTGCCGGGCATTCTGGTGCCGCTGGTCGTGCTGATCGAGGTCATCTCTTTCCTGTCGCGCCCGATCAGCCTGTCCGTGCGTCTGTTCGCCAACATGCTGGCCGGCCACATCACGCTGAAAGTCTTCGCGGGCTTCGTGGTCTCGCTCAGCGCCGCCGGTTTCGTCGGCGTGGCCGGGGCGGTCCTGCCGCTTGCCATGACTGTCGCGATCACCGCGCTGGAAGTGCTGGTTGCCTTCCTGCAGGCCTATGTTTTCGCCGTGCTTACCTGCATGTACCTCAACGACGCGCTGCATCCGGGTCACTAGGGACATTTCACCGGCGGGCTCTTCCGCCATCCGCAACACACGATAGACTATAGATCCACAAGGAGTTGGACATGGAAGTAGACGCAGCAAAGGCAATCGGTGCGGGCATCGCCTGCCTCGGCATGGGCGGCGCAGGCATCGGCCTGGGCACGATCTTCGGCAACTATCTCGCCGGCGCCCTGCGCAACCCGTCCGCAGCAGACGGCCAGTTCGGCCGTCTGATCTTCGGCTTCGCCGTGACGGAAGCTCTCGGCATCTTCTCGCTCCTCGTCGCTCTGCTCCTCCTCTTCACGTAAGAGCAGGCCAGCAACAGCACGGCCGGCCGCAGGCTGCGGCCGGATTGCCTGGACAGGGGAAATTGGATGTTTGTGACACCGGGATACGCGCAGGAAACTGCACCGGCTGAAGGCGGCGCTCATGGCGAGCCCGTCGAGGACGGCGCTCACGCGGCTGCGGCCGAGGGCGGCGCGCATACCGAGCAGGCCGAGGGACACGGGTCTTTCCCGCCCTTCGACGCTTCGACCTTTCCGTCGCAGATCCTGTGGCTCGCCATCACGTTCGGCCTCTTCTACCTGTTCCTGAAGAAGGTCGTGCTGCCGCGCGTCGGTGGCATTCTCGAGGATCGCAGCGCACGCATCAGCGGTGACCTCGACGAGGCCGCCCGCATGAAGGCGGAGGCCGATGCTGCCGTTGCCGCCTACGAACAGGAGCTTGCCGAGGCCAAGGCCAAGGCAAACGCCATCGGACAGCAGGCAAACGAGGCCTCCAAGGCCGAAGCGGAAGCTGCGCGCAAGAAGGTCGAGGAAAGCCTCGGCAAGAAGCTCGCCGCCGCCGAGTCGCAGATTGCCACCATCAAGTCGAACGCCATGCGCGAAGTCGGCTCGATCGCCGAGGAAACGTCTGCCGCCATTGTGCAGCAGCTCACCGGCGGCAAGGTGGACAAGGCGGCAGTAGCGGCCGCCGTCAAGTCGGTTCGCGGCTAGGAGATCGTCATGGACAATACGTTCTGGGCCACCGTCGCCCTCGTGATCTTCATCGCCGCGGTCGTCTACTTCAAGATACCCGGCATGCTGACCAAGTCGCTCGATGAGCGAGCCAACAACATCCGCAACGAACTCGAAGAGGCACGGCGCCTGCGCGAGGAGGCAAAGCAGCTGCTTGCCGACTTCCAGCGCAAGCGCAAGGAAGCCGAGAAGGATGCGGCCGACATTGTCGCCGCCGCCAAGCGCGAGGCAGACATGCTTCTCGAGGAAGCAAAGCGCAAGACCGAGGAATATGTCGCGCGCCGCACCGCGCTTGCCGAACAGAAGATCGAGCAGGCCGAGCGCGAGGCCGTCATCGAGGTACGCGCCAGCGCGGTCGACATCGCCGTCGAGGCAGCCCGCAAGCTCCTTGGCGACCAGGCCGACAAGCGGTCCGGCGCTGAGCTTTTTGCCGCGTCGCTCAAGGAAGTGAAGTCGAACCTCAACTGAGCCGTTCGACACATCGGCAGCCGGCTCAGGAATCAGAAAGGCCGCCCTTCGGGGCGGCCTTTTTCTTGCCGTTAAGGCGGCCGGCTCAGAGCTCTGCGAGTTCTGCCTGGCTCTCGTCGATCGGCGTCAGCCGGAATGGTGAAAAGGACAGCCTGTGCAGCCTGGGAGCCGGTCCGTGCAGTTCGATTGCGGCACGATGGCGCTCGGTCGCATAGCCCATGTGGACTTCCAGCCCGTAGCGCTCGTCGGCCCTGCCGCAATGCTGCATCATCCGGTCGCGCATCACCTTGGCGACGATCGAGGCGGCGGCGATCGACTGCGAACGCTGGTCGCCCTTGACCAGGGCCTGGCAGGAGCAGCCCAGGCCAGGCGGCACGTCGCGGCCGTCGGCAAGCGCCAGCCGCGCGGTCAGCGGCAGGCCGGCCAGCGCGCGGCGCATCGCTTCGAGGCTTGCCTTGCGGATGTCGCTGCGGTCGATGCCTTCCGCGCAGAGCGAGGCGACCGAGACGCCGAGCGCCAGTTTCAGGATGTTCGTAAAGATGGCTTCCCGCTGCTGGCCGGTAAGCCGCTTGGAATCGTCGAGACCTTCCGGGATGCGCTCCGGGTCGAGCACCACGGCCGCCGCAACCACGGGGCCGGCGAGCGGTCCGCGTCCGGCCTCGTCGAGCCCCGCGACCGGCCAGCTGCCGGCGGCGATCGCCTTCAGCTCGAAGGTGAAGTCGGGCTTGTCGACAAAGGCAATGAGGGGCGGAGAATCAGGACGCGTGCGAGCCATGGTGCGGCGATGCTCGCATCGGTCCCGATTCTCCGCAAGGCCTTCCCGGCCGGCGAGGGGGGCTGGCGGGTCGGGGAGGCGCCGTCGGGCAGCCGGGGGGAGCGGCCGGACGGATGGGGCGGAACGCTGGCGTTCCGTGTGTGTGCTAGAGCAGCATCAGCTGCTCGGCGCCCTTCTTGGCCTGCACGAACAGGTCGGTCCGCAGCGGCGTTTTCCGCGCGTTGAGCCCGAGCCTGCGGGCTGCGATCTCGAAGCGACGGCCGATCTGCCAGGCATAGGGCCCGCTGCCCTTCATGCGCTTGCCCCATTCGGCGTCGTAGTCCTTGCCGTCACGCATCGAGCGCACCAGCGACATCACGTGCCGGTAGCGGTCGGGGTAGTGGCGCAGCAGCCAGTCCTTGAAGATCGGGCTGACCTCGAGCGGCAGGCGCAGGATGACGTATCCCGCGTCGAGCGCGCCGGCGGCGCGTGCAGCGTCGAGAATGCGCTCGATCTCCGGGTCGGTCAGGCCCGGAATGATCGGCGCCACCATGACCGAGGTCGGAATGCCGGCGTCGCTGAGTTCGCGGATCGTCTCCAGGCGCCTGGTCGGGGTCGCAGCGCGCGGCTCCATGGTGCGGGCCAGCTTGCGGTCGAGTGTCGTCACCGACAGCGCCACCTTGGCGAGGCCCTTCTCGGCCATGCGCGCCAGGATGTCGATGTCGCGCGTCACCAGCGCGGATTTTGTGACGATGCCGACCGGATGGTTGCGCGCCTCGAGCACCTCGAGGATCTCGCGCATGATGCGCCAGCGCTTCTCCACCGGCTGGTAGGGATCGGTGTTGGTGCCGATGGCGATGGTGCGCGGCTGGTAGCCTTCCTTGGAGAGCTCCTTGTCGAGCAGCTTCGCGGCATCCGGCTTGGCGAACAGCTTCGATTCGAAATCCACACCGGCCGACAGGCCCATGTAGCTGTGTGTCGGGCGGGCAAAGCAATAGACACAGCCATGCTCGCATCCGCGATAGGGGTTGATCGAACGATCGAAGGAAATGTCCGGCGATTCGTTGCGGGTGATGATGGTGCGCGGCTTCTCGACCTGCACGTCGGTCTTGAAGGGCGGCAGGTCCTCGAAGGAATTCCAGCCGTCGTCGAACACGTCGCGGCTTACCGGCTCGAAGCGGCCGCTCGGATTGATGCCTGCGGCGCGACCGCGATTGCGCTCGGGTCGCACCCTGATTCCGCTCTGCTCGATCATCGCATTAGCCATCTCGGCCCTTCCGGCTCCGAAAGCTGCAATGTCTGCGCGTGTGATCTGTTCCATCCTGGCTCTCTCCCAAGGCATCTCGGCGGGCCTGCGAATCGGCGTTTTCATGAAACTATTCCTATTTCGAGAAAGAGAACAAAGCAAGAACTTTGTGATGCAGGCGGCGGATGCGGACCCGGCAACTGGCGCTGCGCGGCAGTTTCGGCTATTCGGCGTGCATGCTTAGCGTGTTGATCGAGACCAGGAACGACGAGGACGGATTGGCCCAGACGCTGGCGTCGCTGATCAGCGGCGCTATCGAAGGCGTAGTGCGTGAAGTGATCGTCTGCGACAACGGATCGACCGACCAGACCGGCAAGGTCGCCGACCACGCCGGCTGCAGCTACATCAGCGGCGGCATCGCGGCAGGTGTGCGCCAGGCCAAGGGCGACTGGCTGCTGCTTGTCGAGCCTGGTGCGCGTCTTGTCGAGGGCTGGATGGAGGGTGTCGTCGCCCACACCGCACTGCAGAAGATGCCGGCCCGCTTCTCGCGCTCCAAGATCGGCCGCGCGCCCTTCCTGTCGCGTGTATTCTCCGGCAACCGCGCGCTGTCTGACGGGCTGGTCATCACCAAGAGCCAGGCTTCTGCCCTGGTTCGCAGGGCGGCCAGCGCCGAGGCCCTGGCGCGCGGCCTCGCCTCGCGTCGCCTGGCGTCGGAAATCCGCGTCGCGCCGAGCCGCAAGGCCTGACCCTTAGGCTTTCGTTAAGTCTTCAGGCACTTGCGGCGGAACGCATCGCTGCGGCAGCCATTCTTGGCGTGAGTTTCAGCCGGAGGACCGCCATGTCACGCCTTGCCCTGTTCGCGCCGCTCGCCCTTGTTACCCTGGCGACGCCCGCTCTCGCGCACGACAGCGTCGCCGTCAGCGTCCGGGTCGACGTCGCAGGTCACCATCGCTACCACGAGGCGCCCTCATGGGTGCAACCGACCGGGCCGCAGATCTACTACGGCCGGCATTTCACCCATGCGCCTGCCTATCCGGAGCCGCATCTCGCCAATGCCTATCCCGTGCCAGTCTTCCGCGGCGCCAGTCCCCTGCCGGTCGTCGGCTATGCCAGCCCGGCCCATGTCGAATGGTGCTACACGCGCTACCGCTCCTACCGGCTTTCCGACAACAGCTTCCAGCCCCATCAGGGTGTGCGTCGCGCCTGCCGGTCGCCCTATTACTGAGCCGAGCCGGCCGAAGCCGCCCTGTGGCGCTCCGCGGGACGGAACCACCGCCCCGTTGCCGCATTTGCAACCCATCGGCATGGCGGGAGCGAAAATTTGGAACACAAGGCCAAACAATGGTTCAAGCCGCTGGCCCGCATCGGCTACGCGTCGCGCGGGCTGATCTATCTCGTCATCGGCTATTTCGCGGCGCTGGCCGCGATCGGCGCGGGGCAGCCAATGGGCTCCCGCGAGGCTCTCGGCAAGCTGCTGACCAGCGGCGCCGGCGCCATCATGGCCTACGGCCTGATCGCAGCACTCATCTTCTACGCCGTCTGGCGGTTGATCCAGTCGGGCTTTGACACTGACGACCACGGTCTTGATCCCAAGGGTCTAGCGATCCGCGGCGGGCTGGCGGCAAGCGGCGTCATCTACCTGACGCTCGCCTTCTACGTCTGGTCGCTTCGCAGCGCCGCGGGAGACAGCGGCAGCGGCGGCGGTTTCGCCGAGACGCTAGCAGGCCTTGTCGGCAGCCGCTGGGCATCGGCGACCTTGGCCCTCATACTGGCCGGCGTCGCCATCGCACACGTCGCCAAGGCCGTTCGCGGCAAATATGCCGATCACATGGACGCCGGCAGCCATGCCATGACCATCATCCATCCGATCGCCATGACGGGACTGATCGCGCGCGGCGTGGTGTTTCTGGTCGTTGCCTTTCTCTTCGCCCTGCGCGCCGTTCGGGCGGACGGCAGCGGCAAGCCTCCGGACTCCCAGCAGGCGCTGGAGTTCATTCAGTCGCTGCCGGTCGGCTGGGCACTGCTTGCCGCGATCGGGTTCGGGTTGGTTGCCTTCGCGCTCTATTCCCTGATCGAGGCGATCTACCGCCGCATCAATGTCGAGGACGCGTGAGCGCTAGGCCTCGGTCTTGCCGGCGCCGCGCCGCAGATGCTCGTCGAGCCGCGGCATGATCTCGACGAAGTTGCAGGGCTTGTGCCGGTAGTCGAGCTGCGGCTTCAGGATGCCGTCCCATGCGTCCTTGCAGGCTCCCGGCGACCCCGGCAGCACGAAGACGAAGGTGGCGTTGACGACGCCGCCGGTTGCCCGGCTCTGGATCGTCGAGGTTCCGATCTTGTCGTAGGAAATCCGGTGGAACACTTCCGAAAAGCCGTCCATGCGCTTTTCGAAGATCGGCTCCAGCGCGTCCGGCGTCACGTCGCGCCCGGTGAAGCCGGTGCCGCCGGTGGTGATCACCACGTCGATCGCGTCGTCTCGCGACCACTCCAGCACCTTTTCCCTGATCTTGTCCACGTCGTCCGTCACGATGGCGCGGTCGGCCAGCGCGTGGCCGGCGTCGGCGATCCGGTCGACCAGCGTTTGCCCCGACTTGTCGTCGGCAAGGCTGCGCGTGTCCGACACTGTCAGCACGGCGATGGCGACGGGAATGAAGTCTCTGTCCTCGCTGATCCTGCTCATGCGTCCTCCGACGGGATGCTGCGGGTCGCGGCGACGAACCATTTCGGCTGGCGCTTGCGGATCTCGGCCGCCGCCCGCTTGGCCACATTGCCGGTCTCGTAGAGGCCGAAACAGGTCGCGCCCGAGCCCGACATGCGGGCAAATCCGGCGTCGGCCTTGTTCAGCGCCGCCAGCGCGTAGCGGATCGACGGCGTGATGCTTTCGGCCGCCGGGCAGAGATCGTTGCGGGTCGTTTCCAGCCAGTTGCGCATGCTGTGGAATTCGATCTGTTGGGGCAGGGGCGGCAGGCCCTCATTGTCGGCCTTGGCAAGCGCTTTGAACACATCGGCCGTCGCAACGCCCACACCCGGATTGACCAGCACAAGGCCGAGCGACGGGAAACCAGGCAGCATCGTCAGTTCGTCGCCCGTGCCGCGCGCGACGAGCGGCCTTGCCGCCAGGCACATCGGCACGTCTGCGCCGAGCGTCGCGCCAATGCGCGCCAGTTCGGCGTCGTCGATGTCGAACTGCCACAGTCGCGCAAGGCTGCGCAGCGTCGCCGCCGCGTCGCTCGAGCCGCCGCCCATGCCGGATGCGACCGGCAGGTTCTTTTCGAGCGTGATGGCGACGGGCGGAGCCTTTTCCGCCCCGTACCGGGCGCGCAGCGCTTCGCGCGCACGCAGGACCAGGTTGCTGGCGTCACGCGGCACATTCGCCGCGTAACGACCGGTCACCTCGAAACTGTCTTCGTCGGCGGCTACCGATCCGACGCGGTCGCCGAAGCGGGTAAACACCACGAGGCTGTCGATCAGGTGATAGCCGTCGTCCCGCCTCCCGGTGACATGCAGGGCGAGGTTGATCTTTGCCGGAGCCAGTTCGGTGGACAGAGCGGCTTCGAGCGAAACGTCGGAAATGTCGGTCAATCAGTCCTTCGCCAGCCGGTATTCGCCGGTTTCGGGGTCCTTCACCAGCGTACCGGTGGCACCGCTCGCGGCTTGTTTCTCGGCGCGGCGAACCTTGGCGGTCACGCGCTGCGCTTCCCTGACGAAGGAACGATAGCCGACATAGGCTGCGACGCCGACGGCTGCAAAGAAGATGATCTGCGGCATTCTCTAGTCCTCCCTCCAAGGGGCTGGCCGGAAATGCCGGTCAGGCCGCCATGATAACCGCCTTCCCGGTATTTTTCAAAGTCCGAAACGCGCCCAGAGGGCGCGCCGTTCGGCCGCATCCATCAGGCCCTCGGCCGCCGCCTCTGCGATGGCCGGCCCGGCGCCGGTGCCGAAGATGCCGAGCCGGCGCCCGAACAGGCCGCGCGGCGCGGTGACGAGCTTCAGCTTCGTGCTGGCGCCGAAGCGGTTCTTGAGGATCTCGCGCATGTCGCCAAGCCCGTCGACGAGCCCGAGTTCCACACCCTTCTTGCCGGTCCAGAACAGGCCGGTGAAAAGCTCGGGATCGTCCTTCAGCTTGCTGCCGCGGCGTTCCTTGACGAGGTCGATGAAGGTCTCATGCACCTCGAGCTGCAGCTTTTTCAGGCGCTCGATATCTTCCTTCTTTTCCGGCTTGAACGGGTCGAGCACGGCCTTGTTCTTGCCGGCCGTGTAGACGCGCCGTTCGACGCCGATCTTCTTCATCAGGTCGGTGAAGCCGAAGGAGGCCGACACCACGCCGATCGAACCGACGATCGACGAGGGATCGGCGAAGATCTCGTCGCCGGCAGCCGCGATCATGTAGCCCCCTGAGGCTGCGACATCCTCGACGAAGACCAGAACGGTCTTGTTCTTCTCGGCTGCAAGGTCGCGGATGCGCTTGTAGATCAGCCGCGACTGCACTGGCGAGCCGCCGGGCGAATTGATCGAGATCGCGACGGCCGGCGCGCTGAGTGAGAATGCCTTTTCAAGAACGCCCGCCGTCGAAGCGAGCGACAGGCTCGGCCTGAACTGCCCGCCGCCGGACATGATCGTGCCCTGCAGGCGCACGACCGGAATCGTCACCGCCTGCGATCGCATGGATTTCGGCAGCAGGCGGTTGAGGAATCGTCTCACGAATGGCTCTCCAGTCTCTTGGCGGGTCTTGCGTCTTTGATCTGCATGTAGGCACTCGGGCACGGCGCACAATGCCGGAGGGAGCCGTCAGTCGCCGAAAAGCGCTGCCTCGCCGGCGAAGATCGCCTCTGCGCGCGCCGAAAACGCGTTGCCGGACGCTTCATGCAGGACGAGCGGGGGCATCATGGAGAGCGCGGCCCGCGAGCCCAGTCTGGCGCGAATGACCACCCGGATCGCCGCGGCATCGGCACGGGCATGCACGGGCACGATCTGGGCGGCGCCGAAGCGTCCGTTCATGGCTGCGAGGATAGGTGCAATGGCCGGGGGCCGCGCAATGATCGCGACGCTGCCGCGCGGCCGCAGCACGGCCGCGGCACTCTTCAGCCAGGCGGCGAACAGCCCGTCATCCATCACATGCGCCTGCCGGCGCAGCGCATCTGGAGAACTGCGATCGGCCGGCCCGTTGAAGGGCGGGTTCATGATCACGAAGTCGAACGAGCGCGCGGCAAGGCCCGCCTTTTCGCGCGCGGCACCGGCAAGCCCGACATCGGCAACCAGCAGCGACGCACGCGCCGCCAGCCCGGCATTCTTCGGGTGCTCGAGCGTCTGCCTGGCAAAGTCTGCCATCTCGGGCGATTGCTCGACGAGTTGCACCTCTGCGCCCGGACAGCGGGCGGCTACGGCCAGTGCAGCGCCACCGGCGCCGGCGCCGAAATCGGCAAGCCGTCCCGAAAATGCCGACGGCACGGCCGCTGCGAGGATCAGCGCGTCGGCGCCCGCACGGTGGCCGGTCTGCCTGGGCTGGACCAGCCAGAAGCGCCCGCGGTGGAAGGCGTCGAGCGTGTGCGCGGCTTCCTTCGCCATGTTCGGCTTTGTCTAGCTTTCGCGCATTTCGTTGGCGATGCCCGCCTCGACCAGGATGCGGCGGGCCGCATCCAGATCGTCGTCGACCACCATCACCCGGCGCGGCAGCACGCCGATCGAGCCGTCGAGCACGCTCATGTTCTGGTCGGCCACGAGACAGCCTATGCCTGCGTCCCGCAGCAACGATTCCACGAAGGAAATGATGACCGCGTCATTGGTGCGGATAAGCTCTCTCATCGCCGGAAACTTGCAGGTCCCGCCGCCGTTGTAAATGTCGCGATGCCACGCCCGCGGTGCCCCGCGCCAATTCGCCCCTTGCCGATGCGGCCCTAGTCGCCCTAGAATCAAGCAAGGTGGGTAATCTGTCATGCGCGGATTCAGGACGGGAGTTTCTTGTGGGCGTAGTTCTCAATCTCGAAAACGGCAAGCGTGAAGCCGCATCGATCGGTCAGCTGATCGAGCTGACGTCCGGCGACATGGGGCGCGTCAACGAGCTCATCCTCTCCAAGGCCGGTTCGGACGTCCAGATGATCCCCGAGGTCGCCAACCACCTGATCTCGTCCGGCGGCAAGCGGCTGAGGCCCATGGTGACGCTCGCCGCCGCGCAGATGTTCGGCTACTCCGGCGACGGCCATGTCAAGCTGGCGACCAGCGTCGAGTTCATGCACACCGCGACGCTGTTGCATGACGATGTCGTCGACGAGAGCGGCATGCGCCGCGGCAAGAAGACGGCGCGTATGATCTGGGGCAACCAGGCGAGCGTGCTGGTGGGCGACTTCCTGCTTGGCCAGGCCTTCCGCATGATGGTTGATGTCGGTTCGCTCGAGGCGCTCGACATCCTGTCCACAGCGGCAACCGTCATCGCCGAGGGCGAGGTCATGCAGCTCGCTGCCGCCAAGAATCTCGAAACCACCGAAGACGAGCATTTCGCCGTCATCAAGGCCAAGACCGCGGCGCTGTTTTCGGCCGCCGCCGAGGTCGGCCCGGTCATCGCCGGCGCCACCCGCAACGACCGCGCCGCGCTGCGCTCATACGGCATGAACCTCGGGCTCGCCTTCCAGCTCATCGACGACGCGCTGGACTATGGCGGCTCGAGCAAGGATCTGGGCAAGAATGTCGGCGACGATTTCCGCGAGGGAAAGGTCACGCTTCCGGTCATTCTGAGCTACCGGCGCGGCACGCCCGCCGAGCGCAATTTCTGGAAGAAGGCCATTGAGGAGAACGTCACCGACGACGCTTCGCTGGAAAAGGCTGTCGGCCTGATGAAGCGGCACGGTGCCATAGCGGACACGATCGGCCGCGCCGGCCATTTCGGCGGCATCGCCCGCGACGCGCTGGCGCCGCTGGAATCGACGCCGCAGAAGCAGGCACTGCTCGAAGTCATCGATTTCTGCATCAGCCGCGTCGCCTGATCGGGCAATCGGTGACCGGAACGTGAATGGCGACGGATTGAACAGCAATCCCAAAAAGGCCATGCTTTGGCGCAACCATCTGCAAAAGCGAGTCTCGCTCCGGGCGCCGCAGGCGGCCGGCAGGAAGGAAGAATATGCGGCAAGGTCCTAGTCGCTGGCTCTTGAGGCTGGCTGCGGTAGCGGGAATGGCACTTTCCGGGCCGGTCGCCCATGCGACGACATCCGACATCTCGATCGAAGTGAGCACCTTCTCGGGCGCCTATCTCGCGGCGCGCGTCGCGGAAGTCGACAATGATCTCGACGGCGCGATCACCTTCTACAAGAAGGCGCTGGCCTTCGATCCGGAGAACCAGGCGCTGCAGCAGAGCATCATGCTGGCGCTGATCTCGCAGGGTCGTTTCGACGAATCTCTCCCCTATGCCGAGAAGCTGAAGACGGTCGCCGAGGTTGAGCGCTTCTCGCGGCTCGCGCTGGCCATCGATGGCTTCCGCAAGGAAGATTACAAGGCGGCCGATGCCTGGCTGAAGCTGGCGCTCGAATCCGATCTCGACGCGCTCGTCTCCAAGGTCCTGTCGGCTTGGGCCAAGTCCGGGGGTGGCAACAGCCAGGGTGCCGTCGCCATGCTCGACGAACTCGCCGGGCCGCAATGGTACGGTCTCTTCGTCTCCTACAACAAGGCGCTCATCGCCGACGCCGCCGGCCTCAACGACCAGGCGGATGCCGCCTACCAGGAAGCGACCGGCGACATGGCGTCGGCCGGTTCCTCGCCCGAAACCTGGCTTCGTGCCACGGAAGCCTATGCCCGCTTCCTGGCGCGCACCGGCGACAAGGCCGCGGCACTGGCCATGCTCGACAAGGGCGACGAATTTGCCTCCGGCCGGCTGCCGCTGGTCAAGCTGCGCGAGAAGATTTCCAGGGACGAGCCGGTTGAACGCCTCGTCGCGACGCCGTCGGATGGCGCGAGCGAACTTCTCTTCGTGCTTGCCTCGGCGCTCAACCGCGCGGGCGGCGAGTCCTTCGTCCGGCTCTATCTGCAATATGCGCTGGCGCTGAAGCCCGATTCCGATGTCGTGCTGATCCAGCTTGCCGGCCTTGCCGAGCAGCAGCGCAATGCGGAGGACGCGATCGCCCTTTATCGCCGCATCCCCGACACCTCACCGCTGAAGCGCCTGTCCCAGCTGCAGCTTGGCCTCAACCTCGCCGATCTCGACCGCCGCGACGAGGCGATCGCCCAGCTGAAGTCGCTGGTTTCGGAAAACCCGGACGACATGCGCGGTTACCTGGCATTGGGCGGCGTCTATTCCTCGAAGGAGGATTATGCCAGCTCGGCCGCGCTCTACGACAAGGCGGTGGCGCGGATCGAATCCCACCCGCAGGTCATGCCGGCCGATCCCCGCTCGAGCGTCAACTGGAACGTCTATTACCAGCGCGGCATCGCCTATGAGCGCCTCAAGCAGTGGCCGAAGGCCGAGCCCAATTTCCGCAGGGCGATGGAGCTCTATCCGGACCAGCCGCAGGTGCTGAACTATCTCGGCTATTCCTGGATCGACATGAACATCAACCTCGAGGAGGGCATCGAGCTCATCCGCAAGGCGGTCGAGCTCCGGCCGAGCGACGGCTATATCGTCGACTCGCTCGGCTGGGCGCATTACCGCCTCGGCCAGTACGAGGAGGCTGTGCGCGAACTGGAGCGCGCCGTCTCTCTGAAGCCCGACGACCCGGTGCTCAACGACCATCTCGGCGATGCCTATTGGCGGGCCGGCCGGCGGCTGGAGGCCACCTTCCAGTGGAGCCATGCGCGTGACATGAAGCCCGAACCGGCCGTTCTGGCCGAGGTCGAGAAGAAGCTCGCCGAGGGCCTGCCGCCGCTCGATGACAAGGCAATGGCCGACACGCCGTCGAAGACCGTGCTTCCGGCCGAGGAGTCCGAGCCGGCGCACGCCGACCAGCGCACCGAGCTCGCCCCGCAGGGCGACGCGGCGCAAGTGGTTCCCGTGTCCTACAAGGTGTCTCCCGGCCAGTCGCTCTGGTCGATCGCCGCCGACGAACTGGGTAGCGGCAGCCGCTACATCGAGATCCTCGATCTCAATCCGCAGCTGCGCGGCGATCCCGGCCGGCTGATGCCCGGGCAGGAACTGACGCTTCCGGGCGCCAGCCGCTAGGCGCGTCTGGCCGTGCCGGCGCAGCTTGACGCTCCGGTGACGCCGCTCTAGGACGGGCCATCCTTCGCCGACCGCCCGAGGCTACCTTGCCAGACACGCTGCCTGCCCACATGCGCCCCGACCGCTCCTTTCAGGGACTGATCCTGACGCTGCACGCCTATTGGGCCGACAAGGGCTGCGTGATCCTGCAGCCCTACGACATGGAAGTCGGCGCGGGTACGTTTCATCCGGCGACCACATTGCGCGCGCTCGGGCCCAAGCGCTGGAACGCCGCCTATGTGCAGCCCTCGCGCCGGCCCAAGGACGGGCGCTACGGCGAAAATCCCAACCGGCTGCAGCATTATTACCAGTATCAGGTCATCCTGAAGCCCAACCCGCCAAACCTGCAGGAGCTCTATCTCGGTTCCCTCGAAGCCATCGGCATCGACCCGCTGGTGCATGACATCCGCTTCGTCGAGGACGACTGGGAAAGCCCGACGCTCGGCGCCTGGGGGCTCGGTTGGGAGTGCTGGTGCGACGGCATGGAAGTCTCGCAGTTCACCTATTTCCAGCAGGTCTGCGGCATCGAGTGTTCGCCGGTCGCCGGCGAACTGACCTACGGTCTCGAGCGGCTGGCCATGTATGTGCAGGGCGTCGACAACGTCTACGACCTCAACTTCAACGGCCGCGAGGGCGACGAGAAGATCAGCTACGGCGAGGTCTTCCTGCAGGCCGAGCAGGAATATTCCAGGCACAATTTCGAGCATGCCGACACGACCATGCTGCTCAGGCATTTCGAAGACGCCGAGAACGAGTGCAAGGCGCTGCTCGCGGCCGGCGCGCCGGCCGAAAACGACAATCTGGCGCTGCACAGAATGGTGTTGCCGGCTTATGACCAGTGCATCAAGGCCAGCCACGTCTTCAACCTGCTCGATGCGCGCGGCGTGATCTCGGTCACCGAGCGCCAGAGCTACATCCTTCGCGTGCGCAACCTGTCGAAGGCCTGCGGCGAGGCCTTCCTGCAGACCGAGGCGGGCGGCGCCGTGGCGGCCTAGCCAGCAACCACTGCCTACCGTTGCGCCAGGCTTATGAGGCGAATGGTCGGTGTCAGCGTGTTGAGGTCGGGCACCGCCTGCGCCTGCACCAGCAACGCTGTCTCCTGAGGCTGCGTGGAGGTCGCCAGCGTGTCCTGCGCGGCCCATGCGCCGGCGAGCAGCGTCAGGCGGATGACGGCGGCCGTGATCAGTTTCAGCATGCTCTTTCTCCTCTCAGGCCGCCGGCCCGGCCGTTGCCGGAACCTCGGTCGGCGTTGAAATCTGCTTGCCGGATACGGCGATCGTTTCCAGCGCGCGGCGCATGCCCGGCATCTGCTCGTCTCCCGGTGTTGCGACATGGATGGCCAGCAGCGCGCTGAGCGCGAGAAGGTGGATGAGTGTCGGGGCCGTTTTCATGGTCGTTTGCCGGTCGATGCGGGGTTGCTATGCCTGTCTGTCGCCCCGCATCCGGCTTTGGTTCAAAGCAAGGGCGATTTTTTCATCGCGGGTGGCAGGGATCGTTTCAGGCAAAGCCGGTGGTGACAGCCAAGGGCTGACTTGCTATGCCCGCGCCAACCGTTTCAGCGAGACCGAACATGCCCGACTTGCTACTTGAGCTTCGCAGCGAGGAAATCCCCGCGCGCATGCAGCGCAAGGCTGCCGGCGACCTCAAAAAGATGGTCACCGACGGCCTTGTCGAGGCCGGCCTGACCTATGAGGCCGCGCGCGAATACTGGACGCCCCGCCGCCTGGTGCTCGACCTGCGCGGCCTGACCGCGCGCTCCAGGGACGTGCACGAGGAACGCAAGGGCCCGAGCACCAAGGCGCCCGAGCAGGCAATCCAGGGTTTTCTGCGCTCGGCCGGCCTGTCGTCGGTCGAGGAGGCCCACATCCACAGCGATCCCAAGAAGGGCGATTTCTACGTCGCCCATATCTCGAAGCCTGGCAGGGCGGCGGAAGAGATCATCGCCGGGCTGATCCCCGGCGTCGTGCGCAGCTTTCCCTGGCCGAAGGAGATGCGCTGGGGCGCCGCTTCCGGCCCCAGGGGCCTGACCTATTCCGGCATTGCCGGGCTCGGCGGCGAAACGCTGCGATGGGTACGCCCGTTGCAGTCCATCGTCTGCACCTTCGGCCCCGAGACGGAGGAGCCGGTGGTCGTCGACTTCGAGGTTGGCGGCATCCGTTCCGGCAATGTCACCTACGGCCACCGCTTCCATGCGCCCGACGCCATCACCGTGCGCCGCTTCGAGGACTATGCCGCGAAGCTTGAGGCGGCAAAGGTCGTCATCGACGCTGACCGCCGCAAGGAGATCATCCTCGCTGACGCCAAGAACCTCGCCTTCGCCAACGGTCTCGATCTGGTCGAGGACGAAGGGCTGCTGGAGGAAGTGTCGGGCCTCGTCGAATGGCCGGTCGTTCTGCTCGGCGAATTCGAGCAGGATTTTCTGGCCATCCCGCCGGAAGTCATCCGCCTCACCATCCGCGCCAACCAGAAATGCTTAGTCACGCGGCCGCATGGCGGCGAGGCGCTGTCGAACCGTTTCGTCGTCACCGCCAATATCGAGGCGACCGACGGCGGCAAGGAGATCGCGCATGGCAACGGCAAGGTCGTGCGCGCACGACTTTCCGACGCGCTCTATTTCTGGAAGACCGACCAGGCCGACCTGCCGGACCTCGACCAGCTGACGGCGTCGGCCGAGAAGTTCGGGCTCGACCTCAAGAAGCCGCTCGACCAGCGCATGGCCCGCCTCGACCATCTCGGCGTCACCTTCCACGCCAAGCTCGGCACTCAAGGGCAGCGCGTCGAGCGCATCCGGCGTCTGGCGCAGGAGATCGCACCGCTGGTCGGCGCCGATCCCGATCTGGCGGCTCGTGCGGCGGTGCTCGCCAAGGCCGATCTCACCACCGAAATCGTCGGCGAGTTCCCCGAATTGCAGGGCGCCATGGGCCGCAAGTATGCGTTGCTTCAGGGCGAGAATCCGTCCGTCGCCGCGGCCATCGAGGAGCACTACAAGCCGCAGGGTCCCGGCGACAGCGTGCCGACCGACCCGGTGTCTATCGCGGTGGCGCTCGCCGACAAGCTCGACACGCTGGTCGGCTTCTGGGCCATCGACGAAAAGCCGACCGGCTCGAAGGACCCCTATGCACTTCGGCGCGCGGCGCTTGGCGTGATTAGGTTGGTACTTGAGAATGCGATTAGATTGCCGATGCTTAGCAACTTGAAGTTCTGGGAAAGCGGCCTTGCTCCGGAATCGATTGAGCCTGCGACTGTTCGCTCAGCCGACGACATGAGGCCAGCTAGAAACCTAGACCTCCTCTCCTTCTTCCACGACCGCCTGAAGGTCTACCTCCGCGACCAGGGTGCGCGTCACGATCTCATCGACGCCGTCATCACACCCGAGTCAGACGACCTCCTCGCCATCGTCCGCCGCGTCGAGGCCCTCGGCTTCTTCCTTGCCACCGACGAAGGCAAGAACCTGCTCGCCGGCACCAAGCGTGCCGCCAATATTCTGGCCGCCGAGGAGAAGAAGAAAACCGCGATCGCGGAAGCGGTCGATCCTTCATTGCTGCGTGAAGAACCGGAAAAAAAGCTCTTCGCCGCGGTGAATCAGGCCGAGAAGGAAGCCGGCCAAGCGATTCAGAACGAAGACTTTTCCGCCGCCATGCTGGCGCTTAGCGTGCTGCGTGAACCGGTTGATTCATTTTTCGAGCATGTGCTGGTAAACGACCCGGACGAGAATGTCCGCGCCAACCGCCTTGCGCTGCTGTTGCGCATCCGCGCCGCCACCGATCAGGTCGCCGACTTCTCGAAGATCGCGGGCTAAAAAGTCTCGCGATCGGCTCAGCCGCTGAGCAGGACGACCTTGACGCTGTTGCGGTAGACCTCGACCTCGATCAGCGGCTCGCCCTCCATGATGGCGCGCCGTGTCGCCTGGTCGATGGCGCCCTCCCGGTTCAGCAGTACCTCGAAGCTGGTGCGCTTGGCGTTGGTGGTGAACCAGACGTCGATGTCGTCTTCCTCGTCGGTCTGGATGTGCTTGTGCACGTTGGCGCGGTCCTGCCGCACCACCTGCGCTGCCGTATCGAGCTTGCGGCCGGTGCTCGATTCATGGTCCTTCCACGAGATGCGCGCGACATAGGTGCCGATCAGTTCGTCGGCGGCTGCGGCCGAAGGCAGCCACGCCAGCGCCAGGGCCAGGCCAACGGCAAGAACTCGAACAGGCTTGATCATCGTCTTCTTCCCGACCGCGCCGGTCTCGCCGCCGGCCCAGCGCCGACGCTCTACGAGACCCGGTAGCGGAGGAGGGTGCTGCGCACCGCGCCGCGCGTCAAGCGTCGCTATTCGGTGAGCGGCTTGGGTGCCGGCGCCGCCTGCGGTGCCGACTCCATCGCCCGCTGCTGTTCAGCCTGCCGCTTCAGCGCCTTGCGCTTGGATGCAGTGCCCCGGTCGTTCGGATCGAGTGCCACAGTGGGCGCCTCGTCCGGCGACCCGGACGAGTAGATCGGCTGCGCGAACGCATCGCCGACGATTCCGCCGCGAATGATCATCGGCATCATCACGCGACCGCTTTTCTGCGCCGGCTGCGGGATGGCCGCGACCTCGTCATAGGCGATGCCTGCCGCCGGTTCGCCGAGCGCGACGATCGACGGCGTAGACGAACTCGCCGCTTCGCCCATGATGCTGAAGGAAGGCATCGGGAGCATTTCGACGGACAGCGCCGCGCCGGACGCGGTGTCGTTCTCCTGCACCTGGAGCGTGCCAGCTGCAGTCGTCTCGCCGAGCACCACGAAGGAAGGCCCGATCGGCTCGGGCAGGGCTTCGGGCGTGACGAAGGAGGAAGCCTGCGCTTCGCCCCCGGCCACTGCCGCGATGAGGACCAATGCTGCGATCATCCGCATGAATAGTCGGCCTGTTCCAAAGCAATAGTGTCGGGCAGCAGTATGCCATCCGCCTGTTGACGTCGCGTTTCGGCTGAAACTAGCATTTTACCGATTAACAAAATGGTGCCCGGCAGGGCCTTGCCCCCCCGCGCGCCGCGCGATAGCAAGCTTTGACCCCAATTCGGAAGGGCGGGCGTGGCGCAAATCCTCAAGATCGACGACGCACTGGCGGGCGCGCTTGCACTGCTCAAGGCCGGCGAGATCGTCGCCATCCCGACCGAGACCGTCTACGGCCTCGCCGGCGACGCGACGAACGGCGAGGCGGTTGCGCGGATCTTCGAGGCCAAGGGCCGGCCGCGCTTCAACCCGCTCATCGCGCATGTCGCCGGCATGGCGATGGCACGGCGTATCGCCGTATTCGACCCGCTTTCCACCAAGCTTGCCGAGGCCTTCTGGCCGGGGCCGCTGACGCTGGTGCTGCCGCTGGCGCCGGGCGCCGACATACACCCGCTGGTCACAGCGGGGCTCGATACCATCGCGCTGCGCATGCCGCAGGGCTTCGGCGCCACACTGATCGGGCGGCTCGGGCGTCCGCTGGCCGCACCGAGCGCCAATTCGTCGGGCCGCATCACCGCCACCACCGCAGAGGCCGTCGCAGCCGATCTCGGCGACCGCATCCCACTGATCGTTGATGGTGGACCGACGCCGGTCGGCTTGGAATCGACCATCGTCAAGGTCGACGGGCAGTCGCTTCGCCTGCTGCGCCCGGGCGGCATTGCCGCGGAGGTCATCGAGGCCGTCGCGCGACGATCGCTGCTGCGCGAACCGGGCGCCGGCGTCGAGGCGCCGGGCATGCTCGCCTCGCATTACGCGCCCGCCGCCGCCGTGCGCGTCGGCGCCACCGACATCAGGCCCGGCGAAGCGTTTCTCGCTTTTGGCGCCGTGCCGCCCGAAATGGCCGATGCAGCCGTCGCCGTCCTCAACCTTTCGCCGTCCGGCGACCTGCGCGAGGCGGCGAGCAACCTGTTCTCTCACCTCAAGGCGCTCGATCAGCGTGGCGCGGCGACCATCGCCGTTGCACCGATTCCCGCAAGGGGGCTCGGCGAGGCGATCAACGACCGGCTGAACCGTGCGGCGGCGCCGCGCGAGGTAACGACCGGCCGGCACCAGGCATCCTGATGACCTCGAGTGTTGATGGCATCGACGCGGCATTGCTCGACCGTTTCGTGGCAATCGTCGGTGCGGCCCATGCGGTGCGAGGCGAGGCGGAGATCGCCCCCTATCTGCACGAGCCGCGAGGTCTCTACCCCGGTCGTTCGCCGCTGGTGCTCAAGCCGGCAAGCGTCGAAGAGGTCAGCCGCATCCTCGCGCTGGCCAGCGAGACAGGCACGCACATCGTGCCGCAGGGGGGCAATACGGGGCTCGTCGGCGCACAGGTGCCGCATGCTACCGGCGGCGAGGTCGTCGTGTCGCTGTCGCGCCTCAACCGGGTGCGCGAGCTCGACCCGCTCTCCAACACCGTCACCGTCGAGGCCGGCATGGTGCTCGAGACGCTGCACCAGGTAGCGGACGCCGCGGACCGTCTGTTTCCCCTGTCGCTTGCCTCGCAGGGTTCCTGCCAGATCGGCGGCAACCTGTCCTCCAACGCCGGCGGCACGGCCGTGCTGGCCTACGGCAACACGCGCGAACTCTGTCTTGGTCTCGAGGTGGTGCTGCCCACCGGCGAGGTGCTCGACGATCTGCGCAAGCTCAAGAAGGACAATACGGGCTACGACCTGAAGGACCTTTTCGTCGGCGCCGAGGGGACGCTCGGCATCATCACCGCGGCCGTGCTGAAGCTCTTCCCCAAGCCGCGGGGGCGCGAGGTGGCCTGGGTCGGGCTCAACTCGCCGGAGGATGCGCTGGCGCTTTTCGGTGTCGCCACCGGCCGGGCCGGCGGCAGCCTGACCGCCTTCGAACTGGTCGGCAGGACGCCGCTCGATTTCGTGCTGCAATACACGCCGGACGCCGTCGCGCCGCTGGAATCGCCCTGGCCGTGGAATGCACTGGTCGAGATCTCGTCGGGGCGCTCGGCCGAGGACGCCTCCGGCCTGATGGAGGAGATCCTCACCGAAGGCCTGGAGACGGGCATCGCCGGCGACGCGGTCATTGCGGCAAGCCTTGCCCAGGCGCACGCCTTCTGGTCCCTGCGCGAGAACCTGTCGGACGCGCAGAAGCCGGAGGGCGCCTCGATCAAGCACGACATCTCCGTCCCGGTGGTCTCGATCCCCGCTTTCATCGCGCGGGCGGCCGACGCCGTCGCATCGGTCAGCCCGCAGGCGCGCGTCGTCTGTTTCGGCCACATGGGCGACGGCAACCTGCACTACAACGTGTCGCAGCCCGCCGGCGGCGATCCGAAGGCCTTTCTCGATCTCTACCGGGCCATGAACAAGGCCGTCCACGACATCGTGCGCGAACTTGGCGGGTCGATTTCGGCCGAGCACGGCATCGGCCAGCTGAAGCGCGACGAGCTGCTCGCCACCGCGCCGCCTGTCGCCACCGACCTGATGCGGCGGATCAAGGCAGCCTTCGATCCGGCGGGCATCATGAACCCCGGTAAGCTGTTGTAAACAAAGCCTGCCAACCTGTTCCACCTGGTCGGAATTCGATAACCATCGCCGTGATCAGCAAAATTTAACCGACTTCTTAAGCCGGGTGGTAAGGTCCCCCCGCTACTGTCGATCCCATAACGAGACCGGGAAAACTGGTCCGTGAGAACCGCCAAAAGCGGCTCTCAGGAGAGACAGGAAGGCACCATAATGAGCACGGGACTGAAGCCAGTCTGGGCGGGCCGCAACATGCGTCTCGACCCGTTTCGCCTGCCCCAGGCAGTGAGCTACGCCACCTATGACAGTTTTGGCGATGTCACGTTCACCATCGACCAGCGCGGCGCGATCGTGCGCCGCCTGCTGCAGATGAGCGGCCTGCCGGCCGTCGTGGTCCTGCCCGCCAACGCCTTCTCGGGCGTTGCTGCCCGTGCCATCGAGGACGAGGATGGCAACGTCACCGTGACGCTCGAACTGCTGCACAATGACCCGATGCTGTCGGTGCCGCTTCTGGTCGCCGACAATCTCGAGGATGTCGCCGCCGACTGGCGCGCCTGGGCCGATGCCTACCGGTTGCCGATGCTGCTGATCGAGGCAGACGGCGTGGCGCGGACGCTCGAGGAATCGCTTGGCGAGGCCATCAAGGCGCTGCCCGCGCAGGATCGTCGCAAGCGCCGCGGCGCATCGCGCCGCCCGTTCTTCCTGGTCCGCCGCAAACCCGGCAATCTCGGCATGCGGCTGGTCATCGACGGCCAGGAACTCATCGCCCGCGAGTAGAACTCGGCTCAGATCAGCGGTTTCAGCGCCCCCCAGACGCCGCCGCCGATCAGGCCGAGGAAGATCAGCCAGCCGACGACATTGTTGGACTTGAAGAGCCGCAGGCACTGGTCGGGGTCGTCGATGTCGAGCATCGCGATCTGGCGCGCCATGTGCGCGGCGGCCGCGAGCAGCCCGGCCATCGCCGGCACCGGCACCTGGGCGGCCGAAAACGCGCTTGCCATTAAGATCAGCGCGCCGCCGTAGAGGCCGATCAGCCAGGATTTCGTGCTGTCGCCGAACAGCCGCGCCGTCGACCTCACGCCGACCATGGCATCGTCCTCGCGGTCCTGGTGCGCATAGATCGTGTCGTAGCCGATCACCCAGAAGATCGAGCCGAGATAGAGCAGCACCGCCGGCCGGCCGATATCGCCGAACTCCGCCGTCCAGCCCATCAGTGCGCCCCAGGAGAAGGCCAGCCCGAGGCCGAGCTGGGGCCAGTTGGTGAAGCGCTTCAGGAAGGGATAGATCGCCACGATGGCGAGCGACACCATGCCGGTCAGCACGGTGAAGCCGTTGAACTGCAGCAGCACCGCCAGCCCGGCCAGCGCCTGCAGCACGATGAACAGCCAGGCCTGCCGTTTCGACACCTGGCCGGAGGGTAGGGGCCTCGAACGCGTTCGCTCCACCTGCTCGTCGATCCTGGCGTCCACCACGTCGTTGAAGGTGCAGCCGGCGCCGCGCATGGCCACCGCGCCGATGAAGAACAGCAGCAGCGTCGCCATCGACGGCAGAAGCGTCGGCAGCGGGTCGTCGGGGCGCGCATAGGCGCTTGCCGCAAGGGCCGCCGACCACCAGCACGGCCACAGAAGCAGCTGCCAGCCGATCGGGCGGTCCCACCGCGCCAGCTGTGCATAGGGCCAGAGCCACCTCGGCAGCACCCGGTAGACCCAGTGGCCGCTCGGCGCGTCAGCCACCCGGCCCTGTCCCTGTTTCGACTGCACTTGTTCCATGAACAGTGCAGTGCCAGCCGCGCTTGGGGGCGTCAAGCTGGCGATTTGTCGTTGATGATCGGCCGCCAAGCTTGACCCTCTGCCTTGCCCGCCCTACCGGATGGGCCACGTCGGTAGGCAGCAGCGGGGACGGCATGAATGTTCTGTTGATTGGGTCGGGTGGCCGCGAGCACGCGCTGGCTTGGAAGCTTGCCGCCTCGCCCATGCTGACCAGGCTCTACGCCGCGCCCGGCAACCCCGGTATTGCGCGCGAGGCCGAACTGGTCGCGCTCGACATTGCCGATCACCAGGCCGTCGTCGCCTTCTGCCGGGAAAAATCCATCGGCCTCGTCATTGTCGGTCCGGAGGGCCCGCTCGTGGCGGGACTCGGCGACGACCTTCGCGCCGCCGGCATCAAGGTATTCGGGCCCTCGAAGGCCGCGGCGCGGCTCGAAGGCTCCAAGGGCTTCACCAAGGATCTGTGCGCCCGCTACGACATCCCCACCGCCGCTTATGGCCGTTTCGACACGCCCGCTGCGGCCAGGGCCTATGTGAAGAGCCAGGGCGCGCCGATCGTCGTCAAGGCAGACGGCCTGGCCGCCGGCAAGGGCGTCACCGTGGCCATGACCGAAGCTGAGGCGCTCGCCGCCATCGACGACTGCTTCGACGGTTCCTTCGGCAGCGCCGGTGCCGAGGTTGTGGTCGAGGAGTTTCTGACCGGCGAGGAGGCGAGCTTCTTCTGCCTCTGCGACGGCAAGACCGCCATGCCTTTCGGCACCGCTCAGGATCACAAGCAGGTCGGCGACGGCGACACCGGCCCCAACACCGGCGGAATGGGCGCCTATTCGCCGGCTCCCGTGATGACGCCCGACATGATCGACAGGACGATGCGCGAGATCGTTGCGCCGACCATGCGCGGCATGGCGGACATGGGGGCGCCATTTTCCGGCGTCCTGTTTGTCGGCCTGATGATTACCGAGGCCGGCCCGAAGCTCATCGAATACAACGTCCGTTTTGGCGACCCGGAATGCCAGGTGCTGATGATGCGGCTGAGGGATGATCTGCTGGTGCTGCTCGAAGCCGCCGCAGACGGCCAGCTTTCGCACATGTCGGCCCGCTGGCGCGACGAGGCGGCGCTTACCGTGGTCATGGCCGCCAGCGGCTATCCGGGCACGCCGCAGAAGGGCACCGTCATTCGCGGCCTGGAGCAGGCGCAGAACTCGGGCGTCGAGATATTCCACGCCGGCACCGCCGAGCGCGACGGCACCATCGTCGCCAATGGCGGCCGGGTGCTCAATGTCACGGCGATGGCAGGAACGGTCGGCGAGGCGCAGCGCAAGGCCTATGCTGCCATCGACCTGATCGACTGGCCGGAGGGCTTCTGCCGGCGCGACATCGGCTGGCGCGCGGTGGAGCGCGAAAAGGGCCGCTAGGCCCAGGCGCTGCTAGGGCCGGATTTCTTCCGGGGTCTCGGCGTCGATCTTCTTGATCAGGAATACCGGCAGGTCGTGCCGCGACAGTTTCGACGGCAGCGCCGAGGCGAGCGGCGGGCCCGCAACGGGCGCCTGCGACTGCGTGCCGGACATCATCGCATGGACCTGGCGCCGTGCATCCTCGATCACTTCGACATAGGCGGCGTATTCTGCCGGGTCGAGCGACTCGGCTTTGCGACCGAGCGAAACCCGCACCGGATGAGCAGCGGCGCCGCCAGGAAACATCGTGGCGAAGGCGACTGGCGCCACCGGTTCTTCGACCTCGGCATATTGCAGCACCACGTCGCCCAGCAGCGCTTCCTTGCGCGAGATCGGCAGCGGCACGCTGGCGATCATGTCGACCGTCTTGTCGATCAGCCCGCCGAACGGCCATTGCGCGCGCAGTTCGTCGGCGCTCATCGAGGCCACGTTGACGTCGATGTCGTTCGAGGTTCCGGGCACCCGGTAGGGGCAGGCCTTGGCGTCACAATTCGCGCCGGCCGAGAACTGCCAGAGCGTGTAGGTCTTCCAGTTGCCCTTCGGAAAGTGCAGCCCGATCTCCGGCTTGTAGCGGGCATACCAGAGCGGCAACCGCGACAGCAGCCGGTAGCGGTCGGCATTGTCGGCGATATGCTTTGCCGTCACCCCGTTCGTGTAGAGGATCGGAAAACGGCCGAGCCGCCGATGGATGTGCAGCACGAAGATTTCGGCATCCTCGAGCGACATCCACTTCTGCGGATCGTTCTCCTCGATGTCGAGGGCGATCAGGTCGTCGGGCTCCGGCTCGGTGAAGTCGATGAAATTATTGGCCTGGTCGATCGGGTTGCCGGGCCGCGCCAGGTGATAGGCGCCCCACTTGAGCCCCATGGCCTTGGCCACCGTCTTGCGCGTGTGGAACAACTCGCGCGCGACCGCATGGCGCTTCCACAAAGCCTTGCAGAGGCGCACTTCCTGCTCGTTGCCGGAACATTCATAGGCCGGCGACAGCCCGTCCGAGCCCTTGTTGATGAAGCCGACGATACGCTTGTCGAGCGCCAGCTTGCGCCAGTCGATGGAGTTGTATTCGTAGGCGTCGATGACCAGCGCCCGGTCGGCCCGCTTCCACGGTTCGGAGAAATCGGACGCCGAGGCACCCTGCGCCATGGCCGTCGCAAGCGCGCCGGCAAATAATGCCAGCGCTGCGCGAACCAGGCGGTTTGCAGGCAGCGACACCAGTGTTCAGGTCCCTTCATCCATCGTCTGTCATCGTGGACGACTCTAGTTAAGGAAAGACTTTCGGGCGCGAGTGTGGCCGAACCGGGCCGCCAGACCCGAATCCTCGAGCCTTGAACTGGCGTCCTTATCGCCCTTTCGCCGGGGGAGGATCAACCCATGCAGGCTCTGCGAGGGCGCTCATTGTCTGAAATGAACCGATTTCGATGCCCCAAATTGACGTTAACGTCAAAAGTGGATAGCCGTGATTGCGTCGGCGGATGCGGCGTTCCTGCAGCGCCAATCGAGATGGCACAGCCTGGAGGAGGGCCCGAATGTACCGAGCGCCGGTCGACGAGATCGCATTCACCCTAAAGCACGTGGCCGGCCTCGGCCAGGCGCTTGACCGGTCGCTGTTCGGCGATCTCTCCGAAGACCTGGTCGATGCGGTTCTCTCCGAGGCAGGACGCTTCGCGAGCGACGAGATCGCGCCGCTTTCCGCTGTCGGCGACGAAACCGGTGCCGTGCTTGAAGATGCGGCCGTCACCATGCCGCAGGGCTGGAAGGAGCTTTATGGCAGCTGGACCGAGGGCGGCTGGAACGCGCTGTCGGGCCCCGAGGCCTTCGGCGGCCAGGCGCTTCCCGCCATGCTCGCCGTCGCCGCGCTCGAAATGTGGAATTCCGGCTCGATGGCCTTCGCCATCGGCCCGACGCTCACCATGGGCGCCGTCGAGGCGCTTGAGGCCCACGCATCCGACGCGTTGAAGCAGAAATACCTGCCGAAGCTGGTTTCGGGCGAGTGGATGGGCACCATGAACCTGACCGAACCGCAGGCCGGCTCCGATCTGGCCGCCCTGCGGGCGCGCGCCGAACCGGCCGACGATGGCAGCTATCGCATCTTCGGCCAGAAGATCTTCATCACCTATGGCGAGCACGATCTCACAGACAACATCGTGCACCTGGTTCTGGCCCGTCTGCCCGATGCGCCGGCCGGCACGCGCGGCCTGTCGCTCTTCCTGGTCCCGAAATTCCTCGTCGGCGACGACGGCAGCCTCGGCCAGCGCAACGATGTTTTCTGTTCCGGCCTCGAGCACAAGCTCGGCATCCATGCCTCGCCGACCTGCACCATGATCTACGGCGACGGCTTCGTCGAACCCAAGGGTGCAATCGGCTGGCTGGTCGGCGAGGAGAACCGCGGCCTCGCCTGCATGTTCACCATGATGAACAATGCCCGGCTCGCCGTCGGGATGCAGGGCGTCGGTGTTGCCGAAGCGGCCTGCCAGAAGGCGCTCGCCTATGCCAATGAGCGCCGGCAGGGCAAGGCGGCGACCTATGATGGCGAGGGCATGGCGCCCATCGTCCACCATCCCGACATTCAGCGCACGTTGCTGACCATGCAGGGCCTGACCCGATCGGCCCGTGCCATCAGCTATGCCTGCGCGCATGCCATCGACATGGCGCGGATGTCGCCGGCCGCGGAAAAGCGGCACTGGCAGGAACGCGCCAACCTCCTGACACCGGTCGCCAAGGCCTTTTCGACCGACACAGGGGTCGAGGTCGCCTCGCTCGGCGTCCAGGTGCATGGCGGCATGGGCTTCATCGAGGAGACCGGCGCTGCCCGGCTGCTGCGCGACGCGCGCATCGCCCCGATCTATGAAGGAACCAACGGCATCCAGGCGATCGACCTGGTGCTGCGCAAATTGCCGCTGTCGGGTGGCGACCAGGTCCGCTCCTATATCGCCGAACTCGGCGAGACGCTGGAAGCCGTGCGCGCCTCGAACCGGGCGGATCTCGGCGGTGCTGCCAAGGGACTTGCCGCGATGGTCGGGGCGCTCGACGAGGCTACCGGTCATCTTCTCGGCCTGATCGGAAAGGGCGAGACGCAACCCGCGCTCGCCGGCGCGACACCCTATCTGCGGCTGTTCGCGCTGGCTTCGGGCGGCATTGCCCTGGCGCGCGGCGCGCTTGCCGACCCGTCGGACCGGCGCGCCGGCCTTTGCCGGTTCTTCGCCGACAATTTCGCCGGCGAAGCGCAAGCACTTGGCGACCAGGTCATCAACGGCGCGGAAGCCCTGCTCGCGGCCGGCAGCGGCCTCGTTTCGGCCTAGCTCACAAGAAGGATATCGGCATGCAAGAGCATATTCTGGTCGAACGCGACGGTCCGCTGCAGATCATCCGCCTGAACCGGCCCGACAAGAAGAACGCCATCACCCGCGCCATGTACGCGACGATGTCGGCAGCCCTCGCTGCGGGCGATGCCGATCCGGCGGTCCGCGCGCACGTCTTTCTCGGCGTGCCGGGTGCCTTTTCTGCGGGCAACGACCTTGCCGACTTCATGGCGATGGCGGTCGGCGGCGAGGGCGGCGAGGAGGTCTGGGGCTTTCTCGCCGCGATCGCCGGTGCCGCCAAGCCGATGATCTCCGGCGTCGACGGCATCGCGGTCGGCATCGGCACCACGCTCAACCTGCACTGCGACCTGACCTTCGCCACGCCGCGTACGATGTTCCACACGCCCTTCACCGATCTCGGCCTGGTGCCGGAGGCCGGGTCGAGCCTGCTCGTGCCGGCCATCCTCGGTCGCCAGCAGGCCTTCGCGATGCTGGCATTGGGCGAGCCGTTCTCGGCCGAGCGCGCACGGGAGGCCGGGCTTATCTACGCCGTCGTCGGCGAGGAGGAACTGGAGGCGGAGGTGCTGAAGGCAGCGAGGCTCGTCGCGTCCAAGCCGCCCGAGGCGCTGAAGATCGCCCGCGACCTAATGCTCGGCGACCGCGCCGAACTGCTTGCCCGCATCAGGACCGAGGCCGAGCATTTCAGGGACAGGCTGCGCTCGGACGAAGCGCGCGCCGCGCTCATGGCCTTCATGTCGCGCAAGAAGGCCTGAAGGTTCAGGGATAGAGCCTTGCCTTGTCCCAGCCGCCATCCGGACGGCGGCTGAAGGTCACCCGGTCGTGCAGGCGGAACGGCCGGTCGTGCCAGAACTCGATGCTCACCGGCACGATGCGGAAGCCCGACCAATGCTTGGGCCGAGGGATCTCGCCGACCGCGTAGCGCGCCGTGTACTCCGCGACCGCCTTCTCGAGCGCGAAGCGGCTTTCCAAGGGCCGCGACTGCCTGGAGGCCCAGGCGCCGATGCGGCTGCCGCGCGGCCGCGACGCGAAATAGGCGTCCGCCTCCGCGTCGCTGACGATCTCCACATCGCCGCGGATGCGCACCTGGCGACGCAGCGACTTCCAGTGGAAGCACATCGCCGCCTTCATGCTGCCCAGAATCTCGCGTCCCTTGGCGCTCTCGAAATTCGTGTAGAACACGAAACCGCTCTCGTCGAAGCCCTTCAGCAGCACCATGCGGACGTCAGGCATGCCGTCATGGTCGACTGTTGCCAGCGCGACGCCGTTGGGATCGTTCAATTCGCTTTTCGTAGCGTCTTCGAGCCAGTTTCCGAACAGCCGGAAGGGCTCTTCGGCCTGCGTGAAGTCACCGCTTGTTAACTGTGTTTCGGCCATAAGTTCTGCTCGGGACATGTGTGTGCCGGGGAGAATGCCGATTGTCGCGGAACGCGCAAGCACCACAGGTGCGGATTTTGGGCGGCTTTCAGGCAAAACGGCTGAAAGCGGCGTCGCTTTTGCTCGTTCTTTTGGTCCTGCCGGCCTGCGCTTCGGGCGGTTTCAGCCTGCAGAAGGCCGAGGTGGACAGCAGTCTCTATACCGGTAACGTTTCCGACAAGAGCAGGCGCGCGGCCGATTCCGAGCGCATTTCCGATGAGGCGACGATCCGCAATGCGGTCAGTTCCGCCGACATTGAGAGTCTCGGGGGGCGCTCTGTGCTCTGGGTCAACTCGGACACCGGCACGCGCGGCGTCATCGACGGTCTGAAGGAGTTCAAGCGCGACGGTCTCCTGTGCCGCAGCTTCAGCACCACGCGCGAAAGCTTCGACGGCATTGCCCTCTTCAAGGGAGAGGCCTGCATGGTCAGCGCCGGTGCCTGGCGCCTGCAGAGCTTCGAGGCCGGTTAGGCTGCATTTTTGACGCAGAAAACGGCGCCGGCACTGGAATTTCTTCCTAGCCGAGCGCATATATCCAGCAGGTTGCACTCCATCAAACCCGCAGGCACGAACGATGCGCGATCCCTATGACGTGCTGGGCGTTGCGAAGAACGCCTCGGCAAAGGAAATCAAGGCGGCTTATCGCAAGCTCGCCAAGAAGCACCATCCTGACCAGAATCCTGACGATTCGAAGGCCAAGGATCGATTCGCCGCGGCCAATCAGGCCTACGAGATCATCGGCGACGAGAAGAACCGCGCCGCCTTCGACCGTGGCGAAATCGACGCCGAGGGCAAGCAGCGCTTCCAGGGCTTCGAGAATGCCGGCGGCGCTGGCGGCGACCCCTTTGCCGGCTTCCGCCGGCAGCAGGCCGGTCCGGGCGGGTCGCGTTTCGAGTTCCGCAGCGGCGGAGCGGATCCCTTCGGCGGTGGCGCCGGCGACATATTCAGCGAGATATTCGGACAGGGCTTTTCCCAGCATCCCGGCGCCGGCCAGCGCATGCGCGCCGGGGCCGACGTCAACGTCACGCTCGACGTGACGCTGGAAGAAGCCGCCACCGCTCCCAAGGTCACCGCCATGTTTCCCGGCGGGCGCAAGATTTCCGTCAAGCTGCCTGCCTATGTAGAGGACGGCCAGACGATTCGGCTGAAGGGCCAGGGCGAGCAGGGCGCCGGCCAGCCCGGCGACGCGCTGGTCAAGATCCGGTTCCGTAAGCACCCGCGCTACCGGCTCGAGGGCCGCGACCTGCATGTCGACCTGCCGGTGCCGCTGAAGGATGCCGTGCTCGGCGCCAAGCTCGCCGTCGAGACGCCGACCGGCCGGCTGGCCGTCAACGTCCCCGCATGGTCGAGCTCCGACAAGGTGCTGCGGCTCAAGGGGCGCGGCCTGCCGACAAAGACCGGCGGCCACGGCGACCTCTACGCCCATGTCCGGCTGATGCTTCCCGAGAACCACGATCCGGACCTCGAGCACATGATGCGCAAGGCCTGACCCGTTAAATCGCCGCAGGGTCGCGCCTGTCGGCTTTCGGCATCGGCGCTTGAAGGCTTGTAGCGCCTGTGCGATAGGCACACCAACGGATTTGCACAGCGGAGAGAGCTAGATGACTGTTGGTCAGGGCCTTATGGCCGGAAAGCGCGGCCTTATACTGGGCGTGGCCAACAACCGGTCGATCGCCTGGGGCATCGCCAAGTCCTGCGCCGACCAGGGCGCCGAGCTGTCGCTGACCTACCAGGGCGACGCCTTCCGCAAGCGCGTCGAGCCGCTTGCCGCCGAGCTTGGCGCGCATGTCGCCGGCCATTGCGACGTCACCGACCCCGCCAGCCTCGATGCCGTCTTCGAGTCGGTCGCCAGGAAGTGGGGCAAGATCGACTTCCTCGTCCACGCCATCGCCTTTTCCGACAAAGACGAGCTGACCGGCCGCTATATCGAGACCACGCGCGACAACTTCCTGCGCACCATGGATATCTCGGTCTTCTCCTTCACCACGGTCGCCAAGCGCGCCGAGCCGCTGATGACGGACGGCGGCTCGATGCTGACCCTGACCTACTACGGCGCCGAGAAGGTCATGCCGCACTACAACGTCATGGGCGTCGCCAAGGCTGCCCTCGAGGCCAGCGTGCGCTACCTTGCCGTCGACCTCGGCCAGAACAACATCCGCGTCAACGCCATCTCTGCCGGTCCGGTCAAGACGCTGGCCGCCTCCGGCATCGGCGACTTCCGCTACATCCTGAAGTGGAACGAGATGAATTCGCCGCTGAAGAAGACGGTCACGCCCGAGGAAGTCGGCGATTCCGGCCTCTACCTTCTGTCGGACCTGTCGCGCGGCGTCACCGGCGAGGTGCACCATGTCGATGCCGGCTATCACGTCGTCGGCATGAAGGGCCTCAACGTTCCCGATATCTCGACGGTCAAGGACTGACCTTCCCGCCGTACGAAATTGAGAAGCGGACGTAGCGACCGCCATGTTTCCCCTCGTCTATCTCGCCAGGCACGGCCAGACCGACTGGAATGCCGAGTACCGGCTGCAGGGCCAGGCCGACACTGATCTCAACGCGTTCGGCCGAGCCCAGGCCGACCTCTGCGGCCGGCGCCTGGCCCAGCTGATTGACGATCCGAAAGCCTTCGATTTCGTCGCAAGCCCGATGCGCCGCACCCGCGAGACGATGGAGCGCATCCGCGCCGCCATGTCGCTCCCGCCGGACGGCTACCGCACGGAGCCGAGCCTGGTGGAGATCAATTTCGGCGAATGGCAGGGCTTCACCTTTCCCGAGCTGGAAGAGCGCGAGCCGGGCTCCACGGCGCTGCGCCAGCGCGACAAGTGGGGCTTCGTGCCGCCGGGCGAGGGCGCCGAGAGCTACGCCATGCTGCTGGAGCGCGTGCGCCCCTGGTTCGAGGCGCTGTCGCGTCCGACGGTCTGCGTCACCCATGGCGGCGTCATCCGCACGCTTTTCAGGATGGTGGGAAAGTTTTCGGAAAACGATGCCGCGGCACTGGAAATCGTCCAGGACCGCATCCTGAAGCTCGAGAATTCCAGCATCGAATGGCTGTAGCGGCGGCGCCGGCTACTCCGACAGTTCCATGTCCGTGATCAGGTTGACGTCGCCGACCTTGTCGTAGGCGAGCAGGATTTCCATGCCCTCCTCGATGGCGTCGACGTCGAATTCGCCGGGCAGCTTGTAGAGTTTTCCATTGTCGAGCGTGATCGTCAGATTGTCGCGGTCGATGGTCTTGATGTGGCCTTCGGCCTCGGCAGCGAGCGCGCCGGTCGCACACATCATGGTAAAGGCAACGGCGCCGATAAGGGTACGCATTGTCGACCTCTTCTCCCTCATGCGCCTCGCTTGGCGCGTGGATTTGGCTAGCGGTAGGGAGAGTGGAGAAACAACCTGAATGTGTCAAAACTAAATCGCGCCGTGTCGCGGTTTGACCCCCGCAAAAAACGCCAATAGAAGGCACGCATGAGCCGGCGCTCCTCGCCGGCCGGGGCTGGACTCGATGTCGCACAACACGTTTGGACATCTCTTTCGCGTCACGACCTGGGGCGAAAGCCACGGGGCCGCACTCGGCTGCGTCGTCGACGGCTGTCCTCCCGGCATCCGCTTCACGCTGGCCGACATCCAGGCCGAACTCGACAAGCGCCGCCCAGGCCAGTCGCGCTTCGTCACCCAGCGCCGCGAGCCCGACGCCGTGAAGGTCCTCTCCGGCTTCCTCATGGAGGACGACGGCGAGACCATGATCACCACCGGCACGCCGGTCTCGATGATGATCGAGAATGTCGATCAGCGTTCCAAGGACTATGGCGAGATCGCCAGGCAGTACCGCCCCGGCCATGCCGACTACACCTACGAGATGAAGTACGGCCTGCGCGACCACCGCGGCGGCGGCCGTTCCTCGGCGCGCGAGACGGCGGCCCGCGTTGCCGCAGGCGCGCTGGCCCGCAAGGTGGTGCCCGGCATGGTGGTGCGCGGCGCGCTGGTCTCCATGGGCGAGAAGGCCATCGACCGCGCCAACTGGAATTGGAACTTCGTCGGCGACGCCGAAAACCCCTTCTTCACGCCCGATCCGGCCTCCGTGCCGGTCTTCGCCGACTATCTCGACGGCATCCGCAAGGCCGGTTCGTCGGTCGGCGCGGTCATCGAGATCGTCGCCGACGGCGTGCCCCCCGGCCTCGGCGCGCCGATCTACGCCAAGCTCGACCAGGACATCGCCTCCGGCCTGATGTCGATCAACGCCGTCAAGGGCGTCGAGATCGGCAACGGCTTCGAGGCGGCCCGCATCACCGGCGAAGAGAACGCCGACGAGATGCGCATAGGCAATGACGGCAATCCGGTCTTCCTGTCCAACCATGCCGGTGGCATTCTGGGCGGCATTTCGACCGGCCAGGAGATCGTCGCGCGCTTCGCCGTCAAGCCGACCTCGTCGATCCTGACGCCGCGCAAGTCCATCGACCTCGACGGCAAGGACGTCGACGTCCAGACCAAGGGCCGCCACGACCCCTGCGTCGGGATCCGCGCCGTGCCCATCGGCGAGGCCATGGTTGCCTGCGCCATCGCCGACCATTACCTGCGGCACCGCGGCCAGACCGGCCGCGGCTGACCCGCATTCAACACGACCATCGAACGGATCGAGCATATGGCCTACGAGCAGAAGAATGTCGTCGAAGCGATCCGCGCCTTCGAACGCGGCGAAATGGTCGTCGTCATGGATGATGACGGCCGCGAGAACGAGGGCGACCTGATCGTCGCGGCGGTACATTGCACGCCCGAGAAGATGGCCTTCATCGTTCGCCATACCTCGGGCATCGTCTGCACGCCGATGACGCGCGCCGACGCCAAGCGGCTCAACCTTGCGCCGATGGTGGCCGACAATGATTCGGCCCACACCACGGCCTTTACGGTCAGCGTCGACTTCAAGCACGGCACCACCACCGGCATCTCGGCGGACGACCGCACGCTCACCGTGCGCAACCTCGCCAACGGCAATGTCGGCGCCGCCGATTTCCTGCGCCCCGGCCACATCTTCCCGCTGATCGCCCGCGAGGGTGGCGTGCTGATGCGCTCGGGCCATACCGAGGCGGCCGTCGATCTCTGCAAGCTCGCCGGCCTGCCGCAGGTCGGGGTCATTTCCGAACTGGTCAATGACGACGGCACCGTCATGCGCGGCCCGCAGGTTGCCTCCTTCGCCGAGGCGCACGGGCTCAAGCAGCTTTCGGTCGCCGACCTCATCGCCTACCGCCAGCGCAAGGAAACGCTGGTGCAGCGCGTCGCCTGCTCAGACATCGACACGCCGGGCGGCAAGGCCCAGGCCTTCACCTACATGCTGCCCTGGGACAGCATGCATCATCTTGCCGTCGTCTTCGGCGACATCCGCGACGGCGAGGACGTGCCGGTCCGTCTCCACACCGAGGATGTCGTCACCGATGTCTTCGGAAGCGGGACGGCGCTGCACGACATCATGAAGTCGATGGGCAAGGAGAAGCGCGGCGTCATCGTCTACCTGCGCGAGGGATCGGTCGGCGTCGCCCATCAGGCGCGCACGCGGCCCGGACCGGATGGCGGCGAGGACCACGAAGAGGCCCGCCGGCGCGAGAGCGAGTGGCGCGAGATCGGCCTCGGCGCCCAGATCCTGAAGGACCTCGGCATCTCGTCGATCCGGCTCATGGCGTCGCGTGAGCGCCACTATGTCGGCCTGGAAGGATTTGGCATCCGCATCGCCGACACTGAGATCATCTGACCGGCACTTCCCGTCCTCCGATTGACAACCCGCCGCTGCCGCGCATCCTGCCACCGGTGACGTAAGGGGAGATTCGGGGCATGTGGGACTTCGAAATCGGCAGGACGCTCGGCATTGTCATGCGCACCTGGCCCTTCGTCGTGTTTCGCATGATCGTCTACTTCGGCATCACGATCGCCTATATTGCCTCGACCGGTACGGGCGCGGGCATCGGCTACGGCGTCGGCCACATCATGGGCGATGGCGGTCCGATGAGCTTCGCCATGTGGGGCGGGATCCTGGGCTTCGGCCTTGTCTCGCTCATCCTCTACTGGGTCCGCGAATACATCCTCTACATCGTCAAGGCGGGCCACATCGCCGTCATGGTTCAGCTGATCGACGGCCATGACGTGCCGGGCGGCCAGGGTCAGATCGCCTACGCGCGCTCGATTGTCACCGAGCGCTTTGCCGAGGCCAATGTGCTTTTCGTGCTCGACCAGCTGATCAAGGGCGCGGTTGCCGCCATCACCGGCCTGATCGGCGGCATCGCCGCCTTCATCCCCATCCCGGGCCTCAACGGCATCGTCAAGTTCATCAACGCCATCATCCGCATGTCGCTGACCTATGTCGACGAGATCATCCTCGGCTACAACATCAGGACGGCGAGCACCCGGCCCTTCGAGACAGGCCGCCAGGGCATCGTCCTCTACGCCCAGAATGCGAAGACCATGGTCAAGAACGCGATCTGGCTGACCGTCATGACGGCCATCCTCGGCGTCATCGTCTTCCTGCTGACGCTCGCGCCTGCCGGCGCCATTCTCTACGCCATGCCGGGCAACATGGCCGGCTGGGGCTTTGTGCTTGCCATCGTCTTTGCCTGGGCCTGCATTTCGGCCTTCGTCGAGCCCTTCGTCATCGCCGCGATGATGCAGGTCTATTTCAAGGTCATCGAGGGCCAGGTTCCCGATCCCGAATGGGACCGCCGCCTCTCCGATGCCTCGAAGCAGTTTCGCGAACTCAAGGACAAGGCGCTCGAGACGGTGGGCGGCTCGCGCTGGACGGGTGCCGCGCGCCAGGGCTAATCCTTGTTGATCACTTGGCCTTGGTCCGGTGCGGGCATGGTCAAGTCGCCCCTCGCCCCCTATATCCGAAGGCATGGTCACAAGGCTCTATTCGCATCCGATCTATCTCGAACACCTGACGCCGCCAGGACATCCTGAGCGCCCCGACAGGCTGCGCGCCGTGCAGCGCGTGCTGGACGACGAGAGATTCGAGGCCCTCGACCGCGTCGAGGCGCCGCAAGGCGATCCGGCGACGATTCTCTACGCCCATCCCGAGGAATTCGTGTCGAAGGTCAGGGCCGCCATCCCGGAGAGCGGCCTCGCCAGCATCGACGGCGACACCACTGTCAGCCCGAAGAGCTGGAAGGCGACGCTCACAGCCATCGGCGCCGCCAACGCCGCGGTCGATGATGTCTTCGCCGGCACGGCCGACAATGTCTTCGTCGCCTCGCGCCCGCCTGGCCACCACGCCGAGAAAGCCACGGCCATGGGTTTCTGCCTGTTCAATCATGCGGCGATCGCTGCGCGCTACGCGCAGAAGAAGCACGGTGCCGAGCGCGTCGCCATCGTCGACTGGGACGTCCATCACGGCAACGGCACGCAGGACATCTTCTGGGACGATCCGTCGGTGCTTTACTGCTCGACGCACCAGATGCCGCTCTATCCCGGCACCGGCGCTCTCAGCGAGACCGGTGCCGGCAACATCGTCAATGCGCCGCTCTCGCCGCGCACTGGCAGCGACATCTTCCGCGAGGCCATCACCAGCCGCATCCTGCCGGCCATCGCCGATTTTTCACCCGATCTGATCATCATTTCGGCCGGCTTTGACGCGCACCACCGCGATCCGCTGGCCGAGATCAATCTCGACGAGGACGATTTCGACTGGGCGACCGGACAGTTGATGGAAAGTGCGGCCCGTCACGCCGATAGCAGGCTCGTCAGCCTGCTCGAAGGCGGCTACGATCTGCAGGGACTGGCATTCTCGGTGGCCGCGCATGTCGGCCGCCTTATGAAAGGATAGATGATGGCCGAAGACGCCCCAAACCAGGCCGCCGCGGCCAACGAGGACATCAAGGCGATGACCTTCGAGCAGGCCCTCGAGGCGCTTGAGCGCATCGTCGACGATCTTGAGCGCGGCGACGTCCCGCTCGACCAGTCGATCAGGATCTACGAACGCGGCGAGGCGCTGAAGGCGCATTGCGACAAGCTGCTGAAGTCAGCCGAGGACAAGGTCGAGAAGATTCGCCTGTCGCGCGACGGCAAGCCTGCCGGCACCGAACCGCTCGACGGCGACCAGTAGGCCGGGCAGGGCGCTGCCCCGGCCGCAGGTAACATCTGACGGAGGCAGACCCTCATGTGCAGAAACATCAGACAACTCTTCAACTTCGACCCGCCGGCGACCGATGACGAGATCCGCGATGCGGCGCTGCAGTTCGTCCGCAAGGTGAGCGGCTCGACCAGGCCCTCGAAGCGCAATGAGGAAGCCTTCGAGCGCGCGGTCGCGGAAATCGCTGGCAGCGTCCGCGAATTGCTCGGCTCCATGGAAACCGCGCAGCCGCCGAAGAACCGCGAGGAAGAGGCGGCCAGGGCCCGCGCCCGGACGATGATCCGCTTCGCCTGAGCCGGCACGTCGATGGGCCGCCGTGCCAAATGGAAACCGCCGCTCTCCCTCGACGGCTAGCCTTGCTGCGGCTGTCCGCCGAGAACAGCCTTGGTGCAACCGCGCCGGGCGTCTATGAAGGTCACGGCCAGAGGAGAGACTGCAATGAGCTTTTTCCCGGGGCGCGATCCCGAGCCGGGCGACGCCTTCGCCAGCGACCAGATCGAACTGATGGTCGTCGCGAATGCCAAGGACATCGGCGGTTTCGAGGTGCGCCGTGCGCTGCCGACCGCCAGGCGCCGCATCGTCGGCCCGTTCATCTTCTTCGACCGCATGGGCCCCGCCGTGCTTCGGGTCGGCCAGGCGCTCGACGTGCGCCCGCACCCCCATATCGGGCTCGCCACGGTCACCTATCTCTTCGACGGCAAGATCCGGCACCGGGATTCGCTCGGCACGGAGATGGTCATTGCCCCCGGCGACGTGAACTTGATGACCGCGGGCCGCGGCATCGTCCATTCCGAGCGCACGCCCGAGGAAATGCGCGGCGCGCCGATGTCCGTCTCCGGCCTGCAGACCTGGCTGGCCTTGCCCGACGGCAAGGAGGAGGTCGCGCCGCTCTTCGAGAACACCGCGAGCGCCACGCTGCCGGATTTCGCCTCGGACGGCGTCGAGGGCCGGGTCGTCATCGGCGCCTTTTCCGGGGTCCGCTCGCCGGTCCGTGCGGCCTCCGAGACGCTCTATGTCGACGTGCGTCTCGCGGCCGGCGCCAGACTTCAGATTCCGGCCGATACCGAGGAGCGGGCGATCTACGTTCTTGACGGCAAGGTCTCGATTTCCGGCGACCGTTTCGCCGAAAACCGCCTCCTGGTTTTCCGGCCGGGCGACGAAATCGTGGTCGATTCCGAGGCCGGCGCGCATTTCATGCTGTTTGGGGGCGCCTCGCTGGGGTCGCCGCGCTATATATGGTGGAATTTCGTTTCGTCATCGAAAGAGCGCATTGAGCAGGCCAAGGAAGAATGGAAGACTGGCCGTTTCGATATCGTGCCAGGCGACGAAACCGAGTATATCCCCCTCCCGGAGGCCTGACGCTTCCGGCGCCATCCGCTATCTACCCTTGGCCAGGCCGCGCGCCTCTGCCGGCAGACCAGGACCAGAAAGGCCCCAGACAATCGTGAGCCCCAGACCCGCAACGCCTCTTCTCGACACCGTCAATGTGCCCGCCGACCTGCGCCGCATTGCCGAAAGCGACCTGCCGCAGCTGGCCAAGGAGCTGCGCGCCGAGATGATCGACGCCGTTTCGCTGACCGGCGGCCATCTCGGTGCGGGACTTGGCGTCGTCGAGCTCACCATCGCGCTCCACCACGTCTTCGACACGCCGGCCGACCGGCTGATCTGGGACGTCGGCCACCAGGCCTACCCGCACAAGATCCTGACCGGCCGCCGCGATCGCATCCGCACGCTGCGCGCCGAGAACGGCCTGTCCGGCTTCACCAAGCGGACCGAAAGCGAGTACGACCCGTTCGGCGCCGCGCATTCCTCGACCTCCATCTCGGCCGGCCTCGGCATGGCCGTCGCGCGCGACCTGCAGGGCGGCAAGAACAACGTCATTTCGGTCATCGGCGACGGCGCCATGTCCGCCGGCATGGCTTACGAGGCGATGAACAACGCCGGCGCGCTCGACGCCCGCCTGATCGTCATCCTCAACGACAACGACATGTCGATCGCCCCGCCGGCCGGCGCCATGAGCGCCTATCTGGCGCGGCTGGTGTCGGGACGCACCTACCGCTCGCTGCGCGAGACGGCCAAGCAGGTGGCCCGCAAGCTGCCGAAATTCTGGGCCGAAAAGGCGCGCCGCTCCGAGGAATATGCGCGCGGCTTCTGGACCGGCGGCACGCTCTTCGAGGAACTCGGCTTTTACTACGTCGGCCCGATCGACGGCCACAATCTCGAGCACCTCCTGCCGGTGCTGAAGAACGTCCGCGACACGGTCGACGGGCCGGTGCTCATTCACGTCGTGACCCAGAAGGGCAAGGGCTACGGTCCTGCCGAAGCGGCTTCCGACAAGTATCACGGCGTCGGCAAGTTCGACGTCATCACCGGCGCGCAGGCGCCGGCGCCCGCCAATGCCCCGGCCTATACCCGGGTCTTCGCCGACAGCCTGATCCAGGAAGCCGCAGACGACGAGAAGATCGTCGCCATCACGGCGGCCATGCCGTCCGGCACCGGCCTCGACCTTTTCGGCGAGGCCTATCCCGCCCGCACTTTCGATGTCGGCATCGCCGAGCAGCACGCGGTAACCTTCGCCGCCGGCCTGGCGACCGAGGGCTACAAGCCCTTCGCCGCCATCTATTCGACCTTCCTGCAGCGCGCCTACGACCAGGTCGTCCACGATGTCGCGATCCAGAAGCTGCCGGTGCGCTTTCCCATCGACCGCGCCGGTTTCGTCGGCGCAGACGGTCCGACCCATTGCGGCGCCTTCGACACCGCCTTTCTGGCCAACCTGCCGGGCTTCGTCGTCATGGCCGCCGCCGACGAGGCGGAACTGCGCCACATGGTGCGCACCGCCGCCGTCTATGACGAGGGTCCGATCTCCTTCCGCTTTCCGCGCGGCAACGGCGTCGGCGTCGACATGCCCGAGCGCGGCGTCGAGCTCGAGATCGGCAAGGGCCGCATCGTGCGCGAGGGCACCAAGGTCGCGCTGCTGTCCTTCGGCACGCGGCTGCAGTCCTGTCTCGCCGCCGCCGAGGAACTCGGAGCCGCGGGTCTCTCCACCACCGTTGCCGATGCGCGTTTCGCCAAGCCGCTCGACGAGGACCTGGTGCGCCGCCTCGCCGGCGCGCACGAGGTGCTGGTCGTCATCGAGGAAGGCTCGATCGGCGGCTTCACCACGCAGGTGCTGCACTTCCTCGCCCGCGAGGGCCTGCTGGAAAGCGGTCTCAAGGTCCGCCCGCTCGGCCTGCCCGACATTTTCATGGAGCACGCCAAGCCCGAGAAGATGTACGCCGACGCCGGGCTGGACAGCGCGGGCATCGTCCGCACGGTCTTCTCGGCTCTCGGGCAGACGGCGAAGCTGGTCCGGAAGTAAATCTTAACGATCTTCCTAACCATCTGTTTACGTTGATATTTGGTGGTTTGATTACCCTGTCTCTTGGCCGTTTTTTAGCGCCGCGCTGCTAGAAGGTCTCCCGAGGCAGGGAGACACCAAGACGATGAGAGCGCTGATTGGTTGCGCGGTCCTGCTGGCCGTGTTCGCAACGCCAGCCATGGCAGGAAGCCGCTACGACAGGAAGCTGGAAGAGGCTGTTCTGGGCATCGTCGCCGCAAAGATGGGCGACCTGCGCGCCGGTTTCGCCTATGACGCCAAGCCGCAGATCATCGCCGGCGAGGACAGCATGTTCACCGGCTCCATCGGCATCGAGACGGCGCGCCAGGCAACGCCTGCACCCGAGCCGGAGCGCATCACCAAGGCCGACGAACGCAAGGTGTCGCGCGTCATCACCTATTGAGGCCGCTTGCCTTTCCGCCTTCGAGTCTCCAATGAAGGCCGATGGCTGCAACGCTGAAATCCCCGCAACGATCGCGGCTCGACGAACACCTCGTCGCGGCCGGTCTCTACGCCAGCCGCTCGCGCGCCCGTGACGCCATCGGCCGCGGCGCCGTCCGCATCGACGGCGCGGTTGCCGTCAAGGCCGGGCAGCCCGTCTCGCCTGCCAGCGACATCAGCATCGACGATCCTGCGATAGGCTACGTTTCGCGCGCCGCGCTGAAGCTGATTGCCGGCCTCGACCATTTCGCCCTCGACCCGGCAGGCTGTTGCGCGCTCGACATCGGCGCCTCCACCGGCGGCTTCACGCAGGTGCTGCTGGAACGCGGCGCTGGCCATGTCACGGCGATCGACGTCGGCCACGGCCAGATGGACGAGCGCCTGCGCACCGACCCGCGCGTCACCTGCCTTGAGGGCCTCAACGCACGCAACCTCGCCGCCGCCGATCTGGCCGGCCGCATTCCTGATTTCATCGTCAGCGATGTCAGCTTCATTTCATTGACGCTGGCGCTGCCGCCGGCCCTTGGCCTTGCTGCGTCCGGCGCGCGCGCGCTCCTGCTGGTCAAGCCGCAGTTCGAGGCCGGCCGCGCCGCCATCGGCAAGGGCGGCCTGCTCAAGGACCCGGGCGAGGGCGTCCGCATCGCCGAAAGGCTGCACGCCTGGCTCGGCGCGGAGCCGGGCTGGCGCGCACTGGGCCATTGTGCTTCACCCGTCGAAGGCAGCGACGGCAACCGCGAATTCCTGCTTGCCGGGATCAAGGATCGATGAGCGAAACATACGAGATCGCGCGGCTCGGCGCGCAGGGCGACGGCATCGCCGAGACCGCATCCGGACCCGTCTACATCCCCTTCGCACTGCCAGGCGAAACTGTCGTCGCCGAGCGCAGCAAGGACAGGGCCGAACTGGTCTCCGTCGAAAAGCCTTCGCCCGAGCGCGTCCCGCCCGCCTGCCGCCACTTCGGCGTCTGCGGCGGCTGCTCGGTGCAGCATCTCGAGCCTGCCGCCTACCACGCCTGGAAGCGCGAAAACCTCGCCCAGCCGCTCGCCAGCCAGCATGTCGAGGCGGCGGTCGGCGATCTCGTGCCCTGCGCCCCGCACAGCCGCCGGCGCGTCACCTTCACCGCGCGCAAGGCCGACAAGGGCATGCTGCTCGGCTATAACCGCGCGCAGTCGAACGAGATCGTTGACATTGTCGAATGCCCGATCTCGTCGCCGCAGATCGTCGCCGCGCTCGACCGGCTGCGGGTGCTGGCCGGCATGATCGCCACCACGCCGAAGCCCTTCCAGCTGATCGTCACCGCCTCCGATACCGGCCTCGACATCGCTGCCCGGCAATCCGGCGTTCCCGGCGAGACACGCCGTCGCCAGGCATCGGATTTCGTGCTGCGCGAGGGTTTTGCCCGGCTCACCATAGACGGCGAAATCGTCGTCGAGCCGCGCAAGCCGTCTGTCATGTTCGGGGACGCCTCGGTGCTTCTGCCCCCCGGTGCCTTCCTGCAGGCGACGGCGAGTGCGGAGCGCTCGATGGTTGAGCTCGTCGGCAATCACCTGTCGCGCGCCAGGAAGGTCGCCGACCTCTTCGCCGGCTCTGGCGCCTTCGCGCTGCGGCTGGCCCGCAACTCGGAAGTGCGCGCCGTCGAGAGCGATGCCGCGGCACTTTCCGCCCTCGACCGCGCCTTCCGTTTCACGCCCGGCCTGAAGCGCGTCACCACCGAGCGCCGCGACCTCTTCCGCCGGCCGCTGACCTTCAAGGAGCTGAATGCCTTCGACGGACTGGTGTTCGATCCGCCGCGTGCCGGCGCCGAGGACCAGTCGAAGCAGATCGCCCGCTCCGATGTGCCCTTGGTCGCCGCGGTATCCTGCAACCCGGCCACCCTGGCGCGTGATCTTTCGATCCTCATCGCCGGCGGCTATCGGCTGAAAAGCGTCACGCCGATCGACCAGTTCCTGTGGTCGCCGCATGTCGAGGCAGTCGCCCTGCTGGAGAAGCCGAGGAAGCGGCGCTAGGCGCCGAGCAGCCGTTCGACGAAATCGGGCACGATCCGCGTCGCCGGCCCGTGCTCTGCCTCGTGAAACAGATCCGCGCCCTGCGATGGTTCGAGATTGAGTTCGACGGTTCTGGCGCCTGCCGCCCGCGCCTCGCGCACGAAGCCGGCCGCCGGATAGACATTGCCGCTTGTGCCGATCGAGACGAACAGGTCGCAGCCGCGCAGCGCCGCTTGGATGCGGTCCATCTCGTAGGGCATCTCGCCGAACCACACCACGTCGGGCCGCATGTGGCCGGCCTGTTCGCAGCCCGGGCAGAGGGTCTCGAGTGACATTTCACCGTGCCACGGCGTGCGCCCGCCGCAGGCATTGCAGAGCGCACGGTCGTGCTGCCCATGCATGTGGATCAGCCTTTCGGAGCCGGCCCGTTCGTGCAGGCTGTCGACATTCTGCGTCACCAGAAGGAACTCGCCGGCGAAGGCGCGCTCCAGCCGCGCCAGTGCGACATGCGCCGCGTTGGGCTCGACGCTTTTCACGTTCTGGCGCCGCCAGTTGTAGAAGTCGTGAACCCGCGCCGGGTTGGCGGCAAAGCCCTGCGGTGTCGCCACCTCGCGGTAATCGATCTTCGACCAGATACCGTCGGGGTCGCGGAATGTCGCGATCCCCGATTCGGCGGAGATGCCGGCACCCGTCAGGATGACGATGGAGGAGGGCACGCCGACGGCTGTCCGGTGTCAGACCCGCGTGCCGCCGACCGTCATCTGGTCCATCCTCAGATGCGGCTGGCCAACGCCCACCGGCACGCCCTGTCCGGCCTTGCCGCACATGCCGATGCCGTTGTCGAGCTTCATGTCGTTGCCGATCATGCTGACGCGATGCATCGCGTCCGGCCCGTTGCCGATCAGCATCGCGCCCTTGATCGGCTGCGTCACCTTGCCGTTCTCGATCATGTAGGCCTCGGTGCAGCCGAACACGAACTTGCCCGAGGTGATGTCGACCTGGCCGCCGCCGAAGGAGACGGCATAGATGCCGTTCTTGACCGAGGCGATGATTTCGGCCGGGTCCTTGTCGCCCGACGTCATGTAGGTGTTGGTCATGCGCGGCATCGGCTGGTGCGCATAGCCTTCGCGCCGGCCGTTTCCGGTGGCGGCCATGCCCATCAGGCGCGCATTCTGGCGGTCCTGCATGTAGCCGACCAGCTTGCCGTCCTCGATCAGCACGGTCCGGTTGGTCGGCGTGCCTTCGTCGTCGACGGTCAGCGAGCCGCGCCTTTCGCTTATCGTGCCGTCATCGACCACGGTTACGCCCTTGGCGGCGACCTGCTGGCCCATCAGGCCGGCGAAGGCCGAGGTCTTCTTGCGGTTGAAGTCGCCTTCGAGCCCGTGGCCGACAGCCTCGTGCAGCATGACGCCCGGCCAGCCGTTGGACAAGACGATGTCGAAGGTCCCGGCAGGCGCGGGAACCGCCTCGAGATTGACCAGCGCCTGGCGCAGCGCCTCGGATGCGGCGTGCTTCCAGCTCTCGTCGGCGACGAACTCGCCAAAGCCCTTGCGCCCGCCCATGCCGTAGGAGCCGGTTTCCTGGCGGTCGCCGTCGCCGACCACCACAGAGACGCTCATGCGCACCAGCGGCCGGATGTCGCGCACGCTCTGCCCGTCGGCGCGCAGGATTTCGACATGCTGCCAGGAGGAGGCAAGCGAGGCGCTGACCTGACGCACGCGCGGGTCGGCGGCGCGCAGATGCGCGTCGATTTCCTGCAGCAGCTTCGCCTTGGCCTCGAAGGAGGGCGAGCCGATCGGGTTCTCGTCGCTGTAGAGGTGCCGGTTGGTGCGCGGAGGCGCGTCGGCGAGCGTGCCGGAATAGCCGGACTTCACGGCCGAGACGGCGTCGGATGCGCGCAGCAGGGAGGCTTCCGACAGCTCGCTCGAATGGGCGTAGCCCGTGGCTTCGCCCGCAACGGCGCGCAGGCCGAAACCTTCGTCGGTGCTGTAGTTGGCCGTCTTCAGGCGGCCATTGTCGAACATCAGCGCCTCGCTCTCGCTGCTTTCGATATAGAGTTCGCCGTCGTCGGCGTCCTTGATCGTGTCGGCCACGATCTGCTTGACGCGGTCGTCGGCTACGTCAAATCGTTCGATCAGTGTGGAACGCACCGCAAAGCTCCGTATTTTGAATTCGTGAGATAGATATAGGACGCCATCGGGAGAGTTGCACCCCGTGGCAACCGACCTCGCGATGCGGAGTGGACGGTGAAACAATTCTACTGGATTGCCGCGGCCGCATTCGTCGGGCTGGTCGTCGGTTCGTTCTTCGGCACCCAGTCCGCCGTTGCCGGCGTCGGCATAGGCGCGGCAGCGGGCATCGCCATCTCTACCGAATACCGATAGGGCGGCTAGGGCAGCGCGGCGAAAGCCTCGCCGAAGCCGGTCAGGTCGACCGGGATGCCGATGCCTTCCTCGGGCGTGGCGAACACGATGAAGGTCGCTTCGGTGCCGGTCTTCAGCGTGTCCAGCAATTGCTGCTCGAGGATCACCTCGGCATAGCAGCCGTCGGCGAAGCACTGCTTGAAATAGGCGCGGCCATTGTCCTTCTTGTCGATGTAGAGGCCGAGCCCGGTGGGCAGCAGCACGCCGAGAGGCGCCAGCACGCGCATGATCTCGGCCTTGCGGTCGGCCGTGCGCAGGATCACCACCGACAGGCCAAGGTCGGCGCGGTCCTCGGCGACCACGTTCTGCATCATGATGCATTGCTCGGAGGTCGCGCCTGCCGGTGTGTCGCAGATGATCGACCACGAGCCGTGCGTCGAGCGAACGGAGCCGTTCTGCTGCGCCTGGGCCGGCAGGACGAGGCCGGAGAGGGCGGCGGACATGGCGACCACGGCTAGGGTCCTGGAAAGACCGGATATCATGACGTCTCCGTTGCGAATCACGGCCAGAGGCTGCCGGACCGCGCGACTATAGGATAACCCCGCCCCCGAACCAGCAGGGCAGGGCCGTTTGTTCCTTCTTCACGGTCAATTTGCCCGAATTGCGACATTTGGCGATACAATTTTTGACCGGTCGGGACATTTTTTGGCCAATCTACGATCTTCGGCATCCTTCATGTGTGCGGCCGCGGGGCCTGCGGCAGCCCCGCTGAGCCCCGCTTGCGGCGACCAGCCAGCGGTCGAAACCGGCTTCTGTCCGGCAAGACGGACACAACGCCACAGTACCCATTGCTCCGGCCGTCAGGCAGTCGCGCAAAAATGCCGCACGGTATTGGCTGCTCCTTTCTTGCGGTCGCAAAGAGAGTATGGTTTGAACCAACCGGGCACGAACGGGATTCCCGTGAAGGCTTGGCCAGGCATTGAGGGGTCGGGCTGAACGGCAGCAGGAGATGAACAGGTCTATGAGAAGACTTCTTGCAACGGCGGGCACGATCGGTGCGATTTTCGCACCTGCGGCAGCGCTTGCGGCGCAGCCGGTGGATTGGCAGATGCGATTCCAGCCTGCCGCCACGGACATCATGCGTCAGATCACGTGGTTCGAGGAATACACGCTGTGGTTCATCATTCCGATCACGCTGCTCGTTCTGGCGCTGCTGGCCTGGGTCATTCTGAAGTACCGCGCCAGCGTTAATCCGAATCCCTCGCGCACCAGCCACAACACGATGATCGAGGTGATCTGGACGATCGCGCCGGTTGTCGTTCTGCTGTTCATCGCAGTGCCGTCCTTCCAGCTGCTGACCGCCCAGTACACGCCGCCGGAAGAAGCCAAGCTGACGATCAAGGCGACCGGAAACCAGTGGAACTGGGACTACGAGTACCAGGTCGAGGAGCCGCTCTCCTTCAACGCGGCCATCCTGCAGGATGATGACAGGGCCTCGGCCGGCAAGGAAGACCGTGCGGTGTACCCGCGCCTCCTCGCCGTCGACAACGAGGTCGTCGTTCCGGTCAACACCATGGTTCGCGTCTTGGTGACCGCAAGCGACGTTCTGCATGCCTTTGCCATGCCGGCTTTCGGCATCAAGACCGACGCCGTGCCGGGCCGCATCAACGAGGTTTGGTTCAACGCCACCAAGGAAGGCCTCTATTACGGCCAGTGCTCCGAACTTTGCGGCAAGGACCACGCCTTCATGCCCATCGCTATCCGCGTGGTCAACGACACGCAGTACGAGACCTGGCTGGCAGCCGCCCGAAGCGATCTCGGCGGCGCAAACAAGGCGTTGATGGCGGAAATCGAGGGTGCCGCAAGAGTTGCCGACGCGGGCAACTGACAGGCACACGGACAGGGATCAGGGAACGGAACATGGCAGGCGCTGCAGCTCACGACGACCACGATCACAAGCCGTACCACGGCTGGGTTCGCTGGGTCTATTCGACCAACCACAAGGACATCGGCACGCTCTACCTGATTTTCGCGATCACCGCGGGCATCATCGGTGGCGCGCTCTCCGTCGTCATGCGCATGGAGCTGCAGGAGCCAGGCATCCAGATCTTCCACGGCCTGGCCGGCATGGTCTACGGCCTTGAAGGCGACGCCGCGCTCGATGGCGGCAAGTCCATGTACAACGCCTTCACCACGGCGCACGCGCTGATCATGATCTTCTTCATGGTCATGCCGGCGCTGATCGGCGGCTTCGCCAACTGGATGGTTCCGATCATGATCGGTGCCCCGGACATGGCGTTCCCGCGCATGAACAACATCTCCTTCTGGCTGCTCCCGCCGGCCTTCCTGCTGCTCATCATCTCGGCCTTCGTGCCGAGCGCGCCGGGCGCTTACGGCGTCGGCGGCGGCTGGACCATCTACCCGCCATTGTCGACATCCGGGCAGCCCGGACCGGCCATGGATCTGGCCATCCTGTCGATCCATATCGCCGGCGCGTCGTCAATTCTCGGCGCCATCAACTTCATCACCACCATCTTCAACATGCGCGCGCCGGGCATGACGCTGCACAAGATGCCGCTGTTTGCCTGGTCGGTGCTCATCACCGCCTTCCTGCTGCTCCTGTCGCTGCCGGTTCTGGCGGGTGGCATCACCATGCTGCTCACCGACCGCAATTTCGGCACGACCTTCTTCGCGCCTGACGGCGGCGGCGACCCGATCCTGTTCCAGCACCTGTTCTGGTTCTTCGGTCACCCGGAAGTCTACATCCTGATCCTGCCGGGCTTCGGCATCGTCAGCCACATCGTGTCGACCTTCTCGCGCAAGCCGGTGTTCGGTTATCTCGGCATGGCCTACGCAATGGTCGCCATCGGTGCGGTCGGCTTCATCGTCTGGGCCCACCACATGTACACGACCGGCCTGTCGCTCGACACGCAGCGCTATTTCGTCTTCGCCACGATGGTCATCGCGGTGCCGACGGGCGTGAAGATCTTCTCGTGGATTGCCACCATGTGGGGCGGTTCGATCTCCATGCGCACGCCGATGCTGTGGGCGATCGGCTTCATCTTCCTGTTCACCGTCGGTGGCGTCACCGGCGTGCAGCTCGCCAATGCCGGTCTCGACCGCTCGCTGCACGACACCTACTACGTGGTCGCCCACTTCCATTACGTGCTGTCGCTCGGCGCGGTCTTCGCGATCTTCGCCGGCTGGTACTACTGGTTCCCGAAGATGACGGGCTACATGTACTCGCCCTTCGTCGCGCGCACCCACTTCTGGGTCACGTTCATCGGCGTCAACCTGGTGTTCTTCCCGCAGCATTTCCTCGGCCTCGCCGGCATGCCGCGCCGCTACATCGACTATCCGGACGCCTTTGCCGGCTGGAACGCCATTTCGTCCTACGGCTCCTACCTGTCGGCCTTCGGCGTCGTGATCTTCCTGTACGGTGTCTGGGAAGCCTTCGCCAAGAAGCGCATCGCCGGCGACAATCCCTGGGGTCCGGGCGCCACCACGCTCGAATGGCAGCTTTCGTCGCCGCCGCCCTTCCACCAGTGGGAGCAGCTGCCGAAGATCAAGTAATCTGACGCACCAATGAAACTGCCGGGAGACCGGCAGTTTCGCCTTGAAGGAAAGATCGGACTGCCCGAGAATGGCCCTTGTGGACAAGACAGCTTTTGACGATGCCGGCCGGCAAATGTCCGAAGCCACGGCTGGCGACTACATCGAGCTCCTGAAGCCTCGAGTGATGTCGCTTGTCGTGTTCACGGCCTTCGTGGGCATGGTCGCGGCGCCCGCCACGCTCAACCCGGTGCTCGCCGTCATCGCCATCATGGCCATCGCCATCGGCGCCGGCGCCTCGGGCGCGCTCAACATGTGGTACGACGCCGATATCGACGCGATCATGACGCGCACCCGCGGCCGTCCCATCCCGTCGGGCCGCGTCCGTCCGGCCGAGGCACTGGCCTTCGGCCTCATCCTGTCTGTGCTTGCGGTGATGACGCTCGGCGTGCTGGTCAACTGGCTTTCGGCGACGCTGCTTGCCTTCACCATCTTCTTCTACGCCGTCATCTATACGATGTGGCTGAAGCGCTCGACGCCGCAGAACATCGTCATCGGCGGTGCTGCCGGCGCCATCCCGCCGGTCATCGGCTGGGCTGCGGCGACCGGCAATGTGAGCCTCGAGAGCGTCATCCTCTTCCTCATCATCTTCCTCTGGACGCCGCCCCATTTCTGGGCGCTGGCGCTGTTCAAGTCGGGCGAATACGGCCGCGCCGGCATTCCGATGATGCCCAATGTCGCCGGTTCCCTGTCGACGCGCCGCCAGATGCTCGCCTATGCCGTCCTGACGGCTGTCAGCGGCGTTCTGCCCTGGGTGCTCGGCTACACTACCGCCGGCTACGGCCTGGTGGCGGCCGCACTCGGCATCGGCTTCGTGCACTATTCCTGGAAGGTCCTCCAGATGCCCGAGGGCGACGAGGTTATGAAGCCTGCCAAGTCGCTTTTTGCCTATTCGCTGCTCTATCTGTTCGGGATCTTCGCCGCCTATCTCGCTGACGCAGTGGCGCAGCGGGCGTTCATGATAAGCGGAGCATAATCATGGAAAACGAACTCGTTACCCTCACCGCCAGCCAGAAGAGGGCGCGCCGCAGCCGCTCGGTGGCGATCGGCCTGGCGCTTTTTGCGCTGGTCATCATCTTCTACGTCGCCACGATCGCCAAGTTCGGTCCGGGCATTCTCGACCGGGCCATGTGAGCAGCGCATGACCGACACGAGGACAGCCGACGACAAGAGGAAGAGCCATGCCAACCGCATGGTGGCGGTGGTCTGCGTCGCATTCTTCGGCGGCATGATCGGCATGGCCTATGCCGCCGTGCCGCTCTACGCGATGTTCTGCCAGGTCACCGGCTATGGCGGCACCACGCAGCGCGCCACGCAGTATTCCGACCGGGTTCTCGACCGCAAGATCACGGTGCGCTTCGACGCCAACGTCTCGGGCGGCCTGCCCTGGACCTTCAAGCCGGTGGCGCGCGAGGTCTCGATGAAGATCGGCGAGACGGCGCAGGCGCACTACACCGCCTCCAACCCGTTTCCGACGACGACGTCCGGCCGCGCCACCTACAACGTGACGCCCGAATTCGCCGGCTCCTACTTCAACAAGGTCGAATGCTTCTGCTTCACCGACACCACCCTGAAGCCTGGCGAGACGATCGACATGCCGGTCGTCTTCTACGTCGATCCCGATATCGTCGATGCGCCCGAACTCAAGGACATCACCACGATCACGCTTTCCTACACCTTCTTCCCGATCGAAACGCCGAAGCCGGTGGCAGAGGCGCCGCGGGCGGAAGGCACATCCACACTCATTAATACCGAAGAGAATCTCGGGGGCTGACATGGCAGACGCACACGCAAAACCGGACCACGACTATCATATCATCGACCCCAGCCCCTGGCCCTTCATCGGCTCGGTCGGCGCCTTCGTCATGGCGATCGGCGGCGTCGCCTGGATGCAGTATCTGAAGGGCAACGAGTTCGCCCTGTTCGGCATCAACCTGGCCTCGCCATGGCTTTTCTTCATCGGCCTGGCGATCGTGCTCTACACCATGTTCGCCTGGTGGTCGGACACCATCAAGGAGAGCCACGAGGGCCATCACACGCCGGTCGTCTCGCTGCATTTGCGCTATGGCATGATCCTGTTCATCGCCTCCGAGGTGATGTTCTTCGTCGCCTGGTTCTGGGCCTTCTTCGATGCCAGCCTGTTCCCCGGCGAAACCCAGCAATATGCGCGTGACGCCTTCACCGGCGGTGTCTGGCCGCCCAAGGGCATCGAGGTTCTCGATCCCTTCCACCTGCCGCTCTACAACACCATCATCCTGCTGCTGTCCGGCACGACGGTCACCTGGGCGCACCACGCGCTGCTGCATGACGACCGCAAGGGCCTGATCAACGGCCTGATCCTGACAGTCGGGCTCGGCGCGCTGTTTTCCATGGTGCAGGCCTACGAGTACATCCACGCCCCGTTCGGCTTCCAGGATTCGATCTACGGCGCGACCTTCTTCATGTCGACCGGCTTCCATGGCTTCCACGTTCTGGTCGGCACCATCTTCCTGCTGGTCTGCCTGATCCGCGCGATGAAGGGCGACTTCACGTCGAAGCAGCATTTCGGCTTCGAGGCGGCTGCCTGGTACTGGCACTTCGTCGACGTGGTCTGGCTGTTCCTCTTTGCCAACATCTACGTCTGGGCCTCGATCGGCGCGCCGATCGCCCACGGTCACTGACGCCCGACACCAACGAAAGAGAGGCGGCCGCGGCAACGCGGTCGCCTCTTTGCTTTTGTGGACCAGCCTTGGGCATCCCGGGGCGCTGCGGCAACGCGTAACGTCGACCGGGCGGGCCCCGGGTGATAGACCCTGCCCAACAGGTTTTGCGTGACGTCGCCCGCCGGCAGGCATGGCGGTCGCACGGGCAATCATCCAGCGGACGTGAATTGGGCGAACTTCGAGAACGTCACCCCTACCGGGAACAGGCTATGAACGACAACACGGGCTATCCTCCCGTCGAGCCCATCGTGGCCGGCCTCAAGGGCTGCTGCCCGCGCTGCGGCAAGGGAAGGCTCTTCTCGGGCCTCCTCAACATTGCCCCCGAATGCGACAATTGCGGTCTCGACTATTCCTTCGCCGATGCCGGCGACGGGCCGGCCGTCTTCGTCATCCTGATCATCGGCTTCATCGTCGTCGGGCTGGCGCTGTGGATGGAGGTCACCCTCAACCCGCCGCTCTGGGTGCATTTCATCCTCTGGGTACCGCTGACGGTGGTGCTGGGCCTCGGCGCCCTGCGCCTCATCAAGGGCATGCTGGTGACGCTGCAATACGCCAACAAGGCCGCGGAAGGCCGCCTGGACCGGTGAGCATGGACAGCGCCGACACAAGGCCCGCCTCCCGGCGGATCGTCTGGCTCGCCCTGCTGTTCGGCGTGCCGGCCATAGCCGTCCTGCTGGCCCTCGGCACCTGGCAGGTGCAGCGCCTGCAGTGGAAGGAAGCGCTGGTCGCGACGATCGCTCAACGCATCGACGCCCCGGCGTTGCCGCTTGCCGCCATCGAGGAGAAGGCGGCCGAGGGCGCGGCCCTCGACTATTGGCCGGTCGCTGCCAAAGGCCGCTTCCTGCACGAAGGCGAGCGCCATTTCCTCGCCACCCATCAGGGCAAGTCGGGCTTCTTCGTCTATACGCCGATGCTGCTCGACGACGCGCGCATCGTCTTCGTCAACCGCGGCTTCGTGCCCTACGATCTCAAGGACGCCGCCAGGCGCCCGGCCGGCCAGGTCGAGGGCGAGGTCGCGGTCACCGGCCTGGCCCGCGACCGTCTGTCCGAGAAGCCGTCCTCGCTGGTCCCGGACAACGATCCGGCCAAGAACGTATTTTACTGGAAGGATCTCGACGCAATGGCGGCGAGTGCCGGCCTCCCGGCCGGTGCGGACGTGCTGCATTTCTTCATCGACGCAAACGATGCGCCCAACCCCGGCGGCTGGCCGGCAGGCGGCGTCACCATCGTCGAGCTCCCCAACAACCACCTACAATATGCCGTCACCTGGTACGGCCTCGCCGCGGCGCTGGCCGGCGTCATGCTGGTCGGCTGGCTGAAGCGCACGCGCTGAGGCTGCGATCCGCCTGCAAATTATCTTTCACGCTTTTTATCCACGCTTTTGCGGTCGCGCGCATAATGCCCTCATCTCCTGTACGGGAACGCGGGGTCGCGAACCGGGCGAGCGTGGCAGGAGACGGCGCCGGGTGGCTGCGCGAAACGGTGGCGCGGTTGGACATTGTCATCCACACACCCGGGCCCTGGCCGAGGCATGTGCGTGAAACTCGTTGCTCCCT
>JAHJHT010000003.1 GCA_018823835.1 Alphaproteobacteria bacterium | reverse complement strand
AGGGAGCAACGAGTTTCACGCACATGCCTCGGCCAGGGCCCGGGTGTGTGGATGACAATGTCCAACCGCGCCACCGTTTCGCGCAGCCACCCGGCGCCGTCTCCTGCCACGCTCGCCCGGTTCGCGACCCCGCGTTCCCGTGCAGGAGATGCGAGTAATATGCGCGTGCTTGGAAGGGCGTGGATAAAGTGCTTGTAATATCGCCGCATATTCGATTCCCTGAAGCATCGTCCTTCAGTTGGATCGGGCTAACGCCTTGAAATCGTTTCCTCTGCCGCCGAGGAGCAGATAAAGATTCCGAACCTGCGTGGTCAGACTATCCACGCTATGGCCTTCCGCAATCAGACCAGAGGCACCATGACGTCCGAACCTGGCTTTTCCGATAGATTCTACACGTCCAGCGACGGGCTGCAGCTTCACCTGCGCCTCTATGGCGAGGGCAACAACACGGCCGAACCGGTCATCTGCCTGCCGGGACTGACGCGCAACGCGCGCGATTTCCACGAACTGGCTCTCTACCTGTCGCGCCACGCGGAGACGCCGCGCAAGGTGGTGGCCTTCGACTACCGCGGACGCGGGCGCTCGGCCTTCGATCGCAACTGGCAGAACTACAATATCGTGGTCGAGGCCGGCGACATCGTCGCTGGACTGACGGCGACAGGCATCGAGCGCGGCCATTTCATCGGCACATCGCGCGGCGGCCTGATCATCCACATGCTCGGCAGCATGCGGCCAACGCTGTTCGCCTCCATCGTGCTCAACGATGTCGGCCCGGTGCTGGAGGGCGAAGGCCTTGCCCATATCAGGTCCTACCTGACGCGGGCGCCGCGCGCCGCCACCATGGCCGACGCAATTGCCGTGCAGCGCGCGGCGCACGGCGCAGCCTTTCCCGCCCTCAGCGACGACGACTGGGTGCGCTTCACCGCTGCGATCTACCGCGAGCAGAGCGGCAAGCCGCAACGCGATTTCGATCCGGCGCTCTTGAAGACCATCAAGGGGCTCAACCTGAACCGGCCGCTGCCGGACATGTGGCAGCAGTTCGAAGGCCTGTGCGGCGTGCCAATGCTGGCGATCAGGGGCGAGAATTCGAAGCTGCTGTCGAAGGCAACGCTCGAGGCGATGGCAAAGCGGCATCCGGACTGCGAGACGGTGATTGTGGAAGGCCAGGGCCATCCGCCGTTGCTCGAGACCGGCACCCTGCCCGATACAATCGCGGCATTCCTGGCGCGGGCCGAGACAAAGCACTAGCAGCAGATCAGCACATCCGAACCTGGGCGGAAGCTGGTCAACCCGATTGGCCGGCCAGGTCAACTGCGTCGGTCGTCAAGATTCAGGGCCTATTGCGACAGAAACGGAAAGGGCCCGCGCTCAAGGAGCGCGGGCCCAATCACTTCAGACTGTCAGCCTAGACGGATCAACCGCCGAAGTTGGCCTGGAGGCGGAGGAAACCACCCCACTCGTCAGCATTGTCCTGGTCGAAGTTGTCGGTGTAGACGACTTCCGGGATGACGTGGAAGTTGTGCACCAGCTCGTAGTCGACGTTGGCTGCGACCGAGAAGTTCTCGTAGTCGTCGTAGCCGACTTCGAAGTTCATCGTAGCCTTCTCGTTGAACTTCCATGCGCCGCCGACCCAGACAGCCCACGAACCGCCCCAAGGAGCGTAGAAGTTCAGGTTGCCGAGATCCGCATCAGCCGTGTCGTAACCGGCCATGACGAAGAGCGAGATCATGTCGTTGGCGTTGAAGTCGATGCGACCCTTGAAAGCGCCTTCTTCGTAAACCGAGTCGTAAGCGGCGACGAACGAAACGCCACCCCAGCCACCGGTGTAGCCGATGCCGCCAACCACGTTAGGCACGTAGCTGTCGAGCGTGTAGGTGATGCTGTTGGCTTCTTCGAGGGCAACCGCGGCGTTGAAGCCGTTGCCACCGTTCCAGCTATAGGCGATCTGGTGGGTGTCGAAAGGACCGTAAGCAACGAGACCGTCGTTCGAAACGCCCGACGAGTAGCCAGTGAAGGTCGAGAACAGCGAGTCGGTCTTGCCGACGCGGAAGCCGCCGAGCTCGATATAGGCGTGGTTCAGGGCCCAGGTGTTGGCCGTGGTCGTCCAGCCATACGGGCTGAAGTCGTAGGTGTAGTCGTAATCAAATGTCTCGGTGACGGTGCTGACCTTCTGCGTGTCCCAGTTGAAGTTGACCTGGGCGTAGATGCGCAGGGTGCCGAGTTCGGTTTCCGAACGGGCGTCTGCACGCAGGGCGAAACGGGCGCGCTTCTTGTAGGTGTCGTTGGTGTCGATGTCGCCGTCGTCAAGAGCGTCGAGAACATCGGAACCGGGATTAGCGTTGATGTAATCCTGGATGTCGCCCTTGTCGAAGACATCCTGGTGACCGAGCGAGCCGACGCCGATGTCGTAACGCAGGTAGCCGGAAACCTTCAAGCAGGTCTCGGTGCCCGGGATGTAGTAGAAGCCGACGCCGTAGGTGTCGCAGATGCGAACGTATTCCATCGGCTCGGGCTCAGCGATCACGACCGCATCGGCGGCGCGAGCGCCGGATACTGCGACGAAAGCCGCAGCGGAGCCGAGAAGCAGGCTCTTGATGTTCATTTTCTGACCTCCAGTCAAAAGTTAAAAAGCGGGTCTGGGTATTTTTTTGCTGAAGGACAGCGTTCCCTGCCCCATCCCCAATTACTGAAAAAGACGCACACCGCGCGGCTCCTTCGAACCCGACATTACTCATGGAGCGCCGCGGTTCAATCACCATCTGGCCCGGTTTGCCCTCCCTGCGCCGCTATCCCGAAGCGATGTTGCACAAATGACACGATTTGCCTGGGGGCGGAAAGGTTCGGTTAACTATCAGGCGTCCCAAACGGGCATCGGGGGCCATCCCGTCACTACGGGCAGCGACCCGGCAGGCGATGATTCCACCGGCAAGGCCTGCAAATGCAGGGCAATGCGTCCGATTCGCCGAATTATCGGCTTTCTGGCTCCCGGCTTATTGATTGTGCGCGGCGTTTTCTTTATCCACCGCGGCAACGGAGAGGTGGCCGAGTGGTCGAAGGCGCTCCCCTGCTAAGGGAGTAGAGGTCAAAAGCTTCTCGAGGGTTCGAATCCCTTCCTCTCCGCCAGCCCGGGCTGTCCTTTGCATTCCCCGGAGATTCGTTCGAAACTCGCGCTGGCGACCTTGCCTTCCTATGGCACTGGATTCGGCACCCCCTTGTTGGTAGGCAGACCCCATGAGCAGATTACCCCCCGCCTTCGCGAAGCATCTCAAGCAGGCCAGCCGTCCCGTGCAGCGTCAGGCGCCGTCAAGAAGCGGCATCGACCAGGCACTGCAGATGGCCAAGGCGCATCACGACCGCGGAGAATTCAGGCCGGCCGAAAAGCTGTGCGTGGCGGTCCTTCAGCGCGAGCCCCGCAATGCCCAGGCGCTTCTGCTGTCGGGCTCCCTGGCCGGTGCAGTCGGCGACCTCCCATTGGCCATTACCTTCTTCAAGAAGGCCGTCGAGGTGAAGCCGAATGCCGCCGAAGCCCACATGGTGCTGGCGGGAACCTGCGAGGACGCCCGCGAGTTCGATGACGCGATAAAGCACTTCCAGCGGGCCTTGGCGCTGAAACCAGGACTTAGTGGGGCCTATTGCTCGCTTGGGCGGTGCTACACCAGATCGGGCAATGCCGAGCTTGCGTTGCCGGTATTCGAGAAGGCGCGGAAGCTGCTGCCCGACCACCCGACCGTACGCTTCGACCATGCGACCGCTCTGATCAGCCTCGGCAGGATGGAGGAGGCGGCGGAGCTGCTGCGTGAGAGCATTTCCAAGGGTTTCAGCGTTGCGGCCTCGCTGAGGTCCCTTGCGGACACGAAGAAGTTCTCGACCGAACCTGCGGAGCTGGGTTCAATCCTGAAGGAACTCCAGAAGCCGGACCTCGAGACCAAGGAGATCGTTCTGTTGCACCACGCAGCCGGCAAGATCCTCAACGATCTCGGCCGTAGTGACGAGGCGATCGACGAATTCCAGGCCAGCAAGCTTGCGAGCGGCCACGCCTTCGATGTCGAGGCTTATCGCCGCCGGGTCGACACGTTGATCGCCGCCTTCACGCCGGCCTTGTTGAAGTCGAAAGAAGGTTTCGGCGATCCCTCCGAGGTGCCCGTCTTCATCGTCGGGATGCCGCGCTCGGGAACCACGCTGACCGAGCAGATTTGCGCCAGCCACCCTGCGGTCCATGGCGCAGGTGAACTGACGAAGCTGAGCTTTGCGCTGCAGCGGATCGGCTATGCCAGAGGCCCAAACGGCGCGATCCAGAAGCATCCGCAGGCGCTGACGATGGCCGAATCGCAGTCAGCAGCGCGGGAATATCTGGGCTATCTTCGAGGCCTTGCTCCGTCGGCGGCTCGCATCATCGACAAGATGCCGCACAATTTCCAGCACGCTGGCATGATCGCGCTGGTCTATCCGAATGCGAAGATCATCCATTGCACGCGCGACCCGATCGACAACTGTATCTCGTGCTTTTTCAACACCTTCAACGAAAAACACGGCTACAATACCGATCTTGAGACGCTCGGCCTTTATTACCGTGAATACAACCGGCTGATGCGCCACTGGCACGAACTGCTGGGCGACCGGATATACCGGTGCAGCTACGAGACCATGGTTTCCGACCAGGAGGCCGAGACACGCCGGCTCATCGACTTCCTCGGCCTGCCCTGGGACGATGCCTGCCTGCGCTACTATGAGAACGAGCGTTCGGTCATCACGCCGAGCCGCTGGCAGGTCAGGCAGCCGATCTACGCATCGTCCGTCAAGCGCTGGAAAAAATACGAAAACAAGATCCAGCCGCTGATCAAGTCGCTGGGCGATCTAGCAGAGCTCTAATCCGCTATCGACCTGCAACGGCTGCCGGATAGACTTGGAAGTCGCGTATGTTCAGCCCACGACTGAACGCATTGCGCTTTCGCTGTCGTGATAGGTCGCACGGGCCAGCTTGTTGGGCAGCATATCGACCAACAGATGAATCCGCATCACATCGCTGTTGTTCTCGACGGAATGCTCGACAGCATTATTAAGGTCGTACAAGCGACCGGGTTCCAGATAGAATCTTCTCCCTTGAATAATAAAAACTACGTCCTCGTGCGTCACGATCGGGATGTGCAGTCGATGCATCTTGGTCAGGATATGCATATCGCGATGGGGAGAAATAACCTCGCGCGGCGGCAGTTCGGCGAGTTGCACCCTTATCGGATCGCAATCTGGAAATTTTGGCTTGATATGATTTTGAATGATTGCGTCGACTTCACGGAACAGAGGACGGTTGCCGTATCGAAGTACATTTAGGACACCGGACTGAAGTTGGTCCATCGACCGTTTTCTTGCGAATGCTGGCTTGTCATTGTAGAAAAAGACCGCATTTCCAGGCCTGCTTCCTGCCAAGGCGGCACGGTTCACCTGATCGATCTCCCAATATGAAGCGGACTGCGCCTTCATTGCCTGTCTGAGATCGTCAATATCCACCAGGTCGTATTCAATAAGTGGAACACCAAGGTCCATTCGTGATTCCTTTCGTCAGAAGCTCCACGCGCAGGCTAGGAGTGTGCGCTGTTTCGATCAATCGTCTGCAATGTAACCCGCAGCGTCGATCGGCACCAGTTGCGTCATACCGTGCAGTTCCAGAGGCCTAGCAGGGCCCGTGTCAGCCGCCGCCCTCGCCCGCCTGCAGGATTTTCGGGCTATCGTCACCGACCGGTTGCGTCAGCGCATAGCGCCGATGTTCGCGGGGACTGACGTTCCACAGTGATTTGACGGCGTCCGGCATGGCCTGCACGATTGCGCCCATTGCCGGTGCCCCCGCATCGGGCCCCGCAATGACGCCATGCCCTCGCGTTCGCGAACAGGGTTGGGGGACTCGCTAGCCTGCCGCGCTTCGTCTAGCTTGCAGAGCGAACGCCTTCGCCACCCAAGCGGGGATGCGAGACGCACGCAGACTGATCCGCGCCTGCCGCTCCACAGGCGAGCGCACCCGCAAACAACAATGGATACTGAGAGCCAATGACCCGCCTGCAAGGAAAGTCCGCCCTCATCACCGGCGCAGCGCGCGGCATCGGTCGCGGCTTCGCCGAGGCCTATGCGCGCGAGGGCGCGACCGTTGCCATCGGCGACATCAATCTCGAGGCTGCGCAGGCCGCCGCGGCCGCCATCGGCGACGCCGCCTATGCGGTAGAGCTCGACGTGACGCAGCAGGACAGCATCGACGCGGCAGTCGCGGCCGTGGTCGCACGGGCCGGCAAGCTGGACATCCTGATCAACAACGCCGCTCTCTTCGACGCGGCCGAGACAGTCGATATCACCCGTGCAAGCTACGAAAAGCTCTATGCCGTCAACGTGGCAGGCACGCTCTTCACCATGCAGGCCGCCGCCAGACAGATGATCGCCCAGGGCCATGGCGGCAAGATCATCAACATGGCCTCGCAGGCCGGACGGCGCGGCGAAAGCCTGGTCCTGGTCTACTGTTCGACCAAGGCGGCGGTGATCTCGATGACGCAGTCGGCCGGGCTGAACCTGATCAGGCACGGCATCAACGTGAACGCCATCGCGCCCGGCGTCGTCGACGGCGAGCACTGGGAGCATGTCGATTCGATGTTTGCCAGGCTGGAAGGCAAGAAGCCGGGGCAGAAGAAGGCGGAAGTGGCCGCGGGCGTGCCGGCCGGCCGTTTCGCGACGCCCGACGACCTCACCGGCATGGCGGTTTTCCTCGCCTCGTCCGAGGCCGACTACATCGTGTCGCAGACCTACAATGTCGATGGCGGACAGTGGATGAGCTGAGACGCTACGCGTAGGCTTTGGTTGCCGAACGCTGGCTGAGCCGGCCGAACAGGATTGGCGCAAGGTACCGCCCTGCCCTCGCCTGAGCGCGAGCAGGAAACCCTGGTCAGGCAGCCCTGCTATTGCCGCTTGCGATAGATGAAGTAGCGATCTTCGGCGATGCCCGCCGGCAGCGGCAGCGGCTCGAGCGACGGATGCTTCAGCCTCACGCCGCTCGCCGCAATGCCCCCTGGACCCAGCAGTTCCACGGTGACTTCAGGCAGCCAGGCGAGGTTGACCAGGTCGAGATCGTCATAGCCGCTGCCGATGTCGGCATGAACCAGCGCCGCGCCGATGCCGAAGAACGCCTTCGCCGTCGCGTCGATCTCGCCGATGACGAGGTTTTCCGGCTCCGGCGTCGATGCCTTGTGGGCGCCGAGCGCACGGTCGAAGGCGATAATGCGCCGGCCCGGGAGGCGCTCGCGCAGATGGTCGTAGGTACGACCGTTGCCGAGGCCGAGCTCGATGACGACGCCGTCGGGCAAGGGCATGTCCCGGCAGATCATGTCCAGAATCTCGCGCTGGGCGACGAGGCGACGGATGAAACTGTCGAGGCGGCTCATGCGGAAACTCGCTTGCGGCTGGGGCGGCGACCGACCGGCCGCTGCGCGGAGCCATGCCGGTTTCGGCCCGGCGGATCAAGCGGAATCCGGCAGAGCCCATCTGGGGACCGGCAGCAGCCGGCCCTTGTCTTGCCGGCGCCATTCGTGTGTTCTTGGCGGCGGAGGACGCGGCTGAATGGCTTCCATGCGCTCGGTGCTGAGGGAACTGGCGAACAGGCGGGCTGTGCGCACCGCAGCCCTGGCCGCGCTGCCGGTGCTGCTGTGCATCGCAACGGTGCTCGGCGTCCGCGTCTATGATTCGCTTACCGGTCCGCCGCTCGAGCCCTGGCACACCTTCGTGCCGGAAGAACTGTCCGTCGCCGAAATCGACGCCACGGACTGGGAGGGCTATCTCGGCGCCGAAGAGGCGATCTTCCAGTCGATGAAGGCCGAGGTGACCGACCAGTTGCCGGTCGAGGACCAGGTGCCGGAAAACCGTTACTTCGAGGGCAGCGCGCTCTATCCCGGCAAGTTCGCGACCAACTGGAACCGCTCCTACGAGCTGGCGCCCGAAGGCGTGCCGACAGGCGCCGCGGTGCTGCTGCACGGGCTGACCGACAGTCCCTACAGCATGCGCCATTTCGCCGAGCACTATCGCGACATGGGTTTCCTGGCGGTGGTGCCGCGCATGCCGGGCCACGGCACGGTTCCGGGCGGCCTGACCGAAGTGGAATGGGAAGAGTGGATGGCGACGACGCGGATGGCCGTGCGCGAGGCGATCCACAAGGCCGGGCCCTTCGTGCCTTTGCATATCGTCGGCTATTCGAATGGCGGCGCGCTGGCGCTGAAGTATACGCTCGACACGCTGGACAGCCCGGAGGACCAGCGCCTGCCCAAGCCCGACCGCCTCGTGCTGGTGTCGCCGATGATCGGCGTCAGCGCCTATGCCCGGTTTGCCGGGCTGGCTGGGCTGCCGGCGATCTTCCCGGCTTTCGTCAAGGCGTCCTGGCTGTCGGTGCTGCCGGAGTACAATCCGTTCAAGTACAACTCCTTCCCGGTCAACGGTGCGCGCCAGTCATACCAGCTGACGATGGCGCTGCAGCGGCAGATCGGCAATGTGGCGCGCAGCGGCAAGATCGCGGACCTGCCGCAGATCCTGACCTTCCAGTCGATCGTCGACGCGACGGTCAATGTCGGCGCGCTGATCAACGTGCTCTACGCCCAGTTGCCGGCCAACGGCAGCGAACTGGTGCTGTTCGACATCAACCGGGCGGCCGAGTTCGGGCCGCTGCTGAACAAGGGCGCCGAAGGGCTGATGCGCCAGATGATGCCACCCGCCGAGCGGCGCTACCGCTCGACCATCATCTCCAATGTCGGGCCGTTGACCGCCGAGGTTGCGGAAAACGTGACCGAAGCGGGCACGGTCGCCGAGCATTCGCGTGCGCTCAGGCTCTATTATCCCGAGAACACCTACTCGATGTCGCACCTGTCACTGCCCTTCCCCGTCAAGGATTCGCTCTATGGCGAGAATCCCAACCCGGACGAGAATTTCGGCATCCATCTCGGCCGGCTGGCCTGGCACGGCGAGGAAAACGTGCTGGTCGTGCCGCCAGGCTCGCTGCTGCGCGTCACTTCCAACCCGTTCTTCCCCTTCATGCTGGAACGCATCGACGGCATGATCGACAGTTTCGCGCGCACGGGTTCGTAGGATCGGCCTGCGGGATGCATGGACGCCTCGGGATCAGGCGCCCGGCCCGTCCGCCAGCGAGAGATCGAGTAGTGCGGCAGTTCCGGCTTTTTCTTCCTGCGCCAGGGCCGCAGGCGGTCCTTCAGCCTGACCCTGTCGACCGGCTTTTCGTACCGAGGAGCGGGCAGACCGGCGAGCGCGTAGTATCGGTCGAGAATATCCGTCTTCAGCAGATCCCGTTCCTGCGGATAGAAGCTGAAATGCGCGGCGATGAGATCGCCGAAGATCCGGCCCGGGCGGTCGAGTATCGTCGGCAGCGAAGCCGAAAGCCATTCTTCCTCCTCGCCGCCCATGGCGTGGAAGAGATCGCCCAGATCGACGATCTCCGACCCGAAGAAACCGATCGCGTTGATGGAAAGGCGGGCAAGCCGCACCTCCCTGTCCGGCACCCTGAACTGCGCCAGCCGGCCGCTTTGCGCCGCCTCGATCAGCACCGGATGCATTGCCGCGGGGAAGCTCGCATGGGCCCAGGCCGACGGGCACATGGCCTGTGCTGTTACAGGCCCTTCCACCCTTACCTGCGACAGGTGCTTGATCGCGTGTTGCAGAGCGCGTTGTTGATGACGAGCGGTGCAAACCACAATGCCGCGCCGCGCTGTTCCAACGCCCGCTGGAGAAAGCGCGCCAGGAAACCGGGCTCGAGATAGACCACATCGTCGTCGAGGCGCAGGTAGAAGGCCTCGGGGTCGTCGCAGAATCGGAAGAACTCACCGATGACGTTGAAGCCGCCATCGGCGCCGTCAAGCTGCTTGATCTTGCAGCGAGGGTCGGAAGCTGCGAGCTCGTGCAGGTAGCGGCGGTCATGCTCGTTGCGGCAATTGTCCCAGAGGTGCCACTCGTGGACCACCGGCTCGCCCAGCACATAGTGGGCCAACAGTCGGAGGTAGCGCTCGCGGCCGGCCGGCGTGACAACGATCAGTTTGGCGGGGTTGCCAATTTCGGAAGGGTCATGCATCTGGTCGGCGTGCATATACCGACTCCCAAGGCTCGACAATCATTGGCGGCGTTGCGGAAATGGACCTTCTGGTCGGGCCTTGGCCGACCAGCGCACCCACCGCGATGAAAAGGCGAGCGCTCGTCAATGCCGGCTGACTCCCCGCATCGGAACCTGGTTATCGTGAGAGCTGGCGATGCCTCGCTGCACAGGGGCTGGGGCGCCGACCACCCGGCCTGCCGCTTCGACCTCATCGTCAGCTACTTCGGCGACGATCCCGACGCCCATCGCCTGCCCCGCGAAAACAGGGTCGATTTCAAGGGTGGCAAGTGGGACGGCATCCACGCGGTGCTGGCTGAGCGGCCCGAATTGCTGGAGCGCTACGACTACTTCTGGTGCCCGGACGACGACATCGAGGCGGACCGTCAGACAATCGAGGCTATGTTCGACCTGACGCGCAAGCACAAGCTAAGCATCGCCCAGCCTTCGCTGACGCTCGACAGCTACTATTCGCATCTTTCGATGCTGAACTGCCGCAGCTTCCGGCTGCGCTGGAGCGACACAATCGAAATCATGGCGCCCTGCATCCACGCCGACACGCTGAGGATCATCCTGCCGCTCTTCGCCAACTCGATGAGCGGGTTCGGGCTGGATTCGCTATGGACCCGGCTCGCGCCGGACAATTTCCGGAAGGCGGCGATATTCGATATGCTTGTGATGCGTCATACACGGCCGGTGGGCATCGTGCTGGCCTCGGCGATGGAGAGGTTCGGTCGCTCGCAGCAAGCCGAACTGCAGGATCTGCAGCAGCGCTACGGGCTCGGTACGCTCTTTCCGACCTGCTATGGCGCGATTGACATGAACGGCCGGGAATGGCGCTCGCCGGGCGCCATCGGCATTCGCATGGCGCTCGACTACTTGATGGCGCAGTCGCAAATGCGACAGAAGGATCGCATCATCAAGGCGCTGCGCAGGCTGGTACGCAGGCAGTGGTCGAAGCCGGCCGAACTGTCGCAGATCATTTTGGACAAGGCATGACGCAGGACACCCTCGACGACGCGTTGCTGAATGAAGCCGCCGTGGTAATCGTCGGCGCCGGGTTCTATGGCGCCACGCTTGCCGAACGCATCGCGGCCAAGCTGGGGCGGCGCGTGCTGCTGATTGACCGGCGCAACCACATCGGCGGCAATGCCTATTCCGAGACCGATCCGGCGACGGGCGTCGAAATCCATCGCTACGGTCCGCATCTCTTCCATACCTCGAACGAGGAGGTCTGGTCCTATCTCGGCCGCTTCAGCGGCTTCAGCAACTACCGGCATCGCGGCTTCACGACTTACCGCGACAAGGTCTATCCGGTGCCGATCAACCTGGCGACGATCTGCCAGTTCTTCGCACGGAAATTCAGCCCGGACGAGGCGCGCGCGCTGATTGCCGAACAGTCCGCCGAACTCGGCGACAGGCAGCCGGCCAACCTGGAGGAAAAGGCGATCTCGCTGATCGGCCGACCGCTCTACGAGGCGCTGATCCGGGGATACAGCGCCAAGCAGTGGCAGACCGATCCGCGCGAACTGCCGCCGCAGATCATCGCCCGGCTGCCAGTGCGCTTCACCTTCGAGGACGGCTATTTCGCCGACCGATTCCAGGGCCAGCCGCTCGATGGCTACACGGCGATCTTCGAGCGGATGCTTGCGCATCCACTGATCGAGACCAGACTCGGCATCGACTTCTTCGACCTGAAGGACCGCATTCCGAAGGATGTCCCGGTGGTCTATACCGGGCCGATCGACCGCTATTTCGACTTTGCCGAAGGCGATCTCGGCTGGCGCACCATCGACATCGAACTCGAGGTGAAGGAGACGCCGGACTACCAGGGCGCGGCGATCATGAACTATGCCGACGAAGAGGTGCCCTACACGCGCATCATGGAGTTCCGGCACTTCAACCCCGAACGCCCGCACACCATACCCAAGACATTGATCGGACACGAATATTCCCGATTCGCTGGGCGCGGCGACGAGCCCTACTACCCGATCGACACGGGCAGCGACCAGCAGCTCTACCGGCGCTATCTCGAACGCAGCACGGATGAGCCGAACGTGCATTTCGGCGGGCGGCTCGGCACCTATCGCTACCTCGACATGCACCAGGCAATCGGCGCGGCGCTGAAGGCCTTCGAGACCGTGTTCGAGCCCTATTTCGGCGGGCAGTTGGACAGCGTATCGCGCCGCAAGGGCTGAGGCTGGAAGTCGTGCCGCTACTGCATGCTGCTGCATCCGTCAGGGGCTCAGGGGCCCTCCAAAAGCGGGTCAGGCGAGCAAACCAACACGACCGCAATTGCCTGCAACCGCACGGTGCAGCGCAGCAATTTCCGGGCGCTTCGCCGGCAAAACCCTTGCTGCGCAACGCTCCGCGCCCGGCCCGACCTTCCCCAGGGTCCGGCACTAGAATTTCACCCCCGATTCGGGCTATGGTTGCAAGGTAATCCGACGGTCAAGCATCGTCGGGGTACGAGGGAGGAACCGGGGCATGGCCATAGCGCTTGTACTCGTTCTGGTGGTGGCGGGGTCGATCCTGTTTCACCTCTACAGTCCCTGGTGGTGGACGCCCATTGCGTCGAACTGGGGCTACATAGACCAAACACTGATCGTTACATTCTGGATCACCGGCGCCGTGTTCGCGGCCGTCGTGCTGTTCATGGCCTATTGCGTGTTCCGCTTCCGGCACAAGGACGGCCAGAGGGCGGACTACGAACCGGAAAACCGCAAGCTCGAGACCTGGCTGACCGTCATCACGGCCATTGGCGTGGCAGCCATGCTGGTACCCGGCCTTTTTGTCTGGAACCAGTTCGTGCAGGTGCCGGACGACGCCACCGAGGTCGAGGTGGTCGGCCAGCAGTGGCAGTGGAGCTTCCGCCTGCCGGGCGCCGACGGCAAGCTCGGCAAGTCGGAGACGCGGCTGGTGTCAGCGGACAATCCGCTCGGGCTGATCCCCGACGACCCCAACGGCCAGGACGACGTCGTGGTCGAGGCGGCGGACCTGCATCTGCCGGTCGGCAAGCCGGTCAAGATGCTCTTGCGGTCGATCGACGTGCTGCATGATTTCTACGTGCCTGAATTCCGCGCAAAGATGGACATGATCCCCGGCTCGGTGACCTATTTCTGGTTCACGCCGACGCGGACGGGCACCTTCCAGGTGCTGTGCGCGGAACTGTGCGGCCAGGGCCACGCCTACATGCGCGGCGGAGTGATGGTCGACACCGAGGAAGACTATGTCGCCTGGCTCGGCGAGCAGCAGACATTCGCGCAATTGACGGCGCCGGAGCAGACAAGCCTGGCGGATTAGGGTGCCCGCTGCCCGCACCGGGCAGCGGCGGGAGGATACGAACGGAATACGCCGCATGCGGCCCGAATATTGACGGTCGCCGGCGACGCAGAGGGAGGCGTTCACATGGTCGATGTCACACCCGGCGCCATTGACGGGATTCCGCCAGCCGAAGTTCCCGAGATGGATCTCTACCATCCGCACAGCTGGTGGACGAAGTATGTCTTCTCGCAGGACGCCAAGGTCATCGCCATCCAGTATTCCGGAACCGCGATCGCCATCGGCATGGTGGCGCTGGTGCTGTCCTGGCTAATGCGGCTGCAGCTCGGCTTTCCCGGCACGTTCGACTTCATCACGCCCGAGGCCTATTACCAGTTCATCACCATGCACGGCATGATCATGGTGGTGTACCTGCTGACCGCGCTGTTCCTCGGCGGCTTCGGCAACTATCTGATTCCATTGATGGTTGGCGCTCGGGACATGGTCTTCCCCTATGCCAACATGCTGTCCTACTGGATCTACCTGCTGGCGGTGCTGGTGCTGGTGGCGAGCTTCTTCGCACCGGGAGGCCCGACCGGCGCCGGCTGGACGCTCTACCCGCCGCAGGCGATCATGTCGGGCACGCCCGGTGGCCAGCAGTCGGGCATCATCCTGATGCTGGTGTCGCTGATCCTGTTCGTGATCGGCTTCACCATGGGCGGGCTGAACTATGTGGTGACGGTGCTGCAGGCGCGCACCCGCGGCATGACGCTGATGCGGTTGCCGCTGACCGTCTGGGGCATCTTCACCGCAACCGTGATGGCGCTGCTGGCCTTCCCGGCGCTGCTCGTCGCCTGCATCATGATGCTGTTCGACCGGCTGCTCGGCACCAGCTTCTTCATGCCCGCGGTGGTCGAACTCGGCCAGCAGCTGCAGACCAATGGCGGCAGCCCGATCCTCTTCCAGCACCTGTTCTGGTTCTTCGGGCACCCGGAAGTCTACATCGTCGCGCTGCCGGCCTTCGGCATCGTCTCCGACCTGATCTCCACCCATGCGCGCAAGAACATCTTCGGCTACCGGATGATGGTCTGGGCGATCGTCGGCATCGGCGCGCTGTCCTTCATCGTGTGGGCGCACCACATGTATGTCAGCGGCATGGACCCGTATTTCGGCTTCTTCTTCGCCACCACGACGCTGATCATCGCGGTGCCGACCGCCATCAAGGTCTACAACTGGGTGCTGACGCTGTGGCGCGGCGACATCCACCTGACCATCCCGATGCTGTTTGCGCTGGCCTTCATCGTCACCTTCGTCAATGGCGGGCTGACCGGCCTGTTCCTCGGCAATGTGGTGGTCGACGTGCCGCTGTCAGACACGATGTTCGTGGTGGCGCATTTCCACATGGTGATGGGCGTGGCGCCGATCACAGTCATTTTCGGCGCGATTTATCACTGGTACCCGAAGATCACCGGACGGATGCTGAACCAGGCGCTCGGCCAGTTCCACTTCTGGATGACCTTCGTCGGCGCCTACCTGATCTTCTTCCCGATGCACTATGTCGGGCTGATGGGCGTGCCGCGGCGCTATTCGGAGCTCGGCGACATGGCGCTGATGACGGAATCGGCCCACCAGCTGAACGCCTTCATCTCGATCATGGCGTTCATCGTCGGCTTCGCGCAGCTGGTCTTCCTGTTCAACCTGATCTGGAGCATCCGGCACGGCAAGGAGGCCGGGCCCAATCCGTGGCGGGCTACCACGCTCGAATGGCAGACCGAGCACACGCCGCCGCAGCACGGCAATTTCGGCAAGCAGCTGCCGATCGTCTACCGCTGGGCCTATGACTACAGCGTGCCCGGCGCCAAGGAGGACTTCATCGCCCAGAACGACCCGGGTGAATACGGGTCGCCGGGAGGCCACGCATGACCGTCATCGTGGTCGTGCTGATGGTGGTGTTCGGCATAGCCGGCTGGTGGCTGTCGCAGCAGCGCTTGATGTCGAAACCCTGGCTGGAGGCCGGGTCGGTCGCCGCCTTCCCGGGCACCGAGTCCGGATCGATGCCGATGGCCAAGGTCGGTCTCGGCGTCTTCCTGGCGGTGGTCGGCTGCCTGTTCGCGCTGTTCACCAGCGCCTACTCGATGCGCATGGAATATGCCGACTGGAGCGCGCCGCCGGTGCCGCCCCTGCTGTGGATCAACACCGGCATCCTGCTCCTGTCGAGCGTGGCGCTGCATTGCGCCCTGATCGCGGCGCGCAACGGCCAGACCGAACTGGTGCGGCTGGGGCTGGCGACCGCCGGGCTGACGGCGATTGCCTTCCTGATCGGCCAGATCGTTGTCTGGCGGGAACTTGAGGCGAACGGCCATTTCCTGACCGCCAACCCGGCCAACGCCTTCTTCTACCTGATCACCGGCATGCATGGCCTGCACATCCTGGGCGGGCTGGCGGGGCTCGCCCGGACAACGTCGCGCGCCTGGGGGCCGGACCCGGCGCCGGCGAAACTGACGCTCAGCGTCGAGCTTTGCGCCATGTACTGGCATTTCCTGCTGATCGTCTGGCTGGCGCTGTTCCTGGTACTGGCCGGGTGGGCCGAACGTTTCATCGGCGTTTGCCGCCAATTGCTGACCTGAAAGGACCAAGCGGATGGCCGAGACGACACTCCATCATGCAGCGCCGCGGCCGCCGGGCCTGCGCGGTGTAGCGGCCGACTGGGCGTCGGACCAGCGCGCCTTCAAGAACGTCTCCTGGGGAAAGGCCATGATGTGGATCTTTCTCCTGTCGGACACCTTCATCTTCGGCTGCTTCCTGCTGTCCTACATGACGGCGCGCATGTCGACGCGCGTGCCGTGGCCCAACACCAGCGAAGTGTTTTCCCTGCATGTCGGATCGGTCAGCGTGCCGCTGCTGCTGATCGCCATCATGACCTTCGTGCTGATTTCGAGCAGCGGGACCATGGTGCTGGCGGTCAACTACGGCTACCGGCGCGAGCGCCGCAAGGCGGTCGCCTTCCTGCTGCTGACCGCGGTGCTCGGCGCAACCTTCGTCGGCATGCAGGCCTTCGAATGGTCCAAGCTGATCTCCGAAGGCGTGCGGCCCTGGGGCAACCCATTCGGGGCCGACCAGTTCGGCGCCAGCTTCTTCATGATCACCGGCTTCCACGGCACGCACGTCTCGATCGGCGTGATCTTCCTGCTGATCGTGGCGCGCAAGGTCTGGCGCGGCGACTACGATGTCGGGCGACGCGGTTTCTTCACGAGCCGACGGGGCGACTACGACAGCGTCGAGGTGATGGGCCTCTACTGGCACTTCGTCGACCTCGTCTGGGTGTTCATCTTCGCGTTCTTCTATCTCTGGTGAGGACAAGGCATGACCGAAGCAACAGTTGACGGACACGGCGCGGCACACGCCGCACAGCCGGCCACGCGTTCGGAGGAACACCAGCAGCACCCGCTGAAGGTCTATCTGGTGGTCTGGTTCTGGCTGTTCGTGCTCAGCGCCTGCTCCTACATCGTCGATTATGTCGGCCTGCAGGGCTATCTGCGCTGGAGCCTGATCCTGATCTTCATGATGCTGAAGGCCGGTCTGATCGTCGCCGTCTTCATGCACATGGTCTGGGAACGGCTGGCGCTGGCCTATGCGATCATCCTGCCGCCAATAGCGGTGCTGGTGTTCGCGCTCATCATGGCATTCGAATCCGACCACACGCTGATGACGCGCTTAACCTTCTTCGGGGCCGGCCCCTGACCGGACGCAGGCAGCCGAAGCGATCGAGGGGCGCGCGTCCAAAGTGAACCTGCTCGCATGGGCGAAGGACTGGGCGCGCAGGCTGAAGCGGGACGTGGTGGCGCTTTGGCTTGCCGCGCGCGATCCGCGCGTGCCCTGGCCTGCCAAGGCCGTCGCCGGCATGGTGGCGGCCTATGCGCTCAGCCCGATCGATCTGATCCCCGATTTCATTCCGGTGCTCGGCTATCTCGACGACATCGTCATCGTGCCGCTTGGCATATGGCTGGCGCTGAGACTAATCCCGCCATCCCTGATGGAGGAACTGCGCCGGGAGGCGGCGCAGCGTGTCGCACGGCCGGTCAGCCGGATCGCCGCCGCTTCGATTGTCGCCGCCTGGCTGGCGCTAGCCTGCTGGCTGGCATGGCTGTTCTGGCCACGCGCGGCGGGCTGAAGTTTTTCCTGTAGCGCTTGCCCTGAAAAAGGCCGGCGGGTCTTCCGCCGGCCCTTCGATCGACGAGAAGCTTACGACGCCGCGCTCAATCCGCCCTTCTTGCGCGGCTTGGCCTTCGACGCTTTCGACGCAGATGGCTTGGCGCGCGCCAGCTTGGCCGCGGGAGCCGGCTCGACCACCTTGCGATAGAGGTGCCAGGTCGAGTGGCCGAGGATCGGCAGCACCACGGCAAGGCCTGCAAAGAGCGGCAGGGAACCGGCGATCAGCAGCGCCGCAACGATGAGGCCCCAGGCCGCCATCGGGATCGGGTTGGCGATGACCGCCCGGAACGAGGCGTGGATCGCTTCGTAGGCTCCGACGTCGCGATCGAGCAGCAGCGGGAAGGCGACCACCGTGGTGCACAGCACGACCGCCGCGAAGACGAAGCCGATGGCGTGGCCGAGAATGATCAGCATCCAGCCGCGCTCGGTGGCGAGGATGTCGCCGACGAAGCCGGAGACGGACGTCGGCACCTGCGGCCCGAACATCGCGACGTAGAAAGCCTGCGCCACCATCAGCCAGGCGACGAAGATGACGACCAGCATGAAGCCGACCGCCGCAATCGACGGCAAGGCGGGCGAATCCCGGACCTCGAAAGCGTGCGACCAGGCAGTGTCGAGCCCGGCCTCGCGGCGGCGGCTGATCTCGTAGAGCCCGATGGCGGCGAAGGGGCCGATAAGCGCGAAGCCCGAAACCAGCGGAAACAGCAGCGGCAGCGCATTGCTGCCGGATGTCCATGCGGCGAGGATCACGCCGATGACCGGGTAGATCAGGGCCAGGAAGACGACATGCGACGGCTTGACCATGAAATCGTCGACGCCGCGCCTGAGCGCGTCGATGAGATCGGAAAGCGTTATCTTGCGGACACTGATGTGCTCCAGCGTTTCACTGGCGCCTGCGATGACGTGAAAGCCTGCCATTGACCATTCCTCCTAGACCAGGTCCGGATTCGGTCGCGGTTTCGCGGTGCGGGCGTCAAGCGTGACGGGTCACGCACTACCGCGACCTGCACCGTCATCACCATACCCCAATGCGGCGGATTGTCACAGGTATTTCGTCGCTGCGGGAATTCCCGCGCCGGGCATGCCGCTGGCTATGGATTGGAAGTTTCGCTACGCTGGGCATGTATTCATGGGAGGAAACGACGCATGAAAACCACCACCCTTTTCGGAACGGCCGTGCTGGCGGCCAGCCTCTTCGGCGCAATGCCGGCGCAGGCCGACGGCGACGCTGCCGCCGGCAAGAAGGTGTTCAACAAATGCAGGGCCTGCCACGAGGCCGAAACGGACAAGGACAAGGTCGGTCCGTCGCTGATGACCGTCTACGGCCGCACGGCCGGAACGCTGGAGAGCTACCTGTCCAAATACTCGGCGAACATGAAGGAACTCGGCGCGGGCGGCCTGGTATGGGATGACGCCAACCTGACCGCTTACCTGCGCAACCCCAAGGAAGTGGTACCCAAGGGCAAGATGGCGTTTCCGGGCCTGAAGTCGGATGAGGACCTTGCCAACGTCATCGCCTACCTGAAGGCCGACCCGAAGCCCTGACCGGCAGCCGGCCGCAGACCGACGCCCCTGCCCTCGCAAGGCGGGCGCGGCGTGCTGGCACATAGCGTCGCGCAGCTGACGGATTGCGAAATCTTGCGCATCGGCTATTGCGGACGGCGGATCGCGGCTGCCTTGGGCAGGCGCGGTCGTATCGCCAAGGAGCATGACCGATGGCCGCGCGCCCGCAACTCACACCGCTTGTCCATTCGCTGCCGCCGACGGTGCCCTTCGTCGGGCCTGAGGCCCAGGAGCGCACCCGCGGCCGGCCGTTCCGCGCCCGCATCGGCGCCAATGAAAGCAGTTTCGGGCCGGCGCCCTCGGTGATCGCCGCCATGCAGACCGCGGCGCGCGACATGTGGATGTATGGCGACCCGGACAATTTCGAACTGAAGGGGGCGCTGGCGGCGCATTACGGCGTCGGCCGGCAGAACGTGGTGGTCGGCGAGGGCATCGACGGGCTGCTGAACCTCGTGGTGCGCATGTTCGTCGCGCCGGGCGACGCGGTCATCACCTCGCTTGGCGCCTACCCGACCTTCAACTTCCACGTCGCCGGCTTCGGCGGGCGGCTGGTCGCGGTGCCCTACGAGAACGACCGCGAGAGCCTCGACGGCCTGCTTGCCGCGGCAATCCGCGAGAAGGCGCCGCTCGTCTACCTGTCCAATCCCGACAACCCGATGGGCACATGGTGGGAAGCCGGCGAGATTACCCGCTTCATCGAGGCGCTGCCGGAGACGACGATGCTGGTACTCGACGAGGCCTATTGCGAGACGGGACCGGATTCTGCACTGCCGCCGCTCGACGTGTCGCGCCCGAACGTGGTGAGGATGCGTACCTTCTCGAAGGCCTACGGGCTCGCCGGCATACGCTGCGGCTACGCCATCGGCGAGGAAGAGGTGATCGCCGACTTCGAGAAGATCCGCAACCACTACGGGGTCAACAGCATGGCGCTGGTGGCGGGTGGGGCCGCGCTTGCCGACCAGGCCTACCTGGACAAGATCCGCGCCAGGGTCGCGGCCGGGCGCGAGCGCATCTCGGCCATAGCGCGCGACAATGGGCTGGCGCCGATCCGCTCGGCGACCAATTTCGTCACCATCGACTGCGGCAGCGACGGTGATTTCGCGCTGAAGATCATGGAGCATCTTCTGGAGCGCGACGTGTTCATCCGCAAGCCGATGGTGCCGGTACTCAACCGCTGCATCCGCGTCAGCGTGGGGCGCGAGGAGGAACTCGACATCTTCGCCGTGGAACTGCCCGGCGCCATCAGGGCCGCGCGCGGCGGCTAGGCTTCCTCAAAGCTGCAATTCCCAGGTCTGGCCGACGAGGTCCTTGCCGAAGCTGTGGTGCGGCTCCTCGGCCAAGAGCCGGAAGCCGGCGCGTTCGTAGATGCGGCGCGCCTCGTGCAGGATGTCGTTGGTCCACAGCTCCAGGCGGCGGTAGCCGAAGGCGCGCGCCTTGTCGATGCAGGCTTCGACCAGCATGCTGCCGACGCCCCGCCCCCGCGCCGAGGCCTCGACATGCAGCATGCGCAGCCGGGCGCGATCCGGGTCCGACTCGTCGTGCACCAGAAAGATGGCGCCGACTGGTTCGCCGTCCAGTTCGGCAATCCAGCAATAGTCGCGCCCTTCGAGGAAGTTGCGGAGAAACTTTGCGCCGATCTCGGCGACCAGCGCCTCGAACTCCATCGTCCAGCCGAATTCACGCGTGTAGAGCAATGCCTGGCGCTGCACGACCCAGCCGATATCGCCCGCCCGGTGCGGGCGCAGGACGGCCCGGCGCTTATCCGGAACCTCCTGTGCCAGAAGGGACGTGACCTTGCGCAGCGCGCCGGCAAGGTCGGGCAGGCTGGCGTCGGGCAACGGCTCGACCAGCCGGCCGATGTCGCGGTCTGCGGCTGCCTGCAGGCCGGCAAGGGCCGCCCTGCCCTGCCTCGTCAGCGACAGCATGCGGCGGCGTCCGTCGGCTGGGTCGGCGCTCATCTCGACAAGGTTTGCCGCCGCGAACTTCTTCAGGATGCGGGTCAGATAGGCCGGATCGAGGCGAAGGTCGCGGGCGATGTCGGAGGCCACCGCGCCGACATGGATCCGGAAGGTGCGCGCGAGGAAGCCGCGCTCGCCGCCAATGTCGGGCGCGAAGCCGCCATGGGCGCGGTGGCCTATCTCGAAGATGACGCGCGCCTCGGTCAGCGTGAAGGCGCTCTGCGACAGCGTCTCCTCGAGCAGGCCGACGGTGCGCGTATAGAAGCGGTTGAAGTTGCGGATCAACCCGACCAGTTCCGAGCGCTCCATGGCTGCCTCCATCGCTGGGCAAAGGAATTAGTGGACTGAGTCCATTACTTTTGCAAGCCACCCTTCCGGCCTGCCTGCCGCCCGCCCGGAACGAAACGATGGGTGGGCCGTTCGCCCCGCATGAGGGGAAGCAAGCAGTCAGTATCCTTGATGGTCATCGGCGCGGTGCTCGCAGCCGGCGTGCTTGTCGCGCCGCACGTGCTGTTGCTGATCTTTGCCGGCGTGCTGGTTGCCGTGTTCCTGCGCTCGGGCGGCGGCTGGATCGCGACGCGGAGCGGCCTGCCCTACCATGCGGGCGTGGCGATCTTCCTGGCTGTGCTGATCCTCGCGCTGGCCGGTGCTTTTGCCGCCTTCGCACCGGCCGTGATGACGCAGACGAATGAGTTGTTCGACCAGATCCCGTCGGCCGCCAAAGGGCTGCGCGACTGGGTGGAGAGCTATGCCTGGGGCGAAGCGCTGCTCCAACGCGCAACCCCGCGCGGCCTATGGTCGGCCGGCGGCAGCGATGCCGCGACGATGGCCGTGACATCAACCTTCGGCGCGCTCGGCAACATGGTGATCATCCTGTTCATCGGGCTTTACGGGGCGCTTGACCCCGGCATCTACCGCAAGGGCTTGCTGGCGTTGCTTGCGCCGCCGCTCCGGCGGCGCGGCAAAGAAGTGCTCGACAAGGCGGCTGCGACGCTTTCCGACTGGCTCGCCGCCAAGCTGATCTCGATGGCAATCGTCGGCGTGCTGACGGCGGCGGGCCTCTGGGCGATCGGCATCCCGCTCGCCTTCCTGCTCGGGTTGATCGCCGCCCTGCTCGCCTTCATTCCCAATATCGGCCCGGTGATCGCAGCGGTGCCGGCGCTGCTGCTTGCCTTCGCGCAAGGGCCGACGGCGATGCTCCTGGTCGGGCTTGTCTATCTCGTCGTGCAAACGCTCGAGAGCTACGTCATCACGCCGGTGATCCAGCAGAAGAAGGTTGCGCTGCCACCGGCGCTGGTGATCGCCATGCAGGTGCTGTTCGGCGTGCTGTTCGGCCTCGCCGGCCTGGCACTGGCGACGCCGCTCGCAGCACTGGGCCTTACGCTGGTGCGCGAGATCTATGTCGGCGACTACCTGGGCGAAAAGGGCGAGGCGCAAGAAGCGGGCAAGTCAGCCCCGAACTAAGGATTATCCTTGCCGCTTGAATGAATTGAACGTTTGTTTTATTCTTCTCGACGTCGAGGAGCAGCATGGCGCGCACGGCAGGTTCGGACGGCGAAAGAACGGAGGCGGCGATCCGCGAGGCGGCGGTCAGCCTGATGGCGCGCCATGGCTACGAGGCCATGTCGATGCGCCAGCTTGCCGCCGAGGTGGGGGTGCAGGCAGCAGCCCTCTACCGCTATTTCCCGACCAAGCAGGATCTGCTGTTCACGCTGCTCAACGAGCACATGGAAACGCTGATCGCCGCCTGGGACGCCGCCCGCCCCCGCAACGCGGACCCGGCGGTGTGCCTTGCCGCCTTCGTCGATAACCACATCCGCTTCCACGTGGCGCGGCGGCATTCCACGCATGTCTCCAACATGGAACTGCGCAGCCTGTCGCACGAGCGGCTCAGCCACATGCTGCGCCTGCGCGCGCGCTACGAGAAGGAACTGCGCCAGATCCTGCGCGAGGGCGCGGAAGACGGCAGCTTCGTCATGGAGGATGTCGGCCTGACCGCCATGGCGATCATCCAGATGATCACCGGCGTGATCGTCTGGTTCCGGCCCGACGAGAGGCTGTCGGTCGACGAGGTGACGAAGAGCTATCTGGCCATGACATTGCGCCTTGTCGGCGCAGCAGCCCGGGAGACGGTGAATGTACCTGAACACGCTTGATTTCGGACAGGGCGAGGAGATCGACGCGCTGCGCGAGATGGTGCGCCGCTTCGCGCAGGAGCGGATTGCACCGCAGGCGGCGGAGATCGACCGCTGCAACGAGTTCCCTGCCCCGCTGTGGAAGGAAATGGGAGAGCTCGGCCTGCTCGGCATCACCGCCGACCCGGATTTCGGCGGCTCCGGCATGGGCTACCTCGGCCATGTCGTGGCGATGGAGGAGATTTCGCGCGCCTCGGCCTCGGTCGGGCTATCCTACGGCGCGCATTCCAATCTCTGCGTCAACCAGATCAACCGCTGGGCGACACCGGCGCAGAAGCAGAAATACCTGCCGCCGCTGTGTTCGGGTGAGCATGTCGGCGCGCTTGCCATGTCGGAGCCGGGCTCCGGCTCGGACGTCGTGTCGCTGCGGCTGCGCGCCGAGAAGCGCAACGACCGCTATGTGCTGAATGGCTCCAAGATGTGGATCACCAACGGGCCGGACGCCGACACGCTGGTGGTTTACGCGAAAACCGACCCGGACGCGCGCTCGCGCGGCATCACCGCCTTCATCGTCGAGAAGACGATGGCCGGATTCTCGGTAGCCCAGAAGCTCGACAAGCTCGGCATGCGCGGCTCCAATACCGGCGAGCTGGTGTTCGAGAATGTCGAGGTGCCCTTCGAGAACGTGCTGCACGAGGAGGGACGCGGCATCGAGGTGCTGATGTCGGGGCTGGACTATGAGCGCACAGTGCTGGCCGGCGGGCCGCTCGGCATCATGGCCGCCTGCCTCGACGTCGCGGTGCCCTATGTGCATGAGCGCAAGCAGTTCGGCCAGGCGATCGGCGAGTTCCAGCTGGTGCAGGGCAAGCTCGCCGACATGTATTCGACGATGAGCGCGGCGCGCGCCTATGTCTACGCCGTGGCGGCGGCCTGCGACCGCGGCCCGGGCACGCGCAAGGATGCGGCAGGCTGCATCCTGTTCGCGGCAGAAAAAGCGACCCTGATGGCGCTCGACGCGATCCAGCTGCTCGGCGGCAACGGCTACGTGAACGACTACGCCACGGGTCGCCTGCTGCGCGACGCGAAACTCTACGAGATCGGCGCGGGGACGAGCGAAATCAGGCGGTGGCTGATCGGGCGGGAGATCATGGCGGAGGGAGTGTAGAAATGGCATAGTACATATCAACTTGACATTTCCTCTACGAACCTCCAAATAGCAACCAGATATGGAGGCTGGCATGGTTGCGCTTGAAACTCATCGGATGCGTGAAGTGGTCAACGGACTAGAAACCATCTCTGACAAGATACGCGCACTGGATGCAGCGGGCTTCGCCCGTGCAGATATCGCTCGATTTCTCGACAAGCGCTATCAGCATGTCCGCAACGTGCTCGTTTCTGATCGGCCAGCAAAGAGGACGCAGCAACCGAGGCCCGACGCTCCTTCAGCTTCGTACCCCGGTGCAGCGAGGCTGAAAGACAGGCTTCAGATCGGCGCAGGCGGACGGATAGTCATCCCGGCCGAAATGCGTGCTGCGATGGGAGTGGCTGAAGGCGACACTCTTATTGCCCGCGTGGTTGACGGAGAACTTTCTCTGCTTTCTCCCGATGCCGCTATCCGCAAAGTTCAGCATCTAGTGCGCCAACATGTGCCGGAAGGCGTCAGCCTAGTTGATGAATTAATCCAGGACCGCCGAGCAGAAGCCCAGCGTGAGTCCGGTTCTTGAGCGCCGTAATGGACGCCTCAGCGATCATGGCCATCGCGAATGACGAGCCAGGTGGCGACTTCGTCCGACGCAGGCTGGCTGGATCGAAGATGAGCCTTGTGAATGCCATTGAAGTCGGGACGAAGCTGATGGATAAGGGCTTCTCGTCCGACGAAGCTTGGGGTGCTCTTGAACTCCTCGACATCACTTTGGTTGATCTCGACGCGGAACTTGCGACGGCTGCCATCGCGCTTCGTGAACAAACGCGCGAAAAGGGACTTTCGCTAGCCGACCGAACGTGTCTAGCCTTGGCTATACGCGAGGGATTGAGCGCCGTTACGGCTGACCGCGCGTGGGCTACACTGAACCTGCCCTGCAAGATCGAACTGATCCGCTAGGAGCCCCATGCCCGCCCTCGCCTCTTCCATCTCGCCCGCCTCCGACGCCTTCCGCGCCAATGCCGAAAAGATGCGCGGGCTGGTCGCCGACATCGCCGACAAGGCCGCCACCGTCGAGCAAGGCGGCTCCGAGGAAGCGCGCGCGCGGTACCAGTCGCGCGGCAAGCTCTTGCCGCGACAGCGGCTGGCGCAACTGATCGACGCGGGCTCGCCGTTCCTCGAGATCGGCCAGTTCGCCGCCTGGGATCTCTATGGCGGCGACATCGCGTCGGCCGGCATGATCGCCGGGGTCGGCCGCGTCGAGGGCCGCGAGGTGATGATCGTCGTCAACGACGCCACGGTGAAGGGCGGCACCTATTACCCGATGACGGTGAAGAAGCATCTGCGCGCGCAGGAGATCGCGCTGCAGAACAACCTGCCCTGCATCTATCTCGTGGATTCCGGTGGCGCCAACCTGCCCAACCAGGACGAGGTGTTTCCCGACCGCGACCATTTCGGCCGCATCTTCTTCAACCAGGCGACGATGTCGGCGGCCGGCATTCCGCAGATCGCCTGCGTGATGGGTTCGTGCACGGCGGGCGGCGCCTACGTGCCGGCGATGGCCGACGAATCCATCATGGTGAGGAACCAGGCGACGATCTTTCTAGGTGGCCCGCCTCTGGTGAAGGCAGCGACCGGCGAGGACGTGACCGCCGAGGAACTCGGCGGCGCCGACGTCCACACGCGGCTGTCGGGCGTTGCCGACCACCTCGCCGAGGACGACGAACACGCGCTGGCGATCGTGCGGCGCATCGTCAAAAACCTGAATCGGAACAAGCCGGTAAGCGCTGTCCTGCAGAATGTGATTCCGCCGCTTCATGCAGCGGAGGAGATCTACGGCATCGTGCCGGGCGACACGCGCCAGCCCTACGACGTGCGCGAGGTCATCGCCCGCATTGTCGACGGCTCCGAGTTCGACGAGTTCAAGCAGAACTACGGCACGACGCTGGTCACCGGCTTCGCGCATCTGCACGGCATGCCGGTCGGCATCATTGCCAACAATGGCGTGCTGTTTTCCGAGAGCGCGCTGAAGGGCGCGCACTTCATCGAGCTGTGCTGCCAGCGCAAGATTCCGCTGGTGTTCCTGCAGAACATCACCGGCTTCATGGTCGGCAAGAAGTACGAGGCGGGCGGCATTGCGCGCGACGGCGCCAAGCTGGTGACGGCGGTGGCGACCGCCGCCGTGCCGAAGGTGACGATGATCATCGGCGGCTCGTTCGGCGCCGGCAATTACGGCATGTGCGGGCGCGCCTACTCGCCGCGCTTCCTGTGGATGTGGCCGAACGCCCGCATCTCGGTGATGGGCGGCGAACAGGCGGCGACCGTTCTGGCGATGGTCAAGCGCGAGGGCATCGAGCGCAAGGGCGGCGCGTGGAGCGCCGGGGAGGAAGCCGCCTTCCGCGCGCCCATCCTCGAAAAATACGAACGCGAGGGCCACCCGCTCTATTCGTCGGCCAGGCTGTGGGACGACGGCATCATCGACCCGGCGAAGTCGCGCGAGGTGCTGGCGCTGTCGCTGTCGGCCGCGCTCAATGCGCCGATCCCCGACACGAAATTCGGCGTGTTCAGGATGTAGCGACCGGCAGCGCCGCCGAGGATGGCTGGCGTGAATGGGAGGGCCCATGACAAAGCACCGCATCTACACGACCAGTTTTGCCAGCGTGTACCCGCTCTATGTGGCGAAGGCCGAAAGGAAGGGTCGCACAAAGGCCGAGGTCGACGAGATCATCCACTGGCTGACCGGCTATGACGCCGACGGTCTCGAGAGAATCCTGGCCGACAAGACCGACTTCGAGACGTTCTTCGCCGAGGCTCCCCGTCCGAACCCCGCGCGCGCATCGATCAAGGGCCTGGTCTGCGGCGTTCGCGTGGAGGAGGTGGAAGAGCCGACGATGCGCGAAATCCGCTACCTCGACAAGCTTGTCGACGAACTGGCGCGTGGCAAGAAAATGGAAAAAATCCTGCGCAGCGCCTGAGTTGGAACGCGTTTGCCTCCGGGGAGCGGCCTGGCGGCAATGACCCTGCATTGACGTGTATCAAGGTGCCGCGAAGCGCCGCGAACTAGGTCCACAGATCGAAGCTGTGGAGACGACGCGTGGCGGACCGGCCGGACATCAAGAAGGTAATCGGCGTCGGCAAGACGCAGGGACGCACCAGGCGCATGCTGTTGGCCGGACTGGCCATCGTCCTGCTCGGGCTTGCCGGCTGGTATTGGATCGCGCAGTCCTCGCAGAGCGACGCGCAGACCTACCTGACCGCCGAGATCGAGCGCGGCTACCTGACAGTCACCGTCACGGCAACGGGTACGGTCGAACCGACCAACCTCGTCGAGATTTCGAGCGAACTGTCGGGAACCGTTCGCGCCGTCAATGTCGACCACAACGACACGGTGACGGTCGGCCAGGTGCTGGCGCAGCTCGATACCGACAAGCTCGAGGCCTCGCTGGCGCGGAGCCGCGCGGCACTCGACTCCAAGCTCGCCCGCGTTGCGGAGGCGGAGGCCACGGTTGCCGAGACCAAGGAGCAATACGACCGCATCAAGGAGCTGGCGGTGCGCAAGGTCGTGTCGGTCCAGTCGCTGCAGGCGGCGGCCGCAGGCCAGGCTCGCGCCGAGGCCGGCGTGGCGCTGGCCCGCGCCGACGTCAAGGTGGCCGAAGCCGATCTCAGGATGGAGGAAACCAACCTCACCAAGGCCTGCATCTGCTCGCCGATCAACGGCGTGGTGCTGACCCGCAACGTCGATGTCGGCCAGATCGTGGCCTCGTCCCTTCAGGCGCCGGTGCTGTTCACCATCGCCGAGAACCTGGCGCAGATGGAACTGCGCGTCGACATCGACGAGGCGGATGTCGGCACGGTGAGCGTCGGCCAGAAGGCGAGCTTTACCGTCGAGGCCTACCAGGGCCGGACCTTCCCGGCCGAGATCGCCGAACTGCGCTATGCCCCGCAGACGGTCGACGGCGTGGTCACCTACCAGGCGATCCTCAGCATCGACAATTCCGCCGGACTGCTGCGCCCGGGCCTGACCGCGACGGCCAACATCACCGTCGAGCAGATCCCCGATGCCTTGCTCGTTTCCAACGCGGCGCTGCGCTTCGCGCCGCCGGTCGAGGTGGAGCAGAAAAGCAGCGGCGGCGGGCTGCTCGGCCTGATCATGCCGCGCCGTCCCGGCGGTCCCGCCGAGGCGTCGAACGAGGCCGCTGCTGACGGCTCGCGCACACTCTGGGTCCTGCGCGACGGCACGGCCGTCGCGGTGCCGGTGCGAACCGGCGCCACCGACGGGCTGAAAACGGCCATCGTGGAGGGCGATGTCGCGCCCGGCGACGCGGCGATCACCGACCAGACGGACGGGACATGACACCGGAGGTCCCGCCCCTGATGTCGCTCGAAGCGATTACCAAGGTCTATGGCACCGGCGACGCCGAAGTGCGCGCGCTCGACGGCGTCGACCTCGCCATCGCGGAGAAGGAATTCGTCGCGATCATGGGGCCGAGCGGGTCGGGCAAGTCGACGGCGATGAACGTGCTCGGCTGCCTCGATGCGCCGTCGGACGGACACTACCGCTTCATGGGGGTCGATGTCGGGGCGCTGTCGCTCGACCAGCGGGCGCTGCTTCGGCGCAACTACATCGGCTTCGTCTTCCAGGGCTACAACCTGCTGGCCCGCACATCGGCGCTCGAGAACGTCGAACTGCCGCTGATCTACAAGGGCATCTCCGCCGCCGAGCGCCGGGCGCAGGCCATGGAGGCGCTGGCCAAGGTCGGGCTGGAAGGTCGCGAGCATCACGATCCGTCGCAGCTCTCTGGCGGCCAGCAGCAGCGCGTGGCGATCGCGCGCGCCATCGTCGGGCGGCCGGCCGTCATCATGGCCGACGAGCCGACCGGCAATCTCGATACGGCGCGCAGCCGCGAGATCATGGAGTTGCTGACCCGCTTCAACCGCGACGATGGCATGACCATCGTGATGGTGACGCACGAGGCCGACATGGCCGACTATGCCGACCGCCTGGTGCACTTCGTCGACGGCCGCATCGACAGCGACGTCACGCAGCAACGGGCTGCCTGACATGCTGTGGGAAACGATCAAGCTCGCGCTGCAGGCGATTTTCCGCAATGCGCTGCGCTCCTTCCTCACCGTCCTTGGCATCGTCATCGGCGTCGCCGCGGTGATCGCCATGGTAACGGTCGGCGAGGGCTCGACGGCGCAGGTCACCAAGGACGTTGCCAAGCTCGGCACCAACCTCCTGATGGTGCGCCCCGGCCAGCCCCAGCAGGGCCCGCAGACCTCCGGAGGCACCGCGGCCGCCTTCGACATGAAGGATGTCGAGGCGATCCAGGCGCAGGTCGCGGGCGTGCGCGCGGCGGCGCCGGCCAATACGCGGACGATGACCGCGATCCTCGGCAACGAAAACCATTCGACCAGCGTGACCGGCACCGACAGCAGCTATCTGGAGGCGCGCGACATGCCGGTGAAACTCGGCCGGCCCTTCTACGAAAGCGAGTTGCGCACCGGGGCGGCCGTCTGCCTGCTCGGCCAGACCGTGCGGCGCGAGCTGTTCGGCAGCGGCAACCCGCTTGGACAGGACCTGCGGCTCAAGACGATATCCTGCCGCGTGATCGGCGTCATCGACGAACAGGGCGTCTCGAGCTTCGGCACCGACCAGGACGATTTCGTGCTGCTGCCGATCAAGGCCTTCCAGCGGCGCATCGCCGGCAATAGCGACGTATCGATCATCTTCGTGGCGGTCCGCGACGGCGTGTCGACAGTCAAGGCCAAGGGCGAGATCGAACGCCTGATGCGCGAGCGGCGGCGAATCTCGGCCGGCGAGGAAGACGATTTCAACGTCTTCGACATGAAGCAGATCGCTTCCGTGCTGACCGGCATCACCGGCGTGCTGACCGGGCTGCTGTCGGCCGTGGCGGCAGTCAGCCTGCTTGTCGGCGGCATCGGCATCATGAACATCATGCTGGTCTCGGTCACCGAGCGCACGCGCGAGATCGGCATCCGCCTCGCAGTCGGCGCGCAGGAGCGCCAGGTGCTCATGCAGTTCCTCGTCGAGGCGATCGTGCTGTCGCTGCTCGGCGGGCTGATCGGCATCATGCTCGGCCTCGCGCTTGGGGCATTGGGCGCCAACCTGCTGCGGGTGCCGTTCTCGCCCAACCCGCTGATCGTGCTCTTGGCCTTCGGCTTCTCGGCGATGGTCGGGGTGGTGTTCGGCTATTTCCCCGCACGCCGCGCCGCCCGGCTGAACCCGATAGACGCGCTGCGCCACCAGTAGGGATCGTGCGTCGCTGCTGACGCAAGGCTGTCAGCAGCCGCTGCGTTGCATTCTTCCGGTCGCTCGACAAACATGTCAGCCATGCTGTCTTGCGGGGTGATCCATGATTCTCATCGGCCAGTATGATTCCTCCTTCGTGCGCCGGGTCGGCATTGCACTCCGCCTCTACGGGCACGCCTTCAACCACCGGCCGTGGTCGGTGTTCTCCGACAAGGACAAGATCCGCCCGTACAATCCGCTGATGCGGGTGCCGGTTCTGGTGCTCGACGACGAGGACGTGCTTGTCGACTGCAACTTGATGCTCGACCATCTCGACCGGCAGGCGCCGGGCGAGAAATCGCTCTGGCCGGCGGAGGAACCCGACCGGCACCGCGCGCTGAAAGTCTCGGGCCTCGCCACCGGGCTGGCCGACAAGGCCGTCAGCCTGTTCTACGAATACCGGCTGCACGAACATGTCTCGCAGATCTGGATCGAGCGCTGCAAGTCGCAGATTGCCGGCGCGCTTTCGGTGCTCGAGGAAGACCGCGCCGAGCGGCAGACTACCTACTGGTTCGGCGAGGATTTCGGCCATGCCGACATCGCCGTGGCCTGCGCCATCCGCCATGTCACGGAATCGCTGCCCGATCTCGTGGCGATGCAGGACTATCCGGCGCTCTTCGCGCATTGCGAGCGGCTGGAGGCGATGCCGGTGTTCAAGGAGATCAGCCAGCCCTTCATCCCGCCGGCATAGGCCGAGCGCCCTCCAGCGGTTGCCGCGCGCGCGCCGGGCGCTAGATTGCGCAATGCCGGCAAAGGTCCGGAAAGGGGAGCGCCATGCAACTGTTCGACCTGATCGCCCGCATCGCCTTCGGCATCGCCAGTACGGCGCTGATGCTGCTGGCCGGCGCGCTCATCGTCTATGCCGCCTTCCAGGTCGGACACGCCTTCTGGATACCGGAATCGGCGGTCGGCGGGGCGCTGCTCGAGGCCGTCGGCTACACGGTCATCGCCATCGCCGTCTTCGACGTCGGCAAGTACCTGCTGGAGGAGGAGGCCATACGCGGCCGCGAGATGCGCAAGGCCGGCGAGGCGCGGCGCAGCATGACCAAGTTCATGTCGACCATCGCCATCGCGGTGTTCCTCGAATCGCTGGTGGCCGTGTTCGCCGCGAGCAAGGACGACGTCAGCAACATGATCTATCCGACCTTTCTCCTGCTGTCGGGTGTCGCGCTGGTGGTCGGCCTCGGCGTCTACCAGCGCCTCAGCGTCGAGGTCGAGATGGACGAGGGCCCCGATCCGCAGACCGAAGACGTGCCGACGCGGAGCAAGGCGAAGACGAGTTCGGCGCGCAAGAAATAGGCGGTATTGCCCGCATTGCCGGTCCGGCTCTGGTGACGCGGGTCCGGCAACCGGTCTATAAGGCGGCGGAGATGACCCCTTGGCCGCCTTTCCTGCCGGAGGAAGCATGTTTTCCAAGATCCTGATCGCCAACCGCGGCGAAATCGCCTGCCGCGTCATCCGCACGGCGCGCAGGCTGGGCGTCGCCACGGTGGCCGTCTACTCCGACGCGGATGCCGGCGCGCTGCATGTCCAGATGGCCGACGAGGCCGTGCGGATCGGGCCGGCGCCGGTCGGCGAGAGCTACCTGCGTGGGGAGGCGATCATCGCCGCGGCCAGGGCGAGCGGCGCCGAGGCAATCCATCCCGGCTACGGCTTCCTGTCGGAAAATCCCGACTTCGTCGACCAGGTGACCCTGGCCGGTCTGGTCTTCATCGGCCCGTCGGCGGCGTCGATCCGCGCCATGGGGCTGAAGGACGCCGCCAAGCGGCTGATGGAGAAGGCCGGCGTGCCGGTGGTGCCCGGCTATCACGGCGAGGACCAGGGGCTGGTGCTGCTCGCCGGCAAGGCGCGCGAGATCGGCTATCCGGTGCTGATCAAGGCGCGCGCCGGCGGCGGCGGCAAGGGCATGCGGCGCGTCGACAGTCCCGACGATTTCGCCGAGGCGCTGTCGGGCGCGCGGCGCGAGGCCAAGGCCGCCTTCGGCGACGACGCGGTGCTGGTGGAGAAATATGTCGAGAAGCCGCGCCACATCGAAGTGCAGGTGTTCGGCGACGATCATGGCGGCGCGGTGCATCTGTTCGAGCGCGACTGCTCGGCGCAGCGCCGCCACCAGAAGGTTATCGAGGAGGCCCCTGCCCCCGGCATGACGGCGGCCATGCGCAAGGCGATGACGGACGCTGCGGTAAAGGCCGCCAAGGCGATCGGCTATTCGGGCGCCGGCACGATCGAATTCATCGCGGATGCCAGTGAGGGCCTGAAGCCCGACCGCTTCTGGTTCATGGAGATGAACACCCGCCTGCAGGTCGAACACCCGGTGACCGAGATGGTGACCGGCGTCGACCTCGTCGAATGGCAATTGCGCGTGGCGGCGGGCGAAAACCTGCCGAAGACGCAGGCCGAGATCGAACTCTGCGGCCATGCCTTCGAGGCCCGGCTCTATGCCGAGGACCCGTCGCGCAACTTCCTGCCGGCCATCGGCACGCTGCACCATCTCGATTTTCCCTCGCAAGTGCTTCCCGGCTGCCTGCTGCGCGTGGAGACAGGGGTGCGGGCCGGCGATGCCATCTCGCCCTTCTACGACCCGATGATCGCCAAGATGGTGGTGCACGGGCCGGACCGGGCGAGCGCGCTTGCCGGGCTGGCCGATGCGCTGGAGGCGACCGAGATCGCCGGATCGGTGACCAATGCGGCCTTCCTCGTGGCGCTGGCGCGCGACGCCGAGTTTGCCGCCGGCGAAGTCGATACCGGGCTGATAGCACGCCGGCAGGAAGCACTGACCGCCAGCGCGGAGCCGACCGCCGAAACGGTCGCCCGGGCAGCGCTCGCGGCAAGCGGTGCCGGCGAGGCGGCGGGTTCCGCCGATCCTTGGTCGAGCCTTGCCGGCTATGCGCATTTCCACCCGATGGCGCGCCGTGTCGTGCTGCGGCGGGGCGAGCGCGAGATCGAGGCGCTGGTGGCAGCCGACGCGAAGGGCGGCTTCCGGATTGCTGCCGACGGCGCGACGGTGACGATCCGGCCCGGCGAAGGCGACAAAGGCCAGCCCCGCGCGGGCGGCGTGCGCCCGCCGCGCGCGGCACGCTGGCCCGGTAATGTCACGGTGTTTTCGGACGGCGCGGCCTTCAGCTTCGCCGTCGACGACCCCTTCGCACGCGCCGCCGAGGCGGAGGCCGGTACGGCAAGCCTGCGCGCGCCGATGCCCGGCCTGGTCAAGCTGGTGCGTGCGGCGGCCGGAGACAGCGTCATCAAGGGTCAGGCGCTGCTGGTGCTGGAAGCGATGAAGATGGAGCACACGATCGCCGCACCGCATGACGGCGTGATCGCCGAGATCGCCACCGAAGGCGCTCAGATTACCGACGGCACGGTGCTTGTGCGGTTCGTCGAAACGGACTGACCGCATAGCCGATTGCCGGCCGCGCCGGCCTGCCCTACCGCACTATAAGCCCCCTACCTCTGCTGCAGAAGCCCGACATGACAGACGTTCAGCTCCCGCAACGCCACAAGCTCTACGAGGACATGCTGGCGCTGCTGCTCGGCACGCTGCTGACGGCGCTGGGGCTGACGCTCTACGCCCAGGCGACGCTGACGGTCGGCGGCGTGGCCGGCGTCTCGCTGCTCGCCCACTACGCGACAGGCTACGGCTTCGGGACGATCTTCTTCATCGTCAACCTGCCCTTCTACCTGCTCGCCATCAGTCGCATGGGCTGGCCCTTCACGCTGCGCACCTTCGCTGCCGTGGCGCTGGTGTCGCTGTTCTCGCGTCTGACGCCGACGTGGATTTCCGTCGCGCATGTCGAACCGGTCTACGCGGCGGTGGCCGGCGGCGGGCTGGTCGGCATCGGCCTGCTGATCCTGTTCAGGCATCGCGCGGGCCTCGGCGGCCTCAACATCCTGTCGGTCTACCTGCAGGACAGGAACATCATTCGCGCCGGCTATTTCCAGCTGATCGTCGACTTCCTGATCCTGGTCGCAGCCTTCTTCACCCTGCCCCTCGACAAGGTTGCCCTGTCGATCCTCGGCGCGCTGGTGATCAACCTGATCCTGGCGATCAACCACCGCCCGGGCCGCTATCTCGGCATGAGCTGATCGCCCCAAAACGGAAAAACCGCGCCGGTTTGTGCCAACCGGTCGCGGCTTTTCGACAGTCCGTCCCAGGCGTCCCCACGCCCGAACATCGCCTTCACCTGTACCCGGCGCGATCGATCGCGCTCTTGTCTTGGAGCCTGCCGTCTTGCTGCGGCTTGGCCCTATTTTGCCTGGAGGAGCAAAAATTCAGTGCATGGTCATCCATTCGCGGGCTTCGCGAAGGGCCTGCGCAATGTCGGACTTGCTCATCGACACCGAGAGTTCCGAGCGCAGTTCGGCAGCGCGGGCCGAACCCTTGATCGCCGCGATGTTGAACCATTTGTGGGCGGCAATCACATCGACATCGCAATCGCGGCCGGTGGCGTACATCAGGCCCAGTTCGAAGAGAATGTCAGCCTGGGCACTTGCCCCCATGACGCCGACGCCCTGCTCAAGTATTTCAAAACGTGCCATTTTTCAGTCCCCTGTCAGCTCCGAGAGCGGCTTCCCGTGTTGTCCCCGGGGCTGCCCTTCCGATGCTTCGAAGCATGGCGGTGAGGCTTGAATCCGTCGTTAAATGGCGTGCTTAATTTGCTGCGAATAAAGTTCAAACAAGAGGTAAATGTCGGAAATCATTAAGGATACGAAGCCCGGCATGACGCGGAATCGCCGAAAAACTGATGAAAAAGCCAGCCTTTCCCGGCAAGGCTTTGATAACCACGCAAACGGCTCGACGATTTTCTTTCGGGGGTCCGACGGGCGATTTCGGACGATTGGGGGTCGCCAATAATCATATGCCGACTGCCGCTGCGGCACCGCTTCCGCTGCGATCCGGTTTGTCATAGCGTGACATCCGCGCGCCGGTGCGCGTTCAGACAACCCAGGGAGGAAACGGGATGTTCGGCAGGTTCACGATTGTCTTGGCGGCCGCATTGATGGTGACGGGAGCAGCGCTTGCCGACCCGATCGAAGGCAACTGGAAGACGGCATCCGGCGAAACGGCCGGAATCGCGCCCTGCGGCGGCCAGTTCTGCATCAAGCTGAAGACCGGAAAGCACGCCGGAAAGCAGATCGGCAAGATGACGGCCAACGGCGCGAACAGCTACAAGGGCTCGATCACGGACCCTGCCGACGACAAGACCTATAGCGGGTCAGGCCAGCTTTCCGGCAACTCGCTGAAGATGAAGGGCTGCGTGGCCGCGATCTTCTGCAAGTCGCAGACCTGGTCGAAGCTTTAGTCCGATAAACCGATCCCGGCGGCGCGAAGCCGCCGCCCGGATCGTTCTGGAGACGAAGGTCCGGCGCTCAGCCGCGCGCGCGCTGGCCGAAAAGGACCTTCTGGGCTTCCTTGTCATCGGCGAGGTTGCGCCGGTGCTCCTGGCCGACCTCGAGGCCGCGCTGCACTGCGGGCCTTGCCGTCAGTGTCTCGAACCAGCGCTTGAGATGCGGGAAGTCCTCAAGCTCCTGGCCCTGGTTCTTGTAGGGCTTGACCCAGCCGATGGCGGCCATGTCGGCGATCGAATAGTCGCCAGCCAGGAAGTCGCGATCGGCCAGGCGCTTGTTCATGACGCCGTAGAGCCGATTGACCTCGTTGGTGTAGCGGTCGATGCCATAGGGGATCTTCTCGGGCGCATATTGCCGGAAGTGATGTGCCTGGCCGGCCATGGGCCCGAGGCCGCCGACCTGCCAGAACAGCCACTGTTCGACCTCGACCCGCTGGCGCTCGTCGGCCGGATAGAACCTTGCGAACTTGCGGCCGAGATACTGCAGGATAGCGCCGGACTCGAAAATCGAGATCGGCTGGCCGTCCGGGCCCTCGGGATCGACGATCGCCGGCATGCGGTTGTTCGGCGCGATCTTCAGGAATGACGGCTCGAACTGCTCGCCCGCGCCGATGTTGATGTATTTGATCTCGTAGGGGACGCCCAGCTCCTCCAGCATGATCGTGATCTTCCAGCCATTCGGCGTCGGCCAGTAGTAGAGTTCGATCGGCTTGGTCTGGGTCGTCATTGCGTCAATTCTCCGCTTCGATGATTGAACCCTGCAGATAAGCCCCCGCGACCAAAGCGCAAGCGGAGCGGCCGCGCGGTGCTGTCAATAAAATTGAACCGAAGATGAACGGCTGTCTCAGAGGCGGTTCAGTCGCGCTCGGGCATTGTCCCCGCATTGAGGGAGACAAAGATGCTAGCGCGCCGGTTCACCATCGTCTGTCTGTTGACCACCCTGTTCGGGATGTTCTTCGCAGTTCTCGTCGCCGAGGTCAGCAGGACGCAGCATCCCCGCCGCTTCGCCGAGGTGGTGCCCTGTCTCACCGACGGCATCAACGCCTGCAAGTACGCTTACGAGGAATAGGCGCCCAGCGCCCAAGGAAAGAGCAAGAAAATGAACCGCATGAATGACAGCCTGAAACTGATCCGCCGCGCACTGCTGGTGACGCTGGTCGTCGCCACGCCGGTAATGGCCATTCATGGCGTTCGGGCAGCCGACACGACGACGATCGAGGCGCCGACCATGAAGAACCGCGGCGCCGGCCTGGTGCTGATGGTCAGCCTGCAGCGCTCCTGAGCCCCCGCGCGTGGACGGCGCTTTTGGCCGTTCTGCCCCTCCCGTTCGGGCACGCTCTTCCTTATAAGGGGCCATGGAAAAGCGAATCTACCCTGAACCCATCGAATCGGTCGTCTCGCCCGAGCCCTACAAGCGGCAAAGCTTCACCGACGCCGAGTCGGCAGTCGAGGCGCTGAAGCAGCTCTACGCCCGCAACACCCAGTTCCTGCGCGACTGCTTCGAAGCGCTCGGCGACGGCGCCGACCCGGCCAAGCGGTACCGCGCCTTCTATCCCGAAGTCGGCGTCACGACGTCGTCCTACAGCCAGGTCGACTCGCGACAGGCCTATGGCCACATGCCGACGCCCGGCACCTTCTCGACCACGATCACCCAGCCCGCCCTTTTCGAGAGCTATCTGCTCGAACAGCTCAAGCTGATCATGCGCAACCACGGCGTGCCCGTTACTGTGGCCGAGTCCCGCACGCCGATCCCGCTGCATTTCGCCTTCCTGGAAGGCACCCATGTCGACGGCTCGATCGCCGAGCGGATCAAGCGCCCGATCCGCGACCTGTTCGACGTGCCCGATCTCGACGGGACGGACGATCATATCGCCAACGGCACCTTCGAGGCGGTTCCCGGCGAGGACCGGCCGCTGGCACCCTTCACGGCACAGCGCATCGACTATTCGCTGCACCGGCTGTCGCACTACACCGCCACCAGCCCCCAGCATTTCCAGAACTTCGTGCTGTTCACCAACTACCAGTTCTACATCGACGAGTTCTGCCTCTATGCCCGCGAATTGATGTCGAACGGCGGCGCCGGCTACTCCTCCTTCGTCGAGCCCGGCAACGTCGTCACGCCGGCGGGCGAGGAAAAGCCGGCAGACTGTCCGGTGCCGTCGCGGCTGCCGCAGATGCCGACCTACCACCTGACCAAGCCGAACCATGGCGGCATCACCATGGTCAATATCGGCGTCGGCCCGTCCAACGCCAAGACGATCACCGACCATGTCGCGGTGCTGAGGCCGCATGCCTGGCTGATGCTCGGCCACTGCGCGGGCCTGCGCAACACCCAGGCGCTCGGCGACTACGTGCTGGCGCATGCCTATGTGCGCGAGGACCACGTGCTCGACGACGACCTGCCGGTCTGGGTGCCGATCCCGCCGCTCGCCGAGATCCAGGTGGCGCTGCAGGAGGCGGTCGCCGAGGTGACCGGGCTCGCCGGCTACGACCTGAAGCGGATCATGCGCACCGGAACCGTCGCCACCATCGACAACCGCAACTGGGAACTGCGCGACCAGCGCGGGCCGGTGCAGCGCCTGTCGCAGTCGCGCGCCATCGCGCTCGACATGGAATCGGCGACGATCGCGGCCAACGGCTTCCGTTTCCGGGTGCCCTACGGCACGCTGCTCTGCGTCTCCGACAAGCCGCTGCATGGCGAGCTCAAGCTGCCGGGCATGGCGACCGAATTCTACAAGCGGCAGGTCGCACAGCACCTGACCATCGGCATCCGGGCGATGGAGAAGCTCGCCGAGATGCCGACCGAAAGGCTGCATTCGCGCAAGCTCAGGAGTTTTTCGGAGACTGCCTTCCAGTAGGTGCCGGAAAGTCGTGGTGTCTTGAATGAACCGCATTCCTGCCGCTAAACAGCGCCATGGATCGTAGGCCTGTTCTCGGAGCGACCGCCCTGGCGCTCGTCGTGCTCATTTCGCTGCCGCTGGTCGCCGGTTTTTTCGGCCGGCTGCATCCGGCTTTCGATTCCTTCGCCCATTTCAGGATTCATCTCGCCATATTGCTGGTTGCCTGCGCGGTGCCGCTTCTTCTCGGCGCCTTCCGGCGCGAGGCGCTGATGGCGATCGCCTTCGGCCTGGCCGCCATCACGACGGTAACGGGCGCCGCCTTCCTGCCGGGGCTGCGTCCGGTGCATGCGGCGTTCGCGCCGCGCGACGGCGACGAGCCGGTCTACCGGCTGCTGCAGATCAACCTGCGCTTCGACAATCGCGAGCCGGAAAAGGTGCTGTCGCTGATCGCGCGGGAGCGGCCCGACGTGGTGACCCTCAACGAGGTCTCCGCCATGTGGGCAAAGAAGATCGCGCTGCTGGAGGCCGCCTATCCCTACAGGCTGGTCTGCACGATGGACAATTATGCCGGCGGGGTGACGATCCTGTCGCTCCGGCCCTTCGCGCAAGGCGCCGAGGGTCGCTGCATCGACGGCGGCACCTTCGCCACCGCAACAATCGACTTCGGCGGCCGGCCGCTCGACATCGCCGCCATGCACCTGCACTGGCCATGGCCCTTCGACCAGGCGGAACAGGTCGCCGGGATGACCGCGGACCTCGCCGGCCTGCCGGAGACGGTGCTGCTTGCCGGCGACCTCAACGCAACGCCCTGGAGTGCCGCGGCCCAGCAGATCGCGGAAGCAGGCGGGCTGCGGCAGGTCGGTCCGATCGGCGCCACGTGGCACTACCGCCTGTTGCCGGAATTCCTGCGCTTCACCGGGCTGCCGATCGACCAGGTGTTCGCCAAGGGCAACGTGCGCGTGCACTCGGCCCGGAGGTTGGAGCCTGTGGGATCCGACCACCTGCCCGTGCTGGTCGAGTTCTCGCTCGATCCGCCAAGGCGCAAGCCGGTGGATCCGGCCCAGTCGATCACCGCAGCGCTGGCGCCGGGCGGCACCTGACCTTCTGGCCGACCGGCGGTGTCAGACGCCGGGTGCCAGGACCAGCGCATCAATCAGGCGCTCGACCTTGCCGCCTTCGCGATGCTCCAGGGCGTCGAAACGGTACTGCTTCCGCTCGTAGTCGGCATAGATCTCGGCCATCCGGCGCTTGGTCTCGCGGCGCGCCTTGCGGCAGCCGGGGTCATTGCTGATCTTCAGGCGTGAGATGGACTTTTCCACCGCCCTGGCCATCTGGGTAGCGATCTTGCCATGCATCCGCTCGTGCTTCGTCACGCCGGCCAGAAACGCCCGCCAGCGCCGGTTCATGCCCGGCGAGAGCGCATCGGCAGCCTGTGGAAAGGTGTAGGTGACCGAGACCACGCCCGAGACGCGCTCGACGCGGCAGTCCTTGGCCGTCTCCCTCCACTCGATGGTCCAGGCTGGGGAGTAGCTGGTCTGCGCGATGGCGCGCGTCCGGAAGCCATGCTTGGGGCCGCGGCGGTCCATGGCCTTGAGCAGCGCGACGCCGGTAACCCCGCTGATCCGGTAGTGGACGGTCTTTTCCTTGACCGTGACGGATGCCGACGCCTGGCCGGGGACCCCGACGCAGACGGCAAGCAGAGCTGCCAAGGTCCATGCGAAAAGCCGCATCGGGATGTCTCCGGATGCGCTAGGACAGCACATCGCGGCGACAGGATCAATCGCGGTTTGGCCCCGCCGTCACATGTTCGGATAGACCGGCCCTTCGCCGCCCTGCGGCGGCACCCAGTTGATGTTCTGATTGGGATCCTTGATGTCGCAGGTCTTGCAGTGGACGCAGTTCTGGGCGTTGATGACGAAGGTCACATCCTTGGCCGACGGGTCGGCAGCGGCGTTGCCGTCGGCGTCCACCCACTCGTAGACCGCCGCCGGGCAATAACGGGTGGAGGGTCCGCCGAAGACGTCGTGCTCGGAGCGCTTCTGAAGCTCCATGTCGGCGACCTGCAGGTGAACCGGCTGGTCTTCCTCGTGGTTGGTGTTCGACAGGAAGACAGAGGACAGCTTGTCAAAGGTCAGCACGCCGTCGGCCTTGGGATAGACGATCTTCTCATGCTGCGAGGCGGGTTCGAGCGACTGGAAGTCGGCCTTGCCGTGTTTCATCGTGCCGAAGGGCGAGACGCCGAACAGCGTGTTCAGCCACATGTCGAGGCCGCCGAGGCCGACGCCGATGATGGTGCCGAAGCGCGACCAGAGCGGCTTCACGTTGCGCACCTTCTTGAGGTCCTTGCCGATGTCGGTGTCGCGCCACGCCGCCTCATAGCTTGCCAGCTCATCATTGGCACGGCCGCCTGCAATGGCGTCGGCAACATGCTCTGCCGCTAGCATGCCCGACAGCACCGCGTTGTGAGAACCCTTGATGCGCGGAACGTTGACGAAACCAGCCGAGCAGCCGATCAGCGCACCGCCCGGGAAGCAGAGCTTCGGCACGGACTGGAAACCACCCTCGGTGATGGCGCGCGCGCCGTAGGAAATGCGCTTGGCGCCGTCGAAGGTGCCGCGGATCGCGGGATGCGTCTTGAAGCGCTGGAACTCGTCGAAGGGCGACAGCCAGGGGTTCTTGTAGTTCAGGTGGACGACGAAGCCGACCGCCACCTGGTTGTCCTCGAGGTGATAGAGGAAGGAACCGCCGCCGGTCTTCATGTCGAGCGGCCAACCAAAGGAATGCTGCACGAGGCCGGGCTTGTGGTTCTCCGGCTTGACCTGCCAGAGCTCCTTGAGGCCGATGCCGTATTTTCCGGGCTCGCGGCCCTCCGAGAGGTTGAACTTTGAAATCAGCTGCTTGGCCAGCGAACCGCGCGCGCCCTCGCCGATCAGGACGTACTTGCCGAGCAGCGCCATGCCCGGGGCAAAGCCCGGCCCCGGCGTGCCATCGCGCTGAACGCCCATGTCGCCGGTGACGACGCCGATGGCGGCACCATCGTCATTGTAGAGAACCTCGCGCGCGGCAAAGCCCGGATAGACCTCGACGCCCAGTGCCTCGGCCTTGCCGGCCAGCCAGCGGCAGACATTGCCGAGCGAGACGGTGAAGTTGCCGTGGTTGTTCATCAGCGGCGGCATCAGGAAATTGGGGATGCGCAGCGAGCTCTTCTGCCCGAGCAGCAGGAAATGATCGTCTGTCACCGGTGTCTTGAAGGGATGGTCCGCCTCGTCGCGCCAGCCGGGAAGCAGGCGGTCGATGCCGACCGGATCGACGACGGCACCCGACAGGATATGCGCGCCTACCTCGGCGCCCTTTTCAAGCACCACGACGGAGAGCTCGGGATTGACCTGTTTCAGCCGGATCGCGGCGGCCAGGCCGGCCGGCCCGGCGCCTACCACGACAACGTCGAATTCCATGCTCTCGCGTTCAATCTCACTCATCAACTTCTCCGCACTGGCTCTGCCTGTCTGGCGCTTTGCTGGCTCAGTGGCTCCTTAGCGCATCCGGACGCGGCGCGAAACTGCCCGCATTTTCATTCAATCGATACGATCTGAAAGGCTGACGCGCTGTTGCTGAAGCGGCCCTGCCCGGCGAGGCTGCGCCAGCGAACGTTTATTTGTTTGTTCGGAATGGCGCTTGTCGTCCATACTGGCGCAATGCGGCATGCTGAGACCTTCCGCAACAATGCAATTTTCCCGACTAGCCGTCGCCGCGCGACGGTCCGCGCTGCCTTCTGGGCAGCAACCGCGCTCGGCCTTGCCGTTCCGGACGCGGCAAGGGCCCAGGATGCGGCAGGGCGCTGGGAGACCGGCGCCTACAGCTTTTCCGACGAACTCGGCGGCTTTCGCATCACCGGCGCGTCGGGCGTCGGTACGCGGGAAGATCCGATCGTGATCCACGAGGAGTTGAACTCGGCGACGCCGGTGACCATGGTCATCCGCACGATCAAGCCGATCCGTCCCTTCGACCAGAGCGGCCTTTATGCGAGCGGCTTCCTGCACGTGCAGATCGAGATGCTCAACAACAGCAAGCTGCCCTGGATCGAGTTCGAGTTCGAACTGCAGGAACGCCTGCACGAGGCAAGCATCTTCGGCGACGGCCTCTCCTTCGACCAGCGGCGCACCGAGAGCGAGAACATCTCGTCGCCCAATTTCCGGGAATACAGCCGCGACTTCGAGCCCTACGACAGGCTGCTTTTCAGGAACGGCAAGATCGATCACCTGGAAAGTGGGACCTTCCGCTTCATGATCACCGACTTCACGCCGCGCTGGGAGTTTTTTCTGGCGCAGGACCCGCGCATTCCGTCTTCGTGACCTTGCAAAAGCGCCATTTGCGGTAAACTGTCCGGCATGACTCTCGAACCCGACGATAGCGCTCCCGGCCTGCGCGAGCTGCTTGCCTTCTATGCCGAGGCCGGCGTCGACGATGCGCTGGTCGAGGAGGCCCCCGACCGCTTCGCCGAAGCCGAGCGCGCCGCACAGCAGGCCGCGGCAGCCGCGGTTGCGCCTCCAGTGGCCGAGGACAGAAGCGCGACGCAGCGCCAGCCGGCCATGGCGGCACCGCCACGGCCCGCAGCGACCGCTGCCGTGCCCGACGAGACGCAGATCGCGCTGGCGCGCCAGCGGGCCAGCGAGGCGCGAACGCTCGAGGAGCTTCGCCAGCAGCTTGCCGATTTCGACGGCTGCAATCTCAAGACAACCGCCAAGAACCTGGTCTTCTCCGACGGCAATCCCGAGGCCGACGTCATGCTGGTGGGTGAAGCGCCGGGCCGCGACGAGGATCTCGAGGGCCTGCCCTTCGTCGGACGCTCGGGGCAGTTGCTTGATCGCATCCTCGCGGCCATCGGGCTCGACCGGCAATCGGCCTATATCGCCAACGTCATTCCCTGGCGGCCGCCAGGCAACCGCACGCCAACGCCGCAGGAGACGGAAATCTGCCGGCCCTTCATCGAGCGGCAGATCGAGCTCGCCAATCCCAAGGTGCTGGTGACCCTCGGCGGGCCCTCGGCCAAGCTGCTGCTCAGGACGTCGGAAGGCATCCTGCGGCTGCGCGGCAAGTGGAGCGTCCACACCACGGCCGCGCAGGTGGCGATCCCCACCATGCCGACTCTCCACCCGGCCTATCTGCTCAGGAACCCGGCCCACAAGAAGCTCGCCTGGCGAGATTTTCTCGAGGTGAAGGCGAAGCTCCGGTCGCTTTCCTGAACTGCCAAAGCGGACAGCAAGACGCCGACGTTACTTCCGGTCGGAAAGCGTCAGTGGCAGTGGACCCGGCCCTTGCTGTTGTCCATGTGGCAGCACTGGCCTGGCGGCGAACTCTTGCGGCAGCCACCTCCGTGGGCTCCGGCAACGCCGGTCAGCACAAGAGTGAAGATGGCAAGCGACGCCAGAAACGAGTTCATTTGATTCTCCCGCAACCATCCCTGCAGAATGGTCTCACACCGCAGTCAGACGATCAACCTGAAGTAACATCGTTAATTTAATACCCTCATTGGTTGAGTATCCGTCGAGGTTCGCCGACAGCTATTCGGGCGGGGTCACCCTGATCGCTGCCTTGCGCTCGATGCCGAGCTGGCGCTCGCGCCAGACGATGAAGATGCCGGCACCGATGACGATGGTGCCGCCGACCAGCGTATAGAGCGTCGGGATGTTGCCGAAGGCGAGATAGCCGATGGCGATGGCGAGCAGCATCGAGGTGTATTCGAAGGGCGCTACCGTCGAAGCTTCGGCATGACGGTAAGCCGTTGTCATCAGGATCTGGCCAAGGCCACCGAAGATGCCGGACAGGATCAGCAGCAGCACCTGCTGCGTCGACACGGCCTGCCAGCCGAAGGGGATCGACAGCAGCGCCATGCAGCTCGCCGTCAACGAGAACCAGAGCACGATGGTCGCCGCCCTCTCGGTGCGCACGAGGTCGCGCACCAGGAGCACTGCGACGGCCGCAATGGCGGCAGCGGCGAGAACGGCGATCATGCCGACGAATTCCTCGTTGCCGAGGGCGCCGCCCGAGCGGAAAAGCGTCAGGGTCGGCCAGGAAATGACGGCAATGCCGACGAGGCCGACGCAGACGGCGCTCCAGCGGTATACGCGGATCACCTCGCCGAGGAAAAGCGCGCTGAACACCACCACGAGCAGCGGCTGCGCGTAACCGAGCGTGACGGCCTCCGGCAGCGGCAGCCGCGTCAGCGCGAAGAAGCCGAGCCCCATGGACGAAACGCCGACCAGCCCGCGAAAGATCTGGCCGAGCGGCCGGGCTGTGTGCATCGCCGTCCGCAGTTCGCGCCTGTAGGCGAGATAGGCGATGATCGGGATGATCGCGAAGAAGGAGCGAAAGAAGACGATCTGCCCGGCCGGCAATTGCCCCGAAGCCTTGATGCAGGTCTGCATGCCGACGAAGAAGGCGACTGAAACGATCTTCAGGCCAATGCCGACCAGCGGGTTGGAGACGTGATGGCCGCCCGGCGTCACTTCCGGCCGGCTGCCTGGATCGCAGACCAGATGCGGGCGGGCGTTGCCGGCATCTCGATATGGCCGATGCCGTATTCCCTGTAGAGCGCATCGGTCACCGCGTTGAGTACGGCAGGCCCGGCGCCAATCGTGCCGGCCTCGCCCGCGCCCTTGATGCCCATGGCGTTGGTGGTCGAGGGCACGTTGCGCGTCTCGAAGCTGAAGAAGGGCACGTCGTCGGCGCGCGGCATGGCGTAGTCCATGAAGCTGGCCGTCAGGAGCTGGCCATCCTCGCCATAGACGGTGTCCTCGACCAGCGCCTGGCCGATGCCCTGAACGACGCCGCCATGCATCTGGCCGGCGAGGAGGATCGGGTTCACCGTGACGCCGAAATCGTCGACGATGGTGTAGCGAACGATCTTGGTCAGGCCCGTCTCGGGGTCGATCTCGACCTCGCAGACATGCGTGCCGTTCGGATAGGTTGCCTCCTCCTGCACGAATTCGCCAAAACCCTTGAGATCGTCGGGCTGCTTGGCCGCCTTGGCAATGTCGGAGAAGGTCATCGTCCGGTCAGTGCCGACGATGCGCGCCGAGCCGTCTTCGAGCTCGATGTCGGCAGCCGAGGCCTCGAGTTCGTCGGCAGCGATCTTGCGGATCTTTTCGGCGAGCGCCTCACCCGCCCGCGACGCGGAGACACCACCGAGCGGGATCGAGCGCGAGCCGCCGGTGCCGCCGCCCGACGGCAGGTCGTCGGTGTCGCCCTGCAGCATCTTGATGCGGTCAATGCCGATGTTGAGCTTCTCTGCGATGAACTGGGCATAGGCCGTCGCGTGGCCCTGGCCGTTGGTCTGGGTGCCGATCTTCAGCGTCACCGTGCCGTCGCCGTTCAACTCGACATGGGCAGGCTCCGAGCCGGCGAAGGCGCAGGCCTCGATATAGGTCGCCATGCCGATGCCGCGGATCTTGCCCTCGGCCTTCGCAGCAGCCAGCCGCGCCTCGAAGCCGTTCCAGTCCGAGCGCTCGAGAGCCTGGGTCATGTGGCCGTCGAACTCACCGACGTCGTAGAGCCTGTTGGTCTGGGTGCGGTAGGGGAACTGCTCGGGCTTGATGAAATTGCGGCGGCGGATTTCCTCACGGCCGATGCCGATGTCGCGGGCGCAGGCATCGACCAGCTTCTCCAGCAGCAGCGCCGCCTCGGGCCGCCCGGCGCCGCGATAGGCGTCGACGGGCGTGGTGTTGGTGTAGACGCCGGCGATTTCGACATCGAGCGCCTGGATGTCGTAGACGCCGGTCGACATGGTGGCGCCTACATAGGGGATGAAGGGGCCGTATTGCGAGATGTAGGCACCGAGATTGGCCTTCATGTCGACCTTGAGCGACAGGAAGCGGCCGTCCTTGTCCATCGCCATTTCCGCCGCCACGACATTGTCGCGGCCGTGCGCGTCGGTCAGGAAATGCTCTGTGCGGTCGCTCGCCCATTTGACGGGCCTGTCGAGCAACCGCGCGGCCTCGATGACCAGCGCGTGCTCGCGGTAGACGAAGCCCTTGGTGCCGAAGCCGCCGCCGACGTCCGGCGTCACGACGCGCAGCTTCTGCTTGTCGATCTTGAACATCGCCGCCAGCACGGTCTGCATGGAATGCACGCCCTGCGAGCCGGTGGTCAGCACGAAGCGGTCCTCGTCGGCACGCCACTCGGCGATGGCCGAGCGCGGTTCCATGTAGTTGCAGACCAGCCGGTTGTTGTGGAACTCGACGCGCGTGACCTTGTCGGCCCCGGCAAAGGCGGCGTCGGATTTCTCGCGGTCTCCGAAGCGGTAGGTGAAGGCGCGGTTGCTGCCAAGCTCGGGCCAGACAAGCGGCGTCCCGGGATCGAGAGCGGTCGCGGTGGCAGAGGCAGCCTCCTCGCTGTCGTAATCCACTTCGATCAGTTCGGAGGCGTCCTGCGCCAGTTCGCGCGATTCGGCGACGATGAAGGCGACGGCGTCGCCGACATGGTTGACCCGCTCGCGGCAGAGGATCGGAATGTCGCGGGTGGGGGCTCGCGAACCATCCGGCTGGCGCTGCATGACGCCCGACTTGAGCGCGCCGAGAGCGGCGACGTCCTCGCCGGCAAGCACGAGGTGCACGCCGGGCGCGGCCCTGGCGTCATCCAGCGAACCGATCTTGAAGCTCGCCTTTGCGACCGGCGAGCGCAGCACGTAGCCGTGCAGCAGGCCCTCCGGCGCGATGTCGTCCGTATAGCGTCCCTGGCCGGTGATGAAGGCCTGGTCCTCGAGACGCAGGACCGACGCGCCCATGCCGAATTTCGGAGTTGCGACGGTCATGGGGCTGCCTCTTTGGTTCGAAGTGAAATGCCTGTCTGAAATAAGCCCTGTCCCGGTTTTGTCGAGGGGCCGTTTCGTGTACAGCACCTCCTTTCACATATCGTGCACGCCTGCGGCAATGGCAGGCGGCCGATATCCGGCATTTCGACAGGAAGTCCGTGCATGCGTACCGACACAGGCCAGGTGTTTCGCCTGGAAGACTACCACCCGAGCGACTACCTGATTGCGCGCACCGACCTGACGTTCCGGCTGTCGCCGCAACGGACCCATGTGGCTTCCAGCCTCGCCGTGACCAGGCGCCAGGGCGTCGAGCCGGGCCGGCCGCTGATCCTCGACGGCGACGGCCTCAAGCTCCTGCGCGTCGCCATTGACGGGGTCGAGCTTGGCGACAGCGACTACCAGGCGACACCCGACCAGCTGATCATCCCGGCGCCGCCGCGCGCCGCCGCGTTCGAGCTGTCGATCGAGACCGAGATCGATCCTTCCGCCAACCTCGCGCTGATGGGCCTTTTCCGCACTTCCGGCGTCTACAGCACGCAATGCGAGGCCGAGGGCTTTCGCCGCATCACCTATTTCCTCGATCGGCCGGACGTCCTGTCGGTCTATACGGTTCGTATCGAGGCTGCTGCGTCGGAGGCGCCGCTGCTCCTGTCGAACGGCAATCTCATCGAAGAGGGCAAGCTCGCGGACGGCCGCCACTTCGCGGTCTGGCACGATCCCTTCCCGAAGCCGTCCTATCTCTTCGCGCTGGTGGCCGGCGACCTCGGCTCGATCCATGACACCTTCGTCACCGGGTCAGGCCGCACGGTACGGCTCGGCATCTATGTCGAGCACGGCAAGGAGCATCTGGCCGGCTACGCCATGGACGCGCTGAAGCGCTCCATGCGCTGGGACGAAGAGGTATTCGGGCGCGAATACGACCTCGACGTCTTCAACATCGTCGCCGTGTCCGACTTCAACATGGGCGCGATGGAGAACAAGGGTCTCAACATCTTCAACGACAAGTATGTGCTGGCCAATGACGAGACGGCGACCGACGCGGACTTCGCCAATATCGAGGCGATCATCGCGCATGAGTACTTCCACAATTGGACCGGCAACAGAATCACTTGCCGCGACTGGTTCCAGCTCTGCCTCAAGGAAGGCCTGACCGTCTTTCGCGACCATGAGTTCTCGGCCGACCAGCGCTCGCGCGCCGTCAAGCGCATCGCCGAGGTGCGCACGCTGCGCGCCCACCAGTTCCCCGAGGACCAGGGGCCGCTGGCGCATCCGGTGCGGCCGCGCCGCTACCGCGAAATCAACAATTTCTACACGACGACGGTCTACGAAAAGGGCTCCGAGGTCGTGCGCATGATCCGCACCATCCTCGGGCGTGACGATTTCCGGCGCGGCATGGATCTCTACTTCGAACGCCATGACGGCGAGGCCGCGACGGTCGAGGATTTCCTGAAAGTGTTCGAGGACTCCTCGGGCCGAGACCTGTCGCAGTTCGCGCTCTGGTACCACCAGGCCGGCACGCCCAACCTCGCAGTGACGACGAGCCACGACGCCGCCGCAAAGACCTTCACCGTCGAGATCGAGCAGTCGGTGCCGCCGACGCCGTCCGAGAGCCGCAAGCGCCTGATGCACATTCCCCTCGCCTTCGGCCTGGTCGGCCGCGACGGCGAGGACATCCAGCCCGCGGCAGTCGACGGCGCGGTCGTGGAAGGCGGCGTCATCCATGTCCGAAAGCGGCGCCACGTGGTGACGTTTTCCGGCGTCGCGGAGCGGCCGGTCCTGTCGCTCAACCGCGGCTTCTCCGCACCCGTCACGCTGTCGGTAGAACAACGGCGCGAAGACCAGCTTTTCCTCGCCCGGCACGACAGCGACCCGTTCTCACGCTGGCAGGCCTACAACACGCTTCTGACCGAGGCGCTGATCGGCGCCTACCGCAAGGTGCTCGGCGGGCGACAGCCCAGCTTTACAAGGCAGCTTGTGGAACTTGCCGGCGTGATCGCCGCCGACGACACGTTGGAGCACGCTTACCGCGCGCTGACACTGGCACTTCCCGGCGAGGCCGACGTGGCGCGCGAGATCGGCAAGAACATCGATCCCGAAGCCATTCTGGCAAGCCGCAATGCGCTGGTCGACGCCATCGCCGGGGCGAATGGCGAGGCCTTCGGAGACCTCTATGCCAGCCTCGACTGGAAGGGTGCCTTCAGTCCCGATGCGGCGAGTGCCGGACGCCGGGCCCTGCGGAACACGCTGCTCGACTATCTCGCTGTCCAGCCGGAGGGACTGGAGCGGGCCGTGCGGCACTTCAAGACGGCCAGCAACATGACCGACCGCGTTGCGGCCCTGACCGTTCTGGCGCACCGCCATGCGGGGACGCAACAGGCCGAACAGGCGCTGGCAGAATTCGAGAAGAAGTATCGCGGCGACGCGCTGGTGCTCGACAAGTGGCTGCAGATCCAGGCGACGGTGCCGGGTGCCGGCACGCTCGACACGGTGCGCAGGTTGACCGGCCATCCCGGCTTCTCGCTGACCAACCCCAACCGGGTACGCGCGCTCATCGGCACCTTCGCCAGCGCCAACCAGACCGGCTTCAACCGCGTCGACGGCGCGGGCTATGCCTATTTCGCCGGAATCGTGCTCGAGATCGAGCGCGGCAACCCGCAACTGGCGGCTCGGCTGGCGACGGCGCTGAGGTCGTGGCGCTCGCTCGAACCCAACCGCCAGGCCAGGGCGCGCGAGGCGCTGCTGTCGATTGCCGGCGCCGAAAACCTGTCGGCCGACCTGCGCGATATCGTCGAGCGGACGCTGAACTAGGCTTTTCGCGTCAATTTATCGAAATTTTTAATCTTTTTGTCGCCTGCCACTGGACAAGGCGAATCACCTTTGATTCCTTATGGACGATTCGGGTCGTGCGGCGTTGCAGGGTCGTCAATAGGGAATTCAAGGGGGACGGCTAATGGCCGGAGCGGACGCGTTGAACGCGCCCGATGAGATGACATTTGCCCGGCGCGGGGACCGCCGGGAAAGTGTCGTTGCAGGCAATGCGCGCATCATTGCCGCGCCGGCCTACCTGCGCCTGCTCGCCGCCGAACCCATGCTCAAGCGCTCGATCCCGATCCTGATCCTGATCTTCCTGATCGTCGTCGCCTCGGTGCGCTTCCTGTCGCTGATGACGCTGCGCGACGATGTCGAGCATGATGCCAAGGCGATCCTGACGCTGGCAGCCGGCGAACTGACCAACGCGCTGATGCTGCCGCAGGCCGAAGCTGTCGACCCGCAGCCATATGCGCGTGACCTGCTGCGCGAGGCGAACCTGCTCGGTTCGATCAGCCGCAGCCATGTGCTGGCGATCACCGACGGCGACTACAAGGTGATCGCGGCCAACGCCCCGGGCCGCCATCTCGAGGGCAGCAATATCGACCGGATCGTCACCGGCGGCCAGCCCCTCTTCCTGTTCGGCGACCGGGCCGGCGCCATGGAAGTGAGCCTGGACGGCGAGAAATGGTTCGCCGCCGTCGACGTGACCGAGCAGCGATCCGGCGCGTCGCTGGTGATGATCCCGCAGGCCGCTGTTTTCGCCGAATGGCGGCGCACGGTGTCGATGAACGTCACGCTGTTCGTGCTGACGGCCGGCGTGCTGCTGATCATCCTCTATGCCTATTTCAGCCAGGCTGCGCGTGCGCAGGCTGCCGACCGCATCTATCTCGAGGCGCACCAGCGCATCGACCTCGCCCTGGTGCGCGGCCGCTGCGGCCTGTGGGACTGGGACATGGTGCGCGGCAAGATGTACTGGTCGCGCTCGATGTACGACATGCTCGGCTACCGGCCCTGCGACAGCATGCTGTCCTTCGGCGAGGTATCCGAGATCATCCACGAGGACGACGGCGACCTGTTCGAGCTCGCCAACCGGATCGTGTCGCGCGAAGTCGACCACATCGACCAGGTGTTCCGCATGCGCCACGCCAGCGGCCAGTGGGTGTGGATGCGCGCCAGGGCCCAGGTCATCGACCCGGAGGCGCCGGAGATCCAGCTGATCGGCATTGCCGTCGACGTCACCGAGCAGCGCCACCTGGCGCAGCGCTCCGAGACCGCCGACCTAAGGCTGCGCACCGCCATCGAGAACATCAACGAATCCTTCGTGCTGTGGGACTCCGCGCAGCGACTGGTGATGTGCAACACCAAGTACCAGCAGTATCACGGCCTGTCGGACCGCGACGTGGTGCCGGGCACGCCGCGCGAGACGCTCGAGCAGAAGACGCTGCCCTTCGCGGCCGAGCGGCGGCTTGCCAATTCCAGCGGGCCGAACGCGGCAACCTACGAACGCCAGCTCGGCGATGGCCGGTGGCTGCAGGTCAACGAGCTGACGACGCGCGACGGCGGCATCGTCTCGGTCGGCTCCGACATCACGCAGATCAAGCAGCACCAGGAGAAGCTCGTCGACAGCGAGCGGCGACTCATGGCGACCATCCATGATCTCAGCCTGGCGCGTCGCGCCGAGCAGGAGCGCGCGGCAGAGCTCGTCGAACTCAACCGCAAATGCATGCGCGAGACCGAACGCGCAGAAGCGGCCAATCGCGCGAAGTCGGAATTCCTCGCCAACATGTCGCACGAGCTGCGCACGCCGCTCAACGCCATCATCGGCTTCTCGGAGGTCATGGAATCGGCGCTGTTCGGACCGCTCGGCTCGGACCGCTACGAGGAATATGTCCACGACATCCAGTCGAGCGGCAACTACCTGCTCGGCGTCATCAACGACATCCTCGACATGTCGAAGATCGAGGCCGGCCAGTTCTCGATGGACCGCGAGGAAATCGACCTGTGTCCGCTCATCCATGAGACGGTGCGCGTCATCTCGCTGCAGGCAGCGGAAAAGAACATCTCGGTCGAGACGAAGATCGGCGAGTCCATGCGGCTCTTCGCCGACCGGCGCGCCATCAAGCAGATCGCCATCAATCTCCTGTCCAACGCGATCAAGTTCACCGGCCAGGGCGGCCACATAACGGTGCGCGCGCGCAAGGTTGCGGGCGCCATGATGCTGAGCATCGAGGACAATGGCTGCGGCATCCCGAAGAATGCGCTCGGGAAGCTCGGACGCCCCTTCGAGCAGGTGCAGAACCAGTTCTCGAAGAACCACACCGGCTCGGGGCTCGGGCTGGCGATCTCTCGGTCGCTCGCCGAATTGCATGGCGGCGCGCTGAAGATCCGCTCGACCGAAGGCACGGGCACCATCGTCTCCGTGCGCATCCCGATCCGCCAGCGCGAGGCGCAGGCAGAGGCGGCCTGAGGATCAGGCCTTTTCGGCCTTGCCGCCCAGCAGCCGCTCGAAATGGCCGCGAACCCGGTTCGCCGTCTCCGTCAGATGCGCCTCCAGCACGCCGATATCCGGCAGGTCGGTGGCGGTCAGCAGCAGATCAGACAGGCCGGGGGGAATGTCCTCCCGTTCGAAATGCCCGGTCAGGCAGAGCCTGATGATCTGCGTCAGCGTCAGATAGAGCCCGAAGGCGTCGCTGAGTTCCTGCTTCATCTGCGCGTCGGCGAAGCCCGGCGCCAGCCGCGACAACACCGTCGCGGTGCCGGTTGCCTTGCCCTCGCCTTCGAGCTGATGCGTCAGCACCGCCACCTGCGCGATGAACTCGAGGTCGATCAGCCCACCGGGGACGAGCTTGATGTCCCATAGGTCGCGTGGCGGCTTCTCCTCCTCGATCAGGGCCCGCATCTTGATGGCCTCGGCTACCGTCTTTGCACGGTCGCGCGGCAGGGCGAGAATGGCCTCGACCTCGACTTCCGTCGCCTCGGCGAGTTCAGGGTCGCCGGCGACAACGCGTGCGCGCGTCAGCGCCATGTGCTCCCAGACCCAAGCCTCGCTGCGCTGGTATTTCTTGAATGCGTCGAAGTGTGTGGCGACCGGGCCCTTGTTGCCGGAGGGTCGCAGCCTGAGGTCGAGCTCGTAGAGAACCCCTTCGGCGGTCGGCGCCGAAACCGCCGCTATCAGCCGCTGCGTCAGCCGGGCGTAGTACTGGGACGGGTAGAGCGGCTTGTCCCCATCCGACTCCTCGGCATCCGGGTCGTGGTCGTAGAGCAGGATCAGGTCGACGTCCGAGCCGGCGGTGAGTTCGCGGCTGCCGAGCTTGCCCATGCCGAGGATGACGGCGCGGCCGCCGGCAATCACGCCGTGGCGCTCGGCCACCTCGGCCTGAACCGCCTCCAGTGCGGCGCCGATCGTCAGGTCGGCAAGGTCGGAAAACGCCTTGCTGGCGCGCGTCGGGTCGATGGAGCCTGCGAGCAGGCGTACTCCGATCAGGAATTTCTGTTCCGACGCAAAGATGCGAAGCCGATCGAGGATGTCCTCGTAGAGAACCGAGTTTTCGAGAAAGGCGGCCAACCGGGCCGACAGATAGGCGCGATTGGGAAGCTCGGAGAGCAGTGCCGGGTCGAGCAACCCATCGAAGACGTGCGGACGGCGCGTGATGATGCCGGCGAGCCGGGGGGCGGCGCCCATGATGGTCGCGACGAGCTTCAGCAGTGCGGGATTGTTCTGCAGCAGCGAGAAGAGCTGGATACCGGCTGGAAGGCCGGCAAGGAACTCGTCGAACCGGATCAGAGCCTCGTCGGCACGCCGCGTCTTGCCGAAAGCGTCGAGCAGGGCCGGCGTAAGCTCGGTCAGCCTTTCGCGCGCTTCAGCCGACTGCGTCGCGCGGTATCGCCCGAAATGCCAGCCGCGGATCACGCGGCAGATGTCGCTTGTCCGCTCGAAACCCAGCTGCGCCAGCGTCTTGAGCGTGTCGGGATCGTCGAGGTCGCCGGTGAAGACGAGGTTGCCGATGCCCGACGACAGTTCCGGCGCCGTCTCGAACAGCGCGGCGTAGTGGCTCTCCACCGCATTCAGCGCGGCACGGAAGGCCTTGGAGAAGTCGTCTGCTTCGGCAAAGGCCAGCATGCGCGCGATGCGCAGCAACTCCTCGTCGGTGTCGGGCAGGACATGGGTCTGCTCGTCGGCCACCATCTGCACGGCATGCTCGACGCGGCGCAGGAACCAGTATTGCGCGGCGAGTTCGTCGCGCACCTCCCCGGTGATCCAGCCGCGCGCTGCGAGCTGGCCGAGCATCGGTACGGTCTCGCGCAGGCGCAGTTCCGGAAAGCGTCCGCCGGCAATCAGTTGCTGGGTCTGGACGAAGAACTCGATCTCGCGGATGCCACCGCGGCCGAGCTTAATGTTGTGGCCGAGCACGGCGATCTCGCCATGGCCCTTGTGGGCGTGGATCTGACGCTTGATCGAATGGACATCGGCGATCGCGGCGAAATCGAGATACTTGCGCCAGACATAGGGCTGCAGTTCCTTGAGGAAGGCGTCGCCGGCCTTGATGTCGCCGGCGACCGGGCGCGCCTTGATCATGGCGGCGCGTTCCCAGTTCTGTCCGCGGCTTTCATAGTAGTTGAGCGCTGCCTCGACCGGTATGGCGAGCGGCGTCGAGCCCGGATCGGGCCGCAGGCGCAGATCGGTGCGGAAGACGTAGCCGTGCTCGGTGCGGTCGTGCAGCATGCGCACCAGCCGCCGGGTGAGCCGCGCGAAAAGATCGGTGGCGTCCATCGGATCGGTGACCGCCGGCGCCTCCGGGTCGAAGAAGACCACGAGGTCGATGTCGGAAGAGAAGTTGAGCTCGTGGGCGCCGAGCTTGCCCATGCCGAGCACGATCCAGCCCGATCCCCTGCCCGGTTGCTGCGGGTCGACAAGCTTCAGCTTGCCCTGGCCATCGGCGTCGATGAGCAGGAAGTCGATGGCGGCGCAGATGCAGGCGTCGGCCAGATCGCTCAGGCGGCGTACCGTCAGTTCCGTCTCCGCCTCGCCGGCCAGTTCGGCCAGCGCGATCAGGAAATGCGCCTCGAGCTTCAGGCGTCGCAGGGCCTTCATCACGCCGCTTTCGGACGCGTCTTCGGCGCGTGCGGCGGCGCCGATTTCCGACAGGATGGCGTCGAGCCGTTCGGCGACGGTGTTGTCGAAGAGTGCGTCCAGGATCTCGGGCCGACGGCGCACGCAGTCGCGCAGGAAGGGCGACAGATCGAAGACGGCGGCGAGAAAGTCGCGCTGCTTGCCCTTGCCGGAAAGCAGGGCGGCAAGCCTCGGGAGTTCCGCCTCGGCCGCCGACGCCGCGATCTCGGCGATTTCTTCGGCGGCAGCATCCCGGTCGAGCGGCGACAGGGACAGTAGGGGCTGCAGGCGCAGGTCCGGCCCGCCGGTTTGCGTTGCCGGTCTGCTGTTCATTCTATCCGCCCTTGGCTGCGGGGAAGGCCATGACCGCGGTCAGCCCGGGACTGCCCGGCAGGAGTTCAATGCGACCACCATGAAATTTCATGATCGCCTTGGCAAGGCTGAGGCCAAGACCGGAGCCCGGCTGCGAGCGGCTTTTCTCCAGGCGGACGAAGCGCTCGGTGGCGCGATTGCGGTCGACCTCGTCGGGAATGCCGGGGCCATTGTCGGACACGCTGAGCCGCACCTCGCCGCCCGAACGCTCGATGACGACGCTGACTTTCGCCTGGCCGGTGGCGTCGGCCGAGTATTTTATCGCGTTGTCGACGATGTTGGACAGCGCCTGGCCGATCAGTTCGCGGTTGCCGTCGATCACCGCGGATTCGCTCTCAGGCGCCTCGAGGATGACGTTGCGCTCCTCGGCAGCCGGCTCGTAGAGCTCGACCACGTCGCGGATGGTGGCGGCAAGGTCGACCTTGACGAAGGCCTCGGTGGAATAGCCGGCCTCCAGCCGCGAGATCATCAGGATCGCGTTGAAGGTCTTTATCAGTCGGTCCGACTCGGCGATCGTCGCTTCCAGCGCCTCGCGGTAGCCGGCTGTTTCGGGATCGCCGGCCAGCGCTGCCTCGGCGCGGTTGCGCAGCCTCGTCAGCGGCGTCTTGAGGTCATGGGCGATGTTGTCCGAGACCTGTTTCAGGCCCTCGTTCAGCCCGGCGATGCGGGTCAGCATGGTGTTGAGGTTTTCCGACAGGCGGTCGAACTCGTCACCGGCGCCCGTGATCGGCAACCGGCCCGACAGGTCGCCGCCCATGATGCGGCGGCTGGCCTCCGACACGCTGTCGATGCGCCTGAGCGCCCGCCGGCCGACAAAATACCAGATCAGGAGGCCGCCGAGCGCCATCATGCCGAGCGCGAACATCAGGGCGCGACGCACCACTCCCCTGAAGCGCTCCGGCTCGCCGAGGTCGCGACCGACCAGCACGATCATCTGGTTGGGCAGGCGCGAGACCAGCGCAATGGCGTTGTGGCGCGTCTCGCTGAGCGGCGGCGCCTCCGCCGGGCGCGCGTCGCCGCCGCGGCGGTCGGCACCTTCGCCGTAGCGCTGGTAGGAAAAGGGCACCTCGGTCCAGCCGTCGGTCTCCAGCACCCCCGGCTCGAGGCTCTCGACGTTGCCGGTCAGGATGCGGCCGTTGGGGTCTGCGATAAGGTAGAGATTGGCGCCCGGCTGGCGCGAACGCTGTTCGATCACCCGCACCAGGACCGGCAGGCCTCCCTGGCGGTAGGCACGGTCGAGGCCCTGCACCTCCTCGTTGATGGTTTCCTGTGACTGCGCTGTCAGCATGCGCGCCGACAGCGAGGTCATGTAGACCACGAGCAGCGTCGCGCAGAGAGCGAACAGGATAAAGTAAAGCGCCGACAGCCTCGCCGCCGTCGTCCGCATGATGGCGGGCAGGCGAAGGGCGTTTCTCATGCTTGTCATCCGGCCTTGAGCATATAGCCGGCGCCGCGGATCGTGTGAAGGATCGGACTGTCGAAGTTCTTCTCGATCTTGCCCCTCAGCCGCGAGATATGGACGTCGATCACGTTGGTCTGCGGGTCGAAGTGGTAGTCCCAGACATTCTCGAGAAGCATGGTGCGCGTCACCACCTGACCGGCATGGCGCATCAGGTATTCCAGCAGTCGGAATTCGCGCGGCTGCAGCGTGATGTCCCGGCCGGCACGCCGCACCGTGTGCGACAGCCGGTCGAGCTCCAGATCGCCAGCGCGGTAGACCGTCTCGGCCTCGCGCGAACTGGCGCGGCGGCTCAGCACCTCGACGCGGGCGAGCAGCTCGGAAAAGGCATAGGGTTTGGTAAGGTAGTCGTCGCCGCCGGCGCGCAGGCCGGTGACGCGGTCATCGACCTCGCCGAGCGCCGAGAGGATCAGGACCGGCGTCGCGTTGCCGCGCGAGCGCAGCGCGGCGATCAGCGACAGCCCGTCGCGCCGCGGCAGCATGCGGTCGACCACCATCGTGTCGTAGTCGCCGGAATCGGCGAGTGCGAACCCCGTCTCGCCGTCGCCGGCGACATGCACGGTATGACCGGCTTCTGCAAAGGCCTTCTCGAGATACTCGGCAGCCTCGCGGTCATCTTCGATAACGAGAATCTTCATGTGCCCTCTATACGCGAAAAAGGTCCGCGAAGCGGTAGCCGATCGCGAACCCTTTGGTGGACGATGGCGGCAGCAGGCGATGGAACCTGCCGCCGCCGGACCCGCCCACGGATGACTCGGTTACGCGTAACCGCTGCGGGTCCTCCGGGGCAGGCTCAGCAAGGAAGCCTCATGCCCCGGGAACCGCAGAGCGATCAGCCCTTGTCGACGGGCAGCGTCACGAAGCGGCTGGCGTCCTGGCGCGTGATCTGCACCAGCACGGCCTTGCGGCCGGCCTTGGCTGCCTCGTCGATGGCCTTGGTGACGTCGCCAGCGCCCGACACGTCCATGGTGTTGACGCTGGTAATGACGTCGCCGGCCTGCAGGCCGCGGTCAGCGGCGTCGCTGCCGGGCTCGACATCGGTGACGACCAGGCCCTTGCCGTCATCGGCAGGGGTTACCGTCAGGCCGAGGTCGGCAAGCGTCTCGGAGTCGGACTGCTGCGGCAGGGCTTCATCCGGAGCGACCGAAGCCTGCTGCTTGGCATCCGGCAATTCGCCGAGCTTGACCGTGAAGTCCTTCGAGCTGCCGTCGCGCAGGACCGTCACCTCGACCGACTTGCCGGGTGCGATGTTGCCGATCATGCGGGCCAGTTCCTTCGGCGAGGAGACATCCTTGCCGTCGACACCGGTGATGACGTCGCCGGCGGTCAGGCCAGCCGCCTTGGCCGGGCTGTCGTCCTGCGCGTTGGAGACAAGCACGCCGGTGTCCTTCTTGATGCCAAGCGAGTCGGCGATTTCCGGCGTCACCGGCTGAATCTCGACGCCGAGCCAGCCACGCTGCACCGAGCCGTCCTTGATCAGGTCCTGCACGATCTCCCTGGCCGTCGAGGCGGGGATCGCAAAGGCGATGCCGACATTGCCGCCCGAGGGCGAGAAGATCGCGGTGTTGATGCCGACAACCTCGCCGTTGAGGTTGAAAGCCGGGCCGCCGGAGTTGCCGCGGTTCACCGCAGCGTCGATCTGCAGGAAATCGTCATAGGGGCCGGCGCCGATGTCGCGGCCGCGGGCCGAGACGATACCGGCCGTGACGGTGCCGCCGAGGCCGAACGGGTTGCCGACGGCGACGACCCAGTCGCCGACGCGGACCTTGGAATCGTCAGCGAAGTCGACGTAGGTAAACTTGCTCGAGCTGTCGGCGTCTACCTTGAGGACCGCCAGGTCGGTGCGCGGATCGGTACCAATGAGCTTGGCGTCGAGTTCGCGTCCGTCATCCATCACCACGGTGAATTCCGCACCGCCGTCGACGACGTGGTTGTTGGTGACCAGATAGCCGTCCTCGGAGATGAAGAAGCCGGAACCCTGTGCGACCGGCCTCGGGCCATTGTCGCGGCGGTCGCGGCGGCGCTGCTGGCGGTCCTTCTGGCCGTCGCCAAAGCCGCGAAACTCCTTGAAGAAGCGCTTCATCGGGTGATCGTCGGGCAGGTCGTCGAAACCGGGGGCCTGGAATAAACCGCCGTCGTCGGAGGCCGGCTGGACCTTGGCCTTGACGCGGACGCTGATGACCGCGGGCGAGACCTTCTCGACCACGTCGGCGAAGCCGGGAGCCTGCGGCGCGGTGACGCGAACCGCCTCAGCCTGCACGGGCGCGGTGCCGCTGGTCACGGCGCCCAAACCGATGGCGCCGGCAATTGCAATGGATGCCGCTGCGGCGAGAAGCCTGTTGCGGCCACGATTAAGGGGGCTTGGGGAGGTCGTCATAAATATCATTCCTCTTGCTTGGATGCGCTAATCCGTCATCCTCGCAAAGGAGATAGAGCCGGCGACATTACCGTGCCATTTCCGGTAGATGAATTCTTTGTAATCTAGCGATCGCCGGCCGGATCGAGACCTAGGCCTGCGTCGGCAGCTCGGCCAGAGCGTCCTCGCGCGCCACGCGTTCAAACGCCTCAGTCTCGGCCCGCAGCCTGTACTGGACCGCGCCCTCGACCGGCGGCAGATGTGCCAGGACGACAAAAACCTGCCGCTCTTCGCTGGGGCTTTTCAGCCAGGTCTTGAATCGCACCTGCTGCCCGATTGCAAAGGCCCGGATTGCTGGCGTGTTGCGGCGCGTCGTCACTCGGTGGTTCCTGACAAGGTAGGGTTCAGATGTCGTCGGCTGTGAATGCGTAGGAACTCTTTCGGGTCTGCGAATAGGCCTTGCTGGCAATCGTCTCTATGCTCTTGCGTTCCGCGTCGAAGGCACTGAGGAAATCCTCCTCGGTGCTGAGTTGCCTGGCATTCTTCTTCGACAGCGCTGCCGTGGCAATGGAGAATGATATCTGGAACATGCCATCGTGGCCGACAAACCGGACCCAATCGTTCCTGTCATCATAGCTACGACTTGGATTGGGAAACGTAATACTCACCGTCTCAATCTTCCACTATTGCCAATTATAGATCGAATATACCGACACGCCTACAAAAGCGGCGACCGAAAATCTCATATAAAACTGAAAGTAAGATACTGCCAATCGGACCTCATTTTTTTTGGAGATGCCCAATCATAGCACATAAAATATTTGACGTATGAAGTATTTTGGCGAAGGAGAATCGTCGACAGAACAGCAGAGGGACGCGAGCGCTGCCGCGGTCGGATCAATCCCCGCTGCGGCGGATACATCGCCATGACGGCAGGGACGTTACTGCCTGCGTGTCAGGATCTCGTTCAGCGCCGCCGATTCCTCGGCGGTCAGGGCCTTGGGCTCGGCCTTCCTGCGTGACCTTCCGGCCGCAAGCATGACGCCGCCTCCGACAAGCAGCAGGATCAGCGGCGTACCCCACAACAGGGCGTTGCGGATGTTGAACTGCGGTTTCAGCAGCACGAATTCGCCATAGCGCGAGACGATGTAGTCGAGCACCTCGGCATCGCTGTCGCCGGCGCTAAGCCGCTCGCGCACCAGCACGCGCAGGTCGCGCGCCAGGTCTGCGTCGGAGACGTCGATCGACTGGTTCTGGCAGACCATGCAGCGCAACTCCGTCGACAGCGCGCGCGCCCTCGCCTCGAGCGCCGGATCCGACAGCGCCTCGCCGGGCTGGACGGCCAGGACTGCGCCCGGTTGCCACAGCGAAAACAGAGCGACGCAGAGCGCGATGAAGAACGGCCGCCTCACGCCGCCGCCTCGCCGGGCCTGCCGCTTGCCGCCTTGCGCCGGCGCGCCGGGGCGCCGACGCGCAGCCTGCGGTCGAACAGCGAGACAGCGCCGCCGCCCATCATGACCAGAGCGCCGAGCCAGATCAGCGTCACCATCGGCTTCCACCAGATGCGCACGACAAGCGCGCCGTCGGCCGTCTGGTCGCCGATCGAGATATAGAGCTGGCTGAAGCCCATCGTCCTGATGCCGGCTTCGGTCGTCGGCATCTGGCGTACCGGATAGAAGCGCTTGGCAGAGACGACGCTGGCATAGGGCTGGCCGGCCTCGTCGAGCAGCGCGAATGTGGCGCGGTCCTCGGTGTAGTTCGGCCCCTTCACCGGATCGATCGATTCGAAGCGCAGGGCGCGACCGGCTATCTCGGCCGTGTCGCCCGGGCGCATGGACAGGATGTTCTCGCTCTCGAAGGAAAGCACGCCCACCACGCCGAGCGTCGTCAGGCCGAGGCCGAGATGGGCAAGGGTTGTGCCGAACACCGACAGCGGCAGGCCGGCGAGCCGGCGCAGCATCGTGCCCACCGGCACCGAACCGACGCCGGCCTTGAGCGCCAGATCGGTCAGAGCGCCGAACACCAGCCAGGCGGCAAGCCCGACGCCGAGGGCCGCAAGCACCGAGGCGCCGTCGACGAAGAGAGCCGTCACCAGGACGACAAGCAGCGCGCCGGCAAAGGCCGCCATCAGACGCTGGCCGACCGCCAGCAGGTCGCCGCGTTTCCAGGCGAGCAGCGGCCCGAAGGGCACCAGCGCCAGCAGCGGCACCATCAGCGGGCCGAAGGTCAGGTTGAAGAAGGGCGCGCCGACGGAAATCTTGTCGCCCGACAGCGCCTCGACGACGAGCGGGTAGAGCGTGCCGATGAGCACGGTGGCCGTCGCCGTCGTCAGGAAGAGATTGTTCAGCACCAGTGCGCCCTCGCGGGACACCGGGTGAAAGATGCCGCCGGCGGTCAGCGTCGGCGCGCGCAGCGCAAACAGCGCCAGCGAGCCGCCGATGAAGATTGTCAGGATGCACAGGATGAAGATGCCGCGGCTGGGGTCGGTGGCAAAGGCATGCACCGATGTCAGCACGCCGGAGCGGACGAGGAAGGTGCCGAGCAGCGACAGCGAGAAGGTCAGGATGGCGAGCAGCAGCGTCCAGATCTTCAGCGCCGAGCGCTTTTCCATGACGATCGCCGAATGCAGCAGCGCCGTGCCGGCAAGCCACGGCATGAAGGAGGCGTTCTCGACCGGGTCCCAGAACCAGAAGCCGCCCCAGCCGAGTTCGTAGTAGGCCCAGTAGGAGCCCATGGCGATGCCGCCGGTGAGGAACGACCAGGCGGCAAGCGTCCAGGGCCTGACCCAGCGCGCCCAGGCGGCGTCGATGCGGCCGTCGATCAGCGCCGCGACGGCAAAGGAGAAGCAGACCGAGAAGCCGACATAGCCGAGGTAGAGCAGCGGCGGATGGATGGCGAGGCCGATATCCTGCAGCACCGGGTTGAGGTCGCGACCCTCGATCGGCGCCGGCGTCAGGCGCGTGAAGGGATTGGAGGTGGCGAGGATGAACAGAAGGAAGGCCGCGCCGATCCAGCCCTGCACCGAGATCACGCCGGCGCGCAGCGTGGCCGGCAGGTTGGCGCCGAACAGGGCGACCAGCGCGCCGAAGAAGGTCAGGATGAGCACCCAGAGCAGCATCGAGCCCTCGTGGTTGCCCCAGGTTCCGGTGATCTTGTAGAGCATCGGCTTCAGCGAGTGGGAGTTCTCCCAGACATTGACGACCGAGAAGTCCGAGCGCGCGTAGGACAGCGTCAGCACGGCGAAGGCGAGCGCCACCATCACGAAGCCGGTTATAGCCACCGGTCCGCCGGTCGCCATCATGCGCGCGTTGCCGCTGCGTGCGCCGGCCAGCGGCAAGACCGACTGAACCAGCGCCAGCGCGAAGGCGAGGACCAGCGCGAAGTGCCCGATCTCAACCATGGCGGCGCTTTCCTCCCATCATTGCGTCGTCTCCTGCCAGACGCCCTTTTCCTTCAGGCTGTCGGCGACTTCCTTGGGCATGTAGTTCTCGTCGTGCTTGGCCAGCACGCTGTCGGCGACGAAGTTTCCGTCAGGACCGAACGTGCCTTCGGTGATGACACCCTGCTTCTCTCGGAAGAGGTCGGGCAGGATACCGGAATAATGGACCTTCACCGAGCTGTCGCCATCGGTCACCGAGAACTCGACCTCGGTGCCCTGGTCGCGCACGATGGTGCCCTCCTCGACCAGACCGCCGAGCCGGATGCGCTGGCCAGGCTGCAGCGTCGCTGCCTGCAAATCGCCCGGCATGTAGAAATAGGAGGCCTTCTGGCCGAGCGCGTAGAAGGTCAGCGCCACGGCGGCGCCGAGAAAGGCCATGGCGCCCGCGATTACCGACAGTCTCTTCTGCTTGCGCGTCATCTTCACGTCACTCCGTTGCCGGCAGGCCGAGCGACCCGGCCAATGCGACGAGGTTGCGCGCCGCGTCGCTGTCCTCGCCCAGCGCCTGGCGGCCGCGCGCCAGCGCATCGCTGGCGGCCTGCTTGTCGCCCAGCATGACATAGGAACGCAGCAGCCGCGCCCAGCCTTCCGGATCCTGCGGGTTTTCGCGCAGCCTTGCATCGAGGCCGGCCACCATGGTCTGGATCATGGCGTTGCGGTCTTCTTCCGACATGTCGGCCGCCGCCTCGACCTGTTCGCTGGTCGGGCCCGGCGCCGGCGGCGTCTCGGCCGCGGCAAGTTCGCTATTGGCCTGCTCGATCGCTTGGGCGGTCGCGGCGTGCCAGGGCGAGTTCGGCGGCAATGCCGCAAGCATGGCCTGCCAGGCCGCCTTCGCCTCGGCGGTCCTGCCCTCCTGGGCCAGCGCGGTCGCCAGGTAGTAGCGCGCCTTTGGCTGTTCGGGTTCGAGTTCGAGCGCGCGGGCGAAGGCGGCGCGGGCCTCCTCCGTCACCAGCCCGCCGGCGGCGCCGGCTGTCGCCTCGCCGAGGCCGGATTCGCGCAGCGCCGAGGCGCCGTCCAGGCGGATGGCGTTGCGGTAGGCGTTGACCGCCTCGCCGTAGCGGCCGAGCCGCAGGTAGATCGGCGCCAGCACGTCCCAGCCGCGCCCGTCGGAAGGGTTGGCGGCAAGATGCGCCTCGGCGCGCGCGACCAGTTCGTCGACGGTTGAATCGGCCGGGTTCTTGGCCAGCCTCTCGGCCAGCGGCTGCGACGGCAGGCCGGGCGAGCCGATGCCGGCATAGATGCCCCAGCTGACCAGCGGTACGGCGAGGATCGCCACTGTGGCGGCAATGCGCGGCAGCATGCGCCCGGCAGGTGCTTTCGGCGTGCTTTCCGCGATGCGGCCGTCGGCCTGCAGGATGCGCCGGGCGATCTCGGCGCGCGCCTGTTCGGCCTCGGCGGGCTGGATCAGGCCGCGCGCGGCGTCGCGGTCGAGCTCGGCAAGCTGGTCGCGATACACTTCGAGATCGTTGGATTCAGCTGCCCGCTCGTCATCCCCCCGGCGCGCGAGGGGCAGGAGGACGGCAAGACTGGCGCCCACGGTGAGCAAGGCAGCTACGAACCAGAACAGCATGGCGTTCAATAGCCCCCGACGGGCCGACTGCCAATGTTTCGCCCCTGCGGCTGATTGTCGGGCCGGCGGCTGCCTGTCATGGCCCGCGGCGGCTCACCGGTCACGTCAGCGGTGTCCAGCTGCCGTCCGGGTTGCGGCAGGCGGTGCCGCGCGCGGTCTGCTTCACACCGCCTGAAGACACCGAATGGGTGTACTGGCGGCAGTCCTGGGAGCCGACGCGGTAAGGCTGCGCGGCCGTCACCTCGCCGCCGACGCCGGCACTGGCGCTCGCCCACTCCACGCCATCCCCGGCCGGCGTGTATTCGAGCGCGCGGTATTCGGCCTGCAGCGCGGCGCGGCGGTCGGCGTCGCTCAGCGACGAACCGATCGGGCCGCCGATAAGCCCGCCGCGCATCGAGGCGATGATGGTGCCTGCCACCGCGGGCTCGCCGGTCCTGCCGGACGCGCCATTGCTCGCAAAGAAGCTGCCGCCGCCTTTTCCGGCGGTTGTGCAGCCCGAAAGGGCGATCAGCGCGGCAACAAGCGCCACTCGGTATCTCATAGTTCCACCCGGGTTCGAATCTGTCGCGCAACATATAGGTTTGCGCCGCGATAGGGTCGATATTTGTCCGAAGTTTGGCTCTTCACGGAGAATTGTCGAGGCGCACGGCGTTCTCGCCCCGCCGTCAGCCGGCGCAGCGCAGTTCGACCGTGGCCTTCAGGCCGCCGAGGCCGGAGCGCTCGAGCGCAAGGCTGCCGCCATACTCGTTGACGAGCTCGGCGACGATGGCGAGCCCCAGCCCGGTGCCGGGTTTGGTCTCGTCGAGCCGCTTGCCGCGTTTCAGCGCCTCGCGCGCCTTGTCCTCGGGAATGCCTGGCCCGTCATCCTCGATGACGATGGCGAAGCGACGCGGCTGGTCGTCGCCGGAGGGCAGTTCGGCGGCCGAGACGGCGACCTTGCCCCTCGCCCATTTCATTGCGTTCTCTAGGAGGTTGCCGACGATCTCCTCGAGGTCCTCGCGTTCGCCGGCAAAGACGATCTCGCGCTCCGGCAAGGCCAGCGCGATCTTCATGCGGCCAAGCTTCTCGACCACGCGCACGAGGCGCTCGAGCAGCGGCGTCACCGGCGTGCGGTAGACGACGCTGTCGCGCTGCGCGGCGACGCGTGCGCGCCTCAGGTAATGCTCGACCTGCTGCTGCATGGCCGTCGCCTGGTCGGAAATCAGGTCGCCCTTGGTGCCACCGAGCGCCCTGCCCTCGTTGATGAGCACGGCAAGCGGCGTCTTCAGCGAATGCGCCAGGTTGCCGACCTGGGTGCGCGAGCGCTCGACGATGCGGCGGTTGTTCTCGATCAGCGCATTCGTCTCGTTGGCGAGCGGCTCGATCTCGGCCGGAAAGCGGCCGTCGAGGCGCTGGGCGGCCCCCTCGCGCACCATGGCCAGCGCATCGCGCACACGCCCCAGCGGCCGCAGGCCGAGCAGGATCGCCATGGCGTTGATGGCGATCATGCCAACGCCGAAGATCGACAAATAGGTGTAGAGCCGCCGCTCGAAGCTTGCGATCTCCTCCTCGAGCTCGGTGCGGTTGCCCATCACGCGAAAGCGCGCAACCCGGTTCTGGCTGTCGAGCACAAACTCGCTCTCGATCACGGCAAGATCCTCGCCGGCCAGCCCCGCGGTCATGTAACCGCGCTGGAATTCATCGCTGAAGGGAACGGCGGCAACCGGCGGCGAGGGAATCGGCCGGGTCATCGAGGCCGAGCGCAACTCGCCCTTGACGCCGGGCGACACCGGCTCGACGGCCCAGTACCAGCCCGAATTCGGCTCGGAAAAGCGCAGGTCGCCGAGGTTGGGCGCGCCGGTCAGCTCGCCGCCGGGCGAAACGCCGACGGAACCGATCAGGTTGAAGAGATGCGCCGAAAGCAGGCTGTCGAAGCCGCGCTCGCTGGCCTGGCGGTAGAGTGCCGAGATGACGGTGGAGATGACGATCAGCGCCAGGATCGCCCAGCCGGTCGAGAAGGCGATGACGCGGAAGGCGAGCGAACGCGGGCCGACATTCATGGTCAGCAGGCGTTTCGGCCTATGTCCGGTGGTATCCGCCTCAAGCCTCCGGTTCGCGCATGCGGTAGCCCATGCCGCGCACGGTTTCGATCATGTCGATGCCCATCTTCTTGCGCAGCCGGCCGACGAAAACCTCGATGGTGTTGGAATCGCGGTCGAAATCCTGGTCGTAGAGATGCTCGACCAGTTCGGTGCGCGAGACCACCTCGCCCATGTGATGCATCAGATAGGCAAGCAGGCGGAATTCGTGCGAGGTCAGCTTCAGCGGCTTGCCGTCGACATCGGCCTTGGAGGCCTTGGTGTCGAGGCGCACCGGACCGCAGGTCAGTTCCGACGAGGCATGCCCGGCGGCGCGGCGGATCAGCGCGCGCATCCGCGCCAGCACTTCCTCGATGTGGAAAGGCTTGGTGACGTAGTCGTCGGCGCCGGCGTCGATGCCCGAAACCTTGTCGCTCCAGCGGTCGCGCGCGGTGAGGATCAGCACCGGCATCTTGCGGCCGTCGCGCCGCCAGCGCTCCAGCACGCTGATGCCGTCCATCTGCGGCAGGCCGATGTCGAGCACGACGGCGTCATAGGGCTCGGTGTCGCCGAGAAAATGCCCCTCCTCGCCGTCGAAGGCCTTGTCGACGACATAGCCGGCATCGGTCAGCGCATCGACGATCTGCCGATTCAGGTCCTTGTCATCCTCGACGACGAGTATCCGCATGGAATCACGATCCTGTTGCTGAGACGCGCTCACCTATAGGCGAAAGCCGCTGCCATGGGAAAGACGCCGCCCGGTCAATCGGCCGGAACGACATGCTCCTGACGACGCGGGCGCTGGCCGTCCTTGCCGGGCACCAGCACGACGATGACGCAGACGGTCTGGCCGCCGCGCTGGGCCTCGTTGGCCTTGGCAAGCGTCCCGCCATCCTGCGCGGCGATCTGCTGGCCGATGCCGTAGCAGTCGGCAGCACTGCCCGGTACCGTCTGGACGGCAAGCAGCGTGGCCGCGAAAAACGCGGACAGGAACGAGCGGGAAAGGGCGCGGCGAAGGTTCATGCCACGCTTCTAGCGCATCCGCGCTGAACGGGAAATGAATGGTTGGGGGAGATTTTCCCTCACCCGATCCTGCTCTTCGCATCCAGCCTGCCGAAAATCGCCACCAGGCCGCTGATCGCGGTGATTGCCTGCAGCAGCGTGTCGGTCAGTGCGCCATTGTCGAGGCCGGCGAGGGGCAGGCCGAACAGGCCGCCGCCGGCCGTCGCGATGGTGATCAGCGAGGCCCAGATGGTGCGCGACAGGTACCAGGGTTTCGTCTCGGTCATCGTTCAAATCCTTTCGTGGTTTGATCGTGCGTTTCAGGAAAGCGGCAGGCGGCGCGTCGCCGGAATGCCCCAGCCTGCGGCGACGCTGAGCTGGCGGACCGTGACGTCGATCTCGGCCGGGACCACGCCGAAATCGGCGGCGATCAGGGCGGCCGGATAGGCGAAGGCGGCCTCCGTCACGACCACGCTGCGCACGGCTGAACCGCCGCCCGCCGCAGCAATCTCGACCGAATATTCCTCGCGCGCCTCGCCGAGCGGAATATCGCTCGGCGTCCAGCTGTCGGCGTCGAGCCGGCTGCGCCGGATCCAGCCGAGCGTGACGCCCCCCTCCCCGTCGGGCGTGGCGCGAAGATGCACCGGCGAAAGCGGCAGCAGCGCGCGCACCCCGCCGGTCTCGGCAAGGCCGAGGAAACTGGCGCTCGAAAAATCCGCGCCGGTCGGGCCGACGCGCCAGTTGAGCGCCAGTCCTTCCTCGCCCGGCGCAAGCCCGGCCGGCCCGACCGCCTCGTCGAGGATGACGAGATGCGCGCCGGCCTCCGCGCCCATCTGATCCTCGGTGCCGAGCTGGCCGCGCAGCAGGCCGGTGAGCCGCCAGATGTCGGGAGCGATCTCCTCGGCGGCCTCGAACTGCAGGATCTCGAAGCCGCCCGCTGCCGAGCGGAGCGCCGCGACATTCGCGCCGTTGAGCAGCTGGTTGCGGCTGACGCTTGCCGCCTCGGCGCCGAAGAATTCGACGGTCAGCGCCGCGCCATGGTCGATACGGCCGACCGGTCCCGGCGGCAGCGGTTCGACCAGCGCGCCGATGTCGGCCGGCTGGCCAAGCGTGGTGCGCAGCGCAAAGCCCGTCGCCTCGGGCGAGGCGTAGACAGCCTGGCTCTTCCACGGCTTCTGCCAGGCGGCGACGCGAAAGCGCTCCTGCGGCGCCTCAGCTGAGGCATTCGACGGCAGGTCGAGAAAGAGCGCCAGCGGCTGGCCGACCACTGGCGCGGCAAGCGTGCCAAGCGCGGGATTGCCCGAGCGCCAGGGCGCCGGGGCGGCACGCGTGATCTCGCGCGCGGTGACCTTGCGGGCAAGCCCGTCCTCGACCTCGACAACCAGGAAGTCGGCACCGTTGCCGGAGGCCGGCACGCGGATGATGGCGCCGGGCTCGATGCCAGCCGAAGGCTGCGGCAGCGAGAAGGAAATGCGCTCGCGGTCGCTCCACCTGCGCCGCAGCCAGTCGGCGGCGAGCGCGCGCCCCTGCCCTGCCTCGAGCACGCCGGGAAAGCCGATCGCCTGCTGGCGGCTGCCCGGCGCGCCGAAGCGTCTTTGGCGCACCGATACCGCCTGGTAATCGGCAAGTGCGGAACGAAAGCTCAGTACGGCCTCGGCGGGCAGCTGGTGATCGGGCGTGCGCACGGTCTCGGTCACGGCGGTCTCGCCGTCCGACACCATTTCCTCGACCGCGATGGCGGCCGACGTCGAATAACCCTCGGCGCGGAATTCCAGCCTGTCCAGCCGTTCCAGCACGGCAAGGCCGAAGAGGTCGATCAGCGGCTCGAGCGCGGCGCGCGCCGACGTCGGCTCATCGATGACATAGCCCTCGACGGAGCCGCCGCAGCCATCGACATCTGCGGCCGGCAGGCCGTGATCGGCGAGGATGGCGTTGATGAGGTCGCCGACCGTCGGCGCACCGAGCCTGCCGTTCAGCCAGTGGCCATAATGCCAGTTGGCGTGGTCGGCCCAGCGGTCGGCGCGCAGCGGGAGTGCCGGATAGGGCCGCGCGTCCCAGGCCCAGGCAAAGGCGTGCGACCAGTCGACCATGCGGCCGCCATAGAGGGGCGAGAGCGGGTTGTTTCCGGGCTCGAAATCCTCGGCATCCGGATCCCAGAAACTGCCATGCGCGGCGAGGAAGCGCGCCTGCGCGAGGTCAGAGCGCCCGCCGCTCGAAAACCAGGGCAGCGCGCTCTCGGCCGATTTCGGGTCGGGAAAGACGTTCGGCTGGTTCGGGCCCTTGTCGACCGCGGGACAGCCGAGCTCGGTGAACCAGACCGGCTTCGACATAGGCGCCCAGGCGGTCGGCGTTGCCGTCTCGACCCCGCCCGGCCGGTCGTGGTGCGGGTTCGCCCACCAGTTCAGGACATCCTTGGGGCGGAACACCCACGGCCTGCCGTGGGCGCCGTCGGTTATCGGCACGCGCTCGCGCGCCGCGCGGTCGACGAAGGTCGGATAGTGCCAGTCGAACCCCTCGCCACCGGCAATCGAAGCGCGCAGGCCCTGCGGGTCGTAAGGTCCGGCAAAGCCGTCGGGATTGCCGCCGGCATGGTCACCATCGCGCCAGTCCGACAGCGGCAGGTAATTGTCGATGCCGACGGCGTCGATATCGGGATGCGCCCAGAGCGAGTCGAGGTGGAACCAGACGTCGCCCGAGCCGTCCGCCGGGTGGTGGCCGAAATATTCGCTCCAGTCTGCGCCATAGGTAATCTTCGTCGCCGGCCCCACGATCGAGCGCACGCCCTCGGCGAGCTCGCAAAGCTGTTCGACGAAGGGAAAGGCGTCGGTCTCGTCGCGCAGCGTGGTCAGGCCGCGCATTTCGCTGCCGAGCAGCAGGGCGTCGACGCCGCCCGCCGCCACGGCCAGCCGCGCATGGTGGAGTACGAAGCGACGATAGCCGAAATCCGACGGCGATCCCGAAAAGCCGATCGTGTCGCCGGAGAGCGCAAACTGACCGGGTGCCGCCGTGCCGCAAAAGGCCTCTACCTGTGCGCGGGCCGCCGCCGTGCCGTCGGCGCTGCCGGGCAGCAGCGGCGCCGGGTCGCAGGTAATGCGACCGCGCCACGGATAGGCCGGCTGCGCCGAGCCGCCATAGGGGTCGGGCAGCGCGTTGCCGGCCGGCACGTCCATCATCACGAAGGGGTAGAGCGTTACCTTCAGGCCGCGCGCCTTGATCGCGGCGATGGCGTCCATCACGCTGCGGTCCGACGGCGTGCCGCCATAGGCCGCGCCGCCCTCATGCGTCGAGACCAGCATCGCCGCGCCGCGGCCGACGCCCGAAACTCTCCAAGTCTTCGACAGGCCGGCGCCGTTCGCCGTGGTAACGGCCGGCCGGATGCGGCAGTTGCCCGCCCTCAGGTCGTCGCCGAACCAGGCGACCACCAGCGCGACATGCTCGAGCGCCGGGCAGAGCATCTGCAATTCGTCGAGCGAGGCGACAAGGTCGCTCGCCTCGGCCAGCGCATGACGGTTCACCGCCTCGGTCTCGCCCACCCGCTTGCTGCGTGTCACCAGCGACGGCGACAGGCCGTATTCGGTGGCGCCGGGGATCAGCGCCACGGCGCGCAGCCGGTCCGCGACACCTGCCACCGGGCGCAGCACCTCGAACTGGAACTGCGGGATGCGGTTGCCGTAGTCCTCGAGCGGGAAGCACTCGATCACGCAATAGGCGGTGCCGCGATAGGCCGGCGCATTGCCCGCGCCCTGCTTGGCTGCGATCAGCGGATCGACCGGCTCGTCCTCGCCGCCGCGGTAGAGCCGCATCTCGAAGGCCGTGCGGTCGATCTCGCGACCGTCGGCCCAGACGCGGCGGATGCCGGCGATCTCGCCCTCGCAAAGCGCGAAGGCGACATTGCCGAAATAGCTGTATTCGGTGAGTTTTGGCCCGAGCTTGCCCTGCCGCCTGGTCGTGCGCCTTTCCTCGAAGCGCGTCGCCCAGATGACGATGCCGCCGATGCGCGCCGTGCCGTAGACGCGCGGCAGCGGCACGCCTTCCTCGGCGCTGAAGGGCCGCGCACCCGAAAGCCTCGGCCCCTCGATGCGCCGCGTGCCGTTGATCAACGCCTGGTCGACGGCATAGCCGGCAAGCGCGCCCGCGGCCGCGCCGACGGCGGCTCCGACCGGACCGAGCAGGCCGCCGATCGCCGCACCCGCCGCCTGCAGCAGGATGGTTGCCATGAAGCGCTCCGGATCTCAGGTTTGCGGAAAGGCGAAGACGCCGGCGATGCGCCGCCGCCATTGCAGCACCAGCGCCGAGACGGTCACGGCGTGGCCCTGGTAGGCGTGAACGAAATGGCCGGGCGCGGTCAGGATGCCGGCGTGCTTTGCCGGCAGGTGCGGACGCCAGCGAAACAGCAGCAGATCGCCCGGCTGCAGCTGATCCATCGGCTTTTCCCCGAAATGCCGGCGCGCCCCGTCGAGCAGCATCTCTCTTTCGCCGGCCTCCGCCCAGTCAGGCGCATAGGGACCGGGTCGTTCCGGCACCGCGCCATATAGAGCGCGCCAGACGCCCAGCACCAGTCCGAGGCAGTCGCAGCCGACGCCCTTGCGAGAGCCTTGATGCCGGTAGGGTGTACCGACCCAGCTGAGTGCCTCGGCAATCACCGCTTCGGCATTCATGGCACCAGCGCTCCGCCGTCGAAGGTGCCGCCGTCGACGACGTAGCCATAGGCGGCGTCATTGCCGGGCAGGTGCGGAAAGCCACGAAAATTCAGCGGGTTGGCGAACTTCTGCTTGCAGGTGGCGAAGCTCTTGTCGCAGCCGGCGACCAGCGAGAAGCCGTCGCCTTCGGCCGCCGCGGCGCCGCCCGGCCGCATCACCAGCCTTGTGCCGGTCGCATCCTTGCGGTGCTCCTCGATGCGCTCGGCGCGCCCGGCCGCCGCGCCGCTCGTCCAGGTCAGCACGCCATGCGCGAACCAGCCCGGAGCGAAGCCGTCGAGCCCGGCCACCAGCAGGGTCGCTGGCGGCTCCGAGGCGACGACGCTCCCGGTGCCGGCAAAGCCCGGCTGGGCAAGGTTGAAGCCGCAGCGCGCATCGCCAAGCTCGGCATCGCACGAGCGGCTGACATAACGGCCCGATTGCTGGTCGAGCGCATGGGCGGCGCTCTCCAGCTCAGCCACGAAGCGCTGGTCGGCGCGCGTGATCCGGCCGACCGTCGCCTTGCGCAGGAGCGCGAAATCCTCCGGGCTGCGCCAGTTGACCAGGAATGTCTCGACGGTCGCACCGTCGTAAAGGCCGGCGGCGATATCCTCGTCGCTGATCGCGTCCGACGACAAGGCGCCCTCGACATCCACCGTGTCGACGGCAAGCCCCAGCGTGTCGCGCGCCTCGCTGGCGGCAAGTCCGGTCTCCGGCGCGAACAGCGTCCCGGCAACGGTCAGCGGCAGGTCATGGTCTGTGAAGCCGTGCACGGTGCCGTCGCGGCGCGTCAGCCGCCAGCAATGGCAGAGCGTCGTCACCTCGCGCCCGAAATGGGCAAGCAGCGTCTCGGGATAGTCTGTCACAGCCGCACCTCGACCAGCGGGATCGACGGGATCTGCCCCGCCTTGAAGCTCGCCAGGCTGATCGACAGCTGCTCCGTCTCGAAGCGCACCGGCACGTCGAATTCGTAACCCGCCGTCACCTGCGCTGCCGCATCCGGCACGGCACCCGGCGCGAAGACCATCTCTCCCGTCGCCGCCTCGAAGTTGAAGTCGCCCGGCGCGAAAACCTCGACGCCGTCGACAGCGACACGCAGGGTCTCGACCAGCGGCTTTGCTATCAACCGCCGGTAGGCGTCGTCGCCCTCGCCATAGGTCTTGACCAGCTCGAACCGCGTCCGGCTGCCGTCGCCCGTTCCAAGCACCTGGTCGGTCGGCGAGACAGCCTCCTCCGGCCGGCAGGACTTCATGTCGAACGGATCGCGAAAGCGGAAGGCGTGCAGCGAACCGCGCCTTGCCTCGAAGAAGACCAGCACGTCGTGCAGGTCGCCGAGCGAACGCACGCCGGTTCCGGCGTCGTAGCGGTGGCGCGACTGCGAAAACCGCGCGTTGCGCTTCTCGCGGCCCGAGGTCAGCGCGACGATCTCGTTCCGCCGCTCCGGCCCGCCGGTCGCGCCGAAGGAGACGGCGAGCGGAAAGCGCACGTCGTGAAAGCCTGCCAGTTCAGCCATTGCCGATCCTCAGAAGGTTCGGGCGCCGCGCGACACGGCGCGCGCCAGCATGCCGGTCACCTGCGCTTCGGACTTGCGGAACGAGGCGGCGTCCGTCGCCGTGACGTTGAAGACGACATTCACCGCTGCGCCGCCGCCCGATGCGGCGACGCCGAGGCGTCCGTCGGCGCCGCGGCGCAGCGGCAGGATCGCTTCGGCACCCGCCTCGCCCATCAGCCCGAGATTGCGCCCAATCGGGAAATAGCTCGGCGCCGAGACCACGCCGCCGGCCGCGAACGGCGCGACATGGCCGGGCACGCCGCCCCTGGCGAAAGGCAGGATAGCGGGCAGCCCGCCGAGCAGACCCGAAAACAGCGATCCCGCCAGCCCCTGCAGCGGCTTCAGCCCCTGCTCCAGCGCCAGGCCTGCAAGGTTCAGCCCGACCCGTCGCAGCACGTCCTCGAGATCCCTGCCGCTGACCGCAGCACTCTTCAAGGCGCCGGTCAGTTGCGAGCCGAACCGGTCCGACAGTCTGTCGAGGTTCTCGAGCGCACTCTGGAACGCCGTCGTGTCGGCATCGATCCGGACCGTCACGTCCTCAACCATGTCTCTTCTCCAATGAATTGGCGTCCGGGAACCGGCGCATCAGCGCGGCCAGGTCGGCGCGCGCCGGCGGGCGCTCCGCACCGGGGCGGAGCACGCTGATTGCGCGTTCCAGCTCGCGTGGCGTCATCGACCAGAAATCCTTCGGCGAAAGCCGCAGCAGGCCGAATGCCGCGGCCATGACGCTGTCCCACGGAAATTCGTTCGTCCCGCCGGCTGCGGCTGTCAGGGGTTTGGCGGATCTCCGGCCGGCTTCTCGGCCCCGAACGTCGTGGTCAACAGGTCGCTGACGATGGCGGCAAAGCCCGCCGCGCCGGCCTCGGCCTGCATCGCGCCCACCTCGTCGTCCGCGATCGCATTGCCGGCGCCGCGCAGACCCGCGCCGATGATCCGGATCATGTCGAGCGCCGAGAGCTTTCCACGCGCGAACCGCTCCACCAGCGCGCCGAGATCGTCGGCGGAATAGGCCGCTTCGAGCTCGGCCAGCGCGCCGAGCGTCAGGCAGAGCCGGTAGGGCTTGCCGTCGAGTTCGGCGGCGATCTCGCCGCGCCGCCGGTTGGCGATCATGGCGCCGCCGTGAAGGCGATGGGACCGGCCGATTCCAGCGCCAGCTCGAAGGTCACCTCGCCGTCATGGCTGCCCGTATAGTCGAGCGATGTGATCTGGAACGGCCCCGAGACGGTGCCGAAATCAGGCACGGCGAGCTGCCAGTCGACGATCTCCCCGGCAAAGAAGCGCGTTCTTATCGCCGCGTCCGACTGGGCATCCTTGAAGATGCCCGAGCCGCTGATCGCCGCGCGCTGCACGCCGCTGCCGGCCAGCAATTCGCGCCAGCGCCCGGCCGAGTCCGCATCGGTGATGTCGACCGTCTCGCTGTTGAAGGCGATCCGCCTGGAACGCAGCCCGGCCACCGTCACGAACGTGCCGAGCCCGTCTGAATCGAGCTTGAGAAGAAGGTCCTTGCCCTTCTGTGCAACCATTTTCATGGGCTCCTGGTAATGTGATTTGCTTTGTGCAGTTGCCACCCAGTGGCGCGAGCGACCGCACCACCGTCGTCATCCCGGGCGACCGAGCGCAGCGAGGAAAGACCCGGGACCCATTGGCCGCACCATCATCAAGCGCGGCCCGTCCTCACCCTCGCACCAATCCGCCACCCGGCCGCGCCAACTCAATGGGTCCCGGATACCTCCGCTTCGCTCCGGTTCCGGGATGACGCGGAAGCTGGCGCCTGCGGCAAACCCACATGCGCAGGCTGAGGCGGCCATCCCTACCGGGCGACCCGCCCCAAGCCTCGTCATCCCGGGCGACCGAGCGGAGCGAGGAAGACCCGGGACCCATTGGCCGCCTCCCATGGAGCGCGGCCCGGTCCTCACCCTCGCGCCCACCCGCCACCCGGCCTCGCCGGCTCAATGGGTCCCGCATACCTCCGCTTCGCTCCGGTTCCGGGATGACGCAGTTGTGGGCGCCCCGCATATCTCTAGGCAACAAGCGGCCTCTGCTCGGCAGCAGCTTCCCGCTATTTCGGCTCCGTCACCGCACGGAACCGCAGCAGGCCGTGATAGACCGACAGGTCTTCGTCGTAGCGGGCCTCGGAAAACTCGAGCCGCAGGTTGACCAGGTGATGCTCGTCAAGCTCCAGCGCCGCGTCGGCCAGCCGGGCGCGGGCGATCTCCATGATCTCCAGCACCTCCTTCCTGCCCTTGGCCTTTGACCAGACATGCAGGGTGAAGAGCTGTTCGGTGCCGCTCTCGGTACCGGTGCTCCAGTCGTAGAGACTGGTGCGGCCGAAGGTGATGTAAGGAAAGGCCACGTTGGCAGGCGCGTGATCGTGGATGCGCTGGCCGACCAGCGCGCTCAGCGCCACGTCGCCGGCGAGCGCGTCGAACACCGCCTTCTGCAGTTCAGCGGCGGGCGCTGGCATGGTCCTGCTCCCTGGTCAGCGGATGCGGTACCCTCGGCATCGGATCCACTGCGAATTCCTCGGCGCCGTATGAAACATCAGCGTAGCCCGCCTCGATGTCCTCCGCCAGAGCGTGCGCCTTGAGGCGCAGCGCGCGGATCAGCCCGTCGAGCGTCAGTTGCATGGTCAGCTTCATGCGCCGGCCTCCCTGGTTCGGCAGACAAGATAGCGGCCGCTCTCGTCCGGATCGTGAACCGTCACGATCTCGAAGATACGCCCCGCCCGCGTCAGGCGCATGCCGCTTGCCACGCCGTCGCGCCAGCGCATGGTGATGCGGTGCGTCACGGTCTCGAGCGACTGGCCGGCACCGAAGACGGCACTCGCCGACACCGGCTCGATCAGCGCGAAGACGGTCGCGACCTCCGACCACGTTTCGACATGGCCGCCGAGCCCGTCCGGCGCAAGCGCCACCGCTTGAAGCGCGAATTCGCTGCGCAGCGCGCCGGGATCGACGAACAGCGTGCGCATCACAGTCTCCGCAGCCGGTGGTGCGCGATCAAGCGGTCATAGGCCGGCGGATAGGACACCGGCTGGTCGGCCGCGCCATAGGTGGCGCGGAACTCGTACCAGTGGGCGACGAGCACCAGGATCGCCCGCTTCAGCAGGTCGGGCACATCGGTGCCTGCCTCGCCGAAACCGGCGGAAAAATCGATCTCGATGCCGTTGAGTACGCGCAGCGGCTCCGGCCGCGTCTCGAAATGCAGCCTTGCCGGCCGCGACAGCGTGTCGAGCTGGTAGCCGGCCGGGTCGATCAGCGAGGCCTCGCCCTCCGATCCGTAGACCGTCACCGCCAGGATTTCGCGCACCGGGTGCCTGGCGATCGGCACACAGCCCTGGCTCGGCCAGGCATCGAGCGCCAGCCGCCAGCTCTGGTTGATCAGCGCCATGCCTGTTGCACGCTCGACATCCTCGCGCGCCGCACGGATCAGCCCGGCCAGGAGCTCGTCCTCGCTGGCATGGGTGAGCCTGAGATGCGCCTTCACCTCGGCAAGCGTCACCGGCTCGGCGGCCGGCGCCACCGTTCTGATCAATGTCATTTGTCACCTTGAGGGCATGAGAAGTGGATGCGGCCCCGGCTGGAGGAACACCGGGGCCGCGCGACAGGCCGGCCGGGAAAGGGTGAACCCGGTCCTGGCCCGACTCGCGAAAGGTTGGTGATTGGAAATCGGCTCGACAACTCGCTCCACACCGTGAGCAAACGTCCGATTGTGAGGCCTGATCGAAACTCGCTCCTGCGAGTCAGCTGGAGAGCGGCTTCGGGGTCACCGCAGGCGACGCGCGCAGCGTACTTTTCAGTACGTGAGCACCGGAAGCGCAGAAGACGCCTCCAGATGGCCGCAGGAGTAGAGTTTCGGCAGGGCTCAGGTGGTGCCGTATTTCAAGAGCTTGATCGCGTCGAAATCCTGCACACCGCCGCCGACGCGCTTGGTCGTGTAGAACAGCACGTAGGGCTTTGCCGTGTAGGGATCGCGCAGCACGCGCACCCCGGTGCGGTCGACCACCAGATAGCCGCGCGAGAAATCGCCGAAGGCGATCGGCGTCGCGTCGGCTGCGGCGTTGGGCATGTCCTCGGCCTCGACCAGCGGAAAGCCCATCAACATGGCGCGGTTGCCGGGGGCGGCCGGCGGCTGCCACAGGTAGTTGCCGTCGGCATCCTTCAGCTTGCGGATCGAGGCCTGGACCTTGCGGTTCATCACCCAGGTCGCGTTCTGCCGATAGCCGGCCTTCAGCGCATAGACCGTGTCGATCAGCACGTCCGACGCATTGCTCGCCGGCAGGGCGCCCGAAACGCCGGTGGCGATATAGCCGATCTGGCCCCAAACCCAGCTCGCCTCGGCAACCTTGGTGTAGTCGAGAAAACCTTTCGGCTTGTTGGTGCCGTTGCCGGTCACGAAGGCGGTGCCTTCCTGTTCGGCAAAGGCCGCCTCCACCTCACTCGAGATCCACTGGTCGAGATCGACCACCGCATCGTCGAGCAGCGAGGCGGTCGCCGCCGGCATGGCGTAGAGCTCCATGGTCGGGAACTGCAGCTCGGCCAGCGTGGTGGCGGCGGTCTGCGGCCTTGCCGCCGTCTCGGCGACCCAGCCGACAGCCGGCCCCGAAACCGAGAACGGCTTTTTCAGCACCGCCGACGAAACCTGCCTGACCGAAGCGATGGAGCGGATCGGCGACAGCGCCGCCAGCCGCTTGCCGATCGCGGCTTCCGTCTCGCCCGGCACCAGGTAGCCGCCGTCGGGGCCGGAGCCATAGGACATCGCCTTGGTGTCGAGCCCGCGGATGGCGCGCTCATCGCCCGAGCGCATGTAGGCGTCGAAGGCCTGCTTGTGTTCGCTGGGCAGCGCCTGGCCGTCATGGCCAAGCTGCGGCCGCATGCGTCTCAGCGCCAGGCCGTCGAGCGCCCGCTTCTGCTCGTCGAGCGCCTTCGAGATGCGCTCGACCTTCTCGACGGTCAGCGCATCGGTGCTGCGCCGCTCGATCTCGGCGAGGCGCTGGTCGTTCGATTCGCGAAACGCCTCGAAGGTCGACATGAAATCGCCGAAGGCCTCGGCGATGTCGGATGTATCGCCCGCCGCCTTGGTCTCGGGCGCGCGGGACTGTTCAACTGCGTGCATTGCTCGTCATTCCTTTCGTGTTGATCATGCGTGTCGCCGCGCGGATGCGCTCGGCGAGCGGTTGGTCCGGCCCGGCATCCCGCTCGCGCACAAGACTGGCGAAGCCGCGGGCAATCACCGCCCGGGCGTCGCCGCGTGTCAGCCCCGCATCCCGCGTGAGCCAGCATTCGAATTCGCGGATGGTCGGCAGCCTGCGCCGCCCCTTCACCGTCTCGACGCGCGCGCCGGGCAGCATCGGAAAGGTCACCACCGAGATCTCCCAGAGGTCGGCCTCGAGGATGCGGCGCACGCCGCTCCTCGGATCGCTCCTCGCCTTCACCGCGCGAAACCCGATCGACAGCCCGTCGAGCGCGCCGCCGCGCATCAGGCTCAGAATCTCGCGCGCCCGCGCCACGTCCTTCGACAGTCTTCCGCGCACGAACAGGCCGCGCGCGTCCTCGCGGATCTCGGTCCACACGCCGATCGCCTCGGCCGGGTCGTGCTGGAACAGCATACGGATGCCGCCGGCCCCGCGCGCCTTCAGCGAAGCCGCGAAAGCGCCCTTCTCCACCACGTCCTTGCCGAGATCGACCCGCCCGAACAGGCTGGCATACCCCGAGAACACGCCATCCGCCTCGACGGCATCCAGCACCAGATCGACGAACTTCTGCTCGCGAACCATTCTTTTTTCCCTATGAATTCTTTCGGGTCGCGCCGACGACGACGCTCTAATCTCCCCCCTTGAGGCGGGTGAGCAGCCGGTTCGCGGAGCGAATTTGCCATGCCGGTGGCATGGCGAAAGGCCAGCGAACGCCGGGACGCTGCCAAGCAGCGGGGACCCGGCATGTCCGGCAGGACAGAGGGGGGTCGTTCGATCCCAAAAGCGCCCCCCGTCGACGGTTGAGCCTACGTCCTCCGCCTCAGCAGCCGCATCAGCGCGCCGAGCGCCCACCAGGCGCAGAGGCTCGCCGCCGCCGACCCCATCAGCATCGTCTCCGTCGGCCCGATCAGCCCCTCAAGGTCGAGTTCGACCGCTATCTTCAGCCCCGCCGTGCCGCCGAACACCAGCCCGCTGACCACGCCGACGGCAAAGCGCGCCGCCGCCTCGCGGCGTCCGCGCGGCAGAATGTAGGCCAGCGAAATCGCCGACCCGGCCACCGCGCCCGCGCCCTTGGCGAGCCACAGCCAGCCGGCTTCGCTGATCACTGTCATCACAATTTTCCTGTGAAATTCGCACTTGACGCCCGATTGCCGCCCTCAGCGGGCTGAAATCCTTGAAAGTTGGCGGTTCGCAATTGACGCCACTCCGGTGGCTTCAAGCTCAGAGGACGCCGAGGCGGTGATTCGTCACTTCCCGACACCCTCAAGCGGCAAGGAGCGAGACTCATGGACAAGATAGAGATCGATTTCAGGAATCGCGTCGTTAAGGCTCAAGGTTTTCGGACAGTTGTTTTCGTTTCTATTGTGACCGTGGTGGCCATAGTTCTAATCGCATTAGGTGGACGGGCGATCTGGTTATGAATCCCGCGCCCCGTACCCCACCGCCGCGCGCTTCTCGTCATCCGTCAGGAACGCCGCCGCGCCGACCCTCGCCCACAGCGCCTCGCGTTCGGCCGACAGGCCGTCGACGCTGTCGGCGTCGTACCAGAGCCTCAGCCCTTCGCCGAACTCGGGCGCCAGCCAGGCCGACAGCTCCTTGGCGGTGCGCGCCACCAGTGGCAGCACGGTCATGCGGTAGAAGGCGCGGTTGGCCTCCTGGTAGTTGGCATAGGTGTTGTCGCCCGGAATGCCGAGCAGCATCGGCGGCACGCCGAAGGCGAGCGCAATGTCGCGCGCCGCGCCGTTCTTGGCCTCGATGAAATCCATGTCCTTGGGCGTCAGACCCATCGCCTTCCAGTCAAGCCCGCCGTCGAGCAGCAGCGGCCGCCCGGCCCTTGTCGCGCCCGAATAGCCGTCCTCGAGCTCGGCCTTCAGCCGGTCGAACTGCTCGTCGGAGAGATTGCCGCCCTCCTTCGGCGCATAGACCAGCGCGCCGGACGGCCGCGCCGAATTGTCGAGCAGCGCCTTGTTCCAGCGGCCGGCCGCATTGTGCGTGTCGAGCGCCATCAGCGCCGCCTCCAGCGGCGCCAGGCCGTAATGGTCGTCGAGCGGGTGAAACAGCGACAGATGCAGAGCCCCGCCGGCATGGCCTGCCGCCGCGAGCGACACGGAGCGCCTGGCATTGTTCTGCCTGTAGTCGAGCGCCGTCGGCCAGCCGGCCACATCGGTCGCCACGGTCACCCGGTCGGGCCTGAGCAGGTGCAGCTCGCGCGTGCCGCCCGCCGCCTCGATCAGCTCGGCATAGGCGTTGCCCGAGAGCAGCAGGTGACCATAGAGCATTTCCAGAAACGAGGCGCCCGCCTGACGCTGGTTCGGCCGCTCGAGCAGCGCCAGCAGCGGATGCGTGTCGCGCTCCTCGGCGCCCTCGTAGAGCAGCCAGGGAATGGCCGACGCCGTCTCGGCGATCAGCCGCACCGAGCGGTGCACGACCGGATTGCGCATGAAACCCTCGCGGGCAAGGGCGGCATAGTCGCGCCGCGTCCAGCGCGCCTCGCCCTGCGCATGCAGCGCGACAAAGCCCTGCGCGTGCTTCTTCTCGGGCGGCACGGCGCGCCGCCACGGCCAGTTCAGGTTCATCAGCATGTCCCAATCGTTGCGAGGCTGCGCCTGTCGCGCCCCCCTCTGTCCTGCCGGCCATCTCCCCCACATGGGGGGAGATCGGCCGTCACTTCCGCCGCGCACAACTCACAACCCCGGCAACTGGCGAAACCGTCGACGCTGCCAATCTCCCCACCCGTGGGGGAGATGGCCGGCAGGCCAGAGGGGGCGCCGTAGAGCGGTGGCGGTGGAGGCGGTGAATGGTGAATGGTGAATGGTGAATGGGAAAATGGTAGTGCCGAGCCTTGCTCCGGCTCCGGCTCCGGCTCCGAAGTGGATCAGGCCACAACGGTCCGCCCGGACCCCCATTCACCATTCACCACCTCACCACCTTATCCGCGGCTCGCCCGCCCTGCCCGGCATCAGCTCCCCGACCGCCCAGACCAGCGCATCGACGCGGTCGGGCGAGCGGCCGGCGGACAGGCCGTTGGGGCCGAAATCGCACATCTCGTCTTCCAGTTCGGCAAAGCGCCCGGCATGCCTTACCCGGCCTTGCGCATAAAGGGCCGCCACCGGCTCGGCGCGCAGCCATTTTCCGCGGCTGGCGCGCACCGCCTTCACCGGCACCGCCGGGTCGACGGTGCGGATCACCGCCGTCACCATGTCGCCGCCCTGGTTCACCTCGGCCACCAGGCAGTCGGCCTGCAGCCGGTGATAGAGCGCCACCGCCCGCGCGGCCCAGTCCTGCGGCCGGGCCGCCCGCAGCGTCGCGTCTTCGATCACCACCGCATTGCCCGCCCCGTCCAGTCCCGCAGCAATGATGCCGCAGGCGTCCGACGTCCTGCGCGCGCTCGCCGGCGGGTCCACCGCCACGACGATGCGGCCAAGCTCCGGCGCATCCGCAAGCCGTGCCTCCTCGATCATGGCGCGAGACCACAGCGCGTCCTCGCGGTCCTCGATCAGCTCGCCCATCAGTTCCTGGCGCGCCAGCACCGAGCCGCCATAGCGCGCCTCGACGGCGCCCAGGAAACCCGGCGCCAGGTTCTTGCGGTTCTCGGCGGTCGGCATCACCGTGCGCATCACCGTGCGGTCGGCCAGCAGCCGCTTGATCAGCCGAGTCGGCCTGGGCGTCGTGGTGATCAGCTGGCGCGGCATCCGCCCCAGCCGCAGGCCGAACTGCAGCATGTCGAACGCCGCCTCGGCATGTTTCCACTTCGCCGCCTCGTCGCACCAGGCGGCGTCGAATTGCGGCCCGCGCAGGCTCTCGGGATCTTCCGAGAAAAACATCTGCGCCACCGCGCCATTGCTCCACAGCAGCCGGCGCCGCGTCGCCTCAAAACGCGGGCGGTTGCCGCGCGATATGGTGCGGATGCCCGACGGCCCGTCGATCATCACCTCGCGCACGTCGCCCAGCGTCTCGCCCACCAGCGCGATCTGGCCGTAGCGCAGCCCGCCCAGCGTGAAGGGCGGCAGGCCGCGCACCAGCGCATTGACCCATTCCGCCCCCAGCCGCGTCTTGCCCGCGCCGCGCCCGCCCGTCACCAGCCAGGTCGCGGCGACCGGATGCAGCAGCGGGTACTGCTTTGCCCGCGCACTAAGGAGCCACTGGCCGACGAAGAGCGGCGCGCCCGCCGTCCCCACCGTCCTGTTCAAGAATTTCGCGAGCGATCTCCCACGCGAGCTCGATGATCTTGTCGTTGATGGCCTGAAGCATGGCTGCCAGTTCTTCATCCTGAGCGATCTGGTTGTCCCTGGCGGCTTCTTCCGGCCGGGTTATTTCGACGATCTTTTCGAGGCTGCGCGTCAGCGAGATGATCGCCTCGATCTCGGCCTTGTCGATGCGACCGCCGCCCTCGAGGGCGGCGCGCGTCACCTCCTCCAGCCGCTCCAGCAGCATGTTGGCGAGAATGCGGATGCGTTCGAGCACGTCGCCTATCAGGGGACGGTCGAGCCGCCAGCCGTCGCGCTCGGCCTCCCGCCGCAGGCTCGCCAGCGAGCGATTGGCGGCATCGGCAAGCAACGGCATGGACGGCCTTGCCCCCTCGGCCATAGCGCGCAGCGCGCGCCGCTGGGCACTGGGCCTGGAAGCCGGCATGATCTTTTTCGATTCCTTGATGCTGGATGAGCCGGCGCGCAGACGAGGCCCTAGTCTCCGCCGCAGTGCGGCGATGCCGGGCAGGACAGCGGGACGCACCCGAGGATGCTGCCCAGCCATTTGGCTTGCGCCACTCACACTTCTCCGACGATAGCGAGACACTACCAAACCACCGTGACGGTGTCAAGGATTATTTTCCTAATTATATACTTGACAAAGTACGGGTCGACGAATCAGGGAAAACCTAAGTCAAGGCCCTTGGCTAATTTCGTATTGCAGTTATTGTGATGCCGGTGGAGGCGGTGGGAATTGAACCCACGGGACCTGGGATCGGAAGTCCGGACCCGCACCAAGCCGCCCCCACTACGACTGCCCCGCGATGGATCGGGGCAGAAGGCACCCGCAATCATTTGCCGGGTACGCCAGCCAGCGACGCCGATTGGGGCGGGTGTGTGAGCCCTTGGAAGTGAATCACACCCCTCCATCGCGCTGGCCCTATTGAAATGAGGCGACTCGTTCTGTCGCGTCAAGGATTCGAATCCGTAACCCTCCGACACTGAAGGCTTTCTGGGGATAATCGGCATGGACAACGGGGAAAAGCGAGAGTCGGACGACGAGAAACGCTTTCGCGAGACCGTCGACAAGATGCTCAAGACACCGCCAAAGCCGCATGATGACAGGAAGTCGAGTCTGAAGAAATCGGAGCAGTCAAAAGCCTTGCCAAGAAGAAGCACTTAAAGCACCTTCGCGGCATGTTGCTAAAAGCACTGTTGGTCTTTCTGATCGCGATCATCGTGTTCCTTGTCGTCGCCATTTTCCACGACAAAGGGTTCATTGTGTTCAATGGCGGCATGGAGTTGGCGTCAATCATGTTGGCGGCGTCCAGCTTGGTCGTCACCGGGGTAGGTGTCTTGGCGGCCATTTTGGCCGTATTCGGATACGGTCAAATCAAAGATGCTGCTCTTCATGAGGCAAGAACCGAAGCGCGAAAGGTCGCTGCGGAGGTGTCAACGTCTGTCGCTGGCCGGGTGGCGCGAGAAGTGCGCCCATCCGATACGACCGACCAGGAGGCTGCTGATTTGGTGGAAGCCCTCGACAAGAATGGGCCGGCGTGATTCAAAGTGCCGTGGCTGACCCGTTTGAAGTGATCGCGCGCCATCAGAAGGCGCCTCCCATTCCGCTGGATGCGATATCTGCGGACCTTGGTCTGCGTGTCGTCCAGACCCCGCTCGGGTCGGACACTGCTGGTCAGATTGTCAGAGACGGGAGAAGCCATTCGGGCTACTCGATCTACATCAATTCTACGCAACACCCAAACCGCCAGCGGTTCACATGGGCTCATGAGATCGCGCACTTTGCGTTGCACCGCGATCTAATTGAAAGTGGCATCGTTGACGACACTATGTACCGCAGCTCTCTTTCCAACTTCTATGAAGTCCAGGCGAACAAAATGGCTGCGGATATCCTGATGCCGATACGCCTGGTCAAGCGTTGGCGCGATTTGATGCAGATGGACGTTGTCCAGTTGGCTAAGGCGTTCCAGGTTTCAACGGCTTCGATGCAGATTCGGCTCGACGGCCTTAAGTCTTAGGCCTTTTCCTCACCTCAAGGAGTCGGCGCGCCTTCTGCTTAGGCGTGACCGGCTTCACCAACCCGCCGATAGGTCAGGCGCTTGCCTTCGATGATGGCGAGCAATTGGTCGGCGCGCTCGGCATCGGTGATCTTGAGCGCAGCGCGGCGGTTGTAGCGGAAATCGAACTCGGCAAGGTAGCGATGTAGGTGCGCTTCGCCGCAATGCTGGTAGACGCCGACCATGCGGCGCTTGAACACAGAGCACACGCCTTCAATCGTATTGGAGTGGATCACGACATCGCCCTCGCGGCGGGCATATTCGCCCTTGGCGTGATTGGTAGTGTTGGCCGGCCCGCCTCCGTCATCCTGGGCTTGGCCCGCGCCCCCCGAGAGATCAAGCGCAACCCTCGCGTCCCCTTCCCCAGCGTCATCTCGCTTGTTGCGAAAACCTTAACGCTCCGCCGGCTAAGCATGTCGGCAATAATAATAAAAGTGTGGGCCCGGGCCGCCCACGAAGCCGGGAAGCCCATGCAAGGTAGAGACAAGATCCCGCAAGCAAAGATCGCGCAGGATATCGCCGCGCTGGCCCTCGCTACCCTGCAATGCGACAACAAGCTCGTCATCACCAACGCCAATTCCGCCGCCGCCGAGATGTTCGGCCGGTCCGAGGACGAACTTGCCGGCAGGACGCTCGACGCGCTGCTGGAGCCCGGCTGCTACAGCGGACCCGATTGCCTGGCGGTGCTTGAATCGGGCTACCCGCAGCCCTTCCTGAAGCGCGACGGGTCGAGCTTCTTCGGTCTCGCCTTCCTGTCGGCCAACCGCACCGGCTGGACCGTGCAGGTCGCCGACGTCGACGACATCGCCGTCCGGCACGAAAGCCTCATCAAGCGCGAGAGCACCTGGCGCCACGCCATCGAGGCGGCCGGCCACGGCGTGTGGGAGGTCGACACGCGCTCCGGCAGCCGCTTCTATTCCGACAGCTGGAGGCGGATGCGCGGCTATCCGGTCGGCGAGGACATGCCCGACCCGCATGAAAGCTGGGAGTCTCGTGTCCACCCCGACGATATCGACCGAGTGCGCGGCTTCAACGACCACTACAGGGCCGGAGGCAGCAGCGTGGTGTCGTTCGAATACCGCGAGCGCCGGCTCGACGGCCGGTGGATCTGGATCTCCAGCCGCGGCCGGGCGGTGAAATGGGACGAAGACGGCACCGCGGTGCGCGTGCTGGGCACCGACACCGACATCACCCACCTCAAGGAGGCGCGGCAGGCGGTCGAAGCGCTGACGCAGCGGCTCGAAATGGCGCTGAAGACATCGGGCGTCGGCATCTGGGAGGTCGATCTCGACAAGGGCACCTTCACCTGCGACGAGGCACTGGCCGCGATCTACGGTTTTCCGGGAAAGGGCGGCGCGGAATTCCCGTTTTCGACTTGGCAGCAGAGCCTGCATCCGGACGACGCGGCCGGCGCGATCGAGGCAGCACACAAGGCCATGCAGTCCGGGTCGCGGCTCGAAACCTCCTTCCGCATTGTCCGTCCGGACGGCGCCGTACGCCATGTCAGTTCCGTTTGCGCCTGCACGCGCGGCGCCGACGGAACAGCGAAATTTCTGGGCGTCGACCGGGACATCACGGAGGACCGCGAGCGGGAAGATGAGCTGCGTGCCAAGCATCTTCTGTTCGAAGGCGCGATCTACAACATGGCGCACGGCCTCACCATGTTCGATCGCGACAGCCGGTTGATCGTCTGCAACGATCTCTACTCGGAATTCTACGGCTTGCCGCCGGGCGTCGCAGTCCCCGGCGTGCATGTCGACGAACTCCTCGCCTACATGCTCGCCAACGGCACCATGCCGAAGGGCCAGATCGAGACTGCGACGGAGATCGTCCACCGACTCGATCCTTCCAGCGGAGCGATCGACCAGACCTTTCATGTTTCGACCGGCCGCATCGTTGCCTTCACGACGACCCCGCTTGCCGGCGGCGGCTGGGTTTCGGTCCACCGCGACGTCACCGAGCAGCACCTGGCGAAGCTGGGGTTGGCCGAAAGCGAGCAGCGCTTCCGTGACTTCACTGCCACTGCCTCGGACTGGTGCTGGGAGACCGACCCCGATCACAAGCTGACTTTCATCAGCCAAAGCTTCAAGCACCACACGGGCATCGACCCCGCGTTGTTGGTCGGCAATTCGCTGTTCGATATCGAGATACCGGACGAGGACAGTCGCATCCTGAAGGGTTTGTTCGTGGCCCCGGATGGAAGTCCGAGCAAGGAGCCCTTCAAGCGTGTGCTGCTGCACATGCCGGCGCCTGAGGGCGGCCTGTTCCATTTCAGGGTCAGCGGAGCGCCCAAGTTCGACGCCGACGGCGCCTTCCTCGGCTTCAGGGGCACCGGCTCGGATGTGACGGCAGAGGAAACCGGCAAGCAGCATCTGCTGGAGGCCGAGGCGCATCTCAAGGCGCGTTCCGAACAACTCGTCGAGGCCCAGCAGATCGGCAAGATCGGTGACTGGAGCTACATGCTTGGCGATACGCACCTGTGGTGGGCGCCGGAGACCTACGCGCTGCTGCGCCGTGACCCGGCGACCTACGAGACGCGCTACGACGACGTGATGGCAGACTACTACGAGGACAGCCTGTCGCGCCTTCGTGCGACGCAGTCGGAAGTCGCCCGCACCGGAACTACCAAGAGCGTCGACGTCAAGGCGCGGCGCGGCGACGGCACGATCGTCGACTTCGCGATCATCTCCAAGGCCATCCGCGACAAGAGCGGCGCCCTCATCGGCTTCAAGGGCACCATCCAGGACATCACCGAGCGCAAGAGCGCGGAGGAACAGCTCGAACAGCTCGCCTATTTCGACGCGCTGACCGGTCTGCCCAACCGCGCCCGCTTCCATCTCGAGCTGGAGCGCGCGATCCTCTCCAACAGCAAGGCGCCGGTCAACGGCGCGCTGCTGCTGCTCGATCTCGACCGCTTCAAGGAAGTCAACGACGCGCTCGGGCACGATGCCGGCGACGAGATGCTGAAGAAGGTCGCGCGGCTGCTTGCGGCCGCCCTGCCCGAGAACAATTTCCTGGCGCGGCTCGGCGGCGACGAGTTCGCCGTCGTGCTGCCTCGCTCGACCGGCCGCAAGAGCATCGAGAAGATTGCACAGCGGATCAACACGCTTCTGAGCGGCTCGATCCAGCTCGACAGCGGCGAGGTATCGGTGGAAACCAGCATCGGGATCGCCCTCATCCCGGCCGACGGCCGCAACAGCACCGACCTCATGCGCAACGCCGATCTGGCCCTCTACCAGGCCAAGGAGTCCGGTCGCGGCCGCTTCGAGTTCTTCAATGCCGGACTGTCTGACGTGGTGCGCAACCGGCTGGCCCTGTCGCAGGATCTCAGGAAGACGGTCAGCGAGGGCAAGGGCCTCTTCGTTCACTACCAGCCGCAGGTACAGCTCGACACCGGTCACGTCACCGGCTTCGAAGCGCTGTTGCGCTGGGATCATCCCGAGCGCGGCCTGGTTTCGCCCACGGAGTTCATTCCAATCGCCGAATCCTCGCACCTGATCTGCGACGTCGGCCTGTGGGTGCTGCGCGAGGCGGTGTATCAGGCCAAGGCCTGGATCGAGGCCGGCGAACCGCCGCGCCAGATGGCCGTCAACGTCTCGGCCGCGCAGATCTGGCGCTCCGATTTCGCCGCCGACGTCGCGGCACTGCTCGAAGAGACCGGGCTCGAGCCGTCGTTGCTGTGCCTCGAACTGACCGAAACCCTGCTTGCCGACCATACGGAGGGCCAGGTGCGGCAGGTGCTGGAGCGGTTGAACGGGCTTGGCGTTACCCTTGCGCTCGACGATTTCGGCACCGGCTACTCCTCGCTGGGCTACCTCAGGCAATTGCCGTTCAAGAAGCTCAAGATCGACCGCATCTTCATCAGCGGCGCGACGCAGTCGGTGCATGCGCGCGAGTTGCTGAGCGGCATCATCGCACTGACGCGCGGGCTCAACATGACGGCGGTGGCCGAAGGCGCGGAACTGCCCGAGGAAGTCGACATGCTGCGCGAAATGGGCTGCGACAACGTGCAGGGCTTCGCCTATGCCAGGCCGCAATCTGCCGATGAAGCCATCGCCTTCGTTCACCGGCACGAGCGCGCCCTCCTGGCCACCATCCCGGTGCCGCGGCGCAGCCGGAAGACCCGAAGCCGCTCTTCGGCGGCCTGAGCCGCAGCCGCGACGGGGGCTGATTCGGCCTTGCGACCAACGATCGCTTCCCGCTGCGTCACCAAATTGCCATAGCGTTAGGGAATTTGTGTCTAACGGCCGCAAAAGCCGCTATTGTCCTTGTCGTGCCTGGAAAAATCGGGAACAAGACCCTCTATCAAGGCGCTTGCGCTCGACGCCCTGAGAATGCCGCAAGGCTCGTCACGCTCGAAAGCAAGCCCCGCATCGGACGCATTGCTGAATGGTAAGCCGCTACGAGACACGCAAACGACCCCGTCCGAGGGCCACCCGGCTTCTCGCGATCGATGCGTGGATCGATTCGACCCTCTACGAGGCCGGCTTCAAGGCGAGCGAAATCTGGGAATCGCTCACCATCTTCTCGCGGCGTTTCCGCTTCTACGGCTGGCGGCGCGGATTCTTCGAACTGGCCAGCGAGGGCTTCACGATGGGCGTCGTGGGCTCCATCATCATGCTGGCGCTGGCGCTTCCAGCCTTCGAGGAAACCGCGCGCAACTGGCGCGCCCAGGACGATTTCGCGGTCACCTTTCTCGACCGCCAGGGTAACGAGATCGGCCAGCGCGGCATCATCCAGCGTGAGTCGGTGCCGGTCGACGACATGCCCGACCATTTCATCAAGGCGGTGCTGGCGACGGAAGACCGCCGCTTCTTCGAGCATTACGGCATCGACTTCCTCGGCCTGATCCGCGCGATGGGCGAAAACCTGCGCGCCAACTCGGTCGTCCAGGGCGGCTCGAGCCTTACCCAGCAGCTGGCCAAGAACCTCTTCCTCACCAACGAGCGCACCATCGAGCGCAAGGTCAAGGAAGCCTTCCTCGCCATCTGGCTCGAGTGCAACCTGTCGAAGAAGGAAATCCTGCAGTTCTATCTCGACCGCGCCTATATGGGCGGCGGCACCTTCGGCATCACGGCGGCTTCCGACTTCTACTTCGGCAAGTCGGTCAAGGATCTCAACCTGGCCGAATCAGCAATGCTGGCGGGCCTGTTCAAGGCGCCGGCCAAGTACGCGCCGCACGTCAACTTGCCGGCGGCGCGTGCGCGCGCCAACGTGGTGCTCACCAACATGGTGCAGGGCGGCTTCATGACCGAGGGACAGGTCCTGTCGGCCAGGCTGCATCCGGCCACCATCGTCGACCGCGACGACCGCAAGAGCCCCGACTATTTCCTCGATTGGGCCTTCGAGGAGGTGAAGCGGCTGACCGCCCGTTCAGGCGTTCGCTCGATGATCGCCAAGACCACCATCGACATGAACATCCAGCGCGCCACGGCTGAATCGCTGGAATACAACCTGCGCCAGCACGGCGTCGAATACGGCGTCACCGAGGGCGCCATCGTGGTCATGGAGGCCGGCGGCGCGGTGCGCGCCATCGTCGGCGGCACCGACTACGGCAAGAGCCAGTTCAACCGCGCCACCAGCGCGCTGCGCCAGACCGGCTCGTCCTTCAAGCCATATGTCTATGCCACCGCCATGGAAAACGGCTTCACGCCGGAATCGCGCATCGACGATGGGCCGATCTCGTGGGGCGGCTGGTCGCCCAAGAACTACGCCCGCAGCTACAATGGCGGCATGGATCTGACCACCGCGCTGGTCAAGTCGATCAACACCGTGCCGGTCCGGCTCGCCAAGGACTTCCTCCACACCGGGCCGATCAAGGCGCTGGCCGAGTCCTTCGGCGTCGAATCGATCCTCTCCCTGCACAAGACCATGGTGCTCGGCACGTCGGGCATGACGGTGATGGACCAGGCCACCGGCTACAGCGTCTTCCAGAACAACGGCTACGCCGGCATGCGCCACGGCATCACCCAGGTGATCAGCCGCAGGGGCGACGTCATCTACGACTACGAGCGCGACGCGCCGAAGCCGAAACGCGTCCTGTCGGACCAGGCGGTCCGCTCGATGAATTCCATCCTGGTGCAGATCCCGGAGATCGGTACGGCGCGCCGGGCAGCGCTTCCCAACATTCGCGCCGCCGGCAAGACCGGCACCACGCAATCCTACCGCGATGCCTGGTTCGTCGGCTTCACCGGCAACTATCTGGCCGCCGTCTGGCTCGGCAACGACGATTTCAGCACCACGCGGCGCATGACCGGCGGCTCGCTGCCGGCGATGGTGTGGAAGCGGCTGATGACCTATGCGCACCAGAATGTCGACCTCAAGCCGATCCCGGGCATCGAAAATCCCTTCGTCGACGAGAAGGTGGCCGCCAAGGCGGCGAAGAAGGCGGACGAGGAGAACACCGGCAATTTCGAACAGCGCCCGGTCCTGTCCAGCGCCACGACGCGTGCCCTGCGCAGCATCGCCGACGCCTTCCGCAACGCACCGCCCATCGAGGCGCCGCCCACGCCCGAAACGCTTTCGGCGCTGTAACGGCGCTCTCTCCCGCAGGGCCGGCCGCCGCTTCCGGGCGAACCTGCTTGCCATCACGGCTCGCCGCACGGTATCGGAGCGGCACCACTTCTCCGGCGGACCATGCTGAAAACAGTCCTCACCATCTTCATCGTTATCTGCATCGCGGTGCTCGGGGGCGGCGCCAGCGTCTGGTACATGCTGAACGCCAAGGAGAGCGTCGGCGCGGTCACCGTCGGGCGCTGGACCGCCTTTCCCGAAATCGGCACGCCGGACGCCGATCCCTACGCCAAGGCGAGAATCGCGCGCGAAGGCGTATTGGCGCTCGGCCGCGCCGAGGGCCTGACCTTCACGGCGCAGCGCGATACGGCCGGCGACGCGCTGCGCCGCGAATGCAGCTACACGATCGAGGGACCGGTGCCGCCTGCCCGCTTCTGGACCATCTACGCGGCCGATGCCAACGACGCCATCATCGAGTCGCGAAAGCTGCGCCCGAGCGCGCTGCATTCCTACCAGCTGCTCAGAAAGCCCGACAATTCGGTCGTCATCACGGCCGGCACCAACCCCAGCCCCGGCAACTGGCTGGCGCTTTCGGGAGAAGGCCGCATGAGCCTGGTGCTGACCTTCTACGACACGCCGATCGCCAGCAGCACCGGCGTCTCCGACATCGAGCTCCCCGCAATCATCAACGCAGGCTGCAATGGTTAGACTGCTCTACGCAGCCCTTGTGGCACTGGTCGGCGCGGCGATCGTGCACATTTCGGTGCTGCTGCTGCTGCCGCATTTCTCCGATCGCGACGCCTGGGCCCGGCTTGCCGAAGCCGCCGACTACTACAAGCCGGTGCGCATCGACGCTGCCGCCGGCGAGGTGCCGATCGTCAGGTCTCTCGATCCGCTGTTTTATGCCAGTGCCTGCCGCTTCGACCTGTCGGACGGGCCGGTGCGTGTCCATACGCCGGGCAACGTCCCCTACTGGTCGGTGTCGATCTACAATCGCGGCGGCCAGAACGTCTATGCCTTCACCGACCGGGCCACCGATACGGGGCAGCTCGATGTCGTCGTGCTCAGCGCCGCGCAGATGATCGAGACGCGCAAGCAGCTGCCGGAAGAATTCCGCAATTCCATTCTGGTCGAGGCGCCCGTCGGCCAGGGCATCGTCGTGGTGCGCAGCTTCGTCCCCGACATCAGCTGGCAGCCGACCGCCACGCGCTTCCTGCGCAACCTCGCCTGCTCGCGGAGCTGATCGCTCCGGGTCCTTGGCCTAGTGGTGCGGCGCCGGCTTGTCGCGGCGTGGCTCGGCAGCATTGGCGCGGCCCGCCTTGTCGACCGGCGCGAGGCTGGTCGCCCGCTCGTATCTGATGCCTGGAAAGATGACCACGGATCCCGTCGTTCCGGGGGGTGGCGGGTTTCTGGTGACTGCCGCATTTCGCGGCGAAAATGACACTACGCTGCCCATGACTGGCGATTCCCTCTCGGTTTGACCGGAGCAGGTACGCAACGCCTCCTCCTCCATAAGGCCAGCAGACGGTTAACAGCACTTTAACGGATCGCCGCTAATTTGACCTTCCAGCGGGTGGTGACGGGCCTTTCGGGGCCGTGTTTCTTCCCATGTTTCGTGCGTAAAGTGTCAGGCGTTTTCAAGCAGTGTCATCTTCCGATTTCAGGCAGATCACGATCAAGGGCGAGGCCGGCAAGGCCGACCGCCTGTTCCGTGCGGCCACATCGGCCTTCTGCTCGCTGACGCGCCCGTCCCGGCGCGATATCGTCCAGATCGAAGACCTCGCCCTTCCCCTCTTCAATCTCGTCTCGGTGGAAGCGCGCCGCTACATGGCTGCCGCGCTGAGCGACTGCCAGTCCCCTCCTCCTGCCCTCGTCAGGCGGCTCTGCGACGAGACCGTCGACGTCGCCGCGCCGCTCCTCATCCGCTCCAAGGCGCTGACCGACACCGACCTCATCACGCTGATCAGCCGGCATGGCGCCGGCCACGCGCGGGCGATCGCCCGTCGTCCCGACCTGCATCCGGCAATTGCCAGCCTGGCGGCGCTGCTGACGCGGCAGCCGGCACTGCATCGCCGCGAGCCCGAAGCATTGCAACCGTCACCGACCCCGGCACCGGCAGGCGAGACGGGAACAACGCCCGCCCCAGTCGCACAGGGCGAAGCCGCCGACAATGCGCGCCGCAGGCTGCGCTCGATGATGCGGCCGGATCCTGCATACGGCAGCAGGATCGCCGTGCCCGCCAGCAGCCGCACGCCCTATGAGCGGCTGCGAGACACTGCGCTCAGTGGCAGCCCGGTGCTTTTCCAGACGGCGCTCGCCGACACGCTGGGGCTCGACTTCGCACAAGCCGGCAGCGTGCTTCTGCCCACAAGCCACGCCAGGCTCCTGACGGCCCTGCGCGCGCTCGATCTCGACGTCGAGCAGGCATTTCTGATTGCTGCGGCGACATACCCGTCGCACTTCCCGCAGGCCGAGAAGGTCCGGCTGTTTGCGGCGACCTATCGCGATCTTCGGCACGAGGCGGCGCTCGAACGCGTTGCCGCATGGCGGCAGGAGGTTGTCGACCCTTTGCCTGCCGGCGCCGCTTCAGTCCCCGCGAAGGATCGTGGCGTCATTCTTTCGGCAGCGAAATAAGCTCTTCGACCGGTACCGCGCCGGGCTCAATTTCCACCACCCAGATGTCAGGATCGAAACGGGCTTCCTTCTCGAGCCTCAGATCGGCCGCGCCGAAATCCTCGCCGGTATCGATGCGCTGGAAAATCCGCTCGTCCGGCTTCGCGCTTTCATAGCTGGTTTGGGGTGCGGGGGCGTAGAGCGCTGCGCCGCCTATCCTGTCGCGCACGACGATGAACACGGCGCCGGCCTCGGGCGAGCCACGGCGGATGATCGCCGCGAAACCGCCGGCGCCGAAAACCCTCTTCACGAGGGCCGATACCCAGAAATCCGTGGTCAGTCGCATGGCCGGTCCCGCCAGATGGAGCGCATGCCCCTTCGAGCCATGCCAGGCGGCCGTCTGGCAAGGCGAAATCAGTTGGTCAGGCCGATTTCTTTCATCTTGGCGTAAACCTGGGCGTCCGGCTGGCCGGTATCGGGCAGCCCGAACAGCACCTGGAACTCGTGGATCGCCGCGGACGTCTGCGCCCCCATCAGTCCGTCGATCTGGATGCCCTCGTTGCCGAATGCCCTGAGGCCGGCCTGGATCTTGATGATGCGCTCTTCCGGCACCGGCGGCGCCACGTCCGGAAGGTTGAGCGCCTCGGGGTCGAGTGCCTTCTCTCGCGGCGTCGGGGCCGGCACGCTGCCGGTCGTCGTATCGCTGGCGCCGAGCTGGTCGAGCAGCTCCCGATCGACCGTGCCCGTCACCGTCATGCCGATCGTCGAACGGTAGGTCTCGATCGCGTTGCGGGTATTGGGACCGTTGATGCCGTCGATATCGCCCTCGTAGAAGTTGAGGTCCTTGAGAATCGTCTGCACCTGCCGGATATCGGGATCGCCAGGAGGAGGCACGACCGGGTCCGGCCGCTCGATGCGGATCACCGTCTCGACGGGCGGCTGGTAGCGGTCCAGGCGCGAGAACTCTCGCGTCGCGAAGAAAGCGCCGGAATGCGCGTAGGGCTGATACCAGAGGGCATTGGCCGAGACGAAGGAGAGCGCCACCAGGAAGGCCGTCGCGCCGCCGGCGAGTGCCGGGTTGCGCGCCACCATGCCAAGCACGGCCGCCGCGCCGCTGCGCAGCGGGTTCGCCCATGCATCCTGGTATTCAGGCTCTCTTGCGGTACGTCGCATCGGCTTCCTCTCTGACAGTGCTTTGCGGCAGCGTCACGACGCCGGCCCCTTCCTTGCTGCGTAGGGGAGACGCCTTCTCAACCGGCAGGGTGACGGTCACCGTGGTGCCGTTGCCGGGCTCGCTCTCGATCGACATCGTGCCCTGCAGCAGCGATACCAGTCCGCTCACCAGCGACAGGCCAAGCCCGGCGCCCTCGAAGCGTTTTGTGTAGTCGTTCTGGATCTGCGTGAAGGGCTTGCCAATCTGCGCGAGTTCCTCCTCGGCCATGCCGATGCCGGTGTCGCTGACCCAGAAGTGCACCCGCGAACCGACCCGGTTGGCGCCAATCACGACGCTGCCGCTGCCCGGCGTGAACTTGATGGCGTTGGAGACCAGGTTGATAAGGATCTGCTTTACCGCCCGGCGATCGGTGTCGATCTCGCCGATCTCGCGCGCCACGTCGAGCGTCAGTTCGACATCGCGTGCGCGCGCCTGGTCCTTCAGCATCGCGTGGCACATGGTCACCGCCTCGGCGAACTCGAAGGGCTCGGAACTCGTCGGATAGGAACCGGCCTCGATGCGCGAGACGTCCAGGATCGCGTTGACGACGGACAACAGATGATGGCCGGACTCGCTGATCAGCCCGACATATTCCTTCTGGCGCGGATCCTGGAACGCGCCGAACATCTCGTGCTGCAGCATGTCGGAAAAGCCGATGATGGCATTGAGCGGCGTGCGCAGTTCATGGCTGACCGCGGCCAGGAAACGGCTCTTGGCGATCTCCAGGCTCTTGGCCGTCTCGGCGGTCGCCGCCAGTTCTTCGCGCAGGTCGACCATCTCGTCATGCGTCCTGACGACCATCAGGATCGGCTGGTCGGCGCCCGGCTGGCGCATCATGTCTATCAGGAAGGGCCGGAAATCAGGTGCCACGCTGCCCTCGCCGGAACCCGGGATGCGCAGTTTCGCCTCGACGCTGCGGCGCTCGTCGCCGCCACGAAGGTCGGCCAGCGCGCACATGTAGGCGACGCGGTCGGCGACGTGGATGCGGTCGAACAGGCCGTTGGCAAGCAGCAGTTCGGGCGCGACACCGAGGATGCGGCGCGCCTGGGGCGATGCGTCCATCACCTCGCCGGAGGTCGACATGCTGAGGACCACCGCGTCGATCATCTCTTCCAGCGGCCGTGTAGTTGCCGATTGCGCCGCGGACCGGACCTCGTCCTGCCAGACGGCGAGGCGCGGTGCCAGGAAGGCGGCATAGACCAGCAGCGCCAGCCATGCCGTGCCGCCGGCGTCAGCGGGCACGCCCATCATATGTGCGGCGATCGCCTGCGCCGGAATGACGGCGAGTGCCGCGGTAGCGCCGAACAAGGCCGCCCTGGAGGTACGCTGCAGCCACCAGGCCTCGATCGGCAGGGCGGCGATTGCCAGCAGGGCCGGCGAAGCCAGGCCGCCCGCGCCCGCCACCAGAACCGAAAGCGCAATCGCGCCGAGGATCAGCGAGGCCGGCTCCAGCAGGCGAACCCGGCCGGTCATCGCCACGATGAGAGCCATGAGCCATGCGGCGCCGAACGTTGCAAAGATGGTGCCCAGCATTGCCGTCGCGCCGAGGCTCGTCGGCAGGAGAAGAGCGGTCGCGACCGCAACGGGAACGGGACCTGCAATCAGAATGCCGAGGAAACGGCGCTGGCGCAGCCGCTCGGCAGAATCGGTGACGGAAGAATGCACGAGTCGCTCACAGCCTGCTGCGATATCGCCGAGCAACTCTCCGGTTCTGGTTCGAGACAAACGCAACTCAACGCACCTGCAAAATGGGCCCCTTTTTTCGGGCCACTTTTGATTGAATTCGAAACTCGCACCCACCCTTTAATGAATGAATAAGGCGGGCGGCCTGCACGCCCTGCCAACGCCTGAAAACCGGCCTCGGGGGGCCGTGAAGCACGACCGATGCTTTGTATGGTAAACGGAGCCTTAGCCCGCCGCGTCCCGCAACGGTACACGGGGCGCCTGCCGCCGCAGATCATGATCTGCAAAATCCCAAGCAAGTTCCGCCGCTTGGATGGTTAGCAAAAGCTTGTCGCCGCCGCCGTCCTTTGTGTCGAGCTTTCGATCAATGCGAATCGCTAAAATTTGAAGCAAATTTGCCGAAAATACTGCCTTCCCCTGCAAGCCGGCATTCGGGTCCACGTGTCATTGTCGCGTGGTGAAAGGGGCGCTTGCCCGGACCTCGATGGAACCGGCAGGGCGTGAGGACAGACAAATGGGTTTCTTGATCCGCATGGCGTTTTGGTTTTCGCTGGTGCTCCTGGTGTTGCCGCTCGACCCGGCGACCGGTGACGGCACGGTCGACAGCATCAGCCCGGTGCAGGCCTTCTTCGCCGCCCGTGCCGCCGTCGACGATGTCGCCGGCATCTGCGAACGCAAGCCCGATGTCTGCGAGACCGGCAAGGCGGCGATGCACACCATCGGCGTCAGGGCGCGCGAGGGCATGCGCATCGCCTACGAGATGCTCGACGAGGAAACCGCCCCGGCGGCTCCCGCCGTCGACGTGCAGGCAACCGGCAGCGTACCGCCCGCCCAGTAGTCCGTCGCCCGCACCGCGTCGCTGCCTCGGCGCTTTTTTCCGTGACGCGGTCCGGCAGGGCCACTATATCCGGCGGGATGACGCAGACGATCCAGCAGATCCGCGACGACTTTGCCTTCCTCGACGAGTGGGAAGACCGCTATCGCTATGTCATCGAGCTTGGCGAGGCGCTGCCGCCCTTCCCCGACGAGGCGCGCATTGACCGCTACAAGGTGCCGGGCTGCGTCAGCCAGGTCTGGCTGACCACCGAGGTCGGCGAGGGAACCGACCCCATCATCGAATTCCACGGCGATTCCGACGCGCATATCGTTCGCGGCCTCGTCGCCATCGTGCTTGCGCTGTTTTCCGGTCAGAAGGCGAGCAGCATCGGCGAGATCGATGCCGAGGCGGTGCTGCGCGAACTCGGCCTCGACGAGCATCTCTCGCCGCAGCGCGCCAATGGCCTGCGCTCGATGGTCAAGCGCATCAAGCAGGACGCGCTGGCGGCTCTTCGCCAGACCGCCTGACGCCGCACGCCCCACTATGATGCGCCTCTAGTCGAGGCTCGGCCGGTAGTCGCTTGCGCCCCAGTGCAGGACACGCTGGCGGCCATTCCGGCCCACTGGCGGCGTTGGCTGGTAGTGGCGGCTGAGTGCACCGAGGGCGGCCTTCAGCACGACCTTGGCCGAGCGAACCGGCCAGCCGCGCTCGATCTCCACCGTCTCCATCCCTTTCAGAAAACAGCAGACGTCAATCAGGATGCCCGACAGTTCGGGACCGACCGCGACGACCGCCCGCTCGACCCGCAGCCGCGCGGCAAGGGCAGCGTCGGTGAGTTCCGCGACCCCGCCGTCGCGGCGCCCCGAGGCGACGCTGGCGACCCAGTTGGCGCCGAGGCGCGGCATCAGCTGGCCGCGCGTGAAGTCGGCGCGCAGGCGCTCGCCGGCCTCGAACTCGCTTCGGTTGAGAAACGGCGCGCCGTCCTTGCCCTTCCTGCGCAGCAACAGGCCGAGCGGCGATTCCGCGACGTTGACGCAAACCGTCTCCGGGCCGGAGCCGGTCTCCATCGTCGCCGTGTCGAGATCGCGGTGCTGGTCCTGGAAAGCCGAGATCCCTGTCCGATCATCTCTCCGTCCTGCTTCTCTCGCCAGCGTCAGCCTGTTGCCGCTGAGTTGCACGACGCCCGCCTGCAGCATCGCTGCGAGCGCCCCCCGGTCGACCGACACCGTGCCGCGGTCGCCGCCGTCGAGCAGCAGGCCCTTGCCATTGCCCGCCTGCGAGACCGCTGCGGAGCCGTGCGCCAGGAAGCGCAGGATGCGCGCGCGCTGCCTGTCCTTGTCCTTTCCCATGCGTTCACACCATGCGCGGGCCGAAGGCCGCCGAGGCGACGCGTTCGGTAACGGCCACCATGCGGTCGAAATCCTCGTCGTCGCGCAGATCCTCGACGAGATGGCAGGCATGCACGACCGTCGTGCGGTCGCGCCCGAACCCCCGGCCGATATCGGTCATGTTGAGCTGCAGCGTGACATGGGCGACATACATGGCGATCTGGCGCACCCGCGAGACTCCGAGAGTCGAACGGCCCGGCTTGCGCAACTCCTTGCCGGAAACGTTGAACAACGCCGCTACCACGTCGATCATGCTCTCGCAGATCTCGATCGACCGCTCCTCCCTCGCGCCCAGTCGCGGCGCCCCCCGGTCTCCCCCCGACGGCCGCAGGCCGCCCGGCTGCAATGCTGGCCCTTCGACCTTGTTTGCGGATGTGCTTTGCACCGAACTTTTCCCCTCTCATTCATCAGAATAGGAATAAGTTCTTATATCCGGACCAGGGCCAACTGTGAACAAAGAAAGAACGGTCGGCGTTGCGGAAGCAACCCAAACTCCTGTTTTCCTTAAGGTTGTTGGCGGAACAATTCGTGGCCGAGCGTGAATTTGTCCACGCCGGAGCCGCCGACCGCATAGTCCGGCCATGCACACGGACAAGAAACGCATGACGAACGGCCTTGGGCGACAGGTGACCGAATTCCTGGAAGGCAAGCGGGCCGAAGCGACGATGGCGCGTCAGATGGCGGCGCTGCAGATCGCCTGCCACTTCGACATCGCCGCAGCGCTTGCCGCGCCGCCCGACCTGCGCGCCCAGATCGTCCTGCGGCTGGAACGAGCCATCGAGCGGGAGCGCCAGCGCGGCATGCGCCGGCACTGGAGCTACGACCTCAACCGGCACATCGCCCTGAAGCAGGCCCTCGACACGCTGCGCGGCACCGCCGGGCCCGGGAAACCGTCGAAACGGGGCCGTGAAAATGGCAACGGCGCCAGGAGGCGCCGCTGCAGATCCGGTTAGGCAGTGATGCCTATTTTGCCGCCTTGCGCTTGCGCCCGAGGCCCATCTTCTTGGCCAGTTGCGAACGAGCCGCGGCATAAGTCGGTGCAACCATCGGATAGTTTGCGTCGAGGCCCCACTTCTCGCGATACTGATCGGGCGTCAGGCCGTAATGCGTCATCAGGTGGCGCTTGAGAGACTTGAAGCGCTTTCCGTCCTCGAGGCAGACGATGTACTCATCATGCACCGAGCGCTTCGGGTTTACCGCAGGCTTCTGCTTGTCGGCCGGCGGTGCCTCGGCTGCGCCGCCCACACGCCCGAGAGCAGCGTGAATCTCGGCGATCAGATTAGGAAGGTCTCCGGCCGGAACCGGATTGTTGCTGACATAGGCTGCCACGACGTCTGCCGTCAGCTCGATCAGCATCTCGCTGTTCTTGGCAGGTGCTTCCGATGTTTCCATTTTTGTTCATGCCCCAACTAAGTTTCAATTTGTTCGCCCCATTGTTCTCGAACGGGGCAACGCACGATTTTTTTCACAGGAATTCACCTGCGATTCGTGTCGCTATATATCAATGAAGCCAGAGCAGAAGTAAGTCAATTCGCTATAGCGACTTTTTCTACAGCAAAATTTGTACGCACGAGTATATATACCGGATCAGTCTTCCCGCTGATTGCATCTATCAAGTGTTTGTACGTCACAAATGCCAAGCGGTTACGCGGGGGTATCTTCAGCTAGTTGTCGGGCGTTTTCGTGCCCGCAGCGGGCTTCGCGCGGCGCGCCTTTTCTTCGGCTATCGTCAGGTCGTCGCGCTTCGAGTGTTCCCACAAGTTGTATCCCGCGCCATGAGCGGCCTTGGCCAGCAGGTGCGAGGAAATCGGGACTGTCAGCAAGAAAAACAGGATGCCGGCCAGAGCCCGCAGGGCAATGGCGGCATCGTTCGACTGCAGCGCCAGCGCCAGCAGAACAACGCAGGAGCCGAGAGTTCCGGCCTTCGAGGCGGCATGCATGCGCGTGTACAGATCCGGCAGGCGCAACAATCCGATCGATGCCGTCAACGTGAACAGCGCGCCTACGAGGATCAGTATACCGGCAATATAGTTCAGAATTAGGTCGATCATTGCTCAACCTCCGCGCGCTTCTGCCCGGCGTCCGGCTCGTCCTCGCGATTGTCGCCGCGGATCATAACGAAACGGGCGAAGGCGACGGTGGCGAGGAAGCCGACGAGCCCTAGCGCGATGGCGATATCGACGTTGAAAGCGGCGCGGGTCGCGATGCCGGTTACCGCGATGAAGCCGATGGCGACGGATACCAGCATGTCGAGCGCCAGGACCCTGTCCGGCAGCGTCGGCCCGCGCAGCACCCTCAGAACGGTGAGCAGGAACGACGCGCTCAACAGCACGAAGGCAACGACGACGCAGCCCTGGACGAAAGCTTCTCCCGTCATCGCCCGAAAGCCCTGATGATCTTGCGCTCAAAGCCCTCTTCGATGTCGCGGATGGCACCTTCCACGTCGGAGCAGTCGATCGCGTGGACGAAAAGCATGCGCCTGTCCTCCGAGACGTCCACGGACAGCGTGCCCGGGGTCAGCGTGATCAGGTTTGCCAGAAGCGTGATCTCAAAATCCCTGTCGACCTTGAGCGGATAGGCGAAGATGCCCGGCGCCATGGTCATTTTCGGCGACAGCACGAGCCTGGCCACACGCCAGCCTGAGAGCACAAGTTCGTGCACGAACAGCACCGCCAGGCCCACCATCCGGCCGAGCCGCACGATGTTGCTCAGCGCGTTGGTCTGTTCGGTCGCAAGATACAGGACGCCAATGCTGAGCAGCAGGCCGAAGGCGAAATTGGTCAGCGTGAACGAGCCGGTCAGCGCCGCCCAGGCGAGCGCCAGCAGGATGTTGTATTGATACCTGGCCATCATCCACCTCCTCCCGCCGCCGGAAATACTGCACGCAGATAGGCACTCGGGTCCAGCAGGCCGGCTGCCGCCGCGTCGGCCATCCGTATGAATGGCTCCGGAAACAGGCCAAGCAGCAGGATCGGGATGGTCAGCATGATGAGCGAACCGAAGGCCGGCACCACCGGCGTCCGCTCCGCCTCGTCAACCGGCTCGCCGGGTTCGGCCGAATTGCGCCAGAAGGCGAGCGCGAAGACCCGCCCCAGCGCGATGGTCGTCAGCAGGCCACTGACCAGGATCGCGCCAACCAGCCAGCCATTGCCGAGGTCGATGGCTGCCTTGGCCAGGACAACCTTCGGCCACAGGCCCGAACCGGGCGGCAGGCCGGCGGCGGCGAGGAACAGCACCAGCGCGATTGCCGTCAGCAGCGGGCTCGCGCGGTAGAGACCCGCCAGGCTGTTCAGCGAGAAGCTGCCGCCATATTCGTTCATCGTGCCGCACAGCAGGTAGAGCGCCGACATGGCCAGCATCGAGTGCACTGCGTAGAGGATGGCGCCCGAAAGGCCGGTCGCGTCGCCTAGCGCCAGGCCCGCCAGCATGAGGCCGACCCCGGAGATGACAAGGAAGCCCATCATGCGCCGGATGTCGCTCTGTGCCAGCGCGCCCAGCGCGCCGAGGATCATGGTGGCGACCGCCACCCAGGAGATGACGCCCGACAGTTCGAGGCGCTGCTCGGGAAACAGCATCACCATGGTGCGCAGCAGCGAATAGACGCCGATCTTGGTCAGCAGGCCTCCGAACAGGGCGCCGGTGACGATGCGCGGCGTGTGGTAGGAGGCCGGCAGCCAGAAATAGACCGGAAAGGCCGCCGACTTCATGCCGAAGGCAAACAGGAACAGCGCCGAGATCGTCATCACCGGCGCGGTCGCCGGCAGCAGATCCACCTTGCGCGCGATGTCGGCCATGTTGAGCGTGCCGACGACGCCGTACAGATAGGCCGTTGCTATCAGGAACAGCGCGGTACCGAGCAGATTGAGGATGGCGTATTTGGTCGCGCCGTCGATCTGCTCGCGTTCGGACCCCAGGATCATCAGGCCGAAGGAGGCGATCAGGAAGACTTCGAACCAGACATAGAGGTTGAAGATGTCGCCGGTCAGGAAGGCGCCGTTGACGCCCGCCATCATCAGCATCAGGAACGGGTAGAAGCCGTAGCGCCGCCCGGTCGCGCCGATCTCGCGCACCGAATAGACGGTACACAGCATGGCCACGAAACTCGCCACCAGCGCGAAGCCCGCGCCCAGCAGATCGGCGGTGAAGCTGATGCCGAAGGGCGGCAGCCAGCTGCCCATGGTCATCACCAGCGGCCCCTCTGCGGCGACGCGGGCAAACAGTGCCGCATCCGCGGCCGTCATCGCGGCCAGTCCGAAGACCGAAAACGCCGCCTGCCAGCGCACATGGTGGCGGAACATCAGCAGCAGTGCGCCGCAGGCGATGCCGATGACCACCGGCGCCACGACCAGGAAGTCGCTTGCCGCGACCTGCTCCAGGATCATCACGCCGGTCCGGTCAACGGCGACTGCTGCTTCTCCAGCCATGTGCTTCTAGTATCCCATCGGCGGCAGCGGCTCGCCGCGCGGCTCGGCAACGCGCATGCCGGTCGTGTCGTCGACGCCGATCTCCTGGTAGGCGCGGAAAGCGAGCACCAGGATGAAGGCGAAGAAGGAAAAGGAAATCACGATCGCCGTCAGGATGAGCGCCTGCGGCAGCGGGTTGGCGGCGCCGGCCGGCAGCACGTCGAGGTGCTGCGGCACGATCGGCGCGGTCGAGCGCACGATACGCCCGCTGGTGAAGATCAGGAGGTTCACCGCGTTGCCGAAGATGGCGATGCCGAGCAGGATGCGGATGATGTGCTTCGACAGGATCAGGTAGATGCCGACGGCGAAGAACAGCCCGACCAGTACCGAGAATGCAGCTTCCATCAGTCGTCCTCCCTTCCCTCGAGCGCGAGCGCTATCGAGGTGATCGAACCGACCACCACGAGGTAGACGCCGATGTCGAACAGCATCGGCGTCGACAGGTCGACGGTCAGTCCGCCGATGGTCGGCGAGGTCCACAGGCCGGTCAGGAACGGCACGCCGGCAATCACCGACACCAGGCCTGCCAGCACGGCAAGGAACAGGCCGAAGCCTGAAATCGCCATCGGGTGGAAATGCAGCGTCTTGCGCACCTGGCGCACGCCAAAGGCGATGCCGTGAATGGCGAAGGCAGAGGCCGCGATCAGCCCGCCGATGAAGCCGCCGCCCGGCTCGTTATGGCCGCGCAGCAGGACGAAGATCGAGAAGAGCAGCATCAGTGCCGTCAGGTAGGGCGCGGCGGTTCGGAAGATCAGCGTGCGCATCTCAGCCCTCCCCCGCCGCTTCGGGCCGGTCCTTGCGCGGCGTCGTCACGCGGATCAGCGCCAGAATGGCGAGGCCTGCGATCATCACCACGGCGATCTCGCCAAGCGTATCGAGTCCGCGGAAGTCGACGATGATGACGTTGACGATGTTGCGGCCATGCGCGATGGCCAGCGAATGCGCCTCGAAGAACCTCGACAACGTGGCGTCGAAGGGCATTTCGGTGACCTTGAGGAGCAGCAGTCCGAAGGCCAGGCCGCAGGCGCCGGAAATGATCACGTCTACCGCCTTCTCGCCGGCGGGACGGTGATCGGACGGCGACAGCCGCAGCCTGGTCATGACCAGCGCCAGGATGACGACGGACAGGGTCTCGATCATGAACTGGGTGAAGGACAGGTCCGGCGCGCCGAACAGCATGAAGAGCAGCGCGACGGCAAGCCCCTGGATGCCGAGCGACACGATCGCCGTCAGCCGGTCCTTGGCGTAGACGACGGCGCCAAGACCGATCACGGCGATGGCGAAGATCGTCCACTCGTGCGGCAGGAGCCCCGGCAGCGAGGGCATTTCAGGCAGTTCGCCATAGAGGAACATTGGCACCAGCAGCACCAGCGCGACGGTCGCGAAGGTGACCGTCAGGTAGATGTCGAGTCGGCCATTCTGGACGATCTTGGTTATTACGAAGGAGAAGCGGAGCAGGCCGCGGATCGCCTGGTCGAAGCCGCGGTCCGGGCCCCAGCCGATCGCCTTCAGCGCACCGGCGACGGCATCGCGCAGCCGGTCCTGCAGCAGGTAGGCCGCTACGCCGAGCGCAATGGTGACAAGCGACAGCATCAGCGGCAGGCCGATATGCGGCACGGTCGAGGCATGCACCTCAAGGACGCTGCCGGCCACAGCACTTGCCATCGGGCTCGACACGAGGTGGTGCGCCGCTTCCGAGGCAAGCGCCGAGACCAGGCCGGCCAGCGCCAGCGTGAGCGGCCCGATCCAGAGCAGCGCGGGCCCCTCGTGTACCTTCTTCTGGATGTCGCCGCGCGCGCCGATGAATGGCTTGAGGCCAACCATGAAGGCAATCGCGAACATCAGTGCATTGCCGGTCACGGCGACTGCGGTCAGGAGGAGACCCCAGGTCGAACCGGCGGTCAGTGCCGCGTAGATCTCCTCCTTGGCGAGGAAGCCGAAGAACAGCGGCAGGCCGCCCATGGAAAGCGCCGCCATCGTGCCGGCGGCGAAGGATACCGGCATTTCGCGACCGACGCCGCCCAGCCTGCGAATGTCGCGCACGCCCGTCTCGTGGTCGATCAGGCCGGCGACCATGAACAGCGCGCCCTTGAACATCGAATGGGCGACAAGATAGAGAACCGCTGCCTCGATGGCGCGGTCGGAGCCGAAACCGGTCAGCATCACCAGCAGTCCGAGCGAGGCGACCGTCGTATAGGCCAGCATCTGCTTGAGTTCGGTCTGCCTGATGCCAACCACCGTGCCGACCAGCAGCGTCACGCCGCCGAACACCGGAAGGATCGTCTCCCAGGCAGCGGTCCCGCCAAGCACGGGGTTCAGCCGCATCAGCAGATAGACGCCGGCCTTCACCATGGTCGCCGAATGCAGGTACGCCGAGACCGGCGTCGGCGCCTGCATCGCGTTGGGAAGCCAGAAATGCAGCGGGAATTGCGCCGACTTGGTGAAGGCGCCGCCGAGAACCAGAACCAGCGCCAGCAGGTAGAACGGCGCCTCGCGCAGCGCGTCTCCGGTGCCGAGCAGATCGGACAGTTGCTGCACGCCCGTGATGTTCCAGATGACCAGCAGGCCGGCCAGCAGCGACAGGCCGCCCATGCCGGTGACGATCAGCGCCTGCAGTGCCGCGCGCCGCGCCGCCTCGCGGTCGTGGTCGAAGCCGATCAGCAGGAAGGAGGTGATCGAGGTCAGCTCCCAGAACACGAACAGCATCATGAAGGAGTCCGAGACGACCAGCCCCTGCATTGCGCCCATGAACATCAGGATGAAGGAGAAGAAGCGGCCCTGCTGGGGATGCCCCTTCATGTAGCCGCCGGAATAGAGCACGATCAGCGTGCCGATGCCCGAGATCAGTAGCGCGAAGGTCAGCGACAGGCCGTCGAGAAACCAGGAGAAGCGCACGCCGAAGCTCGGTATCCAGTCGAAGCCGCCGGCAATCGTGCCGCCAGCGGACACCGTGCCGAGGAAGCCGGCGAAATGGATGAACATCCAGAGCGGCAGCAGCGCCAGCAGCCAGGCGGCGTTGTGCTTGAAGACGCGGGTCAGCGCCGGCGCGACGGCAGCGCCGAGAAATGGCAGAAGCAGCGCAAGAAATGTGAGCGATTGCGCTCCCGTCCCCATTCAATCTTCCCGACTGGCCCGGCCGGTCACGCCGGCCTTTTCGTTGTTACCGTGGAGATAGACGCTCAGGTAGTGCAGGACAAGGCGATTTGCCCCATTACACCCAACCTATGGCCCTCGCCTCGCCCCGATGATGGGCAATCGGCCGCCGTCACGCCAGCGGGCAGCATGACGCAGGCAGGCTTCGTCGGGTCAATACGGGCTGATATACTTGCCGTAGACCCAGCCGGTGACGAAGTTGCCGTTTTGCGCGGGGTCGTGCCAGATCTGGCACCAGCGGTAGCGCACGGCATTTTCCTGTTTCCAGGCCGGCTGCGTCGTGATGTCGAGCAGGTTGACGCCGCCGGTGCACTTGCCGGTCATCTGCAGCACGGTGCCGTTCGGATAGGCCGCCTGTTTCTGAGAGGTGCTCGCCGGATACTTGCGCACGTTGAGCGTATCGCCGAACGGCACGTTGGCGACCTCCCAGGCCGCAAAGGTGGTCGCCTGGGCTTGTCCTGCCGACATGGTGATGATGGAAGCAACGCCGAGCGCCGCCGCCGTGCCTGTGATGAACTTCAACATGGTCTCCTCCGAGCCTACCTGTTGGCGAAACTCTCCGGATACTGGACATCAACCCTTGAACCCGTACTGAGCGACGTGTTCATACAGCATTCAAGAACCTTCAGCAGCGAGACGCAATGACCTCCAATGCCCTGTTTCCCGATATCGCCCCGCCCGCCACCGAAGAGCGTCCGGTCGAAGACACCCGCCACGGCGTCACGCGTACCGACGAGTTCGCCTGGCTGCGCGCCGACAACTGGCAGGAGGTCTTTCGCGACCCGAGCGTCCTCGATCCCGCCATCCGGACACATCTCGAGGCCGAAAACGCCTATCAGGCGGGGATGCTGGCCGATACCGCGGACCTGCGCAAGCAGCTCTTCCAGGAGATGAAGGGCCGCATCAAGGAGGACGATTCCAGCGTCCCGATGCCGGACGGACCCTTCGCCTACGGCTCCTCCTTCAAGAAGGGCGGCGAGCAGCCTCGCTTCTTCCGTACGCCGCGCGACGGCGGCGAGCAGGACATCATCCTCGACGGCGACCGAGAGGCCGAGGGCAAGGCCTATTTCCGCATCGGCGGCAGCGAGCACTCCTACGACCACCGGCGCCTCTTGTGGGCCTTCGACGACAAGGGCTCCGAATTCTACACGCTGCGGGTGCGCGACCTCGAAAGCGGCGAAGACCTCGCCGACGCGGTCGCCGATACCGGCGGGTCGGGCGTCTGGACTGCCGGCAATGACGGCTTCTTCTACGCCCGCGTCGACCAGAACCACCGGCCGTCGAAAATCCTCTTCCATGCACTCGGCGGAGATGCCTCCGATGACCGGCTGGTCTACGAGGAAAAGGACCCCGGCTTCTTCATGAATGTCGAAGGCTCGCGCACCGACGCCTGGATCCATATCTCGATCAATGACCACGAAACGACGGAATCGCGGCTGCTCAGCGCTGCCGATCCGACCGGCGTTCCGAAACTGGTGGCGGCGCGCGAGACCGGCCTGCAATACGACCTGGAGGATGGCGGCGACGTCTTCTTCATCCTCACCAACGCCGACGGCGCCAAGGATTTCAAGATCATGACCGCGCCGGTGGCGGACCCGTCGCGCGGCAACTGGAGCGAACTCGTCGCCCACGAACCGGGCCGGCTGATCCTGTCCGTCCTGGCGTTCAGGGATTATCTCGTCCGTCTGGAGCGCAAGGACGGGCTGCCGCGCATCGTCGTGCGCGAGCGGGCGAGCGGCGAAGAGCATTTCATCTCTTTCGACGAGGAGGCCTTCTCGCTGGGTCTTTCCGGCTCCTATGAATACGACACCGACGTCATGCGGTTTTCCTATTCGTCGATGACGACGCCGGCGCAGCTTTTCGACTACGACATGCGCACGCGCGAGCGCACGCTGCTGAAGACCCAGGAAGTGCCGTCGGGACACGATCCGGAGAACTACGTGACCCGCCGCCTGATGGCGCCTTCGCATGACGGCGAGATGGTGCCGATCTCACTCATTCACCACCGCGACACCCCGCTCGACGGCACCGCGCCAGCCTTGCTCTACGGCTACGGTTCCTACGGCATCGCCATTCCCGCCGCCTTCAACACCAACATCCTGTCGCTCGTCGATCGCGGCATGGTCTATGCCATCGCCCATGTGCGCGGCGGCAAGGACAAGGGCTACGCCTGGTACGACGATGGCAAGCGGCAGCACAAGAAGAACACCTTCCTCGATTTCATTGCGGTGGCGCGCTACCTCGTAGCGGAGAATTATACTCGCCACGACAGCATGGTCGCCCAGGGAGGATCGGCGGGCGGCCTGTTGATCGGCGCCGTCGCCAACATGGCGCCTGACGCCTTCGGCGGCTTCATCGCCGAGGTGCCTTTCGTCGACGTGCTGACCACCATGCTCGACGACACGCTGCCGCTGACACCGCCGGAATGGCCCGAATGGGGCAACCCGATCGCTTCGGCCGAGGACTACGCCACGATCGCCGAATACTCGCCCTACGACAATGTTGCCGCCCTCGACTATCCGCCGATCCTGGCCGCGGCAGGGCTGACCGATCCGCGCGTCACCTACTGGGAGCCCGCCAAATGGGCGGCCAGGCTGCGCAAGCGCAAGCGGGGCGACAACCCGGTGCTGTTCAGGATCAACATGGATTCGGGCCACGCTGGCGCATCAGGCCGCTTTTCGCGGCTGGAAGAGATCGCCTATGTCTACGCTTTCGCGCTCAAGGTCGTCGGGAAGGCAAAGCCCGACGCGCTGCTCTAGCGTCAGCGGTCAGTTCGCCGCGGGCTGCCACGCCGGATAGCCGTTCGGGTGCGGCGGTATAGCCTTCAGGTAGGCCGCGATGGCGTCGCGGTCTTCCTGCGGCAGCTTTGCCATGTTCTTCTGCACCTCGACCATGGCGCCGCCGACCGAATCGAATTCCGGCGTAAAGCCCGTCTCGAGATAATCGGCGATCTCGCTTGCGGACCACTTGAGCCCGCCCTCGCCCGGCGTGATGTTGGGCACGATGCCCTCGCCTTCGGCAGCCGCAGCACCCGACAGCCAGCGCGCCTTCTCGGCGCCACCCAGCATGTCGCGCGGCGTGTGGCATTCGCCGCAATGGCCCGGCCCTTCGGCAAGGTAGCGACCCGCCAGCACCAGATCTGGCGCCCCGGCCGGGAAATCCACCACCGGCTCGTCGCTTAGATAGAGCAGTTTCCACAGGCCAAGCCCGCGCCGGACGGTGAAGGGAAAGCCCAGCCGATGGTCGGCTGCCGCGCCGGGTGTCGCCGGCAATGTCTTCATGTAGGCATAGAGATCGGCGACGTCCTGCGGTTTCATGCGGGCGTAGGACGTATAGGGAAAAGCCGGATAATAGTGTTCGCCCTCGGGCGACACGCCACGCATCATCGCGTTGGCGAAGTCCTCGACAGTCCACCCACCGATACCGTCGACGGGGTCCTGCGAGATGTTGGGCGGCACGAAGACGCCGAAGGGCGTGTTGAGTTCCGCTCCGCCTGGCAGTTGCAGCCGCGCCTCACCTTCCGACTTCGGCGCCGCGTGGCAGGACGTGCAGCCGCCGGCCCAGAAGATGCGCTCTCCGCGCCCCGCGTCCCCTGCGCCAAGCTCGGAAACGATGGCAGCCGGCAGCCTTTCCGGGCGCGTGGCAACCCAGAAGACAGCCGAAGCCGCGGCGCCGGCCAGCAGCGCCGCGGCAGATAGCTTGCCAATCATCCCCATCGGACGGGCGTCAGCCCTTCTTGATGCGGAACTTCTCGTGGCAGCCGCCGCAGTTCGAAGCGACTGCACCGAACTGCACCTTCAAGGCGTCGAGGTCGGCAGGCGCCGCAGCCACTGCCGCAGCCGTGTCTGCCTTGAACTTGTCGATCGCTGCCTGAAAGGCTGCGGGATCTTCCCAGATGGCGGGCGCGGAGGTCGTATCGCCGCCCGTCTCGCTGCCGACCGGCCACAGCACGGCCGGGTCCATCTTCTGCGCATCCTCGGCAAGCTTGGTCAGAGCGTCCATCACCAGTGCGGCGTCAAAATCTTTCTCGCCCTTGACGATCGGCGCGATACTTCCCATCGCCTTGCCGTTGGCCTTCATCAGGGCCTGGCGGTCGGCGATCGGGTCGGCGAAGACTGCCGACGTGGCAAATGCCAGGCCGCAGATGGCGAGCAGAAGATTTCTCATGAAAACGTACCTCCGGGTTGTTCGAGACGTCATGCTACAGGAGGCAAACGATGCAACCCGGTCAAAACTGGCCGGGAATGCGTTCACGCTTCCGTGATGGCGGCGCAATGAAAAAAGCCCGCTTGCGCGGGCTTTTCGGGGTCAGGCCTTGGCCTTTTCGTACATCTCCAGGACGTAGTCCCAGTTGATGAGGCTATCGACGAACGCCTCGAGATATTTCGGCCGGGCGTTGCGGTAGTCGATGTAATAGGAATGCTCCCACACGTCGACGCCGAGGATCGGCGAGGCGCCGTGAACCAGCGGGTTTTCGCCGTTCGGCGTCTTGGAAATCTCAAGCTTGCCGTTCTTGACCGACAGCCAGGCCCAGCCGGAGCCGAACTGCGTCGTGCCCGCAGCGATGAAATCAGCCTTGAACTTGTCGTAACCGCCAAGGTCGCTCTCGATCGCGCTCTGCAGCGCGCCGGGCAGCTTGTTGCCGCCGCCGCCCTTCTTCATCCACTTCCAGAAATGGATGTGGTTGTAGTGCTGTGCAGCGTTATTGAAGAGACCGGCATTCTTGCCGAAGGACTGCTTCACGACTTCTTCGACCGAAAGACCGTCCATGCCGGCTTCGGCAGCCAGTTTGTTGCCGTTGTCGACATAGGCCTTGTGGTGCTTGTCGTGGTGGTACTCGAGCGTCTCCTTCGACATGTAAGGCTGCAGTGCCTCGTAGTCATAGGGTAATGAGGGCAGTTCGAAAGCCATTGTCATACTCCTTCTGTGGCAAATACCGGTGCCGTGGGCTCACCGGAAATGGTGCGGCAACTGTCTTGGGGCAACCCTTGGGGACAGGTTCTGTTCCCTATTTAGCGGCTCATCAGGCGGGTGTCGAATGCGCCCACTCCCAGTAGAGTTCGCGCGCCTTCTTGCCAACCGGGCCGGGCTGCAGGTCGCGGTCCTCGATCCGCGTCACCGGCACCACCTTGGAGTGGTTGCCGGTCGAGAAAATCTCGTCCGCCTCGAGGAAATCGCGCACTGAAAGCGCCTTCTCCGTGGTGCGGAAGCCGTAGTCGCCGAGCAGCGAAATGATTCGAGCACGGGTGATGCCCGACAGGAACGTGCCGTTTGGCGCCGGCGTGAAGACATGACCGTCCTTGACCAGGAAGATGTTCGAGGTGCCGGTCTCGGCAACGTTGCCCAGCATGTCGAGCACCAGCGCGTTGTCAAAGCCGCGCATCTTCGCCTCGAGGATGGCCCGCCCGTTGTTGGGATAGAGGCAGCCTGCCTTGGCGTTGGTCGGCATCGTCTCGATGGTCGGGCGCCGGAAAGGCGAAACCGTCACCGAGAAGCCCGAAGGCGAGATCATCGGAGATTCGTAGAGGCACAGGCAGAAGCGCGTCGAGGCGGGATCGGCCGGAACGCCCATGTAGCCGCCATGCTCGGCCCAGTACATCGGCCGGATATAGACGGCGGTTTCGCCGTCGAACTTCTTCAGCCCGTCATGCGTCAACGCGACGATCTCGTCCGGGTTCATGGTCGGCTTCAGACCGAGCGCGATTGCCGAGGCGTTGACGCGCGCGGCATGGAGATCGAGGTCGGGCGAGACGTTTTCAAACCAGCGGGCGCCATCGAAAACGCTGGTGCCGAGCCACATGGAATGGCTACGCGGACCGACGATCGCCACATTGCCCTCGTGCCAGTCGCCATCGACATAGGTCCAGGTCTTCGACTGCGCTTCGGTCGCCAGGGTCATCGGGTTGAATCCGTGTTGATTTCGTGAGGAGGCTATGGACGATATTTTCTTGCCTCGCGTCAACCGTGCATAGGGTCTATTTCGTGGTGCCAGCGCCCCATGCTTGACGGCGGACCCGCCATGGCCTGAACTCCGACGCGAACGGAACAACTGATGCGACACGCCGCCTACATCTTCGACGCCTACGGGACCCTGTTCGATGTCCACGCCGCCGTGCGCCGGCATGCCGGCAGGATCGGCGCCGATGGTCCGCTGCTGTCGGAGATCTGGCGTGCCAAGCAACTCGAATATTCCTGGGTCCGCACGCTGATGGGATCCTATGTCGACTTCTGGCAACTAACCGAGCAGGCGCTCGACTTCGCACTGGCCAAGGTGCCCTCTGCCGACAAGAGCCTGCGCGGGGATCTTCTCGACGCCTACTGGAAGCTCGACTGCTACCCGGAAGTGCCCGCCGTGCTGAAGGCCCTGAAGGCCGACGGCGCCCGCCTCGCAATCCTCTCCAACGGGTCGCCCGAGATGCTGGAATCGGCGGTCAGGTCGGCCGCGCTCGACCAGATCCTCGACGAGGTCTTCTCCGTCGACATTGTCAGGCGTTTCAAGACAGACCCGTCGACCTATGACCTAGTGACCTCAGGCTGGAAACTTTACCCGGACGCCGTCTCGTTCCAGTCGTCCAACCGCTGGGACATTGCCGGCGCGACAAAATTCGGCTTCCGGACCGTCTGGATCAATCGCACGGCGCAGCCCGACGAATATGGCGACCTGAACCCGTCTCTCATCCTGCCGTCGCTTGAAGGACTGCTGACAGCCGAGTGACCTTTGCCGTTCGTTGCGAAATTGCAACAGCGGCAGGACTGTCACAGCTTGGCCTTTCTTTGCACACCCTATCACCCCATTTGGAACCACCTATCGGTTTGGAAACTTATCGGGTGTACGCCGGTCGCTTGAACGGTCACCCGGCAATAAATTCTGAAGAAGGCAACATGACAGCATCCAGCATCCACCTTACCAGGCGACGCCTTCTAGGACTCGCGGCTACCGGCGCGGCTTCGGTGGCCCTGTCGGCCTGTACGACTGCTCGCGGTAATGTCGGGCACAATTATGCCGCCAACCCGCAGCCACCCGTCGACGTCAACGCAGCTTATGGCTCTTACGTCACCATGTACGGCCCGGTCTACGACGAGGGATACCAGATCCCGGCTGTGCCTATCGAGAAGATCGACAAGCGCTTCCTGCGCCAGGTCGTATCCGACCCGACCGGCGAGCGCCCGGGCACCATTGTCGTCGATACCTCTGCGCATTTCCTATACCTGGTGCTCGGCAATGGGCAGGCCATGCGCTACGGCGTAGGCCTCGGCCGCGCCGGCTTCGAATGGGCCGGTCGCGCCAACGTCCAGTGGAAGCAGAAGTGGCCGAAATGGACCCCGCCCGAGGAAATGATCGCGCGCCAGCCCGAACTCGCGAAGTATGGCGTCGACAATGGCGGCATGCCACCCGGCCTCGACAACCCGCTCGGTGCCCGCGCGCTCTACATCTTCCAGGATGGGGTAGACACGCTCTACCGGCTGCACGGTTCGCCCGAATGGAACTCGATCGGCAAGTCGGTCTCGTCCGGCTGTGTGCGGCTGATGAACCAGGACATTATCGACCTCTACGACCGCGTGCCGGGCAAGGCACCGATCGTGGTCGGCTCGGGCTTTGCCGTCTCCTAGGGCCAGACGTCCGGCATAAATCCCTCAGGAAGGGTCAGAACCCCTTCTTGAGGCTGCCAAGGATGCCGCGCACGATGGCGCGGCCAACCGAAGAGCCTACCGAACGGACAACCGACTTGATCGCCGCCTCGGTCACCGACTGCCGGTTCGACCGGCGCGGCGCACGCCGGCTCTTGGACTTCGAACTGCCGCGGTCATCGTCGTCATCCCCGAAGCCCGGGATCGTCCAGCGCGACCGCCCGTCTTCTTCCTGCTCTGCCTCGCGTTGCTGCGCCGCCTCCTCGGCCTTGGCGGCTTCGGCCGCCCGCTTCTCCAGCATCTCGAACGCCGATTCGCGGTCGATCGTCTCGTCGTAGAGCCCGGCGACCGGGCTGGTGTTGATCAGCTTGCGGCGCTCCTCCGGCGTCAGCGGTCCCATGCGCGAAGATGGTGGCCGGATCAGCGTCCGCTGCACCATGGCCGGCACGGCCTTGGCCTCGAGCGGCGAGACCAGCGCCTCGCCCACGCCTAGCTGGGTGATGGCGTCCATGCAATCGAAGTCGGGATTGGGCCGGAACGTGTCGGCAGCGGTCTTCACCGCCTTCTGTTCGCGCGGCGTGTAGGCCCTCAGCGCGTGCTGGATGCGGTTGCCGAGCTGCGCCAGCACGGTGTCGGGCACGTCGAGCGGGTTCTGCGTCACGAAATAGACGCCGACGCCCTTCGAGCGGATCAGCCGGACGACCTGCTCGACCCTGTCGACCAGGATCTTCGGGGCGTCGTCGAACAGGAGATGCGCTTCGTCGAAGAAGAAGACCAGCTTCGGCTTGTCCGGGTCGCCGACCTCGGGCAATTCCTCGAACAGCTCCGACAGCAGCCACAGCAGGAACGTGGCGTAGAGGCGCGGGTTCATCATCAGCTTGTCGGCCGCCAGCACGTTGATGGCGCCGCGTCCGTCGCGCGTCGTGCGCATGATGTCGGCGATCTTGAGCGCCGGCTCGCCGAAGAAATTCGCCGCGCCCTGCTGCTCGAGGATCAGCAGCGAGCGCTGGATGGCGCCGACCGAGGCCTTGGTGACATTGCCGTATTTCGTGCCGATCTCGTCGGCGCGGCTTGCGATGTTGCTGAGCAGCGACTGCAAGTCCTTCATGTCGAGGAGCAGCAGGCCTTCCTCGTCGGCGATGCGGAAGGCGATGTTGATGATGCCTTCCTGTGCTTCCGAGAGGTTCATCAGCCGCGACAGCAACAGCGGCCCCATCTCGGAGACGGTGGCGCGGATCGGATGGCCCTGCTCGCCGAACAGGTCCCAGAATATTACCGGAAAGTCCTGGAATTCATAAGGGTCTAGCTTGATCGTCTTGGCCCGGGCCGCAAGGAAGTCCTTGGGTTCGCCCATCACCGCGATACCTGACAGATCGCCCTTCACGTCGGCGCAGAAGACCGGCACGCCCTGGTTCGAGAACCCCTCCGCCAGGATCTGCAGTGTCACGGTCTTGCCGGTGCCTGTGGCGCCGGTCACGAGGCCATGCCGGTTGGCGTATTTCAGCAGCAGTTCTTCGGGCTTCTGGTAGGAATCATCCGGCTTGCGGCTGGCGCCAAGGAAGATGCTGGTTTCGTCAGCCATGCGATCGGTCTCCGTCGTCCGGCGCGTCCGGCCGGCGCACCCCTCAAGGAAACCTATAGTTGCGCCATCGAAGCGCGACAATGCGAAAGCTTGAATTTCCGGTTCCCGGACCGGCAAGTTGGCAGCGCGGCGACCATTTCGGATTGCGGCTCCGGGCCGGTCGCCTTAGTGTCGCCGGGCTGCCCACGGCGGGGCGATTGCAAGGATGCGGATGAGTACGACAAGCGCGCTAGAAGGTTTCGAATTTCCGGTTGCTGACCGGGAGAAATGGCTCTCCCTGGTCGAAGGCGCAAAGGGGGGCGTCAAGTCTGCGGACGAGCTCGTCGCGCTGACCGACGACGGCATCGCCATTGACCCGCTGATGCCGAGAAGCGCCGATGCGGCGCTGCTGCCGCGCCGCCAGCCCGACCTGCCGTGGGTGGTGGTGCAGCGCGCCGACGATCCCGACCCGGCGCGCGCCAACGCGCAGGCCCGGGCCGATCTCGAGCAGGGCGCGACCGGGCTTGCGCTGGTATTCGAAGGTGCGCCCAATGCCTTCGGCTACGGTCTGCCGGCAACGCCGGAAGGGTTGGAGACCGTGCTCGACGGCATCCAGCTCAACCGCACGCATCTGCGCATGGACGTCAATCCGGCGAGCCGGGCAATGGCCGACTGGCTGGTCGCGCTGCTCACACGCCGTGGCGCCGACCCCTCGAAGCTCAGCCTGTCCTTCGGCATTGATCCGGCCGCGATCTTCGCCGGAACGGGGCGCCTCGCCATGTCGATCGAGGCACTGCAGGCATCGATGCCGCAGTCGCTCGCGCATTTCTTCGCGGTCGGCATACCGGGCGTCCTACTCGAGGCAGACGGCCGCGTCTATCACAATGCCGGCGCCACCGAGGCGCAGGAACTCGGCGCAATCATCGCCTCGGCCGTCGCGCATCTGCGGCTCTTCCAGGATGCGCGCCAGGCGCTTGTCCACGCCTCGCCGCATATCGGCTTCGTGCTCAGCGTCGACCAGGACCAGTTCCTGTCGATGGCCAAGGTGCGGGCGCTGCGCAAGCTGTGGGCACGGATACAGGTCGCCTGCATGATGAGCCCGGACGCCGCGACCATCCATGCCGAGACCTCCTACCGGATGATGACGACCGGCGATCCCGAGACCAACATCCTGCGCAGCACAATCGCCGGCTTTGCCGCCGCGGTCGGGGGCGCAGACACGATTTCGGTTCTGCCGCACACCATCGCGCACGGATTGCCGGATGGCTTTTCGCGCCGTATCACGCGCAATGCGCAGTTGCTGATGGCCGGCGAGAGCCATCTCGACTTCGTCGCCGACCCCGCCTCCGGCTCGGGCAGCGTCGAGGCGCTGACCGATTCCCTCTGTGCCGCCGCCTGGAAGGAATTCCAGACCATCGAGACGGAAGGCGGCATCCTGAAGAGCCTGGCCGACGGCCACATCCAGCGCCGGGTGCGCGAAGCGGGCGAAGCGCGCGCGAAGCTCTACCGGAATGGCGAGCGGCAGATCGTCGGTACGACGCTCTATCCGCCGGCAGCCGAGCGCCCCGTGAAGACGCTCGCGGCCGAACAACGTCCGGTTCCGACCGAGGGCGCCGTGTTCTGCGACAGGCTGATCCCTCAGAGGATCGACGAGGCACTCGGAGACGCGGCATGATCCCCGATTTCAGCACCATCGACTGGACCGCCGCGACGCCCGAACTGCCGGCGATGGAACCTTCGCAATGGGCGACGCCCGAAGGCATTGCCGTCCAGCGCGCCTATGGCGCCGACGACCTTGCCGGCCTGCCCTTCCTCGACACATGGCCGGGCATCGCGCCCAACATCCGCGGCCCCTACCCGACCATGTACGTCCGCCAGCCCTGGACGATCCGGCAATATGCCGGCTTCTCGACGGCCGAGGAATCGAATGCCTTCTACCGCCGCAACGTGGCAGCCGGACAGAAGGGGCTGTCCGTCGCCTTCGACCTTGCCACGCATCGCGGCTACGACAGCGACCACCCGCGCGTCTCGGGCGATGTCGGCATGGCCGGCGTGGCGATCGATTCCATCCTCGACATGCGCCAGCTCTTCGACCAGATCCCGCTCGGCGAGATGACGGTGTCGATGACCATGAACGGCGCGGTGCTGCCGATCCTGGCTCTCTACATCGTGGCCGGCGAAGAACAGGGCGTCGCGCAGAAGGACCTCGCAGGAACCATTCAGAACGACATTCTGAAAGAGTTCATGGTGCGCAACACCTATATCTACCCGCCGCGCCCCTCGATGCGGATCGTCTCCGACATTTTCTCCTACACCTCGCGCGAGATGCCGAAGTTCAACTCGATCTCGATTTCCGGCTACCACATGCAGGAAGCCGGAGCGACGGCCGACCTCGAGCTCGCCTACACGATCGCCGACGGCATCGAATATGCCCGGGCCGGCGTTGCGGCAGGCATGGACATCGACAGCTTCGCGCCCCGCCTGTCCTTCTTCTGGGCGATCGGCATGAACTTCTTCATGGAGGTCGCCAAGCTGCGCGCCGCCCGCCTGCTATGGGCCGGCCTGATGCAGAAGAACTTTTCGCCGAAGGATACCCGCTCTCTGTCGCTGCGCACCCATTGCCAGACCTCGGGCTGGTCGCTGACCGCGCAGGATCCCTACAACAACATCGCACGCACCATGATCGAGGCGATGGCCGCCACGCAAGGGCATACGCAGTCGCTGCACACCAATGCCTTCGACGAGGCGCTGGCACTGCCGACCGACCACTCTGCCCGCATCGCCCGCAACACGCAGCTCATCCTGCAGAAGGAATCGGGCACCACCCGCTTCATCGATCCGTGGGGCGGTTCGGCCTATGTCGAGCGCCTGACGCACGATCTCGCGGCCCGCGCCATGTCCCATATCGAGGAAGTCGAGACGCTCGGCGGCATGGCCGCGGCGATCGAGAAGGGCATCCCCAAGCTGCGCATCGAGGAGGCCGCGGCGCGCACCCAGGCGCGCATCGATTCCGGCCAGCAGGCTCTGGTTGGCGTCAATGCATGGCGCCCGGAAGAGGATACGGAAGTCGACGTCCTGAAAATCGACAATGCCGAGGTGCGGGCGCGGCAACTCTCCAAGCTGCAGGCGCTCAAGGGCACGCGCGACGTGGCTGCCGTGGAGACCGCCCTTAATGCGCTGACCAATGCGGCGGCAGGCGACGGCAACCTGCTCGAATTTGCCATCCGCGCGGCGCGCGCGCATGCAACGGTCGGCGAGATCTCCCTGGCGCTCGAAAAGGTGTTTGGCCGTCACGTCGCGACCGTCCAGACGATTTCGGGTGTTTACCGCAAGGAGATCGGCGAGAACGCCGCTGTCGACGACGTGCTGGAAAAGGTCGAGGCATTCGAGCAGAAGACCGGCGCTAGGCCGCGCATCCTGGTTGCCAAGATGGGTCAGGACGGCCACGACCGCGGCCAGAAAGTCATCGCCACCGCATTCGCCGACCTCGGCTTCGACGTCACCGTCGGCTCGATGTTCCAGACGCCCGAAGAGATCGCCAAGCTCGCGACCGAGCGCATGGTCAATATCGTCGGCGCCTCATCGCTCGCCGGCGGCCATTTGACGCTGGTGCCGGAATTGCGCGCGGCCCTCGACAAGCTCGGCGGCAAGGAGATCATGATCGTCGCCGGCGGCGTCATCCCGCCACAGGACTATGAGGCCGTTCGCAAGGCCGGCGCCGTCGAGATCTTTCCGCCCGGAACGGTCATTCCGGAAGCGGCGGCGCGCCTGATGGAGCGGTTGGCGGGAGGGTGAGGTTTTTGCGGCGGTTCGCTGATCGAACGACCGCGGCTAGCCCGCACTAGATCTCAAGCTTGACGATTTCCCATTCCTTGCCGTTGACGGTGGCGGTTTCGCCGACGGTCTTGCCGAACAGCGCCAGCGCCATCGGCGAAACATGCGAAACGCTGCCTTTGGCTGCGTCGGCCTCGTCTTCGCCGACGATCTTCCACGCCTTGCGCTTGCCGTCATCGCCCTCAACGGTCACGGTCATGCCGAAGCGCACGACTTCGCTGCCCGGCTCCGGCTCCGACAATTCGGCGTTCTCGCGGCGCGCCGACCAGTAGCGCAGATCGCGCGAAACCCTGGCAATGCGCTCCCGGTCCGCGTCGGCTTCGGCCTTGGCCAGTTCCTCGCGCAGTTCGTTGACCGCGCTGTCGATCTGGGCCAGCCCACTTGCAGTGACCAGGTTGCGGTGTGTGCTTACGGGACGCTCGCCGATATCGGCGATCTGGCCGTCGCTGTCGTCTTCGCGTGTGAATGCCCTGCTCATCACCTCAACCTAGGCAGCGGCAGGGCTTTCGACAAGCGGCGGCGGCGCAAATTGCCGGCCTTCGGTCGGATGGCACGTTTCCTGCGACGCAGAACATCGAACCGGGAAACTGTGCCGATGTTGAACAGACGCAACCTCCTCAGGCAGACGGCAATCGCCGGCGTTGCCGGGCTGGCGCTGCCGAATTCGCTGCTTGCCGCCGGGCTGAAGGGCATAGAGCTAACCGCGATGCGCGGGTCGATCAGTGCCAGCGATCTGGGAGTCCGGCCGGGCGCGCTCGACGACCAGAGCCGCGCCTTCTCCAAGATGCTGGCCGAAGCGTCCGATCGCAACATTCCGGTGTTCCTGCCAGCCGGCACCTATGTCGTTTCCAACCTCACCCTGCCGCCCTACCTGCGCCTCAGCGGCGTGCCGGGAGCGACGCGCATCGTCTATGGCGGCGACGGCCACCTGATGGCCGCCGAGGACGCCGTGCATATCGAAATGAGCGGGTTGGTGCTCGACGGAGCAAACCGCTGGATGGGCGACTATGCGCAGGGCCTGCTCGACCTGCGCCGCGTCGCACACGCCGTGATCGACAATTGCCAGATCGTGGGCAGTGGTAAGAACGGGCTGTCGCTCGAGCGGGTCGCCGGGCGCATCGAGCGCACGACGATCTCGGGCGCTGCCGACGCCGGCATCTATTCCGTCGAGGGCAAGGGCCTCGCCATCAGCGGCAACAGCGTCTCCGACTGCGCCAATGGCGGCATACTGGTGCATCGCTGGCAGGTCGCCGACGACGCCACCATGGTCACCGGCAACCGCGTCGAGCGCATCTCGGCGCGCAATGGGGGCACCGGCCAAAACGGCAACGGCATCAACGTCTTCCGCGCCGACAAGGTGGTGGTATCCGGGAACGTCGTCAGCGATTGCGCCTTCTCCGCCATCCGCGCCAACAGCGCCAGCAACCTGCAGATCGCCGGCAACACCTGCAGCCGGTCCGGCGAGACAGCGCTTTATGCCGAATTTGCCTTCGAGGGCGCCGTCATCAACAACAACATCGTCGATGGCGCAGCGAACGGCATCTCGGTCGTCAACTTCGACCAGGGCGGCCGTGCGGCCGTCTGCTCGGGCAATCTCGTGCGCAATCTCTCGACCACGGGGCCCTACCCCGCCGACGCGCCGGGCTTCGGCGTCGGCATCAGCGTCGAGGCCGACACGTCCGTCACTGGCAACATGGTCGACAACGCGCCGCTCTACGGCATCAAGATCGGCTGGGGTCCCTACATGCGCAACGTCGTGGCGACCGGCAACGTCATCCGCGCGGCGCCCACGGGCATCGCCGTCACCGTGGTGGACGGGGCCGGGCCGGCGGTCATTTCCGACAATGTGATCTCAGGCGCCTCGAACGGGGCGGTGGTCGGCTACCGCTGGTCTGACGCCGCCACCGGCGACATGGCTTCCGGCGGCAGTTCCGGCTACGCGCATCTGACGGTCGAGCGCAATCACGTCGGCTGACGCCGGCGGCCTCAGCATGCCTTTCAGGCCAGAGCGTCCGTGGGGCGCAGCCCCCCGACGACCGCGCCGATCCGGCTTCTGATCGGCGCGTTGGCGATATCGGTCAGGCGTGCCGCGACGTCCTTGTCGGCGGCGAGCAGCTTTGCCAGCAGCGCTGCGACCATGCTCTCGGTACCGCGTTCGGCGCCATCGTCGCATTTCAGCGCAATGCCGAGGCCCAGTTCCGGAACCGCCGCGCAGTAAACGCCTTCCGCCCCGACCTTGGTGAATATCCGGCCGGGCGCGGCTTGCATGAGGGCCGCGTCGGCCTTGCCCGTACCAGACACGAGCAGCGGCTCGGCCATGCAGGCCTCGAGCAGTCGCCTTGCAGCCCTGGCGCGTCCGGGTGCAAGCTCCTCCCCGGTCGCCATGCGGGCAAAGCCTTGTGCCAGCGCCGTCAGGGGCACCGCGTAGGTAGGGATGGAGCAGCCGTCGATGGCAGCGTTGCCGGCGTCGTGCACGGCTCCGGTCACCTCCTGCATAGTCTTGCGAACCATCTCCTGGAACGGATGACCGGCGGCGACATAGCCTTTGTGGTCAATTCCCTCATGCACGCAGGTGCAGAGGAAGGCGGAATGCTTGCCCGAGCAATTGTTGCAGAGCGCGTTCGGTTCCTTCCCCGAGCGCGCGAGCGCCACAAAGGCATCGTGGTTGAACGGCCAGTGGCTGCCGCATTCCAGCGCTGTATGGTCGAGCCCGGCGCGCGCCAGCATCGAGGCCGCCAGCTCGGTATGCATCGCCTCGCCGGTATGGGAGGCGCAGGCCAGCGCCAGTTCCCGGGTGCCGAAACCATAGGCGTCTGCCGCGCCCGTCTCGACCAGCGGCAACGCCTGGATCGCTTTCACCGCCGAGCGGGGAAACACCGGCCGCGCCGTGTCGCCGATTTCCAGCACAGCCTTGCCGTCGGGCCCGCAGACATAGACAGCGCCGCGGTGGCGGCTCTCCACGATGCCGCCGCGCAGCACCTCCACCAGTACCGGATTGCTCACGATGAATTCCTGTTCAGCCGACGATCCCCGCCGACGAAAAGCCGCCATCGACCGTCAGCGTATGTCCATTGATGTAGCTCGCCTCTGGCGACAGCAGGAAGGCGATCGCGGCGGCCACTTCGTCGGGCTCGCCATAGCGCGCCTGGGGAATCTGGCGCAACCACAAACGTCGGTCCTCGGCGCTGCGCGACTTCATGACCATCGGCGTCTCGACCGGCCCGGGTGCCACGCAATTGACCCTGACATTGCGGTTGCCGAATTCCAGCGCCATCACCTCCGACATCAGCTTGACGCCGGCCTTCGACGCGCCATAGGCGACACGGCCACGGTTGGCGCGAAGGGCGGAAACCGAGGCGATGTTGACGATCGACAGGGTCGCGCCCATCCGCTCCAGCGCCGCCTTGGCGGTGATGAAGGAGCCGACCAGGTTGACGTCGAGCATCTCGCGGAACATTTCCGCTGTCGTCTCCTCGACCGAAAGGTCGCGCAGGATGCCGGCCGAATTGACGAGACCACCGATCAGACCCAGCCGGTCGACCACCTCGTCGAACACGGCGCCCAGTTCATCCTCGTCGGTCACGTCAGCTTCCAGGAAGATCGCATTCTCGTCGGCAAAGGCGCTTTCGGCGGAGATGAGCGCATTCGGGTCGGCATCGACCACCGCTACCGGCCAGCCGTCGTCGAGCAGCCGCTTGACGACCGCCATGCCGATCCCGGACGCCCCACCGGTCACGATCGCCGGATGCTTCATCTGATGCGGTCCAGGATCGAGACGTAGTTGGCGACCGCCGCGCCGCCCATGTTGAAGATGCCGCCGAGCTTTGCATCAGGCACCTGGATGTCGCCTGCCTCGCCGGTAAGCTGCATCGAGGTCAGCACATGCATCGACACGCCGGTGGCGCCGATCGGGTGGCCCTTGGATTTCAGCCCGCCCGACGGGTTGACCGGCAGGCGGCCGTCCATCGCCGTCTGGCCCTCCATCGCGACCTTCGCGCCCTCGCCGCGCTTTGCTAGCCCCATCGCCTCGTATTCGATCAGTTCGGCGATGGTGAAGCAGTCATGCGTCTCGACGAAGGAGAGGTCATCGAGCGTCACGCCGGCCTTCTTCAGCGCGCGCGCCCAGGCTTCCTCGCAGCCGTCGAACAGCAGAATGTCGCGCTTCGACATCGGCAGGAAATCCTGCACGTGCTCGTTGGCGCGGAAGGCCACGGCGCGACGCATCGACAGCGCATTGTCGCTGTCGGTCAGCACCAGCGCTGCCGCGCCGTCCGAGACCAGCGAACAGTCGGTACGCTTCAAAGGTCCAGCGACATAAGGATTCCGCTCGCTCTCCTGGCGGCAGAACTCGTAGCCGAAATCCTTGCGCAACTGCGCATAGGGGTTTCCCATGCCGTTCCTGTGGTTCTTGGCCGCGATCATGGCCAGCGCGTCCGACTGGTCGCCATGGCGCTGGAAATAGGCCTGCGCGATCTTGCCGAAGACACCGGCAAAGCCTGCCGGCGTGTCACCGTCCTCAGGCAGGTAGGATGCCTTGAGCAGGTTCTTGCCGATCTCGGGCCCGGGCGTCGTCGTCATCTGCTCGGCGCCGACCACCAGCACCGTGCGCGCTGCCCTGGCGTCGATGGCGCGGATGCCGGCGCGCACTGCAGCCGAGCCCGTTGCGCAGGCGTTCTCCACCCGCGTCGCGGGCTTGAAGCGCAACCGGTCGTCGGCCTGCAGCACGAGGCTCGCGGTAAAATCCTGGGCAGAGAAGCCGGCATTGAAATGGCCGAGTACGATCTCGTCGACGTCGTCGGGACCGATCCCGGCATGGTCGAGTGCGTCGGCGGCGACCTTGGTGATCAGGCTCTCGAGCGTCTCGCCCTCGAGCTTGCCGAAGCGCGAATGGGCCCAGCCCACGATACAAGCAGTCATGTCGATTCCTCCCGGCGCCCAAGTCGGGGGCCACCGTCTGTCATTTGCATCCAAAATGGACGCGCAATTGCTGCGCGTAAAGCCCGAAGCCATGATCCAGACCGGCTTCGATTTTTCGTTGATTGATCAGTCAATAAAAAATATCGTTGCTGCCGGAGGATTTCCTTGCCCATGCCCAAGATCGGAATGGAACCGCTGCGCCGCCGCGCGCTGATCGACGCGACGCTGTCGGCCATTGGCAACCGCGGCTCGCTCGACGTCACCATGTCGGAGATCGCCGGCCGCGCGGGTGTCTCCTCGGCGCTGGCGCATCATTATTTCGGCGCCAAGGATGACCTGCTGCAGGCCACCATGCGCCACCTGCTCACCGAGCTGAACGGCGACACGCGCCAGGCGCTGTCAGCCTGCCGCACGCCGCGCGAGCGTGTCTCGGCCACCATCGCCGTCAATTTTTCCGACAAGCAGTTCCAGTCCGAGACCATCGCGGCGTGGCTCGCCTTCTACGTCGAGGCGCAGAAGTCGACGGCGCTGCGACGGCTGCTGCGCATCTACGCACGCCGGCTGCATTCAAACCTGATGAGCGGCCTCGTCCACCTGATGCCGCGGGCCGAGGCCGAGCAGGCTTCCGAGGCGATCGCCGCACTCATCGACGGGCTCTACATCCGCCGCGCGCTGAAGGACGGCACGCCGAATGCCGCGAGCGCCATCGCCATCGTCGAAGATTACCTCGAAACCAAGCTCGCCACGCGGAAAGCCATCGCATGACCGGTCGTCCCAACATCCTGATCGTCATGGTCGATCAGCTCAACGGCACGCTGTTTCCGGATGGTCCGGCCGAATTCCTGCACGCGCCGCACCTGAAGGCGCTGGCCGCTCGCTCGGTACGCTTTGCCAACAACTACACCGCCTCGCCGCTTTGCGCGCCCGGCCGGGCCTCCTTCATGAGCGGGCAATTGCCATCGCGCACCGGGGTCTACGACAACGCCGCGGAATTCGCCTCGTCGATCCCGACCTATGCGCATCACCTGCGCAGTGCCGGCTATCACACCTGCCTGTCGGGCAAGATGCACTTCGTCGGCCCCGACCAGTTGCACGGCTTCGAGGAACGCCTGACCACCGACATCTATCCTGCCGATTTCGGCTGGACGCCCGACTATCGCAAGCCCGGCGAGCGCATCGACTGGTGGTACCACAATCTGGGTTCGGTCACCGGCGCCGGCATTGCCGAGATCTCCAACCAGATGGAGTATGACGACGAGGTCGCCTTCCACGCCCAGCAGAAGCTCTACGATCTGGCGCGCGCTTCCGACAAGGCGGACCGCCAGCCCTGGTGCCTGACCGTCTCCTTCACCCACCCGCACGATCCCTATGTCGCGCGCAGGAAATACTGGGACCTCTACGAGGGCTGTCCGGCACTCGAGCCGGAAGTCGGTTTCATCCCCGCCGAAGAGCAGGACCCGCACTCGCAGCGTCTCTATGCGGCGAGCGATTACGCCAGCTTCGACATCACGCCGGACAATGTCCGGCGCTCGCGCCGCGCCTATTTCGCCAACATTTCCTATCTCGACGACAAGGTTGGCGAACTGATCGACGTGCTTGAGCGCACGCGCATGCTCGATGACACGATCATCCTGTTCTGCTCCGATCATGGCGACATGCTCGGCGAGCGCGGCCTGTGGTTCAAGATGTGCTTCTACGAGGGTTCTGCGCGCGTGCCGATGATGATCGCCGGCAAGGGCATCGAGCCCGGCCTCGTCAAGGCGCCCGTCTCCAACCTCGACATCAACCCGACGCTCTGCGACCTCGTCGGCATCGACCTGTCGGCCATCGCGCCATGGACCGACGGCGAGAGCCTGCTGCCGCTGGCGCGCGGCGAGGCGCGCTCCACACCGGTGCTGATGGAATACGCCGCCGAGGGCTCTCAGGCGCCGATGGTCGCCATCCGCGACGGCCGCTACAAGTTCGTACACTGCGAAATCGACCCGCCGCAGCTCTTCGACCTCGACGCCGACCCGCTGGAAAGGACCAATCTCGCGGCGGATCCGGCACAGGCCGGCCTCGTCGCCGACTTCATGGAACGGGTGCGCGCGCGCTGGGACATGGCGCGCTTCGACGCCGAGGTGCGCGAGAGCCAGGCACGCCGCTGGGTCGTCTATCCGGCGCTGCGCAACGGCGCTTACTACCCGTGGGAATTCCAGCCGCTGCAGAAGGCGTCCGAACGCTACATGCGCAACCACATGGACCTCAACACGCTCGAGGAAGACAAGCGCTTCCCGAGGGGAGAATGACGATGCCCGCTCTCGTGCCAACGCTCGACCATCTCCGCCGCGCCTACGCCGAAACCTCGAAGGCAACGCAGGTGACGCCGCTGCTTGAATCGGCGGCGCTCGCCCGCCAGACCGGCGCGGCGCGCGTCTTCGTCAAGCCCGAGTCCCTGCAATGGGCGGGCTCCTTCAAGGTCCGCGGCGCCTACTGGCGGCTGAAGAAGCTTTCACCCGTTGAGGCCAAGCGCGGCGTCGTCGCCTATTCGTCGGGCAATTTCGCGCAAGGACTGGCCGCAGCCGGCCAGGCGCTCGGCGTTCCCGTCACCATCGTCATGCCGATCGACGCGCCGGCCGCCAAGCGCGACGCCACCGCCGGCTATGGCGCTACCGTCGTCCTGACCGATCATGGCGACCGTGCCCGCGAGGAAGTCGCCTCCGAACGCGCCCGCCAGATTTCGGCGGACGAGAACCTCACCCTGCTGCACCCCTTCGACGATCCGGAGATTGTCGCCGGCCAGGCCGGGGCGGGCCTCGAGGCGCTCGACCAGCTTGCCGCCAAAGGCGCGACGGCCGACGTCCTGTTCTGCTCGATCGGCGGCGGCGGGCTGATCGGCGGCGTCGCCCTCGCCTTCCACTACCTGTCGCCGCAGACCCGCCTGCTCGGCGTCGAGCCGGAAGGCTTCCACGGCATGGGGACATCGCTCGCACATGGCCAGATCGAGACCATGCCGCTCGGCCCGAAGTCGATCTGCGACGGGCTGATGGCGCGCCGGCCGGGCGAAGCGCCCTTCGCCGCGGCAAAGCGCGCCGGCGTCACCGGCATCACCGTCAGGGACGCTGCCGTCCGGCGCGCCATGAAGATGGCATTCGAGCGCATGAAGCTGGTGCTCGAACCCTCGGGCGCTGCCTCGCTCGCTGCCCTTCTCGAAGGCGAGCAGGACGTCAAGGGGAAGACCGTCGTGGTGGTCGCCACCGGCGGCAATGTCTCGCTCCCCGATTTCATGGTGCATGTCGATGCAGCTTGAGGCCGACTACGTCATCATCGGTTCCGGGTCTGCCGGTTCCGCCCTCGCCTACCGCCTTTCGGAGGACGGCAAGCATTCGGTGATCGTCATCGAATATGGCGGCAGCGATATCGGCCCGCTCGTCCAGATGCCCTCGGCGCTGTCGATCCCGATGAACATGAGCCATTACGACTGGGGCTTTTCCAGCGAGCCCGAGCCGCATCTCGGCAACCGGGTTCTTGCCACCCCGCGCGGCAAGGTTCTCGGCGGTTCGTCGTCGATCAACGGCATGGTCTATGTGCGCGGCCATGCCGGCGACTTCGACCATTGGGCGGAGGCCGGCGCCTCGGGCTGGGCCTATGCCGATGTGCTGCCCTACTTCAAGCGGATGGAGCATTCGCATGGCGGCGAAGCTGGCTGGCGCGGCACCGACGGTCCGCTCCACGTGCAGCGCGGCCCGCGCAGGAATCCGCTCTACGCCGCCTTCGTGGAAGCCGGCCACCAGGCCGGTTTCGAACTCACCGAAGACTACAACGGCTCGAAGCAGGAAGGCTTCGGCGCCATGGAGCAGACCATCCATCGCGGCCGCCGCTGGTCGACCGCAAACGCCTATCTGCGGCCGGCGCTGAAGCGCAAAAACGTGAGTCTGGTCAAGGGCTTCGCGCGGCGCGTGGTGATCGAGAATCAACGTGCCGTCGGCGTCGAAATCGAAGCTGGCAAACAGATTCAAGTCGTTAAGGCAAAGCGTGAAGTTGTCATCGCCGCCTCGGCCATCAATTCGCCGAAACTGCTGATGCTGTCGGGCATCGGTCCGGCCGCCCAACTCAGGCAGCACGGCATCGACATCGTCGCCGACCGGCCGGGGGTCGGGCAGAACCTGCAAGACCATCTGGAACTCTACATCCAGCAGGAATCGACCCAGCCGATCACCCTCTACTCGGTGCTCAACCCGTTCTCCAAGGCGCTGATCGGTGCGCAATGGCTGTTCTTTAAGACCGGTCTCGGCGCCACCAACCACTTCGAGGCGGCAGCCTTCGTGCGCTCGGCCCCCGGTGTCGAATACCCCGACATCCAGTACCACTTCATTCCCGCGGCGGTCCGCTACGACGGCAAGGCGGCGGCCAAGTCGCATGGCTTCCAGGCGCATGTCGGGCCGATGCGTTCGAAGTCGCGCGGCACGGTCACCCTGCGCTCGGCCGATGTCTGGGCAAAGCCCGAGATCCGTTTCAACTACATGTCTCACCCCGAGGACTGGGCCGACTTCCGCCACGCGATCCGGCTGACGCGCGAGATCTTTTCCCAGAAGGCCTTCGATCCCTACCGCGGCAAGGAAATCTCGCCGGGCTCGAACGTGCAGAGCGACGACGCGCTGGACGAGTTCATCCGCCAGCACGCCGAGAGCGCCTATCACCCCTGCGGGACCTGCCGCATGGGTGCGGCCAGCGACCCCACCAGTGTCGTTGATCCGGAATGCCGGGTCATCGGCGTCGAGGGCCTGCGGGTCGCGGATTCCTCGATCTTCCCGCGCGTCACCAATGGTAATCTCAACGGGCCGTCGATCATGACCGGCGAGAAGGCCGCCGACCACATTCTCGGGCGCACGCCGCTTGCGCCGTCGAACCAGGAGCCGTGGATCAACCCGCGCTGGCAGACCTCGGACCGTTAGGACAGAGCAACGCAACGTTGCGCGGCGCCCGCGAAGGGACCATGCTTCGAGGCAAAGCGGAGAATTCGATGCGCGCCCAGCCAAGGTCATCGCACTACATCAACGGCCGTTTCGTCGATGACGAGCGCGGTGCTTCCATCCCGGTCATCTACCCGGCGACCGGCGAGACCATCGCCATGCTGCATTCGGCGACCGAGAACATCGTCGAGCTCGCGGTCGAGGCGGCGCGCGAGGCGCAACCCGCCTGGGCGCGGCTGAAGCCCGTCGAGCGCGGACGCATCCTGCGCCGCGCCGCCGACCTGCTGCGCGCCCGCAACGCCGATCTCGCGCGACTCGAGACGCTCGACACTGGCAAGGCCCTCCAGGAGACGCTGGTTGCCGACGCCCCGTCGGCCGCCGATTGCCTCGAATATCTCGGCGGCGCGGTCGCCGCCTTCACCGGCGACTATGTCGACCTGGGCGGCCCCTTTGCTTACACCCGTCGCGAAGCGTTGGGCGTCTGCGTCGGCATCGGCGCCTGGAACTATCCGATCCAGATCGCCGGCTGGAAGTCGGCCCCGGCACTCGCCATGGGCAACGCCATGGTGTTCAAGCCCTCCGAGAGTACGCCGCTGTCGGCACTGGCACTCGCCGAGATCTACACCGAGGCCGGCCTGCCGGACGGGCTGTTCAACGTCGTGCAGGGCTATGGCGACGTCGGCGCTGCCCTTGTCGGCCACGACGTCGTCGCCAAGGTATCGCTCACCGGTTCGGTGCCAACCGGTCGCAAGGTGATGGCGCTGGCCGGTTCGAAGATGAAGCACGCCACCATGGAGCTCGGCGGCAAGTCGCCGATCCTCGTCTTTGACGATGCCGACATCGAGAACGCCATTGGCGGTGCCATGCTCGGCAACTTCTATTCGACCGGGCAGATCTGCTCCAACGGCACCCGCGTGTTCGTCCAGAAAGGCATCCACGACCGATTCGTCGAACGCCTGGTCGAACGCACCAAGACCATCCGCATCGGCGACCCGCTCGACCCGGAGACGCAGATGGGTCCGCTGGTCAGCAGGGCCCATCACGAGAAGGTCCTGTCCTATGTCGGCATCGGCCGCGACGAGGGCGCAACGCTTGCCTGCGGTGGCGGGGTGCCGTCGCTGCAGGGTTTCGAGAATGGCTGTTTCATCGAGCCGACGGTATTCACCGGCGTGCGCGACGACATGCGCATTGCGCGCGAGGAAATTTTTGGCCCGGTGATGAGCGTGCTCGCTTTCGACGACGAGGACGAGGTCATCGATCGCGCCAACAATGTCGAGTTCGGCCTTGCCGCCGGCGTCTTCACGCGCGACCTGCCGCGCGCCCACCGCGTCGTCAACCAGTTGCAGGCCGGCACCTGCTGGATCAACGCCTACAATCTGACGCCGGTGGAAATTCCGTTCGGCGGTTTCAAGCAGTCGGGCATCGGCCGCGAGAACTCGCTGGCCGCGCTCGAGCACTATTCCCAGCAGAAGTCCGTCTATGTCGAGACGGGCGACGTCGACAGCCCCTACTGATCGGTCTCGGTCGTCCCGTCGATATACTGCATCAGCGCATTGACGAGGTGGTAGAAGATGCTGGCCGGAACCTCCGTAGCCATCGACATGCCGCGCTCGTCGATCTGGTCGATCCACATGCCGAGCGGCGCCGGCTCGATATGCCAGCGGAAGAGCCGCGCCACGCGCGTCTCGATCTCCGGCTTGAGGTCGGGGCCGCCGGTGCCGTCGAGCGCGATCGCGGCCTTGATGGCCTCGGTCTGCGGCCAGCTGCGCGACACCCGGTCGAGCGGCAGGCCCTGGCGCGACACCGCGCCGTAGGCCAGGCCCGTGGCCCGGTTCAGCCCGTTGGCGATCGCCGAGGCATAGAGCTTGCGGGCATAGGGCAGCATCTCCGGCTGCCGGCTCTTCTGGACGAATTCGACGAGCAGCGAGGCCCACTCGAAATGATGGCCGGGTTCGGTCCAGTCGCCGTCCTCGCCGGGCAGCACCCGCCAGTCGTCGCCGAAATACTCGCCGAGTGTCCAGCTGTCGGGATCGAAGAAGTGGTCCCGAAACAGCGCAACGATCTCCTCGGCCCGTCGCAGATAGTCCATGTCGCCCGTCGCCGTGTGCCAGGCGAGGAACGCCTCCAGCATGTGCATGTGCGGGTTGGAGCGGCGCGGACCCTCGCGCTCCGGCGTCTCGAAGAAGCCGCCCGCCCGGTCGTCCTTTAGATGGGCGTCGAGGAAGGACAGCGTCTCCTGGCCAAGGCTCAACGCATCGGGATTGCCGCAGCGATGCGCATGCGCCAGCGCCAGGAGCACGCAGGAATGGTCGTAGGCGTCCTCGGTCGCATCGAGAATGGCGCCGTCAGGAGCCATCGTGCGCGCCCAGCCGCCGTTTTCGGTGCGGCCGTTCTTCGCCATGAAGTCGAGCCCGTGCGACACGAGCCGGTCGGCCGGACCGTCCCAGCCGCGCTGCTTGGCCACCGCGAAGGCATAGACCTGGCGTGCCATGGTGCGCATGCGCTTCGGCTTCATCAGCGGCGTGCGATCCATCGCCAGCGCTTCGTGGAAGCCGCCATGCACCTCGTCCACGCCCGCTGTCGACCATAGCGGCAGCGTCTCGCGAAACAGCCAGTGGCGCACCCGCCGCCGCCACGCGCCCGGCACCAGGATCGGGTCGGGCGATGGCGTCACCTTGGTCTCCAGTCGGCCGCTCTTTTCGAGCTGCTGCACGATCTGCTTGACGTGCTGGCTGCGATCGACCGGCGCGACGAATGTCGCATCGGGCGTCGCGACGACTGCCACGTTTTTCAGTCCGATCGCCGACAGCAGGCCGCCATCGGAGCGGAAATAGGAATTCTCGCAATCGATGGCGACGACGTCGCCGACAATGACGTTGCCGTTCTCGTCGGCCGGGCTGGCGTCGAGCAAAGACTGCCAAGAGCCGAGGTCATTCCACTCGAAGCCCGCCGGCACCATGGCGATGCCGTCGAGTTTCTCGATGATGGCGTAATCGACGGAGTTCGAGGGGATGGCGTTGTAGAGATCGAGCGGCATGTAGAGCCCGGAACTGTCGGTCGTCGCCGCCTTGTGGGCCCTTTCCGCCGCGTCCCAAACCTCGGGGTCGTGCTGCTTGAAGGCTTCGCGCATCGCCGAGGCCTTGAACAGGAAGATGCCGGCGTTCCAGTAGTAGGAGCCGTCGGCGACGTAGCTTTCAGCCGTTTCGAGGTCCGGCTTCTCGACGAAGCGCGAGACGTCGAGCACGCCGCCGTCGCCCTTTGCTTCAATATAGCCATAGCCCGTCTCCGGGTGATCGGGCCTGATGCCGAAGACCACGACGCGGCCGTCATCGGCCGCCGGAATGCCCTTCTCGACCGTCTCCCAGAACCGTTTCTCGGTCGAAATCTCATGGTCGGACGGCACCACCAGCACCAGTGCGTCTCCATGCTCGGCAAGCGTCTGAAGCGTGGCGATGGCGACGGCCGCCGCGGTATTGCGGCCGACCGGCTCGAAAATCGCCGCCGAGCCCGACATGCCGAAACCCTCGAGCTCGTCATGCAGCCGCTCGGCATGGCGCTCCGAGGCGATCAGATGCACCGGTGTCGGTGCCCAGTCGCGCGCCTTCAGCCGGCGGATGGTCTTGGCCAGCATCGATCCGTCGCCGACGAAATCGTGGAACTGCTTCGGATTGTCCTCTCGCGACAGCGGCCACAGCCGCGAGCCGACGCCGCCGCTCATCACAAAGCTGACGATAGGATCTTTCATGGAGGCTTCCGTCCGGTCCGGCATCATCAGAAGGTCTGGTTGTATTCGCCGACTTCCGGGCTCTTGCGCAAGACCGCGTCGATCGCTTCGAACATCTCGCGGCGGCGCTCCGACGATACGGGGCTTTCCACCACCACCACCATCTCGGGCTTGTTGGACGAGGCGCGGATCAGGCCCCAGGTGCCGTCCTCGGCGACCACGCGCACGCCGTTGACGGTGATCAGCTCGACGATCTTCTGGCCGGCAAAACGCTCGCCCTTGTCCTTCATCGCCTCGAAGTCGGCGAGCACCCGCTCGACCACCTGGTACTTCTTGTCGTCGTCGCAATGCGGCGACATGGTCGGCGTGCCGAAGGTTTGGGGTACCGCCGCGTAGAGTTCGGCCATCGACTTGCCCGGGTTGCGGTCGAGCATCTCGCAGACGGCGATCGCCGTCACCAGCCCGTCGTCATAGCCGCGGCCGATCGGCGGGTTGAAGAAGAAGTGGCCCGACTTCTCGAAGCCGGCAATCGCATCGAGCTCGGCGACGCGCCGCTTGATGTAGGAATGGCCTGTCTTCCAGTAGTCGGTCTTGGCGCGGTTTGCCTGCAGGACGGGATCGGTGTTGAAAAGGCCGGTCGACTTGACGTCGACAACGAACTGGCTGTCGGCATGAAGCGCCGAGATGTCTCGCGCCAGCATGACGCCGACCTTGTCGGCAAAGATCTCGTTGCCGAGATTGTCGACCACGCCGCAGCGGTCACCGTCGCCATCGAAGCCGAGCCCGACATCGGCGCCTGTCTCCAGCACCTTGTCTCGAATGGCGTGCAGCATCTCCATGTCTTCCGGGTTCGGATTATAGCGCGGGAAAGAGTGGTCGAGCTCGGCGTCGAGCGGGATCACCTCGCAGCCGATGCGCTCGAGCAGTTCGGGCGCAAAGGCGCCTGCCGTGCCATTGCCGCAGGCGGCAACGACCTTCAGCTTGCGCTTGATCTTCTTGCCCTCGGCAAGGTCGTCCAGATAGGTCTTCCGGAAGTCCGCCACGAACTCGTAGCTGCCGCCGCCCCTCAGGTCGAAGTCGCCGCCGAGCACGATGTCGCGCAGCGCCGACATCTCGTCCGGACCGAAGGTCAGCGGTCGCTGCGCACCCATCTTGACGCCGGTCCAGCCGTTCTCGTTGTGCGAGGCGGTGACCATCGCGACCGAGGGGGCGCCGAGCGCGAACTGCGCGAAATAGGCCATGGGCGACAGCGCCAGCCCGACATCCTTGACGCGCGCGCCGGCAGCCATCAGGCCCGACACCAGCGCCAGCTTGATCGCCATGGAATAGCTTCGGAAATCGTGCCCGGTGACGATATCGGGCCCGGCGCCGAGCCGCTGGATCAGCGTTCCGAGTCCCATGCCGAGCGCCTGCACGCCGATCAGGTTCAGGTCGGGCTCGCGTTCCGATCCCGGGTGCCCGAACCACCATCGCGCGTCATATTCGCGGAAGCCCGAGGGCTTGATCAGCGCGCTGGTCTCGAAGGCAAAACTGTTCGGGCGGGCATCGGAAACGATCTTGAACGACAACGGCTACGGGTCTCCTGTTTGGTATTTCCGAGCGTCGGCAAAGCCGGCGCAAGGCACGGGCATAACCCTGTATAGGCAGCATCGTTCCAGCTTCAAACCAAATTCCGGGGCCAATGCTGCAATTGCGAAATGTTTCACGGAAAGGCTGAGCTTTGGCGCTTGCAGGATCGAGAGGCGGCGGCTATAAGCCCGCGTCTGGTCACGGAGTGTAGCGCAGCCTGGTAGCGCACGTCGTTCGGGACGACGGGGTCGCAGGTTCAAATCCTGCCACTCCGACCAGAAAACTCAATGACATCGCCGTCGATCGAATACTTGCGCGCGCAGAAGCGTGCAATGGAATACCGCTGCCCGTGAACGATCAATAGCTGTCGCATCGACTACAATAAGCGTTCGGTCGGCTCGACCTTTTGATTTGCCTGGCGCCCTCTCTGACACTATAGGCCGGTGCGAGTGCACTCCCGGTCGTGCACATCGATGCTGCCTGCAGGCTCATGCTTCGCCGGATAGAATAAGTCCTGCAGTACCTGAAAGATGCCGGATGAGTGATCTTTTCGACCAAGTATATACGCGCATCTGCCACGTCAAGCAGGGCTATGAAGACCGCGAAGAGCACATCCGCCGGGAGTTTTCCGCACGCGGCGTACCGGTTCACTTCTACCTCGACCACGACATCCCGGACATCGACCCGGCTCGGCTCGACGCTGCGCCGATGCGGCCTGGCGAGTACTCCATCGCTCTGAAGCACATCGGCGTGTGGCGCGACTTCCTTAGGTCCGGAAAGCCCTATTGCCTTGTTTTCGAGGATGACGTCTTTCTCGCAAGCGACTTCGTGCAGAAACTCGCCGCCTGCGTCGGCGAGCTCGGCGACCCCGATCGCTCGGCTGCCGTCTATCTCGGCAATGGCTGCAACTACTACATCGCCGCGAGCGACCTCGTGCCCGGTCGCCATCTGTATCCCGCAACGACCAGCCGATGCGCGGATTCCTATCTGATCACGCGCCCTGTCGCCGAGGCCCGACTTGAATGGCTTTCGCGCAACGACATGACCCGCGGCATCGATCACCAGATCAATATCATCGATGCGGAAGCCGGCGTTGAAGTGCTGTGGTTCGATCGACCGATCGTCGAACAGGGCTCTCAGAACGGGGCGTTCAAGAGCTCGCTCAACGGGAAAGCCAGACCGTTGTGGATGCAGCGCGTCGAGTGGGCCTGGAAGCGGATGCTGCGGCAGGCGCGTGGAAAGGTCGATCCGCGCATGTCCAAACCTACGCGCTCTGCCTGAACCGCGTCTGGTCGAGCGCTGCCGCCATCAGTTCCTGCGTGTAGGTCTCGCGCGGCCGATCGAAGATCGCCTCGGTCGGTCCCTCCTCGACGATCCTGCCCTGCTTCATCACCACGATGTAGTCGGCCATGGCGCGCACGACGGCGAGGTCGTGGCTGATGAACAGATAGGACAGGTCGTGCGCAGCCTGCAGGTCGCGCAGCAGGTCGACGATCTGCTTCTGCACCGAGCGGTCGAGGGCAGAGGTCGGCTCGTCGAGCACGACGATCTTCGGCTTCAGGATGATGGCGCGGGCAATCGCTATGCGCTGGCGCTGGCCGCCGGAGAACTCATGCGCGTAGCGGTTGCGCATTGACGGGTCGAGACCGACCTCACGCAGCGCCTCGACGGCGCGGGCGTCGCGCTCGGCGTAGCTCAGCGAGGGCTCGTGCACCAGGAGCCCCTCGGTGATGACCTGGCCGATCGTCATGCGCGGCGACAGCGAGCCGAATGGATCCTGGAACACCAGCTGCAGTTCGCGGCGCAGCGGCCGCATCGCCTCGCGGTCGAGCGGCGCGATATCGCGCCCGTCGAAGCGGATGATGCCCTCGCTCGGCAGAAGGCGCAGCAGCGCGCGCCCGAGCGTCGACTTGCCGGAACCAGATTCACCGACGACGCCGATAGTCTGGCCCTTCTTCAGCGCCAGCGAGATGTGGTTGACGGCGCGAAGTAGCATCGGCTGGCCCTGCAAGAACCCGCCGCCGATCTTGAACGTTACCTCGACGTCGCGACCTTCCAGCAGCACGGGCGCGGATTGCGCGGGCGCAGCCTTCCGGCCGGTTGGCTCCGCTTCCAGAAGCATTTTGGTGTATTCGTGTCTGGGCGCAGTGAAGAGCGCATCCGTCGCGCCCTCCTCGACGATCTCTCCCTGCCGCATGACATAGACGCGGTCGGCCAACCGCCGCACGATGCCGAGATCGTGCGTAATGAAGACGATGGCCATGCCAAGCGTACGCTGCAGCTCGGCCAGCAGCGTCAGGATCTGCGCCTGCACCGTCACGTCCAGCGCCGTCGTCGGCTCGTCGGCGATCAGAATGTCAGGATCGTTGGCCAGCGCCATGGCAATCATCACGCGTTGCCGCTGGCCGCCCGACATCTCGTAGGGATAGGATTTCAGGCGCCGCTCGGGCTCGGGAATCTTGACCAGCTCGAGGAGCCTGAGCGCCTCCTTGCGCGCATCGGCGTGCGACAGTTTCCGATGCCGCCTGATCGGCTCGATCAGCTGATTGCCGATGGTGTAGAGCGGATCGAGCGACGTCATCGGCTCCTGGAAGATCATGGTGATCTTGCTGCCGCGTATGCCGTCCATGCCGGCGCGGTCGAGTTCGAGCAGGTTCTGGCCTCGGTAGTCGACGTGGCCCCTCGCCCTGCCGTTGGAGGCCAGGAGCCGCATCGCCGCCATCATGGTCTGGCTCTTGCCCGATCCGGATTCGCCGACGATGGCGACGGTCTCGCCGGCATCGACATGCAGGCTGATGCCCTTCACCGCATCGACCCTGCCGTCGAGCGTGTCGAAGCCGACATGCAGGTCCTTGACCGACAGAATGGTTTGTCCAGCCATCTCAGCGATCCTTCGGGTCAAGCGCGTCGCGCAGGCCGTCACCGACGAAATTCAGCGCGAACAGCGTCGAAACAAGAAAGAAGGCGGGATACATCAGCATCCAGTTGGCCGAACCGATGTTCTTGGCGCCGGCCGAGATCAGCACGCCCCAACTGGTCATCGGCTCCTGCACGCCAAGGCCCAGGAAGGACAGGAAGCTCTCCAGGATGATCACCTGCGGCACCAGCAGCGTCATGTAGATGACGACGACGCCGAGCAGGTTGGGCACGATATGGCGCTGCAGGATGCCGCGCCGCGTGACGCCCAGCGCCTCGGCCGCCTGGACATATTCCTGGCGTCTTATCGACAGTGCCTGGCCGCGCACGATGCGCGCCATGTCGAGCCACAGCACCGCGCCGACGGCCAGGAACATCAGCACGAAGTTGCGGCCGAAGAACACCACCAGCATGATGACGAAGAAGATGAAGGGCAGCGAGTAGAGCACGTCGACGATGCGCATCATCACCTCGTCGGTCTTGCCGCCGATGAAGCCCGCCGTAGCGCCATAGACGACGCCGATGGCGACTGCCACCACGCCGGCGAGCAGGCCGATGGCCAGCGAAATGCGTCCGGCCATCAGCGTGCGGGACAACAGGTCTCTGCCCGTATTGTCCGTGCCGAACAGGAAATACTGCTGCTTGATCGCCGCGCTCATCACCATTTCCAGCCCGTCCGGCGCCATGCTCTCGACCCTGGCGTCGTCGAACGTGTCGGAGCGGTCGAGATAGCGGATATTGCGCTCGTCGAGCTTCTTCGACCCGGTCACCGTTACGGTGATCCGGTCGCCTTCCTGCTGCCAGGACTTCAGCTCGACGCGCATGCGCTTCACTGCATCGCCAAGCGCCGTCTCGACCATGTCGGCTTTCGGATAGGCGGTGATGCTCGGCGGCGTGCGCACGTAGTCGGGATAGATGGTGGTGTAGAGATGCGGCACGGAATAGGGCCCCGCGACGCAGAGCACCGTCACGAACAGCAGGTAGTAGAGGCTGACCATCGCCGCCTTGTTGGCCTTCAGCCTGGCCCAGGCGTCGCCCCAGAAGGAGCGCCCCTGGACTGCTTGCTCGATCGCCGCGTCAGTCATAGCGCACCCTCGGGTCGACCACCGCGTAGAGTATGTCGACGATCAGGTTGAAGAGGATGGTGAAGACGGCGATCACAACGACGGTGCCCATCACCAGCGTGTAGTCGCGGTTCAGCGCCGCATCGACGAAATAGCGGCCGACACCCGGGATGGCGAAAATCGTCTCGACGATGATCGAGCCAGTCAGCAGCGCTGCGGCCGCCGGACCTGCATAGGAGATGATCGGCAGCACAGCGCCGCGAAGGGCGTGCTTGACGACCACTGACCAGCGCGACAGGCCGAGCGCGCGCGCCGTGCGGATGTGGTGGGCGCGCAGCGACTCGATCATCGAGCCGCGCATCAGGCGCGCCACGATGGCGATCTGCGGCAGCGACAGCGTCAGGACCGGGCCGATCTTGTTGAGCAGCGCGCCGTCGTTCCAGCCGCCGATCGGCAACAGGTTCCAGGTCAGGCCGAAAACAAGCTGGATCACCGGCGCGATGACGAAGCTCGGGATCGTGCTGCCGGCGGTCGCGGTGGCGATGACGGCGTAATCGCCGGCCTTGTTCTGGTTCAGCGCGGCGATTATTCCGAGCGTTCCGCCGACCAGCAGCGCCAGCGTCAGCGCGGCAGCGCCGAGCTGGATCGAAATCGGCAGGCCGTTGGCGAACAGTTCGCCGACGGTGAAGTCCGGCAGGTTGTAGCTCGGGCCGAAATTGCCGTGCAGCAGGTTGTTCAGGTAGTGGACGTATTGCAGCCAGATCGGGTCATCGAGGCCGAATTGCGCCTCGAGGTTGGCCTTGATCTCGGGGCTCAATCCCCGCTCCTGGTTGAAGGGACCGCCGGGCGCCACGCGGATCAGGAAGAACGCAAGGGTGACGATGACGAATAGCGTCGGGATGGCGGTCAGAAGCCGCCGGAACACGTAGATCAGCATGTTGGCCTTTTCCTGTCCTTAAATGCCGCCGCCCCCCGGTTGACGCGGGAGGCGGCGCTACGGTCCAGGATCAGTCCTTGCTGATGAAACGCGTCGGGTGACGGTCCATGACGTTCTCATCGAAGCCATGGATCTTGTCGGAGACGAGGTTCTTGTAGCTGTAGTAGAGCAGCGGGATGTTGCCGAGTTCGTCGACCAGCACGCGCTCCGCCTCGGCCAGCAGCTTCATGCGCTCTTCCGGCTTGCCACCGGCTGCCGCCGCCTGCTTCATCAACTCCTCGAACTTCGGATTGTTGAAGTCGGAGTAGTTGTTGCCGCTTGCCGCCACCGAGATGCCGAGGAAGGTCTCGGGATCCTTGTAGTCGGCGATCCAGCCAGCGCGGGCGACGTCGAAATCACCCTTCTGCTCGAGGAAGCCGTAGTGGGTCTTGGTGTCGGTGTTGAGCAAGGTCACCTCGACGCCGAGCGGCTTGAGCTGCTCCTGGATCGCGACGGCGGTGTTCTTGTGGTTTTCCGAGGTGTTGTAGCGGATCTCCATCTTCAGCGGATTCTCGGGCGTGTAGCCGAGCTTTTCGAGGATTTCCTTGGCCTTGTCCTCGCGATCGATCTGCGACATGTCGGCGTAGGAAGCGACAGCCGATTCGTAGCCGGTGATGCCGGGGGGCACCATCGAATAGCCGGGCAGCATCGAGTTCTGCCACACCTTCTCGGCGATGAAGTCGCGGTCGATGGCCATCGAGATGGCGTTGCGCAGCTCGACATTGTCCCACGGCGCCTTGGTCGTCTTGACTGCGTAGTAGTAGGTGCCGAGATACGGCCCGATGCGCAGCTGGTCGCCGAACTTCGCCTGCAGATCGGCGAGCTGTTCGGTCGGGATGTCGTCGTTGCTGTCGAGTTCGCCGGCCTCGAAGCGCTTGACGGCGGTCGAGCGGTCCTCGGTCGGGAAGTAGTTGACGACGTCGATCTTCACATTGTCGGCGTCATAGAATTTCGGGTTCTTGACCAGCTTGATGTGGTCGTTGGGCACGAATTCGGCGAGCGTGTAGGCGCCGTTCGAGACGAGGTTGCCGGCCTTGATCCAGTCGGCACCCATGCTCTCGATGGCCTTGCGGTTGACCGGATAGGCCGCCTGATGCGTCAGCATCTCGATGAAATAGGGCGTCGGCGACTTCAGCGTCACCTCGAAGGTGTTGGCGTCGACAGCCTTCACGGCGAGCTCTTCCGGCTTCATCTTGCCGGTGTTCACTTCCTCGCCGTTCTTGATGACGTAGAGCATCGAGGCATATTCGGCGGCAGTCGCCGGATCCTGCAGGCGCTGGAAGGAATAGACGAAGTCGTCGGCGGTGACGGGGCTGCCGTCGGACCAGACCGCGCCTTCGCGCAGCTTGAAGGTGTACACCGTGCCGTCGTCCGAAACGGTCCAGCTTTCCGCCGCGCCCGGGATGGTCTCGGCATTCTGGTCCTCGGTCACAAGGCCAAGGAACAGGTCGCGCAGGATGTGCGCCTCGTAGACGGTCGAGGTCTTGTGCGGGTCGAGCGACTCCGGGTCGGCCGAATTGCCGCGATTATATACTGTCTCCGAAAGTGCGGGCGTAATAAAGGCGCCGCCTGCAAGGAGTAGACTGGAGGCGAACACCGTCGCCCTGAGCAGCCTGTTCAGCATTTCAAGTTCTCCCTTGTTGACGTGTCCCCTCAGAACACGTTTTCGGCTGTTTTGACGCCCGAAAACCGGTCTCTCCGGCATTCTAGGGCGAACTGGTAAGGCGCGAGCCTTCCAGTCATGGACCGGACACTAGACAGGTGCATTTGCAAATTCAACAGACGACTGAATGACCCAAGGTAGCGTCAGCGAATCCCGGCCGTTTTGCTTGCCGTCAACTCTGAAAAGCCGCCGGATGGCGGTGCTTTTCGCGCACTTTTTTTTCGACTGTCAGCCGAGCGGCCGACCGACCAGCACGCCCAATGGCGGCAGTTCCACCGTGTCGTGTACTGTGCGGCCCTCACCGTCGAGCAGCATCTCCAGCGTGCCAATGCCGGGCGGCAGCGGCCATTCAACGGGCTCCCCGCCGAAGTTGAATGCGCAGAACAGCCGCTCGTCGCCGCTGTCGCGCCAGAAGGCCAACACGTGCTCCGGCGCGTCGAGGAAGGCGATCGAGCCCAGCCGCAGCGCCGGATGGTCCTTCCGAAACGCCAGCACCTCGCGGTAGCGCGCGAGCACCGAGTGCGGATCAGCCTCCTCGACGTCCACCGCGCGGGCCCGGTGCTCCGGCGGTATCGGCAGCCAGGTCTTTGCCGTCGAGAAACCGGCATTCTCTGCCCCCGCTTCCCAGGGCATTGGCGTTCGGCTGCCGTCCCTGCCCTTGAAGCCCGGCCAGAAGCGGATGCCGAATGGATCGCGCAGATCCTCGAAGGCTATTTCCGCCTCGGTCAGGCCGAGCTCCTCGCCCTGGTAGAGGCAGATCGAACCGCGCAGGCAGGCAAGCAGCGCGATCGAGAAACGCGCCACCGCGTCGGTGTCGCCGCCCGGCGGCGTCCAGCGCGAGACATGGCGCACCACGTCGTGGTTGGAGAAGGCCCAGCAGACCCAGCCGTCGGCGACGGCCGCCTCGAAGGCCTCGACGCAGCCGCGCACATGGTCGGCCGAGAATTTCGGTCCCAGCAGGTCGAAGGTGTAGCACATGTGCAGCCTGTCGCCGCCCCGCGTATAGGCGGCCACCGTCTGCAGCGACCTGTCCTCGTCGCCGACCTCGCCGACCGAAGCGCGCGCCGCGTATTCGTCGAGCAGCGCGCGGAACCGCTTCAGGAAGTCGACCGTCTCGGGCTGCGTCTTGTCGAAGAGATGCGACTGGAACAGGTAGGGATTGGTCTCGTCGATCGTGCCGGCCACGCTTTCGGCGAGGGGCGGGTTGTCGCGCAGCCAGCGGTCGTGCGCGTAGTAGTTCACCGTGTCCAGCCGGAAGCCGTCGACGCCGCGGTCGAGCCAGAAGCGCATCGCGCCGAGCAGTGCCTCCTGTACCTCCGGGTTGTGGAAGTTGAGGTCGGGCTGCGAGGCAAGGAAATTGTGCAGATAGTACTGCCGGCGCGTCGAATCCCATTCCCAGGCCGGGCCGCCGAAAACCGAGAGCCAGTTGTTCGGTGCCGTGCCGTCCGGCTTGGCATCGGCCCAGACGTACCAGTCGGCGCGCGGATTGGCGCGGCTCGCGCGGCTCTCCATGAACCAGGGATGCCTGTCGGAGGAGTGCGACAGCACCTGGTCGATGATCAGCTTCAGCCCGTGGCCATGCAGTTCGGCAACCAGCGCGTCGAAGTCCTCCAGCGTGCCGAAGGTCGGATCGACCGCCCTGTAGTCCGAGACGTCGTAGCCCATGTCGGCCATCGGCGACTTGAAGAAGGGCGACAGCCAGACCGCATCGACGCCGAGCGCGGCGATGTGACCGACCCTTTGCGCTACGCCCTTGAGGTCGCCGGTGCCGTTGCCGGACAGGTCCTGGAAGGAGCGCGGGTAGACCTGGTAGATGGCGCAGCCGCGCCACCAGTCGCCGTCCGGCCTGTCCTCGTCCATCAGCCTTTCCCCTTCGCCTTGGCAATCGTCTCGGCGGCGAATGCGATGCTGCGGCCCGTCACCTGCCAGTCGCCCTGCCCGTCTTCATCCGTCGTCGCCAGCCGCTCCCATGCATGGCCGGCGCGGACGGGGAGCGCGAAGGTGACGTCGGCGCGGTCGCCGTTGATCATCACGGCGAGGCGCTTTGCCTTGCCGCTCGCATTGCCGACAACCATCGTTAAGCGCCGTCTCTCGTGCTCCTCCCAGAGCTCCGCCTTCATCGGCGCGCCGGTTTCGCTCAGCCATTCGACGTCGACCACCTCCGCGCCGGGCAGCAGGTCGCCGGTCAGGAAATGTGTGTCCGCGAGTGCCGGCATGTCCTTGCGCATCGCCGCCAGGGCCGCCACGAAATCCTCCAGTCCTGTGTCGCGCCCGGCCCAGTCGAGCCAGGTGATGGCGTTGTCCTGCGCATAGGCATTGTTGTTGCCGCGCTGGGTGCGGCCGAACTCATCGCCCGCCGTCAGCATGATGGTGCCGCGCGAGGCAAAAAGTGTAGCCAGCAGCGCCCGCGCGTCGTTGCGGCGCTGGCCGGCAATCTGCGGGTCATCGGTCTCGCCTTCCACGCCGTTGTTCCAGGACAGGTTCTCGTTGTGACCGTCGCGGTTCTGCTCGCCATTCGCCTCGTTGTGCTTGCGCTCGTAGCTTACGAGGTCGGCGAGGGTCGCGCCGTCATGCGCCGCGATGAAGTTGACGCTCCTTGACCTCAGCGCATTGCGGTCGCGAAAGACGTCCGACGAACCCGCGAGCCGGGTTGCCAGCGCGCCTACCATGCCGTGATCGCCGCGCCAGAAGCGCCTGATGTCGTCGCGATACTTGTCGTTCCACTCGAGGAACTCGTTCGGAAAATTGCCGAGCTGGTAGCCGCCATGGCCGATATCCCATGGCTCGGCGATCATAACCCGGTCCTTCAGCACCGGGTCGTTGTGGATCGCCAGCAGCAGGTTTGCCTTGCGGTCGAACCCATCCGCGGTGCGTCCGAGCACCGGGGCCAGGTCGAAGCGGAAGCCGTCGACGCCGGTGTTGAGGACGAAATGGCGCAAGGCGTCGAGCACCAGTTCCTCGACGATCGGATGGTCGCAGGCCAGCGTGTTGCCGGTGCCGGTATCGTTGACCAGATGCACCGGACCGTCGCCCTGGTGGCGGTAATAGGCCAGGCTGTCGAGACCGCGCATCGACAGCGTCGGGCCTTGGGCATCGCTCTCGCCGGTATGATTGAAAACGAGGTCGAGGATGGTGCCGATGCCCGCCTCGCGCAGCGCCGCCACCGTCGAACGCAGCTCAGCGACACCGCCCGGAGCCAGGCGCGGATCGAGCGCCATCATCGTCACAGGGTTGTAGCCCCAGCTGTTGGAGAGGCCGAGCGGCGGCAGATGACGCTCGTCGATCCAGGCCGTCACCGGCATCAGCTCGACGGCCGAAACGCCGATTTTCTTGAGATGCCTGATCGCCGTCGGATGGGCCAGCGCACCGATGGTTCCCCTGATCTTCTCCTCTATGTCGGGGTGGCGCATGGTGAAGGCGCGCACAGATAGCTCGTAGATGAAGCCGCCGGGCTCGAATATTGGACTGCCCATCGACACGGGTTCTGGCGCAGCCCATGCGATTGCCTTCGGCACGAGCTTTGCCGTATCGCCGCCCTCGCCGCGGCGGCGCGACAATTCCGGGCTGTAGGCGAAGGGCCGGTCGATCTCTACGGCATAGGGATCGACAAGCAATTTTTCGGGGTCGAGCCACAGGCCGCGCTCCGGCGCGTAGGGCCCGTCGGCGCGAAAGCCGTAGCGGGTGCCGGCCTTCAGGCCGGACACTGTCAGCGAGAATGTGCCGTCCGCCGCGCGCGCCATTTCCAGCCGCCCGGTCTCTTCCTCGCCGCTGGCATCGAACAGCGCCAGCCAGACCCGCTCGGCCGCGCCCGACCAGACGGCAAAGCGTATGCCCTCCTTGCCGACCCGCGCGCCGAAGCGCGGCGCGTGGCCGCCCGGTTGACCCGGAGGCATCAGGTGATGACGCTTGGCGCGTCGCGCCCGGTATGGCTGCGGATGCCGGCGATGTCGTCGGCGGCGCCGATCAGGTCGGCCAGCGCCTCCTGCGTGTCGATGTCGTGGCGGTCGGGATCGGGTTCGTAGCGTTCCACATAGAGCCGCAGCGTCGCGCCCGATGTGCCGGTGCCCGATAGCCTCAGCACGACGCGAGAGCCGCCCTCGAACAGGATGCGGATGCCCTGGTGCTCGCTCACCGAGCCGTCGACCGGATCATGGTAGGCGAAGTCGTCGGCGGCGGCGATCGTCATGCCGCGCACCCTGGTGCCGGGCAGCGACTTGAGCTTGGCGCGCAATACGCCGACCAGCGCGTTGGCGCGCTCGGACTCGACCTCCTCGTAGTCATGGCGCGAATAGTAGTTGCGGCCGTAGGTCGCCCAGTGCTTCGTCACGATGTCCTTGGCGCTCTCGCCGCGCACCGCCAGAATGTTCAGCCAGAGCAGCACCGCCCACAGCCCGTCCTTCTCGCGCACGTGGTCGGAGCCGGTACCCGCGCTCTCCTCGCCGCAGATCGTCGCCATGCCGGCGTCGAGCAGGTTGCCGAAGAACTTCCAGCCGGTCGGCGTCTCGTACATGCCGACGCCCATCTTCTCGGCCACGCGGTCGGCCGCCCCGCTGGTCGGCATCGAGCGGGCGATGCCCTTCAGCCCAGCCTTGTAGCCGGGCGCAAGGTGGGCGTTGGCGGCAAGCATCGCCAGCGAATCCGACGGGGTGATGAAGATGCCCTTGCCGATGACCAGGTTGCGGTCGCCGTCGCCATCCGACGCCGCGCCGAAATCGGGCGCGTCCGGTCCCATCATCTCGTCGTAGAGATGCTTGGCGTGGACAAGGTTCGGGTCGGGATGGTGGCCGCCGAAATCCGGCAGCGGGTGGTAGTTGCGCGAGGTGCCGTCAGGCGCGCCCAGCCGGTGCTCGAGGATTTCCTTGGCGTAGGGGCCGGTGACCGCATGCATGGCGTCGAAGCGCATGCGGAAGCCGCCGGCGAACATCCTTCGGATCGCGTCGAAGTCGAACAGGCTCTCCATCAACTCGGCGTAGTCGGCAACCGGATCGACGACCTCCACCGCCATGCCGCCCGCCGACGTGGTCGCGATGGTGTCGATATCGACCGGGTCGAAGTCGGCGATCCTGTAGCGGCTGATCGTCTTCGTCCGCGCGAAGATCGCGTCGGTCAGTTTCTCCGGCGCGGGCCCGCCATTGTCGGCATTGTACTTGATGCCGAAATCCTCGTGCGGACCGCCGGGATTGTGGCTAGCCGACAGGATGATGCCGCCGAACGCCTTGCGCTTGCGGATCAGGTGCGAGGCGGCCGGCGTCGACAATATGCCACCCTTGCCGACAATGACGCGGCCGAAGCCGTTGGCGGCGGCCATGCGGATGGCGATCTGGATGACCTCGCGGTTGAAGTAGCGGCCGTCGCCGCCGATCACCAGGTCCTTGCCGGCGAAGCCGTCCAGCGCGTCGAAGATCGACTGGATGAAGTTCTCGGCATAGTTCTCCTGCTGGAAGACGGGCACCTTCTTGCGCAGGCCCGACGTGCCGGGCTTCTGGTCGTCATAGGGTTTGGTTTCGACGGTCCGGGTCATGTCAGGCGGGCTTCCTTGCAACGAGCGACTTGTAGAGATCGGCGTATTTCCGGGCGCTGCGGTCCCACGAGACATCGGCCTTCATGCCCTGCCGCTGGATCGCGGACCATGTCGAAGGCGCGGCATAGGCGGCCGTCGCGCGCGAGATCGCGTGCATGAAGGACCCGGGCTGCGCGGTATCGAACTCGAAGCCGGTTGCCACACCTGCCGAAAGCGCGGCCTCGTTGGCGTCGATCACCGTGTCGGCGAGCCCGCCGGTGCGCGCCACGATCGGCACGCAGCCATAGCGCAGCCCGTAGAGCTGGGTCAGGCCGCAGGGCTCGAAGCGCGAGGGAATGACGATGGCGTCGCAGCCGCCCTGCATCAGATGCGACAGGCTCTCGTCATAGCCGATCACCACGCCGACCCGGCCGCGATGGCGCGCAGCACCCGCCAGCAGCGCACCTTCCAGTGCTGCGTCGCCCGAGCCGAGCACCGCGACGCGGACGCCCGCCGCCACCATGCCGTCGAGATTGGCTACCAGGAGGTCCATGCCCTTCTGCCAGGTCAGGCGGCTGACGACGCAGATGATCGGGCTCTCGTCGTGTTCGAGGCTGAAGCGCTTTTCGACCGCGTTCCTGTTGGCCCGCCGCGCCTCCAGCGCCGCGGCCGAGTAGTTGGCGACGAGGTGCCTGTCGGTCTCCGGATCCCAGGTCTCGACGTCGATGCCGTTGACGATTCCATGGAGATCGCTCGCCCGCATGTTGACGAGGCCGTCCAGCCCCATGCCGAAGTCGGGTGTGCGGATTTCCTGCGCGTAGGTCGGGCTCACCGTGGTGATCGCCCAGGCCGCCTGCAGGCCGGCCTTCAGAAAGCCGACGCCGCCGTAATATTCGACGCCGTCGAGGCTCATCGCCGCTGCCGGCAACCCGAGCTCGGCGAAGATGCCGGCGCCGAACTGGCCCTGGAAGGCGAGATTGTGGACCGTCAGCGTCGAGGGTGTCGTGACCGCCGCGCCGTAGCGCATGTAGGCGAGCGTCATCGCCGACTGCCAGTCATGCGCATGCACGATATCGGGCACCCAGCCCTTGATCGCACCGGCGGCAATGTCGGCGCCGGCCTGGCTGAGCGCCGCGAAGCGCCGCCAGTTGTCGGGAAAGTCTGAGCCCGTGGCGTCGCCATAGGGACCGCCCGGCCGCTCGAAGAGATGCGGCGCGTCGAGAATCAGCAGGTCGAGGCCCGCCAGGCTGGCCTTGTAGATGGCAGCCTTGCCACCCTGCAGCGCGGCATATTTGTGCAGCGGCCTGCCCTTCTTGAACGCCTTCATCACCACCGGGTAGCCGGGGATCAGCGTGCGCGTGGAGACGCCAAGCTTGGCCAGCGCGAGCGGCAGGGCGCCGGTCACGTCGGCCAGTCCGCCGGTCTTGATCAGCGGATAGATTTCGGGCGTGACCGCAAGTACCTGCATATGCCTCGATGCTTTCCCGCTAAAGTTCCAGCTTGTCGATCATGTCCTGGGTGATCAGGCAGACGCCCTTTTCCGAAACGCGGAAGCGCTTGGCATCGAGGATCGGGTCCTCGCCAACCACCATGCCTTCCGGGATCTTCACGCCGTGGTCGATCACCACCCGCTTCAGGCGGACGTTGCGCCCGACATAGCAATCGGGAAGCATCACGACGTCTTCCAGCGTCGAGAAGGAATTGATGCGCGCGCCGGTGAAGATCAGGCTGCGCCGCAGCGAGGCGCCCGAGATGATGCAGTCGCCGGCGACCAGCGACGACACCGCCGATCCCCGCCGGCCGTCCTCGTCGTGCACGAACTTTGCCGGCGGCTTTAGCTCGGCATAGGTCCAGATCGGCCAGTCACGGTCGTAGAGGTCGAGTTCGGGCGTGATGTCGGTGAGGTCGATATTGGCTTCCCAGTAGGCGTCGATCGTGCCGACATCGCGCCAGTAAGCCTCGTTCTCGGACGTCGCGCGCACGCAGGACTTGTTGAAGCGGTGGGCAACTGCCTTACCGTGCTCGACGATGTAGGGAATGATGTCCTTGCCGAAGTCGCGCGTCGATTCCGGCTCGGCTGCGTCGCGCCGCAACTGTTCCATCAGGAACTTGGTGCGGAAGACGTAGATGCCCATCGAGGCCAGCGCGCATTCGGGCTTGTCGGGGATGCCGGGCGGGTCTGCGGGCTTCTCGATGAAGGAGATGATGTTGTCCTTGCCGTCGACATGCATGACGCCGAAGCCGGTCGCTTCCATGCGCGGCACTTCGAGGCAGCCCACCGTCACGTCGGCATTGGCGTCGACATGCTGGCGCAGCATCAGCTCGTAATCCATCTTGTAGATGTGGTCGCCGGCCAGGATCACCATGTACTCGGGACCGTAGTCCTCGATGATGTCGATGTTCTGGTAGACCGCGTCGGCCGTGCCCTCGTACCATTGCGTCTCCGAGACGCGCTGGCTGGCTGGAAGGATGTCGAAGCTCTCGTTTCGCTCGGGCCGCAGGAAGTTCCAGCCGCGCTGCAGGTGGCGGATCAGCGAATGGGCCTTGTACTGCGTCGCGACGCCGAGCCGGCGGATACCGGAATTCAGGGCATTCGACAGCGCGAAGTCGATGATGCGCGTCTTGCCGCCGAAATAGACCGCCGGCTTGGCGCGCCGGTCTGTCAGTTCCTTCAACCGGCTGCCCCGGCCGCCGGCCAGCACATAGGCCATGGCGTCACGCGCCAGCGGCTGGGTTCTGTTTCTGGCCTCCACCATTTTCTCCTCCCCGTTACTCATTCGCCCACGAACTCGAGCATGATCGTCGACAGCGGCGGCAGCACCATGGTGGCCGTCGCGCCGCCATCGCCGGGCGTCGCCTCCACCGCGCCGCCATTGCCCTTGCCCGAACCGCCATAGTCGGCGGCGTCGGTATTCATGATCTCGCGCCAGCGACCGGCCGCCGGCAGCGGCACGCGATAATTGTCGCGCGGCGCGGGCGTGAAATTCGAGATGATGGCGACCGGATTCTCGCCCGGTGCGCTGCGCAGCCAGGCAAACACCGAATTGTCCTTGTCGTCGGCGATCAGCCAGGTGAAGCCGTCGGGCTCGCAGTCGCGCGCATGCAGCGCCGGACGCGAGCGGTAGAGATAGTTGAGGTCGCGCACCAGCTTGTGCACGCCCTGGTGCGGCTTCTCGTCGAGCAGCCACCAGTCGAGCGCGCGCTCCTCGCTCCATTCGCGCCGCTGTGCGAACTCCTGTCCCATGAACAGCAGCTTCTTGCCGGGATAACCCCACATGAAGGCGTAGTAGGCGCGCAGATTGGCGAATTTCTGCCATTCGTCGCCGGCCATCTTGGTGAGCAGCGTGCCCTTGCCGTGCACCACCTCGTCATGGCTGAGCGGCAGCACGAAATTCTCGGAGAAAGCGTAAAGCAGGCCGAAGGTCAGGTCGTTGTGGTGATGCTTGCGGTGGATGGGATCGCGCGCGAAATATTCGAGCGTGTCGTGCATGAAGCCCATGTTCCACTTGAAGCCGAAGCCCAGCCCGCCCTCGTAGACGGGCTGCGTCACCTTCGGCCATGACGTCGATTCCTCGGCAATGGTCATGACGCCCGGATGGTGCCCATACACCTCCTCGTTCATCTTCTGCAGGAAGCTCACCGCCTCGAGGTTTTCGCGGCCGCCCTTCTCGTTGGGGATCCACTCGCCCTGCTTGCGTGAATAGTCGAGGTAGAGCATCGAGGCCACGGCATCGACGCGCAGTCCGTCGACGTGGAATTTCTCCGCCCAGTAGAGCGCATTGTTGACGAGGAAGGAGATCACCTCGCGGCGGCCGAAATTGTAGATCGCCGTGTTCCAGTCGGGATGGAACCCCTTTCTGGGGTCGGCATGCTCGTAAAGTGCGGTGCCGTCGAACATCGCAAGTCCGTGCGCGTCGACCGGAAAATGCGCCGGCACCCAGTCGAGGATGACGCCGACGCCGGCCCGGTGTGCGCCGTCGATGAAACGGGCAAAGCCTTCCGGCTCGCCGAAGCGCGCGCTCGGCGCGAACAGGCCGGTCGTCTGGTAGCCCCAGGACGGGTCATAGGGATGCTCGGAGATCGGCATGAACTCGATATGAGTGAAACCGCACTCCACGACGTAGGGGATCAGCCGGTCGGCCATCTCGTCCCACGACAGGAAGCTCCCGTCGTCGCGGCGCTGCCACGATCCGGCATGCACTTCCAGCGTCGAGATCGGCTCGCGCCGCTTGTCGGCCTTGCGCCAGTAGGCGCGGTGCTTGTCGTCGCCCCACTGGTGAGCGAGCGGCGCTGCGGTGATGGAGGCGGTCGCCGGCCGGAACTCGGAGCGCGTCGCATAGGGATCGGCCTTCAGCGGCACCGTCTCGCCGGCTGGTCCTACGATCTCGTATTTGTAGGCGTGCCCGGGCGCGAGATCGGGGATGAAGACTTCCCAGATGCCGGTGTCCTGACGGTTGCGCATGGCGTGGCGCCGGCCATCCCAGTCGTTGAAATCGCCGACGACGGAGACCCGTTTGGCGTTCGGTGCCCAGACCGCGAAGTTGAAGCCGGTCGCTCCCTCGTGGTCGAGCTGGTGCGCGCCAAGCTTGTCGAACAGCCTCAGATGCGAGCCCTCGGCGATGTAATAGTCGTCCATGGGACCGAGCACCGGACCGAAGGAATAGGGATCGGTCAGCCACCAGTCGCCGCCGGCGTTGCGGGCATGGTAGCGCAGCGGTTTGCGCTTGCGGATCTTGAGCTTGCCCTCGAAGAAGCCGCCATCATGGCGGCGCGCCAGCGTGCCGGCTTCCTTGCCGTCCAGCGTGAAGGCGCTGACGGTCTCGGCATGCGGCACGAAGCAGCGGGCGACGAGGCCGCCGCCGGGCGCCTCGTGCACGCCCAGGACGGCAAAGGGATTGCCATGCGCCCCGGCGACGATCGCCTCCATGTCGCCGGCAGACGCAAGCGCGGGGCCGTCCTTGGTCGCTGAAGCGCGCGGCTTCGTCATTTCCTCGAGGCCCTCCCCGGGCCCTTGTGCGGTCTTGTCGCCGCTATTGTGCAATTCACATCATACAGGGACGTTCCAGATATCCTTCGCGTATTGTCGGATCGTGCGGTCGGAGGAGAACCAGCCCATGCGCGCCACGTTGCGGATCGCGCGGGCGTACCAGTCGGGGCTGTCGCGCCACACGGCGTCGACATCGCGCTGCGCCGCGGCATAGGCATCGAAGTCGGCGGCAACCATGAACCAGTCATGCTGGTAGAGGCCGTCGATCAGCTCGGCATAGCGCGTCGGATCGCTGGGCGAGAACACGCCGGTGGCGATCGCCGACAGCGCCTGCGCCAGTTCCGGCGATCCGTCGATGACCGCCTTGGGGTCGTAGCCGTTGTTGCGGCGCTCGGCGACTTCCTCGGTCTTCAGGCCGAAGATGAAGATGTTCTCGTCGCCGACGCATTCCTTGATCTCGACATTGGCGCCGTCGAGCGTGCCGATCGTCAGAGCGCCGTTCAGCGCGAACTTCATGTTGCCGGTGCCGGACGCTTCCATGCCGGCCGTCGAAATCTGCTCCGACAGGTCGGCCGCAGGCATCATGATCTCGGCCAGGCTGACATTGTAGTTCGGGATGAACACCACCTTCAGCAGGCCGCGCACCGCCGGGTCGCGGTTGATCACCTTGGCGACATCGTTGGCCAGCTTGATGATCAACTTGGCGTTGTGATAGCTCGGCGCCGCCTTGCCGCCGAAGAATTTCACGCGCGGGATCCAGTCGCGTTCGGGGTGAGAGCGAATCTGGTCGTAGAGCGCCACCGCCTCGACAATGTTGAGCAGCTGGCGCTTGTATTCGTGGATGCGCTTGACCTGGATGTCGAACAGCGCCGACGGATCGACCTTGATCCCGAGCCGCTCTGCCACGAGGTTCGACAGCCGCTCCTTGTTGGCGCGCTTCACTCCGGCAAACTTCTCGCGGAAGGCCGAGTCCTCGGCGAACTTGTCGAGGCCCTTCAGCTCGTTGACGTCATCGAGGAACTTGTCGCCGATAACCTCCTGCGCCAGCCGGGTCAGGCCGGGGTTGCACTGGATCAGCCAGCGACGCGGCGTGATGCCGTTGGTCTTGTTGTTGATGCGGTCCGGATAGAGCTTGTGAAGGTCGGCGAAGATCGTCTCCTTCATGAGCTCCGTATGCAGCGCCGACACGCCGTTGATGCTGTGCGAGCCGACGAAGGCCAGGTTGCCCATCCTGACGCGGCGGTCGCCATCCTCCTGGATCAGCGAGATCCGGCGGACCTGCTCGTCGCTGAAGCTGCCGGCGGCGCGCACCTCGTGCAGCACCTCGGCGTTGATGGCGTAGATGATCTGCATATGGCGCGGCAGCAGGCGCTCGAACATCGGCACCGGCCAGCTTTCCAGCGCCTCGGGCAGGAGGGTGTGGTTGGTGTAGGCGAAGGTCCGCTTGGTTATGTCCCAGGCATCGTCGAAGTCGATGCCGTGCACATCCATCAGGAGACGCATCAGTTCCGGCACGGCGATGGCCGGATGCGTGTCGTTGAGATGGATGGCTGCCTGGTCGGGCAGCGAGTGCAGGTCGCCGAACTGGCTGAAATGGCGCTGGATGATGTCCTGCAGAGAGGCCGTGGAGAAGAAGTATTCCTGCCGCAGCCGAAGCTCCTGCCCCGCCGTGTGGGAATCGGCCGGATAGAGCACACGCGCCAGCGATTCCGCCTTGTTGCTCTCGCGCAGCGCGCCGATGTGGTCGCCGGCGTTGAAGGCGTCGAGCAGGATCGGGTCGATCGCCATCGCCGACCAAAGCCGCAGCGTGTTGACGCGCTTGCCGCGCCAGCCGACGACGGGCGTGTCGTAGGCGACGGCAAGGATGCGCTCCATCGGCTTCCAGACGTGACGCTCCAGACGCCCCTGCCCCGTGGTGACCGATTCGACATGGCCGCCGAAACCGACCTCGAAGGAGCGCTCGCGGCGTTCGAATTCCCACGGATTACCATGGTCGAGCCAGGTTTCGGGCAGTTCGACCTGCCATCCGTCGGCGATTTCCTGGCGGAACATGCCGTTGGCGTAGCGGATGCCGTAGCCATGCGTGGGCACGTCGACGGTCGCCATCGATTCCATGAAGCAGGCGGCGAGCCTTCCCAGGCCGCCATTGCCGAGTGCGGCGTCCGGTTCGAGCGCGGCGATCACGTCGATGTCGACGCCGAGCGACTCGAGCGCCTGGCGCATCGAGTCCAGAAGGCCGAGATTGGAGAATGCGTCGCGCATCAGCCGGCCGATCAGGAACTCCAGCGAGAGGTAGTAGACGCGCTTTTCCTTGAGCTCGTAGGTCTCCTTGGTCGACTCGATCCAGTGATCGATGATGCGGTCGCGCACCACCTCGATCGAAGCGGTCAGCCAGTCATGCTGGGTCGCGACCGTCGCGTCCTTGCCGATCCGGTATTTCAGCGCTTTTAGGATTTCGCTCGATAGCGTTTTCGGATCGGATTTTTGCAGGACGGACTGCGGGAGTTCGGATGTCATAGCGCGCGTCATGTCGCCCCTATAGTGTTCTGTACCGCCCGCAACGCAGGCAGTTCCCGGCAATCCTCCCGGAACGATGCTAGCGGTTCCCGGGCGTTTTTCAAACGAATATGCGCCACGCCGGGAATTTCCGTCCTCGCATCAAAGGTGTCACGCCGCCTTCGCCGTCTCAGGCGGTTCCTTGGCGCCGGTCATGAAGGCGACGGCGTCGGACATCGAGTATTCCTTGGGATCGATGACCAGGAGACGACGCCCGAGCCGATGGATGTGAATGCGGTCGGCGACCTCGAAGACATGCGGCATGTTGTGCGAGATCAGCACGATCGGCAGACCGCGCTTCTTCACGTCGAGGATGAGTTCCAGCACGCGGCGCGATTCCTTGACGCCAAGGGCGGCCGTCGGCTCGTCCATGATGATCATCTTCGAGCCGAAGGCGGCGGCCCGCGCCACCGCGACACCCTGGCGCTGGCCGCCCGACAGGGTCTCGACAGCCTGGCCGATATTCTGGATCGTCATCAGGCCGAGTTCGGTCAGCTTTTCGCGGGCGCGCTGCTCCATCGCCGGACGGTCGAGCATGCGCAGCCAGTCACCCAGGAACCCGGGCCGGCGTATCTCGCGGCCGAGAAACATGTTGTCGGCAATCGACAGGGCCGGCGACAGCGCAAGGTTCTGGTAGACGGTCTCGATGCCCGCCGCCCTCGCCTCGATCGGCGACTTGAAGAGGACCGGCTTGCCGTCGAGGCGGATCTCGCCTTCGTCCGGAATGACGGCGCCCGAAATCGCCTTGATGAGCGTCGACTTGCCGGCGCCGTTGTCGCCGATGACGGCCAGGATTTCGCCCGGATAGAGGTCGAAGTCGGCATGGTCGAGGGCGGTGACGCGGCCGTAGCGCTTGACCAGCCCGCGGGCGGTGAGAATGGGTTCCCTTGCCATCAGCCTGCAACCTTTCTGATCCATTGGTCGATCGCCACGGCGCCGATGATGAGCACGCCGATCAACAGGTAGGTCCATTGCGGGTCCGTGCCGATCAGGCGCAGCCCGAGTGAGAAGACGCCGACGATCAACGCCCCGAACAGCATGCCGAGGATCGAGCCGCGTCCGCCGAACAGCGAAATGCCTCCGATCACCACCGCGGTGATGGATTCGATGTTGGCGAACTGGCCCGATGTCGGCGAGACCGAACCGAGGCGTCCGATCAGCACCCAGCCGGCGAGCGCGCAGATCAGGCCAGAGATCACATAGACGGAGATCAGCATGCGGCTGACGTTGACGCCGGACAGGTCTGCTGCCTCCGGGTCGTCGCCGACGGCGTAGACATGCCGCCCCCAGGCCGTGTGATTGAGGATGTACCAGAGCACGGCGACCAGCAGGATCATCATGATCACGCCATAGGTGAAGACCGCCCCGCCAATCTTGAGATTGGTGCCAAAGAACTGCAACAGCGGCGCCTGCGCCTCGATGTCCTGCGAGCGTATCGTCTCGTTCGCCGAATAGAGGAAATTGGTGGCCAGCACGATCTGCCAGGTGCCGAGCGTGACGATGAAAGGCGGCAGCTTCATCTTGGCGACGAGCACGCCGTTCAGGAAGCCGCACGCCGCGCCCACGCCGAAGCCGCACAGGATGGCGATCGGCGCCGGAAAGCCGTAGCGGAAGACGAACTGACCCATCACCACCGAGGACAGAACCATGATGGCGCCGACGGAAAGGTCGATGCCGGCGGTCATGATGACAAGCGTCTGTGCCGCGCCGACAATGCCGACGATTGAAACCTGCTGCAGGATCAGCGTCAGCGTGAAGGCGGAAAAGAACTTGCCGCCGATCACCACGGCAAAGACCACGATCGAAGCGATGAGCACGATCAGCGGAACGGCGGCCGGGCTGGAATGGAGAAAGTGCTGGATCTTTTCCAGCGGCGAGCGGTCATGCCGGTCGAACTGGGCGACAGACTTGTCACTGCCCGAAAGTGCGCTTTCGAATTCCTGCGGCTGCCTTGCGCCGGCCGGAGCATCGCTCATCGTATCCTCCCCGAAGTCATGCCTGTCTTCACAACAGAGGGCGACCGAAGCCGCCCTCCGTCAGAAGCACTGTTTGCCTGCTATGGCGCTAAATCAACCCCAGCAACGGTCGGTGCCGGTCTTGGTGTCGATTGACTCGACGCCCTCGGCCGGCTTGTCGGTCACCAGCGCGGCGCCGGTGTCGAAGAAGTCCTTGCCCTCGGTCGGAGCCGGCTTTTCGCCGGTGTCTGCGAACTTCTTGATCGCCTCGATGCCCATCGAGGCCATCAGCAGCGGATACTGCTGCGAGGTCGCGCCGATAACGCCCTCGGCGACGTTCTTGACACCCGGGCAGCCGCCGTCGACCGAGACGATCAACACGTTGCTTTCCATGCCGACGGCCTTGAGCGCCTCGTAGGCGCCGGCAGCGGCAGGCTCGTTGATCGTGTAGACGACGTTGATGCCGGGATCCTTCTGCAGGCAGTTTTCCATCGCCGTACGGCCACCTTCTTCGTTGCCGTTGGTGATGTCATGGCAGACGTTGCGGGCATCGTCCTCGTCGCCGATCTTGTTGGCGTCCTTGGTGTCGATGCCGAAGCCGCTCATGAAGCCCTGGTCGCGCAGAACGTCGACGGTGGGCTGGCTCGGGTTGAGGTCGAGATAGGCGATCTTGGCGTCCTTGGCGGCGTCGCCGAGGGTTGCCTTGGCCCAGGAACCGATCAGTTCGCCGGCCTTGAAGTTGTCGGTCGCAAAGGTGGCGTCAGCGGCGTCGATCGGCTCAAGCGGCGTGTCGAGCGCGATCACCAGGATGCCGGCGTCACGGGCCTTCTTGACGGAATCGACGATTGCCTTGGAATCGGACGGCACCAGCAGGATACCCTTGGCGCCATCGGCGATGCAGGACTCGATTGCCGCGACCTGGCTCTCATTGTCGCCGTCGATCTTGCCGGCATAGGCCTTTAGGTTGATGCCGAGTTCTTCGGCCTTGGCGGTAGCGCCTTCCTTCATCTTGACGAAGAAGGGGTTGGTGTCGGTCTTGGTGATCAGGCAGGCGCCGACGTCGGCAGCCGAAGCCGGCGACGAGATGGCTAGAAGGCCGGCTGCAGCGGCACCGAAAACGGTCGATTTCAGAAGTGCAATCTTGGTCACGTGTAGTCCTCCCGGTGTATGAGCATACGGAGCCGGCCAACCGGTACTCCGCCGGCGTCCAACACGTTCGTCGGCCGCCTTGCGATCAGAAAACAGCAAAGCCTGAGCGGAGTCAATAATAAATAAATCAATCTGATTTATTATTGACAGACCCCTCGTGGACACTCATTGTTGCGTCAATGGGGCGTCCCTGCGTAAGGGTGCGCACCGCATGGAAGGAAGTTGACGTGGACACTGGCAATCGCAGGCAAGGTTTAAGCGAACCGTCGGAGCGATATTTCCACCACGGAACCAACCAGAGCGGCATGCGCGTCCGCAACGAGCGCCTCGTCTTCTCGCTGGTGCGCGAGCACGGCAGCCTTTCCAAGACCGAGATCGCACGCATGACCCGGCTCTCCGCGCAGACCGTTTCCGTCATCATGCGCGAACTGGAGGAACAGGGTCTGCTCATCCGCCAGGCGCCGGTGCGCGGCAAGGTCGGCCAGCCCTCCGTCCCCATGTCGCTCAATCCTGACGGCGCCTTCTTCATCGGCCTCAAGATCGGCCGGCGCAGCGCCCAGCTCGTGCTCATCGACCTGCTCGGCAATGTCCGGGCAATGCTGCAGGACTCCTACAAGTACCCCGCGCCGCTGGACACGGTGGCGTTCGTCGACAACGGCATCCGGGAAATGCGGGCGGGCCTGGCTGGCTACCAGAATGCGCGCATCGCCGGCCTCGGCATCGCCATGCCGTTCGAGCTCTGGAACTGGGCAGATACGGCCGGCGCGCCGCGCGACATCATGGACCAATGGCGCCATTGCGACATCCGCGCCGACATACAGGCCAGGTGCAAGATGCCGGTCTATCTGCAGAACGACGCGACGGCTGCCTGCGGCGCCGAACTGGTGTTCGGCCAGACCGCCGGCCTGCGCGACTTCATCTATTTCTATATCGGCGCCTTCGCCGGTGGCGGCGTCGTCCTCAATGGCGGACTCTATGGCGGCCACAGCGGCAATGCCGGCGCCGTCGGCTCCATGCCGGTACCCGGACCCGACGGCCGGCCGACGCAGCTGATCGGCGTCGCCTCACTTGCCATCCTCGAAAAGGCGCTCGCCGCAAACGGCACCGATGCCACCTTCCTGTGGACGCAGCCGGACGAATGGGACGCAGATGGACCGGAGATCGAGGCGTGGTTTCGCAACGCAGGGCGCGCCCTCGCCTATGCCATCGTTTCGGCCTCTGCCGTCATCGACTTCGAGGCGGCCATCATTGACGGATGGATGCCAGCCGGTGCCCGCCAGCGACTCGTCGCGGCGGTCACCGAGGCGCTGCAGCATATCGACGTCGAGGGGCTCAGCGTTCCAGCTGTCCGGGAGGGCACCGTCGGCATTCATGCGCGCGCGCTCGGCGGCGCCAGCCTTCCCCTGTCGGAACGTTTCCTGATCGGCTCCGGCGCACAACAGAGCTGGGCCTGACCATGCTGATCGGGATCCCGGACCTGCTCGGCCCCGAATTCCTGGCGACGCTGCGCGCCATGGGGCATGGCGACGAACTGGCAATCGTCGACGCCAACTATCCGGCCGTAGCCCATGGCCACCGTGTCCTGCGGGCCGACGGGCATTCCCTGATCGACGTCATCGACGCGGTGCTCGCGGTGCTGCCGGTCGACGAGGCGGTGCCGCAGGCGCTGTTTCGCGCCGCGCCGGCCGGCGATGCAGAGGCACTCGATCCGGTGCATGTCGAAATCGTCGCCGCTTGCCAGCGCCGCGCTCCGGGCCGCGAGGTCGTAGCGCTCGCCGGCCAGGACTTCTATGACAGGGTCCGGTCGGCCTTTGCGGTGGTTGCGACGGGCGAGAGGCGCCTGTATGCCAATTTCATTGTCCGCAAGGGCGTCATCCACCCTGGAAGAGTACCTGACAATGATCATCTGCTGCGGTGAAGCCCTGATCGACATGCTGCCCCGCACGGCGACAACCGGCGAGCCGGCTCTGGCGCCCTATTCCGGCGGCGCGGTGTTCAACTCGGCGATCGCGCTCGGCCGGCTCGGCGTGCCGGTCGAGTTCTTCTCGGGCCTTTCGTCGGACCTGTTCGGCGAGCAACTGCAGGCGTCGCTCGCTGCAAGCCATGTCGGAACGCGCTTTGCCCACATCTCTTCCCGACCGACGACGCTCGCCTTCGTGCACCTTGTGGACGGCCACGCCAGCTACGTCTTCTACGACGAGAACACCGCCGGCCGCATGCTGTCCGAAGACGACCTGCCCGATCTCGGCGCCGAGGTCGACGCCATGCTGTTCGGCGCGATCAGCCTCATTCCGGAACCCTGCGGCGCAACCTATGAGGCGCTGATGGCGCGTGAGCACAGGCATCGCGTCACCATGCTCGACCCCAACATTCGCCCCGCCTTCATTCCCGACCGGGAAAGGCACCTTGCCCGGATGAACCGCATGGTGGGAATGGCTGACATCGTGAAACTGTCCGACGAGGACCTGAAATGGTTCGGCGAGGCGGGCAGCGTCGACGAGATCGCTGCGGATTGGCTGGAGCGCGGCCCCAAGCTCATCGTCGTCACACGCGGCAGCCAGGGCGCCACGGGCTACACCAGGAACCACAGCGTTACCGTCAAGCCGAAGCCCGTGACGGTTGTCGACACGGTCGGCGCCGGCGACACCTTCAACGCCGGCATCCTCGCCTCGCTGCACGAGCAGGGCGCGCTCTCCAAGTCCGCCCTCGCCGACCTCTCGGAAGACGCCATCCGCAGTGCCCTGTCGCTGGGCGCCGCGGCCGCGGCGATCACCGTCTCGCGCGCCGGCGCCAACCCGCCCTGGAAGACGGAACTCGCCTGAACCCGGTCGTTTCCGGGCATTCTTGCCGATCACATTATGTTTCGGAGAATTGGCCGGCTTGCCGGTTCCGCGTCGGCGGGGCCCCGATTGCCGAGTTTTCGGCCTTTCCGGGCCATGCGGCCCCTGACGTTCCGGTAACGTGGCGCCAGCAATGCGCGCATTTGCGCCCTCGGCGGGTGCTTTCGAGGCAATACCATCTCTGCTATCAGCCACCCGATACTGAAATCATCCGGGTGACGCATGCAATTCATTGATCTTGGCGCGCAGCGCGAGCGTATCGGCGACCGTCTGACGGCAGCCATCAACGAGGTAGTCGCCGACGGCCGCTACATTCTGGGCCCGCAGGTCGCCGAGTTCGAGCAGAAGCTCGCCGCCTATGTCGGCACCAGGCACTGCATCGCCTGTGCCAACGGCACCGACGCCCTGCTCCTGCCGCTGCTTGCCTCGGGAATCGGTCCCGGCGATGCGGTCTTCGTGCCGAGCTTCACCTTCGCGGCGACGGCCGAGGTCGTGGCGCTCGCCAAGGCCGAGCCGGTCTTCGTCGACGTCGAACCCGACACCTACAATATCGACGTCGCCAGCCTCGAGGCGGCGATAGAAATGATCAAGGCCGAGGGCCGCCTCGTGCCGCGCGCGATCATCCCGGTCGACCTGTTCGGCATCGCCGCCGACTACGAGGCCATCGCCGCGATTGCGGCACGCGAAAACCTCATCGTCATCGAGGATGCCGCGCAGGCCATCGGCGGCTCGACCGGGGGACGCATGTGCGGCTCCTTCGGGCTTGTCGCCTCGACCAGCTTCTATCCGGCCAAGCCGCTCGGCTGCTACGGCGACGGCGGCGCGATGTTCACCAATGACGATGCCTTTGCCGAAAAACTTCGCTCCTACGCCTTCCACGGCAAGGGAGAGACGCAGTACGACAATGTCCATATCGGCCTGAACTCCAGGCTCGACACGATCCAGGCGGCGATCCTGCTCGAAAAGCTCGCCATCCTTGAGGACGAGATGGAGGCGCGCAAGCGCGTCGGCGAGCGTTATGCCGAGGGACTTGGCGATGTCGTCAAGGCGGCGCGCGCGCCCGCTGGCGACCGTTCGGCCTGGGCGCAATACGCCATCGAGACGCCGAACCGCGACGCGCTGAAAGCGCATCTGCAGGAAAACGGCATTCCTTCGGTGATCTACTACGTCAAGCCGCTGCACCAGCAGGTCGCCTATCGCGACTTCCCGGTGGCGCCGGGCGGCCTGCCGGTTTCGGAAGCCCTGCCCAACACCATCCTGTGCCTGCCGATGCACCCCTATTTGTCGACGGAAGACCAGGACCGCGTCATCTCGACGATCCGCAACTTCATCGGCAGCAATGCGGCGACGCTCGCCGCCGAGTAGGCGGCACGGCAGCCCGACAACTCTGCCGCTCGAGCCGTCTAGTGGCCGGGGACGTTGCCGCGGGCGATGAAATAGGGGTTGGCAAAGTCGCTGTCGCTCGCCTGGTTGCACTTGCCGTAGCCGAGCGGTTCGCCGTCGAGGGTGGTGGTGCAGCCGCCGGCGGCGCGCAGCACCGCGTCGCCCGCCGCCGTGTCCCACTCCATCGTGCGGCCGAAACGCGGATAGATGTCGGCCTCGCCATTGGCGACCAGGCAGAATTTCAGCGACGACCCTACCGAGACGATCTCGGCAGCCTCGAACTGGCCGATGAAGTCGTCGGTCTCCGGCGTACGATGCGAACGGCTGGCGACAATGGTCAGCGGCGCGGCACCCGCGCGCACCCGGATCGGCCGGCGGCCGGCGATCTCGCCCTCTTCGTTCAGTTCCACCAGTTCCGCCCTGCCCGGACGGCCTGAAAAGAAACGGCCGGTGCATGGTGCATAGACGACGCCGACCTCCGGCGTGCCGTCGCGCACCAGCGCGATGTTGACCGTGAAATCGGTGTTGCGGTTGATGAATTCCTTGGTGCCGTCGAGCGGGTCGATCAGGAAGAAGGCCTCTCCGACGCTGCATGGCGCGGTCCCAGCCGCAGATTCCTCCTCGGCGACGCAGGGGATCGACGGGAAAGCCTCGCGTAGCCCTGCGAGAATGATCTTCTCGCTCTCGCGGTCGGCCTCGGTCACGGGAGATTCGTCCGACTTGCGGTCGACCGCGCAGCCGGCATGGAAGACTTCCATGACCTTTCGGCCGGCGTTCAGCGCCAGATCTTCGAAGACCCCGAGGATCGCCGCGTCGTCAGATGCCGCCGCCTTCTTCATACTGCTGTTCCATACGGTCGCGTTCGATCAGCCACTCGTCGAGGAGTTCTACCATCATTTCGGGCGACTTGCCGAGCGTTTCGAGATGGATTTCCGGTGCTTCCGGCGCTTCGTAGGGAGAATCCACACCCGTGAAGTTCTTCAGCTTGCCGGCCATTGCCTGCGCATAGAGGCCCTTGGGGTCGCGCTTGGCGCATTCCTCGAAGGGCGTATCGACGAATACCTCGACGAATTCGCCCTTCGGCAACAGGTCGCGCGCCATTCGCCGCTCTGCCCGGAAGGGCGAGATGAAGGAGACGATGACGATCAGGCCGGCATCGGCCATCAACTTCGCCACCTCGGCAACACGGCGGATGTTTTCGACGCGGTCCTCGTCGGTGAAGCCGAGATCGCGGTTCAGTCCGTGCCGGACATTGTCGCCGTCCAGTATGTAGGTGTGGCGGCCAGACGCGTGCAGCTTCTTCTCCAGAAGGTTGGCGATGGTCGACTTGCCCGAGCCCGACAGGCCGGTGAACCAGAACACCGCCGGCCGCTGGTTCTTGGCCAGCGCGCGCTCCTTCTTGTCGACGTCGAGCGACTGCCAGTGGATGTTGTCGGCGCGCCGCAGCGGATGCAGGATCATGCCGGCGCCGACCGTTGCATTGCTGATCCGGTCGATCAGGATGAAGGCGCCGGTCGCCCGGTTGTCGGCAAAGCTGTCGAAGGCGATTGGCGACTGCACCGAGATGTTGCAGATGCCGACCTCGTTCATCTCCAGCGACTTGGCGGCCTCGCGCGCGAAATTGTTGACGTTGATGCGGCACTTCAGCTCCGTCACCGTAGCGCTCGCCTGGTCGGTCTCGGTGCGCAGAATGTAGGAGCGGCCGGGCAGCAGCGCGTGCTCGTTGAACCAGACGAGGTTGGCGGCGAACTGGTCGGCGACATGCGGCCTGGCATTCGGCGCCACCAGCATGTTGCCGCGCGAGATCTCGACCTCGTCGGCCAGCACCAGCGTCACCGCCTGGCCGGCGACGGCGCTCGCCAGGTCGCCGCCCTGCGCGACGATGCGCTTGATGCGCGAGCCCTTGCCGGACTTCGCCACGACCACCTCGTCGCCCTGGGAGACCGAGCCCGAGGCGATGGTGCCGGCAAAACCACGAAAATCGAGATTGGGACGATTCACATATTGCACCGGAAAGCGAAACGGTCCTTCCACTGCGATGTCGTCGACCACCACTGTCTCGAGATGATCGACCAGTGTCGGCCCCGAATACCAGCCGATCCGCTCCGAGCGGCGCGCGACATTGTCGCCATAGCGCGCCGACATCGGGATCGGCGCGATCGAAGCGAAGCCGAGATCCTTGGCGAAGCCGGCATAGTCGGCGACGATCCGGTCGAAGACCGCCTGGTCGAAATCGACGAGGTCGATCTTGTTGATCGCCAGCACGATGTGGCGGATGCCGAGCAGCGAGGCGATGATCGAATGGCGCCTGGTCTGCGCCAGCACGCCCTGCCTGGCGTCGACCAGCACGATGGCGAGATCGGCCGTCGAGGCGCCGGTCGCCATGTTGCGCGTGTACTGCTCGTGCCCCGGCGTGTCGGCGACGATGAACTCGCGCTTCGGCGTGGCAAAGAAGCGGTAGGCCACGTCAATGGTGATGCCCTGCTCGCGCTCCGCCTCAAGCCCGTCGACCAGCAATGCGAAATCGACATCCTCGCCGGTCGTGCCGTGTTTCTTGGAATCGCGCTCCAGCGTCGCCAGCTGATCCTCGAATATCTGCTTGGTGTCCGAAAGAAGCCTGCCGATCAGGGTCGACTTGCCGTCGTCGACAGAGCCGCAGGTCAGAAACCGCAGGAGCGACTTGCGCTCCTGCCCGGCTAGGTATTCGCGGACGCTCTCGACCGCCTCGATGCTCTTGGCCGTGCTGTGGCGCATGTCAGAAATACCCTTCGCGCTTCTTCTTTTCCATGGAGCCGGACTCATCGCGATCGATCATGCGTCCCTGTCGCTCGGAGGTGCGGGCGGTCAGCATCTCGCTGACAATGCCTTCCAGCGTATCGGCGTCGGAATCTATCGCGCCGGTCAGCGGGTAGCAGCCGAGCGTCCTGAAGCGGACCATGCGGTTCTGCAACGTCTCGCCCGGCTTCAGCTCCATGCGCTCGTCGTCGCGCATGATCAGCATGCCGTCGCGCTCTACCACCGGCCGCTCCTTGGCGAAGTAGAGCGGCACGATCGGGATGTCCTCCTGCAGGATGTACTGCCAGATATCGAGCTCGGTCCAGTTGGAGAGCGGGAAGACGCGGATCGATTCACCCTTGGCGACCCGTGTGTTGTAGATCTTCCACATTTCCGGCCGCTGGTTCTTCGGGTCCCAGACATGCTGCGCGTCGCGGAACGAGAAGATGCGCTCCTTGGCGCGCGATTTTTCCTCGTCGCGCCGGGCGCCGCCAAAGGCCGCGTCGAAGCCGTGTTTGTCGAGAGCCTGGCGCAGGCCGACCGTTTTCATCACGTGAGTATGGGTGTTCGACCCATGCGTGAACGGGCCAATGCCGTCACGCACGCCGTCCTCGTTGATGTGGACCAAGAGGTCGAAGCCGAGCTTCTCGGCCATCGCATCGCGAAACTCGATCATCTCGCGGAACTTCCACGTCGTGTCGACATGCAGGAAGGGAAACGGCGGCTTCGCGGGATAGAAGGCCTTCATCGCCAGGTGCATCAGCACCGAGGAATCCTTGCCGACCGAGTAGAGCATGACCGGCTTGGAAAAAGTCGCCGCCACCTCGCGAAAGATATGGATCGCCTCGGCTTCGAGACGGTCGAGATGAGTCAGTCTTGCCAGCATGGGAACCTTCAGCAACACAAAAGCGCCGCGCCGGGGACGGCACGGGCGTGGAAAATCAATGACTGGCAGTGTCGCACATTCGGCGGTCTCATAAAGCAGCGCGCGTCCAATTTGCCACCATTCGGCAAGTGTAATTTGCCCGCCGCGCCGCCGCAGTAGAACATTGTTTCTGCGAAGCCAAGCATCAGCCAGGCCGGCAATCCCCGAAAGGGGCTGCACGCCGGGGATGAATCTGCCATTGCTTGCCGTCAGATCGACGATTCGCGCGAGGCCATGGCACTTTTTCCACCCGTTTCCGCATTGTCCCGCCTCGGCAGGCGTTGCGCAAGCATGTCGCGCTCGCAAGTCAATGCAGCCTTCACCTTCGCCTGCTTCTCCGTAGCACCTGTTCTCGGCTCGGCCCTGAGCTTCCTTGTCAACGGAGCCGGTATCGAAGGCTTCCTCCATGTCTGCCGCGGCGCAGTGCCGCTCAGCCGCGACCGCGCGATGATCCGTATCACCATCGCCCTCTACGCCTACTCGGCCGTCTATCTCCTGTCGATCTTCACAAACCCGATGATCGGCGGCTGGCCCGGAAAGGCCTGGCCGATCCTGACGCTGCTCTTGTTCCCGGTGCTTTATTCGGGATGGAGCACCGGGAACAAGGAGGCCCTGGCGCGCGCGGCTGTCTTCGGTAGCATGATCGCCTGCTACGGCGCCCTCGTCCTGGCAGCTGCCCAATATCCCTTTTATGGCGGTCGGGCCGAAGGCGGCGCCGGCAACGCGATCATCTTCGCCACCGTCACCTGTCTCGCTGCGCCTGTTGCGCTCGCCGGTGCATTCCTCGTGGAGAAACGGTTTGCCCCGGCCTTATACGGCGCAGTCGGCGCTGCCGCCGTTGCTCTCCTCTTGTCGGGGACACGCATGACCTGGGTAGCGCTCTTCGTCGCGCTTGGAGCGGTCTTGTACATCTACCGAGCCGAGATCCGGGCGGGTCTCCCGCGCTGGACGCTTCTGGTCGTTGTCCTGGCCCTGGCGCTATTTGCAGCCGCTGCAAGCGAAACCGTCCCGCGTCGCGTCGAGGCGCTGGCCAACGACTGGCGCCTGGTAAGCACGCAAGGCGACTACGACAACTCGCTCGGCCAGCGCCTGCTGTTGTGGAGGTTGGGCATCCGCCTGGCGCTTGAGAACCGCATTCTCGGCCAGGGTCCACAATTCACGAAATTGCTCATCCGCGACGAGTATCCCGTCAAGAGCGAACTGCCCCTGCGGTTTTCCCACTTCCACAACGGATTTCTGGGAGCCTGGGTCGAGGCCGGGCCCATAGGTCTGATTTCGCTGGTAGCGGTCTTCCTGCTTGCTGGCCTCACGGCGTTGCGAAAATTCGCCAGCCACGATCCGGTCGAGCGCTTCGGCTCGGCGGTGCTCGTCACCTTTGTTGCGACCTTCGGAATCGGCGGCATGACCGGCCTCATCGTCGGGCACGACCTTCTCGACGCGGCCTTCATCGCCTTCCTGGTCGTCGGCACCTTCCTGTCGAGCGGTACAATCACGCGCTGGAAGCCGGATGGGTAGGACTAGAACCGGATTAGGGTCCGAAACAGGATGCCCAGGTCCAGCCACAGCGACTGCTTCGCGAGATATTCCGCGTCGGCCTCGGCGAGCGCTGCCGGCGTGGACATGTCGATGCCGCGCACCTGGGCCAGCCCCGTAATGCCGGGCCTCAGCGAAAAGACGCCGAGCCTCTGACGTTGGGCAATCAGTTCGTGCTGCATCGGCAGGCATGGACGCGGGCCAACCAGGCTCATCGAGCCCTCTATGACGTTCCAGAGCTGTGGCAACTCGTCGAACTTGCAGCGTCGCAGCAGCCTGCCGAAGGGCGTCACGGCATTCACGGCCACCTCGTGCGTCGGCCGGCTCGCCGTGTCGGCATACATGGTGCGCAGCTTGTGGCAGCGGAAAGGCGCCTGATCCTTGCCGACGCGCAACTGGGAAAACACCGCCGGGCCCGCCGAAGTCAGCCTGATCCACAGCGCCGCCAGGAGCATCAGCGGAGACATCAGCGCGAGAAGCGGCAGCGCAATGGCCACATCGAGAAAGCGCTTCATGCCTACATCCACCCTGCGGCGGCGGCGACCCACAGCATGATGTTGCCGACCAGCGTCTGCCGGTATGCGCCCGAGCGTTTGAGGGCGTATAGCCGCGAAAGTCCTTTCCCGCCATGCACCTTTGCCAGCAGGTCCAGCGCCGCGCGCGCGTCCGGCGTCAGCATGTCCCGGCAAAGCCCAAGGCTCGTCAGATTGGCCGCCGTCCATTCCGAAAACTGGCCGCGCAGGAGCATCTTCAACCTGACGTGCCGCGCCCGCCAGGAAGTGTTCGCGCCGACCTGGTTGCCGTCGTGCTGGCGGTAGCGCACGCTCGGCTCCGGGCAGTATTTGACCACCCCGCCGACACCGGTGACGATCTGGTAGGCCCACCAGTCATGGCTGACGAAGCCGGTGCGTTCCGAGGCTTCGGCAAGAACGCTCCGGGCCCGCCGGTTCATCACCATGGTGTTGCCGCCGGCGATGCTCTGTACCAACGCGTTGCGGAAGGAGGGCCGTCGCGCGAAAAGCGGCGAGGGTCCAAGGGGCACGCCGCTCTGCGACACGTTCATCGTTCTCGAACAATAGAGCAGCGGCATGTCTTTCGCCTGCGCCTCGATCCAGCCGGTAGCCTTCTCCAGCTTGTCGTCGTCCCAGATGTCGTCCTGGTCGCAGAAGGCGTAATAGTCCGCTTCGATCGCGCGGTTGGTCACAAGCGACCTGAAGTTTTCCGAAAACCCCTTCTCCGGCCCCTTGAGAACCTCAAATCTGCCCCTGCGCCAACGCTCTTTCCAGGCGGCGAGAATGGCTAGCGTGTCATCCGTCGAGCCGTCGTCGGAGACCCAGACGTCGATGACACCTGCCTTCTGGGCGGCCAGAGAAACGAGCTGCTCGTCGAGAAAAGCAGCGCCGTTTCTGGTCGCCAACAGGATCGCGATGCTGCCGGAACTTCCCAATCTCAGACCTCGGCGGCCCTGAGCTCCCGCTCCTGCGCGTGCTCCTCGCGATGGGTCGGAAAATCGAACAGCATCTGCCGCACCGCGACTTCGTCGCCGGCCTCGACCCTGTCGAACATCGCCGACAGATGGCCTGGAACCTCCGTCGTCACGCCGTTGAAGCGCCTGGCCCGCAAAATCTTCGGATGCCTTGTCCGCTGGATGCCGGACGGCTCGTAGACGAGTTCCTCGTGCAGCTTCTCGCCCTCGCGCGCGCCGATGGTCAGTATCTCGATGTCGCCGTCGGGGTTCTCGTCGCTGCGAACAGTAAGGCCGGCCAGCATGATCATGTCCTGCGCGAGATCGCGGATCCGCACCGCATCGCCCATCTCAAGCAGCAGCACATCACCGGCCTTCGACAAGGCGCTGGCCTGGATGATCAGTTCGGCGGCCTCGCGCACCGACATGAAGTAGCGGGTCATCTCCTCATGGGTCAGCGTCACCGGGCCGCCGGCAGCGATCTGCTCCTTGAAGAGCGGCACTACGGAGCCGCTCGATCCGATCACGTTGCCGAAGCGCACGGTGGAGAAATTGACTCCCGTTTCAGTATCGGAAAGCGCCGCAAAGTGCCGGATGATGAGCTCGGCCCAGCGCTTCGTCGCGCCCATGACGTTTGCCGGCCGCACCGCCTTGTCGGAGGAGATCAGGACGAATGTCTTGACCCCGCACTCATGCGCCGCTTCGGCGATGGTCCAGGTGCCGAGCACGTTGTTGCGCACGCCCTCGATGCAGTTTGTCTCGACGATCGGCACGTGCTTGAAGGCGGCGCAGTGATACACGGTCTCGACGCGGTGCTGCCTTAGCGTGCGCCGCGCCAGTTCCGGGTTGGTCACCGACCCCAGCACGCGCAGCACCGGGAAGCCGGCGTTCTTGGCGATCTCGCGGCCGATCTCGTAGAGCCCGTACTCGTTGAAATCCATCAGAATCAGTTTCTGCGGGTTGAGCTTGGCGACCGTCCTGCTGAGCGCCGAGCCAATCGAACCAGCCGCCCCCGTGATCAGGATGACGCGCCCCTCGATGACACCGCGCATCAGCTCAGGGTCGGCCGGCACCGGCGAGCGGCGCAACAGGTCATCGATGTCGATGTCACGCACGTCGCGCATCGAATACTTGCCGTCGGCGAGATCGGCGATGGCTGGCAGGATCCGGAGCCTGACCGGCAGATCGGACAGCTTCTGGACCAGATCGCGATGCGCCGCACTGCTGATCGAGGGCGTCGTGACGATGATCTCGTCTATGCCGAAATTGGCGATGACCGCCGGGATTCCCTGCAGCGGATAGACCCTGATGCCGAGGATATCCATGCCCTGCAGGCTGGCGTCGTCGCTGATGAAGCCGAAGACGGTTCGTTCGTGGGCGGTGGTGAGCGCCCTGGTCAATTGCAGAGCCGAGCGGCCCGTGCCGTAGATCAGCGTGCGCTTGGTATCGGCCCGGGAGCCCGGCTTGTCGCGCAGGAGCCACTTCATGCCAAAGCGGCTGCCCACCAGGAAGAACGCGCTGAGCAGCCAGTAGATGACCGCCGTGGAGCGCGGCACGCCCGCCCCGCCATGGCCCGTCATGCTGGTCAGGAAGACCAGTCCAACCCAGCCCAGCGCGGCGATGGAGGCCGCCTGAAGGATGGTCCAGATCGCCCGCTCGGGCAGGTAGCGCAGCACCGATCGGTAAAGCCCCATGCGGATGAAGACCGGCAGCGCGATGGCCGGCGCAGCGATCATCAGGATTGCCTGGGAGAAATTCGGGACGAAGAACACCTTCAATCTGAGCGAGAAACTTGCCCACTGAAGAATCAGCAAGAGCGCCACGTCGAAGCAAACGAAAATAAATTTCTTTCTGCTTCGGGGTAACGCAATGAAATTATGCACAAGCCGCCTTAGATACATCTATACTGCCGTAAAGTCAGTTTTTTCAGAACAGAGATTCAGTTACCTGACTTCAATTGAGTCTGTTGTCGCAAATAAATCAAGTTCCGTTTTGCTCCTGCTTTCCCAGGCTGTCCAGTGCCAGAGCGACCCATTTTATCCACGCCCCGACCTGCAGCAATAGAATGGCTCCTCTTTGATCGGGGAACGCCAGATGGACCAGTCCGAAAACCTTAGCCTTCCTTACATAATGCCTTCGCAGGCGCAGAAACATGTTACCCACAACGAAGCGATCAGGACGCTCGACGCGCTGGTGCAACTCGCCGTGCTCGACCGCCACCTCGCGTCGCCGCCGATCTCTCCCTCGGACGGCGACCGCTATATCGTCGCGGCAGCCGCCAGCGGCGCATGGACCGCGCGTGAGGGGCAGGTCGCCGCCTGGCAGGACGGCGCCTGGGTCTTCCTCGCGCCGCGCCCCGGCTGGCTGGCCTTCGTCGCCGACGAGGCGCGCCTGGTTGCCTTCGATGGTGCGGCCTGGATCGACGCGGCGGTGCACAGCCTCAACCCGGCGCCGCGCGTCGGCGTCAACACCACCGCCGACGACACGAACCGGCTGGCCGTCAGGAGCCCCGCCTCGCTGTTCGACCAGGAATCCGGCGACCACCGGCTGAAGGTCAACAAGGCAGCGCCCGGCGACACCGCCTCCGTGCTCTTCCAGACCGGCTATTCCGGCCGTGCCGAGTTCGGCCTCGCCGGCAATGACGACTGGAGCGTCAAGGTCTCGGCGGACGGTTCCGCCTGGGTCGAGGCATTGCGCGCCGAGGCTGCGACGGGACGCGTCCTCCTGCCCACCGCACTCCCGCTCGTCCATCCCGAGCAGGTCGTGACCAGGAGGCACGTTCGCGAGGTCCTGGCCGCGGACCGCACCTATTACGTCCGGGCCGACGGCTCCGACAGCAATGACGGCCTGGCCGACAGCGCCGGCGGGGCATTCCTGACGATTGCGAAAGCCGTTGCGGCTGCCGTGGCCATCGACCCCTCGACCTACAACGTCACCATCCAGCTGCAGGACGGGACCTGGACGGTCGGCCCGTCGATCGCCACGCCGATGCTGAACAACAAGCCCCTCACGCTCCGGGGCAACCTGTCGACGCCGGCCAGCTGCGTCATCGCGGGCGCAACCTCGGTTTCGGCCAGCGGCGCCGGCGTTTCCCTCAACCTGGCGGGACTGTCGCTGAACGGCACCCTGCTCGGCATCAACTGCTCCGCCGGGGCAACGGTCGGCATCGGCGCAGCCATCGTCTTCGGCGCCGCGTCCTCGCAGGCGCACATGCGCACCAACGGTCCGGGCAGCACCATCAACGTCAACGCCGATTATGCCATCAACGCGGCCAGCCCGCGCCACTTCTACGCCTCGCCGAACGGCTTCATCAACTGCTTCAACAGGACCGTCACCCTGTCGGGAACGCTGAATTTTTCGAGCGCCTTCGCCTTTGCGGACCGCGGCGCGCTGATCTCGACCAATGCGAGCACCTTCACCGGCGGCACGGTCACCGGCAAGCGCTACGAGGCGCAGACCAATGCCGTCATCTACACGGGCGGCGCCGGCGCGAGCCACTACCCGGGGAGCATTGCCGGCACAACGGCAACCGGCGGCCAGTATGGGTGATGGCTAGACTGCTATCGTCTTTCTCACATCAAAAATCGTATCGCCGGTGTATCCCGCTGCACGAGCCACCGTGATCCCGGTCTTACGGAAGAAGGTGTCCGCGTCTGCAATTTTGGCAGGATCAACACGGAAGTCGGTCTGATCGGAAAATGGAGCAAGCACACGTGCCAGAAAACGAGGAAAGTCATCACGCCCAACGAGCCTCACGTGGTCGTGTTGACCGAATAGCTTCAGCCGCTCCTCCGGCGTCGCATCGGGCCAAATGTTCTCAAACGATATGCCCGATGAAATTGGGAGGCCAAAGATAAAGCGCCCCCCCGGCCTGATGACCCTCATTGTCTCACGAAATATTGAATCGAGCGGTGCGTAGAGATGTTCCAGCACGTGTAAATGCATAACAGCATCGAACTCTCCATCCGCAACGCCAGATAGATCAGTTAGATCAAATTTCTCAACTTCCACGGACGTCGTTTCGTAGCGGTTTGGCTCAAAATCCGCCGGGCGGTAGCCCGGTCCAATAGTTGCTTTTAGCTTCGCGGAAACTGCCTTTTCTGGAGCGCAGTGAAGCACGACCATCCCGTTCCTGAGTGGCTTTTCGTGATTGAGGTAGAGCCACAGGTAGCGCGTCCTTTCGGCCGCCCCGCAGGATTTGCAAAACGCATATGGTCGATTCGGTGCCTCCCTAAAGGCGCTTGAATCACAAATGACACAGCTGACTGGGATAACCATTCCATCTTACTCCACGGCAATTAAGAGACATCCTCGTTATGCGGCGCCTTCGTTATTGCAAAAACTACTTCGCTGTGATCAAACGCGCTAACTAGAAAAGGACTGAAGGTGACTACTTCCGAACAGGTCGCGGCTGAATATTTTGCGGCATTGCAGGCGTTCTCTATTGAAGATTTTGAGCAGGCGGATTCCATTGCTCTTGGAGTCGTCGATCGCGCTGAGCGTGCTTGCCTGATTCGCAGAGTTGGGTCGGCGCGAACTAGCACATTTTCGGTCGTGGTTGTCAGTCACAGGACCACAGAACGCTTCATGGAGGGGATCCGCTCACTGGCGGAAGCTTCCAAGCAATTACCAGAAGCCGAGTTTGTGTTTGTATCGAACGATCACAATGGTCTCGCCGCGATACTCAATGAACATTTTTCAGACTTTGTTCTCGTGGAAGTAGGCTTTAATTTCGGTTGCTCGGGAGGCCGCAATCTTGGCGTCCGAGTGGCGCAAAGCGACATCATAGTATTTGTCGATGACGATGGCCTGACCACCTCAGAGTCAATTCGCAATCTGGTGGCCCCCTTCGTCGACTCTCGGCTGGTCGCAGTACGAGGCCAGGCAGCCCCCTTCGAGGGTCAAAGTTTGCCTGGGCATTACAAGCCAGCAGAAAGGCCAATCCCGCGTTTCATCGATCTTGAGGGAATGTCAGCTTGGAAAAAGGGACCGTTCCTTGAAGCGCAAGGGTTTAATGTCCTCTTGGCTGGCCATGAAGGAATTGACCTCACTTACAGATTGGTCCCAATCTATGGACACAACGCCTTCCGCTACGAGCCCAGCGCATTGCTCCAGCACGACTTCGCCCCTGACCCAAGCGGGCTAGAGGCCAAGAGAGAGCGGCAAGAGAAATCCAAACGATATCTTCTCCATCGCGGCGTCGATCTAGGTGTCGCAGTCAGAGCGTTTAACAGCGTCAACAAGGACACATTTCAAACAGCGGTTTATGCATCGTCCAATGGACACCAGCCTGCCTCGCAGGATCGGCCCATCTCCGCATGCTTCTTGACGACTGTCAAAAACGGATCTCAGTTCGTTGAAGACCACCGCAGAAGCCTCACCCGCCAGACAGATCCGAACTTCACTGTGGTCGTAGTGGATGACCATTCAGACGATGGTAGCCGCGAAGCAATTGAACGTGCATGGCACGGCGACGACCGACTAAGGATCGTAGAGAGCGTTGGACACGGTCGCGCTGCGGCGTTGAATACCGGAATCAAGCATTGTGACAGCGAAATTATTCTGATCGCAGATATTGACGACATTTCGCTGCCACACAGGCTAGCCGAGACGAAGAAAGCATTCGTTGAAGATCCGGCGCTCGACTATCTCGGCTTCCTTATTTTCACGGATAGTCAATACGTACGGCTAGGACGCCCGTCACTAACAGCCGTCTGGTCCATGTGCGTGAGGGCACTATTCGGCATGCCTGCGCCATTCCCTGCTTTTGCATTGCGCAGTAGCGGCTTCACCAGTGAGTTCAACACTCAACTGGTCGCGGGGATCGACTACGACTGGCTGACCAAACAACTCAGGCATGGGCGAATCGGAAAGCTCAAATTCGAGCCAATGGTCTACTATCGAACTCACGATCAGCAGATCACGTCGTGCCATGGTAGTAGGCAGCGGGAAGTAGGCAAGTCCACCATAATTGCCCAGTTTGAGTCACTAATGGAGCGCAAACTTTCTAGGGAAGAAAAGGACACTGCCTTGAGATTGGCAGGGTGGCTACCCTGCACCACCGAAGATCAAGTCTCTAAAATGGAAGCGTTCGCTTACGAAACGTTCGCAATCAACGCATCCACGTTTATGGTGCAGCCTGCACAGCTTGAAATGGCTTTGACGTGGAATATTTCTGAATCTCGTCGCTTGTTCGCGATCCGAGAGGCGAAACGGGCTCAGCCGACTTCGCATTCTGAAGCGTCTCAGACAGATCGATCACTTCTGGTCAAGTCGTTGCGCCGTCTGAAAAATGTTGTGAAGAATCCGAGGTTACTTGCAAGAGTACTGGAGGATCCCACCGTCATATGGCGCTGAGGTCAGGAAACTTCGGAAGAAGCAATCTGAGATTGATCGTCTAGCCACAGCCCGCCGGATCGCCTCATTGAGCGGTTCTCCTTTACGAGCAACGCGGCTTGCACCAAATTTTCGTACTGAATCACCATCTTCGAGTGCGGCCATCGTGCGAAGGCTCGCGAAGCCAGTTCGATTAACTCGGATAGTGTTTTTTGACGAGTTCCGGGTTGTGTTCCAACCATCTCTTTTCGATCCAGATAGCTTTGCGCGAGCGCATCCCTATCGCGCTCAATCATCAAGAGGGTCGGTTGCAGTCCGGCAGCCTCAAAAGAGGCAATCCAATGCGGAAGCGTCTCTACAAGGCGCGGATCCTTCAATGCAAACGGGCGACCCAACGATGCAATAAATTTAATCTGCGATTCGCTATGATCCGGGCTATAGCCATTGGCGATAATATCTCGATTGATTGCCCTCAAGCCTTCGCTCTCAACAAAGCTCTCGTCGGCATCGTTGGCCTTCCAACCCAGCGTATGCAACATTTTTGTTAGCAACGACGTTCCACTATGTCCGACCCCAAATACAATCACATCGTTGGACATTCGAGCATTCCACTAATTCTTGCTTGTACGATTTGTTTACCTCAGCCACCCCAGAGCAACAAGTCGTGGCCGTGAATGCGCTTCGGCTGAAGGCGCTCAGGGAATTTTTCTCCGAAATCAGAAACTCGAACTACTGCTCGGTGAGTTTCAACGAACGCCGTTACCGATTTGCGTTATCGCGCGGATATGTTAGCAGCCGCGCAACTGGATACTTGGACAACGCATGCTGCAACTCCTCCAGCGCGCCTTCGCAGACATAGGCGCCGCCTTCAAGCTCAAGGGCGTGTGGATGGCGCTGGCGTCGGAGGACGTCGCCGATTCGCATCGCGACACGCTGCTTGGCCGGCTCTGGCCGCTGCTGAACTACCTGCTGTTTACCGGCATCATCATCTTCATCTTCGACCGCACCGCGCCCGGCGTGAATTTCACGGCCTATGTCGCAGTGGGTTATCTGGTCTGGCAGTTCATCAGCGAGACGCTGACGCAGAGCGCGTCGCTGTTCATTCGCGAGGCGGGCTTCATCCAGGGCACCGTTATGCCCATATCCATCTACGTCCTGCGCCAGACGATGCGCACCGCGATCCGCTCGGCCTATGCGCTGATCGGCGCCGTGCCGCTGATCCTGTTCAGCGGGATCGAGATCAACACGGCAATGCTCTCGATCGTGCCGGCAATATTGCTCCTGCTCGTCACGGCGCCCGCCGTGGCGATCCTGTTTGCCTTCGCCGGCGTATTCTTCCGCGACTTCCAGCACATCGTCAGCAATTCGATGCGGCTCTTGATGTTCATCACGCCGATCTTCTGGGTTCGCGGCGATGGCGGCGGCCTGCGCGGTCTCCTCTATCATTGGAACCCGCTGACCCACTATATCGAGATCCTGCGCCAGCCCGTGGTCGGCGGCGGCGTTCCGCTCAGCTCATGGGCAATCGTCCTGGCATGCACTGCCGGCATGTCGGTGGCGGCGCTCCTGCTGCTCGGCAAATTCAACCGCAGAATCGTTTTCTGGCTCTGACCATGGTTTCCATCCGCGCCCGCAACGTCAGCCTCGAATATCCCCTGCCGCGAGGCTTCCGGCTCTCGGCCGCCGGCAGAGGTGCGGTTGGCGGACGGTTTTCACGCAGCGGCGGCGAACCCCATGTTACCGCGCTCGACGATGTCAGCTTCGGGCTCGAGGCCGGCGACCGACTGGGCATCGTCGGAACCAACGGTGCCGGCAAGACGACGCTCTTGAAGGTGCTCTACGGTATCTATGAACCGACCAGCGGCTCGGTCGAAAAAGTCGGTCGTGTCGATGCCCTGTTCAACATCAATCTGGGCTTTCGCAGGGAAGCGACCGGCCGCCGCAATATCGTGCTGCGAGGCCTGATCAACGGCTGGAGTAGCAACGAGATCGACAGCCGCATGAATGACATCATCGAGTTCAGCGAACTGGGCGATTTCATCGACATGCCGTTGAAGACCTATTCGGCCGGCATGTCCACCAGGCTGGCCTTCGCCATCGCCACCAGTTTCGAACCCGAAATCCTGCTCATGGACGAGTGGATCGGCGCAGGGGACAAGGCTTTTCAGAACAAGGCCAGGACGCGCATGGAGGAGATCGTCGCGAAGGCCGGCATCATCGTGCTCGCCTCGCACAATGAAAGCCTGCTCAAGCGCGTGTGCAACCGCATCGTGAGGATGGAAAAGGGCCGTGTCGCCTGGGACGGGCCGGCAGACGAGTATTTCAACCGGCCGGAAGCCGGCGAGAGCGATTCACTGCCCGGTTGAAGAACACACCCGCCGGCTGCTCAGCCTGCGTAGCGCTGATTGATCACCTCTTGAATCTGCCTCTTGTACTCGTTCCTTGCCACGGCCTTGACGGTCAGCCGGGCTTCACGGCCGCTCTTGCGCTGCGCCTCCGGGGTGCTCCCCGACCAGGCACCGCCTGAATGCTGCCGGTAGACACTCATGGCCTTGTCCATGAAGCCTATCTTGCCATGGTTCTCGAGATAGAACGCCACCGCGATTTCGCTGATGCGCTTTTCGAAAAGGATCGGCGGCGCGGCCTGCATCAAGCTGGTCCTGAACATGCAGCTGGAAAAATTGCCGATCAGGTTCATGCTTGGATCGTCAAGAAAGTCCTGGCCGCTCAGCAGATGCTTGTCTAACAGTTCCTGCCGCTCCAGAAGGTGTCTGCTCCATTTGCTAGGTCCGCGGACTTCGATCTTCGAGAAGACCATGGAGCACCCCTTGTTTTCCATCAGGAAGGCCGCCTGTGACTCGAGCTTGCGGCTGTCGGTCCAGTAATCGTCGCCCTCCAGCGTGGCGACATAGGTGCCGCCCACCGCCGCAAATCCGTGACGATAGTTCTCAGAAATGCCCCGGTTCTCGAGGCTGCTGACATTGCGTATGAGTTGCGGAAACTTGTCGCTGTACCGGCTGATGACTTCCTGCGTGCCGTCTGTCGAACCATCGTCGGATATGACGATCTCGTGGACGAACTCGCCCTGCTGGGCCAGAGCGCTCTCGATGGCCTCCTCGATGTAGTCCCGCTGGTTGTAGCTGAGGATCAGGGTCGAGATCGTCGGCCGGGGGCTTCTCTTGGCCAGAATGCTGAACCAGGCCGGCCCGATCGGCTCTCTGGTGCTGATCCTGCTTGGCTCCTCGCCCGACGTGTATTCCATCATGACGTGCGGAATGAAGACCGGCTCGTGGATCTTCGTGTAGGTCAGGATCAGATCCCAATCGACCAGTCGCCTGAGGCTTTCGTCGAATCCTCCAAGCTCCAGGAAACAGTCCCTATGGTGCACAAACACTCCGAGATCTATGTAGTTTCCCTTCAGCAATAGATCGTAGTCGAACGCCTTTCCGATGATGTAGCCATCCTCTTTCCGACAGAACTGGCCGTAGAACGTCTTTTTCGGGTCGAAACCGATGATGTGCTGGGCAAAAACGCTCAGGAAGTACGGTCTGACCGTGTTGTCGGAATCGAGATAGGCAATCCAGGGATTTTTCGCTGTGCGCAGCCCCTGGTTCCTCGCAGCGCTTACGCCGGCGGGCTCGTCGGCAGAGACATAGACGATCCGGCCACTGTCTATCGACTCGCTGTAACGTCCATGCACGAGGTCCTTGGTGCCATCCGTCGAGCCGTCGTCGACGATGACAAGTTCGAAATTTGCGTGGCTCTGCGCGAGCATCGAATCGATCGCCTGTTCGATGCAATGGGCCCGGTTTCGGGTCGGCATTATCACCGAGAAGGCGACATCCCTTGCCGCGAGATACTTGGCCGTGTCCCCGAAACCAATGATCGCGCGATAGAGATCGGGCGCCTTCCGATCGACGAGTTGCAGCGTTTCGTAGATGCCGTCCAGGTTGCAGGCCGGCTTTCGGATGGCCTTGATCTTGACCAGCGGGGATCCCTGTTCGACGAGAAAACGCGGAAAGTGCTCGATGCTTTGCGCGCCCCTGCTTGGAGCGCAGCCGATCGCAGGCGCCTTCTTGACGAAGACACCCGGCTCGAACCCCTTGCTGATGAGCAGTTCCGTCAATTTCAGCTCGTATTGCTGGATGACGTCCTGGACGTTCCTTTGCTTTCTCACGCCCGCCAGGAAAGCTGCGAAGGCGGCGTGGCGGAAGGCATCCGCCGACAGGCAGATGAAGTAGGATTGCAGATGGTAGGTAAACAGCCGGCTGTCCGTTATGCCCCAGAACTCGCAAACCTCCCTGGACATCGTGTCGAACATCTCGCCGAAGCCTGACATGGGCCCGAAGCAGCTGTCGTTGCACAAGACGAGCTCGTCATGGCGGTCCAGGAGGCCGTTCTCCTTCGCGTGGAAGTAACCCCTCTTGTACGAGCCGAAATCGTACTCTCCATGCCTCCCGCAAATTACCGTGTCTGCAAGCTTCCGGATCTTGAGCTTCTCGGACTCGCCGAGGTCGTTGTCGGCGACAAAAATGATCGTCTTGCAGACCTTCCTCAGCTCGGCCAGATAGATCAGGACATATTCCGGGATTGTTTCGCTCTCACTATAGGCCGCGAACACGGCCAGGCGCTTTGGGTTCGAAACCGTCCCGCTCCGCTCCCTGGCACGATCCCGCCTGATCCGTCGCAGCGTCTGCAGCGGCCTGCGCCATGGCTGGCTCGTCGGTTCGGTGGCCGCATAGATCAGGCGGCGCTTGAGCCCTTGGGCGACCCGGTCCGGCAGCATCGCCCGCCACTTCACGGGCACGTAGCGGTGATAATAGGGGAGCGCCGCCCGCAATGCCCTGCGCCATTGGCCGCTCGCCAGCCACCAGACCAGCCGAAAGGCACGGCCGAGATTCCTCCCCAGCGCGCCGGCATGGCGGGACAGGGCACGCAGCGGTGCCGTGATGCGCCAGCTTGTCGATTGCCTGAGCTGCAGCGTCGCCATTTCCGACGAGGCCAGGCGCTTTCGCAATGACTGGGCCTGCAGCGTCAGTTCCCGCAGGTCTGCCTCAAGAACGCTGACCTTGCGATCGCGCCCGGCAAGTTCCGCCTTCAGCCTGCGTTCCGCTTCACGGCTTTCCGAGATTGCCCGTTCGACTCCCCGCATATCGGCATTGAGCGCAGCGATCCTGCCGTCGCGTTCGGTGATCGCCTGCATCAACTGCCGCTCGTCGACTTGCCGGCCTGCGACGATCTCGTCTTCAATGGTCGTGGAACCCAGCGTCCATGGGTTCGCCGTCTGGTCAGGGGGCCGGCTGACCTTTCCGCCGGCGGACAAGGCGCCCGGCGCCACCAGTGCCTCGGAACCGGCGATGCTGCGCGGCCCCAGGACATTGCGTTCGGGCGCACGCTTCCTGATGACGCAGAGCGAGTTCCTGAACTCGACCGAATGAACCGAGGAAAGCACTTCCGCGTCGAGGGCGAGGTCAAATTTCTCGGCGAATGAAGCAAGGACTTCGGCGCGGGAGCGCGCGATGCCCCAGTGTTCGCTGTTGATCACATCGACCAGTCGCTTGAAGAAGGCGAGAGCGGAAAGCGGGTCGTAGAGGCCGCCCTCGAAGCTTTCCCAGTAGCTGCAGTGCATGTCCTCGGCGATGTAGATGCCACCGTCGGACAGGTGTGGGAAGTAGCGCGCGAAGTTGCCGATGATGCCCGACGACTTGTGCGATCCGTCATCGATGATGACGTCCAGTTGCTTCGCGCGCGAGACAATCTGGCGCTCGACCTCGGCGCTGTCGGCGTCGCCAATGACGATCGCGATCTCCCGGTCATCGAATTCGAGCTCGCCACATGCCGCGTCGACGTCACAACCCAGCACCAGTTCGGCCTTTGGAAAGAACTTTCGCCAGATTTCCAGCGACCCACCATTCTGGACGCCGATCTCGAGCAGGCGCACCGGCTTGTCCCGCAAGTCCGATAGAACTTCCTCGTAGGTGTCGAGATAGATCGACCACTTGTCCGAAACCTTGCCGGCATGTGCCTCATGCAACTGCCGAAGTGTCTGCCCGGTCGCCTTTGCAACAGGCGCCTTTCTTGGCCGTCTCACTTTTGCGGCTTGAGTTTCATCCCCAGGCAGAGAGGAAACCGGTTCTTTTGAAGACTTCTCCATCGGATTCGATGTTCCTTCAGCACTCATCAACGCGCAAAACAAATGATTCGTGCGATACTCGGTAACTAGCAGCTCCCACCCGCAGTTTCGAGGGATAACACTTTCCAGACTTGGGATTTTTTAACTGCGGCTCCTCGGCGAAGCTGAAGTACTTGTTTCCGCTTGGTCAACGCGCGCTCTACTAGACATGGCCAGTCAGGCGCACGCCAGCAGCCTGCCCTGCGTTCGCCGCATGACGACTTCATCCACGCCATCATAAACTCTCGTAGAATTGTCGGCAGCTCCTCCTGCGGGAACGCCGGTCATGACGGTGGTTTGCGGGGAGGAGCCGGCGCTTCGGGGATGCGGCTAACGTGGCCGCCGAACCGGAGGGTTGACCCGGAGTCCCCGAGATTCTCCGCGCAGATGCGACGGAGACCAGGCGCCCGTATGTCGTTGGCGCCGCGACGTAGAATCCACCGGCGCATGCCGGAAGGTCCGTTTTCCGTGGGGGATGGGAAGGCCAAAGAACGCCGGACGGGGCGCGGATGCCGCGCCACGTATTTGCAGTCGGAAGGCACGGCCCCGCGCCCCGTCTTCCCGGCCTCCGCTTGCGGGCACGAGCGGAGGCAAACAATGAAGCACAATGGCCAGATGCGAAGGCAGGCGTGGCAACGGAGACGCTTTGCCGTTTTTCAGGGTGCAACCAGGCGGGCAATCACGCGGTCACAGGAAACCTGCCAGGCCGGCGAGCGCCAGCCGTAGATCCGCTCGAGCTTGTCGCAGCAAAGGCGCGAGTTGGCGGGCCGCGTCGCCCGCGTCGGATAGTCCTGCGTGGCGATGTCGGTCACTTCGGCCGTCGGGCCGCCGTGCCTGCCGCTTGCCGCGAAGATTTCGCGCGCAAACCCGCTCCAGCTGGTGTCGCCGCTTCCGGCCAGGTGAAAGACGCCGAAATGGTCGGGCCGCGCCCCGGCGCCGAGCCTCGCTGCGACGCCCAGTATGGCGTCGGCTATGTCGAGCGCCGATGTCGGGTTGCCCTGCTGGTCGGCCACCACGCGCAGGCTGTCGCGGTCGCGCGCCAGGGCGAGCATCGTGGCGACGAAATTGCGGCCGAACGGGCTGTAGACCCAGGCGGTGCGCAGGATGACATGGCGCGCATTTGCCGCCGCGACGGCCGCTTCGCCGGCAAGCTTGCTGCGGCCGTAGACACCCTGCGGGTCCGGTTCGTCGTACTCGTCATAAGCCTCGGTCTTGCCGCCGGAAAAAACATAGTCGGTCGAAAGATGGATCACCGGCGCGCCGATGGCGGCGGCCGCTGCGGCGACGGCGCCTGCACCGGCCGCGTTGATCGCGAAGGCAAGCTCGGCCTCGTCCTCCGCACGGTCGACGGCGGTGTAGGCGGCGGCAGAGACGACGATGTCGGGCCTTGCGGCGGCGATCGTCGCGGCCACCGTCTCGGGCCTTGCAAGATCCAGCTCGGCCCGCGTCGTCGTCAGCAGGTCGATCTGCGGGAAATCGGCCGCACGCTCCGTCAGGCTGCGCGCGACCTGGCCGTCTCGCCCGGTGACCAGCAGCCTCACGGCGCCGCCTTTTCGGCCATGCCCAGCCTGTCGCCGGCATAACGCCCGTCGCGGATCGGCTTCCACCACCAGTCGTTGGCGAGATACCAGGCCACCGTCTTCCTCAGCCCGCTCTCGAAGGTTTCGCTCGGCCGCCAGCCCAGTTCGCGCTCGATCTTGGAGGCGTCGATGGCGTAGCGGCGGTCATGCCCCGGCCGGTCGTCGACGAAGGTGATCAGGCTGCGGTAGGAGGCGCCGCCGCGGCGCGGCTTCATCTCGTCCAGCGTATCGCAGATCGCCTCGACAACGCTGAGGTTGGTGCGCTCGGCGCGCCCGCCCACATTGTAGCTCTGGCCCGGCACGCCGCGCGAGGCCACCGCCTCGAGCGCACGCGCATGGTCGTCGACGAAGAGCCAGTCGCGCACGTTGAGGCCGCTGCCGTAGAGCTGAATCGGCTTTTCCTCGAGCGCGTTGAGGATGCTCAGCGGGATGAGCTTTTCGGGGAAATGGAACGGACCGTAATTGTTGGAGCAGTTGGAGACGACGACCGGCAGACCGTAGGTCGCATGCCAAGCACGCACGAGATGGTCTGACGCGGCCTTCGAGGCGGAATAGGGCGAGGACGGCGCATAGGGCGTCTTTTCCGAAAACAGGCTGCCGTCATGCGGCAGGTCGCCGAAGACCTCGTCTGTCGAGACGTGGTGGAAACGGAAGCGCGCCCTGTCCTCGCCAGTCATGCGACGCCAGTGCTCGAGCGCTGCCGACAGCAGGCGAAAGGTTCCGACGATGTTGGTCTCGATAAAGGCCGCCGGTCCGTCGATCGAGCGGTCGACATGGCTCTCTGCGGCCAGGTGGATCACCGTGTCGATCGCCTCCTCGCGCAGCAGCGCCGAGATTGCCGCGGCATCGCAGATGTCGGCCTCCACGAAGCGGTAGTTCGGGTAGTTCTCGATCTGCCGAAGCGACGCCAGATTGCCGGCATAGGTCAGCTTGTCGACATTGGTGACCCGGTTGCCGGGCGTCGTGCAGAGGTGCCGGCATAGCGCCGATCCGATGAAACCGGCTCCGCCTGTCAGCAATATGTTCATGGCTCGCGATGTTCCCGTAAGGTCGTGTTGTCACCATGGCGGCTGCGCCGCCGGCCGGCCTAGTCGAATAGCGCCGCCTCGGCGAGAAGCGGCGCCGCCCGGTCCTTCTCCGACAGGGTGAGTGCGGATGCGGGCACTCGCCAGTCGATCGCAAGGTCGGGATCGTCGAAACGGATAGAGCGTTCGTGTTCGCGCGAATAGGGCTGCGACACCTTGTAGGCCACCTCGGTGTCGGGTTCGAGCGTGACGAAGCCATGCGCAAAGCCCTTCGGCACGAGAATCTGGTTCCACCTGGCCGCGGAGACCTCAAGCGACAGCCACTTGCCGAAGGATGGCGAAGACTTCCTGATGTCGACAGCGACATCGAGGATGGCACCGCGCAGCACCCGCACAAGCTTGTCCTGTGCAACGGGCGGCAACTGGTAGTGCAGCCCGCGCAACACGCCGGCAGGCTTCGACAAGGACTGGTTGTCCTGGCAGAACGTCATGGTCAGGCCCTGTTCTGAGAGGGCTGCAGCGTTATACGTCTCGGAAAAGAAGCCGCGCTCGTCGCCAAAGCGCTTGGGCGTGATCTCGTAGACGCCGTGCAGGCCGAGCGGTCGAACCTCAATCATTCGACGCATCAATTCCGGGCAAGAGCCCTGGGAAGGTGACAAAAACAACCTGCATAACGCGTATCCCTGCCTGCATGTATTGCACGAATAAACTTGCAATCAACTGCGCAGGACCGTCGCGCGGCTGACTATAGATCGCCCGATTTGCTGATCAACTGCAAGCTTCGCGTTTAGCGATTCCGCCCCTACCGGTCAATCACTGCGCGGGCAAGCAGAGCCTTGCTCGACCGCCCATCCCACCCCCGGGGCACGACTTCCAACCCGGCCGTGCCAGGTTGCCGCGCCGCCAAAATGGCTGTATTCGCGACCAGGCCATCGCGCTGGCACCAGTTCAATTTGACCCGGTAGAGACGCCATGAAGATCACCATATTCGGAACGGGCTATGTCGGCCTGGTCACCGGGGCCTGCCTCGCCGATGTCGGCCATCAGGTCATCTGCGTTGACGTCGACGCCGCGAAGATCGAAGGCCTCAGCAAGGGCGTCGTGCCGATCTTCGAACCCGGCCTCGAAAGCGTCGTCGTCCGCAATGTCGAGGACGGCAGGCTCTCCTTTACCACCGACGCCAGCACTGCCATCGCGTTTGGAACGCTGATCTTCAACGCCGTCGGAACGCCGCCCGGCGAAGACGGCTCGGCCGACCTCTCCCACGTGCTCGACGTGGCGGCGACCATCGGCGCCCATATCGACGGCTACAAGGTCGTGGTCAACAAGTCGACGGTGCCCGTCGGCACCGTCGAGCTGGTTGCGGGCCGCATCGCCAGCGCGCAGGCCGAGCGAGGAACCGCGTTCGATTTCGACGTCTGCTCCAATCCGGAGTTTCTCAAGGAAGGCAGCGCGCTCGAGGACTTCGCACGGCCCGCCCGCATCATCATTGGAACCGGCTCCGACAAGGTCCAGCGCCTGATGCGCGAATGCTATGCGCCCTACAACCGCAACCATGACAAGCTGATGTTCATGGACACGCGTTCGGCGGAACTAACGAAGTATGCCGCCAATGCCATGCTCGCCACCAAGATCAGCTTCATGAGTGAGATCGCCAACCTCGCAGAGCGGCTCGGTGCCGACATCGAGAGCGTGCGCCAGGGCATAGGCTCGGACCCACGCATCGGCTACCACTTCATCTATCCAGGCTGCGGCTATGGCGGCTCCTGCTTCCCCAAGGACGTGCGCGCGCTGGTCAGCACCGCCGCGTCGGTCGGCCTGGAAGCACGGCTGATCGAAGCCGTCGAGGCGGTCAATCGTGTCCAGAAGACGGTGCTGTTCGGCAAGCTCGACCAGATCTTCGACGGCCGGCTCAACGGCCGCACCATTGCCGTCTGGGGCCTCGCCTTCAAGCCGAACACCGACGACATGCGCGACGCGCCGAGCCGGGATCTGATGGAAAGTCTTTGGGCGGCAGGCGCTCGCGTGCAGGCCTATGATCCGGAAGCGATGGAGGTGACCCGACGCATCTACGGCGATCGTGCCGACCTCGTGCTTGCCGACAGCAAGGAGGAAGCCCTCAAGGGCGCCGACGCGCTGGTCATCTGCACGGAGTGGAAGCAGTTCCGCATCGTCGATTTCGGCAAGCTGAAAGCGGAACTCGCCAATCCGGTCGTGGTCGACGGCCGCAATCTCTACGATCCGGCGGAAGCGGCGGCCGGCGGCCTTCTCTACTATGCGATCGGCCGCGGCGAATCGCACTCGCTGCACAAGGCGGCGGAGCGCCGCGCCGCCGAATAACGGCGGCGCGTCAGCCCATAATCAGCGCTTGCCGGGCAGCAGCGACCAGACGGCCGGCACGATGGCGGCGGCCAGCGCGACCTTGATCAGGTCCGGCACGACGAACGGCGCGACACCGAACTGCCATGCCTTGTCGGCACCGATCAGCGTCGCCAGCCAGGCAAAGCCCATCGCCATCATAACGGCTTCGGCAACCAGCATGACACCGAACAGCTTGAACGGATTGCGGTCGAGGCCGCGGTCGGCGGCCCAGCCGACGATTGCCGCCATGACCACGAAGCCGGCCAGGTAGCCGCCGGTCGAGCCCAGCATGTAGGCGATGCCGATGCCCTTTTCAGGCGTGCTCTGGAACACTGGAAAGCCCATCGCGCCCTCTGCCATGTAAAGCAGCAGCGTGGCGACGCCGAGGCGCATGCCGAAGCTGACGGCGATCAGCAGGATGACCAGCGTCTGCAGCGACAGGTCGACCGGTCCGAGCATCACCTTGGTCTTGGCCGACAGCGTCAGCGCCAGCGTGCCGAGCAGCGCGATGCCGAACTGCATGGCGAACCTGGCCGCGCCCTTTTCTGGCAGCGCCAGCGAAACAAGTGGTCTTGCGGTAGTAGCGATCGCCATCGTCAGTCTCCAGTCGGCTCGTGTTCAGGCGCGTATGCCCAGATGTTTTTTCGGTATATGTGCTTCCGTGCAAGGCGGCAAACGGTTTTGACCAGTTCACACAGCGGGCCCCGATGACATTGGAATTCGACGTACGTTTCACGCCCGAGCACGAGCATGCCGTCGAAGTTGCGCCCGGCGTGGTGCGCGTCACCGCCGACAATCCGGGGCCCTTCACCTTTCACGGCACCAACAGCTACATCGTCGGGCGTGACAGCCTGGCCGTGATCGACCCAGGCCCGGAAAGCGAGCCGCATTACCGGGCGCTTGTTGCCGCGATCGCCGGCCGGCCGGTCAGCCACATTTTCGTCAGCCACACGCATCGCGACCACTCGCCGCTGGCCGCGCGGCTTTCGGAAGCTACAGGCGCGATAGTCTGCGCCGAGGGGCCGCATCGGCCGGCCCGGCCGCTCCATACCGGCGAGATCAACCCGCTCGACGCCAGCGCCGATATGGAATTCTCGCCCGATGTCGCTCTCGCGGACGAGGAAGTTGTGTCAGGCGACGGCTGGTCGCTGCGCACGGTCCTCACCCCGGGCCACTGCGCCAACCACGCTGCCTTCGCGCTTGAGGGCACCGGAATCCTGTTTTCGGCCGACCATGTCATGGCGTGGTCGACATCCATCGTCGCGCCGCCCGACGGCGCGATGTCCGACTACATAGCTTCTCTCGACCGCCTGCTGGCGCGCGAGGACCGTCAGTTGCTGCCCGGCCATGGCGGCCCGGTCGACAAGCCGCGCGCCTTCCTGCGCGGGCTGAAGGGGCATCGCAAGATGCGCGAGCGCGCGATCCTGGAGCGTTTGCGGCTGGGCGACCGGTCGATTCCGGACATCGTCCGCAGCATCTACACCGATACCGATCCGCGCCTGCACGGCGCAGCTGGGCTCTCGGTGCTGGCGCATCTCGAGGACCTGGTCGCCAGGGCAGCCGTCGAGACCGACGGCGCCCCGTCAATCGGGGGGATCTTCCGACCGGTCTAGCGGTTCGGCCGGCTCGTCCGGCACGGCGAGCTCGGGCTCCGGCTCGGGTGCGACTGGTTTCGGCGCCGGCGGCTCCTCGACTGGAACCACGACCGTCAGATAAGCGATCTCGACGTCGAGATCGGCCAGAAAAGCCTCGATACGACGTGCATTGTCGCCGAAATCATGCGCGCCGTAACGCGAGGCAGAGCGCATGTCGACATAGGTCGAGTTGCCCTCGTCGATGAGCCTTATGGCGACATCCGACGCAAACCCCATCACCAGAGTCCTGGCGACGGCCTCGAAGGTGACCTCGGTCGCCTCCACGCTTTCCGGCCGCACCAGCACGGTCCAGCCGCGTTCATCGAGCACGTCGTTCACCGAGTCGGCCACCTGCGAAATCGGTGCGCCGTAGCGCCGGCCGGTCGCCGTCGGATAGGCATCGTGTTGCAGCTTGCGCCGCTCGGGCGTGAAGGGCTCGATGACATTCATCCCCGGCTTGCGCTCCACGGTCGCGGCGGAGAGTACCGGCGGGTCGTCCGTGTCGGTCGAGATGTCATCGAGGCTTGGCAGGGTCAGGCCGCGATACAATGCGACCGAGAAGGGCGTCAGCACCAGGCAGGCAACCAGAACGGCGGCAAGCACATTGCCGCCGCCCTCGCCGCCATAGGTCCACAATTGCTGCAGCCCGCGCGCCGCGAAAGCCAGCGAAAGCAGCGCCAGCGCAGCGACGACGCCGAGCACGGGAATGACATCGGGCGTGGCCAGCAGCCCGAAGCGGTGCGCCAGCGCGGCGATGGCAAACACGATGGCCGAGAACACCGCTAGCCGGCGGCCAAGCGCCGCCGCACGCGAAACCGGCGCCTCGGTATAGTCAGCCATTGCAGTCGCCGCCCCGCTGTCCTGTGCCGCGCGCTTCTTACCGGCTTTCCCGCTCCGATTGAAGCCGAAATGAACGCGCCGGCCGCCTCATTGCGTCGGCAGCCGGTAATCCCTGAACTGGTCGCGCAACGCGGTCTTCTTGATCTTGCCTGCCGCCGTGTGCGGAATCTCGTCGACGAAGGCGACGTCGTCGGGCATCCACCACTTCGCCACCTTGCCTTCCATGAACTCCAGTATGGCAGCCTTCTGAGGCTCCTTGCCCGGCTTGCGCACGATGATCAGCAGCGGCCGCTCGGCCCATTTCGGGTGCGGCACGCCGATGACCGCCGCCTCCAGCACCTCGGGATGGCCGACGGCAAGGTTTTCCAGGTCGATCGTCGAAATCCACTCGCCACCCGACTTGATGACGTCCTTTGCACGGTCGGTGATCTGCATGTAGCCGAGCGGGTCGATATGGGCGACGTCGCCGGTATCGAACCAGCCTTCCTCGTCGAACTGCTCGGCGCCGGCGCCGCCGTAATAGGCGCGCGCCACCGCCGGGCCTCGCACCTTCAGGCGACCGAATTTCTGGCCGTTCCACGGCATCTCGACATTCTCGTCGTCGGTGACCTTCATCTCGACGCCGAACGGCGCATGGCCCTGCTTCATGCGCACGTCGAGCAGCTTCTCGCCCTCGAACTCCGCGCATTCAGGCTTCAGCGTCGCCAGCGTGCCGAGCGGCGACATCTCGGTCATGCCCCAGGCATGGATCACCTCGACGCCGTAATTGTCCTGGAACTTCTGCGTGATGGCGCGCGGGCAGGCCGAGCCGCCGATGACCACCTTCTTCAGGTGCGGCAGCGTCTCGCCGGTCTCCTCGAGATATTGCAGCAGCATCAGCCAGACCGTCGGCACGGCGGCCGAGAAGGTCACCTTCTCGGTGTTGAGCAACTCGCAGATCGACGGTCCGTCCATCTTGCCGCCGGGCATCACCAGCTTGGCGCCGATCATCGGCGCGCTCTGCGCCAGGCCCCAGGCATTGGCGTGGAACATCGGCACTACCGGCAGGATGACGTCGCGCGAGGAAATCCCCATCGCGTCGGGCATCGCGGCAATCATGCCGTGCAGCACGTTGGAACGGTGGCTGTAGACGACGCCCTTCGGGTCGCCTGTCGTGCCCGAGGTGTAGCACATGCCGGCCGCGGCATTCTCGTCGAGCGCCTTCCAGCGATAGCCGCCGGCGGCCTCCTCCAGCCATTCCTCGTAGGCCACGACGTTGGGCAGCGCCGTCTCGGGCATATGCGCCCTGTCGGTCAGCACGATCACCTGCCGCAGCGACTTCACCGCCGGGGCGATCTTCTCGATCAGCGGCACGAACGTCAGGTCGACGAAGATCGCCTTGTCCTCGGCATGGTTCATGATCCAGGCGATCTGGTCGGGAAACAGCCTGGGGTTCAGCGTGTGGTAGACGCCGCCCATGCCCATGATGCCGTACCAGGCCTCGAAGTGGCGCGCCGTGTTCCAGGCCAGTGTCGCTATGCGGTCGCCAGTGGAAAACCCGTCGCGCTCCAGCCGCTCGGCAACCTTCAGCGCGCGCTCGCGCGCCTCCCGGTAGGTGGTGCGCACGATCGGGCCCTCGATGGAGCGCGAGACGATCTCCCGGTCCGGATGCTGGCGGGCCGCGTGGTCAAGTATCTTGTGGCAGAGCAGCGGCCATTCCTGCATCAGTCCGAGCATTGCGTTCCTCCCAGAACAGTCTTTGGGACATAGTGGCGCGATCGTCCGATTTGTCCAGTTGTCTGTGGGCTTCCCTTCCGCAAACCCGCGGCGCCACAATCCGGCCATCGTCGCTGTAAATGGTCGACCTTGGCGGGGAGCTTTGCACAAGGCCGAAGGGTGACGTCATGGACGTTGAAACAGCCAAGCATACCGCGCCGGATTCCGTGTCCGGTAGCCTGACCCTCCTCCCCGCCCCGCGAACCAGAATGCTGCCGCCGCCTGCCCGCGCCGTTTCCGACTCGGAGTTCGAGAATGTGGTGCGCGGCGCCCTCGACGCCGTCGGCGGCACGCTCCTCTTCAAGATGACGGTCGAGGCCGAAGGCGCTGCCCACCACGCCGCCGCGGCCGCCGTCGGCACGGGTGAGACGCGCCAGTTCCTGCTCCTGACCCTGCCGGTGAATGGCGGCCGACTGAAGGTCGAGACGACGGCGCGCAGCGCCAGCCCGCTCGCCGGAATCGCCGCCTCCTATGCCGGCCTGCTCGACGTCTTCAAGGCCGCCGCCTGAGATCTGCGCCGTCCGGTCGGCCTTGCGGGCCGAGCACGCCATGATAGCCTCTGCCCGCTGCCGCCTGCTCCGGGCAGGCAACCGGCGGGGATCCTCAGGTGCCGACGATCGAACACTGGCCCATCAAGCCGCGTGGCCGAAAACTGGCCGCCGGCCAGCGCTCGGAACTCTGCATCTTCGACCTCGACCGCGGTACCGCCTCTGTCCTGCTCGCAGTCGAGGGCCTGATCGAGGCGCCGAACTGGACGCGCGACGGCCGAAACCTGCTCGTCAATGCCGGCGGCGAGCTCTGGCTCGTCCGCATCGACGGCAGCGTGGCACCGGCGAGGCTCGATTCAGGCGGCATCGACAGCTTCAACAACGACCATGTCCTGTCGCCCGACGGCAGCACGGTCTATGCGAGCAGCGACGACGGCCACATCTACGCTCTGCCGATCGCCGGCGGCGAGCCGCGCCGCGTTTCGGCCCCGCAGGAGCACCCGCACCATTGCTACCTGCACGGCATCTCGCCCGACGGAGAAACGCTCGCCTATGTCGCGGTCGAGCAGCGCGCGGGCAGGAAGCGCATCAACATCTTCACCCTGCCCGCTGAGGGCGGCGAGAACCGCCGCCTCACCGACCTCGACCTGCCCCATGACGGACCGGAATATTCGCCGGACGGTGCCTGGATCTATTTCAATTCGGAGCGCGCCTCGCCCGGCCATGCGCAGTGCTTTCGCATGCGCCCCGACGGTTCCGGCGTCGAGCAGCTGACGCATGACGAAAGGGTCAACTGGTTTCCGCACCCCTCGCCCGACGGCGGGGCCGTGGTCTATCTCAGCTACCCCGAAGGCACCCAGGGCCACCCGGCCGACAGGGACGTCATCCTGCGGCTGATGAAACCGGACGGCTCCGGCAAGCGCGACCTCGTCGCGCTACCGGGCGGACAGGGCACGATCAACGTCAACTCCTGGGCACCCGACAGCACCCGCTTCGCCTACGTCGCCTATGAACCAGACAACGACCTTCGGAAGGTCGGCGCACTCTAGGGCTCATCACGCTACAGACCGGCTCTCCCCTTCCCGCACCCGCCAAAATCGGCTTAGATCGGCGCATCCCTGCCCCGGAGTCTCCCGTGCTCGACAAACCGCCGCTAAGCAATCTCCAGACGCGCGACATCAACGCGCTCGTCCATCCCTATACGCCAATCCACAAGCTCGCCGAAACCGGCGCGGTCGTCATGGAGCGCGGCCAGGGCGTCTATGTCTTCGACACGCAGGGCCGCTCCTATATCGAGGGCATGTCGGGCCTGTGGTGCGCGGGGCTCGGCTTCGGCGACGAGGAGATGATCGAGGCGGCCATTGAGCAGATGCGCGCCCTGCCCTTCTACCACCTGTTCGGCGCCAAGAGCACGGAACCGGCCATCGAGCTTGCCGAGAAGCTGAAGGAACTGGCGCCGGTGCCGATTTCGCGGGTGTTCTTCACCTCGTCGGGCTCGGAGGCCAACGACACGCAGGTCAAGCTCGCCTGGTACATGAACAATGCGCTCGGCCGGCCCGACAAGAAGAAGATCATCTCGCGCATCAAGGCTTATCACGGCGTCACCGTGATGTCCGCCTCGCTGACCGGGCTTGCCGGCAACCACAATGGTTTCGACCTGCCGGTCGACCGCGTGCTGCACACGGACTGCCCGCATTACTACCGTTTCGCGGCAGAGGGCGAGAGCGAGGCCGAGTTCGTGGCGCGGCTGGCGCAGTCGCTGAAGGACATGATCGAGCGCGAGGGGCCGGAAACGATCGCGGCGATGATTGCCGAGCCGGTGATGGGGGCCGGCGGCGTCATCGTGCCGCCGCAGACCTATTTCGCGGCGATCCAGCCGATCCTCGACGAACACGACATCATGCTGATCGCCGACGAGGTGATTACCGGGTTCGGGCGCACCGGCAATTTCTGGGGCAGCCAGACGCTGGGCATGCGGCCAAAGACCATCTCGGCCGCCAAGCAGCTTACCTCGGCCTATGCGCCGCTCGGCGCCGTCATGGTGCCGGAGGACGTCTACCAGGCCTATGTCGACCATTCGGCAAAGCTCGGCAGCTTTTCGCACGGCTTCACCTATGGCGGCCATCCGCTTTCCTGCGCGCTCGGCGTCAAGGCGATCGAGATCTACCAGAAGCGCGACATCGTCGGCCAGGTGCGGAAGCTGATTCCGGCCTTCGAGCGGCGCATGGCGCGGATCGGCGAGCATCCGCTGGTCGGCGAGGCGCGCTCCTGCGGGCTGATGGGCGGCGTCGAGTTCGTCGCCGACAAGCGGACAAAGCGCTCCTTCGACCCGAAGAAGGGCGTGGGGCCGGAAACTTCGCGGCTGATCGAGGAGAACGGCGCCATCCTGCGTGCGCTCGGGGACACCATCGCCATCTGCCCGCCGATGATCATTTCACAGGCCGAACTCGACGAGTTGTTCGACCGGCTGGAAAAGAGCCTCGACCAGGCCGAAGCCTGGGTGGTGGCGCAGCGACTTCGCGATACCTAGGTCCCTTGGGAACGGCAGGTGCGCATAGCGCGTTGCTGCCCGAACAAGGAGCGTGGCCATGAACATTGCAGCAAACCCGTCGCCCGGATTCCAGCGCAACCCGGCGCGCGAGATCAGTGTCGAACGGTTTTCGGGCGTCGTAACGGTCAGGCATGCCGACGCCATCGTCGCCTCGACAGACAGGGCGCTGATGATGCGCGAGGAAAACTACCCAGCGGTCTTCTACATCCCCTTCGAGGACATCTACTTCGAGTTCCTGAAGCGTACCGACGCCTCGACCCACTGCCCCTACAAGGGCGACGCCTCCTACTGGAGCGCCAGCGCGTCGGGCGAAGGCGAGGCCAACGTCATGTGGGCCTATGAAAACCCCTATGACGAGATGGCGCTGATCAAGGACCACGGCGCCTTCTATCCCGACAAGGTGCAAGTGGAGGCCGTGCCGACGGCCTGAGCGGGCCGCCGACGCCTCTGCCGGAGGGCTGCCTAGACGCCCTTCTTGACCGCCGCCTGGGCGGCCGCCAGTTTGGCGATCGGCACACGGTAGGGCGAGCACGACACGTAGTCCAGCCCGACCTCCTCGCAGAAGCCGATCGAGGCGGGGTCGCCGCCGTGCTCGCCGCAGATGCCGAGCTTGATGTCGGGTCGCGTCGCGCGGCCCTTTTCTGCGGCCATGCGCACCAGTTCGCCGACGCCGTCAATGTCGATCGTCACGAAGGGATCGCGCTCGATGATGCCCTTCATCCTGTAGGTCTCGAGGAAGGCCGCGGCATCGTCGCGCGAGATGCCGAAGGTCGTCTGCGTCAGGTCGTTGGTGCCGAAGGAGAAGAACTCCGCCGTCTCGGCGATCACATGGGCGCGCAGGGCAGCGCGCGGCAACTCGATCATCGTGCCGGTCAGGTAGTCGATGGTCACGCCCGCCTCTTCCATCACGGCCTTGGCCACGGCATCGATACGCGCCTTGACGAAGTCGAGCTCCTTCTTCAGCCCAACCAGCGGCACCATGATCTCGGGCACCACCGGGCTGCCGGTCTTCCTGCCCGCCTCGATCGCCGCCTCGACGATGGCGCGCGTCTGCATCTCCGCGATCTCCGGATAGGACACCGCCAGCCGGCAGCCGCGATGGCCGAGCATCGGGTTGAACTCGTGCAGCGCCTCGGTGCGCTGGCGCAGCTTTTCGGCCGGCACGCCCATGGCGGCGGCGACCTCGGCGATCTCCTCTTCCGTCTTGGGCAGGAATTCGTGCAGCGGCGGGTCGAGCAGGCGGATCGTCACCGGCAGGCCAGCCATGATCTCGAACAGCTCGAGAAAGTCCGAGCGCTGCATCGGCAAGAGCTTGGCCAGCGCCTTGCGCCTCTGCTCCTCGGTGTCGGAGACGATCATCTCGCGCATCGCGGCGATCCTGACGCCCTCGAAGAACATGTGCTCGGTGCGGCAGAGCCCGATGCCCTCGGCGCCGAAAGAGCGCGCCATGCGCGCATCGGCCGGCGTGTCGGCATTGGTGCGCACCTTCATGCGGCGGATGCCGTCGGCCCATTCCATGATCGAGGCGAAATCGCCGGACAGTTCCGGCTGCAGCATGGCGACCGCCCCCATCAGCACCTGGCCATTGGCGCCGTCGATGGTGATGATGTCGCCCTTCTTCAGCGTCTTGCCCATCACCGAAAGCTGGCCGGTGCGGTAGTCGACGCGCAGCGAACCGGCGCCCGAGACGCAGGGCTTGCCCATGCCGCGCGCCACCACGGCGGCGTGGCTGGTCATGCCGCCGCGCGTCGTCAGAATGCCCTCGGCGGCATGCATGCCGTGAATGTCCTCCGGGCTGGTCTCGACACGCACCAGGATCACCTTGCGGCCGGCGGCCTTCATTTCCTCGGCCTCCTGCGAGGAGAACACGATCTCGCCGGTCGCCGCGCCAGGCGAGGCCGGCAGGCCGATGGCGATGACGTCGCGCGCCGCGGCCGGGTCGATGGTCGGGTGCAACAGCTGGTCGAGCGAGCCCGGGTCGATGCGGGCCACCGCCTCTTCCTTGGTGATCAGCCTCTCGGCCGCCATGTCGACCGCCACCTTCAGCGCGGCCTTGGCCGTGCGCTTGCCCGAGCGCGTCTGCAGCATCCACAGCTTGCCGCGCTCGATGGTGAATTCGAGATCCTGCATGTCGCGGTAATGGCGCTCCAGCCGATTCGAAATGGCGACGAAGGAGGCGAAGGCCTCGGGCATGATCTTCTGCAGCGACGGCTTGTCGGAACCGGCAGCGATGCGCGCTGCCTCAGTGATGTTCTGCGGCGTGCGGATGCCGGCCACCACGTCTTCGCCCTGGGCGTTCACCAGGAACTCGCCATAAAGCATCTTCTCGCCGGTCGACGGGTTGCGCGTGAAGGCGACGCCCGTCGCCGAGGTCTCGCCCATGTTGCCGAACACCATGGCCTGCACGTTGACGGCGGTGCCCCAGCTCTCGGGAATGTCGTGCAGCCGCCTGTAGGTGATGGCGCGCGGATTCATCCAGCTCGCCAGCACGGCGCCGATGGCGCCCCAGAGCTGCTCCTGCGGGTCCTGCGGAAAGGGTCTTTCCAGTTCTTCCTCGACCTTGGCCTTGTAGAGGCCGATAACCTCCTGCCATTCGTCGGCCGACAGGTCGGTGTCGAGCTCGTGGCCGAGGCGCGCCTTCTCCTCTTCCAGAATCTCCTCGAAGACCTCATGCTCGAGGCCCATGACGACGTCGGAATACATCTGGATGAAGCGGCGGTAGCTGTCATAGGCAAAGCGCGCGTCGCCGGAATCCTGCGCCAGCGCCTTCACCGTCTCGTCGTTCAGGCCAAGGTTCAGCACCGTGTCCATCATGCCGGGCATCGAAGCGCGCGCGCCCGAGCGCACCGAGACAAGCAGCAGCTTTTCGGGATCGCCGAAGCGCCTGCCGGCCAGGCTGCCGACATGGTCGAGCGCCCTGGAGACCTGTTCGGCAAGGTCGCCCGGATAGACCTTCCCGTTCGAATAGTACCAGTTGCAGAGATCGGCGGTGATGGTGAAGCCGGGCGGCACCGGCAGGCCGAGGCGGCACATCTCGGCAAGGTTTGCGCCCTTGCCTCCGAGCAGGTTGCGGTCGCCGGCCTGTCCCTCGGCGGCGCCATCTCCAAAGCTGTAGACCCACTTGGTCATGCCGGCCCCTTCTTGCTCGCTCCGGCGGTGGCCGCGTGGCTGCAACCGCGCTCGGTGGCCGAGCGATAGAATGCTGCACTGCAAAAGGCAACCCAGCGGAAAGGTGAACCGGCTCTACAATCGATTAGGCCGGATGGCTTTTCCAGCTTGCCACCCTCTCTTGCTTGCATCGCCGCTTAGCGTTAGAACATACCATGAACAGGAGGCGACGATGAAACAGACCGGCAAGCTCGACTATCTCGAACTGCCCGCCGCGGGCGGCACGCTCGACACCGTCAAGGCGTTCTACAGCAACGCCTTCTCATGGTCCTTCACCGACTACGGCCCGACCTATTCGGCCTTCGACGAAGGGCTCGAGGGCGGCTTCCAGGCCGAGGCGTCCGAGGCGCCGGCAAAACCGCTGCCGGTGCTCTATTCGGAAAACCTCGACGAGACGCTTGTCGCCGTCGAAGCCGCCGGCGGCCATATCGTGAAACCGATCTTCCCGTTTCCCGGCGGCCGGCGCTTCCATTTCACCGACCCCGCCGGCAACGAGCTCGCCGTCTGGGGCACGTAGCCGCACGGGGCCACGCAAAACTGTGCGTGGCCCTTCTCGCGATTGTGCTTTTCGATCACACTGAATATAAGGCCGCTGAACTCGACACAGCGTCGATTCATGGGGCGTAGCCAAGCGGTAAGGCAGCGGTTTTTGGTATCGCCATCCCTGGTTCGAATCCAGGCGCCCCAGCCAGTGCCTCGCAAGGCCCGGCAGCCTTCCCGGTTTCTAGCTCGCTTCGCGCAGCTGCTCGGCGGTATCGAGATCGACCGACACGAGCTGGCTGACGCCCTGCTCTGCCATCGTCACGCCGAACAGCCGGTTCATGCGCGCCATGGTGATCGGGTTGTGCGTGATGATGACGAAGCGCGTCTCGGTCGACTGAGCCATCTCGTCCATCAGGTTGCAGAATCGCTCGACATTGTGGTCGTCGAGCGGCGCATCGACCTCGTCGAGGACGCAGATCGGCGCCGGGTTGGTCAGGAACACCGCGAAGATCAGCGCCATCGCCGTCAGCGCCTGCTCGCCGCCCGAAAGCAGCGTCATCGTCTGCGGTTTCTTGCCGGGCGGGCGGGCGAGAATCTCGAGCCCGGCCTCCAGCGGATCGTCGGACTCGATCAGCTGCAGTTCTGCCGTGCCGCCGCCGAAGAGATGCGAGAACAGCTTCTGGAAATGGCCGTTGACGACCTCGAAGGCGGCCAGCAGCCGCTCGCGGCCCTCTCGGTTGAGGCTCTGGATTGCCTGGCGCAGCTTGCGGATCGCCTCGATGATGTCCTCGCGCTCCGAAACGATCGTCTCAAGCCGCTCCGACAGCTCGCGCTGTTCTTCCTCGGCGCGCAGGTTGACGGCGCCCAGCCGCTCGCGCTCGATCTTGAGCCGGTCGAGCCGCCGCTCGATCTCGGCCATGTCGGGCATCGGGCTGTCGGCTTCGAGCCCCGTCTGGCGGATCGCCAGATGCGGCGGCGTGTTCAGCGTCTCCTGGATGCGCGCCTCGGCCTCGCGGCGCCGCTCGTCGGCGGCGCTCAGCCGTTCCTCGGCGCGTGCCCGCTGCTCGCGCGATTCGGACAGCGCCTGGATGGCGCCGGTTGCAGCCTTGTCGAGCTCGGCCTGCCGGGTCTCGGCCACCTGCAGCCTGTCGGCCGCCTCCTTGCGCAGCCGCTCGGCCTCTGAAAGCTGCGTCAGCAGCGCGCGGCGCTTGGCGTCGATCTCGTCCGGTGCCTCGGCGAGCTTTTCCACTTCCGCCGCGGCCTCGACGCGGCGGGCGCCGAGCGAGGCGATCTGGGTCGCGGCGTTCTCGGCGCGCAGCGTCCAGGCCTGCCGGTCGCCGCCAATCGCCTCGAGCCTGCGCGCCCTGGCTTCCGTCTCGCGCCGCAGGCCCTCATGCACGGCGCGCGCGTCGGCAAGCGCGGTGCGGTCGCGCCCCACCTGGCCCGACAGCGTGTCGAGCCTTGCGCGCAGGTCGCCGAGGTCCGGCGCGGTTTCGAGCTGGGTCTCAGCTTCGGCGAAAGCGACATTCGCCTCGCGCAGGTCGTCGCCGATGCGCGTGCGGGTTTCGCCGAGCGCGGTGCGCCGTCCGGCCAGTTCGCCGGCGGCCTTCTCGGCCCTGGCCAGCGCGTCCCTCGCCTCGCCGACGGCGCGCTGAGCATCGCGCCAGGCTTGGCGCGCCGCCGCTTCGGCGGCAACATGCTCGCGGAGCGCCGCCTCGGCGGTCGCCTGCCTGGCCTCGGCCTCGCGCAATTTCTGGGTTGCGGCCACCGCCTCGGCGTCGAGTTCGACAAGCCGGTTTTTCTGCGCCAGCCGCTGGGCGGCGGCGGTCGGGGCATCGGCGCTGGCCGTCAGGCCGTCCCAGCGCCACAACCCGCCCTGCTTGCTGACCAACCGCTGGCCGGGCTTCAGAAGCGACTGCACACGTCGGCCGTCCGCCTCATCGACAATGCCGATCTGCGCCAGCCGGCGGGCAAGCTGGCGCGGCGCCCGCACCACCTCTGCCAGGCTGCGCACGCCGTCCGGCAGCGCCGGGTCGTCAGCCAGCCTTTCGGCTTCGCCCCAGTGTACAGGCGCCGCACGGTCGAGCGCTGCATCAAGGTCTTCGCCAAGCGCTGCACCCAGCGCCGTTTCGAAGCCGCGGTCGACGGAGATCTGCTCCAGCACGGCCGGAAACAGGTCGCCGGTGGCGGCATTCAATATCTTGGCCAGCGTGCGCGCTTCGGTCTCGATCCGCGCCAGTTCCGCCTTGGCTTCCTGAACCGGCGGGCGAGCGGCATTTTCGGCACTGCGCGCCGCGGCGACCGCCTGTTCGGCCTGGCCTGCCTGCGCCTCGGCCGTCTCCAGCGCCGCCTGGGCTGCGTCGGCGAGCTGCTTCTTCTCGGCCGGGTCGGCAAGGCTCGCCATCTTCGCAGCGATCTCTGCCGTTTCGGCCTCGACGGTTGCCAGCTGTTTTTCCAGCCGGTCGCGCCGTTCCGAGGTCTCCTGCAGCCGGCGTTCGAGCTGGTTGCGCGTCGCCACGGCCTCCGCGCGCTGCGCTGTCAGCTGCTCGAGCGCCGCCTCGCTGACCTTCAGCGTGGCAACCGCCGTGTCGAGCGCTTCGCGGGTCGCCGTCTCGCGCTCCAGCGAGGAGGCGTTTTCCTGCTTCAGCGTTGCTTCCTCGGCATCCAGGCGCTCCAGGATGCCTGCATTGTCGCGCACCATCTGCTCCTCGCGGGCGATGTCGGCGTCGAGCTGTTGCATGCGCCGGGACAGTTCGGCATGGCGGGCGCGGACGCGCTCGGCCTCTTCCTCGATCTGCGACTTGGCGATCGAAAGGCGCTGGAAGGCTGCGGCCGCCGCGGCTTCCGCGTCGCGCAGTTCCGGCAGGCGGTGGGCGCCGACCGCCTGTTCCTTGGCCGCGCCCATCTGCGCGTTGGCGCGCTCGCCGACCAGCGAGGTCGCGGCGGCAAGCGCTGACTGCGCCTCGGCCTCCTGCGCCTTGGCGACCGACCAGCGCAGGTGAAGCAGCGTCGCTTCCGCCTTGCGGATGTCGGCCGACAGGTTCTTGAAGCGCGAAGCCTGGCGCGACTGGCGCTTCAGGCTCTCGATCTGGCTCTCCAGTTCACCGACGACGTCGTCGAGGCGTTCGAGGTTCTGTTCGGCGGCGCGGAGCCTGAGTTCGGCCTCGTGGCGCCTCGTGTGCAGGCCGGAAATGCCGGCCGCCTCTTCCAGCAGCGCGCGGCGCGCCTGCGGCTTTGCCTGGATCAGCTCGCCGATGCGCCCCTGCCCGACCATCGAGGGCGAACGGGCACCGGTCGACTGGTCGGCGAACAGAAGCTGCACGTCCTTGGCGCGCGCGTCCTTGCCGTTGATGCGGTAGACGGAGCCCGCCTCGCGCTCGATGCGGCGTGACACCTGCAGCTCGTCGGCGTCGTTGAAGGCGGCGGGTGCGGTGCGGTCGCTATTGTCGAGGAAGAGCGTGACTTCGGCGGTGTTGCGCGCCGGCCGTGTGCCAGAGCCGGAAAAGATCACGTCGTCCATGCCCGAGGCGCGCATGTTCTTGTATGAGCTTTCGCCCATGACCCAGCGCAGCGCTTCGACGAGATTGGACTTGCCGCAGCCGTTCGGACCGACGATGCCGGTCAGGCCGCGCTCGATGACGAATTCGCCGGGTTCGACGAAGGATTTGAATCCGAGAAGGCGGAGACGGGAGAATTTCATCGGCGCGGGTCCGCGGGCGCGCCGAAGCGCGCCTTCCCGCTCGCGGCGAAAGCGTCAGAGCATGCCGTCGATAATCGCCGACATTTCCTCAATCGTCAGTGCCCCCTTGTAGGTATTGCCGTTGATGAAGAAGGTTGGCGTGGAATCCACCTTGAATTCATCTGCACCGCGTTTTTGCACCGATCTCACATCGTCCAGAAGTTTCTGGTCCGTCAAGCAGGCCTCGAAGGACTCCTGTGAAAAACCGGCCAGTTTCGAGATTTGCAGCAGCGCATCCTTCGCATTCTGCACCGAAGCCCAGTTCTGCTGCTGCTTGAACAGCACGTCGACCATTGGAAAATACTTGTCGCCGGAGCAGCGCGCCAGCATGAAGCCGGCCTCGGCGCGCGGGTCGAAGGGAAACTCGCGCAGGATCAGCCGGGCCTTGCCGGTGTCGATATACTTCTTCTTCAGCTCGGGCAGCGTCGTCTCGTGGAAATGCGCGCAGTGCGGGCAAGTCATCGAGGCATATTCCACGATCGTCACCGGCGCGTCGGCATTGCCGAGCATCTGGTCCGGCAGCGCGCCTTCCTCGAGCAGCTTGGCCATGTTGACCGAGCCCTGCGACTTGGGCGCTTCTACCGCGGGCGCGGCGGCGGCTGCAGGTTCGGCCGGTGCCGCCGGCGTCTCGGCCATAGCCTTGTCGCTTGAATCGCTGCATGCCGCCACGACCAGGCCCGCAGGCACGGCGAGCAGGGACGAGAGGACTGTTCTGCGGGACAAGGGACGGATCATGCGAATCACCTGATTGTGGAGTTATCTTGCAATGTCTGGGCACCAGAAAGCGAGACTTGGCGCGAATTAGGGCATCCGCGTCCCCAATCCAACCCGCAAAGCCACGCAGCCGTTCACGAAAGCGAGAGGCGACCTCACGTTCCGGGCTTACGGCTGGCGAGGATCGTGGCGCCAAGCCGCTCCAGCGAAGCGCGCAGCCCGTCATCCTCGATCTTGCCTACGGTGCCGGTAATCTTCGACTTCTCGGCCGGCGACAGCGGCCGCGGCTCCGGCCTTGCCTTGTGGCCGCCGGAGGACACCGGCTTCTGCACGATCTTGATCCTGCCGATCGCCGCAAAGCCCAGAAACGCGTTCACCCGGCCGATGATCTCACCCGTCTCGTGCTGCAGGTAGAGCGCTGCAGCTCCCTCGCAGGCGATCACCAGGGTTGCCGGCTCGAACGGATCGTCCTCATGCGCGCGGCGCGGCCACTGGATTTTTTCCGGGCGCGAGCGGCTGGCGAGACGCGGGCCCGCGATCTCGTCCCACGACTGCACCAGCCCGATCGAAATGCCGGCGCGCTTGCGCAGCACCGGGTCGAGGATCGCGGTTGCGAGATCGCTTATCGCAACAGGATTGCGGTTGGCCGATTTCCCTGCCATGTGCGTTTTCCAATGCCCGCTCAGAAGAGAACCCACCATAGGCCAAAGCCGGGAGCAATGGCACCCGCCGCTGCCGATTTACCGGCGACGCCGGGTGAAGCCGGCAGCGTCGCCGCCCGGCTCCTCGACTGGTACGACGCGCAGCATCGCGAACTGCCGTGGCGCGTCGCGCCCGCCGCGCTGAAATCCGGCGCGCGACCCGATCCCTACCGCGTCTGGCTCTCCGAGGTCATGCTGCAGCAGACCACCGTCGAGACGGTCAAACCCTATTTCCAGAAATTCGTCGACAAGTGGCCGGACGTATTGTCCCTCGCCGCAGCCGACACCGAGGAAGTCATGAAGGCCTGGGCCGGGCTCGGCTACTATTCGCGCGCCCGCAACCTCAAGAAATGCGCCGACCTCGTCGCCTCATTGCCCGGCTCGGGCTTCCCCGACAGCGAGGCCGGCCTGCGCGAGTTGCCGGGCATCGGCGCCTACACGGCCGCCGCGATCGCCGCGATCGCCTTCGACCGGCCGGCCGCCGTGATGGACGGCAATGTCGAGCGCGTCATGGCGCGGCTGTTTGCGATCCGCGTTCCGCTGCCCGAGGCAAAGCCCGAAATCCGCAGGCTGCTCGAAAAACTCGTGCCCGGACAGCGTCCCGGCGACTTCGCCCAGGCGATGATGGATCTCGGCGCGACGATCTGCACGCCACGGCGGCCGCGCTGCATGCTCTGCCCGCTGCGGTCGGACTGCCTGGCTCTCGTCGAGGGCGATCCCGAGCTGCTGCCGATCAAGGCGCCCAAGGCCGACAAGCCGCTGCGCCGGGGGGCCGCCTTCGTCGCCCAGCGCGATGACGGGTCGGTGCTTCTGAGGACGCGTCCCGAGCGCGGATTGCTCGGCGGCATGAGCGAGGTGCCGACGACAGGCTGGACGGCACGGTTCGACGGCGAAACGACGGAGAAAGCAGCCCCTTTTCCGGCAAACTGGCGGAGAGCCGGCCAGATCAGCCATGTTTTCACGCATTTTTCGCTCGAACTGGAGGTCTTTCTGGCCAAGGTTTCGGGCGGGCCGGTGCCTGACGGACACCGCTGGTCGCCGGCTTCCACCCTGCATGGCGAGGCGCTGCCGACGGTCATGAAGAAAGTCATCGAAACGGCGATACCCGGCGCGACCAGGGCGCCACGACCAGGAGACAAGGCATGAGCGAGATCCGCCACATCGTTTTCGACATCGGCCGGGTATTGATCCATTACGACGCCGAACTGCCGTTCCTGCGGCTCATTCCCGACGAGGAGGAGCGCAGGTGGTTCCTCGAGAATGTCTGCACCTCGCCCTGGAACATCGAGCAGGACCGCGGCCGGACATGGGAGGAGGCGGAAGCCGAGCTCCTGGCTGTCCACCCCGATCATGCTGAAAACATTCGCAATTTCCGACGCCATTGGCACGAGATGGTGCCGCATGCCTATGACGACAGCGTCGCCCTGATGGAGCGGCTGATCGACGACGGGCACGACGTCACGCTGCTGACCAACTGGGCCGCCGACACCTTCGCCGAGGCGCGCATCCGCTATCCGTTTCTCGAAAAGCCGCGCGGCATCACCGTGTCGGGCGAGATCAAGGCGATCAAGCCGGACCGTGTCATCTACGACCACCATGTCCGCTCGTTCGGGCTCGAACCGGCGGCCACCCTGTTCATCGACGACAGCCAGAAGAATGTCGACGCCGCCAGGCAGGCCGGGTGGCAGGCGGTGCTGTTCACCGACGCTACCGCCCTCGAGAACGATCTCGAGCGGTTCGGAATCCGCGTCCGCTAGCGGCCGGCGTCAGGCGCCGGCGCGCTCCATGCCGAGGCGTGCGATGCGCCGGAGTTCGTCGATCTGGGTGAGACCGCCGCTGCGCTCGTAATGCCAGAAAGTCCAGCCGTTACAGGCGTCCAGCCCCTGCACCACGGCGCCGACCTTGTGGATCGAGCCGGCCGTGTCGCCGACCGCCAGCGTGCCGTCGGCGCGTACCCGCGCGGCCCAGCGCTTCTTGGAATCGTAGAGCATGGTGCCCGGCTTCATGACGCCGGCATCGAGAAGGCTGACAAAGGCGACGCGCGGCTCTGCCCGCTTGCTCGGCATGCCCTCGAGATCGGCGAGGTTCATCGGGCGGACCGCATCGATGCGCTCGTTGGCGGCATCGATGTAGGCCTGCTCGCGCTCGACGCCGACGAAGTTGCGGCCAAGCCGCTTGGCCACAGCGCCGGTGGTGCCTGAGCCGAAGAAGGGATCGAGCACGACGTCGCCCGGCTTGGTCGAGGCCAGCATGACGCGGGCAAGCAGCGCCTCGGGCTTCTGCGTCGGGTGAAGCTTGTCGCCCTTTTCGTTCTTCAGCCGCTCATTGCCGGTGCAGATCGGAAACAGCCAGTCGGAGCGCATCTGCACGTCGTCGTTCGACGCCTTCAGCGCATCATAGTTGAAGGTGTAGCCCTTGCCCTTCTGGTCGCGCGACGCCCAGATCATGGTCTCGTGTGCGTTCTGGAAGCGACGGCCGCGGAAATTGGGCATCGGGTTGGTCTTGCGCCAGACGACGTCGTTGAGGATCCAGAAGCCCAGATCCTGCAGGCTGGCGCCGACGCGGAAGATGTTGTGGTAGGAGCCGATGACCCAGATCGTGCCGTTGGGCTTGAGCACGCGGCGCGCCGCCAGCAGCCAGGCGCGGGTGAAGGCGTCGTAGGCGGCGAAGCTGTCGAACTGGTCCCAGTGGTCGTCGACCGCATCGACCTTCGACTGGTCCGGCCGGAACAGTTCGCCTTCAAGCTGAAGGTTGTAGGGCGGATCGGCGAAAATGACGTCGACGGACTTGTCGGGAAGCGTTTCCAGCGCGGCGACGCAGTCGCCCTTGAGAATGGTGTTCAGCCATTTCGGCTGTGCGACAACGGAGGATTCATCGTCGAGAAGCGCTGCTGCAGACATTCTGGCACCCGGTTACGCGTTACTGTTCACTTCCGGTTATGGTTACCGTTTAGCGTAAATATTTAGTGAAGCGGCCAACCGGATTTGCCGAGCACGGCGCCATCGTGTATTGCGCGGCACCTCCGGCGCCGTCCGCCGGGCCAACCCCAGCAACCGTGGAATTCCATGCCGCAGCCAGATCTCATCATTTTCGATTGCGACGGCGTTCTCGTCGACAGCGAAGTCATTGCGGCCGCCGCAGAGGCCGAGCTGCTGACCGCGGCGGGCTATCCGATCACCGGCGAGGAGATCTCGGAACTCTATGCCGGCCTGACCTTCAGCGACATCATGCTGAGGATCGAGGAGAAGGCTGCAATACCGTTCCAGGCGTCGCTGATCGACCAGGCCGAGGCGCTGGTCGACCGCAGGCTGAAAGCCAATGTGCGTCCTCTCGAAGGAGCGCACGAGGCCGTCGCCAGCGTGCCCAATCGCTGTATCTGCTCCAATTCCAGCAGCGAGAGACTCGAGATGATGCTGACCAAGACCGGCCTCATGCCGTTCTTTGCCGGCCGCCTGTTCTCGTCCCTCGACACGCCGACGAAGAAGCCGAAGCCGGCGCCCGATGTCTTCCTGCATGCCGCCCAGACGCTGGGTGCCGATCCGGCCCGAACTTTCGTGGTCGAGGATTCCGTACACGGGATAGCCGGTGCCCGGCAGGCCAACATGCGCGTGATCGGCTTCACCGGCGCCACGCACAGCTACCCCGGCCATGCCGACGTGCTGACCGAGACCGGCGCCGAAACCGTGATCAGGCGCTGGGCCGACTTCCCGGGCGTCGTCGCGGCGCTGTCGGAGTGGTCAGAAGACGCCTGACGCGTCCCAGGGCTATTCGGCGGTCTTCTTCTTTGTCGGTCCCTCGTCGAAGCCGGCAAAGACCTGCAGGCTGCGCTCGGCCGGGATCGGCACCTGCACGTTGGGATCATTCAGCACGAACTGCGTGGCGTTGGCGCCAAGCGCCGTCTGGTAGTTGTGCAGTTGGGAGTAGAGCACCTCGTCGCCGCGCGTAACCGCAATGCGGATCGGCATGGTAATCGTGCCGCCGGTGCTGGCCGGGCCGGGCACGACGCGGCCGGCAACACCGATGTTCATGGTCAGGATGCCGCCAGATCGCGTGCAATCGCGGGTGACATCGGTAAGAGAGCCCTGATAGATCAGCTGGGCGGGATCGTCCTCGCCGCCCTTGGCGTATTTGTTGAAAAAGCCGGTGTCCTCCCTGATCGACACCTTGGGACAATAGCCTAGCAGGTCGCTGGCAAGGATCTTGCCGGGTTCCGGCTCCGCCTTCTTCTCCTTGGCGCCCAGCTTGAGAATATTGGCGCCGCCGCCCGACTGACATCCAGCGACGCCCAGGATAAAGCCGGCGACGGCGAAAGCCGTCAGAAAACGACCGAAATTTGATCGACGCGTCATGAACCCAGATTTCCCTTCCGAAAAGCCGCCGCTCTATAGCAACCGCCGGGCAAAAATGCGACTGACGGTTCGCACAATTTCGCAGGCTCGCGCGCCGCGGGTCCGCTTCCACGTCAGGGACCATTGAGCATGCACTATATCAGTACGCGGGGCGAGGCTCCGGAACTCGGTTTCTCCGACGCGCTCCTCGCGGGTCTCGCCCGGGACGGCGGCCTCTACGTACCGAAGCAATGGCCGCAGTTCAGCCCGGCCGATCTGCGCGCCATGCGCGGCCTTTCCTATCCCGACCTCGCCATCCGGCTGCTGACGCCTTTCCTGGGCGGCGAGATTTCGGGCGACGTCTTCGAAAGGTTGGTGCGCGAGGCCTACGCGACCTTCCACCACGATGCGGTCTGTCCGCTGGTGCAAAGCGGTCCGAACACATTCGTGCTGGAACTCTTCCACGGTCCGACGCTGGCCTTCAAGGACGTGGCCATGCAACTCCTGGCGCGGCTGATGGACCACATCCTGGCCGAGCGTGGCCAGCATGCGACGATCGCGGGCGCCACGTCGGGCGACACCGGTGGTGCCGCGATCGACGCGTTTGCCGGCCGCGACCGCACCGACATCTTCATCCTCTATCCGAACGGCAAGGTTTCGGATGTGCAGCGGCGCCAGATGACGACGTCGACCGCCACGAACGTCCACGCCCTGGCCGTCGAAGGCAATTTCGACGACTGCCAGGCACTGGTGAAGGGCATGTTCAACAACCATGGCTTCCGCGACCGGGTGGCGCTGTCCGGCGTCAACTCGATCAACTGGGCCCGTATCATGGCCCAGATCGTCTATTTCTTCTCGTCGGCGATTTCGCTCGGCAGCCCTGACCGTCCGGTGTCCTTCACCGTGCCGACCGGGAACTTCGGCGACATCTTCGCCGGCTATGCCGCAAAGCGCATGGGCCTGCCGATCGACCGGCTGGTGATCGCCACGAACGACAACGACATTCTGGCGCGCACCCTGGCCTCCGGCGAATACCGCACCAAGGGCGTGGTCGAGACGACATCGCCGTCGATGGACATCCAGGTATCGTCCAATTTCGAGCGCCTGCTGTTCGAGGCCGGAGAACGCAACGTGGCCACGGTGCGCGCCTACATGGCGAGCCTTGGCCAGTCAGGCGGTTTCACCATCGAGGAGGCCACGCTGTCTCGGATCCGCGCCGATTTCGACGCTGGGCGTGCGACGGCCGACGAGGCGGCAGCCACAATTCGCGCGTTACTGTCCTCGAACGGCTACCTGCTCGACCCGCATACCGCGACGGCAGTGCACGTGGCGCGCCAGAACATTGCCGGCGAGACGCCGATGATCGTGCTGGCAACCGCCCATCCGGCGAAGTTCCCGGCCTCGGTGGAAGCCGCCTGCGGCGTGCGTCCCGCGCTGCCTGCGCGACTTGCGGACTTGATGAGCGCCAAGGAAAGGTTCACGGTACTTCCATCCGATCTGAAAATGTTGGAAGATCACATCAGCCGCCATGCGCGAGCGGCACGCTAGGGAGTAATTGTCCGTATGGGTGTTGAGGTAAGCCGTCTGTCGAACGGCCTGACAGTCGCGACCGAAACCCTTCCGAGCATGGAGTCTGTCGCCCTGGGTGTCTGGATCAAGTCCGGAGCCCGTAACGAGCGCGACAACGAACACGGCATGGCGCACCTGCTGGAGCACATGGCGTTCAAGGGAACGGCCAGACGGACCGCCTTCCAGATTGCATCGGACATCGAGAATGTCGGCGGCGAGATCAACGCCGCCACCAGCGTCGAGACGACTGCCTACTATGCCCGCGTGCTGCGCGACGACGTCCCGCTGGCCGTCGACATCCTGTCCGACATCCTGACGCAATCGCGCTTTGATCCAGACGAGCTGGAGCGCGAGCAGAACGTCATCCTGCAGGAGATCGGCGCCGCGCACGACACGCCCGACGACGTCGTCTTCGACAAGTTTACCGAGACCGCCTACCGCCACCAGACCATCGGCCGATCCATCCTCGGCACGCCGGAGACGGTGCGGTCGTTCACCTCAGCGCAGATTCACGACTATATCGAGCGGCAATACGGCGCCGAGCGCATGGTGGTGGTGGCCGCCGGCGACATCAAGCACGACGCCTTCGTGCGCGAGGTCGAGAAGCGCCTCGGCTCCTTCCGCGAGAAGGCCGAGAGCGCCGTTCCCAACTACGCGCAATATGTCGGCGGCGACTTCCGCGAGAACCGCGACCTGATGGACGCTCAGATCATCCTCGGCTTCGAGGGGCGCGCCTACCACGTGCGTGACTTCTATGCCTCGCAGGTGCTGTCGATGATCCTCGGCGGCGGCATGTCGTCCAGGCTGTTCCAGGAAGTGCGCGAGAAGCGCGGCCTCTGCTACTCGGTCTATGCCTTCCACTGGGGCTTTTCGGATACCGGCATCTTCGGCGTTCATTCGGCAACGGGCCAGAGCGACATCTCCAAGCTGATCCCGGTAATCGTCGACGAGCTGCAGAAGGCCGGCGAAAGCATCGGGCAGGACGAGCTAGACCGTGCCCGCGCTCAGTACCGCGCCGGCCTGATCATGTCGGCGGAAAGCTGCGCCAGCCGCGCTTCCCAGATTGCCCGGCAGCTGCTGCTGTTTGGACGTCCGATCGCCAAGGAAGAGCTCATGGAGCGGCTCTCGGCCCTGACTGTCGACCGGCTGAGCGACCTGTCTTCGCGGCTGTTTTCGACCATTCCAACGATCGCTGCAGTCGGACCCATTGGCTCGCTCGCCCCTTACGAGGCCATCCGCGACGCCCTGCCCGGGATAGAAACGAGTCTGCGCAAACGCGCGGTCTGACAGTCGAGCGCGGGGCATGTTCGGGCTTTCGTTTCTGCAGCCCAATCAACCAGAACTGAGAGGCGAGCGTGTCTCGTTGCGCATGCCGGTGCGCGGCGACTATCGCGAATGGGCGGACCTGCGCGGAGCGAGCCGGCAATTCCTCGAGCCCTGGGAACCGCGCTGGGCGGCCGACGAACTCGGACAGGCCGCCTGGCGCCACCGCCTCTACCGCTATCGCAAGGATTTCGCCGACGGCACGGCGATCGCCTTCTTCATTTTCGACACGCAGACAGGCCACCTGCTCGGCGGCATCACGCTCGGCAACATCAGGCGCGGCGTCGCGCAGTCGGGCCATATCGGTTACTGGCTGGGCGAGAAAAACGCCGGCAAAGGGCTGATGGTTGACGCCCTTGGACTGCTTTCGCGGCACGCGTTCGAAACGATCAGGTTGCACAGGGTCGAAGCTGCCTGTATTCCCGGCAATACAAGGTCGGTCCGGGTGCTTGAAAAAGCCGGATTTACGCGCGAAGGGCTGTTGCGATCCTACCTGAAGATCAACGGAACCTGGCAGGACCACTACCTGTACGGGCTGGTGTCCGAAGATCGGCGAAGCGCCACTGCAAAGGACTGACGTTGGCGAACAACTTCCTCAAAAAATGCGTTCTCGGTCTGGTCACTGTCCTGGTCGCCTGGCTGTGCGCCGCCTCGGTGGCGCTGGCCATCGAGCCGATCAAGATTTCGCGCGACAACGTCGCGCTCGACCTGTCCGGCGCGGTGCAGATCTACCAGAACCAGGGCGAGAATTTCCAGATATCGACGGCGCCCGGGCCGGACGGCATCGTTCGGCGCATCGAGGTCGAGGCCAATGACGAGCGTTCGACCGGCGACTGGGCCGTCTTTGCGCTTGCCAACACGACCGACCAGCAGCTCGACCGGCTGATCGTCGCGCCGCATTTCCGGCTGGTGAATTCCGGCCTGTTCTGGCCCGACCTCGGCTCGAGCCGCGTCGCGGCCATCACGCCGAGCGAGGGCTTTGCGCTCGACCGTCAGGCCAGCCCCGACGCCGACGTCTTCTTGGTGACGCTGAACCCCGGCACCGTGGTCACCTTCATCGCCGAGCTTGCCTCGCCGAACCTGCCGCAGGTCTATCTTTGGGATCCGGAGCCCTACAAGGACTCGGTCAATTCCTACACGCTTTACCGCGGCATCGTGATCGGCATTGCCGGCCTGCTGGCGCTGTTCCTGACCATCCTGTTCGTGGTCAAGGGAACGTCGATGTTCCCGGCGACGGCGGCGCTCTCATGGGCGGTTCTCGCCTATATCAGCGTCGATTTCGGCTTCCTCAACAAGATCATCGAGATCTCGCCCGGCAACGAGCAGATCTGGCGTGCCGGTACCGAAGTGGGCCTGGCGGCAACCTTCGTGGTGTTCCTGTTCGCCTATCTCAACCTCAATCGCTGGCACGGCCATTTCAGCTATGGCGTGTTCGTCTGGATCTGCGGCCTGCTGCTGATCGCGGGCGTGGCGATCATCGACCCGGCGGTGGCCGCGGGCATCGCGCGCCTGTCCTTCGCGGCGACCGCGATTGCAGGCATCGGGCTGATCGTTCTGCTCGGCATCCGCGGCTACGACCGCGCCATCATGCTGATCCCGAGCTGGGTCATGGTGCTGCTTTGGCTGACCGGCTCGTGGCTGGCGATCACCGGCGTCATCGACAACGACGTCGTGCAGCCGGCCCTTGGCGGCGGGCTGATCCTCATAATCCTGCTGATCGGCTTTACGGTCATGCAGCACGCCTTTGCCGGCGGCGCGCTTCACCAGGGCCTGTTCAGCGACATGGAGCGGCAGGCGCTGGCGGTTTCGGGCTCGGGCGACATCGTGTTCGACTGGGACGTGCTGCGCGACCGCGTGGTGACCAAGCCCGATGTCAGCCTGCAACTCGGCCTGGCACCCAACAGCCTCGGCGGACCGGCGCGGACATGGCTGCCGGCGCTGCATGCCGACGACCGCGACACGTTCCGCACGACGCTCGACGTGGTGCTGGAGCACCGCCGCGGGCGGGTCAGCCAGAGCTTCCGCCTGCGCGGCGCCGACGGCCACTACCACTGGTTCCAGCTGCGGGCGCGGCCGGTCGTCGGCTCGGACGGCGAGGTGATCCGCTGCGTCGGCACGATGGTCGACGTGACCGAGCAGAAGAAGGCCGAGGAACGGCTGCTGCACGACGCCGTGCACGACAACCTGACCGGGCTGCCCAACCGCGAACTCTTCATGAACCGGCTGGAGGCGATCATCTCGGTCGCCAAGTCGGAGGACAAGATCCAGCCGACCGTCTTCGTCATCGACATCGACCGCTTCAAGCAGGTCAATGACGGGCTGGGCATCTCGGCCGGCGACACCATCCTTTTGACCATCGCGCGGCGGCTGCACCGGCTGCTGAAGCCGAAGGATTCGCTGTCGCGCTTTGCCGGCGACCAGTTCGCGCTGATGCTGCTGTCGGAGCAGGACCCGGCGCGCATCGCCGGCGTGGCCGACGCCATCAAGCAGGCGATCAAGGCACCGATCAACTTCGCCAAGCGCGAGATCGTGCTGACCGCCTCGATCGGCCTGATCACCTGGACGAACGCCCAGAACCGTGCCGAGGACATGGTCAAGGACGCCGAGCTTGCCATGCACCAGGCCAAGCGTTTCGGCGGCGACCGCATCGAGCCGTTCCGGCCGGCCTTCCGCTCGGTCGGCACCGACCGGCTGCAGCTCGAATCCGACCTCAGGCGCGCCGTCGAGCGCAAGGAATTCACGCTTGCCTACCAACCGATCGTCCGGCTCGAGGACGGCAGCGTCGCCGGCTTCGAGGCGCTGCTGCGCTGGGAGCATCCGCGCCGCGGCTCGATCCCGCCGTCAGACTTCATCCCGGTCGCCGAAAGCTGCGGCCTGATCGTGCCGCTCGGCCTGTTCGCGATGCAGCGGGCGGCCGACGACCTTGCCGGCTGGCAGAAGCAGATCGGCGACGTGCCTCTTTCGGTCTCGGTCAACCTGTCGAGCCGCCAGCTGATCCGGCGCGACCTGGTCAGCGACGTGCGCTCGGTGCTGGCGCGCTCCAACCTGAAGCCGCGCTGCTTCCGGCTCGAACTGACCGAGTCGCTGGTGATGGACAATCCCGAGCAGACCAACCACGTGCTGACCAAGCTGAAGCAGCTCGGCATCGGCCTGTCGCTCGACGATTTCGGCACCGGCTATTCGTCGCTCTCCTACCTGACGCGCTTTCCCTTCGACACGATCAAGATCGACAAGAGCTTCCTCGACGATTCAACCCCGAAGCGCGCCGTGCTCATCAAGTCGATGGTCAACATGGCGCACGAGCTCGGCCTGTCGGTCGTGGCCGAAGGCATCTCGGACGAGAACGACGCGCTGGAGCTAAGGCAGATGGGCTGCGAATACGTGCAGAGCTTCATGTTCGGCGCGCCGGTAGCCGGCGAGGCCGTGCTCAGGATGCTGAAGGAACAGTACCCGCTCGCTCAGGCGTGACCGGCCATGTTGCTCAAATGAGCGAGGTCGATGCCGATCGAGGCGAGGATGCGGTCGTATTTGCGGTCGATGTCGGCATCGAACAGCAGGTCGGGGCTGGCCGGGCAGGTCAGCCAGCCGTTCTCGGCGATCTCGCCTTCGAGCTGGCCCGCACCCCAGCCTGAATAACCCAGCGCCATCAGCGCCAGGCGCGGCCCGCGACCGGCGGAAATGGCGCGCAGGATGTCGACCGTGGCGGTCAGACAGATGTCTTCCGAAACCGGCAGCGAGGACTCCACGGTGTAGTCGCCCGAGTGCAGCACGAAGCCGCGGCTGCGATCGACCGGGCCGCCATTGCGCACGACGAAGTCGCGCGTCTCGGCCGGCAGCCGGATGGCCTCCTGCTCGTTGAGTATGCCGAGCTGAACCAGCAGATCGGGAAACAGCATCTGCTGGGTCTGGTTGATGATCAGGCCCATGGCGCCCTCGTCGCTGTGGGCGCAGACATAGATGACGGAACGCGCGAAACGGTCGTCCTTCATGCCGGGCATGGCGATGAGAAACTGGTCTTCCAGGAAGCCGGCCGTTGCCGACGTCTTTTGCCGCAAGAGCTCCATGGCCTGAAAATAGCGCGATATCGGTCGCGGTGAAAGCGGTTGCGGCAAATTCATCGCGAGACAGTCACGCAAAAATGATGGCGCAGAGGCAATTCAGGCGTTGCGGATTGCGGCTCGGCCGGTCACATCAGCGACATGCTGAGAACCGCCCTGCCCGCACTGTTGCTTTGCATTTCCGGCGCCGACGCAGCCCTGGCGTCATCCAGCCAGTGGTTCGACACGGACGGCGCGCGGGTGCGGATCGTCACGACGGGTCAAGCCGATGCCGACGGAAAGCTGACCGGCATTCTCGAAATCGACCTCGCGCGCGGCTGGAAAACCTACTGGCGCGATCCCGGCGATGCGGGCGTGCCGCCCATCATCGACGTGTCGGCGAGCACCAATGTCGAAGGCGCCGCCTTCGATTTCCCGACGCCGCAAAGGCACGACGAGGGCGACTACAAATGGGCCGGCTACGACTACCCGGTCGCCCTGCCGGTCACCTTCACAATGGCCGCGCCCGGTCAGCCAGCGCTGATCGACGCCGAAGTGTTCCTGGGCATCTGCGAGACGATCTGCATACCGGTGAAGGCTAACCTCTCGCTCGACCCGGCAAGCGACCCGGACAATGCCGATGACGCAGCCGTGGTGGCAGCCGCACTTGCCGCCCTGCCCGGCAAGGCCGGAGACGATTTCGGCGTCAGGCCGATCAGCGAACCCGGTGCGCAGACCATCGTTCTGGAGGCACGCTTCCCGGGCGACCCCGCATCGGCGGAGCTCTTCATCGCCGGCGACGAAGGGTACAGCTTCACCGCGCCGAAGCGGACGATCGAGGATGGCAAGGTCATCTTCACCACGGAAGTGAGCCTTCCGGCCCGCACGGGCACGGGGCCCGGGCTGCACTACACGCTGGCGACCGACGCCGGCTCGGTCAGCGGGCTATTGCCATATTTCTGATCCGCGAATATTTCGTCGCCTATGCGCTGGACGGCGTGCCGGCCAGACCTAGGTAGACATCTTCACCCCAATCGACATTCGATCTGCAAGGAAAAGCGATGAGCATCTCCGTCGGCGACAAGCTGCCTGAAGCGAAATTCAAGACCATGACCGACGACGGCGCGAAGGAGCTTTCCGTCGCCGACGTGTTCGCCGGCAAGAAGGTCGTGCTGTTCGGCCTGCCGGGCGCCTTTACGCCGACCTGCAGCAACAACCACCTGCCGGGCTATCTCGAGAACCGCGACGCCATCCTGGCCCGCGGCGTCGACACGATCGCGGTCGTGGCGACCAACGACGTGCATGTGATGGGCGCATGGGCCCGCTTCACCGGCGGCGAAGGCAAGATCCTCTACCTGGCCGACGGCAATGGCGACTTCGTGCGCGCAGCCGGACTGGAAGTCGACCTCGCGGTCGCCGGCATGGGCCACCGCTCGAAGCGCTTCTCAATGATCGTGGACGACGGCAAGGTGACGGCGCTCAATGTCGAGAGCCAGCCCGGCGTCAACAACTCCGGCGCTGCCCAGATCCTCGAGCAGCTCTGATCGACTTCGCTGCGCTCAGCCCTTGAGCGCAGCGGGCCGGGCCGAAGGGCGCGCCGGCTTGTACGGCGCCATGCCCATGCGCGCCAGCTCGTCGGCGCGCTCGTTTTCGGGGTGGCCGTCGTGGCCCTTGACCCATTGCCACGTAACCTTGTGGCGCTTGTTGGCCTCGTCCAGCGCCATCCACAATTCACCGTTCTTGACCGGCTTCTTGTCGGCGGTCTTCCAGCCGTTGCGCTTCCAGCCGTGAATCCATTTCGAGATTCCGTCCATCACGTACTTGCTGTCGGTGTGAAGCAGCACGGTGCACGGCTCCTTGAGCGCGTTGAGCGCCGAGATCGCCGCCAACAGCTCCATGCGGTTGTTGGTGGTTTCGGCCTCGCCGCCCGACAGTTCCCTCGTGGTGCCATTGAAGCGCAGGATGGCGCCCCAGCCGCCGGGACCGGGATTGCCGGAGCAGGCGCCGTCGGTGAATATCTCGACTGTCTTGTTCATTTCAAACCGTATTCCGATGGGGACTTGATGGTGCGGTGGAAGCGAAGGCGGCGGATGTACTCGATCGGGTCGCGCTTCTGCACCAGGGCGCCGTCGGGAATGGTCAGCCAGTCGTAGAGCCGGGTCAGCATGAAGCGCAGGGCCGAGCCCCGGGCGAGCAACGGCAACGCCTGCTTTTCGGCGTCGCTCAACGGGCGGACGCTCTGATAGCCGGCAAGCAGGGCCGTGCCCTTGGTCAGGTTGAAGGAAAAGTCTTTCTCGAAGCACCAGGCGTTGAGGCAGGTCGCCACGTCGTAGGCATAGAGGTCGTTGCAGGCGAAATAGAAATCGATCAGGCCGGACAGCTTTTCGCCGAGGAAGAAAACGTTGTCCGGAAACAGGTCGGCATGGATGACGCCGGCCGGAAGCCCGGACGGCCAGGCGCTGTCGAATGCGGCGAAGTCCTCATCGATCTCCGCTGCGAGACCGGGCTCCACTTCGTCGGCACGGTCATGCGAGGCCTGCCAGAGCTTGCGCCAGCCATCGATGGACAGCGAATTGGGCCGCGACAGCGGAAAGTCCATGCCGGCAAGGTGCAGTTGCGCCAGCGCGACGCCGACGGCGCGGCAATGCCCGACGGTCGGCCGGCGCATCCACATGCCTTCCAGGAAGGTGATCAGCGCGGCCGGTCGGCCGGCGAGCATCCCGACCAGTTCGCCGTCGCTGCGCTTGACCGGCAGCGGACAGGAAATGCCCTTGCTGGCGAGGTGATCCATCAGCCCGAGGAAGAAGGGCAGATCGTTGCGGTCGACGCGCTTCTCGTAGAGCGTCAGGATGAAGGACCCGGCCGTGGTGTGCAGCAGGAAATTGGAATTCTCCGAGCCCTCGGCGATGCCCTTGTAGGAAAGGAGCCGGCCGGCCGGGTAATCGAGCAGGAAGGTTTCGAGCTCGCCTTCGGATACATCGGTATAGACGGCCATCGGTATCAGCCGTTCACGAAGGCCATGTCGGCCCTGGTCAGTTCAACATCGCGCAACACCCGCATGACCGGGAACTCCTCTGTCTCCGTCGCGGTGATCGCGAGATCGACGGTAACGTCGAAGCGATCGCGGAAGGCGTCGATGATTTCGTCAACGATGATCTCGGGCGCCGATGCGCCGGCCGACAGGCCGAGCGTCGAGATCTCGCCAATGCGGTCCCATGGAATGTCGGCGGCGCGCTGTACCAGAAGCGACATGCTTGCGCCGGCACGTTCGGCAACCTCGACTAGCCGCATGGAGTTGGACGAGTTAGGCGCGCCGACGACGAGGAAGAGATCGGCGCCGGCGGCGGCTTCCTTGACCGCTTCCTGGCGGTTGGTGGTGGCGTAGCAGATCGATTCAGCCGCCGATGCCTTGATCTCCGGAAAGCGCTGCTGCAGCGCCCGGATGAGACCGGCAGTGTCTTCCACCGACAGCGTGGTCTGGGTGACGAAACCGAGCGCTGCCGGATCCTGCGGCTCGAAAGCCTGGACGTCGGCCTCGGTCTCGATGAGGGTCACGGCCCCCTCGGGCAGTTGCCCCATCGTGCCGATGACTTCCGGGTGACCGGCATGACCGATCAGCAGCACGTGGCGGCCAAGCCGCTGATGGCGCATTGCCTGCTTGTGAACCTTGGAGACCAGCGGACAGGTGGCGTCGAGATAGAAGAGGTTGCGCGCTTCGGCGTCGGCCGGGACCGATTTCGGCACGCCATGCGCCGAAAAGACGACCGGGCAGGCATGGTGCTGCGGCGGGATCTCGGAGAGCTCCTCGATGAAGACCGCGCCGAGCTTCTGCAGGCCTTCGACGACGTATCGGTTGTGGACGATCTCGTGCCGGACATAGACCGGCGCGCCGTACTTCTTCAACGCCAGCACGACGATCTGGATTGCCCGGTCGACGCCGGCGCAGAAGCCGCGCGGCTGGCAAAGCCTGATCGTCAGCGGCGATTTTGTCGGTCGGTCGAGCATATGTGTCTCTGGATCGTGGCCGGGGAGTTCGGTCCGCCCCGAAATGGCGTTGCGGGCATTGGCCTGTCAAGGGCAAGGCTTCATTCGAGGCATGTCAATCTGTTGCCACGCCCCGTTTCCGGTCTGGCCATTGATCCTTCGACCTTCTCGGGATGAGGGTCGAAGGCAGTCGGGAAGCGGGCACCAGGTCCGCACCTCTCTAAGTAACTACGTGGCGCTTTCCTGGCGCCCGCCGACGTTCTTGCCCTGCCGCAGGGAGCAACGAGTTTCACGCACATGCCTCGGCCAGGGCCCGGGTGTGTGGATGACAATGTCCAACCGCGCCACCGTTTCGCGCAGCCACCCGGCGCCGTCTCCTGCCACGCTCGCCCGGTTCGCGACCCCGCGTTCCCGT
>JAHJHT010000002.1 GCA_018823835.1 Alphaproteobacteria bacterium | reverse complement strand
GCACAGAGTTAGCCGGTGCTTATTCTGCGAGTAACGTCCACGCACCTAGAGTATTAATCTAGGGCGCCTCCTCCTCGCTTAAAGTGCTTTACAACCAAAAGGCCTTCTTCACACACGCGGCATGGCTGGATCAGGCTTTCGCCCATTGTCCAATATTCCCCACTGCTGCCTCCCGTAGGAGTCTGGGCCGTGTCTCAGTCCCAGTGTGGCTGATCATCCTCTCAGACCAGCTATGGATCGTCGCCTTGGTAGGCCATTACCCCACCAACTAGCTAATCCAACGCGGGCTCATCTATCTCCGATAAATCTTTCCCCCGAAGGGCGTATACGGTATTAGCTCCAGTTTCCCGGAGTTGTTCCGTAGAGATAGGTAGATTCCCACGCGTTACTCACCCGTCTGCCGCTCCCCTTGCGGGGCGCTCGACTTGCATGTGTTAAGCCTGCCGCCAGCGTTCGTTCTGAGCCAGGATCAAACTCTCAAGTTTTGAAACTTTGATTGGCTGAATAATCACAACCCCGAAAGGTCATGATCTGGTCACGCTTTGAATTGACGAGAACATTCACACCTAGATGCTTGCGCATCTTGGTAGATATTATTCTCTCAAAACGTGTCCGCCAAAGTCTCGTTAGGAACCGTCTCATCCCTGGCGGGGTGAGGGGTTCCGCAGGACTCTGCCGCCCACGTTTCTCTTTCTTCAATATTCAATTGTCAAAGAACAGACTTCGCAGACGCGGAGTCGTGAGCCCGGTTGCATTTGCGCTTGGGGCCCGGTCGAGTGTCGCTCACGCGGCTCTCTTGATTTCGTAACACAAGGGCGAACTCGTTTGCGCCAGCGGCGCGCCGCCCTCGTTGTTGAGGCGTATATAGTCGGGGGTGCTCCAAAGTGTCAACAAGGATTCTGAACTTTTTTGAATTATTTGCGACAGCGGGCCTTCGATCCTTTTGGACGCTGCGTCACGGGCCCTGCTTTCCCGCGCTTTTTCTCACGGCCGCTGCTCCCTGCCCTCCCGGCCGGAGCATTTCGGCCCCGACAAAGCCCGCGATTCCGACTCGTCGGGCCCAAAATTGGGCCTGTTCGCCCCTCACGAGGCGCTCTTTTCTTGCTGGTCGACGAATCCCTGTGCTGGAATCGTCTGTGGCGCCCTGCCGGAATGGGTGATTTGCCTTGGCACGATCAAGGTCCGCTCCTCGCCCGCCGCCGAATCCGCCTCGCCTGTAGGAGGAACCGGCACTGCCAGCGGCGAGCTGCTCGCGCAGATCCGCTCCGGGACGTTGCCCTGGACCGAACCTCAGCCCTCATCCGGCCGTCGTGATTACACTTCTTATATTGGCGCTTGCACAGGACCTCGCGAAAGCGCCCTCCGCATCCGCATTGCGCAGGCTTGAGAACCGGGCGCTGCGTCGCTCCAGGAACACGTTGCAGCATAGGGCCTGACGGCGCCTTTGCAGGGCGCCTCGCTTGCACCCCTGGGCGGCCCCGCCCCTCCCCCGCAACGGACCCGTCGCCATCCGCCGCTCCGGGCTGGCCGATCACGCCTCGTCGCGGCGCGTTTGCGCGTTCAGCCCGGCGAGCCCGGAGCAAACTCGCCGCGCATTGGGGTGGATAACCGCCGGCGACCAGAACGCGCGCTGGCCACCCTGTCGGCAAGTCGTCACAATAGAGCCGCATTGAGGCCTCACTTCGGGGTTGTGCTTAGGCGACAAGTGAGGGGTGCCCGTCGGTTCGCGGCCGGGTATTTTTGTACAAAGCAAACAGGGGATTGCGCGCCCGTAAGCCGGCTTCGTTGACTTAGCTCGCCACGACAGGCAAATGTCGGGGCACAGACATCAGTCGATCAAGCCGACGCGCCTGGGGAAGAAGCCGCCGTACTGAATGCACGACATGGATGAAACCATAGCCGAGCTCGGCAACGAACCGCCGCTTATTGCGGACGGGCGTAGTGGTCCGCCGGATCGGCGCGAGGTCTCAGCGCGATGGCTGTCGGGCACTTTCCTCACCGGCGTCACCTCCAGCGTCCTGATGGGCGTGGCATTGTTTGCCGCCCTCGACGGCCGCGAGCAGTTGGCAACCCCACCGGAAATCGCCGAACTCGTCGGCCTCGCCAAGACCGGCGACTCGGGCGAATCGGCCAAGACCGCGCGGCTCGCGCCGCTGCGCCAGATCGCCAAGGCCAAGGACCGGCGGCGCATGGAAGTGTCGATGGTCACCAAGGTCGGTGACCGCGACGTGATCCGCACCATGCCCTTCGTGCAGATCAAGATGGCGCTCGGAGCCGGCCACAAGACCAACCGCGCCTACCCCGCCTTCGACCCGCTCGCCATCTTCGCCGAGGACGGTGCCGCCCAGACGGCGGCGAGTTCCAGCACGACCGGCCAGATCTATGGCGCCAAGGTCGAGAGCGACATGAGCCTCAAGACGGTCGACTTCCCGCTCGACCAGGCGACCTTCGACGAGAAGAGCGGTCTGTCGACCGACGAGGTCGAGCAGGTCGTGCGCGAGACCGGCATGATCCTCAGCGACGGCGCCGTGCAGGTGGCAGCACTCCACTACATCGTCCCGGAGCGCTTCGGCGACACGCTGGCGACGCAGGCGCTCAACGCCTCCTACGGCGTCCGCATCGTGCCGGAGAACGTTTCGGTGACGCCGCGCACGCCGGGCGAGGAGCAGTCGGTCGTCTTTGCCGAGGACATCATTCCCTTCAATGCCGAGGGCGAGATCGCCAAGACCTTCGCCGACGCCGGCTACGAGGGTGATGACGCCACGGGCATGGCCGAGGCCATATCCAAGCTGCTCGAGACCACGAAGCTGAAAACCGGCTCGGTGCTGCGCGTCGGCCTTGAGGTCCGCGGCGACGAGGCCAAGGTGGTTCGCACCAGCGTGTACGACCACCAGAACCATCTTCTGTCCATCGCGCTCGACGATCACGGGCAGTTCGTGCCCGCCGCAGAGCCCGAGCCCAACCCGGAACTGCTGACCGCCTTCGACGACGCGCCGCCCGTTACCGTGCGCGGCAACCTGCCGACCGTCTATGACGGCATCTACCGGGCCGCGTATTCGTACGGGATGTCGAAGGACATGACCAAGCAGCTGGTCAAGCTGCTCGCCTCCGATGTCGACTTCCAGTCGCGGCTGAAGCCCGCCGACCGCGTCGAGGTCTTCTTCTCGCAGCCCAACGGCAATGACGAGATGTCGGAGGATTCCGAACTGCTCTACGTCTCGGCGACCTTCGGCGGCAACACGCGCAACCTCTACCGCTTCCAGCTGGAAGACGGCGCCTTCGACTATTTCGACGAGGACGGCCGCAGCGCCAAGCAGTTCCTGCTTCGCAACCCGCTTCCCAACGGCAAGTTCCGCTCCGGCTTCGGCAGCCGCCGCCATCCGATCCTCGGCTATACCAAGATGCACACCGGCGTCGACTGGGCCGCGCCCACCGGCTCGCCGATCATCGCCGCCGGCAACGGCGTCGTCGAGAAGGCCGGCTGGGCCGGCGGCTACGGCAAGCAGACGATCATCCGCCACGCCAACGGCTACGAGACCTCCTACAATCACCAGAGCCGCATCGGCAACGGCGTCAAGCCCGGCGCCCGCGTCAGGCAGGGCCAGGTCATCGGCTATGTCGGAACGACCGGCCTGTCGACCGGCGCCCACCTGCACTACGAGCTGATCGTCAACAAGCGCAAGGTCGACCCGATGCGCGTGCGCCTGCCGGTCGGCAAGGTGCTGAAGGGCGAGCAGCTCGAGGCCTTCAAGCGCGAGCGCGCCCGCATCGACGAGCTGCTGCGCGAGGAAGAGACCGATCCGCTGAAGGTCGCGAGCGCCAAGGTCTCGGGCTAAGCCCCGCCGCAGGTCGCGGCCTTATCCAGACTTCCGAAATTTCCAGCACCGGCCAGGCTGCGCCGGCCAGGTTTCGCCGCGCGCCATAGAAAAAGGGCGAGGCGCCCGCAGCCGCCTCGCCCTCAACCCATCGTATGGTGGACGGCCGCCTAGTTGATGAACTCGACGTTGACGCCCGGCTTGACGATCTTGGCCAGCTCCTGCGCGTCCCAGTTGGTCAGGCGCACGCAGCCATGGCTTTCCGTCTTGCCGATCTTGGCCGGGTCGGGCGTGCCGTGGATGCCGTAGGTCGGCTTGTCGAGCGCGATCCAGATCGACCCGACCGGGCCGTTCGGGCCGGGCGGAATGGTCAGGATCTTGTTGTTCTCGCCCTGCTTGAAGTTCAGGTTCGGATTGTAGGTGTAGTTGGGATCGACCGCGATGCGCGTGACCGCATGGGTGCCGGTCGGCGACGGCGTGTCGGTCGAACCGATGGTCGCCGGATAGGCGACGATAAGCTTGTTGTCCGCGTCATAGGCAAAAACCTGCTTCTTGCCCTTGTCGGCAACGATGCGCGCGACCTCGCGCTTGGCCGGCGTGCCGATGTTGGCGACGCGGATGATGGTGCCCGGGCGGTTGAAGTTGGCGCCCGGGTTGAGCGCCTTGAGATAATCCTCGTCCATGTGGAAGCGCTCGGCCAGCGCCTCCGGCACCGAGGTGAAGCTCAGCCGTTCGAGCTTGGCCTTCTCGCCATAGTCGGACGGCACCGAGGCGACATAGGGCCCGGCCGCGTCCTGCGGCGTGATGGTGTAGGTGGTGAAGGGGTCGCCGCCGGATTCGGCGAGCGCCTTCTTGATGCCTGCCGAGTCGGTCGACTTCAGGTTTTCCCGGGTGATGGCGCGGTAGGCGATAATCGCCTTGTCGACATTGGAGCCGAAGCGCCCGTCGATGACGCCCGGCGATGCGCCGCGGCGGTCGAGCAGCACCTGCAGGGCGGCAACCTCCTCGCGCGCGCCGAAGCTGGTCGGCGGTTCGGCCTGTTCCTCGATGATCTCGGTCGTCGGCGGCGTGTTCGGCTTCAGCCGGCGATACTCCTCGGCCGGGGCGTTCGGCTCGGCGAGTGGCGCACGCTCGACCAGCGGGGCGCGCTCGATCGGTTCGCGCGCGATGATCTCAGGCTCCTCGCGATAGGTGCGGCGCGGCGCTTCGGGAAAGGTGTTGTCCAGCCCGCGCGGCAGGCCGCGGCCGGAATAGTCGTCATATTCCTCGATCGGCGGCGCCGTCAGGATGCCCTGCTCGCGCAGCCGCTCGCGGCGCAGCCGCTCCATGTCCTCGGGATCGTCGAGATAGTAGCGCTCCTGGCGGCGGTCGCGGCGCGCCTGGCGCAGCTCTTCGCGACGTTCGCGCAGGCGGCGCGGCCGTTCGACCGACAGGACCTCGCCCGTATAGGCGTCGACGATGACGCGCCGGCCGAACTCGTCATAGAAGATCTCGACGTCGCCAGACTGGGCCAGCACGACGCCTTCGGGCCCCGCGGCACGCGGCGCGTCCGGCCACATATTCGCCGAAGCGAGGGTGCTGGTCGACGAAAGTCCGGCGGCGAGCGCCGAAAGCACGATTATCCTGCGAAATTCTGGCAAGTAAGTTCTCCGGTACCACTGCGCCGCAAGGCGAATCTCAGATCGCGCGTCGCCGCGCGAGCCAAACGTGAATGCAAGGATAATGGTTGCAACATGAACCGGGCATGAAAATGGCTGCATCGCGGCGCGCTCCGCCTACTGCGCAGGTTTTCCCTCGCCGGCGCCCCGGCCGCCACGCGGCGCCGCCGCGAGTTCGGCCTGCACCCGCTTCGGCAGCTTTTGCAGGATCATCCCGTAGCTTGCCCGCAGATAGTCCTTCAGCGCCGCGTCGTCCATGCTCTCCTGAGTCCGGCGCTGTATCCATTTCATGCCGCGCGAGGCGAGATAGGGCGCGGGCCTCAGCCCCGGCTGCTCGCGCAGGATGTCGAACGCCAGGTCCGAACACTTAAAGGTGACGCCGGTCAGCTCGCCGTCGCTCCAGCCGGCGATGGCAAACACCTTGCCGCCGATCTTCCAGACATGCGCCCCGCCCCATTGCACGACATGGGTAGTGGGACCGAGCGAGGCGCAGAAGGCATTGTAGTCGTCGAGCGTCATGGGCCCTGTCTCGCACACATGCGCGATCGATGCCACGCGCCGGAATTCTTGGCCGGCGGGCTCCTGCTGCCCGAAAAGTGCCGCGGCAGGGCGCCTCATGAGGTGTCGGGCCGCAGGGCATTGTGCGCGAGCGAATGGGCGTGGGCGAGAATCCGGTCGACCTCGCGGGTCCTGCGCCGGGCCCAGGCGTCGGGATCGTAGCGCGCAAGGCGCCCGCCCGGCGGCCGGCCGGGCCGCAGCGGCGTGGCGCGATGGCGCCGCCCGGAGCCAAGCGCCAAGTCGCGCCGCGCCTGCCAGCGCAGGAATCGTCTCGCCAACCCCTGCAGGTCGTCGAGCGCCCGGCCGAGCGCGTCGAGCCGCCCAAAAAGCCGGCCGGCATCGATCGGATCGTCGGGCAGCGGCGGCCGCCATGCCGGGATTTCTTGCCGCGCTGCGCCATCGAAGAGCGAGATGCGCGGCGCGCCGGCCTGGCGCCCCGGCCGGGCCGCGCGGTCAAAACGCTTCAGCGGATCGAGCAGCGGCAGGGAAAGCCGTCGCGGCGCCGGTGTTTTGGCGGGATGGGCGCGGGCGAGAAGCGCCGGCAGCGGCGTCTTGCCCTTCCACAGGATGCCGGTGCCGACGCCCTCGCGCACGAAGAGCGACGGGCGGGGCTTCGGGGCCACCCGGCGCGCGGCCGGCAGCGGGCCGAGCCGGCGCGCCAGCACGATGGCCAGTCGCCGCGCTGCGGATTCGGCCGGCCGGAGCAGGCTGAGCACGGCGCGGTGTAGCTGGCGCGGCAGGATTTTCCTGGGCGCGCCCGCGCCGGAGGCAACCATGGCGACGAGCCCGGCCAGAATGGCCTTCAGCGCCTCGCGGTGCTTTTCGATTGCAGCCTCAGTCCAGTCCATGATCGCTCCCTCGCGCATGGCGGCGGATTATGCGGGAGGTAGCGAGGGGTGTGGATGAAATTGGGGGGATGGAACGTGACGAAGGGAAGTCGGATCCTCGCAGGGGCGGTCGTAGCGCCTTGCGCTCACGCAACGTCGGACAAGGGGCCGAATCCAGACCGACCGGTTTCGATAGTAAGTTGCGAGAAGCTACCGTTCTTCAGCCCCCCTTGGCGGACATGGGGAGCTACTTCGAACAAAGATGTATGCTGCCCTTCCCCAATCCAATGGCAGTCCTTCGAGCCTGCCATTGCAGTTTGGTTCTGCTTCTATAGGTTCTAAGCGATTCTAAAATGGTGCGTCTTGCCTTTGCAGATTTCGGAAGGAACATCGCCAAAGCCCGGCTACCAGAGTGCCGCACGACCAGCGCAATGCGCAATTGAAACATAAGAACGGTACGGGAATGTTGGACTTGTTTACTCCGCGATTCCGGGAAGAAAAACTGCACAATCACTTTCGTCTCATCTCGGTCGACGCTGACTACGTAAAGATTCAGCCTATCATTCAAAACTGGGCGACTGGCCTGCTGGATCGCAGGGGAGAGAGCCAGAAATTTATCAACGAATTTCAAACGACGTTCAATTCCCCAATCTGGGAACTCTATCTGAATAGAGCGCTGATCGATTTGGGATGCAGTGTCGACTTTTCAAAGCCTGCACCAGATTTTTTCGTCCGAGGACCCGGTAACTACGAGTTCAACATAGAGGCTGTCGTCTCCGACCAGCCTCCGACTGCGAAGCACCAGAAGACCTTCAACGAGAAAGATTTCAAGACCCGTGGTGCGCTGAAACTTGCCGGGAAGATTAAGGACAAACTGGATCTTTACCGCGGGACCAGTGGAAAGAAACACTCGTATTCCTCGATGAGTCACGTGCGCGATCGGCCATTTGTCATTGCAATCGCCCCCTTCGACAGCGACCTCTCGCTCACTCAGAACAACGAACTCATCAACATGGTCCTTTATGGTTTGGCCCCCCTATGCTCGAAGGGCCAGATCTAGGAATAGCGTCCCCTTTCTGAAACAGGAGGCAACTACTATGGCAGCGCGAACCGGCGCGAACATCGAACTTGCGGATTTGATCCGACGAAATGTGGAGTCTATGGCCTTCCCGCCATCGGAAATAGAGGCGGTTACCTATAAGGAGGTGAGCAAGCTGCCACGCGTGGTTGTTTCTCGGCCGCCCGTGGAAGAGCTTTTGGAGACTGGCTTCGAGTATTATGACTGTCACCGAAATTGTGGTGAGCAAGCTGCCTGTGACCCGGATGCCAAAAGCAGACACGTCACTGGATGGTTGCCTCATGGTGAAGACCTGATCCTCCACTCCGTCGCCATTATTGGAAATCAATGGATCTGTCTGACGCCGCAGTTAGTGCCTGCTCCGAGCAGGTTTGAGTTCGTTCCTGACCCTCATCTTGAGTGGCGCAATGCAGATGGCGGCGCCACCCGGACAGCATTCCGTCATGGGAAGGAGGTACCGAGCGCACTTCGCAGGCACCCAGACCGTCATATCCGTATGCGGGACGAATTCCAGGCTCTCGTCGCAAGGGGACATTCGGTGTTCGAAGCCAGAAATCTCATGGCAACGTCAGCTGTTTAGGAGATCGAAAGTCGGTTCGAAATGACCGATATGAAGGCGCAAACCTGCCCCAGACCAGTCGCGAAACAAAAAGGCGACTTCGTCACCCAAAGCAACCTCCGACAAGAAATTCCCCGCCTTGCGACGGGACATTCTCGTCTGCCCGTCGACCGCCCTGGTTGCAGACCATGACCTCTTCGCAGGCTAAGGGGTCGACGATGCTGTAGCCGGAGTTCTGGGACAGTTGCAGTAGCGTGCCACCGCGCGGTCGGTCGGGACGGCGGCGATCTCGCCGAGCAGATGCTGGTTGTTGCCGGCAACGCCCTTGGCCATGGCAATGAAGCCCGTCAGCCTTTCGCCGCCTCCGTCCGTTTCCTGCCCGTCCTGCTTCTGCCCAGTTCCCGCGCCAGGTCGACGAAGGCCTTGTGCCCCGCGGAGGCATTGCGGCGCCCCGGGTAATAGAGGCAGAGCTCTTCCGGCGGCGGCATCCAGTCGTCGAGGACGCAGACCAGCCGCCCTGCGGCGATGTCGTCGCGCACACCACCCTCGATCATGTAGCCGAGCGCCTTGCCCTCGAGCACGGTCTCGCGCACGAGGCTCGCCTCGTCCAGCGTGACCGGACCCTTCACGTCGATCTGCAGCGGTTCGCCATTGCGTTCGAAGCGCCAGCGAAACAGCGCGCCGTTGGGCAGGCGGACGCGGACGCACGGGTGGGCGAGGAGATCGGGCGGCACCGCCGGCGCAGGATGAGCCCTGAAATAGTCCGGCGATCCGACGACGACATTGCGCTGCGGCCGGCCCAGCGGGACGGCAATCATGTCGCTGGGCACCAGATCCGCGCGGCGCACGCCGAAGTCGAAGCCCTCGGCGACGATGTCGAGAAGCCGCCCTTCCGTGACCAGGTCGATATGGACCCCGGGAAACCGCCTCACGAACTCGAGGACCAGCGGCGACAGGATCTCGCGGGCGGCATTGGCATAGGAATTGATGCGCAGCGTTCCCGACGGGACTGCCTGTTGTGCGCGCGCCGCGTCCATTGCGCCGTGAATATCCTGCAAGGCCGGCCCGACGCGCTCGACGAACAGGCGCCCAGCATCCGAGAGCGAGACGCTGCGCGTGGTCCTGTTGAACAGGCGAACGCCGAGATGGGCTTCCAGCTTGCCGATGACGCTGCTCAGCGCTGTCGTGGACATGCCGAGTTCGAGAGCGGCGGCGCGAAACGACCCGCTGCGGGCAATTGCCACGACAGCATCAAGATCCTGAATTCCCGGCCTGCGCATTGTCCCGATTTCCGCCATTCAACATCCATGTTTATCCCAGTTATCGGAATACGGGAACAGACCTAACTACCGATGGTCAGTTCCAAAAGGAGATCAACGATGCAGCTTCCCCAGCCCATTGCGGCCTATTTCGAGGCCGACCGGAAAAACAACTGCGAGTCCGTTCTCGCGTGTTTCGACGCCACCGCGACCGTGCATGACGAGGGCCGTTCCCATGCCGGCCATCATGCCATCGGCAGTTGGTGGGAGAACGCCAAGGCGAAGTATCGGCACGTGGCCGAACCGCTCGAAGCCCACACCGAGGCGAATGGCACAAGGGTGCTGGCCAGGGTCACCGGCGCGTTTCCCGGCAGCCCGGCGACGCTTGCCTATGCTTTCAGGCTCGAAGGCGGGAAGATCGCAGCCCTGGAGATCGGCGCATGAGCGATTTCCTCGATCTGGCGGGCCGGCGTGCCCTGATCACGTCCGGCACGAGGGGAGCAGGTGCGGCGACCGTTGCCCTGTTTCGCCAGCTCGGCGCGCGGGTGATGACGACGGCGCGGTCGGCCCCGGCAGGCGCTGGCGACGGTTTCGTCGCCGCCGATCTTGCCACCGCCGCGGGCTGCCTCACGGTCGCTGAAGCCGTCAGGCGACAGTTGGAGGGCGTCGACATCGTCGTTCACATGCTGGGCGGTTCTTCGGCGCCCGGTGGAGGCTTTTCGGCGCTGGATGACGGCCAGTGGGACAAGGAACTGTCGCTCAACCTGTTCCCCGCCGTGCGGCTCGATCGCGAACTCGTGCCGGGCATGATCGCGTAGGGAAGCGGCGTGGTGATCCACGTCTCGTCGATCCAGCGGATGCTGCCGCTGCCCGAAGCCACGACCGCCTACGCGGCGGCGAAAGCGGCACTCTCGACCTACAGCAAGAGCCTCTCGAAGGAAGTGTCGCCGAAAGGCGTGCGCGTCGTTCGCGTGTCGCCGGGCTGGATCGAAACCGAGTCTTCCGTCGCGCTTGCCCAGCGTGTTGCGAAGCAGGCCGGCACCGACATCGAAGGCGGCAAAAAGATCATCATGGACTCGCTTGGCGGCATCCCGCTCGGCCGTCCTTCGAGCCCCGGCGAGGTTGCCAATCTGGTCGCCTTTCTCGCTTCCGATCGTGCCGCGTCAATCACCGGCGCCGACTATGTCATCGACGGCGGGACGGTGCCCACGGTGTAGCCAGTTCGCGCAGTGGCCATCGGATCGCAGCGGCTTGCCGCCGGAACAAAAAAAATGCCCCGCCTTGCGACGGGGCATTCTGGTTTGCCCGATAGGCCACCCAGGTGGAATAGCCAGGGCCGCCGGACGCCGGACGGTTCTGCCCCTTAGGCCGCTTCTTCCTCTGCGGCGGGGGCGACCATCGGCTTGGACCGGAAGTTCAGCCGGTCGGAGCCGTTGGTGATCTTCACCACCGAGCCGTCGCGGACCTCGCCGAGCAGGATCTTTTCCGACAGCGGATCCTGCAGCTCCTTCTGGATCACCCGCTTCAGCGGGCGGGCGCCATAGGACGGGTCGTAGCCCTTCTCGGCCAGCCATTCGAGCGCGTCCTTGTCGAGCTCGAGCACGATCTTGCGATCCTCGAGCAGCGATTCGAGGCGCTTCAGCTGGATCTCGACGATCCGCGCCATGTGCTCGCGGCGCAGCCTGTGGAACAGGATGATCTCGTCGACCCGGTTGAGGAATTCCGGCCGGAACGACGCGCGCACCACGCCCATGACATCGTCGCGCACCACGTCGACATCCTGCTCGTCGGTCAGCGCCACGAGATATTCGGAGCCGAGGTTGGAGGTCATGATGATCAGCGTGTTGCGGAAGTCGACCGTGCGGCCCTGTCCGTCGGTCAGGCGGCCGTCGTCGAGCACCTGCAGGAGCACGTTGAAGACATCCGGGTGCGCCTTTTCGATCTCGTCGAACAGCACCACCTGATAGGGCCGGCGACGGACCGCTTCGGTCAGCGCGCCGCCCTCCTCGTAGCCGACATAGCCGGGAGGCGCGCCGATCAGCCGGGCGACCGAGTGCTTCTCCATGAACTCCGACATGTCTATACGCACAAGCGCGTGCTCGTCGTCGAACAGATAGTCGGCGAGCGCCTTGGTCAGCTCGGTCTTGCCGACGCCTGTCGGCCCGAGGAACATGAACGAGCCGATCGGCCGGTTCGGGTCCTGCAGGCCGGCACGCGCACGGCGGACGGCCTTGGACACGGCCTGCACGGCCTCGCCCTGGCCGACGACCCGCTTGCCGAGCTCGTCTTCCATGCGCAAGAGCTTGTCGCGCTGGCCTTCCAGCATCTTGTCGACCGGAATGCCGGTCCAGCGCGAGACGATGTAGGCGACGTGCTCGGATGAAACCGTCTCCTCGACCAGCGTGCCCTTCTCTTCCTGCGTTTCGGCCACCTTCAGCTGGGCTTCCAGCTCGGGGATGCGGCCATAGGCGATCTCGCCGGCCTTCTGGAACTCGCCCTTGCGCTGGGCAATGGCGAGTTCGTTGCGGGCGTCGTCGAGTTCCTTCTTGATGTCGGCGGCGCGGCCGAGCTTGTCCTTCTCGGCCATCCACAGGCTGGTCAGGCGCGCGGATTCCTCCTCGATCGACGAGAGTTCCTTCTCGATCTTGACCAGACGGTCCTTCGACGCCTCGTCCTTCTCGAGCTTCAGCGCCTCGCGCTCGATCTTCAGCTGCATGATGCGCCGGTCGAGCTCGTCGAGCTCCTCAGGCTTGGAATCGATCTGCATCCGAAGACGCGCGGCCGCCTCGTCGACGAGGTCGATCGCCTTGTCGGGCAGGAAGCGGTCGGTGATGTAGCGGTTGGACAGCGTCGCCGCGGCGACCAGCGAGGAGTCCGAGATGCGCACCTTGTGGTGCTGCTCGTACTTCTCCTTCAGGCCGCGCAGGATCGAGATCGTGTCCTCGACGCTCGGCTCGTCGACCATGACGGGCTGGAAGCGCCGCGCAAGGGCTGCGTCCTTCTCGACATGCTTGCGGTATTCGTCGAGCGTGGTGGCGCCGACGCAGTGCAACTCGCCGCGCGCCAGAGCGGGCTTCAAGAGGTTCGACGCGTCCATCGCGCCGTCCGACTTGCCGGCGCCGACCAGCGTATGCATCTCGTCGATGAACAGGATCACGCCGCCGGCGGCCGACGTGACCTCGGACAGCACGGCCTTGAGGCGCTCCTCGAACTCGCCGCGGTATTTCGCACCCGCAATCAGCGCGCCCATGTCGAGCGCCATCAGCTGCTTGTCCTTCAGCGTTTCGGGCACGTCGCCATTGACGATGCGCAGCGCCAGGCCCTCGGCGATGGCGGTCTTGCCGACGCCCGGCTCGCCGATCAGCACCGGGTTGTTCTTGGTGCGCCTGGACAGGACCTGGATGGTGCGGCGGATTTCCTCGTCGCGGCCGATCACCGGGTCGAGCTTGCCGGCGCGCGCGTCGGCGGTCAGGTCGCGGGCGTATTTCTTCAGCGCGTCATAGCCCTGCTCGGCACTTGCCGAGTCGGCGGTACGGCCCTTGCGAAGGTCGTTGATCGCCTGGTTCAGCGCCTGCGCGGTGACGCCGGCCTTGGAGAGGATATCCGACGACTTCGCCGACTTCTCGACGGCCAGCGCGGTGAGCAGGCGCTCGACCGTGACGAAACTATCGCCGGCCTTGGTGGCCATGTCCTCGGCGCTGGTGAAAACCTTGGCGAGCGGCTGCGCCATGTAGAGCTGGCCGTTGCCGCCTTCGACCTTGGGCAGTGCGTTGAGTGCTGCCTCGACGCCGAGCTGCACGGCCTTGGCGTCGCCGCCTGCGCGCGAGATCAGCGAGGCCGCAAGGCCTTCCTGGTCGTCGACCAGGACCTTCAGAAGATGTTCGGGGGTGAACTGCTGGTGATTGCGCGAAAGCGCCATGGTCTGCGCCGACTGGATGAAGCCGCGCACGCGCTCGGAATATTTCTCGATGTTCATGTCTTCCTGTCTCCACTCCAAATCCGACCTGATTGCAGCATCGGAAAGGCCAAAGGTGACGGACCCGCTCGATGAGCCAGATCCAACTTGGACCTGATATGGGTACTGGCCCGGATGGGCTCAAGAAGCATTGACCGGCGTCAATGAAACAAAACAGGCGGGCAAACAAAAACGGCGGGGACTTTCGCCCCCGCCGCCGGTAAATGCTGCAAGCCCGCCGGACGCCTAGCTGTCGGCGTCAATCAGCGGTGTGTCGGACTTTTCTGCCTTTTCGGCGACCGGCTCCGGAGGAGCGCCGCGCGACAGGGTCTGCGCGAGACCCGAATCCGGGGCGACCTCGTCATCGCCTTCGGGGCGGGCGCGTTCACCGCGGCGCGGACGGCGGCCGCGGCGCGGCGCCGGGGCGTCGCCATCCGGCGTGCTGCCGTTCTGTCCCTTGGCGTGGCGCCCGGAGCTGTCATTGCCTTCGCCCGAAGCGTCCGAATTGAGGGCCACCTCGGCCGGCGTTCCGTCGATCACCGGCTGCGGGCCGGTGCCGTGGCTTGCCTGGCGGTTCTGGTCGCCGTCGCCGTCACCCTGGCCGCTGCGCTCCTGATTGCTGCGGTCCTGGTTGCGGTCCTGGTTACGATCCTGTCCGCCCTGGCCGGCATTGTCGCCGCTGCCCTGGTTGTCGAAATCGTCGCGATCATCGTCGTTGTCGTTGTCGTCGGAGTTGTCGCGCGCGTTCTGGTTCTGGATCGGCAGCTGGGCCTGAGCGGCCGCGATGATGCGGTTGTAATGCTCCGCGTGCTGCAGGTAATTCTCGGCCATGACGCGGTCGCCGGAGCTGTGCGCATCGCGAGCAAGCTGGGCGTATTTCTCGGCGATCTGCTGGGCCGAACCGCGGATCTTAACGTCCGGGCCGTTGCTCTCGTAGTTGCGGGTCAGGGGATTTGGGCCCTTGCGGTTGTTATTATTGTTGCCGCCACTGTTGTTGCGGCCGCGCATGCGCCTGTTCTGCTGTTGTGGCCTCATTAGACTCTCTTGGGTTTGCAATAAAATGCGGTATCGGGGGCGCTCAAGCTGCCAGCCGATCCGTGGTGTTCTTAACGGTGTTCGCCCGCAATAGCGTCGGCGCCACGTCCATCCCGATCCAGTTACTTGTTAACCGCCGGATATCCCCGCACGAAGCTCAGGCGATATTCCCGCAAGAAGGCAGTTTGCATCAAAAAGGAAACCGAATTGATAACAGCACTGCCTGCTTCGTTTCATCCGGTGCCGGGACCCTAGCCGCTATCGCCATCCTTGCCAAGCGCTTTTTGCGTTGCGGTAAGTAAGCGTTAACGCTGGAAAACCAACACCCTGTCATGCCCGGCGAGATCGCTCCTGGCCTCGACGGCACGGTAACCGGCCGCCTCGAACAGGCGCGTCACCGCCTCCTTCTGCGTATGCCCAATCTCGAGCGCAACGCGCCCGGTCGGTTCAAGATAGTTCTCAGCCTGTTTCGCGATCACCCTGTAGGCATCCAGCCCGTCGGCACCGCCATCAAGGGCCCTAGCCGGATCGAAATTCCTGACCTCGCGCTGCAGGGATAGGAGGTCGTTTGTCGGTATATAGGGCGGGTTTGCGGCAATTGCATGGAATTTGCCGTGGATTTCGGCAAACCAGTCCGACTTTTGCACAGAAAACCGCGCGCCGAGGCCCAGACGCTCCGCATTGCCGCGGGCGGTCGCCAGCGCATCCTCCGAAAGGTCGACGCCGGTGGCCGTTGCCAGCGGGACTTCCGACAGCAGCGCCAGCGCGATCGCGCCGGTCCCCGTGCCGAGGTCGATGATGCGGCAGCCGCCCTCGCGGGCTGCGACGTCGCGCAGGAAGGGCAGCAGCGCGTCGACAAGAACCTCGGTGTCCGGTCGCGGCTCGAGCGTTTCTGCCGAGAGCGCAAGCTGCAGGCCGTAGAACTCGCGAAAGCCGAGGATCCGGTGCACCGGCTCGCCGGTGATTCGCCGGCCAAGCGCGGCGTCGATGGCCATGACCGCGTCGGCGGCGACGATTCGATCCGGCGCCGAGATCGCATCGGCCCGGCTCGTCGCGGAAAAATGTTCGACGATCAGCCTGGCGTCGAGTGCGGCATCGGGGATTCCGGCCTTGGCAAGCAAGCTGCGCGAAGACGCCAGCAGTTGCGCCAGCGAGCGCGGCGTAGTGTCAGCCGTCATTGCCGGCATTGGCGAGCAGCTTCGACTGGTGGTCGGAAACCAGCGCCGAGATGACCTCATCGAGCTCGCCCATCATCACCCGGTCGAGCTTGTAGAGCGTCAGGTTGATGCGGTGGTCGGTAAGCCGCCCCTGCGGGAAGTTGTAGGTGCGGATGCGCTCCGAGCGGTCGCCCGAGCCGACCTGCAGCTTGCGCGACTCCGAGCGTTCTTCGTCGGCCTTGCTGCGCTGCATGTCGTAGAGCCGCGCCCGCAGGATCTGCATGGCGCGGGCACGGTTCTGGTGCTGCGATTTTTCCGCCTGCACCACCATGATGCCGGTCGGCAGGTGGGTGATGCGGACCGCCGAGTCGGTGGTGTTGACGTGCTGCCCGCCCGAGCCGGAGGCGCGCATCGTGTCGATGCGGATCTCGTCCGGTTTGATGTCGATGTCGACCTCCTCGGCCTCCGGAAGCACCGCCACCGTCGCCGCCGAGGTGTGGATGCGCCCGCTTCCCTCCGTCGCTGGCACGCGCTGCACCCGGTGCACGCCGGACTCGAACTTCAGCTTGGCGAACACGCCCTTGCCCGAGACGGTGGCGATGATTTCCTTGTAGCCGCCTGCCTCGCCCTCGCTCGCCGATGCAACCTCGATGCGCCAGCCCTGGGCGGCGGCGTAGCGCTCGTACATGCGGAAAAGATCGCCGGCAAACAAGGCCGCCTCGTCGCCGCCGGTGCCGGCGCGGATTTCGAGGATGGCGTTCTTCTCGTCGGCCGAATCCTTGGGCAGCAGCAGGATCTGGATTTCCTGGCCAAGTTCCTCGATCTGCGCCTCGACGCCCGGCAAGTCGGCTTCGGCCAGATCGCGCATCTCGCGGTCGGTCGCCTTGTCGGCAAGCATGGCTTCCAGATCTGCCAGCTCGCCCTCTGCCTTCGTCAGGTCCCTGATCTTGCCGACCAGTTCCTGCAGGTCCGAATATTCCGACGCGAGCTTGACGTAGGCCTCCGGGTCGGGGCCGGCCGCCATCTGCGCTTCGAGCATGTCGAATCGCTTGACGAGTTGGTCCATCCGGGCACGGGGCAGGCTGATCATGAGCTGGCTTTACAAGGGAATCGAGCGGTCGTCTGCAAAGGCCTGCAGCAGCGCACGCATCGGCAGCCGGGCGGACATGCCGGTGAGGTTTTCCTCGAAGAATTGTTCCAGTTCCCCGACGTTGAGCTCGGTCAGCATGGCTTTCACCGGCCCGATTGATGCCGGCGACATCGAGATCGAACGGTAGCCGATGCCAATCAGCGCCATGGCGGAGATCGGCTTGCCGGCAAGTTCGCCGCACAGCGTCACCGGCGTGTGGTTGCGGCGGCCAGCATCGGCGATCTGCTTCAGCGCGCGCAGGAAGGGCACCGACAGCGTGTCGAAGCGATCGGACAGCTGCGTGTTGCCGCGGTCGGCCGCCATCATGAACTGGAACAGGTCGTTCGAGCCGACCGACACGAAGTCGACGGCCTGCATCAGCTCGTCGAGCTGCCACAGCAGGGTCGGCACCTCGAGCATGGCGCCGACCTTCAGGCTGGTCGGCAAGTGATGCGCGAAGCGAGACAAATGGCGCACTTCGCGGTCGATGATCTCGCGCGCCTGGGCGATCTCGCCAAGCTCGGTCACCATCGGCAGCATCAGCTTGAGCTCGCGCCCGCCCGCAGCCTTCAGCAGCGCGCGGATCTGCGTGCGCAGCAGGCCCGGCCGGTCGAGCGTCAGGCGGATGGCGCGCCAGCCGAGCGCCGGGTTCTCCTCGTGCGAGGTGTTCTTGAAGTAGGGCAGCACCTTGTCGCCGCCGATGTCGATGGTGCGGAAGGTCACCGGCTTGTCGCGCGCCGCGTCCAGCACGTCGCGGTAGAGCCCCTCCTGCGCTTCGGCGCGCGGGAAGGTCGAGGCCACCATGAACTGCAGTTCGGTGCGGAAAAGGCCGATGCCGGCCGCACCCGATTCGACGAGCTGCGGCAGGTCGACGGCAAGCCCGGCATTCATCATCAGGTCGATGTGCACACCGTCCCTTGTGTCGGAGGGCTTCTTCCTGAGTTCGCGGTAGAGTTCCTGGCGGCGCGCCCGGAAACGCACCTTCTCGGCATAGGCCGCCTCGAGGTCGGACTGCGGCCTGAGGTGGATCGCGCCCTCGTCGCCGTCGACGATGATGGCGTCGCCGTTCTCCGACATCGACACCGCGCCCTTGACCTGGCCGGCGACCGGAATGCCGATGGCGCGCGCCACGATGACGACGTGGCTGGTGATCGCGCCTTCCTCGAGCACCAGGCCACGCAGCTTGTCGCGCGGGTAGTCGAGCAGTTCGGCAGCGCCCATCGAGCGGGCGACCACGATGGCGTCCTTGGGCAGCGTCGCCGCGACCGTGTCGGGTCCGCGCCCCATCAGCTGGCGCAGCAGACGGTTGGCGAGGTCGTCGAAGTCGCTCATCCGCTCGCGCAGATAGGGATCGGTCATGTGCAGCATGCGCGCGCGCATGTCGCTCTGCACCTTCTCCACCGCGGCTTCCGCCGTCAGCCCGTTGCGCACGGCCTCGTCGAGCCGCCGCGCCCAGCCGCTGTCATTGGCGAACATGCGGTAGGCTTCGAGCACGGCGCGGTGCTCGCCCTCGAAGGCGACGTCGCGGCGCGACAGCATGTCGTCGATCGACAGCCGGAGCGAGCCGAGCGACGCCTCCAGGCGGCGCATCTCCTCTTCGGAATCCTCGTTGAAGAGGTTGGTGACGACGATGCGCGGCTCGTGCAGCACGACGTGGCCGAGCCCGATGCCCTCGTTGAAGGAGACGCCGGTGAAGCTGGCGGGGCGGCTGAGGTCGAGTTCCAGCCCCGGCCGCGTCAGGCGCGCCAGGTCGCCCGCAGCGATCATTTCGGCGATGACCATCGCCGCTGTCTCCAGCGCCTCGACCTCGTCGTCGCGGTACTGCCGCTTGGTGCGGTTCTGCACCACCAGCACGCCGAGCGTGCGGCCGGCGCGCAGCACCGGCACGCCGAGGAAGGAGCTGTAGATTTCCTCGCCGGTTTCCGGGAGGTAGGTGAAGGCGGGATGCTGCTGGGCTTCAGACAGGTTGAGCGTGCGCGCGCTGGACGCGATCGTGCCGACGAGGCCCTGGCCGAGTCGCAGCTGCGCAAGGTGGACCGAACCGGGGTGCAGGCCCTCGGTAGCGTAGAGCTCAAGCACGGAGTCGGCGCGCAGCACATAGAGCGAGCAGACCTCGGCCACCATGTTCTGGGCGATGTCATGCACGATCCTGTCGAGCCGCTCCTGAGGCTCAAGCGCCTCCGCCATGAGCTCGCGGAGGCGTTTCAACAGGACGCGCGGGCCAGCGGTCATGTCACGCATAAAGCGTCGTCTCCTGCGGCGGAGCCTGAAAGCCCCGCCAGAACATAAGGCGCCTCATTCCGGAAGATGCATAAGGCCGGAAACGCGAGACCGAATTACCTGTTTCTACTGCTTATCCAGACCGTAGACGGAATGCAAAGTGCGAACTGCAAGTTCCGTGTAGGGACCGTCGATCAGGATGGAAATCTTGATCTCCGAGGTGGTGATGGCGCGGATGTTGATCGCCTTGTCGGCAAGCGCCCTGAAGGCGGTCGCCGCGACGCCCGCATGGCTGCGCATGCCGATGCCGATGACCGACACCTTGGTCATGCCGGCCTCCGACTGCACGACGTCGAAACCGATGGTCGGCTTGGCCTTGTCGAGCACGGCCAGCGCCTTGTCGACATCGCCCGACGGGACCGTGAAGGTCATGTCGGTGAAGGCGCCGTCCTCCGAGATGTTCTGCACGATCATGTCGACGTTGATGTTGGCCTCGGCAAGCGGGCCGAAGATGCCGGCCGACACGCCAGGCCGGTCGGCCACGCGCCGGAGAGAGATCTGGGCTTCGTCCTTGGCGTAGGCGATGCCGGTGACAACCTGCTGTTCCACGATTTCATCCTCGTCGCAAATGAGCGTACCGGGCGGGTTGTCGAAATCCCCCATTCCCGGCGCATCCGGATCGTCAAACGAAGAGCGCACGAAGGTCCGGACCTTGTGCACCATAGCAAGTTCGACCGAGCGCACCTGCAGAACCTTTGCCCCGAGCGAGGCCATTTCGAGCATTTCCTCGAACGACACCTTGGCCAGCCGGCGCGCCTTGGGCTCCATGCGCGGGTCGGTGGTGTAGACGCCGTCGACGTCGGTGTAGATGTCGCAGCGGTCGGCCTTCACGGCGGCCGCAATGGCCACCGCGCTGGTGTCTGAGCCGCCGCGCCCGAGCGTCGCGATGCGGTTGTCGGGCCCGATCCCCTGGAACCCGGAGACGACTGCCACCTGGCCGATCTTGAAGCGCTCGATCAGCCGGCTGCCGTCGATGTCCAGGATGCGCGCCGCGCCGTGCGAATTGTCGGTGCTGATCGGGATCTGCCAGCCCTGCCAGGAGCGCGCGTCGACACCGATATGCTGCAGCGCCGTCGCCAGCAGGCCCGAAACGATCTGCTCGCCGGCCGAAACCACGGTGTCGTATTCGCGCGCGTCGTGCATGGGAGACGCCTCGCGCATCCACGCCACCAGCTCGTTGGTCTTGCCGGCCATGGCCGAAACCACCACCGCGACCTCGTGGCCGGCGTCGACCTCGCGCTTGACGTGGCGCGCGACATTGCGGATGCGGCCGATGTCGGCCACGGAGGTCCCGCCGAATTTCATCACGATGCGCGCCATGGAAGTGGCAGGTCCCCGTCTGCGGGCCGCCGTTCCCCGGCGGCACATCTAAGCAAAGCGCCCCGGCAAAGCGGGGCGAAGTCGCGGCCTCCATAGCCAAAAGGACAGCCGTTCGCAAGCTGACGTCGTCAGCCTGATGCCGGTCGGGTCCTGCGCCGGCGCAGGATCCCTGAACGGTCAGGGCAGCCTCAGGGAATCTCGTAGACGCGCAGCTCGCGCTCGATGCCGCGCAGCGAAACGTCGTGCGACTGCGGCGTCAGCGCCTTTTGCCTCAGCAGCGTCGCCGTCTGCAGGTCGTCGACGACGGCGCCGGTGGCGAAGATGGACTGCGAATTGGCCAGTCCCTGGACGCGCGAGGCGATGTTGACGGTCTGTCCGAAATAATCCTGGCGCTCGTTCATCGAGACGGCGATGCAGGGGCCTTCGTGCAGCCCGATCTTGAGCAGCAGGTCCTCCCGCCCGTGCTTGCGGTTGAGGTCGCGCATGGCCTCGCGCATCCGCAGGGCCGCAGCGATCGCCCGCTCGGGCGTCGGAAAGGTCGCCATCACCGCGTCGCCGATCGTCTTTACCACCGCGCCGGCCTCCGCGGCGACGATTTCGTTCAGCACCTGGAAATGCGCCCGCACGAGATCGAAGGCGACGAGGTCGCCGACCCTTTCGTAAAGCTCGGTCGAGCCCCTGAGGTCGGTGAACAGGAAGGTCAGGCTGGTGATCTTCAGCCGCTGTTCGACGGCAAGCGTGTCGGTCCGGTAGAGGTCGCGGAACGTCTGGTTGGACAAGAGCCGCTTGGCCGTCAGGAAGGGCCGGCGGCGGCCGAGCAGGTCGTGCAGCGTGCCGCCGGCGATGCAAACGCTGGGCAGCGCGCGGGCGTCGCTGCGGTTCTCGACGGCGATGCGCAGGGGACCCGGGCGCATCTCCATCTTTTGGTTGTGCACGTGGTCGCGGTCGTAGATCATCGACAGCGTCTGACGCTCGCGGGTCGGCTCGCCCCTGACATCGATGAACTGGGCCGAATGGCTGACCGGCTCGAAGACGACGATGAATTCCGCCGGCAGCTGGATCGACAGCACCGCCTTCTCGCCGGGCGCCAGCTCGACATGGTCGATGATGAAGTCGTTCACGATGGCGTCGTAACCCTCTTCGGGGAGATCGACGCCCGATCCCCAGTACATCTGCCGGTAGTACTCGGCGAGCGGCAGCCCGTCGGGGTTGTGTGCCGCGATCCGGCGCAGCCGAGGGCTGACCGTGAAGGTGACGTCGACCATCTCGTCGAGCGTCGGCGCGTATGAATCGGCGCAGAGCGAGCAGGCATACGCCTCCTTCTGCAACGTCTTCAGCGAGGCATTAGTCTCGAGCACGCCGCCGCAGCCGGGGCACAGCACGTTCCAGGCGATATCGAACATGCCGATGCGCGATCCGTGCAGGAAGGCCGCGATGCTGGCCTCCTCATCGAGGCCGTTGCGCGCCGCGAAGGCCAGCGGGTTGATGCGGCAGAGCCGGTAGTCGGGTTCGTCGGCGACCAGCCGTTCGATTGCCTCGACGACCCCGGGATCGGCCGACTGGCCAAGCAGTGCAAGGAAGTCCGTGGCTTCACTCATCGGAGTGGCTCCGGGCGGCGGTCCGGCCTCCCGGCCATCCGCTTTCGCCCGCTGCCATGATACACCCGCGCAGTTCCGGGCGCCATGGTCGAAGGACACTCGCCGCGGTTGCGTCGCGCGCTAGATTGTTGTCTTGACTTTCGCACCGGGGGACACGACTTCCTTGGGCCGAAGAGGAGACCCGACCATGGCTGAAGCCCGACGAACGACCATCGATACTGCGGAAGTCGAGCGCTTTTCGGCATTGGCTGCCGAATGGTGGAATCCGAACGGCAAGTTCCGGCCGCTGCACAAGTTCAACCCGGTAAGGCTGGCCTATATCCGCGACCAGGTTGCGGCGCGCTTCGGCCGCGATCCGCATGCCGCAAAGCCCTTCGAGGGCCTGCGCATCCTCGACATCGGCTGCGGCGGCGGGCTGCTCTGCGAGCCGCTGGCCCGGCTCGGCGCGACGGTCGTCGGGGCCGACGCGTCCGAGACCAACATCGAGGTGGCGAAGCTGCATGCCGCCCAGTCGAACGTGGCGATCGACTACCGCGCCACCACCGCCGAGGACCTTGCCGACGCCGGCGAAAGCTTCGACATCATCCTCAACATGGAGGTCGTCGAGCATGTCGCCGATGTCGGCCTGTTCATCGGCAAATGCGCCGAGATGGTGAAGCCTGGCGGCATCATGTTCGTCGCCACCATCAACCGCACCCTGAAGGCGCTCGGCCTGGCCATTGTCGGCGCCGAGTACGTGCTGCGCTGGCTGCCGCGCGGCACCCACGAATATGGCCGGCTGGTGCGCCCGGACGAGCTGGAGAAGGCGCTGTCGGAGGCCGGCATGGCCGTCGTCGACCGGACCGGCGTGGTCTACAACCTGCTCGGCGATCGCTGGCAGCGCTCGAAGGACATGGACGTCAACTACATGGTGCTTGCGGAGAAGCCGGCCGGCTGACGTTGACGGTCAGGCCTTTCGGGCCTGCGCCAGGGTGGTCATGATCACGCCGGCGACGATGACCAGGGCGCCGAGCCAGGTCAGCGCCTGGTACCGCTCGCCCATGTAGAGCGTGCCGGAAACCAGGCCGACGGCTGCCGCCACGTAGCCGATCTGACTGAGATAGACCGGCCCGCCCACCGCCTGCAACCTGAAGAAGAACGCAAACATCGCGGCCGCCGACGCGACCTGCGCGGCCGCCACCAGCGGAACGTTGGCGAGCGTGGCTAGCGACCCGCCGCCCGTCAGGACCAGCGTGCCGGCGAGCAGCATCAGGGCAGCCGCCAAATGGCTGCCGACGGCAAGCTCGATCGGACCGGTCCCTTCCGGCCAGTCGGCGGTCCGGTAGATGTTGCCGACGGCAAGGCTGACCGGCACCAGCAGCCCGATCATCACCCAGAAAAGCGCTGCCGGCTGTCCCGCCTCGCCGCGCGTCCACGCCACCATGACGGCGCCGACGAAGCCGACCGCGATGCCGGCAACGCCAAGGGCATTGGGCCGGCGCACGCCCGACAGCACCGACAGGAGCAGCGTGATGACCGGCGACAGGGTGAACATGATGCCGGTATAGCCGGCGCCCAGATGCCGAATGGCCGAGAACATCAGGAGGTTCGGGAGCGCATAGGACACGGCGGCGGTGACGAAGAAGTAGCGCAGCTTGTGCGGCGTCAGCCGCGGCCGCTCGCCCCGGGCAAGCAGCGCGGCCAGCAGCACGCTGCCGGCGCCGAAGGAGATCAGGAAGGCCCAGACGATTGCCGGGACGCCGGCCGCCGTGCCGATCTTGGAAAACGGCAGGATAAGGCCGAGCAGGCCGCCGGTGACGATGAGGAGGCCGATGGCCGAATTCCAGAGGCGTTGCATCGAGGTTCCCTCGCCGCTTGAGCAGCGAACCGGTCAAGAACTCAATCCGGCGCGGACACGCCGGGATACTGGGAGGTCCGGGTCAGTTGCGGTCGTCCGGAAACACCGGGATCGGCATGAAGCCGACGCCGTCCTCGGCAAGGCCTTCTGCTTCTTCCTGCGTGGCCTCGCCGTAAATGCCGCGCGCCTCGGATTCGCCGAAGTGGATCTTGCGCGCCTCCTCGGCGAATTTCGGACCGACATAGTCGGCATTTTCGCGGATCTTCTCGGTCAGCGCCTTGATCTGCGCCATCGCCTTCTTCTGCTCCTCGCCCATGGCGAGCGCGATCTTCTCGCGCTTGCGCCCGGTCGAGACCGCCGGCGCCATCAGCGCCTTCTCGACCTTCTTGGAGCCGCAGTTGGGGCAGGCGACGAAGCCGCGCTTCTTCTGCGTGTCGAAATCATCATTGCTGCGAAACCAGGCCTCGAAATCATGATCCTTGTCGCAGCAGAGCGAGAAGCGGATCACGAGGCTGCCCCCCGGAACTGAGTCGCCATTGTCGGGCCGGCGAAATCGCGCGCGTTCCTGAGGTTGGGAATCTTGCGCCGCGCCGCGGCAGATTGTTCGGTGTCGATCTCGGCGACGATCACGCCGGGCTCGTCATGGTCCGCTTCGGCCAGGACCCTGCCCCATGGATCGATGATCATCGAATGGCCGTAGGTCTCGCGGCCATCCTCATGCTGGCCGCCCTGTGCGGCCGCGATCAAGAAAGCGCCGTTCTCGATGGCCCGCGCCCTCAGCAGCACGTGCCAGTGCGCCTCGCCTGTCTGGCGCGTGAAGGCCGCAGGAACGGTCAGCACGTTGGCGCCGGCAAGCGCCTGGGCGCGGAAGAGCTGCGGAAAGCGCACGTCGTAGCAGATGCCGAAGCCGAGCTTCGCCATGCCGATATCGGTGACCACGGCCTCGCAGCCCGGCTCGTAGGCGGCCGATTCGCGCCAGCTCTCGCCATTGTCGAGATCGACGTCGAACATGTGGATCTTGTCGTAGCGGGCAAGGACGGCGCCCTTCGGCGAAACGAGCAGCGCCCGGTTGGCGACCTTGCCGTCATCGCGCAGAATGGCGGTCGAGCCGACATGCAGGTGGATACCGAGTTCGGCAGCCAGCCGCATAGCCGCAGCGGCGACGAGGTCGTCCTCTTCTTTCCTGAATATCTTCCTGCGCGCCTCGGGGTCGCGCACCATCGCCCCGGTCATTTCCGGCGACTGGACGAAACGCGCGCCCCTGCCGGCAGCCTCGCGCACCAGGGCCTCGAAATCGGCGGCGTTGCGCTGCGGATCCATGGTCGAGCGCATCTGTATCGCGGCTGCGGTGAAAATGCCCATGCGAAATCCTCAGCCTTGGCCGTTCGTCTCGAGAAGCGCGTCGAGCCGGCCCTCGCGCTCAAGCTCGTGCAACTCGTCGCAGCCGCCGACATGGTGGTCACCGATGAAGATCTGCGGGAAGGTGGAACGGCCGCGGGCGCGCGTGATCATCTGCTGGCGCAGGTCGGGCGAGAAGCTTGCATCGTGCTCGGTATAGGCAACGCCCTTCTTGTCGAGCAGGCGCTTTGCCGCCGAGCAATAGCCGCACATCATGCGGGTATAGATTGTCACATCGACCATTCACGGGTTCCGTCGGCCAGGAAGTGTTCGAACCTATATAAGGTCTTGATCGTCCGGCTGAAAGTCCCCCGGCAACACGCGCGCGAAGGTCAGCACGTCGACCGCCGCGGCGCCACCCTTCCTCAGCGCCTTCGTCACCGACGATACGGTCGCACCCGTCGTATAGACATCGTCGACCACCAGGACGCGCCGGCCGCGCACCGCGATCTCGCCTTCGGGCGGCACCGCGAAGGCGGCCCGCACGTTTTCCTGCCGCTCGCCAAGCGCAAGCCCCACCTGCTTGCGCGTGCGCTTGACGCGCCGGATCGCTGCCGGTTCGAAGGGCAGGCCCGACAGTCCGGCGATTGCGCGCGCCAGTTCGGCCGACTGGTTGAAGCGCCGCGACAGGAAGCGCCAGCGATGCAGCGGCACCGGCAGGACGACTTCGGCATCCGCGATCAGTTCGGCGCCGGCGCGCACCATCCAGCGCGCCATCCATGGAGCGAGGTCGGTGCGGTCGGCATATTTCAGCCCCTGCACCATCCTGCGCGCCACGCCCGAATAGGCGACGGCGGACCGTGCCCGCTCGAAGGGCGGCGGGTTGGCGATCGCCTCGGCCGACAGGAAGCCCTCCCCCATATCGTAGGTGAAGGGCGTGCCCATCACGGCGCACCACGGTCTTTCGAGCAGCCGGAGCCTTGGCCAGCAGGTGCCGCACAGCGCCCCCGGCTGCGATACCGTGCGCCGGCAGCCGGCGCAGACCGGCGGGAACAACAGCCTCGCCGGCGCGGCCAGCACGCTCAGGGCAAGGCTCTTCGCATGCGGCATCATATCGGCGCCCCTTGCGGTTCTGGTCGCAGGATAGCAGATACGGACCGTAGCGTGGCGGGCAATTTCGCCAGCCGCCTGACTGGCAGGACAAGCGTGCAGCCGATCATCGACACCGACCTTCTCATCAGCCGCAAGCGCCGCGCGCTGGCGCGCGCCGTGCCCGGCGCCGATTTTCTCATGCAGCGCGCCGCCGAAGACCTCGCCGAGCGCCTGTCGACCGTCGAGCGACAGTTCGGCAAGGCCGCCGTGCTGTTCTGCCAGGCGCCGGCAGCCGAAGAGGCGGTGCGTGCCTCGGGCAAGGTCGCCGAAACCCTGCGCGTCGAGGCGGACGAGGCGCTGCTCGGCGAGGCGGAAGGCATCGTCGCAGCACCCGGCCACGTGCCGCTCGAGCCGGAAAGCCTCGGCCTCGCCGTCTCGCTGCTGTCGCTGCAGGATGAGAACGACATCCCCGGCATGCTGATCCAGATTCGCCGTTCGCTCCGGCCCGACGGGCTGTTCCTCGGCGTCCTGGCCGGTTCCGGCACGCTGGCGGAACTGCGCGAGAGCCTGCTGGCGGCCGAGGCGGAGCTGACCGGCGGCGTCACCCCGCGCATCCTGCCCTTCGCGGATGTGCGCGAGGTCGGCGCCCTCCTGCAGCGCGCCGGCTTCGCCCTGCCGGTTACCGACGTCGAGACGGTGACGGTGCGCTATTCCACCATGTTTGGCCTGATGGCTGACCTGCGCGCCATGGGCGCCACCAACCCGCTGCTCGAACGCACGCGACGGCCGGCGACGCGCGGACTGTTCGCACGCGCGGCAGAAGTCTACGCGGAACGCTTTGCCGACCCGGATGGCAGGATCAGGGCGACGTTCTCTCTGGTCTGGATGTCTGGCTGGGCGCCCGATGCGTCACAGCAGAAACCGCTTGAGCCGGGCTCGGGCAAGGTCTCGCTGGCCAAGGTTCTCGGCAACGCGGAATAGGGCGCGAGGGGACGGATGCCGTCCCCTGTCTCAGTCGAAGGCTTGCTGCAGAGCGCGGTCCTGATCGGAGAACATAGACGACAGTTCGTTGCCGACATTGCCCACCGCCGCCGTGATGACGAGGGAGAGCAGGGCGACGATTAGGCCGTATTCGATTGCCGTGGCACCCGATCGGGACTTCAGGAAGCTAAGAATCTTGTTCTTCATGGCTGGGGTCCATCCTCTTTCACCCCGATCCTAGGCCGCACCCGTTAAGAAAGGTTAACGGCACAGAGTTAAGGAAAGCTGGGGCGGCAGCGTTAACCGTAGCTTAGCGCCATGAAGGATTCCGGATGCGAATCCGCCCTCAGCAGGCGCCGCTTCGCAAGCCGTTGTCGCGGATGATGCAGACCTCGCCCGGCGCCTGCATGACGCTGCGCCGGATGACGTATCCGCCACGCTTGCCGACCGACCCGGTGCTCATGAAGTCAAGCTCGCCATGGCTTGCGACCTTCGAACGCGTGAGATTCTCGGCTACTGGCGCGAGCACGAGAGCGAGCGCCACTGCCGCCGAACCGAACAGCAGGACCACGCGTAAAGTACCTGAAGCACCGATCCCGAGCAGAGGCGCCCGTTCGTTCTGGATCAGGTCCCATTCCTTCTCTGGTGTCATTCGATCATCCCCACGCTATCCCAGGACGCGAACCGGCGACCCTGGCTGCAGTCTGTGGAACCAGTTTTCCACGCCTCAGCTAAAGGATTCATTAACGCTGATGGAAAAACACGGCGCCGGTCAGAGCAGATCGATGAGGAAAGGGATCAGCGGCGGGTCTGCCGGAGGCATCGGATAGTCGCGCATCTGCAGCGGCCGCACCCACTTCAGGGTCTGGCCTTCCTTCGGCTGCGGCGTACCCCAGAAGCGCCGGCAGATGAACAGCGGCATCAACAGGTGGAACGTCTCGTAGCTGTGGCTGGCGAAAGTCAGCGGCGCCAGGCACGCCTCCTTCGTCTCGATGCCGAGTTCCTCGCGCACCTCGCGGATGATGGTCTCCTCCGGCGTCTCGCCGGGCTCCATCTTGCCGCCGGGAAATTCCCACAGGCCCGCGAATGTCTTGCCCTGCGGCCGCTGCGCAAGCAGGACGCGGCCATCCGCGTCGACCAGCGCCACGGCCGCCACCAGCAGGACCGGCTTCTGGTGTCCGCTCATCTCAGCTCTTTGCCGGGCGGCGATAGTGGTAGCGGTATATCTCGCTGAAGCCGATAGACTCGTAGAGCCGGCGGCCGGCCGCGTTGTCGGCCTCCACCTGCAGCCAGGCCCGGCTGGCGCCGCGCAGCCGCGCCCATTTCAGCGCCGACAGGATGACGCGGCGGCCAAAACCCTTGCCGCGCTCGCTGGGTTGCGTTGCGACCTCGAACAGGCCGGCGAGATCGCCTTCATGCACGCAGATTGCCGTCGCCAGCGGCTCGTCGCCGCGTTCGAGAACGAACAGGCCGGCTTCCGGCTGGATCGAGCCGATGATCTCCGACAGGCCGGGCCTGAGCGCCGGGTCCATCGACTGCGTCTGCATCGCCGCCACCACGAAGCGGCCCATGTCCTTCATCGGGATCTGGTCCATTGCCGAATGGACGGCTTCATTGTCGAGATCGAAGCCCATCACCAGCGACTCCGACAGGGTCGACCAGCCCTCCTTGTCGAGATGGGCAGACAGTGCCGCCCCCGAAAGCGGCGACATGCGAAACGTCATCGGCCGGCCATAGGCCTTGAAGCGCCGGCCGGCACGCTCGATGCGTTCCGGCAGGTTGCGAAGATCGCCAGGGTCGAGCGGATTGACCGAGTTCAGGCGCTTGGCCGGGTGGCCCGCCGTCAGGCGCACGACCCAGGTGCCGTCGTAATGGACGGCCGAGGCCGGCCAGGCACGGAAGCCTGCTGCTTCGTATCGGCGAACGGTCGCCAGGTCCGCGAGCGGAGCGCCCATGGGACTGCCCTCCGTCAACTGCGGTAGTCGCCGTTGATCTCGACATAGGCCTTGGTCAGGTCGCAGGTCCAGACCGTCGCCTTGCCGCTGCCGATGCCTAGGTCGGCGACGATGCGGATCTCGTCGCGCTTCATGTAGGCCGAGGTCGCCTCCTCCGAATAGTCCGGATCGCGCTCGCCCTTGTGCGCCAGGCGGTTGTCGCCGAACCAGATCGACAGGCTGTCGCGGTCCGCCGGTTCGCCGGCCTTGCCGACCGCCATCACCACCCTGCCCCAGTTGGCGTCCTCGCCCGCCACCGCGGTCTTGACCAGCGGCGAGTTGGCGATCGACAGCGCGACGCGCTTGGCCGAGCGGCTGGATTTGGCTCCGGTGACCGTGATCTCGACCTGCTTGCGGGCGCCCTCGCCGTCGCGCACGACCTGCAGCGCCAGCGACTTCAGGAGCTTGCCGAGCGCCCGCTTGAAGCCGGACAGGCGCGGGTCCATGAGGCTGTCGACGCGCGGTGCGCCACGCTTTTCGGCCGCGCCGGTCGCAAACATCAGCAGCGTGTCGCTGGTCGAGGTGTCGCTGTCGACGGTGATGGCGTTGAACGTCTTGCCGACGCCGCCCGACAGCAGGGCCTGCAGCACGGGTGCCGCGATCGGCGCGTCGGTCGCCACGAAGGACAGCATCGTCGCCATGTCGGGTGCGATCATGCCGGCGCCCTTGGCGATGCCGTTGATGGTCACTTCCGTGTCGCCGAGCCTGGCCGTTGCCGTCGCCACCTTCGGGTAGGTATCGGTCGTCATGATGGCGCTGGCGGCTTCCTGCCAGAGGCCCGGACGGGCGTCACGGACCATGCCGGCAAGAAGATGCGAGAAGCGCCCCGCGTCGAGCGGTTCGCCGATCACGCCTGTCGAGGCGAGAAAGACTTCGTTCGCGGCGCATCCGGCCGCCTCGGCCCCCGCCTTGCCGGTCTGTGCCGTCGACTCGCGGCCCTTCTTGCCGGTGAAGGCATTGGCATTGCCCGAATTGACAACCAGCAGGCGCGCCTTGCCGCCCGGCAGGTTGGCGCGGCAGAAATCGACGGGCGCGGACGGGCACTTGGATCGCGTGAAGACGCCCGCCACCTCGGTGCCCTCCTCGAACGCCATCACCAGAACGTCGGTGCGGCCGCGATACTTGATGCCGGCCTCGGCAGTTGCCATGCGCACGCCCTCGATGTCGGGCATCCTGGGGTACTTCTTGGGGGCAAGCGGCGAAATCGTTGCAGACATGGGGCCTCACTCAGCATCCGAAGGCAAAGCAGGCACCGTTTGCCCGATAGTACCCTGGCAGGCAAGGCGTTTCGGAATGAATGCGCATGAGACCAAAGTCCGTCGGCTTTCGGACGGAAGCCCGATATCGCCCGCCGCCATTAGCTCCTATGGTGCGCTGAACCTGGATTCTTCCGTGCAACGCTTCAACAAGCTCCGCGAAAAGTGGCGTTCCCAATCCCTGGCCGTGCAGTTCCTTCTGGCCGGCGGACTCGTCTCCTTTGCTGCCATGCTGATTGTCGGCCTGCTGGTCACCAGCCAGATAGAGGAAGGCGTCACGCGCAATTCCGCGGCGGCTTCGGCTCTCTACGTCGACAGCGTGATTGCACCGCTGCTTCCCGACATGCGCAAGGCCACCACGCTTTCCGGCCCGGTGGCTCGCGCCCTTGACGAGACCCTGTCGCAGGGCGCGCTCGGGAGCCGCCTGGTATCCTTCAAGCTCTGGGGCCGCGACGGCACCATCCTCTATGCCAAGGACAAGAACCTTATCGGGCAGCGGTTCCCGCCGAGCGAAGAACTCGAGGCGGCCTGGACCGGCAAGGTCGTGGCCGAGTTCAACCAGCTTGACGATCTGGAGAGCGCCACCGAACGGGCGGCGGGCAAGCCGCTGCTCGAGATCTACAACCCGGTGCTGCAGCCCTGGTCGGGCGAAGTCGTCGCGGTGTCGGAGTTCTACGAGATCGCCACGGATTTCGACAGGACGCTGCAGAAGGCGCGGCTGTGGAGCTGGCTCGCGGTCGCGGCAGAAACGCTGGTGGTATTCACGCTGCTGTCGGCCATCGTCTTTCGCGGCAGCCGGATGATCGATACGCAAAGCCAGGCTCTCAAGGAACGCGTCATCGGCTTGTCCGAACTGCTTACGCAGAACCGGCGGCTGCGGCTGCGGGCACAGCAGACGTCGCAGCGCGTCACGGCCCTCAACGAGCGCCATCTGCGCCGCATAGGCGCCGACCTGCACGATGGACCGGCCCAGCTCGTCGCCTTTGCCGCGCTGCGGCTCGACAGCGACGCCGTGGCCGGACCGGCAACCTCGCAGGGCCGACGGCGGCGCGAGATCCGCGCCATAAGGGACAGTCTCGACCAGGCAATGCGGGAGATTCGCAGCATCTGCAACGGTCTTGTGCTGCCACATATCGAGACTGCGGAGCTCCCCGACATCCTCAGGCTGGCAGTGGCGGAGCATGAACAGCGGACCGGCGGCCAAGTGGCCCTCACGATGGCGGCCGAGCAGAGGACACTGACGCCCAACGAAAAGATCTGCGTCTATCGTTTCGTGCAGGAAGCGCTGAACAACTCCGCCCGCCATGCCGGGGGAGCGGGCCAGGCCGTTGTGCAGCACTTCGAGGCCGGCAGACTTTTCATCGAGGTCTCGGACAGGGGAAGCGGCTTCGATCCGGCGGCCGTCCGCCCGGAGGGACTCGGGCTGGCCGGCATGAGGGAGCGCGTCGAAAGCCTCGGTGGCCAGTTTTCCGTTGACCCCTCGGAATCAGGCACCACTGTCGCCATGTCGCTCGCCTCGGAGGAAGCCCAGCAACCATGACCCGGCCCATCCGCCTTGCAGTCATCGACGACCATCCGCTGTTTCGCGAAGGCGTGACCCGCAGCCTCCTCGAAATCGGCGGTTTCGAGATCGTTGCGGAGGGCGGCTCGGCCGAGGACGCGCAACGCATCGCCGCGCAGAACCGGCCCGACATCATGCTCATGGACCTGTCCATGCCCGGAGGCGGCCTGAACGCGGTTGTCGAGACTCTCGCGCACCACCCCGACCAGAAGATCGTCGTGCTGACCGTCTCCGAGACCAACGACGACATCGCACAGGCCCTTGCCGGCGGCGCGCGCGGCTACGTTCTGAAAGGTGTCGGTTCAAAGAGCCTGGCCGACATATTGCGCACCGTGGCTGCCGGCGAGACTTATCTTTCGCCCGTGCTCGCCGCGAGGCTTCTCACGACACTGACGTCACGCACCCAGACTGCCGCCGCTGCCACGCCGATTTCGACGCTGACCGGTCGGGAGCGCGAAATCCTTGATCTCGTGGCGGAGGGGCTGAGCAACAAGCGCATCGCCCTGGCACTCAGTCTCCAGGAAAAGACCGTGAAGCATCACATGACGCGCATCCTGTTCAAGCTCGACGTCCGCAACCGCACCGAAGCCGCCATGCTGCTGCGCGATGCCAGGGAGCACGGATCCGAATAGAAAAGGGGAGCCGAAGCTCCCCCTTTCGTCGCTTGAGATCTCGCAGGACCCTAGTTGGCGAGGCTCGTCAGCCGCGCGATGTCCTGGCTCGTCGCGGGCCGCTCGACGATCGTCCGGCCGTTCGCATCCTTCATCTCGAAACGCCCGTTTTCGATTTCTTCCTTGGTTCCGTCGGCATGCCGCACTTCTATGTTGGCCCCGTCGATTTCGACACGGTCTCCGGTAGCGGCATTGACATGTTCGCCGCTGTCCTGACCGCGATGGCCGTCGCCGTCATCCCCGTCGTCATGGCCGGAATCGTGGTCGGCCCCATCGTCGCCGCCGCCACGCCCGGAGCTGTCGCCGCTGTCATGGTCGGAGCCGCTGTCATGGTCTGAACCGCTGTCGTGGTCGGAGTCGCTGTCGTGATCGGAATCGCCCCCCTTGGCGAAGGCCGCAGCAGGGCCGATGCCCTTGAGGCCCAGCTGGTAGGGCATCGCCGTCAATGCCACGGCGGCTGATGCGCCAAGAAGCGCAAGGGCGAAACGTCTGCTTGTGAACTTGGTCATGGTTTCCTCGTCGAGTTGGCTATCTCATCCGCCGTAGACAAGCTGCTCGACGTTACGCTGTCATGCTAGGGGCCCTGGACCGATGCCCTGCCGGCCCGGACCATTGGCCATGCCTCTAAGACTAAAGTCCGCAACCGAACCCGGACAGCATCCATCACGTCGCCGCAACGTCCGGCACGGCACCAATGCCATGCACCTGCCACCGGGGATGGGCCAAAACGCCCACCGCAGCGCGGGCCGTTCGCAGCCTGGCGGCACCACAAAGGGCAAGACGCGCAATGCCGTCGATGCTAGGAATCCCGGCGTAATTCGGGACTGCGCCGGTCCGGCGCCAACAGGGTGAACCAGGCATGGCAAAGGCGATTTCGAAGCGCGGGCGCCTCGGCACGTTCGGCGGAGTCTTCACGCCCAGCATCCTGACCATTCTCGGCCTCGTTCTGTTCCTGCGCATGGGCTACGTCGTCGGCACCGTCGGGCTCGGCGAGGCGATCCTCATCATCCTGCTGGCCAGCGCCATCTCGGTCCTGACCAGCATCTCGATGGCCGCCATCGCCACCAATCTCGAGATCAGGGGCGGCGGCGTCTACTACATCATCTCGCGCACGCTCGGCCTTCCCTTCGGCGGCGCCATCGGCCTCGTGCTGTTCGTCGCGCAGGCGATTTCGGTCGGCTTCTACTGCGTCGGTTTCGCCGAAGGCATCGGCTCGGTCGCCGGCATCGAGAGCACGCTGGCGCAGCAGGCGATTGCCGCCGTCGCCGTGGTGGCCATGCTCGGCATCGCCTGGTTCGGCGCCGAATGGGCGACGCGCTTCCAGTATGTCGTGATGGCGCTGCTGGTGGCGGCGCTGGTTTCCTTCGCCTTCGGTGCGGCCGAGGCCTGGTCGCCGGGCAACGTACTCGACAATTTCGGCCCGATGCTTGGCTGGAGCGACTTCTGGATCGCCTTCGCGATCTTCTTCCCGGCGGTCACCGGTTTCACCCAGGGCGTCAACATGTCGGGCGACCTGGCCAATCCGGGCCGCAGCATTCCGCTCGGCACCGCGCTTGCCGTCGGCCTGTCGATCATCATCTACCTCGTCGTCGCGCTGCTGCTCGCCGGCGCGCTGCCGCGCCTCGACCTGATCACCAACTATGCCGCCATGAAGGACGCCTCGGCGGTTGCCGCGGCGGTCGATGCCGGCATCATCGCCGCGACCCTGTCGTCGGCGCTCGCCTCGCTGCTCGGCGCGCCGCGCATCCTGCAGTCGCTCGCCACCGACCGCGTCTTCTACTTCCTGCAGCCTTTTGCCGAAGCCGGTCCCGACAACAATCCGCGCCGCGGCATCCTGCTGACGGCGGCCATTGCGCTAGGCATCATCGGCCTCGGCAGCCTCAACCTGATCGCCATCGTCGTGTCGATGTTCTTCGTCGTCACCTACGGCCTGCTCAACTACGCGACCTATTTCGAGGCGAGCGGCAAGAGCCCGTCATTCAGGCCGAGCCTTACCTGGTACCGGCCGTGGATCAGCCTTGCCGGCTCGATCGCCGCCGTCGGCGTCATGCTGGCCATCAACCTTGCCGCCGGGCTAGCGGCAATCGCGGTGGTGTTCGGCATCTACCAGTACCTCAAGCGCGGCGCGATCGCGGCGCGCTGGTCCGACGGCCAGCGCTCCTACCACCTGCAGCGCGTGCGCGAGCACCTGCTGCAGGCCAGCTCCCGCCCCGAGCATGCGCGCGACTGGCGTCCGCAGGTGCTGGCCTTTTCGGACGACAGCGAACGGCGGCCCATCCTGCTCACCTTCGCCGACTGGATCGAGGGGCAGAGCGGACTGACCACCGTTATCCGCGTCATCGAGGGCAAGGGGCGCCACGCCAGGCGGGCGCGCGACAAGGCCGAACTGGACCTGGCCAAGGAACTGGCCGACAAGAAGCTGAAGGCCTTTCCGCTGGTTGTCGTGGGCCCCAGCCTCGACAATGTCGTGCCCACCGCGATCCAGGCGGCGGGCATCGGCCCGACACGCATCAATACCGTGCTGGTCAACTGGCCGCGCCAGGAAACCACCGACACCACCTCGCCTGAATACCGGCGCTATTTCCGCAACCTCAATGTCGGCTTTTCGCTCGGCTGCAACCTCCTGATCCTCGACAGCGGCGAGGCCGAGTGGGAGGCGCTTGCCGATATCCGCCCGGACGAGCGCGTCATCGATGTCTGGTGGGTCGAGAACCGCACCGGCCGCCTGATGCTGGTGCTCGCCTACCTGCTGACGCGCAACGATTCCTGGCGCAGCGCCACCATCCGGCTGATCGTCAGCGCCAGTGCCGCCGACGCCGATGCCGAGCGCGCCCGCGTCGAGAAGGTGCTCAAGGACGTCCGCATCCCCGGCGAGATCGTGATCGTCGAGCCGGCAGAGGACCATTGCGCCCAGGTCGTCGAGATTTCGCGCGATTCCTCGATCCTCTTCCTGGCACTCGGCTTCGGCCGCGAGCGCTTCGTCGACTGGCTGGGCAACGACATCATGGCGATGATGCCGCAATTGCCGCTCTGCGTGCTGACCATGGCCGCCGAGGAGGTCGACCTGTCGGCCGATCCCGACGCAGGCGAGGAAAGCGCCCGCGCCCGCGCCAAGGACGCCTTCGACGACGCCGCTGCCAGCCGCAAGGCGACTGCCCGCTCGCTCGACAAGAGCGTTGCGGCGCTGGAGAAGGCCGAGGCCGACACCTCCGAGCGCGCCGCCGAACTGCGCGTCGCGGCCGGCAAGGATGTCGAGAAATACCGCGCGCGGCTCGCCGAGGACGAGCAGTCGCTGGCGATGGCCCGGCTGGTGGCCGAAAATCTCGGCGTCAGCTTCGACGACGAGCCGGCCGAGGGCGAGGCCGGCCAGGACCAGGCGGCCACGCCGACGGGCTGACATGGCCCGCGCCAAACAAAAACGGCGCGGTTGCCCGCGCCGTCGTTCCGTACCGCGTCTGCCCGCCGCAAGCGGCGGTGCCGCGACTACTGCTTCTGGGCGGCGTCGATCGCGTCGATTGCCTTCTTGAGCTCCTCGTCTGCGATCTCGACCTTGGCGGCGGCCCGCAGCTCGTTGACCAGCGCGAAGTATTTCTCGCGCAGCAGAAGCTCGTTCATGCGCGACTTGACCTGCTCGTAAGCCGGCGGCTGCTGCGCGCGCTTGTCCTCGAGCTTGATGATGTGCCAGCCGAAGTCGGTCTTGACCGGCTCCTTGCTGTAGGCACCGATGTCGAGCGCCATGGCGGCTTCCGAAAACTCCGGCACCATCTGGCTGGCGGTGAAATAGCCGAGGTCGCCGCCGCTGGTCTTGCCGCTCGGGTCGAGCGTCTTCTCATTGGCGAGCTTCTCGAAGTCCGCGCCTTCATCGAGCTGCTTGATGATCTCGCGCGCTTCTTCCTCGGTCTTCACCAGGATGTGGCGCGCCTTGACCTCGTTGACCGGCGGCGTCTCGGACACGGTCTTGTCGTAGCGTGCCCTGATGTCGGCCTCGGTGATGCTGTCGGCGACATTCTTCTCGATCACCTCGCCGTGCAGTGCCCGGTCGTGCAGGAAGGCGAGCCGCTGCTCGACTTCGGGATCCTTGTCGAGGCCGTCGGCTACCGCCTTGGCGACCAGGAGCTTGATCTCCATGACGGCCATGAAGGCCGCGGCGCGGCGCTGCTCGGGCGCCAGCTGGGCGTACTGCTGATCGACGCTGCTCAGCGCCAGCGCCAGTTCGCCCTCGGTGACGGCCTGGCCGTCGATGGTCGCGACGACCTTTGCGGGGTCGACGGCTTCGGCTGGAGCGGCCGCTGCCGCAGGCGCGGTCTCGGCGGCCGGAGTGGCGGCCGGTTCCTCGGCCCGGGCGCTGCCGGCGATGAGGGCGGCAAGGCCGACGGACAGCGCGAGCTTGGCAAATGCGCCGTGGCGGTACGAAAACAGCATGGAAACTCTCCAGTGGGGATTCTCAAGCGCCTTGAAGCCCACCCGATTGTGGCGGAATTTGGCGCGGTTGCGCGTGTTAGAGCGCGTTGACATCGGTTCAGGCCCCTCTTATCTGTCCTTCGACTTTGCGTCCAGAACCGTTTTCCGGGCGCTTTTCGCTGTTGCCCCAACCCTTGAGGGTTCCACCGGTTCCCAGCCGGCAGGATACGGAATTGAAAGGACCACTTGATGGTCAATCTCGGCGTCATCGCCCGCAAGATCTTCGGCTCCTCCAACGACAGAAAGATCAAATCGACGAGGCCCCGCGTCGAGGCGATCAACGCCATGGAGAACGAGTTGCAGGCGCTTTCGGACGCCGAACTCGCGGGACGGACCGAGCAGTTCCGCAAGGACCTCGCCAACGGCGCGACGCTTGACGATCTGCTGGTCCCGGCCTTCGCGACGGTTCGCGAGGCGGCGCGCCGCGTGCTCGGCATGCGCCCCTTCGACGTCCAGCTGATCGGCGGCATGGTGCTGAACGACGGCGGCATCGCCGAGATGCGCACCGGCGAGGGCAAGACGCTGGTCGCCACCCTTCCCGTCTACCTCAACGCGCTGTCCGGCAAGGGCGTCCACGTCGTCACCGTCAACGACTACCTGGCCACGCGCGACTCCGAGTGGATGGGCCGCGTCTACAAGTTCCTCGGCCTGTCCGTCGGCGTCATCATGCACGGGCTTTCCGACGAGGAGCGCGCCGCAGCCTATGCCTGCGACGTCACCTACGCGACCAACAACGAGCTCGGCTTCGACTATCTGCGCGACAACATGAAGTACGACCGCGAATCGATGGTCCAGCGCGGTCACAACTACGCGATCGTCGACGAGGTCGACTCGATCCTGGTCGACGAGGCACGCACGCCGCTGATCATCTCGGGTCCGCTCGAGGACCGCTCGGAGATGTACAACACCATCGACGCCTTCATGGGCCAGCTCGAGCCCGCCGACTACGAGGTCGACGAGAAGCAGCGCACCGCGACCTTCACCGAGGAAGGCACCGAGAAGCTGGAGAACCTGCTGCGCGACGCCGGCCACCTGAAGGGCGCTTCGCTTTACGACGTCGAGAACGTCGCCATCGTCCATCACGTGAACAATGCGCTGAAGGCGCACCGGCTGTTCCAGAAAGACAAGGACTACATCGTCCGCAACAACGAGATCGTCATCATCGACGAGTTCACCGGCCGCATGATGCCGGGCCGCCGCTATTCCGAAGGCCTGCACCAGGCGCTCGAGGCCAAGGAGCACGTGGCGATCCAGCCGGAGAACCAGACGCTCGCCTCGGTTACCTTCCAGAACTACTTCCGCATGTATGACAAGCTGGCCGGCATGACCGGCACGGCGGCCACCGAAGCCGAGGAGTTCGGCAACATCTACGGCCTCGAGGTCATCGAGGTGCCGACCAACATGCCGGTCCGCCGCATCGACGAGGACGACGAGGTCTATCGGACCGTCGAGGAGAAGTACAAGGCGATCGTGCGCGAGATCCGCGCCGCCGCCGAGAAGGGCCAGCCGATCCTGGTCGGCACCACCTCCATCGAGAAGTCGGAACTGCTGGCCGAGCGCCTGCGCCAGGAAGGCATCACGGACTTCGAGGTGCTGAACGCGCGCCACCACGAGCGCGAGGCCTCGATCGTGGCGCAGGCAGGCAAGCCGGGCGCCATCACCATCGCCACAAACATGGCCGGCCGCGGCACCGACATCCAGCTCGGCGGCAATGCCGAGATGCGCATCGCCGACGAGCTTGGCGACATGCCCGAGGGCCCGGAACGCGCCGAGAAGGAAAAGGCCATCCGCGAGGACATCCAGCGCCTCAAGGAAAAGGCCATCGCCGCCGGCGGCCTCTACGTGCTGGCCTCCGAACGCCATGAATCGCGCCGCATCGACAACCAGCTGCGCGGCCGCTCCGGTCGCCAGGGCGACCCCGGCCGCTCGAAGTTCTTCCTGTCGCTGCAGGACGACCTGATGCGCATCTTCGGGTCCGAGCGCATGGACGGCATGCTGCAGAAGCTCGGCCTCAAGGAAGACGAGGCCATCATCCACCCCTGGATCAACAAGGCGCTGGAGAAGGCGCAGAAGAAGGTCGAGGCGCGCAACTTCGACATCCGAAAGAACCTCCTGAAATACGACGACGTGCAGAACGACCAGCGCAAGGTGGTGTTCGAGCAGCGCATCGAGCTGATGGAAGGCGAGCACCTCACCGAGACGGTCGCCGAGATGCGCCAGGACGTCATCGACGACCTCGTCGCCAAGCACATTCCCGAAAACGCCTATTCCGAGCAGTGGGATGTCGCCGGCCTGAAGGAAGGCATCCAGACCAACCTGAACCTCGACCTGCCGGTCGACGAATGGGTCAAGGAAGAGGGCATCGCCGAAGACGACATCCGCGAGCGCATCACGCAGGCAGCCGATGCGGCCGCCGCCGACCGCGCCGCCCGCTTCGGCCCCGAGGTAATGACCTACGTCGAACGCTCGGTGATGCTGCAGACGCTCGATCATCTGTGGCGCGAGCATCTCGTCAACCTCGACCATCTGCGGTCGGTGGTCGGCTTCCGCGGCTACGCGCAGCGCGACCCGCTGAACGAGTACAAGGGCGAGGCCTTCGAGCTGTTCCAGGCCATGCTGGCCAACCTGCGCCAGGCAGTGACCGCGCAGCTGATGCGTGTCGAACTGGTGCGCCAGGCAGCGGACGCGCCGCCGCCGGAAGCGCCTGAAGGCGAGGGCCACCACATCGACGGCACCACCGGCGAGGATGATTTCGCCGAAGGCGAGTTTGGCGGCGCATCGGTGGCTATCGCCGCCGACAACCGCACCGTGGCGCCCGAGGAACGCGATCCGAACGATCCGTCGACCTGGGGCAAGGTCGGCCGCAACGAAGCCTGCCCCTGCGGCTCAGGCAAGAAGTACAAGCACTGCCACGGTACGTTTGCGTGAGGGGTGTGGGGTGCCTCGCCGTAGGCTATGATCTCTAGGTGATTTTTATATCACGCTGAAATACACTGAGATTTGCGTCGTCGGCCACGCCCTGCAGCGAACATCTTGGCTCGTGGTGCCCTGCTCTTCTTAGGAATACACGTACATGCGTGCGCGTGTCTTTCAGTTTGTTGGTCACGTTTGCGGATATCCTGAAGATTCCTTCCTCAATGTCGTCCGTGCCAGGCTGCTCAACAATGATTTCGAGATCGCCTAGGTTGCCCTGGGCATCAACGCATCCCGAGAGAATTTCGCCAGTCGCACTGTCAATGAAGCCGGCGATCAGACCATCATCCTCGACTTCGTCCCCGCTGATCTCCGCCTCCTTCGCTCCGCCTCCCTTTTTTAGGCTGACGGGAATAAACCCTTGTATAGAAAGCACCATTTCTGCCTCCTGCTTCGGTTCTGAGCATTTGAATTAGTCGTCGCTGAAGCCCCGCGGCATCCAACCACTGGATCGTCCCATGGCTCCGCTAGATCGACCACCGCTCGACCTGCCTCCGCTGGATCGACCGCCGCTTGATCGCCCAAATCCTCCCAGGTGCGCCGGATCATCAGCCCCGATTTCGGCTTCAAGAAGTATCTGGTCGAGCGTTCCAGTCTCGACGTCCAGACGCATGGAGAAATCGCCCTTGTCGTAGACCCAAACCCGGAGATCCATCGCAAAGGCACCGAAGTGCCTTCCCACCCCTGTTCGAGTCACTCGTCCTGGCGATCGGGCGAGCCTCTTGTAATCATCGCCGGGCGCCGGAGCATCAGGATCCAAGCCAGCACCGTGAACAAGGAAAACCGAAGGGCGGGTAAGCTCGCAAAAGGCGCCCTCAAAGGAGAATGCGAATATCCGCGCGAATCCGGCCTCATCATCCCGCAACTGGTCCTTTAGAAAATTGTTCTTCCCCTTCCGCGGCGGGCGGTTCTCATCTTCGGCATCTTCACCTGTGACGACCTTTACGTCGCTTAGTAGACGACCAAAAAGATAGACTGCCGATGTCCCGAGCAACGTATCGTCAACCGATAATATCTTAGCCAATTTTCCCTCCGATTGTTTCTTCTAGTCTCTAGCCCGCCCGCGCCAGCAGCATCCTCTCCCGATAGCTCATGCGCGGCAGTCGGGCGCCGTCGAACGGGATGAGGTTGCGTGACATACGTGAGCCCTGCTTGCGGCTCTGGATGCGCGGACCGGCATGCAGTTCGCCGATCTGCCGGCGGGCGAAATTCCGGGCGATGATGGCGCCGTAGCGGCCGCCGGTCTCGGCCGCGTCGACGGCGTGCATCACCCGCGCCACCGCGCCGTAGTCGAGATAGTCGGCGTCGAGATGCCAAAGCGTCTTGGAAAGAAGCCCTCCCGCGATGTCGCGCGCGTCGAGCAGCGCCTCGCGAAAGCCGTCGGCGTCACGCGCGAAGGCCGCGTCGAACGCATCCTGCAGCGGCGCCATGGCCCGCGCGTCGACTTCCGCGATGTCGGCGAGTTGCTCGACCTCGGGCGAGATCAGCCGGCGCTCGACCAGGCTCTCGTGAAAGATGTCGGCCAGCACGTCGAAGACGGCGCCGGTCAGCGGCTGCGACAGCTCGTGCTCGTTTTTCCAGCCGTGCACGAACTCGGCCATGGTGTGCGTGTTGTTGGCCGAGCGCAGCTGGCGGTGCGGCGCCGATTCCGAGAAGCGGGTCAGCCGGTTGGCGAGGTAGAGATTGCCGCGCGTCTCGGCGAGCACCGTGTCGACGACCGAGGGAAAATGCATCGCCGCCACCAGTGACACGCAGTCGGCGAAGGATTCCTGGAAGCCGAGATATTCCGGGTACTCGGCGCCCGGCGCCGGCACGCCCAGCACGCCGTAGATCACGGCGTGCCCGACCTCGTGGGCGATGATGTCGAAGTCCAGCGCGAAAGGCAGCGGTCGCCCGAGAGGGTCCTCCTGGCTGCCGACCTCGAGAAAGCCGTAGCCGTACTGGGCGTTGTCCCATTGCGGCAGCAGCGAGATTTCCAGCCGGTCGTAGCCGTCGCGGAAATGCCATTCGAGCGGCTGGCCGAGATAGCGCTCCCAGACGTCGAGCGTGAAGCGCACGCAGCCGAAGAGATGGGCCGCCATGAAGCCGGGCTCGCCCGGCCTGTAGTGATCGAAATGGCCCTGGGCATCGGGAAGCGCCGGCGCCGCCGCTGGCCCGGCCCATGCCGGCAGATAGAGATAGGGCGTGCCGAGCGGGCCGCGGTTGAGCCCGTAGGCGCGCGTCTTGCCGAGCGGCTCGACGACATACATGCGCTCGTCCGAGGGACCGGGACCGATGCTGCCGGCCGGCGACGTGACGGTGACAAGTTCGGGGCGGGACCGGGTGTCCTCGAAGGGCGACTGAACGAAGAGACTGAACCGGGTAGCCATGTATTAGGCACTCCCTGATCGCTCTCGCACCATACGATATTTTTGTTTGCTTGGCGAGAGCGGCGCAAAGCGGCCGTCTAGACTTTCTATCCTTCGACTTTTCGGAGAATTGTCTTTATTTCTCGCGGTCCGATTGTATCCCGCCGGCGAGGCTCGCCAGCGACTGGTAGCGGGGATGGTCCCGGATGCCGTCGAGATCGGAATCATTGTGGAACCACAGCCGCATCTCGGCCCCGACCAGCGGCACCCAGGCCTCGAGCAGGTCGATGGCGCGCTCGGCCTCGCCCAGCAGTGCGTAGGTGCAGGCGGCGTTATACTTGATGTTGAGGTCGCCGGGATCGGTCGCCAGCGCCCGCGCCAGCCATTCCGCCGCGCGCTCCGTCTCGGCGAGATAGGCCAGGACGGTGGCGCCGAGGCAGGCGCAATTGGCATTCTCCGGATGCAGCCGCAGTTCCTCCTCCGCCTTGCGGATGGCCATGCGCGCATAGCTCTGCGCCTTGTTCTCGTCGCCCAGCGAGCGGAAGACGTTGATCAGCATCAGCGGCGAGCCATAGTCCGAGGGCTTGATCTCGGTGGCCCGGATGAACAGCTTCGCGGCCATTTCGAACCGCCCGGTGGTGACGCAGAACTCGGCATAGTAGCGGTTGGCCTCATGGTTGTCGGGATCGATCGCCAGCGCCGTCTCGAAGGCTGCCGTAGCCTCCTCGCGGCGGAGCGCCAGCGCCAGCGCAAAGCCGCGCGCGGCGTGCGCCTCGGGCAGTTTCGGGTCGATCGCCAGCGCCTTCTCGGCGGTCGCCAGTATGTCGTCGACGCTGATCCCCGTGCCGTAGTTCGACTGCAGCCGCACGTCGCAGATGGCGATGCCCGCATAGGCGCGCGCATAGCGCGGATCGAGCTCGGTCGCCCGCACGAAACTCTGCCGCGCCATCAGGTGGTTGGCCCTCGACGCGATATGGTAGTACTCGCGGCCGCGCAGATAGTGCGTGTAGGCATCGACATTGGCGGTAGGCGCCTGCTCGATCGCCTTGCGCTCTTCTGGCAGCAGCTTGACCTTGAGCTGTCTCACGATGGTCGTGGCGATCTCGTCCTGCACCGCGAAGATGTCAGTCAGGTCGCGGTCGTAGCGCGCCGCCCAGATGTGCCCGTCTGTCGCGCCCTCGGTCAGTTCCGTGTTGATGCGCACGCGGTTGCCGGCCTTGCGCACGCTGCCTTCCACGACAAATTCGACTCCGAGCTCTCCGGCGATGCGCTCGAGATCCTGCGCCCGGTGCTTGTAGGCGAAGACGGTGTGGCGGCTGAGCACGAAGAGGCCGGACACGTCGGACAGGTCGGTGATGATGTCCTCGGTGATGCCGTCGCTGAAGAACTCCTGCTCCGGATCGTTGCTCATGTTGGCGAAGGGCAGCACCGCGACCGACGGCTTTGCCGGGCGCAGCCCCGGCATCGTGCGCTGACCGGCGCCCGCCGCCGCGCCCCCGCCCCAGTCGGCGAAATAGACATGCACCGGGTGCGAGATGTTCTTCACCCGGCGATCGCCCTGGTCGGAAAAGCCGAGGTCGAGCTTGTTGCCGATCTCGTGGCGCACCGCCGCCGAGCAGGCGATGCCGCCCGGCCCGGCCAAGGCCTGCAACCGCACCGCCATGTTGACGCCGTCGCCGTAGAAATCCTCGCCGTCGACGATCAGGTCGCCGAGGTTGATGCCGATGCGGAAACGGAAATGGCGGTCGTCGGGCACGCCGTCATTGCGTTCGTCCATGCCGCGCTGGATGTCGACAGCGCAGCGCGCCGCGTTGAGCACGCTGCCGAACTCGACGAGAAAGCCGTCGCCCATCACCTTGAAGATGCGGCCGCCATACTCCGCGACCGTCGGGTCGAAGAACTCGCGCCGGTGGCGGCGAAGCTGGCTAAGGGTTTCCTCCTCGTTGGCTTCCATCAGCCGGCTGTAGCCGACGACGTCTGCGGCAAGGATCGCCGTCAGCCGTCGCTCAACCCGGTCCTCGTGCATGCCGTCTCCGATACGCATGGAAGGCAACGCTACCCGCTTGCACCGGCGCCGCCCGCGCCGCTGAAAAGCCCGGATTCATTGTGGCACGGGAAAGCTCTGCTTCTCAAGCGCCGGCGCCGGCACGCAAGCGTCAGGCGCCCGAAACACCGTCTTCACGCGCCATCACGTCGAGGTAGGCCTTGGTCAGGCGTGCCAACACATTTGACGTGAGCGCGCCATTGGCGCCTTCGACGGGGTCCTCGACATGGATGACGCGCAGCTCCGCCATGAATTCCTCCCACAACTGCGGACCACCCTCTTCCAGCAATTCGGCCCGGACGCTCAGTTGGCGGCTGACCGGCAGGTGCCGGCGCCCCCAGGCGCCGATCATAGCCAGCACCGGCACCAGCTGGATACTCGGCTCTGTCAGGCTGTAGATCGTCTTCTGGCTGTGGCTCGGGTCGTCGCGCCGGCTGATCAGGCCGAGCGCAAGCAGCCGCTTCAGCCTCGCTGCCAGGATGTTAGAGGCAATCCGCTCCTCCGAATGGGTCAGCAGGTCGCGAAAATGCCGCCGGTTGCCAAACATCATGTCGCGAATGACGATCAGGCTCCAGCGATCGCCCAGCACTTCCATCGTCAGGTTTATCGGACAGCCCGAGCGCCGGTCGATGTCCAAAACAGATCACTCCCGCAAGAACCGATTGCAAAAAAAGTCCGGATAGATAGTCTCAAACCAGTTGCATGATGCAATCGGCAGGAGAATGCCATGTCAAGGGTCCGCGTTGCGGGATTTTCGCTGTCCATCGACGGATTCGGCGCCGGTCCCGACCAGAGTCTGGCCGATCCGCTCGGCAGGCGCGGCATGGAGCTGCACCGGTGGATCTTTGACACGCCGACATTCCGGACGATGATCGGCAAGGAGGGCGGCACGCAAGGCGTTGACGAAACATTCGCCGCAGGCGCCATGGCCGGCTTCGGCGCCTTCATCCTCGGGCGCAACATGTTCGGGCCGCAACGCGGCGCCTGGTCCGACGATGGCTGGCAGGGCTGGTGGGGCGACAATCCGCCCTATCACGCCCCGACCTACATTCTCACCCACTATCCGCGCGACCCCATCGTCATGCAGGGCGGCACCACCTTCCATTTCGTCACCGGCGGCATCGAGGAAGCGCTCGGCCTGGCCCGCGCTTCCGCCGGCGAACTCGACGTCAAGATCGGCGGCGGCGTCGAGACGGTCAGGCAATATCTGCAGGCCGGCCTCGTCGACGACATCCACTTTGCCATCGCGCCGGTCGTCCTCGGCAAGGGCGAGGCGATGTTTTCCGGCATCGACCTGCCGGGCCTAGGCTTCCGCGTCAACGAGAAAATCACCACAGAGCATGCCATGCATGTCGTACTGGCCAGGTAACCCCGCCATGACCCTCTTCCTCTACAACCACCCATTCTCCTCCTATTGCCAGAAGGCCAAGACCGCCTTCTACGAAAAGGGCATCGCTTTCGAGACGAAGATGCTCGACGGCAGCGAACCCGTCGCCGGCGAGTTCGCGGCACTCTGGCCGATCGGCACGTTCCCGCTGCTGACGGACGGAGACAGGCGCGTCTTCGAGGCGACCGGCATCATCGAGTATATCGACGCCCTCCACCCGGGCCCCGCGCGGCTCATCCCCGCCGACCCGCTCGCCGCGGCCGAGGTGCGCATGTGGGATCGCTTCTTCGACAATTACGTCAACTATCCGCAGCAGCGCATGGTCTACACGGCCATCGGCCGCGAGGCCGACGAGGGCGATGGCGGCGCCCGCTGGAAGGCAGCCTTCGACAAGGCCTTCACGGTACTCGAACGGCGCATGGAGGGCCGCGAATGGGTCGCCGGCGATAGCTTCAGCATGGCCGATTGCGGCGCGGCCCCAGCCCTGCTCTATGCCGACTGGACGGTCGCCATCCCGAAGAGCTTCGCCAACATCTGGGCCTATCGCGACCGCCTGCTGGCGCGGCCGAGCTATGCAAGAGCGCTCGACGAGGCGCGGCCCTACCGCCAGCTTTTTCCGCTCGGCGCGCCAGAGGGCCGCGATTGAAACCGCAGGACTTGCCGGCTCGAACGGATGTATCGATTCTGCCTACCCGTGGAGCCAAGCGTTAACTTTGCAACGCTACAGTCGGCGGCATGGAAAAGATCCGCCGCATCGGCTTCAACCTGGCGCCCACCAGCACCATCAAAGTCTACCTGCTGACGGCACTCGGCACGCTCGTCTGCATCGCCATTGCCATGGCGATCGACAGCTATTCCTTCGAGGCCGGCTGGGCGCTCGAGGAGCGCTGGGCCAACAACATCATCATTCCGATCGTGCTTGCGCCGCCTTTCTTCTACCTGCTGCTGTCCAAGCAGCGGCAGCTGTCGCTTGCCCACCGCGATCTGCTTGCCATCGCGTCGACCGACTCGCTGACCAATTGCCTCAACCGCCGCGCCTTCTCGACGCTGGTCGAAGCCTATCTCCAGCGCTTCGAGGACGACCCGGCCCGCGCCGACGGATCGCTGCTGATCCTCGACGTCGACCACTTCAAGGCGGTCAACGACCGTTTCGGCCACGACATCGGCGACGAGGCGCTCAAGCTGATTGCCGACGTGATCAAGGCGAATGTCCGCGACCTCGACCTCGTGGCGCGCCTTGGCGGCGAAGAATTCGGCGTTTTCCTGCCCGGCCTCGATCCGGGCCGTACACAGACGATCGCCGAACGCATCCGCAGCGCTGTGCAGGCGGCAAGCTTTGCGCCGGTCGGCGAACGCCATCCGCTGTCGATCAGCATCGGCGGCGTGACCTTCAGCCCGCCGGTCACCTTCCCCGAACTCTACCGCGACGCGGACAAGCGGCTCTATGCCGCCAAGCATGCGGGCCGCAACCGCGTCGACATTGTCGGCCACAGCGCCTGGCACCAGCAGCGGGCCGCGGGCGCGGCCTAGGGCCGCTCGTCGGGCTTCATGCCGCTGCCGGCACTGTCACAGCCGCGATAGCAGGACCGCGATCTGCTCACGCAGCCAGGCATGCGCCGGGCTCGACGCGTAGCGGCGATGCCAGATCATCGAGATGGTGACCAGATCGATCGCCATGGGCGGCTCGAAGACGTCCAGGCCGACGCTCGGCGCCAAGTGATGCGCGAGTTGCGCCGGCAGGAGCGCGATCAGATCGGACCCGGCAACCGCCCGGCTGACCCCCGAAAACACAGGCAGCGTCATCACCACGCGGCGCTCGCGCCCGACCCTTGCCAGCGCCGCATCACCCATGGCCCGGGCATTGCCCTCGGGCGAGAAAAGCACGTGCCCAAGGTCGCAGAACAGGTCAATCGGGATGGTGCCGCCCGGCGCGATCTTCGCCCGCCGGATGCGCGGGTGGTCCCTGCGCGCCACCACGGCGAAGCCCGAGGTGAAGACCGGCCTGCTCTGCACCCATTCCGGCAGGGTGGTCTGCGGGATAAGCGCGATGTCCACCTCGTAGCGTTCCAGCGTGTCGACATAGCTGTCGGGCACGAGGTCGACGAGATGCACGCGGATCGACGGCGCCGTGCGCGCCAGATGCTCGGCGAGCGCCGGCATCAGCATCTCGGCAAAGAAGTCGCTGCCCGATATCCTGAAGCGGGCATTGGAGCGCGCCGGGTCGAAGCGGTCGGGCCCGCTCAGCAGCGCCTCGATGGTGTCGAGCGCCTCGCGCAGCGGCCCTTCTAGCGAGCGGGCGAACTCCGTCGCTTCCAGTCCCTGCCCGCGACGGAAGAACAGTTCGTCGCCGACGGCCGCCCGCAACCGGCCGAGCGCTGCCGAGACCGCCGGCTGCGACAGGCCGAGCCGCCTGCCCGCCCCGACAGTGGACCCCTCGTGCAGAAGCGCATCGAGCACGCGCAGGAGGTTCAGGTCGAAGCCTGGTAAATTCACCATGCAAATAGCTTATATACGATCAATCGATTTTTCATATGTCTCCAATGCCGCTATGGTCGGTTCATTCGAGAGCTCTCGTTTCCACCCCTGTTTCCGGAGGAAGCGATGAAACATTCAGTCCTTGGAGCCGACGCCATCGAGTGGCTCGGCGTCCACTATCGAACCATCCTGACCACCGCGGCGAGCGGCGGCGCCATGTCGATCGTCGATTCCGTGTCGCCGCCCAGGTCCGGTCCGCCCCGGCACGTGCATCACGACGCCGACGAAACTTTCGTGCTTCTGACCGGCGACACCGAGTTCTGGCTCGAAGGCGAACGCTTCACCTGCGGCCCCGGCGGCACGGTGTTCGTGCCGCGCGGCAAGGAGCACACGTTCCGCGTGGTCAGCGACGTTCCCGGACGCCATCTCGTGATCATGACGCCGGGCGGCTTCGAGGGCTTCTTCGCCGAAATGGCCGCCGGCCAGTTGCGCATCCCCGAGGACATGCCGGCCATAGAGGCCAGCGCCGGCAGGCATCACCTCACCTTCACCGGCCCACCGCTGACCGACGCATAGGAGGACAGGACATGCGTTCCATTTCCACATGGTTCTTCGCCACCGCCGGCATCTTCGCGCTTTGCGGCATGAGCTGGGGCATCCAGATGTCCGCCACCCAGGACCACAGCCTTGCCCCTGCGCATGGCCATCTCAACCTCATCGGCTTCGTCGCCCTGTCGGTATTCGGCGCCTACTACGCCCTCTCGCCATCGGCGGCGGCGAGCCGGATGGCGCGCCTCCACTACGCGCTGGCCACTGCGGCGGTGCTTGTCATCACGCCGGGCATCGTGCTCGCCCTCACCGGCGATGGCGAGATCCTGGCCAAGATCGGCTCGGTGCTCGCCCTGGCCTCCATGGCGCTGTTCGTCTGGATGGTCGTCAGGCACGGCACCGGCCGCGAGCCCTCCGCCGAAGGCCGCAGGACTGCCGTCCCGGCGGAGTGATTACCGTCCTGGGCCCGCTGACGCCGGCTTGCGGGGGTGGGGCAGGCACGCCGCGGGCTCAGGACTTCTCGGCGAGTTCGATCAGATTGGCCAGCGCCGCCAAGCCTTGCCGGTTCATGTGCCGGCGACCGAGCGCGATGTCGATGCGCATGGCCAGTTCGTGCGGGTCGGCGCCGCGCAGGTCAGACAGCTTCTCGACCGATCTCCTGCAGATAGCCCACCATGGTCGGGCCGATGGAGTGCGCCGCCAGCATTTTTCGCCGTTCACCATGTTCGATCAAAGCAGATTCCCTCGCCGCAACCGGCGCCTTGTCCAACCGTTTCTTAAACTGTCTTGCCTAGGGTGCTGGACGATATGAAACGCCTTTCTCAAGGCCGCACGGAAGACGGAGTTTAGTGAGTGCGCTTTTCCGCGGCAACGACGGCCGACAGGCTTTTGCCGGAGCGCCTCGCGCTGCGGGCAAGGCCCCTGCTCGGCCGTCTTGACGACGTCGTGTTTGCCGCCGACGAGCGCGGCGAAGCCAGCCGCGTATCGCTCATCGCCTTCGTCATCCGCATCGTCTCCGCGGCCATCGCCTTCGTCAGCCAGGTCTTCCTGGCGCGCTGGATGGGCAGCTTCGAATACGGCATCTTCGTGCTGGTCTGGGTCACCATGGTGATCGCCGGCAACGTCTCGTGCCTCGGCTTCCACACCTCGGTCATCCGCTTCATTCCCGAATACCGCGAGAAGGGCATGATGGCCGAACTGCGCGGCATTCTCGTCGCCAGCCGCGTCTTCGTGCTCGTCGCCTCGACGCTGATCGCAGCCTGCGGCGCCGTCGGCGTCTGGCTCGTCTCGCCCCATATCGAGAGCTATTACGTCGTGCCCTTCGTACTCGGCTTCGTCTGCCTGCCGATGATCGCGCTGTCCGACGTGCTGCAGGGGCTGGCGCGCGCCAACAGCTGGGCGCTGTTTGCCCTGTCGCCGACCTACCTCGTGCGCCCGGTGCTGATCCTCGTCTTCATGGCAGCGGCCATCCTGGCCGGCTATCCGGCCAACGCGCAGACCGCCATCATCGTCGCCATCGTGGCAACCTACGCGACCACGCTGGCGCAGTTCGTCGGCGTCACCAACCGCATCGACCGCAAGCTGCCGGCCGGCCCGCGCAAACTGCATTTCGGCCTGTGGTTCGCAGTCTCCATGCCGATCTTCCTGGTCGAGAGCTTCTTCTTCCTGCTGACCAACGCCGACGTGCTGATGGTCGGCTTCTACATGGAGCCCGACGACGTCGCCGTCTACTTCGCCACCGTCAAGGCGCTGGCGCTCGTCCACTTCGTCTATTTCGCCGTCAAGGCCGGCGTTGCCCAGCGCTATGCTGCCTACACGCATGGCGAGCCGGAGAAGCTCGCAGCCTTCGCCCGCGAGACCGTCGCCTGGACCTTCTGGCCCTCGCTGGTCATGGCGCTGCTGGTGCTGGCGCTCGGCGAGCCGATCCTGATGCTCTTCGGCCCCGGCTTCGAGGCTGGCTACCCGTTGCTTTTCCTGCTTGTCATCGGCGTCGTCGCGCGCGCCGCGGTCGGTCCCTGCGAGAGCCTGCTGACCATGAGCGGCAACCAGAACATCTGCGCCCTGGTCTATGCGCTGACGCTCGCCGTCAACGTGGTGCTGAGTCTCGCCCTCATCCCGCAATACGGCCTGTGGGGCGCGGCGATCGGCACCGCCGGCGCCATGCTGTTCGAGGCCTCTGCCCTGTCGTTCACCGTGTGGCGCAGGCTCGGCATCCTGATGCTCATCTTCGCTCCCGCAGCGACCACCGAGGGGAGCCGCTGATGGCCGCCGTACCGCTTTTCGAGGAAATGACCGGCGGCCCGTCCGGCACGCTGATCGCCGGGCTCGCCGGGATCGGCAGCCACCACGCCGACCCGGCCCAGGTCGAACTGCTGGCCAACAACCGGCCGCGCCGCCAGCTTGCCATCTACCCGGCGGCCGCCGGCTTCGACCTCGTCGACGAGCTCGACTATCTCTGCAACCGCACCATCGAGCCCAACATCTTCTTCAACCCGCGTTTCCTGGCGCCGGCCATGCCCCGGCTCGAGGACCGCGAGGTGCGGCTCGCCGTCATCCGCGACGGCGACGAGCACAAGAACCGCCTGCGCCTGCTGGCGCCCTTTTCCGTCGAGAAGCCCGCCGTGCCGATCGGTGTTTCGGTGATGCGCATCTGGGCCAATGATTTCGGGCCGCTCGGCACGCCGCTGGTCGACCGCGACGATCCGCAGGGCGTCATCGAGGACTTCTTCGCCATGCTGTCGCGCCCGCATCTCAAGCTGCCCAAGGTGCTGGTGCTGCCCGACATGCGGCTCGACGGCGCCGTCGCGACGCTGCTGGCCAGCGTCGCCGAAGCCCGCGGCCTGCCGCTCGTCACGACCAACGAGGTCGAGCGCGCCTTCCTGGAGAGCGATCTCGAGGGCGACCAGTATCTCAAGGCCTCGCTGAGTTCTCACCATCAACGCGAATTCCGCCGCCTGAAGCGCCGCCTCGCCGACCAGGGCGCGCTCGAGCACCACGTGGCGCGTGGCCCCGAGGACATCCGCCACGCCGTCGAGGGCTTCCTGGCGCTCGAGGCCTCGGGCTGGAAGGGTCGCCGCCGCACCGCCATGGCCGTCGACCGCTACCGCGCCGCCTTCGCCCGCGAGGCCGTGCACGGCCTTGCCGAGCAGGATCTTTGCCGCGTCCATTCGCTGACGCTCGACGGCAAGCTGATCGCCTCGCTCATCGTCTTCGTCGAGGCTGGCGTCGCCTATACTTGGAAGACCACCTACGACGAGGCCTATTCCGCCTATTCGCCCGGCACGCTGCTGATGATCGAGGTGACGAGGCAGCATCTCGACGACCCCAACATCGAGCTTACGGATTCCTGCGCGGTGCACGACCATCCGGTGATGACGCGCCTGTGGAGCGAGCGCAAGCCGATCGGCACGCTGGTCATCGGCATGACGCCGTCGGCCGACCGCATCACCCGCCAGGCCGCCTCGCAGCTGCATCTATACCGCGAGTCACGCAACCTCGCCCGCTTGGTGCGCAACCGCGTGCGCGGCCTTCTGCGCCGCCGCTAGGCCGGGTCCGACGCGCGCGCCTCACCGGCCTCGCGCCGCGCGCGGTCGCGAAAGATCCGGCGGATCACCTTGCCGCTGGTCGTCAGCGGCATGGAATCGACGAACTCCACTTCGCGCGGATATTCATGCGCCGACAGCCGCTCGCGCACCCACCGGCTGATCTCGTCGGCCAGGTCGTCGCTGCCGGTCACGCCGTCCTTCAGCACCACATAGGCCTTGACGATCTCGGTTCTCAGCGCGTCGGGCTTGCCGACCGCCGCGGCGAGCGAGACCGCCGGATGTCCCGACAGACAGTCCTCGATCTCGGTCGGCCCGATGCGGAACCCGGCCGAGGTGATGACGTCGTCGTCACGACCGAAGAAGTGCACGTAGCCGTCGCCGTCCTCGACACCCTGGTCGCCGGTCGTCATCCAGTCGCCGATGAACTTTCCTGCCGTCGCTTCCGGGTTCTGCCAGTAGCCGAGGAACATCACCGGGTCCGGCCGGGCAATGGCGATCTGGCCGGTTTCACCGGTCTTCACGCGGCACCCCTCGGCGTCGACGATGGCGACCTTGTGCCCCGGCACGGCCCGGCCGATGGCGCCGCCGCGGCTGACACCGATCGCGGCACAGGACGACAGCACCAGGTTGCACTCCGTCTGGCCGTAGAACTCGTTGATGGTGATGCCGAACTCTTCCCGCGCCCAGTCGTAGGTCTCGCGCCCGAGCGACTCGCCGCCCGAGCCGACGGTGCGCAGGTCGAGCCGGAAGCGGCGGCGAATGTCGGGCACGCCCTTCAGCATGCGCAGCGCCGTCGGCGGGATGAAGGCGTTCCTGACGCGCATCTTCTCGGCCAGGACCAGCGCCGTCTCGGGATCGAATTTCTCGAAGCGGGCCGCCACGACCGGCACGCCGAAATAGAGGCCGGGCAACAGCACGTTGAGCAGCCCGCCGGCCCAGGCCCAGTCGGCGGGGGTCCACAGCAGGTCGTCCGGCTGCGGCAGGAATTCGTGGTGCATCTGCACGCCCGGCAGGTGGCCGAGCAGCACACGGTGACCATGCAGCGCGCCCTTCGGCGGCCCGGTCGTCCCGGAGGTGAAGATCATCATCGCCGGATCATCCGGACCGGTGGGCTCCGCTGCGAATTCGGCCGACCCGTCGGCAACCAGCCGCTGGAAATCCGTGGCGCCGCCGGTGGCGCCGTCGGTCACGACGATATGCGTCAATGCGGGCAGCCGGCCGCTGATCCCGGCGAGCTTGGCGTGGCCCGCAGCCGTCGTGAAGACGGCCTTCACGCCCGCGGTCTGCAGCCGGTATTCGAGCGCCTCGACGCCGAACAAGAGCGCCAGCGGCACGGCGATGGCGCCGAGCTTGTAGATCGCGACATGGGCAATGACGGTCTCGAAGCTTTGCGGCAGCAGCAGCGCAACCCGGTCGCCCCGTTGCACACCGAGCTTGCGCAGGCCGTTGGCCAATGCGTTGGAGCGCGCGGAAAGCGCGCCGAAGGTCAGCCGGTCGGGCGCGCCGTCGACATGGTAGTCGAACACGGCCACGCGGTCGGGAGCCTCCGCGGCCCAGCGGTCGGACACGGCGACGCCGATGTTGAAGCGCTCCGGAATGGTCCAGCGGAAGTCGTCGTAGAGGGCGTCGTAGCTGTCGCGCCGTTCGAGCATGAATTCGTCTCCGCCTCCCGGCGGGTTTGGTGCCCCCTGCCGGCACGCTGGATTTGCTATCGAACCAGCGAATGTGTCCGTTTTATCTAACAAAGTCAATAGTTTAAAGACACATAAGTCGTTTTCAGTCGCTGTCTGGTGTACCTGCATTCGGTGCGTCGGTGTACTGCATTAGCGGACATTGGCCATCCAAAATTAATTGCTGTAGTTTGTCGCAAGTAGGAGGGCTCCTGATGACTTCAGCAGAATTGTTAATTGGGGTTCAAAAAGCCTTCATGGGCTTTGACAAACGCGCAGAGCGCGCATCCGACGAAATTCTTGAAGCAACCTTCGTTGATACCGGTCCTCTTTTCGACTTGGTATCCAGCGCCAACAATCAAGTGATGTACGGACGACGAGGCACCGGTAAAACCCACGTGCTGAAGTATCTTCGCAGGAGGCTTCCAAACGCGGACGAGGCATCAGTGTATCTCGACCTTCGGCAGGTTGGGTCGAATGGGTCCATCTATGGCGACGATAACCGACCGCTGTCCGAACGCTCGTACACTCTTATAGTTGACGTACTTCAAGCACTACAGGACGAGTTGTTTATTCTCGCCGTCGAAGCACTCGAAACGGCACCCGATGCCGGTCAGATCACGACGCGTGTAGACGCCTTATCGGCAGCTATCTCCGAGGTGAAGGTCGTTGGGGAAGTTGAGACTAGCGTCGAGGAGGGAAGCAAGGGAGCGCGAAGTACAGGAGCGGAGCTTGCCCTTTCAAAGGAACCCTCTGTCGGCTTCAAAGCCAGTATAGAAGCGACGGAAAACTCTAGTGCGAGGCGGACAGCCCGTGGCTCCGAGAAAATCCATCTCAATTTTGGCGGCATCGGGACGGCCCTATCGGGACTGGTTGCCGTGCTGGGGATAAAGAGGCTCTGGTTCCTGATTGACGAGTGGAGTGAAATTCCAATCGACCTGCAGCCATACTTGGCTGATTTGTTGCGCCGGACTGTCCTGCCCATTGGTTCCATCACGATCAAGATCGCAGCGATTGATCATCGCTCTAATTTCATCGTCCATAAAGCAAAGGGCGAGTATGTCGGCCTTGAACTTGGAGCAGACATTACAGCAGACTTAAATCTTGATGAATTTTTGGTGTTTGATAATAATCAGGAGAAATCTACAGAGTTCTTCCGCTCCCTTCTCTTCAGGCATTACTCAAGCAGCGACCATTATTCGCCGGTACTGGACACTCCAGACAAGCTGATACAAGCGGCATTCACGCAAGCGTCAGCGTTCGACGAGTTTGTTCGTGCTGTTGAGGGTGTGCCGAGGGACGCTTTGAACCTTGCAACTAAGGTAGCCACTAAGGCATACGGTCAACAGATTTCAGTACCCCACGTACGATCGGCCGCAAGAGATTGGTATCAGCAGGACAAACACGCCGTAATAAGGAACAATACACCACTCGATGAACTGCTGACTAAAGTCATATCGGAAGTCATCGGCGAAAGAAGAGCGCGGGCTTTTCTTTTTCCGAACAACGAGCGGGTTCCATTGATAGATCAGCTTTTCGATGCGCGCATCCTTCACATTTTGAAGAAAAATGTATCCTCGCATGATGAGCCGGGCACTCGGTACGATGTTTATAAGATCGACTATGGTTGCTATGTCGACATGATAAATACTGCTAAAGCTCCTACAGCGCTATTCTCTGCAATCGATGATAGTAGTGGGGACGAGGAATTGGTTGAGGTGCCGAAGGACGACTACCGATCGATCAGACGCGCCATCCTGAAACCGGAAATGATTGTATCTGGCTCGACCGGCGACGAACCGAAGACAGCCGCCTAAAACAGCAAAATAATTCGAGGGGTCGAACTCGACGTGCTGCGGAGCATCGCCCCCCCCCCCTCTACCTTCGCGCATCCCAGGTGGGCATGGAGCCGCCGGCACAATGAGAGCACGTCCGAGACGGGTATAGTCACCCCGGACGGCTAAAGGCATGCCAAATTGCGTACGATTAGGGTTGACTTGGGATTTATCGGACACTATTCCTGTATCGTCTTAGACCCAAATCGGACAGGATCAACGCATGATTATCGGTTACGCCCGCGTTTCAACCACCGGACAGAACGAAGCCGCCCAGGTGGATCTTCTGCGACGGAACGGTGCCACAGATGAACTCTTTATAGAGAAAGCCAGCGGCAAGTCGCGGGACGGAAGGCCGAAGCTGGCAGAGGCAATCAGGTTTGCCCGAAAGGGCGACGTGCTAATGGTGACCCGCCTTGACCGGCTCGCCCGCTCTGTACTCGACCTTCACACCATCGCCAAAGAGCTACAGGCCAAGGGTGTTGATTTGGTCGTGACCGAACAGAGCATCGACACCAGCACGCCCCAAGGGCGGCTCATGTTCAACATGCTTGGCGCGATTGCCGAGTTCGAGACCGACCTACGCCGGGAGCGCCAGATGGAAGGGATCGCCAAGGCCAAAGCGGAACACCGTTACAAGGGCCGTCCGGTGACCGTTGACGGGGAAGCAATACGCGCCGCCCTCGCATCAGGGGACAAGCCCGCATCGGTCGCTAGGCGCTTCAACGTGGCAAGGTCCACCGTCTACCGGGTTGCTGCTGAAGCCTAACCTTCAGTGGCGCGAAACGCTGCCGGTCGTCATAATGCGGTGAGCATGTCAGCTACGAGTTGACCTCAAAAGAGCCCCGTACAGAGGCGTTTTTCTGGGGAAGTGTTGTGTACCGGATTTTTGCAGATCGCCCTGTACGGGGCTGCTAGGGGCCTTTACGGGCACTCTAGCGGGCGAGGATCGATCCGCTTCCGCAGAAATCAATTACCCCCCATCTCAGGAGAGTGGCCCAGTCACACTGACCTTAAGGTTATGTCCGGGGTGGCCCGCTAGGTCCCCTGTCTCGGCTGATGCTCATTGGCAGCTTCGTCGGGAGGGAGTGATCTAGGTCCACCTTCCGGCCCTGTTTGGTGGCCGAGCGGCAATTACCCCTCACCCTAGGAGACAGGTCCTCCGTCACATTCCTCAAGGTATCGGGCAATTACGACTTACCCCAGGAATGACCTCCCCCGAAACATTTGCCTAAAGGGTTATGTGCGTTTGATGTGACCAGCTACCGAGCATGAGCCGGTAGTCTCCCTTTTTGGTTTCTCGTACGGGCACACCTCCGACCTACGCCGAGAACCATCAAACCCCATCAACACCCTGTCCTTCTCCCCCTTCACATGGACGCGGATACCCGCTCCCCTGCACCCGCGCGGTTGTCTCCATTCCGCTCGCCAGCGGGAGCCCTTCAGTGCCCGCGTCCATGTGCCTTTTCCTCCGTCCCTCCGTCCCTCCGTCCCTTCGTCTCCCTCTATTTTATAGGACCTCGTACTCGTCAGCATGTCCAAAACCCGGCTCCCTTACGGCCACCTCTCCATCCCCAATCCGGCCCCGCAGGCCACCCCCACCACTCCCCCGGCATCGCCCCGCGATGTCATCCTCGTCCCGATCAATGACCCCAAGCGCAACCGCACTGTCCACGCCAAGCTGGACCGAGCGTCCTTCGACGCGCTGCCCGAACGCATCCGCAGCACGGCATGGTTCATCGTCAGGGACGGCACAGCCGGTAACGATCATCACTTCTCCGTCCGCGCCTACTACGGCACCGGCCAAGTAACGGTCGCTCGCCTCATCATGAACGCCAAGCCGGGAGAGTTCGTCCGCAACATCACAGGCGACCGCCTCGACCTCCGCACCTCCAATCTGCGCATCAAGCAGGGCGCACTCGGCAGACGCAGCAAGCGTCATGACCTCGCCTTAGCGAAGGCAGCCGATAGCGGCGAGGCTGGCCCCGCATGAGCCTCTACGAAGGCGACGAGAAGGCCGACAACTACGGCAAGGTAGTCGCCCACTTCGGCCCCCAGTTTCGGGTCATTGTGGCTCGTCACGGCCTTGGCTGGACGCTCCAGCAACGCCGCTCAAAGCGGGGCCGCTGGTTTGGCCGCGCTCACGTCCTCCAGCGTCGGGACAACGTCGCAGGCATCGCCCTGTCGCACATGCCCGGGCGCTACATCGCCGAGCACGGCCTGACCCAAGACGTGATCAACAAGGCCGTTGAGGGGATGCCCGAGCGCTTCCCGCTGCCGACCTTGGAGCAACTCGTCATCCACACCCCACCGCCCCGCAATCCGCTGGTAGCGGCTTCATCCTTAAACCACCACCCATTGAGAGACATCCACAACCTTGACCGCCTCCCCAACCCCCGCCGCCGATAGCAGCGCCGCTCCTAGTCGGCTCTACGCTGACGACTATCCTGGCGTCCTGCTGCACTGGCAGTACACGTCCAAGAAGGCCACCCGCGTCGTCGTCGCCTTCGATGGCCCACTCGCCACCCCTACAGCCACCTCACGCCCTGCTTGGGCTGTCCAGCATCGTGTGTTCGTCAACAAGTGGGCCACCCAGCATTACGCACGCTCCCGCCGTGAACTGGAGACCATCCTTCCCGGCAAAGTAGCGATGATCCGCGAGCACCTTCCGGAACGCCCGGCCGCCGATCAATACCCGGCAAGGACGCATAAGGTCGCCGGATGGGGCCGAACAGAAAGGGTCCTCCGTGACGCAGCAGCGTAGCAGCGGGGCACCTTCAGCCACAGGCAGGGCACCTAGCGTGCCCGGATGGTTCGGCTTCGACTATGACCGACGCTGCCGCGTCTTTCTGCCCTACCAGCAGGAGCCGCTCACCCCGCTCCAGTGCGGGCAGATAGGCGTGAAGCACCCACCGATCGACAGGGGCGTCTATCGGGTCTCGTGACCCGCCCTGCCTCCGTCACTCCCTCCAACCACAACTCACAACAACAACCACCAAGAAAGACAGACCACATGGGCGATTTCAAAACCTTCCAAGTCACCTCCGACAACGCACTCGACACTCTGGCAGCCGCCGAAGCGGACCGCCGCAACGCCGCCTCCGCTCCGCAGACACAGCCGTCCGTCCAGGTCAGCCGCAAGATGCAGGTCGATACGTACGCCGATGGCCGTCAGGTCCTCAAGGACATCGGCACCAAGCAGACGTCCATCGACACCCCGCTACGGCCGGGTCACGTCATCATCCCAGGACTGGGAGAGACGAGTATCGACGCTGCACGGGCCGCCGGGCTGTTGCCATCGGGTTTTGACCAGCCTGCCGGGACCAAGACACCCGCCAACCCGGCAGGCACGAACACAGGCGCAACCGGACAGCAGAATGCAGCATCCGAGAAGGAAGCAGTAGCGACTGCTCCGGACGCTACCGACGCCGCCGCTGCGGTGCTGGACACCCTATCGGCCTCGCTCGGCAGTGAGACGGTGACCGATAGCATCTGGCTTGCGGCAGAGACCGGCGACATCGAGGGCTGCACCCCCAAGGGCGTCTCCGTGGACCACGCGGCGGCCATCGTGGAGGGCTTTACGGCACAGGCCAACGCCGTCCTCAATTCGAGCACCAACGGGGCTGCTTCGGTCGAGATGCTAAGTCATACGCTGACCGATGCGGAACTGCGCGAGGCCCGTATGGCGACCATCCACAATGACAAGGAGAAGCTCGCCCACTTCGGCAAGATGGCTCTCGGTCGGATGGAAACCCTGCCCTATCAGAAGCCCGACATGTTCGAGGCCCTGATAGCCGACATGCCAGCCGCCGAGCGCAAGGCACTGACGTTCAACGCGGACAGGGGCGAATGGGTCGTAACGGTTCCCGGAAGGGGGTCGATGCCCTTTGGGTCTGCTGTCCGGGCAGGTATCGTCCGCATAGGGTGACCGCAAGGGCGCGGTAGGGGATTAAGCCTCTCCTACCGCAGCCTTCACCGCATCGTATGCGACCTCCAGCCTCGCCTGCTGGCTGCCGTATCGTTCTCCCATGTCCCCCGACGAGTGCCCCAGTACCATGTCGCGGACATCCTTCGGCACCCGCGCCCGGATGAGCCGATCTTCCATCAAGTGCCGCAGCGAGTGAACGACCACCTTGCGGTTATCCTGCACGGCCTTGATGTGCTTCATCAGCGCCGCAGACGCACTGTTGGCCCCCCGTCCTACGGCATAGCGTGGGAACAAGAACGCATCATTCCCTCCGCCTGCTGCCTGCACGGCCTTGCTAGCAGCCGCCAGCGCATTGCCGACCAGTGGCACCCAGCGGGCCGATCCGGAGTTCTTCAGGCGTCTATTGGGGCGCTGGCTGATGTCCAAATACGGGATTGGCGCGTCCAGATGAACGTCGCTCACAGGTAGGCCGGTGACCTCCGCCAAGCGGCAGCCCGTGCCTGCCAACATAGTCCAGATACGAGTTAGGTCTTCTGACCGCGATCGTTCCGACAGCCTCGCAGCCATCTTCGGAATGAGGTGCTCGGGGAACGGGTCTCGCTCCCGGATTGCATTGCGGGCCGGATGAGACGCGGCCTTCTGGCCGGGAACACCCAACCCGTCAAAATGGCTCGCCTTCCCAAAGCCAAATTCTTTCAGTCCGAAGCGGAAAATCGCCCGGATGTCATTCAAGATGCGCTCGACGGTAGCGGCGGTTTTGCCCAGGTCGCGGCTCAAATAATCCCTTATGTCTCGCGCTTCGTCCCGGCCCACCGCAGTCAGAAGCACGTCTCTTGCCTCGTCCGCATGCAGTGCCTTCACAACGTGGCCGATAGCGCGGTCGACGCCCTGAATGGCCCGGTTTTCGTCATGACTGCCGGTTATGCGCTCGCGGATGTAGAGCCGCCTGACATCCTCCAGCGTTGGAGCCGGCCTTCTGAAGGACGCGCCACCAGCTCGAAGCGCATTGGCGATAAGCCTAGTGACCTCCGGGACCCCTGCCGGATAGCCGTCCGGCCCCGTTGGGAACCCCTCCAGCATGCTGTCGGCCCACAGGTCGGCTTTACAACGATCCGAGAAGACTTCCGGATACTCCAGCCGCATGGCATTCAATTCGCTAGAGGCTTCGCGCCAGTGGTCCAGCGGGGTCGCCGTGGGTGCGGCATCCTGTTCCTTGCCCGACCGCTGACGGGCCGAGGCAATGAGACGTTCGCATTCTGCGTCAGCGTGGGGATAGTTTTTCACCGCCTCTCGCTCGCTCTGACCGAGCCGCCGCTTGAACTCTCGCTGCTTTATTGCCTCGAAAACGTCTCGTGGCAGCTTTCGCCGATAGGTGTAAACGCCCCTGCTGTCGATCTGTACGCGCTTCAAAGTGATACCCAAGGTGGACCTCCGGTGTACTTGGCGGTGTACCGGAGGGGGCTACAAGTTGTTGAAATCGTTGCGGTTCAACGCTTTGCGGAAGTCAACTGGTGCCCCCTGCCGGAATCGAACCAGCACTCCTTTCGGAACCTGATTTTGAGTCAGGCGCGTCTACCAGTTCCGCCAAGGGGGCCACACCCGCAAGGGCGTCAACGGCAGCGGACTATACGGAGAGGCATAGCTGCGTCAACATGTTCCGGCCGAATTGGCAGCCTCGGGCACGGCGGCCGCGACACGCCGGTTGCGCGGCCGGCCGGCAGCGGCCATTGTGCACCGCGTCAAATCTCCCTAAACACGCCGGGACCGCCAACGGGGATGCCGATGCTTCGACGACTCTATGACTGGACCCTGTCACTTGCCGCGCGCAAATCCGCCGAATACTGGCTGGCCTTCATCGCCTTCATCGAGAGCTCGGTCTTTCTCGTCCCGGCCGACGTGCTTTTCCTGCCGATGGCGATCGCCCGGCCGGACCGGGCCTACCGCTACGCGCTGATCGCCACCGTCGCCTCGGTTCTGGGCGGCATCGCGGGCTGGTTCCTCGGCCACTATGCCTACGAGGCGGTGGCCAAGCCGGTGCTGGAGTTCTACGGCAAGCTCGACGATTTCGAGGCGCTCAGGATTTCGTCGGGTACCGGCTTCATCCTGCTGATGCTGGTGACCTCGGGACTTGCCCACCTGCCGCCGATCAAGGTGGTGACGATCCTGTCCGGCGTCATCGGCGTCAATCTGTGGATCTTCATCCTGTCGGCGATCGTGGCGCGCGGCGCGCGCTTCCTTTTCCTGGCCTGGTTGCTCCGCAAATATGGCGAGCCGATCCGCCATTTCGTCGAGGAGCGCCTGGGTCTGATCGCCGCAGCGGCGGCGGCAATCCTCATTTTGCTCTACATTGTCGTCAGATATGCGCTCTGACGGCACGGCCGACCGAGCCACCGAAGACCCGCATGGAACCAGCCGCATGACATCCCTGACCGCTCCGACCGACCGCTTCCAGCTGAATGTCGCGATCTTCCTCGCCCTCGCGCTGGCAGCGACCGTGGGAACCGCGCTCGGCTTCGAGCACATCGGCGGCTACATTCCCTGCAAGCTCTGCCTCGGCCAGCGCATTCCCTATTACATCGGGGTGCCGGTGCTGCTGCTGGCGGCGGTGTCCGCCGGGCTTCGCTGGCCGCCGGCATTGACGCGCGGGCTCCTGCTCGTCGGCGCCCTGCTGATGGTCTGGAGCCTGTTCCTCGGCATTCGCCATTCCGGCGTCGAATGGGGATGGTGGGCCGGGCCTACCGACTGCGGCGCGGTGAGTGGGCCTGCCGATACCGGTGGCAAGGGCGTACTCGACGCCATCGACGCCTTCGTGCCGCCCTCATGCGACAAGGCTGCGCTGCGCGTGCTCGGCCTGTCTTTCGCCGGCTGGAACGCGATCGCCAGCGCGATATTTGCGGTGATTGCCTTCCGCGGTGCCCTCGCCCGCAGGTAGGCCCTGCCGGAGCCTAGGGCTCCAGTTCGACGTCCCAGTAGAGATAGTCCATCCAGCTTTCGTGCAGATAGTTGGGTGGGAAGCGCTTGCCGTTGTTGTGCAGGTCGTGCACCGACGGCTTGAACGGCTTTTGCAGCGGCCACATCTTGGCCTGCGCCGGCATCATGCCGCCCTTGCGCAGATTGCAGGGCGAGCAGGCCGCGACCACGTTTTCCCACGTCGTCGCGCCGCCGCTGTGGCGCGGGATGACGTGGTCGAAGGTCAGGTCTTCCGGCGTGCCGCAATACTGGCATTGGAAGCGGTCGCGCAGGAACACGTTGAACCGGGTGAAGGCGGGATGGCGCGACGGCTTGACGTAGCTCTTCAGGCTGACGACGCTCGGCAGCCGCATCGAGAAGCTGGGCGACGAGACCTGGTTCTCGTATTCGGCGACGATGTTCACGCGGTCGAGAAAGACCGCCTTGATCGCGTCCTGCCAGGACCAAAGCGAGAGCGGGTAGTAGCTGAGCGGGCGGTAGTCCGCATTCAACACCAGCGCAGGGAGCCCCTCTGGAGATACCGCGATAGTCACTTGCGATGTCCTCCTTGGCTCGCGTAGCGATCGGCCGGGATATTGTAAGCCTGAGGTGACAGGAATGTGAAGCGGCCCGTGCGACACACGAGCCGGAAAAAACGCACGAACCTCAGGGTTTTGACAGCGTAGACGAAGGCGGCGCGCCCTCCCTTCCCTTGATGACGCGATAATAGGCCCAGAAAAGCCGCGACGCTACCCCTCGGTAAGGTGCCCATGATTCGGCGATGCGAATCAGCTCCTTCTCCCCCGGCCGGGGGTCGATGCCGAGCGCGTGGCCGACGGCACTCTGCAACGCCACGTCGCGAGCCGGAAAGATGTCGGGGTGCCCGGCCGAGAAGAGCAGGTAGACCTGTGCCGTCCATGGACCGATGCCCGGAACGGCAATCATCTCGGCCATCGCCTCCTCCGCGCCGATGCCGCAAAGGCGGTCGAGGTCGAACCCGCCGGCAACGGCCTGCGACAGCGCGACGAGCGTGCGCTGCTTGGGCCGCGACAGCCCGGCCGCCCGGTAGAGGGCATCGCCGCCATCGAGCAGCGCCTGCGGCGTCAGCGGCGAGGCAAGCGCCGACAGCCGGCCGAAAATGGCGTCGGCGCTGGCGCGCGACACCTGCTGCGAGACGATGATCGACACCAGGCTGGCGAAGCCGGGCTCGGACAGCCGAAGCGGAATCTCGCCCGACATCCGCCGGACCGCTTCGAGCCGCGGATCCTGCAGGCAAAGCGCGTCGAGCGCCGCCGCGATATCGTCGAGCGTTGATATGCGCTGCATTTGACACCTTGTCCGCCGGAGACGGTCAAAGTAGCAATCGCCCGATGTCAGGCACAACCCGAAACGCGCCGGTCTTCCGCTTCGCCCCGAGCCCCAACGGCGCGCTGCATCTCGGCCACGCCTATTCGGCCCTGCTGAATGCCGGGATGGCGAGCCGTGCCGGCGGCAGGCTGCTGCTGCGGATCGAGGACATCGACGCGGCGCGCTGCACACCGGAATACGAGGCGGGGATCCTGCGCGACCTCGCATGGCTGGGCATCGCCTGGGAAGAGCCGGTGCGCCGCCAGTCGGACCACCTGCACGAGTATGAGCAGGCCCTGGCGCGGCTCGTCGCCGACGAACTGGTCTACCCGGCCTTCATGAGCCGCGGAGAAACCCGTGCGCACATTGCCGAGCTCGAGGATCGCGGACGCGCCTGTCCGCGCGACCCCGACGGCGCGCCGATCTATCCCGGTCTCGACAAGGCGCTGGGGCAGCGCGAACGCCGCCGCCGCATGAGCGAGGCCGAGCCTTTCGCCTGGCGGCTCGACACCGACGCGGCGATAGCCGCGGCGGGTCCGCTGCACTGGCGGGAATTCTCGGGCGAAGACATGCTGCGGGCCGATACGATCGCGGCACGGCCGCAGGACTGGGGCGACGTGGTGCTGGCGCGCCGCGACGTGCCGACCAGTTACCATCTATCCGTGGTTACCGACGATGCCTTGCAGGGGGTTACGCATGTGGTGCGCGGCCTGGACCTTCGCCCGGCGACGAGCATCCATCGGTTGCTGCAGCGCCTGCTCGGCCTGCCGGAGCCGGCCTATTTTCATCATCGGCTGATTTTGGGGCCGGACGGCCGCAAGCTGTCGAAGAGCCTGCGCGATACCGGGCTCGCAACGTTGAGAGACGCCGGGCATACGCCCGGCGATATCAGGAAGACGGTCGGCCTCTGACGAGGCTCAGACTCGGCCCAGCCCGGCCTTTGCCAGGGCCATTGCGCTGACGAGCGAAAAGGCACCGCCAAGACCCCAGGCGACGGCGAGCTTCAGGTCACGCAGGTTGATGCCGTAGGTGTTCGCAATGATGACCGCCAGGAAAAATCCCGTGGTGAACAGCAGCATGTTGCCTGTGGGCCCAAAGCCGTCCTCGCGCATGATGGCGTCGAGCGCGGCACCGAAGAAGAAGGCAATGACCGCAACGATTGCGATCGCCATCATCAGCCAGCCGGTATCAAGATTCCAGATCATGTCCGCCCTTTCAAGAACGCGGCACGAAGCGCCTCTCGAACCCTCCCGGTTCAATTCGGCACACTATATGGATCAATCGTTTAGTTTTGCTTGCGAAAAACTTTCGCATTAGAGCGGTCGCGGGTGCGCAAGCGAGGCTCTTTCCCCGACATGACATTCTCCAAGCGGTTCATACCGGCGCTTTTCGTGATCCTATGGGCCACCGGCTTCATCGGTGCGCGCTATGCCATGCCCTGGGCCGAGCCTTTCACCTTCCTGGCGGCGAGATTCGCGATCGCCTTTGCCCTGCTTGCGCTGCTCGCCCTATGGCTCGGCGCGCGCCAGATCGGCTGGCGCGGCGCGCTCCACGCGGCCTTTGCGGGCGCGCTCATGCACGGCATCTATCTCGGCGGGGTCTTCTGGGCGATCCGCCACGGCATGCCGGCCGGGCTGTCGGCCCTGATCGTCGGCCTCCAACCGATCATCACCGCGGTGCTTGCCGGCACGCTGCTCGGCGAGCGGATCCTGCCGCGCCACTGGATGGGGCTCGCGACCGGATTCGTCGGTGTCGTCATCGTGCTGGCGCCCAAGATCGGCGAGATCGGTGGCGGCGTGACCGCGGCGACCTTGTCGGCCTGCCTCGTCGCCGTCATCGCCATGAGTGCGGGCACCATCTGGCAGAAGCGCTTTGCCACGGGCGGCAACCTCGTTGCCGGCACCTGCCTGCAATATGCCGGCGCCGCGCTCGTCATGGTCATCGCGTCCCTTGCCTTCGAGACGCGGCAGTTCACGCTGAACGGCGAGCTGGTCTTCGCCATGGCCTGGCTGGTGCTGGTGCTGTCGATCGGCGCCATATTCCTGCTGATGGTGATGATCCGCGACGGCGAGATGTCGAAGGTCGCCTCGCTGTTCTATCTCGTGCCGGCCGCCACCGCGATCATCGCCTGGGCGCTGTTCGGCGAGGACCTGTCGCTGGTGCAGATCGCCGGCATGGCGCTGGCGACCTTCGGCGTCGGGCTCGCCACGGCGCGTGGTCCGGCAGCCAGGCCGGCCTTGTGAACTCGCTCAGCCCTCGACCCGGGCGCGCGCCTCGAAATAGCGGCTGATCGAGGCGTTGAGTTCGCCGCCGAGGATGAAGATCAGCGACACGATATAGAGGAAGACCACCGCGATCATGATCGAGGCCAGACCCGCATAGGTCGAGACATAGGACGAGAAGCGGTCGAGATAGGCTGCAAACAGCGTCGAGCCGGCGAGCCAGCCGACCAGGGTGAAGATGATGCCCGGCACGATGTCGACGAAGCGCCGCTTGCCGGCCGGCAGCCAGATATGCACGGCGATCAGGCCGAGCACGATCACCGAGGAGGCGATGACGAAGCGCCACAGCGTGATGGTGCCCATATAGGGGCGGATCCATTCAAAATTGGCCACCGCCAGACGCCCGAGCAGCGGCGCGAAGACGAGCAGCACGCTGATCGCCAGAAAGCCGATGGTGGCGATCACCACGAAGGCGAGGCTCTGCACGCGGCGGAACAGGAACGACCTGGTCTCGACCACGCGGTAGGCGCGGTTGAGCGAGGTGCGCAGCGCCTCGATGCCGTTGGAGGCGAAGAAGGCGGCCAGCACCACGCCATAGGTGAGCAGGTCGCTCCGCTGCACGGTCAGCACGTTGATCACTTCGCGCGAGATCGGCGCGGCGATCTGGTCGGGCCATGTGTCGAAGACCAGATGCACCGCCGTGTCGCGAAACGCCTGGGCGCCGAGAAAGCTGGCAAGCGTGGTCGCGAAGATGAGGAACGGGAACAGCGCCATCAGCGCGGTGATCGCCAGGTGACTGGCCATCGACCATCCGTCGTCATTGTTGAAATGGCCTAGCGCGTCGTAGAGGACGCGCCGGACGGCAACGATCCTGCGCATTCAGTGTGCTTCCGCAGCGGATTTACCCAGAAGCACTCCGGCCTCCCTCGATTGTGTCCCACACGCGAATATGTGAAGGGATTGCCGCAAATGGCAAGTCTGGGGCGCCACCGCGGCATGGAAGACAAGCGTACGATCATCGTCACGGGTGCCTCTTCGGGAATTGGCGCCTATTGCGCGCGGGCGCTTCAGGCCGAGGGCTGGCGCGTCTTCGCCACCGCGCGCAAATCAGGGGATATCGACCTGCTGTCTGCCGACGGGCTGGAGGCGTTCTACCTCGACTATCGCGAGCCCGAATCGATTGCCGCCTTCTTTGCCGGCGTGATGGAACGGACCGGCGGCCGGCTCGACGCGCTGTTCAACAACGGCGCCTATTCGCAGGCCGGCGCGGTGGAGGACCTTTCGGTCGCCGCCATCCGCGAGCAGTTCGAGGCCAATTTCTTCGGCTGGCACGACCTGACGCAGCGCGCGGTGCCCGTCATGCGGGCCCAGGGCCACGGCCGCATCGTGCACTGTTCCTCCATCCTCGGCCTGGTGCCTTACAGGTTCCGCGGCGCCTACGCTGCGTCCAAGCATGCGCTCGAGGGCCTGATGCTGTGCCAGCGCGTCGAACTCGCCGGATCGGGCCTCCATGTCTCGCTGATCGAGCCCGGCCCGGTCAAATCGAAGATCGCCGCCAACGGGCTGGCCTGGTTTCTCAAGAACATCGACCACGAGCGTTCCGTCCATCGGGAGGCCTATGCGGCCGAGCTTGCCCGGCTCGAGGCGGGGGGCAGCGTGTCGCGCGCCAAGCCCGGACCGGAGGCGGTCCATGCGGTATTGCGCCACGCTCTCCTTTCTCGCCGGCCAAGACCGCACTATGTGGTGACATGGCCGGCACGCATCGGTGTCGCGTTGAAGCGCCTTCTGCCGGCCGGATTGCTTTACAGGGTGCTGGCACGCAACAGCTGACCGCGCACAACAGGGAGAGCCAATGGCGACCGTCTTCAACATTCTGGCCATACTTGTCATGGTCGCCGTGGTGATCGTGCTGATCCGCGGTCTCGCCAACATGCTGCGCGGCGGCTCGGGCACGACGTCCAACAAGCTGATGCAGGCGCGGGTGCTGCTGCAGTTCATCGCCGTTGTCCTGCTGCTGCTGACCGTCTATTTCTACCCGCGCTAGAGCCCTGGGCGCGCGGTGATTGTGAAATGGTGAAACTCAACAAGATCTACACCCGCACCGGCGATGACGGCACGACTGGACTGGGCAGCGGCGCGAGGCGGCTGAAGTCGGACCTGCGCGTCGAGGCCTACGGCACGGTCGACGAGGCCAATGCCTGCATCGGCATCGCGCGGGTGCACACGGCACGCGCCCATGTCGACCTCGATGCGATGCTCGGCCTGATCCAGAACGATTTCTTCGACCTCGGCGCCGATCTTTGCATGCCCGATACCGGCGAGAAGACGGACTACGAGCCGCTGCGCATCGTTGCCGCGCAGACGACGCGCGTCGAGCAGGACATCGACCGGCTGAACAAGCACCTGCGGCCACTGAAATCCTTCATCCTGCCGGGTGGATCGCCGGCCGCCGCGGCGCTGCATCTTGCCCGCACTGTCACCCGCCGCGCCGAACGCATCATGGTGGCGCTTGCACAGGACCCCGCCGAGCACGTCAACGACGAGGGCCTGCGCTACATCAACCGGGTGTCGGACTTCCTGTTCGTTGCCGGGCGGGTGGTCAATGACAACGGAAACACTGACGTGCTATGGGTGCCCGGGAAGAATCGATAACGCCGTCGCGGCAGCGAAAGGGCAAGCAGTGTTCATCCCGCTCCACGACGCCAACAGCCTGAAGCGCATCAAGCTCCAATACGTCACCTTCGGGCTGATTGCCGCCAACATCATCATCTTCCTGTTTACCGGGCTCGGTCCCGAGCAGGCGACCACTGCGGCGGTCTATGGCCTCGGCTACATCCCGTCGGTCGCCTTCGACATCGTGGAACTGCCGCCCAACCTGATCCTCGTTCCCGAGGACCTGACCTACCTGACCTACGCCTTCCTGCACGGCGACGTCTTCCATCTCGGCGGCAACATGCTGTTCCTCTGGGTGTTCGGCGACAATGTCGAGGACGCGCTCGGCCACATCAAGTTCCTGATCTTCTATCTGCTCTGCGCCGTCGCGGGAGCCGCGCTGCACGGCTACATCGCGCCCGACTCGCAGGTGCCGCTGATCGGCGCATCCGGCGCCATCGCCGGCGTGGTGGCCGCCTACCTGATCCTGCACCCGAGGGTGAAGATCTGGATCCTCGCCTTCGGCCGCATACCGCTGAGGATCCCTGCCTACATCACCCTGGCGCTGTGGATCCTGTTCCAGTTCGTCATGTTCGCGGCCGGCGGCGAGGACCAGATCTCCTGGGCCTGCCATGTCGGCGGCATTCTGGCGGGCGCCGTCCTCGTGCTGATCCTGCGCAACCGCGACGTGCCGCTGTTTGACCGGCAGATCGTCACCCCGCGCGCCGTGGTGGTCGATCAGCCCAGCCCGGTGCGCCCCGTCGAGGCACAGCCGGCGCCGCGTTGGGGCCGCCAGTAATTCAAACGATTTTGGCGAAAAGCCGATATTGACGCCCACCGCGCCCACAACTACGGTCCGGCACGTTTTGCAGGGCCTCGGGCCCCGGAAGCGCAACCAAACGTCTGTTTTCGGGTCCAACGTGTCGGCAATCGACAACCGAGCCCTGCGGGTGGCTGCTACTAGCGCCTGAGATTTCTATCGGAGAGGTTATACGCTTATGAAGGTTCTGGTCCCGGTCAAGCGGGTGGTCGACTACAATGTGAAGATCCGCGTCAGGCCTGATGGCTCGGGCGTCGAGCTCGCCAACGTCAAGATGTCGATGAACCCGTTCGACGAGATCGCCGTCGAGGAGGCGATCCGGCTGAAGGAGACCGGCAAGGTCGACGAGATCATCGTCGTGTCGGTCGGCCCGCAGCAGGCGCAGGAGACACTGCGCACCGCGCTCGCCATGGGCGCCGACCGCGCCATCCTGGTTAAGGTCGACGAACTGGTCGAGCCGCTCGGCGTCGCCAAGGTGCTGAAGGGCGTGGTCGAGGCCGAACAGCCGGGCCTCGTGATTCTCGGCAAGCAGGCGATCGACGACGACGCCAACCAGACCGGCCAGATGCTGGCCGCCCTGCTCGGCTGGAGTCAGGGCACCTTCGCCTCCAAGATCGTCATCGAGGGCGACAAGGCCAAGGTGACGCGCGAAGTCGACGGCGGCCTGCAGACGGTCGAGCTGACCATGCCGACCATCGTGACGACCGACCTGCGCCTCAACCAGCCGCGCTATGCCTCGCTGCCCAACATCATGAAGGCCAAGAAGAAGCCGCTCGACGAAAAGAGCGCGGCAGATTTCGGCGCCGATGTCGCGCCCCGCCTGAAGGTGGTGAAGACCGAGGAGCCAAGCGGCCGCAAGGCAGGCGTCAAGGTCAAGGACGTCGCCGAACTGGTCGACAAGCTGAAGAACGAAGCCGGCGTGCTCTGAGAGCCGGAAAGGAATAAAGACATGGCAATTCTCCTCATCGCCGAACACGACAACCAGAGCCTTTCCGACCAGACCGCCAAGGCGCTCTCCGCAGCGCTGAAGATCGGCTCCGACGTGCACGTGCTGGTCGCCGGCAAGGGCGCAAAGGCAGCGGCCGACGCCGCCGCGAAACTCTCGGGCGTGACCAAGGTGCTGCTCGCCGAAGCCGACGAGCTGGAAAACCGGCTGGCCGAACCGCTCGCCGCGCTGATCGTCGGCATGGCCGACGGCTACGACACCATCATCGCGCCGGCCACCACTGCGGGCAAGAACGTCATGCCGCGCGTTGCCGCGCTGCTCGACGTCATGCAGGTCTCCGAGATCGTCGAGGTCGTCTCGCCCGATACGTTCAAGCGCCCGATCTATGCCGGCAACGCCATTCAGACGGTGCAGTCGAGCGACGCCAAGCGGGTGATCACGGTGCGCACGGCCTCCTTCCAGGGTGCGGCCGAAGGCGGCTCGGCCCCGGTCGAGACAGTGAGCGCTGCCGCCAACCCGGGTCTCTCGACCTTTGTCGAGAACCGGCTGTCGGACAGCGACCGCCCGGAACTGACGTCGGCGAAGATCATCATTTCGGGTGGCCGCGCGCTCGGCTCGTCGGAAAAGTTCCAGGAAGTCATCCTGCCGGTCGCCGACAAGCTGGGTGCCGCGGTCGGCGCCTCGCGCGCCGCGGTGGACGCGGGCTATGCGCCGAACGACTGGCAGGTCGGGCAGACAGGCAAGGTCGTGGCGCCGGACCTCTACATCGCCTGCGGCATCTCCGGTGCCATCCAGCACCTCGCCGGCATGAAGGACTCCAAGGTCATCGTCGCCATCAACAAGGACGAGGAAGCGCCGATCTTCCAGGTCGCCGATTACGGCCTCGTCGGCGATCTGTTCGTCATCCTGCCGGAACTTGAGAAGGCACTTTGACAACGCGCTGAAGCGATGGTCAAAATCGCAAGGGCCGGGGTGGACGAAGCCTCCCCGGCCAACTAGGTTGCACTGCACAAAAAATGGGCGGGAAGCCCTTTGACGGGATCAGTGTAATGAGTGGCACTATCGAGACGGTGGGCGTCATCGGCGCCGGGCAGATGGGCGGCGGGATCGCGCAGGTTTCAGCGATCGCCGGTTTCAAGGTTCTGCTTTACGACATTTCGGCCGAGAGCATCGAAAAGGGTCTGGCGACGATCAGCGGCAACATGGCGCGCATGGTCGGCTCGGGCAAGCTGGAAGAGGACGCACGCCAGGCGGCGCTCGCGCGCATCACGGCGGCCCCCGGCATGGCCGATCTCGCCACCGCGGACCTCGTCATCGAGGCCGCGACCGAAGACGAGACCGTCAAGCGCAAGATCTTCGCGCAGCTCTGCCCGCAGCTCAATCCCGAAGCCATCATCGCGACCAACACCTCATCGATTTCCATTACCCGCCTGGCCTCGCAGACCGACCGGCCGGAACGCTTCATGGGCATCCACTTCATGAACCCGGTGCCGGTGATGAAGCTGGTCGAGCTGGTTCGCGGCATCGCCACCGACGACAAGACCTTCGACGCCGCCAAGACCTTCGTCGGCAAGCTCGACAAGACGATCACCGTGTCGGAGGATTTTCCGGCCTTCATCGTCAACCGCATCCTGCTGCCGATGATCAACGAGGCGATCTACACGCTCTACGAGGGCGTCGGCTCGGTCGATGCCATCGACACCGCCATGAAGCTCGGCGCCAATCACCCGATGGGGCCGCTGCAGCTTGCCGACTTCATCGGCCTCGACACCTGCCTGTCGATCATGCAGGTGCTGCATGACGGGCTCTCGGACTCGAAGTACCGGCCCTGCCCGCTGCTGGTGAAATATGTCGAGGCCGGCTGGCTCGGGCGCAAGACCGGCCGCGGATTCTACGACTACCGCGGCGAGCACCCGGTCCCGACGCGCTAGGGGCCACAACCGCCCGGCGGTACGCAGCGCCGCCGAGACATTGTTTCAGCCGGCGTGTTTCAAGAGCCAGTCGCCCAGGGTCTGGGCGAGCCCCTGGTGAAAATCACCCGTTTCGTCCATGCGCTTGCGATCGAAGCTTTCCCGCTGGTCCGCCGCGCGTGTCATGTAATGATCGAGATCGGCAATCTCGACGAAACTGGCGGCACCTGGTCGCGCCGCCTCGATCGTTTCGAGGATCGCCAGATGCTCGTCGGCGCTGGTCAGGTAATCGGCGCTGCCATAGACGAGCAGCGTGTCGAGCTTCAATCCGGCCCAAAGCGCGGGAAGGTCCAGTTCCGCGATCTGCTGCAGATAGGCATCGGAGGCCGGCAGGTCTATCTCGCCGGCACATTCGGGCCTGGACGCCAGTATTTCCTGGCGCGGCTGCCGTTCGATCAGCAGGCGATGCATGCACCATTGCTTGAGCTGCATCGCACGGCCAAGCGCCGCCGGCGCGGTTCCCGCGAGCCTCAGCTGGCGACGGCGATTGACGAGCTCGTATTCGAACCAGGTCGTTCCGACGGTCTCCATCGCCACGATGCCTCTGACCGGCATCTTCGATGCCAGCAGCGGCCCGACAATGCCGCCGATGCTGTGGCCGACGATGAAGATCCGGTCCGCATCGACATAGGACTTGCTTCGAAGCGCCTGCAGCCCGGCCATGTAGCCGCCCAACTCGTTAGTGAGGTCCACGGAAGCGCAGGGAGCGCCGCGGCTGTCGCCCATGCCGCTCTTCTCGACGCGCATGGTGACAAAACCCAGACGGGTGATGGAGGAAAGGAGCCGGCGGTAGACCTCGTCCACGTCAAAGGGCGATTCCATGCTGTAGCAGCCGATCCCGCCGACAAACAGGACTGCAGGCATCCGGTCGCCATCGAAAGGACGCGTCAAGATGGTGCGGCGCAGATCGCCATCGGCAACGACAGCCTCGTAGAGCGTATCAAAACCCTCTGCCGTCTCGAGTGGCAGGCCGATCAGCGGAACATCCTTGTCCAGGAGCGTACCTGCCCGGCTGACGACGATGCTGAGGCGATCCTGCGCCCGCCTGGGTTTCACGGCGGCGACGACGTCGGCAGGCTCCGCCACGACCCGGCCATCCACCGAAACGATGATATCGCCCGGCCGGATGTCGGCCGCCGCGGCGCTCGAGCCCTCGATCACGCGCTCGACCCGAACGGCCGATCCCTGTGGTCCGTCGGCTTCGCCGCTCTCCATCGCAATGCCGAGGAAGGGGCGACGGGGAAGTTCCTGCGCCGAGCCAGGTCCCGAAACTGCCGCGCCGGCCAGCAGGGCCAGCACACCGAACAACAATCGCCTCAACGCTCTCTCCAGCACTGGCTGCGCAAACCGCCTCTGCGGTCCGTTCTCCTTAATCCGCAGACAGAATTGCTGGCGAGAGAAACTATTCGTGCCGGAAACGCTTGTGCACAGCTACGTGCATCGAGACCGTTGCTTCAGATCGCCGACCCGGTCAGCTGCCAGCCGCAGCCAGGAAACGCTTGGCGTCGTCGCTGGCCCAGTCCGCCGGGCCGTTCATGTTGGCGAGCAGGCAGCCTTCGTCGTCGACGAGCAGCGTCACCGGCAGGCCGAGCGCCAGGCCGCGCTTCTTCACGTCGTTGAACAGGTCGAGTGAATTGTCGCGGTAATAGGCGAGCGCATCGACGCCGGTCTCGGCCAGGAATTTTTTCGGCTTGGTGTCGTCGCCGGTATCGACATTGACCGCGACCACTTCGAAGGCGTCGCCACCGATGTCCTTCTGCAACGTGTTCAGCGCCGGCATTTCCTCGCGGCACGGCACGCACCAGGTCGCCCAGAGGTTGAAGAGCACCAGCTTTCCAGCATGGTCGCCAAGCGTCATGGGCGCGCCGTCCGGTCCGTTGAAGGCGAGGCCTTTCAGCGACTGCGGCGGGTCGGCGGGCAGCATGGCCGCGACGGCGCCGGTGGCGGCGGCAGCGACGGTCTTTGCACGGTCCGCCTTCAGGGCGCAGGCCGCGTCATCGGCTGCCGAAGTATCGTCCGCGGCAACGGGCGTTCCGGGCGCGTTGTTGCCAGAAAGGGTGGTCCTGACATATACCGCGACCGCGCCGGCGAGCGCACCGGCCAGCACCGCGATCAGGATCATGCGGCCGGCCGGCATCAGCGATTTCTTTTTATCCGTCATTAAGCGAACTCCAGCGCCCGGTTATCATGATGAGCGAAGACAAGACCAGCAACCAGATGTGGGGCGGACGTTTTGCCTCGGGTCCCGCCGCCATCATGCAGGCGATCAACGCCTCCATTTCCTTCGACAAGGCGCTCTACGCGCAGGACATCCAGGGCTCGCTCGCTCATTCCGAAATGCTTGCCGAAACGGGCATCATCCCCGGCGAAGATCAAGAAAAAATCGCTCACGGGCTGAACACGATTTTGCGTGAAATCGAGGCCGGCAGCTTCGCCTTTTCCGAAAAGCTCGAGGACATTCACATGAATGTCGAGGCGCGGCTTGCCGCACTGATCGGGCCGGCCGCGGGGCGGCTGCACACGGCGCGCTCGCGCAACGACCAGGTGGCGGTCGATTTCCGGCTCTGGACGAAGCAGGAATGCCTGCGCGTCGCCGAGGCGCTGAAGGGCCTAATCGCAGCCTTCCTGGAGCGCGCCGAGGAACATGCCGCAACCGTGATGCCGGGCTTCACCCACCTGCAGACCGCGCAGCCGGTAACCTTCGGTCATCATTGCATGGCCTATGTCGAGATGTTCTCGCGCGACTTGTCGCGCGTCAGGGACGCGGTCGAGCGGATGGACGAGAGCCCGCTCGGCGCCGCGGCCCTTGCCGGCACAGGCTTCCCGATCGACCGCGATATGACCGCCAAGGCGCTCGGCTTCCGCGAGCCGACCCGCAATTCGCTCGATTCCGTGTCCGACCGCGATTTCGCGCTGGAGTTTCTGAGCCTGTCGGCCATCTGCGCCACGCATCTGTCGCGACTGGCCGAGGAGATCGTCATCTGGTCGACGCCGCAGTTCGGTTTCGTCAGGCTGTCGGACCAGTTCTCGACCGGTTCGTCGATCATGCCGCAGAAGAAGAACCCGGACGCCGCCGAACTGGTGCGCGCCAAGACCGGGCGCATCAATGGCGACCTGATCGCGCTGCTGACGGTGATGAAGGGCCTGCCGCTGACCTATTCCAAGGACATGCAGGAAGACAAGGAAGCCGTCTTCGACGCGGCAGAGACGCTCGACCTGATGCTTGCCGCCATGACCGGCATGGTGCGCGACATGACTGTCGAGACGGCTGCCATGAAGCGCGCCGCCGGTAGCGGCTATTCGACGGCGACCGACCTGGCCGACTGGCTGGTGCGCGAACTCGGCATGCCGTTCCGCGAGGCCCACCACGTTACCGGCCGCGCCGTCGCGTTGGCCGAATCACGCAAGTCGCCGCTCGAGAAGCTCGGCCTGGCAGACCTGCAGTCGATCCATCCCGGCATCACCGACGGCATCTTCTCCGTCCTGTCGGTGAAGAATTCGGTCAACAGCCGGACAAGCTTCGGCGGCACCGCGCCGAAAGAGGTCAGGAAACAGGTCCGCTATTGGAAGAAGCGCCTCGCCAAGGCATGATTTGCCGGGGTGCAAAGGCCCGGAAACTTCGCTAAAAGCGGCTGACGTATTTTCTCAGGCACGGATGGCTTCGATGACGGCTGGCAGGATTTTCACGACGCTCGTGCTTCTGACGGCCGTCGCCATGGCTTCGGCCTGCGGCCGCAAGGCCGGCCTCGATACGCCCTACGAGGCGCAGGTGCAGGCGCGCAAGGATGCGCTGAAAGCAGGCGAACCAGCCCCGCCCGAGCCTGAACAACCCGATACGGACAAGCCCTTCCTGCTCGATCCGCTGCTCTGACACTTTTCCAGGCGAATTTGCCGTGAACCATTTCGATTACCGCGACGGCGTGCTGAACGCCGAAGACGTAGCCATTCCGGCCATTGCGGCAGCGGTCGGCACGCCCTTCTACTGCTATTCGACAGCGACGCTGACGCGGCACTACACGGTGTTCGCCAAGGCCTTCGAGGAACTCGACGCGCTGGTCTGCTACGCCATGAAGGCGAATTCCAACCAGGCCGTGCTGAAGACGCTGGCAAAGCTCGGCGCCGGCGCCGACGTGGTGTCTGAGGGCGAGATGCGCCGCGCGCTTGCCGCCGGCATCCCCGCCGACAGGATCCTGTTCTCGGGTGTCGGCAAGACGGCGCGGGAAATGGATTTCGCGCTCGAAGCCGGCATTCTCTGCTTCAACGTCGAATCCGAACCGGAACTCGAGCTTCTGTCGGCCCGCGCCTCGGCCTTGGGCAAGACCGCGCCCATCTCGCTGCGCATCAATCCCGATGTCGACGCCCGGACGCACGCCAAGATTTCCACCGGCAAGGCGGAGAACAAGTTCGGCATCGCCTGGCAGCACGCCCGCGCCGTCTACGGCAAGGCCGCAGGATTGCCCGGCATCAAGGTGGTCGGCATCGACACCCATATCGGCAGCCAGATCACCGAGTTGCAGCCCTTCGACGATGCGTTTGCGCTGCTCGCCGAACTGATCGGCACGCTGCGGGCCGACGGCCACGCGATCGAGCATGTCGATCTCGGTGGCGGGCTGGGCATTCCCTACCGGACGGACAATGCCCCGCCGCCGCTGCCGGATGCCTACGCCGCGATCGTCAAGAAGCATGTCACAAGCCTCGGTGTGAAGGTCATGTTCGAGCCGGGCCGGCTGATCGTCGGCAATGCGGGAATCCTTGTCAGCGAGGTGATCTTCGTCAAGGAAGGCGACGTGAAGAACTTCCTGATCGTCGATGCGGCGATGAACGACCTGATCCGGCCGACGCTCTACGAGGCCTACCACGACATCCGCCCGGTGGTGCAGCAGCCGGCAGACGCGCCGCGCATGATCGCCGACGTGGTCGGGCCGGTTTGCGAAACCGGCGACTACCTGGGGCTCGGCCGCGAGCTGCCGCGGCTGAAGTCCGGCGACCTGATCGCGCTCGGCACCGCCGGCGCCTATGGCGCAGTGCAGTCCGGAACCTACAATTCCCGCCTTCTCGTGCCGGAGGTCCTGGTCGACGGCGACCGCTTCCACGTGGTGCGCCCGCGGCCGTCCTACCACGATCTGATCGGCCTCGATTCGCTGCCCGACTGGCTCTAGCGGGCACGTGCGGGACGATCACGTTTTCGCTATCCCGCCTCGCCTTTGCCTCGATTGCTGCTATTCTTTGAGTCCTGAGGTCTGCGACGCATTTCGCGGTTCGCGCTGGAAGGGCTGATGGCGGCGGAAGACGGCAAGACGATTTTGTCAGGAAGGCTTGCCCGCACAAGGGCCGCTATCGCTGCGACGATGACCGTCGAGCGTGGCTGGCCGCTGATCCTGCCATTTCTGGTCGTTGCAAGCCTGTTCCTCAGCCTGTCCTGGCTTGGCGTATTCCGTGTAGTCCCCGACGCCGCCCGACTGGTCCTGATGGTCATTCTTGCCGCCGGCGCCGTGGCTGCGCTCGTTCCGCTTCGTCTGTTCCGCAGGCCGACCGCCGCCGAAATCGACCGCCGCATCGAACGCGCCAACCGGCTGCCGCACACGCCGGTACTCGTCCAGGCGGACCGGCCGAGTGGCCGGGATACCGCATTTTCCGACGCGCTCTGGCGCGAGCACCAGCGCCGCATGGCTGCCAGCCTCGACGGGCTCGTCGGTGACATGCCACGTACGCGCGTTCCCGAACGCGATCCATGGGGCCTGCGCGCCGTAGCCGGATTGCTGCTGATTACCGCCTTCGCCTTCTCCTACGGGCCGCTCGGCGGCAGCCTCGGCGACGGCTTTCGCGCCCATGCCCGCGCCGAAGCCGTGCCGGCCCGCATCGACGCCTGGGTGACGCCGCCGGTCTATACCGGCAAGCCGCCGCTGTTTCTGACCGCAACCGGCAACCTCGAGCAGCAGGTCTTCTCCGTTCCCGAGCAGAGCGACCTGGCGCTTCGCGTTACCGGCGGCTCGGGGGCCGAGGAACTGGTCTTCACGGACGCCGCCGGCGCCATGCGTGACCTGATGCCGGAAGGCGCTGGAGAGGCTGCCGACGCCAGGCCGGCGGCCGGCGGCCGGTCCACCGTTCGGCAGTTCTTCGCCAAGCTGACCGTCGACGGCGTCCTCTCGCTGAAATCCGGTGAGCAGGAACTGGCGCAGTGGGTGTTCACGGTCATCCCCGACCAGCCCCCGGTGATCCGTTTTGCCGACGAGCCGAAGCGCGCGGTCAACGGCGCGCTGGAACTCGCCTACGAGATCGAGGACGACTATGGCGCAGCTTCCGCCGAGGCGGTGATCGAGCTCGGCGAGCCGCCGGCCGGCGACGCACGGCCGCTCTACGTAGCGCCGGAGATGCCGCTGACGCTGCCGCGACGCGACGCCAAGGAGCCGGCAGCCAAGACCTCGCGCGACCTGACCGAGCACGTATGGTCAGGCTCGACGGTGACCATGACGCTGAAGACCCGCGACGAGGCGGGCCAGGAGGCGACGAGCGAGGCCAAGACCTTCGTGCTGCCGGAACGGCCCTTCACCAACCCTCTGGCCAAGGCCATCGTCGAGCACCGCAAGATCCTTTCGCTGGACGCCAACCGCAAGCGCCACGTCCTCAATCTCATTGACGCGATCACGCTGCGCCCCGAGGACACGCTCGACAACGCCTCGCACTATCTCGGGCTGATGACCGGCCGCACCATGCTCAAGATGGCGTCGAGCGACGACCAGCTGCGTGAGGTGGCCGACTATATGTGGCAGATGGCCCTGGCCATCGAGGACGGCGACCTGTCGGCCGCGGAGAAGCGGCTGCGCCAGGCGCAGGAGGCCCTGCAGCAGGCGCTGGAGAATGACGCCTCCGACGAGGAGATCGAGCGGCTGATGGCAGAGCTGCGCGAGGCAATGGACGAGTTCCTGCGCGAGTTCGCCGAGCGCGCCATGCAGAACCCCTCCATGGCCGATCAGATGCCGCGCGACGGCCAGGAGATGCGCCAGAGCGACCTGCAGAAGATGCTGGACCAGATCGAGAACCTGGCCAAGTCGGGCAACCGCGACCAGGCGCGCGACCTGCTCGCGCAGCTGCAGGAGATGATGAACAACCTGCAGGCCGGGCGGCAGAATCCGGGCCAGAGCGGGCAGCAGAACTCCGAGATGCGCCAGCAGATGGACAAGCTCGGCGAGATCATGCGTCGCCAGCAGGAGATGATGAACGAGACCTTCCGCATGGACCAGATGCAGCGCGGCCAGCGCCAGCGCGGCAAGGACCGCAGCGAGCAGTTCGGTGAAGGCGGCGAGCAGGGAGAACAGGGCCAGCAGGGCGACCAGGGCGAGAATGGCCAGGGACGCCCGATGACCCCCGAGGAATTCGCCGAGGCGCTGAAGCAGTTGCAGCAGGGACAGGGACAGTTGCAGGACGACCTGGAAGCGCTGATGAAAAGCCTCGAAGGCATGGGCATGGAGCCGGGCGAAGGCCTTGGCGAGGCCGGCGAGGCTATGGGCGAGGCAGAAGGATCGCTCGGCCGCGGCGAAGGCGATCGCGCGGTGGGCGAACAAGGCCGCGCGCTGGAGGCCCTGCGCAAGGGCGGCCAGAACATGATGGAACAGATGATGCAGGCCATGCAGGGCGAGGAAGGCGGCGGCCAGGAAGGCGGGCGCCAGCAGAACGCCGACCGCGACCCGCTCGGCCGGCCGCGCGCCACGCAGGGTCCGGACTTCGGCGATTCGGTGAAGGTGCCCGACGAGATCGACGTGCAGCGCGCGCGCCAGATCCTGGAAGCCATCCGCAAGCGCCTCGGCAACGCGTTGAGCCCCGAGCTCGAGCGCGACTATCTCGAGCGGCTGCTCGACATGAAGTAGTCGGCGCCTGTCGCGCGGCACGTCGCCAGTAAGATCGAGAGTGGGCGAGGCTAGTCCTACGGCAGGCCGGGATCGGTTTCGCGCAGCGCAGCTGACGAAGAAAATGCAAGCCACCATTCGGAAAGCCGGGCGTGACGGCCGAGTTCGGCCTTCCCCTCCGGCGCGGCGGTGAAATAGGCGATCATGGCGCCGAGATGCAGATCGGCAAGCGACAGCGTGTTGCCGACCAGAAATGGCCCGCCGGCCGCCAGCTTTTCCAGGGCCGCCAGAACCTGTGCGGATTTTTCCAGTCCCTCGGCAATCATGCCTTCGTCGGCGTCTTGCCCCGTGGCAGGGGCAAAGACACGCTGGGCAAAGACCTGCCTGACCATCGGCCAATAGCCGTAGGAATCGGCAATGGCGACGATCTGGTTCATGCGCGCCCGCTGCTGCGGATCGGAGGGCTGCAGCGTCGCCGGCCCGAAGGCCTCGTCCACATAACGGATGATCGCCGATGTCTCGTAGAGCACGAAGCCGTCATGGATGAGCGTCGGCACGCGCCCGAACGGATGGAGGGCGAGATAGCTCTGCGGGACCGGGTCGGCGAAGGGGTTCACCTCGACGTGCGTCCAGTCGCACCCCTTCTCGGCGAGCGTCATGGCGACGATGCGCAGATAGACGCTGTAGCGGTAGCCGTGCAGCTCCAGAGCCATGCGGCTCAGGCGTCGCCCTTGACGATGCCGACGAAGGGCAGCTCGCGGAAGGCATGCGCGACGTCCATGCCGTAGCCGACCACGAAATAATCCGGGCAGTCGAAGCCGACGTGATCGGCGTTGAGCGAGGTCTGGCGGCGCATCGCCTTGTCGAGCAGCACGGCGATGGAGACGCTTTTCGCGCCGCGCGACAGCATCAGGTCGCGGGTAAAGGACAGCGTCTTGCCGGATTCCAGAATGTCGTCGATCAAGAGCACGTCGCGCCCGGCGACCTCGTTGTCGATGTCGCGCAGCACCCTGACCTCGCCGCTGGTCGTGCCGGCGCCATAGCTGGAGATGAAAATGAACTCGACTTCCGGCGACAGGCCGACATCGTGCATGGCGCGGATGAGGTCCGCCGCAAAGATGAAGGAGCCCTTGAGGATCGAGATCACCAGCAGATCGTGGTAGTCGCGCTCGGCGATGTCCTTGGCGAGTTCGAGATTGCGCCGCGCAATGGCCGACGCGGAGTACAGGACCTCGATGTCCTTGCCCCTGACTACTGGCATTTTTCCGATCCTATTCGCCGAAGGTGACCGAAACGGTCTTCACCCCGTTCTTAGGCACATCGAGGCGGCTCGAAAAGGCGAATGTTTCGCCAGGCGCCAGCGGACGGTCGCCTGTCCCCAACCTGTAGTGGGTGATTCGGCCGTCGTCGCCGGTGACGGTGATCTCGAGCGCAGGCAGGGTCTCGACCGAACTGCCGTCATTGGCGGCCTCGCCGTCAACGAAAAGAACCGGCCGCGGCCCTGATACGTCGACGCGCGACGTGACGCCGGAAATGCGCAGCGCCTGCAATTGCTGTGGCGCTGCAAGGAAAGGCGCGCTGCGAACGAGGGCGTGACCGCCGGAGACCCAGAAGGCTGCGAGGGCGAGCCCGACGCCGAATGCCCAGAATGCCGGGCCCCCGCGCCGCGAAACCGCGTTCTGCGGGTCCGCCTTCCTGCGGCTCAGCATCTCCATGCCGGCAAGCGGTGCTGCGGCCGACCCGATGGATGCGGCGGCTTGTGCGGGCGCGGGCTTGCGATCCGGGCTTGCGGAGACGATCTCGTATTCCGCGTCGACGATATCGTTTCCCTGCTGGCCGGCAGGGTTCGATCCGGCCGTTTCCGGCGCGTCGGTCATTATTTCGCCGGAAACCGGGCGTGGCCTTTCGTCGTCAGCCATTTCTCAGCCGATCACCCTTTGGAGCCTTGTCGGTTTGGGGGTAAACCGAAATGGTTAACGCTTCACGACTTTGTCCGCGTCTGGAGCGCAAATTAACCCGTGATTAACCATGCGGGTCCGATGGTCGGACAATGTAAACGGTCCGGCCCTCCGGAGCCGTCAGTCGAGGTTTCCAGCACTTGATCCGTTTCGAAAATGTCGGTCTGCGTTACGGTATGGGGGCAGAGATTCTTCGCGATCTCTCCTTCGAGATACCGGAGCGATCGTTCCAGTTTCTGAGCGGTCCCTCCGGCGCCGGCAAGACGTCGCTGCTGCGCATGCTGTTCCTCTCCCTCAAGCCGACGCGCGGCCTGATCTCCGTGTTCGGCAAGGACCGCGCACGCATCACCCGGCGCGAGCTGCCGCATATCAGGCGGCGCATCGGCGTGGTGTTCCAGGATTTCCGCCTGCTCGACCACATGACGACCTACGAGAACGTCGCCCTGCCGCTGCGCGTGCGTGGCCGCGAGGAGGCGAGCTACCGCAGCGACGTCACCGAACTCCTGAAATGGGTCGGTCTCGGCGAGCGCATGCATGTGCTTCCGCCGGTGCTCTCGGGCGGCGAAAAGCAGCGTGCGGCTATCGCCCGCGCACTGATAGAGCAGCCGCAGATCCTGCTCGCCGACGAGCCGACGGGCAATGTCGATCCGCCGCTCGCCCGCCGGCTCCTGCGGCTCTTCATCGAGCTCAACCGGCTGGGCACCGCGGTCGTCATCGCCACCCACGATCTCGGCCTGATGGAACAGGTCGACGCGCGCCGCATGATCCTGTCCGGCGGAAGGCTCGACATCTATGACTGACACAACCGCCGAGGACGAGTTCGACCACGAGGAGATCGTCACGCCGCGGGTCCAGCGCCGCATGGCGCCGATCGTGCCGGCGCAGAACATTGCCGGCCGCGCGCTGATTTCGGTCATCGCCATCATGACCTTCCTGTCATGCCTGACGCTCGGCGCGGTGACGCTCGTGCACGACACGGCCGCCGTCTGGGAGAACCAGATCTCGCGCGAGGCAACCATCCAGATCAAGCCGGCAGAGGGGCTGGACATGGAGGCCGCGCTGGAAAAGGCGGCGGCGGTCGCGGGCGGCTTTCCCGGCATCGTCGGCACGCGCATCGTCGACCGCGAGGCAACCGCCCGCCTGCTCGAACCCTGGCTCGGCAGCGGTCTCGACATCGACGAGCTGCCGGTGCCACGGCTGATCATCGTGACGCTCAACGAGGCCTATCCGCCGAATTTCGAGCGGCTGCGCATCGCGCTCTCCGCCGTCGTGCCGGAAGCCAGCATCGACGATCACCGGACCTGGGTCGACCGCCTTGTGACGATGGCGCGCACCACCGTGACGATCGGGGTTGCGGCGTTGGCGCTGATGCTGACCGCAACGGTGCTGTCGGTCGTTTTTGCAACGCGCGGCGCGATGGCCGGCAACGGCCACATCATCGAGGTGCTGCATTTCGTCGGCGCCGAGGGGCGCTTCATCGCAACCGAGTTCCGCCGCCATTTCCTGCTGACGGGCATGAAGGGCGCCGCGTCTGGCGGCCTTGCGGCCGTCCTCGTCTTCATCGTCTTTTCGTTCTGGTCGTCCCGCAACCTGGCAACGCCCGAGGCAGACCAGGCGACTGCCCTGTTCGGCAATTTCGCCATCGGCGCCAGCGGCTATGGCGGCGTTGCGCTCATCGTTCTGGTGATTGGCATATTGACTGCCGCGACTTCGCACCTGACGGTCATCGCCTATCTGACCGACCTCGATACACGCCAGACCGACTCATGATATCAGCCAACCCATACATTGCCGCAATTCAGGGCTAGATGTGCAGCCGATGAAGGGACGCCAGGATTCGGACTTGGCCCGCACGGAAGCGGGCCGCGACGATGGTGCCGTGGCTGAAGCCCGCCGGCCCGCGCGAGTCCTGTGGCTTTCCGGCGTTGCCGCCCTGGTGGCGGGCGTCGTCTTCCTCGCCGGCTTTGCCATCTTCTCGACCCATGTCAGCCAGCTCGCCACGCCGAACGATCCGGAGACCGCCGACGCCATCATCGTGCTGACCGGCGGCCAGGCGCGCCTCGACGCCGCGATAGACCTCCTGAAGTCCGGCAAGGGCAAGCGCCTGCTGATCAGCGGCGTTCACCCGGACGCCAATCGCGACGACCTCAGCGCGGTTACCGGCGGCGGCAAGCAGCTGTTTTCCTGCTGCGTCGACATCGACCATGCTGCCCTCGACACGATCGGCAATGCCGAGGAAAGCGCAAAATGGGTGCGCAGCCACGCCTATGACCGGATCATCCTGGTCACCAACAACTACCACATGCCGCGCAGCATGCTGGAAATGGGACGGCTTCTCGGCAACGCCGTGCTGGAGCCCTACCCGGTCGTCAACACGCGCCTCGACGAAGGCCGCTGGCTGCAGCCGCCGGCGCTGCGCGTGCTGTTCACCGAATACAACAAGTACCTGCTGGCGCTGGCGCGCGGCATCGTTCCGCTGCGGCCGACCGCGAACGGCCTCTCGGTGGTGAGCGCGACCGCCGCGCAGAACTGATCCGTCTTCCCGCCGGCCGAACGGCCGAAGCGTTTCCATTCTCGACACGGCTGGTGTAACCAACGAGCAGCTCTCACTGCCGGTCCCGCATCCATGCTCATCATCCGATCGCTGGCGTTCAACGTCGTCTTCTACCTCAACCTGATCGTCCAGATGATCGGCTGGTCTCCCTACTATTTCCTGTCGCCGCGCCACCGCGCCTGGTTTGTCCCGAAATTCTGGGCCAGGACCAATCTCTGGCTGATGGAAAAGATGGTCGGCACCAAGAGCGAGATCACCGGCCAGGAGAACCTGCCCGAGGGCTCCTTCATCCTCGCCCCGAAGCACCAGTCCTTCTGGGACACTTTCGCGTTCCTGCCGTCGCTGCGCGATCCGCTCTACATCCTGAAGCGCGAGCTGACCTGGATCCCCATTTTCGGCTGGTACATCATGAAGATGGACATGATCCCGGTGAACCGCGGCAAGCGCTCGGTCGCGCTGAAGAAGGCCGTCATCGACACCAAGCGCGAAATGGCGGAGCACAACCGCCAGCTCATCATCTACCCGGAAGGGACGCGGCGCGCGCCGGGCGACGAACCGCTCTACAAATACGGCATCGTCGAGATCTACGCGCAGCTCGGCCTGCCGGTGGTCCCGGTGGCGCACGTGGCGGGCCTGTGGTGGCCGCGCCGCAAGTTCATGCGCTATCCCGGCACGATCAAGGCGCGCTTCCTGAAGCCCATCCCGGCGGGTCTGGAGCGCGAGGAATTCATGCGCCGCCTGATCGCCGAGACCGAGGAAGCCTGCGATGCCTTGCTGGTCGAGGCGGCATCGCTGCCCGGACACCCGCCCCTGCCCCCGACGGCGCAGAAGCGGCTCAAGGAGTTGGCGCAAGCCGGCAAGGGACGCGACGCGGCCCCGGCAGGCTGAGCGAAGTCAGCCGCTTGCCGCGTCGAGTTCCGCGATGTCTGCCGGCGCAAGCTCGAGCGTCGCGGCCCTGACAAGGCTGTCGGCCTGCGCGAGCGTCGTGGCGCTGGCGATCGGGGCGGTGACGCCCGGCCTGGCAATGACCCAGGCCAGCGCGACCTCGGCGGGCTGCGCGGAGTGCCGCGCAGAGACGGCGTCGAGCGCGCCGAGAATGCGCATGCCGCGATCGTCGAGGTAGGAGGCAACGCCGCCGCCCCTCGGGCTTTTGCCGAGATCGGCCTTGCTGCGGTACTTGCCCGACAGGAAGCCCTTGGCAAGGCTGAAATAGGTGATGACGCCGATGTCCTCGGCCAGGCACAGGTCGCGCAGAGGACCGTCGAAGCTTGCGCGGTCGTAGAGATTGTATTCCGGCTGCAGCACCTCGTAGCGCGGCAGGCCCTTGGCGCGCGATATGTCGAGCGCGTCGCGCAGCTGCCCGGCATCGAGGTTGGACGCGCCGGCATGGCGGATCTTGCCCTGTTCGATCAGCCGCTGGTAGGCGCCGAGCGTCTCCTCGTAGCCGACCGTCGGGTCCGGCCAGTGCGACAGATAGAGGTCGATCCTGTCGGTCTGCAGGCGCCTCAGAGAATCCTCGACCGCCCTTGCGATGTAGGTCGCCGACAGGTCCTTCCTGCCCTGCCCCATGTCGGAGCCGACCTTGGTAATGACCACCACCTCGTCGCGGTTGCCGCGCGCCTTCATCCATCGGCCGATGATCGTCTCCGATTCGCCGCCCGAATTGCCCTCGACCCAGCGCGAGTAGGAATCGGCCGTGTCGATGGCGTTGAGCCCGGCCGCGGTGAAGCGGTCGAGCAGGTCGAACGAGGTCTTCTCGTCGGCGGTCCAGCCGAAGACATTGCCGCCGAAGACGAGCGGGGCGATTTCAAGGTCGGTTCGTCCGAGGCGGCGTTTGCGCAAGATGAATTCTCCGTGGGTCCGGTTCCGGCTGGGCGCGTCGGAACCACTGTTGGCGAAACTAGGTCATTTGCCACGGGCGTAAAGGCCGGCCGACGCAGGCCCGCCCGCCGCCGGCGCGACGAGCCGGCCGACTTCCTCAAGCCAGCGGTCGCGGATGCCGAGCGCCCTGAGGTGCTCTACGGTGTTGAGCACGTATTCCTCGTTGGGGCCGGCCTGGCCCACGGCGCCCGAGACCATCCTGGCCGCATCCGATTCGTGCAGATTGCCGGCGTACTGGTGGTGCCGCCGGTCGACGACATAGGACACGGCCGGTTCGATGCCGCCGTTTTCCAGGCGAATCGGCAGGTGCCGTTCGATATAGACGTTGGTGACGAGTTCGCGGTCGCGCAGATAGGTCATCACCTCTTCGCGCAGCTCGCCGGGCACCCGGAAGGCCATCCCGACGCAGGAGCCACCACGGTCGAGCCCGAGCACCAGCCCCGGCCGCTCCGGCGTGCCGCGATAGATGTGGGATGTGACGCAGAGCGAGCGCCGGAAGCCGTGCAGCCGCGCCCGGCGCGTCTCGACATGCGCAAATCCGGGCCGCCACATCAGCGAGCCATAGCCAAAAACCCAAAAATCGCCCATATCGCCTAGCCAGTGTATTTTGCGCGGGACGCTGCCGCCCTGCGTAGGAGGGTTAGCGCATGCGCCCGGTCAGGGGCAGACCCGTCGCAACAATTTGTGCAGAAGTGAATATCGAGGAAGAGCATGGCCGTCACGGACGAGAAACAGACGAATTACGGCCGGCGGATCTTCTGGCTGGGAGTGTTCGTCATCGTTCTGTGCGCCGGCTACACCGCCGGCTGGTACTATCTCGCCGGTGCCTTTGAGAAGAGCGCCCGGCAAACGATCGCCAAAATGAACAGCAACGGCGTCTCGGCCGACTGCGAGAATCCGGTCGCACGCGGCTTTCCTTTTCGGCTGGGCCTCTATTGCGACAGGGTCTCGTTTTCCGACCCGGCTGAGGCCGTCGGCTTCACCGCGGGCGAATTCCGCTCGGCCGGGCAGATCTACGACCCGTTCCGCTTCGTCGCCGAGCTCGACGGTCCGGCGATGGTGGACACGCCCGGCAGCGGCGCGCTCAACCTGGACTGGGACATCATGCGCGCCAGCGTGCGCTGGGCCGAACCGCTGCCCGAGCGCGTCTCGCTCGAGGGCGGCAACGTCGCCGCGAGCCTCGTCACCGGCAAGCAGCTCGGCACGGTTGGTGATTTCCAGGCCCATCTTCGGCCGAACGGACAGGACCTCGACATCGCGACGAGCTTCGACAACCTCATCGTTGACCCATCCCGCGTCGATGGACGGAAGCTGCCCCCGCTGTCCGGGCAGACCGACCTGACGATAGACAATGGCGTGGGCCTGGTCGGCACGGGTATCCAGAACCTGCGTGGCCAGTCCGGGACGATACGCGAGGCATCGCTGTTCAGCGGACCGAAAACCGGCCTGACCATAAGCGGTCCGTTTTCGATCGGCGAGGACGGGCTCATCGATGCCGATCTGAAGATCACGGTGCGCAATCCCAACGGCCTGTCGACGGTGCTGGCCGTCGCCTTCCCCGAGAACAGCGACGAGATCATCGCCGGCGTATCGGCGCTTTCCTTCATGGGCAACGCACCATCGCTGCCGCTGACCATCAAGAAGGGCCGCGCCAATATCAGCTTCGTGAAGCTCGGGAATATCCCGCCGCTCTGAGCCGCGCTACTTCTTTGGCGGGTGCACGACCGCCTGGCGACCGAAATCGGGCACGTCGATATCCTGGCCGGCCTCGATGATCGAGCGGCGCACGGCGCGCGTATGCGTGAACATGTCGAATAGCTTGTCGCCATCGCCCCAGCGGATCGCCCGTTGCAGCGAGGCGAGATCCTCCGAGAAGCGCGCCAGCATCTCGAGAATGGCGTCCTTGTTGTGCAGGCAGACGTCGCGCCACATGGTCGGATCCGAAGCGGCGAGGCGGGTAAAATCGCGAAAGCCGGAAGCCGAGTACTTGATCACCTCGGACTTGGTGACGGTCTCGAGGTCGTCGGCCGTTCCCACGATGTTGTAGGCGATGATGTGCGGCAGGTGCGAGACGATGGCGAGCACCATGTCGTGGTGCTCCGGGTCCATCGTGTCGATGTTCGAGCCGCAGCGGCGCCAGAACTTTGACAGGCGCTCCAGCGCGGCAGGATCGGTGTCCGGCAGCGGCGTGAAGATGCACCAGCGGTTTTCGAACAGCTCGGCAAAGCCGGAATCGGGACCGGACTTTTCGGTACCGGCAAGCGGGTGCCCGGGAATGAAATGCACACCGGCCGGGATGTGCGGCTCCATCTGGGAAATCACCGAACGCTTGGTCGAGCCGACATCGGTGACGATGGCGCCGGACTTCAGGGCCGGCGCGATTTCCGCGGCGACCGCGCCCGAAGAACCGACAGGCACCGAGATGATGACGAGGTCCGCATCGCGGACGGCATCGACGGCGCTGGTCGAATAGCTGTCGCCGAGCCCCAGTCCCTCCGCCCGCGCCAGCGTGGCCGCGCTTCGCGTCGCGATGGCGACGTGGCCGGCAAGACCCTCGCGCCGGATGACGCGCGCCAGCGACGAGCCGATCAGGCCGATGCCGATCAGCGCGATTCTGGGAAACAGAGGTTCGGACATCGCGCTCAGCTTTTCAGGAATTCGGTGAGGGCTGCAATGACGCCACGATTGGCTTCCTCGGTGCCGACCGTCATGCGAAGCGCATTGGGGAAGCCATAGCCGGAGACGCGGCGCAATATGTAGCCGCGCGCTGCCAGGTAATCGTCCGCCTTTGCGGCCGAGTGGGCCTCGCCATCCGGGAAATGCACGAGGATGAAGTTGCCGACGCTCGGGGTGACGCGCAGCCCGAGCTTGGTCATTTCCTCGGTCAGCCAGCGCAACCAGCGCTCATTGTGCTCGATCGTGCGATCGACATGGCCGCGGTCGCGCATCGCGGCGATGCCGGCCTCTATGGCGCCCGCGTTGACGTTGAACGGCCCGCGCATGCGGTTGATGACGTCGACGATATGCGACGGCGCGTACATCCAGCCGATCCGCAGGCCGCCAAGGCCGTGGATCTTGGAGAAGGTGCGCGTCATGACGGCGTTCTGAGACCCGGCGACCAGCTCAACGCCGGCCTCGTAGTCGTTGCGCCGGACATACTCGGCATAGGCAGCGTCGAGCACCAGCAGCACGTTGCCGGGCAGGCCGGCGTGCAGGCGGCGGACTTCCTCGAACGGCAGGTAGGTGCCCGTCGGATTGTTGGGGTTGGCAAGAAAGACGATCTTCGTCTTCGGCGTGACCGCAGCGAGAATGGCGTCGACATCGGCCCGCTCGCCCTTTTCCCTGACGCTAACCGGCGTGGCGCCCGCGGCCTGGATGTAGATCTTGTAGACCAGGAAACCATGCTCGGTGAAGATCGCCTCGTCGCCCGGAGACAGATAGGCCTGCGCAAGGAGGCCGAGGATCTCGTCCGAGCCGTTCGAGCAGACGATGTTGGCCGGGTTCAGCCCGTGCGCCTCGGCGATTGCCTCGCGCAGCCGCGTGGCGGAACCGTCGGGATAGAATTCGAGCCTGCCGGCAACGTCGCGCACCGCCTCGATGACCTTCGGCGAAGCGCCAAGCGGGTTTTCGTTCGAGGACAGCTTGTGGATCTTCGACACGCCGGACGCCGCAGCGCTCTTGCCGGGGACGTAGGCCTCGATTTCCATGATGCCCGCGCGGGGTGTCGGACGTGACGGCGTTGCCTCGGTCATGGTCTTGAAATTCCGTTGAAATGACCTCTTGCGGAGGCAGTGCGGAAATACAGGCCGGGGCCGGAATTGTCGAGGCCGTTGACGCCGCAGCATGTCAGGCTTAAATGTCGGCCAGGATCCGTGGTGATTTGGCCGGTCGGCTTGCAGCCACGTTAAACAACTCGCTAAAGGGCCGTTTGCATCGTGTAACCGGCTTGCGAAGGCAAAGCCGGTTTTTTTGTTCTGGAGCAACCCGATGCCAATCAAGATTCCCGATCAGCTGCCAGCCCACGAAATTCTCGTGCGCGAGGGCGTCTCGATCATGGACGAGCGGACGGCGCTGCGCCAGGACATCCGCCCCCTGCAGATCGGGCTGCTCAACCTGATGCCCAACAAGATCCGCACCGAAACGCAGATCGCGCGACTGATCGGCGCCTCGCCGCTGCAGGTCGAGCTGACGCTCGTGCGCGTCGGCACCCACAAGGCCAAGAACACCTCCCACGAGCACCTCATCGCCTTCTACCAGACCTGGGAGGAGATCGCGCACCGCAAGTTCGACGGCTTCATCATCACCGGTGCGCCCATTGAGCTGCTGCCCTTCGAGGAGGTTTCCTACTGGGACGAGCTGACGCGCATCCTCGACTGGACGAAGACGAACGTGCACTCCTCCTTCTTCATCTGCTGGGGTGCGATGGCCGCCGCCTGGCACTTCCACAAGATTCCCAAGTACACCTTGGACAGCAAGGCCTTCGGCGTTTTCCGGCACAGCAACAACGCGCCTGCATCGCCCTATCTGGCCGGCTTCTCGGACGACTTCGCCATCCCGGTATCGCGCTGGACCGAGGTCAAGGCGGCCGACATCTCCGCCGACGGGAACCTGCAGCTGCTGATGGAGTCGGACGTGACCGGCCCGTGCCTTGCCGCCGAGAAGACCGGCAACCGGCTCTACATGTTCAACCACATCGAGTACGATTCCACCTCGCTCAAGGAAGAGTACGACCGGGACGTGGCCGCCGGCACCCCGATCGCCATTCCGCACGGCTACTACCCGGACAACGACCCTGCCCGGCCGCCGCTCAACCGCTGGCGGTCGCACGCCCACCTGCTGTTCGGCAACTGGATCAATCAGGTCTACCAGACCACCTCCTTCGACGCCGAGAAGATCGGTAGCGACGAGCTCGTGGTCTCTTAAGTCCGCTTCAGCGGCGCTTGGCGTCCGGGCCTGCGCCGCCGCGCAGGCTGCGCGTGGCCGCGCCCTGCGGCGAAAGGACCGGCACGAAGACGCGGCGCGAGGCGCGCTGAGCCACCGGAACGCCCTGGTAGAGCCGCTTCTGGGCATCGACCACGATGACGCCGGAGAAGATCGGCCACAGCCGGCGCCCTGCCCGCTCGAGCAGGCTGTGGAAGCGCAGCATCCAGCGCCGCTTGGAGGGCGGGAAGAACAGCCCGTCGGCCCAGGCCGCAGGGGTGAAATTCGCCTCGCGCAGCAATTCGTTGAGCTGGCCGCGCGAAAAGGGCCGGCCCGTGCCGAAGGGCGTGTGCTCGAAGCGTGCCCACATGCCGCGCCGGTTGGGCACCACGATGACAACCCGGCCGGACGGCGCAAGTACGCGCCAGATCTCGTTCAGCGTCTCGCGCGGGTTTTCGGCGTGTTCGAGCGAGTGGACGAGCAGCACGCGGTCGATCGACGAATCGACCAGCGGCAGTTCCTCGTCAAAGACGAGGACGGTGGCGGAAGGCCCGTTCTGCGGCCACTTCACCGCGCCCTGCGTGCCCGGCATGAAGGCGAAGACGCGGTCGGCATCGGTGCCGAAGCGATCGAGCCAGGGCAGCGTGTAGCCGAGCCCGACGAGCCGCTCCCGCGACAGGCTCGTCCATACCGACGACAGCGCCATGGTGATCGAGCGCTCGGCGATACGGCCAAGCAAGGAGGCGTAGAAAGACCTGAGATCGACGATGTCCGAATTCATGGCCGCGACGGTATCTGCTGCGTGTGGCGGTTTCAACAAGCCAGCCGGGGGTGACACCGCCCGGTCGCGACCCTATCTTCCGGTTCTGACAAAAGGAGATTGGAATGGGTTTGCAGATCGATCAGTTCATGTGCCGGTCGGACAATTTCGGGGTTCTCGTCCATGACGAGGCGAGCGGCAGGACTGCGCTGATCGACGCGCCGGAGGAAACCTCGATCCTCGCGGCCATCGAGCGCACCGGCTGGAAACCCGACCTGATCCTGACGACGCACCACCACGCCGACCATGTCGAGGCCAACCTCGCCCTGAAAGAGCGCTTCGGCCTGAAGATCATCGGGCCCAAGGCAGAGGCGGACAAGATCCCGGGCATCGACGAGACGGTGTCGGAAGGCTCCAGGCTCGACTTCGCCGGGCACAGGATCGAGGTCATCGAGACGCCCGGACACACCGCAGGTCACGTCTCCTACCATTTCCCCGACGACGGCGTGGCCTTCACCGCCGACACGCTGTTCGCGCTCGGTTGCGGCCGCCTGTTCGAACGCCCGGCGCCCGTGATGTTCGTGTCGATGACGAAGCTGGCCGCGTTGCCGGCCGCGACCGTGATCTATTGCGGTCACGAATATACCCTGGCCAATGCACGCTTCGCCCTGACCATCGACCCGACCAATTCGGCCCTGAAGGAGCGCGTCGCGAAAATCGAGAAGCTGCGGGCCGACGACAAGCCGACCCTGCCGACGACCATCGGCGAGGAACTGGCCACCAATCCCTTCATGCGCTGGCACGACCCGGCTATTCGCAAGAATCTGGGCATGGAGACGGCTTCCGACGTCGATGTGTTCGCCGAGATCCGCAAGCGCAAGGACAACTTCTAGGCATGCAGGAAACCGCCGCCGGGATCATCGCGGCGCTCGGCCTCGAGCGCCATCCCGAGGGCGGCTGGTATGCAGAGACCTTCCGCGACAATTCCGATGGCGGGCGGGGCCACTCGACCGCCATCTACTTTCTGCTCGAACAGGGCGACGTGTCTGCGTGGCACCGGGTCAGGGATGCCGCGGAGGTCTGGCACCACTATGCCGGCGCACCGCTTGAGCTGACCATTTGCGACGAGGGCGGCAAGCGCAGCCGTCACCTGCTTGGCTCCGACCTGGCGGCAGGCGAGCGGCCGCAGGCCGTCGTTCCCGCAGGCTGGTGGCAGACGGCGAGGAGCCTCGGGGCGTGGACGCTCTGCGGCTGCACCGTGGCGCCGGGCTTCGATTTCGCCCAGTTCGAACTGGCCGAAGCCGGCTGGGAACCCTGATTGCGGCTGCTCAGCCCTGCGTTGCCGGCTGGACCGGCCTGCGAAACAGCATCGACCTCGCAGCCAGCACCGCCCCCGCGGTGATGAGCAGGCAGGCGGCGAGAAGCCGCAGGCTGGGTTCTGCAAAGCCGAAGGCGATCAGCACCAGCGTCGACAGCAGCGGTGCGGCATAGCTTGCGGCGCCGAGCACCTGGATGTTGCCGCGCTTGACGCCGATGTCCCAGGCGTAGAAGGCCGCGCCGACCGGCATCAGGCCGAGGCCGAGCACCGCCAGCCACTGGCCGACGCCGGCCGGCAGCACGGTTTCCTCGAGGGCGAGGTGGCAGGCGAACGACAGCGCCGCCGTTGCCGCGCAGAACCAGGTGACGATGGTGGTCGGAACCTCCGGGAAGCGCCGCGACAGCAGCGAGTAACCCGACCACAGCAGCGCGCAGACTCCCGCCGTGGCATAGCCGAAGGCGTAGCGCGCCTCGAAAGCGAGCCCGCCGCCCTTGGTGACGATCAGGAAGCAGCCGGCGAGGCCCATCAGGGCGCCGGCAATGTGGTGCCAGCGCAACTTCTCGCCCGGCATCAGCGCCGAGCCGAGCACGATCAGCAGCGGCCAGAGATAGGCAATCAGGCTGGCCTCAACCGCCGGCGCGTTGCGCAGCGCCGTGAAGTAGAAGAAGTGGTAGCCGAACAGGCCGGCAATGCCGATCAGCCAGACAGCCCCGGGAATTTTTGGCGCCACGGCCGGGCCCGGCATGAAGATTCGCGCCACCAGGCCGACGGCGGTGCCGACGGCGAAGGTCATCGCCGAGAGCAGGAACGGCGGCACCTGTCCGGAGGCGTCGGTCAGCAAGGCCAGCAGCGCCCACATGGCGACCGCCGTGAATCCGATCAGGGTTGCGCGCGTCGTTGGCAAGAGAAACGTCTCCGCGGCGCGGAGCGCCGTCACTGCAGGGCTTCGAACCGCCGCGCCGCCACCGTGATCGTGCCGATCTGGGTGCTGACGGTGGCATGGATCGGCGCATATATGCCGGTTTTGCCGAGCGGAGCAAACGCCACCATGATGCGGCTCTTGTTCTTCAGGTAGTCCAGCGCACGCTTGGTCGTGCGATAGCCGGAGACAGGCTTGAAATGCATGCGGCAGGTGATGGTGTCGCCCTCGTAGCCCTGCACGGAGACCTTCCCCTTCGACACGTAGGTAAGCGCGAGGTCGGCGCGCAGTTCGCTGTCGAACATCTTGATGGTGCCGTTGCAGACCTCGCCGAGGCTGTCGGCCTGCACCAGCGTCGAGGCAATCGGATCGGCGACGGCCATGAGATCGGCCGGGCCGAGCGGTATCCAGTCCTTGCCGCGCTTCTTGAGCGGCGGCACGGTGGTGACCTTGGTCACGTTGCCGTCGGCAAAGCGGATGTCGACGATCGAGGCCCGCTTGCCCGAGACGTAATCGGCGCGAAACAGCTCCGGCCGGGTGGCCTTGCCGGAGAACCTGCCGACCGCCGACAGCGTGCCTTTCGTATCGTCGAAGATCGCGCCCAGGCCCGCGCTCTTGACCGAGCCCTCGATGGCATAGGTCTGCGAGTCGATACGGCTGTCGAAATTCGCCCGCGCCAGCGTCAGCCCGAGGAAGGAGAGCGCGTATTCGCCGCGATAGAGCGTCGCCTCGGCCGCGGCCGGCGAGGCCATGAAGAGGGCAAGCGCGGCCGCGATCCAGCCGGGCGGGCGCCTGCCTGAAACCCGCGTGAAGCGTCCTGCCGCGACCAATCCGCACCTTGCTGTCATCATGCCCCGATGCTATCGGCGCAAATCCGGCCTTTCTGTGATATGAAAGCCATGCACCGGGCCAGGCCACGCTTGACGCAAGCCCGGATTGCCACTATGGAACGCCAACTTTTCCATGAGGCCGCTCGAAGAGGCTGCGCGCCATCTATTTCTGGTGCGCCAAAGTCATTGGCCCGTTTAGACCTGAAGGTAAGTGAAATATGTCCCGTGCTTGTGAACTGACCGGCAAGGCCGTTATGTCCGGCAACAATGTTAGCCACGCCAACAACCGTACGCGGCGCAAGTTCCTGCCGAACCTCGTCAAGGTGACGCTGATCTCGGAAGCGCTGAGCCAGAATGTGCGCCTGCGCATCTCGGCAAACGCCCTGCGCACGGTCGAGCATCGTGGCGGCCTCGACGCCTTCCTGGCCAAGGCCGATGTTGCCGAGCTGTCGCAGCGTGCGCGCCTGCTGAAGAAGCAGATCGCCAAGAAGACCGCCGAACAGGCTGCCGAAGCTCCGGCCGCCTGATTCCCTTTTCGGGCGGCTCGCGCCGCCCGGCTGGTTCCATCACCCAGGTTAAAAAAATGTTCCGCTATTCTTCCTACCTGCCCTTCGTGGCGGCCATGGCGCTTGTCGTGGTGGCGTCCAATATCCTCGTGCAGTTCCCCGTCCAGGGACAGCTCGGCAGCCTTGCGCTGGCCGACATCCTCACCTGGGGCGCCTTCACCTATCCCCTCGCCTTCCTGGTCACCGACCTGGCCAACCGCCGCTACGGCCCCGCAGTGGCGCGCCGCATCGTCTTCGTCGGCTTCGTCGTCGCCGTGGCCTGCTCGATCATCGTGCCGCCGCTGCTCTATCGCTACGGCCTGACCGAGTTCGAGACGGAGCCCGGCCGCCTGCTGCGCATCGCGACCGCTTCCGGCTCGGCCTTCCTGGTCGCGCAATTGCTCGACGTCACGGTGTTCAACTGGCTGCGGCAGCGCTCATGGTGGCGCGCGCCGGTGTTCAGCTCGCTGTCCGGCTCGGTCGTCGACACGCTGATCTTCTTCAGCATCGCCTTTGCCGCGAGCTTTGCCTTTGTCGGGCCCAATGACGGCTTTGCGCTGGAGAATGCGCCGCTGCTCGGTGTGCTCGCCGTCGACACGCCGCGCTGGCTCTCCTGGGCGCTCGGCGACCTTTCGGTCAAGCTCGTCATCGCGCTCGTCGCCCTCATCCCCTACCGGCTGATCGCAGCCAGATGGACGCAGCCGGCTCTGGCTTCGTGATCCCCTGGGTCCATCTCGGCACGGCCAAGGTGCCGGGCGGCGGTGAAGAGCTGCGCCTGAAGCGGCGCGGCAGCGAATTCTCCATCATGCTCGGCACCAACGAACTCATGAACAGCCGCCTCAGCGGCTCCGAAGAGGCGTTGGCGAGTCTTTCGATCCAGAAGATTGCCGCCAGCACGCGGCCCAAAATCCTGATCGGCGGCCTCGGCATGGGCTTCACCCTGCGCGCAGCCCTTGCCGAACTGGCAGACGGCGCCCGCGTAGAGGTGGCCGAGATCGTGCCCGCCGTCATCGCCTGGGCGCGCGGCGAAATGGCCGAGGTTTTCGGCAACTGCCTCGGCGACCCGCGTGTGGCCATCCATGAGGGCGATGTGGGTCAAATGATCCGGGCGGCCGCGGGTGGCTATGACGCGATCCTGCTCGACGTCGACAATGGACCGGAAGGCCTGTCGCGCAGTTCCAATGACAGCCTCTACAGTGCTGCGGGGCTGGCGGCTGCATGGAAGGCGCTGCGACCCGGCGGCGTGCTTGCCGTCTGGTCGTCCGGCCCCGACGCCGGCTTCACGCGTCGGCTGCGGCAGGCTGGATTTGCAGTCGAGGAAGTCGGCGTGCGGGCGCGCGGCAAGCGCGGTGCGCGGCACACGATCTGGCTGGCTGGCAGGAACTAGCGGCGGGATCGGCAGCAGGCGCGTGGCCGACGAGGGCCGCGACCCGGACCCTCAGTCGTTATGCAGGATGAATTCCAGGTAGAGATTGCGCTGCAGGATCGAGTGGTTGTCGTCGGAGACCATCGACACCATCAGGGCACCGTCGTCGCGGGTCCACACGTCGAGGCCCTCCATGTTGTCGATCTGGTAGGCCATGTCGGCGGTGAAGAGTATCGGCCCGTCGGCAACCTTGCCCTTCGCGATGGTGGCGCCGTCGATGCGGCGCAGGCGCATCTTGACGCCCGCGGCCATCGAGAAGCTGCGCTCCAGAAGCAGAAGGTCGCCACCCGGCAGGAAAGCACCGTCGGTGATGTCGAACTCGCCGTTGCGCTTGACGGTGAAAACGCCCTTGCCAGGGCCGTCGACGATGGCGGCGAAGATGTTGCCTTGCTTGTCGAGGCTCTTTTCCGAGACGATGACCATGGCTCCCGCGAGCGGACCGGCGGGGTTCGAAAAGGCCACGGTCTCGAAACCGCGATTCGAGCGAAGCTCCGCCTTCGGGATGAGGAAATCGAGGTCATCGAAGGCCGGCTTCATGGCGTCCGGCTCAATGCGGAACTGCGCGATGCGGTGATCGCGCTCGAAGCCGACGGTGGCGACGCCGTCCTTGAGCGCAAGACCCTCGGCATCGACCTGCCACTTGTCGCTGCTGATCTTGCCGGCACGGTCGAACATCGCGGCCATGCGGAAATCGCCGATCCCGGTCGGCTTCTGCTGACCGTCGCGCAACACGGTACCGAAATACCAGAAGCCGGTGTCGGCAACGCCGATGAAATCCCCGCCGGGCTGCATGAAACGGAACGCCGACAGCGCGCCGAAATCTGCGGCTGTCGAAGACATTTCCAGGCCGCCGACGAATTCCAGCGGGCTGAACCGCGTCTCGGAACGGCCGATATGGAAATTGGTGATCGGCCGGGAATCGATCTCGATGCGCCCGGTATCGGCGGCGCGCGAGGGGGGTGACGTGTTAACGAACGTCAGGCCGGCAAGCAGCGCCGTCAGCAAGCCAAGGCCAAGCGCGCCACGCGAAAGGGTCTTCATCCGGCGCGCCGAATGCCGCCGCGGCGCGTCTCGCGCGTGCTTTCCTCGCCAAACAGCGAAGCGAGCTGCTCCGTCATGGCGCCCGCCAGTTCCTCGGCGTCGACGATGGTGACGGCGCGGCGATAGTAGCGCGTGACGTCATGGCCGATACCGATGGCCAGAAGCTCGACCGGGGAGCGCGTCTCGATCAGTTCGATGACCGCGCGCAGGTGGCGCTCGAGATAGTTGCCGGGATTGACCGAGAGCGTCGAATCGTCAACCGGCGCACCGTCGGAAATCATCATCAGGATCTTGCGCTGCTCTGGCCGCGCCATCAGGCGCTGATGCGCCCACAGCAGCGCCTCGCCGTCGATGTTTTCCTTGAGCAGGCCCTCGCGCATCATCAGCCCGAGGTTGCGCCGCGCCCGCCGCCACGGATGGTCGGCGCTCTTGTAGATGATGTGGCGCAGGTCGTTGAGCCGGCCGGGATTGGGCGGCTTGCCGTCCTTCAACCACTTCTCGCGCGCCTGCCCGCCCTTCCAGGCACGGGTCGTGAAACCGAGGATTTCGACCGAGACGCCGCAGCGTTCCAGCGTGCGGGCCAGGATGTCGGCGCAGGTCGCCGCCACCGTGATGGGGCGGCCGCGCATCGATCCCGAATTGTCGAGCACCAGCGTCACCACCGTGTCGCGGAATTTCGTGTCGCGCTCCTGCTTGAAGGAGAGCGGCTGCATCGGGTCTATCACCACGCGCACCAGCCGCGCCGGATCGAGATAGCCCTCTTCGAGGTCAAAGTCCCACGACCGGTTCTGCTGCGCCATCAGCCGCCGCTGCAGCCGGTTGGCGAGACGTCCGACGACGCCGGAGAGGTTCGTCAGCTGCTTGTCGAGGAAGGCGCGCAGGCGGTCGAGTTCCTCTTCGTCGCAAAGCTCCTCCGCGCCGACCGTCTCGTCGAAGGCGGTGGTGAAGACCTTGTAGTCGACGTGCCGCGTCATCTCGGTGAAGGGGTCGTCCTTGCGCCTGGCCTCGCCCGGCGTCTCGGCATCGGCTTCCTCGTCCTCGGAATAGTCGTCGGCAGAGGCGTCGGACGCCTCTGTCTCGCCGGACTGGTCCTCCTCCGCGGAGGCATCCTGTTCGTCGGACTGCGACTGGTCGGCGCCCGAATCGTCCTCGCCGCCTTCATCGCTGTTTTCCTCGCCCTGCGGCTGGGGATCTTCGCTGTCCTCGGATTCGTCGGACTGTTCCTCGTCGCCGAGTTCCTCGGCCATCTCCATCGAGGCCAGCATCTCGCGCACGACGCGGGCGAAGGCCTGCTGGTCGTCGAGATTGCCCATCAGGTGGTCGAGGTCGGCGCCGGCCTTTTCCTCCACCCAGTCGCGCCACAGGTTGACCATGCGCTGACCGCTCTTTGGCGCCGCGCGGCCGGTGAGCTTTTCGCGCACCATCAGGGCCAGCGCCTCCTCGATCGGCGCATCGTCGCGTTCGCGCACGTCGGCGAGGTTAGCCTTGGCGTACTTGTCCTCGAGCATGGAGCCGAGATTGTCGGCGACGCCGGTCATGGCGCGCGCGCCGATAGCCTCCACCCGGGCCTGCTCGACGGCGTCATAGACGGCGCGCGCCTGCTTGCCCTCGGGCGCGAATTTCGAGTGGATGCGCAGGTCGTGGCAGGCACGCTTCAGCGCCATGGAATCGCCGATGCCCCGGGTTACCGCGATGTCGGCGGCAGTCGCCTTCTTCGGTATCTCGGGCAGGCGTGCCCGGTTGCCGGCCAGCGCCGGCTTGTCCTTGGCGAAGGCGACCTCGAGTTCGTTGTCACCGGAAATCGCGCGCATGCAGACCGTCAGCGCGCGCTTGAAGCTGTCCGCTTCCGAGCCCGTTTTCGGCCTGTTTCGCGTGTTGTCGCCGGGACCTGCCATCGCGCCTGCTGCTAGCCGAGCACGACGTTGGCGGCCGATTCGGGCAGTTCCTGCCCGAAAGCCCGCTGGTAGAATTCGGCGACGATCGAGCGTTCGAGTTCGTCGCACTTGTTGAGGAAGGTCAGCCGGAAAGCCATGCCGACATCGCCGAAGATCTCGGCGTTCTCGGCCCAGGTGATGACCGTACGCGGGCTCATCACGGTCGACAGGTCGCCGTTGATGAAGGCCTGGCGCGTCATGTCGGCGACGCGCACCATCTTGTTGACGATGTCCTTGCCTTCCGCGTTCCGGTAGTGCTTGGCCTTCGCGAGCACGATGGCGACTTCGTTGTCGTGCGGCAGGTAGTTCAGCGTCGTGACGATCGACCAGCGGTCCATCTGCGCCTGGTTGATCTGCTGCGTGCCGTGGTAGAGGCCGGTCGTGTCGCCGAGGCCGACCGTGTTGGCGGTGGCGAACAGGCGGAAGGCCGGGTGCGGACGGATGACGCGGCTCTGGTCGAGCAGGGTCAGGCGGCCCGACGATTCCAGCACGCGCTGGATGACGAACATCACGTCCGGCCGGCCGGCATCATACTCGTCGAAGCAGAGCGCGACATTGTGCTGGTAGGCCCAGGGCAGGATGCCGTCGCGAAATTCGGTGACCTGCATGCCTTCCTTGACAACGATGGCGTCCTTGCCGACGAGGTCGATACGGCTGACATGGCTGTCGAGGTTGACGCGAACCATCGGCCAGTTGAGGCGTGCCGCGACCTGCTCGATATGCGTCGATTTGCCGGTGCCGTGATAGCCCGACACCATGACGCGGCGATTGTAGGCGAAGCCGGCCAGGATCGCCGACGTCGTCTGCGGGTCGAACAGGTAGTCCGGATCGAGGTCCGGGACATGCTGGTCGGCCGACGAATAGGCTGGCACAACCATCTTGGAATCGAAGCCGAACTTCTCCTTGACCGAGACGGTCGTGTCGGGAAGGTTGGCGATATCGCGATCGACCTTGTTCATAATGTCTCCAAATGCGAGGCCTTTGGGCTTCGCCGGCAATCGAATTTGTCCGGGGGCGGTCTTAGTGCCTTTTCCAGCGTGAGGAAAGTTGGAAACGGCCCTCAATCCTGCTGGCTCAGCACAAACCCGCCTGTTTGAGCACGCGATAGGCCTGCAGCACGTCGCGGAACCGGTCTTCCGAACCCCTGTCGCCGCCATTCGCGTCGGGATGATGGCGCTTCACCAGTTCTTTATAGCGCGCCTTGATGTCCTTGCCAGTCGCCTTTGTATCAAGGCCAAGCGTTTCCAGCGCCTTGGCCTCAAGCGGCTTGGCCTTGCGCTCGCGCGGCTGGCGCGGGTCCTTGGGGCCCTCGAACAGGTTGAAGGGATCGCGGATGCGGTTGTAGTAGCCAGCCCGGCCTGACCGCTGCTGCGCCACGTCCGGCGAGGAACGCGTGCTGCCGCTGATGCCCATCTTCCAGGTCGGGCGATGACCGGTCATCGCCTCGCGCTGGAATCGCGCGACTTCCGAATCCGGCACGCCGGAGAAATAGTTGAAGCCCTTGTTGTACTCGCGCACGTGGTCGAAGCAGAAGCGGAAATACTCGCCTTCCTTCATCCGGCCGACCGGCGCCTTGTGCGTACCAGGCTCCTTGCAGCCATCCCACTGGCAGACCGGCGCGTGCGATTTCAGCTCCGCGTCCTTGTCCGGGCGGATGCGAATCTTTTCGAAGTATTTCGGATACGGCTTCATCTAACCCATTTATGGGATGTTCTGATTGCGAAACAAGAATTGACATTTTCGGGAAACAGGGCCTACCGACCCAAATCACGGATCAATCCCGGATGCGGCGATTTTATGCCGACGTGCGGATATGGGTACAGGAGACCGCAATGTCGATACAGGCGACGATCGAAGAGAAGCTCCAGCGCGCGTTCTCGCCGGAACGCATGCAGGTTGTCAACGAGAGCCATCTCCATGCCGGTCACCATCACGAGGACTCCGGCCACCACGCCACCTTCGACGGCTCCGGCGAAACGCATTTTCGCGTGCGACTTGTCGCCCCGGCCTTCTCGGGAATGAGCCGGATCGAGCGCCACCGCGCCGTCAACACGCTGCTGGCCGACGAACTGGAGGCCGGTGTCCACGCCCTGGCAATCGAGCCGGCCGCACCCGGCGAACAGACCCGCTGGTAGAACCGCTTCAGGCGACCGGCCTGATCCGCAGCCGCGCAATGCGGTTCTTGTCGCGCTTCATCACCACGAAGCGCTTGCCGTGGAAGGTGAAGGCCTGCCGTTCTTCGGGAATCGACTGCGTCTCGTGAATGACGAGGCCGGCAATCGTCGTGGCCTCCTCGTCGGGCAGCGACCAGTCGAGCGCGCGATTGAGGTCGCGGATCGGCACCGTGCCGTCGACGACGACGGAACCGTCCGCCTCCTGCCTGACGCCCTGGATGTCGACATCGTGCTCGTCGGCGATCTCACCGACGATCTCCTCGATGATGTCTTCCAGCGTGACCAGCCCCTCGACCTCGCCATATTCGTCGACCACCAGCGCGAAATGTGCCTTGCGCCGCAGGAATGCGTTGAGCTGGTCCTGCAGCGAGGTCGTGTCCGGCACGAACCACGGCTTTGTCGCGATCTTCATCACGTCGATTCTGGAAAAGTCGTTGCCGACCTCGTTGAGCGCGCGCAGCAGGTCCTTGGCGTGCAGCACGCCGACGATGTTCTCGGTCGAGCCCCGCCACAGCGGCATGCGGGTGTGCGGGCTCTGCAGGATTTCGCGCACCAGCGCCTCGGGCGGATTGTCGGCGTTGACCGAGCGCATGTTGGTGCGATGGACCATGACGTCCGATACTTCGAGCTCATGCAGATCGACCAGGGCACCGACGCGATCTGTCCTTGAGCCGCTATCGCCGGCAGCATCCCCTGCCGCTCCCCGCGCCTCCTCAGGCACCGGACGCGTGGACCCCAGCGCCCTCACCTCGTAGCCCAGCGCGGCGAGCAAAGAGTTGCGCAGCAGGAACAGCACCGCCAGCAGCAGAACGAAGACTGCGATCGTGAGCAGGACCGGCAGCGTCATCCCGGGTGGTTTTCCTTCAGGAACGTCACGACTTCGGAGGCCGGAACGTCCTTTGCGATGAACGACTTGCCGACGCCATGGGTAAGAATGAATGTCAACGCGCCGCGCGAGACCTTCTTGTCCTGCGCGATGAATGAAAACAGCGTCTCGGCATCCGGCAGGCCGCCCGGGATGTCGGCCATCCGCCAGGGCAGGCCGACGGCGCGCAGATGCGTCTCGACGCGCGCCGCGTCGTCCGGGCTCGCCAGGTTGAGGCGGCTGGAGAACCGGTGCGCCAGCGCCATGCCGATCGCCACGCCTTCGCCATGCACCAGGCGGGCGCTGTCGTAGCCGGTCGCGGCCTCCAGCGCATGGCCGAAAGTGTGGCCGAGATTGAGCAGCGCCCGGTCGCCGGTCTCGTACTCGTCGCGCGCCACGACGTCGGCCTTGGCCCGGCAGGCTTCCGCGATGGCGTGCGCGCGTTCCGCGCCGCCGGCAAACACCGGCTGCCAGTGGCCTTCGAGCCAGGCGAAGAAGTCGGGCCGGTCGATCAGCCCGTATTTGGCAAGTTCCGCATAGCCCGCGCGGAACTCGCGGACGGGCAGTGTGTCGAGGACACCGGTATCGGCCAGCACGAGCTGCGGCTGGTGGAATACGCCGACGAGGTTCTTGCCGTGGCTGGTGTTGATGCCGGTCTTGCCGCCGACCGATGAATCGACCTGCGCCAGCAGCGAGGTCGGCATCTGGATGAACTTCATGCCGCGCCGCACGATGCCGGACGCGAAGCCGGCGAGGTCGCCGATCACGCCGCCGCCCAGCGCGATCACCGCATCGCCGCGCTCCAGCCGTGCTGCCAGGATGCCATCGACGACCTGCTGCAGGGCCTCGAAGCTCTTGGTCTTCTCGCCGGGCGGCAGTTCGATCACCGTCGCCCTGATGCCAGCACCGGCAAGGCTTTCCTTCAGACGCTCGAGATGGATGGCCGCCACATTTGCGTCCGTGACGATGGCCGTCGCCAGCCCGGGCAGCCGCGCTGCGATCTCCGCGCCGGCTGTCTCGACCAGCCCGTTGCCGATCAGGATATCGTAGGACCTGTCGCCAAGCTGTACCTCAACCGTTTCAACACCGGAGGCAGTCATGAGGCATCTTCCCTGGTTACGTTCAGCGATCGGCTGATCGCGTCGATGACTTCCCCGGCGATCACTTCCCTGCGGTCGTCGCGAGTTGGAACGGTAATGTCGGCATGAGCGTAGACGGGGTGGCGCTCGGCGATCAGGCGCTCGAGCACGCCGCGCGGGTCGGCGTTCTGAAGCAGGGGCCGGTTCTGCTTCTTCGAGACGCGCTCCAGCAGCACGTCGACGTCGGCCTTCAGCCAGACGGAGATGCCGTTGGCGGCGATCGCCTCGCGGGTTTGCTCGTTCATGAACGCGCCGCCCCCGGTGGCCAGCACCTGCGGCCCGTTTTCCAGAACCCGCAGGATGACCCGCTGCTCGAGCGCACGGAACTCGGCCTCGCCATATTGGGCGAAGAGATCCGGGATGGACATGCGCGAGACGCTTTCGATCTCATGGTCGCTGTCGAGGAAGGGCAGCCCGAGCGCCGACGCGACCTTGCGGCCGATCGCCGTCTTGCCGGCGCCCATCAATCCGACGAACACGATCGAACGCGAACCGAGACTGGAAAGCAGGGCGTCGACGGTTCCTGACGCCAGCATGGGGATTGCAACCATGGCAGCGTATCGACATGAAAAGGCCGTTTGCGTCAAGCGCTGCGGGTCTATTGGCGCGGCACCCTTGTGTTGACAAAATTCGCGTCCCATAAGGGCCCCCGGGACGAAAACAGGTGCGGGCCAGTTTTATAGATGCCGACTCTTTTCAAGTTCATTCTCACGCTCTGCCTTCTGGCCGTGCTGGCATACGGGGCGATGCTGGCGCTGGTGATCCTGGTGGAGCCCAACAAGGGCGAGATGAGCGAACGCATCCCTTCCGAAAGAATCAACCCGAAGCGGTAGTCGCAACGATGAACAGCGCGGCGCAGATCGAGGCTTTTCTGGAAATGATGAGCGTCGAGCGTGGCGCGGCCGACAACACGCTTGCCAGCTACCGGCGCGACCTTTCGGACGCCTCGTCCTCCATTCCGGGCGGACTGGCCGACGCGGCCGGCAGCGACCTGCGCGACTACCTCGGCGGCCTCGCCGCAGAGGGCTTCGCGGCCTCCTCGCAGGCGCGCAAGCTGTCGGCGCTGCGGCAGTTCTTCAAATTCCTCTATGCCGAGAACATGCGACCCGACGATCCGACGGGCACGCTCGACAGCCCAGCGCGAGGCCGGCCGCTGCCGAAGACGATGGCCGAGGCCGAGACGGGACGGCTTCTCGACCGGGCGGCACAGGAAGCGGCCGACGAGAGCCTCTCGGATGGTGCCCGCGTGGCAGCGAAGCGCCTTCACGCGCTGGTCGAGGTGCTCTACGCCACCGGATTGCGCGTTTCCGAACTGGTCGGCCTTCCCGTCACGGTCGCATTGCGCGACGAGCGCTTCTTCATCGTGCGCGGAAAGGGCAACAAGGAACGCATGGTGCCGCTTTCGGGCAAGGCGCGCGAGGCGATGCGCGCCTGGCTCGTGGAGCGCGGACGCAACGAAAGCCTGTCCGACAGCCCGCACCTGTTTCCGGCCTCCTCGGACAGCGGCCACCTGTCGCGCCAAGTCTTCGCCCGCGACCTGAAGACGCTCGCCGCACGCGCCGGAATTGCTTCCGCGAAGGTCTCGCCCCACGTGCTGAGGCACGCTTTCGCCAGCCATCTGCTGCAAAACGGCGCCGACCTGCGTGCCGTGCAGCAACTGCTCGGCCACGCCGACATTTCGACCACGCAGATATACACGCATGTGCTGGAGGAGCGGCTCGTGCGGCTGGTCAATGAGCATCATCCGCTTGCCGACTAGGCGTCGGACCGCTATGTGAGGGCAGAATTTCACGGGCCGGAAACCCAGTTTTCCAGCCCTTCCGTTTCCAGTCCGGCGCATCGGTTCGCTCACGCATGTACAACTATCTCGACTTCGAAAAGCCGGTTGCCGACCTCGAAGGCAAAATCCTGGAACTCAAGAAGCTTTCAGAAGGCGGCGAGTCGGTAGATGTCGGCGAGGAGATCGCACGGCTCGAAAAACGTTCTGCCGAGGCGCTCCGCGACATCTACAAGGCGCTGACGCCCTGGCAGAAGGTGCAGGTTGCACGCCATCCGGACCGCCCGCATTGCCTTGACTACGTCAAGGACCTCTTCACCGACTTCACGCCGCTCGCGGGCGACCGCAATTTCGGCGAGGACAACGCCATTGTCTGTGGCTTTGCGCGTTTCCGCGGCGAACCCATTGCGGTGATCGGCCAGGAGAAGGGCTCCGACACGAAGAGCCGGCTTAAGCACAATTTCGGCTCCGTCCGCCCGGAGGGTTACCGCAAGGCGGTACGCGTGATGGAACTGGCCGACCGCTTCCAGGTGCCGTTGGTCACGCTCGTCGACACCGCCGGTGCCTATCCGGGGATCGGCGCCGAGGAACGCGGCCAGGCCGAAGCCATCGCGCGCTCCACCTCGGCCTGCCTGGCGCTGCGCACGCCATCGATTTCGGTGGTCATCGGCGAAGGCGGCTCGGGCGGCGCCATTGCAATCGCGACCGCCAACAAGGTGTTCATGCTGGAACATGCGATCTATTCGGTGATTTCGCCCGAAGGCGCAGCGTCCATCCTGTGGCGCGATACCACCCGGTCGCGCGATGCCGCCACCAACATGAAGATTACCGCCCAGGATCTGCTGGCTCTCAAGGTCATCGACGCCATCATTCCGGAGCCGCTGGGCGGCGCACATCGCATGCCGTCCGCAGTGATCACGGCCACCGGCGACCTGATTGCGCGCACGCTTGCCGATTTCGGGCAGTCGAATGGGGACTTCCGCGAGCAGCGTCGCGAGAAGTATCTCGCCATCGGCCGCTCGCTCTGACCTCTGCCATTGTGGCATTTTTGCGCGCGGCCGCCACAAAAATGCCGTCCCTTGCCTGTCATAAGGATGCAGGGTGGCAGGTGGACGGGGCCTCGGCAGTAATCAATTCTCAAGGTTAACGCGTCTACCCTACACGCCCGTGACAATGCGCTTCCGGCGTAGTGCGACTGACCAGCCGGAACAACCAGAGACGACGTTCGACCCATGATTGCACGATTGCTGCGCGCCGGATTGCTGATTGCCGCCTTTGCCCTGGCCGGCTGCACAGGCGCGACCTTCAGCGAGGGAGCCGGCGGCGCCAAGGCCGAAAAGCCGCTTCCGGAGAAGATCCTGACCGCCATGAAGGCCAAGGGAATGTCCCGCACCTCGCCGGTCATGGCCCGCATCTTCAAGGAAGAGGGCAAGCTCGAGATCTGGAAGCAGAAGACCAACGGCCGCTACGATGTCATCGCAAGCTACGACATCTGCAAGTGGTCGGGCGAGCTCGGCCCCAAATTCGTCGAGGGCGACCGCCAGGCGCCCGAAGGCTTCTACACCGTCCGCCCGGCGCAGATGAACCCGAAGTCCAGCTATCACCTGGCCTTCAACATGGGCTACCCGAACGCCTATGACCGTGCCAATGGCCGCACCGGCTCCAACCTGATGGTGCACGGCGCCTGCTCGTCATCGGGCTGCTATTCGATGACGGATGCCCAGATCGAGCAGATTTATGCCTTCGGCCGCGACGCCTTCCGCGGTGGCCAGACGGAATTCCAGATCCAGGCCTTCCCGTTCCGCATGACCGCGGCCAACATGGCGCGCTACCGCAACGACCCGAACTTCGAGTTCTGGAAGATGCTGAAGGAAGGCTACGACCAGTTCGAGATCAGCAAGGTTCCGCCCAAGGTCGATTTCTGCGAGAAGCGCTACGTCTTCAACCGCGTGCCCGAGGGCGGCGCCACCTTCAACGCAACGGCATCCTGCCCGCCCTCGACACAGCCGGAAGCACTGGCCAGCGCCTACAGGTCCTACCAGTCGAGCTACGAGGCTGCCTTCAACGCCGCCGTCGCCAAGAGCGCCCCGCCGCCCAAGCCCTCCATTGCGGGCCTCAAGGAGGCCGCGCTGGTGTCGGAGTGGACCCGCAAGCGCGCCAAGGGCGAGCGCGTGCCTGTCGAGCCACCATCCCTGAACGATGACGGGACGGTAACCGTCAGTTCGCGCATGGGCCGCATCGATTCCCCGGAAGGCCGGCGTCAGGCCGAGATCGACGCCGCAGAGGCCGCAAAGGTGAAGGCCGCCGAGGAGAAGAAGGCTCTGGCTCTTGCAAAGGAGCAGGAAAAGAAGGCGGCCGAACTGGCCAAGGCGCAGGCTGCCGAGCCCGTTCTGGCGACCGGAACGGTTCCGCCGCCCGCCGAGGTCCAGACCGAGCCTTCAGGCGGAAGCGCGCTGGGTCTGTTCGGCACTGCCAGGAAGAAGATCGTCAACATCTTCGGCAGCTGACGGCCACCCTCGCGGCGCGTTGGGCGCACCAGGCTTTCGGCCCTCCAGTCCGGCGAAATCACTGCCTTGAATTTTTTTCGTGGGATCATGCAACCATTGTCGCGGCCGCACATTATGGTCCGGACAGCGGGATGTCCCCCCCCCCGATGATCCCGTTGCACCAAACTAAAGCCGGCCGAAAGGCCGGCTTTTCTTTTAGCGCATGCCGGGTATCGCCAGCGGGTTGGCCTCGAGCGCCGCACGGTCCGGCGTGTCGACCGAAGGTGTTCCGGTGATCCCGGCGAAGAGACGCCGGACATAGTCTTCCGGCATGTCCAGCGTGATCAGCACCAGCCGGGTCCCGCGCGTCGCATCTGGCCAGGCCGGCAGGCGCACCGGCGGATGCAGCAGCGTCTGGACGCCATGAACCACCAGCGGGTGGGCCGGGTCTTCCTGCAGTTCGATGACGCCCTTCATGCGCAACAGCCTGTCGCCATGGGTCGACCGCAAGAGGTCGAGGAACGTTTCGATCGCCGAGAAGGGGATCGGGCGGTCGTGCACGAGAGTGAAGGTCCTGATGCGCGAATCGTGATGGTAATGATGCTCGTCCCCGTGCCCATGGTCGGCATGATGGTGATCGTGGTGGTGGCCCTCGTCGGCTGCCTCGCCGAGCCAGCGGCGTACGTCGGCGGTCTTGCTCGCCGGATCGTAGAGTCCGCACTCGAAGAGCGCGGCATGTCCGCCCTGCATAGAAGCAGCGTCTACCAGCAGGGCCGAAGGATTGATGTGCCGCAGGCGGCCGCGCAAGGCCTCCAGCTTCTCCGGGGAGGAAACGAGATCCGCCTTGGAAATCACGATCCGGTCGGCCACCGCGACCTGCTTGACCGCTTCGATGTGGTTGTCGAGCGTGGCATCGCCATGGACCGCGTCGACCAGCGTGATCACGCCATCGAGGCGGAAGGCCTGCACGAGGGCCGGGTGACCCATGATCGACTGCAGCACGGGCGCCGGATCGGCAAGGCCGGTGGTCTCGATGATGACGCGTCGCAAGGCTGCGATGCGGCCGGTTTGCACGCGATCGACCAGGTCGGCGAGCGTATCGACAAGGTCGCCGCGGATCGTGCAGCACAGGCAGCCGTCGGAAAGCTGGATGATGCCGTCGGAGGACTGCTCGACGAGCATGTGATCGATGGCGACGTCGCCGAACTCGTTGATGATGACGGCAGTGTCGGCGAGCGCCGGGTCCTTCAGCAGTCGGTTGAGCAGCGTCGTCTTGCCGGCGCCGAGGAAGCCGGTCAGGACCGAGACGGGGATCGGCGTGTCCATCAGCCTGCGTCGGCCGAATCGCCCTGCATCGCCACAGGCTCCGTGCCGGCTGGCGGCGGCTGGTCCGGCCGCCAGGTCGGCAGCGGCACCCCGCCATTGGCCCTGGCGAGTTCAGCCTCGTCGGCCGGCAGCGAGGCGCGCCCGCGCGCGATCATCATGTCCTCGCGGTAGAGCAGCAGTTCCTCCCGCACCAGCTTGGCTGCTTCCGCAGCCACGATGGCAGCCTCTTCGGCCAGCGCTGCTGCAACGGCCGGCGTCGCCGGTCCCGTGGCACCGCCAAGCTTGATATGGACGAGCTCGCGGGACGTCCGCTTGGCCAGCTTCACCGGCGCCTCCAGCGTGCCTTCCTTCTTCTTCTTGGCAAGCAGTTCGCGCTCTCTCTTGCGCAGTTTCTCGCTGCCGGCCTTGGTGCACAGATCCGCGCGCATGTTGACCGGTTCGGCGGATTCGGTGCCGCCGGGCTTCAGCGCAGCCAGTGTCATCGCCCCGGCATTGGGAGAGGCAAAACCCGTCTCCAGCATGCGTGCGGCCTCCTGGGTGCGCGACTTTACCGACGTCGCGCCGAGCACGATGGCCATCAGCGTGCGGCCTTCGCGCGTCGCCGAAGCCACAAGGTTGTAGCCGGAGGGACAGGTATAGCCCGTCTTCATGCCGTCGGCCCCCTCGAGCGTGCCCACGATCCTGTTGTGGCTCGGGATCACCTGGTCGCCGAAGCGCAGGCCCTCGATGGCGAAGTAGTCGGCATACTGCGGGAACTCGTTGCGCAGAGCCGACGACAGGATCGCGAGATCGCGCGCGGTCGTGTACTGGTTGTCGTCGTGCAGGCCGTGCGCGTTGACCCAGTTCGAATTCGTCATGCCGAGCCGCTTGGCCTCGGCGTTCATGCGCGCCGCGAAGCCCTCGGCGGAGCCGGACAGGCTGTCGCCGATCGCCGCCGAAACGTCATTGGCGGACTTGACCATGATGATCTTGAGCGCGGTGTCGAGGGTCATCACGGTGCCGGGCTTGTAGCCCATCTTGCTCGGCGGCTGGCTGGCGGCGGCGCGTGTCATGCGCACCGGCGAAAGAAAGGTCACCTCGCCGGTCTCGACCATGCGAAACGCGACATAGGTGGTCATCAGCTTGGTCAGCGAGGCGGGGTACCAGCGGTCGAACGGCTGGTCGCTCTGGATCACCTGCCCGGTCTTGGAATCGAACAGTATCGAGGGCCCGGCCTCCGCCGAGCTCAGCCCGCATACCATCGTTGCCGTGACCGCAAGCATGAGATGTAGGATGCGCCGCATGAAACCCGCCTTCGTGTTGCCTGGTGGCCCCAACGGTGCCCGTGGGACCGGATATGTCGTGAATCGCGCCGGGCGCCGCTCGCGTGGCGGCGGCGCGATGTCGCAATCTCGTGCTATCTAGCCTATGTGACGCCAAGATGGCAAAAAGCCCGGGCGCGGGCAACCGCGCTCGCCTCAACCAGCAGGAACTCTCACATGCCGATTTTGAACCGCGCCGCCGAGATGCAGGACGAAGTGACCGGCTGGCGCCGCCAGATTCACCAGACGCCCGAACTTGGCTACGACGTCTTCAAGACCGCGGAGTTCGTGGCCTCGAAGCTGAAGGAATTCGGCTGCGACGAGGTGGTGACCGGGCTCGGCAGGACCGGCGTCGTCGGCATCATCCGGGGCAATCTCGGCGCGGGTCGCACGGTCGGCCTGCGCGCCGACATGGATGCTCTGCCGATCAACGAGATCACCGGCAAGCCCTATGCATCGACGGTTGCCGGCAAGATGCATGCCTGCGGCCATGACGGTCACACGGCAATGCTGCTCGGCGGCGCGAAGTACCTTGCCGAGACGCGCAATTTCGCCGGATCTGTCGCGGTGATCTTCCAGCCTGCGGAAGAGGGCGGCGGCGGCGGCAAGGCCATGGTCAAGGACGGCATGATGGAGCGCTTCGGCATCGAGCAGGTGTTCGGCATGCACAACCTGCCCGGCCTGCCGGTCGGCCAGTTCTCCACCAAGCCCGGCGCCATCATGGCCGCCACCGCCGAGTTCAGGATCACCATCAAGGGCCGCGGCGGCCATGCTGCCATGCCGCATGGCACCATCGACCCGATCGTCGCCGGCAGCCAGATCGTCGCCGCGCTGCAGACGATCGCGTCGCGCAACGTCGACCCGGTCGAATCGGTGGTCGTGTCGGTAACCAAATTCCATGGCGGCGACGCCTACAACGTCATTCCCGAGCAGGTGGAGCTCGCCGGCACGGTGCGTTCGCTGAAACAGGAGGTGGCGTCGCTCGCCCGCGAGCGCATGGAAGCCATCTGCGAGGGCATCGGCAAGGCCAGCGGCACGACGGTGACGCTCGCCTACGCCCCCAACTACCCCGTCACCTTCAACCATCCCGACGAAACGATCTTTGCCAGCGACGTCGCCGCGAGCATCGCAGGCGAGGCGCAGGTTCACCGGACCATGCCGCCTGTCATGGGCGGCGAGGACTTTTCCTACATGCTGCAGGCGCGGCCCGGCGCCTTCATCTTCATCGGCAATGGCGAGTCTGCGAACCTTCACCACCCGGCCTACGACTTCAACGACGAGGCCATCCCGCACGGCGTGAGCTATTGGGTGAGGCTGGCAGAAACCGGACTGGCCGCCTGAGCCGCGACCCTTGGAAGGCCCGTTCTCACATGGCCGCGCAAAGCCTGTGGCGGCAGCCGCCACAGGAGCAGTTTTTTGCCTCCCGGCAGGTTGGCGAAGCGGCCGGAAACGGCTATGTGTCGGCTTGGTTGGTCCCGTAGCTCAGTAGGATAGAGCGGCAGATTCCTAATCTGTAGGTCACAGGTTCGATTCCTGTCGGGATCACCAATTAACCTCACGTAATTGCTCAGGAATTTTTCCGACACGGTAGGCGCGGCACGCGATCTTTGCCTCGGGGCGTCACCAGGGCGTAACGGGTGTGAACAATGGGCGAGGCCGTCTTTGCGCCGCCGTTCATCAGTAATGATGCGGTCGCGTGTTTGAGTCACGCAAGCGGCACCACTTCATTGATAAAGAGAGATTTTTGCGGTCGGTGTTTTCGCCTAGCGTGCGCGGAACCACAGAAATCGCCACCATATCGCGAGAAGATGCCTCAGCACCTTGGCGGCAAGATTGTCAGACGCAGCATTTCGTGTGCGGGCGGAGTTGGAGCCTCCACCTGATCCCTTGCACGAATTTTCGAAGCCGAAAACATGAGGAACACATATCGCGTCAGTGTTTCGTGGACTGACGCTCACTTACAATCGCTTCGAGCTTCAGGACCGCGCTTTCCGCCCTGGGCATCGCTTCTATCTCGCACGCGACAGAGTGGGCTGCATGCCTGTAGTGAGGACTTTGTTCCAGCAGTTTGAGTGATGACGCAACACTTTCTGCGGAGACGCTGGTGGGCTCGAGCGCTAATCCGACGCCGCGTCGGACGCAGGCCCGAGCATTTCTAAACTGCGAGGCACCCCCTCTGGGTAGAACCAGGAGTGGGCAGCCATGGCTCAAGGCGCGCCAGAACGTCCCGGCGCCCCCGTGAAGAATGGTGGCCATTGCCTGCGGGATTACCTCGTCGTGAGGGACAAGGTTGAAAGCATATATGTCGTGAACCGGATCGTGCCAACGCGAAGGATCAAGTTCCGGTCCGACGCTGAGGATCAGCGACAGATCTGCACTACGAGCGCCCGTGACAATCTGGTCAAAAATGTTAGCGGCCGACGCATACTCAGCAACAGTACCTAGAGTGGCATGAGCCATTCGACGGCCGTAGGGAGGGTGCTCCCAATTGCTAGGGCACGACGAAATCCCCCCTCCAGCTCGCATGAGGATGGCACTCGGCGGCATCTCTCGGTCGAGTGACGGAGGGCAGGTTCGGATCGAGCAATCTCCGTAAAGCCGGTGCGAAACCGGGATGTGCCCGAGGCCTTCGCTAGACCAGAGATCCTCCAGAACAGGGCTGATAGCGCGAATGTTGGCGTCAGTACGGGCAGGCCCTGGCCAGCCGAGCGAGGCACTGGCGCGCGATGTTTTTGCGGCCGCTAAGGGGCCGGCAAATTCGCCTTCCTCATAGATAACAAGGTCGGCGTTCCAGTCGACAATCAGCCGTTTGAGCTGTGCTAGGACCAAAGAGGGCCACAGGACTGCAAAAAGGAAGAGCGCACGGCGATCCGGTGTCCAGCGCTCCCAATCAGGCCGACTCGCGGCCGCGATATCTGACAGTTCATCGAGTTCCGGAACAATGCGCTCTGAACAGAAGCCCTCGGTGGCGAGAACGCCACCGAGCGAGGGTGGCACGGCGAAGCAAATGTGATGCCCGGCGTCGACAAGCGCCCGCGCCAAGGGTCGCATTTGCATTACTCGACTCATCGCTGGCGCACTCGTAAATATCACCCGCACATAAGGGGCTCCGCTCCCAGCGGCCCAAATACCGAGGGCAGGGATGGGTCGTCTTCTAGCATCAACAACAGATCCGGACGGACTGGGACACGAGAGTGCAGCGCAGCGATCCTCCGCGCGTTAAGCAGCGCCGGCCGGGGCCGGCACATAGAATTTCGGAAGGTGGCATTTACCAGTCGCCGTGGCGCATTGGTCACGTTGTTGCCCTGGCTGTGGATGACCATGGGGTCAAGCAATATCAGACTACCGCGTTGGGCTTTCAGTTGGATTGCGCTCGGGAAATAGCGTTTTTCATAGACGGCATAGTCAATGCCCGATTGGGGACGACGTGGATCGGAATGTTTGAAATAGTAGCCTGGCTCGCGCGCACGATGTGTACCAGGCACGACGACAGTCGCACCATTGTACGCGGTGAAATCATCCAACACGAGGAATGCGTGGAGATAGTAGGGGTCCGCTTGGTCTTCATCCCACATTGTATCGCGGTGTATCGAGAGATCGCCGTTCGCTCCGCGGCCGGCATTGCGGCCATCTGGCATTACGGTTTGCAACAGACAATCCCGAAGGATTGGACGTTTCAGATAGGCGCGCGCAACGCTCTGCAGATAGTCGTTCATCACGAAATCCTGAATCTCCAGTGAGACCGCGAACAGGCATCGAGTCGTCCGGAGAGGCCAGCTATGCCGAAGAGCGACCTTGCCTCCGGCCGCTGCGAAAGCCTCGACCTCCAGTTCGAAAGCGACCGCAGATTCCTCGATGGCATTGACAATTGGCTCAGCAAGAAAGTCCGGAATAACCAGAAAACCTGCGGTGGCAAGGCAATATAGGTCCCGATCCAGTTGAGTAACTTGCATTCTGCTATGTCGCCTAATTGTCGGCGGGAGGGTAGACTAAGTCGATATCTCGGGAGTAGTGCTCGCCGATCGCATGGCTTTTCCAAACTTCGCGAGCTTTTCGCAGTTCAGAAATTAGTTCCTCGTCCGGTGGAAAATTCCGATCCCGCTCGAGCAGCACCGCCCCGGCTCCGCCTCGAGCGCGCACCGTGCCCAATAACTCGAAAACAGAGGCCGGCACGGGGTCAGCGTGAGTGTCAATGAGTAAGTCCTCACTCCATGCCGAGCCCGCAATATGGACTTGAAGAACGCGATCAAGTGGCAATGTCATGAGGAATTCGTACGGGTTAAAATCATGATTTGATGCATTTACATGTAAGTTATTCAGATCGAGTAGAAGTCCACAATCGGCCATGGTGCAGAGTCGCTGCAGAAAATCTGCCTCTGACATTTCGGCGCCGGGGGGCATGAAAAGATAGGATATGTTCTCAATCAAGAATATCCTCCCCGTGACATCTTGTATACGCTTTATCTTGTCGGCCACCATATTCAAAGTAGAGTTATCGAGTATGGGCGGCGTGAGATGGCCAATGTCATGGTCGAACACAGATGTTATTGCAAGGTGATCACTCACCCACAGACAGCCAGTTGTTCGGGAGACACGCTTTATGCCTTCCAGATATTCAGGATCTAGTGGGCCCGCGGTGGCCAGCGATGCCGCCAGGAAATGGCACACGACAGGACGGCCAGCAGTGGCACGAAGGGTCTCTTCAAGGGTGAAGTCATCAAATAGCGTGTCCCCTATCAATTCGTAAAAGTCGATTTCACCGTCATGAGTCGCAATCATGGGACGGAGTTGCTCGCGAAAACCCAAGCCGACGCCGAGATTCATCAGGTTTGGCGGTAGTGCTTTCATAGCCTTACATCTCTTGTTCGAATGAAAGGACCCCTAACTCTAAGTAGCCTTGCAGCGCCTCTCGGATGCCACTTGCTAATTCATCGCGTCCCCTTGAATAGTCCAACGCAATTTCATTGGCCATGCGGTGGCCATCGCAAGCCATCAGCACCTCCGCCAAGAGCGGTCGTAGCGTCGCGATCTGGACAGTTTGGTATGTTCCGCTCCTCTTGTGCAACAATACTGGGGTAGGTTCGCGATCAAGGTGGTCAACCCCTCCCGCCGAAGCCCACGCTGATATTGCTGTTGGGGAAAAGTCTAGCCTAGCGATCCGCGCCGATCGGTTGAGCTTTGGGCGCCAATTTTCCGACGAGTTGAACATCTGTTGCTCTGGGGCAACCAATCGGGCGACCGTCGCCTTCAGTGCCTCGAGCGTGACGAGATCGCGAAAAGGAGGCAGATCGCGCCAATTATCCAAACCGTTCATCACTTGTGCACAAAGCGTCACTTCATCAATTGTGCGGCTAGCGCTCGTAGAAAGCGCCGTTTTGCAGACCGAAGCCCAAGTGTCGGCGCCAAGCAACCTTGAACTGATGGGAAAGACCGAAGCGAGACGGAGCGCACGCTTTCGACCGATCATCTCGGCGAACCTGTCGAGAGCACGTCGATTTGCGAGCACAAATGCGCGGAGCTGTTCGGCGTCGGCCTGGCCTAGGCGAAGGTCGTTCAGCACAGAAGGATGAGCAACAATTTTCTCTCGCAGATCCGCATCCAGATATATCCGCGCCAGTGCTTTCTGCATCGCTTGACTAGCCATCTCCAAACCTAGAGTCCAGACACCACGTTTCGCAGTGCCAAAGCGTTTTGATCGTCCAAGACGTTGGCCAGATTCATCGCCTCGTCCTTCGCCGCACCAAGGTCGAGCAAGGCGAGAGCCTTGATCGCTGCCATGCGACAATTGGCAGGTCCTCGCCGACATAGCCTTCGAAGGGGGGGGATCGCCATTGCCGGTTCAATTTGCGAAAGTGTGGACAGCAATCCATAGACAAGATCAAGAACCGTCGGCTTCTGGGAGTCTGGCGCTCCGTACCAGACCGTCTGTCCCCGCTGATATGGTCGGCGTTCTGCGTGTGCTTGTAAGGCGCGCTTCCCAGAAAAGACGTGCAGGGAGAGGCTTGGGCCATCATTCTCGTTTACGACGCGGTGAATGCAGGGCGGTACTATTGCTCCGGCTTCACCACGTTGGGCGAGGATAGCCCTCTGCAAACTCAGGTTTCCACTACGCTCCTCGTAGATTTCGAACCGCAGCCGTCCTGCCATGACGGCAGTGACAGTCCAGTGGTCGTGGCGGTGCGGGTGATTCGAGACACTCTTCGGCCAGGGAATCAGCCGGATCGAGAACTCCCGTTCTTCGTCATCAACGATAGGCGGGTTGGAGAAATCCTGACGTTCAAAAGCCAATGCGGTATGCTCTACGCAAGCGATTACAAAGTCCTGATCGATGACAGCATCACGGACAATCGGACGTACTTGATCACAAATTACCGTGGAGTCGCCGGTAGCACGTTCGATCACCGATCCGATGTGGTGGCGTATGCGCAGCAGGGCATGCAGGTCAGTCATGTACGTGCCCTATAGCGAATTGCCGCTCCGCGAACAGGCCGGCTTCGTGCGCTGCGGTGACCCAAGACTTTGGATTGGTAAATATATGTGACTCGGGCAATGGGACCGTCGTAACCGGGCAGGGGGCACGGAGCGTAAATTCGCTACTCTGAGAAAATGGAGATACTTCGTCTCGTGTCCCGTGCAGGACGATCGTGGGCGTGCGGCATGTTTCGGCGAGCCTGATGTGGTCGCGGCCGTCATCCTCGCCGAGAATGTGCTGCCAGAATGTCAGGCCGCAAGTCCAAGGCGAGTAGACGGGTGAGACTAAAATCTGTCCTAGCCACTTCTGGTTGGCCAATGCTCTCAGCGCGCACGCCGCACCGACGCTGCCGGCGACGAGGATCGCGTTTGCTCCTCTTCGCTCTCCCCATGACTTTAGCGAGGCAACAGCAGTAGCAAGCGTTGATGGCGCGGACTCTGAGAGCGCCGCCAGATTGACAAGACGAACGCGGGTGCTCGAAGCAATCTGCCGCGCGATGTCCGACAAGGTATGTTGGAAAAAGTTGGTGCTGCGTCCGATATACCGACGTCCCCCCAGGGTACCGAGGAAAAGCACCACCCGCCCCTCGACCAACTGATCCTCGTTATGCTCAACCGTTAGATTAGTAGCCTGGTCGACCTCCGATGTCGCCGGCAAATCCATCCTTCGCACCCTAACATCGGCTGGTTCTCCGCTTGCTCGAGGGGTAACCAAAACTGATCCCGTATCATTGAACACCGGAGCTCCTTCAGCAGTGCCCATCGGAACAGATAGCCACTGGGATCCTTCTTCTTTCAGAACGGTCATTTCTGGCATCGACGATCCGGCCCGGGTGCCCACAACACAAACCAATCCTGTCGCAGCACTGGCGGCCATTTCGCTCACGCGAAACCCGTTCGCGCTTATCCGTCGGCTATCTGAAGGGTTGTCCGTGCTGACGAACAACTCGGTGGTCGCCTGCCGGTGTCTGAGGAATAAAACTTTACCACTACACCAAGGTTGCCATGCCGCATCGACCCGACCTAACGCCAGTCCAACCACCTGATCCAGCACGAGGGTCCCAGATCCGCTGATGTTGCAGCGGCTGATCTGCAGCCGGCGGGTATCGCCGGATCCCGTCTCAGCAGAGACAAATATGGTGCCCTTATCATCACTCCGAATTTGCGGACGATCGTCAAAATCAAGAATCCATGGACTCCGAACGTGCAGTCGGGGAGCACATATCTCCAGCGCACCCGCACCCGTGCGACGGATCCAAGCGGCGGTTGGACAACCGCAGGCTGCAATCACCCCGCCATCGATGACTTCTTTTGTACGGTACGGCATCGATCGGCGAAGGATGTCGCCACGCGGTCCGATCAGCCATAGTGAATTTTGCCAATCGAAACCGAGGCCCCGCGCGTCGAGCACATCGACTCGGTATGGCCCTGACAGGTCCCAGATTTCAGTATGCCAACCTTGAGATACCGCTAGAACCCCTGCCCCTCGGGCCCACAGTAAATCAACCGTCTGCAATTTAGGAAGGCGAGTGAGCAGCAGATCGTTGGGGGGGTCGATTTTTCGGACAAAGATATCGATGCCGCCTTCTTCGATGGAAGCGAGCGCCAAAGCGACCGAGGATCCGTCGGGCGCTGGGCGATAATTGAGGAGATAGGGAATGAACTGCGTCGCCGGCGAGCCGAGAATACTCATATCAGCATTCATAGGAGAATTCGGTCAACGTCGCTGGCTGCAACATAAAGCGTCGCAGTTTACCCGTACTCGTTCGCGGTAATTCATCAAGAAATACGACCGACGAGATGTGCTTGTACGAGAGGGACGGCCAACGTTCGACCGCGAGTCCCTTCAATTTCGACTCTAGTGCGAGATCTGGCTGCACGCCGGAAGCCAGAACAACAAAAGCTTTCGGAGCCACTACGCCGAGTTCGTCCGACGCGCCGACCACAGCAGCGTCAACGACATCAGCATGTGACAAGAGCAGAGCTTCCAGCTCGGTTGGCGCAACCCACTCGCCGCATCCCGCTTTGATCATCTCGTCGGCCCGACCGGCGAAAAAGACTGTGCCGTCAGCTTCGCGCCGCGCCAAATCGCCAGTGCAAATCCAGCCATCGACGAAAGCTGCGGCGGTTCTGTCCGGTTCGCCCAAGTATCCTGGGCTCATCGAGGGGCCGCTCACCCAAAGGTGTCCAATAACTCCTTCCCCCACTGGATTTCTGCTTTCATCGAGCAGCCGGATCTTGAAGGGAGGGAGTACTTTTCCGGCAGATCCGGGGATCACGTGGCCGATCTCGTTTGAGATGAAGACATGGCCGACTTCAGTTGTTCCAAAACCGTCCAGAAGCTCGATGTCCATCGTCTCCCGCCATCGATCGTAAAGCGCCGGGACTAAAACCTCTCCTGCGGTCACTGCAAGCCGCACGCTGCCAAAGCCCGGCTTTAGATCTAGCTGAAGCAATTGACCTAGCGCACGCGGCTGGCCGAGGAAGAGAGTCGGTGACCAAGTGCGTGCGGCCTCCAGCATCGAGATGCCTGACGAAGGTTCAGGGACTAAGATTGAGGATCCCCCTACATAGAATGCCGCCAGCAGATTGCCGCCCAATCCGTAACCAAAAGCCAGTTTCGGAACCGCTAGAACGCGGTCGTTACTCGTCATCCGTAGAGTTGGGATGCAATAGGCTTCGACACAATGCAAAATGTCCCGGTGCCGGTGAAGTATTCCCTTGGGACGGCCGGTCGTACCAGAGCTAAACAGACAATAGGCGAGCTGCCCTTCGGCTCGCACTGCCGCCGTCGCGGTTGGTCCCGAGGAATCTAGCTGGTGTTCAAATATTGACCTTGCCGCTTCGAGATCGCCGCACCTGATTGTTGTTTTGGCCAAATCTGTTCGCACCCCCGCCGTGCGGGATTTATCAATTATAAAAACTTTCGGACGCACCCGCGCAAGAATGTCGTCGACGTCGGAAGTGGGAAGCTGGGAATTCAGGGGCACAGCGATCGCACCCAGCATCAGCGCGGCGAAAAATGTCACCACGAACGCCGGACTGTCTGGCACGAGCAGCGATACAAAATCGCCTCGCCCGACGTCGTACTTCTCGAGGACTGCTGCGGCCTTTCGGACAAGGATCGCAACCTCCTCGTAGGATAGTGTGCGATCACGATAGTGAAGTGCCGGCCACGACCCGCGACCTTCATCGATGTGACGGAACAGCAGAAAGTCTGTCAGATTGACATCGGACGCCATTCGAAAGCCGTTCGGCGAGGTTGCGGGGATCGCTCTATGAACAGGACAGACAACCCAGTATTGTCTCTCCGTGTACCTTTCTACCAAAGTCGACTACGTCGTGGCCAAGCAGCTTGTCCAGCCCGTCGTTGGGGCGTTCTACAAGATGCGGTTGCAAGAGCCTTGCGATCTTTTCCTGCAATCCTGCGGGTATCCGGCCAATCGTTTCCGGCTCCGAGATTGAGCCTTTGCCGTCTTTCCAGTCAACCGCAGGATGCAGATATGGGGAGAAGCGTCGCTCCGGACCAATGATACGGCCGAGTTGTACGCTAGGCAGCGGCTTCCCCCCGCCAGAACTCAGGCCAACCAGGGCGGCGATTCCACTTTCCTCGTCAACAACTATGCCAATTTCGTTCCATTCAGGACTCATGTACTCTTTCAAGATGATCTCCTGCTGTAATGTGAAAACTCGGGAAGTCGATGCCGTGTTGCTCCTAGTATTTTAGGCGTCTGGGTTCGGCTTCAGTGGAGATGCACAACACCCAGCATCAATCATTTCTTCTAGAAGAAAAACGATTTCCTGTCTATGTGTTTCGTTCCTGAGACATTGCGGATGCAGCACCAATCCGGCAGTTCCATCGCGGCTGATTGAGGCGGCTAGCGTTGAGCAGAGGACCCCGAATGAAACGGCTGCCCCCCTCCCCCAGTCCCAAGGGTCTACCGACACACGAACAGTTGGTAGGCTGCTTGGCTTGGGCTCCTTCCGAATCCATGAAAGATAACTTCCACCGGCTTCTTCCCACGCGGACGCAAGCCAAGTGCTTGGCACGTCATATGGGGCAGAGTAGCCGCCACGGAAGCGGGCTCCGAAGCACCGCGCCAGTTGTCGAAGACCGCTTCGAAGCTGCGTGGACGCCACGGGGGCGGATTGCGCCGAGATGAATTCTCCGCGGATCGCCCCCTCACCTAACGACGGCAAATGCGCGTAGCCATGTTGACCTATCTCTATGCGCCCTTCCGTGTCGACGCGGTCGATCTCCAATCCGCCGATGGTGTTATGATACGGAATGATCTCAAGCGAAGCGAAGAGCCTTAGGCTCATGCAACACGTAAGGAAACTTATAAGCTCGGAGTCCAAGGCCGTTAGGTCGTCGATCCGGATAAACAGGGCGACCATGTTTGTTGAGCGACGGATCGTATCCTTGAGGTGACTCAGCTCAGGCAACAAGCGATTACGTTGAATACTCGATGTGTGGCAAGGATCTGAAGAGGTATTTGTCAAAAGCCGTCTGTCGAACCGATCGCCGTCCAATACCCTTAGGAATTTTTGTTTGGGGGCGCCATTGAACTGTTCGAGTATTGGGTTGCAAGCGGCTGCGAATTGACGAGATGCGACTTCGTCCACGAGGCGGTCCACATTTTCAGACGTATCCAACCCGTGCGCCCCCAAGGTCGACAGCCTGCGGGTTACCGGCTCCGCGAAGGTAGTTCCCGGCAATGCAATGAACGGTGTGCGGCCGGCAATGCACTCCCAAGTAGTATTGAAGCTTGGCCGAATTACCGCCCCATGGGCTAGCGCGATAAGCGATACCAGGTCAGGCTCTTCGGCGATGTCCTCGAATATGTCGGGTAACTGAATTTCGCGAGGGAAGAGTGGGCCCCGAACAAAAAGAAGACGCGCTGATCCCAGTCGCTCTTGGATTGCAGGGGCGAGTCTATTCGCATCTTCAATGAATCGAACGCGGTCCCCGCTACCCCTTTGTTCACCGCCGGCACCCATAGCAAAGACATATATCTTCTCTCCATCGTGAATTCGATGTCTCGCCCGAACCCTTGTGATTGCATCGCGCGTCGTGGTGCGAAACACGGGGCCGATGCATTCCCAACCTTGCCACGATAAGATTTCCTCAGTTTCACCAGCATCAAATGGCCACGTTGGAGAAGCCGGATGATCGCAGACGACGATCGACGCATACCTTTGCCCGTGGCGGTAATTGAGCAGGCGCATGTTCGCCATCTCGGTCGGTCTTACGGCGAGGATTGTGCGGATCCCAGTTGGCCAAGAGACCGGCGCGGGATGAGTGTCTTCAACAATGACGGCGGGGTACGACAGCTGGGTAACGTTGGCGAGATCGTCTGCAATACTCTGAGCGGCGGCTGGAGAAAGCCTATACAGTGCGGGAATGTTGGCTGCGGCTATCGATACATCTGAACGAAAATCGGAACTGCCCTGCAGTGCTATCATTGGCCGCCGGCCATCTTGCCGCAGCCATTCTGCAAAAATCAGTGCTCGGGCGAGGTGTCCATGACCAATCCCATTAATAGGAAGAAGAAGTTCTGCCACGCTGTTGGCCGTTCAACGTCGGCGAAAGATCATGTCCCCATCTTCGTTACGAAGCAGGAACATCTGATGCGCCCACAGCTGCATAGATCTAGGTGCATCACCCCAGGTCCAAAGGCCATTCTCGTCAATTCGTAAATCTCGATCAGGATCAAAGTCAAAGGTCCGAAACTGCTGATTGCGGCTGTGGTAGCGCCGGTCCGCAAGTTCACCATGCCAGAGGTGAAGGATCCGTCCTGGAACCGCCCCGAGGCTGCCGCCCACCAGACGGGTCGCCTTTTCGGCCCAAGCCATGAAATGTTCATGGTAGCGATTATGCCGACCGATCATTCCCTCAATGCAAGACGAATCCGAGCTACTAACGAAGGCATGCGCCATGAGGTGATCGGCGCTGCCGGTCAGACAGGGATCGTAAAGACCGCAAAGATCGAACAGCTCACGCCGTGCGCCCCAAGCAAACCCAGTGTGGCCATGGCCTTCCCAATTTGCATATTTCGCGGACTCTGGAGTTCGCATCCAAATCGACGCAAAGCCCTCGTACACCTCACCTTGCCCTCTATAAAGGGATTGCCCCCTCGGCAACCGGGCTACGTGGGTGAACGGCTGTATCACGACATAGCGGTCGAGATACGAGCAACTGTTTTCCAGCCAACGGGGATCTTCGAAGATCAGGTCGCAGTCGATCCACATTATTTTTCGGCATGACTCCGGCAGTGTTTCAACAGCACGATTCAGCAGACGCTCCTTCTGCCACATGATCCCGTTACCCCTCAACTGCAGGGCACGGGTGGTGCTTTCTAGCTGAAAGGACTGATCATCAAACGCCAGTTCAACTACGAGCAGCTTTACGCCTGCTTCTAACATGCCCTTCTCAAACAACCTAAAGTTATCGAGCTTCGTTTGATAACGACAGGGATTGAAGTAGCATGTTACTATCCACAGTTCATCCATCTGTTAGCCCTGTAACAACGCGCAGGCATCCCGCCCCCCAAGTGACTTCGATGAGTGCGCACGGTGGCGTGCGGCCACTATCAGGGTTCATATTAAAATTGGCAGCCGCCAAATTCGCTCAGTATGAGATTTCGCGCAAGACAATCGCAAATTGTTTCGTCCATTTGAACAATTTTGAATTGCTGCTAGGCCCTAGCGCACGTGTGAGCTTTGACTACATTCCAGGTCGCGCTGCTCACTTGCCGGACGCGGCTAGTTTTCCCTCGCGTTGGTGATTTCACGACGGGTGTTGGCGTCAGTTAGTACAGCGCATTTTGGGTATGCTTTTCTCGAACCGCTTCTCATTGGTTCGATAAAACATGCGTTGACAGCGCAAAGCGAACCGTTATTTATGGTACCAGCCAAATGGAACCAATCATCCATGTTTATTCGCGCCTATCTTAGAGCATCCACCAAGGAGCAGGACGCCAGCCGAGCTCTGAAGGAACTGAAAGCCTTCGCCAAGGAACGTAGTTTCAAAATTGCTGCTACCTATTTGGAGAACGAGAGCGGTGCGTCTCTTGCCCGACCGGAGCTCTTCCGTCTCCTTGCAGACTGTGAACCGGGAGACGTGCTGCTGATCGAACAGGTGGACCGTCTCAGCCGCCTAAATGCAGCGGATTGGGAACGGCTCAAGGACGAGATACGTCAGCGCCAAGTGAAAGTAGTTGCGCTGGATCTTCCGACCTCTTGGGCGATGGCATCGGAACAGACCGACGAGTTCACACGGCGAATGCAGGAAGCTCTCAACGGGATGATGCTGGACATGATCGCCGCTATTGCCCGTAAGGACTACGACGATCGCCGCCGCAGGCAGGCACAGGGTATTACAAAAGCGAAAGCTGAAGGTCGCTACAGAGGTCGCCCTGAAGATACCCAGCGCAATTCTGCCATCCAGACAATGCTCAAGTCTGGTCAGTCTTGGAGCAGCATTGTTAGTGCAACAGGTGCTTCCAGAAGCACTTTGGCCAGATTGGCGAAGAGAGTGTAATCTGAGCTTTCCTTCGGGCCGCAATTATTCTCGCGCCTGTGTTTTCGCGTCCAATGACCGCAATGGGGCCGTGTATGGACGGCTCTCCGTTGGCAAGGGATTCTTTGAGCCTTTTGCATCTGCTGGTTGGTGCGGCCATGTATCCGACCTGTAGGTGCGGCCTTTCATGTACCGCTGGCCATAATGCCATTCGCGCGTCTCAGATCCCGATCGTAAGCTCGCACTCGAGGTGCACGGCCCCAGTGGGTTCTTCTGATCCGGCGGTATCAACCGGCTTTGTGCATTTAGCTCCTGTCCGCCCTTTCCAACCTCATCGGCGATCGCTCGCCTTGTCTCGTTCTATGCGATGATCGGCTCCCTGTAGCGCTCGCCGCTTGTCATCAATGCCCAGACCATTCGGGCGGTCTTGTTGGCCAGCGCAACCGCTGCAACCTTGGTTGTTCGTCGCGCCATCAACTGCACGAGCCATGGCCGCCTGGTTCCGTTCCGCTCGGCATAGCGGACGACCGCCATCGCTCCGACCACGAGCAGCTGTCGCAGGTAGCGATTGCCGGCCTTGGAGATACTGCCGAGCCTCTCCTTGCCCCCGCTCGAGTTTTGCTTCGGAACGAGCCCGATCCAGGCCGAGAGGCATCGCCCCGACTTGAACGCGTGCGGATCGGCGACGGTCGCGACGAACGCACTCGCCAACAGCGGGCCGACGCCCGGGATTTCCATCAACCTGCGACCCAGCTCGGTCTCTCGCGCACTCGCCCGGACCCGGCGATCGTTTTCGAGGATCTGTTGCTTCACGACCCGAAGCTGTGCCTCCAGCATCCGCAGGCATAGCCGTGCTTCAGCGGGTATCCTGGCGTCGTTCTCGTCGTTGATGACCACGAGCAGTTGCTCAATTCCATTACGGCCGATCGGCGCCACGACCCCGAACTCGGATAGGTGGGACCGCAACGCGTTCGATATCTGAGTGCGCTGACGATTGAGCATCAACCGGACCCGGTGCAGCATCATCACGCTTTGCTGCTCGGGCGACTTCACCGGCACGAAGCGCATGGTCGGTCGGGTCACGGCCTCGCAGATCGCCTCTGCGTCCGCAGCATCATTCTTCTGTCGCTTCAGATAGGGCTTTACGTACTGTGCCGGCAGCAGCCGCACACCATGGCCGAGTGCGATCAGCTCGCGAGCCCAATAATGCGAAGAGCTGCAGGCCTCGATCCCGACCAGGCATCGCGGCAGGCTCTCGAAGAATGAAAGAACACGCCCTCTCGTCAGCTTCCGGCGAACGACAACCTCGCCGGCCGCATCCACTGCGTGAACCTGAAACACGGACTTCGCAATATCCAGACCGATCGTTGTAATGTTCCTCATCGTAGCGCTCCTCCAGCTCATTCCCGCGATCATACCGCAGGCAGGGAGGAGAGCCGTCCACCGCATCACTAGCGGATGTCCGTTACCGGCCGGTTACACGGTAAAGCTGCAGTTCTGCACCCGACCCCAGTTCTGCCGTTCGGAACACTTCAATGGCACTCGAAACCTGCCATCCGTTCAGTGCCCTCCAAACGACAGAACTGGGACCGACAGCAATTCGTCCACATCGTCATTCGGCAGCGTTCCCAAGCCATTCGCGTACCTCTCGACAGCGTTTTGCCAATGATCATACCGGGGTGGAGTGCATGGCGCGCAAGTGTTTCCGTAAGGAATATTTTGTGCTTTAGCTTGACCTTCAGGTCTCTGGTTGGGGACTACCGCGCACGCAGTCCATTTCATCATTAAGGGGGCGACTTTGAACCTAGTGCCGGTGACTACCGCGCCGACCGAAGCCGATCTAGAAGCACGGATACATGCGGTGCTTCGAGTGGCATTCCCGTGGGTTCCGCCTGGCAGCCTGAAGCATCAAATCAAGTTCACCTTTAAATTCGGGCGCAAGACCGTTGAGGTCGATGGCGCTGCGGCTTCCCAGGCACAGGGCAGAGCCGACATTCTCGTGTTTAATGGCTCAACGCCTTTGGCCGTTCTGGAATTGAAGCGAGAGGGGCTTGCTCTTAGCGACGATGATAGGGACCAAGGACTTTCCTACGCCCGGATGATCGACCCGCGCCCTCCGCTCGTCATCGTCACCAATGGTGCGGACCTGCGGCTGTTTGAAAGCCATACCGGCAATGCATGGCAGCCTGCGACCGCTTCCGAAACAGCGCTTGCGGAACTGGTAGCGACTGCCGGCAAGCTTGCGACATCCGAGCTGCAACGCGCTGTTGAAGTGTTGATGGGACCAGGCTCACAAGTCTGGGTGAAGGCCATCCGGGCTGCGACCGAGGAAACAATCTCTGAGATGACGGGTCGGTGGGAAGAGTTCGAAAAGCCGTTCGTGGACGGTTTTCTCATTTCGCGCGACGCAACTGCCGAGGCACTGAAAAATGTGCGCGCCGGGAAGCGCATAACCATCGTCGAAGGCGCGCCGCTAGCCGGGAAGAGCAGCGTGCTGCGCGAGATCGCTGCGGGCAAAGCAGGCGCGGAAGACATGGCGGTCCTGTTCGTCGAGGCCGATAGCCACAGCGGCGGAATAATATCGATGATCGCCGTGCTTCTGGGCGATGCTTTAGGCTGGCACATATCCAGCGATGACACGCGCGCATGGCTTGCGCGCCTATCCCGCCAGGAAGGGCCAGCGCTTGTCATCGCGGTGGACGGCATTGGGGTTGGCCGCGACGAAATCCGAAAGGATATCGAAGAGCTCACGGGTGATCGCTACGGCGACAACCTCCGTCTGGTCTTGGCGACAGACGACACTGTGACAACCCGGCTGACCATGAACGAAACCGGGCGAAAGGCCACCAGGATCGGCCGACGCGCGGCTATCGTCACACTCGGAGTTCTGACCGCGACGGAATTCAGGCGGGCCGTGAATCTGTTGTCGGATCATCGCATCGGAATAATGAAGGGCGGGCAGGCGGCCAACGAGTACAGAATCCCATGGGTGCTGCGTTCCCTGGGCGCCGATATCACGACCTCATCGCAATATGCGAACGAAACGCTCGCTGCGGCTCTTCCGCCATTGCTGGGCGTAGAGCTGCTCAAACGTGTCCGCGAGCGATTCGATGAGAACAACGACATACGCCATGGCTATCGCGCATTGGCAGAAGCTGTAATGGCGGATGCAGCCGACGACAGCCGGCTGCCCGCGACAGTGCTGCAGTCGATGGAAACCTTTATGATCCGGCGCAAGACGCTCAAGGACCATCTGGAATTCAATGAGCTGAAGGAGCTGACGAGTAGGGGGTTCGCCAAGGAGACTGTCAGCGAAGACCAGGAGATGGTGGTCGTCGCACGCCTGCCCGAACTTTTAGCTTCGGAGTTGGCATTCCTTCTGGCTCAGGAGCTCTCTCCGCGGATTACCGACCCGCGAAGCGCCGCCGCGTGGTTCGTGACAGCGTGCGCGCGATTACCTTTAGGGGATATCATCGGTGCCTGCGCGCTCTTCGACTTCTTCGCCGCCGGCGGGTCAATTCCAATGAGCTTCATAACCGAAATGCTCAGCATCAAACCCCAGACCCAGAAATTGCACCCAGGGATGACGTTTGCGATGAGTTTTCCTGGTGCTGGTCGCGTTGAGTTCACCGTCCTCGATGATGGCCGGGCCATGATGCGGAGCGGCGGTGTCCAGGAAATTATCGATGCCGAGGATCTGGTCGATGGCGATCTCTACGGAGAGATGGATAGCTGGATGATACTCGCGCACCTGGCCGGTTTCCCGTTCGTCGGGCAGACCCCCGACGGCGTTTTGGCGGGGCGTGCTGACCCCATGCTTCTTACCGAAATCGGAACGGCCACAATGGCGCTGCGCCGTCCTGCCTTACAGGACGAGAGCGGGCTGCCAATGCATCATATTGAAGGGCACGGTTCGATAGTTTGTCATATGGCCGGGATAGTCGAGCCTATCACCTACTCGATCTACAGTTTCCTGCGACGTGATAGTGCGGGTGTCGAGGATTGGCTTGATGAAGCGATTGATCGCAACTCGTTCCCGTTGCTGGCACGGATAGAGATCGCTCTTGTCACCCTTGTGGACGGCGGAAGTCCGCAGCTCGCATCGTGGGCGAATGAAATGCTGGTCACCAAAATCCGGCCCGCGTTGGGCGCGTTCCCCGGACTTCATTGAACCGGCCAGCAACAGGCTTCACTCCTGGCTGCTTTGGCTCATCCGGTGATGTTCTGCCATTAAGAAGGTCACGTAGCTTCGGATGAGGTTGCAGTAAAGGCGACCTTCATCCGCGTTGATTGTGATGCCGCTTTTCAAGTCAACTCCATGCCTGACGCCGCCGCCCGTTGGCGATGACAGGTAGCCGTGGAGCGTCGTGAGCCAGTTGAGAACCTGCTCGATTGTCTGGCCCTTCTTCTTGCTCTGGAGCTCTTTGGCGATCTTGTTGAAGTATTTTTCTTCAATCGTTGAATTGCCCGCGCTGAGCCCCTTGAACGCCGTAATTACCGATTCCATCAGCCACAGGATTTCCTGTACGGCCTGCCGCGGATGCCCCTCAGCGAGTAGCCTTTCGGATTGCTGTAGTGACTGCTGCACAATGTCCTGTGCTTGCTCGTCAAGCGACTGGTAGCGCTCGGGTACCGAGATCGGCTCATGAATCCCCACCGCTACGAGTGCCGGAGGCCTGATTTCATATCCGACACCATGCTCCTTCAAAATGCGATTCATACGCCCCACTTCAGGGACCGCGACATCATCATCGCCACGCAATGATTCAAATGCCTCGTAGACCGCCTCAATAAACAAAGGCGCGTTGTCGGCTGTCTGAGACATGAAACTCGACAGGTCTGATTCTGCCCAACTCTCAGAGGAGCTTCGGCCCGACGCTCCAAAGTATCCTTTGAAATGCTCCAGTATCCGCCAGCGGTTACCTTGATTTACGACCTTGCCGATCAGGATGTCGAACTCGCGAACAGCCTCCGGCGGCATCGGACCGGGTGTGTCAAAGCGCCAGGACCCTTCCATCTTCATCTTTAGAATCCTCTAGGCGGAGAGCTTTGCGAGAAGCTCTGCTTTTTGCTCCGCATGTTTTTTGGGATTTTCGGCAAGCAGCTTTCTAAGATTGAACAGCTTCCAGCCGACAGCAGGCAGGTTGGCGGCTTGAGGCAGGCCGATCGATTCAAAATCAGGCACCCCATCGTGCAGGTCGACGAGAAACTTGCGGGTGGTGTCATCAAGCCGCGCGCTGATATCTGCCAGCAGCTTGTCGCGTGTCGCGGCTAGCTGCTCTATTGTGACGGGGCTTGCGGTCATGCCGACAAATTCGCGCGCGAACGGTTCATCCAGCGGCAGAAGGTTGGGCTTTATCAGCTCTTGGACCGGACGATTTGAACTCGCTATATAGACAAAGAACGTGCGGAAGAGGGCATCGGTAAGACCTTCGTTCTCGTAGAGCTGCCTTACATCGAACAGGTCGCGCGGATGCTGGCGGTCAACCGCAGCATGGAGTTTGCCTCCAAACAAATCCTCAAATGAGACAACTTGAATCGAAGCGAAGCCGAATTCATCTTCGACGGCCGCCGAGACTGAACGTGTTTCAGGGTCATGGACGACGCCGCGCGTTACCGGCGAGGTCTCGATTTTGACCTCGGCGCCGTCAAGTCGTGCGCGGATGCGCGTCGCGCCGCCGCCACCGCCAGCAATGCGCTGCGCGTCGAGGCCTTTGATGCCGCCGGAGGCAGCCGCCATGATCCTGTTCATGGTCTCGTCGATATCGGTCAGGCTTTCGGCGCGGTCGCGCACAGGCAGATAGGTAAGGTCTATATCGACCGACAGCCGGGGCATGTCGCGGTAGAAGAGGTTGATGGCGGTGCCGCCTTTGAGAGCGAAGACCGGCTCTTTCTCAATGAACGGAAGAAGGCGTACCAGGAGGGCGACCTGTGCGGCGTAGGGCTCACGGGCCATCGGTTTCTCCGCTGCGCGATTCAACAAACTCCCTTGGCACCATGATGCGATATCGAGGGTGTATCCGGCCGCCCTTTACGAGGGCACGGTCGCCCGTGCCGAGCATGAACTGGCCGGGCTCAAGCTGGGTGCGCCATGTATGGTTATGGCGGTCGGCAAAGACGAAGAAGAGGCGTTTGACCTTGATCTTCCGGCAGCTGTGCAGAAGCGCCGTCAGGCGGCGCGGGCTCAGCGTGGCGAGCCCTTCAAACAGCATATCGAGGTTGTGAAAACTCTCATGCGCCGGCACTTCGTCAAGCGCTTCCAGGACGGCGCGTTCAGGCGTAGACATGCGTAGTGTCCAGCCCCACGGCAGAGCGCTGCTGCCGGATTTTTCTTCCGTCAGTCCGAGCCCGGGCTCCTTGAAAAGCGATAGCTTGCGGCAGGTGAGTTTCGCGTCGAGTGAGAGGTGCGGGAGCCAAGTCGGCATGTCGTCGCCGTAAAGCCACACGGGGCCGCTGCTTCCCAATCTCAGATAGTGACTGTGCCCCTGCACGGCGAGAGCGCTGGTGCTGCCGACATGTACCTTGTAGTTCATGATGTGCTGCAGGGAGAGGAGGCATGTCTCCCAGGTCAAAGGGGCAGGGTTGGGCCCGGGACGGCGAAAGACGCCCCTGGCCAGTCGCTCCAACCAGCCGCTGTCTATATATTTGCGGGTAAGGAAGCGGCTCACTCCATGAGTCTCCAGCCAAGGCGAATCCACGACAAAACCTGCCGGGACGGCCTCCAAAACGCTCTTTAGCTTCTCTTCGCGGGGTGCACTCATGGTGCACATTATGGCATATTTTTAAAGTGAATGGATAGCTCTCTTTATCATACCGGCAACATGAGTACCCCAAGGGCACTTATTCGAATAATTTCAAAGAGCCGGCCTATTAATATCGAAGCTAGGGATGACTCTTGTGATTTGAAAGTGGCAGGGTCCAGACCGTTGCCGAGAATGGCCGAAGTTAGCCTTATGGATGGAATCTGTGCCAAAAACCTTTTCCGTACTGACCTGACGGACTGACAGACCTCATGCTTTGCCACTTCGCCCATCAGTTTCCTCCGTTCGTTGAAAGCTTCCTGGAGCGAGGCCGCAGCCTGCGTCGCCGCTTCCGGGAAGAGACGGTCACTGATCTGATGATGGGCAGCCTCATCACCGCAGGCAGTGGGCGGGTCATCGTGGAATTCCCCGACGAGCCCGCCACCGGGGCGGACATGGAATGGAACTTCGTCAATCCAGCCGATAACACCTTCTTCCGCATATTGCTGCAGGCCAAGCAGGCCTACGGTGAAGGCATGAAGTGGCGGCGGCACGCCTACCGCGAGCTCCTTCACACGTCAGGCACCGGCACCAAACTTCAAGCAGAAACCCTATGCGATACCGCGCGCGTTCGCGGGTCGGCAACCTATCCTCTGTATATCCTCTACCATCCCGCCCATACTTGTGCACTGGCGCGCAAGGACGGCGTTACAGATGTGGCGGGCGTCAACCTAGTCGACGGCTATGTGATCGAGCGGCTCGTGAAAGCGGCCAAGAACCGCGCGCTTCGCACCAGCAATAAAAGCCTGCGGGTCATCGCTCCGCATATTTTCCCTTTAAGTGACATCTTCTGTCCACCGACAATCCTGCCCGCCGGCCCGGTTGCTTTCGCACCCGGCAGCTTTCCGGGACCATTTTATGCGCTGTCCGCAGGCGGGCGCCGGGTCATCGGCATTGCCATCCCGCCGACGCCCAGCGATGTCCGCAATCGCCTCGCAGGAAGGCGCGGAGCCCAGAATGTGAAAGACGCCCCCGCCGTAACAGAAATAGCCAGCGAAATTCCTGACGATGTGCAAGCGATCCTGGGGCGCGCGCGCGGGTCAGGCCGCGACGATGCTCCAGAAGAAATAAGGCGCTGGCGCATCACATTCGTGTCGGCCAGCCCCCGGGATGGTAGTGAGGGATAGTGCGTTTTGCTTTTGAAATTATAAAGTACTGCAATAACATAACAGTGCCCACCTTCATCTCGTCCGGGGCGCCCGGCAGGATTCGAGCTGTGTGATTGCTGCGCGAGCCAGTTGGAACTAGGTTCGGCCGCTTTTGGGAGCCTCGATTTGAGCCCGAACGTCCCGATTGAGGGCGCAAAGCGGTCAATTGGCAGTTCGTTTTAACGGGTCTCATAACGATTGGTTCGTTTTGAACCTGTTTGACGGTTAATCGAACCGCTCGACGGGCAGTTCCACATAGGTGTACCCATAATATCACCACGGATGCGCGGGACAGGGCGACACGGTTGCCGTTACGGCACGTGAGGTCGGCCTAGCGCCGTTCAACGCTAGTAAAAATGGATTGGGCTATCTCCTCGACAGCGTTCGCTTGATAGTTTCTCCTGCCACAACGCCAGTAGCGGCTATAGCATCGGCGATCTCGATCCAATTTTTCCCGGGTGGCGGGATGGTTGCTCTTTCGGCCATCGAACACACGCGCTGACCGATGCCCAATTCATTCCAGAAACGCTGATCACCACGCGACGACCACTTGGTCGCAGCCCGCAACAAGAAAGGCTCGGCTGTTTGCGGTTCGATGAGTTCGACCAGGTCAAGGAACAGGCGCGCGATTGACGGACAGCCACCAGCCGATGCGGTTATTTCTGTGAGTACAGGCAACAATGGGACAATCTGCAAATCATTCAGACCTTTCGTATAAGAGGTCGCGTGGCCAAAACCGCGATCCACCTTGCAAAAGAACGCCAGGATCAGCTCATTGAGGTGTATTTCCACGCCACCGCGTGACGACTGGCAATGGCGTTGCCAAGCAATCGTAGTCTTCAGCCGAGCCCAAAGTCGGGTGCGCAAGTCGACCAGATACTGCGTATCGGCCACAGCGCCTTCAATATGGCAAAGATCGCTTTTGACGAGAAACGCGGCGGCAGTATCGATGAACGCCTCATCGCCAAACTGGTCGAGAACCTCGAAAATGAGTTTGTCTCGTTCGCTATCTGCCCAAGTTTTGGCACGCGTTGCGACACATTCGAAAAGCGCTCGCGTCCAAATCCGCTCAAAATCGCTGCTTTCGTCATCCTCGTCGCCTCGGCCATTGGCATCGATGAGCCAGGGATGGTTGGCGTCGAGCACCCCAAGAATTGCCCTAGGGTCAGCTGATTGCTGGAGGATTCTCAAGAAAATTATGGCGGTATGGTCATCAAAGTAAGTGTCCGGCCATTGCGGTTCGACACGTGCGCGGCGCGGCTTCGGTAGGCCACCTGGCAGGCGGATTGACCGCTTTGGTCGGCGGTTTCGCCGCAATGGCGGAGACGGCCATGCCGGTTCATCACCTCCATGCGCTATCCAATGCAATTCTCTCGTGAGCCTGGCAGCTTTGGTGGCGCTTAATTTTGCATAGCGTGCGTCGAAGACTGCCTGGTCTTCATCGTAGTGCTTTTGACGAGAAAATTCGCATGCCTGCAGCCCGAGCCGGACTGCGGAATGAACTAGCTGGTGACCGATATCCTTAGTGGCCCGGCGATGGCGAGAGAGCGCAGACGCAGCACTACCAGGTGCGCTCGCCACAGCGGTCAGCAGAGCGCGCCCATCTTCGGCGCATTGGAATCGCGAGGCAAGATATAGACGACCAGCGATGGCGAGCGCCTGTGAATCATACATCACATCGAATCTTAGATTATGCATTTGCCGGACTGGCTGTTGGAGTGCAAGGTCGAAGACTGCCGACAACGTCTCCTTTTGCGACCCAACGTTCTCATCTGTACCGAAACGTGCCAAGAAAGCTGCTGCAGCGACGCGAGCCATCCAAGCATCATGTGGATCATGCTGGTCGCTCTGTTGTGGAGGCAAGACCTCAGCGGTGGCAAACAATACAGCTTCGGCATCGGCCACAGTCGCTGTAACCGGCTTTTGCTCATCATCCATTGCCATGCGCAGTGTGAATGAACGAGTGAGGGCGGTTTGTTCGGCCACGAGTCTGGCGGTTTGTTCTTGTGACCAGCGCACCTGCGCTTCGGGCCAGCGAAAAGACCAGCCCTCGCTGGTGCTACCGTCAGCGCCCGTTTCGGTGATCACATCATAGTTGGCCTTCGAGGCAAGACGCTGCGCGTGGGTCGCCATGAAGTGTTCCGAGGTCCAATCAATGGAGGGATCCGCCCACACTCCGAGTCGCGCGACGGCTGACGCCAGTTTGGCGCGCAAATCAGCGGTTGTCTCATATGGTTGCAAAAGGACGATTTGGGTGATGGCGTCATGCAAAGCCACGGTGCGGGATACCCGCGCTGCCAAGCTTCGTTCGATTTCCGCATCTGCAGGGTGGTTGCTGTGTGGAAATAGTTCGAGTTTCCCTCCTGACGTCTTGTTGGCGATATCGTGTTGGGCGCGGGTCGCGTCCAACGTTAAGAGCTCCGTTGAGGCAACTAGTTCGGCGAGCAGTCGGCCGTCCAACGGCGAATGGGAGAGTACAAGATCGACGATTATCAGGAGCAGCGCGCCGCTCAAGGGACCGTCGCCAAGGAGCTGCTTCACAACATCGTCCAGGCGTTCACCGGCGTCGATGCGTTTGTGCGACGAAGATTCCAATGCTTTGAGGGCCATCGCAACAATGGTTGTCGGCGCATTCCCGCGCGACCATCCGTAACTGCATGTCGGCGATATACGCCGTTCCTCCCCGGCCAACTTCAAGACAAACCCGGCGTCCAATTCTTCCGGACCCTCGTCCAACTCGACGAGACCCCGGATCAGATCAATGGCGCATTCGCTATCGGCTACCAGCAGTTCGGCAAAAAGCGCAATACCACACCGACCCAATAGGAAGGGGCCTTCGAGCCTAGACGGTGGCCTAAATGCTCTCTCTCGCTTAGAAGCATTATCTTCTACTTCTCGATTGAGAGCGTCTAGAAACGCCTTACCAAATGCGGCCGGCGCTGCGCTCGCCAAGTTTCCCCGAGACTCTAGGAGCTGCGCCATCCACCGATACGGTTGATTGGATTTTGCGATTGCCAGGAGGTAGCGATTTGCGGCACTTGGCGACGATCGGGCATAAAGCGCGAGTTGGAAACGTGCTCTTTCGAGCGCATCCGTCGCGACTGCATATTTGAACTTGTGTAAGGCGTCACCACGCTTTGACAGCGGCCATTCATGCTCTTCGATCTCAGCAATCAGCACGTCGGCGAGGCGTTCTAGGAGGTGCGGAGAGAGGTTCTTTTCACCAAATGCAGAAAGCGTCAGCCAGCCTTCAAACAGAGATAGCGCGGCTGCCAGTGCTGAGGGCGGCAACCGATCAAATTGATTGAGGCACCACAAGATGAGCTCGGGCCACTGTGGACCTGCCGGCAGTATTAAGTATTTTGGGATGCTGACGCCGGAGGGAATGACGTCCTTTAGGATCACTTCGGCAGGTCGGCCGTGCGACGCTATCACGCGACGGATAAGGTTCGCAGCGCGCTCGCCTTTGCCTTCAAGCAAAAGTTCAGAATACCGTGAGAGCAGAATGGTTGCGTGTTCCGAACGCACAAGAGCCAGTAGTGCGAGCGCGATCCAGCCACCGTTGGCGTTCGAGCACTCAAGATCCTTAATTATGTTGGGATACGCGCTGACGTCGCTTTCGGCCACGCGGCGGAAGGCCAACTCTATGCCGCGGCTCAGCCAAAAGGGCGGCAGTGCTTCAAGCGGCAAAGTGTTGATCCGTTGCGGCTCTTCGGAAAGCGCACAGGCAATGCCCCAATCGGCGAATAGATCATGCTCAAACTTGACCCGATCCGTCGATATCTGAACCAGCACACCGTCCGCTATCAGAGTTGCAACAGCAGACGCATCCTGCCCAGCAACGCTAACCAAAATCTCACCGTCTAGCATGCCAATTGCGACGCACAACAGCACCCGCCGTCTAGCCTGGGTATCTCCGGCCGTGCCCCCCACGACATGCGCGCCGGAGCCCCACCAGTCCCAAGCGAGTTCAGCCTCGCTCAACACCCCGTCGGTTTTGAGTCGGGTACTGAGCAGCCGACGGAGAATGAAGGGGTTTCTCGCCAGCGCTTTCGCGGGATGACTCGGCTGCAGCAGCGGCGCAAGTTCAGGTGCTGCGGTTGCCAAATCGGCTGCCTCGGCGTCGTCCAGACCTTCGACGTGCAGCTGGCGCGGAGTCTTCAGTGACGCCAAGAGCTCTTCGCCGAACGCGAGGGCGGCTTGTTCTTGCCAGCCCGGCCGAGCCGTGAACAACAGCGTGACGCCCTGCACGTTCAGCGCTGAATTGAGTACATCTATGACCGTCTTGAGTTGGGCTTCGTCGCGGAAACGATCAAGACCATCAATGCAAATCAGGCCTCCGCCATCGCACGAGAGATCTTGCAGAAACTGCTCGGCGGTAGCATCGATCGAGAACTGGTTTCTGAGAGCCGGCCAGCCGCCGGGCGGTGTTCGATCCGGAGCGAGAACCAACACCCGCGACAACACGCGTCGTCCTTCTACGGCGGATTTGAGCAACCCCGACTTGCCAGCGCCACCTGGGCCGGTAATTTCGACGACGCGCGAAACAGGTTCGGCCTCTTCTAGGAGTTCTTCAAGTTGACGCCGGCGACGCGTGCGACCCAGCCATTGACGGCTGACGGTCGTCTTGATGTCACTCAGCGCGAACTGGCTCACTTCCTCGATACGCTCGCGCGCTTTGGCCAAATTGGGCGAGGCGCCAATCTCTATGCCCTTCTCGCGTAGCGCATGAATCAAGTGGCTGCGGTTTGTCTCGCCACCTATCGCGTCCGAGCGAAGAATGAGACCGAACAGCACATCGTAGTGGCTTCCTTGATTGGCGCCGGTAGCCAATTGTCGCGCGCGCATCCGATCGTGATGTTCGGCGATGGAATTCGGCCGCGCATAGTCAAACACCAGCACTGAAAAAGATCTCGCCACCTCGAATACGATGTCGTCGGTGTCGAGGCCATGGTCGGCAAGATTCTTCGTCAGAGCGCCAATGAAGCGGCGCATATCTTTATTGCCACGTCCCGGCGTATCAAGAAGCGCTAAGAAAGATTGCGCATCGGTCGCGTGCCGTGAAAGCTCCAGTGCCTCTTGCACGCCATTTTCGATGGGTCCCGACGTCCGCTCCAAGGCGACGGCAAAGCGTCGGCCGGCATCCATCTTGCGGCTTCGCACTATCGCAGCCACGACAGCGGCAAATTTCTCGTCGTTCTCCGTAAACGATATTGATCGCTTCGCCTGCACTTCAAGGCATTTTTGCTCGCCCGTCAGTGTCGTACCTCTGACTATGATGTCGTCCAGCGGATGGCCTTGACCGCCGCGCTGGAACTCCAGCCGATCAACGATCGCGCCGGGAAGCCCGAAGGCTTCGGTTTGTGCGAGAACCGCAAGCGCATAGTGAGTTGCGACTTTCGCTTCAAATTGCGGCCCTGCAGGTCCCGCCGCTCGCGGGCTGGTGTCCATCATCTGTGCTGTGCCCCAACTGGCGTGAAGCGCCACATTTGAAAAAAAATCCAGAGCTTTTGTAGATAGCTCGGCTTGAACGCAACATGCGTCACGACCGGCATAAAGTTCAAGGCATCACAGTCTTCTACCCCCGCAGGCGGGGATGGATCGGAAACCTGTCATCGGGGGAGTCGACTAGATCCTATTCCATGTATTGGGAACTTGAATTTTCTGTGTGACGGATGTGACGGATCTTACCTATTGCGTTCGTACGCGCGCTACTCGTGCACACACATGAACGGTCGAATCGATATCTCCCGTCACATCCGTCACGTTTGCGAAGGATGCCTGAATATCATCCCGGGCATAAGTACAGTTTTTAGTTCCAGTCCGATAAAACCTTTACCGTCACGGGTGTCTTTTTTTGAAAAGCCACGTTCGATCAACGACTGTGAAAATCGTTTTTGTTTGAAAACAAACTCCCTGGATCGTTCTGCCCATGATTTGTAGTTGTTATAAAGTGCTGACGATGACGCCCAAGCTTGTGAATTTTTTTGGCAGCATTCGTCCAACCATTGTCCCATCGTATCCTCGGTTTCAAAATATTCGTTGGTGGCTTCTTGGACGGCCTTCGGTGGTGCGAGCCCCATTTTTTGCCAGTCTAAGCAACCATCGATTGCCCACCTCAGAATTCCTGGCCATTCGTCTCGTAATTTTTCTTCTAAGTTGGCATCGCGCTGTTCCACCGGAATTTCCGCGGTGAATGGGATGAGGTGGAAACGACGGCGCATCGCATCATCGACGTTCCGAAGCGTAGGTTTGTGATTGCCAGCGAAGAATAGTTTGAAGTGGGGATCAAACTCAAAATAGTTGGCGTGCATAAATCTCGCGGTCACGCGATCGCCCCCCGAAAGCATTTTTAATCGGTTCTCGGCCCAAGCACGACCTTCTTCAGTTTCTTGTGAAGAAACGAACCGCGCTCCCTGCAGCCTGGCAAGTTCGGTTGGATGCCTTTCGTTTTTGCTTGCAGAGAATGTATCCATCGGTGAAGCGACGCTATAGTCGCCCAAAAACCGAGTTACCGTGTTTAGAAAAACACTCTTCCCGTTCCCGCCTCTCCCGTATCCGAAAAAGATGGCATGCTCCTGCACACTACCCGTGAGTGAGTAACCAATGACGCGCCGAATATATGAAACGAGATCTCGGTCCCCGGGGAATGTCTGGTCGAGAAACTGCATCCAACGCGGGCACACGCTGTTGTCAGCCGGCCCGACTGCAGTCACTTTCATCATATGGAAATCGGGATCGTGGGGGCTTGTTCGACCAGTTTTGAGATCCACAACAGCCGTTGGGGTATTTAACAACCATTGGTTCTTGTCCCACTGATCGGCAGTCGATGCATGGCGACGATCGGCCCTAGCAAACTTTTCAACGGCGGCTACAGTTGCAGCGGACACAAGTTTGGCTGCCTTTGCTACACTGATATCCATGCTTTGCACGGAGGCTCGGCAAAAGGCACGCACAAGGTCAAATACTTTGTGGGTGTTTTCCTTTTTCCATCGAGTCCCATCCCAGACGAGCCAGCTGCCCCAGTCTGCGACGTAGCGAAGGTTGTCTGCGTATTTTTTAGAGAACGCGTCCGCCAAAACATCTTCATTAAGGTGCTCAGTTAAGATGGTCGGCTCCTCAACGGCCTTAACAACATCGTAGACCTTTTTACACACCCCTATCGCGCTTCGGATCGTGGATTCTCGATAGTCCGCACGAGTCGCATACTTCGGCCGAAAAAGCGCCGACAGACGAAACAGCCGGTCCATGCGTGCAACGTCTTTGCCCGTCCAGTACGCCAGTTGCACCATTAGCGAGGCGTCGGCCGCCGATCGGTCGTAAACGTCGTCAGACGGCGACTTGAACAGTTGTGACAGGTTGGCGGCGTCGCCTGTCCATAAGTCTTTGAAACTCGCCTTTGTGCCGAACTGGACGCCGATCGACCCGCGCGACGCCATCATTTTACGGATCAATTCGCCGTCGTCCGCTGTGCCTGTATATTCAGGCACGGGACCATTGCCGAACACCGCTGACGTGTCGACCGCAGGTTTTTGCGGGACAATCTGCAAAAGCCGTTCGGTCCAGTCGAGATTGAAATTGCCTTGGAAGCCGCGACCAAGCGCGATGAATCGACCGGTCGTGTAGAACTCACAATGAAGACCGCCCGGCGATATCCATTTGTGTTTGCGATCCGACAGGCGAAGCTGATCGCCGACGCCCATAATATGAAGGCCATTGCCGCTGATCGAGACTTCGCCGGCCGCGCCTGGGAACGACATGAAAACCGCTTCAGCTTCTGGTGTCCATTTGCCGTCCGCTTGCTTGCAATCGTCCAGATCGAAAAACCATAGCGGATCGCGTAAGGTCAGCACGAATCCGACGGGATGACCGGTTGTCGCGCATTGTTCGCGCGATCGCCAATGTTTCGGATCGTGCGGGTCGATCGCAAACCCTGTTACCGGATCGAACGGGACTTTTTTCGGCTTCTTGCCGGGATCAGGCACAAAGTGCCAGTTAATGAATTGTCGATAGTGATCGAGCATGTTCGCTCCACGAAAGGTCCCGGACTAAGGGCAAGGACAAAAGGAAAGCTCAATCCGCCTTCAGGGTGGCTTGATAGAGTTTGGCTGCCTCGGCCGCGCTCATATGCGGTTCAATAAGCTTGATCGGAGGCGCGCTCGCTTTAGATTGATCCACGGTTTCGAAAAACATTCCCAAGAATTTGCCTAGGTGGATAAGCGCAGAGATCTTGTCATGCATAACTATCCGCAGGCCGTGCTTCGTCCATTCGACGGTCTTTATTGAGTAGCGAACGTGTTCTGGCAGTTGGGCAAGCCGACTGGATAGAGAGATGGCATCGGCTGGACCTCCGAGCGCAACTATAGCCTCGTCAATATTCGCTGTTGCAACCTTTCCTAGGTTGCTCAAAACCATTGCAACACTTGCATTGACACTTTCCGAGTGCCTAAAGCGTCCGTCAGCGATAAGAGCCTTCACCCTCGGGTCATCGAGATACGAGTACGCCGCCCGGACGGAGATACCGGAGCGCTTAGCCGCTTTTGCAACGGTAAAGTCGACTAGGTATTCGCTAGCGAACCGGCGTGCGCGGTCTCCTAGCTCAACTAGCTCGGTCGGTTCTCTGCTCGTTTGCCAGGAGGACTTCACGGCTCAGCCGCGCCCGTTGGAAACCGCTCATGATTCGCCTCCGATGTAGACCGGAACGCTCGCGTAGACACCCGTGCAGTCGCCCATCGCTCTAAGTCATCAGCCTTGTAGAGTGGAATGCGACCGGCCTTGTGAAAGGGCGGACCACCGCCGATCGTGGCGAGTTTATCAAGGGTGTTTTTTGCGCAAGGAAGGCCAATCACATCGGTCAGATAAGAAGCCGCTTGGGCTCGTCGAAGGTATCTCATCTCGTAATCTCCGGTTTGAGCGGAGACTTACCCGTGTGTTATGCAGCAGTAGTCAGCAGAACTAGCGTAATTTTGCTGATCGCCGCATCGCATAGCGAACGCTTTCCCGGTTTATCTCTTCGCCGGACTCCCTTTCGAAAAGCTGGCAAGACTCTTCGAGCATTTCCGATTCAACTGCCTTCGGGACGGTTGGGGTGTTGTAGCGATGGCGATAGATGTTCTTTTGCGTCTTTATCAACTGCGCTGCCTTATGAACGTAGTTATTGCGCGGCTGCCCCACGCCGCGAAACTCCTGCTCCAAAAGATCAGCCAGCGCGTCAAAGTCCTCTCTTGCTAGAGGCCGATGCGCCCGTAAAAGCGCGATCAATCTATCCGGCTTTCCTTGTCGAGCCTTTTTGATCGCATCCACTAAGCCGTCCTCCCACGCGCTCTTGAGCCGCGATAGATACAGCTCCCGGCTCTTTCCTAGTTTCGTTATGGCCATGGTATTTTATAGAGGCTTCGGCCTAGTACTCGGCCCTTCACCCATTGCCGAGGCAATAGTGGACGCTATCGCGTTAGACGCGCGCCGTAAGGGGTCAGCATCGAGGTGGGCGTAGCGCTCAGTTGTCGAAGCTTGGGTGTGTCCAAGAAGCTTCCCGATGATGGGTAACCCCATCCCTCCTCCTACGCCAAAGCTAGCAAAATTGTGGCGAAGATCGTGCAGCCGGAGACCATCCAAACCCGCGCGCTTCCGTACCATCATCCAAGGCCTTTTTAAGTCCGAACGTGGCTTCTCAGACTTGCCTGCAGCTCCATCTCCCGCAATGACGAAAGTACCAACCTTCGTGAGCTTCACAAGCACATCGAGTGCGGGGCCATTAAGCACGATCGTCTTGCGCCCAGTCTTGCTGTCGGGCAACAGCAGTAGGCCTCGACCGAAATCCACGTGTGACCATTTCAAATTTAAAACTTCACCAACTCGTGCGCCGGTGAATAGTAGCAACCGTAACGCAGCCGCTGCGTGTTCTCCGATTACCGTTGATTGAATCGTTCGAGGAACATGCTTCGTGTTTTTTGCAGGATCTATATTCCAAGGTGTGCCGACGGTCTCAGCTTCACGAATAGCCGAGCCGATCCGCTCCAGTTCATCGTCCGAAAGAAAGCGTTCCCTCCTCGACTCGACGTACTTTTCAATTCGAAGAGCTGGGTTCCATCCTTCTGGTACGAGACCATTCTTGGCGCCAAAGCTATACATCGAGGCCACCACCGCCATTGTCCTGTTTGCTTGAAACGGAGTGTGGCTCCAATCGAGATGAATTTTGGCTATCTGCGCCCGGGAAATATCCTTCGCTTTACGGGAGCCAATGGCCGGGAGCACGATGCGGTTTAAAATGTCCTGGTAGTACAGAAAAGTGCTGCCCTTCCGTTTTGGCTTAACGTGCTTGATGAGAAATTGCTCGGCCAACTCACGCACCGAAACTGCCGATCGCTCGCTCGCTTTGTCCGCTTGGGGATCTTGGCCGATTTTTACCATGGATCGAAATCTGTCAGCAATTTTTCGGGCTTCGTCTGGGGTAAATTCATCTGCGCGACCGATTGTTATGCGCTTGGTTGCTGCGCGGCGTCCGCCCGCGCCGCTTTTGTATTCGAAGACCCATGACTTCTTACCCGTAGGGAAGACGCGCAGGCCAAACCCGCGTATTTCAGAGTCAAATACTGTGTAGCGAGCACGAGCGGGCATCGACCCATCGACCGTACGTTTGGTAATCTTCGCTGTCGCTCGGGTCGTCACGGGGGCGTCACCTGTAGGGTAAATTGCACGAACCACAAGAAAACTCAATAAAGCCAATAATGTTGAATTTCAAGGGCCTACCTCAAAGTCAGAAAGCTCGGGAAAGCACCGGATAGACGTTTCCCTCAAATTCCTAATCTGTAGGTCACAGGTTCGATTCCTGTCGGGATCACCACTGATGGAGCGGCTCTCGAAATGGAGGGGGCTCTTTCGCCTTGTAGGCCGGCAGGCTCCGACGTCCAAAAAGTGATAGCAGACATTCAATGTCGGTTCCGGCCACGTGAGGGAGCAGCGTCCCGGTGGGGCATGCCGGATGCGGTTGATTGCAATGGCCATTCATGCACATTAGCGACGGTGGACTGGTCAGCAACGGCCGGGCAAATCGAAATTCAGAATGGAATTGATTTTGGGAGGAACTGAAATGCTGAAGAAATTCCTGGGTGCTGCATCTGTCGTGATGTGTGCCTTGGTCCTGTCCAGCGCGGCCAACGCCGCGGACTACAACTGGACGTTCCAGACATCGGAAACGGCCGGCGAACCCGGCTTCATCAACAAGCAGAAGTGGGCAGACAGCGTCAAGGAAATGTCTGGCGGCCGTATCGAGATCGAGATCGTTCCGATCGGCGCGGTGGTTCCGCATACCGATACGCTGGAGGCCGTGGGTAGCGGCATCTTGCAGGGCCACCTGACCGACCCCAGCTATTTCGCCGGCAAGGACCCGGCCTTCGCCATGATGGGCAACCTCGTCGGTGCCTGGTCCGATCCGTTCGAGCTCCTCGGCTACATGCAGTCCGGTGGCGGCAACGAGCTGTTCCGGGAACTCGTCGCGCCTTATGGCGTGCACTTCATCGGCGCTGCGGCGACCGAGCCGGAGGCCTTCGTTTCTTCCGTGCCGATCCGCACGGTGGAGGACCTGAAGGGCGTCAAGTTGCGCGCGCCTGAAGGCATGGTCTACGAGATCTTCACCAAGGCGGGCGCCGCGCCGGTCGCGCTGCCGGGCTCGGAGGTCTTCACCTCTCTCGACAAGGGCGTCATCCAGGCGGCCGACTATACCGTCTTCGCTGCCAACCAGGCCGCCGGCATGAACGACATCGCCCACTACCCGCTCTATCCCGGCTTCCACTCGCTGCCGCTGATCGACATCTCCGTCAACAAGGAAGCCTGGGACGGTCTGCCTGAGGATCTGAAGGCGATCGTCAACGCGTCGGTCGACACCTTCATCCTCAACCACATCTACTCGGTGCGCAAACTCGACGCCGAAGCCGTGGTCAAGGCCAAGGCGAACCCGGAAATCGAGATCATCAACTGGTCGGGCGACGAACGCGCCAAATTCCGCCGCATCGCCCAGGACGAGTGGAAGACCTGGGCCGCCAAGACCGAGATGACCCAGCGCTACTACGACTCCGTCATCAAGTATCTGGAAGGCCGCAACCTGCTGTAATCCAGCACGAACGCGCCAACATGCTGCGCCCGGCCGACGCTTCAGCCGGGCGCAGCTATTTTGTGTGGGAGAGAAACTGTGTCGGAAACTCCTGAGATTGTCAGCGCGGCCGAAGATGCCGGGGCCGAGGTGCGGACGGGGCTGGACCGCGTCGTCGCCAGCGCGGCCAAGCCATTGGCATGGGCGATTTTCCTGGCCTTCCTGATCAGCGTCTACGAGGTGATCGCGCGCTACGTCTTCGACAGCCCGACCTTCTGGGCACATGAAGCGACGACGTTCCTGATCGCCGCGATCTTCCTCATCGGCGGGCCGATCGTGCTGGCCCGCGACAAGCACATCCGCGTGCGCATGTTCTACGACACGGTATCGCCAGCGGGGCGACGCTGGCTCGACATCTTCAATTCCGTCGTCGCGATGATCTTCTTCGCCGGGCTCGGCTATGCCGGCAGCATCATGGCCTGGAAGGCGACCCACACGCCCACCGGCGACATCCATTTCGAGGGCACGGGAACGGCCTGGAACCCGCCGACGCCGGCACTTCTGAAAATCCTGATCCTGTTCTGCGTGGCTCTCATGTTCATTCAATCCGCCCTGCATCTGGTCAAGGCGATCCGGCGCGACGTTCCGCCATCATCGGGCGGGAAAGACTGAGATGGGCCTCAACGCACTCGGCATCGAATACGGCACCTATGTGCTGGTCGCCTCCATCTTCCTGCTCCTGCTTACCGGCCAGCCGCTTGCCTGGGTTACCGGGCTGGTGGCGCTGCTCTTCACCTTCGGATGGTTCGGCGGCAATGCCCTGCCCCTGGTGACGTCGCGCATCTTCGGCTTCATCACCGAATACTCGCTGGTCGCGATCCCGATGTTCATCCTGATGGCGGCGCTGCTCGACCGGTCGGGAATAGCCAAGGACCTGTTCAACGGGATGCGAATACTGGCCGGGCGATTGCCCGGCGGCGTGGCGATCCAGACGCTGATCGTGGCGATCCTGATGGCCGCCATGTCGGGCGTCATCGGCGGCGAGATCGTGCTGCTCGGCATCCTCGCGCTGCCGCAGATGCTGCGGCTCGGCTACGACCGCGACCTTTCCATCGGCGTGGTCTGCGCGGGCGGCTCTCTCGGCACCATGATGCCGCCCTCCATCGTGCTGATCATCTACGGCCTTGTCGCGGGCGTTTCCATCGCCGACCTGTTCGTCGCCGCGATCACGCCGGCCCTTCTGCTGCTCGCCTGCTACATTGGCTACGTGCTGTTCCGCTGCCTGCGCAATCCGGAGCTCGGGCCGCCCATCTCGGAGAAGGAACGGGCGGAGGAATCCGTCGGCAGCGCGCTCAGGGCGCTGGTCGCACCAATCTTCATCGTCGTCGTCGTCCTCGGCTCGATCTATGGCGGCATTGCCTCGATCACCGAGGCCGCCTCGCTCGGCGTCTCGTCGGTGCTGATCATTTCGCTGCTGCGGGGGGAACTGAACAGGCGCATGCTTCAGGACAGCCTGGTCCATACGCTCGAGACCTGCGGCATGATCATCTGGATCGGCATTGCCGCCGCCGTGCTGGTGGGCGTCTACAACCTCATGGGCGGCAACCGGTTCGTCTCGGCGGCCATTCTCGGGCTCGATGCCCCGCCGGTCGTCATCGTCATGGTAATGATGGCGATCCTGCTCGTGCTCGGCATGTTCCTCGACTGGATCGGCATTGCGCTGCTGACCCTGCCGATCTTCGTGCCGATCATCCGCGAGCTGGGCTTCGATCCGATCTGGTTCGGCATCCTGTTCGCGGTCAACATGCAGGTCTCCTACCTGACGCCGCCCTTCGGGCCGGCGGCCTTCTACCTGAAGAGCGTCGCACCGCCCGACATCACGCTGAAACACATCTACACGGCGTTGCTGCCCTTCATCGTGCTTCAGCTGCTGGTGCTCGGTCTGCTGCTGTTCTACCCGCCGCTCTCCACCTGGATGCTGTAGCAGGACAAACGCCCGTGAAGATCGTCTCCGTCACCGCCCATGTCGTGAACGCAGAGATGCGCAACTGGGTCTTCGTCAAGGTGCAGACCGATGTGCCGGGCCTGCACGGCTGGGGCGAGGCGACGCTCGAATGGAAGACGCGCGGCGTCGCCGGCACGATCGAGGACCTGGCGCCGCTCGTCATCGGCCGCAACCCGCTCGACATCGAGCAGGCGGTCCGGGCAATGCGCATGCAATCCTTCTGGCGGCTCGGCGCTATCGGCATGAGTGCCGTCTCCGGCATCGAGCTGGCGCTCTGGGACATCATGGGCAAGCATTTCGGCGTGCCGGTGTGGCAGCTGACCGGCGGACGGACCCGCGACAGGGTGCACGTCTATACGCATCTCGGCTTCGGCGACATGCGCGCCGTCTACGAGACCGACAGCGCCGACCCGCTGGTCGAGCGCGCCCAGGAGGTGCTGGCGCGCGGCTATACCGCCTTCAAGGTCGTCATCCTGCCCTATGTCCACGCCTATGCGCCGCGCAAGGCAGTCGCCCATGTCGAGCGGCTGATGGCCAGCCTGCGCGAGGCGGTCGGCCCGGACATCGAAATCATGCTCGACTTCCACGGCAAGCCCGGCTCGGTCGCGACGGCGCTCTCCTTCATCGAGGCAGTCACCCCGTTCAATCCCATGTTCGTGGAAGAGCCGATCCAGCCGGGCGACGTGCGCGGCATGCGCCAGGTGACCGAAAGATCCGCCGTGCCGATCGCCACCGGGGAGAGGCTGGTCGAGCGGAGCGAGTTCGAGGACCACTTCAGCGCCCGCGCGATGGACATCGTGCAGCCGGACATCTGCCATTGCGGCGGCCTGCTGGAAGCCAAGAAGATCGCGGCGATGGCCGAGGCGGCGGGGATGGGCGTGGCGCCGCACAACCCGCTCGGCCCGATCGCCGGCGCCGCCGCGCTGCATTTCGCCGTCTCGACGCCCGCCCACATCATCCAAGAAGAGATGGTCGGCGCCGTGCCCTGGTATTTCGACGTCGTGAAGGGCCCGATCCGCATGGTCGACGGCCACTGGCAGGTGCCCGAGGCGCCGGGCCTCGGCATCGAGGTCGACGAGGCCGAATGCGCCAGGCACCCCTTCGCGCCCGAGGTCTATCACACCAGGAATGCGGTTATGGACGACGGCACGCTGGTCGCGTGGTAGCCAAGGAACCTGCGTCCGTCTTGCCGAGCCACCGTCGGCTCATGGCCACGCCGCAAAGGACCCGACCCCGCGCGCAGCCTTTCCGGCAGCCTCCAGCCGATGCCGGTTCGGCGACTGCCCGGTCTCCCGCTTGAAGAACCGGCTGAAATAGGCCGGATCGCGAAACCCCAGCGTCTCGGCCACCTCCGCGATCTGCATGCCGGAATTGTCGATCAGCGCGCTGGCTTCGGCGACGAGCCGGGCATGCAGGAGCGCCAGCGGGCTTCGCCCGGTTGCGCGGCGAACCGCCGAATTCAGCCTGTCGCTGGTGACGCCGACGAAGGCCGCGTAGCGCGCCACTGTCCAGTGGTCGCGCAGATGCAGTTCCACCGCCTGCAGGAAATTGTGGACGATCGTGCGCGGCAGCGGCTGCGACTCGTTGAGTACCGGGCGCGAAATGCGCCAGAGTGCGATCAGGAACACCGCCAGAAGGTGGACCACGGCGTCCTGCGCGCCCGGCTGGTCCTGCCTTGCCTCCTCCTCCATCAGGCCAAGCGTGTCGGCGATCCGCCGTGCCCTTTCGGGCGGCAGCTTGGCGCCGACGATCGTCTGCGCCAGCGCCGAGCGCAACTGCGTGGCGTTCGGCCCGACCGGGATGGCCCGGCCGAGGTCCACTTCCGACACCGCGAGCGATGCGCCGCGCGACCCTGCCTCGAAACTCAGCGTCGCCTTGCGGCCGGCCGGCAGCCAGACGATGCAGGGCGCAGCAATGGGCGTCTCGACGCCGCCAGACTGGACGAGCCCGCTGCCCGCCTGGAGCAGGAAGGCGCGATGCCGCGTGCCGCGGAACGTCCATTCGCTTCGCGCCAGGGAACTGCGCAGCAATTGCACTTCGATACCCGCTGGCGCTGGATGATGGGACGGGCCCTGGTTTTCCCGGCTTTCTGCGTGGCGACCCGTGTCCATCATGTCCTCACTTCGCTATCACCGTGAAAAGTACAATTCTCTCTCGAAAAAGTCTATTCATGTGCCTCGAAGCGGGGTCTAGCCTGTCCTTGTCAAACAGGCAGCCTGTCGCGGAGGAGACGAGACAGGCGGCCCGACAGTGATCTCGCCGCATCAGGCGGCGACCACAAGGGAGGAACGTCCATGACGAATTTCAGCCGCAGGCGCGTCCTGCGTACGCTTTGCATGACCGCGACACTTCTTGCCGTCGGTGCGGGCGGCAGCGCCCTCGCCCAGGACCGCACCTCGGTCAAGATCGGCTATGCCGTATCCAAGACCGGGCCCAATGCCGGCGGGGCCGGCATCACCACCATTCCCAACTACGTGCTGTGGGTGAAGGAAGTGAACGACGCCGGCGGCCTTGAGATGCCGGACGGCAAGAGGCTGCCGATCGAACTGGTGGAATATGACGACCGCTCCTCCGCCGAGGAGGTGGTTCGCGCCGTCGAACGCCTGGCTACGCAGGACAAGGTCGATTTCATGCTGCCGCCCTGGGGCACCGGCTTCAACCTCGCTGTCGCGCCGCTTTTCGACCGTTTCGGCTACCCGCAGCTCGCGGTTTCCGCCGTCACAGACAAGGCGCCCGAATTCGTCAAGCGCTGGCCGAAGAGCTTCTGGCTGCTCGGCGGCGGCCACGACTACACCGAGGCGCTTGCGTCGCTTCTCGCCAAGGCGCGTGACGACGGCACCATCAACGACAAGATCTCGATGATTTCCGTCGCCGACGGCTTCGGCATCGACCTGGTGACCGCGGCGCGGCCCTCCTTCGAGAAGGCCGGCTTCAATGTCGTCTACGACGTCACCTATCCGGCGGGAACGACGGATTTCTCGCCGATGATCAGCGAGGCGTCGAGCAACGGGGCCGACACCTTCGTCGCCTTCTCCTATCCGCCGGATACCTTCGCCATGACGCAGCAGGCCCAGGTCGCCAAGTTCAATCCCAAGGTGCTTTACCTCGGCGTGGGCGTCGGCTTCCCGGCCTATGGCGCTGCCAACGGGGAAAACGCCACCGGCGTCATGAGCCTCGGCGGCATCGACCCCAACAACGAGGCGAACGCCGCCTACCGCAAGCGGCACGAGGAAGTCACCGGCCAGGCGCCGGACCTGTGGGGCAGCGTGGTGACCTATTCCAGCCTGCAGATGCTGCAGGAGGCCATCAAGCGCAAGGGTCTCGACCGCGACGCCGTCTCGGCCGAACTGTCGAACGGGACCTTTGAAACTGCGCTCGGCGAGGTCAAGCTGGAGGACAACCAGCTGCGCAAGCTCTGGCTCGGTGGCCAGTGGCAGAACGGCCAGTTCGTCGCGGTCGCCCCGGCGGACCGCGAGGGCGCCGCTGCGCCGGTGCTGCCCAAGGCACCCTGGAAGGCACAGTAGGAAGCCGCCGGAGGAGGCGCCGCGATGCTGGCCACCGCGCTGATAACCGGGCTCGTGCTCGGCGGGACATATGCTCTTGTTGCGATGGGTCTGACCCTGCAATACGGCATCTCGCGGATCATGAACCTGGCCTATGGCGAGACCGTCATCGCCGCCTCCTTCGGCGCTTATCTTCTCAACAACGCCATCGGCATCAATCCGCTGCTGGGCCTGGCGCTCATCGTGCCGCTGGGCTTCGTGTTCGGCTATCTCGTCTACGGTCTGATGCTGCGCCCGCTGGTGGCGCGGTCAAGGGACGCGGCAAGCCTTGAGATCAACTCGATACTGGCGACGTTCGGCCTGCTCTTCGTCATCCAGGGCGTGATGCTGGTCGCCTTCGGCACCAACTTCACCAGCTACAGCTACATGAATTTCGGCGTGAACGTTCTGGGCGCCAACATTGCTGCCAACCGCCTGCTCGCCTTCGTCCTTGCGGTCGCCATAGGCGGCGGCCTCTACCTGCTGCTCACCCGCACCCGCTGGGGTACCGCGCTGCGCGCCGTCGCCGTATCGCCCTCGTCGGCAGCCCTCGTCGGCATCGACGCCGACCGGGCAGCCCGCTTCGCCTTCGCGCTTGGTTCCGCACTGGCGGCGGCGGGCGGCGTCATCGTCTCGATGTACCAGACCTTTACCGCCACCTCCGGCGTCATCTTCACGATGAAGGCGCTGATCGTGGTCATCATGGGCGGTGTCGGCAACCTGCTTGGCGCGCTCAGCGCCGGCCTGATCCTCGGCCTGGTCGAAACCTTCGTGGCAACCTACCTCGATCCCGGGCTGACGCTTGCCGCGACCTACCTGATCTTCCTGGCCATCCTGCTCTGGCGCCCGGCAGGCCTCTTCGGGCGGGCGCGCTGATGCGGAAGGGCGCGACATGGGCCGGCCTGGCCCTGCTGCTGGCTGTCCTCGCGGCGGCTCCCCTCTATGTCAGCCCCTACGTGCTGGGGCTGCTCGTCGGCATCGCCGGCTACGTGACGCTCGCCACTGCCTGGGCGATGTTTTCGGGCCCGACCCGCTACGTTTCGCTGGCCACGGTCGCCTTCTTCGGCATCGGCGCCTACACTGTGGCCGTGCTGAGCGAAACGCTCCCCTACCCGCTGGTCCTTCTGGTGGCTGCGCTGATCGGGCTCGCCGTGGCGCTCGTCGTCGGCCTGTCCACCCTGCGCCTTGCCGGCGTCTATTTCGTCATCTTCACCTTCGGCCTGGCCGAACTGGTCCGGCAACTGGTGACCTGGTACGAGATCAACGTCACCGGTACGCTCGGCCGCTACATCTTCCTGCCGCTCGGCCCGGAGCACATCTACTGGCAGCTGCTGGCGCTTGCCGCCTTCACCCTGTCGCTGAGCTGGTGGGTGAGCCGTTCGCGCATCGGCCTTGCCCTGAAAGTCATTGGCGACGACGAGGTGGTGGCCGCCCATAGCGGCATCAACCTCACGCGCACCAAGCTGATGCTCTTCGCCGCAAGCTCCGTCATCATCACGCTGGTCGGCGCCATCCAGGCGCCGCGCTGGACCTATGTCGAGCCGGCCATCGTGTTCAACCCGACCCTGTCGTTCCTCACGCTGATCATGGCGCTGCTCGGTGGCGCAACGCGCCTGTGGGGCCCGGCGCTCGGTGCCATCCCGCTCTTCCTCCTGTTCGAGTGGCTGGCGGCCAATTTTCCCAACCACTACTCGATCCTCCTCGGCCTGCTGTTCATCCTCATCGTCTTCGTGCTGCCGAATGGCGTGCTGGCCTTCGCGGAGAAACTCTGGGGCGGCAACGCCGGCAAGGTGGCTGCAGCCACACGCGGGACCCCGCCGTCATGACCGCCTCGCTGTCGATCTCCGGTCTGCGCAAGACCTTCGGCGGCCTGACCGCGGTGAACGGCGTGTCGTTTACCGTGGCCGAGGGCGAGATCGTCGGCCTTCTCGGCCCCAACGGCTCGGGCAAGACGACCGTGCTCAACATTATCTCCGGCGCGTTGCAGGCAAGCGGCGGCAGCGTCGCCCTGGCAGGCGTTCCCCTGACCGGCCTGTCGCCCGACCGCATCGCCCACAGGGGCATCGCCCGCACCTTCCAGCTGGTGCGGATCCTGCCCTCGCTCAGCGTCGCCGACAACGTGCTCGCCGCGCTGGCATTCCGCCGCGATCCGGTATGGGGAGAGGCCGCGCAGCGCGAGGCCCTGCAATGGCTGGCCGACGTCGGCCTTGCAGGGCGGGAAGACGAAAAGGCGGAGAACCTCACCTACATCGACCAGAAGCGGATGGAGCTTGCGCGCGCGCTGGCCGCCAAGCCGTCCCTGCTGCTGCTCGACGAATGGCTCGCCGGTCTGAACCCGACGGAACTGCGCATCGGCATCGACCTGATCGCGTCGCTGCGCGACCGTGGCATGACCATCCTGCTGGTCGAGCATGTCATGGACGCTGTGCGGGCCCTGTGCGGCCGCTGCATCGTCATGAACGCCGGCACCGTCATCGCCGACGGGCCGACCGCCGACGTGCTGCGCATGCCCGAAGTGGTGCGCGCCTATCTCGGGGACGGCCATGCTTGAGATCGAGAAACTGGCAGTCAGCTACGGCAAGCATATCGCGCTGCACGATGTCGGACTGGCCGTCGGCAAGGGGGAAACGGTGGTCATCCTGGGTGCCAACGGCGCCGGGAAGTCCTCCCTCATCAAGGCGATCTGCGGCATGGTGCCCGCGCGCGGCGAAAGCGCCATCCGCCATCTGGGAAAATCCCTCATCGGCCTGCCGGCCCATGGCATACTGGAGGCTGGCATCGCGACCGTGCCGGAGGGGCGCGGCATCTTCGGCGACCTGACCGTGGACGAGAACCTGCAGATCGGCGCCTATGTCAGGCGTGCCCGCCAGGGCGAAGCGAAGCGGCGCGCCCTGGTTTTCGAGCTCTTTCCCCGCCTTGCCGAACGCCGGCGGCAGACCGCCTCGACCATGTCGGGCGGCGAACAGCAGATGCTGGCCATCGGCCGCGCGTTGATGTCCGATCCCACGCTGCTGATGCTCGACGAGCCGAGCCTCGGTCTCGCGCCCGTGCTGGTGCAGGAATTGTTCGCAGCACTTTCGCGCATCCGCGAAACCGGCGTCGGCCTGATGATCGTGGAACAGAATGTCCGCATCAGCCTGTCCATCGCCGACCGCGGCTACCTGATGGAGGCAGGCCGCGTGGTTGGCCAGGGAAGCGCCACCGAACTGATCGAAGACCCGCAGGTGCAGCGTGCCTTTCTCGGCATGGCTGCGACCGCCCAATGAGCGAGGAGACGACAATGGACATACTTGGACTGATGATCGGGCACGAGGATCACGGCGCATCGGACGGCGCCGTCTTCGAGCGGCGAAATCCGATGTCGGGCGATGTCGCCACGCGCGCCGCCGCGGCCACCATCGACGATGCCATCGCCGCGGCCGACGCGGCTGCGGCAGCCTTTCCCGCCTGGTCGAAGACCGCGCCGAAGGAGCGCCGGGCGATCCTTCTCAAGGCCGCCGACCTGCTGCAGTCGCGTGCGGACGATTTCGTGAAGGCGATGGCCGGCGAGATCGGCGCAACGGCCGGCTGGGCGCATTTCAACGTCGGCCTCGCTTCCGACATGCTGCGCGAGGCGGCTTCGCTGACGACCCAGATCACCGGCGAGGTCATTCCGTCCAACCGCCCCGGCAGCCTTGCCATGGGCATCCGGCAGGCCGCCGGCGTCGTGCTGTCCATCGCGCCGTGGAACGCGCCGGTGATCCTCGGTGTGCGCTCGCTGGCGACGCCGCTTGCCTGCGGCAACACGGTGGTGATGAAAACCTCCGAGATCTGCCCGCAGACGCACCGGCTGATCGTCGACACGCTGAACGACGCGGGCCTGCCGAAGGGCGTCCTCAACGCCGTGTCGAATGCGCCCGACGACGCCTCCGAGATCGTCGATGCGCTGATCGCGCACCCGGCGGTGCGCCGGATCAATTTCACCGGCTCGACCCGCATCGGCCGCCTCATCGCCGAGACCGCGGGCAGGCACCTCAAGCCCGCACTCCTGGAGCTCGGCGGCAAGGCGCCGCTTGTGGTTCTCGACGATGCCGACATCGAGGCGGCAGTCGCCGCGGCTGCCTTTGGCGCCTACATGAACCAGGGTCAGATCTGCATGTCGACCGAGCGCATTGTTGTCGACGACAAGATCGCCGATGCCTTCGTCGCGGCGCTTGCGCAGAAGGCAAGGTCGCTGAAGGCCGGCGACCCGGCGGCCGGCAACACCGCGCTCGGCTGCGTCGTCGATCCGGCCGCTGCAAACCGCATCGGCCAGCTCATCAAGGACGCCGTCGGCAAGGGCGCCGTGCTCGAAGCGGGCGGCAGCATCGACGGTACGGTCATCCAGGCGACCCTGCTCGACAAGGTCACCCCATCGATGCGCATCTATGCCGAGGAATCCTTCGGCCCGGTGGTCACCGTGGTCCGGGTCGGCAGCGCCGAGGAGGCTGTCCGGGTCGCCAACGATACCGAGTACGGCCTGTCGGCAGCGGTCTTCGGCAAGGACGTGAACCGGGCAATGGCCGTCGCGCGCCGCATCGAGTCCGGCATCTGCCACGTCAACGGACCGACCGTTCACGACGAGGCGCAGATGCCCTTCGGCGGCGTCAAGGCTTCCGGCTACGGCCGCTTCGGCGGCAAGGCCGGCATCGCGGAATTCACCGAACTGCGCTGGATCACGGTGCAGGACGGTCCGCTGCACTACCCGATCTGAGGAGGCCGGGCATGCGGCAGCTTGAAGGCAGGACGTGCATCATCACCGGCGGCGCCGGCAGCCTCGGCCGGGCAACTGCCCGGCTGTTTCTCGAACAGGGCGCGCGCCTTGCGCTGGTCGATCGCGACCAGGCCGCTCTCGAGGAGGCGGCCGCGGCGATGCCGGTCGGTTCGGAACTCGAACTCGTCGTCGCCGATGTCTCCGACGCTGCGCAGACCGAGGCCTATGTCCGCCGCACGACGGAACGGTTCGGCCGCATCGACGTGCTGTTTTCGAATGCCGGCAATTTCGGTGTCGTCGCGCCGATCGAAACCTATCCGGACGACGTCTTCGACAGCGTGCAGGCCGTGCATGTGCGCGGCGGCTTCCTTGCCGCCAAGCACGCTGTTCCGCACATGAATGATGGCGGCTCGATCGTCATCACATCGAGCGTCGCGGCGACGCGGGGCGACCCGGGCGTCTATGCCTACATCACCGCCAAGCACGCCCAGATCGGACTCATGCGCTGCCTCGCCAAGGAGCTGGCGCCGCGCCGGATCAGGGTCAACACCATCCATCCAGGCCCCATCGACAATGGTTTCCAGACGGCGGTGGAAGACGATCTCGGCCGCAATCTCGGCGTCGACGGTGCTGCCTTCTTCAACCAGATGATTCCGCTCGGGCGTCACGGAACGGCCGACGAAATCGCCCGCTCCGTCCTCTACCTTGCGTCCGACCAGAGCAGCTTCACCACAGGCTCGATGCTGATGGTCGACGGCGGCATGAGCGTCTGAGGTCCGCGCCGCCTAGCAGGCCTAGCGGAACAGCTTGTTGACGTAATCCGCCCCGAGACCGACCTTTTCATAGTGGGCCCGGCAGAGCGCGATGTAGTTGTGGACGTCGAAGAACCCGTCCGGCTCACCCGCCTCGTCGAGCCAGATCAGCGGACCGGTCACCTGGAAGAAGACCTTCATCGGGTCCTTGTGCTCATAGGCTACGAGCGTGTGTCCCTCGCCCGGCGTCTCGTAGACGAAATCTCCGGCGGTCGCCGTCCACTCATGCTCGAGGTAGCCCCATTTTCCGGAGATGGTATAGGCGAAGACCTCGTGCGGATGGTAGTGGCGGTTCACCAGGCCGGCCTTCTTGGCCATCAATATGTCGCACCACTTGTTCTGCGACGGCGAGATCCATAGCGGCCTGGACGACACGGTCTCGGTAAACGGCACATAGTAGCGCTCGTCATCGGTCGGCCCGTTGCTGAGATAGACCTCGGGCAATGCATCGGGCTGGAACACCCGATCGATGGGCTTCAGATCCCTCCAGAATTCAGCTTTGGGAGCCTCGGGCATTTGTCTTCCTCGTGGTTGGATAAAGACACACTGTAGCGTCCAGCGACGCTCGTGGGGAAAGCAATTCGGCCTGGCGGCGCCATTGGCGTGGCTTGGCCGAACGGGCCGGCTTACTCCTGAAGCAACGACTTGAAAGCGTCCCGCAGAACGTTCTTCTGCACCTTCCCCATCGTGTTGCGCGGCAGGTCCTTGATGATGACGACTCGCTTCGGCTGCTTGAAGCGGGCGATCTTCGGCTTGATCCTCTCCAGGATCACCGCCTCGTCCAGCGTGGCCCCGGCCTTGGGCACCAGCACAGCCACTACACCCTCGCCGAAATCGGCATGCGGCACGCCGATGACGGCCGATTCCAGCACGCCATCCTCCTCGTCCAGCAGCAGCTCCAGTTCCTTGGGATAGATGTTGTAGCCGCCGGAAATGATCAGGTCCTTGGAGCGGCCGACGATCTGCACGTAGCCGTCGGCATCGATCACACCGACATCGCCGGTGATGAAGAAGCCATCGTCGCGGAACTCTTCCTTGGTCTTTTCCGGCATTTCCCAGTAGCCGGAAAAGACGTTGGGGCCCTTGACCTCGATGATGCCGATCTCGCCTTGCGGCAATGCCTTGCCGCTCTCGGCATCGACAATGCGCAAATCGACCCCCGGCAGCGGAAAGCCGACAGTGCCGGCCCTGCGCTCGCCCTCATAGGGGTTGGACGTGTTCATGTTGGTCTCTGTCATGCCGTAGCGCTCAAGGATGCGGTGGCCTGTGCGCTCTTCGAACTGCACATGGGTTTCGGCCAGCAGCGGCGCACTGCCGGAAATGAACAACCGCATGTGGCGCACGAGGTCGCCGGTAAAGCCGGCATCGTCGAGCAGCCGTGTGTAGAAGGTCGGCACGCCCATCATGCTGGTCGCATCGGGAATATTGGCAATGACCGCTTCGGTGCTGAAACCGGGCAGGAAGATAAGCGAGGCGCCGGCGCACAATGTGACATTGGTGGCGACGAACAGGCCGTGGGTGTGGAAGATCGGCAGCGCATGCAGCAACACGTCATCGGCAGTGAACCGCCAGACGTCGACCAGCGTCTCTGCGTTGGACAGGAGGTTGGCGTGGCTCAGCATCGCGCCCTTCGAGCGCCCGGTGGTGCCGGACGTGTAGAGGATGGCGGCGAGGTCATTGGCTGACCGGGCAACCGAGTTGAAGCCGGTCGGCGCCGCAAGCCCCGCGTCGTTGAGCGAGCCGGCGCTGGTGTCGTGGTTCTGCCAGACGCCCATGGTCTCGAGCCCGATGCCGAGACTGGCCGTCAACGCCTCGTAGTCGGCGCGCTTCCTGGGGTCGCAGACAAAGATGCGCGGTGTCGCATTGCCGAGAAAATATTCGATCTCCGCCGGCGTGTAGCCGGTGTTGAGCGGCAGGAACACCGCGCCTGCGCGCACCACCGCCAGGTAGAGCATGATCGCCTCGATGGATTTCGGCACCTGCACGGCGACCCTGTCGCCGGGTTCGACCCCCAGTTCGACCAGCACATTGGCGAAGCGGCCCGAGACGTCCTCGACATCGCCGTAGGTGTAGCGGCGACCGTCGTCCGGCAGGGTTGCAAACAGGGCCTTGCGGGCGGCGGGGCTCGAGAGCTTGTCGGCGAGCAGTCCGTCAAAGAGGTGGTTACGTGCCATTTATCAGTATCCTGCCGCTGCTGTTCGGGGCCGCCGCGTCGGCCAGGGTCTTGACGCTCCTCGACGTGAAGACCGTATGGTTTTCGGCAAACCCTTCGTGGAACTGGCCGATCTTCTTGAGATCGTAGAGGTAGTTGACCATCAGGCCGCAGGATTGCCGCACGCCGTTTGCCGACATGTCGGCGCCAGCATGGATGTCATGCACCATCGCGCCGTTGTTGAGATGGAACCGCGCTACAGGATCCCGCGGCATGCCGTGGCGGTCCTTTTCGTTGACCAGGTAGTGGGCAGCTTGCCGGCGCAGCCATTGCGCCTGTTCATCGAGGCCGTCGGCCGTCCCCGATTCCATGGCCGCAGCGATCTGGGCCGCCCAGGCCGGCGGGGTGGGCATTTTCGCGATAGCCTGCTGCAGCCAGCGATTGAAGCCGGGCATTGGCGACAGCGTCACGAAGGTACCTATCGATTTCACCTCGGCGCGCAGGTCCTCGACCACCTGCTTGATCAGCGAGTTGCCGAACGACACGCCGCGCAGGCCCGCCTGGCAGTTGGAGATCGAATAGAACACCGCCGTGTCTGCGCTCTCGGGGTCGAGTACCTTGCGGTTCTCGGCAAGTATGGCCTGCACCGAATCCGGCACGCCCTTGACCAGCGCTACTTCGACAAAGATCAGCGGATCATCGGGCATGACGGGATGGAAGAAGGCGTAGCAGCGCCGGTCGGCAGGCTCGACACGGCGGCGCAGATCGTCCCAGTCGTCGATGGCGTGAACGGCCTCGTACTTGATGATCTTCTCGAGAATGTTGGCCGGGCTCTGCCAGTTGATGCGCCGCGGCACCAGGAAGCCGCGGTTGAACCACGAGCCAAACAGGTGCTGGAAATCGAGGTCGGTGCGCCCGAAGGACGGATTGTCCTTCAACAGCAGCAGCAGCCTCGCGCGCATGTTCACCAGTTCCCCGGTGGCGCCAGGCACCCGGTTGATGCGGCGCAGAAGTTCCTGCCGTTTCGGCTCGGCGGCGGCAAGCAGGCTGGCAAGATTTTCCGGTGACCGGTCTGCCTGATAGGCAGCCGAGAGCCGCTGCAGACGGTCGGCGTCGATGTCCATCCGCTCGGTCAGGTAGTTGAAGAACTCGATCTCGCCCTGCGGCGTCAGTTCGGTGAAGCTGGACAGGATCTGCTGGCCCATGTTGTGGGACGCGCCCTCGCTCGAGCTGGCGATCAGATCCTCGCAGAGCGCGGTGATCGAGCGCCCGTCACCCTTGACGCGGGCCAGGTGGGGTCTGTCGAACAGGGTCGACAAGAGGTCATAGAAGAATCCGGAGCGGTTCACAGCGCCCCTCCCATGACGAGCGTAGGCAGGAAAGTGGCGATCTGCGGAAAGATGCACAACAGCACGATGGCGAGGACCATGCATCCCACATAGGGCAGGGATCCGCGCAGGATTGTGCCCAGCGAGATGTCCGGTGCGATGGAGTTGATGACGTAGAGATTGAGACCCACCGGTGGCGTGATCAGCCCGATTTCCATGTTGATGGTCAGGATGACGGCGAACCAGTAGGGGTCGAAGCCGGCGTTGGTGATGATCGGCAGCAGGATCGGGGCCGTCATCAGGATCACCGCCACCGGCGGCAGGAAAAAGCCGGCGATGAGCAGGAACAGGTTGATGATGCCCATCAGCACCCAGCGGTTGACCTCCAGGTCGGAGATCCAGCCTGCGATGCTCTGGGTGACAAATGTCGACGACAGGGTGAAGGCGAACAGCTCGGACGCCGCAATGATCATCATGATCATCACCGATTCCCGCGTCGAATCCCGGAACATCGAAATGAAGGGACCGACGGAAAACATCCTGTAGACCACGACCACCAGCACCAGGCAGAACAGCGCGCCGACGCCCGCAGCCTCCGACGGCGTGGCGACGCCGCCGTAGAGCACGAACAATATGCCCGCGATGATCGCCAGGAACGGCAGGACCCGTGGCAGGATCTCGAGCTTCTGCCGCAGCGAATAGTGCTGTGAAACATCCGACAGCGTCAGCCCCTTGCGCCAGCAGGAATAAAGCGTCCAGAGCATGAAGATCGCCGTCAGCATCATGCCGGGCAGAACCCCGGCGAGAAACAGCCGCCCGATCGAGGTTTCCGTCGAGATGCCGTAGACGATCATGGTCAGCGATGGCGGGATGAGGATACCGAGCGTCCCGCCGGCGGCGATCGAGCCTGCCGAGATTTCGTCCGGATAGCCGCGCTTGCGCATTTCCGGGATGCCCATCTTGCCGATCGCGGCGCAGGTGGCGGGCGACGATCCCGACAGCGCCGCAAACAGCGAGCATGCGCCGAGATTGGACAGCACCAGTCCGCCCGGAACCCGGTTGAGCCAGCGGTCGAGTGCCTCGTAGAGGTCCTTGCCGGCCGGGCTGTTGGCCACGGCAGATCCCATCAGGATGAACATCGGGATCGCCACCAGGGTGAACGAGTTGAGGCCGGAGAAGAAGGTCTCGCCGAGAATGTCGAGCGAGCGGAAGCCGTCGATCAGCAGCAATGTGCCGATCGAGACCGCACCGAGCGCGAAGGCGATGGGCATGCCGATGGCGAACAGCGCGATCAGCACGACCATGATGAGAAGGCCGATTTCCAGCGGGCTCATGCGGGCTGCACCTCGACGCCGGACCAGCTCTTGTAGATCTCGGCGATGTACTGGAGGCAGAGGATGGCGACGCCGAGCGGCAGCGGCAGCAGCGGAATCCACAGCGGCAGGGCCCACACCGTGTCGGTGGTCCAGCCCTTCGACAGCGCTTCGTAGAAGTGATGCCAGCCCGACCAGCCCAGCAGCGCGCAGAACATCAGGCTCAGCACCGCGGCGATAACGTCCAGCACCCGCTTGCCGAGGCCGCCGATCATCAGTGGCAACAGATCGACCGAGACATGCCCCTTGAGCAGCAGCACATAGGGTGCGCCGATGAAGGTGGAGGCGATCATCGCATAGACCACGAATTCGGTCTGCCAGGCGGTGGAGGCGCCGAGGACATAGCGCATGAACACCATCTGCGAGACCACCAGGGTGGAGGCCGCAATCAGGAGCATGGACGCCACTCCGCAAAGCCGCGACAGCGCCTCGACGATTGAGACATAGCGTTTCATTCCGGGGATACCTCGGATGCGATGGGACCGGGAGAACGGAAACGGGGGAGGCTGGCTCCCCCGTTCATCGGCTCATTCGACGGCGAGGGCCTTGTCGATCAGGTCCTGCCCGCCATCCACCTTCTCGGCGAATTCCTTGTAGGCAGTCTCCTTGGCGATCGCCAGCCAGGCGTCGTAGTCCTCCTTCGACATGGAAACGACCTCCACCCCGGCGCCCTTGAAGGCTTCGACCATCTTGTCGTCGAGGCCCGCGGCCTCCTTGTCGAAATACTCTTCAGCCTTCTTGCCGGCTGCCATCACGGCGGCCTGCTGTTCGGGCGTCAGGCGGTCGTAGGTTTCCTTTGAGATGAGCATCGGCTCATACATGAACCAGAGCGAATTCTCGCCCGGTTCGGTCAGGCAGGTGACCTGCTCATAGAGGCGGTAGGAAACGAACGACCCCGACGAGGTGTTGGTGGCATCGAGTACGCCGGTCTGCATGCCGGTGTAGATTTCCGACGAGGCCATCGACGAGATCGAGGCGCCGGCGCCGACCAGCATCTGCTCGAAGGCGGGACCGGCGGCACGCGTCACCTGACCCTTGATCGTGTCGGGCGAGGTGATGCAGTTCTTCTTCGAGGCGAAGGCCCCGCCGAGCCACGCATCGGCGATGACGATCGCGCCATTGTCTTCGATCAGCTTCTTGATGTCGGTCATGAAGGGCGATGCGTTAAGCCGCTTGGCACGGTCATGGTTGCGCACCAGGCCCGGCATCAGGGTAGCCGAAAACTGCGGCACGCGGCCCGACGCGTAATCGAGCGGGAACGAGGTAATGTCGAGCTGGCCCTTGGTCAGCGCGCCCCACTGTTCCTTGGCCTTGTAGAGCGACTGGCCCGGATAGACCTGGACATCGAGCCCGACATCCGCCGCCGCCAGTTCCTTGGCGAAAAGCTGGACCATTTCATCGCGCGCGTCACCCTTGCCGCCCGGAAACTGGTGTGACGCCTTCAGGGTTTCGGCTTGCGCGGAAGCCGTCAATGCGATGGATGCGGCCAGCATGCCCGCAAGCGCGGATAGTCCTAATTTCATGGTTTCCTCCCAGGAGATTGTGATCGCAGGTACCTCCTCCGGTCCTGACAACCCTGCAACCGGACCATGTTCTGGATGCAAAGTCAAACTTCTTGTATACAAGAAGAAGAACTTTGCATTTCGGCACGGATTGGCGATGATGGGGCCATGGGCACACGCATTGCAGATTCAGTTCGCGAACGCATCGAGCAGATGATCGTCACCGGAGAGTTCGCCGATGGCGAACGTCTGGACGAGGTCAAGCTCGCCGAGCAGTTCGGCGTTTCGCGCACGCCGCTGCGCGAGGCGTTTCAGGCGCTCGCGGCATCCGGTCTCTTGACGCTGGAGGCCCGGCGGGGCGCCTTCATCCGCCATCCCGGTTTTGTCGAGCTTGTCGAGATGTTCGAGGTCATGGCCGAGATCGAGGCGATGTGCGGTTTCCGGGCGGCGAGGCACATCACCAGCCAGCAGATCGCAGACATCAACCTGACGATAGAGGCGTGCGAGAGGGCCATCCAGCAAGGCGATTCCGACGAGTACTATCGGGAAAATGAGAAGTTCCACCATCTGATCTACGAAGCCAGCAGCAACCGCTTTCTTGCACGCGAGGCCGCCCGGCTTCACAAGCGGCTGAAGCCCTACCGGCGGATGCAGCTGCGCGTTACCGGTCGCATGCCGCAATCGATGAAGGAACACAGGGCGATCTTTGCGGCGCTGCAGCGATCCGATTCCAAGGCCACTGCCACTGCATTGCGCCTCCACGTCGCCATCCAGGGCGAGAAGTTCAACGACCTGATGGCGAACTTCCAGCAATTGGCGGCCGTGAGGACGGGATGAGGGATTTCGCAGTCGGCACCGCTACGCGTTGCTGTGGCTCCGCCTCCCCCGCCTGTCGTTGACCGTGGTTTCGCCGCTTTGGCGATGGCATTGCAGTTCTTCAACAGCCAGCGTCCCGCCCCTGCCTCGAGGGCATCGCCCGACCCTTCAAACGTCCTCGTTTTGTGGCAGGATCACGAGGTCCCTGATCGTGACGTTGGGCGGACGGGTCAACATGAAAACCACTGCCTCGGCCACATCCTCGGACTGAAGCCCTTCTCGCTCTTCTACCTTCGCAGCGATGCTTGCTGCGTCGGTATAGCCCCACAACTCGTTGAGAACGACGCCGGGCGAAACCTCCCCGACACGAATGTTGTGCCCCGCCACTTGGCGGCGCAGGCCATGCACGAATGACTGAATGGCGTGCTTGGAAGCCGAGTAGATCGGTTCGCCATGGAAAGCCTGATGACCCGACACTGAAGAGGTGACGATGATGTGGCCGCTTTGCCGAGCGATCATGCCGGGCAGCACTGCTCGCACCAGGCGAAACACGCTGCTGACGTTGATGGCGATCAGCCGATCCCAGGCGTCTGGATCCCCCTCGGCGACATCGCCAGAAATGTAGACGCCGGCATTCGGCAGCAACACGTCGATAGGCCCGAATCGGGCGACGGTCTCTGCAACCGCGTTCTCGAGTTGGTCGGCATTGGTCAGATCGGCTGCAATCGCAGCTGCCTGGCTGCCAATCTCGTCGGTAAGCAGATTGAGCCTGTCTGTTGAGCGGCCAATAAGCGCGACCCGCATCCCCTCGGCGGCGAGCGCTCTGGCCATGGCGCGGCCGATGCCCGAACTGGCGCCGGTGACCAGCGCCACCCTGCCCGTCAAATCCTGTCGCACGGCATGCCTCCCCCAATGCGCGTCGGCGCATAGTTTTAAGCCGGTCCCCGCAACCGCGATCTCAACCCTGTCGGGAGCGTTCGGCGCGGCGGATCTTGGACATCAGTCCTTCGCCGAACAGCAGGCGCCGTTCCCGCTCGTCCAGCCCCTGCAGTCCCGAAACGGCCATCGTGCCCCTGAACGACCCGAATTCGAGCGACGGGCTGAAATCCGACCCCCAATGCACGTTCGACGCGGCAAAACGGCTGAGCACCAGTTCCACGTAAGGCTGCGCACCGTTATGCGGCGCCACCGGGTCGATGGCATAGAGCCCCGATACCTTGACGCCGACATTGCGCGAACCCGACAGGGCAAGCAGCGGTTCGAGCCGTTTCTCGGCCTCTGCGGTGGTCGCATTGTCGTCGCGTCCCGGCAGGCCCAGATGCGAGAAAAGCAACGCGCATTCCGACGCGCTCTCGACCACTTGCGACAGCCGCGCGATCGCTTCGGGTCGCGCGTTCAGGGATATGATTGCCAACGCCCGGTTCAGCCTTTCCCAGATCGGCGAAGGCCAGCGGCACAGTGCTGTCGCCGACGCCGCGTCCGGCAGATAGAGCGCTATCCCGATATGCCCGGCATCGAGCAACTTCTCGATCCGCTGCGGCGACGGCGGCTGCGGATCGAGAAAGGCGACACTCCTGATCCAGGGGCGGGTCGCGGCCAGTGCGCGTACATGCTCATTGTTGACGGGATCGATTTCCTCGCCCTCGTAGCAGACGACGAGCCCAGCCTCGATCGCATGTTCTTGCATATGCCTTTCATAGGCGTCGACGTCGCTCGGCAGTCCTGCCGCGCTGGCCGGCCTGTAGCCATGCCTGAACAGATGCAGATGCGCGTCGACGATCATTTTTCGGACAATGCCCGCAGGATCATCTCGGCCGCAAGCAGGCCGTTCAGCGCATCCTGAGGCGTCACCGGAGCCTTCGATGCCCCCGCGCGAATGCCGGCGATGAAGCAGTTAAGTTCCTCGCGAAGCGGATCCTCGGTCTCGCCGACGGCGATGTGCCTGGCGTTCTTGCCGTACACCTCGATCCCACGCCCGGCCTCGAGTGTTACGCTGCCTTCGGCGCCGAAGACCTCGATGCGGTCCGGCGGACAGGCCGGACCCGGGTGCAGCCAGGCAGTGGACAGGCGCCAGGTTACGCCATTGGCACTGGCAAGCGTCGCCGTTGTCAACGAACGGGACGTTCCCGAAGGCAGCCTCGACGCAGCGGCCGACAAGGCGGCGCTGCCGTCGAACCATACCGCCAGGTCGATGTCGTGGATCATCGTCATCAGCACCGGATCGATGTCGCGATAGCGCGAAACATGGCTTTCGTCGCGAAACCGGCTCGAACTGAAGTGCAGCATGGCACCGATCTCGCCCAGCCGCACGATGTCATGCAGCGATCTGTGGCTGGGCGAAAACCGCAGGATGTGGCCTGGCTGGAGGAAGGCCTCGCTCGCGGCATCGGCGGCGCAAAGCTGCCGCATCGTGCCGCTGTCGGGCGCGACCGGCTTTTCGACGAGTACGGGGACGCCGCGTCTCAGAGCAGCAACGGCGAGAGGCGCATGCGCGTCGGCGGGCGTTGCAACCACGAGCCCGTCGGGCGCAAACCGCTCGATCAGGGTAAAGGCGTCTTCGTCATGGTCGGCCAGTCCGAACATCCCGACGAGCCTCTCGCGCTCGTCCTGCCGTGTTTCCGCAACGGCCAGCGTGACGCCGCCAATCGAACGCAAGGTGCCCAGATGCTCCTTGCCGAAAGTACCGCCGCCGGCGACCATGATCTTCACGGCGAAATGCCCTCCGCTCCCGCCCCGCAGATCACGGCGCAGATCGCCCGGCTGTCCTTGAAGGCAGCGTGCCCGCTCCGGATCGCCGCGATGGATGCTGCCCCGGCGAGATCGGCCGCAATGCCGAACTCGTACCAGAGCCATTGCGAGGCGGCGAGCATCGCTTCGTCGGACACCAGCACGATGTCCGACAGGTTGCGCCGCGCTATCTCGAACAGGCGCTCGTCGGTTCGCCTGCAGCTCATCGTGGCTACCCGACTGCTCATTTCCGACAGGGTAACGACCTCACCCGCGTCGAGGCATGCCTTCATGGTCGGCGAGCCGGTCGGCTCGACGGCAACGATGCGCACGTCGGGTCGCCTTGCCTTGATCGCCGTCGACAGGCCCGCCACCAGCCCGCCCCCGCCGATCGCCACGACGATCGTGTCGAAATCATCTATCTGTTCCATCAGCTCCAGGCCAAGCGTGCCCTGTCCGGCGACAACCAGAGGGTCGGCGAAGGGGTGGAAATAGGCCGCTCCGCTGGTCGCGGCGTGCTCCAGCGCCGCCTCGTTGGAGGCGCCCCATTCATCGCCGACGATGCGCACGTCCGCATCCCATTTTCGCATCTTTTCGACCTTTGCGGGCGACACCGTCCGAGGCACGAAGACCACGGCCGGCACACCCGCCACCTTTGCGGTACGGGCAACGGCGAGGCCATGATTACCGCCGGAGGCCGTGACGATGCCGTTGCGCATTTCGTCCGTCGGCGAACCGAGCAACCGGTTCATCGCACCGCGCGCCTTGAACGACCCCGTTACCTGGTTGAGCTCCAGCTTCATCGTGACGCTCGCTGTGACCGGCAACGGGTCGCGGGCGAGATCTGCCGCCATCACCGGGGTGCGCCGGACGTGCGGCGCGATGCGGCCGCGGGCCGCTTCGATATCAGCGATACTGATCATGTCAGGCCGCCATACTCGGAGGCGACGACGACGCAGCAATTGCCCTGCTCCACCCGCCCGGGATGGCGACGTCCATAGACGATCCCGTCGGTACCGTAATGCAGGGTCACCGGCGGTGCGGTCAGGTCCCAGATGCGGTGGATCCGCCCCGCCGGCTGGCCCGCTGACACCACCGTGCCATTGGCATGGAACGGCTCGAACACGCCGTCGCCCGTGGCGTAGACATAGGCTGCGGGCCCGGCGAGTTCCAGAACCGGCTGGTCGTCCTGTCGCGGTGGACCGCCCTCGCATTCAAGCAGCCCGAGATGGGCCAGAACATTGGCGACGCCGCGCCGGCAGATGTCGAGCGCATCCAGCGAAACGGTCCCGCCGCCGCGCATTTCCGTGCCGACGGTGACCAGCCCGGCGGCACATGCGGTGGCGGTTGCCGTGCGCTTGTCGCCCATGTTGGAGATGACGACATTGTAGGGCGCGCCAAACGCCTTGACGGCATCGACGTTGCGGCGATGCAGCGCGGGGTCGTCGGTCGGCTCTATGATGGCGCTCGGCAATATGTCGAGCGAAGAGCCGCCGGAGTGAAGGTCGAGAAAGGCGTCGGCCATCGGAAAGATGCGCTGTGACATATAGGCGGCAATCTGCTCGGTGATCGTGCCCTTTGCATTGCCCGGCCAGGTCCGGTTGAAATTGATGTCGTCGACCGGCGAGGTTCGCCGCGCGGCCAGCACCGCGTGGACATTGTTGGCGGGCATCAGGATCAGCCGACCCTGCAGCCGCCCAGGATCAAGTTCGCGCGCCAGTTCCCCGATGGCGATCGGACCTTCATACTCATCGCCGTGGTTGCCGCCTTCGATGACGACCGTCGGTCCCTCGCCATTGGCGATCACCGCGATGGGAATCTGCGTCACGCCCCACGCATCCGAATGCGGCGAATGGGGGAAGCTGATAAACCCCAGTTGCCTCCCGCGCCGGTCGAAATCGACATTGGTAAAGGCGTTGCCGCCATAGGGCTGCGGGGTAGCTGGCATGTTTTCTTTCTTGTCGCTTTTGGTCATCATCTTAACTGTCACGGATTGTCAGTATCTCTGCCTCGAGCCGGCTTGCCGCCTCGGCATCGGCAGCGCCGAAGCGCAACGATGCGTCGTAGGATGCGCCGGGCTCGATCCAGACGATCTGGTTTTCTTTGATCGCCGCCGCACGGCCGTTCGGAGCTGCTGTTGCCGGCAACAGCAGACCAAGTGCGTCCTGGTCCCCGCTGCGGGTTATCCAGCGCACGGCATAGGGCAATTCCGATGGCCGATAGCTGACAAAGTCGCCGGTGCCGTCAGGGCGCCGGTGCAGGGCGTGGGCACAGCCGTCCTCGCCGGTCTCCGGCTTCAGCATCAGGACCGCTTCGGGTTCGATGGCCACGCCGGCTTTTAGGGACCGGAAAGAAGCAGCGTCCCATTCCGATGCCTCGGCCGATGCGGGCTGCCGCATGACGATGCTGCTGTCGTCGCTGCGCACTGTGTCGATCAGCAGTCCCCCGTCGGCAGGGCGAAAGTTGATGTGCGCGAGATAGAAGAACGCCAGCGGCTTGCTGGCGCGGTTCTCGACATTGATGGCGATGTCGAGGACCGTAGAACCCTCACGGAGGCGAACACGCGGGCGCGACACGAAATCATGATCGAAGGCCAGCGTGTCGCGGGCAATGCCGGTCAGGTCGGCATAGCCGCCGGCGTCGTCCTCGCCCAGCACCAGTTGCGCGCTGGTGTATGGAATGTTGGGCAACTCGCCATGCAGCGGATGGGTATCGGCCGGCCCTGGGTTTCCCATCGCCGTCCCGCCGCAGTGCAGGAACAGAGCGCCGTAGGTGGAAAGGTAGTCGCGGGTCGGCTGCGGTTCGTCGAACATCGATCGCATGGCCAGGCTGCGACCGAGAAACGCCGCATCCCATACCTGCTGGCCCTGAAACGGCAGCAGTGTCACCGTGCCGACGCCATTGTCCACGCGCAGGCCGGCGACACCGGACCCGTAGCGAAAAGCGGTCGCCGTGAGCGAGCCGCTGCGCGCGATCAGCTTTTCGCTTTCGCCGAACAGCTCCGGATGAAGCTGGACCGATACCTGGCGCGCGGGCATTTTCCCTTGTTTCCTTCCGCTGGCCGTCATGCGCCGCGCCGCGGGCGCGGCACTGCATTGGGTGCGACTGTGTGGCCCATCCGCGAAAGCAATGCCGCCGATGCCTTGCGCACCTCCGCGTAGATTTCGACTTCGTCGAGCGCGCAGAAGCGGCCCTGTTCCAGGATCACCCGCCCGTCGATGATCACGGTATGGACCGACTTCGAGCGCGACGCGTAGAACAGGTTGCGGATCATGTTGGTGCTGGGCACCATTTCCGGCCGGTCGAGCGTATGGATCACGATATCGGCACGCTTTCCGGCTTCGAGCGAACCGATGCTCGTTTCGAGTCCGACGGCCCGCGCCCCGCCGCGCGTCGCCATGTAGATGCCATCCTCGGCGACCAGATAGGTGCGATCCATCTTGACGTCGCGGGCGGTCATCACGGCAAGGTTCGACTGCCGCCAGAGGTCGAAATCGTTCGACCAGTTCGGCGAGTCCGAACCGAGACCGATGCTTGCGCCGCGGCGCCACAGCTCGGCATGACGCCCGTGCAGCGCGCTGCCGTGGCCCCACATCATCGACGCGGCCGGGGCCCAGGCAATCGATGTTCCGCGGTCGAGCAGCACCTCGCACTCGGCGTCCGTCAGGTGGTTGGCATGGCCGAAAGTGACGTTGCGATCGAGAAAGCCGGTCTCGAAGAGATGGACCAGCGGGTCCTTGCCGAAACGCTGGCGGTCAGCCTCGGTGTCGGCCGGGCTGTAGGACTGGTGGATGTTAAGCGTCACCTTGGCTGCATCGGCGCAGGCCTTGGCCGTCATCATCAGTTCCTCGCTCGCCGTGCCCAGCCCAAGCACGGCCACGTGTCCGGTCACCAGGGCGTCAGGGTCGGAATTGCGCTGGAGCTGAGTTCCCAGGACCGACAGTGCCTCGGCGCGCGTCTTGGGCGCACGCTCCAGCACGGTGTGCAACCGCGCCTGCGCGGCGCAGGTTGCGCAACCCTCGTCCCTCGTTTCGTTCTTGCCCTGGGAAAAGCCTTGCGGCTGGTCCCAGATGAATGCATCGCCGAGCACGGCGCGGACGCCGACTTGCCTGGCCGCACGCGCTGCCATTTCGGGCGTCAGCACCGTACCGGCTTCCATGAAGCAGGTCGTTCCGTTGCGCACCATCTCCATGCAGGCCAGCAGCACCGATAGATATTCGTCTTCATCGGTAACGGTGTTGTAGAAGTGGCCCTCGAAAGTGTCGAAGGAGTCGCTCTCCACCAGTTGGTCCGGCAAGACGCCGCGAAACAGATGGTACGAAGCGTGAAGGTGGCACTCCACGAAGCCGGGGTGAACCGGCGCACCCTTCGCGTCGATCGTGCGGCTGGCCGCGTAGCGTGCCGAGATTTCGGCGTCATCGCCGACCGCCAGGATGCGTCCTTCGCCGCTGACGGCGACGGCGCCATTCTCGATGATCGTGGCGCTGTCATCCATGGTGATGACGTAGGCATGACGGATCAGGAGTTCGGCAGTCTCCGGCTTCCGGCTCATTGCGGCTCCTCCTTCATGACGGCCGCCGCGCTCTCGGCCCAGCTCAGCGTCACCGGGTCGCCCGGCGTCAGGCCATCGGCTTCATCGTCGCGCAGTTCGGCCCAGATGGTCGCATCCGGCAGTATCTGGGTCCCGATGCGCACGCAATTGCCCTGGAAGATGATCTCGGCGATGTTTCCGCTGACGCTCGAACCCTCGGCCGTCCGCCCCGTTCCGGGATGCAGCCGCACCGCTTCGGGACGCAGCGACAGGACCGCCCGCTCGCCCTTGCGCAACTGCTCGGTGCCCTTCGGTGCGGCGAAGGCTCCGCTCGCGGTTTGCAGCACGATGCGCTCTCCATCGATCGAGCCTACGACGCCGCTCAAAAGGTTGGTTGCGCCGACAAAGTCGGAGACGAATACCGAGTTCGGCCGGCGGTAGATGTCGCGCGGCGTGCCGTACTGGACGATGCGGCCATTGTTCATGATGGCGATGCGATCGGACATGACCAGCGCTTCGGTCTGGTCGTGGGTGACGAACACAAAGGTTGCGCCCAGGCGCTTCTGGATGGCCCTCAGTTCCAGCTGCATCTGCTGCCTCAGTTTCAGGTCCAAAGCCGACAGCGGCTCGTCGAGCAGTAGGACGCGCGGTTCGCTGGCCAGGGCCCGCGCCAGCGCAACGCGCTGGGCCTGGCCTCCGCTCAGCTGCGACGGCGCGCGGTCCCCCAATCCGTCGAGCCGAACCAGCGCGAGCATTTCCTCGATTCGCGCATCGATGCGCGACGGGGTCCAGCGCCTCAGCTTCAGGCTGTAGCCGATGTTTTCCCGCACCGTCATGTGTGGGAAAAGCGCGCCGCGCTGGAACACGAGATTGGTAGGCCGCTTCTCGGGCGGCCACTGCGTCACGTCCTGCTGGTAGATCTGGACGGTGCCGGTCGTCGGCCGCTCGAATCCGGCCAGGATGCGCAGCAAGGTCGACTTGCCGCAGCCGCTGGCGCCAAGAAGCGAGACGAATTCGCCATCTTCGACGCGAAAATCGATATGTTCCAGCGCTCTGGTGTCGCCGAACAACTTGCTCACGCCCATGATTTCTACGGCGGTTTCAGGCACTGGATTTCTTTCGATTGACCAAGTTGGAAGCCACGACGAGGCCGACGAGCAGCACCAGCAGCAGCGTCGCGATGGCATTGATGGATGGATCGACGCCCCTGCGCATCAGCCCCCATACAAGCACGGGCACGGTCTGCTGGTTACCGATGTTGAACCACGTCACGACGAACTCATCGAGGGAGAGTGCGGCTGCCAGAAGCGCCGCGCCGATGATGGAGGGACGGATCATCGGAAAGGTGATGTCGCGAAACGCCTGGTACGGCGTCGCGCCGAGATCCCGCGCCGCCTCGAGCGTGCTGAAGTCGAATGTTTCCAGCCGCGCGTTCATGGTCAGGACGACGAAGGGCAGGCTGACGATGATGTGCCCGACAGCGGAGTTGAACAGTCCCTGTGGCAAGCCCAGCGCGCGGAAGAACACTGCCAGAGAGATGCCGATCACCAGCAGCGGAACGATCGCCGGCAACAGGCTGGCGGAAAGCAGCGCTGCCCGCATCCTGCCCCCCTTGAGCGCGACAATGCCGAAAGAGAGGGTGGCGCCGAAAGCGCCCGAGACGATCGCCGACACCAGCGCCAGTGCGAGGCTGTTTTGCAGGGCGGTCGACATCAGCGGATTGGAAAACGCATTCGCGTACCAGTCCAGCGTCAACCCCTCGATGGGCATGCTCAGCCGGGGCGACGTGGTGACCGAAAACAGCACGATGACGGCGATCGGCGCATACAGGTAGACGACGACGATCCCGACGAATACGGCCGGCAGCAATCCGGTTCGCCTCACCATCGCGTCACCCACCGGATAAGGCGCGTGGTGGAGAGGTAGACAGCCAGCATGATTGCCACCACCACGAAGGCCATGGCCGCGCCCAGCGGCCAGTTCGACCCGATGCCGCGAAACTGGTCAGCGACGATGTTGCCGATCAGCATGCTCTGGGTCCCGCCCACCAGGCTTGGCGTGACGAAGTCGCCGGCGGCAAGCAGGAAGGAGAACGCGAAGGCGGTGCGCAGGCCCGGCAGAGTCATCGGCACCAGCACGGTGCGCAGAATGTGCAGCCGGCCGGCGCCGAGATCGCGCGCCGCCTCCAGATGATCGCGCGGCACGTTCAGCATGGCCGAGTAGAGCGGCAGCACGGCAAGCGGCAACAGCAGGCCACTGAGCGTCACCACCACAGCGAAGTTGCTGTAGATGAGGAATTCAAGCGGTTCGTTGATCAGCCCGGTCCATTCCAGCGTCGAGTTCAGCAGTCCCTGCTTTCCGAGGATCGTGCGCCACGCATAGATGCGGACGAGATAACCGCTGAACAGCGACAGCAGGACGACCTGCAGGATCAGCTGGCCACGGCGTTCGAAGACAAAGCGCATGCAGTAGGCGAGCGCGAATGCGGTTGGAACGATGATCGCCGTGGTTGCGAGCGCCACGCCCACGGTGCGCAGCATCAGCGCCTGGTAGAGCGGCGAGGTAAAGACCTTCACATAGTTGGCCAGCGAAAAGCCGGGGATCAGCACGAAGCTCTTTGTCGTCCAGAAGCTCAGCACAAGCAGGCACACCATCGGCACGGCAAAGAAGGCCGCATAGAACACGCTGGCAGGAATCATGGCTGCCAGCGTCAGGCGTGCTTGGCCACTCTGTGTGGACGGTTCGTTCGTCATGGATTGGATCGCTTACTGAACGATGGCACAGCCGGACAGATCGGGCGCGGCATCGTCTGACGCCGCGCCCTTGTTGGTCCTAGGAGGCCTTGAACGTCTGCCATGCCTCGACCCACGAGGACGCGCCGACGACATCGCCATCCGGCTCCTGCGGTGGCACGACGATCTGCGTGCCGAGAATGCCGCCCCCGGGTGCGCGGACATTGTCATACGGGAACATGCCGCGGATGTCGGCTCCCATGAGGTCGAAAGCGGCCTCGACCGTGCAGCCCGAGGCCAGTTCAGTGGCGAGTGCCGCGTTCGATTCCGGCTTGGTCATGAAGTCGATGAACGCATAGGCGTTGTCTACGTTGGGCGCGTCGGCGGCGATGGCATAGGCGTCCGACCAGAAGAAGGTGCCGTCCACCGAAGGCGATCCGACCACAAGGTCGACACCCTTCTCCTTGGCGATTACCACCTGGTAGGCCCAGCCGCCGATGCCGATCGAGGCATCGCCGCGAACCAGCACGTCGGCCATGTCGCCATGCGACGAGCCGATCGTCACGACGTTCGGCTTCACCTTGAGCATCGCCTCGAGCACCTGTTCCAGCTGCTCGGCGGTCAGGCGGCTCGGCTCGGGCATGTCGAGGGTCTTTGCCCACAGCCATATATTGCCGAACGGATCGTCGAGCAGCACCAGCTCGCCCTTGTATTTGGGGTCGGCGAAATCCGTGTATTTGGCCGGCATGGCATCCCACTTCTTGGGATTGTACACGCAGGGCTCGTCGCCCCAGATGATCGGGATGCCGTAGGTCTTGCCGTCCTTCATCAGCCACGGCGCGTCCTTGAAGGCAGGAAACAGGCCACTGGCGGTCGGGATCCGGTCGAGATCCAGCGGCTGGAACAGTTCGACGCCGGATTTCAGGATCGCGGTCTGGAAATCCTTGTTCGGGGTCAGTATGTCCATGGCGCCGCGCCCCCCGGTGTTGAAGCGTGTCAGCGCCTCGTCGGCCGCCGACTGGAATGATACGTTCATCTTGATGTTGTTTGTCTCGAGGAACGATTTTGCGACATTGCCGCCATGCTCGCCGTCCCAGCCGAGAAAATTCAGTTCGCCGCCCAGCTTGCCGTCGGCGGCGCGGGCCTGGGCCGAAAGCCCCAGGACGGACAGGCTGGTCAGCCCTGCTGCGCCTTGAATGAAGCGGCGGCGGCTTACATCCATGTTGAGCTTTGCATCGAGAAAGGCTCTCAGTCTGTCATCCATGACTAGTCTCCTTGCGGGTTCGATCCCCGAGCTTGTTGCATTGTATTCCCCTGTGGCGGGCGCGGCCCGACAAACGATTGTCATTAGAAAGTGGTTTCGTATATGATGTCAAGGATCACTTATGAAACCCATACCTGAAGAGCCGATGAATCGAATCCCAGAAGACCGGGCCGTCTACTCCGCACCCGCATTGGAGAAGGGCCTGGACATCCTCGAGCTGCTCGCGGCAGAAGCGACGCCGATGACCGCGCGCGAAATCGGCGAGCGGCTTGGGCGTTCCAAGAGCGAGATCTTCCGGATGGTCTTCGTGCTGGTCGAGCGCGGCTACCTGCACCGCGATGCGGCGACCGACCAGCTGACGCTCAGCAATCGGCTGTTTGAGCTCGGGATGCGTACGCCCCGCTCGCGAACCCTGGTGGAGGTGGCGCTGCCGGCAATGGAGCGGCTGAGCAAGGCCGTGGGGCATGCTGTCCACCTCGTGGTGGTCAATCGCGGCGAGACCGTCGTCGTCGCCAATGCAACGCCGCCGACCGAGTTCAACTTCTCGCTGCAGCTCGGGTATAGCCGGCCCGCGATGGATGCCGCCTCCGGCCAGACGGTCATTGCATTTCAGGACAAGGAGCGCCGGCGCACGATGATCGAAGAGAGCTTTGCGCGGGTGGAACGGGAGGCCGACCTGGATGCGCTGAACGAGGAACTCGACCGTATCGCGAAAGCCGGGTCGGTGGTTTCGCCCAGCCACCATTTTGTCGGCGTGACCGATGTCTGCGCACCGGTCCTCGACAAGTCAGGCAAAGCGATCGCCAGTGTCGTCATGCCCTGCCTGCAGAAGATCGGAAACGCAAGCGGGTTCGAGGACATTCGCAACAGCCTGGTGGAAACCTGCCGCGAGATCTCTTCAGGACTGATCTGAACTCCCTCGACGAAGGTGTAGCCGGCGCCTGGCCGGACCCGGTCGCCGAGAGCCCGGGACCAGAGTGTCGGTGGCGTGCCCGGTCTCCATCCGCGAATTGCCACCTGTTTAATTCTATAAAATTTTATTCGCCAGCTTCACCATGCATCAAGCATGCCGCTTCACGGTATTTTATGCCCCGTTTGCTACCTTCCGGGAAGCAAGGGGGACGACAACATGACAATAAGAACTATAGCATTGGCAGCTCTACTGACCTCGACCTTCGGACAGGCAGGTGCAGCGGAATCTTTCTCACCCGCCTACATAAGGCAGATCGACAGCGGCTCGTTTTCGCGCGCCACTACCATCGACATCGTCGGACCTGCGGTGGCGGCCGCCCGGTCGCTTTCCAGCCTGAGGCCGCGAAACGGCAACCTTGGTTTGATCTGGCAGGACGGCGATCTGAACACCGCCAACATCAGCCAGACCGGCGTCGGAAATGTCGGCCTGATCCGGCAGATCGGCATGGAGAACACGGCCTCGATTACCCAGTCGGGCAACGGACACCAGGCGCTGGTCATCCAGCAGGGCCGCGGCAACCAGGCGTTCATCCGCCAGCGCTGACAAAAGGCAGCGCCGGCCGACTGACTGAAACCACTCAGGACAGGCTTTTCGGCGTAGGCCCCACGGGGCGTATCCGGCTATCCGCCGGAACGCGCGCGGGTTGAGACGCGGGCGAGGTGCTTCGGCCAAGGAGCCGCTTCTCGCCGGGTGCTCAAAATTCGCGAAGAAGCGCGAAGGCCATGACGGCCCGCAACGCACCCCGCTGCCGACGACTAGTTGTCCGGCAGCGGTTCCGGATCGGGGTCGGGCTGCGGTATGCCGCCGAAATCGGGGAAATCGATCGAGAAGCCGGGCGAACCGCCGCCCTCGGTTTGGGCGGTTGCCTGTGACAGCAGCCAGTTGCCGTTCAGCGGATCGCCGCCGAAGCTCGGGTTCGTCGGCTGGTAAACCAGCTCCGAGGCCGCAGCAGACCCGGCCAGCATTGTTGTCGAAACAAGCAAAAGAAACAGACGCGACATCGATAGTCTCCGATTTTGGTGCAGAATAGCCGGAGTTGCCCGCTCACTCCAGCAACTATTTGGGGATCACGTACATCCTGCCAGGCACGATGACCACGACCGTGTTTTGCAGCCCTCGCAGACCCGTCGGCATCAGATAATTTCCAGAAGCCGGCGTCTGCAACGCCAGTACAGTTGAATTGCTCGCGCCGGTCACGTCGAGCGCCCCGGCCAGGCTGTTGCCGACCTGCACGTAACCGACATTGTTGTTGTTGCCCGAAACGCCGACAAGCTGGAAATTGTTGTCGCCCTTGCTGGCCTGCAGCACATTATTGTTGCTGCCGCCCTGGACCAGCAGCATTGCCGAATTGTGCCCCTCGATCGCCTGCACCGCGCGGTTGCGGCTGCCGCTCTGCCCGATCACCGAAAGGTTGCTCTCGCCGGTGACCCGGGCGGTTGCGAAGTTGTTCTCGCCGATCTGCGCGATTGTCGTTGTCGTCTGCGCGTCGCCGTTGACGAAGGGGCTGATCGGCTGCATCAGCGGGCTGAGATTGCTTTCCGCGGCGCCCTGATCGAGCAGGTAGATGTCCTCCGCCTGGGCAACCGACGTACCCAGCACCAGCGCCGAGACAGCAACGGCCCGTGCTGTCCGGCCAATCCATTTGTGCATCATGCCCATATATCCCTTGCGCCTTCCGATGCCGGCTAGATCCGGATCCCTGGCTGCTCGAATTCGATCTCTTCCGACAGGCGGCAGATTTCCCTGCCCTGCGCCGTCGCCGTCATTTCGATCCGCATGCTCGAGGGGCGCCCCACGGAAATCACGCTATTGCCCGGAAACCCGATCGACTGGTGCGTGGCGTTGACGTTGGAGCCCGATCGGCTGCGTACATTGATGTCGATCTTGCCCTTGAGGTCATCGGACGTTTCGATGAATGCCCGGATCGATTTCATGGCGTCACCCTCGATGCTGACGCCACAGCGCGTGACCCGCTGGTCGAGGATTTCGGCGTCGAGAATCTGGTTGGCCATGGATTCTGCCCCACTGCTGCTGATGAAGATCAGAATGCCTGCGAACGCGAAACTTTCTCGCTTCATGTCTGCCTCCCTGCTTGCGCGGGAACCAAGGACGGGGCGCCGTGTGGCGCCCCGTCCTTGACAGGTGCTAGTTCTGGGTCACGAACGCGACGTTGCTGTGACCGGACTGGATGACCAGCGAGTTCTGGCCATTGCCGCTCTGTGAAACAGTCGCGTAGTTGCCCTCACCAGCGTTTGCTCCGGTGCCGTTCTGCAGGATCAGCGAGTTGTTGGAGCTGCCGATCTGGTTGACCAGCGCGTAGCTGTACTGGCCGGCCTGGATCACACCAGAATTGTGCGAGGAGCCCGACTGGTTGACCACGGCGCCGGAACTGTCGGCGGCCTGGACGATGAGCGAGGCACTGCTTGCACCGGTCTGCACGGTGAGTGCGGCGTTGGAATTGCCGCTCTGTAGCGTGCCGGCCTTGTTGTTGGAGCCGCCCTGCGAGGTGACTGCCCAGTTGCCGTTGCCGATCTGCGCGGTGAGCGACAGGTCGGCGGAGGCCACCTGCAATCCCGTCAGGTCGTCCAGCGACGTGACGCCGGTCAGGTCGAGATTGCCGGCCTGCGTCGTGAAGGCAGTGTTGGCATTGCCCGACTGGATGGTCCCGGCCGCCGAAAGAACGGCTGCTTCCTGGTTGGTGGCGGCGACGTTGCCGGTGCCTTCCTGGACGGTTACCGCAAGTACGCCCGCAACGACCTGCTGCGAAGTAGCAGCCGTATTGTCGTCGCCGATCTGCAGAGTTCCGGCAACTGCGCCAAGACTTGCAACCTGCACAGTACCGGCTTCGTTGTCGTCACCGAACTGCGCGATGCCCGCCACCGAGGCAACTGCCGGACCAGGCAGCCTGATGGCCCCGAGGATCGGATCCGACACGACCTCGATCGAACCGCCCTGCACGTTGACGGCCTTGTTGCGATCACCGGCCTGCACAATGGCCGCTGCCGACAAGGTTGCCGGGGAATTGGCAGTCGATAGCGGATTTCCGAGAACTTCCACGGTTACCGTTTCAACGCCCTGGATGTTGGCTGCTTCATTATCGTCGCCGACCTGCACGATCAGCGCCGCGACCTGCGAGCTATCGTGCGCCTGGTTGTTGGCGGCGCTGTTGCGGCTGCCGACCTGGACTGCCAGAGCAAGCGCGTCGCTCACGCCGTCCTGGTTATTGAAGGCGACATTTTCGTCGCCAACCTGAACGATGGCTGCATCGGCATCTGTAGTCGCCATCTGCACGTTACCGGCAGTGTTGCTGTCACCCACGGAAACGATGGCAGCGAGCGAGTCGGTCGTACCGGTCTGCTGGTTGGCCGCGATGTTATCGTTGCCAACCTGAACCGTGGCCGCACTGGAGTTTGCGGTCATGGTCTGCACGTTAGTGGCACTGTTGTCATCGCCGATCTGAAGATTGGCGGCGGCCGAGTCGATTGTCATCGTCTGCAGGTTTACCGCTCCGTTGCGATCGCCGATCTGTACGGAAGCCGCATCGGCACCCGAAGTGGCGACCTGCTGGTTCACCGCGACATTGTCATCGCCGAACTGGCCGATGATGGCATTGGAAGCGATGGTGGGCGTCACGACTGGAGCCAAAGGGGTTCCCAAGGTAACAGTCCTTGTTGATGAACCCGTATCGACCCAGACTCCTAACAGTTTTGACTGCTCATATCTCGTTGTCTGATAGGAGGTAACCCCAGGAGAATAGGCACCCACCTGGCTGTTCGAGGCAGTGTTGCGCTCACCGACCTGTACCACCGCCGCATTTGAGTCGACAGCTGGCGTTGCCCCCGATCCGCTTACAGTGGCTGGCGCGAAATAGTAGCGGCGCTGTACCCCCAAAAAGCCATTTGAACGTGCTTCGGTGAACGCCGGCATTTCAACCTGACCCGAAACAATCCCACCTTGCGTATTGCTGGCCGTGTTGCCTTCGCCAACCTGCAGAATGGCTGCGGCGACACCCGAACTGCCAGCCTGCTGCAGGTTCACAGCCGTATTGTCGCCGCCGAACTGTGCGATCAGGCCCGTCGCATCGACGACGCCCGTCTGGAAGTTGTAAGCGTCGTTGATCGAGCCGCCATCGTTGAACTGTGTGATCAGGGCCGACGCGCCATTCGAGTCGGACTGCACGTTGCCTGCCACGTTCGCCAGCGCTGCCGTGCCGTACTGGACGATTGTCGCATCCGAGTTGTCGACGTCCGTCTGCGTGTTGACGCCGGTGTTGCCGGTGCCGCCCTGGACGATGAGCGCCGAGGTCGGATCGACATTGGTCTGCGTGTTGACGCCGACATTGCCGTTGCCGAGTTGCACGATCAGGGCCGACGCGTCGGAACCACCGGTCTGTGTGTTGCTGGCACCGTTACCGTTACCGCCCTGCACGATGCCGGCGTTGTTGTTCTGGCCGCCGGTCTGCAGGTTCCACCCGCTATTGGATGTGCCGAATTGAACGATGCCGGCGTTGTTGTTGCCGTCGAGAATCTGGGCAAACTGCTGGTTTGCGCCAAAATTGCTTGTGCCATCCTGAAAGATCAGGGCCGTGGCTCCGGTATTTGTCACTGGATTGACCGCGCCGTTCTGGTCGTTCGAAGCAATATTGGCGTTGCCATGCTGGATGATGCCGGCGGCGTCGCCAAAACCGTCCCTGGAGTTGTTGGAGGCGTAGTTTCCGTCGCCGATCTGAAGGGTTGCGGCCTTGTTGCCGGTACCATCGCGGCTGGTGTTTACAGCGGTATTGTCGTCACCGAACTGGGCGATGGCTGCTTCGTGATCGGTGCCGCCGGTGTGAAGGTTGAATGCCTTGTTGCGGTCGCCGCCCTGGATGATTGCCATCAGGCCTGAGGTGCTCGAATCCTGGGTGTTGAAGGCCAGGTTGTCGTGGCCGACCTGGAGAGTCCCTGCTTCGTTGCCAAGGCCCATGTGGTAGCCATTGACGACGCCTGCTCCGAGGGGATCATAGAAATCCACGGTCTGGCTGGTGTAGGCTTGGTTTCCCGTACCGCCCTGCGCGATAGACGCAGTTGAACTGGTTTGACCCTTCTGGGTTACCGTAGCGATATTGTTGTATCCGCCCTGGAGGATGCCCGAGAACGAGTTGGTCGTGTGGTTGACGGCGCCCTCGATCTGCTGGTTGCTCGCGAAGTTTCCGATCACATCGACATAGTTCAACTGGATGATGCCGGAGTCGTTGCCGGTGCCGGTCTGCACGTTGCGGGCCAGGTTCATGTAACCGCCCTGGAAAATCGCTGCGCGGTTTTCGCCGGTCTGCTGGAACTGGTCGACCACGTTCTCGTAGCCGAACTGGGCGATGCCACCGATGTTGTTGCCGAACTGGTGGAACATGCCGCCGATGTAGTTGTCGTTGCCCAACTGCTCGACACCGAGCGCATTGCTGCCGCTCTGGGCAAGCCCGGGAGTCGCGCCCCCGGTCACTGGAGCGAATGTGTTGTGGTTGCCGTGCTGGTAGATGAAGCCCTGGTTCGACCCTTCCTGGGAGAGATAGGCGAAGTTGCTGTCATCCAACTGGCTGATAAATGCAGTGTTGCCTGCATAGGCAGCACCGGAAAACGACGTGACGGCGACACTCGCCATCAGGCTCGCATAGAGTCTGGAACGTGACATGATTAGCTCCCGTTGAACCCCAATCCCAAAGCGTCCTGGAGACGCTCACCCCCGAGCTTCCGCTACGGGATACCCTTTCTTAACTATCACCGTGGGTTGTAGGGGTGCAAGCAAAATAAGTTAATGTTCCGTTAATAGTAAACACAACGCAAGAAACCTCCCAGACGCTGTAGAAGCATGCGACGGAATCAGTTGCATGCCACGCAAGCCGGCAAAACAACTCAGTATAAGTTTAATAGAAATTTGATTATATAGTTGAGTATAACGACCAGCCCTCAGAAACGAGGGAGATCCCGGAAAGCAGCGAGGTCATAGTTACCCGTTCTGCTTAACTGCCGGCATTCTCTTTTTTCACGTAGGTGCGCGAGAATTCGTTCAGCAGGACTTGCTCCTGGCTGGGATCCTCAAGTTTCCACAACCCGTTTCCGATTCCCTCGACGATGAGCGAATAGACCGCCAATTCCATTGCTTCGCGAACGGCAAGGTGGCCCGGATCGTTGTAGGAAATCCCCAGCTCGACCTCGAGCAGTTCCTCCGGGACGGCGAATTTGTAGGCGCCGGCCCGCGTCATGTAGGAGTAGATCTGCTTGGAGGTTGTGGTCGAGACCAGCACCTCGCCGTTCTGCACGCTGACGGCGCGCAGGGCGATGGTGACGAGGTCGGAACGGTAGGTGAGATCGCCGCCGATTCCCAGGTACCGCGCGCCCGCGCCGCCAGTCCTTTCGTTGGAATCGTAGCCGACAATGCCGCCTTCCAGAATCAGCCCTGCAAAGCGCACCGGCGGCAGGTTGCCCGACTTCGGGCTATAGGCGCGCTGCGTGTTCTCGATCAGGGTGCGCTCCTGGACGAGGTTCTTGAGGCCGGCCCTCTCGACAACCCTGAACCAGTGGCCGTTTCCGGCGGATTTCAGAACGTCGACGAGAATGTTGGCACCGCCTTGCGTCACCGCGCGGCTGTATTCGGCGAAGTTTTCGTTCGGCTTGGCTTGGCCGGTCAGGTCCGGAAATTCGTAGATGGCCACATCCACCGGAACGGCTGGCGCGGGAATCTCCTGCAGCTTCAGCGTCGTCTTGGTGAGCGACTCCAGATGAGCCGGCGGCGTCGGAAGCCGCTGCCCCGTCTGGCAGGCGGTCTGCGTCAAGCCGACAATGGCCAGCGCGAATGCTAGTCGCGATACACTCATACCTGTCACCCCAAATCGTCCTTGGCCTGTTGGAAGACGTGACGATCCCATCCCGGCGTAGTTGATTAGGGGGTGAAACTCTGGGTGGCAAGAGAATAAATCGGTTGTGGCAGAATCATGCACAAGTGTGGTGAATCTTCAACACACCGCGACTTTTTCCGATCTGGCACCGAAGCAAGAAGGACTATCGGACCACTCCGCGCCCGACATTCGGGAGTGAACTGTTGCTCTTAGCCGGCGCAAGGGCAAGCGTTACGCCGATTCCGACGTCGGGTAGATTTGCCTTCACTTTCTGCGCAACTTGCTTCTTTGAAGCGGCTACTTTGCGCTTCTTCGCCGGGCTGGGCGCGGCTGGCCGCGAATCAGCCGGCAGCTGCTCGATGTAGGCCGGGCCCTCCGGCGCCTGCTGCACGTTGGGCGACTGTGACGTCTGCCCGGCATCGAGCTGCTCGATATAGGCCTGCGAGGCCGCCAGGGCGGCGGACGTCGTGCTGCAGAGAAAGACGATGAGCAATTGTCGGTACAGTCTGCGCATGTATTCCCCCGAGGCCGATCTGGCCCTTCTGTCGATGGCAAGCAGATTCAGTTTTCTACCGCTGCGGAATAAAGTAAAGGTGCCTAGCGCATGATGGGTACAGGAGTCGAGATGACGAGAACACGGATTGCACTTGCCTTCGCTCTGGCCGCCTTCTCGGTCCAGCCTGTCTTCGGTCAGGGCGATCCGAAGCTCAACTCGATCGTCCAGCCCATCGTGCCGGATCCCGTGGTCGGCCTGCCCGACAAGGCGCCGCTGCCCGGTGCGGAACCAGCCGCAAAGCCCCAGGAAAATCCTGTCCGGCAGGCGGCCAAGCCGGACAAGTCCGGCTCCAAGAGCGCCGGTGAATGGAAGCTCGAATGCCTGGAAGATGCCAAGGTAAGGCCGCGTTGCCAGGTCATCGTCAGGGCGCTCGCCGCCAACCAGGTGGCCCTGGTGATGGGCGTCGCCAAGGTGCCGTCCGCCGACAAGGCGGCGATGCAGATTGCGGTCCCGCTCGGCCTTGCCGTCGGGAAGGGCGTCAGGGTGGAACTGCCCGGCTACTCGGCCGATTTCCCGGTGAGCCGCTGCACGGCCCAGGGTTGCCTCGTCGAGGGAGATGCCCCCGAAGCCTTCACCGAGGCTCTTAAAAAGGGCGGGGACGGTGCCGCGGTAATCTACACGACCGAAGGAAACTCGATCCGCCTTCCCCTGCCGGCAAAGGGCTTCGGGCCACTGTTTGAGTCGCTCGCCTCGACCGACTGACACTGCCCTCGCATGATTGCAGACCAAGCCTGTGTACCTGCTGTGAACCCGTTGATCGGCATGAAGGAGAAATTGGCGTGGCAACTTGTGGCATGGACCGCCCTGCGATCTTGATGGTGGCTTTACTGGCGTGCGTCCCGGCCTCGCCGGTGGCCGCGCAGACCCTGATCGGAAAGATGACCGGTGCCGAGTGCCGGGCGCTCGGCGGGGTGCCCGTGGCGGTGATTCCGACCTACGGGCAGAATCCCGATCCTGTCCGGGCCTGTTTCGTGGGCCCCGGCATCGAGGACATCCAGCCGATCCAGCCAGCGTGGCTGTGCCCTGACGGCAAGACACCGATTTCGGCGCCTGGGCCCTGCCCGGGATAGTTGCGCCACGCCGGATCCACGCTGCGATACTGGTCCGTCGTTCCGGCGAACGGCGCGCGCTCGGCCGCTACTGCTCCCGGAATGCGCGCTGCATGCTGTCGAGGATCGGCCGGCTGAGATAGGAGAAGAAGGTGCGCTCCTGGGTCTTGATCATGATCTCCGCCGGCATACCCGGCGTCGGGCTGAACCCGGGTACCCTGCGCAGTTCGCTCGACGGCAGCCTGATCCGCGCGACGTAGAATTCGCGCGGCTGGCTGGGATTCGAATCGGGAATCGAATCGGCCGAGACATAATAGACGCTGCCGTCCAGCACCGGCGTTGTGCGGCGGTTCAATGCCGTCAGGCGTACCGCGACCGGTTGGCCGACGCGGACGCTGTCGATCTCTGTACGGGCTATCTGCGTCTCGATGATCAGCGGTACGTCTGTCGGAATGATCTCGACGATGCTCTTGCCGCTTTCGATGACGCCGCCCGAGGTGTGGTAGTGCAGGCGCACGACCGTCCCGGATACCGGCGCTTCGATGACGACGCGGCGCAAGATGTTCTCGGCGCTGCGTGTCTGCTCGCGCACGCTGTCGAGTTCAGCTTCGATGGCCTGCAATTCATCCACCGCCGCCTGCCTGTAGCTTGCCTCGACCTGTTTCAGCTGGCCGCGATGCTTTTCGATCTGCGACTCGGTTTCCGACGCTTCTGCGGCCAGCTTTCCAATCTGTCCCTCGGCATCCGCGATAGCCCGCCGCACCGCGTTGGTTTCCGGCTTTCGCATGAAGCCCTGATCCAGCAGGATCAGCTTCCCGGCCAGTTCCTCTTTCAGCAGCACGACCTGCCGCACCATGGCCTGCCTTTCCAGCATGTAGCCCTTTGCGCGATGCTCCAGCGATTCCATGTTGCTGTGCAGCAGGCTGAGGTCGCTCTCGAGCTTGCGCCGGGACGCCTGGAAACTGAGCGACTGGCTCTCGAGGATGGCGGCGACCTCCGGATCGGAGCGCTGGTCCAGCAGGAAGCGCGGAAAATTGACCTTTTCATCGCCATTGTACTCGGCCAGCAGGCGCGCATTGATCGCTTCCAGCCGGGCGCGCCGCAAAATCAGCTGCCTTTCGTTCGCGCGTGCCGCGGTTTCGTCGAGCCGAACGATCGGGTCGCCTTCTTCGACATGGTCGCCTTCCTCGACAAAAATCTTGTCGATGATCCCGCCCTCGAGGTGCTGGATGATCTTGTTCTGGCCCGTCGCCACGAAGCTCCCCTGAGCCACCACCGCGGCAGCCAGCGGGGCCGTGAACGCCCACACACCGAACCCTCCGAACGTCAGCACGAGGAGGAGGAGCCCGACGATTGTCTGTCCCCGGATTGAGCGGGGGACGTCCACATACCATTGCGTATGGTCGATCGTGGTGAGGGCGTTCATGCGTTGCTCCTAGGCGGAGTTCGGTTGGCCGCCCAAGCGGTTGCGGTTCTGCTGTTCCGACAGCGCCTTCAGCACGTCCTGCCGTGTGCCGAACATGGAGACGGCGCCGTTGGCCAGAAGCATGATCTTGTCGACGCAGCTCAGGAGGGAAGGCTTCTGGGTTATCGCGACGACGGTGATGTTCTGTCGCTTGGCGTGATCGAGCGCCCGGGCCAGTGCGCGGTCGCCATTGGTGTCGAGGTTCGAATTCGGTTCGTCGAGCACGACCAGCGTCGGATTGCCGAAGAAGGCCCGCGCCAGCGCGATGCGCTGCTTCTGTCCGCCCGAAAGCGGCGAACCGTCCTGCGCGACAATCGTCTCGTAGCCCTGCGGCAGGGAGGCGATCATCTCGTGCACGTCGGCGAGCGAGGCCGCTTCGAATATCTGCGCGTCGGAAGCTTCGTCCCGCATGCGCGCTATGTTGCGCTTGATCGATCCGGGAAAGAGCTGGACGTCCTGCGGCAGGTAGCCGATGTTTTCGCCGAACTGCCGCTGGTCCCAGTTGCGCAGGTCCATCAGGTCGAGACGCACGCATCCCGACGTCGGCAGGATCGAGCCGACCAGCATCTTGCCCAGCGTGGTCTTTCCGGCGCCGGAATCGCCGATGACGGCCAGCGACTCGCCCGGCCTCAGGCTGAGGCTGATGGCGTTCAGAACGACCGACTTGGTCCCCTGTGGCACATAGAGAAGCCGCTCGACGTCCAGCCTGCCTTCCGGTTTCGGCAGCTGCAGCCTTTCGAAGTTGAAGGGCGAGGCTTTGAGCAGCGCCGCGATGCGCCCGTAGGACGCGCGCGACAGCAGGAACTGGTTCCAGCCCTCGATCGCGCCCTCGATCGGCGCCAGGGCGCGGCCGGCGATGATCGATGCCGCAATCACCATGCCGCCGGTCATTTCGCCGAGGATCGCAAGATACGCTCCCCACCCCAGCATGCTTACCTGCGTCAGCAGGCGCAGGCCGCGCGAGAGCGAAGCCGATACGATGTTGCGGTCCTGCGCCAGCACCTGCGAGCGCAGCGAAGAAGCCGTGTCCTTGCCCCAGATGCTCACCGCCTCCGGGATCATCGCCAGCGCGTTAATGATCTGGGAATTGCGCGCCATCGAATCGAGGTGAAGATTGGCCTTGGACTGATGGAGGTTGGCCTCCCCGAACGGGCTGGCGGTAATCTTCTGGTTGAGCACCGCAACCAGCAGCAGTGCGAGGGCCGTTGCGACGACGATGTAGCCGAGGTCCGGATGGATGAGGAACACCGCGACGACGAACAGCGGCGCGAACGGCCCATCCAGGAACGACAGGAGCGTCGAGGACACGATGAACGAGCGCAATTGCTGGAGATCGCCGAGAATCTGGTATTCCCGGCCATTGCTGTGCAGCGCTGCGCGCGCGGCCGCGCTGAGTATGGGCGAGCCGAGCTGGGCTGCCACCTCGACAGCTGTCCGCATCAGGATGAATCGGCGTATCGCATCGAAGACGACCTGCAGGACGACGGCGCCGATCACCACCGCGGTCAGCATGACCAGCGTATCCACCGAGCGGCTGGACAATACACGGTCGGAAATCTGGAACAGGTAGATGGGTATCGCCAGCACCAGGACGTTGGTCGCGCTGGTGAAGATCATCACGGCCACCAGGTTGCGGCGGACCGCACGCAGTCCGGCTTTCAGGCTCTTGGAAAAATCGACAGGGCCGAGGCGCTTGTGGAACTGGCCGCCGCCACCGCCACCGCCACCGCCATTGCCCGAGCCGCCCTTGTTCCCGGGTGGCCCTCCGCCGGCATTGGTCGCCGGCGGTGCCTCGACCGGCCCGGCCTCGCCGTCGATCGTCCTGGCGCCGGAGATCGGCTTTTCGCTGCGCGTGACACTGGGGCTCTCCAGGCGGGCCTCCGGTTCCGTATCCGGGGCGCTCTCCTCCGGTTCAGCCTGCGGCTTGGGGGGGGCGTCCGCACCCTCTTCCTGCGGGTCCTCGTCAGCGTCGACGGCCGCGGTCATCAGGTCGGACACCGCATCTTCAATCAGCTTCAGCGCCTGGTCGAGTTCCGACTCCGATGCTCCCGCCGAACGCTTCGCGTCGGCTGCAGGATCTTTGGAGATGCGCCCAAGGTGCGTCATGCGTCGACCTCAGGCGAGCATTGTCTGCATCGGGTCGACAGAGACGACATCCGACGAGGGTGCGACAATGGTCTCCGGCTCTGCGGAGTCGATCTCCAGCATGCCGTCGGCGAGGAACAGCACGGCCTCGTTGGCCAGCGAGTCTGACGCCGCCGCCAGTTGCAGCGGCAAGGGCTCGTCGGAGATCAGTTCGGCCTGGTAGAGCAGCGCCTCCGAGTAGACGTCACCGCCGACATACAGCGTGGAATCGACGCCCGAATCGTAAATGGTGGCCGAGTTTATCAGGTCATTCCCGCCCGTCGTTATCGACCAGTCCGTGTCGTCGAAGCCCTCTATTCCCTCGCCGAAGACGCTGATCTGATCGGCATCTCCCAGCACGTTGGTCTGGCTGATGTACTGCAGGTCGAGGATGTTTCCGGACACGTAGAGAACGCGCAGGGCGCTCATCCCAGCGAAAGCATCGTCATGCAGGACGCCTGCGAGGCCGCCAGGGTCGTCATTGGCAAGGCCCTCCGCCGCCGTCAGGAAGTGATCGGGCATCGCCTGGAAATCGGACTGGCCCACAACGTGGATGCGGGCCTCGTTCCAGAGCAGATTGCCGTCGGTGGCCAACGACGCGCTGCCGGTCGTCTGGAAGCCAGGCAGGGCTGAGATGATGTCGTTGTCGAACAGGATGTTCTGCTGCTCGATGAGATTGACGTGGTAAATGCTGCCGCCGACCACCACGAGATCGTAATAGAAGCCGAGTTCGAGCAGCGAGAAAGTGTTGAACTCGACATTGCCGCCGGCCTCCACGACAGCCTTCGACCCCCGGGCCGTGACTGTCATGATGTCGTGATCGGACAGGTAGTTGTATTGCTCGATCCAGTTGATCAGGGAGAGATTGCCGGTGATCGTGGTGACGACCCAGTGGCTCGGGAAACCCGTCGGGTCATCCTGTTCGCCGCTGTCCTCGGGCGTGGTTGCCTGCACCACGAACGACGCGATGTTGAGCGCCGTCGTCTCGACGCTTTCTGCGTCCGCCCAGGAGGCGAATGTCGCATCGATCCGGTCACTGTCGCTCCAGACATTTGTCTGGATGATCGCGTTGATCGACACGCTGTCGCCGACCACCGCAAACACCGGCGAAACGGTCCAGCTGTTGCCGATGAAGACCTCGTTGATCAGCACATTGTGGCCGGCGCTGAGCTCCTGCGATCCGACGAATTCCATCTCGCCGGCGCCGGCGATGAAGGACACATTCTCGGCCTCCTCCTCGTCAGGCTCCGGCGGGCGGTAGTCGGCAAAGTCGGGCGCTTCCTCGACGGTCGCTCCGTTGACATGGATGCCCTGCATCTCGGCGCCGGTCTGTGTGTGGACTTCGGCAATGCCGTCGTCGGCCGGCGCCGGGTCGGCCAGGTCTGCGAGAAGCTGGTTGGCGATCTGTGCGATGGCCCCTTCGGAGTTTGGCCGCGTCAGCGGTCCGATCGGGTCCACCAGCGACGCTTGCTCCCGCAACGACTGGGTTGCCTGGTCGAACACGACGGTCGGCATCCAGTCGGCCTCGACATCGCCCATCGTCAGGATGTCGTGGTCCGTCGCGAGGTTGGACTGCAAGGCGACGATGCCGATCGATCCCGGCGGATCGATTTCCAGGGCGGGCTGACCGGACGCGCTGAACGCAAAGCCATCGGGCAAAGAGGGCCGCCCCGTCGTCGTGTGCCAGGGGTCGGGGAACGGCACGGCCAGGTAATTCATGGAGGTGTGGGTGCTGATCTCGATCAGGACGAGTGGATCGAAGCCCGGGAAATACCGGCTCTGGGCACTGATATCGACGAGGGTGTAGGACTCGGACAGGTTGGGGTCGTAGACCTTCAGTTCGGCTTCCTTTTCGGCCAGCGCCGCATGGGCCCTGAATTCGTCATATGCTTCCCGACCGCGGGCCTCTTCCAGTGAAATCTCGAAGACGCCGATGAAGTGTGCGATCGTTTCGGAAATGCCGAGCGTATACACGTCTGCAACCTTACTGGGTCGTTGCCCAAGTTTCCGCTGCTACAACTCTGGCCGGACGTTCGCGGGACTCACGTTCCGGCAGATGGGACGGGGCCTTTGGCCCCGCCCCGCAAGCGTGTCAGGCGCCGTCTTCGCCCGTCAGCGTCTCGGTGAAGTTGCCACCGACCACGGTCATGTCGACCGTATTGCCAAGGATGTTGGCACCCATGACGATGCTCTGGTTGAACGCCGTCGTATCCAGGAACGCGTCGGCCGTGGCTTCCGACAGCCCGTTCACGAAGCTGTCGTCGCCATTGTAGGCTCCCCACATTCCAGCATCGCCGCCCGCACCACCGGCACCGTTGGTGGCGTTGCCGCCGTTGCCGCCGTTGCCGCCGGCTCCGCCGGTGCCATGGCCGGCCGTCGCGATGCCGCCGAAGGCATCGCCACTGTGGGCATTGCCGCCCATTGCGGCCGAGATGGATCCGGCGTCACCGCCGACGCCCTTGCCGGCGCCGATGCCGACACCATGGCCAGCACCGAAGCCGAGGCCCGAGCCGCCTTCGGCGTCGCCGCCGCTGCCGCCCTTGCCGCCGTCACCGGCTATGCCGCCGTATCCGGCGCCACCTGTTCCGCCGGCGCCGTTGCCGCCATCGCCGCCTTCCTCACCATTGCCGCCGGTCGCTCCGGCTTTGGCCGCTGATCCGGCCACGGCAGCGCCGAACCATGGGACACCTGCGCCTGCCGCGGAGATCGCTCCGGCATGGGCATCGCCGCCGTCGCCGCCGTCACCGCCGTCGCCGCCGTCACCGCCGTCGCCATAGCCGCCGACGCCGCCATTAGCCTGGCCGCCGTTGGCGCCGTTGCCGCCGGCACCACCATTCTCGCCTTCAGCGCCGACGCCTACACCAACGCCGAGGCCGCCGAGGCCTAGGCCCGTACCGGAGCCGTTGCCGCCATGCGAGAGCGCCGCGCTGAGCGCATCGCCACCGGAAGCCTTGCCGCTGTCGCCGCCATAGGCCTTTGCCCAGCCGCCGAAAGCGTCGCCGCCGTCGTCGCCATCGCCGCCACTGGCCTTGGCATAGCCGCCGCCGCTGCCACCGGTACCGCCGGCGTCAATGCCTTCGCCGGAATGTGCCGTGCCGCCACTGGCGCTTCCGTTCTGCTGGAAGCTGCCGGTGTTGCTGACATCCGGATCGGTCAGCGAGTCGTTGTCGGTAAGCTGGGCGACCTGGCTGAACACGAAGGCGGAATCATTGCCTTGGCCATTCAGGGCGTCGTTCAGGATGTCTTCGAACGAGACATCGTCGCCGGGGTTGTAGTTGATCTCACCATCCCGGTTCACCAGCAGCTTGTCGATGTGGGCGCCGCCGGAAAGGTCAACGTCGGCGAAATCGTCGTCGGTCGGGATGTACCCGGTCAGGTCGACGTTCACCGACGCGGACGAGGTCGAGGTGCTGGTCGACGTGCTGTCCGAATGCGACCCCGCGGCCGCAATGGAGGTCGACGAGGAGTGGTTGAAGTTGGCGTTGGAATTGGCGTTGTGATTGCCGTTGGCGTTCCCGTTCAGATTACCGTTTCCGTTCAGGTTGCCATTGCCGTTCAGGTTGCCGTTTCCATTGCCATTCAGGTTGCCGTTGCCGTTCCCATTCCCATTGTGGTTCACGCTCTCGCTATACTGGGACTGGTCCTGACCCTGGCCCTGGCCCTGCAGCTGCAACTCCTTCTGGATCTGGGCCTGCAACTCGGCCTGGCCCTGTCCCTGGCCTTGTCCCTGGTCCTGGTTCTGGCTCTGGTGATCTAGCCACGGGAGAAAGTTCTTTCTAGACATGACAAAGTCCTCTCTGTTTTCCGAAGACCTCGTCACCAGTCTTCTGCTAGGTGACACTTGGTCTTCTTCGGTTCATCTAGAGTTTAGCGTCATATTTTTATTGGTTGGTGCGGCCATCGTTGAACGGACGTCCGCACAAGCTTGCAGTCTTTTCCTGTCGGTGGAGCCCTCCCTTGGTTGTCTTCTTGACGTCTTCGAGAAGGCGGTCCTGCGGCTGATGTCGCCGATTTCTTGCAATTGGATTGAGACAATTGCCGCTAGGTTTGCTTCTGCGAAGAACGTGAATCCTGCGGCGGGCTCGCGCGGAGAAATAGCTAGGAATTGGAGCTAGTCGTTACTGGCAGCAATCGGCTAACAGTCGATCTATCTTTTCTTTGAACTCAACTGACATCCACTTCATCGTCACATAATCGTGAGATGGCTCGCGGGAACGGATGCTTTCAACCCTTGGGGTTAAGCACGAATTGGCAATGCAACTCGTTGGCATTCCAATCATTACGGCAGGAATAATTTCGCGCGCGGATCAGTGGTGGAGCAACCCGGGAACGGCCGTCGATCCGCGGCTTCACTACACGCGATTGTTAACGAATCTAATCCAACGATATATTTACCGTAGTTCATAGGAATGATAAGCATTCGTGCAGGGATAACATTATCTGAGGTCGCGCGGGCACACACCGTGCATTTATAATGCGTTAACCGCCCGTGCCGGCCCAAAGCCCACCCTTGAGTGGGCGTGTGATGGGTTGTCAGGGAGGTGCGTATGTGTCCGGCCAGCGAGGGACTTGAGGCCAGATCCGGTTCTTCTCACCCACGTGTGAGTGCACTTGAACCCGAGGCAATCGTATATGTCGGACCCCGGCAGATCTTCTCCGATTGCCTGATCAGGGACATCGGTCTCGAATTTCCCGAGTTCGCCTTCGTCTCGCTCGATGCGATCGAACAGCTCGTGGGCTGGCACGATTTGGCAGATCACCAGGCGCGCCTTGTCATAATCGACGCGTCGATCTGCGACCGGTTCCTGCCGGCTTCGAAACTGCTTTCAGAGATGTTCCCCGGCGCTGTCATCTGCATCTCCTTCAGCAGGCGCAGCCAGCTCGCCCCCTGCCTGGACGAAATCCTGCGCTCGGGCGTCGTGCGCGGTTTCCTGCCGATGAATCTGCGGCTGGACATCTGGCTTTCGGCGCTGCGCTTGATGCTCAACGGGGGAGATTATTGCTCGCCGGATGTATTGAGTTCGATACTGGAGATCACCCAGGTGCAGCAGGCCGCGATGCCTGGCCAAGGGAATGCCCGGCGCATGGTCGAAGATGGCTCGAAAGGCTCCACGAAGCTGTCCTCGCTGACGGCACGCGAATTGGAAGTCATGCAACTCGTGGTCAAGGGACTGCAGAACAAGAACGTCGCCGAGCGGCTCTCCCTGTCCGAGCACACGGTCAAGCTGCACATGCATCACATCATGTCGAAACTCGGCGTCGCCAACCGTACTGAAGCCTCCAGTGTCTTTCTCAGGCATTTCGAGGGAAACGGTCAGGACACGGAAAACCCGAACTAGCCAATGCGATGGACCACCCGGTAACCACCGCCAACTTCGACGTCGTGCTCCAGCTTCTGGGGCGAATGAACTACGCATGGACCAATACCGAAACGCTCCTTGTTCACTTCATCGCCGGGCTGGCCGGCGTCGACAAGGAAACCGCCATCGTGATCTTTCTCACGCTCAACACGACGCGGGCACGCTTCGACCTTGTCGACCGGCTGGCGAAGATGGGGCGCATCGGCAGCAAAGGTCGCGATGAGATCCTTTCGTTCACCGCCCAGATGAAGGAAGTGCTCAAGCACAAGAACCAGTACAATCATTGTCTCTATTCGTTCGACGCCGACGGCGGCAACGCAAAGACGATCATGATGCGGATTGCCGAGACAAAACACGGCATCAAGTTCGGCAAGGAGAACGATCTGGACGCCGCCGAGATGAAGCGGATCAGGGAATCGATCGATCGTATCGAAACCCTCAATCGGACGGCGTGGCGATTGATCGTGGCGCACAAGTTTCCAGCATAGCCGGCCGCCAGACAGCACCAAATTTCGCCGTGAAAGGAAATGCCGTCGGGTTGTGCGATTGGCCTGCAACCGGATGTCGTGGACGGCCGAAAACGCGGTGGACCTTGATCAATCCGCCAGATCGGGCAATCTTGTCTCCAATCAGCAAGCCTCTTGGAGAATGCCAATGGGAACGCTTCGCAGGTTCCTCTCCGGGCTGGCTGTTGGTTGCTGTCTGACCGCAGCCATGGTTTCCACCCCCGCCGCAGCGCAGAACTTCGACGGCAGCGGCAACTGGGCCTGCACGGTCACGCTCTATGAACCCGGCCTGCAACCCTATGGCTATCAGGCCGAGATCTCGGCGCAGCGAGATGGCGGGCTTTATGCGCAAGGCGCCGTCTACAACCCGAACCTGATGCAATCGGTGGTGCAGTTCCAGGCGCGCGGCGACTGGGCTGTGTATCCTGACGCAAACGGGGTTTATCTGAGGTTGCGGGCACATACCCAGAGCCATGGCATCCTCACCTTCGAAGGCTATGCCACAAGCGCCAACACAACCTACCTGCGCACCGGCCTCACCAGCGGCGGCCAGGTAGAGGCGCAATGCAACCGGACGAGGTGAGTCCGGACGCGCGATAAGCGCGCCCCCCCATCCGAGGATCAGACCTCCGGGATATTCTCCCGGAAGACGATCTGCAGCCTTGGCGGATGGAGTTCCGTCGTCTGGCCGCGGACGGCGCCGATCAGGATGTTCAGCGCCTCGCGCGCCTCGACCCGCGGGTTCTGGTCGATGACGGCGTCCAGCGTGCCTTCGAGCAGCATGACCTTGTTGCCTTCCGTCGCTTCGTGGCCGACGAAGACCACGGACTTCGCCATGCCGCGCTCCTTCAGTGCGCGTCCCACGCCCTGGTTGCCGGCGCCGATATTGTAGATGCCGGCGAGATCGGGGTGCCGGTCGAGCAGCGCCGCCGCCTCCTGGAACGCCTTCTCGCGGTCGTCCTTCATTTCCCGCAACTCGACGATCTCGAGGTTCGGAAAATCCTCGGCCAGCACATGACGGAACCCCATCTCGCGTTCTTCATGGCCGCGGTAGGAGAGCGAGCCGGCGAACAGCGCCACCTTCTTGGGCGACGTCGTGCCGAGAAACCGCGCCAGCACGTAGCCGGCCAGCCGCCCGGCCTGCCGGTTGTCGATTCCGACATAGGCGATGCGCGGCACGTGCAGGATGTCCGAGGCGAGCGTCACGACCTTGACGCCGCGCGCCGACAGCCGGCGGATCGCTTCGCGCACGGTCGGATGGTCGAGCGCGATGACGCCCACGCCCTGGGTATCGTCGCCGAGTTCCTGCAGCGTGCGGGCCAGCGTGTCGGGCACGAACCCCTCGATCAGATGCGTGCGCACGTCGACGTCCGGTCGCGAGGCGCCCTGCATCTCGAGTTGCTGGTGCAGCATCTTGATGAAGGTGTTGGTGCCCATCGGCAGCACGAAGTCGAGCCGTGCGGCAGACGCTTGCGCGGCCGCATAGCCGCCGGCGCCATCCGAGATGTAGCCGAGGCGCTGCGCGGTCTCGATGACGATCTCGCGCGTCCGGCTCCGGACGCCGGGCCGGTTGTTGAGAACGCGGTCGACGGTGGCGGACGAGACGCCGGCCTCGCGGGCAATGTCTGTCAGGGTCGAACGCACTGCGTCACCTTCCTGTCGCTGGTCGCCGGATGCGGACCGCGCGAATCTGATGGAAAATGATGTATTCCACCGTGCGGCCCGGGCAAGCCCTCGAGACACTGTGGTCGACTGTTTCCACCGTATTCACTCCATCAGAACCCTGCAATTCCCGCACACGTCCAACTGTCGTCAGCGCCATGACGGAACGTTTTTGATCGCCTATGATCTAAAATGATCTGATTTGATGTTGACAGCGTGATGGAGCGCCGTCAACATACATCACATAAGGCCACTGGGAGAGCGGCCTGAGGGAGGACTATTGATGACCGATTTGTTGCGCATGTCGCGGCGCCGTCTTCTGGCGTCGGGAGGAAAGGCGGCCGGCCTTGTTGCCGTCGCAGGAATAGCCCCGAGCTTCATCCGTCCAGGCCGCGCCTATGCGGCCGATGCGCTGGCGCCGGGCATGATTGGCGGCCCGACCGGCTTCGAGGGCGCCGAGCGCTACCAGTATGGCGCCGATACGCCGGAAGGCCGCGCCATCGAGGCGATCAAGGAAATGAAGGGGGCCGGCAAGGCGCCCGAGCGTATCGTGCTCGGTCTGTCCGACGGCTCCATTGGCCAGTTGACGCAGCCCTTCCCGGCCGGTGCGCCGTCCATCAAGGAACTCTGGGAAAAGGAAACCGGCATCACGCTCGAGATCGTCGGCGTGCCGAACGGCCAGGAATTCACCAAGACGATGCAGGACATCTCCACCAGCGGTGGGGCCTATGACATCTATGCCGTCGAGTGGAACCGTCTGGGCGATCTCGCCGAGACCGGCGGCATCGTCAACCTCGACGACTTCGTTGCCGCCCACCAGCCTGAATGGGACGATCCAGAGCGCGGCTACGTCAACGGCGCGAAGGGCGTTTCGCTGCTCAACCAGTATCGCGGTTCGACCTACGGCGTGTCGCTCGACGGCGACTTCCAGACCTGGGTTTATCGTACCGACCTGTTCAACGACGAAGCCGAGAAGAAGGCATTCTCGGACAAGCACGGCTACGAACTCGCGCCGCCGCGCACCTGGAAGCAGCTCGACGAGGTCGCGGCCTTCTTCCACCGTCCCGACAAGGGCCTGTTCGGCTCGACCGACCTGCGCAACCAGGGTTGGGGCTATACCAACTGGTACCAGCGCTACGTTTCGATGGGTTCGCCGAACCAGTTCCTGTTTGCCGACGACGGCAGCCCGCTGATCAACTCGGAGGCCGGCGTCGCCGCGACTGCGGAATACATCGCTTCGCTGGCGCATCATTCGCCCGACGCGATCTCGTGGGGCTGGCCCGAGCAGTACGGCAACTTCGCCGGTGGCGGCGCCGCGATGACCTGCGCCTTCTCCAACCTGCCGAAGTTCCTCGACAACCCGGGCAACGAAGGCTCCAAGGTAACCGGCAAGATCGGCTCCATGCTGCCGCCGGGCCGCGAGGTCGACGGCAATCTGGTCCGCCGCTCGGTGCTCTGGCTCAACCTCTCGGCCTCGGTCTCGACCCAGGCCAAGAACCCGGAAGCCTGCTACCTCCTCCTGCAGTGGCTGGGTTCCAGTCGCATCTACGCATGGATGACGGCAAACCCGGGCGGTTACTTCGATCCCTTCCGCCTGTCGGACTTTGCCGACCCGCTCGTGCGCCAGACCTATCACGGCTACCACATGGATGTGGTGCGCGAGACGGTCGCCCGCACGGTGCCGACCATCAACTATCCGGGCGCGACGGCCTTCCACAACGCTCTCGACGAGAACCTCGTCGCGGCGCTGACCAAGTCGAAGACGCCGGAACAGGCGATGGCCGACACCGAAACGGAATGGAAAAAGATCTCCCGGCGTACGGGCGAGGAAAAGCTCCTCGAAGCCATCCGTTCCAACAAGGAAGCATGGCCTACCGTGCTCGACCCGATCAGCGGCTGATCCTCCCGACAACCGCGACGACGCGGGAGGGCAAGCCCCCTCCCGCGTCAGCCTGAATTTGTCCGCCGACAGGATGACATGAAACGTTCCCTGCCCTTCGAGATCTTCCGCTACGCCGCCATCTTTCTGGCGCTCGCCGTGGCGCTCGTGCCGATCCTGTGGATGCTGTCCATGGCCTTCAAGCCGATTCCGGAGTGGTCGGCGACCGGCGAGGCGCTGACCTGGTGGCCGCAGAATCCGACGCTCGACAATTTCCGCTTCGTCTTCGGCGAATCGACGAGCAATCTGATCGTCGCACTCGACCGCACCGCGCTGAAGCCCATCCTGTCCTCTCTGCTCTCGGCCATCTTCGGCACCGCCATTGCCATGAGCGCGGGAACGGCCGCCGCCTATGGCCTGTCGCGCTTCGGTTCCGGGCAGAACCTGCCGCTGGCGCTGATCCAGCTTCGCCTGTTTCCGCCGATGGCCGTGATGATCCCCGTCATGATCATGTGGGCCTTCCTTGGCCTGATCGACACCTGGTGGGGGCTGGCTCTGATCTACGGCATCGTCACCCTGCCCTTCGCCTTCTGGCTGATGAAGACCTTCTTCGACGACATGCCGCGCGAGATCGAGGAAGCCGCGCTGGTGGAAGGCTGCTCCAGGCTGCGCGTCTTCACCCGCATCACCCTGCCGATGATGCGCGCGCCGCTGGCCAGCGCAGCGCTCTTCGTCTTCATTCTCAACTGGTCGGACTACCTGATCGCCCTGCTGCTGACGACGCGCGAGTGGGTGACCATCCCGGTCTACATGGCCTCGCTGTCGTCTTCGATGACCGGCCAGCTCTACGGCGCCAAGGCCGCACTCGGCCTCATCGCCGCCGTTCCGCCAGTCATCATGGGCATCGCCATCCAGCGCCACCTCGTGCGCGGCCTGACCTTCGGAGCCCTGAAGCAATGAGCGCCGCCGCCGCAAAGCTTGCGAGGCAGGATGGCATGACCATCGCCGGCGCGAAACGCGAGCCGACCCAGGCCGAGACGGAGGCGAGCAGGCTCGGGCTGCGCCTGACGCTGCCGGCGCAGATCCTGGTGCTCTTCATCGCGCTGTTTCCGCTGCTGATGCAGCTCTACATTTCGCTCACCGACTGGTCACCGCTGTCAGGCGTCGGCTGGTGGCGGGCCGGCGAACTGTGGAACAGTTTCGCCAACTATACGGACCTCGTTTCCGACAAGCGCTTCTGGGGCGCCATCTGGCGCACGGCGATCGTCATGGCGGTCTGTGTGCCGGCCGAGTTCCTGCTCGGTCTGGCGCTGGCGACGCTGTTTGCCGACAATTTCCCCGGCAAGCGGGTCTTCTACTCCATCCTGCTGATGCCGATGATGGTGGTTCCCGCCGTTGCCGGCTACATGTTCTTCATGCTGTTCCAGTCGGGGGGACCTGTGAACGACATTCTTTCCGTCTTCGTTGGCGGGCCCGTCACGATCGCGTGGCTGTCCGACCCGACGCTCGCGCTCGCCGCGGTGATGATCGCCGACATCTGGCAGTGGACGCCGCTGATGTTCCTCATCCTGCTCGCCGGGCTCGTCGGCGTGCCCGAGGACCAGATGAAGGCGGCCACCCTGCTTGGCGCAAACTCCTGGCAGCGCTTCACGACGATCGTGCTGCCCAAGATGAAGACGATCATCATCATCGCCCTTGCGATCCGCGTGATCGAGAACTTCAAGATCTTCGACACGCTCTACATCATGACCGGCGGCGGCCCCGGCGTCGCGACCGAGACCATCTCGGTCTACATCTACAAGGTCACGACCCAGGACCTGATCTGGGGCTACGTCGCGGCCATCGCGCTGGCCATCCTGATCGTTCTCTCCATCGCCGCCGTCTTCGCCATGAAGCGCATGGCCGCAGCGCGGGAGGCCTGACCGTGAGCGCCATCCACCTGAGGAATCTGGTCAAGCGCTTCGGCGACTTCACAGCCCTGCAGCCCATGGACCTCGACATCGCCGACGGCGAGTTCATGGCTCTGCTGGGACCGTCCGGTTGCGGCAAGTCGACGACCATGAACATGATCGCCGGCATGGAAGAGCCGAGCGAGGGCCGCATCCTGTTCGGCGAACGCGACATGGCAGGCGTGCCGATGGGCGGGCGCGGCGTTGGCTTCGTGTTCCAGAACTATGCGATCTTCACCCATATGACCGTACGCCAGAACCTCTCCTACGGCCTGCGCATGACCGGCAAGCCGGCAGCCGAGATCGAGCGCCGCGTCGGTTCGATCGCCGAACTCCTGCAGCTGAGCCCGATGCTCGACCGCAAGGCCGACCGGCTTTCGGTGAACATCCTGCAGCGCGTGGCCATCGGTCGCTCGGCGATCATGGAGCCGGCAATCTTCCTGCTCGACGAGCCCCTGTCCAACGTCGATGCCGCCTTTCGCGCGGTGATGCGCACGGAGCTGAAGCAGTTGCAGCGCGAATTCCGCCAGACCATGGTCTATGTCACGCACGACCAGCTCGAGGCCATGACCATGGCGGACCGCATCGCCGTCATGGACCACGGCGTGCTGCAGCAGGTCGGCACACCGCTCGAGGTCTACAACCATCCGGCGAACGTCTTCGTCGCCCGCTTCATCGGCGCGCCGGGCATGAACCTGCTGCCGGGAAGGTTGGCCGACAGCGACCGCGGCGCCGTCGTCGATCTCGGACCGCTCGGCGCGAGCGCGCGCCTGCCCGATCAACTCGCCGCCGCCGCGCGCGCCTCTTCCGGCGAACTCCTCTATGGCTTCCGGCCCGAAGAGACGACGATCGTCAAAGACGCCCCGGGACTGGCGCTCGCCGTCACCTTCGTGGAGCGCATCGGGGCGCGCACGATCGTGCACTTCGATGCCGGCTCCGAGAGCGTCAAGGCAGTCTTCGACAACGACGTCGACCTGACGATCGGCGCATCCGCCATCGTCTCGCCGAACGCGGACTCGGTACGGCTCTTCGATGCCGCGACCGGCGCCGCCATCGGGAGGGCGTGAGCATGGCCCAGATCGCGTTCCGAAACGTCACCAAGCGCTACGGCCGCACGCTGGCTGTCGACGACGCGACCTTCACGGTCGAGGACAATGAGTTCTTCTGCTTCTTCGGCCCGCCGCTGTCCGGCAAGTCGACGATCCTGCGCCTGATCCTTGGTCTGGAAACGCCGGACGAGGGCGAGATCCTGATCGACGGCAAGCCGGTCAACGCGGTCTCTCCGGCAGCCCGCAACGTTGCGATGGTGTTCCAGAACCTGGCGCTTTTCCCGCACATGACGGCGCGCGAAAACGTTGCCTTTCCGCTGGTCGAGCGGAAGATGCCCCAGGCCGACATCGACCGGCGCGTGGCGCAGGTTTCCGAGAAACTTCACATCGGCCACATCCTGCACAAGCCGCCGGCGCAGCTGTCGGGCGGCGAGCGCCAGCGCGTCGCCATTGCGCGCGCGCTCGTGCGCGATCCTGCCGCCTACCTGATGGACGATCCCATCTCGGCGCTAGACGCCCGGCTGCGTGAGGAGACGCGAGTCGAGCTGAAGCGCATCCAGCGCGAACTCGGCAAGACGCTGATCTACGTGACGCACGACCAGGAAGAGGCCATGTCCGTCGCCGACCGCATGGCGATCCTCGAGAAGGGCCGCATCCGCCAGGTCGGCGCACCGGTGGAGATCTACGACCGGCCCGCCAGCATCTATGTGGCAAGCCTGCTCGGCTCCCCCGCCATGAACATCGTCGCCGGCCGGCGAGGCGCTGCCGGGATCGAGGCCGCCGCCGGCGCCATTCGCCTTGCCGCCTCGGCCGTGCCCGAGGGCACCATCGAGATCGGCGTACGTCCCGAAGACCTGAAGGTCGCGGAGCCGGAAGCCGGCGAAGCCGGCGCCACCGTCGTCGAGGTCGAGCCGCTCGGCGGCTATACTGTCGTCACGCTCGATGCCGGCGCGACCCGGCTGCGGGCGCTCATGCGGGGTCAACCCGACATCCGGCCGCAGAGCCGGGTGGCTTTGCGCTGCGATCCGGCAAGGCTGCATTTTTTCGGACAGGGTGGAGGAGTACTGGTTAGATGAGCAACACCGCAACGAAACAGGGTCCGGCCGACGCCGCGATGGGCTTTGCGCCCGACGTCACGGTGCGCAACCGGGACTATAGGATCGGCTGCGTGGGCGCCGGCATGATCATGGCCGAGTGCCATCTCGCTGCCTACAAGGAGGCAGGCTTTCCCGTCGCCGCCATCGCGTCGCGCACCAGGGCCAATGCGGCCAAGGTCGCGGAACGCTGGAGCATCGCCACCGTGCACGACACGCCCGAGGCGCTGATCGAGGACAAGAATGTCGACATCATCGACCTCGCCTATCCGCCGGACCAGCAGCCGGCGCTGATCCGCCACGCGCTGAAGCAGCCCCATATAAAGGCCATCCTGGCGCAGAAGCCGCTCGCCCTGTCGCTCGACGAGGCCATCAGGCTTCGCGACGAGGCCAAGGCCGCCGGCAAGATCCTCTCGGTCAACCAGAACATGCGCTACGACCAGTCGATGCGCGTGCTGAAGCAGATCATCGAATCCGGCGCGCTCGGCGACATCGTCTTCGCGCAGATCGACATGCATGCCATTCCGCACTGGCAGGGATTTCTCGAGGAGTACGACCGGCTGACGCTCGCCAACATGAGCGTGCACCACCTCGACGTTCTGCGCTTCCTGTTCGGCGACCCAGACGAGATCACCACGCTGACGCGCAAGGACCCGCGCACCGCCTTCGCACACTCCGACGGGATCACGGTCTCGACCCTGCGCTTCCCCTCGGGCGTTCTCGCCCTCTCGCTGGAGGATGTCTGGTCCGGCCCGCGCGAGGAGGGCTACAAGGACGACCAGCACATCAACTGGCGGGTCGACGGCACGCTCGGGGTCGCCAAGGGCACCATAGGCTGGCCGACAGGTGCTGCCTCGACGCTTTCCTATGCGTCGACGAAGACCACCGGCGGCGAATGGGTGAGCCCGACTTGGGACACCATGTGGTTCCCGCACGCCTTCATCGGCGTCATGGAACAGCTGCAGCACGCCGTCGCCAGCGGAACCGAGCCGGCGCTCCAGGTCGCCGACAACGTCAAGACGATGGCGCTGATCGAGGCTGGCTACCGGTCGATCGACGAAGGGCGCACCGTCAGGCTGTCCGAAATCCCCATCCACTGAACCAACGCAAAGCAACCTATCGGGAGGAGTTTCAACCATGATGCAGGCCGGAATTTTCACGGGATATTTCCCGTACAGCCTCGAGGAAACCGCGAAGAAGATCCGCGCCCTCAATTTCAACACCGTGCAGCTCGACCTGCACTTCAAGGATGTCGACCTCAGCGCAGGCCAGATCACCAGGGACAAGGCCAAGAAGGTGCGCGACACCTTCCGCGACAATAACCTGCCGATCTGCTGCGTCTCCGGCTACACGAACATCATCCACCCGGACAAGGCGGAACGCGAGAAGCGCGTCGGCTACCTCAAGGAGATCATCCGCAACACCCGCCATTTCGGCACGCCCTACGTAATCTCCGAGACCGGCACCTACAACACCGAGTCCGACTGGGTTCACCACCCGAAGAACAAGACCGAGGAAGGCTTCGAGGAGTGCCGCAAGGTCATCGCCGACCTCGCCCAGACCGCCTATGACCACGGCGCTGTCTTTCTGCTCGAAACCTATGTCAACAACGTCGTCGGCTCCGTCGAGGAGACGGTCAAGATGTTCGCCCAGGTCGACCATCCCGGCCTCGGCCTGCTGATGGATCCGACCAACTATTTCGAGACCCACAACATCGACAAGATGGACCAGATCCTCAACCAGGTCTTCGACACGCTGACCCCGCACATCAAGATCGCCCACGCCAAGGATGTGAAGCGTTCGGGTGACGACAAGTCCGAGAAGCATGCCGACATCGGTGACGACGACGCGCTGGAGAGCCACACTTTCCGCGGCGTCGGCGAGATCGAACTGCCGGCACCGGGTCTCGGTTCACTGAACTACGACCTCTATCTGCAGCGGCTGTCCGAGAAGCATCCCAACATCGAGGTGATCATCGAGCATCTCGAAGAGAGCGACGTGCCGCGGGCGAAGAAATTCCTCGACGGCAAGTTCCGTGACAACGGGCTTTGACACGAGCGGCGCCGGCAGCAGTCCGGCGCCGTCGATCTGCGAAAACTCTCACAGGGTGGAGACAACGTATGTTCAAGTATGGATTTAAACTGGCGGCAGCGGCGTTGCTCGTCGGCGCGGCACTGGCGCCGGCAGCTCAGGCGCAGGACGGCAAGAAGACATTCTATCTGCTGAGCCATGGCGGGCCTTCCGACGCCTTCTGGCTCGACTGGAACGCCGGCGCGACGAAGGCCTGCGAAAAGCTCGCCGCCACCTGCAACATCTCCTTCTCCGGAGGCGACATGGCTGCCCAGAAGGAGGCCTTCAACTCGGCCATCGCCGCCAAGCCGGACGGCATCGGCACGACATCGGCGCAACCAGGCCTGTGGACCGAAGAAGTCAAGGCCGCAAAGGCCGCCGGCATTCCGATCGTCTTTTTCAACACCGACGATCCGGCAACCGGCCGCCAGGCCTATGTCGGAGCCGACCTTCGGCAGGCCGGCGTCACCTGGGCAAAGTTCCTGGTCGACAACAAGATGGTCAAGGAAGGCGACAAGGTTTTCCTGCCCGTCGAAGTGCCCGGCGCAAGCTACCAGCAGTTGGAAACCGAGGGCATCGCCAGCGTGTTCGACCCGCTCAACATCAGCTACGACGTCGTTGACGCCGGAACCGACCCGGCCGGCATCATCGCCAAGATGAGCGACTACATGGTCGCCAACAACCCGCCGGCAATCATCGCGCTGGGCGACTCGGTGGCAGCGGCCGTACGCAAGGTCTTCGACAACAACGGCGTCAAGGCGGGTTCCGTGCCCGTCGTCGGCTGGGGCAACTCCAAGGAAACGGCAGAGGCAGTGCGCGACGGCTATGTCAACGCCGCTGCATGGCAGTTCCCGTCCGCCCAGGGCTTCATGCCCGTTGCACTGCTCGACCTCGCCGCATCCGGCGAGCCCATTGGCTACGACATCCAGACGTTCAGCCTCTACGACCAGTCGAGCGTCGACCCGATCCTCAGCCTCTACAACCAGTGACACAGTACCGCCGGCTGGCTTCAGCCGGCGGCACTATTCGGAGCATCATATGACCGCCGTGACAGAACCGATGGAACTCAGCCGCCCTAGATGGCGCACGACCGTCGCCACGCCACAATTCGCCTCATTGGCCATTCTGGCCTTGGTGCTGGTCGTCTTCGCTGTCGGCAATCCCAACTTCCTGTCTCCGCTCAATATCTCCAACATGGTCGCCTACCTGCCCGAGCTCGGGATCATTGCGCTCGGCATGACGCTGCTCCTGACGGCGGGAGAATTCGACCTGTCGGTCGGCGCGGTCTTCGCGCTCGGCCCGGTCGTCGTCATGCTGCTTGCGCAGAATGGCATCGTCGACATCGGGCCTGCGCTGCTCATCGGCCTGCTCGTATGCGTCGCGATCGGGGCGATCAACGGCCTGATCGTTACCAAGATCGGCATATCCTCCTTCCTCGTCACGCTGTCGATGCTGCTCATCGTTCGCGGAGCCGCGCTCTACATCACGCAGGGATTTCCCCTCAAGTCCTGGGACCAGCCCGGCTTCTTCGTGACGCTCCTGGCCGGCAGTTTCGAACTCGGCTCTTTCAGGCTCTACACATCGCTGTGGTGGTTCATCGCCCTGACGCTGCTGGCCGCATACACGCTCAACTATTCCAAGCTTGGCAACTGGATCAGTGCGATTGGCTCGAACCGCAACGCCGCGATCGCGCGCGGCGTGCCTGCCGACACCGTGAAGATCTGGCTTTTCATCCTGACCTCGGTGCTGGCCGGTCTGGCGGGCATGATCAGCGCCTTTCGAATTTCGGCCGCCTCGCCCGTGGCCGGCACCGGCTACGAACTCGAGGTCATTGCCATGGTGGTCGTCGGCGGCACCGCCCTGACCGGCGGCCACGGTACCATTTTCGGCACGATTGTCGGCGCCATCATGCTGCGGGCGATCCGCAACGGCATCGTCCTCGTCGGCGTGCCCGGACTGGCCTTCAACATCTTCGTCGGCGCAATCATCCTGGTGATGCTGATCCTGCACGCCATGATCCGCAATCGGAGTACCCGGCGATGACGGCTGAAGTCCTGCGACTGGCAAATCTTCGCAAATCCTTCGGCAGTGTCAGCGCCCTGAAGGACGCCTCGATGACATTGCGCGAAGGCGAGGTCGTGGCCTTGCTCGGCGACAATGGGGCCGGCAAGTCCACCCTGATCAAGGCAATCTCCGGCGTCCATCCCGTCGACGGAGGCGAGATCTTCGTGCGGGGCCGCAAGGTGTCGATCCGCTCGGCCCGCGACGCGATGGATCTCGGCATCGAGACCATCCATCAGGACACGTCCCTCGCACCCGACTTGTCGATCGCACGCAACCTCTTCCTCGGTCGCGAGCCGGTTACCCTGCCGTTTCTCGGCGTCTTTGCGCCGCTCGACTTCACCGAACTGCGCCGCGCCGCTTCGGCCCTGCTGAAGCGGGTCGGCATCTCCAAGAATCTCAATGCGGATGCGCTGGTGAACACGCTCTCTGGCGGCGAGCGCCAGTCGATCGCCATCTCCCGCGCCATGCAGTTCGCCGCCAAGGTGATCATCCTGGACGAACCGACGAACAACCTCGGCGTGGAGGAGACGCACGGCGTGCTGCGCTTCGTGAAGGAGGTTCGCGATGCGGGACACACGGTGCTGTTCATTACCCACAACATCCATCACGTCTTTCAGGTGGCCGACCGCCTGGTCGTGATGCGGCACGGCGAGATCGTCGCCGAGCAAGTCGTGGCCGATACCGATCTGCTCACCGTCGAGAGCATCATCATGGGCGCCGACATGTCGACGCTGCTGGGCGGCTCGAAGAACCACGCGGAGGCGGCGGGCTGATGGTGGAGCTCTACGGACAGACGCTGACCCGGCGGCAGGTCGCCGAGCGCTCCGGCATGCTGTCGCAGTTCGCCGGTGTCCGGCTGGTGACGCTGGGCGACGGGGTCGAACGCGGCATCCGCATGCTGGAATTCAGGACCGGGTCTGGACTGCGCTTCACGGCGCTGGTGGACCGGGCGCTCGACATCGGCGACTGCGACTTTCGCGGCCAGGCGGTCGGCTGGCACTCGCCGGCCGGTTTCCGCAATCCCGCCCTGCACGACTACGAGGGCGAGGGCGGGATCGCCTGGGCGCGTTCCTTCTCAGGCCTGCTCATGACCTGCGGCCTCGACCACATACTGGGTCCGCAGGAAGTGCCGGCCGACAGCTACAATTATCCCGGCCGGCCGACTGTCCGCCATGCCCTGCACGGTCGTATCGGCCTCATTCCGGCCCGGCTGACTTCCTATGGCGAGACATGGGAAGGCGACCGCTGCGTGCTCTACGCCGAGGGCATCGTTCAGCAATCGACCGTCTTCGGCGAGGACCTGCACCTGATAAGGCGCATCGAGGCGGATGTCGGCGGGCTGGAGATCCGGATCAGCGACCGCGTCGTCAACCACGGCTTTTCGCGAACCCCGCACATGCTCTTCTACCACGTCAATGTCGGCCACCCGCTGATCGACGAGGGAGCGCGCTACGTCGCGCCGATTGCCGAGGTCGTGTGGGCGGCTCATGCCGGTGAGGACTACGCTGCCCAGGGCGTCGGCTACGGCAGGGTTCCGTCGCCGCGCTCGACCTTCCGCGAGCAGGTCTGGCAACACGAGATGGCGGCCGATGCGCAGGGGCTGGTGCCGGTGGCGGTCATCAACGACAGGCTCGGCCTCGGCATCGAAGTCGAGACCCGCAAGGACCAGCTACCCTGCGCCTACCAGTGGCAGCATTTTCAGTCCGGCAACTATGCGATGGGCATTGAGCCCTCCACGCATCACGTGCTGGGCGACCTCGCGGCGCGCGAGCGTGGCGAGATGATCTGGCTGGAGCATGACGAAGAGCGCAGCTACGACCTGACCCTGCGCATTCTCGACGGCGCCGACGCGATCGCGCGCACCGAGCGGCGCATCGCGGCAGTCGCGCGCCAGCCCGAAGACGAATTTCCGATCCCGTCAGGCAATTTCCGCGACCTGACGGCACCTGCCCCGACGGATCGATGACGGAACCGGGGAACACGAGGAAGAACCTGGAGAGGGACTTTCTACTTTGGAGAGAAGCATGACGACAGCGGCGGCCGGAAAGATCAAGCGGGACTACAGCCTGGTCGGCGAGAGCGCGCGCAGGGCGGTGGAAACCGGGCTTGCGTCGGCGGAGTGGTACCATACCGACATCCCGCGCAAGGTGATGAAGGAACTGATGCAGCGCTCTGACGGGCCAGCAATCCGCGACACCATCGTCTGGGCGGCTGTCCAGATCATCTCGGCTGCCGGCGCCATCTATTTCTGGGGCACATGGTGGTGTGTGCCCTTCTTCCTCGTCTACGGCGTCTTCTATGCCTCGGCGAGCGACTCGCGCTGGCACGAATGCGGCCACGGCACAGCCTTTCGCACCCGCTGGATGAACGACATCGTCTACCAGATCGCTTCCTTCCAGCTGATGCGCAATCCGGTCGCCTGGCGCTGGAGCCATGCCCGCCATCACACCGATACGATCATCGTCGGACGCGATGCCGAGATCGCGGTGATGCGTCCGCCGGACCTGCTGAAGGCGGCGCTGATGTTCACCGGCCTGCTCGACCTGCGCTATTCGCTTCCGGCTCTGTTTCGCCAGGCCATTTTCGGTCTGAACGCGGAGGAAAAGAACTACATCCCCGAAATGGAGCACGCAAAGGCGGTGGTCGCGGCGCGCTGGCACGTCGCCATCTATGTCGCGACGGTGGCCGTCGCGATCGCGTTCGGGACATGGCTGCCGATCCTGTTGATCGGCGGGCCGCGGATCTACGGGACCTGGCACATGGTCCTGACCGGACTTCTGCAGCATATCGGGCTGGCCGACGACGTCACCGACCACCGGCTCAATTCGCGTACCGTCTACATGAACCCGATCAGCCGGTTCATCTACTGGAACATGAACTATCACGTCGAGCATCACATGTTCCCGATGGTACCCTATCACGCGCTGCCGCGGCTGCACGAGCTGATGAAGCACGACCTGCCGGAGCCCAACCCGTCCATCTGGCATGCCTATCGCGAAGTGTTTCCGGTGCTGCTGCGCCAGTTGCGCTACGAGGAGTTCTTCCTGAAGCGCGAACTGCCGCCGACCGCCAAGCCATACCGCGACGAATTTCATCGGCTGGATCTTCTGGAAGCGGCCGAGTGAGCGACCTGCCGCGGCCCCTCGAAGGCTGCGAAGACACGGAATTGGAACAAGGGAACCGGGAATGGCTGAGTGGGTAGAAGCGTGCGCCGCCGAAGACATCGATGAAGAGGACGTCGTCCGTTTCGACCACGCCGGCCGCACCTATGCGATATACCGCTCGCCCGACGACGAATTCTTCGTCACGGACGGCCTGTGCACGCATGAGAAGGTGCATCTCGCCGACGGCCTGGTGATGGATGACATCATCGAGTGCCCGAAGCACAATGGCCGCTTCAACTACAAGACGGGCGAGGCCAAGGGCGCCCCGGTCTGCGTCAACCTCAAGACCTATCCCGCCAGGGTCGAAGACGGCCGCGTCATGGTCGAACTGGACTGACGGCAGCCATCATGAATGAAACCCTGCCCGGCATGGTCATCATCGGCGCCGGCGAATGCGGCGCACGGGCCGCCTTCGCGTTGCGCGAGGAAGGCTATGCCGGTCCGGTGACGCTGATCGGCGCCGAGCGCCATTTGCCCTACGAGCGCCCTCCTCTGTCGAAGGATGCGCTCGCGGCCGAGGCGCCGGGCATCCGGACGATTGCCGAGGCCGACCGCTTCGAGGCGGCAGATATCCGCCTGATGCTGTCATGCGAGGTGGCGGCCATCGACCGTGCGGCCAGGGCGGTCAGGCTCGGCGACGGAACCGCCCTTCCCTACTCGCGGCTTCTGCTTGCGACCGGCGCCCGGCCCCGCCGGCTGCCGCCGGCCGAGGGATCGAAGCATTGCCTCTACCTGCGCACGCATGACGATGCCGGCGAAATCGCCCGGCGACTGCGCCCGGATGCGCGCATCCTCATCATCGGCGGCGGGTTCATCGGGCTCGAGCTGGCTGCGGCGGCACGGCTGCGCGGATCGGCTGTAACGGTGTTGGAGACGCAGTCGCGCCTGCTCGCGCGCGCGGTTCCCGCCAACATCGCGGAAATCGTGCAGGCGGAGCACGAGCGGCAGGGTGTCAGGGTGCTTCTGAACGCAGGAATCCTCGAACTCGGCGAACGCGGCGGCGCGGCCGTCTTTCGCATCGATCAGCCTGGGAACGACGCAGGCTCCGGCCCGACAGAGATCGAGGCCGACACAGTCATCGTCGGCATCGGCGCGGTGCCCAATGTCGAACTTGCCGAGGCCGCAGGGCTCGCCGTGGACAATGGCATATGCGTCGACGCGTGCCTGAGGACTGCCGACAGGGCGATCTTCGCGGCCGGCGACTGCTGCTCCTTCCCGTTGGAAATCTATGGCGGGCGGCGCGTCCGGCTGGAAGCCTGGCGCAATGCGCAGGAACAGGGCGCGCTCGCCGCCAGGAACATGCTGGAAACAGACGAAGCTCATGCCTCGGTTCCCTGGTTCTGGTCGGATCAGTACGGCCTGACCCTGCAGATTGCCGGGCTGCCCGACGAAGGCGCTGCCGTGGTACGGCGCGACCTCGGCGAAGGCGCCTTCATCCTCTTCCATCTCGCCGCCGACGGTCGGCTGGTCGCGGCGAGCGGCATCGGTCCGGGCAACGCCGTCGCCCGCGATATCCGGCTTGCCGAAATGCTGATCGCACGCCGCGCAGCACCGGCCGCCGACAAGCTTGCCGCCGCCGAGACGAAACTGAAATCACTGCTTGCCGCCTGAGGGGGAACCATCCATGGCCAGATCGAGACCGACCGTCCACGACCTTCGCGCGATGAAGGGCAAGCGTCAGCTGACCATGCTGCGCGTGATGACGCTGGAGGAAGCCGAGGCCGCCGAGCGCGCCGGCATCGACATCGTGTCGATCCCGCCTGAGCTGCTGCTCGACCCACGCTACCGCGACGCCGCGCCCAGCCTGTTTTCCATGCCGGGGGAGAATTTCTTCGAGATCGGCACGGACGACGATTTCGTCCGCTGGGCCTTCAAGATGTACAGGGCCAGCGCCGACGCGGTCTATTGCAGCGCCAGCTACGCCACCATCAAGCGCATGGCCGATGAAGCCATTCCGGTGATCGGCCATGTCGGCCTGATCCCGTCGCGCCGCACCTGGACCGGCGGCTGGAAGGCCGTCGGCAAGACGGCCGAGAGCGCTTTGGAGATCATGCAGGCGGTCCGCCAACTGGAGGCTGCCGGCGCCTTCGGCGCGGAGATCGAGGTCGTCCCCGTCGAGGTGGCGCAAGCGATCTCCAGCCGCACGCCCCTGGTCATGCTCTCGATGGGGGCCGGCACGGGCTGTGACGCGCAGTATCTGTTTGCCGAGGACGTGCTCGGCACCAATCGCGGCCACATGCCGCGCCATTCCAAGGTCTATCGCAACTTCGCCGCGGAGTTCGACCGCCTGCAGCAGGAGCGCGTGGCGGCGTTCAGTGAATTCGTCGCCGGCGTCGAAAGCCTGGCCTATCCGGAAGAGCGCCACATTGTGCGCATGGATCCCGCCGAACTGCAGAAATTCATGCAGAAGCTCGACGGCTAGCGGCCTACGCAATGTGCGCGGCAGGCCGGCGTCAGCGCGTTGTCTCGACGCGCTGACGCCGTCTGGCGCGATCAGCCCTTGATGAAGGCCAGTATGTCCGGATTGACCGTGTCGGCATGCGTCGTCAGCATGCCATGCGGAAGGCCGGGATAGATCTTCAGCGTGTTGTTCTTGAGCAGTTTCGCCTGCAGCAGGCTGGCGTCGGCATAGGGAACGATCTGGTCGTCGTCGCCCTGGAGAATGAGGGTCGGGACGTCGATCGCCTTGAGGTCGTCGGTCTGGTCGGTTTCCGAGAAGGCCTTGATGCCCTCGTAATGCGCCTTCGCGCTGCCGATCATGCCCTGCCGCCACCAATTGTCGATGGTGCCCTGGGAGATCTTCGCGCCGGGGCGATTGAAGCCGTAGAACGGGCCGGCCGGGAGATCGATGTAGAACTGCGCGCGATTGTCGGCGAGCGCCTTGCGCAGGCCGTCGAAAACCTCGATCGGCAGGCCGCCTGGATTGGCCTCGGTCTTGACCATGATCGGCGGTACCGCGCAGACAAGCACGACCTTGGCGACCCGGCCCTGCGGCTGGCCATGCCTGGCAACATAGCGCGTGACCTCGCCGCCACCGGTGGAATGGCCGATATGCACAGCGTTGCGCAGGTCGAGATGCTCGGCCACGGCCGAGGCGTCGGCGGCGTAGTGGTCCATGTCGTGCCCCTCGCTGACCTGCGAGGAACGGCCATGGCCGCGCCGGTCATGCGCCACGACGCGGAAGCCCTTGTCGAGGAAATACAGCATCTGGTTGTCCCAGTCGTCGGCGCTCAGCGGCCACCCGTGATGGAAATGGATGGGCTGGGCCGTCTTCGGGCCCCAGTCCTTGTAGAATATCTCGACGCCGTCCTTGGTTTTCACAAAGCTCATTGCAGCTTCTCCATTCAATGTTCTTGACCGGGAGCGGGACGCGACCGACAGGCTCCCGCTCGGGTTCGTCCGCGACCATGGACCGAACGGAAGATCGGTTTTTTGCAATTCGCACGTTGCTGCGATCCGGTGCCGCAAAAGCCTGGTGATGAGCGGTGGCGCCGCGATCCCGACTAGACCTCGCCGGCCTCGCCGCGCTTCAGGTAATCGGCGGCGATTTCCCGCATCCGGCCGCGGTCGAAACTCGGCCCGTGCCCGCCGTGCCCGATCCGGATCGGCAGGTCGAGAAGCCGCCGCATCGTTGCCCGGTAGGCCTCGCGGTCGGAATCCGGCAGGTCGTCGATCAGGTCCGAATCGTAGATCGCGTCACCGCTGATGAACAACCCGTCCGCCTCGTCGAACAGGCCGATGGAATCCGGCGAGTGCCCAGGCAGATGCAGGACCGTGAAGCGGCGGTCCCCGAGGTCCACGGTGTCGCCTTCCGCGAGGCTGCGCCCCAGCGGCGCCGGCTCGATCCGGTAGGCCTCTGACCGCCAGTCCGGCGTCGGCAGCCGGGCGACGGCGCCGTCGAGGCCGCGATACATGTCCGCATAGGTCGCCCTGTCGGGCATGGTTGCGAAATCGGCGGCGCTCTGCGCGGGGCCGGCGCGCAGCGGGAACTCGTGCAGCGAGCCGACATGGTCGAGGTGGATATGCGTTGCCACCACGATCAGCGGCTTGCCGGCCGGCATATCGATATGAGGCGCCAGCGGCATGATGCCCATGCCGGTGTCGACCAGCAGGTCGGCATCCCGGCCCCGGACGTGCCAGATATTGGCGCGCACGAAATCGTGCACGAAGGGCTCGGTCAGCATCGTCGTATCGGCGTCGATCGCTGTCTTCGAGAACCAGCCGGTCGTCATGCGTTCCGATCCTTCTTGCGGCGCGGCTTTCGAACTCGTTCATTGCCGCGTCCCGCAGCCATCCATCAAGCACAGGCTTGCAATTTCTGCCAGCAGGCTTCGGCACGCGCTAGTCCTGCGCCGCCGCGCCCTCCGGCAGCATCAGCAGCGACCCGATGAGGAAGCCGATGGCGCCGGCAAGCGTCAGCGCGTCGGCCGGCACCGCCACAAGGACCGCCTGGCCGCCCGGCATGCGGCAATGAAAAGACTGCTTGCTTGGGCCGCCATGGGCAACCCCAAGGCTAGTTGCGGGCAATTCCATTCCCTCGCCGTTAACGCAATGCGAATTCGCAAATTCCCGTAATATTGCGATGCGGTCCAACGGCGCGTATTCTTGTTTCGGGCGGAACCAGCTCTATATGCAACCGTTCCGGACGCGGCGTAACAGTATGTGTGCTTGGAGGTTTGCCATCATGACACGGTTTCTGACTGGAATTTGCGCCGCGGCGGTTGCCGGCGCATTTTCGATTGCCGCCCTTGCGCCAGCGAGCGCCACGCCGGCCATTGTTCCCGACATCTCGACATCCGCCCCGCACGTGGTCCAGGTCGACGATGGCGACGGCATCGCCCCCGACAGCGCGCGCATCATCCGCCGCGACAGGCATCGGGATCGCCGCGGTGAGAAGTTCCGCCGGCATCATGAGGGCCAGAAACAGGTGCGGCGCCACCATGACGGCCCCAGGCAGGCGCACCGGCGCGATCGCGACAAGCGCTTCGCCCGCCGCCACCACCAGGATGACCGGCTGGGCTACAAGCGGGCGCGTCCGGGCGAACGGCTGGGCTATAATCGAGCGGGACCGGATCAGCGGCTGGGCTACAACCGCAGTTATGATCGCGACGGATATGCCTATGGCGACCACAAGGGCCCCAGGCATTTTCGCCGCCACCGCGACGATCGCCGGCAGTGGCGGCGTGATGATTTCTACGACGGATACCGCCACAAGCGGCGCCTCTACAAGATGGAATCCTTCGGCTACAGCGCCGGCTCTGGCAAAGGGTCGTCCGGCCACAGACGTGGCTCGGGCCGGGGCGGCCTGGGCGACATCCTGACCGCCGTTCCCGACTAGACGGCGGGTGCAACCGATGGCGCGCCCTGGCCGGGCGGGCCATTCCCCAGCCCCGCTTTTCGGGGTTGAGCCCGGTCGACTTGCCGGGATTTTCAGGCAATCACTTGCACACGACCCCGGGCTTTGTTCTGTTGCAACGCAATGAACGCTGCCGCGTTGTTGCGGGCAGGCCGCTAGGGCTATTTTGAGGGTAGATGACCAAGATTCTTTCGCTGCGCCGGCTCCCTTTGATTCTCTTGGCCGGGGCCGGCCTCCTTGCGCTGATGCAGCCCTGGGCCGCTGGTGCGGTCGAAACCGGCAAGAGCGGTCCGACCGAGAGCATGTTCGTTCTCCAGATCATTCTGCTGATCGTCGTCGGCCGCGTCTTTGGCGAAATTTTCCAGCGCATCGGGCAGCCGGCCGTAATGGGCCAACTGGTCGCCGGCATCTTGCTCGGCCCGACGCTGTTCGGTTGGGTCTGGCCCGAGGCGCACGAGCTTGTCTTCCCTGTCGACGGCATGGGCATGATCGACGCAGTAGCAAAGCTCGGCGTCCTGATGCTGCTCCTGCTGACCGGCATGGAAACCGACCTGAAGCTGGTGCGCAAGGTCGGCGCGGCCTGCTTCTCGATCTCGATCAGCGGCGTGCTCGTGCCCTTCGCATGCGGCTACACGCTGGCGCAGTTCCTGCCTGCGGACCTGCTGCCTGAAACCAGCCAGCGCGTGGTCGCCGGCCTGTTTCTCGGCACCGCTTTGTCGATTTCCTCGGTCAAGATCGTCGCCATGGTCATCCGCGAGATGAACTTCATGCGCCGTAACCTCGGCCAGATCATCGTCTCTTCGGCGATCATCGAGGATACGATCGGCTGGGTCATCATCGCCGTGACCTTCGGCATTGCCACCAACGGCAAGCTTGAACTGGTGCCGCTCGCCACGACGGTCGCTTCGGTTCTGGCCTTCATGCTGTTCAGCTTCACCATCGGCCGCCGGATCGTCTTCACGCTCATCCGCTGGACCAACGACTTCGCCGAGAGCGAATATGCCGTGATCAGCATGATCCTGGCGATCATGGGCGCCATGGCGCTGATCACCGACTGGATCGGCGTCCACACGGTTCTCGGCGCCTTCGTCGCGGGCATTCTCGTCGGCGAATCTCCGATCCTGACCGACCACATCGAAGGCGAATTGCGCGGCGTCATCACCGCGCTGTTTGCCCCGGTCTTCTTCGGCATGGCGGGCCTATCCGCCGACCTCACCGTTCTGCTGGACCCCGGCCTCGCACTGTTGACGCTCGGCCTCATCCTCTTTGCAAGCATCGGGAAGTTCGGCGGCGCCTTTGTCGGCGGCAAACTCGCCGGCATGTCATGGATGGAATCCGTCGCCATCGGCTGCGGCATGAACGCGCGCGGCTCGACCGAAGTCATCGTGGCCAGCATCGGCCTGGCGATGGGCATCCTGTCGCACGACCTCTTCACCATGATCGTCACCATGGCCGTGGTCACCACGCTGGCCATGCCGCCGATGCTGCGCTGGGCGCTGCGTCGCCTGCCTGCGGCCGAGGACGAAAAGCAGCGCATCGATCGCGAGGCGCTGGACGAGCGGGGCTTCGTCGCCAAGCTCGAGCGCCTGCTGCTCGCTGTGGACGACAGCGCGGTCGGCAAGTTCACCGCCTATCTCGCCGGACTGCTCGGCGGTGCGAGCGGCATGCCGACGACGCTGCTGCGTCTCAAGGCGGGTGCCGCGGACGAGAAGAGCGACGAGGTTCCGGAGGCCCATCTCGACGAGATCAAGAAGGGCGCCAAGGAAAGTGCTGCTGCCATCGAGGAAGGCGACGCGACGGCAGTCGCCAAGGTCCACCTGACGGCGCGCACCGAGATCCAGGCCACCGGCAAGACCATCGCCGACGAGGCGCGCAAGGGCTACAGCATGCTGCTGGTCGGCATCCGCAATGCGGTTACGTCCAAGGGCGGTTTTTCGAAGCGTCTCAACGACCTCACCAGCGGCTTCGAAGGCCCCGCCTGCATTGTCGCCAAGGGGGCCGCAGGCGGAAAGACGCCGAAGCTCGAGGCCGGTTCGATCATTCTCGTGCCGGTCAACGGCACCGAAGTGTCGCGCCGCGCCATCGACCTTGCCCTTGCGCTTGCGCGGCCGACGGGCGCCGGCGTCCGCGCTCTCTACGTGTCCAACGAAAGCCGCGGCCAGCGCAACTCGGTCTCGCTGCGTCGCGAGGAGGCCGTGCTGAAGGATATCGTCACCATGGCCGACCGCTACGGCGTCGGCATCGAGACGGCGATCCGCAAGCGCGGCTCGCCGCATGACGCGATCTGCCGGGAGGCCGCCAAGGGCGTCGCCATGATCGTCATGGGCGTGACGCCGCGATCCGGCGACGAACTCTTCTTCGGCGAAACCGCCGCAGCCGTCGTCGAGCGCTGCTCGGGGCCTATCGTCATGGTGGCTGCGGTGCGCACCCGGCTCGAGGAGCCCGACGACGACTAGCCGCGGTTCCGGGTTCAGGAGGCGGGCGGCGCACGTTCGGCCGGATGCGGTGCTTCTTCCGTTGCCGCCCTTGGCGGAAACAGCGATCGCAGCGCCACGTAGAACACCGGCGTCAGGAACAGGCCGACAATCGTCACCCCGAGCATGCCTGAAAAGACGGCGGTGCCGAGCGACTGGCGCATCTCGGCGCCCGGCCCGGTCGCGATCATCAGCGGCAGCACGCCGAGGATGAAGGCGAAGGCGGTCATCAGGATCGGCCGCAGGCGCAGCCGGCAGGCCTCGACGGCGGCATCGACTGTCGAAGCCCCCCTCTCCTGCGCCTGGCGGGCGAATTCGACGATCAGGATGGCGTTCTTGGCCGCCAGGCCGACCAGCACGATCAGGCCGATCTGCACCAGTATGTTGTTGTCGAGCCCCCTGAAGGCAACGCCGAGCAGGGCCGCCAGCACGCCGAGCGGCACGACCAGCACGATGGCGAAGGGCATGATCCAGCTCTCGTACTGCGCCGCCAGCGCCAGGAAGACGAACAGCACCGACAGGCCGAAGATCAGCACCGCCGTGTTGCCGGTCTGCTTTTCCTGCAGCGCCAGTTCCGTCCACTCGTAGGACGTCCCCTGCGGCAGCGTCTCTGCGGCGACCTTTTCCATCAGGTTGAGGGCGTCGCCCGTCGAGACGCCGGGCGCCGCGTTGCCCTGCAGCGGTACCGACACGTACATGTTGTAGCGCTGGACCAGCGCCGGACCGGTCACATCCTTGATCTCGACCAGCGTTCCGAGCGGCACGAGCGCGCCGGTCGCCGAACGCACTTTCAGCTTGCTGATGTCCTCGCGCTCGATGCGGAACGCCTGGTCGGCCTGCGCCCGAACCTGGTAGACGCGTCCGAACGCATTGAAGTCGTTGACGTAGGCCGTGCCGAGGTTGATCGACAGCGTCTCGAAGATGTTGGGGATCGGCACGTTCAGCATGCGCGCCTTGTCGCGGTCGATCTCCAGGAAGAGCTGAGGGCTCGACGCCGAGAAGGTGGTGAAGACGCCGGTCAGCCCGGGCGTCTGGTTCGCCTTGCCGGCGATCTCGTAGGCCAGCGCCAGCAGCGGCCGCACGTCCGCGCTGTTGCGCTCCTGCAGCTGCAGCTTGAAGCCGCCCGAGTTGCCGATGCCGCGCACCGGCGGTGGCGGCAGCGCGATGATGAAGGCTTCCTGGATGCTCTGCAGGTTGGCATAGAGCGACCCGACGATCTTTGCCGACGTCTCTCCCGTCTCGAGCCGGTGCTCGAAACTGTCGAAGGGCGTGAAGACGACCCCGGCATTGCTGGCATTGGTGAAGGTCGCACCGGAGAAGCCGGCGAAGGCAACCGCATTGGCGACGCCTGGCGTGTTGCGCGCGATTTCGGAGGCCCGCTGCACCACCGCGTCGGTGCGGCTGAGCGAGGCGCCCTCGGGCAGCTGGATCACGACAATCGCGTAGCCCTGGTCCATCGCCGGGATGAAGCCGCGCGGCACCGTCTGGATCATGTGGACGGTCGCATAGATCAGCACCGCAAAGACGGCAAGCATCGCCAGCAGCGCCACCGTCGAGCCGACCAGGAACCGCACCAGCCGCGCATAGGCGGCGGACACCCGGTCGAAGCCGTGATTGAAGCCGTCAGCCAGCGCACGGCCGAAGCGCGCCAGAAAGAAGCGCGGCGGCGCGGCCGAACTGTGATGCGACTTGAACAGCAGCGCGGCAAGCGCCGGCGACAGGGTCAGCGAATTGAAGGCCGAAATGGCCGTCGAGACCGCGATGGTCACGGCGAACTGCAGGTAGAACTGGCCCGAGATGCCGGGAATGAAGGCGGTCGGCACGAAGACGGCGATCAGCACCAGCGAGATGGCGAGCACCGCGGTTCCGACCTCGTCCATCGTGCGGTGAGCAGCACCACGCGGCGGCAGTCCGAGCGCGATGTTGCGCTCGACATTCTCGACCACAACGATGGCGTCGTCGACGACGATGCCCACCGCCAGCACCAGGCCGAACAGCGTCAGCATGTTGAGCGAGAAGCCGAAGGCGAGCAGCACCGCGAGCGTGCCGATGAGCGACACGGGAATGGCCACGATCGGCACGATCGCCATGCGCCACGACTGCAGGAAGACGATAATGACAATGATGACCAGCAGGATCGCCTCGACGATCGTCTTGTAGACCTCGTTGATGGACTCGGCGATGAACTCGGTCGGGTTGTAGACGATCTGGTAGGCCAGACCGCTCGGGAAGTCGGCAGACAGCTCCTTGATCGTCGTCTGGATCTCCTCGGCTGCGGCCAGCGCATTGGTGTTCGGCCGCTGGAAGATGCCGAGCGCCACCGCGGCCTTGCCGTTGAGGTAGGAGTTCGTCACATACTGCCTGGCGCCGAGCTCGATCCGCGCGACGTCGCGCAGCAGGATCAGCCGGCCATCCTCGGTGGACTTGACGATCACGTCGCGGAATTCGCGCGCATCGTCGAACCGGCCCTGCGTCGTCACCGCATACTGGAACGCCGTCCCGCCATCATTGGGCGGCGCGCCGATGGAGCCGCCGGAGACCTGCACGTTCTGGTCGCGCAGCGCCTGCACGACATCGCCCGCCGTCATGCCGAGCGCTGACAGTTTTTCCGGGTCGAGCCAGATGCGCAGCGAATATTCGCGCTCGCCGAAGAGGATGACGTCGCCCACCCCGTCGAGCCGCAGCAGCACGTCGCGCACGCGCGACCGCGCATAGTTGGAGACGTAGAGCTGGTCATACGTGTCGTCGGGCGACAGCATGTGCACGACCATCATCAGGTCGGGCGAGCTCTTGGCCGTGGTGATGCCGAGCCTTCGCACCTCTTCCGGCAGTCGCGGCTCGGCGATCGACACCCGGTTCTGCACCAGCACCTGCGCGGCGTCGAGATCGGTGCCGAGCTCGAAGGTGATGGTCAGCGCCATCGAGCCGTCGCTGGCCGAATAGGACGACATGTAGAGCATGTGCTCGACGCCGTTGATTTCCTGCTCGATCGGCGTCGCGACGGTTGCTGCGATGGTCTCGGCGTCGGCGCCGGGATATTGAGCCCTTACCACGATGGTCGGCGGCGCGATCTCGGGATACTGCGCCGTCGGAAGCAGCTCGTAGGCGATCAGGCCGACGATCACCAGGACGATCGAGACGACCGATGCGAAGATCGGCCGGTCGACGAAGAAGTGCGAGAACCTCATTTGGAACCGGCCGTTTCCGCCACCGGCGGCAACACGACGAGCTCCGGCTTGACCGTGATGCCGGGCCGGACCCGCATCAGACCGTTGATGATGATGGTCTCGTCGCCGGTCAGGCCCTCGCGGATGACGCGGTAGCCGTCGATGCGCGGGCCTATGCGCACCGGCTTGGCCGAGACGGCGCCAGCATCGTCGACCACCAGCACGATGCGGCGGTCCTGGTCGGAGCCGAGCGCCTCGTCGGGGATCAGCACGCCCTTGTAGGGCAAGGAGCCCGGCACGTTGATGCGGCCGAACATGCCGGGCTGCAGGATGCCGTCGGGGTTGGCGAAGCGCGCGCGCGTGCGCAACGTTCCCGTCGCGCTGTCGATCCGGTTCTCGGCAAAGTCGAGAGTCCCGTCGAACGACGTCTCGCCGCGGTCGGCGATGCGCACCTTCACCTCGAGCCGCGAGCCGCCGTCCTGCAGCACGCCGCCCCGCTCGCGCGCGTCGCGGGCATAGGCGAGGTAGATCCGCTCGTCGATGTCGAAATAGAAGTCGATCGGATCGGTCGCCACGATCGTCGTCAGCAAGGTGCTGTCGGACTGCACGAGATTGCCGACCGACACCAGGCGGCGGTCGATGCGACCCGACAGCGGCGCCTTGATCTCGGTGAACTCGAGGTTGAGCTTGGAACTCTGGAGCGCGGCGGTCGCCCCCTGGAAGGCCGCCTGCGCCGACAGGTACTCGCGCCGGCGGTCGTCGAGGGTGGAAATCGAGAGGTTGCCCGATTTGGCCAGTTCGTCGGCGCGCTCGAACTGCGCCTTGGTGAAGTCGAGCACGCTGGAGGCCACGTCCACCTGCGAACGCGCCGCGTCATAGGTCGTCTGGTAGGGGCGCCGGTCGATGGTGAACAGCAGCTGGCCCTTGGAAACGAGCGCGCCGTCCCTGAAATGCACCTGGTCGAGATAGCCGCTTACCCGCGAGCGTATCGCAACCTCGTCCACCGCCTGGAAGCGACCGACGAACTCGTCGTCCTCGACGATCTCGCGCACCACCGGCTTGGCGACGGTGACGGCCGGTGGCTCCTGCTGCGCGACAGCCGGCCCGGAGATAGCGAGAAGCAGGCCGAGGAGCACGGCAGCGGCGGCCGGAGGCCAGACGCCGGGACCGCGAAACGGACGACCCAGAACCCTGTCAAACATGAAGCCCATCTACGCCCCTCACGGATCGATGTGCGGTCTCTGCAAAGAATTCGGCGGTATCCTGATCCAATTTTGCCGCATTGCAACATTGAAGTTTTCAGTTCGCCCGATGCCGGGTCAGCTCCGTCTTCCGGCCGATTGCGCCTGCAATCGCCGCAGCGCTGCCATGGCGGCCCCTGCTGCTTCCGACGGCACGAATATGTGGTCGTGATAGGCGGCTGCAACGACGTTGCAGCTGATTCCCGCATCCCCGATCGCCGTTGCGAAAGCCGCCGTGAGGCCCACCGCCTCGAGGTCGGAATGCACGGTCAAGGTGATCCAGGCGGAACGCAGCACGATCGGGACGCCGGCCCGCAGCGCAGAATCGTGAACCACGATCGCCGTCAGCCCCTCCGCCTCGCGGAAGGTGCCGATGACGTCGTCTCCCGTCAGGTCGAACGGACAGGCCTCGTCCTTGGCGAAGGTCACGTAGGCGACTTCGACCGGGTTGAGCACCGGCTCCATCGACGCCAGCAGGAGATCGAGGTCGAAAATGGCATTCTGCACGGGGAAGCTCCCTCGACCGTTCGCTTTCGGCCTCGGTTACAACCGCCGTCGGCCAGCGGCAAGTCTACGCATTTCTGCGCGGAAAGCGGCCTGGAAACAGAAAACCCGCCAATCCTTGGGATTGGCGGGTTCTCTGACTGGTGGCCAGCGATCGGGAGGGGAGGGAACGCTAGGCCAATTCGGCAAGGTGGGAGGAGAAGCCTCGCCGAAACTGCAATTCTTAGCGCTGGCCGCGGGCTACGCCCGGGATGTCGCTTCGGTTGATACCGAGGTCGTTCAGTTCGCGCGTCGACAGGCGGCTCAGCTCGTTCACGGTATCGCGGTAGCGGCGCCAGTTGCGGTAGTTCTTGATCAGGTTCATCGCGGTAGACTCTCTATCTCGTCTGTTCTCGTTACCGCGCGTAGATGGGGTATGTCGGCACCGTTTAGAATGGATTGTTTTGCATGGGGGCAATGCGAATTTTGCATTGCCGGTTAACGGAAATTGCCTTTGTCAGCCCGGCTTTGCGCCGTTGACCGGCAAGAGCACCGAATAGAGTGACGTCGTGCCGCAGATGAACAGCCGGTTGAGCTTCGGTCCGCCGAAAGTGACGTTGGCGACGACCTCCGGAACGCGCACCTTGCCGATCAGCGTTCCGTCCGGGTCGAAGCAGTGGACGCCGTCTCCCGCGCTCGACCAGATCCGCCCTGCCCTGTCGACGCGAAAGCCGTCGAAAAGCCCGTTGTCGCATGTGGCAAACACCTCGCCGCCCGACAGGCTGCCATCGGCGCCGACGCCGAACTTGCGGATATGCCGCGGTCCCTTCGGATCGTGCGAGGCGCCCGTATCGGCGATGTAGAGCGTCTTCTCATTGACGGAGAAGGCCAGCCCGTTCGGCTTGACGAAATCGTCGGCCACCCGCCGCACCTCGCCGGTTGCCGGGTCGACGCGATAGACGTGGCAGCCGTCGATCTCCGGCTCGGCGGTCATGCCCTCGTAGTCGCTGAGTATCCCGTAGGACGGATCGGTGAACCAGATCGAGCCATCGGACTTGACCACCGCGTCGTTCGGCGAGTTGAAACGCTTTCCTTCGAACCGGTCGGCAATGATCGTGATCGACCCGTCATGCTCCGTACGGGTTACCCGGCGCGACAGATGGTGACAGGTCACCAGCCGGCCTTGGTAGTCGACCGTGTTGCCGTTCGAATTGTCTGCGGGCTGGCGAAACACGGAAACCGACCCGTCGGTCTCGTCGAAACGCATCATCCTGTCGTTGGGAATGTCGGACCAGACGAGATAACGGCCGGCCGCGAACCAGGCCGGCCCCTCGCACCAGCGCCCGCCGCTCCACAGCCTCTCGACCCGGGCGTTGCCGACGAAGCAGTCGGCGAACCGTTCGTCGATGACCTCGTAGCCGGTTCCTTCGATGACGCTGAACATTCATTCCTCCCTGGCAGATCAACTGTCTTCTGTCGGCGCCGCACATCGCGCGCGGACCGTTCGGGTCAAGTTTGCGATGCCGGCAGCTCGCCGGCAAGCGCGCAGATCACCTCGGCCACCAGTTCGTCCGGATCGCGCGTCGCATCGAGCGCATTCGCCTTCTCGTCGGCATCCGGCGGCTCAAGCGCAGCGAACTGGCTGTCGATCAGGCTGGCCGGCATGAAGTGGCCCTTGCGGCCGGCCACCCGCGACGCCGCGACATCACGCCCGACATCGAGATAGACGAACCGCATGTGCGGGCTCGCCAGCCTTAGCCGGTCGCGGTAGGAGCGCTTGAGTGCCGAGCACGTGACGACGAGCGCACGGCCGTTGCGGTCGGCTTCGGCGATTTCGTCCGCGATGGCGTCGAGCCAGCCCCAGCGGTCCTCGTCGCGCAGCGCCAGGCCGCTGGACATGCGCGCGATGTTCGCCGCGGGATGGTAGCTGTCGCCCTCCGCGAAAGCGGCGCCCATCGCCTGGGCCAGGGCCGCGCCGACCAGCGACTTGCCGCAGCCGCTGACGCCCATCACGACGACGATCGATGGTCGCCTGGTTGTCGATGCACTGTCCATGGGCTCTGCTATCGGTTTGCCGGCGTTCGGCCGTAGAGCAGGAGCATGACGACGATCACGACGCCATAGATGATCTGCCGGCCGGCCTCCGGCATCTGCATCACCGACAGGATTGACTGCAGCAGCGTTATGAGGATGACGCCGGCGACCGTGCCGAGATAGGAGCCGCGTCCGCCGAGAATCGAGGTGCCGCCGAGCACGACGGCGGCAATTGCCGGCAGCAGGTACTCGTCGCCCATGGACTGTGACGCCTTGGACGCATAGCCGGCCAGGAGCACCCCGCCAAAGGCCGACAGGCCACCTGCAATGGCAAAGGCGATCATCACCACCCGCCGCGTGTCGATGCCGGACAGATAGGCGGCCCTCTCCCGGTTGCCGATGCCGTAGACGGCGCGTCCGAAGCTCGTTCGGGTCAGCACGAACACGGTTGCGGCGCCGATCAGTGCCCAGATGACAACTGCGTTCGGAACTCCCGGAATTGTGAACCCTGTTGCCAGGTAGCGCATCGCGTCGGGTGCCGAGTCCTGCGGGGAATAGCCTCCCGTGTAGACCACCATGAGCCCCTGCGCGACTGCGTTCGTGGCCAGCGTGACGATCATCGCCGGGATGCGCAGATAGGCCACTCCAATGCCGTTGACGAGGCCGATCGCCATGCCGCACAACACGCCGAAGGGTACCGCCAGCGCGACGCCGACCGGGCCGTAAGCGGCCGCCGCGCAGGCCATCATCGCTCCCATTGCTACCGCCCAGGGCACCGACAGGTCGATGTGGCCGAGCAGGATGACCAGCATCATGCCGGTCGCGATGACGCCGAGAAACGATGCAACCTTCAACTGCTGCAGCAGGTAGGCGGGAGACAGGAAGCTCGACGAATAGAGGCTGCCGAGAAACAGGAGGATAAGGATGCACGCAAACGCCGTCACCACGGCCGGATCCGCACGTTTCAGGAACTTTGGCATCCTGCTTGTCAGGCACTCCATCGCCGTGTCGCTCATTGGAACCATTCCAGCTTGTTGCGCACCCTGAAGAGCCCGAAGGCGCCGAGACTGACCGCAAACAGCAGCACCACGCCCTGGAAGAGCGGCTGCCAAAGCGGGTCGAAATCGAAGACGAAGAGCAGGTCGCCAATGGTGCGGAAGGCAAGCGCCCCGAAGATGGCGCCGATCGCGCTGCCCCTTCCCCCGTAGAGCGACACGCCACCGAGAACGACGGCGGCAATGGAGAACAGCGTATAGGCGTTGCCGCTCGCATAGGCCGCCTCGCCCGTATAGGTGAAGAAGGTGAGGAACAGCCCGCCGATCGCCGCCAGCGTCCCGGCCAGCGTGTAGGCCGCGAATTTCGCGCGCCGGATGGGCATGCCGGACATGTAGGCGGCGACTTCCGAGGAGCCAGAGGCATAGGCTGCACGTCCGAGCACGGACCGGCTGAACGGCACCCACACGATCAGCACGACGGCCAGCAGCGTCACCAGGCTGGCTGGAACCACACCGAACAGTCGACCGGTCAGCGCATCCGCAAGGTCCTCGTTGACTGAGCCGCCGGGAAACGGCCGCAGGAGCAGCGCAACGCCGAAATACACCGCGCCCGTCGCGATCGTCGTGACGATCGGCTGCAGCCTGCCGAAGATCACGATGGCTCCGTTGATGGCGCCGCAGAGCGCCCCGCTCGCCAGCACTGCCGTGACGCCGAGGGCCGTCTCGATGCCGGTGCCGACCACCAGCCATGACGCCAGGCAGTTGGTCAGGATGAAGATCATGCCGACAGACAGGTCGATACCGGCGGTCAGCACCACCAGCGTCTGCGCCATTGCCACGAAGGCCAGCAGCACGCCCTTGTTCGACGCCGTCTGGACGACATTGGCGGTCAGGCCGGCCGGATGGTTCGAGGTGTAGATGATGAACATCACGATGAAGATGCCGAGCGCCAGCAGCGTTCCGCGCTGTTCGGCAACCCAGAAGCGCCATTCCTTCATGCGCTGGCTCCTTCGGCCATGGCTGCTTCTTCCCCCTGGATGTTCAGCGCGCTGGCGATCAGCGCGCGTTCGGTGATTTCGGCGCCGACCAGTTCGCGCTTGATGGTGCCGTCATAAAGGACCAGCACCCGGTCGCAGCAGCCGATCAGCTCGTCGTAGTCGGTCGAATAGAACAGGATGGCGGCCCCCGCGTCGGCAAGCTTGCGCAGCAGCTGGTACATCTCCTGCTTGGTTCCGACGTCGATGCCGCGCGTCGGGTCGTTGAGCAGGATGATGCGGGGCTGGCGCATCAGCCACTTGGCGATCACCACCTTCTGCTGGTTGCCGCCCGACAGCGCGCCGACGGGAATGTCCAGCCCCGCGGTCTTGATGGCAAGCAGCTTCACCATGTCGTCAATCAGGCTCTGTTCTGTCGCGCGGTCGATGACGCCGCCTTTCGACAGCCTGTCGAGCGCGGCGAAGGAGAGATTTTCGCGCACCGTCATCGGCAGCATCAGGCCCTCGGTCTTGCGGTCCTCCGGGATCAGCGCCATTCCGATCTCGTCCTGCCTTGCGGCAGCCGGGCTGGCGATCGAAACCGGTTTTCCATTGACGAGGACCTCGCCGGTCAGCCCGCGCAGGACGCCGAAGAAGGCGAGCAGCAGCTCGCGCTGCCCCTGCCCGTCCAGGCCGCCGAGACCGACGACCTCGCCGGCGCGGACGCTGAGCGAGATGTCATCGAGCCTGTTGGTCCATGACAGGTTGCGGCCCTCCAGCACGGGCGTCTCGTCCGACGTCTTGCGATCCGGCTTGGCCGGGAAGGCGTGGCTGTATTCGCGTCCGATCATCATCTCGACAACCTCGCTGTCGGACTTGCTGCCGGCAGCATAGGTAGCGACGTTGCTGCCGTTGCGAAACACGGTGCACTCGTCGGCCAGTTCCTCGATCTCGTTCATGCGGTGCGAGATGTAGAGCAGCGCCATGCCCTCCGAGCGCAGCCGTTTCAGCACCGCGAAGATCTTCGACACGTCGGCTGCCGTCAGCGCCGAGGTTGCCTCGTCTAGAATGAGGATGCGCGGCTTGCGCGCCAGTGCCTTGGCGATCTCCACCATCTGCATGCGCGACAGCGGCAGGTCCTTGACCAGTGCCTGGGGGTGGATGTCGGCGGCGCCGGCGCGGGCAAGCGCCTCCATGGCAATCCTGCGCTGCGCCGTACGGTCGATCATGCCGAAGCGTTTCGGCGGATCGGAAATGACGATGTTGTCGGCCACGCTGAGGTCCGGGATCAGCGACAGCTCCTGGAAGACACAGACGATCCCGGCCTCGTTTGCCGCCGCCGGAGACGCGAAGCTGACTTCCTTGCCGTCCAGCGTCATGCGGCCTTCGTCGGGCGCCACGACGCCCGCCATGACCTTGATCAGCGTCGACTTGCCGGCGCCGTTCTCGCCGAGGATGGCATGAATGCGTCCCGGCGCGACGGCAAGGTCGGCGCGCTCGAGTGCGCGCACGCCGCCATAGCGCTTGGAAATGCCTTCCATGCGAAGAAGCGGAGCCGCTTCGTTCATTGGTTCCTCCGGGGACGACGCCAGACCAGAAAGAGGCGCCGCAGCCAGGCTGCGGCGCCGGGGCAAATCCTACTGGTTTTCCTTGCTCTGTCCCATGATTTCCTGGGCGGTGAAATTGATGCCGCAGGTCGGGAAGGAGTTGCCGACGAAGAAGTTGTCGGACTGGTCGGGGAAGTAATCCTCGCCTTCCTTGAAGTTCGGATCCTCGACGATCGCCAGCGGAAGCTTCACCGACTGCGGCACCACCTCGCCCTCGAGCGCCGCGATCGCCGTCTTGATGGCGACGGCGACCTGTGCCGGGCCCGTTCCGGCCGACGAGCACTTCAGGCCCTCGGAAGCGAACTTGGCGCAGAACTTACGAAAGCCGTTCTCGGTCTCGCCGCCGAACGGCACGAAGGGATGCTTGGCGTCGATCATCGCCTGCACGACACCGGTGTCGCCGCCCTGCGCGGTGATGCCGGCGAACGGTCCATTGGTGGCAATGGCGTCGGCCGTGGCCTTCTGCGCCACGCCGTCATCCCACTTGCCGACGACCTCGGTGACTTCCCAGTTCTTGCCGGAAGCATCGAGCGTCTCGTGGATGCCGTTGTGGCGGTCGGTGTCGACCGACGTGCCGGCAACGCCGCGCACTTCGAGGACCTTGCCGCCGTCGGGCACATGCTTGATCAGCCAGTCCGCCCACAGCACGCCGAGCCCCTTCTGGTCGACGTTGACGTTGATGGCGTCCTCGGTGTCCAGCGTGTTGTCGAAGGCGACCAGGATAACGCCTGCCTGCTTGGCGCGCTTGATGACCGGCGCGAAGGCCGTCGGGTTCTGGGCGTTGACGACGATCGCGTCGTAGCCCGAATCGATGAAGTTGTTGATCGCCGAGATCTGCGCCGGCACGTCCTCGCCGGTCGACACGACCTTGAATTCCTTGAGCTTGGCAGCGATTTCCGGCTGTGCCGCATAGGCCTTCGCCGTCTGGATCATCTGGATGCGCCAGGTGTTGGCGATATAGCCGTTGGCAAGAGCCACCCGGTAGGGGCCTTCCTTCTTGGGATATTTGAAGAACTTGGTATCGCCCGCCCATGGCGCAAAGCATTCGGCCTCGGCAGCCGGGCCGCTGACGATTTCTGGTTCGGCCAGCGCTGACGACGTCAGCATGGCCAGTGCGGATGCGGCGACGATGCCGCCGAGCAATGATTTCATCATGTTGTTGTTCCTCCCAGTTGCGTTTCGGTTTGAGCATCGACGGCATGTTGCCACGCAGAAGATGCCTCCACCCCTGCATCCGAAGCGTCGCCGCGGCGCGGCGACCGTTCGGTGCGCAGTCTCCTCCAAGACTTGACCGGACGGCCCGGCTGAAGCGCCGCGCAATCGGTCATGCGCAGGTATGGTAGCGCTACCAAGTCGGGCTGTAAAGCGAGATTCCGTAGGGGAAGATCGCCGCTAGCGGCGGGCGGTGCTCTCGCGCAGCTTGAGGTCGAAGCCGAGATCGACGACGCGCTGTTCGGGCCTTTCCCCGGCAATCGCCGCGCAGGCCATGGCGACGGCCTGGCAGCCGATCTCGTAGCGGTGCGTCGTCACGCTGGTCACCGAAGGGAAGGCCACCTGCATCATGTCGAGGTCGTTGAAGCCGGTGATGCCGATCTGCTGCGGCACCTCGATGGAGGCCCGGTGGCATTCGAACAGCACGCCAAGCGCAAGATCGTCATTGTTGCAGAAGACGGCGTCGAGCGTCGGCACCTTTGCCAGCGCGTCGCGGAACAGGTCCCGCCCCAGCGAGACGGATGACGGCACCGGCGTCGTGTTGACCAGCCGCGGATCGTAGAGGCCCGCGGCCTCCATGGCGGCACGGTAGCCGGCGAGCCGCCGCTGCGAGCGGGGGTCCATCCGCGCGCCCAGGAACCCGATGCGGCGGTAGCCGGCCGTGATCATGTTGGCGGTCGCCTCCCGCCCGCCGTCGAAATGCGAGAAGCCGACCATCATGTCGATCGGATCGGGACCCGTCTCCATGATCTGCACGACCGGGCAGTCGGCCTTCTCGAGCAGGCTGCGCGCGGTCTTGGTCTGGTCGATGCCGGAGACGATCAGCGCCGCCGGACGCTGGCTTAGAAACACCTGCAGCAGGCGCTCCTCCTCCAGCCCGGAATAGTGCGTGTTGCCGAGCTGCACCCGGAACGGGCCGTCGGACAGGCTGTCATAGATGCCGCGAACCACTTCCGCGAAGACGCTGTTGGTCAGCGACGGCACCAGCACACCGAACACCTCCGCCCGCGCCGAGGCCAGCGCCCGCGCATTCGGGTCGGGGACGTAGCCGAGCTCGGTGACCGCCCGCTCGATCTGGCCGCGCAGGCTTTCCGAAACGCGTTCCGGCTCGCGCAGCGCCCGCGAGACCGTGATCGCGCCGACGCCCGCAAGGCGCGCGACATCCGAGATGGTGGGCCGCCCGCCCCCGCGGCGCGTGCGCGGCCTCATGCCGTTCCGCTCGCCGGGCCGCCCGGCCGCTCAATCCAGTCCTGCAACCGATCCGCCCTCCCTGAAGATGCCCTGCGGACCTTATACCGGAGCCGGCCCAACGCTGCCAGCCAAGGCCTGCACCCGCTACTTGTGCTCGGCACGGTAGGAACCGTCCCAGCCGGGCGGCGGGGGCGAAAGCCGGTAGGCCTCGAGCCTTGTCCGGTACTCGGAATAGGCCTTCTGCAACTGCGCCGGCGCGCTCTCCTGCAGCTGGGAGAGACCGGCCGCGGCCTCCTCGAAGCGCATGGCACGGTAATGCGCCAGAAACGCGCCATGCAATGCGCGCAGGGATTGGAACGCCTCGCTTGCGGCGATTTCCTTTCCGCCCAGGATCGTGTGTATCGCCGTCGCTTCGTCGCGCCCGACCACCATCACCCTGTCGATCTCGAGCATCGCCATGCCCTCGACCTCGCGCGCCGTGCTGTCTGCAATCAGGTTGCTCAGCCCGTAGAACTTGGTCAGTCCCTCGATCCGGGATCCGACATTGACGCTGTCGCCGATCGCCGAATAGTCGAAGCGCTGGCGCGAACCCAGGTTGCCGACGCAGCAGATGCCGGTGTTCAGGCCGATGCCGATGCGCACCGGCCGCTCCAGCCCTTCGTTGAGCCGGTCCAGCGCCTCCTGCATGGCCAATACGCTCTCGCAGGCGCGCCGCCGGTGGTCGGGTATGTCGATCGGCGCATTCCAGAACGCCATGATGGCATCGCCCATGTACTTGTCGATTGTCGCGCCGTTCTGCATGAGCACGTCGGTCATCGGCGTCAGGAAGTTGTTCAGGAAGACCGTCAGCTGGGTCGCCTCCATGCTCTCCGAGATGCTGGTGAACGAACGGATGTCGCAGAACAGGATGGTCAGTTCCCTGTCCTCGCCGCCCAGCACGAGGCTCTGCGGGTTCTCGACCAGCCGCTGCACCATGGCGGGAGACAGATAGTGGCTGAAGGCGCTCCTGATGTAGCGGCTTTCGCTCTCGCTGAGCAGCAGCCGCACGCCCGAGGCCACGCCGTAGGCCAGGAGGGCTGCCAGCGCCGGCAGGATCGGCGACAGCAGCAGCGCATGATCGGCAAAGGCCAGCCAGCCGATTGCAATGCACAGGCCGAGCGCCAGTGTTGCGACCAGCGCATTGGCAAGCGTCGAGAGCCAAGGCAGGAACGCCAGAACCCCGACGGCGACCACCACAGCCAGCACGATTTCGAAACCCGCGGCCCAGTCCGGCCGGGTGATGTACGTGCCGCTGAGTATCTGGTCGATGATCTCCGCATGAACGAAGACGCCGGGCAGTCCCGCCGCCAGCGGCGTGGCCACCAGGTCGCGCAGGCCGATGGCCGAGGTCCCGATCAGCACGATGCGGCCTTCGATCTGGCCAAGCAGCGCGGGATCGGGGTTTGCCGCCAGGAGCTTGTGCGCGGAAAGCACGCCTGCGGCAGGCTTTTGCGAATAGTAGACCCAGATGCTGCTGTCGGCGGCTGTCGGCACTTCGAGCGCGCCGACCTTCAGCGCCGTCATGCCGGGTTGCCCGGTGGCCAGCTCGCCGCTGGCGCCGGTGCTCTTGACGATGAAACTCGAGGCCCCCTGCGCGACGCGCAGCGCCTCGACCGAGAGGGCGGGGTAAAGCGTGTTGCTGTAGCGCGAGAGCATCGGCACGCGGCGCACCACGCCGTCGAAGGCCGGCGGAAAGCTGAAGACGCCGATGCCGGGCGCCGCTTCGTCCAGCACGGCGAGGTTGGGAACGCTGCCGGCATAATAGGGCAGGTAAAGCGAGGGGTTGTCGCCGGCGAAGGCGAAGCCCGCCTTCGGCTGCGGCGGTGGCGTCGTGACGGACTCGGCGAGAACCAGGCCCGCGACCACGGGCGACCGTGCGAAGCTGGCGGCAAGAATGCGGTCATGGTCAAGCTCGGCGCCGTCGCCCGGATAGGTGACCTGGAACCCCTGGCTCTCGAGTTGCGCGACGGCGAGCGAAGGCGAGGTGCGGTCGGGCTCGGACAGGATCATGTCGAGCCCGATGGTGGCTGCTCCCTGTTCGGTCAGCCGGTCGATCATTCTGGCAAGCATCGTGCGCGACCAGGGCCACTGTCCGAGCTGGCGGATACTCTCGTCGTCGATGTCGACCACCAGGACCGCACTCTCGGCAGCCGCGCGGGGACTCAGTGTCTGGTAGCTGTCGAAGACAAGGAAGTTGAGTTTCTCCAGCGGGCTCGAAGGCGATACGGCGGCAGCGATCACGATCAGCGCGGCCAGCATGCCGGCCAACCAGATTGCCACATGCCGGCGGCGCCGGGAAAAATAGAACAGTGTGGTCAGGAGAGCCCGCATTCATTCCCCTCGATGCGGCGGCCACAGTCGCGTGGACCGCGATTGGAGGCAAGGGAAGAATCCGGCCTGCCGGAAATCGCACCGGGCCGATCCCGGATGCAGGGGCTTCGGCGCAAGGCAAATCGGAATCCATCCGGAAACAACACCGGCAATAGACGGCATCGGGCCGAAACAGGCGTCAGGCAATATTTCCTTGAGCGATGCGGTCCGTTCCCCGGTTGGGACGCATGACTGCCGTTCCTCTGTGAAGGCGATCCGCTATGAACCCGAACCGAAAACTTGCCTCAGGCATCATGTCGGCCCTGCTTTGCCTGCAGTGCCTCCTGGCCATGGGCGCAGTCGCCGCCGTTGCGCTCAAGCACCGGCCGGCAGCGCCGGATCAGGCTTACCGGACGGCGATGACGTCGCAAGACGTCGTCTGGCGCTGACTGCCGTGCTAGGGTCAACGCTGCCTGGGGGAGGGAGGATCGAACCGATAGCCGGAGCCGCGGATGGTCGTGATGCTTTCGGTATCGAGCTTGCGCCGCAGCCGCACGATCCGGGAATCGATCGACCGGTCGAACGCCTCGACACTTTCGGCGGGAGCCGCCGCCATGATGTCGTCGCGCGACAGCACTTTGCGCGGGTTGGCAAGGAACAGGCGCAGCAGCGCGACCTGGCCGGGAGACAGCTGCTCCTCCTCACCCGACCTGTGCATGACGAGCGCGGCTTTGAGGTCGACGGTGGTATTCTCGAACGCCATCAGTTCGCCCCGGCTCTTGCCGCGTCTCGCGGCGATGCCGGCGATCCTGGCGGCGAGTTCGCGCCAGTTCACCGGCGCGGTGACGATGTCGGCAGCCCCCAGTTCGAGAGCCAGTACCCTGTCGATGAGGTCGGCCTTGCTGGAAAGCATGACGAAGCTCGGGCCATCGCCGCCGGCGTGACGGCGCAACAGGTCGAGCCCGGCGCTTGCGGGCAGCTTCTCGCCGACCACCATGACATCCGTCTCGACCGACGAGAACACGGACTCGAGCATCCACTCCTCGGCCACGACGCGGACGTCGTAGCCGCGCCGCTCGAGATAGTCGGCAAAATCCCGGCTGTCGTCCTGCGCCATGCACACCAGCGCAACGACCGGTCTTGCACCCATGAACCGCAGTCTCCCCTTTGCCAAATCAAGGCTGGACACGATGTTTATACCCAATCTACTTTCTTCCGATAGCGGAGGCATGATTACACTGCCCAGCCGGATCGTGATCGTTGAGGACGAACCCGACCTTCGGGACGCGGTCGCCGAGTATCTCGGCGCCAACGGCTATATCGTCATGACCGCGGAAAGCGCCGCCGCCATGCGCTGCCTCGTCGAGACCGAGACCTTCGACCTTGCCATCCTCGACATCGCCATGCCGGGCGAGGATGGCCTGTCCCTGGGCCGCTGGCTGCGCAGCCAGATGCAGGTCGGTCTGATCTATGCAACCGCGGCCGGTTCGCCGATCGACCGCATCGTCGGACTCGAGCTTGGCGCAGACGATTACGTGGTCAAGCCCTATGAATTGCGTGAGCTGCTGGCCCGGGTGCGCAGCGTATTGCGGCGGGTGCCGCCCCAGACGGCGGCCCTGCCGGCAAGCAACGGAACCGGTGACGGGAAGCGCAGGGTCGTTTCCTTCGGCGATTTCAAGGCCGATCTCGACGGTCGCATGGTCGTCGGAAGAGGCGGCGCCATCCTAGAGCTGGCCAAGAGCGAATTCGACGTGTTGGAGGTCTTCCTGACACGCTCGAACCGCCTGCTCAGCCGCGCCGCGATTTCCGACGCGATCGGCTTCAATGAGGATCCCGAATCCTCGCGGGCAGTCGACATCCGCATCATGCGCCTGCGCAAGAAGATCGAAGAGGATCCGGCAAACCCGAAGTTCCTGCGGACCGTGCGCGGAGAAGGCTATATCTTCTCGCTTCCGCTCGACGGTCACTAGCGGCCGGAACGCGCTGTCACGGCCATGATGGAAAACCTGCCTCCGAGTCTCGACCCGGGAATCGCCGAGCCCAGCGCTTCGGTTGCAACCGCGCGTATCGTCCGCACCCTGTGCGAGACCTCCGACTGGCAGCAGGTGATCGGGGATTCGCTCGAGATGCTGGCTCGTTCGCTCGGCGGGCACCGGGCGATCCTCTTCAGGCTGCGCGACCTTCCCGGCCAGGGTCTTGTGCAGTCAGTTCAGGCCTATTGGGTTGACGACGAGATCGTCGGTCCGGCCGGGCCTCCGACCACCATCATCCAGTCGATCATCAACTCGGACCCGTTGCTTGAAAGGCTGGCCGAGGAACTGCGCCAGGGCAAGATGTTTGCCGGATGCACGCGCGACATCGACGGCTTCCTGCGCGCCGATTTCGAGAAGCAGAAGATCAAGTCGTTCCTCTCGGTCACCATCTTCGCGCATGGCCATCTGTGGGGCACGATCGCGATCAACGACTGTCTTGTCGAGCGCGAATGGTCCAATGACGAGAAAGCCGCCGTCGAGATCGTCGCCATGGCGATCGGCAATGCGGTCGAGCGCTCGCTCTCCGACGCCCATGTCAGCGAGATCATCCGCCAGACCATGCTGCAGGCGTCGCTCGACGCCATCATCGTCATCGACGAGACCGGCAGCATCATCGAGTTCAACCCGGCGGCCGAGCGCATCTTCGGCTTCAAGCGCAGCGCCATCCTCGGCAAGGACCTGCTGCATACGGTGGTGCCGCATTTCTACCGCAAGGGATATGCCACCGGCGCCGACTACATGGCCGGTCGCGGCGCGCCGATGATCGGCCAGCGCATGGAAACGATCACCCAGAACGCCGATGGCGAGATCTTCCCGATCGAGCTGACAGCGACCGAAATGAAGGTCGCCGACCGGCGCCTGTTTTTCGGCTCGATCCGCGATCTGCGCGAGCAGCGGCGGGCCGAGGCCGAGATCAACCGCCAGCGCGAGAAGCTGCACCAGAACGAGAAGATGGCGGCGATGGGCTCGCTGCTGGCCGGCGTCTCGCACGAGCTCAACAACCCGCTTGCCGTTGTGGTCGCCCAATCGACCCTGCTGCACGAATTCGCGCCCGATGCGCCGACCAAGCTGCGCGCGGAGAAGGTACGCGCCGCGGCCGAGCGCTGCGGCCGCATCGTCAAGAGCTTCCTCGGCATGGTCCGCATCCACCCGACGGTGCCCGACGAGACCGACCTCAACAATGCCGTGCGCGCCGCCCTCGAGGTCACCGCCTACGGCACCCGTTCGACCGGCATCAGCCTCGATGCGGTCTTCGCGGCCGAGGCGCTGCCGGTGCTGGCCGATGCCGATCACATCACCCAGGTGGCGGCGAACTTCCTCATCAACAGCCAGCACGCGCTTGCCGCCGCCAATGGCGAGCGCCGCATCACGGTCAAGACCTTCAGGCTGAGCGAGGCGATCGTCGGCTTTTCGGTCGAGGACACCGGCCCGGGCATCCCGCTGCAGATCCGCCACCGCATCTTCGAATCCTATTTCACCACCAAGCCGGTGGGCGTCGGAACGGGCATCGGCCTGTCGATCTCCAAGTCGATCGTCGAGCGCCACAAGGGACGCATCCGCTTCGAGGAGGTGTTGCCGCACGGCGCGCGCTTTGTCGTGGAGCTGCCGGCCTTTGCCGGGTCGCGCACCGCGGCCCTGGCGCAGGAAACGCGCTCCAGCGGCCTTCGCCACGCGCTCATCATCGACGACGAACCCGATGTCGCCGGCTCGCTCGCCGACATTCTCGAACTGATGGGCGTCAAGGCGCGCATCCTCACCGCCTGGACGACCGCCGAGGAGGCGACTGCCGACTTCGACCCCGACATCGTGTTTTGCGACCTGCGCATGCCCGAGGCCAACGGGCTGCGGGTCTATCGCGAGTTCTGCGCGCTGCGGCCCGACCTGTCGCGCCGCTTCGTGCTGGTCACCGGCGACATGATCGGCGCCCGCAACGACATCGGCGCCCTGGCGGCCGACGAGCGGCCCCTGATCCTCGAGAAACCCTTCAGCACGCTCGATGTCAGGAGCGTGCTGACCTCCATCAACGACCAGGTCGCGCTGGCCGACGGCGCCGCGTGACCGTCACGCGGTGCTGTCCTTGCGCCGGCCTCAGCCCTTCAGCACGTCGGCCCATTCCGGGTGACGGCGGAACTGCGCGTTGGCGAACGGGCAGAGCGGGATGATCTTCTTGCCGGCCGCCCGGGCATCCTCGACGGCGCGCGTCACCAGCCGCAAGCCGGCGCCCTGGCCGCGAAAGGCATCCGGCACCTCGGTATGGTCGATGATGATCTGGTGCTCGCCGATCTTGGTGAAGGTCATCTCGGCTTCGTCGCCCTGTGGCGATCGCAGGAAATAGCGCCCCTTCGAGCCCTTGTCCTCGAGCACGATCTCCGCTGTCTGGTCAGTCATGTCAGGCTCCCGCTGTTGCCGGCTGCAGGAAGGCCCTGGCCGCGTCGATTTCGTTTGGCCGCAGCTCGTGGCCGCCATCGTGCCAGACCGTTGCCGCATCGGCGCCCCTGGCCAGCAGGCTGGCCTCGAGCCGCGCCGTCAGGTCGGGCGGACAGATCGGATCCCGGCGCCCGGCCGTGATCAGCACCCGCCGTCCCTTGAGGTCGCCATTGACCGCCGGATCGAAGGGAATGAGCGGATGCATCAGCGCCGCCGCGTCGAAGAGTGCCGGGTCCAGGAAAACGGTCGAGGCGAGGATGTTCGCCCCGTTCGAATAGCCGATCCCCAGCACGCGCGACGGCTTGCCTGCCGCCATATGCGCCCTGACGAAGGCCGCCATCTTTTCGGTGCCGCGGGCAAGGTCGGCCATGTCGTAGACCCCCTCGCCCGTGCGCCGGAAGAAGCGCGCGGCGCCGAATTCCGAGACGTCGCCGCGCGGCGCGACGATGGTCGCGTCGGGCATCAGGTCGCGCCCGAGGGCCAGGAGCTGGTTCTCGTCGCCGCCGGTGCCGTGGAAGGCGAAGAGCAGCGCGCCGCCCGGCGAACCGGGCAGCACCTTGTGGACATAGGACTGCGTGGACATCACGTCCTCCTTACGCGCCGAGCGGCTGCAGGTGCTTTTCCAGGTACTCGCGCAGATGCGCGTGCTGGGATGGCAGCTTCAGCGCTTCGCCCAGATGCGCGGTATCCTCGTCCCGGTCGAAGCCGGGCTCGTTGGTCGCCACCTCGAACAGCACGCCGCCCGGGGTGCGGAAGTAGATCGCCCAGAAATAGTCGCGGTCGATCACCGGGGTCACCTGGTAGCCCGTGTCGAGCAGGGCCTTGCGCACCTCGAGCTGCTTGGCGCGGTTCTCGACGGCAAAGGCGATGTGATGCACCGACCCGGCGCCGAGGTCGGCGAATGCCGCGCCCGGCACGCTCTCGATGTCGATGATGTCGGCGCCGTTGCCGTTCTTCACTGCCAGCCGCCGCACATTGCCGGCGGCATCGACTTCCTCGTAGCCCATGAACTTCAGGAGCTCCTCGGTCGCGCTGCCGTCCTTCAGCCGCAGCGACGCGGAGTGGAAGCCGCGGATCGCCTCGTCATTGGCGACGCCGCCTCTGGTCCATGCCGGGCGCCCGTCGGCCTTCGCCTCGACGAGCGCGAAACTGTCGCCGTCGGGTCCGTCGAAGGCCAACCGGTTCTCGCCGAAGCTGGTCTCCTGCTTCAGCCCGGTGACGCCCTGCTCGGTCAGGCGCTGCGTCCAGAACGGCAGCGTCCCTTTCGGCACGGCATAGGCCGTGGTCCCGACTTCGCCGGCGCCGTGACGGCCCTTGCCGATATTCGGAAACGGGAAATAGGTCATCACGGAGCCCGGCGTGCCGACCTCGTCGCCATAATAGAGATGGTAGACGTCGGGCGCGTCGAAGTTGACGGTCTTCTTGACCCGGCGCAGGCCGAGCTTGTGTGTGAAGAAGTCATTGTTCTGGCGCGCATCGGCAGCCATGGACGTGACGTGGTGGAGACCCTTGATCTGGTCGAGCATTGTCGTGCTCCTTTCGGTTGTGCCGGCTGGGGCGCTGGCTTGGGTCATATGTCGGTCAATGCGATGGTCAACAAAAGCCCGCGCAATCAGAATGGACTGTTCATCATTGGTGAACGACGCCGGCCTTCCCCATCCCCAACCGCAAACCGCCGCTTGCAACGGCCGTCAAATCCGGTTCCATGGGGCGATCCTCGGAAACCGGCAGGAATGGCGCCCAACATCCTCCTCATCACCTGCGACCAGTGGCGGGGCGACTGCCTGTCGGCAGCCGGTCATCCCCTGGTCCTCACGCCCAATGCCGACGCGCTGGCGCGCGAAGGCGTCATCTTTGCCCGCCATTACGCGGGCGCAGCGCCCTGCGCGCCGGCGCGGGCCTGCCTCTATACGAGCCTCTACCAGATGAACAATCGCGTTGTTCGAAATGGCACGCCGCTCGACCGGCGCCACGACAATATCGCGCTGGCCCTGCGCCGCAATGGTTACGATCCGACACTCTTCGGCTACACCGACGTGGCGCCCGATCCGCGATGGCTCGCACCGCGCGATCCGCACCTCAAGAGCTATGAAGGCGTCCTGCCGGGATTCTCGGTGCGCCAGCTCCTGCCCGAACACCAGAAACCCTGGCTCTCCTGGCTCGCCGCGCGCGGTATTGATGTCTCGGCCGGAAGCCCCGGCATTCACCGCCCGGTCGGCGGTCCGGCAGGCAGCGTCTCGGATGCACCGCCCGTCTATTCGCGTGACGAGACGCCGTCGGCGTACCTCGCCGACTCTTTCATCCGCTGGCTCGGAGAGCAGGACGGCGCCTGGTGCGCCCATCTTTCCTTCATCAGCCCTCACCCGCCCTTCATCGTTCCCGAACCCTTCAACCATATGTACCGCCCGGACAGCGTGCCCGCCATCGCGCGGCAGGAAAGCTGGCAGGAAGAGGCCGGCACGCACCCGCTTCTCGCCTACCTCATCGGCACGCAATCGGCAGCGAGCTTCCGGCCCGAGCTCGAAGGCCTCGTGCGCGACCTCGACGAGGCTGCGATCCGCCAGATCCGGGCGATCTACTACGGCATGGTGTCGGAAGTGGATGCCCAGCTCGGCCGGATCTGGGAAGCGTTGCACGCGGCCGGCTGCTGGGATGACACGATCATCGTCTTGACCTCCGACCATGCCGAGATGCTCGGCGACCACCACATGCTCGGAAAGGGCGGCTATTTCGACAGCAGCTACCACATTCCGCTGATCCTGCGCGATCCGCGACAGACGGCATCGGCGGGCAGGCGCGTCGAGCATTTCACCGAGGCGGTCGACATCATGCCGACCCTTCTCGACCTGCTGGAGCAACCCTTGCCGGCGCATCTCGACGGCAGGTCGCTGAAGCCCTTCCTCCAGGGTACGCCACCCGGGTCATGGCGCGATGCGGTTCATTGGGAGTTCGACTTCCGCTCCGTGGACAGCGGTGACGCCGAGGCGCATTTCGGCCTCGAGGCCCGGCAATGCAACCTGTCCGTAGTCAGGACGGAGCGGCACAAATATGTGCATTTCGGCGGCGGGCTGCCGCCGCTTCTGTTCGATCTCGCCGAAGATCCTGCCGAGCTGCATGATCTCGCCGGCGATGCCGCTTATCTTTCGCTGCGTCTCGCCATGGCCGAGCGGTTGCTCGACTGGCGCGCCAGGCATCTCGACCAGTCGCTCGCTCTGTCGCAGTTGACCGAGCGCGGTGTGTCGGGTCACGTGGCCCCGTTGCCCCCAGGATAAGAAAAACCCGCGCCGTTTCCGGCGCGGGTTCTTCAATGCCTGAATGTCAGTGACCTTACTTGGTCATGATCATGCGCTGGTCGTCGCGCGTATCGGCATAGGTGCCTTCATCATAGGCCGGAGCGGCTTCGAGCTGCTCCTCGGTGAAGGTCGTGTAGAGGTACTTGTTGCCGTCCTTGTCGGTCATGAAGGCGAGATTGTCGCTGCCGACGGCAACTTCCTTCTCGCCGATGCCGAGGAAACCGCCTACGTCGATGATGTAGGCGTCGACCTGGCCGTCAGCGGTCAGGATGACGTCGCCGATCTCGCCGACATTGGCGTCGTTCGCGCCGTAAACGGTGGTGCCCACCATCTCCTCGGCACGAATCTCGCCCGAGGGAATCTCCTTCAGGGTCGAACGATCGATGGCCGCGGTCGCGGTGTTGTCGGTGGCCGGAGCCTGTGCCGACTGATCGGTGGCGGGGACTGCCGGATCAGAAGCCGGAGCCTGGGCCGTCTGGTCGGTGGCCGGGACTGCCGGATCGGCAGCCGGAGCCGCAGCGGTCTGGTCGGTTGCCGGGGCCATGCCGTCCTGCGCCGTGGTGTTTACGGCGACATTGGCCGGGGCCGGCTCATAGGCGCTGGCGTCGAATGCCGTCTGCGACTCGAGCTGCTCCTTGCTCATCGGGGCAACGAGCCAGCGGTCGCCGTCACGTTCTGCCCAGTCGAGCTGCGAATATTCCACGGCGACGTCCTTTTCGCCGATGCCGAGGAAGCCGCCGACGCCGATCACGACGGATTCGATGCTGCCGTCGGCGCTGATGACGATGTCGTTGACTTCACCGATGTTCTCGGCGTCGTCACCGGTACCGTTGTAAACTTCCTCGCCGATAATGTTGCTTGCGAGGTGGCCGTCGGCACGCTCGACCTGAGCGTTTGCGTCGATAGCCGGGTTGGCATCCTGCGTCATCGGGGCAGGCTCGGTGGTCGCTGCCGGAGCCGTGGCTTCCTGAGCGAAGGCGCCCGTCGAAATGAGCGTTGCAAGTGCGGTTGTAGCCAGCAGATTGCGGATCATGATATTGTCTCCCTGTGCATGGTTTCAGAAATGGTCTCATTGCACTGTCGCGCTGGACCCGTCTCTCGAAGGAAAGGTCCGGCGCGACTTCACGCTCCAACAACGTGGCCCCCTGTAACTTGTTCCGAAATTCGCGCGCCAACAGGCCGGGCTTTTTTTTGAGCTTGATCAGCTGGTTGGGCTTGTCTCGAACACTGTCATTTTGGATGGAACAACGCTCGTCCGGAGTCGTTAGGCAGGGTTGGATGCCCGGCATTCGACGGCTGGATAATTGATTGGGGGAAGCTCGGAATGCAATTTGTGGCGGTTATCAACCGTGACGGCGGCACGATGCGCACGATCGATCTTGACGACTTCTGCGCGCGCATGCGCGAGACTCTGGAAGCCTCCGGACATTCCCTCGAAATCGACCTTGTTGCCGGCGACGGTTTGATCGCCGGTCTAAAAAAGGCTGCGGCAACCGACGCGGATGTTGTTCTGGCGGGCGGCGGCGACGGCACGATCTCGGCGGCGGCCGGGATCCTGATGGACAGCGGTAAGGCCCTCGCGGTATTGCCGGCCGGAACAATGAATCTCTTTGCCCGCAGTCTCGGAATTCCCTTATCGCTCGACGAAGCCGTGGCGGCGCTTGCCACGGCGCCGATAAGGCAGGTCGATATCGCCAGCGCCAACGGCCGTCCCTTCGTGCACCAGTTCTCAGTGGGCATGCACGCCCGGCTTATCGATCTTCGATCCAGGATGGAGTTTGCCTCCAGGCTCGGCAAGATCGGCGCCTCGGCAAGAGCCGCCATAGCAACGCTCCGCAACCCGCCCGCACTTGATGTCTCGCTGCTGCTGGGCGAGACCGAGATCGTCGCCCGATCGACCGCGATCGGCATCACCAACAATCTGTTCGGGGAAGGCCACCTGCCCTATGCGGAACGGCCGGACGGCGGCGTGCTCGGTGTCTACGTCACGGTCGCACGCGCACGCAGCGAGATACTGAGTTTCGTGCTCAACATGGCGCGCGGCCGGTGGCGCGACAATCAGCAGGTGGAGATACATCAGTCAGAAGAGGTGACGCTGACAATTCGTTCCCGGCGCAGAAAGTTGAAGGCTGCAATCGACGGCGAGCTTTGCGAATTGAGCCCTGAGACACATGTCAGGATACACCCCGGCGCACTAAGCGTCGTCGCGCCGGCGGCATCTTCCCTGGCAAGGGCCGCGTGATGCATCTTGGGACCGGAAAATTCGGCGAAGGATCGCTGCTATTGGGCGGAGCCGGATTGAGGTTGGTCGGCGCTGACTCCCGACTGGTCTACGCTTCGGGAATCGATGCTCTCGCCCCAGAATTCGAGCCCGAGCCACACGGCTCCGGCCAGTGCGAGCCCGACGGCAAGGATTGTGAACACGCGGTACCCGTTTCGACCCTGGCGTGCTCTTTCGGCCGTGACCTTCTTTTCTTCCACTGGGAATCTCCATTGCAGCGCGGCATAAGGCCCGCGCAATCACCGGACCAATGCGTCTGCCAGCCAAATGTTCCGCATCCGCCGCAACCGCCTTTTAGAGCCGGGCGGCGTGTTGGGAATCGATGAGAACTACAGGGGGACCTCGACCATTGGGGCAGGGAAACGCAGGGCGACCGGGCTTGCCGGAGCATGTCTGGCAAACCGTCAACGACCAGCACCGTTTGGCGCGCCTGCACGCGCTCGAGACGATCGGCACCGAATCCGATGCCGATTTCAACCGCATTGCGCAGCTCGCCGGTAACGTCATGGGAACGCCTGTCGCGCTGGTCTCGCTGCTTGAGGCCAAGCGTCAGTGGTTCAAGGCACGGACTGGCTTTGAACGTGGCGAGACACCCATCGAGCAGTCCTTTTGCGCGCACGCGATCGCGGCCGGAAACGATGTCATGGTCGTTGAAGACGCCTTGCACGACCCTCGCTTCGCTGAAAATCCGCTTGTGACTGGCGAAGACCACGTTCGCTTCTACGTCGGAGCGCCGATCGTCGTTGGAGGCGCAACACTGGGTACGCTTTGCGTCCTCGACCGCGAGCCGCGGCCGCGCCCCTCCCCTGAAGTCCTCGCGCAGCTTGAGGCCCTCGCCGCGCTTGCGTCGAGCCTGTTTGCGCTGAAGGAAGGAACCCGTAGCGGAGCCTTGGCGCGCGCGGCGCTGCTTCGTGAAGAGGCCCGCAAGTCCGTGGCCCTCGACGCGGCGGGCATTGCCAGTTGGGTGTGGGACGCCAGGTCCGATTTGGTCGAATGCGATCCCCTGATGCAGGTGCTGCTGGGCATGCCGCAATCGACGCGGCTCACCGCCCGGCGCATATTCTCGGCCATCGACCGGCGCGACGTCGGCCAGATCGAGCGCTGGTTCCGGACCGACCTCAGCGAAGGAGACGAGTTTGCCGGAGAGTATCGGATCCGGCACACGGACCCGGTGCGCTGGCTGGCGGCACGCGGACGGGTTATCGAGCGTGACCCGGAAGGTCGCCCGGCCCTCATCTTTGGCGTCAACTATGACATCAGTGAAGCCAAGTCCGGTGAGATACGACAGCGCATCCTGCTGCGGGAACTGAACCATCGGGTCAAGAACACGCTGGCCACCGTCCAGGCGCTTGCCTCGCAAACGGTACGCCACGCCCGCGACCCGCGTGAGTTTCTCGAAGCGTTCAGTTCGAGGCTGCAGGCGCTCGGGCTCGCCCATGGCCTGTTGTCCGATCACGAGTGGCGCGGCATCCGCATTGGCGATCTCGTGCGACGGGAGGTCAAGCCTTTCGACGATCCGCAGCGGCAGCGGATCGCGATGAGCGGGGCCGACATTCTGCTGTCGCCCGATCAGGCTGTCGGACTGGGGTTGATCCTGCACGAACTGGCCAGCAATGCCATGAAGTACGGCTCTCTATCCGTGCCGGACGGCACGGTCGAACTAGGCTGGCATGTGGACGGGCGGGATGCCGATCGTCAGATTTCCGTCGACTGGAAGGAGAGCGGAGGCCCAGCCGTCGTGCCGCCGGAAAGGACGGGCTTCGGGTCCATCCTGATCCGCCGCAGCCTTGCGAAAGTTCTCTCCAGCCAAGTCGAGCACGTGTTTGCGCCGGAAGGGGTGACCGCCCGGATAACCATGCCGCTGGACCAGCAGCAGGACTGACGCTCCCGGGCGCTGGCGATCAGATCTGGTCGTCTGGATCTTCGTCGTCGTCGGAGCCGACATTCTCGCGGTAGATGGCATAGGCCAGAACCGCTGCGGCCGGTCCCAGCAGCAACCCCAGGCCTCCCTTGCCGCGTAGCAGGCTGGGCAGCAGCGCGATCGCGGTGGCGACCCCGGCCGCGGTCATGTCGGCCCTGCGCCTCCTCGCCTCCCGCCGCGCGCGAAAGCCAGCCGTGATGCGGTGGATGATCAGGATCACCACCGCGATGACGACGAAGCAGACGCCTATTCCCAGCGCCGCTTCCAGGTCGCCATAGCGCTCGGAGGCCCAGATGAAGAGTCCGACGAAGAGGAATACGGCGCCGCAGATCGCCGCCAGTCCGGCAAGCGCATAGGCAACGGCGGCCCGCCGTGCACGTTGCACGGCAGCCGCCGTTCGACCCGATACGAGGCTTGCCAGAAGCGATGCGAGCATGAGTTGCTAGCGGCGCGCGATGAGCGCGAACAGGAAGCCCACGCCGGCGGCGATGGCGAGCGACGAGATCGGCTTTTCACGCACGTTCTCGGTGATCTGCGCCTCGATGTCGCGAGCGTTCTGGCGCAGGCTCTCCACGGTCTCCTCGCCCTTGGCGCGAAGCTGTTCGGCGCCCTGCGAGGCGGCGCGTCGTGCCGCGCCGATACCGTGCTCGCCGGTGCGCTGGAGCTGTTCGGTCAATTTCTCGATGTCGGCCCTCAGCAGCTTGATGTCCGCCTCGAGGTCCGAAACCGACCGCATCTCGTTGCCGGCCTTTGCAGTTGCGGCATTCGCCATATTTTCGCTCCTTGCTGTTGTTGCGGCTCAACGTGTCAGGATCGTCGAAGTTCCCGTCGGGAACCAACGAATGGCGCACTACGTTGCCTCGCTATATCCGAAAAGAGATTTTCATGTCCAATCGCATTGTCAAGAAGGCGCCCATCGTGAGGCTGCCGCCGAAGTCGAATGTGGAGCTCCTGCTGCAGCGGGCTTCGCAGGTCTCGATCATTCTCGTCGGCGTGGTCGCCGCGATCTTTGCCCTTTATTCGGCCGAGTACATCCTGGCGCCCGCGAGCCTCGGCATCGTCATCGGCCTCATGCTCGGGCCGATCGCCACCCGCATCGAAAGGCGAGGCTTGGCTCCCGCCTTCTCGGCGACCCTCGTCGTCATCCTCTTCATCGCGCTCATCCTGCTCTTCGTCATCGCACTGGCGGCGCCGCTGTCCTTCTGGATGGCGCGGCTGCCGCAAATCTGGGCCGACCTGCAGGTGCAGCTTGCCGAGCTCAAGGGGCCGATCGAATCCATCAAGACCATGCGCGACCAGATCCGCGAGGTGGTGGGTGCCGACGGCGTGACGGTTTCGGTCGACGACGGCGTCGGGGTCGAGAACATGGTGTTCCTGGCGCCGGCCTTCATCGCGCAGGTGCTGATCTTCTTTGCCTGCCTCTTCTTCTTCGTCGCGACGCGGCACCAGACCCGGACCGCCATGCTGAAGCTGTGCCTGGACCGGCGCCTGCGCTGGCGTGTCGCCCACATCTTCCGCGACACCGAGGACATGGTCTCGCGCTACCTGCTGTCCATCACGCTCATCAACATCGGCGAGGGCCTCGCCGTCGCCGGCGGCATGTATCTCATCGGCATGCCCTCGCCGGCGCTGTGGGGCGCGCTGGCGGCGATCCTCAACTTCGTCGTCTTCATCGGCCCCACCGCCATGGTGGCGGTCCTGTTCCTGGTCGGCCTCGCCGAGTTCGACACGCTCGGCGGCAGCATGCTGCCGGTCTTCGTCTACCTTGCCATCAACCTTGTCGAGGCGCAGTTCGTGACGCCCATCGTCGTTGGCCGCACCATGACGCTGAACCCGTTCGTCGTCGTCCTGTCGCTGATCTTCTGGATCTGGCTCTGGGGCCCGCTCGGCGGCTTCATCGCCATACCGGCGGTGCTCGTCGTCTACGCCATCCTGCGCAACATCGTACCGGGCATAAACTGGGAGGTCGACGAGCTCGACCGGCAGCATCCGCGCTAGAGCAGCGGCCGCTTGTCCTCCCGCAGCCCCTCCCACCCGGAAAGCTTCATCAGCCCCTCAAGGTCGGCGATCTCGCAGCCGCGGTCGCGCCAGGAGATGAGCTTCCGGTCGATCAGCTTGCGGATGGTCTTGTTGGTATGAACGAGCGACAGGCCGAGCGTGTCGGCGATATGCTGCTGGCTGATCGCCACCTCGTTTGGGCTGCCCCCCTTGAGGCCGACGCTTTTTGCCCGGCTGTGGATGAAGGCGAGCAGATAGGCCGCCCGCTCGATGGCCGACCTGCGCCCCAGGCTGAGCAGGTTCTCGTCCAGCATCCTTTCCTCGCGCGAGGCGATCCAGGTGATGTCGAAGGCCAACCCCGGATGCTTGCGGTAGAGCCCGAAGAGATTGTCCCGCTCGAACACGCACAGCAGCATCGGCGACAGCGCCTCCACCGAGTGCTGCATCTCGCCCAGAAGGCTGCCCTGCAGGCCGATCATGTCGCCCGGCATGACGAAGTTGAGGATCTGCCGCCGCCCGTCGGGCAGCAGCTTGTAGCGGAAGCCCCAGCCCGACAGCACCGTGTAGAGATGGGCGCTGTGGTTGCCCTCGACGAGCACCGTCGACCCCTTCTCGACCGACAGTTCGCCGGTCTTGAACGTGCTGATGAAGTCGAGTTCCTGGTCCTCGAAGTCGCGGAACACCTCCAGCGGCCTCAACGGGCATTTCTCGCAAGGATACTGGCGAATCGAGAACCGACGTCCCGGGTGTCCGGCCAAATGCTTGTCCCCCGATTTGGTTGCAGCACCAATCTGCCCGTATAGTTCAATCACGAGCCTCGCAGGATGTCTTTTTTAAATGACATTGTCCCGATTTGCCGCGATGAGTGCCCTGATTTCAAGGAGACCCCCATATTTTGGTGCATATTCTCGACGGCCTGAATATTTTGCTGCTGGAGGATGAATTTCTCATCGCCATGGACGTCGAGCAGCTGTGCCGTGACAACGGCGCCGAGGACGTCCACGTTGTCCGGAGCCTGGACGATATCGACATTGCGAAGGCGATGGAGTTCGACGCCGCGATCGTCGACGTCATGCTTGGCGGCCAGTCCACCCTGGAACTGGCCGCATCGCTGAAGGACGCAGGCACGCCGTTCGTGTTCGCGTCGGGCTATACCGACAATGAGGAGCTCGCGGCAAAATTCCCCGGCGTCGCGCTGATCGGCAAGCCTTATGACGACAAGGACCTGATCGAGGCGCTTGCCCGCGCCTGCGCTGCCCGCGCTGCTTCCTCAGGCGGCGCTTGATCCCATCACCTGGGCTGCGATTGAATCCGGACCGAAGTCGGATTCACCCGAGATCTGCAGGATCTCCTGCAGCCTGGTGCGCGCGCGGCTGACCCGGCTCTTGATGGTGCCGATCGCGCAGTCGCAGATTTCCGCCGCTTCCTCGTAGGAAAAGCCGGAAGCACCGATCAGGATGATCGCCTCGCGCTGGTCTTCCGGCAGCTTTTCGAGCGCTGCGCGGAAATCCTTGAGGTCGAGCTGACCGTGCTGGCTCGGATGCACGGCAAGCCGCGCCGTCATGATGCCATCGGAATCCTGCACCTCGCGGCCGCGCTTGCGCATCTGCGAGTAGAACTCGTTGCGCAGGATCGTGAAGAGCCACGCCTTGAGGTTGGTGCCGGGCTGGAAGCTCTCGTGCTTGTCCCACGCCTTGACCAGCGTCTCCTGCACCAGGTCGTCGGCCTTGTCCGCGTTCTGGGAAAGCGACACGGCAAAGGCCCGCAGGCTCGGTATCGCACTCAGAAGATCGGACTTGAACGCCACTGAGACGGCCATGACTAATCCTTCTTTCGCGCGGGTTCAGCTTTTTCCAGCTGGCTCAGCAGGTCGGCAAACCGGTCCGGCACTTCGTCCGCGACCAGTTCGTCGTAATATTGCTTGAGCTTTCGGGCGATTTCGGAATTTGTGCCGAGCGGGTCGGCCGTACTCGTTCGTTGCTGCGTGGCGCCTGACACTTGATCGTCTTTCTTGTTCATGTCTAACTTGCCCCCTCAAACCCCGGCTCGGCTCCGGGTACTGGTGTCCCGGCCCCCGTTCTGGTTGCCTTGTTGTTGACCCAAACGCAGACCCCGCCGGATGGTTCCGCCACTTTGCATTTTTTTTGGAACCTTTATCGGAAAGCCGCGTTATCAACGCCGGGACACCTGATTTTAGTACCCGACAACGTCACGAGGGAGACGGACCACATGAGTCTATCCGCAACAATTGCCCCGCATCTGCCATTTCTGCGTCGATTTTCACGCGCCGTTTCAGGATCCCAGCACAGCGGCGATGCCCTTGTTGCAGCGATGCTGGAGGCGATCATTGCCGATGTAAGCATCTTTCCCAAATGTTCGAGCGAGCGGATTTCGCTCTATCGTCTCTTCTCCGATCTCTTCACTTCCGTTTCGATCCGGGTGCCTCAGGAATCGGCGCCGACCGCCTGGGAGCAGCGCACCGCTGCCAATCTCGCCGCATTGGCGCCCCGCGCGCGTCAGGCATTCCTGCTGATTGCGGTCGAGGGCTTCACCAACGACGAGGCCGCCGAGATCCTCGATACGACCGAGGCTGAGTTCACCGACCTCTTGGCCCAGGCCAGCAACGAGATCTCGCGTCAGGTCGCGACCGATATCCTCATCATCGAGGACGAGCCGCTGATCGCGATGGACATCGAACAGATGGTGGAAAGCCTCGGGCACCGGGTCGTCGGCACTGCGCGGACCCATGCGGAGGCAACCGCGATGTTCGAGAAGTCGCGCGCAAAGATGGTGCTTGCCGACATCCAGCTCGCGGACGGCAGCTCCGGCATCGATGCCGTGAACGAGATCCTGGCCTCGGCTGCTGTGCCGGTGATCTTCATCACCGCCTTCCCCGAGCGGCTGCTGACCGGCGAACGCCCGGAGCCAGCATTCCTCGTCACCAAGCCGTTCAACCCGGACATGGTCAAGGCTCTCATCAGCCAGGCGCTATTTTTCGAGCGGCAGGCGAAAGCCGCCGCATAAAGGCCCTATTGTCATTGGCTGAAGGCCGCCCGGTGGGCGGCCTTTTTCGTTGGACTGGCCGGGAACCATTTTTCTGCGGCTCCGTTGGTGGTCGACAGTCAAGGAGATCGAACATGCTTTATTGGGCTCTGGTATTTCTCGTCGTCGCGATCATTGCTGGCGCACTTGGCTTTGGCGGCATCGCCGGCACGTCAGCCGGCATCGCGCAGATACTCTTCTTCGTATTCTTGGCGTTCCTGGTGATCTCGCTGCTGGCCGGATTGTTCCGCCGCGCTTGACGCCCGCCATGTTTCGAACGCTGGAGGCCGAACCCCTCAAACGGCTTCCAGTTTCCGCCGGGCAACGTTGAAAATACGTTGTCCGGCGGATCTTTGATGGACATGGCGGTGTCTAGGCCCCGTCCTTCGACGTATGTCACTTCGTGCTTGGGCTGGCTGGACGGGATGACGAGATAGCGGGAGACATAGACCTCCACAAATCGGGACAGTTGCGTTGCCCAGTACGATCCAAAATGAGCCGAAGGCTGCTGTCGCGTTGCTGCGCGCATTGCGCAACACGGCGGTTTCGGTCTTCTACCAGGATGCCGCGCTCCGCTTCGTCTGGGCCCGCAACGTGCCGGCGTCCTGGAGCCAGGGCAATATCGCCGGCGCCGGCGATGCCGATCTGCTTCCCGCAAGCGTTGCCCAGCGTGTCACGGCCGCCAAGCAGGCTGTCGTCACCACGCATCGGCCGGACAGGCTGGATATTTCGATTCCCGGGCCGGACGGCTCGCAGTCCTACAACATCTGGATAGACCCCGATCTCGATCCGGACGGCACTCTCATCGGAATCATCACCACGGCTGTGGAGACGACCGAGCAGAAGCGCCGCGAACAGACCCTGCGCACGCTTCTGCGTGAGGTCAGCCATCGCTCCCGAAACCTTCTTGCCATCATCCAGAGCATCGCGACGCAAACCGGTCGCTTTTCGGCGACGATTGACGATTTCCTGACCCGCTTTCGCGGTCGCCTGCAGTCTCTTGCAGCCTCGCAGGATCTCGTGACGTCGTCCAATTGGCGCGGGGCCAGCCTGGGAGAACTGGTTACCGGACAGGCGGCCCGCTACAGCCTGACGCCCCAGAGCGCTATCCGGTTTTCCGGGCCGAGCCTCTGGCTCAATCCCAACGCGGCTTTGCATATCGGGCTGGCATTGCATGAATTGGCGGTAAACTCCGTCAGCTTCGGCGCGCTGTCGAAGCCGAACGGCTTCGTCACCGTGACGGCAAGTCTTGGCGACGAGACGTCGGGCGGCGCGTCCCTGTCGCTGCTGTGGGAGGAGACGATAGGGGCGGCAACCGACGCGGCGCCGGACGATCCTGTCCGGCAACGCCGATTTGGTAGCGTCGCGCTCGAACAGGTCGTCCCGGCCTCCCTGAACGGCAAGGCAACGCTCGATATTGCCAAGGGAAAGCTGGCTTACCGGCTGGTTATTCCGTTTGGCCATTTCGAAGCCGAGTAGTGCCACGCACGTTAAGCGGAACTGTAACGACGCGCAGGCGTTGTGTCGGCTGGAAAGGGCGACGCAATGGAACACATAGCTGCGCTACTTCTGATCATCGGATGCTCGGGTTCAATGGACCGTTGCGAGGAACTTCCCGCGCCGGTTCCGGTCTTCGAGACCGTCGAAGAATGCCAGGCCAGCCTGCGGCCTTCCATCGATTCCCTCCGCCATGAGCGCCCGCACGTGATCGCCAAATGCGTCACGGTCGATCCCGCGCTCGAGGAGGAGGACGCCGAACTCGTCTGGGACATAAATCCCGATGGGACACTCTTCGCCGAGATAGGCTCACCCGACATAATGGTTGCATCCAATGCCTCCAGTCGCGAAAAAGACTATGTTAGCCAAGAGTAATTTCACGCGCGCAAAATCCGCCATTGCGTGCTAATTGACGTGGCGGAATGAAGAGAACCAGGGAGCCTTTGATGAAGAAAATTGCATTTGCGGTGGTGGCGATGATGGCGCTTGCCGGCTGTACGACGGCTGAGAACGACGCTGCCTTGGGCGGTACGGCGGGTGCGGTTATCGGTGGCCTGGCCACTGGTGATGCTGGTGGCGCGATTGTCGGCGGTGTGGTTGGCGCTGCATCAGGTGTCCTGATCGGCAAGGCTACCAGGACCGGCTGGTGCCGTTACCGTGACCGTAACGGTCGCATCTACGAAGCGCGCTGCCGCTAAGGAGTTAAGGGCCTGGCTGCTATGCAGACCAGGCCCTCTTCTTGTTGAACGCCTGTTGCCGGGCATCGTCACTGCTCGTCCGCATCCTGGCCTGCAAACGCTCCCAACTGGCAGGCGTCGAGCGACCCGCACAGCACCTGCGCAGTCTAGGCGGCTGCCGACGCCTTCACTGGCCTTCCCGACTTCCACAGCAGGATTGTCATCACGCTGACGTTCAACAGGTTCCAGCCGATGCCGTTCAGGAATGCGGCGGCGTATGAGCCCGTCATGTCGTAGATCGCACCCGACATCCAGCCTCCCAGCGCCATGCCGACGATCGTCGCCATGATCACGATGCCGACGCGCTGACCCGCCTCGTGCGCCGGCATGTATTCACGCACGATGATGGCGTAGCAGGGCACGATGCCGCCCTGCGAGAGGCCGAACACCAGCGACACGATGTAGAGCGAAGCCAGCCCGTCGAACGGGATGTAGAAGAGCAGTGACAGGCCCTGCAGAACCGAGCCTATCAGCAGCGTCTTGATGCCGCCGATCTTGTCGGCGAGAAAGCCGGAGGCGAGCCGGCTGACAATGCCCGCCGCCAGCATGATCGACAGCATCTCGCCGCCGCGCGCCACGCCGTAGCCGAGATCGATGCAATAGGCGACGATGTGAACCTGGGGCATCGACATGGCGACGCAGCAGCCGATGCCCGCAACCACTAACATCGACTGAAGCACCCGCGGCGATACTGAAATGCTTTGCACCGGACGGTAGCCCGCGCTGCCGGCAACCGCGGCAACGGGCGCCCCGCGGCGCAGCATCAGCACCAGCGGAACCATGGTGACGAGGCAGGCAACCCCGATCGCCGCATAGGTGAAGCGCCAACCGCCCGCCTCCATGCCGTAGGGCATGACGATCGGCCAGAAGGCACCGGCGATGTAGTTGCCGGAGGCCGCGGCGGCCACGGCAACGCCACGGCGCAGCATGAACCAGCGTGAGATATCCGCGATCAGCGGTCCGAACGTAACCGCGGCCCCCGAACCGATCAGCAGTCCCTGGACGAGCGTGAACTGCACGATGGATCCGGTTACCGAAGCGAGCAGAAATCCTGCGCCGAGCATCAGCGTCGCAATCAGCGCCGGTTTCCAGAAGCCCATCCGGTCGATAAGCCGCCCGACCACCACATTGCCCAGTGCAAAGCCGATCATCGTCGCCGTATAGGGTAACGAAGCGTGTCCGCGGTCTACACCGAACTCGGCCTGCACCGAGGGCAGCACCACCACCACCGCCCACATGCCGGCGCCGCCGATCGCCGACAGCAGGATCGACAGTGCAAGGCGCAGCCAGGCATAGGCGCTGTCGATGCCCGGGGCAGGTTTGTCGTGACGTGTGGCGCTGGCGTCCATGCGGTCCGGGTGCCGGTTTCGGGGCGTTCTTGCTCGCTCGCCGGGGTTGCTTGCGCCAGCACCAGTACCGGTCTTTTGTCGCGCCAGCGCTTTCGCGCGGCAAGTCCGCGCTGCGTCAGGCGCCGCGCCGGCTTTCAGTCCACCAGGACGGCAACCACGGAGGCACAGTCGCCCGGCTTGACGAGACCCGGGAAATGCCGCGCCGCCAGCACGCCGGAAAGCTTGGCGCGAATATCCTGCGGCGGCCTGCCGGTACGGGTGATCGAATGCACCCGCGCGATGATGTCGCCCTTTTCGATCGGATCGCCCAGATCGACCATGGCCTCGTAAAGTCCCTCGTCCTCGGCAAAGGAAAAGCAGTCGACCGACGGCATGTCGAGCCATTGCGTCCGTCTCGATTCGACGGCCCCGCCGACGATGCCGGCATGGCGCAGCACATTCATCAGACCAAGCCTGGCGATCCGCGTCGTCTTGGCGGTCGCCGTGCCGCCGCCGCCGAGTTCCGTGGTCACGAAGACCTTGCCCTGCTCCTCGGCCGCGGTGTCGTACATGCCGACCGCATCGATTTCCAGCATGCGCGCTGAATAGGGTGCCGAGAATGCCTCGACCGCAGCCATGGCTTTCGCCTCGAGCGCCTTGTCGTCGAGGACATGCGCCGCGCAGAATGGCAGGAAGTCGAGCGTGCGGCCGCCTGAATGAAAGTCGAGCACAATGTCTGCCCGCGGCAGCAGGTGGCGCTGGAAATAGTCGGCGATCTTCTGCGTCACCGTGCCGTCGGGCTTGCCGGGAAACAGCCGGTTCATGTTGCCCTTGTCGACCGGCGAGGTTCGGGTGCCCATCTGGAACGCCGGGTAGTTCATCGCCGGCACGATGATCACCGTGCCGGTCACGTCCTTCGGGTCGAGCGTGCGGGCAAGGTCGTAGAGCGCCAGCGGCCCCTCGTATTCGTCGCCGTGATTGCCGCCCGACAAGAGCGCCACCGGCCCGTCGCCGTTCTTGATGACGCAGATCGGGATCATCACCGATCCCCAGGCGGAATCGTCTCGGCTGTAGGGCAGCCTGAGCATGCCGTGCTGCACGCCGTCGCGGTCGTAGTCGACGGTCGGCGAGATCGGCGATGGGCGCAGCGCGTCGCTCATCGGGCTACTCCTTCACGACGAGCATGCGCGGCACGTTGGCCAGGCACTCGACGCCGGTTTCGGTGATCAGGATGCTCTCGGTGATCTCAAGTCCCATCGTTTCCAGCCACAGGCCGGTCATGAAATGGAACGTCATGCCGGGCTTCAGCTCGGTCTTGTCGCCGGGCCGCAGGCTCATCGTCCGTTCGCCCCAGTCCGGCGGGTAGGAGAGCCCGATCGGGTAGCCGGTGCGGTTGTCCTTGACGATGCCGTGCTTCTTCAGCACGCCGAAGAAGCCGTTGGCGATGTCCTCGCAGGTATTGCCGGGTCTTGCAGCAGCAAGCCCCGCCTCCATGCCCTCCAGCGTCGCTTTCTCGGCGTCGAGGAAGGCCTGCGTCGGCTTGCCGAGGAACACGGTCCGCGACAGCGGGCAATGGTAGCGGTTGTAGCAGCCGGCGATCTCGAAGAACGTGCCCTCGCCCGCCTTCATCGGCAGATCGTCCCAGGTCAGGTGCGGTGCGGAGGCATCCGCCCCCGACGGCAGGAGCGGCACGATCGCCGGATAGTCGCCGCCCGCGCCCTCGACGCCGCGCGTGCCCGCATCGTAGATCTCGGCCACCAGGTCGCATTTGCGCATGCCGACCTCGATCTTGTCGACGATCCGCTGGTGCATCGCCTCGACGATGCGCGCCGCCTTGCGCATGTAGTCGATCTCCGTCGGGCTCTTCACCGCGCGCTGCCAGTTGACCAGCGCCGTCGCGTCGACGAAGCGCGCATTCGGCAGGTGCTTCTGCAGCGACGCGAAGGCGGCGGCCGAAAAGTAGTAATTGTCCATCTCGACGCCGGTCCTGAGATTGCCCCAGCCCCGGTCGTCGATCACCTTCGACAGGAAATCCATCGGGTGCCGCTCGGTCGACTGCACGTAGTGGTCGGCGTAGCCGACGATGTTGCCGTGATCGAGATAGGCCGTGCGCTTGGCGCCATTGGCGTCCTGGCCGCGCCCGAACCAGACCGGCTCGCCCGTCGGCGGCACGATCACCGCCTGGTGCACGTAGAACGACCAGCCGTCATAGCCGGTCAGCCAGGCCATGTTGGACGGGTCCGACACGATCAGGAGGTCGATGCCCTTCGCCTCCATGGCCCGCCTCGTCTTGGCCAGCCGTTCGGCAAACTCGTCGCGTGAAAACTTCAGTCGGGCCATGGTCATGTCAGGCGTATCCTCATTTTCTTGGGCCTCGCGGCCATACTCAGCTGTCGAATGGCGTGCCGGCGCCGGCGGCCAGCGCGCGGTCGCGCGCCAGCGTGGCGATCGCCGTGTCCTGCACCCCGGTGCCGGTCAGGTCGGCGATCGTCAGGTCGCCCGGCGAGCCGCGTCCCTTGCGTTGGCCGGCGACGATCTGCCCGAGTTCGGCAAGCTCGGCATCGGCCTTCACCAGCCCGGCCTCGATGGCGTGGTGCAGCTCGCCGAGACGCCTTGTCTGCTTCAGGCTGTCGGCGACATAGAGCCCGGCCCGCGCCACGATTTCCGGCTCGATCTCGTTCTTGTGCTCGGCGTCGGAGCCCATCGCGGTGATGTGCTGGCCGGGCCACAGCCATGCCGCCTTCAGCACCGGCTCGCTCGCCGGCGTGGTGGTGACGATGATGTCTGCGCCGGCCACCGCATGGTCGGGCTCCGGCTCGTAGCGCACCAGTATGCCGAGCCGCTCGCGCAGGTCCGCCGCCGCCGCCTTGGCCTTTTCCGCGTCGCGCGCCCAGATGCGTGCCTCCTTGATCGGCCGCACCAGCATCAGCGCCTCGAGCTGCAGCCGCGCCTGAACGCCGGCGCCGAAGATCGCCGCGATGGAAGAATCCTCGCGCGAAAGATGCCTGGCCGCCACCGCGCCGGCAGCGGCGGTGCGCACGTCTGTCAGGTAGCCATTGTCGAGCAGCAGCGCCTCCACCTGCCCGGTCCGGGACGAAAACAGCACCATCATGCCGCTGGTGCTCGGCAGCCCGATTTTCGGATTGTCGAAGAAGCCGGGGCTGATCTTGATGGCAAAGCCGTCTATGCCGGGCACATAGGCGGTCTTCACGTCGACCTCGCCATGGTGCTCGGGAATGTCGAGCCGAAGGATCGGCGGCATCGCCACCGGGAGCGTCGCCAGCGCCTTGAAGGCATTTTCCACGCAGGCCACGGCGTCGAGATCGAGCTTCACCACGCTGCGCAGGTCGGCCTCGGTGAGAATGGTCATCCGGCTCATGCCGCCTGCTCCCCGCTCGCCGCCCAATCGCCGCAGATGATGCTGCGGTGCAGCCCCATGTCGATGTTGCGGCCCGACAGCAGCGCCACCACCGGCCCGTCCGTCCTGATCCTGCCGGCCAGCAGTGCCGCGATGCCCACCGCGCCGCCGCCCTCGATGATCTCGCGCTCCTGTTCGTAGGCATGGCGAATGCCGGCGGCGATTTCGTCCTCCGACAGCAGGATCACCTCGTCCAGCAGGTCGCGGCACATGGCGAAGGTCAGCTGGTTGTCCAGCCCGACGCCGCCGCCGAGCGAATCCGCCAGTGTCGGCAGTTCCTCCACCAGCACTGGTCTGCCCGCATCGAGGCTGGCCTTCATTGCAGCTCCCCGCGCCATCGAGATGCCGATCACCCTGACGTCGGGGTTCAGCGCCTTGACGGCGGCGGCGATCCCCGCCGCCAGCCCGCCGCCCGACAGGGGCACCAGCACGGTCGCCGCATCCGGCACCGCCTCCATGATCTCCAGGCCAACCGTTCCCTGCCCGGCCACGATTGCCGGATGGTCGAAGGGCGGCAGCATGATCAGCCCGTCCTCGGCGACCAGCCGGTCGACCTCCTCCTGGGCGTCGTCCTGGCTGTTGCCGATGATGCGCACTTCGGCGCCGAGATTGCGGATTTCCGAAAGCTTGTTCTCGGGAACCAGCTTCGACATGCAGATCACCGCGCGCATGCCCTCGAGCTTCGCCGCATGAGCCAGCCCGCGGCCATGATTGCCGGTGGAGGCCGCCGTGACGCCGCGGCTTTTCTCGTCGGCCGACAGCGAGGCGATGGCGTTCGACGCGCCGCGCAGCTTGAAGCTGCCCGTCGTCTGGCGGTGTTCGAGTTTCAGGTAGACCGGCACGCCGGCAAGCCGGCTGAGTGACGGCGACGGCACTGTAGGCGTCTCCACGACCTTGCCTTCGATGCGCTTGCGCGCCCGCCTGATGTCCTCGAGGCTGATGAAGTCCATCGACATCACGCCGCTCCCGCCAGCGGCAGTGACATGAGGCGTCCGAGTTCGGGACGCGCCGCCGCGTCGCCGCATAGCCGCAGGCAGTTCCACGCGGTTGCGAGGTTGCTGCTCACCACCGGCCTGCCGAGTGCCCGTTCCATGTCCGGCACAGCCACCGCCGCGCGCAGTGCCGTGCAGGAAACGAACAGCCCCTCGGCGTCCGGCGCCATGGCCTCGCGCGCCAGTTCCACGATCGTTTCCGGCGCGATGCGCGCCATCTCCCGGTCGTCCTCGAGCCCGAGGCAGGTGAAGCTGGCGATGTCGAAGCCGTTGCGCTCGAAATAGGCGGCCATCGGCCGGCTGGTCTCGACCGTGTAGGGCGTCAGGATGCTGATCCTCTTGGCGCCCAGCGCCTTGAGCCCGCGCGTCGCCGCCAGCGGCGGCGTCACCACCGGCACGCCGGGCTTGGCCGCGTTGATCGCCGCGGCCACCTCCGCATCGCCGATCACGGCTGAGGCGGCGGTGCAGGAATAACAGATGGCGTCTAGCTCTTCCCCCGGCAGGATCAGCCCGGCGCCATCCGTCAGCGTCGGCTGCATGCGCCGCAGATTTTCTGGCGTCGTCGGGTTGGCATAGGGTACGCGCGCCACATAGACGCCGATCCGCTCGCTCGCCACCATGCGCGAAAAGTCGGGCTCGGTCGTATGGTCGGTGGCCAGGATCAGCAGGCCGATCCGCTTGGCCAGCGGGCGCGCGTCCAGTGCGGGCCGGGCGTCGCGCAGGCGTATCTCTGTCTTGTCGGTCATGATCAGGTTTCGACGCGTCCGTATCGGCGTTCCAGCCAGCGCAGGGCAAACACCGCTACCAGGCTGATCGCGAGGAAGAATGCACCGACCATGGTGATCGGCTCGATGTAGCGGTAGCTCGAATTGGCGACGCTCTTTGCCTGGTTCATCAGTTCGAGCACGGTGATCGCCGAAAGCAGCGGCGTCTCCTTGAACATGGCGATGAAATAATTGGCCAGCGCCGGGATCATCGGCGGCAGCGCCTGCGGAATGATGATGTGCATCCAGGTCTGGCGTGCCGACAGGTTGCACGCCTTGGCGGCTTCCCACTGGCCGCGCGGCACATTGTCGATGCCGGCTCGGTACACTTCGGCGGTATAGGTGCCGTAGTGAAGGCCAAGGCCGATGACGCCGGCAACGAGCGGCGCCAGCAGAATGCCGATGTCGGGCAACACGTAGAAGATGAAATAGAGCTGCACCAGCAGCGGCGTGCCGCGGATGAACTCGGCGGCAAAGCTGACGCTGCGCGACAGGATGCGGTTCGACGAACGCCGGGCGAGCGCAATGCCGAGACCGACGAAGGCTGCCAGCACCGAACCCAGTAGCGTCGCCAGGATCGTGATCTTCACGCCCTCTACAAGGGTCGGAAAGATCTGCCAGACAAAGGCCCAGTCCCATTCCATCAGACGCGCACTCCATCGAGCCCGCGCGCCATGCGGCGCTCGAGGCTTCGCATGCCCCAGCCGATCAGCGAGGCAAGTGCAAAATAGATGATCAGGATCATCGTGAAGGGTATCAGCGTGTTGCCGGTCTGGGCCCGCACCACCTGCGCCTGGAAGGTCAGATCGGTCAGCGAGATGAGCGACACGACCGCGGTTCCCTTGAGCAACTCGATCGAGTTGTTGCCGAAAGTCGGCAGCATCAGCAGCAATGCCTGCGGCAGGATCACGTGGCGCATGCTTTGCCAACGGCCGAGATTGAGCGCCACGCAGGCCTCATACTGCTCCTTGCCGATCGACTTGATGGCGCCGCGCACCACTTCCGCGCCGTAGGCGCCGACATTCAGCCCCAGCGCAAGCACGCCCGCCTGCAGCGGCGTCAGCGTTATGCCGAGGAAGGGCAGCACGAAATAGGCCCAGAAGAGCTGCACGAAGATCGAGGTGCCGCGAAAGAATTCGATATAGGCCGTGGCCAGCGCCCGCACCGCAAAGAAGCGCGACAGCCGCCCGAGGCCGGCAATGAAAGCCATGACCAGGGCAAGCGCCGACCCCATGACGGTCAGCTGGATGGTCACCAGCGCGCCGTCGAGGATAAGGCCGATATAGCCGGTCCAGTCGATCATGGGGTCCGTGTTTCCCGATAAGTGGTTGAGCGCTGATGCTGGCAGGCGGATGAAGGGCAGGGCAAGCCGTGCCCTTCATCCGGATTGTCGGACCACCTCTCCCCGCAACCGGAGAGAAGGAAGTGCCGCGATTACTGCGAGCAGAGCTTCTCGCGCGAGGTCGACATGGCGGCTGCGGCCGAGAAGCCGTAGGGCTCGATGATCTTGGCAAACTCGCCGGATTCCTTCATCTTCGCCAGCTCCACGTCATAGGCGTCGCGCAGGGCTTCGTCGCCCTTCTTGAACGCCGCGCCGTCGCAATAGACCGGCGCGCCAACCACCGGCGCCACGACGGCGAGGTTCGGATCGTTGGCCTTCATCATCAGGTCGTTGATCGACAGCACCGGCAGCGAATAGGCGTCGATGCGGCCATCCTGCACCATCTTCAGGCCGCTCTGGCCGTCCGGCACCACGATCACGCGGTCACGCGGCACGCCGGCGTCGAGCGCCAGCTTTTCCTCGGTGCCGCCGCCCGGCGCGCCAACCGTTGCGCCTTCGGAATTGGCGATGTCGGCGTAGCTCTGGAAGCCCTTCGGGTTGCCCTTCTTCACCAGCAGCGCTTCTGCATCGCACAGCACCGGCTCGGAATAGACGACCGCGGCGCAGCGCTCGGGCTTCATGAACAGGCCCGCGGTCACGACGTCGAAGCGGCCGGCCTGCAGGCCGGGGATCATCGCGCCATATTCGGAGATCGACGCGACGATCTCGTCGATGCCGAGGCGCTTGAAGATTTCGCGCGCCACGTCGGGCGCGGCACCGGACACCTTGCCGTCGGCGGCAACGGCCGTGAACGGCGGCTCGTTGGCGATGGCAACCCGCGCGAAGCCCTGCGCCTTCAGGTCTTCGAGCTTGTCGGCCATGGCCGGACCCGAAACCGCGAAGGAAGCCAGCATGGCAAGTCCGGCAGCGCCGGCAATTGTTGTCTTCATTTTCATCGTTCCCAACTCCATTGTTGTTCTTCTCATTCTTGCGGCTGCGTGCCGCGGCATGGCGGTCAGACGCGATGTCCGGCCGCGATGATCTTCTTCAGGAAGCTCTGTGTTCGCTCCTGCTTCGGATTGCTGAAAATGTCGTCGGGCTTGCCCTCTTCGACGATCTTGCCGCCGTCGAAGAACAGTACCCTGTCGGCGAATTCGTGGGCGAAGCCCATCTCGTGCGTCACCAGAAGCATGGTCATGTCGGTTTCGGCGGCGAGCCGCTTCATCACGTTCATCACCTCCTCGACCAGTTCGGGGTCGAGCGCCGAGGTCACTTCGTCGAACAGCATGATCTTGGGCGACAGCGCCAATGCGCGGGCAATCGCCACGCGCTGCTTCTGGCCGCCGGAAAGTTGCGCCGGCATTGCCTTGGCCTTTTCGGCCAGGCCCACCATGTCGAGCAGTTCCATGGCGCGCTTTTCCGCCTCCGCTCGCGGCGTGCCCTTGGTCAGCATCGGCGCCAGCGTCACATTGTCGATCACCGACTTGTGCGGGAACAGGTTGAACAGCTGGAACACCATGCCGATCTTCTGGCGCATCCGCGTCAGGTGTCGTTCGTCGGCCGGCACGAGCCCGCCGTTCTTTTCCATGTGGTAGAGTTGTTCGCCGTCGATCTCGATGTGCCCGCCATCGATCCGCTCCAGTGTCATCAGGATGCGCAGGATCGTCGTCTTGCCGGATCCGGACGGGCCGATCAGCGCCAGCTTCTCGGCCGGCTTCACTTCCATCGACAAGCCGTCCAGCACCTTGAAGTTGCCGAAACTCTTGGCAATGGCGTCGATCTTGATGATAGGCGCGACCATGTGGTTCCCCGTGGCTTTGAAGCCTTCTTCCTCTAACGATGCGGAAGTAATGAAATCATGTCAATTGGCAAAATAAAATCAGTACAATTTGACCGGATGGCAAAGTTCGCCGCGTTTGTCTGGGGCTCGATCGCGTCGCATGTTGTGCTGTCAGGCGCCCCAGCGGGGCGGTTCTGGCCGGATTTTCCCGCTAGACGGTCCGCTGTGTATGGATTTCGGGTCGTCCATGCGCCCTTTGCCGGCAAGTGATTGACCAGATTGAATTTTTCCCGGCGAAAGTGACGGGAAGCGGCACATTTATCCCCGCCTTTGGTCGCTCCGGACAGGGCTGCGACCCGTCTAGATGGCGAGCAGCAGGTGCTCGGGATCTCCCAGCAGCAGCCGTGCCACCGTGCCAAGCCCGATGCGCAGTTCTTCCCCGGTGGTCGAGCCGAGCGAGATCCGGACGGCCGGACTCCACGGCGCATCCGACGTCCTGAAGGAAGTGCCGGGCGCAATGGCAACCCCCTGCAGGCGGGCCTGCGCGACGAAGCTCTGTTCGCTGCGGTCGCCGAGGGACAACCACACATGCAGGCTTTCGCTGTGCGAAGAATAGGGAAGTCCGTCGAACACTTCGGCGACGATTCTATGTCGGCCGCGCAGCGCCTCCCGCTGCCAGTTCACCAACTCGAGTGCCGTCCCGTCGGCGACCCACTTGGAGGCGATCTCGGCGACCATCGGCGTGGCCATCCAGTTCGAGACGAGATGCCGGTTGGCGACTGCGGCGACATATCTGTCGGGCGCGCTGAGATAGCCGATGCGCAGTCCCGGCACCACGCTCTTGGTAAAGCTGGTGACATAGAGCGTGCGCTCCGGCGCCAGTGCCGCGATCGGCGGTGGCCGGTTCTCGATCAGCGGGCCGAGCACGTCGTTCTCGATGATGGCCAGGTCGTGCTTGCGCGCAACCTCGACGATTGCCTGCCTTCGCGCCTCGCTCATCAAGGTAGCGGTCGGGTTGATCACCGAGGGCTGGACGAACACGGCGCGGATGTCGGAATGCTTGCAGGCTTCGTCCAGCGCCTCCGGCACCAGCCCGTCGTCGTCGATCGCCAGGCCCTCGAGCTTGAAGCCGAGATAGGTCGACAGCGGCACCAGCGTGTGATGGCAGATCGCCTCGGCGGCGACCGTCGAACCGGGTGGCGCGACGCTCATCAGCGCGACCGTCATGCCGGCCGTCGCGCCGTTGGTGACACTGACATTCTGCGGCGCCACCGTGAGTCCGCAGCGTTTCAGCCACTCCACGGCGACTGCCCTGTGGCGCGGAAACACCATGTTCGGTCGGAACGACAGCGCCGAGCTGGCGGGCAGGTTTTCCGACAGCCAGCCGAGCGCCTTCTTCAGCCGGTCGAGATGCATCTTCTCGCTGACCGGCTTGAGGATCGACAGGTCGATCACCTCGCCCGGGCGTTCCGGCAGGTAGGGCGGCGCCGGTTCGCTGCGCTGCGTCTGCACGAAGGAGCCGCGGCCGATCTCGCCCGACACCAGCCCGCGCCGGATCAGTTCCTCGTAGGCGCGGCTGACCGTCTGCACCGACAGGTCGAGATCCTCCGCCATCTTGCGATGCGTCGGCAGCCTGGCGCCGTTTTCCAGCCGTCCATCATGAATCGCCCGCGCAATCTGCTCCGCCAGCGACAGATAAGCAGGTCGACGCACAAGAGCAGGATCGGGACGCCAAAGTGTCATGATTTCATTGAAAGCGAAATCAGTGCAATTGACAATCCAAATATTGAGACATCATGCTGACCCACCGACAATTTCCGGATATCCAATGGCTGGCATCAAACTCGACCCGACCGATCTCAGGATCCTCGACGCCGTCCAGCGCGACGGGCGGATCACCAAGCTCAGGCTGGCCGAAGAGGTCGGGCTTTCGCCGACTCCCTGCTGGGTGCGGCTGCGCAGGCTGGAGAAGGCGGGTGTGGTCAGCGGCTATCACGCGTCAATCGACATGCGCACCGTCGCCCCGGTGGCGGTCGTGCTTATGGAGGTGACGTTGAGGAGCCACCGCCAAGCCGACTTCGATCGTTTCGAGCGGGCGGTGCGCGATTGCGAGGAAATCATCACCTGCTGGTCGGTCGGCGGCGGCGTCGACTATCTGCTCAAGGTGATGGCGCGCGACATCGACGCCTACCAGCGGCTTGTCGACGGCCTGCTCGAGCGCGAGATCGGCATCGACCGCTACTTCACCTACATCGTCACCAAGACGGTAAAGGACGAGGCCGCGGTGCCGATCGCCAACCTGCTCCCGGCGTCGACGTCCTGACAGCCCAAACGTACTGCCCAGCCGCCGAAATGAGAGAGACTCTCTCCTGCCGGCCATCCAAACAGCCTCTTTCTCTCGGCCGCCCGCTCTAGGTTCGCAGCATCACCCCGCACCGGAGACCTGAAGCGATGTCTGCGCATTTCGCCCGCCCCACACGCCACGATGCACTCGACCGGCTCGTCGACCGCCGGCTCTATCGCGAGCTTGCCTATGTCGACGGTCAGTGGACCGCGAGCGGCGCGGGAAACAGTTTCGAGGTTGCTGACCCCGGCAGCGGCGTCAGCGTCGCCTGGGTCGCATCGCTCGATGCCGGCCAGACATCCCGCGCCATCGACGCAGCTTCGCGCGCCTTCCCGAAATGGCGTTCGCTGCTGCCGCAGGAGCGTTCGAAAATCCTGCGCAAGTGGTATGAGCTGATCCTCGCTGCGAAGCAGGACCTCGCGTTGCTGATGACGCTCGAGCAGGGCAAGCCGCTGGCGGAATCGCTGGGCGAGATCGACTATGCCGCCTCTTTCGTCGAATGGTATGCCGAGGAGGCCAAGCGTCTCAACGCCGAGAATGTGACCAGCCACCTGCCCGACGCCGAAATGCTGGTGCGCCGCGAGGCGCTCGGTGTCGTCGGTGTCGTGACACCGTGGAATTTTCCCTGTGCAATGCTGACCCGCAAGGCGGCCGCTGCACTGGCTGCCGGCTGCACCATCGTCGCTCATCCGTCTTCCGAGACGCCGCTGTCGGCGCTGGCCTTGGCCGAACTCGGCGAGCGCGCCGGCCTGCCTGCCGGCGTCTTCAACATCGTCACCGGTGACGCCGCGACCATCGTTGGCGTCATGTGCGACGACGCCCGCGTGCGCGCAATGAGCTTCACCGGTTCGACCGAGATCGGTCGCCTGATCGCCGGTAAGTGCGCCGCCACCATGAAGCGGCTGGTCATGGAGCTCGGCGGCCACGCCCCGCTGATCGTCTTCGACGACGCCGACATCGACCGCGCCGTGTCGATCGCCGTCGATGCGAAATTCGCCACCTCCGGCCAAGACTGCCTCGCCGCCAATCGCATCTACGTCCAGCGCGCCCTCTACGACCGCTTCTGCGCGGCATTTGTCGAGCGGATCGGAACCCTTGCGGTGGCGCACGGCCTGACCGAAGGTGCCGATATCGGCCCGCTGATGCATGACCGCGCCATTGCCAAGGTCGAGGAGCAGGTCGCCGACGCACTCAAGCATGGCGCGCGCTGCCTCGTTGGCGGCAAGCGTCACGTAGCCGGCAAGCTGTTCTTCGAGCCGACGCTGCTCGCCGACGTGCCCGACGAAGCGTTGATCATGCGCGAGGAGACTTTTGGTCCGGTGGCGGCGGTCACCCCGTTCGATTCCGAAGACGAGGTGGTTGCCCGCGCCAACGACACCGAATACGGACTGGTCGCCTATGTCGTCACCGAGAACGGCGCGCGGCAGCTTCGCATGGGACGCCGGCTCGAATACGGCATGGTCGCCATCAACCGGGTGAAGATCACCGGCGCGCCAGTCCCGTTCGGCGGCGTCAAGCAGTCCGGCATCGGCCGCGAGGGCTCGCGCCACGGCATCGAAGCCTTCACTGACCTCAAATATCTCTGCCTCGACGCAGCCTGACAAGAACAAGGAAAAACATCATGCTCGATCAGTCCAACGAACTCGCCGCCTGGGACCGCGACCACTTCTTCCACCCGTCGACCCACATGGGCACGCATGCGCGCGGCGAAAGCCCGACGCGCATCGTCACCGGCGGTGAAGGCGTCTACATCACCGATTCGACCGGCAAGACCAGCCTCGACGCCTTTGCCGGCCTCTATTGCGTCAATGTCGGCTATGGCCGCCAGAAGATCGCCGACGCCATCGCCGAGCAGGCGAAAAGCCTCGCCTATTACCATGCCTATGTCGGCCACGGCACCGAGGCCTCGATCACGCTTGCCAAGATGATCATCGACCGCGCGCCGAAAGGCATGAGCCGCGTCTATTTCGGCCTGTCGGGCTCGGACGCCAACGAGACCAACATCAAGCTGATCTGGTACTACAACAACGTGCTTGGCCGGCCCGAGAAGAAGAAGATCATCTCGCGCTGGCGCGGCTACCACGGCTCGGGCGTCATGACCGGCTCGCTGACCGGATTGGACCTGTTCCACAACGCCTTCGACCTGCCGCGCGCGCCGATCCTGCACACCGAGGCGCCCTACTACTTCCGCCGCGAAGACCGGTCGATGAGCGAGGAGCAGTTCTCGCAGCATTGTGCCGACAAGCTCGAGGAGATGATCCTGGCCGAGGGCCCGGACACCGTCGCCGCCTTCATCGGCGAGCCGATCCTCGGCACCGGCGGCATCGTCCCGCCGCCCGCCGGCTACTGGCAGAAGATCCAGGCGGTGCTGAAGAAATACGACGTGCTGCTGGTCGCCGACGAGGTGGTCACCGGTTTCGGTCGCCTCGGCACCATGTTCGGCTCCGACCATTACGGCATGCAGCCCGACCTCATCACCATCGCCAAGGGCCTGACCTCCGCCTATGCCCCGCTGTCGGGCGTCATCGTCGGCGAGAAGATGTGGGCCGGCCTCGTCGAAGGCTCCGACAAGCTCGGTTCGCTCGGCCATGGCTGGACCTATTCGGCGCATCCGATCTGTGTCGCCGCCGGCGTCGCCAACCTCGAACTGATCGACGAGCTCGACCTTGTGACCAATGCCGGCGAAACCGGTGCCTATTTCCGCGCCGAACTCGCCAGGGCCGTCGGCGGCCACAAGAACGTCGGCGACATCCGCGGCGACGGTCTGATGGCCGCCGTCGAGTTCGTCAAGGATCGCGACGACCGCGTCTTCTTCGACGCCTCCGACAAGATCGGACCGCAGGTCGCCACCGCGCTCGCCGCCAGCGGCGTCATCGGCCGCGCCATGCCGCAGGGCGACATCCTCGGCTTCGCGCCGCCGCTCTGCCTGACCAGGGAAGAGGCCGACATCGTCGTCGCCCGGACCGCCGACGCGATCAAGTCCGTGCTTGGCTGATCCGCACTGTCCAGCAGTCATTTCGCTAGCCGGCAAGAAAGAGGCAGCCCCACAGATCGTGGGGCTGCCTCTTTTCACTCCAGGTTCGGATGATTTCCGGCCCGACACGCACGTCTAGTGCCGGCGCCCAATCTCGAAAAGAAACCAGGCGCGGCGTTCGGTCTCGTCGATCCACACTTCGATGAGGCTGGTCGTGGCGACGTCATTGTGCTCCTCGGCAACGGCATGCGTTGCGCGCAGGTAGCCGGCCATCTGCCGATTGTCGCCTGCAAGTTCCGCGATCATGTCCTCGGGGGTGACGAATTCCGCATCATTGTCGAGCAGCCGCTGGGTGCGGGCAATGTGGCCGACCGAACGCAGCGTGGTTCCGCCGACCTTGCGCGCCCGTTCGGCGATGGCATCGGTCATCGCGAAAATCTGGTCGCCCTGTTCATCGAGCAGCAGGTGATAATCGCGGAAATGCGGCCCCGACATGTGCCAGTGGAAGTTCTTGGTCTTCAGGTAGAGCGCAAATGTGTCGGCCAGGAGCCCGGTCAGGGCGGCCGAGATATCCGTGGTGGCATTCTGCCCGAGGTCGTTGGGAATTCTAAGGGCAGCGGCGCGGGTGCTCATTGAAGTATCCTTCTGGCGTTGGGGTTGGGAAGCAGGACTCGGACAGGATGGCCTTGTCAGCGGGCAGGAACAGCGCCGGGTCGAATTCGGTCAGGGCCTGGCCGGCCTCAGCCCCTGGGTACTGGCGCCGGCGATAGGCCACGGCCCGCCAGCGCCAGCCCAGTGCACGCGGTGATTTGGGTCTTATGATCATTCGGGCGCTCATCGCTCGTTGTCGACGACCGAACCTATTGCGCCGGCGCTGGCCGCCATATCGGATGCTGGTTTCGTCGACCCATACTTCAGTATGGCCGTGGCCTTGGTCGAACGGAACGGCGCCGCGAAACCGTTAGTCCTGCGTGCTTCCGATCTCCAGGCGCTCGGCTGCGCGCACCAGGTCAGCAACCGAGCGAACCGCCATCTTGCGCATGACATTGCCGCGGTGGATCTTTACGGTGATCTCGCTCAGGCCGAGTTCCCCGGCGATCTGCTTGTTCATCAGCCCACGTGTCACGAGTTGCATGACCTCGCGCTCGCGCTTGGTCAGGCTGTCGTAGAGTTCGTTGAGACCGGCGACATCCGCATCGGCCTGGCGCCGTTTCCTGTCCACCTCGATGGCGGAATAGACCGCATCCAGCATGTCCTGGTCGCGGAATGGCTTGGTCAGAAAGTCGATGGCGCCGGCCTTCATTGCGCGCACCGACATCGGAACGTCGGCGTGCCCGGTCATGAAGACAATCGGCATCCCGATTCCTGCCCGGATGAGCTGCGTCTGGAAATCGAGGCCGCTCACGCCTGGCAGCCGGATATCCAGAACGAGGCAGCTCGGAACCTCCGCCAGTTGCGATTCCATGAATTCGGTGGCCGAACCGAATACGCCGACCGGAAGTCCGACGGAGCGGAACAGGTTGCTCAGCGCATCGCGCAGATCAGCGTCGTCATCGACGATATAGACCATCACCTCCGGTGAGGCGCTGTCCTGTGAGGCCTTCGGGTTCCTGATCACGTCTCTGCCTCGTTGCGGATGGGAATGCGGATGGAGAAAGATGCGCCTTGCTCTCTTGCAGGTCCGGCAAAGATCTCGCCGCCGTGCGCCTCCACGATCGAACGGCAGATCGACAGCCCCATGCCCATGCCGTCGTTCTTGGTCGTGAAGAAGGGTTTGAACAACTCGTTTGCGACTTCGACATCGATCCCGACACCGTTGTCCGCCACCTCCAATAGCACGGCTGGCATACTGTCCGCATCGTCGTTGCGCGTGCGGATCGTCAGGGTGCGTGAACGCTCCTCCACATTCGACATCGACTGCACCGCATTCATGACGAGATTGATGAAAACCTGCTGCATCTGCACCCGGTCCCCCAGGCAGGAAAGCGGCCGGAGTTCGAGCTCCAGAACGACCTTCACACAGTGTCGAAACACTTCCCGTTCCAGCAGCGGCAACACGTCTTCGACGATCTCGTTCATGGTGAATTCGGAGCGCGACGGGCGATCCTTTCGCGCCAGTGCCCGCAGCCGCTTGACCACCTCGCTCGCCCGCTGGCCGTTGCCGATCATGCGCTCCACCGAAAGCCTGACCTCCTTGAGGTCGGGAACATCGCGCGCCAGCCACCGAAGGCAGGCGTCGCCATTGGCGACGACCGCGGCAAGCGGCTGGTTGATCTCATGAGCGATCGACGCGGTGAGTTCTCCGAGCGTGCTGACGCGCGCCACATGGGCGAGCTCGGAGCGCAGTTCGCTCAGCGCGTCCTCGGAAGCCTTCTGCTCGGTGATGTCGTTGTTGGTGGAAATGGTCGCCACCGGCCTGCCCTGCTTGTCGCGGTGCAACGACCAGCGGCTGGCCACCACAACGCGCGTCCCGTCGCGCCTTGTGTGCAGCAATTCGCCCTGCCAGCGACTGGTCTGCTGCAATTGGTCAAGTATGCTCTCAAGACTCGTGGGCAGCGTCGTCTCCAGCAGTTCGGCCATGCGCAGGCCAACCGCTTCCTCGCTCTTCCAGCCATAGAGCTCTTCGGCGCCGGCGTTCCAGTAGGTAATGACGCCATCCATATCCCGGGCAACGATGGCGTCATGAGTCAGGTCAAGCAGCGACGCCTGATATGCCAGGTTCTGGGTCGCCTCCTGGTTTTTCAACGCCAGAAAGGTGGTGATGCTGATCGCGCACAGGCTGATCAGACCGCGTATCAACGGACCCGAATGCGTGGTGCCACCATGGACGATCAGGTAGCTCATGACCGTCATCAGCATGCAGGCGCCGCTTACGATGAGGATGCCGCGGCGGTTGAGGAAGCTCGCCGAGACCATCACCACGACCGCATAGAGTACTGCTATCGCGGTCTCCAGTGACGTGAACGTATCAACGAGGAAGATCGCGATGGCCGCCAGGAAGGTGATCGACTGGTAGGCCCAGCCGAAGGTCTGCAGCTTGGCCAGCGACTCGGACTGCATTGCAAGTGCTCTCATCTCTGACACTGTGCGGATGCCGGCGACGCCACCTTTGGCCGCCGGCACCACCGAAGTATCGCATGCTGTGACGCACAGACAACAGCCGGGTAGAGGCTGGCCAGAGGTTCAAGCCGAGTGGAGGAAGCTCGGCAACCGCCACTGCGGGTTCGCAAGACGAGATGCACTATGCGGCAGCCCCCATTCGCCGTGATTCAGTTGCGCATCTTCACCGCGCAACGCCAGCGATAGGGAGTCTCGCCAACGAAGCGCTTGAAGACGGTGGTGAAATGCGCCTGGGTCTGGAAGCCGACCGACAGGGCAACCTCGATGATCGAGGTCCGCGTCTCGCTCAGCAGCTGCTGGGCGTATTCGATCCGCCGGCGCAGCACGAATTCGTGCGGGCGCATGCCCGTAGCAAGGCGAAACTGCGCGGCGAAATGCATCTTGCTGAGGCCGGCGGCACTGGCCATGGCGGCGAGGCTGATCTGTTGTCCGAGGTTCTCCGAGACATATTCAAGCACGCGCTTCATGCGCCATTTCGGCAGCTCGTGCCGGACCCGCCTTCTGGTCGTTTGGTTGTCGGCATCGCGGTCGCCGCGCAGGCTGAGCAGCCGCGCAACCATGGCGAACTTCACGGCATCGGCATAAACCCCGGCAAAGTCGCCGCCACTGGCTTCTGTGGCGGCCAAGGCCCGGGACAGCCGCTCGACGACCGGGTCGCTCGGCAGGGCACCGGAGATGTCGGAAACTGCGCCAGCAGTCCGCAGCCTTCCAAGCGAGCTCGCGCTTGCCGCTCGTACCCGCAGCTCGATGACATTGCTGTCGGACGAAGCACCGCCGCGAACGGAACTGAGGGGGCCGATTTCCGCAGCTTCCGATCCAGCGCACCGCGGCGACGCCGGCGAGACCGCAAGGACAGCGCCCATGGCGCTGAGCGGGATCGAGATCGCTGCCTGTCGGCTGTCGTCGCCTGTACCGGCGAGCGTGGCACCGTCGCTGGTTGACCGACCATGGCTGCGAATATCGTTGACAGCCAGCCCCGACCGCGGCGGGTTCGCCAGAGGCCGGACAGGCTGGCGGGAGACCTGTGATGCTTCGAGTGACATCGTCCATACTCCTGAGCAGTTTCTCTGGCTCGGAGCCGGCAGGCTGGGTGAAGGAGCGGCCAGACGTCGATTTCGTCCGGTGCCCGTCCGTCCCGACCCAATGGTCGGCTTCGATGGACTGAAGATATCCATCCCACCGCCGCGTTCCATTGAACGAAGGGGTTCGCGACTATAACTTTCGGTGCGTCATCTCATACTTCGGTATGTATCGGCACCCAGCGCTTCGGCGTGCCAGCCGGCAGGCAAGACCCGCAATCCGGGTCGATCCAGTCTGCCGGAGTAGGCCCTCCAGACTTCGGATGACTAGAGCTTCAGGCCGCCCTGCAGGCCGCGCGTGATGCTGCCGCTCGACGGCAGAAGGGGGATCAGGCAGGCCTGCAGCGCGTGATAGAGATCCGGCTTGCCCGAAAACACGCGGCTCACGGGCTTGAGGTCGGGGCCGAGTTCCGGGAACCATCCACCGTTCGCGTGATCGATCAGGTGATTTTCGGTGAAGCCGAGAATTCGGCGATACCACTCCTCGAAGCGCGGGTCCGGATCCACCGAGCCTATCACCGCGGCGGCCGCGATGCCTTCGGCGCAGGGCCACCAGAAGCGGTCGGCCTGATCGGGCCGATCGTTCCAGTCGAGCGTGTAGTAGAAGCCACCCTGGTCATTGTCCCAGCCGATTTTCACCGTGTTGAGGAACAGCCCCTTGGCGGCCTCCGGCATCCAGTCCTGCCTGCGCCCGCCAAGTTCCCAGAGCTGGATCAGGAGCCGGCTCCATTCCAGCGCGTGGCCCGGCGTCGTGCCGGCCGGACGGAACATCGGGTCGCCGGCATAGGCGCGGTCGACCTCCCAGCCGAGCGTGAAGTGTTCCGCCACCCGCCACCCCTGCTGGCGTGCATGGCGGTCTATGATCAACGACGCGATGCTCTCGCCCATCTCGAGATAGGCCCGCTCGCCGGTCGACTCGAAGGCCGCCATAACGGCTTCTGTCAGGTGCATGTTCGAGTTCTGGCCGCGGTAGTCGCTGATTGTCTGCCAGTCAGCGGTGTATTCCTCGCTGGTCGCGCCGTGCTCCGGCTCCCAGAAGCGCTCCCGCAGGACCCCGCCGACGTCGCCGAGCAGCCGGTCGGCATCGGGATGGCCGACGAGCTTGGCCGAAGAGGCCGCCAAGAGCACGAAGGCGTGGCCATAGGCCTGCTTCCTGGGATCGGTTGCCGTTTCATCGTCGACGCCCCAGAAATAGCCGCCATTCTGGCTGTCGCGGTGACGCCGCCAGATGAATTCCATGCCGTGGTCGATCATGCGGTCGGCGCCCGGCGTTCCGAGCAGCTGCGCAACCGAGAAGCAATGCACCATGCGGGTCGTCTCGTGCAGCCGGCGTTCGACGCCGTCCTGACCCGCCTTTGGCGGCAACGGGAGACCGGCTTCGTCCAGCTGGAAAAATCCGCCCGCCGGGTTGAAGGCATTCTGCTGGAACAGCGCAATCAGGCGCTGCGCTTCGCCGTGCAGCCAGTGCCGGTGTGCCGTGCGCTCGACGAGACGCGGGCCGGTTGTGCCGATCCAGTTCGGGCGGTCCTGAGGGCCTGGCATCGCGTTCTCCTTCGTGCATGTCACCCGTGGCCGGCGATGCATGATGCGGCACACATCCGACCGTTCTCGGATCGGGCCTACAAGGGCACAGGCCGGATTGTCCATCCTGCCGGGATTGGTCGCCAGTCTTTTTCTTGCCGCCGTGGGACGGCAGCGGAGCACCCGAACCGCAAGCCTCTGAACCAAACGGGCTGTCGTGCGTTTCGTCGAGTGCAGGTGATCTGGGTCATTTCCGGCTACGCCCATTGGGCGGACACCTGATGATTGCCATGTCCGGGCCGCGGCCTAGCGACTTGTGTGGCGAGAGGGGAGATGGTCATGTGGCGTTGGCTGCTAATCTGCGCTGCGGCGGCAGCGGGCGTGGTGCTCGTGCTTGTCATCCAGAACCTCATCCCTGCCAACAAGATGCTGCAACACCCCGTGCCTTCCCAGATGCAATCCTCCGATCCCGCTTTTGCCAGAACCATGAGTGCCCAGTCGAACGGCGCGGCGCTCGGAGCCAACAGCATCGACACGCTGGTCAATGGCGACGAGATTTTCTCCGCCATGCTCGAAGCGATTACGGCCGCGCGCAGCACCATCAACTTCGAGACATACATCTATTGGTCCGGCGAGATCGGGCTGACATTCGCCGAAGCCCTGGCCGAGAGGTCCCGCTCCGGCGTCGAGGTCAGACTGCTTGTCGACTGGGCCGGCAGCATTCCGTTCGACCAGAAGCTGATCGACCTGATGACCGGTGCCGGCGTCTCTTTCCATCGCTACCGGCCGATGCGCTGGTACACGATTGATCGCGTCAACAACCGCACGCACCGCAAGCTGCTGATCGTTGACGGGAAGGTCGGCTTCACCGGCGGCGTCGGCATCGCCGACAAGTGGCGCGGCAATGCGCGCAACACGGACGAATGGCGCGACACGCATTACCGCATCGCCGGTCCGGTTGTCGCTTCCCTGCAGTCGGCCTTCAGCGAAAACTGGCTGGAGACGACAGGCGAGGTTATCCAGGGCCAGAAATTCTTCCCCGACCCCGAGCCTGCAGGCGACGTGCCGGCGCAGGTCGTTCTGTCGTCGCAGCCGGAAGGATCGAGGGCGCTGCACCAGTTGATGCTGCTCGCCATCTCGGCCGCCGAAAGCCACATCCGTATCGGCATGGCCTACTTCGTGCCCGACGATGTCATGCTGCTGCAGCTGATCGAGGCGCGCAAGCGCGGCGTAGAGATCGACATCGTCGTCCCGAACGGCAATACGGACGTACCGATGGTCCGGCACAGCTCCCGCTATTTCTGGGGCGACCTACTGGCAGCCGGTATCCGTATCCACGAATTCCAGCCGACTATGTACCACCCGAAGCTGCTGATCGTCGATCGCGCCTGGGTGTGCTTCGGTTCGGCCAATATGGACGAGCGGTCGCTACGGTTGAACGACGAGGCAAACCTCAACGTCTATCACGAAGGCTTCGCAGACCGGCAGATCGAGGTCTTCGAGGATGACCTGAAGCGCGCGCGTCAGATCAGCCTGGAGGAATGGCGATCGCGTCCGATCAGCCAGAAACTCGGCGACTGGTTCGCCAGCCTCTTCCGCTCGCAGCTCTGACTCCGGCGTCCCGGAATTCCTGGCTCAGATCGTCCAGCCGCCGTCGATGGCGTAGGCCTGGCCCGTCGTGTAGGTCGCGTTCGCAAGGTGGACCGCCAGGTCGGCGATCTCCTCCGGCGTGCCGAGGCGGCCGAGCGGCTGGCGCGCAATGAAGGCCGCCCTCGCCTTGTCGTAGTCGCCCTGCGCGCGCATCCGGTCCTGCAGCGACGGGCTCTCGACGGTGCCGGGACATATGGCGTTGCAGCGGATGCCCTGGCCGACATAGTCGGCCGCGACGGCCTTGGTGAGGCCGACGACGGCCGCCTTGGTTGTGCCGTAGGCGAAGCGGTTCGGCACGCCCTTTATCGAGCCGGCTACCGACGCCATGTTGACTATCGCGCCGCCGCCGCGCTCTAGCATGCCCGGCAGCACTGCGCGGATCGTGCGGATCATCGAACGAACGTTGAGGTCGACCGCGAAATCGAAGTCCTCGTCCTTCATCTCGAGAATCGACCCCGAATGGACGAAGCCCGCGCCGTTGAACAGCAAGTCCACGCTTCCGGCTTCCGCCACCGCCCTGCCGACATCGTCGGTATCGAGCACATCGAGCCGCCGCGTCACGATGCCGTCGCCAAGGTCGCCCAGTGCCACCTCGTTGATGTCGGTCGCAAAAACCCGTGCGCCCGCCGCCGAAAAGGCCAGCGCCGTGGCGCGGCCGATTCCCTGCGCCGCCGCCGTAACCAGAACCGTCTTGCCCTTGACCCAGTCTGCCATTCTGTCTCCGTTCATGCCCGCTGAAGCGGAACGTTTTCCTGCATTTGACGCTGTAGCTATCGTCCGCGACAGCCACATCGCCGCGGGTATGGATGGTATCGCCCATAAAGACCGGCTTCACGAAGCGCAACCTATCGCAGCGACCGGATAAGGCCAGCAGGTTCATGGCACTGAGGCGTCGTCGTCGCCCCTGGCCAGAGGGCGGGCGTCGCAACTTCTTATTTGAACATGCTATTTCCCTGTGGGACTATCGGGCGCGGCATTCGGCTGCGAGGAGGAAGCTGCGTGATCGTGGACACCCACCTGCACGTCATTGACCAGGCGGTTCTGGAGTATCCATGGCTCGCAGGCGTCCCGGCGCTCGATCGCCCCTGGCCCTACGAGACCTACGCGCTGGAAGCCCGCCGCGCCGGCATCTCGCAGACGCTGCATATGGAGGTCGACGTCGCCCCCGCGCTGATCGAGGACGAGACAGCCTTTGTCGGCAGGCTCGCGGACCTGCCCGGCGGTCTGGTGGTCGGCGCCATCGCCTCCTGCCGGCCGGAAGACCAGGGTTTTGCGTCCTACCTGGAACGCCAACGCCAGAACCCGCTCGTCAAAGGCTTTCGCCGCGTGCTGCATGTGATGCTCGACGAGCTGTCCGAACAGCCGCTGTTTCGGGAAAATATCGCACGCATGGCCAGCAGCGGCCTGACCTTCGATCTCTGCGTCCTGCCGCGCCAGATGAAGCAGGCGATGGCCCTCGTCGATCTCGCGCCCGATGTGCACTTTATCCTCGATCATTGCGGCGTGCCCGACATCAAGGGCGACGTCCGACAGCCCTGGCACGACGGTGTTGCGGAGCTGGCGAAACGTCCGAACGTGACGGCGAAAATCTCAGGCGTCGTCGCCTATGCCGATCCGGAAAGCTGGATTGCTGACACGCTGCGACCGTGGGTCGAGCACACCATCGCCTGCTTCGGCTGGGACCGTGTCGTCTGGGGCAGCGACTGGCCCGTCTGCATGTTGGGCGGCGGCCTCATGCCGTGGATCGCGGCCACGCACGCGCTGCTCGACGGCGCGAGCGAGGACGAGAAGCGCAAGCTGCTGTCGGAAAACGCTATCCGAATCTGGCGCCTCTAGAGGGCCGAAACCCCCGCGAAGAGGGGAGCCGTGTCGTCAACGACGGCCCCTGCCATTCTCTCGCGCGACGAGCCCCTGATCGCGCCGCTGCGGTAGCGTGCAGCGGCTGGACCCGCCGGCACCCTCAGCTGTTGCGACCCAAAAGCGCCTCGACTTCAGCGAGCGTCGGCATCGAAGGCGCGGTGCCGGGTCGCGTCACCGAGATGCCGGCGACGGCACAGGCGAAGCGGACCGCGTCGGCCGGTGCCATGCCCCGCGAAAGGGCCGCGGCAAGTCCGCCATTGAAGGCATCGCCGGCCCCTGTGGTCTCGACCACCGGGCCCGCAGCGACTGGGGGCACATGTTCGGATTGCCCCTTGCCATGCAGTAGCGCACCCTTCTCTCCAAGGGTGATGATTGCCGTGCCCACGCCCATTTCGATCAGCCGGTCGGCCGCGCGACGGGCGTCATCCACAGTCTCCACGGCAATTCCCGTCAGTTCGGCTGCCTCGGTCTCGTTGGGCGTGATGTAATCGCAGAGCGTAAACATCGCATCCGGCAGCTTCGCCGCCGGGGCCGGATTGAGAATCGTCGTCACCCCGGCCTGCCGTGCGATCTCGAGCGCACGTAGGGCGGCATCGATTGGCTGCTCCAGCTGCGTGACGAAGACGCCGGCGGAGCGGATCAGCTCCGCACTCTCTTCGATATCGGCCGGCGAAATCTGCGAGGCAGCACCCGGGCACACGATGATCGCGTTGTTGCCGGTCGTCTCCTCGACGAAGATATATGCAGCACCCGTATAGCTGTCCGGCGTCTCGATGGCGGCCGCCTTCACGCCGGCTTGCTTCCAGGTTGCGCGCGCCATGTCGGCAAACGGGTCGCGCCCGAGCCGCGTCATGAAAGTGACGTCGGCGCCGAGCCTGCCTGCGGCGACAGCCTGGTTGGAGCCCTTGCCTCCCGGCCCCAGCTTGAAATCCGACCCGAGGATTGTCTCGCCCATGCGAGGCGCGCGCGCGGCGCGATAAGCCGTGTCGGCAACGAACACGCCGAGGATGACTATTGGCTTCTGTTCCGGCATCGTCGTATCAGCCCGCATCCGGCGGGATCACGCCCTTCCGGAAAGCGAAACACCCGTAGAAGCGCCGCTCGCCGGTCTGGATCACGCAATAGGCCTGCTTGGCGCGCTCGTAGAAGGCATAGCGTTCGACCGAAATCATCGGCCAGGACTTGCCCTCGGCCTTGTCGATGACCTTCTGCACTTCTTTCTGGACCGGCGGGACTTCCTTCGGCTTGCCGACGATTTCCATGCGTGCGGCGGCGTCGTCGACGAAACTGTCGAGCGGGTAAACCGAAAGGATCGCAGCCGCGGCCTCTGCCGACGTCGTGTTGTCCATCCTGAGCAGCTTGCCGAGCCTCGTTTGCCTGGCGACCGAATCCGAGGGGAAGTTGGTGTCGGCGATGATCAGGTCATCGCCATGCCCCATGGCGCGCAGAGCATGCAGCACCTCGGCGTTCAGAAGCGGGTGGATACCTTTCAGCATCAGTGTACTCCTCCGGGAGTTGGGGATTGAGGGCGGCGCGTCAGAGCCGCTGACCGTCCTTCGGGTCGAAGAGATGAACCAGTTCCTTGCGGGGCCTCAGGAGAAGCGTCTCGCCAGGCTTGAAATCGTGCCGCTCGCGGAAGAGTGCGACGATCTCGCTGCCGCCGAAGCGCAGCACCACCGTGGTCTCGGAGCCGGTAGGCTCGACGACGGAGATGCGTGCCGGCAGCCCTTCATCGGCGATCTCGAAATGCTCTGGCCGCACGCCATAGACGACCTCCTGCCCCGCCGAAACCTGCTGGTCTCCCGAAAGGGGCAGCAAGGCGCTGCCGACCCGCACGCCGTCGGCCTCGACGCTGCCCTTGAGCATGTTCATCGCCGGCGAGCCGATAAATCCCGCCACGAAGGTGTTGGCCGGCCGGTCGAAGAGTTCCAGCGGTGCGCCGACCTGCTCGATGCGGCCAGCTTGCATCACCACGATCTTGTCCGCCATCGTCATCGCCTCCACCTGGTCGTGGGTGACGTAGATGGTCGTCGTCTTGAGGCGCTGGTGCAGTTCCTTGATCTCGGCCCGCATCTGCACGCGCAGCTTGGCGTCGAGGTTCGAGAGCGGCTCGTCGAACAGGAACACCTTGGGGTTTCGCACGATGGCGCGGCCCATGGCGACGCGCTGGCGCTGTCCGCCCGAGAGCTGGCGCGGGTAGCGGCCCAGATACGGCGTCAGATCGAGGATTTCGGCCGCCGTGCGCACCCGCTCGTCGATCTGCGCCCGCTCGACGCCGCGCATCTTCAGCGCAAAACCCATGTTCTGCGCCACCGTCTTGTGCGGGTAGAGCGCATAGTTCTGGAACACCATGGCGATGTCGCGCTCGCTGGGCGGCAGATGGTTCACGATGCGGTCGCCGATGGCGACCGTGCCGCCCGTGACGGCTTCCAGGCCTGCGATCATCCGCAGCAGGGTGGACTTGCCGCAGCCCGACGGACCGACCAGCGCCACGAACTCACCATCGGCGATGTCGACATCGATTCCGTGCAGAACCTGCACCGACCCGAATGCCTTCGACACGTTCCGGATTGCGACCTGCGCCATCGTCCCCCCAATGCAATTCGGCACGAAGCTAGCCAAGAGGGGTGGCCAAGTCCACTGCGCGATTGCACCCCGCCACCGACATCGCTGATCGCGTTGACTCCAACGGGTCTTGCTCCATAGTGTCGAGCGCTTTCTGTCGTCTTGGCGTCTCTCGTAAGCCTTCGCAGGTATCGGACGAGACAGCCAAATCGATCAGTCGGGCCGGTTTGAGGGACGGAGGTGAACCGGTTCGTGAGTGCAAGGACAATCCGAGTAACGCTTTGGGAGGAACGTGTATGAAAACCGGTATCTACGAACTATTGGTAAGCGCGGGAGCTACTCGCCGCGAACTGCTCAAGGGCGCCGCAAGCATGGCAGCTGTGGCCGCGGCCTCGACGGGCCCGCTTGCCGCGCTGACGCGTCAGGCATCCGCGCAGGACGATGTGCGCGCACAGATCCTGCAGATTCCCGGCGTCGGCAAGGGCTCGCCCACCGATGCCGACTGGCAGAAGGTTGGCGAGTTGTGCCTGGGTGCAACCAAGGCCAGCGTCGCTGAGGGCGAATTCGCCGGCGTCGAACTGACCTTCATGGGTCTCAACAACCAGAATCTGCACAACTTCCTGTTCCGCGGCTTCCTGAAGCCGTGGGAGGCCTATACCGGCGCCAAGATCAGCTGGATCGACCTTGCCCAGGCCGACTACAACGCGCGCCTGCAGCAGTCGATTGCAACCGGCACGGTCGATTTCGACATCATCGAGATGGGCGCGCCCTTCGAGGGCGACACGGCGAGCAAGGGTCTGCTCGACGAGATGCCAGACTGGGTTGCCGCGCAGATCGACGCCGATGACCTGGTCGGCTACCTGAAGGCGCCGGTCGGCACCTGGGACGGCAAGACCTACCGCATCACCATCGACGGCGACTGCCACACCTTCTCCTACCGCAAGGATTATTTCGCCGACGCGGCGATCTCCGGCGCGACCGGCATGACCGAGGCTCCGACCACCTGGCAGCAGGTCAACGAGTTCTCCACCAAGGTGAAGGGCCAGAAGGACCCGCTGACCGGGCTCGATGCCTACGGCTTCCTCGACCCGCTCAAGGGCTGGGGCGGCTTCGGCTTCTACTTCCTCGAGGATCGCGCTTCGGCCTACGCCAAGCACCCCGACGACAAGGCCTGGCTGTTCGATGCCGACACGATGAAGCCGCGCGTCAACAACCCGGCATGGGTCCAGGCCATCCAGGACGTCATGGACCTGATCGAGGCCGGCGCCTATCCGACCGACCAGATCAACGCCGACCCCGGCACGACCGCCTTCCAGCAGTTCCTCGCCGGCACCGGCGGTGGCGTCTGCTGGTGGGGCGACGTCGGCTCGAGCGCCCGCACCTCCGACACTTCGGTGGTGGGCGACGTTGTCGGCTTCTCGATCAACCCCGGCTCCGACAAGGTCTACAATTCCGCGACCGGCGAATGGGAGACGCCTGAGGGCGGCAACTTCGCCCCCAACATGGCCTATATCGGCTGGGGCATCTATGTCACCAGCCGCGTCTCCGGCGACGAGAAAAAGCGCAAGGCGGCCTGGTCCGCCGCCGCGCATCTGGGCGGCAAGGACCTCAGCCTGTGGACTTCGGCATATCCGTCGGGCTTCCAGCCATACCGCCAGTCGCACTTCAACTACGAGGAGTGGGAAAAGGCAGGCTACGACCGCGCCTATATCGAGGACTATCTCGGCTCGAACCTCGACAGCTACAACCACCCGAATGCCGCGATCGAGCCGCGCATCCCCGGCATCTTCCAGTACTACTCCGTCGCCGAGGACGAGCTGGCGAAGGGCTTCGCCGGCCAGTACAAGTCGGCGCAGGAGACGGCGGATGCCATCGCCGCCGCCTGGGAGAAGATCACCGACCAGATCGGACGCGAGAGCCAGATCAAGCTCTACAAGGCCTCGCTCGGCATGTGATACTTCGGGGCGCGCGTCATTGCGCGCGCCCCGAACCATTCTACTTCGACCGGACTGGCGCACAGAGCCTGTTCCGGAACTGCATGATCTGAGTGTCGGGGGCGCATGAGCCAGGGAGATCTACTTCACGTCGTCACGGCAGACGACATCTCCGACAGTCGAAAGTTGTTCGGGCGGGCGATCGTTTGGGGTTCGGCCCTCGTCGTCGCTCTCGTCGCGGCCGCCCAGACGGCCCAGCATGCCGGCCTCATGGAATTCGGCTTCAGCAATTGGCGGCCGACCCTCTTCGCCTACATCCTCTGGTCCATCTGCCTCTGTTGGAGCCAGGTCCTGATCCGCGGCGAGCACGGCAAGCGCACGCTGTTCGTGCTGCCTGCGGCCCTCTTTGTCGTCTCGCTGACCGTCTTCCCCATCCTGTTCGGGCTGATCATCGCCTTTTCGAGCTGGAACCTCGCGTCCCCGCTCGGCCGCCAGTTCAACGGGCTCGACAATGTCCGCCAGATGTGGAGCGACCCGTTCTACTGGAACGCGCTGCGCAACATGGTCTGGTACAGCCTCGCCATCCTGGTTGAATACGCGGTCGCCTTCGGACTTGCCCTTCTGCTCAATGCCGAGATCCGAGCCCGGAAGTTCTTCCGGGTAGCCTTCCTTCTGCCGCTGATGCTGTCCCCGGTGGCGGTGAGCTGGATGATCGGCAAGTCGATGCTGGAAATCCGCTTCGGCCCGATCGCGCGCTTTGCCCGATGGATCGGTTGGGACAGTCCCTCCTTCTTCGGTTCGCCGGAGATCGCGCGCGCCACCATCATGCTGCTCGATGCCTGGACCTTCATCCCCTTCATGATGATCATGATCCTTGCCGGCCTGCAGGCCATTCCCAAGGAACTGACAGAGGCTGCCCGCGTCGACGGCGCAGGGCCGTGGAAGACCTTCTGGGAGATCACCTTCCCACTGATGCTGCCGGTCTCCGTCACCGCGATCCTGATCCGCATCATCTTCAAACTGAAGCTGGCCGACATCGTGATCAACCTCACCGCGGGCGGGCCGGGCGGCGCCACCGACACCGTCACCTCGTTCATCTTCCGCGAGTACCGCGACCGCTCCAACGTCGGCTACGGCACTTTGCTGGCGATGGTCTACCTGGTCATCATCATCATCACGATGACCATATTGATGAAGGTCGCCGACCGCTTTGCGAGGCCACGGACATGAGCGAAGCGATCTTCCGCGACAGCGAGGCCGACCTGGCCTTCCGCACCCGGCGGCTTGCCGGCAAGGCCGTCATCTACATCCTGCTGATTGCCTGGGCGATCGTCTGCCTGTTTCCGATCTACTGGACCGCGACGACCAGCTTCAAGATCGCGCCCAACGTCATGCAGGGCGCCCTGATCCCCTGGGTCGACTACACGCCGGCCTGGCTGGGCTGGCGGTCGCTCGGCATGTCGCCGGACACCATCGGCGCCGAAAGCACGGTGCGCGACGAGTTCGTGAAGCGGTTCTTCAACTCCGCAATCACCGCCGTCGCATCCTCTTCCATCGCGGTGGTGCTCGGCTCGCTCGCCGCCTACGGCCTGTCGCGCTTTTCCTACAAGTTCGGCTTCATGCGCAATTCCGACATTTCCTTCTTCTTCCTGTCGCAGCTCATCCTGCCGCCGGTCGTACTCGCCCTGCCCTTCCTCGTCCTCTACAAGCAGCTCGCCCTGCTCGACACGCGGGTCGGCCTGATCCTGCTCTATACGCTGACAGTGCTCCCGATCGTCATCTGGATCATGCGCGACCAGTTCGAGTCGATCCCGACGGAGCTGGAAGAGGCGGCCCTCGTCGACGGACTGTCGATCTGGGGCGCCTTCTTCGCCATCATCCTGCCGATCGCGCTGCCGGGAATGATTGCGGCCTTCATCCTCAGCCTCGTGCTGACCTGGAACGAGTATTTCTTCGCCGCGCTGCTTACTTCCACCCACGCCAATACCCTGCCGGTGATGGTCGCCTCGCAGACCGGCAGCCAGGGCATCAACTGGTGGGCAATGGCCGCCCTTTCCTTCGCCGCCATTCTGCCGCTCATCGTGATCGGCGTGGTGCTCGAGCGCTACCTGATCAAGGGAATGACCGCCGGCGCCGTGAAGTAGGTTTTCGACCACTTCTCCTGCAGCAGGCCGCCCAGCCGCTCCGCTACGCCGAGCGGCAGGACGAACGGCCGCTGCCCGCCGGCCGCCGTGCGGACATGGCCTGAGAACATGCGTTCGTAGCGCGCAGCTATTCCATGTTCGTGTGTCGGGCCCGCATCGCCTCGGCCGATATGTCGAGCGTGGTCTTGAGCCTGAGCACCATCACTTCAAAGAGCAGGAAGAGCGCACCTTCGAAGACCGAGCCCATCGGAAGCACGGAGGTCTTTCGGGCGCCCTGGTCGTCGGCCATGGTCTGGGCAGGGATGGTCAACGTGACGTCGGCCAGTGCGGCTGCGCTCGCACCGGGCTGCGCGGTGACCAGCAGGTTTTTCGCCCCGGCGGCCTGCGCGACCTTCATCAGCGTAAGCACCGTTCCCGTTTCGCCCGAACCCGATCTGGCAAAGAGCACGTCGCCCTGACCGAGCGGCGGCATGGTCATGTCGCCGACGACAGAGACCGGCAGGCCGAGATGGAAGAGCCGCATGGCAAACCCGTTGATTTGCAGGGCTTCACGGCCGCAACCATAGACGCCGATCCGCCGGGCACCGGCGAGCATCCGGCAAGCATCTTCGACCGCCCGCCCATCGACGCGGTCCAGCACGGCACCGAGTTCCCCGAGCGCTTGGCCGAAGAGATTGCCTGTGGTATCCGCCACGCTTCAACTCATCCTTGAGCCTGCGCAGTTCCGTCGGGCGACGCACATGCACTGATCGACAGTGGGCTGCCAATTTCACGATGCTAGCAACCGTCAAATTGCCTGTCCAACGCTCCGCAGTCGCAACGGCAGATTGCCCGTCGCAGCTGATCGCGATGCGTCATCGTGCAGCAAATTCCGGAACGTCGGCAGAACTGCTTCGGATTACACGGCTTGGTCAGGTGCGCTGAATCTCGGCACTACAAGCCCTCCAATGTTCTCTCGTTGTCGTTCACTGCCTGCGGCGGCCTAGCGTCCGTGCGCGTGATGACTGACCGCTGCGATCGGTCCGAGCCGGAACGTGGACAGATATTTGGTGCGAATTTTCCGCAAGTCGGACAGCATTCAGTAAGAGCTTTCATTAAGTCGAGAGAAAGCGCCTTTTCCTAAATTGCCGGTTCCGATCAACCAGTCACAGAAGTTGACGGAAGTGCTGTAACACGTGGATTAGGAGTTTCCACATGACTGACATTATTGCACATTTCGTTAAGGATGAATCCGGCGCGACAGCTATCGAATACGGTCTGATCGCTGCTCTTATCGCTCTGGCCATCATGGTCGGCGGTGGCGCCGTCGGCAACTCGCTCAACGCCAAATTCAGTTCCATCGCCACAAAGCTGAACGCGACCAACTAACCGCTGTCGGGCATATCCGGCAACGACCAGAATGGGGCCTCTCCAACCGGAGTGGCCCCTATTTTTTGTCTGGGGTTCTAAAATGCCCACCAGGCGGAATGCGATGTTCCACCGGGTTGATCGACAGAAATCAACTGCCGGCTCATCGTGGTTGCAGCTTCCGCCGTGGCCTAATACCGACCGCCGCTTTCAGCTTTTCCGTACCCCAGCGAAAATGATCTTGGCGCCCGTGGATCGTCGGTCTGGATCAGCCAGCCGCTATCCTGGAGGGCAACGAGCAGTGGTCGAAAAGTCCCCTGGTGGAGCTGAGGAGGATCGAACTCCTGACCTCGTCATTGCGAACGACGCGCTCTCCCAGCTGAGCTACAGCCCCGTCCAGCGGATGGCGCATTTATCGGCGGCTGGCTCTGCCTGTCAAGCTTCCGGAACGGCCCGGCACTTGCCGCATCGCCTGCCAGTGGCTACATGTCGCGAACAACACGGAGAACGGCATGCTAGCCCTCATTCAGACCGTCGTCCTGGCGCTCGACCTCTACTGGTGGATCATCATCGCGTCGGCCATCTTCTCCTGGCTCTACGCCTTCAACGTGGTCAACCCGCGCAACCAGTTCGTCGGCACAATCGGCAACATGCTGTTTCGCCTGACCGAGCCGGCGCTGCGGCCCATCCGGCGCCTGATGCCCGACCTCGGCGGCATCGATATCTCGCCGATCATCCTGCTGCTGCTGCTGTTCTTCGTGCGCCAGTTCATCGTCACCACCGTGGCGCCTGCACTGCTCGCCTGACCGGCTTGCCGACCGGTTGCTGCTTCCGGACACGGTCTGACGGCCTGGACCTTTTCGTCAGGCTGACGCCAAGATCGTCGCGCGACGCCATTGAAGGCGTCGGGCAAGCATCAAACGGCAGCACTCATCTCGTTGCGCGCGTTCGCGCCCTGCCGGAAAGCGGCGCCGCCAACGCGGCGCTGGAAAAGCTGTTGTCGAAATGGCTGAACGTTCCAAAGCAGAGCATCTCGATTGTCTCCGGCTCGACCGCCCGCATGAAGACGGTTCGCCTTACGGGTGAGCCGGGGATCCTCTCGCACGCCATCGAAAGCGCCCTCGGCCTAGGCTCATCCCCGAAATCGCGCTAGGCTGGCAGACTTCGAGAAGGCAGGAGTGTTGCGATGAACCGGCTCATTCCGTCCGCATTCGTCTTTGCCGCTTTGAGTGCCTCGTCAATTGCCGGCGAAATCTCAAGCGCCTATTCCGATCTCGACACGGGGAAGGATTGCACGGTCTTTGCCGCGGCCGAGGAAGGTGACGGCGAATGGGCCAATCTGGTCTGCTCCGGCTTTCGCGGCTACCCTGTGTTTCTGTATGCCGGCGACCTAAGGGAAACGCTGTTCTACGGCTTTCCGGCCGCAGGCGACATGGCGCCGGCCTGGGAGAGTTTTTCAGCCTTCAACGCGGCCGGCGCCAAGATCGAATGGCGGTTGGAAACGTCGAGCGGGCGGGCAATTCCCTTCGCGACGATCCATCGACGGAAGGTCTCCAACAGCGTCGAGAGCGACAGCTCCACCGAGGTCCTCGTCGTCTCGAAGGTCGGCCAGCCGCATGCCCGCGATGGCTGCGTTGTCGGGCTCGTCCTGGCAAGCGGCAATCCCGATGCCAACCGGCAAGCCCGCGAGGTCGCCGACGCAAAGGCGCGGGGATTTGCCTGCGGTGCCGACCGGCCCGTCTCGGTCGGCGAGCCGATGCCGGATTTCCGGCGCGACAACTAGAGGCTGGGAGCTAGCTGGCCTTAGCCGCACGCTCGATTGCTTCGGAAATCATCCGCTTGGCGGTCGCGGCATCGTACCAGCCGCCGATCTTGACCCACTTGCCGGGCTCCAGATCCTTGTAGTGCTCGAAGAAGTGCTGCACCTGCTGGCGGGTGATGTCGGGAAGCTGCGTGTACTCCGTCACCGATTCATAGCGCAGCGTCAGCTTTGGAGATGGCACTGCGATGATCTTCTCGTCCTCGCCGGCATTGTCTTCCATGACCAGCACGCCGATCGGCCGTACGTTGATCACGCAGCCCGGCACGAGGGCGCGCGTGTTGCACACCAGAACGTCGATCGGGTCGCCATCGCCCGACAGCGTGTGTGGCACGAAGCCGTAATTGCCCGGGTAGCGCATTGAGGTGTGAAGGAAGCGGTCGACGAAGAGCGTGCCGGCGTCCTTGTCCATCTCGTACTTGATCGGCTCGCCGCCGATCGGCACCTCGATGATGACATTGACGTCTTCTGGCGGGTTCTTGCCGACGGGAATGGCTTCAATGCGCATGGGCTGGGCGTCCTCTGATTGTCCCCGAGCGATAGCGGCAGGAGACGCCGGGCGCAATGCGTCAGTTCGCGCTCAATCCCAGACGAAGGCGACTTTCTTGACGGCCTTGTGGTCGAAAATCTCGACCCCCTCGGCGATGTCGCGCCCGCCCGCGCCCTCGTAGAAGGACAGCGCGCCGACATTTTCTTCAAGCGCCCAGACGACGAGGCCGGCCAGTCCGGACTCCGCGAGGCGTTGACGTGCAGCGGCAAACAGCCGGCTGCCGAGACCGATGCCCTGGTATTCGGGCCGCAGGTAGAGTTCGTAGATTTCGCCCTGCTGGCTGAGCTCGCGGGCACGATTCCGGCCGATCGTGGCATAGCCGGCAACGCTCCCGCCAATCTCCACCACCAGGACTGTGGCGGCACGGCGTATGGCGTTTGCCCACCACTGCGTACCGCGGCGGTTGATCATGCCATTAAGCGCGCGATGCGGGATGATGCCGCTGTATGCGCCGCGCCAGGCCTGCTGATGGACGTCGGCTATCGCCTCCGCATCCTGCGGTTCAGCCTTCCTGATGCCGATCGTCATTGTGTTCATGATTTGTTAACCATACCCGCCAGTCTGACTCTCTGGCAAGCATGTATTGGCAGTCTTGGCCGGTGGCCCACAGGCTGCCCGAAACTGTCAGATCTCTACGAGATGGTCGTCCAGTTCGTTGACATCGCCCGGTCGTGGCGGAAAATGCGCCGCCAGCAGGGTCCCGGCGCGCTCGATCGCCAGCACCAGGCCGTCGGCGAGTTCGTCGCTGCGCGCTTTCTCGATAAGCCCGGCCACCAGTTCGTCCCATTCCGCCTGTGGTACCTTGGCGTTGATCCCCGCATCGGCGACGATCTCGGCATATCGCTCGGCGAGCGAGACGAAGATGAGCACGCCGGTGCGTTCACTCGTCAGGTGAACGTTTCGGGCAAGGAACTGCCGCAGTGCATTGTCGTGCGCCTGCATGAACTGCCAGCGGCGCGGCGCAAGTCTTAGCCGGAGGGCCGGTACAAAGTAGATCAGGCCGAGCGCCGCGCCCGTGGCGACGAGTTGCGCAGCGACGAAGGCCGGCACACCGATGGCGAACCACCAGGCGTCGAGCAGAAACGCGACGCCGAGGCTGACGACGAGGATGGCAGCCAGAACGCTGAGTGCCGCCGAAAAGAAGTAGGTGTCGCTGGCACGTGCGACGACGCAGAAGATCTCGCCGGCCGTGCCCGTCTCGGCCTTGCGGATCGCATCGGTGATGCGCTGGTGTTCCTGATCCGTCACCCTTTTAGCCATCTACCAGCTTCCCGAAGAACCGCCGCCGCCAGACGAACCGCCGCCGCCCGAGAAGCCGCCGCCTGACGACCCGTCGGACCATCCGGACGAGCTGCCCGAAGACCAGCCCCTGCCTGACGAGCGCGATCCGTTGTTGTAGCGGAATGTCCTGCCCAGCCACTCATAGCGCCCCGGCCCCAGCTTTCGGCCAAAGATGCGCGGCAGGATGGCGAAGGCGAAGCCGCCGAAGAACAGCAGCGCCCAGACGGTGATGAACAGCACCACGGCGATGTCGTCGCCCGTCACGCCCGTATCCTGGTTGCGTCGCGCGCGCGCCTCGAGTTCCGCTGCGTTGCCCTCGAGCACGAGGATGATGTCGTCCACGGCCCGCGTGATGCCGCCGGCGTAGTCGCCGGCGCGGAAGGCCGGAACCATCGTGTTCTCGATGATCAGCTTGGAGTGCAGGTCGGTCAGCGTGCCTTCGAGGCCGTAGCCCACCTCGATGCGCATCCTGCGGTCGTTCGGCGCGACAATCAGCAGGATTCCGTTGTCCTCGCCGGCCTGTCCAAGACCCCAGGCGCGGAACAGCTTGTTCGCATAGGGTTCGATCGCCTCGCCCTCGAGGCTCGGGATCGTGGTGACGACGATCTGGTCCGATGATTTTTTCTCGAAAGCCTCGAGCTTCTGCACCAGCGCTGCCTCGCTGGCCGCATCGATCACGCCGGCAGTGTCGACCACCCTGCCTGTCAGTGCGGGCAGCGAAGCGGCGAGGGCAACGAGCGGGAGGAGGAGAAACACCATGCCCGCAAGCATGAGTGCCACTCGCGCTGGGCCCGGCGCGCAGTCCGCTCGGCCTATGCTTGGACGCTTTGCCATGATCCGCCGGGGCGCGGCATCAGTTGAAGTTGACCTTCGGCGGCTCGCTCGCCCCTTCTGACGCCGTGAAGTTCTCGAACGGCTTGTTTCCGGTGAACCAGAGCGTCGCCCACAGCACAGACGGGAAGGTCCGGAGCGCAGTGTTGTAGACGCGAACCGCCTCGATGTAGTCGCGCCGCGCTACCGCAATCCGGTTCTCGGTTCCTTCGAGCTGCGCCTGCAGCGCCAGGAAATTCTGGTTTGCCTTCAGGTCGGGATAGTTCTCGACCACCGCGAGCAGCCGCGAAAGTGCGCTCGTCAGGCCCGCCTGCCCCTCCTGGAAGGCCTTGAAGGCCTCCGGGTTGGTGAGCGCGTCGGCCGGCAAGGTCACCTGCGTCGCCTTGGCCCTTGCCTCGACCACGCCCTCGAGCACTTCCTTCTCGTGCGCGGCATAGCCCTTCACGGTCTCCACCAGGTTGGGGATCAGGTCGGCGCGTCGCTGGTACTGGTTCAGAACCTCGCTCCACGCGGCCTTTGCCTGCTCCTCGGCCGTCGGTATCGTGTTGTAGCCGCATGCCGAAAGCAGCGGCAGCGCCAGCAACAGAGCAGCGAAAACGCGAATCAGACGGGCTGTGGATGGCTGGATGAGGCGCAGGGCAGTCATTGAAAATCCCTCAATTTGCGTGCGAAGCGACGCAATGCTTACCATATTCCGCGAATGGGGGAACGGCGATCCCCCGAAAGCGGTGGGAGATCACAGGGCGGCCTTGTTCGCGGCCCGGCGAAGCCGTTAGATTTGCCGTCGAGACTTGGGAAACCCCACTGGACATGCCGGACGACAGGCAGGACGCAAGACAGCGCGAATCGCGGCGCATTATCGAGCGCGTGGCGCGCGAAGCCGAAAGCGGTTCTCGCTCGGTGGTCGACCGCGTCGCACGGCGGGCGCACGATCACGTCACTGCCGCGGATGTGGACCCTGAGGACGGGATAGAATATTGGGGCACGCGGATCGGCCGCATCCTTGGTGTCTTCCTGGCAGTCGGCCTGATCATCTGGCTGATCATTTTCGTCGTACGGGGCGGGTAGCGCATGAACACAGCGAACGGTGAAACGCCGAGGGCGGTTATCGTCATTTCCAGCCACGTTGCGCGCGGCTCCGTCGGCAACCGCGCCGCGGTTTTCGCGCTTGAGACGCTTGGGCATCCGGTATGGGCCGTGCCGACCGTGATCCTCCCCTGGCATCCCGGACATGGTCCGGCCACCCGCATCGTTCCGGAGCCGGAACAGTTCTGGTCCTTCATGCAGGATTTGCAGCGGGCGCCATGGCTCGGCGAGGTCACCGCCGTGTTGTCGGGCTATCTCGGCGATGCAGCGCAGGCGGCCGACGTCGCAGCGCTGGTCGGCGCCGTCAAGGCCCGCAATCCCGACGCCCTCTACGTCTGCGATCCTGTCATGGGCGATGCCGGCGGGCTCTACGTGCCCCAGCCCGTGGCTGAGGCCATGCGCGACACGCTGCTGCCCGTCGCCGATATCGCGACGCCCAACCGATATGAGCTCGAATGGATGACCGGCGAGAAGCTTGTCGACCTGGAGGCCACGATTTCCGCGGCGCGCAATGCAGGCCCCGCTCGCATGCTCGTCACCTCCGCCCCGGCAATGATCGCCGGAGGCATCGGCAATCTTCTGGTCACCCCCTTCGAAGTGATGCTGGCAGAACACCGCGCGATCGCCGGGCCGCCGAACGGCCTTGGCGATCTCACCGCGGCGGTTTTCCTCGCCCGGTTGCTGGCTGGCCAGACGGACGCCAAGGCGTTGCAGTCGACGACGGCTTCCGTCTACGAGATCCTCGCGCGCACAGCCAAGCGGGGCGCCGACGAACTGCAGCTCGAAACCGATGCGCGCAGCCTGTCCCAGCCGATGGCGATGGTGCAGTTCCGCAACCTGACGCCACCCGGAAAAGACAAGCGGGCGTAAGACCGGCTCAGGCTTCGCCGCGCAACGGAATCGAGATCTCGATCTCCAGGCCGTCTTCGCGGTAGCCGCGCTCGATCGTGCCGCCAAGCTCGCGCGTGATGTTCATGTCGATCAGCTTGGTGCCGAAGCCGGTCTTCTCAGGCACTGCAATCGGCGTTGAACTGGCTTCCCGCCAATGCAGCACGAGCCGCTTCTCGCGCCCGTTGCGCAGCACCTTCCAGTCGACCTTCAGCGTTTCCGTCGAGTTGCCAACCTCGCCGTATTTCAGCGCGTTGGTGGCCAGCTCATGGAAGGTCAGACCCAATGCCTGCGTCATCGCTTCCGAAAGCAAAACCCTCGGACCATCGAGCATACCTTCGGGCAGTTCCTTTCCGAACGCCTGGGCAAGCTCGATCTGCAGCAACTCGCCAAGATCGGCCTTCTGCCAGCGTGACCGGGTCAGCATGTCCTGCGAGGCGGCCATAGCCTGCAGGCGCGCGGAAAAGGATTTCGAGAACGTGTCGATGTCCTCTGCCGTTCCGGCGGTCTGGCGTGCGATGGCAAGCACGCGCGAAATCGAATTCTTGATCCGGTGCTTCATCTCCTGAAGCATCAGGTCTTTTTCCTGCAGGCTTGTTTCGGAAGCTTCCCTGAGCTGCGACATCGCATCGTAGGCCCGCCCCTGGTAGCGCTGGACCAGCGCGATGGCGACGGCGAGCAGGAGGCCAAAGATGCCGAGCAGGATCGGGATGGCGCGCGAAGACGGGCGAGAGAAATCGGCTGTCGGGTGGAACTGGATGGTCCAGGGCACGCCGGCGACAAGCATCTGGCGTGTCGCCACCAGATCGCCGCCCGCCACGGCCGGCTCCTTCGACGCAAACAGCCGGTTCGAAAGCGTCGGCTCGCCGTGGAACACTTCGGCATGGACCGGCAGGACCGGGAATTTTTCGAGGGCGGCCTTGAATAGGTCCTGTGTCCTGAACGACGCAAACAGGATGCCTGCCGGGGTGCCGTCGCCCGATTGCACCGTTTCGACGCTCGAGAACAGCAGGAAGCCAGGCCTCACCTCGGCGCCAACCGGCGCGCCAAGCTCAACCCGCCCGGTCGCCCTAGGCTCGCCCGTTTCCAGCGCCGCGAGAATGGCATCGCGACGCAGCGGGTCGGAGAACATGTCGTAGCCAATGCCCTTGGTGTCGCCGCCGTCATTGACCTCGTACAACAGGACGGGCGTCCGCCAGTCGCCGTCCGAAGCGGTCGGGAATATCGGTTTGGGCGCGCCCTGCAGTTCGGTCAGCCGGGCCTCGAGGCGCGCGTCCTGGCCGGCGCGGGCCAGCCCCAGGAAGCCGAGCCCGCGCAGGCCCTCGAACTTCTTGGGGACATCGAGCGCCTCGAAATATGCCCGGAATTCGGCGGCGGAAACGTCGGCCGACTGGCTGACGAACATCGCATGCGTGGTGTGCAGCAGCGAAACATGCAGGTCGATGCGACCCTCGATCCGGTTGATCGCATCGTCGGCTATAGCCTCGAACTTGATGCGCGTCGCATCCTCGGCCGCGACATAGGCGAAAGTGGCCATTGCAACGCTTGCGATGGCAACGGCAATGAAGGCGACGAGGGGAAAATGCTTCTTCAACTGGCGGTCCGGCTTGCGGCGCTACCCGCTTCGGGTACCGGATCAGGCCCGGATTTGCGCAACGACAGGGAAGAAGCGGCCTGCATGCCTCAAGGCACGGGCCGCTCCGGGGGAGACCCTTTATCGACGCTCCTGCGAGGGCATTCAATTCAATTCGGCGTCCGTGCGCCACATGCCGCCACAAGATGTGTTTTTTGTGGTCGCCCCCTTCAGGCGGCCATGTCCATCGCGCCCGGACCCGGTACCGCGCCCGGCGGGCACTTGCCCAGGATGATCATGCCGAGCACCTCATCCTTGGTCACGTCGCTCGTCCTGGCGGTACCCACCACCTGGCCATTCTTCATCACGCAGACACGGTCAGCGAGATCGAAAACGTCATGGATGTCGTGGCTGATCAGGAAGATTCCGATACCATCGGCCTTCAGTTGCTTGATCAGTTCGCCAACCTGCGCCGTCTCCTGCGGCCCAAGCGCCGCTGTCGGCTCGTCCATGATCAGGATGCGCGCCTCGAACAGGATCGCGCGCGCGATCGCCACCGATTGCCGCTGGCCGCCGGACAGCGACTTCACCGGCTCCTTGAAGCGCCGGAAGTTCGGGTTCAGCCGGCCCATCACCTCGCGGGCCTTCGCCTCCATGGCCGCATCGTCGAGCGTTCCCCAGCCCGTCATGATCTCGCGACCGAGGAACAGGTTGGCCGCCGCATCCACATTGTCGGCAAGCGCCAGCGTCTGGTAGATCGTCTCGATGCCGTAGTCCTTCGCGTCGCGCGGGTTCTGGATATCGGCTTCCTCGCCGTTGACGAAGATCTTGCCCTGGTCGCGACGATAGGCTCCCGACAGGATCTTGATCAGCGTCGACTTGCCGGCGCCATTGTGGCCCAGCAGGCCCATCACCTCGCCCGGGTGGACTTCCACGGAGGCATGATCGACCGCCTTGATGCCACCGAAGGCGATGGAGATGTCGCGCATTTCAACGAGTGGAGTTGTCATTTCTGTCTCCTCACTTCACGCGGCGGCGATAGAACTGGTCTACGAACACGGCAAAGACCAGCACGGTGCCGACAACGATGTTCTGGAAGGCGGCAGGCAGGTTCAGGAGCGCCATGCCGGACTGTATCGACTGCATCATCAGCGCGCCGATAAGGGCGCCGTAGATGGTTCCGATGCCGCCGGCCAGCGACGTGCCGCCGATGACGGCCGCGGCAATCACGAAGAGCTCGTTCAACTGGCCAAGCGCATTGGTTGCCGCGTCAAGGCGCGCCGAGGCGATGACCGACGAAATGCCGACGAGGAAACCCATCAGCGCGAAGACCTTCACCGTCATCATCTTGGTGTTAATGCCGGCAAGCTCCGCCGCCTCCGGATTGCCGCCGATGGCGTAGACGTAGCGGCCGAACTTGGTCCGCGTTGCGATGAACGTCATTGCAACGCCGACAGCGATGGCCACCAGCACCGGCGCGGCGTATCCGGTGTAGTAGATCAGGCCCTCGGTGCACCGGACGATCTTTTCGCCGGCCATGCAGATGGCATCGCCGTCCGAATTCTCCACCCCGGCCGGGATCGGTATATTGTTGTCGGCGGCATACTGCCGGATCAGGCCGAACGGCCACGGATAGGCAGTGAGCACGGCGGTCGCGCCCAGGACCGCGGCACTGCCAAGCGCCGCAAGCGCAGCTTCCGCCCAGATTGGCCGGAGCTGGAACCCGAACCGCTTTCTCTGCCTTCGGCCGAAAGCGACCGCCAGGACGATGAGAACGCAGGCTGCAATCGCGAGCGCCCAGCTCCATGTCGGGCCAAGCCAGGATTCCGGAATGCCGCCGCCGATGATCTTGTAGGTCTTGTCCATCGGCGCAACGGTCACGCCGCTGGCCAGCAGGAAGGCCACGCCGCTATAGGCGATGAGACCGCCGAGCGTGACGATGAAGGCGGGAATCTTTGCATAGGCGGTCAGGAACCCGTTCAGCGCGCCGATGAGCGTGCCCAGGATCAGGCAGGCCGCGATGGCTGCGATCCAGATCACCGGGTGACCGACACCGATTGCCGGGCCGAGGATGAATACCTGGAGCACCGCTCCGGCGACAGCGACGAGGCTGAGCATCGAGCCGACAGAAAGGTCGATGTGGCGCATGACGATGATCAGGACCATGCCGGTCGTCATCACCGCAATCGATGAAGTCTGGACAAGAAGTGTCCAGAGGTTGCGGGGCGTCAGGAAGGCCCCTCCGAACAGGCCCGTATTCGGGCGCTGGAAGCCGCTGTAGATGTCGAACGCGCACCAGATGGCGAACAGCGCGGCGACCATCCCGAGCATGCGGGTGTCAAGCTCCGTGGCAGAGAGAAAGCGCTTCAGGAATGATGGTGCCGGCGCCGCAGCGGGCACGCTGGCATTCTGCTTGGACATGTCCCCTCCCAGTCAACATGCGCGGCGGCTGCTATGCGCTCGCCACTTATCATTATCGGCAAATCAAGCGGAAAGAGAACCGCGCCACCGACGGGCGATGGCGCGGTTCCGGTCAGTCTAGCCTTGTCCGCTGCAAGCGTATTAGTCGCAGGCGGCCACGGTGCCGGCCTTCACGCCAGCGCAGGCCTCTTCCTTGGTGATGTGGCCAGCTTCGATGGCAACATTGATGTTGTCCTTGATGATCGGGGTCGGCGCGAGCAGGATGGAATCCATCTCGACGCCGTTCTTGCCGCCGCTGAACTTGGCGACACCCTCGATGCTGGAGACTTCATCGCCATTGGCAAGCGCGATAGCGGCAGCAGCCGCCACGTTGCCGAGGTCGGTGGAGTTCTTCCAGACAGACACCGTCTGCGTGCCAAGCGCCACGCGGTTGATGGCGGCTTTGTCGCCATCCTGGCCTGTCACCGGCACGGAACCGGCAAGGCCCTGTGCTTCGAGCGCGGCAACCACGCCTGATGCCATGCCGTCATTTTCCGACAGGACGGCATCGACCTTGTTGTCGGTGGACGTCAGGCACTGCTCCATGTTCCGCTGGGCATTGTCCGGCTTCCAGCCATCCGTGAAGGTCTCGCAGACATTCTTGATCTTGCCGGAATCCAGCGACGGCTTCAGAACTTCCATCATGCCCTGGAACAGGAAGGTCGCGTTCGGATCGCCCTTGTCGCCCTTGATGAAGGCATAGCTGCCTTCCGGCTGAACCTTGAGGATCTCCTGCGCCATGATGCGGCCGACGCCGATATTGTCGAAGGTGATGTAGAGCGCGTTCGGATCCTCGAACTGCACGTCATATGCGATGGCCTTGATGCCGGCGTCGTTGATCGCCTTGATCGAGGGCAGGATCGCGTCCGAGTCGAAAGCAACGACGAGGATGACGTCGACCTTCTGCGAGATCAGCCCTTCGATGTCGGCGGCCTGCTTCTGGGCTGAACCCTGGGCATCGGTTGCGATGTACGTGTCGCCGGCGGCTTCGACTGCCGACTTGATGGCGGCTTCGTCGGTCTTCCAGCGTTCTTCCTGGAATGTCTTCCACGATACTGCAATCGTCTTGCCGGCAGCTTCGGCGACAGTGCTCAGTGCCATAGACATGGCTACGCCCGCCAAAATGGCGGTTGCAAACTTCTTCATGATTTCCTCCCATGCGCCGCAAGTGGCGCAACTGCTCCAACCCGTGACGAAACTCTTTTTTTCGAGCTTCGAAAAAAAGAGTGGCCCAACCCGGCACCGCTGTCAACATCGATTCAGCCGCCGACTCATTTTTTCGATCTCCGAAAAAATGCATGACTCACCTGTCGGCTTCTGGCACTATTTGGCCAGATGCCGCCGACGGTCCCGCCACTAGACGGATCGATAGCGGTGTCCGGGAGGAAGTATCTGGAATCATGTCGGTCGGAATCCGCCACGACGATTTGCGGCGCCGCAACCGCGCGATGGTCATCGCTGCGGTGCGCCGTACGGGTCAGCCCTCCCGCACCGAGATCGCCGCGACGACGGGGCTCAGCCACTCGACCATTTCGGCGATTTCCTCGGACCTGATCGCCGAGGGGTACCTGGTTCAGGACAAGGGCGGCGAAACGCCGTCCCTGAAGCGCGGGCGTCCGCAAGTCGCGCTCACCCTCAATCCTGATGCCGCCACCATCATTGTCGCGGGACTGTCGCTCAATTTTCTGTCCGCGGCGATCGTCGATTATACCGGCAGCGTCGTCGCCGAGCAGCGTCGCAAGCCGTGCACCGCCACTCTGTCCCAGGCGGATCTCGTTGGCGAACTCATCGCCACCATCCGTCAGCTGATGGCCGGCCAGGCCGGCGCCCGGCGCCCGCTGCGCATCATCCTGTCTGTTCAGGGCACCACCGATGCCGGCGCGCGCACCATGCTCTGGTCGCCGATCACCCCCCATCTCGACATTCCCTTCGCCGACGTGCTCGAACGCGAGTTCGCGATACCGGCGACGGTCGAGAACGACTGCAACATGATGGCCGTGGCGCTTCGCTGGCGCGACCCGCAGCGATACCGCGACAATTTCATCGCCATCCTGCTCTCGCACGGCATCGGCATGGGCCTCGTCCTGAAGGGCGAGCTGTTCACCGGCACGCGCTCTTCCGGCGGCGAATTCGGCCACATGACGCACCAGCCCGACGGCGCCCTGTGCCGCTGCGGACAGCGCGGCTGTGTCGAGGCCTATGCCGGCAACTATGCGATCTGGCGCAATGCCCGTCGAAATCCCGAGGATTCGGCGCCCCAGGACGGCATCGAGGAGGCCGACATGCGGGCCCTGGCGGCACGCGCGCGCGCAGCAGACGGACCGGAGCGCGAAGCCTATCGGCAGGCTGGTTCGGCGATTGGCTTCGGACTGGGCAGCCTGTTCGCGCTGATCGATCCGGCCCCAGTGGCTTTTGTCGGCGGCGGTGCGGCGGCCTTCGACATTCTCGAGCCGGATATCCGTGCCGCGATCGCGCGCACCGCTGGCGGGCGGCATTCGGACGCCATTTCCTTCGACACCGTGTCCGATGAGCTGCCGCTCATCCGCCAGGGTTGCACGATGCGCGCCCTGACTTTCGTGGATCAGGAGATTTTCGCCTCGGGAACTGCATCCGCACAGGGAGAATCCATCGGAAAGGATGTCGCATGAAAGCGCGTTGCTGCAGTCGCGCAAGCTTGGCGGCCCTCATCGCCGCCATCCTCGCCAGCCCCGTCCTCGCGGTCGCCAGCCCCTGGTCGGAAAAGGTCATCCACGAACATGTCGATCAGTCGACGATCAACGGCACCCTGTCGCTTGAGGCCCTTGAGGCGCTCCGCAGCAAGGGCGAGATTCTGTTCACCGGCCGCTTCACCGAAGCCGATGGCGTGGGCCGGCCGTTCGCCACCCAGGCGATCATTCCGACGAAACGCAAGCGGGCTCCCGAAAGCCCCTTCTTCCGCACCGCGGGCATGGATTCCAATGCCTGTTCGGGCTGTCACAACCAGCCGGTCGTCGGCGGAGCAGGCGATTTCGTCACCAATGTCTTCGTCTCCGAGGGTTTTGAGAGCGCCGACTTCGACAGCCTCGACCCGCAGTTCTCGAACGAGCGCGGGTCGAACCATCTTTTCGGCGCCGGCCTGATAGAACTCCTGGCGCGAGAAATGACGGCAGAGCTGCGCGCCATCCGCAGCCAGGCTGCAGCAGAGGCACGCAGGACCGGCGAACCGGTCACGGCGTCTCTGGCAGCAAAAGGCGTCGACTTCGGCACGATCGTTGCTGCACCGGACGGCGTCATCGACCTTGGCGGCGTCGAGGGCGTCGACGCCGACCTCGTCATCCGCCCCTTCAGCCAGAAGGGCGTCATGACATCGCTGCGCCAGTTCACCGACAATGCACTCAATCACCACCACGGCATGCAGGCATCGGAACGCTTCGGCGAGCGCTGGACAGGCACGCGCGACCATGACGGCGACGGCCACGAGGACGAGATCTCGGTAGGCGACATCTCGGCACTGGTGGCCTGGCAGGCGACGCTGCCGCCGCCGACCGTCCTGCGGCCAACTGATCCTGCATGGCAGGCCGCCGCGGCAAACGGCAGCGCGACCTTCGAGGCCATCGGTTGCGCCGAATGCCACAGGTCGTCCCTGCCGCTCGCCTCGCTGGAATTCGTCGATCCCGGCCCCTCGGACATGGCGGGCACACTGCGCACCGCCGAAGTAGCGGATCCTGCAGTCTACGATCTCTCGCTCTATGCCTGGGCGAGGGCCCTGCCCCGCAACGAGAAAGGTGACGTCCTGGTGCCGCTGTTTGGGGACCTGAAACGCCACGTGATCGCCGACGAACAGGTGGCTGCGCTCGGCAACGAACTGCTGGCCCAGCGTTTCGTCGAGCGCAACGTCTTCATGACCAGCGAACTATGGGGCGTCGGCTCGACCGATCCCTACGGACACCGCAACGACCTTCCAACGCTCGACGGCGTCATACGGGCGCATGGCGGCGAAGGAAGGAAAGCCCGCGACGGCTACATCGCGCTCTCCGATGCAGAGCGCGACGGCTTGATTGCTTTCCTGAGGACGCTGGTCATCGACCCGGCGGCGGTGGCCCGGTGAGCGCGCGCCGCAACTTGCTGGCGACCCTCCTTGCCGCGCTGGCCGCAGCCGTGCCGGCATGGGCCGAGGACACTGCGCCGCGCAAGCCCGTCAACGACATCCCGCAGATGCACGAGGAGGCGCTGGCGGCCGGCATCGATCATTCCTACACCGGACCATGGGAGTTCTTCGTCGGTGGCGGCGGCGCCTCGCTCGACTGCAATGGCGACAGGCGCCCGGACGTCTTCCTGGCCGGCGGCAAGGGCGCATCGGGCCTCTATGTCAACGAGAGCGCGGCGGGCGGCGACCTGCGCTTTGCCGAAAAGTCGCTCGACCTCGACGCCAAGGATCTCGCCAACGTGCTCGGCGCCTATGCGCTCGACATCGACAATGACGGCCACCGCGACCTTGTTCTCCTGCGGCTCGGCGAGAACATCGTTCTGAGGGGCGGTCCGGGCTGTAGCTTCACCAAGGCCAACAGACAGCTCTCGCTCGAAGGCGGCCGCGCCTGGACGACGGCCTTCGCCGCGACCTGGGAAGCAGGCCTGAAATACCCGACCCTTGCCTTCGGCAACTATGTCGACCGTGCCGCTCCCGGTTCGCCCTGGGGCACCTGCGAGGACAATGTTCTCGCCCGCCCGCAACCGGGCGACAGACCCGACTACTCGCAGCCTTCCGCGCTGACCCCCGGCTACTGCGCGCTCTCGATGCTGTTTACCGACTGGAACCGCTCTGGCACGCCCTCGCTGAGGGTCACCAACGACCGCCAGTATTATCGCGGTGGCGAGGAGCAACTGTGGAAGGTCGAGCCGGAGAATCCGCCCCGGCTCTACGGCAAGGCGGACGGCTGGCAGCATTTGACGATCTGGGGCATGGGCATCGCCGAGGGCGACATCGACGGCGACGGCACGCCCGAATACGCATTGACGTCGATGGGCGACACCAAGCTGCAGAAGCTCGACGACGAGTCGGACGAGAACCGGCCGGTCTATACGGACGTTGCCTGGGACAAGGGTGCCACCGCGCATCGTCCCTACACCGGCGGCGACCTGAAGCCGTCGACCGGATGGCATTCCGAGTTCGCCGACTTCAACAATGATGGCCTGCTCGACCTGTTCATTGCCAAGGGCAATGTCGAGCAGATGCCCGATTTCGCCGCCAACGATCCGGACAACCTCCTGATCGGCCAATGGGACGGCAGCTTCGCCGAAGGCGGCGATGTCGCCGGCATCGCATTGCCCACCAAGGGACGCGGAGCCATCGTCGAGGATTTCAACATGGACGGCATGCTCGACCTGCTCGTCGTCAACCGCGGCCAGAAGGCCAGCCTGTTCCGCAACTGCGGTGCGGTGGCCGGTGACCTGGCTCGGCCCATGGGCAACTTCGTCGGGATCGAACTGCGACAGAAGGACGTCAATCGCGACGCCGTGGGCGCCCTCATCTACGTCAAATCGGGCACCCAGACCTATGTGCGCAGCGTTCAGGTCGGCGGCGGCCACGCGGCCGGACATGCAGGCTTTGTCCACGTCGGCGTCGGCACGGCGGAGCGCGCCGAGATCCGGGTCAAATGGCCGGATGGCGAATGGAGCGCGCCCTACCGGGTCTTCGCCAACAATTTCGTCATCATCGGACGCGACGCGCCCGGCGCTAAATACTGGTACCCGGCCGAGTAGCAGACCTAGTCTTCGCGGATGGCGTAGCCGGCACCACGGATCGTGCGGATCACGTCTGGCATGCGGCCATTGTTGACTGCCTTGCGCAGGCGCCCGACATGCACGTCGACGGTGCGCTCGTCGATGTAGATCGTCTCGCCCCAGACATTGTCGAGCAGCTGGCTGCGCGAGAACACGCGTCCCGGATGGCGCATCATGAACTCCAGCAGACGGAACTCCGTCGGCCCGAGCTTGATCTCGTTCTTCTTGCGGTAGACCCGGTGCGCCTCACGGTCGAGCATGATGTCGCCGACCTTGAGCACGCTGGACAGCACTTCCGGCTTGGCCCGGCGCAGCAGGGCGCGCACGCGCGCCATGAATTCCGGCGTCGAGAACGGCTTCACCAGGTAGTCGTCGGCGCCCGTCGAAAGCCCGCGCACCCTGTCGCTTTCCTCGCCGCGCGCCGTCAGCATGATGATCGGCAGCCGCTGCGTTTCAGGTCGCATGCGCAAGCGGCGGCAAAGTTCGATGCCCGAGATGGCAGGCACCATCCAGTCGAGCACAAGAAGGTCCGGTGCATTTTCCTGCAGGCGGATTTCGGCCTCGTCGCCGCGCGTCACGATCTCGACCTGGTAGCCTTCGGCCTCGAGGTTGTATCGGAGCAGCACGCCGAGCGGCTCCTCGTCCTCGACGACCATGATCTTGGGCGCAATCATTGGCTTGATGCTCTTTCCAGCGCGCTATTCCGCCAAGACCGACAACGACGTTTCGTCGAGCTTGGGACGGGATACCGGCAATTGTTGTCCTGTAACCACGAAATAGGCGTTCTCGGCGATGTTGGTGACGTGGTCGCCGATGCGCTCGAGGTTCTTGGCACAGAACAGGAGGTGCGTGCAGGAGGTGATGTTGCGCGGATCTTCCATCATGTAGGTCAGAAGCTCGCGAAAGACCGACGTGTACTTGACGTCGATCTTCTCATCGTCGATGCGCAGGTCACGCAGGGCGTCGGCGTCGCGGGCCAGGTAGTGCTTGATGACACCGTCGACCTGGCTGAGCACCATTTCGGACATTCCCTCGATGCCATGCGCGAGGCTGCGCGGCGCCGGGCTCTGCCCGACTGCGCTGACGCGCTTGGCGATATTCTTGGCCAGGTCGCCGATCCGCTCGAGATCGCCGGCCATGCGGATGGCACCAACGACAGCACGCAGGTCCTGAGCCATCGGCTGCCGTTTGGCGATCAGGGTGATTGCCCGGTCGTCGAGTTCGCGCTGCCGCGCGTCCATGATCACGTCGTCCGAGACGACCCGCTGCGCCAGCGCCCCATCGGATTGCAGCAATGCGCGGATCGCACCTCTGACCATGGCCCCCGAAAGGTCCCCCATGTCGTTGATCAGCTTCTGGATGCCGGAGAGGTCGTCGTCGAAAGAAGTGACGGTATGTTCGCCCATGATCTAGGTCCTCGTGGTCTGCCGCTTGGGAGGATGCGGCTTAGCCGAACCGGCCGGTGATATAATCCTGGGTGCGCTTGTCGTCGGGGTTGGTGAACATCTTCTCCGTCGCGCCCTCTTCGACGAGGTAGCCGATATGGAACATCGCCGTGCGCTGCGACACGCGGGCAGCCTGCTGCATGGAATGCGTCACGATGACGATCGTGTAGTTCTGCCGCAATTCGTCGATCAGCTCCTCGACCTTGGCGGTCGCGATCGGATCGAGCGCCGAGCACGGCTCATCCATCAGGATGACTTCCGGCGACACGGCGATGGCGCGCGCGATGCAGAGGCGCTGCTGCTGTCCGCCCGACAGGCCGGTGCCGGACTCGTGCAGCCGGTCCTTCACCTCGTTCCAGATTGCCGCCTTCTTCAGGCTTGATTCCACCACCGCGTCCATATCGCTCTTGGATTTGACGAGGCCGTGGATGCGGGGGCCGTAGGCAACGTTCTCGTAAATCGACTTCGGGAACGGGTTCGGCTTCTGGAAGACCATTCCAACCCTGGCGCGCAGTTCAACCACGTCGATCGACGGATCGTAGATATCCTCGCCGTCGAGCGTCAGCGACCCGGCGACCGTGCAGCCGTCGATCGTGTCGTTCATCCGGTTCAGGCAGCGCAGAAAGGTCGACTTGCCGCAGCCCGACGGGCCGATGAGCGCAGTGACCTGCTTCTCGCGCACGTCGAGATCGATGCCGAACAGGGCCTGCTTACCGCTGTAGTGAACGGTAACGTCCTTGCCCTTCATCTTGATGGGAGGTTCGGTCAGCATAGGCGTCAGCTTGTCCTCGATGGCCGCTTCGGTCAGCATGTTCATGTCTTTCTACTCCATCACCAGCGACGCTCAAAACGCCTGCGCAGGAAGATTGCCCCAACGTTCATCACGGCCAGAAAGATCAACAGGATGATGATCGCCCCGGAGGTGCGCTCGACGAAGGCGCGCTCTGCCTCGTTTGCCCACATGTAGATCTGCACGGGCAATGCGGTTGCCGGGTCGAAAGGCGTCGTCGGATAGTCGGCCACGAAGGCGACCATGCCGATCAGGATCAGCGGCGCGGTTTCGCCGAGCGCCTGTGCAAGGCCAAGGATCGTGCCCGTCAGAATGCCGGGCGAGGCCAGCGGCAGGACGTGGTGGAACACCATCTGCATCTTGGAGGCGCCAAGCCCGAGCGCTGCCGAGCGGATCGACGGCGGCACGGCACGCAACGCTGCGCGGGTCGCGATGATGATGGTCGGCAGCGTCATCAGGGTCAGCACCAGGCCGCCGACGATCGACGCCGAGCGCGGCAGCTGCATGAAATTGATGAAGATAGCCAGGCCCAGCAAGCCGAACACGATAGACGGGACCGCAGCCAGATTGTTGATGTTCACCTCGATGAGGTCGGTCAGCCTGTTCTTGGGCGCGAACTCCTCGAGATAGATTGATGCAGCGACACCGATCGGCAGCGCCAGCACCAGCACAATCAGCATCATGTAGATCGAGCCGATCATCGCGACGCCGACACCGGCAGTCTCCGGGCGGCTCGATGCGCCGAAGGTGAATAGCCCGGTGTTGAAGCGTTCCTTCATGACGCCGTCCTTCTGCAGCGTCCGCATCCACTCGACCTGCTCGTCCGACACCTTGCGCCGTGCTTCCGCGACGGCCAGGTCGACCTGACCCTTGGCCGCGGAATCGACGTCGGCCGTTGCCAGAACCCAGACAGTCTGCGTCGTGCCGATGATCGACGGATCGGAAAGGACCATGTCGCGCAATTGCGTCCGCACGCCGTTCGAGATCATGCGGCCGACATCACGCGTCTTGCTGCGATCCTCCGGATCCACCCCGAGCTTTGCGACCAGGGCATCCTGCGCCAGGCGCGGATAATTCGCCTTCAGCAGGACATTGACATCGGTCGCCCGCTTGTCGCCGGGATCGATCACGCTCTCCTCGAAATTGATCGGCAGCTCGATCGAGGTCTGCCAGAAGGCGGTATAGCCGTTCGAGAAAACCGTCCACAGGAGCGCGATCAGGAAGAATATGCCGGTCGCTATCGCGGCGATGCCATAGGCGCGAAACCGCTTCTCAGCCGCCTTCCTGCGCTTGATGCCGATGTCGCGCCGCACAGGTACGGCAGCGGTTCCGACGTGTGTTGCAGCGTCCGTCATTCGTACTGCTCCCGATACTTGCGCACGATATAGAGCGCGAACACGTTCATGCCGAGCGTCAGGACGAACAGCGTCATGCCGAGTGCGAAGGCAACCAGCGTCTGCGGCGAGGTGAACTCGAGATCGCCCGTCAGCTGGTTGACGATCTTCACGGTGATCGTGGTCATCGCCTCGAAGGGATTGATGGTCAGGTTGGCCGCCACGCCGGCCGCCAGCACCACGATCATCGTTTCGCCGATGGCGCGCGATGCGGTGAGCAGCAGCGCGCCGACAATGCCTGGCAGCGCCGCCGGCAGGATCACCCGACGCACCGTTTCGGACTTCGTCGCGCCCAGGCCGAGCGATCCGTCGCGCATGGCGCGCGGCACTGCGGTGATGATGTCGTCCGACAGCGACGAGACGAAGGGAATGAGCATGATTCCCATCACCAGGCCGGCGGTCAGGACGCTTTGCGCCTGGATGAAGGTGAAACCCGCGATCGCCGTCGAGATATCGCGCAGGAACGGGCCGACCGTCACCAGCGCGAAGAAGCCGTAGACGATCGTCGGAATGCCGGCCAGAACCTCGAGCATCGGCTTGACGATCGAGCGCACGCGCGGCGTGGCGTATTCGGCCATGTAGATCGCTGCCATGAGCCCGATCGGGACGGCAAACAGCATCGCCACGAAGGCGATGTAGAGCGTGCCGGCCAGCAGCGGGATCAGGCCGAACTGGCCTTCGGCGCCCGAAGAGTCCGCAGCGGCAAAGCGCGGATCCCACACTGTCCCGAAGAAGAAGTTCGACAGCGATACGGAATGGAAGAACTGCAGCGTCTCGAACAGCATCGAGAACACGATGCCGACCGTCGTCAGGATGGCGATGGTCGATGCCGCCATCAGCATGCCGAGAACGATGCGCTCGACATTGTTGCGGGCTCGGGCGCGCACCTTGACGCCCGCGATGGCGAAATAGGCCCCGGTGAGCGCCAGGACCAGGGCAGCCAGACCGCCGATCCATGCAGCCGTGGCCATGGCCGCATTCAGCTCGATAGCCATGGGGATCATGTAGTCTTGCGTGTCGGAAGCCAGTGCCACGCCCCGCTCCGCCAGGAGCGGCCGAAGCGCTTCGAACGTCATCGGGATTTCAGTCGGTCCCGCGGCTTCCAGCTTGCGGATGCCGTCAGCCAGCCCCTTGACCATGCCGAGCGCCAGACCGCGGCTTGCAACAGCGCTTTCATCGGTCTGCGGCGGCAGATTCGCAACGGTCGAGCTTTCGATCCAGGCATTGCTGCCGATCGACCAGACGACCAGGAAGGCCAGGGCGGGCAGCACGGTAAGAAGGAAGGCCCACCAGCCGTGATAATGCACGCGCGAATGCGGCTTCTCGGACGACGAGCGCTGCTGCCCGGCGGCGCGCTGGCGGCCGAGGAAGAAAGCGACGGCGCCGATGGCAACGACGATCAAGAGAACAATGGAAAACGACATTCCGGCCCACCCTTCGCGAACGCCGATGGATCGGCGCCGCTAATGTCCCAGGAAAACGCGGGCGCCAGGCGCCCGCGTTTCTGTAGCGTGAGTGGATTACATGGTCTGTCCGTCTTCGAACGCTGCGCGCTGGGCGTCGCGTTCTGCGTCCGGAGCCGGAACCAGGCCGTACTCGGCCAGCGGGCTGTCGGGACCGACCATCTGGTCGTCGAGGAAGAACTCGACATAATCCTTCAGGCCGGGAACCACGCCGAGATGCGCCTTCTTGACGTAGAAGAAGAGCGGACGCGAAACCGGATACTCGCCGGTGGAGATGGTATCGACGCTCGGCACGATGCCGCTCATCGTTGCGACCTTCAGCTTGTCGGCGTTGTTCTCGTAGAACGACAGGCCGAAGACGCCGACGCCGGACTTGTTGGAGTCGATGCGGGCCAGCGTCTCGGTGTAGTCACCGTCGATGTCGACCGAACCGCCATCCTTGCGGACAGCCTTGCATGCCGACTCGGAAGCCTTCTCGTCGAGGCCGGCAGCTGCGCCGGCTTCCATTCCGCCGAGCTCCTTGCAGCCGGCGATGAGGACCTTCTCCTCGAAGACTTCACGGGTGCCGTGCTTTTCGCCGGGGATGTAGGCAACGATGTCCCAGTCCGGCAGCGCCGGATTGACTTCGTTCCACTTCTTGTAGGGGTTGGCGACGAGCTTGCCGTCGACGACAACTTGAGCGGCAACCGCTTTGTAGACGTCGGCCGGGGTCAGCGCCCAGTCCGGACCGGCAATGTCGGTGGCGAAGACGATGCCGTCATAACCGAAGCGCACTTCCTGGATTTCCTTGACGCCGGCTTCGGCGCAGGCTGCAACTTCCTTTTCGCGGATGGCGCGCGAGGAATTGGCAATGTCGATCGTGTCTTCGCCCACGCCCTTGCAGAACTCCTTCAGGCCGGCCGAAGAGCCGCCCGATTCGACGATCGGCGTCTTGAAGTTGGGGAAGGTCTCGCCGAAGTTTTCGGCAACGATCTTGGCATAGGGCAGCACGGTGGACGATCCGGCGATCTGGATCTGGTCGCGGGCTGCGGCGTAGCCAACCGTCGCGGCGAGTGCGACGGCTGCGGCCGACGCCGTAAGGACTGATTTCTTCATTGGGCCTGCTCCTGTCGGAATTATTTCTCGGCGCCCGGTTTCGACGCCCGGGGAGGGATTAGACTCCGTTTATTACAGCTGGATGACAGATTGATGTCAGTCCGGTTACGAGTCACCGGTAACCGGCCAATCCGGCTGTGCAGCCGCGCCAGCGGGCAAAACTCCGACCCGGATATGCCCGATGGAATCAAGCGCTTGGCTGGTTGCGGCGGAACCTTGTCCACCCGCTGCGCACCAGAAGCTGTTACCTGAGGAAAACTCTTGCGATCCTGTCGGCCAGTTCCGGAAGCGGTTCCTCAACCGGTTTCACGAGCGGCCTCGCCGCCCTGCAAGGCCCAGCGTTCGATCTTGGCAACCAGAGCCTTGGGGCTGATCGGCTTGGGCAGATAATCGTCCATGCCGGCCTCGAGACAGCGCTCGCGGTCGCCCTTCAGCGCATGGGCGGTGACCCCGATGATCGGCACGTGCCCGCCGCTCTCCGCCTCGGCGCGGCGTATTGCCCCGGTCGCTTCCAGACCGTTCATCTCGGGCATCGAGACATCCATGAGGATCATCCTCGGTTTCATCTCGCCATAAGCCGCCAGGGCCAGCCTGCCGTTGCCGACGATTTCGAAACTGTATCCCGTCTCGCCAAGGATCTGGGTGAAGACGAGCTGGTTCACCTCGTTGTCTTCGGCAACGAGAATGTCGATGCCGTGGTCGCCCGTTCCGGTGCTCGCCCTTTTCTCCTGGCGCGCTGCGACAAGCACCGTCATTGGCTCGGCTTCGGCCCTCTCGGCCTCCGCCGCTTCCGGCAATCTGCCGCGATTCGCCTGTATGGTCGACACGAGCGTTTCGAGCAGCACCGACGATCGCGCCGGCTTGGTCAGTTGCGCGTTGATCGCCACGTTGCGGTAGAGTGGGCCGGACAGCGACTGATCGACCGATGTCAGCATCACGATCGGCGTATCCGCGATCGCCGCGGTTTGGCGAACAATCTTCGCCATCTCGGCACCGTTCATCTCAGGCATCTGGTAGTCGAGCACGATGCAGTCGACCGAGACCCCCCTCGCCTGCGCGGCCTCCAGAACCCGCAGTCCCTCCTCGCCGCTCGACGCCGCACAGGCATCGAAAGACCAGGCCGCCATCTGTTCGGCGAGGATGGCACGATTCACCTTGTTGTCGTCGACGATCAGCACGCGCGCGCCGGTGACATCGGACGGTGTTATCTTGCGCGCCGTCTGCCGGGCGTTGGGAAGGCTGACCTCGAACCAGAAGGTCGAGCCCGCGCCCTCGGTGCTCTCCGCGCCGATCTCGCCGCCCATCAGCGCGACCAGACGCGACGTGATCGCAAGTCCCAGCCCCGTTCCCTCGTGCCGCCGCGTCGAGGACGAGTCGACCTGGCTGAATTTTTCGAAGATGACGCCGAGCTTTTCGGCCGGAATGCCGATGCCGGTATCGGTGACGGAGATGCGAATCCTTGTCTCGGCGCCCTCCGCCTCGCCACCGACATCAACGAGCACGTAGCCAGCGTCGGTGAACTTGATGGCGTTGCCGATCAGGTTGGTGATGATCTGCCGGATGCGGCCGGCGTCGCCGACATAGGCTTCGCCGAGCTCCGGGGCGATGCGCACGACGAGCTCGATGTCCTTTTCCTTCGCCCGCGTCGATACCAGCGTGGCGACGTCCTCGATCGCTTCGGCAAGGTTGAAGGGCGCCGGATCAAGCACCAGCTGGCCTGCGTCGATCTTCGAGAAGTCGAGAATGTCGTTGATGATCGTCAGCAGCGCGTTGCCCGACTTCACGATGATCTCGGTAAAAGTCTTCTGCTTGGGGTCGAGATCCGACTTCGCCAGCAACTCCGCCATGCCGAGCACACCGTTCATGGGTGTCCGAATCTCGTGGCTCATGTTGGCTAGGAATTCAGACTTCGCCCGGTCCGCCAGCACAGCTCTCTGTCGCGCCTCCTGCAGGCTGCGTTCATGCGACTTCAGCTCTGATATGTCTATGCTCGAGCCGATCAGGTGGACCGTGCCGTCGCTGGCGATCAGGCGGCTCTTCCTGGCAATCAGCTGTCGCTGCGTGCCGTCGAGATGGGTCAGCGTCTCTTCGGTCTCGATTGTCTCGCCAGAGCGGATGACTTCCTCGTCGCGACCGGCAAAGCCCTCGCCCTCCTCGCCAAAGAAATCGCGGTCGGTATGACCGATCGCATCGTCCTTGCTGACACCGGTCATGTAGGACCAGGCCTTGTTGATGAACTCGAAGGCCAAGTCGTCGGACTTCACGTAGGTAGCGACCGGCAGTTCGTCGAGCACGTGGCGGTAGAGCTCGATCTTGCGCATGCTCCTGCGCAGTTCCCGCTCGCGTTCCTTCTGCTCCGTGATGTCGACGCGAACCCCGATGAAGGTGCCGTCCGCCGTCCGCATGTCGAAGACCTTGTACCACCGGCCGTCGGGATTGCGCCGCTCGAACACGCTGCTCGGTCGACGGTAATGCGCAAGCATCCCCTCGACCCAGGCTTCCTCGTCGGTATCGTAGAGCGCGTCGACCTCCGGCTCGCCGCTTTCGCGAAAATATCCGATCGAGTGCCCGAGGACGATTGCGTCGCGGAAGCTCGACTCCCGCTTCCATGCCGGTTTGAGGCCGGGCAAGGCCTCATGAATAATCTTGTTGGCCATCAGGAAGCGATCGTCGCTGTCGTAGATGACGACACCGGCAGGCAACGCATCCAGCACGTCGGCCAGGCGCTTCCGGGCTTCCTCGGCCTCGGTCTCGCGCCGCTTCAGTTCGCTGACGTCGAAGACGACGCAGGCGACATAGCTGCGGCCGCTTTTCATGCGCACCCGGTTCCGCTGCACGACGCGTGACCGTCCTATGCCCTGGAATTCGAAGTCTTCCTCGACTTCCAGACGTTCACCGGTTTTCAGCACCTGCCTCTCGTCGCGTTCGAATTCGGCAACTTCCTCGGCAGGCAGGAAGTCGCTTCCAGGCTTGCCGAGCATGTCCTCGGGACGTTTGTCGAACATCGCCGCAAACGCGTCGTTGACGAGCACGAAGCGCAGATTGTCGTCCTTGACGAAGATCGGGTCCTTGACGGAATTGATGACCGACTGGGCGAGATGGGAGCGCTCCAGCGCTGCCGCCAGTTCGGCCTCGCGGTCCTTCATCTCGGTGATGTCGTAATAGCAGACCAGACGTTTGCCGCCCGAAAGTGCGGTCACCGAGTAGACCATCGTGCAGCCGTCCGCGCGCGAGAACTCGCGCGGCGCGACGGCGCCGTCCCTGAGTTCCGCGAGGCGGGCTGAGACGTACTCCTCCCACTGGTCTGCCTCGATGTCGTAGACGCCATTGTAGCGGTTGACGTCCATCAGCGCCCTGAACGGACTGCCGACGGCTACCTCGCCCGGTTCGAGGTTCCAGATGTCGTAGAATGCCCGATTGATGATGCGCGCATTGAGGTCGGCGTCGAGCAGGACCACACCCATCTTCATCGAATCGAGCGTACGCTCCAAGTCGGAGAGCAGGCGCCCGGATTCCTCGCTGGCCCGGGCGAGTGCTGCCTGCCGGTTCTCCAGTTCCGTGATGTCGGTGCAGGTGGCGATGGTGCCGCCATCGGCGGTCCTGACTTCGCGGTGCACATAGCCGCGCCCGTCTGCAAGCCGCACCATCGACCGCGAGCTTGCCGTACCCTTGCGCCCGGCGAGCAGCGCCGCGCGCCAGTCTTCCGGCCGGTGTCCCTCGAGATCCCAGAAGCCGCGCTCCAGTCCGGCGTCGATGAACTCCTCGAAGCTGAGACCTGGCCGGATCACGTCGCCGAGGCCGCTATACATCGAGATCAGCGCTTCGTTGTAGAGCACGATCCGGTCGTCCGCGTCGTAGTAGCAGAAGGCATCGCTCATCACGTCGAGCGCTTCCATCATGCGCTCGACATGGCTTTCGCCCGCCCGCTCGTCATTGAGCATCCTGTCGCGTTCCGCGGTACCGGCAAGCTGGCCGTGCAACCTCTGCAGTTCCTCGAACGAGGCCGCCAGTCCGGTGACGTTGTGTCCGACGCCGCGATAGCCGAGGAAGTTGCCGTCCTCGTCGAAGCGCGGCGTGCCGCTGACGGACACCCAGCGGCACTCTTCGCGGCTGCCCTTCATCCTGTAGACGAAGTCCCTGAAGGGACGGTGCGCCTGCAGCGCATCGAGATGGGCGGCCGCGCTCTTGGAGCCACGCGCTACCTGGACAAGGAAATCGAACCGCCGGCGACCGAGAACCTCGCTGGCATCCATGCCGGTGACCTGCGCAAACTCGTCCGACAGCCACGAAAAGCGCAGTTCGGAGTCCGTTTCCCACAGCCAGTCGGAAGCGAGTGCGGCGAGTTCGCCCAGTTCGGCATTTGAAAACTCCCGCGACGGGCCAGCCGCCAGCCGCACGCCATGCGTACTTCTGTCAGTGCCATGCGGCAAATCCGCATTCTTCTGGTCGCTCATCGGCTCCGTCCGCATCCGCAGGGCGGATTCCCCCCGCGGAATCCTTCGTCGGAATTTGCCAAACAGGCGTTAAGGATTGACTAACCATAAAGACGGTGACGCCGCCGGCGCCTGGCAGCCGGCCGGGCATCTGGTCCTGACGGCGCAATCGACTTCCCGGCTCCGTTCTGTTTCAATGGAACATCAACGCACGATCACCGCCGGGAGTAAGCCATGCTAAGGTTCTCGCTCGCTGTTCCCCTGCTTCTGGCTGCCCTGCCAGCCGCAGCCGACCCGTCATATACGATCGTCGGCATGACCTGTGCCCGCGTCCAGGCTCTGGTCAGGGACAATGGCTCGGTCATCCTGCACTATCGGTCCAGGCGTGATCCCGGCCTGCCGCTCTATGGTCGCTACGTCTCCGATCGCCGCTACTGCCGCTCGGGCGAGATCATCACCTTTTCCAGCGTCCCGGCAGCCGACAAGTCGTGCACGGTGAAGAAATGCGTCTGGAAGGTGCCGAGCAACCGGTAGGCGGGGCGCCCTTGCGCAGCGGCCGGTCTGGCGAGAGGAGGAGCACGCGATGAAGCGATCGATAGCACCTGTCATGGCGGGGTTACTGGTTCTTTCGCTGGCAGGCTGCACGAGCACGCCGAACGCAAACAAGGCCGCCCGTTCGGCTCCACCGGGTCCGGTGACGCTGTCCGACGCCGAGAGATCGGCCGTTGAGCGCGACACGATCGCGGCGCTACCCGATGTCAGCGCCGGTACCTTCCGAACGATTTCGGCAGCGCGCAGCGCAGACGGCAGGGTGACGGTGTGCGGCTACATAAACGTCACCAGCGGCTCGGGCACACGTTCCGGCGACACGCCTTTCATCGGTGTACTTGCAGGCGGGGAGTTCCAGATGTCTGCCATCGGCGGCACGAGCGAAGAGACGGTCGCGGTGCAGTCCGAGTGCATCCAGAACCGGGTCTACATCTAGTTCAAGAAGCACATGCCGGCTGCCCGCCCGGTTGGCTGCCCGGTCGTTGTCGAGCCCGGGCCCTCGCTCAGTGAAGCCGCGGTCCTTCCGCATGGCCATTCATCCGCTCGATCTCGTCGATGATGCCGATGGCGCGGCGCTTCAAGGCCTCTGCCACCTTGGGTTCGAGCCAATATCCGACCGCGACGTTGCCGAGCGTTACGACCAGTTCCTGCTGCAGCAACCTCGCCTTCCTTGCGTCCATGACGTCGCGGGTTGCGATATGCGCGAACTGCTCGGCGGCAGCGCCATTCAGAGTCTTGTTGCGGACGATTGTCTTCAGCTGATCGTAATTCATGGCGTTGCGGTACTCCGGTGCACTCATGGCCGGGAACGCCCGAGGCGTCTGCGGGTTCCGCCAAACAGCCAAGGGACGTCCATGCTCGAGCTTCCGTGCACGTGTCTCGCGCGCTCATCCCGCTGAGACGGCAGCTTGCTTCAAACCTTCAGGGTGTTAGGCTTTCGTACGCAATTGCCGGGCGCCTCGCATCTGCCTGCAGTCGATGTGGCCGCTCACCCTCAGCGCAGGCTGCACCGCGGGAGATCCAAGATGACCCAGAAGAACACCTCAGGCGATGGCGAATTCACCTATCGCGAACGCGAGGCCGTGGCGGTTTTCGATACCGAGGCCGCGCTCAACGATGCCGTCGACGAGTTGATGCAGCTTGGGCTCCGGCAGGCCGACATGAGTGTGCTCGCACAGGCCGAAACGCTGGCCGGAGCGCATGCCGCGGAGAAACTGGCTGACGAGTCCTCCGCCGGGCGCGGCAACTTCGTCACGCAGGATTCGCGCACCGAGGGCATGGCCTCGCTCGTCGGTGGCCCGGCCTTTCTTGCGGGTCTTGGCGCCGCGCTCGTGATGAGCACGGTAGGTGTCGCCCTTGTCCCGGTCATCGCGGTGGCAGCCGGCGGCACTCTTGCCGGGGGAGGCGTGGGAGCGCTGCTCGCGCGCGCTTATGGCAGGAAGCATGCCGCCTACATCGAACGGCAGATCGCGGCCGGCGGCTTGCTCTTGTGGGTGCACGCGCCCGACGAAAAGCGGGACGAGGCGATGCTCGCTGTCATGAAGCGCAATGGCGGCCGCGACGCGCACGTCCACGTCGTCGAGCGGTCCTGGGGCATCGACGAGGTCCCCTTCCACGCTGCCGAACCCGATCCGCTCCTGCGCAACTAGCCGCCGTCGCGCCTGTTACAGCAGCCCGAGAATTGCATCTGCCGCCCGCTCGCTGCCTGGCGCGTCGGCCATTCGGCTTGCATTGGCGCGAAGCCTGTCTCGCATGGCAGTGTCGGAAAGCAGCGCATTGATAGCGCTGCCCAGCATTTCGGCTGTCCAATCGTTCCGGTCGAGCCTGCGGCCGACCTGGCATTCTTCCGCTCGCAGGGCGTTGTCATGGCCATCCCAGCAATAGGGCATGACGAGCGACGGGACGCCGAAACGAAGCGCCTCGCAAAAGCTGTTGTTGCCGCCATGGTGGATGAAGAGATCGGCCTTGGCCACGACCGAGGGCTGCGGAAACCAGCTGTCGAGATAGACATTGTCGGGCACTGCCCGATAGGTGTCGCGGAAGCCCCCGACATTGACGAGGAAGCGCGCCGGCAGGGTCGCGAAGACTGCGAGCATCCGCTCGATCAGGCCGACATCCATGGCGCCGAGGCTGCCGAAGCTCATATAGACCAGCGGGCCATCGCTCTTTGGAAAGACCGGCGGATCGAAGGGCCCCTCGGAACGTACGCAGCCCTCGAGATAGACAAATTTGCCGGGCTCAAGAGGTTCGGCACGCTGCCGGCGGACGATTTCGGGTGTCAGAAGCAGGTTGAGCGAGGGCGACGCCTCGAGGAACTGCGTCGCCGGCAGCGGCGCGAGCCCGAGTGCCGTTCGAAAACCATTGTAGCGTTCATGTGCCGGCGCCATGGCGGCACGGTAGCGCGCATCGAAATCTGCGCGGCCAGCGCTATTCTCGGCCGCCAGACCCGACAGATAGGGTGGCACTGCCGCATCGGGCAATTCAGTTTCGGCGCAGGAAACGACGCGGATCCATGGCACGCCCGCCGCGGCAATGGCCGGGAACATGACGACATTGTCCAGCACGATGGCGTCCGGCTTCAGCCGCGGCAGCAACTGCCTGAGCGGCGCCTCGGCCTTGATGGCGGTGTCGACGATCGCCTCCCATGTCGGCGCGACATAGGTTTCGATCTGGTCGATCGGCGACAGGCGGAAATGCGGCAGGTGGCGATTGACGAAGCTCTGCCAGTAGGTCTGCCGCTCGCTTTCGGTCAAAGCCTCGTCGGTCGGCAGAGGATATTCCTGGAATCCATAGTCTGCAAACACGCCCGAAAAGCCCGGGTGGCAGATGAAGACCGGTCTTGCGCCGCGCGCGGCCAGGCCCTGAGCAATGGCGACGCAGTTCAGAGCCGCGCCGAAGCTCGCCTCGGGAAACAGCGCAATGGTTGGACGGCTTCTCGGCATCAGGACACCGTCACCGCACCGGACGGCGGATCTTGCCGAACAGCGCCGGCGCGCCACGGTTGGCAGCCCGCGGCCGCTGGCTTCTGGAAAGCCGGAGATGCACGCGCATGAGATCAGCGGCGATCTCGAACTGCCGAGCCTCGAGCTGCTCGATGATCTCCACGTGCTCCCGCATCGACTGGCGAAGCCGGAATACGCTTGCGCCAGGAATGGTGCCGGGCAGCCGGCGCAGACGGTGGTGACCGGCCAAGGCCTCGGCGAGGAACCGATTGGCGGAGCCCTCGGCAACCATCGCGTGAAACTCCAGGTCGAGGCGCTGGAACTCGCGGGTATCGAAGGAAGGATCGGGCAGGGCGAGCAGGGCCTCCATGGCGTCTCGCAGCGCCGACGCCCTGTCGCCGTCAAGCTGGAACCCCGGCGCAAGGATCGCCGCCGGCTCGAGCACAAGTCGGAAATCATAGCTCTCCGCCAGCGCATCGGGAGCGTCAGGCGCGGGACGGAACAGCCAGGACTGCCCCGGCGCGCGCTCGATGAAGCTCTCGTCGGCCAGTCTTTTTAATGCTTTTAGTACCGTGCCGCGGGAAAAGCCGTACCGTCGGACCAATCCGCTGACGGTGACGGTCTCGTCTAACCGGCGGGCAGCGCGGTCGCGCAGGACGGCCTCTGCGAGATCGTCCTCCTCGGCCGTCGGCAGGTCGGGCAACGCGGCCTGCTGCGACGACAGGTCGGCTGCCAGACGGTATCCGGCTTCCGGATCGCGTTCGACCAGGCCGCGATCGGCAAGCAGGCGAAGCGCGGCGCGAACGGGCGTTCGCGACACCTTGCAAAGCGATGCGATCTGCTGCTCAGGCAGCCGCGCGCCCTGCTTGAACCCCCGCTGGCGCGCGACATCGAGGATGCTTTGCGCCAGATCGAGATGGTTGGTGCGGGGTTTTCGCGCGGCGGCTTGCATTCGATCTCCAAGGTTGGCCAACAGCCCGGCCCATTTTTTTGGCCCGGCGAAGCGTTCTTCAAATTATGGATTGACGTACTTTTTTCCGCAATAGTACTGTCCAAACAAACGGCAGGGAAAAAGCCGGGGAACAGGGCGGGCGAGTGTCGGAACTCCGGCAGCGGCGGCCTCAAGCATTGCTTCGACGATCAACAACAATGGGAGTCCGTCATGACCGCACCACGCAATCCGTGGAAAACGCCTGCCCTCGTTCTGGGCGCAGCGCTGACCTTTGCGGCGCCCGCCGCCGCGCAGAACCTCGTCATCTCCAACTGGGATGGCTACATGGCGCCCGACGCCATGGACGCCTTCAAGGCCGCCACGGGCGCCTCGGGCGAACTGGTCGTCCACGCGACCAACGAGGAGATCATGGGCAAGCTGATCGCTTCGGGCGGCAAGGGTTATGACGTCGTCTTCGTCTCCTCCCCCTTCGCCGAAGTGCTGAACAATCTCGGGCTGGCAGAGCCAATCGACCACGCCAAGGTTCCCAACCTCGCCAATCTCTACCCGGAAGCGACGACGCTTTCCTACGATTCAGGCAACACCTTCTCGGTTCCCTACACCTGGGGCACGACCGGGCTCTGCTATCGCTCCGACCTTGTCGAGGGCGAGCCTTCTTCGTGGAACGACCTCCTGGCGCCGAGCGACGCAATAAAGGGAAAGACCACGATGCTGGCGACCGATCGCTGGCTGCTCGCGGCCGGACAGCTGGCCAAAGGCTATTCGGTCAACGAGACGGATGCGGCCAAGATGGCCGAAGTGAAGGACCTGCTGATTTCGGCCAAGAAGACCCTGCTCGCCTATGACGACACCACCTTCTATTCCAAGCTGGTGTCGGGCGAGGCGGTACTGGTGCATGCCTGGGACGGCTGGTGCAACTATGGCATCGGCGAGAACGCCGACATCAAATACGTCATCCCCAAGGAAGGCTCCGACCTCTGGCTCGACACGATGGTGGTGATGAAGGCGTCGGGAAACAAGGACGCGGCGTTCCAGTTCATCAACTTCATGCTCGACGCCAAGAACCACGCCTGGGCGGCCGAGAACATCCTCTACAAGGTGCCGAACAAGGCGGCCATGGACAGCCTGCCTGCCACGCTTGCAGAGCAGTATCCGAACATGGGCATGCCGGTCGCGGACCTGGTCAAGTTCGAGCTGCTGCGCGACGTCGGGGAGGCGCAGCGCGACTATTCCCGCATCGTGAGCGAGATCAAGGCCGCGCAGTAACGATCGCAGTTTCAGCTCCGCCGGCGGCGCAGGCCGCCGCCGGCATCCAGCGCGGTGTCCAGCTTGTCTAACACAAATATCCGTTCGTCCCTGCTGATGGCGCCGGCGCTGGCGTGGTTGGCCGCGCTGATGGTGGTGCCCTGCGGGCTGGTGCTGGCACTCGCCTTCTTCCGGCGCGGCATCTATGGCGGCATCGAATACACCTTCACGCTGGAAAATTTCGGGCTGGCATTTGACCCGCTCTATGCTGGCATCTTCCTCAATTCGGCGCGGATCGCCGGCACGGCGACACTGATCGCCGTGGTGATCGGCTATGCCGCCGCCTATGCGATTGCCGCCGCACCGCGCCGCCTGCAGCCGGTGTTCCTGTTCTTCGCCGTGCTGCCCTTCTGGTCAAATTACCTGATCCGGACCTATGCCTGGATCGTGCTTCTCAACCGCGAGGGGCTGCTGACACAACTGCTGCGCTGGTTCGGCTACGAGGGTGAGCCGCCGTCGCTGCTCTACACCGAAGGCGCTGTCATCACCGGTCTGGTCTACAACTACCTGCCCTTCGTGATCCTGGCCTGCTATGCACCGCTGGCGCGCCTCAACCCGGAACTTGGCGAAGCCTCGCGCGACCTCGGCGCCTCGGCCATGACGACGTTCAGGCGCGTGATCCTGCCGCTGACGCTGCCCGGCATCGCCGCCGGCGCGGTCTTCGTCTTCGTGCTGTCGATCGGCAATTTCGTGACACCCGCCCTGCTCGGCGGCGGCCGCTTCCAGATGATCGGCAACCTTGTCTACGACCAGTTCCTCACCGCCAACGACTGGCCTTTCGGGGCGGCCCTCTCGATGGCGCTCATCGCCATCATGATGCTGCTCCTGACCGTGCAGGCGATGGCAGCCGAGCGTGCATCGGGCCGCGCACGCACAGCCGAGGGAGATGCGGCCCATGGCTGACCGCCCAAAGCCCGGCAGGAGCCCGCTCTGGCTGGTCCTGACACTGGTCTACGGCTTTCTCTACATCCCGATCGCAGTGCTTGTCGCCCTGTCTTTCAATGAGGGTGGCCTGCCAACCGTGTGGTCGGGTTTCTCGCTGAAATGGTACGGATCGCTCGCTGCAAACAGCGAAATCCTGTCGGCCGCGCTGAACACGCTCATCGTGGCGCTGGTCTCCACGGCGATCGCGACCCTGCTCGGCACGCTGCTGGCGCTGGGTATCGAGATGCGTCGCCGTCACGGGCGCGCACTCGAGGCATTGATCTTCGCGCCGATGATCATTCCCGACATCGTGCTGGCCATCGCACTGCTGTCCTTCTTCTCGATGCTCAACATCACCATGGGACTGCACACGATCGTTCTGGCGCATGTGGTATTCAATCTCGCCTTCGTCTGCTCGGTTGTACGGGCGCGCCTGAAGAGCTTCGACTGGTCGATCGTGGAAGCGTCCAGCGATCTCGGCGCCTCCGCCACCACAACGTTCCGGCGCGTGACACTGCCGGTCATCCTTCCCGCGGTGATCGCCGGCGCGCTGCTTGCCTTCACGCTGTCGGTCGACGAATTCATCATCGCCTACTTTACCGCCGGCGCCGGCCGCGCCTCGACGACGCTGCCGATGCAGATCTACTCGATGATCCGCTTCGGCATCACGCCCGAGATCAATGCGCTGGCGACAATCGTTATGGCGGTGAGCATCGCCGCGCTGACGCTGTCGCAGCGGCTCAACCGGACGGTTGCGCCATGAGCGATCCGAAAACACTTCTGTCGATCGACAATGTCAGCAAGAATTTCGGCAGCGTCGTCGCCGTTGACGGAGTTTCTCTCGACATTCGCGAGAACGAGTTCTTCGCCCTGCTCGGCCCTTCGGGCTGCGGCAAGACCACGCTGTTGCGCGTGCTCGCCGGCTTCGAGGCGCCAAGCGGCGGCAGGCTGCTGCTCGACGGCAAGGATATCGCCAGGATTCCCCCCAACCGGCGGCCGGTCAACCTGATGTTCCAGTCCTATGCGCTGTTTCCGCACATGTCGGTGCGCGCCAACATCTCCTACGGCCTGGAAATGGAAAAGCTGCCGGCGGCCGAGATCCGGGGACGGGTGGACGAAATGCTCGCCACCACGCAACTTTCCGAACTCGCGGATCGCAAGCCCGAGCAGCTCTCCGGCGGCCAGAAGCAACGCGTGGCACTGGCTCGCGCGCTGGTAAAGAAGCCGCGCCTTCTGCTGCTCGACGAACCGCTCGGCGCGCTCGACAAGAAGTTGCGCGGCGCCATGCAACTGGAACTGAAGCGGCTGCAGGACGACGTCGGCATCACCTTCGTCATAGTGACCCACGACCAGGAAGAAGCACTGGTGATGGCCGACCGCATGGCGGTGCTGAAGGACGGCCGGCTACTGCAATGCGACACGCCGCACGAAATCTACGAGCACCCGGCCGACCGTTTTGTCGCCGACTTCATCGGCGTGATGAATTTCTGCCCCGGGAAGGCGGGCGCCGATGGCGTGATGACCACCGAGGGAATCCTGCTGAAGGGGACCATGCCCCAGGGCTTGGCCACCGGCGACGCGGCAGTCGCCGCAGTGCGCCCGGAGCGCATCCATATCTTCCCGGCTGAAGGGATCGAGAACCGGACTGGCGGAAAGGTCGCCGCCCTGGCCTATCATGGGCTCGACCTGCAACTGCACATCCAGACGTCGCTGAACGACAAGCCGTTCCTCGTCCGGGTGACCGCCGATGCCGCCGACCGTCGCCCGATCGGCGTCGGCGACGCGGTCGAGATCGGCTGGTCGGCGGCCGACACGCGCATTTTCAAGGATTGAAGGAGGTATCCATGGCCCAGAAGACGATCGCATTCTTTCCCGAGGCGGCCTTTGGCCCGGCACTCAACTCGGTCGGTATCGCCCAGGCCGTCGAGGCGCGGGGGCACAAGGCAGTGTTCCTGTCCGACCCCGGTTTCGTCGACGTCTACAAGGGTTACGGCTTCGAGGCCCATCCGGTGAACCTCTCCGCACCAATGCCGGCCGAGCAGATGGCGAAATTCTGGGAGGACTTCATCAACGGCCATATCCCGAATTTCCGCAAGTCGCCCTACGATCAGGTCGACAACTACGTGAAGGACTGCTGGACGGCGATCGTCGACAGCGCAAAATGGGCACAGAAGGATCTGCCCGGCGTGCTGGCGAAGATCGACCCGGACCTGATCTGCGTCGACAACGTGATCCTGTTCCCGGCCATCAAGCAGTACGGCAAGCCGTGGGTGCGCATCATCTCCTGCTCGGAAAACGAGATCGAGGATGAGGGCATCCCGCCGCATCTGTCTGGCTGCGGCGAACACGATCACGCTTGCCACGCGAAGTATCGCGAACACTTCAACGCCGTGATCAAGCCGATCCATGACGACTTCAACGCGTTCCTGATGGCAAACGGCGAAGCGGCCTACCCGGTTGGGCAGTTCTTCGAGGCGTCGCCCCATCTCAACCTGCTGCTCTATCCGGAGGCTGTGAAGTTCAGCCGCGGGAAACCGCTCGATCCGGGGCAGTTCCAGTATCTCGAGGGCTGCGTGCGCAAGGAGGCGCCCTACACGGTGCCGACCTTTGCCAAGAACAATGACGGGCCACTGCTCTATGTCTCGTTCGGCTCGCTCGGCGCCGGCGACACCGCGCTCCTGAAGCGCATCATCTCGGCGCTGGCCGGGACGCGCTACCGCGCGCTCGTCAATGTCGGAGACTACAAGGGCGAGTATTCAGACGTGCCCGGCAATGTGATCATCGACAGCTGGTTTCCGCAGCCATCGGTGATCCCGCAGGTCGATGTGGTGATCCACCACGGCGGCAACAACTCCTTCACCGAGTGCCTCTATTTCGGCAAGCCGGCGATCATCATGCCCTATGTCTGGGACGGCCACGACAATGCCACCCGCGTCCAGGAAACCGGACACGGCTTCAAGATGCCGCGCTATGACTGGAGCGATGCCGAACTCGTCGCGAAGATCGAGACCTGCCTGACCGATCCGGCGATGCAGAGGAAGCTCGCCGCCACCTCGGCACAGATGCAGGCGCAGAACGGTCCTGAAAAGGCCGCCGGCCTGCTTGAAGGGCTGCTCAGGGCATGACCATGTCTTCCGCACCGCATCTCTACCAGGCGTCGACGCGCTCGGACCTTGTGGACTGGGGCGTCCAGCCCGAGGCGCTGGAGGGCGCGTCGCATTCGAGCGGCAGGCTGGTGCACAAGGGGCCGGATAACCGTCCCGAATGCGGCATCTGGGTGTGCACGCCGGGCCGCTGGCGGCTGACGATACCGCGCGACGAACTCTGTCACTTCGTCGCCGGCCGGGCGAGCTACCGTTCGGATGCCGGCGAGACGGTCGAGGTGACAGCGGGAACGGTTGTCCTGTTTCCGGCCGGCTGGACGGGCGAATGCACCGTCCATGAGACAATGCGCAACATCTACATGCTGGCGGCATGAGCCGCACCAACCCAAGGAAGACATACGACATGCCAACACCCGTGATGCAATCGCCGCTCGCCATCACCGACCTCGTCGACTGGGGTGTGATCCCGACGATGATCGAGGGACAGTCGCGTACCTCGGGCAAGCTGCTGCACAAGGGCCCGGACGGGCAATCCGAATGCGGGCTTTGGGTCTGCACGTCCGGCAAGTGGGAGTGTCACGTGACGCGCGACGAATTCTGCCACTTCCTCGAGGGCCGCTGCACCTACGTCCACGAGTCCGGCGAGGTAATCGAGATCGTGCCCGACACGGCGGCCTTTTTTCCGCAGGACTGGAGGGGCGTCTGCACCGTCCATGAGACGATCAAGAAGGTCTACATGATCCGCTGAGCGGGGCTCCGTGGACACGCACTCACGCAAGGCGAGACCGAAATGAGCTTTTCAAGCGACCAGCCGAGCTACTTCGTCAATCCCCGCTTCGTCGCCATGTCGGGCGCGCAGAGGCCGGTGATCGATCCGGCAACGCTGGAAACGGTCGGCGCCACCGCGGCCGCGAACGAGGCAGAGATCGACGCCGCGCTGACCGCCGCAACGGAGGCGCAGGCGGGCTGGAAGAAGCTCGATGCAAAGAGCCGGGCGCGGCATCTGCACGCCGTCGCCAACGCGATCGAGGCCGCCGACTTCACGCGTTGCGCCGAACTGATGGTGCGCGAGATGGGCAAGCCCTATCCGGAGGCGATCGGCGAGATCGCCAATTGCGCCGCCATCTTCCGCTATTACGCGGAGATGGCGCGCGACGAGGCGGGCAAGATCGCCGGCACGACCCAGGCCGGCTCGTTCCAGTATGCGCGCTACGAGCCCTATGGCGTCTCGGTGCACGTCATGCCCTACAACTTTCCCATCCTCTTAATGTGCTGGACGGTGGCTGCCTCGCTTGCGGCGGGCAATGCCTGCATCGTCAAGCCGGCGGAGGCCACGACGCTGTCAACGCTCGATTATATGAGCGTCTTTCGCAGCCTGCCGGAAGGGCTCGTCTGCTGCCTGCCGGGCGGCGCCGAAACCGGCAAGGCGCTTGTCGAGTCCGACCGCACCCACGCCGTCGCTTTTACCGGCTCGGTCGCCGCTGGCAAAGCGGTGGCGGTTGCCTGCGCCGAACGCATGAAGCCCTGCATCATCGAGGCCGGCGGCAGCGATCCGCTGATCGTCTCGGCGCATGCGCCGCTCGAAGTTGCCGCCGCCGGCAGCGTGACTGCCGCCTTTCATCTCACCGGGCAGGTCTGCACCTCGGCCGAGCGCTTTTTCGTCGTCGACTCCGTGCACGATCTTTTCGTCGAGCTGTTCGCGGAGAAGACGCGAGCCCTCAGAATCGGCAATGGTCTCGGCAAGACGGAAATCGGCCCGCTGGTCAGCGAAGCGGCGCGCGCCAAGGTGATGCGGCTGGTCGACAATGCGGTTGCCCAAGGCGCTACGGCCGTGACGGGCGGCCGCATCCCGCCGGCGCACAATGTCGGCTGGTTCTACGAGCCCACCATCCTGACCGGCGTAACGCCCGAGATGGCGATCTGCCGGGAGGAGTGCTTCGGGCCGGTGGCCGCGATCTGCCGGGTAAAGGATTTCGACGAGGCGATCCGGCTTGCCAATGACAGCCCCTTCGGGCTCGGCGCCTCGATCTTCACCACCGACCTTGCCGAGGCGCACGAGGCCGCCGAGCGGCTCGAGGCTGGCATGGTCTGGGTCAACAATCCGCTGATCGACAACGACGCGCTGCCCTTCGGCGGCTGGAAGGCCTCCGGGCTCGGCCGCGAACTCGGCCGCCAGGGTCTGGATGCTTTCCGCCGCTCGAAAATGGTGATCATTGACCACAAGCCTTCGGTGCAGGAATGGTGGTATCCCTATCCCGACGAATGGTTTCGTGAATCCGGAGGACGAAAGCATGCCTGAGACGCTGGTCCTCCATCATGAATGACGCTGCCGGCTGGCTGGCGCAACACGGCATCCGCGAGGTGGAGTGCCTCGTCCCCGACATGAACGGGTACCTGCGCGGCAAGGTCCTGCCCGTCGACAAGTTCCTGAAGGCGGTGGACGGCGCGCAGCTCTATATGCCGACCAGCGTCCTGTTGGTCTGCGCCGACGGTCGCTACTCGGGTTCGCTCGACCAGGCATTTGCGTTTGGCGATCCGGACATGCAGATCGTGCTGGACCTCGACTCGCTGTGCCTGTCTTCGGGCAGCCAGCCGCGCCGAGCCTTGGTGATCGCCGATGCGTGCTATCCGGCTGACCGCTTGTGGAGCGCCCTGCCCCGGACACTTCTGAAATCGGTTCTGTCGCTCTATGCCGAAAAGGGCTGGCGGGCAGTCGTCGCGCCGGAGCTCGAATTCTACCTGACAGCGCCCAATCCCGATCCGCGCGACCCTCTCGTCGCGCCGACGTCTGCGGCCGGCCGGCAGGAGCGCTCGCAGAATCCTTACGACATGGAGGCGCTTGCCGCATTCGGCCCGGTTACCCGACGCATCTACGAGCATTGCGCTATTGCCGGCGTTGACGTCGATACGCTTAGCCACGAAACCGGCTCCGCGCAGATCGAGGTTAATCTTCTGCACGGTGACCCGCTCAGGCTCGCCGACCAGGTCGTAATGTTCAAGCGCATCGCTCGCGATGCGGCACTGACGCAGGGCATGCATGCCACCTTCATGGCCAAGCCCACCGACGCTCAGCCGGGAAGCGCGATGCATCTGCACGTGTCGCTGACCGACGCGGCGGGGGACAATCTGTTCGCTGACGCCGACGGCATCGATACGCCGATGTTCCGCCACTTCATGGGCGGCCTGCAGAAATACATTCCCGAGGCCCTGCCGCTGTTTGCCCCGAGTGTGAATTCCTACCGGCGAATTCGGCCCAATCACAGCGCACCCGCCAATGTCGAATGGTCGCACGACAATCGCTCCTGCGGCCTGCGCGTGCCGAACGCCGGGCGCGATGCACGACGCGTCGAGAACCGGCTGCCCGGCGCCGACGCCAACCCCTATCTGGCCATCGCCGCCACGCTGCTGTGCGGCTATCTCGGCGTCGAAGAGCGTCTGGAACGTTCACCCGAAGCACTTGGCAACGTCTATCTGGCGCCGAGCACCTTGCCACGGTCGATGCTGCATGGTCTGGAGCGCCTCGCCGCCTGCGGACCCATGAGGAACTTGCTGGGGGAGGACTTCATGACGATCTTCCTGCGCGTGAAAGACCGGGAACTCGACGCGTTCGACACGGTCGTGACGGCCTGGGAACGTGAGCATCTGCTGCTAAAGGCGTGACGGCCTTGGGTAGAGCCGACCCTGCCGCCGGAATAAGGCCTGTACCGCAGCAGCGACCGCGTATCCGCGCGTGATGGAAAGCCAGGAAACCGACACATCCGTTCGGAACGATATGGCTTCGCCCGGACGGCGCGACACCGTCCAAAGGCAAGATACAACGATTTCAAGAGATTGATTGGTACGCCCAAGGGGAATCGAACCCCTGTTCCCGCCGTGAGAGGGCGGTGTCCTGACCGCTAGACGATGGGCGCGCCGGCAAGAAGTGGCGATATAGGCTGGCGGGCGTACAAATGCAACATCGCTTTTCGAGGAATTGTGCCGTCGCCGGGCTGGCGACGCAGCTACCCCGCGCGGCCGGGCCATCCGCACAATGTGCACAGCCGGCTTTGCCTCAAGGCGCGATCAGGGCGTCGATCAAGAGCGGCTCAGGTGCGCCGCTTCGGCTCGATCAGGTCCCACAGATTGCCGTAGAGGTCGCTGAACACCGCCACGGTGCCATAGGCCTCACGGCGCGGTTCCTCTTTGAAAGTCACCCCCTTGGCGAGCATGGCTGTGTGATCGCGGGAAAAATCATCGGTCTCCAGAAATAGCGCCACCCGTCCGCCGGCCTGGTCGCCAATGCGCGCTGCCTGTCGCTCGCCTTCGGCCTTCGCAAGCACCAGCCGCGCTCCGCCCTCGCCTGGTTCAAGCGTCACCCAGCGTTTGCCGCTGCCAAGATCGACGTCCTCGGCAAGGGCAAAGCCGATCCGGTCGCAATACCAGGCGATCGCCTCGTCATAGTCGGAAACCAGCAGCGCAACCGTGGCTAGCCGTCGCGGGGTGCCTGCGCCCGACTTCTGCGCCTTCGTCATGGCTGGCTGATGGCCAGCCGGCCGATCATGCGCCGTTCGGCGAAATCGTAGACGAAGATCGCGCGGCTGCCGTCAGCAAGCGCGGCGTCGATGGCGACCCGGTTTCCCGACAGCGATTGAGAGACGATCCTGGCGCCGGCCGGCAGCGCGATCTCTGCTTCCACCATTCCCTCGGGCGAAGGAATGTCGCCGCCGGCGACGCTCGCCGGCTCCAGAGACCGCGATTTGTAGACAACCGCTCCCACCACCGCCATAAGGGCGAGAAACAGCAGGGCAAGATTGATGCCGACGAAACGAACCAGCTTCCTGCGCACCTTCTCGACCGCGGGGTCGAGCGGCTTTTCCTCTTCGTCGTCGAATTTCGGCTTTGTCATGTCCATTCCGGTTGTCCTGCCCGATGCGCGATCCTGATAGCGAAGCCGACGACGGATTGATAGTCTTCGAGGCCGGAGCCGATGCCGGCGGGCTGCGCCTCGACCAGTGGCTGACGCGCGAACTCGGCGGCGACTACTCGCGCAGTCGCATCCAGGCGCTGATCCGCCAGGGTGCAGTTTCGATCGGCGGCGTCCCCGTCACCGAGACCAAGCGCAAACTGGCGCCAGGCGACAGCGTCCAGGTCGCCCTGCCCGAAGCCGAACCGCCCGAACCCGAGGGCGAGGACATTCCGCTCGACATTCTCTACGAGGACGCCGAACTCATCGTCGTCAACAAGCCGCCTGGACTGGTCGTCCATCCAGGCGCCGGCAACTGGTCGGGCACGCTTGTCAATGCACTGATCCACCATTGCGGCGACAGCCTGTCGGGCATCGGCGGCGTCAAGCGGCCGGGTATCGTCCACCGTCTCGACAAGGACACTAGCGGCGTCATGGTGGCGGCAAAGACCGACCGCGCCCACCACGCCCTGTCGCGTGCCTTTGCCGATCATGGACTGTCCGGCGAGCTCGAGCGCGCCTATGTCGCGCTCGTCTGGGGCGCACCCCCCAACAAGTCCGGAACCATCGACGCACCGCTCGGTCGTGCCGCCGACCGGGTCAAGCGCGCCGTGGTGCCGGAGGGCCGCAACGACGCCCGCCATGCGGTCACGCGCTACACCGTACTCGAGCACTTCGAGCCGAAGCCGGACAACACCGCCACCGCCTCGCTTGTCGAATGCCGACTGGAAACTGGACGAACGCACCAGATCCGCGTTCACATGGCGCACATCCATCATCCGGTCGTCGGTGACCAGGACTACGGCATGGCCTTCCGCACTAAGGCCAATCGCCTCCCCGAACCATTGAAAACGATGACGAAGGATTTTCCGCGTCAGGCCCTGCACGCGAAACTTCTTGCCTTTGCCCATCCGGTCACGGGAGAGATCATGCGTTTTGAGGCGGATATGCCGGCGGACATGCAGGCGCTTGTCGTGGCCTTTCGCAAACTTTGATCTGAGATTCAGATAAGTTGACTGTTGTTGTTCACTTTGGCGTGACACACTGTTCGGTATTGAACAAAACCCTGTCTTTTCCCGTTTTGTTCCTATATATATCGGTTGTTCCGGAAGCGCGTTTCAGCGGCCGGAACGGATGCCCGCCACAATTTGGGGGCAATGTTGAGAGAGGAGGGCGCTGTTATGGCCCAGTCACTACCCAGTATTGTTTCAGGCGAAGGCGGCCTCAGCCGCTACCTGGAAGAAATCCGCCGTTTCCCGATGCTTCAGCCGCAGGAAGAGTACATGCTCGCCAAGCGGTACCAGGAGCATGAGGATACAGGCGCGGCCCACAAGCTCGTCACCAGCCACCTTCGACTCGTCGCCAAGATCGCCATGGGCTATCGCGGCTACGGACTGCCGATCGGCGAAGTGATTTCCGAGGGCAATGTCGGCCTCATGCAGGCCGTCAAGAAATTCGAGCCGGAACGCGGTTTCCGTCTGGCCACCTATGCGATGTGGTGGATCAAGGCCTCGATCCAGGAGTATATCCTGCGCTCGTGGAGCCTTGTGAAGATGGGCACGACCGCCAACCAGAAGCGGCTGTTCTTCAATCTCCGCAAGGTCAAGGGCAAGATCCAGGCGCTGGACGACGGCGACCTGAAGCCGGACCAGATCGCCGAGATCGCCACCAGGCTGAACGTCAGCGAGGCGGAAGTCGTCTCGATGAACCGTCGCCTGTCGGGCGACGCCTCGCTCAACGCGCCGATCCGTGCGTCCGAGGGCGAGTCCGGCGAATGGCAGGACTGGCTGGTCGACGATCACGACAGTGCCGAGACCATGCTGATCGAGCAGGACGAGCTGGAAAACCGGCGCGGCATGCTGTCGGGCGCGCTCGACGTGCTCAACGAGCGCGAGCGCCGCATCTTTGAGGCGCGCCGCCTGTCCGACGACCCGATGACGCTTGAGGAATTGTCGGGCGAGTTCGACATCAGCCGCGAGCGCGTGCGCCAGATCGAGGTGCGCGCCTTCGAGAAGGTTCAGGACGCCGTCAAGGCCGCCGCCAAGCGGCAGGCACAGGCGCTGCGCACCATCGACGCGCAGCCGGCAGCCTGACACCAGCCAAGGCATCTCCTAGATAGTTCAACCGCGCCGGTTCATCCCGGCGCGGTTTTCGTTTGGAGCGCAGGATTCACCACGGAACGTGCAATATCTCGACCCGCGGCAGGCCAAGAGGCCTGACGCCGAGGTCCTTTGCCAGCACGCCGAAACCTTCGGTCTCGACCAGGTCCTTGTAGGGCTCTTCGGGGAACACCAGGCCGCCCCGGTGAAGTGCCGCATCCACCAGCAGCATGGTGCCGCCAACGCCGTCGAGTTCCACCCGCTCGAGGTGACCCAGGTCGCTGAGGCTGCGGCGTCCCTCGAAATCCCAGGGAGGCTGGTGCAGCCCTTTGACCATGTTTCGGTAATAGCGATAGTCGCGGCCGATTTCGATCGTCACGAAATTGTTGAGGTCGAAGCTCGGTCCGCCGGGGCACGTCCGGCAGTTGGGCACAACGATGCGGCGGCCGGTCTCCCGGAGGGTCTGGATGATGTCGGCCGGAAACTGCCAAACGTCGATGTCGATCCACAACGCCCAGTCGTCGCTTTCATCCAGCCCCTTCTCGATAAGCTGGTTGCGCACTTTGGCGAGACCGGATCGCCTGACACGCTGCAGCCGTGGCCGTTGCCGCGTCTTGCGGTCGAGCGGCGTGCCGAGATGATGCTGCAGGAGTACAATGTCGCGGTACCGGTCCCTCAGCGGCTCGACGAGCCGGTTGAGCTTCTCCCAGCTGCCGTCGCGGCTGTCTCCCTCGCAGAACACCAGCTTGAGGCGATCCTTTGGATAGTCGAGCGATCCGATCGCTTCGAGAAACGACGCTATGTGTTCCGCCGCGTCGCGAAGCGGCACCATCACGGCAACGTTCTCGCCGGCCGGCGGCGAGCGCTCCAGCGCTGCGGGATCGATCATCGATTTCGCTTCCTCCAGGCTGAGCTGCGCGCCGCGCGTTAGCCTATACTTCGTGCGGTAATAGTGACGCTTCAACGTGCTGAGGACGTTCTTCCGGCGCGGCGGCGTCAGCCATGTCCCCGCCCAGTGATGGATGGACAGGGTGTCCTCGCTGCCCTCCACGACCGAGGCGTCGGGTACCCCCTTCGCATCGATCGGCGCGAACAGGGCACATGGCCGGACAGAGAGCAGGTCCTGGTCGGCAAAACTGAGCTGGGCGGACGTCAGGACGCACGGCCCTGTCGCGTCGAGCACTTCCTTGGCATGCACTAGCGCCGGCAGGTAGGTGATGAGGTGCGGCCAGAAGGGATGTCCCGCCGGGCTGGCCATTGTGCCGTTAAACAGCATGTAGGGCAGCCGGCGATAGTGGATCTGCGGCAGGAAATGTGCCGCCGGCTCGAAGCAGAGGACCACACGGTCCTCATCCATGATCGGATCGAACGGAGCGACGCACTCGCAATCGATATCGGCATAGACGCCACCGAAATGATGCAGCAGCAGGTAGCGCGCGGCATCCGCCCGCATGATGCCGTTCGGGTAGCTGCAAAATGTCTCGAGGAAATCCGGGTAGTGCCGGCCGACGAATTCGAGAAGCGTACGGTCGGTCCAGAACATCCGCCTCCAGCCGGAATTGTGTTCTAACCACGTCTCGGACCAAGCTCGGAATTGTTCGGGAAGTTCGTCGGTCTTCCAAGTCTGGTGGAGGATCGGCGGGATCATGGCTTCGACTGGACCTTCTAGCGGCAGATCAACGGGGTGTCACTTCAGCCATCGCCAAGGCCGAGTCCGTCGCGGACAGCCCTGCGGACTGCGTCGACCCCGAAATCCCGCATGACACGTCCATGCGCGGCACGCCTCATACGGTCGAGCCGCTCGGGTTGCGAACACAGCGTGATGATGGCCTCCGAAATCCCCTCATCGGTCGGCGCAATTACTATCTCATCGCCTTCCGCGAGGCCATGGCCTTCCGCCGCGAGCGGCGTCGCCACCACCGGGAGGCCCCATGCCATCGCCTCGAGTATCTTGATCCTCGTGCCGCCGCCGGCGGAAATCGGCGTGACGCTCAGATGGCCACGGCGAAAAACTCCCGACAGATCGGCCGGGTCGGCGGTGACCTCGACCATATCCCGCCTTGCGAGGTCTTTCACCGCCGGGGCAGGAGAGCGGCCGGCAAGCACCAGCCGGGCGGCCGGGAATGATCGCCTGACGCGGGGCAAGATGTTCGACGCCAGCCTGGCGGCCGCATCGACATTCGGCGGGTAGGAAAGGTGGCCGACGAAAATCATCACCGGGAAGCCTTCTGCTCTGCCCGGCAGGGCTTCGAGGCTTTGCGGAATTTGCGAGATTCTGGGAATGCCGTTGGGCACAATGTCAACGGGGATCTTCGGGTCGAACCGGGCGAGCAGCCGCTTGCGGTCATCACTGGAGCAGACCCAGACACGGTCGACGAGCGCCAGACCCGCAACTTCGATCGCACGGATATTCTCGGCCTCGCTGCGCCGGGAAAGACTGAACAGGCCACGCCTTGGCTGTCCCGAAATCTGCACGGCGAGGTCGGACTCGATGTTGTGCATGTCGAGTATGAGCGTCGGCACCAGCGGCCGGATATGGTCAAGCAGGGGGAAGAGCGGGATTCCCTCCACCAGGACGATATCCGGTCGAAATTCCTGCACGACGCCGAAGAGGCGGCTGAGGACCGCCTGCGTCAGGCGCACCTCAATGTCGGCCGTCCGACGCGTCGCGGACCGGCTTCGCCTCTCTCCCGGGACGACGAGCGACACCGAATCCACCCGCGCGTCAGGTGTCGCACCGCTCGGGGGTCGCATCGAGGCCAGCGTCACTCGACCGAATTCGGCGGCCGCCGAGGCATTCTGGAAATTCCGCAGTTCTGCACCCGAAACGGGGGGGTTGGCCGGATCGATTGTCAGGACAAGCGTCCGTAGCGAAGCGCTGCCGGAACTCATTTCGATGCTCCTGCCTTTCGCGCTCTGTCTGGCGGCCGCAAACCGATCGACTGCAGCCCGAGGCCGGCGGCAATCCGCGTTTTGTACTGGTTGACCTTCCAGCTACCGCGAAAATCGGCATGCGCTTCCGCCATGCGCAATATGTATGCGGCTTCGCGATACTCCTTGTACATGATCAACTGCCGCGCGATGCGCAGCGCCACCCAGGCCTTGCGCCACTGCAGCGCCGCCTTGTCGATTCCGAATGCGCCGAGCCGGTTCATCTCGCGCGCGATCCCGGTTAGCAGTTTTCGCGGCTCCGTCACGAAGCGCTCGTTCATGCGATCTTCGTCGAGATAGTAGAACAGGACCGGTTCTGAGATCGCCACCGTCGGCAGCCGCGCCAGCAGTGCCGCCCAGTAGCATGTGTCCTCGTCGAGACCGATCGATTCCGGAAAGCGCAGGCCGTCGCCATCCTCGGCGATGAACAGTGCACTTCCGACCGCTATCGGCAGTCGCTTGTTGAGCAGATAGTCTTGGGCATTCTGTCGAAGATCCGAGCCGAATGGCACCGGGCGCTTGATCTTGTCGGGGCGCCTCGCCGTTCGCCGCACCGATGCACCCACCGCCATTCTGGCGACTGTGTCGGCGTTCAAGGTCGACCAGAGCCGGCGCAATCCGCCAGGCACCATCTCGTCATCCGCGTCGAGGAGGAGAACGTGGCGGCCCTTCAGTGCCGCAAGCCCGGCATTGCGCGCCGCGCCGGCACTGCCGAACCTGCCGGCGATGACGCGAAGCGGCACTCCAGTCCCGCGGGCGGCCTCCACCGCCACACGCCCCGTCCCGTCGTCGGAACCGTCATCGACCAGAATTGTCTCGCAGATCAGTTGCCGGTCGCGGGCCAGGCTCTCCAGCGTACGGCCGATTGTTCTTGCCGCGTTCCTGGCGGGGATCACCACCGATATCGTCATTGCAACTCGAACGAACCGCGCCGCATGAGACGGTCATACCCCTGCTTGATGGGAGAAACGGGGCGTAGGGAAACGGAAGTCAGGTCTGCCACCATCGGCGGCTCCACCTCCAGAAGCGACCTGCCGGGCAGCCAGGTGTACGCTTCGCCCTGCACGACCGACGGGCTGCTGACCACGTAGCCGCCGAGCGCCTTGATGTGGCCGGCGCGCCGCAATCCCAGGTGCATGCTCGAAGACTTCAGGGGCATGGGCAGGCGAAGGAACACGTGACAACCGCCAGGCGTCATCGCCTGCGGTGCGGCATCGGCCACTTCCTGGTGCCTGCGGCACCAGGCGTCGTAATCCGCAGTACTGTCGAAATCGAGGATGACCAGGTCGCCAGCGCCGCCGAGAATACCGATGTTTCCCTGATGTCCGGAGAACCAATTCGATATCGTCGCATGGTCGGGCGGCTTCTGCGCGAAGTGAAATGTGATGCTGTTGAAGGCAAGCTCCTTCAAGTCCTTGCGCATCGTCTGCAGGTGAACCGGCTCATACCCCATTCTCGCAATGTCGAGATGCTTACCGTCGGCACGCAGCGGCAGGCAGACTATGCCCTTCTTCAACAGGCACTGGGCTTGTTCCAAGTGAGCTTGCAAACCGACCCCTCACACCTGCTGCCTGCCACCCTAGGGACGGGAGGCAGGGGCGAGCCACGACCGCCCTGAACTGTGAGCGGGCCAGGCGAAACTGTCTCCGCACCTGGGTACAACGGACAAGGCCGGGACGGAACCGTCTGGCCGCAAGAGCGCCCGCGCCTCAGCCCGCCTTTACCGCCAGCTTCTCGGCAAGAGCTTCCATCCGCTGCGCGAGTCCGCCCAGCGCGCCGGTCAGCGCGGCGTCGTTCTTGTCGGCCTTGGTGAGCGCGTCATCGCGCGTCTTGCGCAGCGTCGCCACCTCGCTTTCCATGCCCATCATCCGCTTTTGAAGTTCGGAGAGTTCGTCCATCACCATGATGCCGGCCATCACGGTCAGTCGCTGGTCACCGATCTCGCCGAAGGATTCCTTCAGGTGCGAGACGTAGCGGTCGAAGCGCAGCGCCAGCTCCATCAGGTGCTCTTCCTGGCCTTCGTCACAGGCCATGCGATAGGCCTTGCCGTCGATGGTGACTGTTACCTGGGCCATTTCACTACCTGTCCAGCACGGCGCGGATGGTTTCCATCGCTGTCACCAGCCGTCGCGACACTTCCTTGTTGGCGTCCTCGAGACGTTCGCTGCGCGCCTCGGCGCCGTCGAGTTCCTGCGCCAGCCGCGCCCGGTCGGCGTTCAGGCGCTGCACTTCCGCGTCTGCTTCCGAATAATCCTGCTCGCGCTCCAGCCGGACGGTGGCGGCATGCTCGAGCACATCGATAGCCTTGCCCAGCCGGGCAATGACTTCCTTTAATGTTGCATCCCCGGTCATGGCACCCGTTTTGCTCCCGCCCATCACCGAATCGTTCGCGTTCAGAACGCCTTATAGGCGAAACATTAGGCACCGTGTGAATTTGGCGTCAATAAAGCACTTGACGCTGTCCCCCGCATTCCGAACGTCGGCGGGCAGATTCAACGTCGCCACGGCTACTTTGGCGGTCTGGATTCATTGACAGCAGCCCGCCGCCTGCTATTTGAAGCCCGTTTCCGACGCAGTCTACTTGTCCCGAAAACCTGAATTGGCGGTAATTTTCATGACCGATCGCAAGCAGCATGACCGGATGGCCAACGCAATCCGTTTCCTCTCCATGGATGCGGTTCAGAAGGCAAACTCCGGCCACCCCGGCCTGCCGATGGGCGCAGCCGACATAGCGACGGTCCTCTACACCCGCTTTCTCAAGCACGATCCGAAGAATCCGCACTGGCCCGACCGCGACCGTTTCGTGCTGTCGGCTGGCCATGGCTCGATGCTGCTCTATTCGCTGATGTATCTCAGCGGCTACGAAGACATCACCATCGACGAGATCAAGAACTTCCGCATGCTTGGCTCGAAGACCGCCGGCCACCCGGAATACGGCCACGCCGCCGGCATCGAGACGACCACTGGCCCGCTCGGCCAGGGCGTCGCCAATGCTGTCGGCATGGCGCTTGCCGAACGCATCCTGAACGCCTCCTTCGGCGACGCGCTGGTCGATCACCATACCTATGTGCTGGCTGGTGACGGCTGCCTGATGGAAGGCATCTCGCAGGAGGCCATTGCGCTTGCCGGACATCTCAAGCTCAACAAGCTGATCGTCTTGTGGGACAACAACGACATTTCCATCGACGGCAACATCTCGCTTGCCGATTCCACCGACCAGGTCGCCCGCTTCCAGGCTTCCGGATGGAACGCCAGCCACATCGACGGCATGGACCCGGAGGCGATCGCCTACGCCATCGAGGCGGCGCGCCATTCCGACAAGCCGACCATGATCGCCTGCAAGACCACCATCGGCTTCGGCGCCCCGACCAAGGCCGGCACCAACAAGGCACATGGCTCGCCGCTGGGTGCCGACGAGATTGCCGGTGCGAGACAATTCTTCGGCTGGGATTCCGAGCCCTTCGTCGTGCCCGCCGATGTCCTTGACGCCTGGCGCGCCAGTGGCAAGGCCTCGGTGTCCAAGCGCACCGACTGGGAAAAGCGCCTCGCCGCAGCCGAGACCGGCATTCGCAGCGAGTTCGAGCGCCGGATGCGCGGCGACCTACCAAAGAACTTCGACAGCGTCATCGCCGACTACAAGAAGCAGCTCGCCGCCGACAAGCCCAAGGTCGCCACCCGCAAGTCGAGCGAAATGGCGCTAGAGGTCATCAACGGCGCGGTGCCGGAGACCATCGGCGGCTCGGCCGACCTAACCGGCTCCAACAACACCAAGACCAGCCAGACCAAGCCGATCGCTCCCGGCCACTACGGCGAACGTTATGTCCACTACGGCATCCGCGAACACGGCATGGCCGCAGCCATGAACGGCATGGCCGTGCATGGCGGCGTCATCCCCTATTCCGGCACCTTCCTGTGCTTCTCGGATTACGCCCGCCCGGCAATGCGGCTCGCCTCGCTGATGGGCATCCGGTCGATCTTCGTCATGACCCATGATTCCATAGGCCTCGGCGAAGACGGCCCGACCCACCAGCCGGTCGAGCATCTTGCCGCGCTGCGCGCCATTCCCAACCACATCGTCTTCCGCCCGGCCGACGCGATGGAAGCCGCCGAATGCTGGCAGATTGCACTGGAGAGGACCAAGACGCCGTCGACCATCGCGCTGACCCGCCAGAACCTTCCGGCCGTGCGCACCGAATACGTCGCGGAGAACCTCTGCGCCAAGGGTGCCTACGAACTCGCCGCCGCAGACGGCAAGGCTGCCGTGACGATCTTTGCCACGGGCTCCGAAGTAGAGATCGCCCTCGCCGCGCGCACCGCGCTGCAGGAGCACGGCCATCCGACCCGCGTCGTTTCGGTTCCCGCCTTCGAACTCTTCGAGGAGCAGAGCGACGAGTACAAGGCCGGGACCCTGGGCGACGCCCCTGTGAAGATCGCCATCGAGGCGGCCATCCGCATGGGCTGGGACCGCTTCATCGGGGCCGACGGAATCTTCATCGGCATGCATGGCTTTGGCGCCAGCGCCCCGATCGAACAACTCTACCCGCACTTCGGCATTACCGCCGAGGCGACCGTCAAGGCGGCCGAGGAACGGCTTCACAAGAAGTGAAGCCGGCGTCGCTGCAGTCGACCAACTGCTAGCGAGGCAAGGACCTAATCGATTTAGGCCAACGGCGTTCCCGGCTGGATTATTTCGGCCCGCGCCGCTATGAAGCTGCGAGCCCTCCAGCCCGCGTCCCCAGGGAGATCACCATGACCGTAAGAGTTGCCATCAACGGATTCGGCCGCATCGGCCGCAACATCGTCCGCGCCATCTACGAATCCGGCCGCACCGACATCGACATCGTTGCCGTCAATGATCTCGGCCCGGTCGAGACCAACGCCCACCTTCTGCGCTACGACAGCGTGCATGGCCGCTTCCCGCATGAAGTGACCGTCGACGGCGACTCCATCGCCATCGGCAAGGAAAAGTTCAAGGTCACCGCAATCAAGGATCCATCGCAGCTGCCGTGGAAGGAGCTCGGCATTGACATTGCGCTCGAATGCACCGGCATCTTCACAGCACGCGACAAGGCCGCCGCCCATCTCGACGCCGGCGCCAAGCGCGTCATCGTCTCGGCACCGTCCGACGGCGCTGACCTGACCGTCGTCTACGGCATCAATCACGACCAGCTGACCAAGGACCACATCGTCATTTCGAACGCGTCCTGCACCACCAACTGCCTCGCCCCGCTTGCTGCGGTGCTGCACGAGACGGTCGGCATCGAAAAGGGCATGATGACGACGATCCATTCCTACACGGGCGACCAGCCGACGCTGGACACCATGCACAAGGATCTTTACCGCGCCCGCGCCGCCGCCCTGTCGCAGATCCCGACGTCGACAGGTGCTGCCAAGGCCATCGGCCTGGTGCTGCCGGAACTCAAGGGCAAGCTCGACGGCATCTCGATCCGTGTGCCGACCCCGAACGTCTCGGTCGTCGACCTGAAGTTCATCGCCAAGCGTTCGACCACCGTCGAGGAAATCAACAACGCGGTGATTGCCGCCTCGAAGGGCAAGCTGAAGGGCGTGCTGGCCGTCACCCACCACCCGAATGTCTCGATCGACTTCAACCATGATCCGGCCTCATCCACCATGGCGCTCGACCAGACCAAGGTGATGGACGGCAATTTCGTCTCGGTTCTGTCTTGGTACGACAATGAATGGGGCTTCTCCAACCGCATGGCCGACACCACCGTCGCCTTCGGCAAGACCATCGCCTGACCGGTCCGACATCGGTTCTGAAACGCCCGGCTTCGGCCGGGCGTTTTCGTTCGTGCTGAATCTTCGTCGGCGCGGCACAAAATCGCCCTGTCTGGTTGCGCGACGCCTTGTCTTCGCCGCACTGTAACGACAACGCAGAAATGGCAATTGGAGGGGCAAGGGCCGCATGTATTATACGGTCTATCTCGTAACGTTGGTCGGTACCGGGCTGGTGCTCGCCGCCGCGTTCTCGAGTCTTGTCGCCTTCCGTTTCGGCGCGCCGTTGCTGCTGCTCTTTCTCGCCCTCGGATTGGCCGCCGGGGCCGATGGTCTCGGCATTCAGTTCGACAATGCAGGCGTCGCCTATTTCATAGGGTCGCTAGCGCTCGCAGCCATCCTTTTCGATTCCGGTTTCGGCACGCCACTCTCGGCGTTGCGCCAAGCCGCCCTGCCCGCGCTCTCGCTGGCCACCATCGGCGTCGGCCTGACCACCGGCCTGTTCGGCGTTGCGGCCTTCTACCTGACCGACTTCAACTGGCTTGAATCGCTTCTTCTTGGTGCTGCCGTGGCGTCGACTGACGCCGCTGCGGTGTTCTTCCTGCTGCGCGTCGGCAATGTCCGGCTGCGCGACCGCGTTCGCTCGACGCTTGAAATCGAGTCCGGCTCCAACGACCCGATCGCCATCTTCCTGACCATAACCTTTGTCGAGATCATCGCGCTCGGGCAGGACCCGGCCGCGGAAGTGCTGATCACCGACCTGATCCTTGGCTTCATCGCCAATATGGGCATCGGCGCCATCGTCGGCGTCCTCGGCGGCCTCGCCATCAGCCGGCTGGTCGACAAGCTGAACCTTGAACACGGTCTGCTGCCGATTTTCGTCCTGACACTGTCGCTTCTGGTTTTCGCCTTTGGCGGCGCCATCGGTGGCTCGGGCTTCCTCGCTGTCTACCTTGCAGGACTTGTCGCCGGCAATTCCTCCATCCGCGGCGAGGCCCTGCTGAAGCGTTTCCAGGACGGTGTTTCATGGCTTGCGCAGATCATCATGTTCCTGGTGCTCGGCCTCTTCGCGACGCCTTCACAGTTCCTTCCCATTCTGCCGGTGTCAGTCGCGCTCGGCCTGTTCCTGATCTTCATAGCCCGGCCCATCGCGGTCTGGCTCTGCCTGATCCCGTTCCGTTTCCCGCGCCAGGAGACCGCCTTCATCTCGTGGGTCGGCCTACGCGGCGCCGTCTCCATCCTGCTTGCCATCACGCCGCTGCTGGCCGATCTGGAGCATGGCCGTACCATGTTCAACATGGCCTTCATCATCGTGCTGGTGTCGCTCATCGTCCAGGGCTGGACCATCGGCCCGCTGGCCAGGCGGCTCGGCCTGATTGTTCCGCCGCGCATCGGTCCGCTCGAGAAAGTCGAGCTTGAATTGCCAGGCTCGGCGCATCACGAACTCCTGGCCTACACGGTTGTGGCCGGCAGTCCGGTGGCGCGCGGCGAGCGCATCCCGCGCTGGGCGCGTCCGTCGCTCGTTGTCCGCGAAGGCCGATCGATGAAATACCAGGATGCGGGGCGCTTGGTCGCCGGCGACCATGTCTACATCTTCGTGCCCGACCGCTATCCGCGCCTGCTCGACCGCCTGTTCGCCAGCCCGACGGAAGTCAGCCCCGACGACGCCGATTTCTTCGGCGCCTTCGCGCTCGATCCCACGCATATGGCCAGCGAACTGGAGGACAACTACAGCCCCGGCCTCACGGATCCCGAGCTGAAGCTGAACATCGGCCAGCTGATCCTGCAGCGCCTCGGCGGTCGGGCCGAATATGCAGACCGCGTCACCATCGGCCCGATCGAACTCATCGTGCGGGACGTCGACGACAGCGGCAGGATCGTCAGTGTTGGCCTTTCCTTCGAGCCCACCCCGCAGCTCACCAGCATCCCTCCCTTCCTCAGCCCGACCGAGTTCGCCGACCGCATACGCCAGCTTGTCGCGGGCTGGCGCCGGCGCCGCCGTGGCGAAGATGTGGAACCGACATCCGAGCGCATCGATGACCAGGATACCTACAACAGCCGGGGCAACTAGCGCCTCGGTGGCTTGCATCCGGGCCGCTTCGCGATAATGTCCGGCGGATTTTTTGAACGAAGGGAATGACCATCATGGCCGGTTTCAGAACGCTCGACGATATCGGCGACGTCAAGGGCAAGCGCGTGCTTGTGCGTGTCGATCTCAACGTGCCGATGGCTGACGGCAAGGTCACCGACGCTACCCGCATCGAGCGCGTCGCCCCGACGATCCTGGAGCTTTCCGACAAGGGCGCAAAGGTGATCCTTCTGGCGCATTTCGGACGCCCGAAGGACGGCCCCGACCCATCCATGTCGCTCGAGCCTGTTGCCCGCGCGACAAGCGACGTCATCGGCCGCCCGGTTGCCTTCATCGGCGATTGCGTCGGCGAGGCGGCGCAAGGTGCCGTCTTCGCGATGATGCCCGGCGACATCGCGCTGATGGAAAATACCCGCTTCCATAAGGAGGAAGAGAAGAACGACCCTGAATTCGCCAAGCGGCTGGCCGCCAGTGGCGACCTCTATGTCAACGACGCCTTTTCCGCCGCCCACCGCGCCCACGCCTCGACCGAGGGCCTCGCCCGCCTGCTTCCCGCCTATGCGGGGCGCACCATGCAGGCCGAGCTCGACGCGCTGGAAAAGGGCCTCGGCAATCCGACCCGACCGGTCGTTGCCATCGTCGGCGGCGCCAAGATATCGAGCAAGCTCGATCTCCTGATGAACCTCGTCCAGAAGGTCGATGCCCTGGTCATTGGCGGCGGCATGGCCAACACCTTCCTCGCCGCGCGCGGCACCGATGTCGGCAAATCGCTCTGCGAGCACGACCTCGCCCAGACGGCGCGGCAGATCATGATCGAGGCGGCCACCGCAGGCTGCGCCATCGTCCTGCCGGTCGACGGTGTGGTCGCCCGAGAGTTCAAGGCAGGCGCCGCCAACGAGACCGTCGACATCGGCGCCATCCCCGCTGACGCGATGGTGCTCGATGTCGGACCGAAGACCGTCGACGCGGTCAACGAATGGGTCGACCGCGCGGCCACCCTGGTTTGGAACGGTCCGCTTGGTGCCTTCGAGATCGAGCCGTTCGACAAGGCGACCGTGGCCGTCGCAAGGCACGCCGCCAAGGACACGCGCGCCGGCACGCTCGTCTCCGTCGCCGGCGGCGGCGACACGGTGGCCGCGCTCAACCATGCCGCCGTCGCCGACGACTTCACTTACGTCTCTACGGCCGGCGGTGCCTTCCTCGAATGGATGGAAGGCAAGGAGCTTCCCGGCGTCGCCGTCCTGTCCGGGAGCTAGCGCAGATGACAGGTCTGGCGATCGCTTGTCGGTTTTAGAATCCTTCGAGCACCAGCTTTCCGTGGGCCGTGCCCGTCTCGAGTTGGGCGTGAGCGCGCTTGAGGTTGGCAGCCGTTACGGCGCCGAGCACGTCAGTTGCGGTCGACCGGATCTTGCCCGCGTCGAGTAGAGCCGCGACCTCGTTCAGGATTTCGCCCTGCTTGCCCATGTCGGGTGTCTGGAACAGCGAGCGCGTGTACATCAATTCCCAATGCGTGGAGACAGACTTTCTCTTGAAGGGCGAGACATCCAGTGTGTCGGGGTCGTCGATCAACCCGAACCGTCCCTGCGGCGCTATCAGTTCCGCGACCTGGCCGATGTAGAGGTCCGTGCGGTTGGTCGAAAACACGTAGCCGGGTTGGCCGAGCCCGAGCGCCTCGACTTGCGGCGGGAGCGGCTTGCTGTGGTCGATCACATGATGCGCGCCGAGTTCGCTTACCCAGGCCTTCGTTTTGCCGCGTGAAGCCGTCGCAATGACAGTGAGGTCGGTCAGCGCCCGCAGAAGCTGGATCGCGATCGACCCGACCCCTCCCGAACCGCCGATGATAAGCACAGCCTTCGCGGCGCCCGGCACCGGGTCATTCACCCGCAGGCGGTCAAACAGCATTTCGTAAGCCGTCAGCGTCGTCAGCGGCAGCGCCGCAGCTTCTGCATTGGTTGCCGATTCTGGCTTGTTGCCGACGATGCGTTCGTCGACCAGGTGGTATTCCGCATTGGTGCCGGATCGGTCGATGGCGCCGGCATACCAGACGTTGTCGCCCGGCTTGAACATCGTCGCCTTGTCGCCGGTCTCGACCACTTCGCCGACCGCATCCCAGCCGAGGATCGCCGGCGCATCGCCTTCCGGCGGACGGTTCATGCGAATCTTGTAGTCAACCGGATTGACCGAGACCGCCCGGACGCGGACCAGCAGGTCGCGTCCGGTTGCCGTCGGCCTGTCGATCTCGAAATCGATCAGTGCGTCTTCGCGGTCGAGCGGGCCGGGTGTTCTATAGCCAACAGCTTTCATTGGGCTTCTCCTGACTTGGGGGTGGTGATTGCAGATGTGGGATGATCAGGCTGCTATCGACAGCCGCGCCAGACACGCTTCGATGGCGCGGACAATCCCGGCGGATTTCGCGGGGTCCAGAGCGTCCGGGTGGGGTAAATCGAACCGGCCGGAATCATTGTCAAAGTAGCGGCCTGAGGCTGATGCGAACTCCTCCGACAGCGCTGCCCTGTAGAGGACATCGGCGCCAATCCGGATATCGCTTCCGGCAACGCCGAAGCCCTCCTTGACCATTTTGGTGGCAAGCAGCGAACCAGGATTGACCGCAATGATCGCGGGGCCGGTCTCGCCGAGTGTCCGCGCCAAATGCATCGACCACGCCGTCAGCGCGAGTTTGCTTTGCGAATAGGCAGCCATGTCGGACAGCGGGGTCCAACCGGCGAGCGCCTCGTGATCGACGGGATTCTGAGCCGCGGAGGACAGGTTGACTACCCGTCCTGAAGGTTCGAGCTGCGGTAGAAGCCGCATGGTCAGAAGGTATGGTGCAATCGTATTGACCGCGAACCGAACATCCAGCCCGTCGGCAGTTCTGGTATCGGGCGTTTTGAAAATGCCGGCGTTGTTGATCAGCACATCGAGACGACCGGTTCGATCGGCAACAACTGCAGCAAGGCCCTCGACAGCAGCCATGTCCGACAGATCAGCCACGAAGGTCTCGACCTTCGCGCCACCCGAAATCGGGGAGAGCGTTTGGGCAACCTGGCCAAGTTTCGCCTTGGTGCGCCCGTGCAGCAACACGCTGTGACCGCCCTTGGCCAGCAATTTCGCTGTTTCCAGGCCGATGCCGTCGGTGGAGCCGGTAATCAGTATGGTCGTCATGTCTCGTTTTCTCGGTACCAGCCACCGGCGCGAAGCGGCGAGCTGCTTTGACATTGTTCAGCTACAGGCGCATATGGACGGGTAGCCTACACATCGCAAGTACGCACAATTTCGGCCTATAGGTACAAAATGGATACTGTAGACGACGAGCTCAGGTCTCCCCGCTTCGAGAGGTACGATTGCAGTGGCGGCTGTCCGGTCGAGGCCGCCCTCGAGCAGATAGCCGGAAAGTGGAAGGGCCTGCTGATCTATCATCTGATGGACGAGACGCTGCGCTTCAACGAGTTGGCTCGGCGCGTCGGCAACGTCACGCAGCGCAGCCTCACCAAGCAACTCCGGGAGCTCGAGGCTGATGGCATCGTTCACCGGGAAGTCTTCGCCGTGGTACCGCCGCGTGTGGAGTATCGACTGACTGAAAAGGGCCGTCGCCTCCGCGAGGTGATCGAGGCTCTGCGGAGTTGGGGCATGGAACACCCGAGACGGCGAGAGGCCACTTCGCCTGCGCTCGCTGTCGGGCCGCAGGCAGCCGCCCTCCCGCTTTGACCGGACTCAATCGGCCTTGGATCGATTGAATTCCGCAGCGACGCCGATCTGCCGATTTCCGGGATTTCGTAGGCCTGATTGTTCTGCTATTGCCGTTCCAAGCTGCATGACCCCGAGGGGGCGTGTGCGGGTCTTGACGGGCACCTTCGGTTGGATGGCGGGCTGACGACGGCAGCCGCCGCAAGGGGTGTCCAGGCACGAGTTTGCGTACTGAGCGCCCGGAAAACGGTCGCCGCTGGAGGATGAAATGAACAAGGAAATGACTGCGCAGGCCGCGACCAAAGACGGCTTCATTGCAGCGCTCGATCAGTCCGGCGGCTCTACGCCGAAGGCGCTCAAGCTCTATGGCGTCGACGAAAGCGCCTGGTCAAGTGAAGCGGAAATGTTCGATCTCGTTCACAGGATGCGCACCCGCATCATCAAGTCGCCTGCCTTCACCGGCGACAAGGTGATGGGCGCGATCCTGTTCGAGCAGACCATGGACCGCGACATCGACGGCACGCCGACCGCAAAGTATCTCTGGGAGAACCGCCACGTTGTGCCGTTCCTCAAGGTCGACAAGGGGCTGGCGGATACAGTGGACGGCGTCAAGCTCATGAAGCCCATGCCCGAACTCGACGCTCTTCTGAAGCGTGCGGTCGAGAAAGGCATCTTTGGCACCAAGATGCGCTCGGTGATCGACGCCGCGAATCCTAAAGGCATCGCCGCGGTCGTTGACCAGCAGTTCCAAATCGGGCTGCAGATCCTGTCGCACGGCCTCGTCCCGATCATCGAGCCCGAGGTCACGATCTCGATCCCGGACAAGGCGAAAGCCGAGGACATTCTCCTCGCTGAAATCCGCAGGCACCTCGACAAGGTGCCGGCCGGCAAGCAGATCATGCTCAAACTGACGCTGCCCGAGAAGGCGAACCTCTACGCGCCGCTGATCGCCGATCCGCGCGTCCTGCGCGTCGTGGCGCTATCCGGCGGCTACTCGCGAGAGGAGGCCAATGAAAGGCTGCGCCAGAACACTGGCATGATCGCCAGCTTTTCGCGCGCGCTGACCGAAGGCCTGTCGGCCAGCCAGAGCGACGCAGAATTCAACGCCGCGCTGGCTTCGGCGATCGACAGCATCTTCGAAGCATCCCGCGCCGGCTGATACCAAGTGTTCCCTCCGGCGCGACTTCTGGTCGGCCGGAGATCGGAGCATAACATCTGGGCAGTTGTACCTAGACCCATCCAGCGTCAACCAGGATGGTCATGGGGATCGGGTAGCTTCCGCGAAAATGGCCCGCTCCGGCAGGGGCTTCTCCTTTTGTCCCGCGCCGCTATAACTCGCCGATGCTCCGTCTCTTCCTCACCTGGCTCGCTTTCCCGGTCTATGTCTGGCAGGGCCTCGGCGTGCGCCGCCGCACGACGCGCATGCGCCCGGCCGAAGGGCCGATCCTCCACCGCATAGCCGGAAAGGAACCGGCGCTCTCGCTGCTGGTCCTGGGCGATTCATCGGCGGCCTCGGTCGGCGTCGGTCATTCTGAAAGCGGCCTCGCCGCGCAGCTTGCGGCGCTGATCGCTGAACGCACCGGCCGCTCCGTCAAGTGGCGGGCCGCCGGCTTCAATTCCGCGACGTCGGGCCAGATCCGCGACCATGTCCTGCCCAACCTGTCGCCCGATGCCTGGTCCCATATCGTGGTCAGCCTGGGCACCAACGACGTCAAGAATTTTCACACGCTGCCGCGCTTCAAGCGCGAATTCGGCGGGCTGCTCTATGCGCTTCGCGCCAAGTGGCCGGAGGCCCGCATCGTCTGGTCGCCGGTCGTCGATTTTTCGCGCGTGCCGGCCCTGCCTGACATGCTTGGCCGGATTCTCGAGATCCGCGCCGATGCCATCAACCGGCTCGGCGAGCTTTTATGCCTCGAACGCGGCGCAGTGCCCGCCACGCGGCTCGCGATCACCGATCCCGAGGCCGGTTTCTCGTCGGATGGCTTTCATGCCTCGGAGGCCGGTTACAGGGCCTGGGCCGAACACATGCTCGGCTTCGTCCTTGACGGCGAGTGAGCTACCAGTCGTGGCTGACCAGTACCGTCAGCGAGATGGCCGCCAGCGCGCCCACCGCCAGCTTCCAGAAATCGCGCCTTTGCCTGAGGCCCGGCAGGCCGAGCGGCTTGATCAGTTGCACGGCCATCAGGCCGATGATCACGAAGGCGAGGACTTTGCTCATGGCGCGTTTGACCAGCAACGCGCCGTTCTGTCAAAGTGGATCGTCGACCCAAGCGTCTTCATCCCGGCTCCGCCGCTGTATAAAGACAGGCTCATGAACCGCGGCAAATGACGATGACCGGCAGGCGCCTTGCCCTTTACACCTTCGGCATGTTCCAAGGCAGCGCCGATGATAACGCCAACCAGGGCTTCCACGACCGCAACGATGCCGCCTTCGCAGCTGCCGAGACGGCCGAGGGCTACATCGCCCGTTCCGGTTACGAGGACGAGCTCGGCCCGGCAAGCTGGGGCCCGCAGGTCTACCCGCGCTTCTACGTCGAGCGCGGCGACGGCTGGTCGCCCTCGACGATCTCGCTCTGGACCGACATAGAGTCCGCGATGGCCTTCTCCTACAGCGGACAGCATGCGGAAGCGCTGAAGCACGGCCGCCTATGGATGGTGAAGCCTGAATGGCCTCCCTACGTCCTCTGGTGGGTTGATGATGCCCACATCCCCGACTGGGCCGAGGCGGTCGCCCGCCTTGAGCATCTCGCCGACCACCGGCCGGGCCCGCACGCTTTCGACTTCAAGTCACCCTTCGGCAGCGACGGCCTGCAGGCCACGCTCGACCGTGCGCGCATCAAAGCGCTGGCCGCTCTGAACGCATCCCGACGCCCGCAATAGGGCGCAAGTCGCGCATTCTGCCGCACAGGTCGTTCGTCGCATGGACGGCATGGTCGGGCGGGCTTAAAACAGCATGGCATTCTGGGAGGAAGCCATGGCATCGCGCTATCACGACGTCTACGACAGCTGGAAACGCGATCCGGAAGGATTTTGGGCCGTAGCCGCGAAAGCCATCGACTGGGTGAAACCTGCCGACAAGGTTTTTGACGAAACGGCGGGCATCTATGGTCGCTGGTTCCCCGGCGCGCTCTGCAACACCTGCCATAACGCCGTCGACCGGCATGTCGAGAACGGCCGCGCCGATCAGCTCGCGCTGATCCACGACAGCGCCATGACCGGCACGGTCAGGAAATTCACCTATGCCGAACTGCAGGCCGAAGTCACCGCACTTGCCGCCGTGCTCGTCGACCAGGGCGTCGGACAAGGCGACCGCGTCATCATCTACATGCCAATGGTGGCAGAGGCCGCCTTCGCCATGCTCGCCTGTGCCCGCATCGGCGCGATCCATTCGGTCGTCTTCGGCGGCTTTGCCGCGCGCGAGCTCGCCACCCGCATCGACGACGCGACGCCAAAGCTCATCATCTCGGCCTCCTGCGGCCTCGAACCCGGCCGCACCGTGGCCTACAAGCCGCTGCTCGACGGTGCCATCGATCTTGCCCGCCACAAGGTCGAGCGCACCATCATCCTGAAAAGACCGCAGCTCGACTGCGAACTCGTGCCGGGCCGCGATGTCGACTACGCGCAGGGCGTCGCGGCGGCAAAAGCCGCCGGACGCAAGATCGATTGCGTGCCGGTCGCCGCAACAGACCCGCTCTATATCCTCTACACCTCCGGCACCACCGGCCAGCCCAAGGGCGTGGTGCGCGACAATGGCGGCCACATGGTCATGCTGCACTGGTCGATGAAGAACGAGTTCGGCATCGATCCGGGCGAGGTCTTCTGGGCGGCCTCCGATGTCGGCTGGGTCGTCGGCCACTCCTACATTGTCTATGCGCCACTGCTCGCCGGCTGCACCACAGTGCTGTTCGAGGGCAAGCCGGTCGGCACGCCTGACGCAGGCACCTTCTGGCGCGTCATCGCCGAGCACGGCGTGGCATCGCTGTTCACGGCGCCGACCGCCTTCCGCGCCATCAAGAAGGAGGATCCGCGGGGCGAATTCGTGCCGAAATTCGATCTGTCGAAGTTCCGCACGCTGTTTCTCGCCGGCGAACGCGCCGACCCCGAAACCATCAAGTGGGCTGAGCGCCACCTCGGCGTCCCGGTCATCGACCACTGGTGGCAGACCGAGACAGGCGCTCCGATCTCGCAGAACCCGGTCGGACTCGGCATCCTGCCGGTCAAGTATGGCTCGCCCTGCGTGCCGATGCCGGGTTACGACGTCCAGGTTCTTGACGATGCCGGCCATCCGGTGGAAAGGGGAACGCTCGGAAATGTGGTTCTGAAGCTGCCGCTGCCGCCCGGTTGCCTGCCGACGCTGTGGAACGCCGACCAGCGCTTCCGGCAGGCCTATCTCGACGAGTTCCCCGGCTACTACAAGACAGCCGACGCGGGCTATATCGACGATGACGGTTACCTCTTCATCATGGCCCGCACCGACGACATCATCAACGTCGCCGGACACCGCCTGTCGACCGGCGGCATGGAGGAAGTGCTGGCCGAGCATCCGGACGTCGCCGAGTGCGCCGTCATCGGCATGGCCGATGCGCTGAAGGGCCAGGCGCCCTGCGGCTTCGTCGTGCTGAACTCCGGCGTCTCGCGCGATGTCGCCGAGATCGAGCGCGAGATCGTCGCCCTTGTGCGCGAGCGCATCGGCCCTGTCGCCGCGTTCAAGATCGTCGTCACAATTAAGCGCCTGCCGAAGACCCGCTCGGGCAAGATACTGCGCGGTACCATGCAAAAGATCGCCGATCGCGAGGACTGGAAGATGCCGGCGACGATCGACGATCCCGCGGTCCTCGACGAGATCTCGGAAGCACTGAAGGCCCGCGGCATCGGCGTCTAGCCGGCTTCGGTTCCCGCGCCGGCGCGCCAGTACCAGACGAACAGGCCGCCGGCCCGGCCCCGGATGGGCACTTCCGCTGGGCCCTCGAGACGGCCAGTGCCGCGCACCGCCGCGTCCAGCCCGGCCGCCCGCAGCAGGTCGTCGCTGAGCGCCAGTTCGGCGCCTCTCGCGGCCGCCACTTCCATCAGGCGGCTCGCCACATTGACCGTGTCGCCCGTCGCGGTGATCTGCTGGTGGTGTCCCTCGTTGCCCATCCGCGACGCCACGACCAGCCCGAAATGGGCGCCGATCTTGAAGCCGACGCGGGCTCCAACCGCCGCGGAGAGTCCGGCGAGCCAGCGCCGCGTCGCACCGGCAAGCCTGACGCAGCAGTCAAGCGCCGTCGCCGCGTCGCCGCTGTCGGCTCCGGGCAGGCCGAACACGATCATCGCGCCGTCGCCCATGAAGCTGGTGATGGTGCCGCCGCAGCCGGTCGCCTCGGTCTCGACCATCTCGTAGAAGCCGTTCAGCAGGTCCCGCACGGTGTCGGGTCCGAGCGTTTCGCTGAGGCCGGTGAAGCCCGAAATGTCGATGAAGACGATAGCCGCGTCCTGCCGGACCGGCGTGCTCAGGAAATCGGGATCGCGCGCCAGTTGCCGCGCCAGTGCGGGCGCCTGGAATCTCTGCAGCAATTCGGCGCGTCTGGCGAAATGCTGTGCCCGTCCCCGGTCGAGCCATATCTGGGCAAGGCCGAAGAGCATGACAGGCGGTACGGCGACGGCAAGAGGCAGCGCGGCGCTGAGCCAGATGCCCTGGGTGAAGGCGGCCATGTTGCCAGCTAGCCAGAGGAGTAGCACGGCAGCCAGCACCGCGCCGCCGACCGCACTGCGGCGCCAGGCGATCAGTCCGACCAGCGAAAGCCCAAGCAGGGTGGCGATGATCCCGTCGCCCAGTCTTGTTGCGCGGTTGCGGACCGGCCCGTCGCCGGTAACGAGGTGCGAAATCGCCGTCGAGATGACCTCGACGCCGGGCAACACCGGGTCGAAGGGCGTCGCGAACACGTCGCCGCCGCCGGTCACCGTCGCGCCCACCGCCACCACCCGGTTGCGGAACAGGTCCTCGCCGACCCTCCCGAGCAGCAGGTCGGCGGCGCTGGTCGTCCGGATCGTGCCGCGCGGTCCGTAGAAGGAAAGCGGCAGCATCTGGCCGGCATCGGTGGCGACCAACCGAGCGCCGACGACGATGCCGCCCGGCTCGATCACCGGCTCCTGCCCGCCAGCCAGCGCCGCGACACGCAGTGGCAGCGACGACTGCACATCGTCTCCCGAGCGAAACAGCATCGGCACGGCGCGCGGCGCGCCGCTCTGGTCGGTCGATACATTGACCACGCCGACTGCCGCCACGTCGCCGAACCGTTTCAGCGGCATCAGGAAGCGCTCGGCCTGAGCGATGCCGCCGAGCGGCCCCTTGTCGCTTACTGACTGGCCTTCTTCGCCGTAGACCGCGGCGGCTGCAATGACGCTCGGCACCTGGGCTAGTGCCGCGGCAAGCGCGGCATCGCCCGGTTCAGGGCCCGGATCGACAAGCAGCAGGTCGACGGCAATCGCGCGCGGGCCTGCCTGCGCGATTGCTGCCACGATCCGCGCCAGCACGTCACGCTTCAGCGGATAGCCTCCGGCAAGTTCGACCGTCGCGTCGTCGATGGCGATGATGGTGACGGCGTCAGGCGCGGCGCGCGGCCCACGCGCCAGCATGCGCAGATCCGACATGCTCGCCTCGACGCGGTCGAGAAACCACGCGTGTCCGCGCCAGTGCTGCAGCGACAGGCCGACGCCCCAGAGAAGCGTAAGAGCAAGCGCGATCAGCGTCTGGAGCGCACGGCCGTTCATCCCCGATCATTGACCGAGGCGCGCAAGCAGCGCCGAAACACGCGCCGCGGGCCACCGCTTCACCGTCAGCGGGCCGGTACCGCGATCGACGTCGACACCCTCGCCGGGTCGCAGGACCACGCGTTCGCCGCCCGTCGCCCTTTGCACCGAGACCCGGCCGCGCACCACGAATACGGCCGTCTTGCCGCCCGCGACGTCGACTGCCCAGCGCGTGCCGCGCACCGCGGCAATTGCCTGCGGCGTGATCACCTTGAAGCCGCCGGCCGCACCTGCCGGACCGTCGATCAGCACGGCCTTGCTGCGCAGGGCAGCGCCATCGGCCTTGCCGTCAGAATTCCGGTCAATCAGCGAGTAGCGTGCCCCGGGCTCGACGGTGATGGAAAGCCCGTCGGCACAGCGCAGTATGCTGCGCCCGCCATCGGTCGGTTCGAGCACGCAGCCGGCATCGCTCGTCTGCGCCATGGCCCCCGACAAGGTCAGCCCAATGGTGCCGAGGGTGAGCATGCAAAGAACAAGGAGTGTGCTCGGACGCATCGGTCGTTCCTCCGCGTTTCATCGCAGTTAGCAGGCGCAGCATACGCCATCGCGTCGCTCGCGTCATGCAGGCCTTGGAGCCACCGGGACGGCTTCGGCGTTGCCGGGATGCTCGCTGTCCGACCGTGCGCCTTGCCGGCGTGCCGCCTATTTCGGCTGCGGAACCGTGCGCAGATAGGGGCGTATCGTCTTGAAACCGCCGGGATACTGCTTCTTGGCGTCTTCGTCGGTCACAGAGGTCAGGATGATCACGTCGTCGCCCTGCTTCCAGTCCACCGGGGTCGCCACCTTGTGCTTGGCCGTCAACTGCATGGAATCGATGACGCGCAGAATCTCGTCGAAGTTGCGCCCGGTGCTCATCGGGTAGATCAGCGCCAGCTTGATCTTCTTGTCCGGACCGATGACGAAAACCGTCCGTACGGTCGCATTGTCCATCGCCGTGCGGCCGTCCGAGGTCTCGCCGGCATCGGCCGGCAGCATACCGTAGAGCTTCGAGACCTTCAGGTCAGTGTCGCCGATCATCGGATAGTTCGGTGCAAATCCCTGCGTGTCAGCGATGTCGGCCGACCAGCGGGCGTGATTCTCGACCGGATCGACGCTGAGGCCGATCACTTTGACGCCGCGCTTGTCGAATTCCGGCTTCAGCGCCGCCATGCGGCCGAGTTCTGTCGTGCAGACAGGCGTGAAATCCTTGGGATGCGAAAACAGCACGCCCCAGCTGTCGCCCAGCCAGTCGTGGAAACGGATCTTTCCCTCGGTCGTGTTCGCCTCGAAATCGGGCGCCATGCTGTTAATCGTCAGAGCCATTGGAATTCCCTCCTCACCTGTCGGGCATGTCCGCAGCCGATGGCGGCGGCGCACGATCCCGTGCAAATGCAATTCATGCCCGCTCGGGGCGTACAAGAAACAGAAATCGCGCCCGGCAGGACCGATGACGCGGCACGCGAACTCTAGGATATTCCCCACCGTCACCGCAAGCGGCCGGTGCCGTCCGGCCGCCGGATTCACCTCAGGCTAACCTCCCCATGCGAAGTTCCTGCGCAATCGGAGAACCTGCCATTGCCGTTTCGCCTCCGCTCCCTGTCGATCGACACCTGGCTCGTCGTGCTTGGGCTGGCCGCGCTGGTCTGCCTGAGTCCCATTGGCGCGACGATCGCCGTCATCGCGGCAATTTCGATCGTCGGCCTGCCGCTCACGCTGATCCTGGCCGCCATCCCGCCAATCTTCGTGTTCCTGCTCAGCGCACGAATTGCGCACATCCTGCTGGCACTGGTGGGCGTGCGGTTCTGGCCATTCAGCGCGGTTTTGGCGCTGGCAGCACTTGCCGTCGTGCCGTTTATCGAAAACCGCCGCCTCGAGGCCAATGTCGCAACGCTGATGAGCGGCGATATCGACCGGATCGCTGCACCGCCCGCCATGACGACACTTGCGGTCGTCACTACGGGTGGATTTCGGCGCAAGGCGGAATGCGACGATTTCTGCCAGCGCGCGCTGCTCAAGCAGGCGGTTGGCCGCATTCTCATGGTCAAGGCCAAGGCACCACTCAGTGAGCCCGACGACGCGACCGAGGGAACGATGTACCGTCTGGAGCAGCGCGTGGCCTGCCCGGACTTCGACCTTTCCGACGGCATGAACAAGCTCGCCATCCCCGGCAATATCCGGCAGCAGGGCGACAAGTCCCCGGCCGATCTGCTCCGCCTCAAGGCAGCGTCTGGAACCTGCCTGATCGTGGAACCGGCAACGCTGGCCGACGCCGACGCGGTTTTGCTCTGGGGAGCCGTCACCGATCGCAACTCGGCGCGTGAAGCCGGCCTCGACCCCTTCGCCGACACGGTGCGCGCCGAACGGCTTTCGTTCTACGGCCGGGACAATGGCAGTCTCGTCGAGCATTACCGTTCGACCGGCGTTACCTACAGTCCGCTGCTGCCCCTCCTCCTGCCGTCCTATGCTTCGGGCTACGGCCTGAAGATGAAGCCCGGCTTTCTGCGCAGGACCGTCTACGAGGGCGAGGCGAAGCAATATTATCCCGCGCCGCCGCTCGAACCCTTCCTCCGGAAATCTCTCGGCTTCGATCTCGCCATCGGCGAGGCGGACCAGCGCGATACGTCGACCGAAGAGATCATCGTCGCCGCCCTTGACCAACCGGGCCCGATCGACCGCGCCAAGGCCAAGGTGATGGCCGACTTCTTCGAGGAGATCCATCGCAGCAAGGACGCCACGACCGACGATGCCATGGTTGCAGCGCGCATCCTGGAAGACCGGCGGGTGCCGGTTCCGCGCAACGCCAGTGCGCCGGTACGGAAATTCGCGGGCGACGATCCGGCGCTCGCCTCCCGCTTCGCGGCTGCCCTGTTTGGCCGCCTGTTCGACACGCCGCCCGACGAGAAGGAAGATCACCCGACCTATCTCGGCTACTCCATCGGCTATCTGGCTTCGGCCATAGCCTCACTACCTGAGGACGCAGTCCGGCCCTACCGTGCTGAGCTCGAACGGCTGGCGCGCGATTCCGAAGCCCGCGTCAATGCCTATGTCGCGCTAAGACGGCTTTCCGTGTTCGGGGCCGACGCCATACCGACGCTGATTTACCTGATTGACGATGCGCAGAACTACAAGGCCGACAAGAACAACCGCAATGCCTGGCAGCACCCCTATCTTGCCGGCGTGCAGGGACTTTGCCACATCGGTTCCGAGGCAGGGCCAGCCATTCCGCTGATCTACGAACGTCTCGACGACGGCACCATCGTGAAGTTCGCCTCCTATTGGGACATGACTATCAATACGCTGATCGGGATGGGTGCGGAGCCCGACGAAATGTGGCCCCACCTGCAGACTTCCGACAAGAACCACACGCGCGAGCGCTTCGACCTCGAAGTGCGCCGCGCTCGTAAAAAGCGCGACTGCAGCTACTGACTTTTCGCGCCGGCGCGGCGCTGCGGCGCAGTTGACCTGACTTTGCCTTCCGGCCAGTGTCCGCGCCGGGAATCGCCCGCATGACGGGTGCGCAAAAGGAACATCGAAATGGCACTCAACGGCAAGACAGCAATCGTGACGGGCGCAGCGGGCGGCATCGGCTACTCCATCGCAGAGCGCTTTGCGAAGGAAGGCGTGAAGGTCTTTATTGCCGATGTCGATCAGGCCAAGGGTGAAGCCGCGGCCGCCAGGCTGTCTTCCCTGGGCGAGGTCACCTTCGTGCAGTGCGATGTCAGCAGGAGCGCCGACGTTGCCCGGCTCGTCGAGGCAGCCATCGCCGCCTTTGGCGATATCGACATTCTGGTCAACAATGCAGGCATCGTGCATGGTGCCGACTTCCTCGATCTTGCCGAGGCGGATTTCGACCGCGTGCTCGGCGTCAACCTGAAGGGCTCCTTCCTTGTCGGCCAGGCCGTCGCGCGCCACATGGCCGACCGCGTCAAGGCAGGCGGCAAGCCCGGCTCCATCGTCAACATGTCGTCGGTCAACGCGGTCTTCGCCATCGCCAACCAGGTGCCCTATTCGGTGTCCAAGGGTGGCGTCAGCCAGCTTACCAAGGCCATGGCGCTTGGCCTTGCGCCCTATGGAATCCGCGTCAACGCCATCGGTCCCGGCTCGATCATGACTGACATGCTGGCCAGCGTGAATGCCGACCCGGCGGCCAAGAACCGCATCCTGTCGCGCACTCCGCTCGGCCGTATCGGCGAGCCTTCCGAGATCGCCGCTATCGCCGTCTTCCTCGCCTCCGACGAGGCCAGCTACATCACCGGCCAGACCATTTACGCCGACGGCGGGCGCCTGCCGCTGAACTACACCGTGCCCGTCAAGGAAGACTGACGCCGGCCGCGCGCGGCCCCGCCCGAAGAGATCGAACTTTCCCCGTCCGCGTTCCCGTCCTGACAGACTGCTGTCAGGACGGGTATGAGACATTGCCTCTCCAACAAGGAGGCATCGCCATGAGATTCGCAACGAGGTACTACCGCGCCGTCCGCAGCTACGCTCGAAGGGCCAAGGCCCGGCACGACGAATTTCGGATGGCCCATTTCATGTATTCGCTGCCAGAGGAAATCCGCAAGGACATCGGCTGGCCCGAACAGGACGATAATCGCCTCACACGCGGCCGTTAGGCTGCACTCGGCTCGTCGCCCTCCTGACATTATGCTGTCAGGAGGGCTGTGACACTCTCTCCCTCAATTTCGCATCAGGAGATACTCCGATGGCAAAATCCGCACCCGCCAACGCCGCCGTCTGGTTTGAAATTCCGGTCACCGACATGACGCGCTCCATGGCCTTCTATGGTGATGTCCTTGGGACCGAACTCGCCCTTGATGAAACTGGCCCCAACCCGATGGCTTTGTTTCCGACGCTGGAAAAGGGGGCCGTCGCCGGCCATCTCTATCCCGGCACGCCGGCTGGCACGGGCGCCGGCCCGACTATTCATCTTGCCGTCGCCGCACCGCTCGAGGCCGCGATGAAGCGGGTCACCGAAAACGGCGGACAGGTTTTGTCGCCGGTGATCTCAATCCCCGCCGGCAGCTTCGCCTATTGCACCGACCCGGACGGCAACAGCTTCGGCCTGTTTGTCTGAGGAGCGCGATGACCATTCGGAACACAAGGCTGGACACGCCATGCACCCGCAGCGAGGCTGTCCTTCGCCCGGTTCCGGGCGGCACGGCGAGCCCCCGAAAGGCCATGCCGCCATTCATGCAAGGCGCAGAGGTGACGCGGCCCGCAAGCATCGGCTATTATCGCCGAAACCGGACCGGGCAACACAACCGCCACGGCTGGGAAGGCTGAACCATGCGACGCGCCGACCGCCTCTTTCAGATCGTGCAGCATTTCCGCGGCGGCCGGCTGGTCACCGCGCAGAAGCTGGGCGCCTGGCTCGAAGTTTCCGAGCGCACCATCTACCGCGATATCGCCGACCTGCAGTCGACCGGCGTGCCGATCGATGGGGAGGCTGGCGTCGGCTACATGATGAGGGAGGGTTTCGACCTTCCGCCGCTTATGTTCACGCGTGACGAGATCGTCGCGCTGGTCGCCGGCGCCCGCATGGTCCGGGCCTTCGGCGGCGCCACCATGGCGCGTGCCGCAGAGGAAGCGCTGGTCAAGATCGGGGCGGTCCTTCCGGACGCCGAGAAGGCGCGCATCGCCCGCACCGAGATACATGCTCCCATGTGGGTAGTCAGCGACGCCGATCGCGTCCACATCGACCGCATCGAGCGCGCTATCGAGAAGCGCGAGGTGCTCACCCTGGATTACCGCGACGAGGCCGGCCGTGCCTCGGCCCGCGACGTGCGCCCGCTCGGCCTGTGGTTCTGGGGCAAGGTCTGGACGCTGGTTGCCTGGTGCGAGATGCGCTCGGATTTCCGTGCCTTCCGCATCGACCGCATCGCCGAGATCATCGTGCCCGGCCACACCTACAAGCCCGAGCGCGGCAAGCAGCTCGCAGACTTTTACCGCTCGATGGAGCGCAACGAGCGGCGCGGCGACCCGCCCGGCCGGGCTGACGTAGTCTGAGATTTCCGCCGACAGCGGAATCAGGCAGTCTGCCTGGCATGAGACCCGTCGTGATTGTCGACTACGATCCATCCTGGCCCGCACAGTTCGCCGCCGAGAGCGACGCACTTATGGCGCTGCTCGGCGACCGCGTGGACGCCATCCACCACATCGGCAGCACGGCGGTTCCCGGCCTCGCGGCCAAGCCCAAGATCGACATGGACACCGTCCTGCGCGACGACGGGCTCGTTCCCGAAGCGATCGAGCGTATCCGTGAGACCGGCAACTACGACTATCACGGCGACCCCTACGGAGACCGCCGATGGACGTTCACGCGGGGCCACGCGCGCGGCATCCGCCTCTATCTCTGCGGCCCCGGCAACGACGCGCACCTGAAGCGTATTCTCTTTCGCGACTGGCTGCGGGCGCATCCCGACGACGCCGCAGCTTATGAAGCGCTGAAACGCCGTCTGGCCATGGAGGCCAAGGGTGACTGGGATTTCTATACCGGCGGCAAGGCCGATTTTGTCGCACGGATCCTCGAGAGCGCGACAGCGCCGGACTGGCCTGGCAATCGGGTCAGCATCCGATCAACCCGGCACCCTGCAAAGGAGACAAGTCGATGAACGCCGAGCCTGTGGAAATGAATGGAGCCTGCCATTGCGGCACGGTGCGCCTTCGCGTCAGCCTGACGGACGGCCTGCGTTCGGCGAGGCGCTGCGACTGTTCATACTGCCGGATGCGCGGTGCGGTCGCGGTTTCGGCTCCTCTTGACGACCTAGAGGTGACCGCCGGGGCTGATGCACTGACCACGTACCAGTTCAACACCATGACGGCGAAACATCATTTCTGCTCGAAATGCGGCATCTACACCCACCACCAGCGTCGGTCCGATCCCCGGGAGTACGGGGTCAACGCCGCGATTCTGGAAGGCGTCAGTCCCTTCGACTTTCGCGAACTTGCCGTTACGAACGGCATCAACCATCCATCTGACGGTGCCGGCGGCCCGGCAATCGTCGGTACGCTCCGGTTCATCCCGACCGAGGAGTAACGTCCCGCTTCCGCTCCTCGGAACCAGACGCGGCGGCAGGCCCGACTGACCCCGCTTGTCGGCACCGCCGTTCGCGTGCACCAATGAAGTCATGTGCAATCTCTACAACGTCACCACCTCGCAGCAGGCCATCATCGAGTGGTCCCGCGCCATGCGCGACAGCGTAGGCAACCTCGAGCCGGCGCTCGACATCTACCCGAACTATCCCGCGCCGGTGGTGCGCAATGCCGCCGACGGCGTGCGCGAGCTTGCCCGGCTGCAATGGGGCATGCCCTCGCCGCCTGCCTATGTGAAGGGTGCGGACAGGGGCGTCACCAACATCCGCAACGCCGGGTCACCGCACTGGCGCCGCTGGCTGAAGCCCGAATCGCGCTGCATCGTGCCCTTCAACAGCTTTGCCGAGCCGAGCCCAAGCAAGGACGAGAGCGGCCGCACGCCGAACGTCTGGTTCGCGATTGACGACAGCCGGCCCCTCGCCTTCTTCGCCGGCCTGTGGACGCCCTGGCACGGCGTGCGCAAGGTCAAGGACGGACCCGGCGATTTCGAGCTTTACGGCTTTCTGACCACCGTGCCCAACGCCGTCGTCGGGCCGGTCCATCCGAAGGCAATGCCCGTCATCCTGACCACGCGGGACGAGATCGAGACCTGGCTGACCGCGCCCGCGGAGGAAGCCCTGCTGCTGCAGCGCCCGCTTGCCGACGACCTGCTGACGATCGTGTCGGCGCCGGCGAAAATCGAGGATGTCGGGCCGGCGGCGCCCGGCGGGCAATTGCCGCTGCTCTGATCAGCGCGGCGGCTCGTCGTCCCACACCACCTTGCGCACCATCCTGATGTCGGCGAGCCGGCGGATCGAAAGCCCGACAAGTTCGCGCGCCGTCGGGTTCCAGGCAAAGGCGACGAGATAGTCCGCCTTGCGGCACTTTTCGCAACGCATGCCCTTCATCGCGTTGTCGCAGGCGAGATTGCCGACCAGCCGCAGAAGGTCGGCCGGCCGGTAGTGCCGCTTGATGTTGCAGTGCTGGCAATTGATGCGGATCAGCTGCCCGACGTCATGCGCGTCGGACAATCTCCAGATCTGGCCTCTCCTGCTTCGTCCACCATTGTCGGGCATGGCGAACAAAATAGGAACAAATACCTCGCCCGGTCAATGCGACTCGGCAAGATCCGGGCGCTTTCGACGGTTCCGCTGAGGAAGCCCGCGGGCCTATTCGTCGTCTTCGGTCTTGCCCTTCAGCGCGGTCAGCTTGGCGAACACCGCGCTGGCGTCGAGTTCGGCGTCCTCGTCCTTTTCCTTCGGCTGTTCGGGCTGCAGTCGCTCGGTGAGTGCGGCGGGAAGCAGCGTATCGCCGGTCGGCGGCGCCGCTTCGCGGCCCTTGGAGGCGCGATTGACCTCGAGGTCCAGATCGATCTGCGAGCACAGGCCGAGCGTCACCGGGTCCATCGGCACGAGGTTGTTGGCGTTCCAGTGCTTGCGCTCGCGGATCTGGTCGATGGTCGACTTGGTCGTGCCGACGAGGCGCGAGATCTGCGCGTCCTTCAGTTCCGGATGGTTGCGCACCAGCCACAGAATGGCGTTCGGCCGGTCCTGTCGCTTCGACAGCGGCGTGTAGCGCGGCGCCTTGCGCTTCGACTCGGGAACGCGGACCTTCGGGTCCGACAGGTGCAGCCTGTGGTTCGGGTCGGCTACCCCCTTGTCGATCTCTTCGCGCGTCAGCTGGCCGGTCATGATCGGGTCCATGCCCTTGATGCCCTGCGCCGCTTCGCCGTCGGCGATCGCGCTGACCTCGAGCGGATGCAGGCCGCAGAACTGGGCGATCTGCTCGAAGGAAAGCGCGGTGTTGTCGACCAGCCAGACGGCGGTCGCCTTGGGCATCAGGAGCGTGTTAGCCATGCGAAATATCCTCTCGTTCGCCCGCGTCCCTGTCGCGGGCGGTGGTCAGACCACCGAATTTTTGGGAAATCGCGGCGTATATAACCCCGTTCGCTGCGCGGGGCAAGAATCTTCGCGGGTCAAACCGGCGCCGCGGAGCGACGCCGGCATATGGTATTGCTACTTGCCCTCGTCCATCTCCGCCAGCTTGCGCACGCGGCGGCGGAAATCCTCATCGGTGGAGAACTCCGCAACCAGGTAGGCGGCGACCAGATCGGCCGCGAGCCAGGGGCCGACGATCTGCGCGCCGATGCACATCACGTTGACGTCGTCGTGCTCGACCGACTGGTGCGCCGAATGCACGTCATGGCAGACGGCGGCGCGGATACCCTTGACCTTGTTTGCCGCGATCGAGGCGCCGACGCCGGTGCCGCATACCATCAGGCCGCGGTCGGCAGCGCCTGCGGTGATTCGGCTGGTCACCGCGCGCGCAATGTCGGGAAAGTCGACCGGATCGGGCGTATGCGAGCCGACATCCTCGACCTCGTGGCCGAGCGACTTGACGAGCTCGACGATGGAGGCCTTGAGCGGATAGCCGGCGTGGTCGGAGCCGATGACGATGCGCATGGGGAGGAGATCCTTTTTGGTTGGGATTGTTAGCGGAGCATGCCGGGCAGCCAGAGAACCAGGTCCTCGGCGAAGGTGATGATGGCGAGTGTCGCCAGCAGCGGCACGTAAAAGGGCAGCAGCGCGCGCAGCAGCTGGCGCAGCGAAACCTCGGCGATGCTGGTCAGCAGGAACAGCGACAGCCCCATCGGCGGCGTCAGAAGGCCGAACATCAGGTTGAAGATGGCGATGATGCCGAGATGCACCGGGTCGACGCCGGCCAGTACCAGCGGCGGCGCCAGCACCGGCACCACGAGCAGCGTCGCGGTGGTGGAATCGAGGAACATGCCAGCGATGAAGAAGATCAGATTGGCGATCAGCAGCAGCATCAGCGGGTCGGTGCTGAAGCCGAGGATCCAGCGCGCGAAGTCCTGCGGCACCTGTTCGACAGCCAGGATCCAGCCGAACAGCGCGGCCACCGCCACGATGATCAGGATGGCGCTGGTACTGCGAACGGTAACGATCATCGCGCTCCAAAGATGTTCCCAGGTTAGCTCGCTGTAGAACGCCGAGCTGATCACGATGACGTAGACCGCAGTGACCGCGGCCGCCTCGGTCGGCGTGAACAGGCCGAGCAGCATGCCGGCAATCATCAGTACAGGGGCAAATAGCGCCGGCAGGGCCGGCAGAAGGTCGCGCCATACTTCGCGCGGCGTCGGCCAGCGCTCGGCGCGCGGCAGCTTGTAGCGGTAGGACAGCACCGCCGCCGTCAGCATCAGCAGCGCGACGCATATCAGCGCCGGCACGATGCCAGCCATCAGCAGCTGGACGATCGATACGCTGGTCACCGAGCCGTAGACGATCAGCGGGATGCTCGGCGGGAAGATCGGCCCCACCACCGCCGAGGCGCCCGTCACAGCGGCGGAGAACGGCGCCGAAAAGCCCCTCTTCTTCATCGCCGCGATCTCGATCTTTCCGAGCCCGCCGACATCGGCGAGAGCCGCGCCCGACATGCCCGAGAAGATCAGGCTGGAGAAGATGTTGACCTGCGCCAGGCCGCCCGGCGCGCGGCCGACCAGCGTGTCGGCGAAGCGGAAGATGCGGTCGGTGATGCCGGCCGAGTTCATCAGGTTGCCGACGAAGATGAAGATCGGCACGGCCACCAGCGGGAATGAATCGAGCGCATAGGTGATGCGCTGCGCCAGCAGTCCCCACGGCAGCCCTTCGGCCAGCACATAGCCGATCGACGGCAGCAGGATTGCATAGGCGACCGGAAAACCGGCCATGAACAGAAGCAGGAAGGCCGCGACGACAATCAGTCCCATGACGGCCTCAATAGACCTTGGTGTGCTGCTGCGGCGGGTGCCTGAGGTCGATCAGGTGCAGCAGCGCGGCGGCGGCAAAGCCAAAGAAGGTCGAGCCGAGGAATATCCAGAAGGGGATTTTCAGCGTCGGCGTTGCGTTGTTCAGGTTCTTGAAGATGGTGATCCAGGCAACATAGGCAATGAAGGCGGCGGCGGCTGCCGTTACGGCCGTGATCAGGAAGGCGACCGCCCGCCGAAGCGCCGGAGGCATCGCCTCATGGAACTCGGACATGACGATGTTTTCGCGCTCGGCCACGACCAGCGGGTAGGCAGCGAACACCAGTACGATGAGCAGGAAGCGTGTGAATTCCTCGGCGCCGATGATCGCCGCGCCGGCGATATCGCGCATCATCACCTGGATGAACGGCACCATGACGAGCGCTGCGAGCACCAGCACGCAGAAGGCGGCGAGGATTCTTCGGGCAATCGACATGGCGTGTTCCGATATGAGCTGATGCATGGTGGCGGCGAACAGGCCGCCACCATGCCGACTGGATGGCGCAGGCTTATTCTACCGCAGCGATCTGCTCGATATACGGGCCGTAGGCCGGGAAGTCGGCGCGGATCTGCTTCAGCACCGCGTCGCGGAAGGCGTCGATGTCGAGGCCATTGTCGACCGTGGTGAAGGTCATGCCGTGACCCTTCAGTTCCTCGACCAGCTTGGCCTCGGATTCGGTCGCCAGGCGCAGCGATTCCTTCGCCTCGTCATCGAGCACCTTGGTGATTGCCGTGCGCTGCTCTTCGCTCAGTCCCTGCCAGACTTCCTCGTTCACGAACACTGCCAGCACCGACTGCATGTGGCCGGTCATGGCGATGTGTGACTGCACTTCCCAGAGCTTGTTGGCCGAGATCATGGTCAGCGGGTTTTCCTGACCGACGACGAGGCCGGTCATCAGCGCGGTCGGCAGTTCGGCGACCTCGACCGGGGTCGGCGTCGCGCCGAAGCCCTTGACCATCGAGACCCACAAGTCGAGCGGCACGGCGCGGAACGGCTTGCCGGCGAGATCGGCCGGCGACTTGACCTCGAAGTTGGTCGAGATCTGGCGCGCGCCGCGATAGATGCGGCCGATGATGCGTACGCCGCCCTCGGCGACCAGCTTTTCGTTGATCGCCTGCAGCGCGGGCGACGAGGCCGGATCGGTGGCGGCCAGAGCATGTGCGCCGTCTCGGTAGATGAAGGGCGCATTGAACACCGCGACGTCCGGCACGATGCGGGCGAGCGATGCGAAGTCGTGATGACCCATGGAGATCGAGCCCATGCGCACGCCGTCGACCATTTCGGCGACGCCGCCGAGCTGGCTTGCCGGATAGACCTGAACGGTCACTTCGCCGTTGGTTGCGCCGGCGATCCCCTCGGCTGCCTTGGCGGCAAATACCGTCTGGATGTCGCCTTCCGAACCGACATGGGCGTAGCGGAGTTCTGTGGCGGACGCTGCGCCTGCGGCGAGGCCGAGAGCGACCGCGGCTCCGGCAAGAACGCTTGAAAGCTTGAACTGGTACATGAGGTTTCCTTCCCTTGATGGTCTACTGGTTGTTGTGGTGGTTGTCCGGTTGGCCGGCTCAGGCCTGCTTGTTCGGCAAAGTCTTGGAAAACTCCGCGATCAGGCTCTTGCGGCGATATTCGTCGCCGATGGCAAAATGTTCCCGCAGCCGTTTTTCCGCCTCGTCCGGCTTGCGGTCGACGATCGACAGGAAGACCTCCTTGTGCGCGTCGACGAGAAAGTTGCGGATGCCGGAAGGCACGATGCGGCGGCGCGAAACGTGCGACTGCATCAGCAGTGGGGTCAGCGCGCGATAGAGCGTGGTCAGCGCCGGGCTGTGGCTCGCCCTGACGATGCCGCTGTGGAACTCGTAGTCGGCCTGGCCGCCCAGCACCGGGTCCTCGAGCGTGTCGAGCAGCGAGGTCAGGCTGGCGGCGATGCGGTTGAGGTCGGCCTCGCTCGCTTTCTCGCAGGCCAGCCGGATGGCCTGGCACTCGATGGCAATGCGCGACTGGATGATGTCGTCTAGCACGTCGGGCTGCTGCGCCATGCAGAAGGTCAGGAAATCGCTGACGAGCGCGATATCGGGCTGGCGCACATAGGCGCCGCTGCCCTGGATGATCTCGAGAAAGCCCAGCATGGCCAGCGAGCGCAGGGCTTCGCGCAGGATCGGTCGGCTCACATTGAACTTGAGCGCAAGCTCGCGCTCTGGCGGCAGCCGGTCGCCGGCCTTCAACTCGCCGGAAACGACGCGGTCGCGCAGCGCCAGGAAGACGCGCTCCGCGCCTCCGGTGTCGTGCGAGTCGTCAAGGCGGGATGCCGCGACCATATCTCCTCCCTAGATTGGTAAAACCAAAAAGAACCAATTTGCCTCTGTGAGTCAATCCCGTTTTTACTTGCCTCGAGAAATAGGTGAAGATTGGTATGACCAATATAGAAACCGAGAACATCACATGCATTCCGCCGGCAGTGCGCTGGCCGGCTGGACCCGAAATGCCTGCGGCAGGCCGCTGGCCGGTTCGCAGCGCTGACAAGCACGGTGGGTTGTCATCCAAATGTCACCGCAACGTCATGCCGCTGAAATATCCCTCCCCCAAAGCAGGACCGCTTCCGATCAAACCAGGAGACGCCACCCGTGCCCCGTCCATCCGCACTTTTCGCCATGACTGCGGCGCTCGCCGCTTCCGTCTCGCTGCCGGCTCACGCCGACATGATGTTCAACCGCATCGCCAGCTTCGCAGTGGCCGACAATCTGCCGGCCGATATCGACGGCAATACCGAGACCTCGTCCGAGATCATCGCCGCCAGCGAAGACGGCACCATGCTCGCCTATTCCGACAGCCCGCTCGGCGCGGTCGGCTTCGTCGACATCACTGATCCCAGGACGCCAAAGGCGGGCGGCATCGTCAGGATCGACGGGGAGCCAACATCGGTCACCATCGTCGGCGGCAAGGTGCTGGCTGGCGTCAACACCTCGAAGAGCTACACCGAGCCATCCGGCAACCTCGCCGTCATCGACATCGCCTCGAAGGCGATCGAAAGCTCCTGCGACCTCGGCGGCCAGCCGGACTCGGTTGCCGTCAGCAAGGATGGAAATTTCCTCGCGGTCGCCATCGAGAACGAGCGCGACGAGGATTTGAACGACGGCGAAATCCCGCAGTTGCCGGCAGGCGACCTGAAGATCTTCACCCTGACCGACGGCGTGCCCGACTGCGCCACCATGAAGACCGTGGTGATGACCGGACTCGCCGAAATCGCCGGTGACGATCCGGAGCCGGAGTTCGTCGCTTTCAACGATGCCGGCGAGATCGCCGTCACCCTGCAGGAAAACAACCACGTCGCTATCGTCGATGCGGCAACCGGCAGCATCGTCTCGCACTTTTCCGCCGGCTCCGTGTCGCTCGATAAGGTCGATACGAAGAAAGACGGCGCCATAGCCTTCACCGGCAAGGTCGACAACGCGCCGCGCGAACCCGACGCCGTCAAATGGCTCGACAACGACCGCATCGTTATCGCCAATGAGGGCGACTACAAGGGCGGCACGCGCGGCTTCAGCATCTTCTCCAAGACCGGCCAAATGCTCTTCGACTCCGGCACCGCCTATGAGTACGAGGCAGCCAAGGTCGGCCATTTCCCCGACGCCCGCGCCGGCAAGAAAGGCATTGAGCCTGAAGGCCTGGAGACGGGAAGGTTCGGCGACGACAGCCTGTTCTTCGTCACCGCCGAGCGTGCCTCGCTGATCGCCGTATACAAGGACGCCGGCGCTGAGCCGCAGTTCCTGCAACTGCTGCCCTCGGGCGTCGCACCGGAGGGCCTCGTCGCCATCCCCTCGCGCAACCTTCTGGTCACCGCCAATGAGGCCGATCTCGCAGAGGATGGCGGCGCCCGCTCGCATGTCATGATCTACGAGCGCGCCGACGGTCCAGCTTCCTATCCGATGATCACCTCCGGCCTCACCGATGACGGCACGCCGCTCGGCTGGGGCGCCCTGTCGGGCCTCGCCGCCGACCCAGAGGAAGCCGGCAAGCTCTATGCCGTGTCGGACTCGTTCTACAAGAATTCGCCGGCGATCTTCACCATCGATACCACACAGACCCCAGCGCTGATCACCGCCAGGACCGTCGTCACCCGCGACGGCGCGCCGGCCCAGAAGCTGGACCTCGAAGGCATTGCCGCCGACGGCAAGGGCGGCTTCTGGCTGGCTTCGGAAGGCCGCACCGACAAGCTGACGCCGCATGCCATCCTGCATGTCGACGCCAAGGGCGCCATCAGGGACGAGATCGGCTTCCCCGACGAATTGATGGCCAACGAGATCCGCTTTGGCCTCGAAGGCATCACCACGGTCGGCGAAGGCGACGACATGATGCTGGTCATGGCCGTACAGCGCGAATGGCGTGATGACCCCAAGGGCCAGGTCAAGCTGCTCGCCTACACGCCGAAGGCCAAGGAATGGTCAGCCGTGCGCTACCCCCTCGAGAAAGCCGAAACCGGCTGGATGGGCCTGTCCGAAATCACCGCCCATGACGGCAAGCTCTACATCGTCGAGCGCGACAATCTGATCGGCCAGGCCGCCAGGGTAAAGCGCGTCTATGCCGTGTCGCTTGACGGCTTCAAGCCTGAAAAGCTTGGCGGCGAATTGCCGGTCGTCGCAAAGGCACTCGTGCACGACCTGATGGACGATCTGAAGGCCACCGGCGGCTATGTCGTCGACAAGGTTGAGGGCTTTGCCATCGACAAAAATGGCGATGCCTATGCCGTCACTGACAATGACGGCGTCGATGATTCATCCGGTGAGACGCTGTTCCTGCGCCTCGGCAACATCAGCGCCATCAACTGACCGGGGTCCCGTAAGCCTCTGCTTTCCGCATAGGGGAGCCTAGAGGCAAGGACCGGCAACAAGGGCCGCGGCATTCATGCCGCGGCCCTTTCGGCTTTCGCCGCCCGCGCAATCCGTCCCTTCCCATCAAAAAGCCATCTTCATCGATGACCCCGCATCCGTCCCGGGTCGGGCTAGGTCGGGGTCCATCAGCCAGGACCGAGGCTTCCTGCCGTCCGCCAGAATCGAGCGGCTCATCCGAGCAACGCGACTATCCAGAAAAGCCGCGGCGATGTATCGCTTCGGGAACTATTTTGACTGTCCGGCATATGTCCCGGCGTTAATCCGTCAAGGGTCTCGATGCAAAATCCGCCAGGCATGTCGCCCCATATCCATAACCTGTTCGACAGCGCACTCGATGCGGTGGTGGGAATGGACGATGCTGGTATTGTCATCGCCTGGAACAGGAGCGCCGAGCAGATATTCGGCTGGGCCGCTTCGGTGGCGATCGGCCGGAATATGGGCGACCTAATCATTCCGCACCAGCACCGCGCGGCGCACGACGAAGGCCTCCGTCGTTATCTTCAGACCGGCCATGGTCCCGTACTCAACAATCGCATCCAGATCACGGCGCTCGATACGGGCGGCAGGGAGTTTCCGGTCGAATTGTCGGTGATACCCATTGCCGCCGACGGCAAGACTGTCTTCTACGCCTTCATCCGCAGCCTCGAGGAACAGGAGAACAGCAGGCGGCAGCTTCAGCAACGCGCCATCGAGGCCGAGATCCTGTTCGAGATATCCCAGAAGCTGGTCGATGAAATAAGTTCGCCGGCGCTGGCCGAGTTCTGCCTTCAGAAGATCTGCGAAGTGACCGGGTGCTCCGTCGGACATCTCTACGAGGTGGGCGGTCCGGGTGGCGGCAACGAGCTGCGTTCGTCGGGCCTCTTTCATTTCACCGAGGAGCGCTATGCCCCGGCGCGGGAAATCTCTCGCCGCACGACCTTCGTCAGGGGGCAGGGACTGCCCGGCAGGGTCTGGGCGTCGGAAGCCCCGCTGGTTATCGCGGACATCCAGAGCGACGACAATTTCCAGAGGGCCGCCGACTACGCCGCACTCGGGCTGATCAGCGGCTTTGCGTTTCCGGTCCGCAGGCGGGGCGAGGTCCGTGCGGTGATGGAATTCTTCTCCGCCACCGAAATTCCGCTAAACGACCATCTGATCAAGACCGCCTACACGATCAGCGGACATGTCAGCCTTGCCCTCGATCGCAAGGAGGAGAGCGAATCGCGCGAACTGCTGCGCCGCGAACTGGCGCACCGTGTCGGCAACAGCATGTCGATCCTGGCATCGATTTTCCGCAACTGCTGCAAGTCGGCCGGTACGGTTGCGGAGCTGAAGGAGTCCTTCGAAACCCGCCTCCTGACGATTGGCAAGGCCAACCGGCATTTCATCGAGGCCGTCGACGGCCCGGCCTCGCTGCGCACGCTGGTCGAGGAGGCCGTTCAGCTTTTTCCGAACGGCAGTTCCCTGTCGATCGAGGGGGACCCCGTCGACGTCATGCCCTCGGCGATCATGCCCCTGTCCCTCATGCTGCACGAGCTGGTCACCAACTCGCTCAAGCACGGTGCGGTGAGCCGGCCGGCCGGCACCGTCGCGATCTGTTGGACCGTGACCGATTCCGACCAGCTGCAATTCCTGTGGAAGGAGGTGCTTGATGCGCCGGTCGCCAATAGCGGGCGCGAGGGATACGGCACCGTGCTGATCCGCGCGGTCGTCGAACGCATGCTGGGCGGCAGTTTCCAGCGGAAATTCGCCGGGAACGAGTTCGAATTCGTGGCGACGATTTCGCAAGGTCATTTTCAGAAGGGGAAGGGCGGCAAGGGGATCGGCTCCAAGGCGCAGGCCTGAGCACATCCCGCTCCGCTTCCTGTGACTTTCCGGCGATGATCCGCAGCGACGCGGTGCCGCTTCAGCCACCCGGCGGTATTGACCGGAAGCAAGGCCGCCTTCGACCGCGTCGGCGACCGACCCGGCAGGCGGGGATCGAGGCGATGCTAGCGGCGGCGCCGCTCACGTTCCATCAGCCAGGCCGCGGCCGCAGCTTCCGAATAGGGGGCCGGGGCCACGCGCCTTGCAGAGACTGCGTGGCTGGCTTGGCCGGTGCTGAAGTGCAAGAAGCTCAGCAACTCTGACATCAGGGTACGAAACATAGCGATCATGACTCCACCGATACTCGTGCCATTTCCTGCCTGACGTAAGTACAGGAAAATCCTCAAAAGAATCGGTATGGACGGCGTGAATCATGCCTGAGAAAAGTTGTTAGAATGCCGAACAATCGGCCACCCGAACAGGACATCCGGCGCGCCTTGGCGCCCCATTCATCTTGCCCTGCAGCGCCAGTTCAGCCCTGACCGCGTCGACCTTCTTGCCGCTAGGAAACGTCGAGCACGATCTTGCCGATATGCGCGCCCTCCTCCATGCGCTCATGCGCGCGCCAGGCTTCCTTGAGCGGGAAGATCATGTCCATCACGGGCGCCACCGCGCGCGTCGCCAGCAGCGGCCATACCTTGGCTTCGAGCGCCGCGGCAATCGCGCCCTTGAACGCTACGGTGCGCGGCCTCAGCGTTGAGCCGGTATGCGTCAGCCGCTTCACCATCAGCCTGGAGAAATCGGTGCTCGCCACCGCGCCGCCCTGCACCGCGATCTGCACGATGCGCCCGTCGACCGCCGCCGCATGGTAATTGCGGGCGACATAGTCACCCGCCACCATGTCGAGGATGACGTCGGCGCCCTTGCCTCCCGTCGCCTCCTTCACCTCGGCCACGAAGTCTTCGCTGCGGTAGTTGATGGCGCGATCGGCCCCGAGCTTCAGGCAGGCCTCGCATTTTTCAGCCGACCCTGCGGTGACGATGACATAGGCTCCGAACGACGAGGCAAGCTGGATTGCCGTCGTGCCGATACCCGACGAGCCGCCGTGCACGAGCAGCGTTTCGCCGCTCGCCAGCCCGCCGCGCTCGAAGACATTGTGCCAGACGGTGAAGAAGGTCTCGGGGATGGCCGCGGCCTCGGTGAAGGTGAAACCCTCGGGCAGCGGCAGTGCGTTGCTCGCGTCGACGGTGACGTATTCGGCATAACCGCCGCCAGCAACCAGCGCACAGACGGCATCGCCATGCCGCCAGCGCGCCGCCCCCTCGCCGAGCGCCACGACCTCGCCGGAGACTTCGAGGCCGGGCAGGTCCGACGCGCCGGGCGGCGCCGGATAGGCACCCTTGCGCTGCAGGACGTCGGGCCGGTTTACGCCCGCCGCCTTGACCCTGATCAGGATTTCGCCGCTGCCGGGCTGGGGTACGTCCCGCCTCTCGGGCTTCAATACCCGGGGTCCGCCAGGCTCCGAAATCGCGATCGCGGTCATCTTTTCGGGCAGCTTCGAAACGGTAGCCATGCGGCATCCTCTCACGGGTCGCCGGCACGCGGCGTTTATTCATCTGGCCAGACTATGTATGCTTTGCCGCCGACGATGCAAACGGAGGAGCGCCATGGCAATTTTCGACGAGGAAGCGCCGAAGAAGTCCAGGCCGCACGAGATCGGACAGGACCTCGCCCTGCTTTCGGCCAGCGAACTCACCGAGCGGATCGCACTTCTGCGCGCCGAAATAGCCCGGCTGGAGGCCGACCTCGAAGCCAAGGGGGAAACCCGGTCGGCGGCAGAGGCGTTGTTCCGGCGCGGCTGACGCGCGTTTGCGCTGGCCGGTCCGGAAAAAGCCTGAAACTACCTGTCCACGGGCGGCCAATCGTCTGCTGATTCGAAAGCCGGAAACCTGATGTTTGCCACTTATCGTCCGATCCTCTCCCTGCTGCGCGGCACCGCTTTCCTTCTCGCTGCGTCGGGTCTGCACGGCCTGCTGCTGCCGTTGCGCGGCCAGCTCGAGGGGTTCTCGACGGCCTCGCTCGGCCTGATGGGCACGGCCTGGGCGGGCGGCTTCGTCACCGGCTGCTTCTTTGCGCCGCGCATCGTGCGCCGCGCCGGACATGTCCGCGCCTTCGGTACCTTCGCGGCTGCGGGCGCCATCGTGGCGCTGCTCACCGGCCTGATCATCGACGAATATGTCTGGATCCTGCTGCGCGCCTTCACCGGCTTTGTCATGGCGGGCGCCTTCATGGTCATCGAGAGCTGGCTGAACGAGAAGTCAACCAACGAGAACCGGGGCACCGTGTTCGGTCTCTACATGATGGTCACCTACGCCTCGATCATGGCAGGCCAGATGATTGTCGCCGCCGGCGATGTCGGCACCGCCTCGCTGTTCATGGTCACCGGCATCTTTTTCTGCCTGTCGCTCATTCCGACCGCCGTCTCGAACGCGGCCAGCCCGGCCCCGCTGCAGGATGTCTCGCTCGACATCAAGGGGCTCTATGCCAATTCCCCGGTCGCCTCTGCCGCCTGTCTTCTCACCGGCGTTGCCAACGGCGCATGGGGCACTCTGGGCGCCGTGTACGGCGCCCGAATCGGCATCTCCACCGCCGAGATCGCGTTGATGATGAGCCTTGTCGTGGTCGCCGGCGCGGCCCTGCAGCTTCCGGTCGGCCGCCTCTCCGACAGGACCGACCGGCGTTTTGTGCTGACCGGGGCGTCGGCGATGTGCGGCATCTTCGGCGTCCTGATCTTCCTGGTCGCGCCACGCTCCGGGCTCCTGGTCATCGCCATGACCGCGGCTTACGGCGCATTCGCCTACACCCTCTATTCCCTTGCCGTCGCCCACGCCAACGACCACGCCAGGCCCGAGGATTTCGTCAAGGTCTCCGGCGGCCTGCTGCTGCTCTACGGCTTCGGCACCATGATCGGTCCGATGCTGGCTGCGGCCCTGATGGGCGCCCTGCCCCCGGAGAGCATCTTCCTGGCGACGGCGCTGCCGCATTTCCTGCTGGTTGGCTACACGCTGCTGCGCATCTCCAGGCGCGCCCCGGTTCCCTTCGATGAGCGCGAGGCCTTCAAGACTCTGCCTGCCGAGCGGGGTGTCACCCCGCAGGCCGCGCTGCTCGACCCGCGCACCCCCGACCAACCGGAGCAAGAAGGCAATTGAGATTGCGGCCATCTTGCCGCACAAAGGCATATGAGCTCCGCCGACGCCTTCGCGGCCATCGCCGATCCGAACCGCCGCCACCTGCTGGAAGAGCTGCGCAGGGGGCCCAAGACCGTGAACGAGCTTGCGTCCGGGTTGCCCGTGTCGCGGCCGGCCGTGTCACAGCATCTCAAGATCCTGCTCGACGCCGGCCTGGTCAATGCCCGCGCCGAGGGCACAAGCCGCATCTACGCGGTCTCCGTGCCGGGATTTCTGAAGCTGAACATCTGGCTCGACCAGTTCTGGCAAGAGTGACCGGGCGCCCGTGCCTCTACACGAACATGGTGAGATGACGCCGCCGGATCAGCTTGATAGGGTGGCCCGCAACTGAGAGGTCTGAGAGGAAAGTCGATGTTTGAGGCGGTCAGGAAACTGCGACCAGCGTTGCGTGGATTTGGTCTGTTGGCCGCCATCTGCGCACTTCAAGTGGGCTTGCCCGCTTCGGCTTCGGCCGCCGAGGTGAACTGCCGGACCGAGGCGTCTCCCGGTATCGATTGGACGGACTGCGAGAAGAAGCTGATCATCCTGCGCGGCGCCGACCTGAACGGTGCCATTCTGACGGATGTCGATTTCACCTCGACCGATCTGCGCGACACCAACCTTCTTGCCGCCAGCCTTGAAAAGGCAACCCTGGTCCGCGCTTCGCTGGCCGGTGCCAAGGCAAAGGGGGCCAAGTTCGACCGCATCGAGGGCTATCGCACCGATTTCAGCGGCATCGACGCGCAAGGGGCGGTCTTTGCCAGTGCCGAGATCCAGCGTTCAAACTTCACGGGCGCCAACCTCACCAATGCCGACTTCACCAAGGCCGAGCTCGGCCGCGCCGACTTCGCCGATGCCGACATCACGGGCAGCCGGTTCGTCCTGGCCAATCTTGCACGGGCCGACTTCTCGAAGTCGAAGTTCACCGGCGCGATCGACTTCACCGACGCTTTCTTCTTCCTGACGCGGATCGACGGTCTTGACCTGTCGCAGAGCACCGGCCTGGCGCAATGGCAGGTCAACATGTCCTGCGGCAATGCCGACACCAAGCTGCCTGAAGGCCTGACGCCCGGCGCTGACTGGCCCTGCAATTTCGATTGAGTCTGCGGCGCAAACGTCGGTTTATGCGGCTGCGGCCGGCCGCATGACGGCCAATGTGCCGTAGCTCGCGTCCGGCGCCGTATCCTGACGCCGGACGGAGTGTTCGATCTTGGGGTTTCGAACCTGTCTAGTGGTGAGTCGGGTTGGCCTTCAGTTTTTCAATCTCGTCCTTGATTGCCAGCTTGCGCCGCTTCAGACGCACGATCAGGAGATCGTCCACGGACGGATGAAGCATCGCCTCATCGAGCTCGCGTTCGATATCGCCGTGTTTCCGCTGCAGCGTTTCAAGGTGGTTGGCAAGCGACATGATTGGATGCTCCCTTGTTGGGTTCCTCGAGCGCACCGCCCACAGCCGATTTCCACCGCTGGTCCGCACTGTGACGGCACGATGACAGTCTGCCATCAGAAAAATCCGATGTCGAACATGCGTTCGTAGGATTTCCCGCCGCAACGAAATGTGCTAAGGGCTGCGCGCCGGTCGTCTTTGCTCCGGACCTATCCGGATTGGTGCTCTTTTTGCACCTAAACTTGCAGACGGTGGACATTTTGGACCAGGAACAGACTGAAATCCGCCTGGAATATGCCAAACTGAAACAGGATCATGCCGACTTCGATGCGGCCATCGACGCGATGATCGCGATGGGCTGCGATCCCCTGCAGATCCAGCGCATGAAGAAGAAGAAGCTGGCTTTCAAGGACCGTATCAAGAACCTGGAAGACAAGATCATTCCCGACATCATCGCGTGATTCGCCCCCTCAGCCTCCATCCTTGCGGCAAGCGGGGAATTCCGTTACTTCCCGCGCTCTTTCGGCAGGAACCAGGCTCTTGAGCAAAATACGCGCTGACGTCGCCATCATCATGGGCAGCCAGTCCGACTGGGCAACGATGCGGCACGCTGCCGAGGCGCTCGACGCGCTCGGCGTCGCCTACGACAAGCGCATCGTCTCCGCCCACCGCACGCCCGAACGCCTTTACGAGTTCGCCCGCGGCGCAAAGGCTGCCGGCATCAAGGTGATCATTGCAGGCGCTGGCGGAGCTGCTCACCTTCCAGGCATGACCGCCGCGCTGACGCCCTTGCCGGTCTTTGGCGTGCCGGTGGAATCGAAGGCGCTCTCCGGTCAGGATTCCCTGCTCTCCATTGTCCAGATGCCGGCCGGCATCCCGGTCGGCACGCTGGCCATCGGCAAGGCAGGCGCGGTCAATGCGGCGCTGCTCGCAACCGCGGTTCTGGCACTCGGCGACGACGCCCTGGCCGGTCGGCTCGATGCATACCGCGCGGCACAGACCGCGAAGGTCGCCGAGCAGCCAACTGACACGCCATGACCGCGCTCGCGGCAGGCGCGACGATCGGGATCATCGGCGGCGGTCAGCTTGGCCGGATGCTGGCGGCCGCTGCCGCGCGCCTCGGCTATCGCACGCTGGTTCTCGAACCCCAGCCCGACTGCCCGGCCGCCCAGCTCGCCAACCGCCAGATCGTCGCCGCCTATGATGATCCGGAGGCTCTGGCCGAACTGGTCCGCGAATGCGCGGTCGTCACTTACGAATTCGAGAACGTTCCTGTCGCCGCCGCGACCAGCCTTGCTTCCGACGTGCCCGTCTGTCCGCCGCCCGCAGCGCTCGAGGTCAGCCAGGACCGCGTGATCGAAAAGCGTTTCCTCAACGCCCAGGGACTGTCCACAGCCGAATTTCTTCCTGTGGATAGTGACGCCGATTTCGCTGCGGCGCTACGCTCGCTTCGTGGCGGCGTCCTGAAGACACGCCGCATGGGCTATGACGGCAAGGGCCAGCGCGTCTTCCGTGACGCCGGCGGAGCCGATGGCGTCTACGCCGCGATGGGCGGAGTGCCGCTGATCCTCGAGTCGCTCGTTCCCTTCGAACGCGAGATCTCGATCATCGCGGCACGCGGGCGGGACGATTCTCTAGCTGCCTATGACCCTGCCCTGAATGTCCACCGCGACGGCATCCTCCACAGCTCCACCGTTCCCTCCGGTGTCGCGCCGGCGACCGCCGAGACGGCGCGCACGTCCGCCTTCGCCATTCTCGAGGCGCTGGACTATGTCGGCGTCGTCGGCGTCGAGTTTTTCGTGCTGGCCGACGGCAGCCTGCTGGTCAACGAGATCGCGCCGCGCGTCCATAATTCGGGCCACTGGACCGAGGCCGCCTGCACCGTCTCCCAGTTCGAGCAGCATATCAGGGCGATTGCCGGCCTGCCGCTCGGCGACACCGCGCGCCATTCCGACTGCGTCATGGAAAACCTGATCGGCGACGATGTCCTGCGCGCGCCCGCGCTACTCGCCGAGCCCGGCCTTATGCTGCACCTCTACGGGAAGAGCGAAGCACGCCCCGGCCGCAAGATGGGCCATTTCACCAGGCTTTCGCCGCGCACCGCCTGAACGGCGCGCAACGCTCCGTGATCCTCACCCGAAGCCGTCGAATACGCCCGAGACGGTTGACAGCCCCGACGCTCCTCGTTTATGAGCCAGACCGAATTCCGACGCGCTCTTGGGCGCGTTTTTCAGTTTGGCCCGGCTAAGGGCCCATCGACAGGCCAGACCCATGAAGATCAAGAACTCGCTCAAGTCCCTGAAGGCACGCCACCGCGACAACCGTTTGGTTCGTCGCAAGGGCCGCATGTACGTCATCAACAAGACCGCACCGCGCTACAAGGCGCGTCAGGGCTGACGTCCGGGCCTGGCAATCAGGCTCGACCACACGAAAATTTCAGTTTGACCTTCCGCGGCACGGGATTAGATTCCCGTGGATGCGGAATTCGTTTGTCTTGGGACTGGTCTTTATCCTCGCTACGCCGGGGTCGACGGTGGTTGCCGCGGAACCGATGGCGGTCGCAAGACCGTCCGGGCCCCAAACCGAGGACCGGCTCGACACCCTGTTTTCCGAACTGAAGCGCGAGCGCAACGAAAAGGCAGCCGAGCGCATTGCCGGCCGCATCTGGGAAAACTGGTCGCGCTCCGGCAGTGCCTCCGTCGACCTCATGATGATGTGGTCCAAGACGGCCATGGACTCGCGAAAATTCGACGTTGCGCTGGATTTCCTCGATCAGGTCGTCACCCTGTCGCCTGAATTCGCCGAAGGCTGGAACCGCCGCGCGACGGTCCATTTCATGATGCAGAATTACGGGAAGGCGATGGCCGACATCAGCCAGACGCTGGTTCTTGAACCTCGCCATTTCGGCGCGCTGTCGGGCATGGGCCAGATCATGAAGAATACGGGGAACAAGCAGCTTGCCCTGCAGGCCTGGCAACAGGTGCTAGAAATCTATCCGATGATGCGCAGCGCACAGACCGAGGTGGCAACGCTATCTGAAGACCTGTCCGGCGAAGGCATCTGATGCAGCTTGCAGGCATGACAACGGGTCGGCCGAAGTCGGGCGGGCGGCGAACCTCCGCCGCATGAACCTTGCCTACGCCTTCATAGCCTTCTTTCTGGCCCTGATTCTCGTTCTTGTGGGGTTGACCCGGGCTGGCTCGTGGCTGATCGAACGGCGCAATCCGCCTGTCGGCAGCTTCGCCGACATTGGCGGCGCCGCCATCCACTACGTCCACGTACCCGGTCCCGCCGCGCCGGATCTCCCGCCTGTCGTCTTCCTGCACGGCGCGAGCGGCAACCTGCTCGATCAGATGCTACCGCTTCGTCCGCTGCTCGAAGGTCGCGCGGAACTTCTCTTCGTCGACAGGCCGGGACATGGCTGGTCGGAGCGAGGCGACAGCAACGAGACGCAAGCGGGCCAGGCTGCGACGCTCGCCGCGCTGATGGAGCAGCTCGGCATCGAGGAAGCGATCGTCGTCGCCCATTCCTTCGGCGGCTCGGTCGCGGCTGCCTTCTCGCTCGATCATCCGGAAAGGGTGAAGGGGCTCGTCTTCCTCTCCGCCGCCACCCATCCGTGGCCGGGCGGCGCAACCTCCTGGTATTACCGGCTGACCACCCTGCCGCTTCTCGGCTGGTTGTTTTCCGAAACGGTCGCCAACCCGGCGGGCACGCTTCGCCTCGCCGGCGCGACGGAGTGCGTCTTCGCGCCGAACCCCGTCCCGCAGGACTATGCAGCCCGCACCGGCATCCCCCTCATCCTGCGGCCGACCGCCTTCCGGGCCAACGCCGTCGATGTCGAGGGGCTTTATCGCTTCGCACTGGAGAACCAACCGCGCTACGGCTCTATCACCGCGCCGACGATTGTCGTCTCGGGCGATGCCGACACCGTAGTCTACGAAGAGATCCATTCGCTCGGGCTGGTGCGCGACATTCCGGGCTCGGAACTCGTCTGGATCGAGAATCTCGGCCACAAGCCCGACTGGGTCGCGCCCGATCTGGTCGTTGCGGCGATCGAAAAGCTGTCAGGCCGGCCGGTCGACCTGCAGCAGGCTGCCAAGGCCGTCGAGCAGCGCATCGCGAATGACGCACAAGGCGCCGGCCGTTGCTTCGACGAGAAGCCGCCTGTCGCCGGCGGGGTTACCGGCTAGCGGGTTCAGCGCGGCGTCTGTTCCGACGCCGCCCAGCGGCTGCCCTGGCCTTCCGAGCCGATATAGGCGATGCGCAGCATGTTGGTCGAACCCGGCGTCCTGAGGGGCACGCCGGCCGTGACGATGATGCGGTCGCCCGGCTTGCCGAACCCTTCCTCATGCGTGATGCGGCAGGCACGGTCGACCATGTCGTCGAGATCGATGGCGTCGGGTGACACCACGCAATGCGTGCCCCAGACGAGCGACAGGCGTCGTGCCGTGTCGAGGATCGGCGACAGCGCGATGATCGGCACTTCCGGCCGTTCGCGCGCCGCGCGAAGGCCTGTCGTGCCGGACGCGGTGTAACTGACGATCGCCACCAGCTTCAGCGTCACGGCAATCTCGCGCGCCGCCAGCGATATGGCGTCCGCGCCGGTCGCTTCCGGCGTCGAGCGCTGCGCATTGATGATGCCCGGATAGGTCGGGTCCTGCTCGACCTTCTCGGCGATGCGGTTCATCGTTGCCACCGCCTCGACGGGATAGGCACCGGCTGCCGATTCGGCAGACAGCATGATGGCGTCGGCACCCTCGAACACGGCGGTCGCCACATCCGAGACTTCGGCGCGCGTCGGGACTGGAGCCGAGATCATCGATTCCAGCATCTGCGTGGCGATGATCACCGGCTTGCCGGCGCGCCGCGCGGCCCGCGTGATCTGCTTCTGGATGCCCGGCACCGCCTCGAGCGGCATTTCGACGCCGAGGTCGCCGCGCGCGACCATCAGCGCGTCCGACAGCTCGATGATCTCCGCCAGTCGGGTCACCGCCTGCGGCTTCTCGATCTTCGACATGATCAGCGCCTGGCCGCGCGCGATCTTGCGCGCCTCGGCGAGGTCTTCCGGCCGCTGGATGAAGGACAGCGCGACCCAGTCGACGCCGGTGTCGAGCACCGCATCGAGATCCTTGCGGTCCTTCTCGGTCAGCGCACCGACCGGAAGGTCCGTGTCGGGCAGGCTGACGCCCTTCTTGTTCGAGATGTTGGTTCCGGCGATGACCGTCGTGACGATCTTCTTGCCGTCGCTGCTCACCGCCCTCAGCTCAAGCTTGCCGTCGTCGATCAGCAGGCGGTGGCCGGCTTCAACCGAGGTCAGGATTTCCTTGTGCGGCAGGTGCACGCGCGTGTTGTCGCCAGGCGTCGGGTCGTCGTCCAGCGTGAAGGTCTGGCCGACCGTCAGCTCTTCCTTGCCATTGGCGAACTTTCCGACCCTGAGCTTCGGTCCCTGCAGGTCCGCCAGGATACCGATCGGTCGCTTGACGATCTGCTCGACCGCGCGGATGCGGGCGACCAGCGTACGCATCAGGTCGTGGTCGGTGTGGCTCATGTTGATGCGGAAGACATCCGCGCCCGCCTCAAACAGCTTCTGCAGCATTTCCTCGGAGGAGGAGGCTGGTCCGATCGTTGCGAGTATCTTTACCTTGCGGCTACGTCTCATTGAGGATTCTGTCCCGTGACGGTGGCAGCGCCATCCGTCGTTGCGGACTCGTCAGTCAGCTGAACCATCCAGCTTGCCTGTTCGCCCGTGTCGTATTCCTGGAAGCCGGCGCGCTGAAACCCGCGCGCGAAGCAGTCGTTGACGCCGGAAATCTTGAACTCTTTCTCGGCCACGCACATGTTGATCGGACCGTCCCAGCGTCCGCCGCGCTCGGCATCTTCTGCATAGAGATAGTAAAACCTCGATGACAGCGGACCCTCGATCAGCGTCTTGCAGGTCGAACCTTCGATATGCCACCAGCCTTCCGTCACCCAGCCGGCCTTGGCGCGGTAACCGATGCCGACGCCGACGAGACTTTGCGTCGCGTTGCAGACCCGGAAGTCCGCCCGCGCCCCGCTTGCCCCGAAAAGAATGAACCCGGCGGCAAGCACAGCCAGAGGCAGGGACGGCCAGAGGCGCATGCGCTGTCCCCCGGCGAAATTCATCGTCCAACCCCTCGTGCGTTCAAACAGCATTTTCGAGGACCCTTTTCGGAAAAGTCGGAGCGCATGTCAACGCGCTGCGCCGGCCACTTCCAATCGATTTAGTTGCGGTTGCATGACGCACCTCGTCACCCTATCCAGATTTCGTTGATAAGATTGGTCAAACGACGGCATGCTGCCGTTGCTCTGGCAGGACAGGCAGGCAGGTATGACGCGTACGGCAGTATTCGCCCCCTTCGAGGTGATCGAGGGAGACCGCTCCCTCGGCATCGTGCTTCTCGCCGATCATGCCAGGCGAGCCTTGCCCGAGGAGTATGGCGACCTTGGCCTGCCGCCCGCCGAGTTCCAGCGCCACATCGCCTATGACATCGGCGTCGAGGCGGTCACGCGGCGGCTGGCCGAGCTGACCGGCGCGCCGGCAGTCATTGCCGGCTTCTCGCGCCTGCTCATCGACCCCAACCGCGGCGAGGACGACCCGACACTGATCCGCCAGCTCTATGACGGCACCGTGGTGCCGGGAAACTACCCGATGGCACCGCAGGAGCGCGAGCGCCGGCTCGACCGCTTCTACCGCCCCTATCACGACGCCGTGGGCGCCATGGTCGCGTCGGTCGCTGAGGCCTCCGGCGCCGCTCCCTTCATCTTCTCGGTGCATTCCTTCACGCCGGTCATGCAGGGACGGGCCCGCCCATGGCACGCAGGGGTGCTGTGGGACCTCGACGACCGCGTGGCGCGGCCGCTCATCGAGATGCTGGCCGAGGACCCGCAGATCGTGGTCGGCGACAACGAGCCCTATGACGGCGCGCTGCGCGGCGACACCATGTACAGCCATGCCATCGTCAACGGTTTCGCCCACGCGTTGCTGGAGATCCGCCAGGATCTCATCGCCGACGACGCCGGCGCCGAGGCTTGGGCCGCCCGCCTTGCTCCCATCGTTGACGCAATCAACCGGCGACCCGATATACATGTTGTCAGGCAATACGGTTCCCGTACCGGCCCGCTTTGAAGGAGTTTCCCATGGTCCAGTTGAGCGAAGAACAGAAGCGTGACCTCGAGGCCGCCGCGTTCCGGCGGCTGGTCGACCATCTGCGCCAGCGCACCGATGTCCAGAACATCGACCTGATGAACCTTGCCGGCTTCTGCAGGAATTGTCTTTCGAACTGGTACCGCGACGCGGCCGAAGCCGACGATATAGACATATCGAAGGAGGAGTCGCGCGAGATCGTCTACGGCATGCCCTATGCCGAGTGGCAGGCGAAATACCAGCTCGAGGCGCCGGCGGACAAGAAGGCGGCCTTCGAGGTGAACCGGCCAAAGGACCACTAGCGCAGCTCGCGGTCGCCCTGATCCAACTTCCACCTTGACCGTCCAGCCCCGTTCGGGCATCGAACCGCGACGTTCGCCGCACCTGCGAGTCGCGGCCCTGATGACCATGAACAGCGGAGACCGACATGGCCGACGACATCACCGAAACCAGTCAGACCGTTGCCGCCGGCCAGCTGCGCGCCTTCATCGAGCGCATCGAGCGCCTTGAGGAAGAAAAGAAGACCATCGCCGACGACATCAAGGAAGTCTTTGCCGAGATGAAGGGCACCGGCTTCGACACCAAGGCGGTGCGCGCGATCATCCGCCTGCGCAAGCAGGACCAGGCCGAGCGCCAGGAAGCCGAGGCGATCCTCGATCTCTACAAGGCCGCTCTCGGCATGGAGTAACACCGGCCTCCCGCGAAACGGTTCGCGGGACCGGCACTGCTAGGGTCTTGCGTTGGCGCAGCGAACGCAGGTGGCAAAGGCCGGATCGACGTCCAGCCGACCCGGCGCAATGTCCTCGCCGCAGTCGATGCAATAGCCGAATTCACCCTCGGCAATGCGTTTCATGGCCTGCTGGAGGGCCACCCGCCGGATGCCGCGCCGCCGCTCGACGGCCTGCGCCATGGCCTGCGCCTGCATCGCGTCGATGCGGGAAACACGCCCGACACTTTGTTGATCGAGCTCGACTGGCGCGCTCCAGGCGGCATTTTCCGTGCTGAGATTGTCGATCTCCGCCAGCTCTGCCTCAAGCCTCGGCCGGAAGCGGTTGACGAGCTCCGTGTACGCCTTGTCTGTCATTTTCAGAGTGAAGCCGTTTCCAGACGCAACGGCAAGCTGCTCTCGGAATGCGCGGAGCTCTCGCTTTCACTCAGGCGGCCGCAATGTCTGAAGGAAAGCGGCAACCGCACGGTACGGGCCAACGCTGACCCCCGACGGTCTCTGGTCAGATTCGGGTCATCCATGCCGCACCGCCTCTGGCAGACGCGGTCGGCCTGCGCGCTATTTGGCGGTTTCTGTCACCGGAACCGACGGGCTCGCCGCGTCGGGAGCCGCCATGTCAGGCATCGACATGGCTGCCTGCTCCTCATCCGACACGACGCTTGCGACCACCGTCTGGTCGACCTTCGCTTCGGCGGAATGCTTGAAGCCGCACGCGCCGGCGCTGGAAATCATCAGGCCAAGGCTGGCCGCTACGACGAGAAATCTGGTCATCCTGACACCCTTTGCTCGTATTCGATGACGCTAGGATAGCAGAGGGTCGGGACCGGTCAAAATCACGCTTTTCGTGATGGGCCGCGGCTCAGTTGACGGCAGTGACTGTGTAGCCGTCCTCGCGGAAGAGCTCGATCAACCCCTTTTCACCGGGCAGGTGCAGCGCTCCGACGGCAATGAAGGCGTTGCCGCGATTCAGGATCGGAACGGCATTTGCCGCCATCGTCCGGTTCCGGCTGCTGATCATCGCTTCTTCAAAGGCCGCGTAGCCGGCGCTATCGTCGTTACCGGCCGGAAGCACGGCGCGAAACAGCGGCCAGAACATGCCGGTGTCCTCGTGCTCGTAGAGCACGATCATCGTCTCGATCACGTCGTCGATTCGGTCGCCTAGCTTCAGCGTCTCCACCAGCCCCTTCATGTGAAATTCCATCGGCAGCGACGCCATGGCCTGCAACTGGTCGGCGACCGTTTCGAGGCCCTCGAGCGACTTGTCGGCCGCCAGAGCGTCCTCCGCAAGCCGGACATCGAGTACCGGCGCACCCTGCGCCTTGCGCGCCAGCTCGCAGGCCGGCAGCGCAATCATCGCCGAAAGCATCCAGGGCTTCATCCGCGCGACCGCGGCTATGGGAATGCCGCGCTCGCCGAGTTCCCTGGTCACCATCGATGCGTCGTCTGGCGACAGCAGCGACGTCAGCGTGGTGCCGTCGGTGAACATCGTCAGTTCCGGCTGCGCGGCGATGGTCGCCATCATCTTCGTCTGGTCGAGTATCTCGGTGGTCTCGATGACGACGGTATCCGCTCCCTCGAACGCGTCCCGTGCGGCAGGCGTCAGGTCGGTCACGCGCGGGTCGGTCATGTGCATCGTGCCGAACAGGAAGGAGGCTTTCGCGCCCGGCTTCTCCAGCGTCCACAGCAGGCCTTCGCCATTCGGCGTTGCCGCCGCCTCGCGACCGATCTTGGCCAGCAATGCTGGATCGCTCTTTTCGAGCGCCGCGAGCATGTCCCTTCCTTTGCAGGCCGGCGCCTCCGCTCGGGCACTGCCGGCCGCGAAGGCGATCAGCAGCAGGAAGCTGATCAGGAACAGGAGGTTGAGCGCCAGGATGAGCCTGAGCGACAGCGTGGCTGCCCGGTCTGCAATGGCGATGGCGCGGCTTCGGTTCATGCCGTGATTCCTAGCCAGAATCCGTCCAGAATCCGTTAACCGAACGCCGAAATTCGTTGGCATCCTCAGGCACGCGGATGCGCTGAATCGTAGATATCGAGCAGGCGCGCCGTGTCGACCCCGGTATAGACCTGCGTCGTCGACAGGCTGGCATGGCCGAGCAGCTCCTGGATCATGCGCAGGTCGCCGCCGCGCCCCAGCAGGTGCGTGGCGAAGGAATGCCGGAGCGCATGCGGCGTCGCCGTATCGGGCAGGTTCAGCGCGGAGCGCATCTTCTTCATTTCGCGCTGGATGATGGCCGGGTTGAGCGGCCCGCCGCGCGCGCCCCGAAACAGCAGCCCCTTCGGGTCGAGGTGAAACGGGCAGAGCCGGCGGTATTCGGCGACCGCCGCGAGCCCGACGGGAAGCACCGGCGCCAGTCTGGTCTTGCCACCCTTGCCGGTGACACGCAGCACGGCATCGCCCGAACCTGTGAGTTCGCCGCCTGTGATGGCAAGCGCTTCCGAGATGCGAAGCCCAGAACCATAGAGCAGCGTCAGCACTGCCGCGTTCCGGGCAGCGATCCACGGTTCCTCGGCAAGCTGTTCGCCCGCTGAGACGACGCGGCGCGCGTCCTTGGCGGTCAGCGGCTTGGGCAGCGACTTGGGTTGGCGCGGCGCGCGCAGCGCAGCAGCGCCTGCGGCGTTGATGAGCCCGCGGCGTTCGAGGAAACGCAGAAGCGAGCGCACGCCGGCGAGGCCGCGGCCGAGCGTGCGTGCGCCGGCGCCGCCTGAGCGCCGCTGGGACAGGAAGCCGCGCAGGTCAGCCGGGCGCAGCGAGGCGATATCGGCAAGCCCCGGCGGCTCGCCGAGATGGCCGGTCAGGAACTGCAGGAACTGCCGGCTGTCGCGTTCGTAGGCCTCGACGGTTTCGGGCGACAGGCGCCGCTCCCGGGCCAGCATGGTCAGCCAGGCCTGGCGCGCCGACTGCAGGTCGGCCTTGGCGGAGATCAGGAATTCCTGCATTGGCAGCCGGCACCCTATTGAATAGAGCAGTGTTGCGCGATCGAAGTTAGCAACCGGTGAAGCGAACCATTCATGTCGAAGCCCAGCAATCCCGTCCAGTTGGCCGTCATCGGCGCCGCCCACGGCATCAAGGGCGAGTTGCGCGTCAAGACGTTCACCGGCGACCCCATGGCGCTCGGCGACTACGGGCCGCTCTACGACGGCGCGGGCCGGGCCTTCGAGGTCGCGGCCATCCGGCCTGCCAAGGAGGTCGTCGTCGTCCGCTTCAAGGGCATCGCCGACCGTACCGAGGCGGAGGCGCTGGCCGGCACCGAACTCTTCGTCGACCGCTCGGTGCTGCCGGACGATGTCGAGGACGACGAGTTCTACCACGCCGACCTGATCGGCCTGGCCGTCCACGACGAGACCGGGGCTGACATCGGCAAGGTCACAGCGGTGCACAATTTCGGCGGCGGCGACATCCTCGAACTGACGCTTGGCGGCCGCAGGGGCGTGCTGATCCCCTTCACCCGCGCGGCCGTGCCGGAGATCGACATCGCGGCGCGCAAGGTCGGCATCGACAGCCGCGCGGCCGGTCTGCTCGACGATCCCGAGGACGAAGCCCGGCCGGACGACGAGGACGACAGCCCCCCTCCGAGGGGACCGGGGGGTCGGCGGTGAGCTTCCGCGCGACCGTCCTGACGCTCTATCCGGAAATGTTTCCGGGCGCGCTCGGCATCTCGCTCGCCGGCCGCGCGCTCGAGGCCGGCACCTGGTCGCTCGAAGCCGTCCAGATCCGCGATTTCGCCACCGATCGCCACCGCACCGTCGACGACACCCCGGCCGGCGGCGGCGCCGGCATGGTGATGCGCGCCGACGTGCTCGGCCGCGCCCTCGACCGGGTCGCGCCGGCCTCCGACCCGCGGCCGAAGCTGCTGATGTCGCCGCGCGGCAAGCCGCTGACGCAGGCGCGCGTGCGCGAACTGGCCGCCGGTCCCGGCGCCGCCATCCTGTGCGGCCGCTTCGAAGGCGTCGACCAGCGCCTGATCGACGCACGGCAGCTCGAGGAAGTCTCGATCGGCGATTACATCCTGTCCGGCGGCGAGCCGGCGGCGCTCGTGCTGCTCGACGCCGTCGTGCGGCTCTTGCCCGGCGTCATGGGCAACGAGACGTCGGGCGACGAGGAAAGCTTCGAGAACGGCCTGCTCGAGCATCCGCATTACACGCGGCCGCAGGACTGGGAGGGGCTGACGATCCCAGAGGTGCTGACTTCCGGCAACCATGCCAGGATCGCAAAATGGCGGCGCGAGCAGTCCGAAAGGCTGACCGCCGAACGGCGGCCGGATCTCCTGGCGGAACGGCTCAAGCCTGCGTGAAATAATAGAAGGCGAGCAACAGACCGACCGCGACGACGAAGGCGCGCACGGCCGATTGCGGCACGCGCTTGGCGAGCCACACGCCGGCCCAGCCGCCGAGCGCCACGCCGGGGATCATCACGAAGACTTCCGGCCAGGCGACCACGCCGCCCGACACGAAGACGACGATCGCCACCGCCGCGATGACGATGGACAGCAGGTTCTTCAGGGCGTTGAGCCGATGATAGTCGCCGCCCTGCGTCAGCCCGAGCGTCGCCAGCATCATGACGCCCATGCCGGCGCCGAAGAAGCCGCCATAGATCGACGTGACGAACTGCACGGCGGCGCCCGGAATGCTCGAGCCGCGGGCGGCGGCGCCGGGCCTGGGCGCCGGCTTCAGCCAGGGGCCGGCGGCGAACAGCGCGGTGGCGCCGAGCAGCAGCCATGGCACCATCGCCTTGAAGGAGGGGTTGTCGAGCGACAGCAGCAGCAGCGATCCGCCGAGTGCGCCGGCGGCCGATAGCAGCGCCAGAAGGATGGCCTCCCGCCACCTTGCTTTGATATCGCTCCAGTAGGCGATCGTCGAGGTGATATAGCCGGGGAACTGGGCAATCGACGACGTCGCGTTGGCGCCGATCGGCGGAATGCCGGCCAGCGACAGCGCGCCGAACGTGACGAAGGTGCCCCCGCCGGCAATCGCGTTGACGATGCCCGAGGCCAGCCCGGCGAGAAATAGGATGAGCATGAGGGAAAGCGTCACGAATCTGCCTGCATTGGTCGAATTTCCGAGGCGACCCTTTACGGGGCCGCTCGCGCATGTACAAGGCAGGCATCGTCGATGGTCGCATTTCGACCGTGGCGCGCGGCGCACGACGAAAAAATTGCTGCTGCAAAGGCGTGACAAGGCCACGCTTTTGGTGTATCGCCCGCCCGATCCGGAAGAACAATCTCCCGGGCCCGTCAATAAGAATAGTGAATTCGCCCCTGCTCCTTCGGATCCTCCGGTGAGGAAGAAGCATAGCCAAGCGGTCAGTTAACTGCGAGGCGAGCGCCGGGCGCTCTGGCTGTCGAGAAGCAAGAAGAGGTATTTTCGATGGACATCATCCGTCAGCTCGAGGCCGAACAGGCTGCCAAGATCGAAGCCAAGCGCACGCTCCCCGAATTCCAGCCGGGCGACACCGTCCGCGTCCAGGTGCGCGTCACCGAAGGCACGCGTACCCGCGTCCAGGCCTACGAGGGCGTCGTCATCGCCCGCTCCGGCGCCGGCTTCCAGGAGAATTTCACCGTCCGCAAGATTTCCTACGGTGAAGGCGTGGAGCGCGTGTTCCCGGTCTACTCGCCGATGGTCGAGGGCGTCGAGATCGTCCGCCGCGGCAAGGTCCGTCGCGCCAAGCTCTATTACCTGCGCGGCCGTCGCGGCAAGTCGGCACGCATTTCCGAGAACACCGGCGTACGCGCCCGCAAGCTGAACGACGCCGAGCGCGAGGCTCTGGTCGCCGAGAAGGCCCGCATCGAGAACGAGAAGATCGCAGCTGCCGAGGCGCTTGCAGCCGAGAAGGCAGCGCAGGACGCTGCCGAGGCCAAGGCCGCAGCAGAAGCTGCAAAGGCTGCCGAGGCCGCAGAGACCCCGGCCGAATAAGCCGAGACCGAGACTTCGAAAAAGGCGGCTTCGGCCGCCTTTTTCACGTCTGGAGCAGAAGATGGACGAATTCGCAGAAGCCAATCGCCTGAACTGGGATAATCGCGCCGAGATTCACTCCACCGATACGACGGGCACCTATCGCATCGCCACCGTGCTCGACGGCGGTTCCAGCCTGCATACGCTGGAGGCCGGCGAAATCGGCGATATCGTCGGCAAGGACATCGTCCACCTTCAATGCCACATCGGGCTCGACACGATCAGCCTGAAGCATCTTGGCGCGAAGAGCGTCACCGGCCTCGATTTTTCGCCGAAGGCCATCGCGGCAGCGCGCGACTTCGCCGAAAGGGCGGGCACCGAAGCCCGCTTCGTCGAGGCATCCGTCTATGACGCTCCCGAGGCGCTCGGCGAAACCTACGACATGGCCTTCGTCACCTGGGGCGCGATCAACTGGCTCGACGAAATCAGTCGCTGGGCGCGCGCCGTGGCGGCTGTCCTGAGGCCGGGTGGCCGGCTCTATCTGCTCGAGGGCCATCCGGCGATGAACCAGATGTACCCCGACCGCAACCCGCTGACCGTCGAGCTTGACTGGCGCACGCCGCCGGATCGGCCGCTCGTCTGGGACGACCCTCAGACATACACCGGCGACGCAAGGCCGCTGACGCAGGTGCGCCACTACGAGTGGATCCACCCGCTGTCGGATGTCGTCAACGCGCTGATCGGGGCCGGCCTGACGATCGACTTTCTCAACGAGCACGACATCGTCGTCTGGCAGGCCTTTTCCTTCCTGGTTGAAGCCGGCGAAGATCAGTTCGCGCTGCCCGAAGGCCAACCGAGGGTTCCGCTTTCCTTCTCGATCGGCGCGACCAGGCGCGGCTGAAGATCGGGTGCTTGCAAGCGGCCTTAAGACGGCTACAGTCCCGTCGCTAAGCCGCCAGAACGACGCGAATTTGCATTGAGGAGTTTGATCATGACCAGGTTCAGAATGATGCTAGCCGGCCTATTCGTGGCCCTGCTTCTACCCGCTGCCGCCACGGCCCAGGCACTTCCCGATCTCGGCGGCAGGACCGTCGTGGTGGTCACTGAAAACGCCTATCCGCCCCTGCAGTTCATCAACCCGATATCGGGCGAGCAGGTCGGCTGGGAATATGATGCGATGAACGAGATCGCCAAGCGGCTGAAATTCAAGGTCACCTACCAGAACACCTCCTGGGACGCGATGATCCAGGCCGTCTCCGATGGGCAGTACGACATCGGCATGACCGGCATCACCATCAAGGACGACCGCAAGGAGAAGGTCGACTTCTCCGACCCCTATATGCGCTCCGAGCAGTTCATGCTGGTGCGCGGCGACGAGGACCGTTTCAGCGACGCCGAGAGCTTTGCCGCCTTTACGGACGGGCTGGTCGGCGCCCAGGCCGGCACGACGCCCTTCTACACAGCCGTCTACAGCGTTCTCGACGGCGACGAGGCCAATCCGCGCATCAAGCTGTTCGAGACCTTCGGCGCCACCGTACAGGCGCTCAGGGCCGGCGATGTCGACATGGTGCTGACTGACGGCACCGCCGGAAAGGGCTATGTCGACGCTGCCAATGGCGAACTGAAACTGGTCGGCGGGCCGCTGGGCAGCGAGGACTTCGGCTTCATCTTCAAGAAGGGCTCCGACCTTGTCACGCCGGTCAACGCCGCCATCGCCGCGATGAAGGTCGACGGCACCATCGAGGCGCTCAACAAGAAGTGGTTCCTGGACTACAAGTTCGGCGAGTGAGCGCTCTGGCGAGCGGGGACGGGATCGTGCTGCGGTCGGGCCTAGTTCCTTGCTGACGACCTCGCCCCCGTCGCAATCCGAGTTTCCCTGGTGGCTTGCCGCCGCGGTCGCCCTGGCACTTGCCGCGGCACTCGCCATAGCTGCCAGTGATCTCTACTCCCAGGTCTTCACCGTCGTGTCCCGCGGCGTGCTGATTACCATCTTCGTCACGGTAGTCGCCTTCACGCTCGCTTCCGCGCTTGGCCTTGGCATCGCACTGATGGCCCTGTCCGGCTCGGCAGTTCTACGACAGGTCGCGCGCTTCTACGTCGAGATCATCCGCGGCGTCCCGGTGCTCGTCCTGCTCTTCTGGATAGCCTTTGCCGGCGTTCCGGCCTTCGTCGCCGGCTGGAACGCGCTGGCGGCGCCCTTGCAGGAGGCAGGCCTGATCGACGCGCTGCAGGTACGCGACGTGTCCCTGCTGTGGCGGGCGATCATCGCGCTCACCATCGGCTATTCGGCCTTCATCTCGGAGGTTTTCCGGGCCGGCATCCAGGCCGTCGATCGGGGGCAGATCGAGGCGGCCAAGGCGCTCGGCCTGTCGCGCTACCGCCGCTTTCGCCACGTCGTCATGCCACAGGCCATCCGCACCATCCTGCCACCGCTCGGCAATGACTTCGTCGCGATGGTGAAGGATTCTTCACTTGTCTCCGTGCTCGGCGTCGCCGACATTACGCAGATGGGAAAGATCTACGCGGCGGGATCGTTTCGCTTCTTCGAGACTTATTCGATCGTCGCCTACATCTACCTGATCCTGACAGTGGGCCTGTCGTTGGCGCTACGCGCGCTGGAGAACCGGCTGCGAAAGGGAACGCATCCATGACCCAAGAATCCGAACAGAGCCCACTTGAGCAGGTCTATGGCGCCAGTTCCGCCGAAGAGCTTGCGGAGGCCTACGCCCGCTGGTCGAGCGAGTATGACCGCGAGACGGCCGCGCTAGGCTACTGCCTTCCTTTCATGATCACCGCCTGGGTTTCTCGCTACGTGCCCAAGGGCAAGGCTGCCCTGCTCGACGCCGGTTGCGGCACCGGCCTCACCGGGCCCTATCTTCGCGCGCTCGGCTACGAGACGCTCGAAGGCCTCGACTTTTCGGAGGAAATGCTTGCCATCGCCAGGCAGCGCAACGCCTATGCGGAGCTGAAGCAGGCCACGCTCGGCGAGACCCTGCCCTGGTCCGACGGCCACTTCACCGCTTTCCTCGCCACCGGCATCTTCACCGAGGGACACGCGCCCGCGTCGGGTCTCGACGAACTCGCCCGCGTCACCAAACCAGGTGGCCATGCAATCTTCACCGTGCGCGACACCGTTCTTGAACAGGGTGGCTTCCGGGATGTCTTCGAATGGCTTGAAAAGGCCGAACGCTGGAAGCCCGTCGAGGAAAGCCAGCTTTTCCGCGCCTTCTCCGTCGCCGAACCCGAGGTGCTGGTGAAAGCCTTCGTTTTCGAGATTCTCTGACAGGCCAGCGCCCTCGGGTCAGCGGTCCGCGCGACCGAGCGCGTCGAGCTTCGCCTGCAACGCCGCCACCTGTTCCTCGAGCGCCTGCAGGCGGCTCTCGAAACCGGGCGACACCGCCCTTTCGGGCGCGGCGCGCACCGCGACCGGCGTTTGCACGTCGCCGCTGAGCAGGTGGGCATAGCGCTCCTCGCGCTGTCCGGGGGCGCGTTCGAGCAGCTTGATCAGCGGCGGCCGCCTGCCGATCAGCAGGTCGAGTTCCGTGTCCAGGCTCTCCATCGACCCGAACCGCGCCAGCCTTTCGGAGCGTGCCAGCAGTTCATGCGCCGTCTGCGGCCCGCGCAGCAGCAGCAGCCCGACCAGCGCGATCTGCGGCTGCGTCAGCGAAAACGACTGCGCCAGCAAATGCTCGTAGCGCTCGACGCGCGAGCCGTAGACCTGACGCACCAGGCCCTTGTCCTGCAGCAGTTTCAGCGCGCGCAGCACTTCACCCTGGTCGAGTTCCATCACCGGGTCGCGCGCCGTCTTCTGGTTGACGGCCGACTGCAGCCCGTTGAGCGTCATCGGGTAGACGTCGGGCGTCAGTTCCTTCTTCTCGGCGAGGCAGCCGAGCACCCGCGCCTCGGCGGGGTTGAGGTGGGGAAGTTCGCTGTCCATGGTCTGCGCCGTCCCTAGACCCGCCGCTCGACCATCATCTTCTTGATCTCGGCGATCGCCTTGGCGGGGTTGAGGCCCTTCGGGCAGGTCTGCGCGCAGTTCATGATCGTGTGGCAGCGGTAGAGGCGGAACGGATCCTCGAGATTGTCGAGCCGCTCGCCCTTCGCCTCGTCGCGGCTGTCGATCAGCCAGCGATAAGCCTGCAGCAGCACGGCCGGGCCGAGATAGCGCTCGCCGTTCCACCAGTAGCTGGGGCATGACGTCTGGCAGCAGAAGCACAGGATGCATTCGTAGAGACCGTCGAGCTTCTGCCGGTCCTCGTGGCTCTGCTTCCATTCCTTGGCCGGTTCCGGCGAGACCGTCTTCAGCCAGGGCTCTACCGAGGTCAGCTGCGCATAGGGCACGCTCAGGTCCGGCACCAGATCCTTGACCACCGGCATGTGCGGCAGCGGATAGACCTTCACCACCGCGCCGATCTCGTCCATTCCCTTGGTGCAGGCCAGCGTGTTGGAACCGTCGATGTTCATGGCGCAGGAACCGCAGATGCCCTCGCGGCAGGAGCGCCGCAGCGTCAGCGTCGGGTCGATCTTGTTCTTGATCCACAGCAGCGCATCGAGAACCATCGGCCCGCAATCGTCCATGTCGACGAAATAGGTGTCCTGCCGCGGGTTCTCGTCATCGTCGGGCGACCAGCGATAGATCTTGTACTCGCGCAGGTTGGTGGCGCCCTCAGGCTTCGGCCAGGTCTTGCCGGCTTTGATCTGCGAGTTCTTGGGAAGGGTGAGTTCAACCATTCGAGATCGTCCTTCTCAATACACCCGCGCCTTGGGCGCGATCTTGGCGCGGCTGATGCCGCCGTCGGCCTCGCTGGTCAGAGGGTCGGCGTGCACCGGCCGGTAGTCGAGGCGGACCTCGCCGGTGTCGCTTACCCATGACAGCGTATGCTTGCGCCAGTTGGCGTCGTCGCGGTCGGCGAAATCCTCGCGCGCATGCGCGCCGCGGCTCTCCTTGCGGGCTTCCGCGCCGTAGACCGTGGTGATGGCGTTGGCCATCAGGTTTTCGAGCTCCAGCGTCTCGACCAGGTCAGAGTTCCAGATCATCGAGCGGTCGGTGACCTTGATGTCCTTCAGTTCGCCCCAGATCGCCGAGACGCGCCGGCAGCCGCTTTCGAGCGACGCCTGCGTGCGGAACACGGCTGCGTCTTCCTGCATGGCCTTCTGCATCTTCTCGCGCAGCACTGCTGTCGGCGCGCTGCCATTGGCGTGGCGCAGCCGGTCGAAGCGGTCCATGATCTTCTCGACAGCCGCCTCGTTCACCGGCGGCACCGGCGCATTGCGGTCGACCACCTTGCCGGCGCGTATCGCGGCGGCGCGGCCGAACACCACGAGATCGATCAGCGAGTTGGAGCCCAGCCGATTGGCGCCGTGCACGGAAGCACAGCCCGCCTCGCCAACGGCCATCAGGCCCGGCGCCACCGCGTCCGGGTTCTCCGCCGTCGGGTTGAGCACTTCGCCCCAGTAGTTCGTCGGAATGCCGCCCATGTTGTAGTGGACGGTCGGCAGCACCGGGATCGGTTCCTTGGTCAGGTCGACACCGGCAAAGATCTTCGCCGATTCCGAGATGCCGGGCAGTCGTTCGTGCAGCACCGCCGGGTCGAGATGGTCGAGATGCAGGAAGATGTGATCCTTGTTCTTGCCGACGCCGCGGCCCTCGCGGATTTCCAGCGTCATGCAGCGCGAGACGACGTCGCGCGAGGCAAGGTCCTTGGCCGACGGCGCATAGCGTTCCATGAAGCGCTCGCCCTCTGAATTGACGAGATAGCCGCCCTCCCCGCGCGCGCCCTCGGTGATCAGGCAGCCGGCGCCGTAGATGCCGGTCGGATGGAACTGCACGAACTCCATGTCCTGCAGCGGCAGCCCGGCCCTGGCGATCATGCCGTTGCCGTCGCCCGTGCAGGTATGCGCGCTGGTGGCTGAGAAAAAGGCGCGGCCGTAGCCGCCCGTCGCCAGCACCACCATCTTGGCGGAGAAGCGGTGGATGGTGCCGTCATCGAGGTTCCAGGCAACCACCCCGGTGCAGCGGCCATCGGCCTCCATGATCAGGTCGAGCGCGAAATACTCGATGAAGAACTGCGCATTGTGCTTCAGCGACTGGCCGTAGAGCGTGTGCAGGATGGCGTGGCCGGTGCGGTCGGCCGCCGCGCAGGTGCGCTGCACGGGCGGGCCGTCGCCGTAATTCATCATGTGGCCGCCGAACGGCCGCTGGTAGATCTTGCCTTCCTCGGTGCGGCTGAAAGGCACGCCGTAATGCTCCAGCTCGTAGACCGCGGCGGGCGCCTCGCGCACCATGTACTCCTGCGCGTCCATGTCGCCCAGCCAGTCCGACCCCTTGACGGTGTCGTACATGTGCCACTGCCATGAATCGGGCCCCATGTTCTGCAGCGAGGCGGCGATACCGCCCTGTGCAGCAACCGTGTGCGAGCGCGTCGGGAACACCTTCGTGATGCAGGCGGTCTTCAGCCCCTGCTCGGCCATGCCGAGCGTCGCGCGCAGCCCGGCACCGCCGGCGCCCACCACCACGACATCGAACTTGTGATCGACAAATGTATAGGCCTTGCCGTCGGGCCTTGCTGCTTCAGCCACGCCTCAGCCTCCGAATGCCAGTTTGATCAGGGCATAGGCCGAGGCCACGCCGACTGCGATCGTGAAAAACGTGTTCAGCATGATCAGGGCCAGCTTGCTGCCCTCGCCATGCACATAGTCCTCGATGATGACCTGCATCCCGAGCCGCATGTGAAAGAGGCCCGAGGCCAGCATCAGCAGGAACATGAGCGCCACGAAGGGATTGGCAAGGGCCGCCCTGACCGTGGCGTAGTCGGCGCCGTTGAGCGAGATCAGGAAGCCGAGGAAGAACAGGATCAGCACCACATTGGCGACTGCCGTCAGCCTCTGGCCCCAAAAATGGCCGGTGCCCTCGCGGGCCGAGCCCAGCCCGCGGACGCGGGCGAGCGGCGTGCGCATGTCGCTCATCTCAAATCCCCCGCGCTGCGTAGCCGGCGATCCAGACGAGAACCGTCAGGACGATCGAACCGGCGATATTGGCCCAGGCGAGCTTGGAAGCCGTATGCTTCTCCAGCCCCTCGCCCGTGTCCCAGATCAGGTGGCGGATGCCGCCCAGCATGTGGTGGATGAGCACCCAGGTGTAGCCGAATAGCACCAGCCGGCCGAACCACGATCCGAACACCGCGTTGGCGATGTTGAACTGGTTCTCTGAGGTCGCCGCGGCGATCAGCCACCAGGCGACCAGCAGCGTGCCGAAATAGAGCGCGCCGCCCGTCATGCGGTGCAGGATCGAAACCGTCATGGTGATCGGCCATCTGTACACCGACAGATGCGGCGACAGCGGCCTTGCGCGGGTGGCTGTGGCTTTGCTCATGGCTCCCCCAGTCTGGTGGTCGGGCCGGTGGCCCCCGCCGGACTCGGCGGGCACGGAAACGACATTGGTCAGGCGTTTTCCTAATGCTCTTTTTGCACCGCGTCAAAGTTCGTGAGCAGGTGCGGCGCACATCTTTGGTATCAAGCCACACACCGTACCGGCAGGGCATCCTGCTTCAATCGATTGAAGCGCCGGCGACGTCTTTTGGAACCGTCTTACGGGCGAATCACCGTCCGTCGCAGGCAGGCCATCGGTGGTCGTCCATGTTGATATTAACCATGTTGCCCGATTGCCCGCCCGCAAAACCGCCTTTGCCTCTTAACAAAGGTTAAGAAAGCGTTACCTTGATTCGCACGAGGAGGCTTTGGCCTCAAACTCTGGAGGACGCGCAATGCGTTTCAAACTGGGCAAACTGAGCTTTCTGCCGCTGGCCGCGGCACTGGCTGTCGGCACGATGGCGGCTCCCGCCTTCGCCAGCGGCTCCTACCATGACCGGATTTATGCCGACAGCTTCGGCAATCTCGTCGTGCACAGCCGCTCCGGCTACAAGCGGATCGTCGTCGGCGCCGGCCACCTCGCCAAGGACCTCGCCGCGTATGAACAGACGGGCGACGATGGCGTCGTCTACCTCGACGAGGAAGAGACCGGTTCGATCGTGCCGACATGCTGGAAGCCTGCCGTGCTCTTGAAGGGCCGCAGCTACATGTACGGCCTTGAGGACGGCGAACTGCCGGAACTGCCGGGCGGCTGTCACTAGCAGACCCGGGCAGGCACGGTAACGCGTCGCGACCGACAGCCCTGATCTGGTCAATTTCTGCTGCCACTGCGGCGCGGGGGCGCGACAAAGGGTAGGTGATCGATGAGTCACGCCGTTCAGGCCAGCCGGCTCAAGGGCCATATCGTCTCGCTGGAGACCATGACCCGCTTCGTGCTGGCCACGCTGGCGCTTGCCAGCGGTGTCTACACCTATCTCGGTGTCCGCAGCCTGCTCGACGGCTCCGCCACCGTCGTCTTCTTCGCCGCCATCATCTACTCGGTCGCGGTCTCGGTGGCCATCTACGGCTTCTGGACCTACCTGATCCGCTTCCTGCCCGAGATGCGCGACGCCGGCTCGCGGTTGGCGCTGCTCGGCATCATGGCCCTCGGCTCGCTGATGATCGTCGCCATGTCGTCATGGCTGAACGCGGCCGCCCTGGCGGGCTCCGCCGCTGTCGAGCAGCATCTGGCCGTCACGCTTGAGGACTACACCGCCGATCTTGACCAGGCGCACGGCAACGCGCTCGGCGCCCTGTCGCTGCTGCCTGATATCCAGCGCGCCTCGGAACGCTTCGCCCGGCTTGCCGCCGACGAGCAGGCGACCGGCGCGCTCACCGGCACCTCCGGTTCGGGCAGCGTCGTGCAACTGCTGACCCAGATGTCGGCGCAGATGGACGAGCTCGAGGCGACCGTCGAGGCCTCGCGCGACACCGTCAAGACCGGATTCGCCGACGGCCAGTCGCGGCTTGCCGCCATGCGGGCGCTGGTCTCGGCGCCGGGCGCAATCGCCCAGCGCTCGGACCAGTTCGCGGCCGAGGCGGTGGCGCTGGCCGGCGTCATCGCGGCGCTTGAACAGACCTCGATCGCGCCTTCGGTCATGCGCGCCGCGGCCGACCTGTCCTTCGGATTCATCGCCCCGGTGGCAGATGGCGGCACCGTCGACCTGGCCGGGCGGCAGGACCAGGTCATGGCGACCATCCGCACCTCCGTCGAGGCGCAGTCGAAGGCGCTCTCGGAAGCCGCCGGCGAAATTCTCGCGCAGCCGAAGGTGCCCGATCGCCGCTACGTGCCGCTGACGGCGGCCGAAGCGGTGCTGCGCTATGCCTCCGACTTCATTCCGAGCTGGGCCGGCGCGATCTCCATCGACCTCCTCCCGGCCGTCCTCGTCGGCATCATGGCCGTCGTGCATGGCGCCATGCGCCGCGGTGAGGAACTCCTCGAAGGTGCCGACCGCATCACTGCCGGCGACATGTTGCGCTCGCTGGAACTGCACGAGGCCCTGCTCGCCAAGCGTCAGCAGGTGGCAGCACCCGCCGCCCCTGCCCCTGCAGCAGAGCCACCAGCCGTCTCCCCCGGAGGCGATACCGACGCCCCGCCTGACGAGCGCCAGCCCTCCGCCCAGAACGTCACGACGCTCGCGCTCGGTGACAGGAAGCGGATCGAGCCATGAGCCGCTCCCGCACCGAGACTGGTCCTGGTCTTTTGGCCGGAACCGGGGAACCGCGGCGGCGCAACGCGCTCATGCGCTATTTCTCCCGCTTCGACGACGGAGAGGTCGTCCGGTGGGCCTTTCGCGGCCTGCTGATCGGCACGATCGGCGTCCTGGCGCTCGACCTGCGCGATCTCGCCGAAAACAATGGCTGGTGGCAGGCAGAGCCGCTACCCACCCATGTCTCCGCCCCGATCCTGCCGCCCGCCGTCGATACCGGCACTCCGATGCCGTCCGGCGACCCGCGCCGTCATGTGACGGCGGACGAGGCCCTGCTTGCCCGCCCGATGAGCTTCGTTCTCGCCCCCGGCGGCGTCCTCATGGCGGAAGGAAGCATCGAGCCCGGCACCGCCGCCCGCTTTGCGGCTGAACTGGAAGCCCGCGGCGAGTATGTCAAAACCATATCGCTTAACTCTCCAGGCGGCGCCCTCGACGATGCCATGGCCATGGCCACTTTCGTGCGTGACCGGGGCATCTCGACCGAGATTGCCGACGGCGCGCTCTGCGCGTCGTCCTGCCCCTTGCTGTTTGCTGGCGGGTTGACGCGGACCGCCGGGGCCAAGGCTGCGGTGGGCGTTCACCAGTTCTATGCCGCCACGCAGGCCACCTCCGACCCGGCGCAGGTCATGGCCGACGCCCAGGCGACAACGGCCAGGATCTCGCGTCACCTTGCGAGCATGGATGTCGATCCGGCGCTCTGGCTGCATGCGCTCGATACGCCGCCGCGCGCTCTTTACTATTTCTCGCCGGCCGAACTGTCGCAGTACAAGCTGGTGACGACCCCGATTGCCACAGCCCGCAAGTAGTGCGGCTCAGACGCTGACGGCAGCGCCCGGCCCGTCGACCTTGCTGCGGTGGTCGGGTCGTGGCGCGATCTTGACGCAGTCCCGTCCGCTTTCCTTGGCGAGGTAGAGCGCCTTGTCGGCGCGTCTGAGCAGGTCGGTGATGGTTTCTCCCGGCGTCGATTCGGCGACGCCGAAGCTTGCCGTTACGCGCTTCTTCGCGGGCAGTCCCTCGATTGCAGTTGTGGCGAATGTGCTGCGCGCACCCTCGGCGAACAGCCGAGCCGCAACGAGGTTGGTCGCCGGCAGCAGCACTGCGAACTCCTCGCCGCCGATACGGCCTGCCAGATGATGCTCTGCGACGGCCGAGCGCAGGAAGGTCGCGAACTCGACGATCACCCGGTCGCCGCAGGCATGACCGTAGGTATCGTTGACCGATTTGAAGTGGTCGAGGTCGGAAATCACAAGCGAAACCGGCAGACCCACGCGTTCCGCCTCCTGAATGGCATGTGCGGCCCGCGCCTCGAAGCCGCCGCGGTTCAAGAGGCCTGAGAGCATGTCCGTGTGTGACCGCTCCGTCGCGTCCGACAGCGCGTCACGCACCAGAACGACCAGCAGCCCGAGCGCCACGGCGATCGCAAACACGGTCCCCAGCGACTGCGACACCATCGCGTAGCCGGTGTTGAGGTAGTCTTTCGGGCTTGCGCCTGTTCCACCGGTGATTTGCGAGAAGAACGGTTTGCTCAGGAACTGCAGCGCGCTCCCGGACAGGATCGCCATCAGCACGTTGTCGACCAACCGGCGCGACTTCGTCTGACCGATAATGCCGACGCCGATCGCCTGCATCGCGAAATAGGGGGCCTGGTAGATCATCATGCGGGTGAACGATTGCCGCGGCATGTCGAGGATCAGGTAGCAGGCCGCTACGGAGCCGGCGAAGACCAGTCCCATCGACAGCCAGGGAACAGCCACCTCGTATTTGCGCGCGATGCCGACATTGAGGATCGCCATGGCGGCGAGAATGACGGCAAAGGACAACACGATCATCCAGGCATGATTGCCGAAGCTGGCGATGGCGAACTCGAGCAGCGGGTTTGCCATCCCGACGAAATAGGCGAGCGCGATCCAGCGGGCCGCCGCGCGCGGCCGGTCATGCACCGCGACTGCCATGAAGGAGACCGCGATCAGCCCCGCCACGACAAGATTTATCGCAAGAATGAAGTCCGCACCGTGCATCGTTGGCCCCGTGTTGCCGCCAGGGAGCAAACCACGTCACGCCCAAGAAGACGTTAACGATTGCTGCCGGAAGTGATGGATCGGCCCGGCGTTTAGCCTGGCGGTCAGGCGGCCCCGGCGGGCGTCGGCACGGCCATCGGGCTGCGCTCGTAGGAGACGCGGACGCTGTCGCGGCCGCTCTTCTTGGCATGGTAGAGTGCCTCGTCTGCCCGGCACATCAGTTCAGCGAGGCCTTCCTCGCCGCAACGTGCCGCAACCCCGAAACTCGCCGTCACCCGCACGTCGGACGGTAGCCCATTCACGGCTTCGGCCGAGAACACTGCTCTGACGGCTTCCGCCAGCAGCCGCGCGGCCGCCGGATCGGCAAGCGGAAGCACGACGGCGAACTCCTCGCCGCCCAGCCTGCCGGCCACCCCCCGGACCCCTGCTGCCATCCTCAGCCGCGAAGCGAACTCGATGATCACCTTATCGCCGGCGGCATGGCCATGCCGGTCGTTCAGCGCCTTGAACTGGTCGAGGTCGGCGACCACCAGCGCGACGGGCAGGTTCCCCTTGGCGCACCGCTCGAGCAGCTGCGCGGCCTTGGCCTCGAAGCCGCGCCTGTTGAGCAGCCCCGAAAGGGCATCGGTCACCGAATCCGACTTGAGATCTCTTACCCTGTCGAGGGCCTCGGCCGTGAACAGCGTCAGGGCAAGCATCAGCGACAAAAGCCCGTGTGAATAGACGCTCGTGGTCCAGTATGGCGACGAATAGAGGGCGCTGTCGTCGGCATAGCCGCCGCTAAGCGCCATAAGTGCCAGTGGGCGCGCCAGGAAATTCAGCCCCGACAGCAGGGAAAGCGCAAAAAGGATGCGCTCAACTGGCCCCTTGTCCGGAATGACGCGAAGTTCCGACGCCACGACAAGGCTGATCGCCCCGAGCGCGAAATTCAACGAAAGGATCCGCCAAGACAGATCGGGCAGGACGAACATGAAATAGGAAAAGGCCGCCACCCCGGCGGCTCCGAAGGTCGCTAGCGGGATGATCGGCACGCGGCCCGTGTAGCGCGCCACCACGGCGCCGGCCAGCAGGATCGCCGACAAGGTGAACAGCACGATCGACAGGAGCTTGGTGGGTCCGTATCCGATGGGCAGGATGAAGCCCTGCAATAGGAAGCCTATCGCGGTGCCCGTATAGGCCAGTCCCAGCATTGCGAGATAGGGTCGATGCCGCTGGTAGCGCCACAACAGAAAGAAGGCCGCCGCGAGAACCAGCGCGATCGACGGATTCAGCAGGGTAATGAATAGGCTGTTATTCAAAAATTCCGCCGTCCCCTCGCCACGATGGGGGCAATCCTAGCCACGAGGAACAAACATCCGGTTAAACCGGACGGGAGAATGACGTGGGACCGGCCGGCTTGCCGCCGGCCGGTCGAAGGACTTATTTCCAGTCCCGGATGTCGACGAAGTGACCGGCGATCGCGGCAGCAGCGGCCATTGCCGGCGAGACCAGGTGCGTGCGGCCCTTGAAGCCCTGCCGCCCCTCGAAATTCCGGTTCGAGGTGGAGGCGCAGCGTTCATGCGGCTTCAGCCGGTCCTCGTTCATGGCCAGGCACATGGAGCAGCCAGGCTCGCGCCAGTCGAAGCCCGCGGCGATGAAGATCTTGTCGAGCCCCTCGGCTTCCGCCTGTTGCTTGACCAGGCCCGAGCCTGGCACGATCATGGCGTCGACCTTCGGGTTCACGGTCTTGCCCTCGACAACCTTGGCGACGGCGCGCAGATCTTCAATGCGGCCATTGGTGCACGAGCCGATGAACACGCGGTCGAGTTCGATGTCGGTAATCTTGGTGCCCGCGGTCAGGCCCATATAGTCGAGCGCCCGCTGCTTGGAGACCCGCCGGTTCTCGTCGTCGATCTTTGCCGGGTCCGGCACGACTCCCTGCACGGAAACCACGTCCTCGGGCGACGAGCCCCAGGAGACGATGGGCGGCAGGTTGGCGGCGTCGAGCACCACGACCTTGTCGAAATGCGCGCCCTCGTCGGTGGTCAGTGTCTTCCAGTAGTCGAGCGCCATGTCCCATGCGGCACCCTTGGGCGCGCGCGGCTTGTCCTTGACGTAGGCGAAGGTCGTCTCGTCGGGCGCGATCAGGCCGGCGCGCGCGCCGCCCTCGATCGACATGTTGCAGACCGTCATGCGGCCTTCCATGGACAGCGCGCGGATTGCTTCGCCTGCGTATTCGATGACGTAGCCGGTGCCGCCCGCCGTGCCGATCTCGCCGATGATGGCAAGGATGATGTCCTTGGCCGTCACGCCTTCCGGCAGCGTGCCGTCGACGCGCACCAGCATGTTCTTGGCCTTGCGCTGGATCAGCGTCTGCGTCGCCAGCACATGCTCTACCTCCGACGTGCCGATGCCGTGCGCGAGCGCACCGAAGGCGCCATGCGTGGAGGTATGGCTATCGCCGCAGACGATTGTCATTCCGGGCAGCGTGAATCCCTGCTCGGGCCCGATGATGTGGACGATGCCCTGTCGGATGTCCTTCTCGGAATAGTATTCGACGCCGAATTCAGCCGCATTGTCGGCCAGCGCCTCGACCTGGATGCGGCTTTCCTCGTTCTTGATGCCGAACTTGCGGTCGGGCGAGGTCGAAACATTGTGGTCGACCACGGCGAGCGTCCGCTCCGGGTGCCGCACCTTGCGGCCGGTCATGCGCAGCCCTTCGAAGGCCTGCGGGCTCGTCACCTCGTGCACGAGGTGGCGGTCGATGTAGAGCAGGCACGTGCCGTCGTCCTGGCGGTCGACCACGTGCTCGTCGAAAATCTTGTCGTAAAGGGTGCGCGGTGCGCTCATGTGCGTTGATCCGTCGATTGGTATGAAATTGTCAGGTTCGGCTTGAAGCCGTCAGCCGCCGGCTAGTGACCCGGGCGGCAGGTCAGCGCGCCGGAAATGCGCGCGAAGAACCGTCCGGGCAGGCGCTTGTGGTCCTGCAGCACGAACGACCTGAAGCCGCGATTGCCGAAAACATCATCCATGCGCGGCTAATACCAATCTTTTGCCGGATCGGCAATCGGATCGGGTACCCGGCTAGCCTCGCTCCCGGCTCGCTTCGCCCCGGGCCTGGCCATCGCGCTCGGAGCCGGCAGGCTTCTCCTCGCCGCGAAGGTCCAGCCTGTGCTCCAGAGTGTGCAGCGTGCCGAGCACGAAAAGGCTTATCAGCGTGGCAAACACCGCGATCTGCCAGAGCCCGAGCCCGCAGGAGAGCCCGATCGCACCGGCGATCCACATGCCTGCCCCGGTGGTCAGGCCGTGCACTTCGCCGCGGGTGAAGATGACAACGCCGGCCGCCAGGAAGGCGACGCCTGCGGTCACTGCCTCGACGACGCGCAGCGGATCGAGATTTGAGCCCGCGCTCTCGAACATCGGCGCATGCACGATCTCGATGGTCAGTATCGCAAATGTCGCCGCCGCCACGCACACCAGTATGTGGGTGCGCAGGCCGGCGGGGCGCTTGCGCCATTCGCGCTCGAAACCGATCGCCGCCCCGAACAGGGTCGCCAGCAGCAGTCTCGCCGCGACCACGGAAAAGGGGGTGTAAGTCGGATGCCCGAATTCGGCCGCGAGTTCTTCCATGTGGCGGTAACGCCTGCTGCAAATCCCGGTTCCTGGGGCGCCGATCACGCAGGTTTGTAGCGACTTGAATTGAAACCCGGCCGCCTTGCGATAGGTGACGGCAGACCCTGTTCCCTGGAGATGCGACGCCATGCTTAGATCCATTCTTGCCGCCGCCCTGTTCGGCATGTCCTGCGCTGTTGCGGGAACCGCCGGTGCTGCGGAAAAATCCGTCATCTTCGCAGGCGGCTGCTTCTGGTGCGTCGAGAAGGACTTTGACCACGTCCCGGGCGTCATCTCGACCGTGTCGGGCTATGCCGGCGGCACCAGCGAGAATCCGACTTACAAGAACCACGGCGCGGCGGGCCACCGCGAAGTGGTCAAGATCGACTATGACGACGCCAAGGTGAGCTTCGACAAGCTGCTGGACGTCTTCTGGCACTCGGTCGATCCGACCGACGGCGGCGGACAGTTCTGCGATCGCGGCCATCCCTACACCACGGCGGTCTATGCCTCCGGCAAGGACGAGATCCAGGCCGCGGAAGCGTCAAAGGTCGAGATTGCCAAGCTGCTCGGCAAGCCCGTCGTAACCGAAATCGCGCCTGCGCCTGCCTTCTGGCCGGCCGAGGAATACCATCAGGACTATTACAAGAAGAATCCGATCCGCTACCGCTTCTACCGCTCGTCCTGCGGGCGCGACAAGGCAATCGACAAGCTGTGGGGCAAGGCGGCGCATCAGGGCATCGAGGGTTCCTGACGCTTCAACCGTCCGGTTCCGGATCGCAAAACGGGCGCCACCGGCGCCCGTTTCATGTCGGCGCGGGCTGCTCAGGCGAGCGTTGCGTCGAGCGAGATCTTGATGGCGCCGAGTGCCTGGGAAACCGGGCAGCTCGACTTGGCCTTGTCGGCCAGTTCCTTGAACTTGGCGGCATCAAGGCCGGGCACGGTGCCGACCAGCGTGATGGCACTGCCGGTGATGCCGGTTCCCGGCACCAGTGTCACGACCGCCTTGGCGTCCAGCTTCTCCGCCGGCGTACCGTTCTCCTCCAGGAAATGCGACAGCTGCATGGCAAAGCAGCCGGCATGGGCAGCGCCCAGCAGTTCTTCCGGATTGGTCCCGGACTTGCCGCTCTCGTCCTCGAAACGAGCCTTGAACGAATAGGGCAGGGCTGACAGGGCGCCGCTCTGAGTGTCGAGCGTTCCGGCCCCTCCCTTCAGCGTGCCCTTCCAGACGGCGGTGGCGTGGCGATCCATAATCTTCTCCTGGGTTGTGATGACGGCCGGCCCGACTACCGGCGGCGAGGCGCACTATAACGCCGGCTCATGTGCTTGCCATGACGATGGCGCGCGCCTGTTGGCACATAGGGCACGGCCCGTCGATTGCAATTTCCAAAATCGAACGCTGACGAAAATGTCGGCCTGCGCGCAGACTGGTCGTCCTTGGGGCAATCGCCGCACGGAAGGACACACCAGAATGCATGGCCTGCCGCCACCGCAGCTAGGATCGGTTCAGCCGCCGGATGTTCGCCCGCCCAGTCGGGCGTCCATCGCCTTCGGACTGCTCCGCATGGCTGCGGCCCTCAGCCTGATCGCTGCGATCGTCGTCGCACTCGAATTCGCTGCGGTGGCTTCTCAAGTGCAACCCTCCACCAACCTGACTTTCATGGAGGACCCATCCCAATGAAATACGTACTTCTCGTCTATGGCCGGGAGACTGATCTCGCTGCCCTGAGCCCGGCGGAAATGGCGGAACTCGACGCCCGCTCCCTGGCCTATGACCGTAGCCTTGCCGAGGTCGGCAAGCTGATCGTCGCCCAGGCGCTCCAGCCGGTGAAAAAATCGAAGACCGTGCGACGGCGCAATGGCAAGGCGCTGGTGACGGACGGACCTTTCGCCGAAACCAAGGAGCAGCTGTTGGGCTTCGTCATGGTCGAAGCCGCCGGCTTCGACGAAGCGCTCGGCATGGCCGCCGCAATCCCGCTGGCCGAACTCGGCACCATCGAGGTCCGGGCGGTCTATAACGTGCCCGGCTCCTGAAGCGTAGCCACCGCGGCCCGGGCAGCCTCCGCCTAGATCGCCTCGCCCTTCAGGAGGCGCGGCGTGTCGCCGGTCAGGCCGGAGGCTTGGCGTATGAAATATTCCTTCATGCGCGGCATGCGCTCCACCAGCCCGAGCCCGATGTCGCGGACCGCTCTGAGCGGTCCGAAATCGTTGGAAAACAGCCGGTTCAGCACGTCGGTGGTGACCCCCATCTGCACCGTGTCGAAGCGCCGCCACTGCTGGTAGCGCTCCAGCACGTCGAGCGCGCCGATGTCCTGCCCGAGCCTGTCGGCCTCGACAATGGTCTCGGCAAGCGCGGCGGCATCCTTGAAGCCGAGATTGAGGCCTTGGCCCGCGATCGGATGAATGCCGTGCGCGGCGTCGCCGACGAGCGCGAGCCGCGGCGCCACAAATGCGCGCGCCAGCGTCAGCCCGAGCGGCCATGCGCGCGGCGTTCCCTCGACCTTGATCTCGCCGAGCTTCAGGCCGAAGCGTTGCTCCAACTCGACCTCGAAAACGAATGGATCGCCAGAGACGAGTCGTTCGGCATCCGCCGTGCGCTCGGTCCATACGATGGAGGAACGGTTGCCGCTGAGCGGCAGGATGGCGAAGGGCCCGGCCGGCAGGAAGTGTTCTTCCGCGCGCCCGTTGTGCGGCCGCTCATGCGCCACGGTGCAGACAATGCCCGACTGTCCGTATTCCCATGACACCGTTTTGATGCCGGCCATGTCGCGCAGCTTGGAGCGCACGCCGTCGGCTGCGGCGAGCAGCCTTGCCTCGAGCGAGATGCCGTCGGCAAGGTGCACCTTGGTCGTTGCCGGCCCCGTCTCGAAGGAGGCGACAGCGACGCCCTCCACGATGTCGATTTCGAGTTCGGAAGCGCGCCGCCTCAGCGCCCCGTTCAACACCCTGTTGGCCACCATGTGGGCGAAAGGCTCGCCGGGCGCCACCTCGCCATCGAAGGTCAGGAACACCGGGCGGACAGGGTCCGAGGTTTTCGAATCGGTGACGATCATCTCGGTGATCGCCTCGGCCTCGGGGGCGATTTCCTCCCAGCAGCCGAGCCTTTCGAGCATGCGGCAGGCGGCCGCGGCGATCGCCGATGCGCGCCCGTCCCGCTCCCAGGCGCCGGGCGGCGCGGCGTCGACGATGGCGACCGAGAGGCTCGGCCGTGCCTGCTTCAGCGACACCGCAGTCGCAAGTCCGACATAGCCCGCGCCGGCGACCAGTACGTCAAGTGGCCCGTCCTCGGTTTTCGAAGCCTTTGCCCTTGCTGCCATGCCACTCTGCTCCGCCTTGACTTGCCCGGTCGATCCTGTTGGAAACCGGTTGCTCCACGCTGTTCCGGAAAGGGCGCGAAACTATGTCGGCCGCGATGCAGGAACTCCTCGCCATTCTCGACCTCGAGAGGCTTGAACACAACCTGTTCCGTGGTCGCAGCCCCAAGGAGAACTGGCAGCGCGTGTTCGGCGGCCAGACCATCGCCCAGGCCCTGGTCGCTGCGCAGCGCACCGTCGAACCCGACCGCCACGTTCACTCGCTGCATGGCTATTTCATGCGCCCGGGCGATACCAAGCTGCCCATCGTCTACGAGGTAGACCGCATCCGCGACGGCGGCTCCTTCACCACGCGCCGCGTCGTCGCCATCCAGCACGGCGAGGCGATCTTCTCGCTGGAAGCCTCGTTCCAGGGCGACGAGCAGGGCCTCGAGCATCAGGTGCCGATGCCGCTCGACGTGCCGACTCCCGACACGCTGCTCAGCCAGCAGGAGTTGATGGGCAAGTTCGGCCAGGCCGTGCCGGAAGGCATCAGGCGCTACTGGGAGCGCGAGCGGCCGATCGAGATGAAGCCGGCCATGCTGCAGCACTACACCAGCCGCGAGAAGCTCGAGCCGCGCCAGAACATCTGGATTCGCACCACCGGACCCGTCCCGGCCGACCGCGCGATACAGTCTGCGGTGCTCGCCTACCTGTCCGACATGACCCTGCTCGACACCTCGACCTTCGCGCATGGCCGCGCCATCTTCGATCCGGACATTCAGGCCGCGAGTCTTGACCACGCCATGTGGTTCCATCGGCCCCACCCGCTCGACGGCTGGTTACTTTACACCCAGGACAGCCCCTCGACACGGGGGTCGCGTGGCTTCACGCGCGGCACGCTCTATGCCGAAGACGGCACGCTGGTCGCTTCCGTCGCGCAGGAAGGCCTGATCCGCCTCCGCCGGCCGCCTTCGAGATAGGCATTTCAAGATTTTTGCCTAATTTTTGAGCAGATGCATTGCTGCACCTGCGAAGGCGGAACCCGTCCTTCTCTCTGATTCCATTGATTTACAATAGGTTAACACTGGCTTTGCCGAGTTGGCACGCGGCTTGAATTGCACTGTGCACTTGCCGGTCGTCGAGGGGCGCCCGGCCAGGCACGTGTAACGCGGGGGACCCGCAATCAGCAAAGGGTGCAACCTTATGAAAATCGTGATGGCAATCATCAAGCCGTTCAAGCTCGACGAGGTGCGAGAAGCGCTCACCACCGTCGGCATCCAGGGCCTGACCGTCACCGAAGTCAAAGGCTACGGGCGTCAGAAGGGGCATACGGAAATCTACCGTGGAGCAGAATATGCGGTCAGCTTCCTGCCGAAGATCAAGATCGAGGTCGCTGTAGCGCCCGACATTGTCGACAAGGCCGTCGAGGCCATCGTCGGCGCTGCGAAGACCGGACAGATCGGCGACGGCAAGGTCTTTGTCTTCCCGCTCGACCACGCCGTGCGCATCCGCACCGGCGAAACAGACACAGACGCGCTCTAAGCGGGCTCATTCCCATTCCATGGAGATTTCAATGACCATTCCAACCAGTTTCAAATCAGCGGCCCGCACCGCGCTTCTGGGCACCCTCGCCCTTGGCGCCTTCGGCACGCTTGCCGCATTCGCGCAGGAGACCGCGCCCGAAGTCGTCGAAGCGGCGGCGCCGATCATCGACAAGGGCGACGTCGCCTGGATGATGACGTCCTGCGCCCTCGTGCTTTTCATGACCATCCCGGGCCTGGCCCTCTTCTATGGCGGCCTCGTGCGCGCCAAGAACATGCTTTCGGTCCTCATGCAGTGCACCGTCATCGCCTCCGTGATGATGATCGTCTGGATCCTCTGGGGCTACTCGATGGCCTTCGGCGGCGGCACCAGCCCGTTCTGGGGCGGTCTCGGCAAGGTCTTCCTGGCCGGAGTCACGACGGACACCACCTCGGCGACCTTCACCGACGGCGTGGTCCTGCCTGAATACCTGTTCATCACCTTCCAGATGACCTTCGCCGCCATCACCCCGGCGCTGATCGTCGGTGCCTTCGCCGAACGCATCAAGTTCCGCGCCGTGGTGCTGTTTTCGGTCCTCTGGGGAACCTTCGTCTATTTCCCGGTCGCACATATGGTCTGGGACGGCGCTGGCTACATCTTCAACCTCGGCGCCATCGACTTCGCCGGCGGCACGGTCGTTCACATCAATGCCGGTGTTGCAGCACTTGTCGGCTGCTTCTTCGTCGGCAAGCGTCTCGGCTACGGCAAGGACAACATGGCGCCGCACTCCATGACGCTGACCATGGTCGGCGCCTCGATGCTGTGGGTCGGCTGGTTCGGCTTCAACGTCGGTTCCAACCTCGAAGCCACGGCCGGCGCAACGCTTGCCATGATCAACACCTTCGTCTGCACGGCGGCTGCCGTTCTCTCCTGGTCGGCCGTTGAATCGATGATCCGCGGCAAGGCCTCGATGCTCGGCGCGGCTTCCGGCATGGTTGCCGGCCTCGTCGCCATCACGCCGGCCTGCGGCACCATCGGCCCGGTCGGCGCCATCGTCCTCGGCATCGTCGTCAGCCCGGTCTGCTACTTCTTCGTGGCCAGCGTGAAGACGAAATTCGGCTATGACGACTCGCTGGATGTCTTCGGCATCCATGGCATCGGCGGCATCCTCGGCGCTCTCGGCACCGGCGTCCTGACGGCGCCGGGCCTTGGCGGCACCGGCGGCGAGGACTTCAGCATCGGCGGCCAGGTCTGGATCCAGTTCGTTGCTATCGTCATCACCATCGTGTGGTGCGGCGTCATCTCGGCGATCCTCTACAAGGTCGTCGACCTGATCGTCGGCCTGCGTCCGACCGAGGAAGCCGAGCGCGAAGGCCTCGACCTCACCTCGCATGGCGAAGTGGCGTACCACTCCTGATCAGTCCCGGGGCGGCCCTGCCGCCCCGGCTTCCTCCCGTTGGGCAGGATCTGTCCGCACTTGACCCGGCTCCGGCCGGGTTTTTTTTTGCGCGCCTGCAGCCTGCTGGCAAAGCGTCGCCGTCGGGCAGGCTTCGTGTCGTCGGGTGAAAGGGAGCGGCTCTAGCGCGCGACGAAGATCTGGCTTTCGACGCACTTCTTGACCGGGCAGTACTTCTTGTCGGTTGTCGGCACGCCGGCGCGCCGAATCACCTGGCTGCTGTCGCAGTACTGCCGGTTCTTGACGTAGAGGTCGTAGATCGGCAGGCCGAGAATGCTCGAAGAGCGGTAGGACAGGATCACCGCGCCCTCGCGCTCCACAAGCGCCTGGACTTCCGGGCACGCCATGTTCGTGATGTCGTAGCGCGTCGCTGCAAATGCATCGCCCGCGACCAGTTGAAGCGTCGCGACGGCGGCAAGTCCCCACCGTGTCATGTGAAGTCTCCGATTTCGGCTGGCGGGCATGCTCGCGTAGAATCGCCTTCGCTTCAAGCCGGGCTTCGGTTTAAGTTCTGGTCGAGAATGAAGAACCATAGAAGGGGTGGAGCATGAAGAGAGCCGTGATTCTGGCAGTCGTTTCGCTGTTTCCATTCGATGCTGCGGCAATTGTCCGCTATCTCGTCCAGGACATGACCTGCGCCGACGTGCACGAAGCCATCGAACGCGATGGCGCTGCCATCCTTTACAGGAAGGCGTCTTCCAACGGCCTGCCGCTCTACAACCGCTATGTCAGCAGCTCCGAGTTCTGCCCGAGCGGCCAGCGCATGGCGCGATCGAGCGTCGCCACCGCGGACACGCAGTCCTGCCCCGTCAGCAAATGCGAGGATGCCAACCGGGCGGCGTCCTGACGCAACGCCAACGCGCCTCGCTTTCCCGGCACGCTCCCGGCTCCGCCGGCCGGTCAGGCGGCTTATACTTAATGCCGCCTTAACCTTCCCCCCGATAGTCTGGAACCGACTGTCGCAAGGCCGCAAGGTCCGCGATTCTGCACGTACTTACGGGGAACGACATGCGTTCTGGGGTTTCCGCACCGCTCACGCTGGCCGACACCGGCCTTGGCATCCAGGCCTTCTTGCGTCGCCAGGCAGGCCGCGCCGCCGGCATCGCGCTTCTTGGCGGGGTTGCCTTCGCGCTTGCCAGCCTCGGCACCTGGAGCGTGGTCGACCCAAGTTTCAGCCATGCCACCGATAGCCCGGTGACCAACGCCATGGGCTATGCCGGCGCCGTCTTTTCCGACATCGCCATGCAGTTCTTCGGCCTTGCCTGCGTCGCCGCGCTGGTTCCCGCCGTCATCTGGGGCCTGCTGTTGGCTACCGCGCGTAGCGTCGACAACCTGCCGAAGCGCGCCGCCGCCTGGTTTGGCGCTGCGCTCATCGCCTCGGCGATCGCCGGTTGCATGACGCCGCCTGAAACCTGGCCCCTGCCGACCGGGCTCGGCGGTGTTTTCGGCGACATGGTCCTGAAGATCCCCGCTGCCTTCACCGGCGAATACCCGACAGGCCTCCTCGCCACCGCGCTCGGCGTGATCCTGCTGGTTCCGGCAGCCTATCTCTTTGCCTATGGTTCCGGCCTCACGGCCAGGCAGCACCCCATCACCCTCAAGCGCGCCGCCGCCCCCCGTCAGGAGGTCGAGGAAGAAGCCTTCGACGATGAAGACGAGGACGACAGCGAGGGCATCCTGGCCCTCGGCGCAATTGCCCATTGGTGGCTCTCGGCGCGTGCCTTCGCGCGGCGCACCGCTGCGAAGTTCCGTGGCCCCGACAACTCCGGTTTCGACGGCGTCGACAGGGCCGGTGGCTGGCGCCGTGCTGCCGAGCGCGTCGAATCGGCCGAGCGTGCCGAGGCGCGCATGGCAGGCGGCCGCATCGAGCCCGAATTCCGCGACGCCGATGACGACGGCATGATCATGCCGGTCGAGCACGACAGCTTCGACGACGATGGCGATTTCCTGCAGGTCGACGCGCCCGCCGAAGTTCGCGTGCAGCCCTACCGCACGCCCGCCGGCACCGCCCGCGTCGATGGCCCGGCGCCGCGCCCCGTGCCCGGCGCTCGCGTCCAGCGCGAGGCCCAGACCTCGCTCATCAAGGCGTCGGACTTCGAGATGCCGACCCTGCATTTCCTCAGCGAACCAAAGAACGTCGTGCGCGACACGACCCTGTCGAAGGATGCGCTCGAACAGAACGCCCGCCTGCTCGAGGGCGTGCTGGAGGATTTCGGCGTCAAGGGCGAGATCATCCATGTCCGCCCCGGTCCCGTCGTCACGCTCTACGAACTAGAACCGGCGCCCGGCATCAAGTCGTCGCGCGTCATTGGCCTTGCCGACGACATCGCCCGCTCGATGAGCGCGATTGCCGCGCGTGTCGCGGTGGTGCCCGGCCGCAACGCCATCGGCATCGAACTGCCCAACGCCAAGCGCGAGACGGTCTATCTCCGCGAAATCCTCGCCAGCCGCGATTTCGAGACTACAAAGGCAAAGCTGGCATTGGCGCTCGGCAAGTCGATCAACGGCGAGGCGGTGATCGTCGACATCGCCAAGATGCCGCATGTTCTCGTCGCCGGCACCACCGGCTCGGGCAAGTCGGTCGCCATCAACACCATGATCCTGTCGCTGCTCTACCGCATGACGCCGCAGGAATGCCGCCTGATCATGATCGACCCCAAGATGCTCGAACTTTCCGTCTATGACGGCATCCCGCATCTCCTCACCCCCGTCGTCACCGATCCCAAGAAGGCCGTCGTCGCGCTGAAATGGACCGTGCGCGAGATGGAGGACCGCTACCGCAAGATGTCGAAGGTCGGCGTGCGCAACATCGAGGGCTTCAACGCCCGCGTCGCGGCTGCCGAAAAGAAGGGCGAACGCATCTCGCGGACTGTCCAGACCGGCTTCGACCGCCAGACCGGCGAGGCCATCTACGAGACCGAGAACCTCGACCTCGAGACGATGCCCTTCATCGTCGTCATCATCGATGAGATGGCCGACCTGATGATGGTCGCCGGCAAGGACATCGAGGGCGCCGTGCAACGCCTGGCGCAGATGGCGCGTGCTGCCGGCATCCACGTCATCATGGCGACCCAGCGCCCCTCGGTCGACGTCATCACCGGCACCATCAAGGCCAATTTCCCGACCCGCATGTCCTTCCAGGTCACCTCCAAGATCGACAGCCGCACTATTCTTGGCGAGCAGGGCGCCGAACAGCTGCTTGGCATGGGCGATATGCTCTACATGGCCGGCGGCGGCCGCATCCAGCGCGTGCACGGTCCCTTCGTCTCCGACGACGAGGTCGAGAAGGTGGTCGCCCATCTCAAGCTGCAGGGCGTGCCGGAATATCTCGACGCCATCACCGAGGACGATGGCGAGGACGAGGACGAATCCTCCGGCAAGGGCAGTGGCTCGGGCGGCGGCGGCAATTTCGAAGATTCCGACGATCCTTACGATCAGGCCGTTTCCGTGGTTCTGCGTGACGGCAAGGCCTCGACCAGCTATATTCAGCGTCGCCTCGGCATCGGCTACAACCGCGCCGCCTCGATCATCGAGAAGATGGAGCAGGAAGGCATCGTCGGCCCGGCCAACCACGCCGGCAAGCGCGAAATCCTGGTGCCGACCGAAGAAGACAAGATGTAGCGTCAGCGCGTACTGCCGCCCAGCCCGGAACCCGGCGGCAAATGTGGGGTTGAGTTGTCCCGGCTGGGAGCGCCGTCAAAATTGCGCCCCACTGCATGCCTATCGACGAATCAAATACACGACACCACGAAAGCGACCCGGAATGAACAACCATATGCCCGCCCCGGCAATCGACACCCGTTTCTCGAGACGCGGCCTCCTCGGATTGGCCTCGGGCGGCCTGGCAGTTGCAACTCTGGCCCTTGCAGGCATGTCACCCGCCCAGGCCGCCTCCGACACTGCCCAGAAGATCGCCGACCATTTCTCCAGCGTCAAATCGATGACCGGCGAATTCGTCCAGTTCGGCCCGCGCGGCGAGCAGACCGGCGGCAAGTTCTTCCTGCAGCGTCCGGGCAAGGTGCGCTTCAACTACGAGGCGCCCTCGGCCTACGAGGTGATTTCCGACGGCAAGTCCGTCGCGATCGACAATTCAAAGCTCAACACCATGGACCTCTATCCGCTCTCCAAGACGCCGCTGAAGCTGCTCCTGGACACCCGGATCGACCTGTCCGGCTCCAAGGTGAAGAGCGTCAAGGAGGACGAGGACCTGACGACGATCCAGCTCTCCGACAGGTCCGTCTTCGGCAATTCGACCATCACCATGATGTTCGACCCCAAGTCCTACGAACTGCGCCAGTGGACCATCACCGACAATCAGGGCAAGGACACCACCATCATGATCTTCAACGTCAAGCAGGGCGTGTCGATCGACCCGAAGACGTTCAAGGTGGACTACGAGCGTAATCTCGAGCTGAATTCGCCGAGCCGCCGTCAGCGCGGCGGCTAGCCGCTGCCATCGCGCTCAGGAAGAGTGTTTAGCTGTTGATAGGAAGGGCCTGCCGCATCGCGGCAGGCCCTTCTGCTTGTTTCCCCGGCTTACGGCTGTCAATTTCCGGCCTCGATTCCCCGGCCGGACGGTTTCCCATGGCATTTTCGATCGCGACCTGGAACATCAACTCCGTGCGCCTGCGCATGCCGATCGTGACGCGACTGCTGGAGGAGCACGCTCCCGATGTGCTCTGTCTCCAGGAGACGAAATGCCCGGACGACCTCTTCCCGTCGAAGATGTTCGCCAAGCTCGGCTACGAGCATATCGCGATCCATGGTCAGAAGGGCTACCACGGCGTCGCCACCGTTTCGCGCCGGCCGCTCGAAATCGTCGAGCGCCGCAGGTTTTGCGAGAACCCCGATTCCCGGCACCTCTCGGTGCGTGTCTCGGCCGGCGGCAAGTCCATCCTGCTGCACAATTTCTATGTCCCGGCAGGCGGCGACGAGCCCGACCCCGAGATCAACCCGAAATTCCGCCACAAGCTCGATTTCGTCGCCGAGATGAACGCCATCCGCGCCGAATGCGACGACGAATCGGCCTGCGTTCTGGTCGGCGACCTGAACATCGCGCCGCTCGAGCACGATGTCTGGTCTCACAAGCAGCTTCTCAAGGTGGTCAGCCACACGCCTGTCGAGACCGAGAGCTTCGAGGCAATGCGTGTCGCCGGCAACTGGGTCGACCTGCTGCGCCACAACGTGCCGCTCGACCAGAAGATCTACACGTGGTGGAGCTACCGTGCCCGCGACTGGGAAGTGGCCGACCGCGGACGCCGCCTCGACCATGTCTGGTCGTCTTCGAACCTGGTCGACAGCCTGTCCGGCATCAAGATCCTGCGCGAAGCGCGCGGCTGGGACCGGCCTTCGGACCACGTCCCGGTGATCGCCACTTTCGATTTCGAATGATCAGGACTCGAAGCGCGGCCCGAGCTCTTCGATACGGCGGATCATGGCCTGCAGATCCTCGACGATGCGGGCGTGCAGGTCGCGCGCCGTTTCAGGGTATTCCTCGAGGATGCGCCGGAACATGCTGCGGCTGAGTCTCAGCACTTCCGCCTCGCCGGCGGCAGCCGCACTGGTCAGCCGACGTGCATCGGCTATCAGCGCCATTTCGCCCAGCATCGAGCCGGGGCCTGCGGTACCCACCACCACGCGCTCGTCGTCATGCTCGCGATAGAGAATAATCTTCCCCGACAGGACGACATAGGCCGAATCGGCGTCGTCGTCCTCGCGGAAAAGTTTCCGGTCGGCTGGCAGTTGCATGCGCTCGGCGCCGAACGCAAGCAGCCGCAACTGATCCTGCGTCAGACCCTTGAAGAGCCTTACGCCGGACAGGATGCGGATGTGGTCATCCAGCGCCATTGTGTCCCCGAACCGTCAGTCTGGCGCTCCTCCTGCGATACAGCCCACCTCTCCGCAAAATCTCAGGGAACCAGCTTGTAGCCGCCGCTTTCTGTCACAAGAATTTCCGCATTGGAAGGATCGCGCTCGATCTTCTGGCGCAACCGGTAGACGTGCGTTTCCAGCGTGTGCGTCGTGACGCCCGAATTGTATCCCCATACTTCTTCGAGCAAGACGTCGCGCGTCACCACCTTCTGGTCGGCGCGATAGAGGTACTTGATGATCGACGCCTCCTTCTCGGTCAGCCGCACCTTGCCGCCGCGCTGGTCGATCAGCAGCTTCTGGCTCGGCTTGAACGTATAGGGGCCGACAGAGAAAGTGGCGTCCTCGCTCTGCTCGTGCTGGCGCAACTGCGCCCGGATACGGGCCAGCAGCACGGCGAAACGGAAAGGCTTGGTCACATAGTCGTTGGCGCCGGCTTCCAGGCCGAGGATCGTGTCGGAATCAGTGTCGTGCCCGGTCAGCATGATGATCGGCGCCTTGTATCCGCCCTTGCGCAGCAGCTTTACGGCTTCGCGTCCATCCATGTCGGGCAGTCCGACATCCATGATGAGGAGGTCGATCAGCCCGGCGCGCGCCGTGGCCACGCCCTTCGCCGCCGTCGGCTCCTGCAGCACGTCGAACTCCTCGTAGAGCGCCAACTGCTCGACCAGTGTCGTGCGCAGGTCATCGTCGTCGTCGACGATCAGGATAGTGCGTGAAGTCATGTTTCAGTCCATTATCCTGAAATCAATTTGTTGGTCGGTAACTGGTCCTGGCCGGCGAAGCCGGATTTCACGGCCGGTTGAGGGCCGATCACAGTGGTTTATTTTATGGCGGGATCATACAAGAAAAAACGTTCTCGTAACGCTAATGGCCCAAAAAACAGGCATCGGCTTGCGCATCTGACGGTACGCGCGCGCCCCGGACATCCCACGCAGGGTCTGCTCGTCGCGGGCAATGCCGTGTTTCCATGCGCGCTTGGCCGCGGCGGCATCAGCGCCAACAAGCGCGAGGGCGACGGCGCAACGCCGCTCGGGCGCATGCGCATGATCTCCGGCTATTTCCGCCGCGATCACGTCGCGGCCGGAACGACCCGGCTGGCGATGAAGCCGATCGACGCTGCACTCGGCTGGTGCGAGGTGCCGGATGACCGCAACTACAACCGGCCTGTCCGCATACCCTATGGCGCAAGCCATGAAACCATGCGTCGCGCCGACCGGCTCTACGACTTCTGCCTCGTGCTCGACTGGAATATATCGACCCGCAAGCGCGGCCGCGGCAGCGCCATCTTCTTCCACCTCGCGCGGCCGGGTTTCACGCCGACCGAGGGCTGTATCGCGGTCACCGAGAAGGTCATGGCGCGATTGCTGCCATACCTGTCCGACCGCACCGTGCTGACGGTGATCCGCTAGCTGCTGGACGGCTTCGCTCAGCCGAAGCGCCAAACCGTCGTGCGCTTGACCTCGGCATCTTCGAGCACCCGCGACACCGGCACCTGGTACACGGCGAGCTCCGTCAGCCTGTGTTTCGGCAGATAGGAGCGGCCGGGATCACCAACGACGATTTCCGTGCCTCGCTCGCAAAGCGCCGAGAACCATGGCACCAACCGCTCGGCGAACGCCCGATCGTAGAACACGTCGCCCGCCAGCATGACGTCGCTGTCGCAACTCTCGCCGATCAGGTCCCGACCCGTGAAGTCGACGTGGACGCCGTTCTCTTTCGCATTGATTCGCACCGCCTCGGCGCAGAATGGATCGACATCGGTCGCGACGACGTTCTTCGCTCCGGCCCTTATCGCGGCGATCGCCACCAGGCCGGAGCCGGTCGCGAAATCGATCACGCTGCGACCGGCAACGAGATCCGGATTGTCGAGCACGTAACGCGCCAGCCCCTGCCCGCCCGCCCAGGCAAAGGCCCAGAACGGAGGCGGCAGGCCGATCTCGGCGAGCTCCTCTTCGGTTCGATGCCACAGGTTATGCGCCTCGTCGGCGAGATGCAGGCGGATCTCCGGTACATGCGGCGGCGTCATCACCGCCGTGTTGTCGAGGATGAAGCGCCGCGCGCTGTCGGCCGTGAAGCGGCTGTTGCTCAGGGTGCCGGGTCGAGCCCGCCCATGCGGCAGACTTCCTTCCACTCGTCCGGCGTCACCGGCTGCACCGAGAGCCGGGAGTTCACCACCAGCACCATCTTGGCGAGCTTCGGATTGGCCTTGATCTCGTCAAGCGTCGGCGGGTTGGGCACGTCCTTCACGGCGCGGATGTCGACGCATTCCCAGCGCTCGTCCTCGGTCGTCGTGTCATGGTGCGCGAGCGCGCAGACTTCGGCGATGCCGACGACGTTGAGCCCCTCGTTGGAGTGATAGTAGAAGCCAAGGTCGCCGACCTGCATGGCGCGCATGTTGTTGCGCGCCTGGTAGTTGCGCACGCCGTCCCACTGCGTTCCGGCCTTGCCCTTCTTCTTCAGCTCGTCGAAGGAAAACACCGAAGGCTCGGACTTGAACAGCCAGTAATTCATCCTGCTCGCTCCTGCGGTGCTGTCACGCGTTAGCCGGGTTGTTGAAGGTCCAGGTCCACGGCCTGACGTCGACGCTGGCGAACAGCCCTGCCTTGGCGTAGGGGTCCGCAGCACTGATCGCGGCGGCCGCCGCGGCGTCCTCGGCCTCGACGACGACCAGGCTGCCGTTCGGCTTGCCTTCGGCATCGAGGAAGGGCCCGGCGAACTTCAGTGTCCCGGCCTCGTTCAGCTTCGTCAGGAACGCCACGTGCTCGGGACGGGTGTCCATGCGCACCTGCAGGCTACCGGGCTTGTCATTGCAGACAAAGGCAAACAGCATTGAAATCTCTCCTCGGGTTTCTGAACTAATCGGATTCGCTCTTGAGCGGACGTGACATCAGCGCGGAAACGGCGTCGCTGATGTTCATTTCGCCCGCCAGGATGGCGGCAACCGCCGAAATGATCGGCGCATCGATGCCGCGCTCGCGGGCAATGCGGGCAGCTATCACCGCGGTCGCCACGCCCTCGGCAAGCGGCAGACCCGCAAGGTTCTCGCCTCGGCCCATGGCGAGACCATAGGCAAAATTGCGCGATTGTGTTGAGGAGCAGGTGAGCAGAAGGTCGCCGAGGCCGGACAGGCCCATCAGCGTTTCCGGCTCAGCCCCGAAAGCCTGGCCCATGCGCCTGAGCTCGACGAAGCCGCGCGTTACCATCGCGGCTTGTGCGCTGGCGCCGAGCCCGGCCCCCACCACCGCGCCTGCGGCAAGCGCGAAGACGTTCTTCAGCGCCCCCCCTATCTCGACACCGACGAGATCGCCGGTCGAATAGCAACGGAACCGCTCCGTCGAGAAGCGCTGCGCCAGTCCTGCGGCGAGCGCTGCGTCGCGTGCCGCGATCACCACAGCGGTCGGCAGGCCCTTGGCAACGTCGGCGGCAAAACTCGGGCCGGACAATGCTCCGACAGGGTTGCCCGGCAGCAGCGTCTCGGCGATCTCCGACAGCAGCAGTCCGCTGTCATGCTCGATTCCCTTGGCGCACAGAACCACCGGCACGCCGGGCGCGATCTTCCCCAGCATGGCCTCGAGCGTCGTGCGCGCCACCTGTGCCGGCGTCACCGCAAGCACGCAATCGGCGCCTTCGAGCGCCGTCGCCAGGTCCGTCGTGGCCTCGATGCCTTTGTCGACGCTGATACCCGGCAAATAGCGCGGATTGGCGCCCTCTCCGATCGCCGCGACCGCGTCCGCGTCGCGCGCCCAGAGCCGCACGGCGTGGCCGGCTCGCACCATCTGCATCGCGAGCGCCGTTCCCCAGGCGCCGCCGCCGAGCACCGCGACCGCGAAGGCCCCGCTCATGCCTTGGCTCCCCGCCGGCCGAAACCGATCACCGGCTGCGATACCTCGTCGAGTGGCCAGCGCGAGCGCGGAACGAATCCGGCGGCGTCTTCCTGCGTCAGCCCGGCCCGCAGGCGTTCGATGCCGGCCCAGGCGATCATCGCGGCATTGTCGGTACAGAGTTCGTGCGGAGGCGCGATGAAGCGGAAGCCGCTTTCGGCGCACTGCGCCTCGAGCGCTGCCCTCACCTTGCGGTTCGCCGCCACGCCGCCGGCCACCACGAGCGCGGGCAACGCAACGTCCGGAAATTCCTCGCGGAACCGCGCCAGGCTGCGCGCCACCCTGTCGGCCAGCGCGTCGGACACCGCCGCCTGGAACGAGGCGCAGATATCGGCGACATCCTGCCCCGACAGGGGTGCGATCGCAGTCGCCGTTTGCCGCACCGCCGTCTTCAGGCCCGAAAACGAGAAATCGGGCTGCGCCGAGCCCTTCATCGGCCGCGGAAAGGCAAAGCGCGTGGAATCGCCCTTCCTGGCTTCCTTTTCAACGTTGGGTCCACCGGGATAGGCAAGCCCCAGCATCTTCGCCGTCTTGTCGAAGGCTTCGCCCAGCGCATCGTCGATCGTCGTCGCCCAGCGCTGGTAGTCGCCGACGCCGCGCACAAGCACGATCTGCGTATGGCCACCCGAGACCAGCAGCAACAGGTAGGGAAAGTCGAGCCCGTCGGTCAGCCGCGCCGTCAGCGCGTGGCCCTCGAGATGGTTGATCGCCATCAGCGGCTTGTCCGCCGCCGCGGCAATGGCCTTTGCCGTCATCAGTCCGACGATTAGCCCGCCGACGAGGCCGGGACCTGCAGTCACCGCCACCGCATCGATCTCCGAAAGTTCCAAGCCCGCGTCGGCAAGTGCCGCCTCGACGATGCCGTCGAGGGATTCCACATGCGCCCGCGCCGCGATCTCCGGCACCACCCCGCCGAAGGCGGCATGTTCCTCGATCTGGCTGAGCACACTGTTCGACAGGATGGTCGGCGCCGCGCCGGCGCGCCACGCAACGACGCTTGCAGCGGTCTCGTCGCAGCTCGTCTCGATGCCGAGAACGCGGATCATGTCGTCGCGCGGTTCCATGATATCCGGCCGGTTTTTCCTGCAGGGTCCGGCATGATCTTCCCGAAAACCGGTTTCCACTTTTCGGGATCATGCGTTAGGAGGTTGCGGGCAAAGCCCCGTTCGACCGGGGGTTATCACGGACCGAGCCATGCAAACAACCGTGTTGAAGATTGGAACGCGCGGCAGCCCGCTTGCCCTGGCGCAGGCGAGCGAGACGCGCGCCCGTCTCATGGCCGCGCACGGCCTGCCGGAAACGGCCTTCGCCATCGAGGTGATCTCGACCAGCGGCGACCGCATCCAGGACCGTCCGCTGTCGGAAGCCGGCGGCAAGGGCCTCTTCACCAAGGAGATAGAGGAAGCGCTGCTCGACGGCCGCATCGACATCGCCGTCCACTCGTCCAAGGACATGCCCACGCTGCTGCCCGACGGGCTCGAACTGTCCGCATTCCTGGAGCGCGAGGACCCCCGCGACGCCTTCATCGGCAAGGCCGCGGCGTCGATCCAGGCCCTCCCCCAGGGTGCCACCGTAGGATCCTCGTCGCTCCGCCGCCAGGCGCTCATCCTGCGCATGCGGCCCGATCTCAAGGTGGTGATGTTTCGCGGCAACGTGCAGACCCGCCTGCGCAAGCTCGAGGAAGGCGTCGCCGACGGCACCATCCTGGCGCTCGCCGGGCTGAACCGCCTCGGCCAGCCGGAGATCGCCACCGACGTGATGGCGCTCGACATGTTTCCGCCGGCGCCCGGCCAGGGTGCGATCTGCATCGAAAGCCGCATCGGCGACGGGCGTGCCCGCGACATGGTCGCCGCGATCGACCACGAGCCGACCGGACAGGCGCTGGCCTGCGAGCGTGCCTTCCTCGCCGCGCTCGACGGCTCCTGCCGCATGCCGCTGGCCGGCCATGCCGCCATCGAAGGCGCTGGCATTTCCTTCAAGGGCTCGGTCCTGTCGCCGGACGGCCGCGAGTGCTACGAGGCTGCCGCGGCAGGCTCCGTCGAGGACGCAGTCGCCATCGGTCGGTCAGCGGCCGCCGAAATACGCGCCAAGGCGGGGCCGCAATTCTTCGATGCCTGGCACTGAGCCTCCCCGCGTCCTTGTAACCAGGCCCGAGACCGGCGCCTCGGCCACGTCCCGGCGCCTTGAGGCCTGCGGCTTCGTGCCGCTCCTTCTGCCGCTGTCGCGCATCGAGGCGCTGCCGGTCGAGGCGTCTGGCATCCCGGCCGATGTCGCCGCAGTCGCCGTCACCAGCGCCAACGCCTTTCGTCATCTTTCCCGCGACATCGTCACAGCGCTTGCGGGTCACCCCTGCTTCTGCGTCGGCAACGCGACCGCCGAAGCGGCCCGATCCGCTGGCTTCGGCCGCGTCATTGCCGGACCGGGCGACGCAGGCGCGCTCGCGGCCACCATTGCACAAGCCGGAATTTCAGGCTCTCTGCTCTACCTGGCCGGGCGCCTGCGCCGGTCCGACCTCGAGGAATCGCTTGCCGCCGCCGGCATCGCCGTCACCGCCCTCGACGCCTACGATACCCTTCCCCTGCGGCATCCTGTCAGCACGGTCACAGCCCTGCTCGGCGAGCGACCGGTAGATGCGGCGCTGGTCTATTCCTCCGTCGCTGCGGCGGAATTGGCCGATCTGACTTCAGACCCCGCCCTTGCAGAACGCTTTGAACGCACTAGGTTTTTCTGCATGTCGAGGCGCATCGCAGGCGTTCTCGGCAATGCCGGGCGCCATGCGACATCATGGGCGGCGGAGCCGACGGAAGAGGCACTGCTGGCTCTTCTGTGCCGCGCCATGAAGGACTAGCCATCAGGCTGCCCCTTTTCACGGGGCAGGGGTATGGTAGGGATTGTCCGGCATACGTTTCGAACCCACATCGTCACCCGCGGAGGCCGCTTATGGTCAAGACCCCCAGGACCCGGCATTCCAAGACCAAGCGAGAGCCGGTCACCATCGAGCTCGAGCCTGGTTCTGTGTCGCGCGTATCTGGACAGGGTGATTCCGCGGCCACGAAGCCGGCTGCGCAAACCTCTGAGGTCAAGGCCGGAAGCACCGACAAGCCGGCGTCCGAGACCAGGTCTTCGCCCTCCGCGACGGTAGCGTCTGCAGCCTCGTCATCGGCGTCGGCAGGTTCTACGCCGAAGGAGCCGGCGTCGGTCAAGGACGACAAGGCAACTGCCTCGGCCGCAGGCAAGCCGGACACCGATGGCAGCGCAAAGCGCCCCGCCAGCGAAAGCGCCTCCGCCTATGGCCGCGGCCCGACCGGACCGGGCCCCACCTCGGCAAGGCCCGCCCCGGCCGACCGGCCCAAGCCATCGCGCACACCCGTTTTCGTAGCCGGGATCGTCGGAGGCGTGGTTGCACTGGCCGCCGCCGGGCTGCTGCAATATGCCGGCGTTCTCGGAACGCCCGCGCCGATGGCGAGCCCGGCCCCGGAATCCGGCCAGGTCGAAGCTGACATAGCCGCGCTGAAATCCGAGCTTGCCGCTCTGAAAGACAATCCCGGCGCCGCGCCGGGTGCTGATCCCGCCAAGGTCGACGCGCTTTCTGCCGCCCTCGATCAGGTCCGCAGCGATGTCGGCGCGCTCCAGAAAGCCGTCGAATCCGGCGAGGCTGGCGACAGTGCCGGCCTCGACGCGCTTGGAACCCGCATCGGCGAGATCGAGACGAAGGTCTCGGCGCTTGCAGAGAATGCAGGCGGGGCTGCTTCGGCAGACATTGACGCCATCAGGCAGCAGATCGCCGGCGTCGAGGCGCTAGCCAAATCGGCAGGCGAGGCCAATTCCGGCTTCGACGGCCGGCTCGGCGCCATCGAGCAGAACCTCCAGAACCTCGCCGACAAGGTCGAGGCGCAGTCCGGCCAGCCCAAGGTCGCGCTCGCCATTGCTTCTGCGGCCCTGAAATCGGCCGTCGAGCGCGGCACGCCGTTCCAGTCCGAGATCGAGACATTCGCCGCGATCGCACCCGATGCTCCAGGCATCGCCGAACTGCGCACCTATGCCGAGAATGGCGTCGCGACCCGTGCAGACATTCTCGCCGGCACCGATGCCGCAGCGAACGCGATGATTGCCGCTGCCGCCCCGCCGAAACAGGATGCAGGCTTCTTCGAGCGCTTGCTCACCAGCGCCGAGTCGCTCGTCACCGTGCGCCCCATCGGCGCCGTCGAGGGTGCCGGCGTGCCGGAGACCGTTGCGCGCATGGAGGTTGCCATCCAGGCCGGCGACCTGGAGCAGGCGCTGGCCGAATACGCCGCCCTGCCGGAAGCCTCGCAGGCGGCCGGCGCCTCCTTCGCCGACACGATCAGGGCCCGCATGGAGGTCGAGAAACTCGTCGACCAGGCCGTTGCGGCGGCGATGAAGGCCGAGTGAGGAAGCAGACATGATCCGTATCCTCATCTTCCTCATCTTCGTGCTTGCGCTCGCCGCGGGCTTCGCCTGGCTGGCCGATCGTCCCGGTGACATGCTCGTCACCTTCGGGGGCTACCAGTACCGCGTCACCCTGATGGTTGCGGCCGTCGCCGTCACGGCGGTGGTCGCCGCGGTGATGATCACCTGGTGGCTGGTCAAGTCCATCTGGAACAGCCCCTACACGATTGCCCGCTACTTCCGCGTCCGCCAGCGCGATCGCGGCTACCAGGCGCTGTCGACCGGCATGATCGCCGCTGGTGCCGGGGACGCGACCCTTGCGCGCAAGATGAACAAGCAGGCGGCAAAGCTCATCCGCTCCGACACCGAGCCGCTCATCAACCTGCTCGACGCCCAGGCCTCCCTGCTGGAGGGCGACCACGAGGCGGCGCGCGAAAAATTCGAGCGCATGCTCGACGACCCGGAAATGCGCCTGCTTGGCCTGCGCGGCCTCTACCTCGAGGCCGAGCGCCTCGGTGACCGCACGGCGGCGCAACACTACGCCGCCCGCGCCGCCGACGTCGCGCCGCAGCTCGCCTGGGCTTCCGAATCGACGCTCGAGGAAAAGACCGCGCGTGGCGATTGGGACGGCGCTCTGAGGCTCGTCGACGCTCAGGCCTCAACCGGCCAGATTGCGCGCGATGCCGCAAACAGGCGCCGTTCGGTGTTGCTGACGGCCAAGGCCGAGGACCTTCTGGACAGCGATCCGGCAGCGGCCCGCTCGGCCGCCATCGAGGCCAATCGCCTCTCGCCCGATTTCGTGCCGGCAGCCATTGCGGCGGCGCGGGCTCTGTTCAAACAGGAAGATACCCGCCGCGGCGCCAAGATCCTCGAGGCGGCCTGGAAAGCCGAGCCGCATCCGGAGATCGCCGACCTCTACACCCATGCGCGGCACGGCGATGCCGTCCACGACCGCCTGAAGCGCGCCCGCAAGCTCCAGTCGCTGAAGCAGAACAACATCGAATCCTCGCTCGCCGTCGCGCGTGCGGCCATCGATGCGCACGAGCTGAAGGAAGCGCGCGAGGCCGCCGAGGCAGCCATCCGCATCCAGCCGCGCGAAGGCGCCTACCTGCTGCTCGCCGACATCGAGGAACTCGAAACGGGCGACCAGGGCCGCGTCCGCCAGCTTCTGTCGAAGGCCGTACGCGCGCCGCGCGATCCCGCCTGGGTCGCCGACGGCTACGTCGCAGAGAAATGGGCGCCGGTTTCGCCGGTCACCGGCAAGCTCGACGCCTTCGAATGGCGGGTTCCGGTCGAGCGCATCGGCCAGTTGATCGAGCAGGACGACGCCGACGCTCAGGCCATGCGGCCTTCGCTCGCGCCGCCGCCTGCCGCGCCGCCGGCCGAGGATGTCGCGGAAGCCGAGGTCATTGATACGAAAGTGCCGACGCCGGAGCCGAAGAAGCCTGCGCCTGAAACAGTGAAACCCGCAGCTGAGCCGGTGGCGGCCGAGGAAGCGAAGAAGCCGCTTCCCGAGCCCGAGCCGAAGAAGTCGGAAGAGCCAGCCCCCGTTGCTGGCAAGCCAGCGCCGGCTGTTGCCGACGCTCCGGCGAAGACCGCTGCTAACGATGCCGACGATGCGGGCCCCGAGGAACAGCTTGCCGAGGTCGTCCGATTGCCTGACGATCCGGGCGTCGACCCGGACGAGGACCAGGACAAGTCTACGAGCCGCTTCCGTCTGTTCTGACGGTCCTGCGCCAATCACCCATCCGAGGAATACCATGTTCGATCGTGTCGTCGCCTTTCTGAAGAAACTGCCGGCAGGCAGCTCCGATGGAGAAAGCTCCCCCGACAAGGACGATCCGCGCGTCGCCGCGGCGGCCCTGATGTACCATGTCATGGATGCCGACGGTGTGCGCCATGACGTCGAGTGGGAGCGCATGAAGCAACTCCTGACTGAGTCCTACGGCGTCACCGGCGAGGCGCTGGACAGGCTCGTTGCCGCCGGTGGCGAGGCTGACGAGGATGCCGTCGACCTCTTCACCTTCACCAGCGTTTTGAAGCGGCACCTCGACCCCGAGGCGCGCGTCGAGTTCATCGGCGTGATGTGGGAGATCGTCTTCGCCGACGGCGAACTGCATGAACTTGAAGACAACATCGTCTGGCGCGTCGCCGAACTCATCGGTGTCGATCGTCGGGACCGCGTTCTGGAGCGCCAGAAGGCCCAGCGCGATGCGCCGGATGCGCCCGACGCGCCAGCGGGAGACGACTGAACACCCATGCCTGGACGGGAAGCGCAGCGGTCGAAGGTACTGGTCGTATTGCATCAAGAGAGTTCGAGCGCCGGCCGCGTCGGCCATGTCCTGCTGGAAAGCGGCTTCGATCTGGATATCCGGCGCCCCCCGCTCGGCGACCATTTGCCCGACACCTTGGAAGACCATGCCGGCGCCGTCGTCTTCGGCGGGCCCATGAGCGCCAATGACGACGAGGACTTCGTCCGCCGCGAGACGGACTGGCTGAAGGTCCCTCTCGCCGAGGATCGTCCCCTGCTTGGCATCTGCCTTGGCGCGCAGATGCTGGTCAACCATCTCGGCGGCAAGGTGGAGGGCCACGAGAAGGGCCTGGTCGAGATTGGCTGGTACCCGATCCGCCCCACAGAGGAGGGAAAGGCGCTGATGCGTTGGCCCGAGATGGTCTACCAGTTCCACCGCGAGGGCTTCTCGCTGCCCAAGGATGCCACGCTGCTGGCCTCGGCCGAAACCTACCCCAACCAGGCCTTCCGTTATGGCAAGAATGCCTGGGGAATCCAGTTCCACGCAGAACTCACCCAGATGATGATGCAGCGCTGGGTCGTGCACGGTGCGCATCGCTTCGAGCTGCCCGGTGCCCAGCCCGGGCGCGACCACCTCGGCGGCCGCCTGATCTGGGACATGCATCTGAAGCGCTGGCTTCACGAGTTCCTGGAAACGATCTTCGGCCAGCCGGCCAGGGGCTAGGTCAGCCGCGCCCCTGCAGGTGTCTGATGCGCCGGAGTTCCGGAAACAGGTAGGCCCAGAGCCCGGCCACTGCGACAGCCCCGACGCCGCCGAAAACCACTGCCGGAACCGTCCCGATCAGCGCCGCCATCGTGCCGGCGCGGAACTCGCCGAGTTCGTTGGAAGCCCCGACGAAGACCATGTTCACCGCGTTGACACGGCCGCGCACCTCGTCCGGCGTCCACAACTGGATGAGCGTCTCGCGCACATAGACGCTGATCATGTCCGCCGCTCCAAGCAGCGCAAGCGCCGCGATCGACAGCCACGGCGTAGTCGAGATGCCGAACACCACCGTCAGCAGGCCGAACAGCGCCACGAAGCCGAACATCAGCTTGCCCGCATGGTCGCGCATCGGGTGTCCGGCCAGCCACACCGCGACCATGATGGCGCCGACGCCCGGGGCGGCGCGCAGCAGCCCGAGACCCCAGGGCCCGAGTTCGAGGATGTCGCGCGCATAGACCGGCAGCAGCGCCACCGCACCGGACAGGAGCACGGCGAAGAGGTCGAGGGAGATGGCGCCGAGCACCACCTTTTCGCCCATGATGTACCGGATCCCGGCAAACAGCGTTTCCAGCGTCGGCTTGTTGGTCTGGCTGCGCTGTGTCGGCCGCGGAATGGCAAAGACCAATGTCGCCCCCGCAGCCATCAGCACGGCCGCCGATCCATAGGCGATCTCCGGCGACAGGCCGTAGAGCAGGCCACCGGCCACGGGGCCGACGATCGTCGCCGTCTGCCATGCCGACGAGTTCCAGGCGACCGCGTTGGCGAAGATTGGCGGCGGCACGAGATTGGCAACCAGCGAGGCAGAGGCAGGTCCGAAGAAGGCGCGCGCTACGCCGAAGACCCCGAGCACCATGAATATGGGTCCCGGACCGGCCAGCCCGTGCCAGGTGAGCAGGAGAAGTGCCAATGCACAGAAGGCCTCCACCACAGAGGCCAGTCCCATGATCAGGCGGCGGCCGAAACGGTCGGCCACGGCCCCGGTGACGAGCACCAGCAGGAGTGCCGGCAGGAACTGGATGATCCCGACCAGGCCGAGATCGAGCGGGTCGCGCGTCAGGTCGTAGATTTGCCAGCCGACCGCCACCGAGACGATCTGTGTCGCAAAGGTCGCCAGGAAGCGCGCCAGCCAGAAGTTCAGAAAGGGCCGATGGCCGAAGGCGGCGAAGCGGCTGATTTCTGGTTCCGACGGTTCGCTGGTCATGTCCGGCATTCGCGATGAACTGTGCCGGCGGTGTCATCCGGCAAGGTCACTTAGCGCAGTTTCTCGCCGCTGGCGTGCAATTTTGGCCCGCTGGTCCAATCGTTCCGCGAGAGTGCTGGCATTTAGCCGGGCCAATACGCAAAAAAGCCGGACCCTGCGGCCCGGCTCGGTTGCTCGTCTGCTGCCGGCCCTGCCTCAGGCTGGCAGTATCGCGCCTTCCAGCGTCGTCAGCTGGTGCAGGAACTGTTCGGCCTTGGTGCGCGAATGATCGTCATGCGCTTCATCGGCATCCTTGCGCGCCTGCTCGATGCGCTTGGCGATGTCGGTGCGGTCGACGTCCTTCTCGAGCACCGCCGATTCGGCAAGCAGGGTGCAGCCGGTCGGCAGCACGTCTGCAAAGCCGCCGAACACGACGTAGCGCTCCGTTGCGCCGGCCACCGTCTTTACGGTTACGACGCCGGGCTTCACCGTCGTCATCACCGGCGCGTGGTCGGCCATCACCGTCATCTCGCCTTCGGCGCCCGGGATGACCACGGACTCGACCTGTTCCGAGACCAGCAGGCGCTCGGGCGATACGAGTTCGAATTGGAAAGCTTCAGCCATCGTTTCTCACATGCGCTTTGGGGACGATGCGGGCGGTCACGCCGCCCGCATTTCTGGTAAGTATCGGCTTACGCAGCTTCCGCCGCGAGCTTCTGTGCCTTGGCAATGGCCATGTCGATGCCGCCGACCATGTAGAAGGCAGCTTCCGGCAAGTGATCGTACTCGCCTTCGACCAGGCCCTTGAAGCTCTTGATCGTGTCTTCGAGCGGCACCAGCTGGCCCGGCGAGCCGGTGAACACCTCGGCCACGAAGAAGGGCTGCGACAGGAAGCGCTCGACCTTGCGGGCGCGCGCCACGGTCACCTTGTCCTCTTCCGACAGCTCGTCCATGCCGAGAATGGCAATGATGTCCTGCAGCGACTTGTAGCGCTGCAGGATTTCCTGCACGCGACGGGCAACCTGGTAGTGCTCCTCGCCGACGATCATCGGGTCGAGCATGCGCGAGGTCGAGTCGAGCGGATCGACGGCCGGGTAGATGCCCTTTTCCGAGATCGCGCGGTTGAGAACGGTCGTCGCATCAAGATGCGCGAACGAGGCCGCGGGCGCCGGATCGGTCAAGTCGTCGGCGGGCACGTAGATGGCCTGCACCGAGGTAATCGAGCCCTTGTGGGTAGAGGTGATGCGCTCCTGCATCTGGCCCATGTCGGTGGCCAGAGTCGGCTGGTAGCCCACGGCCGAGGGAATACGGCCGAGCAGAGCCGACACTTCCGAGCCGGCCTGCGTGAAGCGGAAGATGTTGTCGACGAAGAACAGCACGTCCTGGCCCTGGTCGCGGAAATGCTCGGCGATCGTCAGGCCCGACAGCGCGACACGCGCGCGGGCGCCGGGCGGCTCGTTCATCTGGCCGAACACCAGGGCGCACTTCGAACCTTCGGTCGAACCGCCATGCTCGTGCGGGTCCTTGTTGACGCCCGACTCGATCATCTCGTGATAGAGGTCGTTGCCCTCGCGGGTGCGCTCGCCGACGCCGGCGAACACCGAGTAGCCGCCATGCGCCTTCGCGACGTTGTTGATCAGTTCCTGGATCAGCACGGTCTTGCCGACGCCGGCGCCGCCGAACAGGCCGATCTTGCCGCCGCGGGCGTAAGGAGCCAGCAGGTCGACGACCTTGATGCCGGTGACGAGGATCTGTGCTTCCGTCGACTGGTCGACATAGGCCGGCGCATCCTGGTGGATGGCTCGACGGCTCTTGGTCACGACCGGGCCGGCTTCATCGACCGGCTCGCCGATGACGTTCATGATGCGGCCGAGCGTCTCGTCGCCCACCGGAACGGTGATCGGCGAACCCGTGTCGTAGACGTCCTGTCCGCGAACCAGGCCTTCCGTCGTGTCCATGGCGATGCAGCGGACCGAGTTCTCGCCGAGATGCTGGGCAACCTCGAGGATCAGGCGGTTGGTGCCGTTCATCGTCTCGAGCGCGTTCAGGATCTTCGGCAGGTCGCCGTCGAAATCCACGTCGACGACGGCGCCGATGACCTGGGCCACGCGGCCGGCCTGGCCCTTTGCCTGCAGCTTCGCGACGGGCGCCTTGATCGAGGCGCTCTTCGTCGCGGCAGCCTTGGCCGGAGCGGCTTTCTGCGCGGCCGGAGCCTTCGTTGCTGCAGCCTTCGCAGGTGCGGCCTTCTTTGCCACGGGGGCTTTCTTGGCTGCCGGGGCCGCCTTTGGGGTAGCTGCTTTCGCCATTTTTCTTGCCTCTTGCCTTAGAGCGCTTCCGCGCCCGAAATGATTTCGATCAGTTCCTTGGTAATCTGCGCCTGGCGCTGCCTGTTGTAGGTGATCGTCAGCTTGTTGATCATGTCACCGGCATTGCGTGTCGCATTGTCCATTGCGCTCATCTTCGCGCCCATCTCGCCGGCCGCGTTTTCGAGCAGCGCCCGGAACACCTGGACAGAGATGTTGCGCGGGATCAGGTCCGACAGGATCTCGCCTGGCTCGGGCTCGTATTCGTAGACCGCGTTGGCGCCGTTGGCCGCGTCCTTGGCCTCGCCTTCCACCGCTGCCGGGATGATCTGCTGCGCCGTCGGCACCTGGCTGATCACCGACTTGAACTCGGAGTAGAACAGCGTGCAGACGTCGAAGCCGCCCTCGTTGAAAAGCGCGATGATCTTCTTGGCGATCGCATCGGCATGAACGAAGCCGAGCTTCTTGGCCTCGCGCAGGTCGACGCGCTCGATGATCTGCGAAGCGAAGTCGCGGCGAAGGATATCGAAGCCCTTCTTGCCGACGCAGATGATCTTGACCGTCTTTCCCTGGCCCTGAAGCTTGCGGATGTGGTCGCGCGCAAAGCGGGCGATCTGGCTGTTGAAGCCGCCGCACAGGCCGCGCTCGGCCGTGCAGACCACCAGCAGGTGCGTGTCGTCCTTGCCGGTGCCGGTCATCAGCGCCGGCGCATCGCCGCCGCCGCCGACCGCATCGGCGATGTTGGCGAGCACGGTGCCCATCCGCTGTGAATAGGGCCGGGCCGCCTCGGCAGCTTCCTGCGCACGGCGCAGCTTCGCCGCGGCGACCATCTGCATCGCCTTGGTGATCTTCTGCGTCGCCTTGACCGAGGCGATACGGTTGCGGAGGTCTTTTAGAGAGGCCATGCCCTGTCCGTCACTCTCAGGCGAAGTTCTTCGCGAAGGCGTCGATATGGGCCTTCAGCTTGTCGCGAAGATCGTCGCTCAGCGCCTTTTCCTTGCGGATGGCTTCCAGCACGTCCTTGCCGTCCGAGCGCATATGGGCCAGCAGGCCCTGCTCGAACTTGCTGATCTGGTTCAGCGCCAGCTTGTCGAGGTAGCCGTTCACGCCGGCGAAGATCACCGCGACCTGCTCCTCGGTCTTCAGCGGCGAGAACTGCGGCTGCTTCAGGAGTTCGGTCAGGCGTGCGCCGCGGTTGAGCAGGCGCTGCGTCGCAGCGTCGAGATCCGAGCCGAACTGTGCGAAGGCCGCCATCTCGCGGTACTGCGCGAGCTCGCCCTTGATCGAGCCGGCGACCTGCTTCATCGCCTTGATCTGGGCGGCCGAGCCGACGCGTGACACCGAGAGGCCGACGTTCACGGCAGGGCGGATACCCTGGAAGAACAGCGTCGTCTCGAGGAAGATCTGGCCGTCGGTGATCGAGATCACGTTGGTCGGGATGTAGGCCGACACGTCGTTGGCCTGCGTCTCGATGACCGGAAGCGCGGTCAGCGAACCGCTGCCATTGTCCTTGTTGAGCTTGGCAGCGCGTTCCAGCAGGCGCGAGTGCAGGTAGAAGACGTCGCCCGGATAGGCTTCGCGGCCCGGCGGGCGGCGCAGCAGCAGCGACACCTGGCGATAGGCGACGGCCTGCTTCGACAGATCGTCGTAGCTGATCAGCGCATGCATGCCGTTGTCGCGGAAATATTCGCCCATGGCGCAGCCCGAGAACGGCGCCAGGAACTGCATCGGCGCCGCGTCGGAGGCGGTGGCGGCGATGATGATCGAGTATTCGAGCGCACCGCGCTCCTCGAGAACCTTCACGAACTGCGCGACGGTCGAGCGCTTCTGGCCGACGGCGACGTAGACGCAGTAGAGCTTCTCGGCCTCGGGACCGTTGTCGTGCACCGACTTCTGGTTGAGGATCGTGTCGAGAATGATCGCGGTCTTGCCGGTCTGACGGTCACCGATGACCAGCTCGCGCTGGCCGCGGCCGACCGGGATGAGCGCATCGATGGCCTTCAGGCCGGTCGACATCGGCTCATGCACCGACTGGCGCGGGATGATGCCGGGCGCCTTGACGTCGACGCGGCGACGTTCGGTCGCCTTGATCGGGCCCTTGCCGTCGATCGGGTTGCCGAGAGCGTCGACCACGCGGCCGAGCAGGCCGGGACCGACCGGCACGTCGACGATGGCGCCGGTACGCTTGACGACGTCGCCTTCCTTGATGTCGCGGTCGGCGCCGAAGATGACGACGCCCACATTGTCGCTTTCAAGGTTGAGTGCCATGCCGCGAATGCCGCCGGGGAACTCGACCATCTCGCCGGCCTGGACGTTGTCGAGGCCGTAGACGCGGGCGATACCGTCGCCTACCGACAACACCTGGCCGACTTCGGAGACCTCGGCCTCCTTGCCGAAATTCTTGATCTGGTCTTTGAGAATTGCGGAAATTTCCGCGGCGCGGATGTCCATCAGCCGACCTCTTTCAGTGCAAGCTTGAGCGAATTGAGTTTGGTTTTGAGTGACGTGTCGATCTGGCGCGAACCGATCTTGACGACCAGCCCGCCGAGCAGCGACGGATCGACCGTCGCCGAGATCACGATGTCCTTGCCGGTCACGCCTTTCAGCGCGGCCGATAGTTCGGATTGCTGCGCGCCGGTCAGCGGGTGTGCTGAAACGACGTCTGCGGCGACCTCGCCGCGCTGTTCTGCGGCAATGTTGCGGAAGGCCTTGATCATCGCGGGGATGACGAAGAGGCGGCGGTTCTTGGCCACGACGCGCAGGAAATTGCCGACGAGGCCCTTGATGCCGGCCTTGTCGGCGATGGCCACGATGGCCTTGTACTGCTCGTCGGCCGAAAACACCGGGCTCTTGATCATCCGGCTGAGATCGTCACTGCCATTCAGCAGTTCCTCGAAGCGTCCGAGGTCGCCCTCGACCTTGGCCACCGACTTGGACTGCAGCGCGAGATCGAAAAGCGAACCCGCGTAGCGATCTGCGATGCTTGAGATTGGCGAGCTGGACTTTGCCACTGATCGTCTTTTCTCTTCTCTGGCCGGCCGCGATTTACACACCGCCAGCCCGACGAGCTGGCTAAATCATTGGCCTCACTGGAATTTCTCGACTTCGAGCGTACGTAGTCCGCACCCCCCTGCCGAAAGTCGATTGCCGTCTAGCACAGGCCTTTGGAGACCGCAACACGTTGGCTGGACGGCATTTCCGGCACTATTGTCGCACTGCCCTTTGGCATGGCGCAAGCGCCGCACGAATCACTACAGGAAACCAAAGGCATACCCGAGTGGCAGGGCTGCGAGCACCGCCTCGATGGCAAGCGAAACCCAATTGTAGAGTGTGTTTCCGCGGTCCGACATCATCGACACGATGCGGCCGAATGCCGTCAGCAGCCAGGACGCGCCGAGCGCCAGGTAAAGCAGCGGCTGGGCAAGCAGGATGCAGCAGAGCCCGACTCCGAGATAGAAGCCCGACATGGTGCCGCGCGCCTCGGCCACGGCCTCCGGATGTTCCGGCGTCGTCTGCAGCCTGAGCAGCCTGAAGGAAAGGCCCGGCGCAAAAAGCAGGATGATGCCGAACAGCACCGTCACGGCCGCGCTGCCCCAGGCAAGCCATTCCCCCTGCGCCGTCGGCCAGGGAAGCACAAAATCCATGTCCGCCCCCAATCTCTCTCCGCCCGAAGGCATCCCCATCCTACCGCGCGGCAGGCAGGACGCCAAATGCAAATCGGCGCCGTGCTCTCCCGCTCAGAGAAAACTCTGCGGATCGATATCCACCGAGACCCGCACCGAGCCCCGCGCCCGCGGCCCCTTTTCCAGCATCTCGCGCACGAAGCCCTGCATGTCCGAGCGCCTTTCGCCCTGCACCAGCAACCGGAAGCGGTGGCGTCCGGCAAGCAGCGACAGCGGCGCCTCGGCCGGCCCGAGGACGTGGATGTCTGCGGCGCGCGGCGCCGATCGCCGCAGCGCCCGCGCATGCCCTTCCGCCTCGGCGCGCGTCACCGCGCTGACAATGATGCCGGCCAGCCGGCCGAAGGGCGGCAGCCCGGATTTCTCGCGCTCGGCGATCTCTCTCTCGTAGAAGGCCTCCGCGTCGCCCGAAACGATTGCCCGCATCACGGGGTGGTCGGGCTGGAAGGTCTGCAGCAGGCCCAGACTCTTGCGGCCGGTTCGCCCGGCCCGCCCCGTCACCTGCGACAGCAGCTGGAAAGTCCGTTCGGCGGCACGCGGGTCGCCATTGGCGAGCCCCAGGTCCGCATCGACGATGCCGACCAGCGTCATGTTCGGAAAATTGTGCCCCTTGGCCACCAACTGCGTGCCGATGACGATGTCGGCCTCGCCCTTGGCGATTGCCTCGAGTTCCAGCCGCATCCGCCGCACCCCGCCCATGATGTCGGATGAAAGCACGATGGTGCGGGCGTCGGGAAAGTCGGCGACCACTTCCTCAGCGATCCGCTCAATGCCCGGACCGCAGGCGACAAGATGGTCGAGCGTGCCGCATTCCGGGCAGGCGTCGGGCCGCTTTTCGTTATGCCCGCAGTGATGGCAGATCAGCTGGCCGCGGAAGCGGTGTTCGACCAGCCAGCTCGAGCAGTCGGGACACTGGAAGCGGTGGCCGCAGACACGGCAGAGCGTCAGCGGCGCATAGCCTCGCCGGTTGAGAAACAGCAGCGACTGCTCGCCCCGCTCCAGCGTCTTGCCGATCTCGGAGACCAGCACCGGCGACAGGAACTTGCCGCGCGCCGGCGGGTTGCGCCGCATGTCGATCGCCCTGAGGTCTGGCATCGCCGCCTCGGCGAAACGGCCGGGAAGCTTGGCCAGCGCATAGCGGCCCTGCATCGCGTTGACCCGGCTCTCGATCGACGGCGTCGCCGAGGCGAGCACGACGGGGAACCCGCTGATATGGCCGCGCACCACCGCCATGTCGCGTGCATTGTAGGAGACGCGGTCCTCCTGCTTGTAGGCAGGGTCGTGCTCCTCGTCGACGACGATCAATCCAAGCTTGTTGAAGGGCAGGAACAGCGCCGAGCGCGCGCCGGCGACCACCCTCACCGTGCCCTCCGCCACCTGCCGCCAGACGCGCTCGCGCATCCGCGGCGCGAGATCGGAATGCCACTCCGCGGGCTTCGCCCCGAATCGGTCCTGGAAACGCTCGAGAAAGGCGTGCGTCAGCGCGATCTCGGGCAGCAGGATGAGCACCTGGAAATCCTTCTCCAGCGCCGCCGCCACCGCTTCGAAATAGACCTCCGTCTTCCCTGACCCGGTAACGCCGTCGATCAGCGTGACCGACGCGCCGCCGGCAAGCGCCGACTGCCGCAGCATCAGGGCGACGCTTTCCTGGTCGGGCGACAGGTCGGGCGCCGCGAAGCCCGCCTCAGGCGCGGCGACGACCGGGCGCGGCGGGATCATCACCGTTTCAAACACGCCCTGCGCCCTCAGCCCGTCGATCACCGTCGACGACACGCCGGCGGCGTGGGCGAGCCCCGGGCGCGTCCAGGCGAAGCCGTCGTTCGACGCTTCCAGCACCCGGCTGCGCGCTGCCGTCATGCGGTCCGGCTCGCTGCCCGTACGCTTCAGCCCCTCCGTCCAGGGCTCCGGGTCGAAGGCCGCCGGTGCGCGCAGCAGCATCTTCGCCACCATGCCCGGCGGCGACAGCGTATAGGCCGACACCCAGTCAACGAAGCGCCGCATGTCGCGGTCGATCGGCGGACAGTCAAAGGCTTCGGAGATCGGTCTGAGCTTCTTGGGATCGACGGCGTCGGCAGCGCTGTCCCAGACCACGCCCGCCACCTCGCGCGGGCCGAGCGGCACCCTGACGATCGATCCGGGCACCACTGTCATGCCGTCGGGCACGGCATATGTATAGGGCCGCGGGGCCGGCATCGGCACCAGCACGGGGGCGGCTTTCGCGTATGGCGAATCGTCTCTCATGGTACGTGACCTTGCCCGTCGTTTCGGTTAGAGCAAGGGCCAGCGCGAAGCATCCCCGCGAGCGAGACACTTAATAAGGAGACGGCCATGAAGTTTTTCGTCGATACTGCAGACGTGAAAGAGATTCGCGAGCTCAATGATCTGGGCCTTCTCGATGGCGTCACCACCAACCCGTCCCTCATCCTGAAGTCCGGCGGCAAGATCGACGAGGTCACCAGGCAGATCTGCGAGATCGTCAAGGGTCCGGTCTCCGCCGAGGTCACCGCGACCGAGTATTCCGAGATGATGCAGCAGGCCAAGGTGCTGGCCAAGATCGCCGACAATGTCTGCATCAAGGTGCCGCTGACGCTCGACGGGCTCAAGGCCTGCAAGGCGATCCGTTCGGAAGGCCGGCTGGTCAACGTCACGCTGTGCTTCTCGGCCAACCAGGCATTGCTGGCCGCCAAGGCTGGCGCCACCTTCATCTCGCCCTTCGTCGGCCGCATCGACGACATCGGCATCGACGGCATGGAGCTGATCGAGGAGATCAAGACCATCTACGACAACTACGCCTTCGAGACCGAGATCCTGGTCGCCTCCGTGCGCACCGTCAATCACGTCAAGCAGGCAGCGCTCATCGGCGCCGACGTCGTTACCGCGCCGCCGGCAACGCTGAAGGCGCTGGTCAAGCATCCGCTCACCGACAAGGGTCTCGACCAGTTCCTGGCTGACTGGGCCAAGACTGGCCAGTCGATCGGCTGATTCCGTAAATTAGCGCTTCGGGATCCCCGAAGCGCTAGCCGGCCCGGCCGGTCAGTTCCTGCGCCAGCACCAGCTTCAGCAACTCTGCCAGTTCTCGCGCTGCCCGGTTCTCGGCGTCGCGCTCGGCGCGCAGCGCCGCGAACTCCTGGCGGGGAACGTCGTAGGACGACGTGATCTGCCGGCGGCCGGTCGCGGCCACGTCGCCCGTCGCGTTCTCGGTCAGCACGTAGTTTGCCGTCAGCGTCACCGTGCCGGCCGTCGGCTCATTCTCTCGCGCCCGCTGCACGACTGCGGCCGAACGATCGACCGACGTCACCCGCAGCGCCAGCGAATAGCGCGCGTCGGCGGGCTGGCCGCTGCCGCCGTTGAGCAGGAAGATCAGGTGGTTGCGCAGTTCCTGCCCGTAGCGCGTCTCGACCGGCTTGATCGATATCGACTGCAGTTCGGCGGTCACACCGGTCGCCACGCCGCCCGAAGACGGGTTGTAGTAGAGCGGCTGCACAGTACAGGCGGCAACAAGGGGAATCGCCGAAAGCACGGCTGCGATTGTCAGGTGGCGCAGCTTCCCGCGCATGGATTTCTCAGGCGACGACATTGACGATCCTCTGCGGCACGACAATCACCTTGCGTGGCGGCTTTCCCTCGAGCGCCTTCTGCACGAAATCCAGCTGGAGCGCGGCTCTCTCAATCGTACCTTGATCCGCGTCGCGGGCGATTGTCAAATCTCCCCGCTTCTTGCCGTTGATCTGCACCGGCAGGGTGATTTCGCTGTCCACGGTCAGTGCCGGGTCGAAGCTTGGCCATGGCCGGTCGGCGATCATCCCCTCACCGCCCAGCACGGCGTAGGATTCCTCGGCCAGATGCGGCATCATCGGCGCGATCAGCCCGACCAGCATGTCGAAGGCCTGGCGCACCGCGCCCAGCATTTCCGGACTTGCCTTGCCTTCCACCACCTCGGCCAACGGCACCTGCAGCGCATTGGTCAGCTCATAGATTCTCGCCACCGCCCGGTTGAAGCCCAGCCGCGAAATGTCCTCTCCGACGGCCTTGACCGCCCGGTGCGCCGCCTTGGAAACCGCGCCCGCGGATCCCCCGCTCGCCGCCTGCGGGTGAATGCCCGCCAGCGCCGGCGCAGCCTCCGAGACCATCCGCCAGACACGCTGCACGAATCGGTGCGCGCCCTCGACGCCGGCCTCGGTCCAGATCACGTCGCGCTCCGGGGGCGAATCCGACAGCATGAACCAGCGCGCCGTGTCGGCGCCGTAGCTTCCGATGATATCGTCGGGATCGACGACATTCTTCTTCGACTTCGACATCTTCTCGATCGCGCCGATCTCGACCGGCGTGCCGTTGGACAGCAGGCTGGCGGCGCGCTTGCCGTCGGCGTCCTCGATCTTCACCTCGGCCGGCGTGACCCAGCCGGCCGGGCCCTTGTAGGTCTCGTGCACCACCATGCCCTGGGTGAACATGCCCTCGAAGGGCTCCTTCAGCGTGTTCAGGTGGCCGGTCGCCTGCATCGCGCGCGTGAAGAAGCGCGAATAGAGCAGGTGCAGGATCGCATGCTCGATGCCGCCGATATACTGGTTCACCGGCAGCCAGCCATTCTTGCCGTCGACGCAGGCGAGCGTCGTCGGCGCCACTTCGTTCCACGGGTCGGTAAAGCGCGCGAAATACCACGACGAATCGACGAACGTATCCATCGTGTCGGTGTCGCGCCTGGCCGGCTTGCCGCAGCTCGGGCAGTCGGCATGCTTCCAGGTCGGGTGGTGGTCGAGCGGATTGCCCGGTCTGTCGAAGGTCACGTCATTGGGCAGCACCACCGGCAGCTGGTCGTCCGGCACCGGCACCGCGCCGCAATCGTCGCAGTGGATCACCGGTATGGGGCAGCCCCAGTAGCGCTGGCGTGAGATCAGCCAGTCGCGCAGGCGGAACTGCACCTTGCGCTCGCCCTGTGGTCGGTTGCCGATGGTCACGCCCGACAGCCGCGTTGCCACTTCATCGAAAGCCGCGTCGGGGGTCATCCCGTCGAGAAAGCGTGAATTGATCATCGCCCCGTCGTCGACGAAGGCCTCCTCGGTGATCTGGAACGTCTTCGCGTCGCCTCCGTCGGGCATCACCACGGGCACGACCGGCAGGCCGTACTTGTTGGCGAAGTCGAGGTCGCGCTGGTCATGCGCCGGACAGCCGAAGATGGCGCCCGTGCCGTATTCCATCAGCACGAAGTTCGCGACATAGACCGGCAGCGTCCAGCTGGAATCAAACGGATGCACGACGCGCAGTCCGGTATCGAAGCCGCGCTTCTCGGCCGTCTCGATCTCGACGGCCGAGGTGCCGCTGTGCCTGATGTCGTCGATGAACGCCTTCAGTTCCGGATTGCCGCTCGCCGCCTTCTTGGCCAGCGGATGGTCGGCGGCGATCGCCATGAACGAGGCGCCGAAGATCGTGTCGGGCCGGGTCGTGTAGACCTCGAGCTCGGAAGCGCCCTCGACAGCCTCGACCAGCGGCCAGCGGATCAGCAGGCCTTCCGACCTTCCGATCCAGTTCTGCTGCATGACGCGGACCTTCTCGGGCCACTTGTCGAGCGTTCCCAGGCTGTCCAGCAGGTCCTGCGACATCGACGTGATCTTGAAGAACCACTGCGTGAGGTCGCGCTGTTCCACCAGGGCGCCGGAGCGCCAGCCGCGTCCGTCTATCACCTGCTCGTTGGCGAGCACGGTCATGTCCTCGGGATCCCAGTTGACCTTGGCCGACTTGCGCTCGGCCAGCCCAGCCTTCCAGAAGTCGAGGAACATCTTCTGCTGGTGCTTGTAGTAGGTCGGGTCGCAGGTCGCGAACTCGCGCGCCCAGTCGAGCGACAGGCCCATCGTCTTCAGCTGGCCCTTCATCGTCGCGATGTTGGCGTAGGTCCACTCGCGGGGATTGACCTTGTTGTCGCGCGCCGCGTTCTCGGCCGGCAGGCCGAAGGCGTCCCAGCCCATCGGGTGCAGCACGTTGTAGCCGAGCGCCCGGCGATGCCGCGCCACCACGTCGCCCATCGTGTAGTTGCGCACATGCCCCATGTGGATGCGCCCCGACGGATAGGGGAACATCTCCAGCACGTAGTATTTCTCGCGCGGGTCGTCGTTCTTCGTCTCGAAGAGCCTGGCGGCGTCCCAGGCCTTCTGCCATTTGGGTTCCGTCGCGCGCGGATTGTATCGTTCGGTTGCCATGACCGCTTTTTCACTTAAAAGACTGGGCGATGACCGGCGGATGTTGCTCCGGCGGTCCTGAAAATATCGGGCGGACCTTCACCATGGATTGCGGGAAGCGTCAACTCTGCGCTTGCGGGCAGTCAGCATATCGGTTCCGGAACAGGCATGAACAAGTCAGTCGAACAACTCCAGACCGTCCGTGAGACGATCGCTGCGGCCGCCGCCGAGGCGAAGCGCGATGAGGCCTCGGTCACGCTCGTCGCCGTTTCCAAGACCTTCGAGGCGGCCGACATCCGTCCCGTCATCGAGGCCGGCCAGCGCGTCTTCGGCGAGAACCGCGTCCAGGAGGCCCAGGGGAAGTGGCCGGCGCTGAAGCAGGAATTTCCCGATATCGAGCTGCATCTTATCGGCCCGCTGCAGTCCAACAAGGCGAAGGAGGCGGTGGCGCTCTTCGACTGCATCGAGACCGTCGACCGCGAGAAGATCGCCGCCGAACTGGCCAAGGAGACGGTCAAGCAGGGCAAGGCGATGAGGTTCTACGTACAGGTCAATACCGGTGCGGAACCGCAGAAGGCCGGCATCGCGCCGCAGGAGACCGTCGCCTTCGTCGAGCGCTGCCGCGCGGTGCACGGCCTCGCCGTCGAGGGCCTGATGTGCATCCCGCCGGTAGACGAGAACCCCGGCCCGCATTTCGCGCTGCTTGCAAAGCTGGCGACCGAAGCGGGCCTAGCAAAACTCTCCATGGGCATGTCGGGCGACTACGCGCTCGCCGTCGCCTTCGGCGCCACCAGCGTGCGCGTCGGCTCCGCCATCTTCGGCAGCCGCTGACGGCGCGAGTCCGATGATCGCCTATCCCGCCGGCCGTCTGAGGGGAACCGCCCCTCGCATCAGAAGAACCGGCTGACCCGCGGATGGCTGCGCAGCAGGCGCGGCCTGTAGGACGGGCGGTACTGGTCGAACCTGTCTTCGATCCCTCCGCACAGCGCGTCCCTGTCGACTGCCTCGCCGCGCACCTTGCGCGCGGCAGGCAGCCACAGCGTGCCGAAGCCGCTGCGTTCGTCATGCGCCTGGCCAAGCACATTGTCACGCTTGCTGACGGTGAGCGGGATGTGCAGCTTGGCGATGTTGCGCAATCGGTCGAGCATCCAGTCGAGTGTCAGGTCGGCCAGCCGCCAGTCGTCCTCGTAGCCGCCGCCGATGTCGGAGTGGACGCCGGGAAACCATACCTGCTCGATCACCTGCCCGTCGGCGCTCGCATCATCCCACAGTTCGGGCAGGAAGGCCTTTCGGTTCTCGTCGATCGACAGGGCGTGCAGTCCGACCGGCACGCGCCCCGACAATTCGTTGTCGTGGAACTCGTGTTTCCATGGATTGACCAGATTGGCGACACCCGGCAGCCCGAGCGACTTGACCGTATCGAAGACGCCGATCACGTCGGGCATCGCCGGCTGCGCCTGGTACTTCTGGGCAAATCTGCTGCCAGCCGTCTTCCGTTCACTCTCATTCTTGATCTTGTAGGCCGCCACGGCCTCTTCGGCGATGGCCCGCCGCCGCTTGGCACCCGCGCCGTCATTGTCCTTGGATATCGGCGAACCCTTGTCCATGGTCGCGATACCGCAGGTTCCCAGCACCCCGCCGACGCAACGGACCGTGTAGGCCCCGCGGCTGAAACCGAACAGCCCGATCCTCTTGCCGCGCGCCCACTTGAGCATCAGCGCCTCGTAGCAATCGGCAATATTGGCGGAGATGCCCCAGCCGGTCGCCTTGGACCACAGGTTTCGCGCGCTGCGTGTCCAGTTGTTGCCGCCCTCGTCGGGCGCCCCGAGCCCGGGATCGTAGAAGGCGTCGAGATAGATCTTGCCCTCGGAAGCGGCAAACATCTGGAAGATGTTGGTGTTGCGGACCGAAGCGTCCTCGCGCACGCCGCGCTGTCCTGTTCCGTCCGAGAATATCAGGCACCAGTAGTCCGGCATGGCCGCCTCCCGCCAGCCGTCCGCGATGCCATAAGAACAGGCCCCGCACTTGATGCGGGCTCCCTTGCCGCTTCAGTATCGCCGACGGCAGTCACAAGTTGCGCGCAACAGGAAATTGCAGGCCAAAGAAACGTCGGCTGATTACTGCGGCGCTTTGTTCAGTGTAGCAGGAATTCGCCGTCCACGTTACGCCATTCATTGGGCGCGATCAGCTTCTGGTGCGTGTATTGTATCGAATGCAGCGGGCCCTCGAGCTTCGACTTCCAGAAGTCGAGGAACTTGATCAGCACCGGAAACTTCGGGGCGATGTCGTAGTCCTGCCAGACGTAGGTCTGCAGCAGATGCGGATGGTCGGGCAGGTGATAGAGAATCTGGGCCGTCGTCAGCCCATAGCCCTTGAGCATCAGTTCCATTTCAGGGTGTTCGCGCATGGCCGTCCTTCCAGGCGTTGAGTCGTCCTCCTAACTGCAAATTGTGCGCGCCGTTCCTTAACCGTCTATTGAATTTTGCGTGATTGAACCCGCTTTTCCTTCACGGAATCAAATGGTTGGCAGCACTCACCGGCGAGTGCTATCGTCCGGAGGGAGTTTGCGCTGCGTCAACCCGCCGCGCAGTCCAAGGTCTAATGTTGCTGTCTTGGCGCAACTGTTAATAATGGGACCCAGTTCGCGGGCGGAGCGTGGCGCCGTATCCGGCGCCAGCCGCGAAAATCATTCGGGAGGGAAGACCAGCATGTCCGAGACAAAGGTGCATCGCGTTCAGCCGGCTTGGAAGAAGGACGCGCTGATCGACAGCGATACCTATCTCAAGTGGTACAAGGAAAGCGTCGCGAATCCTGACAAGTTCTGGGGCAAGCACGGCAAGCGCATCGACTGGTTCAAGCCCTACACCAAGGTCAAGAACACCAGCTTCAAGGGCAAGGTGTCGATCAAGTGGTACGAGGACGGCCAGACCAACGTCTCCTACAACTGCATCGACCGTCACCTGAAGAAGCGCGGCGACCAGACCGCCATCATCTGGGAGGGTGACAACCCCTACGACGACAAGAAGATCACCTATAACGAGCTCTACGAGCACGTCTGCCGCCTTGCCAACGTGATGAAGAAGCACGGCGTCAAGAAGGGCGACCGCGTCACCATCTACATGCCGATGATCCCGGAGGCGGCCTACGCGATGCTGGCCTGCGCCCGCATCGGCGCCATCCATTCCATCGTCTTCGGCGGCTTCTCGCCGGACGCGCTCGCCGGCCGCATCGTCGACTGCGAATCGACCTTCGTCATCACGGCCGACGAGGGCCTGCGCGGCGGCAAGCACATCCCGCTCAAGGAAAACACCGACAAGGCGATCGACATCGCCGCCCACAATTTCGTCCGCGTCAAGAACGTGCTGGTGGTGCGCCGCACCGGCGGCAAGGTCGGCTGGGCCAACGGCCGCGACCTCTGGTACCACGACGAAGTCGCCTCGGTTAAGCCCGACTGCAAGCCCGAGAAGATGAAGGCCGAGGATCCGCTCTTCATCCTCTACACCTCCGGTTCGACCGGCAAGCCGAAGGGCGTGCTGCACACCACCGCGGGCTATCTCGTCTATGCCTCGATGACGCACCAGTATGTCTTCGACTACCATGACGGCGACGTCTACTGGTGCACCGCCGATGTCGGATGGGTCACCGGCCACAGCTACATCGTCTACGGACCGCTCGCCAACGGCGCCACCACGCTGATGTTCGAGGGTGTGCCCAACTACCCGTCCATGGCGCGCTTCTGGGAGGTCATCGACAAGCACAAGGTCAACATCTTCTACACCGCGCCGACCGCCCTGCGCGCCCTGATGGGCGCCGGCGACGAGCATGTGAAGAAGACCTCGCGCAAGAGCCTGCGCGTCCTGGGGTCTGTCGGCGAGCCGATCAACCCGGAAGCCTGGGAGTGGTATTTCAAGGTCGTCGGCAACGGCAAGGTGCCGATCGTCGATACCTGGTGGCAGACCGAAACGGGCGGCATCCTGATCACCCCGCTGCCCGGCGCGACCGACCTCAAGCCAGGCTCGGCGACGCGTCCCTTCTTCGGCGTCCAGCCGCAGCTCGTCGACAATGAGGGCGTGGTTCTCGAGGGCGCCGCCGACGGCAACCTCTGCATCACCGATTCCTGGCCGGGCCAGATGCGCACCGTCTATGGCGACCACGAGCGCTTCGTGCAGACCTACTTCTCTACCTACAAGGGCAAGTACTTCACCGGCGACGGCTGTCGCCGCGACAAGGACGATTATTACTGGATCACCGGCCGCGTCGACGACGTCCTCAATGTCTCCGGTCACCGCATGGGCACGGCCGAGGTCGAATCCGCGCTGGTCAGCCACCCCAAGGTCTCGGAAGCCGCCGTCGTCGGCTATCCGCACGACATCAAGGGCCAGGGCATCTATTGCTACGTCACGCTGATGGCCGGCGAGGAAGGCAGCGACGCGCTGCGCAAGGAACTCGTCCAGCACGTGCGCAAGGAGATCGGCGCCATCGCCTCGCCCGACAAGCTGCAGTTCGCACCGGGTCTGCCCAAGACCCGTTCGGGCAAGATCATGCGCCGCATCCTGAGAAAGATCGCCGAGGACGATTTCGGCGCGCTCGGCGACACCTCGACGCTCGCCGATCCGGCCGTTGTCGACGATCTCGTCGCCAACCGGCAGAACAAGAAGGGCTAGCATAAAGCCTTGCTGTCGCGCAGGCGGGGCCTGCGTGACGAGCGCTTGGGATAGTGGCTTTTTGGCACTTGCAGATTGGAGCGAAACGCCCCAACTTTGCTGCGTGTTCAACAACTGAAAGGAGGTGATCCGATGTCGAGTGATTTCGTTTTCCAGAACGTGGCCTCAGCGGATCGCACTTTCGGGGAGCAGTCTTCCCGTTAGGGCGCGAAAAGCGCGGCCGGTGACCTGAGGGTCACGGCCAGAGGCCGCGCCACGGACGGAAACACGGAAGGCCGCCGGCTTCGCGAGAAGCGGCGGCCTTTTCCTTTGCGGCCCGGCCTACTTGGTGATGGCGAGGCGCTCGATGTTGTGGGCGATCTCGAGGAAGGCCTGGTTGAGTTCGTCCCCCGTCGATGCCTCGTAATAGTGGCGGATCGACGAGGTGTCCGTGTTGGCGCAGTTCTTCATCACGCCCTTGGCGCCTGCTTCCTTCAACTGGAATCCTACCGAGAATATCTCGATGCCATCCTTGCGCATGGCATCGCAGAGCCTCTCCGCATTGCTGCGCGACAGCGACGCCTGGTTGGTCGGGTTGCCCTTGATCGACACGCCCGCATAGGCGGTGTTGAATTCGCCGTCGGTCATCAGGATCGCGTATTTTGCGACCTTCTTCTTGTCATAGGCCAGCGGCTGAGCGTCCTTGGGCAGCACGTCCTTCCACGAATTCGACAGCATGTACCAGGTCCACTGGATGCCGATGTGGCCTCCCGTGTATCCGTTGGCGCTGAACGAGCTGACCGTGCTTTTCAGCGCGCCGATGTCGGCCGACAGCGGCTGCAGAACGGCGTTGGGGCAGAAATCCAGCCGATAGTCGCGATTGACCTTGGCGACATCGGGACCGGCATTGGTGAACTGCTGCGTGCCCTTGCGCTCGGTCGCGCACTTGTCCGGCGCCTTCAAGAGAGACGCCGCCACCGCGATGGGATCGTAGAGTGCCGGCGGCTCCACATCGATTGCCGTATAGGTCTTCTCGGCGAACACCACGTTGCTCAGTGCCCCGGTGTTGACAGCGTTGGCATAGGGAACGATGGCCACGCGCACGCGCGGCTTGGTCTTGTCCTGGCCGGCGAGGAAAGCATCGAGCGCGTTGTTGGCGGCGCTCTTGAGGTCCTTGATCTTCTTCCCGCCCATCGAACCGGTCACGTCGAGCATCATCGCGACCTCGATCTTCTTGTCCGAATAGACCGCGGCCGAGGCATTGCTGACCCGTCGCGTGTCCGATAGGCCGAACAGCGGGAAATAGAGGTCGACATCCACATAGGCCGTCGCCTCGACCGTGCTGTTGGTCTTGTCGATGACGAGCTTGTCGAGCACCAGCCGGTCTCCGGCGATCATGTCGCCGTCGGTGTTCACCGAAAGGAACAGCTCGACGCGGTCGCGCGCGTCCTTGGCCTCGATCTTGCCCGTCGTGATGTCGCGCGCCGTCGAGGTCACGGCGGCGTCCAGCGCCTGGCCGAGATTGGACCGTACATTGTGCAACTGCGCGATGTTGATCGCGAAGCCCGCCGACATGGTCAGCACGGCCATGATCGCCGCGCTCATGACGGCGAAGCTGCCCTTCTCGTTACCGATGAATGCTCTTGCCTGCCCGATTACCGAGGAAATCCGCATTTTCCTGCCTCCTGCATGCCGGTCGTGAGACCTGATGCCTGGGGCACTGCACGAAATCGGCCAGCCGGGAGTCTGCGTCGCCCGTCGGCGGGGTGCGATTTCTAAGTCCTTGATTTCATTGGCCTGGCGGTGGAAACATGGTTAACCACCGGTAAATGCCCGATGTCTGGCGGACAATTCGCAACCCTTTGTTAACCATGATTGGTAAGGTCCGGGCATTGCAGCCGCGGGCGTCCCGTCCTGGCACGGCCACCTGTCTCGCTGCGGGTCATCCGCACCAGCCGTCCCTGCGCCCTCCGGTATAGGCGCGCACCAGCCGGCGCTCCATCATCGCCGGGCCGACATCCAGCCCCTCGGCATTGGCGACGTCGGCCAGCACGCGACCATAATACTTCGCACCGGCAATGTTGGAGATCGCCACCGGCCGGCCGCCGAGCAGGGTGGCGAGTTCGTCGCGCGCCCGCCTCGCCGCCTTCCGCTCATCGTCGCAGCGCGCCTTCATCTCAGGCGCGTCAATGCCCCGGATGCGAATGTTCACGCGCAAGGTCTGTCCGGGCCACACTGCTGCATCGGCCACGAAGGTATCGCCGTCGAGCACGCGCACGACGATCGCCTCGACCGGACCGCGGAACGGCTTGCCGGCAGCTGCCGGCAGGCAGCCCAACGCCAGCGCTAGAACGGGCCCGAAAGGCCGGGTGATGAGACGGATCGATTCCACGCGAAGGAATTTATTCCTCTTTATGGAATCGCGCAATGCCGATCTGCGTCAGGCCAGCATGTGTGCGCCGATTGTCCGGTCGATGCCGCGATGGGGCGGCTTGGCCGGATGGTTCTCCTGCTCGTAGGTCCACACCTTGAACAGGTCGAGCCGATGCGGCCCGAAGCTGTGCAGCAGCGGCACGTCGGTCGCGTCGCGTCCGCGCGCCACCACCACGCGGCCCATGCGGGGCACGTTGTGACGGGCGTCGAACGTATACCACTTGCCGTCCAGATAGGCCTCGAACCAGGCCGAGAAATCCATCGGCGCCGGATCCTCCGGCACGCCGATGTCGCCGAGATAGCCGTTCACGTAGCGGGCCGGAATGTTGAGGCAGCGGCAGAGCGTGATGGCGAGATGCGCGAAGTCGCGGCATACGCCGACCTGCTCGTCATGCGCCTGCGCGGCGGTGCGTGTCGAGCGCGCATAGCCGTAGCCGAAGGACAGCCGGTTGTGCACATAGTCGGTCACGGCCTGCACCCGCGCCCAGCCCGGCGAGACCGAGCCGAAGAGGTTCCATGCAAGCCCCGACAGGTGGTCCGTCTCGCAATAGCGGCTGCCGAGCAGGTACCCCAGCGCGTCGGGCGGCAGGTCCTCCACGGGCACTTCCTTGGCAAGCGTGTTGACCTCATCAGGCAGCCCGGAATCCTCGATCACCGCGTCGTAAAGAATGCGGAAACTTCCGGGCGGCGCGGTAAAGCGCCGGCACGTATTGCCGTAGCGGTCCTCATAGGTCGTGCTGGGAACCGTAGGCGAAGTCAGCACGCGTGTCTGTCGCTGGATGTCCGGCTGTCGGTCCTTGTGAATCTCAAGCAGCGAGATGATCGGGGTTTTCTGCTGGCAATCGATGGCTATCTCGTAGCCGAGCCGGATAAGCATTGGGCGGTCCTCGGGGCGTTACGCAAATCGGAAGTATTGTTCCGAAAACGCGCCCGGTGACCTCGGGTTCCGGCTAGTACCGGCAGTAATCGCCTCGGCGCCGTTCAGAAGTCCGTCGCCAGTCCCTTGACCTCCCAGTCGCCGTAGCGCACCGGCTCCTTGCCCTTTCGGCCTCCGACTTCCGCGGGCATCGCGGACTCGCTCGCAGCATAGGCCTTGCGGCGTTCGGCCGCTTCGGCGAGCGCCCGGCGCGCCGCATCCGGCAGGTTTTCCGCCACCGCGTCTTTGCTCCCGGGATTGTCCTGCCTGGCCTCGCTCATGTCTTCTCCGTCGTCCGCCCGCGCGCATTGAAACCGGGCCGGGCATTTCCCATCATATAGTGGGCGCGCCGCTTCGGCCAATGACTTCGGGACGCGCCAACGGAGGTGTCTGTGAACCTGATCCGCACTGCAATGCTCCTCGCCTTCATGACGGCGCTGTTCATGGCGGTCGGCTACCTGATCGGTGGCAGCGGCGGCATGATGATCGCCTTCTTGCTCGCGGCGGGCATGAATTTCTTCAGCTACTGGAACGCCGACAAGATGGTGCTGAAAATGCACCACGCCGTCGAGGTCGACGAACGCAATGCCCCGGAATACTACGCCATCGTGCGCGATCTGGCTGCCCGCGCCGGGCTCCCCATGCCCAAGACCTATCTGATCCAGAACCCGCAGCCCAACGCCTTTGCCACCGGCCGCAATCCCCAGAACGCCGCCGTCGCCGCCACGACCGGCCTGCTCGAGCGTCTGTCCCACGAGGAGGTCGCCGCAGTCATGGCGCACGAGCTTGCCCATGTGCAGAACCGCGACACGCTGACCATGACGATCACCGCCACACTGGCCGGCGCGATCTCCATGCTCGGCAATTTCGCCTTCTTCTTCGGCGGCAACCGCGACAACAACAACGGCTTCGGCTTCGTCGGCGTCCTGGTCGCGATGATCGTCGCGCCGCTCGCCGCCGCCATGGTGCAGATGGCGATCAGCCGTACGCGCGAATACTCGGCCGACAGGCGCGGCGCCGAAATCTGCGGCAACCCGCTCTGGCTGGCCTCGGCGCTTGACAAGATCGCGCGCAACGCCCAACGCATCCACAACCCCGACGCGGAGCACAATCCGGCCACCGCGCACATGTTCATCATCAACCCCCTGTCAGGCGAACGCATGGACAATCTGTTCTCCACGCACCCGAACACCGAGAACCGCATCGCCGCCCTGCAGGCGATGGCCGCCGATGGTGTCCGCGCCGCCGAGCGTCCTGCCGCGCGCGCGCCGAGCGGCCCGTGGGGACCTTCCGAAGCGCCCGCCGCTCCGACCGAGCCCGAGGCGCCGAAGCCCAATCCCTGGGGCCGTAACCCGACCGGACCGCGGGGTCGCCGCTCGTGAGCGCCGGCGAGCCGGGCGTCCACAAATCGCGAGTTGCGAAGGCCTCTCCCCGCTACGCCGATGACAGTTCCAGCCCGGGACTGGCGGCGCGCAAGGCGGCGGCCAAACTGCTCGCCGTCGTCATCGACGCGGCAACCCCGCTCGACGGACTGACCGACAACGACAACGGCCATCCGCAATACCGCGCGCTCGACATGCGCGATCGCAGCCTCGTGCGCGCCATCCTCACCACGGCGCTGCGCTTCCGGGTCACCATCGGCAATCTCCTCGCCCGCCGCCTCGAAAGGCCCCTGCCGCCCAACGCGACCGCGCTCGGCCACGTGCTGCATGTCGCTGCCGCGCAGATCCTGTTCCTCGACATTCCAGACAGCGCCGCGGTCGATCTCGCCGTCACCCACGCCAAGGCCGACCCGCGCACCGCGCGCTTTTCGGGTCTCGTCAACGGCGTTCTGCGCTCGCTCGTGCGCGCCAAGGACGCCGAACTCGGCCCGATGCTCGAGGCGACACTCGACGCGCCGGCGTGGTTCGCCGATCGCCTCGTGGCGGCCTATGGCGACGAACGCGCCCGCCGCATCATGGCCGCGCATCGCGTTGAGGCGCCTGTCGACTTCACCGTCAAGTCCGACCCTGCCCTCTGGGCAGAGCGCCTCGGCGGCATCGTCCTGCCGACCGGCACGGTGCGCGTCGAAAAGCTTGCCGGCAACGTCGTCGACTTGCCGGGCTTCGCAGAGGGTGAATGGTGGGTGCAGGACGCCGCCGCCAGCCTGCCGGCGCGGCTGTTCGGCGACATTGCCGGAAAGCGCGTCGCCGACCTTTGCGCCGCTCCCGGCGGCAAGACCGCGCAGCTCGTGCTCGCCGGCGCAGAGGTGACGGCGATCGACGTTTCCAAGAACCGCTTGGTACGGCTTGGCCGCAACCTCGAGCGCCTCGGGCTGGAGGCAAAGCTTGCCCAGGCCGATGTGCAGACCTTCGAGCCGGACGTGCTCTTCGACGCCGTGCTGCTCGACGCGCCCTGTTCCTCCACCGGCACGGTCAGGCGGCATCCGGATGTCCCATGGACGAAATCCCCCGCCGACGTGGACAAGCTCGCGGCATTGCAGGCGGACATGCTTGCCGCGGCCGTAAAGCTGGTGCGGCCGGGCGGGCGCATCGTCTTCTCCAACTGCTCGCTGGATCCGCTCGAAGGCGAGAACCTCCTTGCGGCCTTCCTCGCCACGGCGAAGGGCGTCGTGATCGACCCTATCGGGCCCGGCGAGTTTGCCGGATTGGACGCCTTCCTGACCGACGCCGGGACGCTGCGGACGACGCCTGCGGATCTCGACCTCGGTAGCCCTGCCATCTCCGGCCTGGACGGGTTTTTCGCGGCGCGATTGTTAACAATCGACTAAAATCCTGTTCGCGCACTTCACGCAAAATTCACTCTCGTATAAAGTGCTGAATCATTTAAGCTATTCGCGAACGCTTTGGGGAGCGCGGGTAGCGCGGCGATTTCGGGAGAGTTTTCTTTGGCAATGGCGACGGGCAACACGACGCGTCTCTGGACGCTCGTCGCACGCGAGATGTGGCGAAAGACCCGTCGCAGGCTGCGTTCTGGCCCGGTCTACCGCTGGCGCTATTCTGGCCGCACGCCCGAACGCGTCCTGATCGCACCGCCGGATTTGAGGCTGGCGGATTCGCAGATCGCACTGGAAATCTACTACGGTCGCTTCCCGCTTTCGGGCCATCTTGTCGAGACCGGCGGCGAGTCCCCCTTCCGCATAGAGGTGCCCAATCGCGGCTGGCAAAAGACGCTGCACGGCTTCCGCTGGCTGCGCCACATGCGCGCCGCCGGTACAGACCTCGCGGCAGCCAATGCGCGCGCTCTGGTGTCGGACTGGATCGCCATCCATGGCGGCAGCATCACGGGCGTCGCCTGGGAGCCTGCCACCACCGCCAAGCGCATAATCGCCTGGCTCCAGCATTCCTCGGTCGTGCTGCAGGGCGCCGAGTTTCCCTTCTACCGCGCCTTCCTCAAGTCGCTCGCCGTGCAGATCCGCTACTTGCGCTCCGTCGCGCGGGAAATGCCTGACGGCAAGGATCGCCTGCGCGCGCGCATCGCGCTTGCCTTCTCGGCCCTGTCGCTGCCCGCGCCGGCGTCGGCGCTGCGTAACGCCACGCGCAACCTCGCCGCAGAACTCGAACGCCAGATTCTGCCGGACGGCGGTCACATCTCGCGCAATCCGCTCGACGTCATGGAGTTGCTCGCCGATCTCCTGCCGCTGCGCTACACCTACGCCAACCAGGCCGAGACGCCGCCGCCTGCCCTGATCCACGCAGTCGACCGCATGCTGCCGGCCCTGCGCTTCTTCCGACACCAGGACGGCAGCCTTGCCCGCTTCAACGGCATGGGTGCGACGATTCACGACCGCATCGCCGCCATCCTGCGCCACGACGACACCGAAGGCGCGCCCCTGCTTCACGCCCCGCACTCGGGCTATGAGCGCCTGGCGCTGGGCGACACGACCGTCATCGCCGACACCGGCGCGCCGCCGCCGATCGACGTGTCCAACGCCGCCCACGCCGGCTGCCTGTCTTTCGAGATGTCGTCCGGCCGCCAGCACTTCGTCGTCAATTGCGGCGTCGACACCTATGGCGCCTCCGAGTTCCGCCCGCTGGCGCGCGCAACGGCCGCGCATTCAACCGCAACCCTCAACGACACTTCGTCGGCGCGCTTCAACCACTCCATCCGGGTCAACGATCTTGCCAGCCCGCCACTCATCGGCGGTCCGCGCAACGTGCCATGCCGGCGCACCGACCAGCCGGGCATGCACGGTTTCATTGCCAGCCACGACGGCTATGTCGCGCAGTTCGGCCTCTATCACGAGCGCGAACTGTCGCTGTCGGAGGAAGGCAGCGTGCTGGCCGGTCTGGACCGCTTCCTGCGCGCCGGCGGTGCCCCGGCACGCAACAATGGCCGCGATTTCGTCGCCGTGCGCTTCCACATGCACCCCGACGTCGAACTCTTCCACGACGAGGAAGACCGCCTGGTGCTGACCGCTCCGCATTCCGACCGCTGGGTCATGTCCTGTGCCGAGGTCACGCCCTATGTCGAGGAGTCGATCTATTTCGCCGGCCTTGGCGGACCGCGCCGCAGCCGCCAGATCGTGCTGTCCTTCAAGGCCTCCGAAATCCAGGAAGTGCACTGGCAGTTCACGCGGACTTACCGCGAGAGTATCGCCGGAAAGCAGTGATCCACCGCTAGAGCGCCTCTCCCGATTTGATTCCGGGCCGGGCTGTGCTAACGCCCGCCTCGACTCTCCCAGCTGAAAGGCCCTCCCCATGGCGGTTGCCTCCAAGAATATCCCCGCGCCCGATCTCGTGCCGGTGCGCCGCGCGCTTCTGTCCGTCTCCGACAAGACAGGCCTGACCGATTTCGCCGCCGCGCTGGTCAAGGCCGGCGTCGAGCTGGTCTCCACCGGTGGCACGGCGAAGGCCATCGCTGAAGCCGGCATCGCGGTCCGCGACGTGTCCGAGCTGACGGGCTTTCCCGAGATCATGGACGGCCGCGTCAAGACGCTGCACCCTTCCGTTCACGGCGCACTGCTCGGCATCCGCGACGACCCCGAACACTCGGCCGCCATGCATGAGCACGGCATCGAGCCGATCGACCTCTTGGTCGTCAATCTCTACCCCTTCGAGGAAGTCCGATACTCCGGCGCGAACTACGCGTCGATCGTCGAGAACATCGACATCGGCGGCCCGGCCATGGTGCGCGCCTCGGCCAAGAACCATGCCTACGTCGCCACCGTCACCGACCCGGAAGACTACGCTTCCGTGATCAACGCGCTGGAACTGAACATCGGCAGCCTGTCCTTCGACTTCCGCCGCCACCTCGCGGCAAAGGCATTTGCCCGCACCGCCGCCTACGATGCCGCCATCTCTGGCTGGTTTGCCGAGGCGCTGGAGATCGAGCACCCCACCTGGCGCGCCTTCGGCGGCAAGCTGGAAAGCGTCATGCGCTACGGCGAGAACCCGCACCAGCAGGCCGGCTTCTACGCAACCGGCGACAAGCGCCCGGGCGTGGCCACTGCGGTTCAGGTGCAGGGCAAGGCGCTGTCCTACAACAATATCAACGACACCGACGCCGCCTATGAACTGGTCGGCGAGTTCGACCCGAAGCGCAGCGCGGCCGTCGCCATCATCAAGCACGCCAATCCCTGCGGCGTCGCCGAAGGCGTCACGCTTCTCGACGCCTACGCGAAGGCTCTCGCCTGCGACCCTGTCTCGGCTTTCGGCGGCATCGTCGCGCTGAACCGCCTGCTCGACGCAGAGGCCGCCGAGGAGATCGTCAAGACCTTTACCGAGGTCATCATCGCGCCCGACGCGAGCGACGAGGCTAAGGCCATCGTCACAGCGAAGAAGAACCTGCGCCTCCTGCTCGCCGGTGCGACACCCGACCCCCGCGCGCCCGCCATGACGGTGAAGTCGGTCTCCGGCGGGCTCCTGGTGCAGGGGCGCGACAATGCCGTCGTCGACGACCTCGAACTCAAGGTGGTCACCAAGCGCGCGCCGACGGACAAGGAAATGGCCGACCTGAAATTTGCCTTCCGCGTCGCCAAGCACGTCAAGTCGAACGCCATCGTCTATGTGAAGGACGCCGCCACCGTCGGCATCGGCGCCGGCCAGATGAGCCGGGTGGATTCCTCGCGCATCGCCGCCCGCAAGGCGCTCGACGCTGCCGAGGCAGCGGGCCTTGCCGAACCCTTGACCAAAGGTTCGGTGGTTGCGTCGGATGCCTTCTTCCCCTTCGCCGACGGCCTGATCTCGGCCATCGAGGCCGGCGCTACCGCCGTCATCCAGCCGGGTGGCTCGATGCGCGACGACGACGTCATCGCCGCCGCCGACGAACACGGCATCGCCATGGTCTTCACCGGCACGCGCCACTTCCGCCACTGATCAGGCGGCGCGTTCCTCCGGCCGGTCCGCCGGATAGGGCACCGGCCACAGCACGGCTATGCCGCCGACCAGGAACAGCAGGATCATCGCCATGCCGAGCCGTGGCGAGCCGCTGATTGCGGTCACCGTCGCCACCAGGAATGGCGCCGTAAAGCTCGTCGCCCGCCCTGCCAGCGCGTAGATGCCGAAATAGCGGCCGGCCTCGTCGGCCGTCACGCTGCGCGCCAGGTAGGAGCGAGAGGACGCCTGCACCGGGCCGAAGGCAATGCCGATCAGCAGGCCGAAGAGGATGTAGGCCTTCTCCGCCGGCGTCCCGAACAGCCCGCCCGTATCGGCGCCGGGTAGCGGCAGCATGCCGAACAGGGTGTAGCCCGGCCCGGTCGAGACGATGCCGACGGTCGCCACCGTCAGGCACACCAGCGCGATCATCACCACCGTTTTGGAGCCGAGCTTCGTGTCGAGACGGCTGGCCACCAGGCAGCCGAAGATCGCGATGACGTTGAGGATGATGCCGAACAGCCCTATCTCGGTGATCGACCAGCCGAACATTGCCGCCGCGAAGACGCCGCCGAGCGCCAGCAGCGCGTTGACGCCGTCCTGGTAGATCATGCGGGCGATCAGGAACCACAATATGCCGCCGCGCTGGCGCACTTCCTTCAGCGTCGCCTTCAGTTCCGTCAGACCCTCGCGCACGGCGGGGCCGATCGCCATGCCCTTGCCGGCATCGGGCGTGAAGAAGAACATCGGCAGGATGAAGACGAAATACCACGCCGCCGACAGTGGTCCGGTGGCGCGCGCATCCTCGCCGAGCCTCGGGTCGAGCCCGAAGAGCGGTTCCATGCCGATGATCGTGAGGCCGGTCTCGGGCGAGGCCGCCAGGCAGGCGACGACGAAGATCAGCACGATCATGCCGCCGAGATAGCCGAGACCCCACGCAATGTTGGAGACCTTGCCGATCTCGGCCTTGGAGACCAGCCGCGGCATCATGGAATCGTTGAACACGGTCGAGAATTCGGCCGCCACCGAGGCGAGCGAGAAGCACAGCACGACGAGGAAGAGGTTCGACCCGGGCGCCGCGAGCCACAGCGCGCAGAGGCTGGCGATCTTGATCGCCGCGAAGCTGCCGATCCACGGCTTGCGCGGTCCCGTCTGGTCGGCGATCGAGCCCAGCACCGGCGACAGGATGGCGATGGCGAAGCCCGCCGCCGCGATGCCGTAGCCCCAGGCGGCCTGGCCCATCGCCGGGTCGCTCGCCATGCGCGAGACCACGTAGGGGCCGAAGATGAAGGTGGTGACCACCGTGAAGAAGGGCTGCGCCGCCCAGTCGAACAGCATCCAGCCCCAGACGCCGCGGCGCGGCGCCAGCCTGCCCGTTTCCGGCGCGGTATCAGCCTTGAGCGCGGCGGTCATCCATGGTCACTCAGGTCGGCCATCAGCCCGGCCGCGACCGACAGGCGAGACACCGACAGTTCGCTGCCCTCGGTCAGCGCCTGCAGCCGCTCTCGCACCTTGCCGATGCGCTGGCCGCCGGCCTCGAGCCAGTCGCCCACGGGATTATCGGACTTCCCCCGGCCCGACAGCGCGGCAACCGCCATGCCGCGGCGTGCTGCCGCGATCGTGTCGCCGGCGCGCGTCAGCGCCAGCCCGTCATAATAGTCGGTCGGCGTGATCGAGCGCGCCGCGCTCTCGATGCGGCCGATCCGGAATGCGTCGCTGACGGCGAAGAACGCCTTGGCGGCCTCGACCAGGTCCGCTTTCGCGGTCTTGGCTACCAGCGCGATGTCGGGAATCAGCGCCGAGGCATCGATGAGCGCCAGCCTTTCGGCGAGCTTCTCGGGCGCGCCGCCCTTGAACAGCGCATGCCTGCGCTCCTCGATGCGCTCCAGGGTGAAATCCGGCAGCATCGACCGCAGCTTGGGCTCCAGCGTCGCGCGCGCAGCCTGCAGTTCGGCAATCTGCTCGCCGAGCGACGCGGTCGCACTGCCGTTCTTGAGGTCCCAGGCGGTTGCCGCCTGCGCCATCCGCCCGACCGTCGCATAGAGGTCGAGCTGCACCTGGCCGTCTATCTGGTTGTCGAGGGCGTCGATCTCGCGGTAGAGCGCCGGCAGGCCGAAGCCGTCGCGCACCACGGTGAAGGCGCGCACCACCTCGCGGGCGCCCTGGCCGGTGGCGTCCTGAAGCCGCGTCACGAAGGACGGCCCGCCGCGGTCGATCAGGTCGTTGGCGATGACGGTCGCGATGATCTCGCGGCGCAGCCGGTGCCCGCGGATTTCGTCGGCGAACTTCTTCTGCATGCGGCCGGGGAAATAGCTCAGCAGGTCGCGTTCGAAATGCGCGTCGTCGGGCACGTCGCTGGCGACGATCTCGGTGAAGAGCACGATCTTGGCATAGGCCAGCAGCACACCGAGCTCCGCCCGCGTCAGCGGCTCGCCGCGCACCTCGCGCTCCTCGAGCGCTGCCGCCGAAGGCAGCGTCTCGACCGCGCGATCGAGCAGCCCCCGCGCCTCCAATGTGCTGATGAAGCGCACCTGGTGCGGGAAGTCGCTCAGCCCGTTCTTGCGCAGGACCGAAAGCGCCAGCGTCTGCTCGTAATTGTTGGCGAGCACGAGATCGGAAACGGCGGGCGTCATCTCGGCGAGCAGCTTGTCGCGCGCCGGGCGCGTCAGCCTGCCGCCGCGCATTGCCGAGGCCAGCGCAATCTTGATGTTGACCTCGACGTCCGAGCAGTTGACGCCGCCCGAATTGTCGATCGCGTCGGAATTGCAGGCGCCGCCGCGCAGGCCGAACTCGATGCGCGCGCGCTGCGTGACACCCAGATTGGCGCCTTCGCCGATCACCTTGGCGCCGACCTCGGCGGCGGTCACCCGGATCGCGTCGTTGGCGCGGTCGCCGACGTCCTGGTTGCTCTCGCCCGAGCCTCGCACATAGGTGCCGATGCCGCCGAACCACAACAGGTCGACATGCGCCTTCAGGATCGCGGTCATGATCTCGGTCGGCGACGCGGTCGTCTTGTCGAGCCCGATCGCCGCGGCGGCCGCGGCCGGCAGCGTGATCGACTTCTGGCTGCGTGACGCGATGATGCCGCCGGCCGACAGTTTGGACTTGTCGTAGTCCTGCCAGCTCGAGCGCGGCAGGGCGAACAGCCGCTCCCGCTCGGCGAAGGTAGCCGCGGCGTCCGGGTTCGGGTCTATGAAGATGTCGCGGTGGTCGAACGCCGCGATCAGGTGCGTCATGGGCGACAGCAGCATGCCGTTGCCGAACACGTCGCCCGACATGTCGCCGACGCCGACGACGGTGAAGGGCATCGTCTGGATGTCGCGGTTCATCTCTCGGAAATGGCGCTTCACGGCCTCCCAGGCGCCCTTGGCGGTGATGCCCATCTTCTTGTGGTCGTAGCCGGCAGAGCCACCCGAGGCGAAGGCGTCGTCCAGCCAGAAACCGTGTGCCTGGCTGATCGCGTTGGCCGTGTCGGAGAAGGTCGCCGTGCCCTTGTCTGCGGCGACGACGAAATAGGGGTCGTCGCCGTCGCGGCGCACGATGCCCTTCGGCGGCACCACCTTGTCGCCGTCGATATCGTCGGTGATCGACAGCAGGCTGGAGACGAAATTCACATAGGCCCGTTTGCCGGCCTCGAACACAAGGTCGCGGCTCAGCCCGGCTGTCGGGAACTTCGGGTAGAAGCCGCCCTTGGCGCCGACCGGCACGATGACGGCGTTCTTGACCTGCTGCGCCTTGACCAGTCCCAGCACCTCGGTGCGGTAGTCCTGCGCCCGGTCGGACCAGCGCAGGCCGCCTCGCGCCACCGGGCCGAAGCGCAGGTGCACGCCCTCGACCTCCGGACCGTAGACGAAGATCTCGCGCCACGGGCGGGGTTCCGGCAGGCCGTCGACCATGCGCGAGTCGAGCTTGATTGCCAGCGACTGGCCCCGCTCGCGGATGCCGGGCACGAAATGGTTGGTCCGCAGCGACGCCTCGATCAGGTTGACGTAACGGCGGATGATGGTGTCGTCGTCGATGTTGGGAACGTCTTCCAGCGCGTCCTTTATCTTGGCCTTGAGGTGCTTGGCGGTGACCTCGCCCTCCCTGGCCGAGGCCGGGTCGAGCCGCGCCACGAACATGGCGTGCAGTCCGCGCGCAATGTCGGGGTAGCGGTTCAGCACCGCGGCGATGAACTCCTGGCTCTGCGGGATGCCGGCCTGCTGCAGGTAGCGGCCATAGGCGCGCAGGATGCCGATGGCGGATGCGCCGAGCCCGGCGGTCTGGGCAAGGCTGTTGTAGCCGTCATTGTCGGCGTCGCCGTGCCAGACCGAGAGGAACACTTCCTCGAACAGCTTGCCGCCGCCGTCGAGTTCGATCGGGGCCGCATAGGCGTTTTCGAGTTCCATGTCGTGCACGAAGACGGTCTCGGCGTCCTCGTCGCTGACCTCGAAGGTCCGCTCGCTGATCACCCGGAAGCCGATGTTCTCGAGGATCGGCACGCGCCGCGACAGCGCGACCGGGCTGCCGAAATGGTAGATCTTCAGCGATGCCTGCTCCGGCGTCTGGCCGTGGCTGCGGTAGTAGTCGATGGCGATCGGGTTGTCGGCCGTTATGGAGGCGATCCGCCCGGCATCGACCAGCGCCTCGTCGGCCGTGAACGAGCCGCGATAGGCCTCGGGGAACCGCGCCGCGATGCCGAGCAGCGCCGTGTCCGCGCCGGACGTCACGGCGGCTTCGCGCAGCGCGTCCTCCCAGGTGCGGATGATTTCCAGCACGGCGTCTTCCAGCGTCGCCTGGTCGATCTTCGGCGTCTTGCCGCCGGACCGCCCGATGATGAAATGGACGCGCGCCAGGCTGCCTTCCGGGAAGGCCGGGTAATATGCCGACAGGCGCCCGTCGAAGGCCGTCTTGAGATAGGCGCCGATCTTCTCGCGCACGATGCTGTCGTAGCGGTCGCGCGGCACGAAGGTGATGACCGAGACGAAGCGGTCGAACTGGTCGACGCGGTAGAGCACCCTGACGCGCGGCCGTTCCACCAGCCCCAATATGGCTTCGGCGTGCTTGCGCAGGGTCGGAATGGCGATCTGGAACAGTTCGTCACGCGGATAGCTTTCCAGCACGTTGATCAGCGCCTTGCCGGAATGGTCGGCCGGATCGAAGCCGGACTTCTGGATGACGGTCTCCGCCTTCGAACGCAGATAGGGGATCTTCATCACCGAGCGCGTGTAGGCGGTCGAGGTGAAGAGGCCGACGATGCGCAGCTCACCCGACAGCGCGCCGCGCTTGTCGTAGGTCTTGAGCCCGATGTAGTCGAGATAGATGCGGCGGTGGATCACCGACTTGGCGTTCGCCTTGGTCACGATCAGCGGATCGGGGCCATGCAGGAAGGCGCGCACTTCTGGCGTCGTCGAGACGCCGTCCGCATCCCGCCGCAGCACCCTGACGTCCGGGTCGGCGAGGATGCCCAGCCCCGGATCCTTGGCGCGTGTCAGCGTGCCGCTCTTCTCGCCGCCGGAGTAGCGGAACTCGCGCATGCCGAGAAAGGTGAAATTGTCGTCGCGCAGCCATTCGAGGAAGGCGATCGCCTCGCTGACGGCGGCCTTGTCGAGCGGTATCGGCGCGTAGCGGAATTCCGAGATCGACTGGTCGAGCCGGGCCAGCATCGGCTTCCAGTCCTTGACCGCCGCGCGTACCTGCCGCAGAACCGTGTCCAGCCCCTCGGAAAGCGCCTTGGCCTCGCCGCTGCTGAGCTGCGCCACATGCACGTGGATGACGCTCAGCCTGTCGGCATCGGTATCGCGCGTACTGTCGGACAGGATTTCGCTGACGCCCTTCCTGTCGTGCCTGACCCCGATCACGGGATGGGTGACCAGCACGGGGTCTCCGGCCGTCTCGGCAATCTCGGCCAGCACGGAATCGAAGAGGAACGGCATGTTGTCGTTGACGACGGTGATGACCGTCATCGGGCGGCCGTTGCGGACGATCGCCGGATCGCTGTCGACGGCGATGACGCTTTCGCCCTTGCGGTGGCGCATGACCGCCTTGCGGGCGAGTGCTGCCGCCTTGTCCAGCACGGCAGCGTCATAGGCGGCGGCATCCTCGGCCGGCGCCCGCATCAGGAGGTATTCGGCAAACCCGTCGCCGCGTGCCGGGGAAGCTCCCGGCCTCTTCTGTGTCGCTGCGGATTTTGCGCGCGTGGCCATTCCTGGAAACCCCTCCCTAGGGCGATGCTTTGCCGCCATCGTAGCAGATGGCCGTCATTTGGCGACCGGCCATCTGGCGTCGCGCACCGAAACTGCAGCCTCAGGATGAAACCAGGATGACGTCCACTCGATGGGCCTCAGCGCGCTGCAATGGCAGCGGCGGCGCCGGCCATGGTGCTGGCACTGATGCGGTTGGCGATCTTCATAGCGCGGCTGCTCTTCAGCAGCCGGCGCGCCTGGCTGGCGGCCAGCACCCAGGTCAGGTCGATGGCGATCAGCACGGCGGCCATGGTCAGCGTCAGCTCGGCCCAGCCGACGAGCGACACCTTGCCGAGGTCGATGATCGTCGGCAGCAGCGCCAGGTAGAACATCATGATCTTGGGATTGCCGAGCGTCACCGCCATGCCGGTCATGAACAGCCGCGCCGGCGAATCTTCGCGCGGCATCGCGCCGTCGCGTACATCGACCGGCGCGAACCACATTTTCCAGGCGAGATAGGCCAGGTAGGCGACGCCCGCCCATTTGATCACGACGAAGGCGAGGTGAAAGCTCTGCGCCACGAAGGCCAGTCCGAACACTGCCATCGACAGCCAGATCGCCTCGCCGATCCACATGGCGGCGAGGAAGGGAAACACGTCGCGAAAGCCCTTCGAGATGACGCGGGCGACAAGCGCTGCGATCGAGGGGCCGGGCGACCCGGCGGCGACCAGCAGGGCGCCGGCGAAGATCAGGAGAGAGGTGAGTTCCACGGCTTGGCTCCATAGACCGGCTTCATCGCTGCGATGATAGCCGATCCTGGCACTGCGTGAACAGCCCGGCCTGAACGGCCGGGCCAAAAGCGTCCCGCGTCAGGCAGCGCCCGCCGTCTTGGCCGACTTCTCGAAGCGCTTGCGCTCGTTCGGGTCGAGATAGAGCTTCCTGAGACGGATGGTCTTCGGCGTCACCTCGACCAGCTCGTCGTCCTGGATCCAGGCGAGCGCGCGTTCCAGCGTCATGCGGATCGGCGGCGTCAGCTTGACGGCCTCGTCCTTGCCGGCGGCGCGCACGTTGGTCAGCTTCTTGCCCTTCAGCACGTTGACCTCGAGATCGTTGTCGCGCGAATGGATGCCAATGATCATGCCCTGGTAGACCTTGACGCCGGCATCGATGACCATCGGTCCGCGATCCTCGAGGTTCCACATGGCAAAGGCCACCGACTCGCCGGAATCGTTTGAGATCAGCACGCCGTTGGAGCGCTGCGCGATGTCGCCCTTGTAGGGTTCGTAGGCGTGGAACAGGCGGTTCATCACCGCCGTGCCGCGCGTGTCGGTGAGGAGTTCCGACTGGTAGCCAATGAGGCCGCGCGTCGGCGCATGGAAGACGATGCGCTGGCGGTTGCCGCCGGACGGGCGCAGTTCGACCATCTCGGCCTTGCGCTCCGACATCTTCTGCACGACGACGCCGGCATGCTCCTCGTCGACGTCGATGACCACTTCCTCGATCGGCTCGAGCAACTCGCCGTTTTCGCCCTTCTGCATGACGACGCGCGGACGCGACACGGCAAGCTCGAAGCCCTCGCGGCGCATCGTCTCGATCAGCACGGCCAGCTGCAACTCGCCGCGGCCGGAGACGAAGAACGAATCCTTCTCGGTCGATTCCTCGATCTTCAGCGCCACATTGCCTTCGGCCTCGCGCATCAGGCGGTCGCGGATGACGCGGCTGGTGACCTTGTCGCCCTCGGTGCCGGCCAGCGGCGAATCGTTGACGATGAAGGACATGGTGACCGTCGGCGGATCGATCGGCTGCGCATGCAGCGGCTCGGTGACGGCCGGGTCGCAGAACGTGTCGGCGACGGTGCCCTTCGACAGGCCGGCGATGGCGACGATGTCGCCCGCCTGGGCCTCGTCGATCGGCTGGCGCTCGAGTCCGCGGAAGGCGAGGATCTTGGAGATGCGGCCGGTCTCGACCAGCGAGCCGTCATTGGCCAGCACCTTGACCGGCTGGTTGGACTTCAGCGAGCCGGATTCGATGCGGCCGGTGATGATGCGGCCAAGGAACGGATTGGCTTCCAGCAGCGTGCCGATCATGCGGAACGGGCCGGGATGAACGGTCGGCGCCGGCACATGCTTGACGATGAGGTCGAACAGCGGCGCCAGTTCCTGGTCCTTGGGGCCTTCCGGGTTTTCCGAAACCCAGCCGTCGCGGCCGGAACCGTAGAGGATCGGGAAGTCGAGCTGCTCGTCGGTGGCGTCGAGTGCTGCGAAGAGGTCGAACACCTCGTTGACGACCTCGACATGGCGCGCGTCCGGGCGGTCGATCTTGTTGATGACGACGATCGGCTTGAGGCCGACCTTCAGCGCCTTGCCGACGACGAACTTGGTCTGCGGCATCGGGCCCTCGGCGGCGTCGACGAGCACGATGGCCGAATCGACCATCGACAGGATGCGCTCCACCTCGCCGCCGAAATCGGCGTGGCCAGGCGTGTCGACGATGTTGATGCGGTAATCCTTCCAGTCGACCGAGGTCGCCTTGGCCAGGATGGTGATGCCGCGTTCCTTTTCGAGATCGTTGGAATCCATGGCGCGTTCGGCGACGCGCTGGTTCTCGCGAAACGAGCCGGCCTGCTTGAGGAGTTGGTCGACCAGCGTGGTTTTTCCATGGTCGACGTGCGCGATGATCGCGATATTGCGGAGGTTCATGATGTGGTCTCGGGGGTGTTGCGGGCGCCAGTCTCGGCGCCGCTTTCTTCAGTTGCGCGGCTCTTACAGGTTTTTTCGCAGTTGCGAAAGGGGGCGCAAAGGCGCAGCCGTTGCCACGCCCCGTTTCCGGTCTGGCCATTGATCCTTCGAACAAGTCGAAGGCAGTCGGGAAGACGGGGCGCGGGGCCGTGCCTTCCTAGAATAGATATGTGGCGCGGCATCCGCGCCCCGTCCGGCGTTCTTTGGCCTTCCCATCCCCCACGGAAAGCGGACCTTCCGGCATGCGCCGGTGGTTTCTACGTCGCGGCGCCAACGACATACGGGCGCCTGGTCTCCGTCGCATCTGCGCGGAAAATCTCGGGGACTCCGGGTCAACCCTCCGGCTCGGCGGCCACGTTAGCCGCATCCCCGAAGCGCCGGCTCCTCCCCGCAAATCACCGTCATGACCGGCGTTCCCGCGGGAGGAACTGCCGACAATGGTAAGGGAGGCGGGAAGGGCGTGGATAAATCCGGCGAAAAAACTGTCGCGCTTTCCAGGCCGGCGTCGATCGCTGCGGGGTGAATGAAAGGGGCAGCCGGTGCCGGCGGGTGCCGCTACAAGGCCAGGCCGCGCCCCCGGGAGGCGGCGACCAATGGGTCCCGGGTCCTCACTCGGTTCGGAAGCTCGCCCGGGAAGACGATGGCTGGGACCGCCGGTTACGGAAAATTAATCCCCGTGCGGCAAGGATTCGCTAACCAGCGCGGAACCATTCGTCCCGCAGGAAGTTGTCGGAAATGACCATGACCCTGACCAGAACCTTGCGCACCACTGCTGCGACTGCCGCGGTGGCGGTGCTGCTGGCCGCCGGTGCCGCTCATTCGACCGCCACCCGCTATGTCGAAAAGCCGGTGATCCTGGCCCAGACAGCCGCCGAGCAGGCGTTTCCCGATGCCGAATTCGGCGTTGACCCGATGGTGACCGGGCCGGTATCGGCCTCCTTCCGGGAAAAACAGGTCCAGGCCGATTGCGCAGCCGCCGTGTGGCCCGACGTTCCGCTCGGCTGCTACCCGAACCGCTAGAACATCCTCACACGATCAGGCGAAGCGCCCGATCCGCCCAATGCGGACCGGGCCTTGTTGTCTTCAGGTGGTCTCAGGCCGAGCGCACCGGGTCGAGCGTCACCTTGTAGAGTTCGCTGTCGCCGCGATCCATCAGCCGGACCGTCAGCTGCTCGGTCTGCCCGTCGATGTCGACGAGACCGAAGAACTGCAGGCCGGCCGAGGGCGGCAGGTTCTGTCCCTGCTCGGCGCTCGGGCCCTTGACGAATTTCAGCTCCGGTCCGAACGTCATGTCGAGTTCGTTGGGGCCGAAGGTGCCGGCATGCAGCGGGCCGGAGACGAATTCCCAGAACGGGTTGAAGTCCTGGAACTGCGCCTTGGCCGGGTCGTAGTAATGTGCCGCCGTGTAGTGGACGTCGGCGGTCAGCCAGACCGTGTTGTCAATGCCGGCGTTCTTGATGTAGCGGAGCAGGTCGGCGATCTCGAACTCGCGGCCCTTGGCCGGACCGTTGTCGGCATTGGCGATCGCCTCGAACCTGGTGTCGCCGTCACGCACGATCAGCCCGATCGGCATGTCCGCGGCGATCACCTTCCAGGTCGCCTTCGAGTTTGCGAGCTCGCGCTTCAGCCAGGCGATCTGCTGGGCGCCGAGGAAGTTCGTCGCGTCGCTCTTCTCCTCCTGGACGTTCTCGCTGTTGGCGCCGCGATAGGAACGCATGTCGAGGAAGAACACGTCGAGCAGCGGCCCGTAGGCGATCTTGCGATAGACGCGGCCGGGTTCGGCCGGCTCGTAGCTGATCGGGGTCATCTCGTGGAAGGCGCGCGCCGCACGCGACGACAGCACGTGGATCGACTTTTCAGAATAGCGCTCATCGGCCGACAGGTCCTTCGACGACGACCAGTTGTTGACCACCTCGTGGTCGTCCCACTGGAAGAAGGTCGGGCAGACGGCGTTGAGCGCCTGCACGTGGCGGTCCATCAGATTATACTTCCACTGGCCGCGATACTCGTCGAGCGTCTCGGCGACCTTGCGCTTCTCGTCGATCAGCACGCTGTTCTTCCACTTGCTGCCGTCCGGCAGGTCGACCTCGTCCACCATCGCGCCGTCGGCATAGATGGTGTCGCCCGAATGCAGGAAGAAGTCGGGCGTGTGCCCGGCCATCGTGGCGTAGGTCTTCATGCCTTCGTCGTCGATGCCCCAGCCCTGGCCGGCCGTGTCGCCCGACCAGGCGAAGCGGATGTTGCGCCTGGAGGCGGGTGCGGTGCGGAAGCGGCCGACGATCGGTTCGGAAAGCGTGTTGATGTCGGCAAGGTCGGCGGCCGTCATGCGGTAGAAAATGTCCTGATCCGACGCGAGGTCGGTGAGCAGGCGCTTCACCGTGAAATCGCTGGCCGGCGAGGTGTCGAGCGTGGCGAGCCGCGCCGCATTGGCGAAATCCTCGGTCGAGGAGACTTCGAACATCACGCGGGCCGGCCGGTCGGTGCGCGCCCAGACCATGCCGCTGGTGGCGTCGACGTCGCCCGACTGGACGCCGTGCGTGAACGAGGGGCGCTGGCTGGCGCGCGAATAGAAGGGCATGGCGAGGCCGGATGCGGCGACGAGGCCGGCGGCGCTGGCGGAGGTGACGAAGGCGCGACGTGTCAGGGGCAGTCTGTTCATGGCTCTCTCCTGGGATGGCTGGACTCTGCCGGAGAAGCCATCGTCCCTGGATGTTGCAGGACGATTGCAGTTCGGTGAAACTTTGCTGACCGTTGCGTGACGCCTGGACGACAGGGACGCCAGTCAGTCGGTGTCGACGTCGATATCGTGGCGTTCAACCACGCCGGGCTGGATGAGCCGGGCGTGGAAGGCGAGCAGCACGATGCCCGCGTCGAGGCTTCCGGATCGCTCCAGCGCCTGGTCTACGCGCCCGGCCGCGTGGTCGAGCGCTTCGGGGCCGTTGGCCCGGCCGAAGGCCTCGCCGCCGAGCGCGCAATAGGCGAGCAGCGCGGCGGCCGGCGCATAGGCGCCCTCCGGCGGCTCGTCGCCGAAATGATCCTTCAGGAGGTTGACCAGTGCCAGCTTGACGCCTTCGGGCACCACGGACGGGTGGAGGTCGGCGGCGCGCAGCGCGAAATCGAGGTGGCGCAGATCCTCCGAACGGCCGAAGCGGCCGAGGAACCCGAACGAGCTGCGCCGCGCCATCAGCGCAGGTCCTGGGCGGAAATGGCGGTCACCGGTCCGCGCCCCCGCCTGCCCGTCACACCAGGCCGCGCTTGGCCATCATGGCGTCGGGTGTCGGCATCTTGCCGCGGAAGGCGGTGTAGAGCTCTTCAGGGTCGGCCGAGCCGCCGGCCGCGTAGATGTGGTTGCGCAGCTTGGTGGCCAGTTCGACGTCGAACGGGTCGCCGGCCTCCTCGAAGGCCGAGAAGGCGTCGGCGTCGAGCACTTCCGACCACAGGTAGGAGTAGTAGCCGGCCGAATAGCCGTCGCCCGAGAAGACGTGCCCGAAATGCGGCGTGCGGTGGCGCATGGCGATGGCGTCCGGCATGGCGAGCCTGGCCAGCGTCTCGGCCTCGAAGGCGATCGGGTCGGCCGGCGCATCGGCCTGCGCATGATAGGCCATGTCGACCAGCGCCGAGGCGGTGAACTCGACCGTCCGGAATCCGGCGTCGAAGGTGCTGGCGGCCAGCATCTTGTCGAGCAGGGCCTTGGGCATCGGCGCGCCGGTCTTGTAGTGCAGCGCGTGCTTCTCCAGCACCTGCGGCACCGTCAGCCAGTGCTCGTAGAGCTGCGAGGGCAGTTCGACGAAGTCGCGCGACACCGAGGTGCCGGCCTGCGAGGGCCAGTAGACGTCGGTCAGCATGCCGTGCAGCGCGTGGCCGAATTCGTGGAACAGCGTGCGCGCCTCGTCGAGCGACAGCAGCGCCGGCTGGCCCTTGGGCGGCTTGGCGAAGTTCATCACGTTGTAGATGATCGGGCGCGAGCCGCGGCCAAGCCTGTAGCCCGACTGCAGACCGCTCATCCAGGCGCCGGAGCGCTTCGACGGGCGGGCGAAATAGTCGGCGAGGAAGACGCCGCGCATCGAGCCGTTGGCGTTGCGCACCTCGAAGGTGCGCACGTCCGGATGCCAGGCGGGAATGCCCTCGCGCTCGACGAAGGTGACGCCGAACAGCCGCGTCGCGACGTCGAAGCAGGCCTCGATGATGCGCTCGAGCTGCAGGTAGGGCTTCAGCTCCGCCTCGTCGAAGGCGAATTTTTCCGCGCGCAGCCGCTCCTGGTAGAAGCGCCAGTCCCAGCCGGCGATCTTCTCGTTGCTGCCGGCCGCGGCCGCCAGGCGCTGCAGGTCGGCCTCGTCGAGGGCGGCCTTGTCGCGCGCCTTCTCCCAGACCGGTTCGAGCAGGCCGAACACGGCCTCGGGCGACTTCGCCATCGTGTCGTCGAGCTTCAGCGCCGCATAGCTGGCGTAGCCGAGCAGCTTCGCCTTTTCGGAGCGCAGCGACAGCATCCTGGTCACAACCGGGCCGTTGTCATGCGCGCCGCCGCCCTCGCCGCGGCCGATGAAGGCGCGGAACGCCTTCTCGCGCAGGTCGCGCCGTTCCGAGAAGGTCGTGAAGGGTTCGTAGATGGAGCGCGACAGCGTCACCGCGTAGCTGCCGGACCGGCCGCGCGATTCGGCGGCCTCGGCCATGGCGTCCTTCAGGAAATCGGGCAGGCCGGCGAGATCGCTCTCCTCGAGAAACAGCGCCCAGTCCTTTTCGTCGGCCAACATGTTCTGGCCGAACTGCGTGCCGAGCGAGGACAGTTCCTCGTTGATCGACGACAGCCTGGCCTTGCCGGCGGCATCCAGCCTGGCGCCCGACTTGACGAAACCCTTCCACGACTTCTCGATGAGCCGCAGCGTCTCGGCATCGAGGTCGAGTTCGGCGCGGCGGCTGTAGAGGTCGTCGATGCGGGCAAACAGCGCCTCGTTCATCGAGATCGCCGAGAAATGGCGCGACATCTTGGGCGAGATCTCGCGCTCCATCGCCTGGATCTGGTCGTTGGTGTTGGCGCCGGCGCGGCCCCAGAAGATCGCCGAGACGCGGTGCAGCGGCTCGCCGCAGAGCTCCAGCGCCTCGATGGTGTTTTCCATCGTTGCCGGCGCCGGATTGTTGGCGATGGCCTCGATTTCCGTCAGGTGCGCCTTGAGCGCGGCGTCGAACACCGGCCCGAAGTCGCCGTCATCGATGCGCGTGAAGTCAGGCAGGCCAAGCGGGCCGCTCCAGTGCGTGAGCGGGTGGCTCTCAAGGTCGATATCTTGCGTCTCGGTCATCTTGCATTCCTTGTCGGCGACTTGGCACGCACCGATGTAGGCGCGCGGCCGAAGTGTCGCAACCGGGTTAGGGGCAGCATTGCGGCAAATGCGGAAAAGCCTGTTGGGCCAGCCCCGTCGCTACCACATCGTCTGCTTGTAGGCCTCGGCCAGCCAACGGTCGGTGTCGTCCGCCGATTCGGCGAGCGCCAGCTGGTCGTGCAGGATGGCGCCAAGCGTCGGCATGGCCTGCCGGTCGGGCCAGCTTTCCGGCTGCCAGAGCCTTGAGCGCATGAAGGCCTTGGCGCAGTGCATGTAGGCCGACCTGACGGTTACCACCACGACGCTGAGCGGCAGCTTGCCGTCGACGGCGAGCTGCTCGCGCAGCGCCTGGTCGGTGGTGATCCTCGCCTCGCCGTTGACCCGCAGCGTCTCGTTCATGCCGGGGATGAGAAACAGCAGGCCGACCGCCGGGTTGACGACGATGTTTTCCAGCGTGTCGAGCCGGTTGTTGCCGGGCCGGTCGGGGATGGCGATCGTCGTGTCGTCGAGCACCGAGGCGAAGCCCGGCCGGTCGCCCTTGGGCGTCACGTCGGCATTGCCGGCGCCGTCGGACGAGCCGATCAGCACGAAGGGGCTCCTGCCGATGAAGGAGCGGCAATGGCCGTCGAGCGCCGGGAGCTCCTTGCGGATCGAGGCCGCGGTCGGCTCCGGCGTCTTGTAGACGGTCCTGAGTGCCTCGTGCGATGCGATGAATTCCATGGTTCCCTCCCCTAGCCCTGGTCTTCCGGCTTCTCGTCCAGCGAGTGGCGCATGATCAGCGGCATCTGGCTGAAGGTGAAGACAAGCGTGATCGGCATGATGCCCCAGACCTTGAAGGCGACCCATGTATCGGTCGAGAAGGAGCGCCAGACGACCTCGTTGACCACCGCCAGGAACAGGAAGAACAGGCCCCAGCGCAGCGTCAGCTTGCGCCAACCCTCGGCGTCGAGGCTGAAGGCCGAATCGAAGACGTAGCCGAGCAGCGACTTGCCGAACCACAGCCCGCCGAGCAGCACGCCGCCGAACAGCGTGTTGATGATGGTCGGCTTCATCTTGATGAAGATGTCGTCCTGCAGATAGAGCGTCAGCCCGCCGAACACGAAGACGACGACGCCCGACACCATCGGCATGATCGGCAGCGTTTTCGTCAGCAGCCATGACACCGCGAGTGCGATGGCGGTGGCGATCATGAACAGGCCGGTGGCGACGAAGATCGGGCCGCCCATCTCGGCCAGCGCCGGGAATTTCTGGCTCAGCCACTCGCCGCGCGCATTGGCGAAGAAGAAGACCATCAGCGGCCCGAGTTCCAGCGCCAGCTTCAGCAGCGGGTTGATTTCCTTGCGCTTCGGGTCGGATGGGTCGCGTTCGAGGATGGGCGGGTTCATGATGTCTTTCCAGGCAAGTGGCGTTTCGGCGCAATGAGAACGGCTAGGACGTTCCCGCGATCGCCTTGGCGAAATCGCTCGCCGAAAAGGGTTCCAGATCGTCGACCTGCTCGCCGACGCCGATGAAATAGACCGGCAGTTTATGCTTGGCCGCGATTGCGACCAAAATGCCGCCGCGCGCCGTGCCGTCGAGCTTGGTCATCACCAGCCCGTTGACGCCGGCGACATTGCGGAAGATCTCGACCTGGTTGAGCGCATTCTGGCCGGTCGTGGCGTCGACGGTCTGCAGCACGGTGTGCGGCGCTTCCGGATCGTGCTTGCCGAGCACGCGGACGATCTTCGACAGCTCGTCCATCAGTTCCGCGCGGTTCTGCAACCGTCCGGCCGTGTCGATGATGAGCACGTCCGAGCCGGCTTCCTTGGCCTTTTCAAACGCGTCCCAGGCGAGGCCGGCCGCATCGGCGCCGAGCTTTGAGGCCACCACCGGCGAATTGGTCCGCTCGCCCCAGATCTTCAGCTGTTCGATCGCCGCGGCGCGGAACGTGTCGCCGGCCGCCAGCATCACCGACAGGCCGCCGTCCGACAGCTTGGCCGCCAGCTTGCCGATCGTCGTGGTCTTGCCGGTGCCGTTGACGCCGACCACCAGGATGACATGCGGCTTGTGCGACAGGTCGAGCTCGAGCGGCAGCGCGACCGGGGTCAGCACCTTCTCGATCTCGGTCGCCATGATGGCGCGCACGTCGGCGTCGGAAACATCCTTGCCGTAGCGGCTGGCCGACAGCGCGTCGGTGACGCGGATCGCCGTCTCCATGCCGAGGTCGGCGCGGATCAGCACGTCCTCGAGATCCTGCAGTGTGTCCTCGTCGAGCTTTCGCTTGGTGAAGACGCCGGCGATGTTGCCGGACAGCTCCTTCGACGAGCGCGCGAGGCCCTGGCGAAGGCGCTGGAACCAGGTGGTCCTCGTTGCCTCCGGCTCGGGCTCGACAGTCTCGGCCTTCGCCTCGACCTTCTTGGTGACCGTGACCTTGCCGGCGACCGGTGCCGCGACCGGTGCAGGCTCCGGCGCGGGCTCCGTTGTGGTTTCGGGAGGCGCGGTGGTGGTCGGTACGGGAGCCGGCGTTGTCGTTTGGACAGGCTCTGGCGCCGCTACCGGCGCGGGCGTCGTGGTTGGAACTGGAGTCGGCGCCGGTTCCGGAGCGGGTGTCGTCGTCGGGACAGGCGCTGGCGTCGTTACCGGCGCAGGCGTTGTCGTTGGAACCGGGGCCGGAGTCGTGGTGGGAGCCGGCGCCGGTTCCGGAGCGGGTGTCGTCGTCGGGGCAGGCGCCGGCGTCGTTACCGGCGCGGGCGTCGTCGTCGCAACCGGTTCCTCGATTGGCTCTGGCTCTGGCTCTGGCTCTGGCTCTGGCTCTGGCTCTGGCTCTGGCTCTGGCTCTGGCTCTGGAACGGGCTCGGCCGGGGCCGGCTCGGGCACAAGCTCGATCGGAGCGGGTTCGGGCCTTTGCTCGGCGGCTGGTTCCGCTGGCGCGGCCGGTTCGGGAGAACCGGCCTCGTCTTCCGGCCTGAGTTCTTCACGCTTCAGGAATTCGGGAACAGCCTGTTCCGGGGCCGGACTTGCCGTCTCCGGCGCGGCCTGCTCGGCGGCCGGCGGCAGCGTCTCTTCGGAAACCGGCTCTTCGACGACTTCCTTCTTGCCGAAGGAGAAGATCTTCTTGATGAATCCGAATGCCATGCGGTCTCAGGCGGCCCGAGGAGAAGAAATCGACCGGGCGGGCTCGGCAATCAGCCGCTCGCCGTCATGGCCGGTGATGGTGGCGGCGACGATCTCGCCCGGCTTGCCGGTGTCGAGCCTCGTCAGGGTAAAGCCTTCGGTACGCCCCAGCCCCTCGCGCTCGACGAGCACCTGCTGCGCCGTGCCGGCAAGCGAATCCAGATGCCGCCTGTAGGCAGCCTCGCCGGCGGACCGCAATCTCTGGGCGCGTTCCTTGACGATCTCGCGCTTTACCTGCGGCATGCGCGCGGCGGGCGTTCCCTCGCGCGGCGAGAAGGGGAAGACGTGCAGGTGGGTCAGCCCGCATTCCGCGACGATGCGCTCCGAACTGGCGAACATCTCGTCGGTTTCGGTCGGAAACCCGGCGATGATGTCGGCACCGAAGACCATGTCGGGACGCAGCTTCCTGACGTCCTCGCAGAAGCGGATCGAATCGTCGCGCAGATGCCGCCGCTTCATGCGCTTCAGGATCATGTCGTCGCCCGACTGCAGCGACAGATGAAGATGCGGCATCAGCCGCTTCTCGGTCGCGATGGCGTCGAGCAGGTCCTCGTCCGCCTCGATGGAATCGATGGAGGAAAGCCTGAGCCGCGCCACTTCCGGAACCTGCCTGAGGATCGTCTTGACCAGCTTGCCGAGCTTCGGCTGGCCGGGCAGGTCTGCGCCGAAGCTGGTCATGTCGACCCCCGTCAGCACGACTTCGGCATAACCGTTTTCGGCCAGTCGCCGGACCTGCTCGACCACCGCGCCCATCGGCACGGAGCGCGAGTTTCCGCGGCCATAGGGGATGATGCAGAAAGTGCAGCGATGGTCGCAGCCGTTCTGGACCTGCACGAAGGCGCGCGCCCTGCCCTCGATGGCGTCGACCATGTGCGAGGCGGTTTCGCGCACCGAGAAGATGTCGTTGACGCGGGCCTTCTCGAAATCGTTGACGCCGAAGTCCGGCAGCGCCCGGTAGTTGTGCGCCTTCAGCTTTTCCTCGTTGCCGAGCACGAGATCGACCTCGTCCATGGAAGCAAAGGATGTCGGATCGGTCTGCGCCGCGCAGCCGGTGACGATGATGCGGACCTGCGGGTTTTCGCGCCGCGCCTTCCGGATCGACTGCCTGGCCTGGCGCACCGCCTCCTGCGTCACCGCGCAGGTGTTGAAGATCACCGCGCCGTTTTCGAGCTCGCCGAGACCGGCCGTCTCAGCCTCGCGCCGCATCACCTCGGACTCATAGGTGTTGAGCCGGCAGCCGAAGGTGACGACGTCGACCGCCATCAGGCCGCACCCTGCTCTTCGCGCGCCCAGGCGCCGGTTTTTGGGTCGAAGGTGCCCGAAAATTCCCACTCGGCCGGACCGGTCATCAGGACGTGGTCGTCATCGCGCCATTCGATCCGCAGCGGGCCGCCGGGAACGGTGACCGTCACCGTGCGATCGGTGCGGTTGGTGCGTGCGGCACTGACCGCAACGGCGCAGGCGGCCGAGCCGCAGGCGCGCGTCAGTCCGGCGCCGCGCTCCCATGTGCGGATGGTCACGGCATCGCGCGCGGTGACCTGGGCGATCGAGATGTTGGCGCGTTGGGGGAAGATCGGATGGTTTTCGAGCAGGGGGCCGACGCGCTCTAGCTCGTAGGACCAGACGTCATTGTCGACCCAGAAGATGGCATGCGGGTTGCCCATGCTGGCGACAGAGGGCGAATGCAGGATCGGCGCGTCGATCGGGCCGACCTGCAACTCGATCATGCGGGTGTCGCGAAATTCCTCGGCAAGCGGGATGTCCTGCCAGCCGAAGCGCGGCACGCCCATGTCCACCGAGATCAGCCCGTCGGCGTGCTCCTCGGCATTGAGGATGCCGGCGACGGTCTCGAAGGTGAAGAGCTTCTGCCCGGTTTCCGCGGCGAGCGCCTGCACCACGCAACGCATGCCGTTGCCGCAGGCCTGCGCGAAAGTGCCGTCGGAATTCAGGATCTCGACATAGTTTACGGTACCGGCCGTACGGGGGTCGTGGATTGCCATGATCTGGTCGAAGCGCGTCGCCGGATCGGCGTTGAGCGCAACCGCGGCCGCCTGGCTGACGCGATCGGCACGACCGCGCATGTCCGCAACGATGATGTCGTTGCCGAGCCCGTTCATCTTGGCGAAGGCAGCTGCACTGGCCATGGTCTTTGCGAAAACTCTTTTCCGTTCGGCGCTATATGGCCGAAAGACCTGCAAATTACCAGTGCAGCCGCCCCCTCGGCAGTTACGTCAGGGCAAAGACGCCCAGCACGAGAAGCAGGAACAGGATCAGCGCGATGCCGATCAGAATGCGGGCACCGGTTGCGGCGGCGCCGGCCAGTGCGGGCATGCCGAGCAGGCTTGCCGCGGCAGCGACGATAAGGAGGATGAGAATCCACTTGATCATTGAAAATACTCCCTCGGAATAATTCGTCTAGGTTTCCAACGCAAAGCGCGAGCATGCGTTCCGGACGTTTGCCGCTCACGGAAACCTCAACCAATGTCGCGACAAGCCGCCGGAACTATTGTAGGGGCAGGCGCAAGCGGCCGGGCTTGATTCCGGCGGGCTAAGCCATCCATGGGAAACGGGGGCGGTTCGGTGTCTGGAACCGGGGAGAATTTGGGGCTTTTCGTCGACGCCACGGACCTCGTCTCCGTTGCGGCATTTCCGTTGACCGGCATCTCGCGGGTGCAGAGCTTTCTGGTACGGCAAGCATGTCTCGACGACGACCCCCGGGTCGGAGCGGTTGTCTTCGACGAAGCGAAGGGCATCTTCCGCCGCATGAACCCGGATGAGGAAGAACGGCTGAATTCCACCGACTTCCGCTTTCCCGGCAGTACGGACGGAACGCTGGAGAAGTACCGCAAGGCCTTCGCGCTCGCAAAGAAGGCGCCGAACCTGCGCAAGGATTTCGACCGGCTCGCCGCCGCCGCGATCACCGGAAAGGGGCCCGCCAGCCTGCGGTTTCGCATCTCGAAGATCGTTGTGCGTTCCTACCGGTTGTTCTGGAAGCTGCTGTCGTCCCTGCAAGCCGGAGACAAGGGGGCTGCCGACCCTCGGCCCGTCCGCGGTACCGTTCTGTTTTCCGACCCTGCTGGCCTTGGCAGGTCTTTCCATGCAGCCATGCAGGCCACCTCCCGACGAGCTTTCATCTGCCATGACCTGATTCCGTTCCTGCAACCGGAACATGTCGGCACGCAAAGCTACGCAGCCGAGTTCGCCGGCAAGTTCAGGCATCTGGTGGCGACGGGCTCCCACGCCCTGTGTGTCTCGCGCCACACGCTCGACTGCTTCTCTAGGGCGTTCCCTGCCGTCGGCGGGGACGCGCCGCGCGCGGACGTGCTCCCGATGCCGTCGATTCTCTACGACCAGGCCGACTCGTTGGGACTGACATCCCGGCTGCCGGCCCGCGAACCATTCGTCCTCTATTGCTCGACGGTCGAAATCCGCAAGAATCATATACTCCTCGCCCGCATCTGGAAGCGCGCGCTCGACGACGGCGTCAGGCTTCCCAAGCTCGTCTGTGTCGGCAAGCGAGGCTGGCTGATCGCAGAACTTCAGGCCTACATGGCGGCCAATCCGCAGCTTGCCGGGCATGTCGATTTCGTCGGGCAGGTCAGCGACCTCGAACTTATCGAACTCTATCGCAGCGCATTGTTCGGCGTCATTCCATCATACGATGAAGGCTGGGGGCTCGGCGCATCCGAATGCCTCGACTTCGGCACGCCGGTCATCGTTTCGACGGCACCGGCCCTGCAAGAGGCAGTCCGGGGGCTGATGCCGGCAATCGATCCTGATGACGAGGTCGCCTGGTACGCCGCAATCCGGCGGATGTCCGAGGACACGGCCTATCGGGAATCGCTGGCAAGCCTGATCGAGAAGGCGTACCGGCCGGTTCACCCGAAGGAGAGCTGGGCGGCGATCAAGGCAATCCTGTTGCCGGACGCGATTGCCACGGTCGCGCCGCAGCAGGCCGGGATGGGTACCCCGCAGGACCTGCATGCGGGCGGCTAGCTGCCCGCCGCCGGCCTGTCATCGACTTCGCCGGCAATCGCGAGCGGCTCCGCCGGCACGTCCCAGACTTCGCCGGGCAGCATCGGCCGGAAGCTCTCGCGCGGCAGCCCCTTTGCCTCGAGCGCCGCGAGCAGCCGCTCGCGCGGCTCGTCGATCGGCTCGTTGGTGAGCTGGAACGTGCCCCAGTGGCAGCCGGCCGCGTAGGCGGACTTGCTGAGCAGCATTCCCTCCACGGCCTCTTCCGGGTTCTGGTGTTGCGCTTCCATGAACCAGCGCGGCTCGTAGGCGCCGATCGGCAGCACCGAGAGGCGGAAGGAGCCGTGCATCCGGGCGAGATCGCTGTAGTGCCGGCCGCCGTGGAAGCCGGTATCGCCCGCGACCAGCACCTTGCCGGACGGCGCCTCGATGACGAAACCGCTCCACAGAGCCATGCGGCGGTCGCGCGTGCCGCGCGCCGACCAGTGATGCGCCGGCGTGACATGGACGGTCACGCCGTCGCCGACCGGCACGCTGTCGCCCCAGTCATGCGCCGAGACCCTGGCGCCGGGTGCGGCGGCGGCGATGATCGCATCGTTGCCGAGCGGCGTGACGAAGCGCGGATCGTGTGCGGCCTTGAGACGCGCCAGCGTTGCGCGGTCCATGTGGTCGTAATGGTTGTGGCTGACCAGAACGAGGTCGATGGGCGGAAGATCCGCGAAGGCGACGCCCGGCTCATTGACCCTTCCCGGCCCCGCGAAGGAAAAGGGCGAGACCCGCTTTGACCAGACCGGATCGACAAGGATGTTGAGGCCATAAAGCTGAAGCAGCATCGAGGCATGGCCGATCATGGTGACGCGCAGCGTCTTTCCCTCGACCCGTTCGACCGGCCTGGCGGGCGCGTGCGGGCTCGGCCACGAGGACGGCCATTTCGACCGCCCGCCGCCGAACTGCCAGCGCAGCAGATCGGTGAATCCGCGCGGCGCCTCGCCGCCGGGATTGAAGAAGATGCCGTCGCGAAAGTGATCGCTGGACGGGCCCTCATAGTAGCGATTGGCCGAACTCCCGCGCCTTGTCATGCGGCGCGCCTGCAACCTGCTCTTGTCACTGTCGGCAATCCTTTTCGCCTTGCACCCTGCCTTGTCATTTGAAGATAGGCCTGCCCCCGTCTGGCGCAAGCGTTTGCCGCCACGCGTGCCTTTGCCGCCGCCGAAGTGCTGGCTAGGCTGCGGACCAAAGGAACGGCCCGATGGTGATGAAGCGCACAAAGACACCCTGGATGGCAGCCGACGATTTCGGCCGCTCGCTGCCGCGTGGCCTCGGCGTCAATCTGCTCGTCACCGAGATCGCGCCGATGGAGGCTTTCTGCCGTGACGTGCTCGGCGCTACCGTGGTCTATGCCGACGAGGATTTCGCCGCGGTGACGCTTTTCGGTTCAGTCTTCATGCTGCATGCGGACCATTCCTACTCCGACAATCCGATGAGCGGGATCATTCGCGATGTCGAGTTGCGCGGCACCGGCATCGAACTGCGTCTCTACGGCGTCGATCCGGATGCGGCCGAAGCCCGCGCGGCAGAGCACGGCTACCATGTTCTCTCCGGCTCGATCGACAAGCCGCACGGCCTGCGCGAATGCCACCTCGTCGGCCCGGGCGGCTACGTTTTCGTGCCGAGCAAGGTGATCGGCCCCTGAGCCGCGGCACGTCGACAAATCTCATTTTTGCAATATTTTCGACGCAAACCGTATTTTAACCATATCAGGATGAAATTTGGCCACCTTCACCAGCATCATGGTGAGAGGGACACGAATTGATCGGACGCCGCCAGCCAGTGGCGCCGACGGAGGTTGGAATGGCTTATTCGAAGACCGGTCTTGTGGCCGTTTCGCTGCTGGCGTTGCTTGCCGCGGGCTGCTCAAGCACGCGCTTCTCGTCGATGAACACGCGCCCAGAGCCGCTGCAGGCCGCGCCGAGCGGCCAGGTCGCGACGAGCGCGCTGCCGCCTCCGGTCACGCCGGCGCCCAGCGCCCCGGCCGATCCGACCGCCTTCCCCGAAGCGCCCGGCGCCTCGAGCGAGGTCGCGTCGATCAACCCCGGCGCCGATCCGGCTGCGACCGCACCCGACATCACCACCGCCAGCGTTGCCGGTGTGTGGAACGCCTCGGTCTCCGGCCAGAGCTGTCGCGTCGCGACGCCGCAGACCAAGTTCGGCCAGGGCTATCGTGCCGGTCCGCTGCGCTGCCCGGCACCCGTCGATGGCGTAAAGTCCTGGAATGTCGCCGGCAAGCAGCTGTCGCTCTACGACGAGAGCGGCTCGGTGGTCGCGCGGCTCTATTCGTCCGGGCCTGAAAAATTCGATGGACAGACATCGACCGGCTTGCCTATCTCGCTTTCCAGATAGGCAGCCCGCCCCCACCAGCCCGCCAGATTACCGATGCACCTGCGTGACGGCATCCAGACCCACACGACCGTCGCGCAGCGCTACGCGCATCTCGTCGAAACCGGCGAGATTCGCGAGGATGCGCTGCAATTGCCGCTGGTCGCCGCGCTCGACGAGCTGAACGACGAGATCCGCGCCAAGCGGCTGGCCCGCAAGTCGAGCGCGCTGGGCTGGCTGTTCGCCAAGAACCGGCGCTCGCTCGAGCCGGTCAAGGGCCTCTATGTCCATGGCGGCGTCGGCATCGGCAAGACCATGCTGATGGACCTGTTTTTCGAAACCGTGCCGGTGCGCCGCAAGCGGCGCGCGCATTTCCATGCCTTCATGGCCGAGGTGCACGACCGCATCCAGAAGCACCGGCTCGACCGCAAGAACGGCGACACCAAGGAAGACGATCCGATCCCGCCGGTCGCCCGCGCGCTCGCCGACGAGGCCTGGGTGCTCTGCTTCGACGAGTTTTCCGTGACCGACATCGCCGACGCCATGATCCTGTCGCGGCTGTTTTCCGCGCTGTTTGCCAATGGCGTGGTGCTGGTGGCGACCTCCAACGTGGCGCCGGACGACCTCTACCGCGACGGGCTGAACCGGGCGCTGTTCGAGCCCTTCATCGGCATATTGAAGCGCAACGCCAGGGTGCTGGGTCTCGGCGACGTGCAGGACTACAGGCAGGCGAAGCTCGCCGGCATGCCCATCTACATGACGCCGCTGTCGCCTGCGACGGACGCGGCCATGGACGATGCCTGGGAGGCCGTCATCGACAACGTGCCGGCGCGGCCGGACAGCATCGCCGTCAAGGGGCGCAAGGTGCCGGTGCCACAGGCGGCGGGCAGTGCCGCGCGCTTCGACTTCGCCGACCTTTGCGAAAGGCCGCTCGGCGCGCGCGACTACCTGGCGATCGCGGCGCGCTACTCGACCGTTTTCGTCGACCATGTCCCGGTGCTGGCCGAAGGCCGCCGCAACGAGGCGAAGCGCTTCATCCTGCTCATCGACACGCTCTACGACAGCCACACCCGGCTCTTCATCAGCGCCGAGGCGCCGCCGGACGATCTCTATGCGGGCAAGCGCGGGACCGAAGGTTTCGAGTTCTCCCGCACCGCCTCCCGGCTCATCGAAATGCAGGGCAAGGACTGGCTGGAAGACTGGTCCGCGCGAAAGAGCGGCCAAAATATTTGACGTTTACGTAAGCCCCAATTGATCTAACCGATTGAAAACATTCGGCTCGAAATAATCGTTTGAAAAACTAATACCATAGCGCTATTGCCAAGGCCCAATTCTGGCCTCATGCCCGCATCCTCTCTGGCCTTAAAACTCCTTTCGGGCCCTGTCATTGCCCGGTCACAGATAAAGGGAAAATTCCGCACATGGCACGCAACAAGATTGCCCTCATCGGTTCCGGCATGATCGGCGGCACGCTCGCCCATCTCATCGGCCTCAAGGAGCTCGGCGACGTCGTCATGTTCGACATCGCCGAAGGCATGCCCCAGGGCAAGGCGCTCGACATCGCCCAGGCGATGCCCGTCGAAGGCCAGGACGGCCGCTTCCAGGGCGTTAACGACTACTCCGGCATCGAGGGCGCCGACGTCTGCATCGTCACCGCCGGCGTGCCGCGCAAGCCCGGCATGAGCCGCGACGACCTGATCGGCGTCAACCTCAAGGTGATGGAGCAGGTAGGCGCCGGCATCAAGAAATACGCCCCCAACGCCTTCGTCATCTGCATCACCAACCCGCTCGACGCGATGGTCTGGGCGCTGCAGAAGTTCTCGGGCCTGCCCAAGACCCATGTCGTCGGCATGGCCGGCATTCTCGACTCGGCGCGCTTCCGCCATTTCCTCGCCGACGAGTTCAAGGTCTCGGTCGAGGACGTCACCGCCTTTGTGCTCGGCGGCCATGGCGACACCATGGTGCCGCTGCCGCGCTACTCGACGGTTGCCGGCATTCCGCTGCCTGACCTGATCAAGATGGGCTGGACCACCAAGGAGAAGCTCGACCAGATCGTCCAGCGCACCCGCGACGGCGGTGCCGAGATCGTCGGTCTCCTGAAGACCGGTTCGGCCTTCTACGCGCCGGCCTCTTCCGGTATCCAGATGGCCGAGGCCTACCTCAAGGACAAGAAGCGCGTGCTGCCCTGCGCGGCGCACCTGTCGGGCCAGTACGGCGTCAAGAACCTCTATGTCGGCGTGCCGACGGTGATCGGCGCCGGCGGCGTCGAGCGCGTCATCGAGATCGACCTCAACAAGGCCGAGCAGAAGATGTTCGACAAGTCGGTCCAGTCGGTCCAGACGCTGTGCGAAGCCTGCGTCAACATCGCGCCGAACCTGGCCAAGAAATAAGGTCCCCGCTCCATGAACATTCATGAGTATCAGGGCAAGGCCCTGCTGAAGTCGTTCGGCGCACCGGTCGCCGAAGGCGTTCCCGTCTTCAAGGCCGGCGAGGCCGAGGCTGCAGCCAAGAAGCTGCCCGGACCGCTCTACGTGGTGAAGAGCCAGATCCATGCCGGCGGCCGCGGCAAGGGCAAGTTCAAGGAACTAGGGCCTGACGCCAAGGGCGGCGTCAGGCTCGCCAAGTCCGTCGAAGAAGTCGTTGCCAACACCAACGAGATGCTCGGCAACACGCTGGTGACCAAGCAGACCGGACCGGCCGGCAAGCAGGTCAACCGCCTCTACATCGAGGACGGCGCCGACATCGACCGCGAACTCTATCTCTCGCTGCTGGTCGACCGCACGGTCGGCCGCGTCGCCTTCGTCGTCTCGACCGAGGGCGGCATGGACATCGAGGCGGTGGCGCATGACACGCCGGAAAAGATCATCACCGTTGCGATCGACCCGGAACAGGGCGTGACGGCAGCCGACCTGAAGGCGCTGAACGAAGCGCTGAAGCTCGACGGCGATGCGGCGAAGGACGGCGAGACGCTGTTCCCGATCCTCTACAAGGCCTTCACCGAGAAGGACATGAGCCTGCTTGAGGTCAACCCGCTGATCGTCATGAAGGACGGGCACCTGCGCGTGCTCGACGCAAAGGTGTCGTTCGACAACAATGCGCTGTTCCGTCACCCCGACGTGGTCGAGCTGCGCGACACCACCGAGGAGGACGCCAAGGAGATCGAGGCGTCGAAATACGACCTCGCCTATGTGGCGCTCGACGGCAATATCGGCTGCATGGTCAACGGCGCCGGGCTCGCCATGGCGACGATGGACATCATCAAGCTCTATGGTGCCGAGCCCGCCAACTTCCTCGACGTCGGCGGCGGCGCCTCGAAGGAAAAGGTCACGGCGGCCTTCAAGATCATCACCGCCGATCCGGCGGTCGAGGGCATCCTGATCAACATCTTCGGCGGCATCATGAAGTGCGACGTGATCGCCGAGGGCGTGATCGCGGCCGTCAAGGAAGTCGGGCTGAAGGTGCCGCTGGTGGTTCGCCTCGAGGGCACCAACGCCGAGCTCGGCAAGAAGATCATCAACGAGAGCGGGCTGAACGTCGTTTCGGCCGACGACCTCGACGATGCGGCGAAAAAGATCGTCGCCGCGGTGAAGGGTAAGTAACGACATGTCCATTCTCGTCGACAAGAACACGAAAATCCTGGTGCAGGGCCTGACCGGCAACACCGGTTCCTTCCACACCGAGCAGGCGCTGGCCTATCACGGCACGCAGATGGTCGGCGGCATCCACCCGAAGAAGGGCGGCACCAAGTGGGACGGCTCGGTTCCGCTGCCGATCTTCGCGAGCGTTGCCGAGGGCAAGGAAGCGACCGGCGCCAATGCCTCGGTCGTCTACGTGCCGCCGGCAGGCGCCGCGGCCGCCATCATCGAGGCGATCGACGCGGAAATCCCGCTGATCGTCTGCATCACCGAGGGCATCCCGGTGATGGACATGATCAAGGTGAAGGCGAGGCTCGACCGCTCGACCTCGCGGCTGATCGGGCCGAACTGCCCGGGCGTCGTGACGCCCGACCAGTGCAAGATCGGCATCATGCCCGGTAACATTTTCCGGAAGGGCTCGGTGGGCGTTGTCTCGCGCTCGGGAACACTTACCTATGAGGCAGTGTTTCAGACCACCAATGAAGGCCTCGGCCAGTCGACGGCCGTCGGCATCGGCGGCGATCCGGTGAAGGGTACCGAGTTCATCGACATGCTGGAAATGTTCCTGGCCGACGACGAGACCAAGTCGATCATCATGATCGGCGAGATCGGCGGTTCGGCCGAGGAAGACGCCGCCCAGTTCATCATCGACGAGGCCAAGCGCGGCCGCCGCAAGCCGATGGCAGGCTTCATCGCCGGACGCACTGCACCTGCCGGACGCACCATGGGCCATGCAGGCGCCGTGATTTCGGGCGGCAAGGGCGGCGCGGAAGACAAGATCGCCGCGATGGAAGCGGCAGGCATCAAGGTATCGCCTTCCCCGGCCAGGCTCGGCACGACGCTGGTTGAGGCGATCAAGGGTTAACCGGTCAAACCGGAACAAGGAGACGGAGGCCAAACCTCCGGAAACATGATGGCGCGACAAGATCAGGCCAACGACCAGTTCTCCCTCACCTCGTTCCTTTATGGCGGCAATGCCGACTATATCGAACAGCTGCATGCCGCCTGGCAGGACGACCCGCAGGCGGTCGATCCCGAATGGCAGGACTTCTTCGCCGCGCTGAAGGACGACGCCGGCGACGTCAAGAAGAACGCCAAGGGCGCCTCCTGGTCACGGCCGAGCTGGCCGCTGCAGGCCAATGGCGAACTGGTTTCCGCCCTCGACGGCAACTGGGGCCTGGTCGAGAAGGTCATCGAGAAGAAGGTGCGCGACAAGGCCGCCGCCAGCGGTGCGACGGCCTCCGAATCCGACGTGCTGCAGGCGACGCGCGATTCCGTACGCGCCGTGATGATGATCCGCGCCTTCCGCATGCGCGGCCATCTGCATGCCGAACTCGATCCGCTGGGCATCGCCAAGCCGCTCGAGGACTACAACGAACTGTCGGCCGAGGCCTATGGCTTCACCGAGGCGGACTACGACCGTCCGATCTTCATCGACTTCATGCTCGGGCTCGAATACGCGACGATCCGAGAGATGCTCGACATCCTCAAGCGGACCTACTGCTCGACGCTCGGCGTCGAGTTCATGCATATTTCGGACCCCGCCGAGAAGGGCTGGATCCAGGAGCGCATCGAAGGCCAGGACAAGGGCATCTTCTTCACCGCCGAGGGCAAGAAGGCCATCCTGTCGAAGCTGATCGAGGCCGAGGGCTTCGAGCAGTTCATCGATGTCAAGTACAAGGGTACCAAGCGTTTCGGCCTCGACGGCGCGGAATCGCTGATCCCGGCGCTCGAGCAGATCATCAAGCGCGGCGGCTCGCTCGGCATGCAGGACATCGTGCTCGGCATGGCCCACCGCGGCCGCCTCAACGTGCTTTCCCAGGTGATGGGCAAGCCGCACCGCGCGATCTTCCACGAGTTCAAGGGCGGCTCCTTCGCACCGGACGACGTCGAAGGCTCGGGCGACGTCAAGTACCATCTCGGCGCCTCGTCGGACCGCGAGTTCGACGGCAACAAGGTTCACCTGTCGCTGACGGCCAACCCGTCGCATCTCGAGATCGTCGATCCCGTCGTGATGGGCAAGGCACGCGCCAAGCAGGACCAGCTCTACGGCCGCACCCGCGAGGAAATCGTGCCGCTGGAGGAACGCTCCAAGGTGCTGCCGCTGCTGCTGCACGGCGATGCCGCCTTCGCCGGCCAGGGCGTGATTTCGGAGATTCTCGGTCTGTCGGGCCTGCGCGGCCACCGCGTCGCCGGCACGCTGCACTTCATCATCAACAACCAGATCGGCTTCACCACCAATCCGCGCTTCTCGCGCTCGTCGCCCTATCCGTCCGACGTCGCCAAGATGATCGAGGCGCCGATCTTCCACGTCAACGGCGACGACCCGGAGGCCGTGGTGCACGCGGCCAAGGTGGCGATCGAGTTCCGCATGAAGTTCCACAAGCCGGTGGTCGTGGACATGTTCTGCTACCGCCGCTTCGGCCACAATGAAGGCGACGAACCGGCCTTCACGCAGCCGATCATGTACCGCAAGATCCGCACCCACAACACGACGGCGCAGATTTACGGCGAACGGCTCATCGCCGAGGGCCACGTCACGCGCGAGGAGCTCGACAAGATGCGCGCCGACTGGCGCGAGCACCTGGAGAAGGAATGGGATGTCGGCCAGGCCTACAAGCCGAACAAGGCTGACTGGCTGGACGGCGCCTGGTCGGGCCTCAAGAAGGCCGACGACCAGGACGAACTCCGGCGCGGCAAGACCGCCGTTCCGCTGAAGACGCTGAAGGAGATCGGCAGGAAGCTGACCGAGGTGCCGAAGGACTTCGAGGTTCACAAGACCATCGGCCGCTTCCTCGACACGCGGCGCGGGATGATCGAATCCGGCGAGGGCATCGACTGGTCGACGGCCGAGTCGCTCGCCTTCGGCTCGATCCTGCTCGACGGCAACCCGGTTCGTCTTTCGGGCCAGGATTCCGAGCGCGGCACCTTCTCGCAGCGCCATTCGGTGCTCTATGACCAAAAGGACGAAACCCGCTACATCCCGCTCAACAATCTCGGCCCGACCCAGTCGGGCTACGAAGTGATCAACTCGATGCTGTCGGAAGAGGCCGTGCTCGGCTTCGAATACGGCTTCTCGCTGGCCCAGCCCGCGGCGCTGACGCTGTGGGAAGCGCAGTTCGGCGACTTCGCCAACGGCGCGCAGGTGGTGTTCGACCAGTTCATCTCCTCGGGCGAGCGCAAGTGGCTGCGCATGTCGGGCCTCGTCTGCCTGCTGCCGCATGGCTATGAGGGCCAGGGACCGGAGCATTCATCCGCAAGGCTGGAGCGCTTCCTGCAGCTCTGCGCGGAAGACAACATGCAGGTCGTCTACCCGACGACCCCGTCGAACTATTTCCACGTGCTGCGGCGCCAGCTGAAGCGCGACTTCCGCAAGCCGCTGATCCTGATGACGCCGAAGTCGCTGCTGCGCCACAAGCGCGCCGTGTCGACGCTGGCCGAGATGTCGGGCGAAAGCTCGTTCCACCGCCTGCTGTGGGACGACGCCCAGCTGCTCGACGACCAGAAGATCAAGTTGGTCAAGGATTCCAAGATCCGCCGCGTCGTGCTCTGCACCGGCAAGGTCTACTACGACCTCTACGAGGAGCGCGAGAAGCGCGGCATCAACGACGTCTACCTGCTGCGCGTCGAACAGCTCTACCCGTTCCCCGCCAAGGCGCTGATCACCGAGCTTTCGCGGTTCCGCAACGCCGAGATGGTGTGGTGCCAGGAAGAGCCCAAGAACATGGGCGCCTGGTCCTTCATCGATCCCTACCTCGAATGGGTGCTCGCCCACATCGACGCCAAGCACCAGCGCGTCCGCTACACCGGACGTCCGGCGGCGGCATCGCCGGCAACCGGCCTGATGTCGAAGCACCTGGCACAGCTCGCGGCCTTCCTCGAAGACGCACTGGGCGAGTAGTAACAAAGAGACAGCAACGGACAGGTACAGCACATGGCCACCGAAATCCGCGTCCCCACACTCGGCGAATCCGTCACCGAGGCCACCATCGGCAAATGGTTCAAGAAGGTCGGCGACGCCATCGCCATCGACGAACCCCTGGTCGAGCTTGAAACCGACAAGGTGACGATCGAAGTCCCGGCAGCAGCAGCCGGCACCCTGTCGGAGATAACCGCCAAGGACGGCGAGACCGTCGGCGTCGGCGCCCTTCTGGGCCAGATCGCCGAGGGCGGCGGAGCGGCCAAGGCCGCGCCGAAGCAGGAAGCCAAGGAAGCGCCGGCCAAGGCCGAATCCGTGGCGCAGGCGGCCGGCGAGTCCGGCGGCAGCACCGGCCGCGAAGCCGAGGAAAAGAGCGCCAAGGTTGCAGGCGGCCAGGAAGTTACCGAGCGCAGCATGCCGCCCGCACCTTCGGCCGCCAAGCTTGCCGCCGAAAGCAATGTGGCGGTCGACCAGGTTTCGGGTTCGGGCAAGCGCGGCCAGGTGCTGAAGGGCGACGTTCTCGACGCCATCGCCCGGGGCGCGCCGTCGCAGCCTGCCGAGACGCCGAAGTCGGCCGAGGCGCCGGCAAGGCCGCGCCCTGATTCGACACCGGACGACGCATCGCGCGAAGAGCGCGTGCGCATGACCAAGCTGCGCCAGACGATCGCGCGCCGGCTGAAGGAAGCGCAGTCCACGGCTGCCATGCTGACCACCTTCAACGAGGTCGACATGAGCGCGGTGATGGCGCTGCGCACCAAGTACAAGGACGTCTTCGAGAAGAAGCACGGCGTGAAGCTCGGCTTCATGGGCTTCTTCACCAAGGCCGTGACGCACGCGCTGAAGGAAATTCCCTCCGTCAACGCCGAGATCGACGGCACCGACATCATCTTCAAGGACTATGCCCATATCGGCGTCGCCGTGGGCACCGAGAAGGGCCTCGTCGTTCCCGTGGTGCGTAATGCAGACGCCATGTCGATCGCCGAGATCGAGAAGGAAATCGGCAAGCTCGGCCTCGCCGCGCGCGACGGCAAGCTTTCGGTCGCCGACATGCAGGGCGGCACCTTCACCATCTCCAACGGCGGCGTCTACGGCTCGCTGATGTCGACGCCGATCCTCAACGCGCCGCAGTCGGGCATCCTGGGCATGCACAAGATCCAGGAACGGCCGGTGGTCGTCGGCGGCCAGATCGTGATCCGGCCGATGATGTATCTGGCGCTTTCCTACGATCACCGCATCGTCGACGGCAAGGAAGCCGTGACCTTCCTCGTGCGCGTCAAGGAAAGCCTCGAAGATCCGGAGCGCCTGGTTCTCGATTTGTAGGCTATGATGCGGCAGGCGGGCGATGGGCCCGCCGCCAAACCCTGGGAGAAAAACCATGGAAGCCGTAGCCGCATCGACCGAAATCAGCGTGCTCGCATGGAGCGTCGTCCTTCTTCTCGCACAGATCGTCCTGCAGGCGAGCGTGCTCGGCGACCTGACGCCAGGCTACCTGTTCAGCCCGCGCGACGAGGAGCGCAAGACCAACAGCGTCCTGGCCGAGCGACTGAAGCGCGCCCTGCACAACCTGCTCGAGACCTACCCGGCCTTCATCGCGCTGGTGGTCGGACTGGTCGCCACCGGCAAGACCGGCGGCATGGCAGCGACCGGCGCGCTCCTCTGGATCATCTGCCGCGTCATCTACGTGGTGCTCTACGCAGCGGGCGTTCCGGTCGCGCGGACGCTGATCTGGCTCGGCTCCATCATCGGCCTGGTGATGATGCTGATCCAGCTCATCTGGTGACGTGCGACCGGACTGGAACGACAATCAAGCCGGGCGCCGGCGAACACTATAGGAACAGATAAATGGCTTATGACGTCGTCATCATCGGAAGCGGACCGGGAGGCTATGTCTGCGCCATCAAGGCGGCGCAGCTCGGCCTGAAGACAGCGCTGGTCGAGAAGTGGCCGACGCTCGGCGGCACCTGCGTCAACATCGGCTGCATTCCGTCCAAGGCACTGCTCTACGCCACCGAGATGTTTGCCGAGGCCGGGCATTCCTTCGAGGCGCTCGGCATCGACGTCGGCAAGCCCAAGTTCAACCTCAAGCAGATGATGGCCCACAAGGACCAGGTGGTCGGACAGAACACCAAGGGCCTCGACTTCCTGATGAAGAAGAACAAGATCGACGTGCTGCGTGGCACCGGCAAGGTCGTGGCGGCCGGCAAGGTGTCCGTGACTGGCGAGGACGGCAAGACGCAGGACGTCGAGACGAAGAACATCGTCATCGCGACGGGCTCGGAGATTGCCGGCATTCCGGGCGTCGAGGTCGACCTCGACGAGAAGGTGATCGTCTCGTCGACCGGCGCATTGACGCTCGACAAGGTGCCCGGCCATCTCGTCGTGGTGGGCGGCGGCGTCATCGGGCTCGAGCTCGGCTCCGTCTGGGCCCGGCTCGGCGCCAAGGTAACCGTCGTGGAATATCTCGACAGCATTCTCGGCGGCATGGACGCCGAAGTGGCGAAACAGTTCCAGCGCATGCTCGCCAAGCAGGGTTTCGAGATCAAGACGGGGTCGAAGGTTACCGCCGTGGCGAAAGCCAAGAAGGGGGCTTCGGTCACCTTCGAGCCGGTCAAGGGCGGCGATGCGGAGACGATCGAGGCGGATGTCGTGCTGGTCGCGACGGGCCGCAAGCCCTACACCGAGGGTCTGGGCCTCGAGGCGGCCGGCGTCGAACTCGACGACCGCGGCAGGGTCAAGGTGGACGGCCACCTGCGTACCAATGTCGAGGGCATCTATGCCATCGGCGACGTGATCGCCGGGCCTATGCTGGCGCACAAGGCGGAGGACGAGGGCGTCGCCGCGGCCGAGATCATTGCCGGCCAGGCCGGCCACGTGAACTACGATGTCATTCCGAGCGTCGTCTACACGAGCCCGGAAGTCGCATCGGTCGGCAAGACCGAGGAAGAGCTTGGCAAGGCCGGCGTCGAATACAAGGTCGGCAAGTTCCCCTTCACGGCGAACGCCCGGGCCCGCGCGACGCTGCACACGGACGGCTTCGTCAAGATCCTCGCCGACAAGACCACCGATCGCGTCCTGGGTGCGCATATCGTCGGCTTCGGCGCCGGCGAAATGATCCACGAGGCGGCAGTGCTGATGGAGTTCGGCGGTTCGTCGGAAGATCTCGCGCGCACCTGCCACGCGCATCCGACGATGTCGGAGGCCGTCAAGGAAGCCGCGCTGGCGACCTTCTTCAAGGCGATCCATATCTGACCGGCACACCGGTCGATCTCACAAAAGAAAACGGCCCGCTTGCGCGGGCCGTTTCGTCCGGGAGGACGTCTTACTGGGCCGGTGCGGGCTCTGCAGGCGCAGGAGCCGTGCTGTCGGCAGGCGCTTCCGGAGCGGTAGCATCCGGGGCAGGCGCGGTGGTGTCAGCCGGTGCCTCGGGGGCCGTGGCCTCCGGCGCTGCCGGGGCTGCTGGCTCGACGGTGTCGGCTGGCGCTGCGGGCGCCTCGGCTGCCGGTGCCGGCTCAGTGGTGACTGCGGGGGCCGGAGCCTCCACCACGCCCTCATCCGAGGCCGGCGCGAATACGAAATAGGCGACAACGGCAAGGACGATGACCACGGCGGCGATAATCACGCTGCTGCCGCCGCTGCGCGTCTCGACGCGGTTCACGACGCCAGGGCGGTCGTAGTTCGCGGCGGTACGCGGCTCTCCCGTTACCGGGTCGATGCTGGGCCGGGCCGCGGGATCAAGCGGGTCTTCGGATCTCGGATCCGGTATGCGGGCAGGATTGGCCATTGGAGGTTCTCCGTCTGTTGAACTGCCCCCACAACGCGCTACCGAGAAATAGGTTTCAAATTGTCGTGAAGGCCATGACGCGCGGGTTCACCCGTAGCGCGCCATTGAGAGCTCGCTTGCGTCGATGTCGGGTTCCCTGCCCGACATGATGTCGGCCAGGACGCGCGCCGAGCCGCAGGCCATGGTCCAGCCGAGCGTGCCGTGGCCGGTGTTGAGGAAAAGGTTGGTGTAGCGCTTCGACGGGCCGATGATGGGCGGTCCATCCGGCGTCATCGGCCTCAGGCCGCACCAGAAGCTCGACCGGGCGAGGTCGCCGCCGTCGGGAAACAGGTCGCTGACCGAGTGCTCGAGCGTCGCGCGCCGCGATTCGTGCAGCGTCAGGTCGTATCCGGAGATTTCGGCCGTGCCGCCCACCCTGATGCGGTCGCCGAGGCGGGTGATGGCAACCTTGTAGGCCTCGTCCATGATCGTCGAGACAGGCGCAGCCTCCGCGTCGGTGACAGGCAGCGTGATGGAATAGCCCTTCACCGGATAGACCGGGATCGGCACGCCGCGCTTGCGCATCCAGTGCGCCGAATAGGAGCCCAGCGCCACGACATAGGCGTCGGCCGAGACCGCCATTCCCGCGACCTTGACCCCTCCGACCCTGTCCCTGTCGCTGCTGCGCAGCAAAGGGCCGGTCTCGACGCCGAACTGGAACGTGACGCCGCGCTCCTTGCAGATCTTCGTCAGCCTTTCGGTGAACAGCTTGCAGTCCCCGGTCTCGTCGCCGGGCAGCCGCAGGCCGCCGGCGATCTTGCCCGAAACGCGCGCCAGCGCCGGCTCCGCGCCCGCGCAGCCAGCCGCATCGAGCAGTTCGAAGGGCACGCCGAACTGCTTCAGAACCTCGATGTCCTTGCCGGTTCCGTCGAGCTGCTGCTGGGTGCGGAAGAGCTGCAGCGTGCCCTGGCTGCGCTCGTCGTAGCTGATGCCGGTCGCCTCGCGCAGCGCCCGCAGGCTGTCGCGGCTGTACTCGGCGAGCGGCACCATGCGGGCCTTGTTGACGGCATAGCGGGAGGCCGTGCAGTTGCGCAGCATCTTGAACAGCCACACCCACATGGCGCGGTCCATCTTGGGCCGAACAACCAGCGGGCCATGCCGCATCAGCAGCCATTTGACCGCCTTGAGCGGGATGCCGGGCCCGGCCCAGGGCGAGGAATAGCCGGGCGAGATTTCGCCGGCATTGGCAAAGCTGGTTTCCAGCGCCGGCCCCGCCTGGCGATCGAGCACCATGACGTCGTGCCCGGCCTCATTGAGGTAGTAGGCTGTGGTGACCCCGATGACACCGGCGCCCAGAACGATAACCTTCATTGCCGCCAACCCTCACGCGCCCGGAACTCAGGCCCCTTGGTAGCGCCGATTGAAGCGGCGACCAAGCCCGGTGAGAATCTCGTAGCCGATCGTCCCGGCGCGCGCGGCAATCTCGTCGACGTCCTGCCCGGCGCCGATAAGCTCGACCAGGTCGCCTGGCTTCAGCCGGCCCCGCGGCAGGGCCGAGATGTCGATGACGATGCTGTCCATCGAGACGCGGCCGGCGAACGGCAGTTCGACGCCATCGCACCAGGCGCTTGCCGCCACATGGCGCGGCCAGCCGTCGGCATAGCCGAGCGCGATCGTCGCCACCTCGAGCGGCGCCGAGGCCCGGAACGTATGGGCGTAGCCGACGCCCGCTCCCGCATCGAGGCTGCGGGTCTGGATGACCTTGGCCTGAAGCGTGATCGCCGGCAGCATCGGGTTGGGATGGCCCGGCGTCGGGTTGATGCCGTAGAGCGCGGCCCCCGGCCTTACCAGATCGCCGTGATAGGCCTCGCCGATAAAGATGCCGGACGAATTGGCGAGCGAGGCAGGTGCCGGCGGCAGCAGTGCCGTCAGCTCGGCGAAGGCTCGCCGCTGGCTCTCGTTGGCCGGATCTTCCGGTGTGTCGGCGCAGGCGAGATGGCTGATGACGGCCCGCAGTTCGAGACCGTCGAGGGCATTTGCGGCGGCAACATCACCCACTTCGCCACGCGACATGCCGAGGCGGGACATGCCGCTGTCGACCTGGATGATTACCGGCAGCTTTCGGCCCAAACGACCAGCAGTCTCCCGCCAGGCCGCAAGCTGCGCAAGACTGTTGGCCACCGCGACGAGGCCCGCGGCGGCTGAGCGATCCTCCCCGCCGGAGTGGATGCCGTTGAGGACCACGATCTCAGGCTCGGGTCCCAGCGCCTGGCGTAGCGCGATGCCTTCGCTGCCATGGGCGACGAAGAAGGTCCGGCATCCCTCCTTGCGCAGCGCCTTCGCCACCTCGATGGCGCCCAGCCCATAACCGTCGGCCTTGACCACGGCAGCACAGGCGGCGCGCGCTAGTCGTGCGCGCAAGCGCCGGTAGTTCTCGCGGATGGCGGCAAGGTCGATGGTGAGGATTGCGCCAGCCAGATCGAAATCCGCCCGGCCGGAAAGGTCATGCATAACGGCTTCTCGTCCAATCGGGACAGGACCATCAGTAGGCCGGGAAGGCTTTGACCGCAACTCCAGCGCGCAGGCGGCAGGGCGCCGCTAGGGCGCGAGGTGCCGGAAGGCCGCGATCACCTGCTCGTAGACGTGCCGCTTGAAGGGCACCACCAGCTCGGTCAGTTCATCCATGCCGCGCCAGTCCCACCGATCGAATTCGGCCTGGTGGCCGCCCGGCGGCGGATTGATATGAATCTCGCTTTCGTCGCCCTCGAAGCGGAAGGCGAACCATTTCTGACGCTGCCCGCGGTACTTTCCCTTCCATACCGTCCCGACGAGCTCGCGCGGCAGATCGTAGTTGATCCAGTCCACCGTCTCGCCGATCAGGGAGACGGAGCGCATGCCGGTTTCCTCGTAGAGTTCACGCCGTGCAGCCTCCAGCGGATCCTCACCCTTGTCGATACCGCCCTGCGGCATCTGCCACAGTCGCGCGGTGCCTGCCATCTCGCCGTCGGGTTCGGCGATGCGGTGCCCGACCCAGACCCTGCCGCTTGGATTCAGCACTGTGAGGCCTACGCAGAGACGGTAGGGCAGCGTTTCCGGATCAACAGGCTTTCCGCTCAAGGCTCATCCTTTCTCGGGGTCGATCGCCACGGCCGAAACCGGGACGATCTCGATGCCACGCTTCTTGGCCTCGGCCACCCATGAGGTCACGGCCTCCACCGTGACGTCGAAGGCCGAACCGGAGCCGAGCGCAAAGCCCTTGGCGCGGGCGGTCGCCTCGAGCTGGTCGAGCTTCTTCAGGATGGCGCCGCGGTCCTGTTCGACGTCGATGATACCGTCGCCGGACGCGAAGGGAACGCCGTTCTTCATCGCCAGTTCCGGCGCAACGCTGCGCGCCGTCGAGCCGTCGTCGAGATAGAGCAGCCCGCGCCTTCCCAGTTCCGCCATGACCGGGGACATCGCTGTCGGGTCGGCGACGAAACGTGCGCCCATGTAGTTCATGATGCCGGTGTAGTTGGTCGTGCGGGAAAGCGTCCAGTGCAGGTTGTCGATGTTTTCTTCCGCGCTGGCGTCGACGGTCAGCGTGTTGCGGCCCGGATTGACGTTCGGATAGTCGAAGGGCTCCAGCGGCGCCTGCATCAGGATTTCATGGCCCTTCTGGCGGCCGGCCTGCATCCAGCGGCCTATGCTGTTGCCCTGCGGGGCAAAGGCGAGCGTCACCTCGGCAGGCAGCCTGGAGATTGCCTCCTGGGTGCCCGTCTGCGACAGGCCGAGACCGCCGATGACGATTGCCACGCGCGCGCCGCGGGTGCCCGACCACGGCCGCGCGTAGACATCGACCGGCCGTCGGCCGTCCGCCGCCCTGATCGGCAGCGGGCCCATCTCGCTTTCCTCGATCAGCGCCCTGTCGGGAAGGTGGGCGACGCGCAGGTCCTGTCCGACCGCCGACGGGTCGCTGATGATGATGACGCCGCTGCCCTTGCCTGCATCGGCCGGGTCGACATGAATGATCGAGGGACCGCCGGAGCGGGCTGCGGGCTTGGCTGCTGGCTCCGCCTTGGCAACCTCCGGCGCGCTCTCGGGAGCGGGAGCCCCGGTGATCTCCGGTGTCGAACTGGCGCTGGCGGCAGGGTTGCGGAACGGTGCGTCCCGCAGCGCGATGGCGGCCGATGCGGCCACGACGCACAAGGCAGCGAAGCCGACCAGCAGGCTGCGACCCGACACGGCCAGGCGTGACCCTGCCCGTCCGGACGGCGCCTTCCGGCCGAGCGGCCTTTCGAGTTCCCGTGCTCCCTGCGTCAAGCTTGGTCCCGCCGTCTGGAGTGTCCGTGAATCAAACTGCCGGAACCTTTCGGTCCCGGCAGCGACGCATTACTCAATCGTACTCGGCGACATTCCGGGGGTCGTCCTTCCGGACCTCCCCGGACGCCCTACTGGTTGTTCATGACCGCCTTGTCGGGGTTCGGCGGAAAGGCCGGGTCGGTCTTCTCGCCACGCAGCAGTTCGAGCGCATAGGCGAGCTGAACGTCGTCCTTGGGATCCGGCGGCACATAGGCTGCCGAGCCCGAACCTTCATCGCTCTCCTCGACGCCCTTGATATGACCCTTCAGGTCGGACTCGCCGCGCGACACGTCACGGCCGGCGAGGTCCTCGGGAAGCGGCTGTTCGACCTTGATGTCGGGCGAGATGCCCTTGCCCTGGATCGACTTGCCGGCAGGCGTGTAATAGAGCGCCGTCGTCAACCGCAGCGCGCCGTTCTCCGACAGCGGGATGATGGTCTGAACCGATCCCTTGCCGAAGGAGCGCGTGCCGACAACGGTGGCGCGGCGATGGTCCTGCAGGGCGCCGGCAACGATCTCCGAGGCACTTGCCGAACCGCCGTTGACCAGAACGATCAGCGGCTTGCCGTCGATGTCGTCGCCCGGACGGGAATCGAAGCGCGAGATGTCCTTGGGGTCACGGCCGCGCGTCGAGACGATCTCGCCACGGTCGAGGAAGGCATCCGAAACGCTGACCGCCTGGTCGAGCAGGCCACCCGGATTGAGGCGCAGGTCGAGCACGTAGCCCTTCAGCTTGTCATCCGGCACCTCGGACTTGATCTTTTCGATCGCGTTCTCGAGGTCGTCGTAGGTCTTCTCGGTGAACGAGGTGATCTTCATGTAGCCGACGTCGTTCTCGACGCGGAACTTGACCGCCTTCACCTTGATGATGTCGCGCACGATGGTGATCTCGAGCGGCTTGTCGGCACCTTCGCGCAGGATGGTCAGCTTAATCGGCGTGTTGACGAGACCGCGCATCTTCTCGACGGCGTCGTTCAGCGTCAGGCCGCGGACCTCCTCGCCATCGATCTCGGCGATGTAGTCGCCGGCGCGAACGCCGGCCTTCGCAGCCGGAGTATCGTCGATCGGCGTGATGACCTTGACCAGCTCGTTCTCCATCGTGACCTCGATGCCGAGGCCGCCGAATTCGCCCTTGGTCTGGACCCGCATGTCCTTGGCGGCTTCCGGGTTCATGTAGGACGAGTGGGGGTCAAGCGATGTCAGCATGCCGTTGATGGCATTCTCGACCAGCGACTTCTCGTCGGGCGGCGTCACGTACTGGGCGCGCACACGCTCGAAGATGTCGCCGAAAATGGCGAGCTGCTTGTAGGTCTCTGACCCTGCCGCGTTGGCCGTCGAGCTGGGCGATCCGTAGACCAGGCTCATGGCCGAGGCGCCCATCAGGGCACCCGCAAACAGAAGCGACAATTTACGTACCATTTCCGGTCCTTCCAGAATGACGGTCCGCCCACCACGGGGCCGGATCGACGGGTTTTCCATCCTTGCGGAACTCTACATAGAGTTCCGGCGCGGCATTTCCGGGGGGCTGCGCAGAGACGCTTGCGACCCTCGATTCCCCCATCGCGCCTACCGGCTCACCCGCCAACACGGATTGGCCCGGCGCGACACTGATTCTGCTCATCCCGGCCAGTACGACATGATAGCCATCGCCAGCGTTCAGGATCAAGAGTTGACCATATGAACGGAACGGCCCCGCATAGAGAACACTCCCGTCGGACGGTGCGGTGACGATGGCGGTGGATTGTGTCGCAACCATGTCACCGAGCATCACGCCGCCGTTACCGTCGGGAGCCCCGAATCGGCGGCTGAGCTTGCCCGTGACCGGCAGCGCGACTTGCCCCTTGAGCGCCGCAAAAGGCGCCGATTCGGCGAGCCTGTTGGCCTCCGGGACCGGTATGGCGGCGAGTTCGGAGTCGCGCTTTTCCTTCTTTTCGCGGGCAATGCGCGCCTTCTCCGCTTCCTTCTGCTGCTTTTCCAGCGAGGCGATCAGGTCCTTGAGGCTCTTGGCCTTGTCGGCAAGCTCCTCGGAACGCTGTCGCTCGGCGCCCAGCGCCTCTTCCTGTTCGTTTTGAAGGCGCTGCTTTTCGGCGACGAGCAGGTCGAGCCGGCGCTTTTCGGCCAGCTGTTCGCTGAACGCGGAAGACAATCGCTGCCGCTCGGCCTCGATGGAGGCAGCGACGCGCGACAGTTCGGCGAGGTCGATCAGCAGGATCTGGGTCTGTTCGCGCAGTTCCGGCACCACCGCGCCGAGCAGGATGGCGCTGCGCACGGAGGCGAGTGCGTCATCCGGCTTCACCAGGATGGCTGGCGGCGGATTGAGGCCCATGCGCTGCAGCGCGCCGAGCACTTCCGCAAGCACGCCGCGGCGCCCGGCCAGCGAGCGCTTCACGTCGGCTTCCTGCAGTTTCAGCGCCTCGACGCGATCGGTGATGTCCTCGATGTCCTGGGAGAGCTTACGCTCGGTCTTGGCCGACTGGATCAGCGCCGCGGTGATCGTCGCCTGGTCCTTCTTGATGGTCGCGATCTCGGCACTGAGTGAGGCGATGCGCTCCGCCGACAGGCTTATCTGCTGCGATACCCGCTCATATTCGGCGAGCGGCAGGTCCGGGCCGGCAACGGAGGCCGTTTCCTCGGCATTGCCGGCGAAGGTGCCGACCGCCAGCAGGGCCGCGGCCAGCATGCTGCCCCGGATCGCGCCGCCAAACCTTGCTGTCACCGCTGCCATCGAAACGATTCTGCAATCCCTGCTCTGGGCCCGATCCTGGCGAACCGTGCCCTGCCTCCACTACAAACATCCGAGTCTATCGTCGGCTGATTAACGAGCCATAAACCATAATGCCGGGATCGCCTCATGGTGCGGCGCATAACGGGCCAATGGGTCGAAATTCGGTCGAGGTCGCGCGTCACGCGCGGTGATAGGGGTGACCGGAGAGAATCGTTGCCGTGCGGTAGAGCTGTTCTCCGAGCATGATGCGCACCATCTGGTGCGGCCATGTCTGCGCACCGAATGACAACACCAGTTCGGCACTTTCGCGCAGGCTGGCGTCGTGGCCATCCGGACCGCCGATGGCGATCGTCAGCCCACGGCATCCGCCGTCGCGCAGATCGGCGATGCGTTGCGAAAAGTCCTCGGAGGAGAGGTTTCGGCCGCGCTCGTCGAGCAGGAAGAGCGCGGATCCGGGGGCAATCTGTGCCCGCAGCCGCTCGGATTCGTCGGCACGACGCTGTGCGGCGGACTGCGCGCGGCTTTCGGGAAGTTCCGAAATGCCGGCAAATTCCAGTCCGATCGCCGGTCCGCTCTTCGAAAAACGCCCGAAATAGCGGTCCGCAAGCTCCTTGTCGGGGCCGGCTTTCATCCGGCCCACGGCATGTACTGACACCTTCATCGTCGCCCCTCCGGCTCGGCCCGCGGGGCGTACCGGCTAATGCAGTGTTTCTTCCTCGAGGTCCGGAGCCTGCCACATCTTTTCGAGATTGTAGAACTCGCGGATTTCGGGGCGGAACACGTGCACGATGACGTCTCCAGAATCGATCAGCACCCAATCGGCGCCTGACAGGCCCTCGACACGGACCTGTCCGATCCCGGCATCCTTCAGCGCCTTGAGGAGCTGATCGGCGACCGCAGCGACATGACGGTGCGACCGGCCCGACGCGACGACCATGTAGTCGCCGAGGCTCGATTTTCCCTGGATGTCGATGGAGACAATATTCTCTGCCTTGGAGTCTTCGAGACTGGCAAGGACAGTTTTGATGGCGCGAGACGCGGTATCGTTTCCGCTGATCCCGGCCGGCGAAGGCATGATATCGGCCTTCTTCCGCAGTGCTGTTCTCAGTGTCTTTCCTTTCGAAAGAGGAACAACCAAATCACCTGCCAAATCAGGTGACACACCATAGATAGGCAGAGTCCCGTTGCAGTTTCAAGACATTGAGGTCGCCGGCGTGCGGTTCCTTAGCCTGTCCCGGTAGTCTAGGGTCGCCAAATCCGGAACCCTGCGGCCCTGCGCGGGTTTCCGACACTCCGAAACAATGGAAGAAAAATGGATCTGGACCCAACAACCGCCTTGACCACGCTTCAGGTCGGCCTTGCCGAACTAAGCTCGCTGATCGTCTCCTATGCCTTCTCCGCCGTGGGGGCCGTGCTTCTGCTGATCGTCGGCTATGTCGCCGCCGGCATCGCCAAGCGCTCCGTCTATTCGGGGCTTGGCCAGATCAACGGCTTCGACGAGACCCTGCGCGGCTTCTTCGCCAAGCTCGCGCGCTATGCCGTCCTCGTGCTGGTCATCGTGATGGTGCTCGGCCAGTTCGGCGTGCAGACCGCCTCGATCATTGCCGCCATCGGCGCCATCGGCCTGGCCATCGGCCTGGCCTTGCAGGGAACGCTGCAGAACATTGCGGCCGGGATCATGCTGCTGGCGCTCAGGCCCTTGCGTGTCGGCGAATATGTCGAGGCTGGCGGAGTTTCCGGCACGATCGAGGAAATCGGGCTGTTCGCCACCCGGCTGAAGGCGCTCGACGGCCTCTATGTGCTCGCGCCCAATTCGACGCTGTGGAACGTGCCGGTGATCAACTATTCCCGCAACGCGCTGCGCCGCAACGACCTGACCATCGGCATCGGCTACAGCGACGACATCGACCTGGCGCAGAAGGTGATGCTCGACCTCGCGCAGGGCGAAGCACGCATCCTGGGCGAGCCGGAGCCGACGACCTTTGTCTCCGAACTGGGTGACAGCGCGGTGAGCGTCACGCTCCGCTACTGGACGTCCACGTCGGACTTTTTCGCCACCAAGCTCGACATGACCAAGGCAGCGAAGCTCGGCTTCGACCGCGTGGGCATTTCGATCCCCTTCCCGCAGCAGGAGATCTCCTACCGCGACCTCACCAAGGCAAGCTAGCGCGGCTCCGCGCCGGCGACCTGCTGCTGCGCTTCGTCCTCGCCCGCGAAGGCGAGGTCGACCGGCGGCGGCGCCTGCGCCGACATCGGCGCGAAGGTGCCTGTCTCTTCCGTCGGAACCGCTTCGTTCTGCATCAGGCGCCAGATGACGAACAGGCAGTAGGCGATGGCGATGAGGATCGCCACGTAGATGAAGGACTGCGTGCCGTACAGCGCGGTGAGAAGCGTGCCGAGGCCGGGAATGACGAAGCCGGACAGCGACCAGGCAAAGAGCATCGAACTCGACAGCGCCACCAGATCACCCTTGCTGGCCCGGTCGTTGGCATGCGCGCTGGCCAGCGAGTAGATCGATTCCGACGTGCCGCTCCACACCACATAGATGGCGATGACGACGATGAGCGCGCTGCCGTCGAACCGGCCGGCGGCGATGCCGGCGAGCGCCACCAGAAGCGACGCCGCGACCAGCACGTAGCGGCGGTCGGTGCGGTCCGATATCCAGCCGAACGGGATCTGGAAGAGCAGCGTGCCGAGGGGCATGGCAAAGAGCAGGGTTGCGACTTCCTGCTGCGAATATCCCTTGGCTGTCGCGTGGATCGGCGCGAAGCCGGCGATCATCATCGACAGCCCGCCGACCGCGAGCATGCCGGCAACGCCGACCGGCGAGATGCGCCAGGCGCGGCCGAGCGACACGGTGGCGCCTTCCGGCGCCGGCGGCTGGGCCAGCCGCGACATGCCGACCGGCAGGATGGACAGCGCGGTAAAGACGATGCCGACGAGCGGCGCCTCGGCCGTGGCGATGTCGACAAAACCGAGCAGCGCTGAGCCGCAGCCCAGCCCGATGACATAGCTGACATAGAAGACCGCCATGACCCGGCCACGGATCGCGTTCTCCACGGCGTCGTTCAGCCAGCTCTGGGCCACGATGAAGAGCGCGCAGATGGCGAAGCCGTAGAGCGCCCGTGCCGCAACCCAGAGCAGCGGGTAGGTGCCGGCGCCGACCGCGGCGTTGGAGAGCACGATGAGCGCCGACAGGATCATGAAGCTGCGCGCATGGCCGACGCGCCGCACCAGCGGACCGGTGAGCAGGCAGCCGGCAATGCCGCCCGCCGAAAGTCCGGTGAGAATGCCGCCGGCCCAGGTCGGCGGGAATCCCTCCGCGCCAAGCCGCACGGGAATGTAGGCGAACATCAGGCCGTTGCCGACGGCGATCAGCGCCATCGACACCAGCACCGAGGCGATGGCGATGGCCGGCGTGGCGGGAGGCGGCAATGTCAGCGATGACTGCGATGCGCCCGCACCGGTTTCGCTATCTGGCTCTTCGTGCGCAATCGTCATACCGCAAGGTGCGCTGCCCAAGGCCGAGACAAGGCTGCAAATGCGACATCGCCGAACAGGCTAACGCCTGAACCTCGGCTTTGTCGCGCGTGGATCAACGGGCGCTAGAGGCCTGCCGCCCGCATGGCCGTCGACGACAGCGACGAGCGCGGGCCGTGGATGAAGGTCCAGGCCGGCGCCTTCATGCGCGCCAGAAGCGGCGCATCGCCTTCGTCCACCCGCGCATAGCCGAAGGTCTTGGTGACCGGCGACGACAGGAAGGACAGCGTTGCACCGGGTCGGTCGATCACGGCGATCGGGAAGGTCATGAAAATCTTGCGCCAGCGCTGCCAGCGGTGGAAGTCGCGCAGATTGTCGGCGCCCATGATCCAGACGAAATCGACGCCGGGGTTCCTGGCGCGCACGAGTTCCAGCGTGTCGGCGGTGTAGCGGACATTGTGGGCCACCTCGAAGGCCGTGATCTTGACCCTGGGGTCTTTCATCATGGCCTCGGAACGCTCGATCCGCCTGGCGAGCGGCGCGAGCTCGCGTGCGCTCTTCAACGGATTGCCCGGCGTCACCATCCACCAGAGCTGGTCGAGCGCCAGCCGCCGCATGGCGATCTCGGCGACCAGTGCGTGGCCGGCATGCGGTGGGTTGAAGGAGCCACCGAACAGGCCGACGGCCTGCCCCTTCTCGACATAGGGCATCTTCAAATGGCGCTGCCCGACGCCCGGAAAAAGCGTCGAAAGATCGGTCAAGGCCGGATCTGGCCGCTGCCGCGCACGCGGTACTTGAAGGAGGTCAACTGTTCGACGCCGACCGGCCCACGCGCATGCATCTTGCCGGTGGCGATGCCGATTTCGGCGCCCATGCCGAACTCGCCGCCATCGGCGAACTGCGTCGAGGCATTGGCGAGCAGGATGGCCGAGTCGATCTCGTTGAAGAAGCGTTCGATGGCCTTCTCGTCCTCCGCGACGATCGCCTCCGTGTGGTGGGAGGAGTAGGTCTCGATGTGCTCGATGGCTTCGGAGATTCCGTCGACAAGCGCAACCGCGATGATGGCGTCGAGATATTCCGTCGTCCAGTCGGCGTCGGTTGCAAGCACGGCCGACGGATAGGCGGTGACGATTTCGGCGGTGCAGTGAAGCTCGCAGCCCGCCTTGCGCAGGGCATCGAGAATCGGCACGAGGTGCGTCGGGGCGACGGCCCGATCGATGAGAAGGGTCTCGGCCGCGCCACAGATGCCGGTGCGCCGCATCTTGGCGTTGACCGCGATCTTCACCGCCATGTCGAGATCGGCCGAACGGTCGATATAGAGGTGGCAGATGCCTTCGAGATGCGCGAAGACCGGCACGCGCGCCTCCGACTGCACCCGCTCGACAAGGCTCTTGCCGCCGCGCGGAATGATGACGTCGAGATTGCCGGACAGGCCCGCCAGCATTTCGCCGACGGCGGCGCGGTCAGTGGTCGGGACCAGCTGGATGGCGTCCTCGGGCAGGCCGGCGGCCTTCAGCCCCTCGACAAGGCAGGCATGGATCGCGGCGGAGGAATTGAGCGAATCCGAGCCGCCCCGCAGGATCACCGGATTGCCTGCCTTGAGGCAGAGTGCCCCAGCGTCGGCCGTGACGTTCGGCCGGCTCTCGTAGATCACGCCGATGACGCCGAGCGGCGTGCGCACGCGCTCGATTGCGAGCCCGTTGGGCCGCGTCCACTGGGCGATGACCTCGCCGACCGGGTCGGCAAGATCTGCGATCTCGCGAATGCCCGTTGCCATGGCGGCGATGCGCTCGGGCGTCAGCTTGAGCCGGTCCATCATGGCCGGCGACAGGCCGGACTCCTCGCCATTGGCAACGTCGATGGCGTTGGCCTCGAGAATGGTCTTTTCATTGCGCAGCACGGCATCGGCCATGGCGGTCAGCGCGGCGTTCTTACGCTCCGTGCCGGCAATGGCGAGCGGCCGCGCCGCAGCCTTGGCACGCCGTCCGATGCCGGCCATCAGCGTGGCCGTATCCCCGCGGGACTGTTCATGCGTGGTCAGCATGGTTCATCCTTCCGCTTTCTCGTCCTCGCCGACCCGACTGACCACGAGGTCGTCGCGGTGGACCATGGCCGAGCGTGCCTCGTAGCCGAGTACTGCCGAAATCTCGGCAGTCTTCAGTCCGGCAATCCTTACGGCATCGGTTGCATCATAGGCAACCAGCCCGCGGGCGATCTCGCGCCCCTCGGGCGACAGGATCGCGACCGTGTCACCGCGCGAAAATGCGCCGCTGACCAGCCTGATGCCTGCCGGCAACAGCGACTTGCCCGACATAAGCGCGCCGACCGCGCCGGCATCGACGGTTAGCCGCCCGGCCGGTTCAAGCTGGCCGGCGATCCAGGTTTTGTATCCCTTGACCGGGTTGCTGCTCGGCTGGAACAGCGTGTGCCGCTCGCCACGCTCGATCGCGGCCAGCGGATTGTCGCGCGCGCCGAGCGCGATGATCATGGCGGCACCGGAGGCCGTGGCGATCTTTCCGGCGTCGAGCTTGGTGCGCATGCCGCCGCGCGACAGTTCCGACGCCGCCGCGCCGGCCATCGCCTCGATGTCGGGCGTGATCCGCTCGACCAGCGGGATGAAGCGGGCATCGGGGTCATGCGCCGGCGGCGCCGTGTAGAGCCCGTCAATGTCGGACAGCAGGACGAGAAGGTCGGCCCCCATCATCGTCGCCACCCGGGCGGCGAGCCGGTCGTTGTCGCCGTAGCGGATTTCCGTTGTCGCCACCGTGTCGTTCTCGTTGATGATCGGCACGGCTATCATCTTGAGCAGCGTCGAGATGGTGGCGCGGGCATTGAGGTAGCGCCGGCGTTCTTCCGTGTCGCCCAGCGTCAGGAGGATCTGGCCCGATTTGAGCCCCCTGGCGGCGAGCGCTTCCGACCAGGCGCCGGCCAGTGCGATCTGGCCGACCGCTGCAGCCGCCTGGCTCTCCTCGAGCTTCAGGGTCTTGCCACCGAGACCGAGGATGGTGCGACCGAGCGCAATGGCGCCTGAGGAGACGACGAGGATTTCCGCGCCGCGCGAGGAAAGAGTCGCCACGTCTTCCGCCAGCGAGGCCAGCCAGCTGCGCTTCAGCCCCGTTGTCCGGTCGACGAGCAGCGCCGAGCCGATCTTGACGGTGATGCGCCGGTATTTCTGCAGCGACGACATGGCTGTCAGTCCTGCCAGCGGGACTCGGCCGGCGCACCTTCGGCCACAGCGTCGCGTGCCTGCTGGACTTCCTCGATCAGCGCGCGCAGCACCGCCTCGACGCCATCGCCCGACACCGCCGACAGCATCAGCGGCGCCTTGCCGGCGGCCCGCTTCAGCGCCGTTGCCTTCTTCTTGGCCGCGGCCGCGTCCAGCGTGTCGACCTTGCTCAGCGCGACGATTTCCGGCTTCTCCGCGAGCCCGTGGCCATAGGCCGCGAGTTCTGCCCGCACCGTCTTGTAAGCCGCGGCGGGGTTTTCCTCTTCGGCCGACACGAGATGCAGCAGGACGCGGGTGCGCTCGACATGGCCGAGGAAGCGGTCGCCGATGCCGACGCCCTCATGCGCGCCTTCGATGAGACCCGGAATGTCGGCGATGACGAATTCACGGCCATCGATGCGCGCGACGCCGAGCCCCGGATGAAGCGTCGTGAAGGGATAGTCGGCGATCTTGGGCTTGGCCGCCGTGACGGCTGCAAGGAAGGTCGACTTGCCGGCATTGGGCAGCCCGACGAGACCGGCATCGGCGATCAGCTTGAGGCGCAGCCAGATGGTCTTTTCCTCGGCCGGCTGGCCGGGATTGGCGCGGCGCGGCGCCTGGTTGGTCGAGGTCTTGAAGCGCTGGTTGCCGAAGCCGCCATTGCCGCCGGTCAGCAGCCTGAAGCGGTCACCGACCTCCGTCAGGTCGCAGATCAGCGTCTCGTTGTCGTCCTCATAGACCTGGGTGCCGGCCGGCACTTTCAGCGTCACGTCGCCGCCCTTGGCGCCGGTCATGTTGCGGCCCATGCCATGCACGCCCGTCTTGGCCTTGAAGTGCTGCTGGTAGCGATAGTCGATCAGCGTGTTAAGGCCGTCGACCGCCTCCACCCAGACATCGCCGCCGCGGCCGCCGTCGCCGCCGTCCGGCCCGCCGAACTCGATGAACTTTTCGCGCCGGAACGACACCGCGCCGGCACCGCCGGCGCCGGATCGGATATAGACTTTCGCCTGGTCGAGAAATTTCATCTAAGGGACATCAATCTGCTTGTATGGAAATTTGCTGGCCCTGCTCTAACGCAAAGCCGGCCTGAGGGCGAGAGCCGGGCGCGCCGAATTGGACGGCGCCCGGCTACGGGAGAAGAGATGAGGCTTGTTACCTACAATATCCAGTACGGCATCGGCCTCGACAGCCGGTTCGATCTTGGCCGTATTGCCGATGCGGTGCGCGGCGCCGACCTGATCGCGCTGCAGGAGGTCTCGCGCAACAACCCGTCCAATGGCGGCATCGACATGGTGGCCGGGCTCCGTGACCTGCTGCCCGACTATTTTCACGCCTATGGCGCGCCCTTCGAGGTCGACATGGGCTCTGCCGTCGAGAACGGCAGGGCCGTGACCCGCAGCTTCCAGTTCGGCAACATGATGCTGTCGAGGACGCCGATCCTCGCATCGCGCAACCTGCTCCTGCCGCGCCGGCGCAGCTACACTTCGCTCAACCTGCAGCGCAGCGCGCTTGAGGCGATGGTGGCCTCGCCCTTCGGGCCGCTGCGCGCCTATTCGGTGCATCTCGACCATACCAGCCCCGACGAACGCGTGGCGCAGATAAGGCATCTCCTGGAGCGCGCCGCCGGCTATCCGCTGGAGGGCGGCGCCGTGACGGGTGTGGCCGATCTCGGTTTTCCCGAGCCGCCGCACCCGGAAGCCTTCGTGCTGCTTGGCGACTTCAACATGCGGCCCGGCTCGCCGGAGTACCATGCCGTGACCGGCACGCCCGACGACGAGTTCGGCCTGACGCCGCGCGCCGGCCGGCCGGCCGATGCCGCGACCCTGGTCGAGGGCCGGGCGAAGGACCGCGTCACCTGGATCGACCCGAAGCGCCAAGACGACCCGGCGCGCCGCAAGTGCCTCGACTATGCCTTCGTCGAGGCGGGCCTTGCCGCGCGCGTCAAGGATGTCTGGGTGGACCATGCTGCCAAGGGCTCCGATCACCTGCCGGTCTGGCTCGAGCTGGCGTGACGGCCATCGACCGTCACGCCCGCTGCTACCAGCTCCTGAGGCTGTGCCAGGTCTTGCGGTCGAGGCGGTAGCGCTCGACCGGCACCTGGCCCACGACCAGCGAGTTCATCATGCCCTGCCCGGCATACTGGAAACCGCATTTGTGCAGCACGCGGCGCGAAGCCGGGTTGATGACCCGCGCCGAGGCATGCAGCACGGCAATGCCGGTCGAGCGGAAGGCCAGGTCGACCAGCGCATGCGCGGCCTCCGTCGCGTAGCCGCGCTTCCAGTAGGGTTCGCCGATCCAGTAGCCGAGTTCCAGCCCGCGCTCCTTGGCGTTGAGCGCTGCGCAGCCGACGAAAGTGCCGGTGCCCGCGAGCGTCAGCGCATAGCTGGCGCCCGGCCGCTTGAGCCCGTTCATGGCAAGGAAGGTGCGTGCCTCCGCCTCGCCATAGGGATGCGGCATGCGCGCCAGCATCTGCGCGACGTGGCGGTTGTCGGCGAGCATCACCAGCTGCGGGATGTCGCTTTCGCGCGGTGCCCTCAGCACCAGCCGCTGCGTGGCCAGTGTCGGGCACTCGATTCTCAGACTTTCGTCGTCGCTGTCATCCGATTCGGCAACCATGAAATTTTCCTCCAGAAACGAAAAAGGGGCGATGGTTTACCCATCTCCCCTGATCCTTTTCCGGCTGGCTGCCGGACACCGGTTCCCGAGATGGGGCGCCGGTGTTGAAGTGCGGAACCGGCTACTCCGCTGCGTCTGCCATCGGATTTACCGATACGTAGGTACGGCCATTGGCTTTCTTGCGGAACGCGACTGCGCCGGCTTCCAGCGCAAAAAGGGTGTGATCCTTGCCAATGCCGACATTGACACCGGGGTGCCAGGTCGTGCCGCGTTGACGCGCAATAATGTTGCCCGGAATCACGGCTTCGCCGCCGAACTTCTTGATGCCGAGGCGCTTGGATTCGGAATCGCGACCGTTGCGCGAAGAACCGCCAGCTTTCTTATGTGCCATCTGTTGCTCCTTTGCGTCCCTAGGGACGCCTCAATGCCTTATGCGCGCTCAGGCGCGCCGTTTCAAGTCCGCGCCGGCGACTACTTCGCCAGAGCCTTGGCCTGCTCGCGCCAGTCGCCGATCTGGTCGGCGCTGAACGGCATGGCCTCGTCGATCTTCGCAATGTCGGCGTCCGTAAAGGCCGCGATCTGCGCGAAGGTCGTGATGCCCTGCTCCTTGAGCTGGCCGGCGGCGACCGGGCCGATGCCCTTGATCGTCGTCAGGTCGTCGGGCTCGCCCGCCGGAGCGGTGAACAGCGAGGCTGCCTGGGGTGCGGCGTCGGCCTTGGCTGCCTTTGCCTTCTTGGCCGGAGCTGCGTCCTTCTCGGCAGCCGGGGCGGCTTCCTTCTTGGCAGCGGGCTTCTTGGAAGCCTTGGCGCCGGCGAGCAGGATCTCGGCGATGCGCACGGTGGTCTCGTGCTGGCGATGGCCGTGCTTGCGGCGCGAATTCTGGCGGCGGCGCTTCTTGAAGGCGATGACGGTCTTGGCGCGGCCCTGCAGCACCACTTCCGCCGACACCGTGGCGCCTTCGACGAAGGGCACGCCGAACGTCACGTCGTCGCCTTCGCCATGCGCGAGCACCTGGCCGATTTCGATGAAGTCGCCGACTTCGCCGGCCACCTTCTCGATCTTCAATACGTCATTGGCGACAACGCGATACTGCTTGCCGCCCGTTTTGATGACTGCGAACATTTTTATGCCTTTCGCTGTTCGGTCGGCCTGGTTTCGCGCGAGGCGATCCGGCCGTCTTTTTGTCAGTCTGCGGGGTTCAAAGTACAAACGGCGCGGAGAGGCCCCACGCCGGATGCGCGCTGTCCCTAGCCGAAGCCGGTTTTCGAGTCAAGGCAATGCCGACGATAGGCTTGCGGGCCTGTCGTATTTCGCCGCGAAAGGCACTTGTATCTCTGTGGCGCAGAAGTTATCTAGTGCCCGCCTTGCAAGGGGCAGATCACGACCGCGGAGAGGTGGCAGAGTGGTCGAATGTACCGCACTCGAAATGCGGCGTGGGTGCAAGCCCACCGTGGGTTCGAATCCCACCCTCTCCGCCATCTGTTTATTTGGCATTTAAGTTATTGATTTCTAACAGCCTTGTCGTTGGGCTTTGAGATGCGGTGCCCCACCTCGGTGCCCCAAAATGCACACCCACTGGCGACGGCGTTAGGGAGGCTAGGGCAGAGGTCTAGTGAGCTTGTCGCCCGGCAAGTGCGTCCTGGAGAGCAACTGGTCCGCACGGCAGAGCGCAAGTCCCGGAGCTAGGTGGAAGTCTCACCGCACCTGCTCCGCCGAAGGTTGAGACAGAGAACCCGCGCCCTTCCGCCACTATCTAGCCGCTTAAGACTTCGAGGCTAACTATGCGGCTAAGTCAGCCTGGAAGTGACCGCCGATCCAGCCTCGCATCCGAACCAACGAAAGACGCCCTGAACAGAAAAAGGGCCCCATAGGGCCCTCTCTCGAAATCGCAATATCGAATGCTCTAAAAGTGATAGTTCAGGCCGACCCGGACCATCCAAGCATCGTTGAGCTCAACGAAGTCTCTCGAATTGTCTGAGTCATGTGTGAGATCGACGGCACTCTGATTGTCATTGAACCAGAAGTAGAGACCTTCCAGCTTGACGCTCCATTTGTCATTAAAGGCATGTTCGACACCACCGCCGGCAACCAACCCGATATCGTTTAGGCTAATTGATCCGCTTTCAGTGGGGTCAGTATCGCCCGGATGATCCTGAACAGAATATTCGGTATCAGTATATGCCAAGCCGGCTGTACCGAAGAACAGGGTCCTATCCATCGAGTAGCCGATACGGGCCCGCAGCGTGGCGACGTAGTTCGTGTCAACAAAAACTGTTTCTTCATCGGCGGGAGCATTGAACTGGGAGGCGGACCAGTCGACAAACGTTACGTCGGCTTCGATACCATAGACCATGTTCCCGGATTGCCAGTTCACGCCCACCTCTAGACCGCCGGCAATACCATCCGGGTCGAGGTTGAACGGTCCGCTTCCATCCAGAAGAAAGTCTGCCCCACCACCCTGACTGTATGCGCCGTCAACGTCTGCCCCACCGTAGCCAATCGTTGCGCCGACATATACGCCGGACCAATTGAATGCTGTATCGACCACTTCATAGGTAGGCTCGACATAGACGGCGTCGGCCGCAAAAGCTCCGCTACTGATAACCGTCGCCACTCCAAGTGCCGCTGTGGCACCAAGCCATTTTGCCATTTTCATTTCAAATTCCTCACGCCCGTTCAATTCATTCGCTGACAAACTACCGTCAGGGCACCTCTCTGGCTATGACATTACGGCAACACGCGTAGATTGAATTATCTCGCGGCCCCGCTAGGAAGCGCTTCTAAGGATACGAAACACCGAGGCCCTACCAATGCCGAGCTGAGCTGCGATGGCGGCCCCCGTCATCCCTTCTGCCTTGAGTCTCACCACGTCGGCGGCCTTGCGGCGGGCGGTCGGTGCTCTCCCCTTGTACTTCCCCTCAGCCTTGGCCTTCGCGATACCCTCCCGTTGGCGCTCCAGCATCAAGTCCCGCTCAAAGGTGGCGATGCCTCCCAGTACCGTCAGCATCAGCTTTCCAGTGGGCGTCGAAGTGTTGAGGTCGAGGGAGAGAATGCGGAGCGTCACTCCTTCCCCCTCTAGCCCCTTCGCGATCTGCAACAGGTCTAGTGTGGAGCGTGCCAGGCGGTCGGGCTTTGTGACAATCAGCGTGTCGCCCTCCCGCAGATAGTCCAGGGCAGCATCAAGCTGCGGCCGCTTGGTGGCGACCGAGGAAAGCTCTTCATGGAACACCTTGGTGCACCCTGCCGCGTTTAGGTCGCGCAGCTGGGCCGCAAGCCCTGCCTTCTGGTCTGTGGTGGAGGTACGGGCATAGCCGATAAGCTGTCCGTGTGGTGACTTGGTGGGAGTGGGCATGGAGGGCGGCTCCTAGAGGACCATTGGACTCTAAGAGAAAGTGATCCTATCGTCTCATAATGTCAATGCCTATTTATGTGAGACTCAATGCAAGCCCTTTCGGCGGAATCACTAGGGCTTGCCCCTGTGAGACCGATGCAGAAAGGGCGGATGGTTCCCTTCATCAACGCCGCGCTACTGGAAGGTGACACGGATAGCAGACACGATGCCGCCGAACGGTAGACGGGGCGCACTCCCTTATGCCGGCATATTGTTCGCTTAGGTCCCACCGAGGGGGCATGGGGGGAATTGCCGCGAGCTGTTACGAAGATTGAAGGCTTCGCAATTCTGACCCAAAAAAGCCCTCTTCCCTTCAAGCTTTGGGTCTGTCGATTAGCGCACCCCCACGGGTCCTTCATGCCAAATCAGCGGCATTCGAAACGTGAAGAGGACCTCGTCGGAGGATGACTGAACGTCAAGCGACCCTCCATGGGCGCGGGCAATTTCCGAGGCAATGTGCAACCCAAGTCCCAATCCTTGCTGGCTCGTGCTGGTCCTCCCCCGGAAGAAGGGTTGAAAAAGATGTGACATCACCTCATCCGGGATTGGGTCTCCGCGATTGGCAAATGTCAGGATCAACTCGCCTCCCGAGGTGCTTGCGCGGAAGCGAACAGGGTGATCGGAAGCGCCGTGTGTAATCGCGTTACTTAGTAAGTTCGACACGAGTTGCGCCATTCGCTTTCGGTCGCAATGGATCGGTTCCTCCAGCATGATCTCATCTTCGATGGTGCAATCCGGGTGTGCGGCGGCTAACTCGTTGATCACTTGTCGAAGGACCGGCTCAAGAGGCGCGTTCGCATCGCGAGACAGGTTGATCCCGGTGCCTGACTGACTTCGCGCTAGGTCCATTACGTTATCTATCAGTTCCGAAATCCTTGCGAGGCTGCCCTGCATCACCTCGGTCAGTTGCAAGGACTTCTTGCTCAATGGCTCTCTGCGCAGCATGTTGATGCCTGCATGCAATGCGGCGACCGGATTACGCAAATCGTGCCCGAGTACAGCAATAAACTGCTCGCGCAACTTCCCCAATCTACGTGCGGCCTCCTCGGCTTCCACAAGTTCACGCTCATAGCGTCGGCGCTTAGTCGCTTGAAAAAGTGTGACTCGCGTGAACAACAAGTCGCCTGCGTCATTGCGCTTTTCTGTCGCGTTGGCGAGGACCGGAAGCAGCGTCCCATCCGATGTGACGAAGTCGAGGGCAACCTCATGGAAGAATCCCTGCATCCGCAGCAGGGGCGCAAAGTGCGTCTCGTAGAAGATGCTTCCTGCCACGTTGAGGAGGTCACGCAAGCGTTTGCCGATGAGCTGTTCCGAGGGGATGCCGAGCCATCCAGACAATGTGGCGTTCGACTTGGCAATTAACCCCTGAGGCGTCAGGGAAAGATAGCCGCACGGCGCATTCTCATACAGGTCTTCTAGGTCTTCCATTCGCGCAGCCGCAAACTCTCTCGCACTTATGTTTATACGAAATCGCGAATTGCCGCGATCACCTCCTCAGGTGCACTAAGGTTAGGGCAGTGACCGCTGGCCTTAAGGTAGACCAACCTGCTGTTCGGGACTTGCGCGTGAACGTATTCACCTACTCGCTCGGAGGCTATAATGTCGTCGCTGCCCTGCAGGATCAAAGTCCGCGCAGTGATGTTGGGCAGGTCCGCACGATTGTCCGAGGTGAAGGTAACTCGCGCGAACGCCTTCGCAATGGCTGGATCGGTACGGCAGAAACTGTCAGTCAGTTCCGCCGCCAAGTCTGGCCGATCCGGGTTTCCCATGATCGCCGGAGCCATCGCTGCTGACCAGCCCATATGGTTGTCTGCAAGGGAGTCCAGCAATTCGTCGATTTGCGGAGCGGTGAAACCGCCCGTGTAATCCGTGTCATCGATGTAGCGGGGCGACGGACCGACCATCACCAAGCTATCAAACAGATCAGGCGCCTTGATTGACGCCAACGCACCGATCATCGCGCTAACTGAGTGTCCAACGAAGATAACTTCCGAAAGGCCCAGTTCTCGGCAGATCGCCACCACGTCGTCAGCGTAGCCCTGCAAGGAGGCATATTTCACCGGATCGTACGCCGACAAATCCGAGTGGCCCGCCCCAACATGGTCAAACACGACGACTTTGTAGTCGGCTTCGAAAGCAGGCGCTACCAACCGCCACATGTTCTGGTCGCACCCGAAGCCATGTGCAAAGACCATGGGCCGGTGGCCGCTGCCTCTGATTTGGACGTTGTTACGCGCGACTACTGACACAGGACGACCCTTTGGTAAAATGCGACTAGTGCATTTTTCGCTCTCATTTTGCAATTCTCATGCATGCCTGCTCTTGCTCATAGGCTATGGGCTCGCCAACATTTGCCTAGATGATCAATAAGCCAAATGGTCGAAAAAGCGGGATAGTGCAAATCCTAAAGCTTGACACAGACCATGTGGGGGAGGGATTTCATCCACCATCTCCCCTGCTACTTGATGAATGTCATCGTGCCGGGCATCAGGCAGTCACTTTGAGCGCAATAGGAAGCAAGGCCCAGACATCGTGATCACCTGAGGTCTAGCCCTACGCTCTGCCTCGTGAAGCCCCAGCTGGAAGAGGGTGCCGATGATGGCGAAGCCTGGCCCTAGCAAAGGGGGAGAGACAGGGGGAGACTGGAAGGGCATTAGGGGGCAGTTAAGCTGGCCGGGTCGCTGCGCTTCTCCTCCACCGGCAACACCCAGCCAGTATGCATCTCTGACACATCCTGCATCGTCCTGATGGCAGCAACCTTGTGCGAGACCCCAACGCACAAGCCGTCATGAATCGGCAAAACCGCCACGCCCCGGAACGCCAGACGCAAGAGCACGTCCACCATGATGTCACTCTCGGTACGCGTAAGGCTTGGCGCGATGTCTGCCCCCAGTAGTGGGGATATGGCAGGATGGTGGTCTCTAATTGCCCCCATGAGGCGCTCCCTTGTCCAGCCATCAGGAAGCAATTCTCGAAGCTCGGGCGACAGTCGGCGGATCGGAGTGCTCCGCGAAAACAGGGCGGAGACGGCCTTCTTGACGGCCTCTCGGTGTTGCTCCAGCCCGGGTACTGCATACGGGTCACCCTGCGGCGGTGGTGCTCCCTGCCGGGCATAGGCGAGTTGCACAAACATGGCTTTGAAGTCGAGGTCGGCCACGGCCTCCCCATTGATCGTGAGGTGGTGACGCTGGCCGCGCGGCAGTGTTTGCCAGAAGCCTCGATACAGCCGCCCGTAGCTGTCGAACTGATGCGGATCGGTCAAGGACGCGGCTTGGAATATGCGCACTAGGTGGGGCGGCGGCATCGCTCGTCCGGCAAGTCGAATGTCGGCGGCGCTGAGGGTCGCGTTGATCGTCTCCATGGCGGCTCGCATGGCGCTGGTCTCGGCGGTGTCCGTGTAGTCGATGAGTGGTTTGGGGCGGTTCCTCCCAGCGTAGGCCTTGAGGATGATCGTCTCGGCTCCAGGCAGGCGCTCAAGGTCTACCGCTGTCGCCCCTGTGGTCTGCACCAGGGCGCAAAGCTGCGGGGATGGCTCCAGAAGGGTGCGGAGCTTGTTGGCGACTCCCGGAGTGCAGGAGACCCAGTGCCGCGCCTCAAGGTTGCCTATGACAGTCATGAGGGTGGCAGTGCGGAACCCTCTGCGGCTGTAGCGGCTCGCCTTCTCGTTCTTTGCGGAGACTGCGAGGCGGCTTCCCCTCCGATGATCCAAGAGGACGAAGTTGGCGACGAGGTTCTCCACCATCGCCCTGCGTCTTTCCCTCGCGTCTCCCCTTTGGCGGGCGGGTCGGGGGCAGTGGTTCTCGATGTCGTCAAATAGGCGGGAGGCTATAGCCCTGAGGTCGAGGCTTGCGGGCGTCAGCCACGGGTCGTGATGGGTCTCTCTGGGTGGTGCTTCCTGAAACTGTGGGAGGCCCGGCCCTCCTCCCTCCATCTGGTCCGATGACTCGTCAAGGAGGCTCATTGAGCGCCTCCAGCATTCTTGAGGGCGATTACCTCCCGGATTACCTCGCCAGTCGCCGTTCCTCCTGCCGCCTCGATGAGCTTCTCCCCCAGTATGCGCATGACTAGACCCTCGGGCCGCGTGCGCTTGGCGATGTCCCCCCAGATGTCCGACTTGATGCGGGTGCGGGGGATGAGCCGGTGCGCCCGCTTGGCGATTTGGACCTGTTGGAACTCGGGGTTCCCTCTAGGCCCCTTGTCGGTCGTAATCGCTTTGATGGTGAGGACGATGGTGAGGAGATGCTCCCCGCCCTTGCCAGCCTCTCGAAGCCGCGCCAAGGCAATCCGGGCTTTCTCCTTGGGCCGCGCACTCTGCACCGCGAAGGCGTCCTTGGGCTTCCCCGATGCGGCTAGCATTGAGTCCAAATCCGTGATGGCTTCTTGGAACTCTGGGCGGCCCCTGTTGAGGCGGACCCATGTGCGGACGGACTTCCTGTAAGGCGCAAGCTCGGTCTCGGTGAAGCTCTTCCTCCAAGTCACACCATGGCGGCGGAGCATCTCCTTGTGGCGCTTACAGTGGCGGGTGGAGAGGCCTGTCCCTGCGGAGCGCTGCGTGAGGTTCGTGCATCCTAGGACGGTGCATCGGCGGGGTGCCTCAAGGGAGGGCGCTGTGGCCCTCGCCCCGATGTCCCGCCTCCTCCGCTCCCGTTTGGCGGGGGAGAGGCTCATACTTCCTCCCCTCCATCGTTCTCGGCATGGACAGTGATGGATTCTGTGGGTGGATCATTGGGGTCTCGACCATGTGTCGGATCAAATCCAAGAGTTGGCGCGACGGCTTCAATGATGGCTTTCGCCTCGCCTATCGTATCGAACGTCCCAAACGTGTGCCTGATACCGTCTGCGGTCAACATTGCGCGGAACTTCTTGCCGTTTCGGTATACGCCATTGACGCCGGTGTTGTTATTGACGGCGAGGCTTCTATTCCGCTGGTTCTCGGCTGGAGTAACTTCCCGGAGATTGACCAGGCGGTTGTCCGCCCTATCCCGGTTGTGGTGATCTACTTGCCCGGTTGGGGGTGTCCCATGGACGTGAACCCAGATTAGGTAGGTGGCGACGTACCTCACCCCGAGGATTGTGACTTGGAGATAGCCGGAGGTAATGCGCGAACCCGCGGCTTTCCCAGCATATCTGGCGTTCCACGTTTTCCATGCTTGTTCGTTCTGAAAGTGTCTCCTGTCGCGCTCTCTCCATATGAGATCGCCGGTGGTCCGATCATAATCCAGAAGCTCCCTGACGATGTCCGCAGTTAACGTGTCCGCCTTGGTGGATGGCAGTTGAGTCGGTGTCTGCTGGGTGCTCGTGCCCTCTTGTCGGAGGCGCTCGGTCTCGCCGTTGTTGGGTGTGGTGGTGGGGCCTTGCTGTGTGGTGCTTGTCACTGGGTGTGACTCCTTGGTTGGGGTTGAGTGATGGACGCACGAGGTCGTTCCTCCCGGCCGCAGAGGACGGGGAGGGGCTGTACGCTTGGTCGTGGGAAGAGAGGGTTTTGCTGCCGGACAAGGGGTTAACGCAGCGAGGCGGCGCTACCCTCTCTCTATTAAGGAGTGAGTAGATTCCGTCCGACGCGCTGATTAACGGGCTAAGCTGATGTTTTCGAAGGGTTTTTTCCTTGGGAAGAGGTCGCCAAGGTTAGAGCGGCTTAATGACCTTCTCGCTAACCCATTGTTCTATAAAGACGTTTGATTCGTCGCGACGGCGGCGCTCATCACAGCTAGGCAGGCGTTCAAGGGGGTCGATACCGGAAGCTCCCGCAAAGCTGCGATCTGCTCCCCGGTCATATGGCTCCATGGAATGTCGCGGGAGGTGAAGGGACGCATAGTCTTGCCTTTTCCGGGACGGCCTGTTGGGACCCGGAGCGCGTCCCTCAGGTAGTGTGTCCAGCAGAGTCCCCCATAGGCAACGTCCGCCGCGCATATCCGGGCATGCTTCAGAGTTTCGCCTCTCGGTCGCCTCACTGTGACCATGGCGCTACAAAGGGAGAAATGGCGGGCCTTTTCCTGCAGAGGAACAAGTTGCCAAAGTGCATACTCTGGGTGGGCGTCGTGGAGTGCGACCGGCTTCCCAACCTCCTTCCGCTTCTGTCCTTCGGTCTTCCAAGGAAGCCATTTTAGTCGGTCAGGAAGCCGAGGTTTCGGTGCCTTTCGGCTTGCCTCTTTCGCACGTGAGGCTCTTGTTGGCAGAGGGATTTTCATGGCGGTCCTGTGTCTTTGGTGACGGGCGATTTGAGCGCTGCGTTCCTAGTCTGGGAGACGGACTGCCTCAACGACCGCCCGCTTGGCTTCATCCGGGTCCTGGCCAGCGTATCCGTGCTGGCTCAAATCCAAGGACTTGGCGCGTTCGCTATCGGTGTGGCCAATGACCCATGTGAGCGTCCATTCGTCAAATGCGGTGTTCCCCTCAAGCCGGGCATTGCGAGCTTTGCGGATGAACCATCGGCGGAATGAATGGAAGTCTACGTTGCTCTTTGATTTTCCATTGGGCCTCTCATCAACGCCACGGCTACGGCGGTAGCGGGTGAAGCGCTTGGCAGCAGGATCAGACCTCGTCTCACGCGACGGGGGTAGCGGTGGAAGCTCATCGAAGAGGAATGCTCCAGGCAGCTTGCCCTTCGTGCGCCTCACTATGATTGCAGTCAGACCGCTGTGGATCGGGACCGTGCGGCGGGCGCTGTCTGTCTTTCCGGCCCAAACGTTGAACATTCCCGCTGTGCAGTCAGAGACATAAAGCTGACAAATCTCCTCCAGGCGCATTCCGCTCAAGGCAGCAACCCGCATCAGGTCATTGAGAAGCGGCCCGCCGTCCCCCGCCAGCAGTGTTCTTATCTCATCGTCAGTGAATGGACGCTTTCCACGGTCAGGGTCGGAATCTCGCCGGTCCTTCGGAGGTGCCGGAAGGGTCTGTCCTGCCCAAGGATTGTCTCGTGTGGATAGGTGGCCTTTGTCGATGAGGAAAGCCCAGTATTGGCGGATGAATCCGAGATAGGCCGTCGCCTTCTGCGGGCTGCGCCCCACGGTTAGGCTTTCGGCTATGAACCGCCCAGCGTCAGCGCGGCTTATGGTCTCCAACGAAACCGGAAGTGAGCTATCGCGCATCCAGTCTCCAAGCCATCCGAGCGCCCTCAGGAAGTCACCCTCCGATTTTTTGCGATATCCCCGATGCTGCGCAAAGGCGGAGGCGTGATGATCCAATGGTGTGGCTTGGCCACTGGCGAGGGCATAGAACTCCTTAGCGCGGACCTCCCCATGGCTGGCCTCAATCTTCTCGGCACGGTCATAAAGGAAATACTTCGTTCCCTCATCATCCTTAGAGAGCCGCAATCGAAGCGCTTCCGCATCAACGGGATCGTTTGTAGCTAGCGCTTTCTCTGCTGCTGCGATGATGCCTTTCAGCCTTGCCACGAGCGGCCATTTGCGGGCATCAGCTTCCTTGAGGTCTGCTGTGTGGAGGGGGAAGGTAAGTTTGCCACGGCCTATCAGGTCCCGGACCTTTGCTGGCACCTTAACACGCACCCGATACTGCTGCCCGTGCCACTCTAGGAACTGCGATTGGTTTGCCATCAAGTTCCCCGGTGCCCCACATTGGTGCCCCACGGGTGGGCTTGCAAGCACCAGAAGTCAAGGGATTAAAGGGGCTCAAGAGCGAGGGGGAGAGTGTCCCACCCTCTCCGCCATCGGGAATCCACTCTTCCCCAATTGTTCTGCAAGCGGCTGATTTCCTGAGCTTATTGCCTCGCCGGGACCCCGGATAAGGGTGTTCCGTCCATGGAAGTATCGTCGAAAGTATCGCCCGGTGTATCGCGCGAAGTATCGCCTGATCCGCGCCCGACCAGCGCCCGACCTGGCAGCAAAAAACTGCCACGGCGCGCGCGGCCGGGCCGCTATCTCGTGCACTCAGGATCCGTTTACATCTTCCAGATTAGGGTGCCGAAGGACCTTTGTGCCCAGGCTCAGCGCCCGGTCCGCCTGAGTCTCGGCGCATTGACGGCCAGGCAGGCCCGAATTCGTGCAGACTTGATGGCGGCACATGCTCGCCATTGCTTTGACAGGATCAGGACAAGGCGATTGGCGAAGGAACAGGACGACGAAACGCGCAGCGTCGAGGCCAGCCAAGGTGCCCCCCAATTTTCCGGCGAGACACCGGGCGAGGTGGTAAGCGAGGTCCGAGGCTACCTCAAGGCAATGACGTCGATAATCTCGCGGGAACCTCCTCCCCCCTCGCCTCACCTGGAGCCCGGGCTGGAGGGCATGCGCGGACTGGTTGGCATTGCGCGGGAGCTCGCCAAGGGTCCCTCAGCCAATCGCGTGATCGTCGACAATGTCGAGCTTCTCAAGACCCGCTATGTCGAGTTGCTCTTGGGGGCAACCACGTCCCCGGCAACTCCATCGGCCTCGCAAGAAGCGTCCCCACTCGCGGGTTCTCGCGAGGCATCGATGGCGGAACGCCGTCCGGCCGATCCGATCGTCCAACACTCGCGGCCGACACCTAAGCCTGCAACGACCGTACCTGCATTTGAGCTCGACCGCCGTTACGTCGAGCGTCCCGCTTCGTCTCAGCCGCTGTTCAGCGCGATCTCGAACGAGTACTTGGCCGCGCGCAGAACCAAATCAGGAGACGGAAATGCCGACATCGAGACGGCACGCTTCAGGCGCGACCTCTTCATCGAACTGATTGGCGACCATCCCGTCGACACCTATTCAGGCACCGACCTGCAGGCCTATGTAGCGCTGCTGAAGTATTGGCCGGCTTCCGTGAAGGAGCGGCCTTCGGGTCTTAGCGCGCGTGAAGTCATTGCCGCCAACCAGGACCTTTCGCACAAGCCGCTGGGGATCAAAACGCTGCGCGAAGGATATGTCGCCAATATCAAGGCGATGATGCGCTCGAAGATGACCGAATTCGATTATCGGGATCCGTTCTCCGGCGTGAGGATATTTTATCCTGAGACGGCAGCGCCGAGCCAGGCGACTGAGCCTCTCAGTGCCGATCAGATCAGCCGCATCTTCACAACAGGTATTGGCAGCGGTCTCATCGACGAAGCCATGCTTCCGCTGCTTGGACATCTGACCGGGCGGAGGCTCGGCCTTCTTGTTCATCTGATGGGCAGCGATTTCCGTGAGAAATATCGCGGCGTCTGGGTTGCCCAGACGGGCGGCATCATCAAGGTTGGCAAGAGCTGGAAGCGGATTCCGATCAAGACCGACGCCAGCATGACCTTTTTCGTAATGCACGACCTATTCAGGGAAATTGGTTTCGTGGAATGGGCGGCCGCACGTGGTGACAAGTTCCTGTTTCCCGAGCTCATGCGCCTTGCTGACCCCTCAAAGAGTGCTAGCGCCTACATGAGTCGCCTGTTCGAGAAGGCCGGCGTCACCGAAAAGCGAAAGGAAGTCTTTCACTCCCTTCGAGGCGGCAACATCGAATTGATGCGCGACAATAAGGTGGATACGCGGGATCGAAAGCTCCAGGCTGGCCATACGCTCGCGGATGAACATGACTTCTACGGGTTCAGGGCAATCAGCGAAAGTCGAGCCCGCGAGATGGCTCGAGCTCCACTCATGGAGGGGGTGGACTACTCCAGGTTCAAAGGATTGGATTTTGACCGGCTTGCAAGAGGTCGGCGCGTGTCTGGACGCCGGGGCACAACCGAAGGGACTGACAAGGCCGTCGCTACCCCGACCCCCTAATAAAGGCGAGACGGCCGCATTCTCGTTCGCTGGATAAGTGTGGCAACCGATCCATCGTGCGCAGTTACAGAGATCGCAGTCGCAGGAGTGCAACCAGCAATCGCTTGATCCGGGACCCGAAGGTCCGCGGATCTGGCTCACCCCGGACTGCTCTTGGCTTCGGTACCAGCCTTGGCATCGAGCAGAGCTGCGCACTCCTCCCGACATCTTCCGGTGAGATTTCGTTTCAGAATTGTCCACAGTCATGGATGGAGGACTGCTTGTTGGGTCCCCGTTTCCATGCTCAGTTTGCGATGCTTGGGGAAGCATCATGAGTGGGCTGATTGATAAGTCGAAACGCTTCGCGCGGCCGGTCATAATTCGATCAGGCGGGAACGACCGGATAGTCGTCGATGTCAGCGCTGCGGCTAGGATTCTTCTTAGGGAGTTTCCCCGCGAGACAGCCAAGCGCAAGGAAGCCATGGTTGCATGCTTGGGAGCGATCCGAGGCAGTGCGCATACTCCCTTCGCGAGGCGCGCGTTTGTCGTTGCTGCGCTCGAAGTTGGCATCTTGGCTGGCGACTGAAGCATCCAGACGAAGACGTCGCTATGAATTTCCCGCTTCGGGATCCGGGCAAATTTTGCCTGAGTGAAATTTCCCGGAGCGCAGCGGTGCGGCAGCTATGGGGCCGAAAGGAGACAGTCGGGTTGCGTGCTCCGGCTGGACTTAGCAGACATTAGTCGATCCTGGATGCGCTCGCGATTCCGCCCCAAAGCCGACCTTCATGTCGATGATTGCGAATGGCAGTTACGAGCCCAAAGAGGCCATCTGTTGTTGCGCCGCCGACGTCGGGTTCCTTGGGGCGAGAAACTGTCCGAATCTGTTTGAAATTGCCTGAACGCGCTTTGTCTATCATGGTCAGTCAATAGCTCAGGGAATTGCAACCCTGCGCAACCTAGAGGGGACCCAGACAATGCATCCTACAGAAAAGACGGTCCGGCAGTTCCATGAGTCCTGGGATATGCGCGACCCGGACCGAGGCGCAGAAGTCATTGCAGTGGATTGCGACTTCGAGGATATCGCGCGTGGTGAGAAGCTATCCGGAAAAGATGCATACCGGGCGGATTACTACCGTTGGCGCGAGGCTTTTCCGGACGGGCTTTGCAAGGTCGAGAATGTCATCGTCAGTCAATGCGGCGAATGGGCCACGGTCGAGTTTCGAAACACGGGCACCCATACCGGGACCCTTCGCTCAAGCCTTGGGGATTTCGCGCCGACCGGTAAACGAGCTGAAGTTCGATATTGCTCGGTAATGCGGGTGAAAGACGGGATGGTAGTCGAGGGGCGCGACTATTACGATAGTGCGACCATTGCGCGGCAGTTAGGCCTTGTAGACTAGATTGCAGTTACCAACGGCTTGGTCTTCGCCGCAATCTCTACCCAAAGCCGACACCGGGCGAACGGCAGCTTCGTCCGCTTAGCCGACCTCAGTGCCTCCCACGGCGAAGGTCCGCTGTCGCGCTAAAAACACCTTCGCTGGCCCTGCAACGAACGGCTGCTTTCGGGACCAGATCAAGAGCCGACAAACGACCGTATAGGGGTCGCGAAGCTGAAAGACCGGAACGGGGCCACATGCAGACTGACTTCTTATGGAATGAGAAAGGTGTTAGCTGCCGCTAGGCCGCGTGTTGGCCAGCCTACTGCTACTGGTGCTCATGACAGAGCTTCGGCTAGTGCCGACGCGGACTGGAAACCTAATGGCAGTTCGGTGCAACACACCTTCGAGGTTCCGGGGAAGGCTGGATTCTCGATGACAATCTCCCAAGGGGCAGATGTCACTATCGTGAGTTCGCAACTTGATCATTCATCCCCAACAGGGGCAGCGGCCCGTCTTCGAACAGAAGAGTTGGCACTGAGCAGATCGTAAAGGAGAGCATCTTGCAGCAGTCGAAGCAAATCGTAGGCAAGGCTGGCGCCTCAGGACGCAGAGGCACTGTTTCGGCGGGTCGGCTGGAATCGGCCCAGGCAGCCATGACGATGCTCGAACAGGGCGGCAATGCAGTGGATGCGGCCGTTGCAGCCGGATTTGTCGCCGGTGTCATCGAGCCGATGGAAACGACGCTTGCCGGTTCAGGCTTCATGCTGGTCCATGTTCCTGGAGAGCGGTCCGTCCATTCGATCGAGTTCGCTCCCAGGGCACCCGCCGCGGCGACCGCCAACCTTTACGAGATCGACGAAAGCCGCAAGCTCGACCGCGGCCTAGGCATCTCCACGGTCGTCGGCGACGAAAACCTTCAGGGGATCAGGGCGGCCGGCGTTCCCGCGACCATGACCGGGCTTCTCGATGCACATGGCAGGTTCGGTACGCTACCGATCGCAACGATCCTCGCTCCGGCGATCAAGCTTGCCTTTGAGGGCTTTGCCGCCGACTCCTACTACACGCTGGAAGTTGTCGCCAATCTTGCCCAACTGCGCCGCGATCCGGGGGCAAGGGAGACCTTCCTCGCCGACGGAGATCCGGCGCCGGCAGCGCATCTGGGGGAAGCGACCCTCGGCTCACCGACACGCATTGTGCAGCATGCACTCGGACGCACCCTGGAGCATCTGGCCACCGAAGGCGCAGCGGCATTCCGTAACGGTGAGATCGGCGATCAGCTCTGCGAAACGGTCCAGGATCTCGGCGGCATCATCAGCCGCAGCGATCTGCGCGACGGGCGCACCATCTTCAAGCAGGCGCGCCACATGACATTGCGCGGCGTCGACGTTTGGGGGCCGACGGCGCCATCGGGAACCATAACACAGCACCAGATACTCAAGACATGGTCAGCCATCTATCCCCATGAGGCGCCGGTCGACGACACGACCGAGCGCCTGAGGGCTTATGCCGAGGCGGGCTGGCATGCTTTTGCGGATCGCTACCACTGGCTGGCCGACCCCGAGTTCGTCGCAGTCCCGGAAGCCGGACTGCTTTCGGACGATTACGCCTTGATGACGGCAAGGCTGATCAAAGAGGGCAAGCCTGCGCCTCGCAGCCGGCCCGGGGAGCCGCTGCCCTGGGAAAAGTTCGCTTCCCACGCCGCCCACGACCCCTGGGCGTTCCAGGAGGCCCAATCGGCGAAGACGGAGTGGAACCCGGCGGGATCCACGGCGCCAACGTCCGGGACGACGCATCTTTCGGTCATCGACGGAAGCGGCATGGCCGTATCGATGACCCACACGGCCGCTAACCATTTCGGCAACAAGGTCGTTTGCGAGCGGACGGGACTGCTTTTCGACGGCGCGATGGGATGGTTTAACGCCCGCGTTGGCGCAGCCAACAGCATCGCCGGCGGCAAGCGTCCTCTTGCGAACATGGCACCGATGCTCCTCACCTCCAACGGCCAAGCGGTAGCAGCCGTGGGCGCGCCGGGCGGTCGGCGGATCATCAACGCAGTCGTTCAAGTCGCGCTGAACCTGGTCGAACGCCACATGTCGGCGGAAGAAGCGGTTGCCGCTCCGCGCATCGACGCTAGCGGGACACAGGTCCTCGTTTCAGAGCGCTTGAGCTCGCTTGCATCGACCTGGGACGCTGAGCGTATGCCCTGGAAAGCGGTGGCAGAACAATTCATGCCGTTCGACTACGAGATGGCGCGACCAGTGGTCGTCGCTCGCGGGTCGGATGGGAAGTTGAGCGGCGCCACGGACCCGTTCACCAAAGGCTACTCCCTCGCGATTTGAAGCATAACAATGCCACTCTGGTGGACCCAATCCATCTCAGTTGGGCGATGCGATCTTCGTGCGCCTGCTTCGAACATCGCTCAACATCATGGTCGCGATGCCAGCAACGATCAGCACGGTACTCGCCATAAACTGTATGGTGATTTCTTCCCCGAGCAGTAATGCGCCGAGAAGGACGGCAATCACCGGCGTCAGCAGCGATATCACGCCCAACCGCGAGGCGAGATAGCGCTGCAACAGCCAGAACCATACGAGATAGCTGGCAAAACAGACGATAGCCGTTTGATAAAATGTCAACGCCACGAGGGTGACGGAGGGCTGCCAGGACCCATAGTCGAAGAAAATCACAACCGGCCACGCGAAGATGCCACCGCCTAGCAACTGGTAGAACAGCGTTTGCGAAAAGGGCGCCTCAGACAGCCGGGATACCCGTACCGCGACCGTCGTCAGGCCCCAGCACAGTCCGGCGAGGAGCCCGCACAGCGCCCCCAAAAGCGCAAGGTCGCGTGAAAAAACCGGTTCGTGGCCAGCATCGGACGGGAAGAGAAAAATGATCGAGACGCCCACGAAGCTTGCGATACACCCCACCCATTGGGACCAGGCAAGCCGTTCCTCGCGCAACGCCAGATGCAAACCGATGGCAGCGAAAACCGGCGCCGTGTAGAGCAACACCGACATCAGCCCCGACCCCGTGTGACGCAGGCCAATGCCGACGAACAGATACTCGATTCCAAACAGGGCACCGACGACGAGACCCTCTCGCCAAGCCAACCCGTTGACCCACTGGTCGCGACGCCAAAGGCGGCTGTAGGTCCACACAAGGATCGCCGCCCCAGACGATCGTATGGCAACCTGCAGCAGCGGGTCCGCCGAAACGGCCATGGCCTTCATCGCAACTTGCTGAAAGCCCCAGATCGTACATAGGGCAAGCATGGTGAGGACCCCGGTAACATTCAGAGGCCTGCGGATCACTGAGGCCGGCTCTCCGCCTTCTCACCGCCAGCTAGTGGCAGACTATCCGCCGCCTTCTGGCCTTCGGGTTCAGGTAAACCGCTGAGCTTGCTCTTGGTGTTGATCCACAACACCTCGGCCCGCGAGCCGCCTCGGTTCTCGAAGCGGTGCGGCAGGTGACTGTCAAAGGCGAACGTATCTCCCGATGACAGCACGTACAGGCGTCCATCCACTTCAAGATGAAGCGAGCCGGACAGGACGTAACCGACGTCGATCCCCTCGTGCCGAAAGTATCCCGGACCGGACTTTGAGCCCGGCTGCATCTCCACCGTCATCAACTGCATTGGCTCGAAACTGCGCGGCGTGATCAGAGTTTTGTTCATGCCGTCCTCGGTCACGGTCAGCGCAATCCCCTGACCCGATCTCACGACAACCGGATCCCCTGATTCATCTCCGCGGCCCTGAACCTCGAATAGCCAATAGATCGGCACTCCGAGTGCAAGAGCGATCCGTTCGATTGTTCTCAACGACGGGCTGCCCATGCCCCGCTCCAACTGGCTGAGCGTTCCGATCGCCACGCCCGACCGCTTCGCCAAATCGGCAAGCGAAAGATCCAAGTCTTTGCGGGTTTGACGTAGCCTGATTCCAATCGGGTTGTTCGCATTCATCACAGGGTTTCCACTGCACAAGCAGATTGTCGCTTCCTTCTGCGCGAAGACGGGTCGCGCGCCCCAAAGAAGGTTGCACACAGTATACAGGGGCATGGCCCAGGGCGCCCGAACCTAACCTACAATGAGCGATAGCAGCCATTTTTTATCGCGTACAGTGCATTTTTCGCTTGAAAGTTCTGAAAAGTGAAGATTGACTGACAAAAATTTCATTATTGCCAGCGGGGATTCATGCGCGTCGGAGTCGAAGTCGGAGGGACCTTCACAGATCTTGTGGCTGTGGAAGATGGCCACATCGTCCTAACGAAGGTGCCTAGTACCCCGCATAGTCCCGACATCGGGGTGATGAACGCAATCGACCACGCCTCGGTAAACCTGAGCAAGGTCGAGGATCTCGTTCACGGTTCGACGGTGGCGACAAACGCCCTTCTTGAACGGAAGGGGGCGCGAGTCGCATTCATCACGACCAAAGGGTTTCGCGACATTCTGCATCTGCAACGTCATGATCGCCTCAACATCTACGATCTTCGCTACCAGCGACCGGTTCCTGTCGTGGAGCGTCGCGACTGCTTCGAGGTTTCGGAGCGTGTCGATGGCCACGGGACCATCATCGAGGCACTCAACACGCAGGCGGAGGTCGATCGACTGGTTCCAGCGCTGCAGGCCGGCGCTTACGAGGCAATCGGCATATGCCTGCTCTCTTCCTATGTGAATCCAGACCATGAACGCGCAATCCAGTCAGCTCTGGAGGCGCATCTGCCGGGGGTGTTCATAACCTGCTCTTCCGATGTCAGCCGCGAGTTTCGCGAGTTCGAGCGTGCCTCAACCACCACTCTCGCCGCTTATGTTCAGCCGGTAATCGACGCCTACCTGAACAGACTTGAAAAGAAGCTTGGGAAGCTTGGGTTCAAGGATCGGTTTTCTGTCATGCAATCGAATGGCGGGCGGCTTCCTGTCGGCGGCATGCGCCGGAATGCCATCTCGGCCCTGTTCAGCGGTCCCGCTGCCGGCGTTGTCGGCGCGACGCGGCAGGCCATGAGATCGGAGGTCGGCAATATCATAACTTTCGATATGGGCGGCACGTCAACGGATGTCTGCCTGGTGACCGATGGCAGGCCGAGCCTTTCTCCCGATACGATCCTGGATGGCCTGCCGGTTCGCACGCCCGTTCTCGACATTGCGACAATCGGCGCCGGCGGCGGCAGCCTGATCTGGATCGACGACGGTGGCATGTTGCGCGTCGGACCGCGCAGTTCAGGCGCCATGCCAGGTCCTGCCTGCTACGGCCGCGGCGGGACACTGCCAACTATCACCGATGCCCATGTGATCTGTGGCACGATCCGGCCTGAGGCATTTCTGGGCGGCACGATGGCTATCCTCCCGGAAAGGTCCGTCGAGGCCTTCGAGCCTCTGGCAAAGAAGCTGGGCATGACGGTTGCACAAGCTGCCAATGCCTCGCTGCGACTTGCTGCCGCAAACATCGTGCGCGCGATCCAGCTTGTCTCGACGGAAAAAGGGCATGACCCACGTGACTATTCCCTGGTGCCGTTCGGAGGCGCTGGCCCGCTGATGGCAGTCGAGATCGCAGACGATCTCGGATTGGCCCAGGTGCTTGTGCCGCCAAATGCAGGGGTGCTGTCCGCCTATGGTTTGATCGCATCCGATTTCGCGAAAATCTACACGATGACGAGGCGCACTGCCGTCGATGACGCTGCCCCGGATGTCGTGCGAGACACCTTCGTCGCCATGGTGGCCGAGGCGGAGGCCGATTTCGAGTCCTACGAGCTTGACGGTGATCTGAGCTATACTTTCGGCGCCGACATGCGTTTCGTTGGCCAGGCGTTCGAAATCAGCGTCGATATCCAGGCGGGCGCGCTTAAGACCCTCTCACGGAAAGACCTGATCGACGGTTTCATCGCTGCCCATCATCGCGTCTACATGCACGGTGCTTCGGCTGCCCAGGCAATCGAGATCGTTGGCTTCCGGTTGGAGGCGACGCGCAAGATCGACAGTCTGCCCCTTCTGAAAGAGCGCGCATTGACGGACAGGCCGGCACACCAGAAGTCCGTGATGCAGGGTAGCGATGGTCCCTATGACGTCGACGTTCTTACGGCTTCGTCCTTGGAAATAGGCAGCGAGATTGCCGGCCCCGCTCTGATAGAGGGCTACTCCACCTCGACATTCGTGCCGGCGGGATGGTTCGCGGTCCGGCAGGAGAACGACAACCTCATCTTGCGGAAAAAGGCTTAAGTCATGGCTCTGAACCCTACGGACTATGCTGTCATCAGCCAGGCTTTGGTCGCTGCCGCCCGCGAAATGGGGGAGAAGCTGATAAGATCCGCCTTTTCTACCATCCTGCGCGAAGCGCGGGACGGCTCAGCAGCCCTCCTTGACCGCGATGGCAACACGATTGCTCAGGCAGAACTGATCCCGATGCAGCTTGGAACCATCGGCTCGGTCTTCCAGTCCTGTGCGGCGGCCTATGATCTTGATGAGCTAACCGAGGACGATTTCTTCATCATCAACGATCCCTACTCAGGCGGTCAGCACCTGCAGGACATTTTCTTTTTCAATCCAATCTTCCACAACGGCCTACGGGTCGGCTTCGCGGCCTCGGTTGCGCACCATCTCGATATTGGTGGCGGCAATCCGGGCCTGAGCCCCAACGCCCGCGACGTTCATTCCGAAGGCATTATCCTGCCGCCCACGAAGTTCTCCTACAGCCGCGACTGGAACGGCGGAATTCTGGAGAAATTCCTGCGCGCCAACGTCCGTGCACCACTCCAGACCATGGGCGATTGCGACGCCCAGATCGCCGCAAATCGCGTAGGCACGCGACGTGTTGGGGAACTGTGCGACAAATATGGTTCCGCCCTGGTGATGGAGGTCATGACGGAATTTCAGAACTACGCCGAGCGTCGGTTCAGGGCCGGCATAGCCGCAGCGCCTGATGGCGTTTATCGCGGGGAAGATTTCATCGACGACGATGGCATCGGCACCGAACCCGTGCGCGTCCGTTCGAAAGTGACGATTCGGGGAGACCAGATAGAGGTCGATTATGAGGGCACCGATCCTCAGGTTCGCACCCTTCTCAATGCTCCGCTGGCAGCGACGATGTCGGCCACGCTGTCATGCGTCAAAAGTGTTCTGACCTCACCGGATATCCCATTCAACGCAGGTGTGAGCCGGTCGGTCGACGTGAAGGTTCCCAAGGGCTCGATCCTGAACCCCAATTATCCAGCACCGGTGCGTGCGAGAATGAATATCTGCTACCGCGCCTTCAATGCCACTATGAAGGCCTTGTCTCAGGCCGTGCCTGAAGAGGTCATTGCCTGCGGGTTCGACACGACAACGTCCGGCTGCCTTTCCTGGCTCGGTGACACCGGTTATTCCGTCTATCTCGAGATTTATGGTGGCGGCTATGGCGCCTCGGTCAGCGCCAATGGCTGTGACGCCATCGACATGCCGATGGCAAATTGTGCCAACACCCCTGTGGAGGCCATCGACCAGGACTACAGCTTCTTCCGTGTCGAAGAATACGCGCTTGTTCCCGAAGCCTATGGTCATGGAACCCATCGCGGTGGGGCCGGCTTCGTAAAGGCTTTCCGTATCCTCAAGGACGACGCCCAGGTCGCTCTCTATTCGGATCATTTCCGGTTCCCTCCGCAACCGCTTTTCGGCGGAACCCCGGGAACGACCGGAGCATGCGAAATTCACCGAGGAGGCGAAGTGATTCAGCTCGGATCGAAGGACATCAGGGAACTGAAGAAGGGCGACCTAGTCGTTTTCAAGCTGGGCGGCGGGGCAGGCTACGGGCCGCCCGACAAGCGAGATGTTGATGAGATCCGCCTGGATGTCGCAAACGGCATGCTCTCCGAGGCAACTGCAAGCTCGGTCTACCCGCAATATGCCGCTGCCGACGTCGACTGATGGGATTGAGCGCCGACAGTTTCAACCGCGCACTATGGTGGCATTCAAGCCAGGAGCCACCGTTGACCGCAGACGCGTTGTCAGGCTCGGACGAGGCTGACCTCGTCATCATCGGAGGCGGCTATACGGGCCTTTCGACCGCGCTGCATCTTGCAGAGGCCGGGCATCGACCGATCGTGTTGGAGGCACGGCACATAGGGTTCGGGGCAACCGGCCGCAATGGCGGCCAGGTCATCCCCGGTCTGAAGCACGATCCCGAAGAATTGCTGGCCCATTTCGGCCCTGATCATGGAAGGCAATTGATCGATCTGGCAGGTGGTGCGGCAGACCTGGTCTTTGACCTGGTGGATCGCCATCAGATCGCCTGCGCGCCGGTGCGCGCGGGGTGGATTCAGGCTGCGCACTCGAAGCAGGCACTGATCAAGGTCGTGAACCGCGCGCAGCAGTGGCAAGAGCGCGGCGTAGCCATCGAGCTGTTGTCGCGAAGCGAGATCGCTGCGCGGGTCGGAACGACACTCTACCATGGAGGATGGCGCGATCCGCGCGCCGGCGCCATCAACCCGCTCGCCTATGCGCGAGGCTTGGCGCGCGCAGCATCAGCTGCAGGAGCGACTGTTTTCGAGAACAGCCCCGTCACCTCGCTGAAACGCAGGGCGGCGGCTTGGGAAGTCAGCACCCCAGGTGGCGTGCTGACAGCGCGGCAGGTTCTGGTTGCCACGAACGGATACAGTTCAGACCTCGTGCCGGGCCTGAAACAGTCCGTTTTGCCGGTGCAAAGCATGCTTATTGCGACCGAGATCCTGGCCCCGGAAGTCCGCGACAGGATACTTCCGGGAGGGGTGGTGCTATCGGAGACAAGAAAGCTCGCCTTCTATATGCGACAATCGGTTGACGGACGCATTGTCTTTGGTGGGCGCGGCTCTGTCGGGGCGCTCGAGCATGCCGGGCTTATGTCTGCCCTGCGAGCCGGAATGGTGAGAACCTTCCCTGATCTTGCCGATACCAGAATTGAGAACAGCTGGTCGGGGCATCTTGCGCTGACCATGGACGGTCTGCCGCATCTGCACGCCCCGGCGTCGGGTCTGTTCGTCGCGCTTGGCTACAACGGGCGCGGCATCGCGATGAGCACCTCCTTTGGCGCGATGGTCGCGAAGTGGATGACCGGAGAGACTGAACCGGTGTACCCCGTCAGCTCAATCAGGCCGATTGGCTGGCACAGGCTGCGAGAGCCTGTGATGAACATCGGCGTACGCTGGTATTGGCTCAAGGACAGGTTGGGGTTCGCTTCATAAGAAGAAAACGGAAGGGGGGAAGCCGGCAAGGCCTCCCGATTGAACGGGTTTGACAGAAATCTCTAGCACAAGAAAATGGGAGTAATCACATGAAGACACGTTTTGCAGCATTGTGTGCAGCCGCGGTGGTCGGGGTCCTTTCCGTCCAACCGGCAGCCGCAGAAGAAATAACCGCGAGCGTCTGGTTTCCGGACACGCATCCGCTGACGCGCGACGGCTACCTAGCCTTGGCCGAGGAGCTCAAGACACGCTCGAACGGCGATTTGACCTTGAAGGTCTATACCGGCACAGCCCTGCTGCCGCCGGTTGCCCACCTGTCAGGTCTGACTGACGGGCTGGTTCAGATGACCTATCACGCCGGCACCTATACGCCCTCGGATCTCCCCGAGGACAATGTGGCTGCCGTGCTTGCCATCGGGCTTGACGATCCAATGGTCACGATGATGACCGTCGCCGACTTCTACATGAACGACCCGGCGATGAAGGCAATGTTCGACCGCCACAGCATTGTGTTCCTCGGCGCCTACGCTTCACCTGTCTACGAGATGATGTGCAATCGCGAGATCACCACGCTCGAACAGATCCGTGGTGCGAAGCTGCGCATGCCGTCACCGATCCACTCGGCCTGGGCGACCTCGGTCGGGGCGAGTGCGGTCAATGTTCCCTCTTCCGATATGTACAGTGGCCTGGAGAAAGGCCAGCTCGACTGCGCCGTGAACGCGCTGAACGATCTGAAGTCCCGTTCGCTGTGGGACGTGGCCAAAAACGCCACTCGGCTGAGCTTCGGTCCTTACTTCGCCGGCTGGGAATACGCGATCGATCGCGACACCTGGCTTGGCCTGAGCGAGGAGCATCGGCGACTGATGCTAGACACGATCTCCGACAACACTGTTGATCTGATGATCGCCTACCAGGCGACCGTCGACGAGGCAGTCGCCGAAGCGCCGTCGCACGACGTGACAATCGCCGAGCCTTCCGCCGAGCTGCGGGCTTCCCTGGACACGTTCGTGTCCGAGAACTCGGCACGCATCGCAAGCGAGACCGGTGCGCAGTTGGGCGCACAGGATCCTGAAGGTCTCGTTTCGCGCTTCAAGGAGACATACGCCAGGTGGGATAAGCTGCTGGCGGACACGTCCCGCGAGGACGCCGCAGCGCTGCAGGAGATATTCAGGACCGAACTCTACGCCAAGATCGACGCGGCAACCTACGGCCAGTAGCGCATGAGATGGTGCGCCGCTCAGCGGCGCACCATTCGCGCAAGGAGACCATCATGGTAGACGTCCTGCTACAACGCATGGCACGGGTCCTGATCCTGATTGCTGGCATCGGACTCTTGCTCATGATGATGCAGACCGTGGTCGACGTGATCGCCGACAATCTGTTCAGCGCGCCGATACCGGGCAACCTGGAGGTCATCTCCGTCTACCACATGGTGCTGGTCGTGTTTCTCCCGCTCGCTATGGTCGAATGGAAGCACGAGAACATCCAGGTGGATCTCTTCTACCTGAATATGCCGGCCTGGATGCAGCGCTTCTCGCTGGTATTCGGCTATCTGATTTCCGTGATCTTCTTTGGCATCCTGACCCGGCAGACCTGGCTCGACGCGGTCGCCTCTTTTGCCAAGAACGAGGTGCTGATGGCTTCGGTCTATGTCCTGGTCTGGCCGGCAAAGTTCATTTTGCCGATCGGCTTTGCTGCAATCACGCTGGCCAGTATCCGCCACCTTTTCCGAGCGACATGGGCGCCCTTGTCCGAGTTTGCTGCGCGATCGCAAGAGACCGAGGTTTAGGGCCACCCAATGAGCAATGTTGCAATCGGCTTTCTTGGCCTGGGTGCCGGACTGTTCCTCCTGGCGCTGCGTGTGCAGATCGGTGTTGCGCTCGGCCTCGTGTCCTTTCTCGGGATCGCGGTACTGCTCAATTTCAGGGCGGCGTGGGGAATTGTAACGGCGATACCCTTCAACTTCGTCGGCGACTGGAATCTAACCGCCATACCGATGTTCCTGCTGATGGGGTTCGTCTCCTCCGAGGCGGGCCTGTCGAGCGGATTGTTCCGTGCGATGCGTATCCTGCTGTCGTGGATGCCTGGCGGCCTCGCCGTCGCCAGCGTGGGCGCCAACGCCGTCCTTGCAGCCGCGTCGGGATCGTCGGTCGCCACGGCTTCCGCATTTGCGCGCATCGCCACCCCGGAGATGCTCCGCTATGGCTATCATCCGGGCCTCGCCACGGGCGTTATTGCGGCGGCAGGCACGCTCGGCGCTCTCATCCCGCCTTCCATTCTCATGGTGCTGTATGGCTACCTCGCCGAGGTCTCGATTGCCAAGCTGTTCGCAGCCGGCGTCGTTCCAGGCATACTGACAGCGCTCGCCTTCGCGGCGATGATCATCATTCGCTGCACGATCAACCCCAAGCTGGCGCCGAAAGTCGACGACAAGTTCACCACCTCGGAGAAGATCGCAGCGCTCCGGGAGACCTGGCCCCTGCCGGTAATCATCATTGGCGTTCTTCTCGGAATCTTTACGGGCCTGTTCACCCCGACCTCCGCGGGCGCGATCGGAGCGGGGCTGGCGATTCTGCTTGGTCTCGTGACGCGACAGATGAACCTCGGAGTCATGCGCCGTGCGCTTGAGGCAACTCTGCTGTCGACGGCCTCCATTTTCATGGTGATTATCGGAACGTCGCTGCTAAGCCGCTTCATGGCCCTCTCGGGCGTGCCGGCCTACACGGCGGGTCTGCTGGTGGAGTTCGGAACCACACAGCTCCTGGTTCTGGCGGCAGTGGCCATCCTCTACCTCTTTCTCGGCATGTTCCTCGATTCGATCGGCATCCTGCTGCTTACGATGCCCATCATACTGCCGATGGCCCGCGAGTCCGGCGTCGATCTCATCTTCTTCGGGATTATCCTGGTTAAGCTGCTGGAGATCGGGCTGCTCACGCCTCCTGTGGGGTTGAACGTCTATGTCATCAAAGGTGCGCTGGGCGATCGCGTGCCGTTGACGACGATCTTCAAGGGCGTGGGCTGGTTCGTGGTGGTCGATCTGATCCTCTTGGGGGTTCTGATCGCCTGGCCGAAGCTCGTCACCTGGCTCCCCGACATGATGCTCTGATTGGCGATATTGCCCAGCCTCAACCGGCATCGAGAACCCTAGAGTGAAGCCGACGACGTCCGCTCTCAGGACCGGCCGGGCACCTACGTTACGTCAGACGTGGGGTCGCAAAGCGGTATTACCAACTCGGGGTCGATACAGTCGGTCTCCTTCAAACGAGCTCATGATCGGCTGCCGCAATACTGCCTCATTGATAACGACCAGGACTCCCCGTCGCTTATGATTAAGTGTGCAACCCCGTCTGAGACCTGACTACCACCCAATCGTCCTTGGGTGTCGCTTTCCGAAAGCTATGCCAACGGCATCCGGAATGTGAAGCGCACTTCGTCCTCGAGCGATTGAACGCCGAGCGAGCCGGCGTGCGCGCGGGCGATCTCGGAGGCTATGTGCAGCCCGAGGCCCAGCCCCTGCTGGCTGGAGCTCGTGCTGCCCCGAAAAAACGGCTGGAACAGGTGAGACCTTACCTCTTCGGGGATCGGTTCGCCGTGGTTGGCGATCGCCAGCACCAACTCCTTTCCGGTCGTTTCGGCATGGAGGCGAACGGGTCGGTCGGAGGCACCATGGGTGATCGCGTTGCTGAGGAGGTTCGAAACGAGTTGGGCAATCCGCCGTCGATCACAGTCGACCGGTTCGGTCAGATTGATCTCGGCTTCGATGCTTCGTTGCGGATGTGCTGCTTCTAGTTCTTCGATGACCTGGTGAAGGACCGGCCCGAGCGGCGCGCTCGCGTCACGCGACAGTCTTATCCCGCCGCCTGACTGACTGCGTGCAAGGTCCATCACGTTGTCGATCAGCTCCGAAACGCGTGCGAGGCTACCCTGCATCAAACCGATGACATGCAGAGATCGTTCGCTCTGAGGCTCCTTCAGCAGCATTTGGACCCCTGCATTCAAGGCGGCTACCGGATTGCGCAGATCGTGCCCGAGGACGGCAATGAACTGGTCCCGCAGTTTCCCGAGCTTTCGCTCGGCTTCTTGCGCGTCGACGAGTTCGCGTTCGTAGCGTCGGCGTTTGGTCGCCTGGAAAAGCGTCACTCGCGTAAAGACCAGCGCGCCGACCGCATCGCGCTTCTCGACGGCATTGGCGAGGACCGGGAGCAGCCCCCCATCGGCAGTGACCAAGTCGAGCGCTACCTCGTTGAAGAACCCCTGCATCCTCAGCAAGGGCGCAAAGTGCGTCTCGTAGAAGATACTGCCGGCAACATTCAAGAGATCACGCAAGCGCTTGCCGACGAGTTGATCTGTGGGAAAGCCGAGCCATGACGACAGGGTGGCGTTGGACTTCACGATGAGTCCCTGCGGGTTCAGCGACAGGTAGCCGCACGGAGCATTCTCATAGAGGTCGTTAAGGTCTTCGACCTGCTCAGCCCTGCCCTCGCCCGGATGAATCATCTAGGCGAAATCGCGGATAGCCGCGATCACCTCGTCCGGCGCGCTCAGATTGGGGCAGTGGCCGCTCGCCTCCAGATAGACTAGCTTGCTGTCGGGCACATGCGCCTGGACATACTCACCGACCTGCTCCGAGGCGATGATGTCGTTGCTGCACTGCAGGATCAGTGCCCGAGCAGTGACCCTGTGTAGGTCGGCGCGGTTGTCCGAGGTGAAGGTCACGCGAGCGAAGGCTTTCGCAATGTCCGGGTCGGTACGGCAGAAACTGTCGGTGAGTTCGTCCGCGAGTTCGGGGCGATCCGCATTGCCCATGATCGCCGGGGCCATCGCAGCCGACCATCCCATGTGGTTGTCGGCAAGCGAATGAAGCAATTCGTCGATCTGATCGGCGGTGAAGCCGCCCGTATATCCCGTGTCATCAATGTAGCGGGGCGAAGGCCCTACCATCACGAGGCTTTCGAAAAGCTCCGGCGCCTTGATCGAAGCCAGGGCGCCAATCATGGCGCTGACGGAATGGCCGACGAAGATCACCTTGGACAACCCGAGTTCGAGGCAGATCTCCACCACATCATCCGCGTAGCCTTGCAGGCTGGCGTACTTCTGAGGGTCGTAAGCCGACAAATCCGAACGGCCCGCGCCGACATGATCGAACAAAACGACCCTGTAGTCGGCTTCGAACGCGGGAGCCACAAAGCGCCACATGTTCTGATCGCATCCGAAGCCATGTGCAAACATCATGGGCTGCTGGCCGGCACCGCCGAGTTTGACATTGTTGCGCGACAAGACTGACACGGACGCCTTTTCCCTGATGTGTGGGGTGCTCGCTGGAATCCGACTCCTACAGCAATCCTGCCAGATTGAAACCTCAAGGCGCTTAGTGGGACGATTGATCGATCAGATTTTGTGAATGCGCTGTGCCGGGTCGCGAGTGCCGGGCGAAAAGCGTGCGAAAGCATCGATGCCCGTCAAACGCGCTCGAGCGTTTCAGGGTCGTTCAATTGGTTGGAACTACAACCCGACAGGCGCGTTGAATACTGCGGCGGAAAGGGACGCCGCTTGTTCTATTTCAACATTGCACCGCAGATTGATGCGCCGAGGGCGCCGATCTCAGGAGAAAACGTGCACTACGGCGACCCCACTCAGGACCCGCATCTCAACACGATAAATGAGCTCGACAGCGAGGAAGCTCGCAGGCAGCTGAATGCCGTCCTGGACAATGCCACGGTCGCCATCTTCCTGATGAACGAGCGCCAGCAATGCACCTATATGAATGCGGCAGCCGAGCGCCTGACGGGATATTCCCTGCATGAGACCCAGGGGCGCGCACTCCACGACGTGGTCCACCACACCCATCCAGATGGTCGGCACTATCCCCTGGAAGACTGTCCCATCGACCGCGCGTTTCCCGAGCGGAACCGGATGCAGGGCGAGGAGACCTTCGTTCACAAGGACGGCCGCTTCTATCCCGTCGCTTTCACGGCCAGCCCGATCCGTGACGACAACGGCCATCCGATCGGAACCATCATCGAGGTGCGTGGCATCGCCGAGGAGAAGGCGCGGGATACGGCACTGCGTGAAAGCGAGGAGCGTTTCCGCAATATGGCCGACCACGCGCCGGTCATGATGTGGGTGACGGAGAGCGACGGCTACTGCAGTTACCTGAACCGCGCCTGGCATCAGTTCACCGGACAGACTGCCGAAGAGGCGAAGGGTTTCGGGTGGTTGGATGCAACCCACCCCGACGACAAGGGCGAAGCCGAACGCATCTTTGCTTCCGCGAATGCGCGCCGCGAGGCCTTCCGGATCGAATACCGCCTGCGTCGTGCCGACGGCGTCTATCGCTGGGCTATCGACGCGGCAGCCCCGAGGTTCGGGCCGGGCGGCGAATTCCTCGGATATATCGGCTCCGTGATCGACATCGACGAGCGAAAGGAAGCCGAGGAGAGGCAGAAGCTTCTCGTCCAAGAGCTCCACCACAGGGTGAAGAACAATCTCGCCACGGTCCAATCGATGGTCAATTTCACGCTCCGGACATCCGAGACCATGGACGATTTCCGCAAGAGCGTGGCGCACCGCCTGTCCGCACTTGCGCGGAGCCACTCGGTACTGACCAGCAGTTCGGGCCGGCTGACTGCGCTGCGCAAGATACTTTTCAGCGAACTCGAGCCCTATGATCATGACCGCCGCGTCGAGCTGGACGGGCCTGACCTGAATGTGCCCGACGATGTCGCCATGGCGCTTGCGATGGCCACCCACGAGCTGACGACGAACGCTTCGAAGTACGGGGCTCTATCCGTCGACACCGGCGTCGTCTGCCTATCGTGGTCAGTCGAGGCTGATGGCTTCGACGGCCGGATCCTGTCGCTTCAATGGCGCGAGCGAGGTGGCCCACCTGTTACCATCCCCACCAAGCGCGGCTTCGGGTCCATGCTGCTTGAAAGGATACTCGGGCCCCAACTCAGGGGAGCTGTGCAGATCGAATATCCTCCTGAAGGCGTCCATGTCGAAATCCGCGGGCTGATCCAGGCACCGGTAGCTCACCCCTACGCCAACTTTGCGCAGGAAGTTGTCCCGTGAAACGCAATCTCGCAGGCGCGCGCGTCCTCATTGCCGAAGACAACATTATGGTCGCGATGGACTTGGCGTCCGAATTCGAGGCGTCGGGCGCCGAGGTCATGGGACCATTCGCAAGGGTCGAGGAGGCCATCGCGGCACTCGATTCGGGCAAGCCCGACGGAGCCATTCTGGACGTGAACCTGCTAGACGGGATCGTCACGCCACTGGCAGTGAACCTCATCGAAACCAATGTGCCGGTCGTATTCTGCACAGGCGTCTCCCTGCCAACAGAACTGGGCGCCCATTATCCGGATGCCCAGGTCTTCATAAAGCCGACCTCATCGGACCGTTTGGTGGATGCACTGGCGCTGCGTCTGGTGCCACGCTGAGCTGGCGACCCGGCTCGTGTTGCCCGCCGCTAACAGCTATGTGGGAGGAAAGAAGTTAGCTGCCTACTTAGTCTACCGACCGACTATTTGACACGCTTGCTCCTTGATGCCGGCTCGCACGCATGTCGTTCAAACCACGCCCTTGTCGCGCCTAGAGTGTCCGCACCGTCCGCTTACGGGCCGAGGCCACCGATCGCTTGACTTCGGATATAGGGCGCAATCCTGCGGGTCGCAGTAAGAACGCCTCAGGCATGCGTCAACGTTTCTCCGACTCTGGACTGCACCGCAGGCAGTTCCGGTCCAACCAGGATGTGATGCGCCTGAATTCTCCCCGGAAAGCTTTATCCTTAAGCTCCTCGTACACCATCGAACAGTACATGGCGTCCCCTCCGTTCAGCCTGCTGGTTGTGGCGGCTTGCTCGCACCCGAGGTAAACGCTTTTCAATTCATCGATTGACATTGAACTGATGCAGGATTGGTCGTCGGCGCCAGCGGATTGATGCACTCCAAAGACGAACATGATCGCCGCGCCGAGCGGGGCGACGCGGTGGATATGTGGCGCGAGGTGTGCGGACATCATTTCCTCCAGAAGGCCTGCGGCAGTGCCGGCCTGAGCGAGGAATCATAGACCGCGCTATGGTCGCTCGCATGAGGCCGATGTCCCAGAGCGGCGAAGAATCGTGACGGTGGTGAGAGAATAGGTGGGTCCGGGGTCCCGGGCGACCCTAGATGCCGTAGCCTGCTTCGCGAGCTCGGACAACCGCCTCCACGCGTGTCGCTGATCCAAGCTTGTCGAGTATGGCCGAGAGGTGGTTTCGAACGGTTTTTTCAGTGATCGACAATCGCGCGCCGATTGCATGATTGTCGAGGCCGCGTGCAACCAGATGCAGGACTTCGCTCTCACGCGCGGTAAGTGCCGAGAACTCGGCTTTGTCCGCCGTCGCGGTTGGCAGGAATTCGTGCATCGCCTCGGTGAACACGCGCCATGCTGGCTCGCCGCGAAGCATTAGATGGTTTGGAGTATCGAGCTCCAGGAAAGTCGCGTTCGGGATAGTCTGCGCAAGGAATCTACCCTCCTCGACAGGGGCAACCGCGTCGCGGTCGCCATGGGCAACCAGCGTAGGGCAGGTTATGCGTTCTGCGGCCCGGCTGATGTCGATCTCAAACATGATGCGCGTCAATTCCACGGCGTTTCGCGCACAGGTCGCGCGCCGTTGCAGTTCGCACCAAGAACTCAAGTGCTCCATCGAGCCTTCGGGCTGGAACTGTGTTGCGAAGGAACGCATGAAGGCGCGGTCCGAGTCTCTCCATCCCAATTCGATCATCTCAATCATTACCCTGGCCTTTTCGGGTTCAAGGGGAGGTGATGACCGCCTGTTTCTGCCCCTTGCGTAGGCGCCGTAGAGGATGAGATGACTAATCCGTCCAGGGTTCCTTTCGGCGTAATTGATTGCGACGGCGCCACCCTGGCAGATGCCGATCGTAGCGAATTGCTCCAATCCCAGCTTCTCGACGAGTCCCTCGAAGTCGCGGACCCAAGTTTCGAAGGAAAGATCCGATACATCGCGTTCCGACATGCCGCACCCTCTTGGGTCGTATCTGACGAGCGTGTACCGCGATTCAAGCACTTCGAGCCAAGGCTGCCATGCCACGCTGCGATCCTGATATTCGAGATGTGTCAGCCAACTCGGCATCAGCACCACTGGCGGGCCGCTCCCCGAGATCGCATAGGCAATCTGGGCACCGTCGAAGCTCTCGAAGTAGCGTACCTTTCGGCCCGGCATGTCGTGGATCCTCAGGCAATCGGCTGTGGGAACCTAACAGTTTCGGGCCCGCGTTGCACGCGAGCCCCCAGCTGATCAACAGCGGCTGACCGAGGACGTCAGCTTTCAAGCGATGGCGGAATTTGTCTGACGGCTGGCTTGAGTGCAAAGCAGACTGGTAGAAAGTCGGCCGGGAGCGGACGGTGTCGGCAAAGTTGCAATCAGGCTGCGGAAGCACCTACTTCCACATTCGGGTCGGATGTTTTGCTGGCCAACATGTGCACAGCCATCGGCGGCTTTCCGACGGCTGCGCACACGCCAGTTCTATCGTACATACACGATCTAGCGTGTCTGGAGTCAACCAGGACAGGCTGCCCATTGATGTAGACGTACGATACTCATAGTCTGGGATATCTCGCAGCTTGACCTGTCTTGCACTCCGGCGCCAACGACTACCTCGCCTTCCAGGTAAACCGGATCCAGACTGTTTGTAGTCACGTAGGTCCGGAACTGTGCGGGCGGGTCGATTACCGTCCCGGCGGCGCCCATCGGATCGAGAACGGGGAGGAACCCATTGCGTTCCTCCTGACAAGACAAATGCGTGCGGCTTCTTTGAGAGTGCCCCCATAGAGCGACAGGCACATCGCTAAACAACTTGGAGCGACGGCCATTCCTGGTTGGGCCAGACCAAAAAGTCGGGAACCTAGTCTCTTTCGCCCGTATGCTCATCGGATTTCGGATTGTCGAATATCCGAGGGTAGCGCCTAGCGAACTCCCGCTTGGCTTTGTCCATTGCCTCAGCCTCTTCCCTCGCGTGTCGTATAAATCGTCGTCGGCGCCAGCTTTCAGATAGCCGAGCCATAACAAGTTCGAACAATTTCATTTCCACCTCGCGAGGTCTGAAACCGAGGTGGCGCGACAATGTTCCGAGATGCCTGGCGGAGGGACGACAAGCTCCCATCGAGCGACAGCATCCCTAAATAATGAACCGTTTCGCTTTTCTGCGCTGCTCCCTCGGATCGATTCGATCTCCCGCGCATTGTGGATGCGGATTGGAACCCTTGGGAGGTTGAGATAGAAACACCATATTTGTCGTGATGTGTCTGATCCCACTGGCTGCATGCTCGCAGACCGAACGTGGCGCGGCCATTGGCGGACTGGGCGGAGCCGCCGTTGGTGCTGCAGTGGCAGCCCCAGGCAACACGGCGGAGGGCGCCCTGATTGGTGGCGCAGTTGGTGCGGCCGCTGGTGCGCTGATCGGTTCCGCCAACGAACCGGGTAAATGTTACTACCGTGATAGAGCAGGGCGCAGATACATCGCACGCTGCCCCGACGGGTATTGATAGGCAGGCACTTGGCCGAGGCGCTAAGCGCAAATCGGATCGTCACTAGCTAGATTTCATTTTAACGGGTCGAGATCGGCCGCAAGCAAAGGGGAATAAGATGGAAGACGCAGGCGTGGGCTGGCTGGCAGCTATTATCATCGGCGGTTTGGCGGGTTGGCTCGCCGAGATGTTCATGAAGAGCAACATGGGCGTGCTCATGAACATTGTTCTTGGCATCGTAGGTGCCGTCGTCGCTAATATCCTGCTTGGATTGATCGGGGTCTCACTGGGTGGGTGGATTGGCTACCTGATCGCCGGCTTCATCGGAGCGAGCCTTCTGATCGCGATTGCGAGAGCGATAAAGCGCTAGACTGATTTCTTGGCACTCTGACCAAGAAAATCCCGGGTGCTGCTGTCTGATCCGCGGAAGCCCTCGCTGAAATGGATCAAGGCTGCACATGGCCCGTCGCCCCATCCCAATCGGGCGGCGGGCCTCTTTTGTCACAACCTTGGGCCAACCGTTGCCTCCCTTAGCGTAGTTCTTGTCGTTGATGCTGTATCCAAAGCTCGATGACTTGTCGCACGCAGCCAATACAACCTTGATTGGTGCCGCTGCGGAGACGCCAATCGAACAGACGCTCTCATCCTTACAAAATGCAATACGGGCCGGGGGACACGTCTTGGCGGAACCATTTCCGTTGCCAATGTTTCTTAGGATAGGCCGCCAATGAGTCCCAATGCCAGAGGTGGCCAACAAGGAGCCCGCTGACCGAGCCCCACCTTGGCTGGCGGGCTTCGCCTACCGCCCATCTGGACGCATTCCAGCCGAAGGCGGTTCAAGGTGAATCTGTCTCGCAGCAAATATCGCAACCCTCACCCGGAACTCGCGACTTCGCGGTGCACCACTATTCATCTGCAGTTCAGGCCCTGTCGATTAACTCAGTGTCAAATTCCCAGCCGCGCCGTTGCGCCGCAAATGGAGACAAAATCGAATGACTTTCCGCACTCTCCTACTGATTGGTTCCGTTTCGGTATTGGCGCTTACACATGCTGTCTCTGCTGAGGAGATCTCACCCCGGACATTACTGGTGGCACAGGCAGAGATGTTGCCGCTCCTCGAGGAGGAGGCTGCGCGTGCCGCCGAGCAGGCTTCTTACGCCGCTGCCATTGCAGCCGAGGCGGAGGAAGCAGCCAAATTGGCTGTCAGAGAAGTAAAACGTGCCGAACGGGCAGCAGCCAAGGGCGGCGAAGCGGAACAGCAGGCTGCCGGTGAGGCTGCCGCCCGGGCGGAGGAGGCTGTGGAAGATGCCCGCGCAGCCAGAAGAGCTGCCAAAGAAGCCGAAGCTTTTGCCGAAGAGAAGCAGGCCGACTTCCGGTCGGCGAGCAAGAATGCCGCCCAAGCCGAAAGGAATGCCAGGAAAGCCGAGCAGGCTGAGGCTCAAAGGGTTGCGGATGAGGAGGCAGCCAAGATCGCCGAAGAGGAAGCCGCACAGGCCGCTGAAGAAAATGCCCGCACCAGAAAGAAAGCGGAGCGCGCGGCCAGGGCCGCCGAGGAGGAGGCCTTAAGGGCTGCAGAGGAAGAAGCTGCCAAGATCGCCGAAGAGGAAGCCGCTCAGGCCGCTGAAGAAAATGTCCGCGCCAGGAAGAAAGCGGAGCGCGCGGCCAAGGCCGCCGAGGAGGAGGCCTTAAGGGCTGCAGAGGAAGAAGCAGCCCGTGCCGTCCAACAGGCAAGACCGGCCGCCCCCGAATCCGAGCAGCCGGAAATGACGCGCGAGGAGCGTCGCAAGAAAAGGCGTGACGACAGGGCCGCAGAGCAACACTCGATTGATGATGCCGCAGAAGACCAAATCGCGCCGGCCCCCACCCAGTCCAACGAGGTTTCGCCGACCGGCCAGCCCGGCAACCTCCGCGAAAAGCGGCGACAAGAACGCCAGCGCCGTCGCGAGCAGTTGAAGGCGTCTCCCGTGGCGCCTGAACCGTCCGAACCGGCCCCGGTTGCAAAAGGCGCCTCGCCCGTAGAGCAGCAAATCCAGATCCAGCGCGGAAGCGCGGAGGTCGAGGAATTGCGCCGACTGCGCAAGAAGCTCGACCGGGAACGAAAGCGCGTTGAGGTCTTGCAGGAGCAGGCGGCCCCCGATCAAGCTGAACCCGACGAGGACGCTAACGATGCGCGAAGCAAGCGACAGCGAGAACGGGACAGACGCAACCAGACGCGGAACCCGCAGCAGCTGGATTCCACCGGCAACGAGCGCGCCGAACGCACAAACGGCGACCGTGCTGATCGCGGCGAAGTCGTAAAACGCCAGGGCGACCGCATCATCATCCGCCTCGGCGACCAGCTGGTCATTCAGCCAAACAGAGAGAGCGATCGGTTCCTGTCAGGAGCGCGCGACGTCGAGGTCGAGGATCTGGGGAGGGGCCAGACGCGCACGACCGTCTACCGAGAAAATGGTGTCAAGATCGTCACATTGCGCGACCGTTACGGCGATATCCTTCTTCGCACCCGGGTTCTTCCAGGCGGTCGCAGGATCGTCCTGATCGATAATCGCGATATCGAAAAGACACCCAGGCGAGGCAGGCACTATGGAGAAATTGATCCGCTGCCGCCTCTCGTGCTGCGCATCCCCCGCGACGAATACATCGTGGAGACCAGACGGGCTTCGCGCCGCCAGATCCAGGAGACGCTTGTTGCGCCGCCGGTAGAGCGAGTGGAGCGTGCCTATACATTGGACGAGGTACGCTACAGCGACCGCCTGCGCGAAAAGGTGCGCCGCGTTGATCTGGACACCATCACCTTCGCTTTTGGCAGCGCGGCTATCGGTCTAGACCAGCTCGACTCGCTGGACAGCGTAGGCCAGGCCATCGAGGACCTGGTCCGCAAGAACCCGGACGAGATCTTCCTGATCGAGGGTCACACGGATGCTGTCGGTTCGGAGCAGGCAAATCTGCTGTTATCAGACCAACGTGCCGAAGCGGTGGCGGTGGCGCTCTCCGAGGATTTCGACATACCCCCGGAAAACCTGGTGACGCAGGGCTATGGCGAGCAGCAGCTCAAGATCATTACCCAGGCGCCCGAGCGGGAGAACCGCCGGGTCGCAATACGCCGCATCACGCCGCTGCTGCGCGCGGGACGCTGACCGAGGAATGCATCCGGCCGATTGGCCGGCCGGATGCATTCCCTAAGCCTAACTCCGTATTGCCTTTTGCGGTTAGCTAGACACAACGAGTCTCCTTTCGGCAATCAACATGCGCGTTATCGCCGATTGCAACGACACCACGTCGAGAAGGTAGAGACCTACATCCTTCAAGCAACGACGCTCGATCGTTTGTCTCACGGGCGTCACCCGTTGGAACGGCTTCGGCCCAATTCCACCGCACCAAAGCTTTGGTGAACCTTAACTAAACGAGCTGTTCCGAACTGGTTCACGCCGCCGCGGCTATACGTTCGGTTTCCGATGGCCGGGGCGCCACAAAACCCAACGATCACGAAAGAACGCTCGAATGAAAACCTCACTAGCGAGGATGCTCCTCGCCGCTTCCATTGCATTTGCACCGTCGGTCGTCGCGGCCTCAGAATCCGACTTCTTGACCTCACTTGAAGGCAATTGGACCGGCACGGGAACCGTGAAGGTCCGCGCAGACGCATCACCCGTCAGCATATCCTGCAAGTTCAATTCCGACGCTGCGGCCTCCTCATTGGCCCTGAACGGCAACTGTCGCGGGCTCTTCATGTTTTCTCGTGCAGTGTCCGCCAACCTGAAGGCGAACGGCTCAAGCTACAAGGGCTCGTATCTTGGTGCTGGCTCCGGAAAGGCGGGGCTTCAGGGGCGTCGCAATGGAAACGCGATCAATCTCACCATTCGTTGGGCGAAGGAAGTGAATGGCGATCGCGATGCGCGCCTCGTGGTGGAAAAAAAGGGTAGCAACGGAATGCAATTGACTACCGTCGACAAGGACCCGACGACCGGCAAGGAGGTCATCACCAGCCAGATCAATCTGCGGCGCGCCTGAGGTCAGGATCGATTTTATGAATGGCCGGTGAATGCCGTGTTCCGTCGGTGTTCAACACTCGTGAGCTAATCTGGTCTTGCAGTGTCAGCTAGGACCACACCCATGAAGAAGTTTCTGTTTGCTGCCTTGTCCACCGCCGCAATCATGGCGTCTTCGATGTCAATCTCCCACGCCGGCAACGGATTCTCTGCCGGCATCGCGATCGGAGAGCCTTACCCCGAACGCTATCCGGACCATCGCGAGCGTCAGCGTGACTGGTGGGACGAGGACGAGGACGACGACGACTATGAGGCGATCACCTGTCGCGAGGGCAGCCGGATCGTACGCAATGAAGGATTTCGTCGCGTGGAGCCGGTCAGGTGCCACGGCAACGTCTACCGATATCGGGCAATTCGCCGCGATCGCTTGTGGTCTGTCCGAGTGAACGCTTGGACCGGCCGGATCGTCAGCGCGCGGGTCGAAGGATACCGATAATTAGATCCGCTTCCAGCTTGGAACGAAATGTCAATCGCGCTTTCGTGCACAACTTGGTCGGACGGATGCGCAGTTGATTGAAATGATGGTCCGGCCGCAGGATATGCGGCCGGACCAATACCTCGTCCTACTTAGAGACTGGTCAACAGCGACCTGCCGCCTTGTCTTCTTCCGAACACTGGTCGGCTTTTGGCTGCTGTTCCTTTCCGGCTGACGCATCCGGTTCTGCGGGCACCTCGGCGGGCGCCTGGTCGGTCGCCTCACCGGTTTCCGGTGCTTGGTCAGCTGGCTGCTCTGTCGGGGCCGTTGCAGCAGGAGCCTGTCCTGCCGCCTCGCCCGCATCGGGCGCCTCCTCTGCTGGTTTGGCTGCCTCGGCCGGCTTCGTGTTTTCGGCCTCGCTCGGGGCAGGATCCACCGGCTGCGTGCTGTCGCTGCCTTCAGTCGTGTCAGAGGTCTCGCCTTCGGCTGGGGCCTGGTCTGTAGGCTGCGAACCTTCCGTCGCATCCGCGGGCTTATCCGTTGCACCGTTGGACGGATCCTCCGCCGGCCTGGCCGCGTCAGTAGCGGTGGCCGGATTCTCCTCGGTTGGCTCGGCCTGAGGGTTCTGGCCTGATTCACCCGATGTGTCGGAAGGAGCGTCGCTCGCTTCGCCCGCCGGAGGTTCGGTAGTCTCTCCGTCCGCCGTAGCTTCAACCTCCTGCTCGGCAGTGGGGGACTTCACCTCAGTCGGCTCTTTGCCTTCAGGCGGAGCCTCGGACGAGGATGGCTCACCAACCTGCCCCTCAACCGCGACTACGGCGCTGCCGTCTGCCGTCTTCGCATCACGGGGGTCGTTGACCACCTTGGCTTCGACCACTTCGACTTCCTCGTCGCTGTTGTCACGCACGAAATTGATGTTGATGACATTGTTGATGACGATGTTGTTCTCGATGGTCACCGGTCCGTAATACTCGGTGTGCTCGTAGACGCTGTTGTCGTTCACAACCACGACGCTGAGATCGCGGGAAGCAAACTTTCGAACCGGCACGAAATGCCAGTGGCTGCGGGGCGGCTCATAGGTCGAGATGCTGACGCTGACTGACAGCCCATCACCTTCTGGCGGAAGGGGCGCCCAGCCGACATAGTCGTTGCTGCGACGCCAGCTCACCCAAGCGGGAGCCCATAGCCGCCCTGGAACCCAATACCAGCCCAGCTGCGGTTCGAAGGCCCACCGACCATAGTGATAGACCGCCCACGCAAAGGGCTCATCCGACGCGAAATACCAACCGTAGCGCTCGGTGTAGACCCAACGCCCATGCGTGTATGGGGTCCAGTCAGCTGCAACTTTGGTGGGGATCCATACATACCGATACTTGGAATGTTTCACCCATGCGCCTTCCGACGCCAGCTCGTCGTAGAAAACGCCAACACTGATTGCAGCGCTTTGAGCCTGAGCGGTTCCCACGATCCAGCCTTCGGACTGCGTCATGAGTGGAGTGGTAAGGAGTGCCAAGGCGGCAACGCCGCCCAGTAAGAGTTTGTTGCGCATTGTTTTGGTTCCTTGCTCGATGTCCCATCGCGCAATGAACTTGGCCCAGCGAAGAAGGTTCCCGTCTCCTGATGCTCGCACCGTTGGCAAGTTGGATGGAACCGATAAGGGCAGGCTCCGTTGATTTGCCGACTACCTTTAGGAGGCGATCATGGAGACAAGCGTCAAAGAGGCTCGCTGGATTCTGGCGCCAGTTTTTGTTCTGTGCATAGCCTTTGTATCGCTTGGTTTTCTGGCTACTTGAAAGAGCGGGCGGCATGTCACAGCACAAAATCCAGTCTGGGGACGATGCCATAACCACCATCACAATACTGGGATCATTTGTGGCCGTTGTGCTTCTATTCTTGTTTGGTGTTCTGGAAATAGGTGGCCCTGGCAGCCACGAAGGCAATCAGCCCCCCGCAGCCGACTTCCATGCGCCAGCGAGGACTCTCTACGACTGAGTCTTGAGGTTTGTTTGCATTCCTAGCCAGCCGGCTCGCTAGAGTTTCCCGGGAAGTGTCAGCCCCGAAATCTCCTTCGGAAACGTCGACGCCGGTGCTCGAGCCGTCTGATAGCCCAGTGTCTTAGCGATGCGTCGCAATCGGTCAGAGGTGGGCATGCACGCGTTTCGGAGCCGGGTAACGTCGATCGTGCTCGCGTGCGGGTCACAAGCGATTACGATCGAGCAAACGCACCATGGGAGTGACCAAGACGCCGTGCATAATGATTGAGCTCAGAACGACGAAGCAGACTGTAACCCACAGGACCTTGCTGCCTTGAAACTCTGCCTGCCCAAGGGCAAACGCCAGGTAGTAAAACGATCCCAGACCGCGTATTCCAAAGAACGCTATGGCGCCTTTTTCAAGGGGTCTTGCAGGAAAACCGATCAAGCCAACCCAGCCGCAAAGCGGGCGCACGACGAGCAGGATTAGGGCCGCAGTGACGACAACCGGCCAGCTCAATGCACCGAAGATCGAACCTTCCGCAATGGCGGCACCGAAGCAGACCAGTAGCACCATCATCAACAGCCGCTCGATCTGTTCGGCGAAGTTGTGCAGGTGCTCGTGATATCGGTGGTGACGCTCCACCGTCCGAAGCGCCAAGGCCGAGACAAACACGGCGAGGAAGCCGTAACCGTGGATCATCTCGGTCGAGCCATATGCAAGACACGTGATGCCAAGTGCAACAAAGCCGTCCTTGGTTTCCGACAACCCGGTCCGCCTTGGTAGGTGAAACGCCAGATATCCCATGGCTTTGCCACCGATCCAGCCTATGCTTACTCCCGCGGCGATCTTCCAGATGACATCAACCAAAGCCCAATGTGCAAGGAAGGGTTCGCCTGAGACTTCCGACAGGGCGATGGCGATGGCCAGATACACAAACGGAAATGCCGCTCCATCGTTGAGGCCGGCCTCCGAAGTGAGAGCAAAGCGAACTTCGTCTTCTTCTCCAGATTGCGGGGGCCCGACTTGGATATCGCTGGCAAGAACGGGGTCAGTGGGTGCCAAAGCCGCGCCGAGCAGAAGCGCTGACGCTATCCCGAGTCCCAGAACTGTCGACCCCAGAAGCGTGATGGCGGCAATGGTCAGCGGCATGGCAATGCCGATCATTCGCCAAGACGCTTCCCAGCCTCTCCAGCTCAGCGGACGATCCAGTTTCAACCCCGCGCCCATGAGTGCGATGATGACGACGAATTCGGTCAGTCGTTCCGTAAGGTATCGGTTTTCCAGCGGGTTCACCCCGGCAAGCGGCGTGAAGGGCGACCATAGGACAACGCCAATCGCGATGCAGACCATCGGGAGCGAGACAGGAACACTCTTCAGGAGCATGGGCAGCCAGGCAGTGAGCAGAACCACTGCGCCGAATACGGCAAGAAGAATTACATAGGAGGACTGCATTGGCTTGGAGGTAGCTCACCATTCGGGGGCTAATCGGGCGGCCGGACGCAGCCGGTCACTTACCTAAGATCGCTACCCTGCATACTGCCCGTCGGCAATCGATAACGAAAACCACTAGGCAGACCAAATTGGTTCGACCCGGTCCAAGGACCGATCCTGAGCTCCTAACGCACCAATCCGCCTCCCCTTGACACGGAGATCTGTTTCCAATTCGGACGTAGACCGATGTATGGAGCAGACGTGTGCGGCCCGAGGTCGCCCGTGGAAGCGGTCGAAGGAGGCAATGTCCGCTTCCAGTCTACAGTGTAGTCGCCTCGAATGACCGATTTGAGGGCGCGAAGCTGCCTTCGTCTCGCCGCCAGCTGTATCCCGATAGCCATTCAGCCGTGCGATTTTATTGTGCGGTGCAGCAACAAACCACTCATAATGGCGTTTCAGTTGAGTCGACTTCGGATGGTTGACCTGAAGGAGACGCATCCATGAGAAATCTCGCTGACACGATCGCGCGGCTTTCTGCCAATCGAAACAGAAGCTTCGGGCAGTCCCCAGGGGGTCCGGACCGGCTATCTGACATGCCGGACTTCGGCTCAAACCCTGGACAACTTGATGCGCGCATCTTTGTGCCCACTGGGTTGCCACAGGGCGCACCACTCGTGGTGGTCCTACACGGATGCACGCAGACCGCCGCCGGCTATGATCACGCAGCTGGATGGTCGCGTCTTGCCGAGCGGGAGGGCTTCGCCGTCCTCTACCCGCAGCAAAGGCGTTCGAACAATCCCAACCTCTGTTTCAACTGGTTCGTTCCTGGAGACATCCGCCGTGATCAAGGCGAAGCTCTATCGATCCGCCAGATGATCGAGACACTGTCATCGACGCAACGCCTCGACCCGGATCGCGTCTACGTCGCTGGATTATCTGCTGGCGGAGCAATGGCCTCTGTCATGCTCGCCACCTATCCGGAAGTGTTTGCCGGCGGCGCGATCATCGCCGGCTTGCCCTATGCGACTGCTGCATCCGTCCCGGAAGCGTTCGACCGCATGCGCGGACATGGTGCCCCTGACCAGAGGGAGTTGCAAAAAAAGCTGGAGGAGGCGTCTGACCACGCAGGACCTTGGCCTCGAATTTCTGTTTGGCATGGCAGTGCAGACCAAACTGTCGCAGCTTCTAACGCCCTCTTGACTGTTGGCCAGTGGCAAGGGGTGCATGGCGCAGCCGGCGAGGCGTCACGAGAAGAAATCGTAGACGGGCATCGGAGACTGGCCTGGGACAACAGCGAGGGAACGGAAGCAATCGAGTATTATCTCGTCCAAGGCATGCCACACGGCACGCCTCTCGATACTGCCGATGGCCTGAGCCACAGCGCACCCTATATGATCGACACCGGCATATCGTCCACGCAGCATATCGGCAGGTTCTGGGGGCTGGTCGAATCTGGGTCAGCTCGGATTTTGTCGGCTAGCTCCCGGTCGAGACCAGAGGGCGCAGGTGCTCGCGCAGCCGGCGGAGCGAAACATCGAGAGACGAGGAGCGGATTCACCCCCCACGAAGCGATCGGCGGGGCGCGCCAGATCATTGAAAAGGCGCTACGCAAAGCGGGACTGAGGTAACCGCCTTGGAGCAAGCAGAGGTCACGCTGGGAGAACTCGTACCGGTGCAACTGATTTAGGAGTTGCCGCGGCGGCCGACGAACGCCGGGCAAACCCGTGGCCCAGATTGTGCTGAGCTCTATAGACTGTGAAAACAATCTTGTCAGATTCACGCGCTCAAGGACTTGCAGCCGATTAGATGCCTTTTCAAGCTGCGTCGGAGCGCTGGCTAAGAATTGTCGGGGTCGGCGACCAACATTAGACCGGAAGACGGTGGCGCGCCTCAGCGCGTGCGAAAGGCAGCCGTTCATCAGACGATGGCGAGTCGGCTTGCGGTCCAGCCAAAGTCTACCTGAACGTGGGATATGAGGGCGCAAAGCCGACAGGCAAACTTTGTCCAAATGGGCCGTTAGCAGACAGTTAGTCTTTGAGGCAGAAAGCATTGAAACCAAAACTCAAAATGCTCGGCTTCGATGGTAATTGTCAGTCGCCGACCACACTGGCTGGACCGCAGGCCCCGCCGTCGGGCAGGGCAGGATCGTTGATCCCGGCCAAACCCTCTGCGGTCTGAGCTACCCCGGACGGACAGGCATATAGCTTAGGCATCACGACGTTGCCCGATATTTCCAGCGTGTGATGCTGCGCCAACGCATCGAGCACTGCCTTGCCGAGGCGGGGATCCGCGCGGACGCTGCCGCGGCGGGAGGCGTCGATGCGCGGCGAATGCAGCGCCTCTTCCAGCGACAGCCCGAAATCCAGCATCAGGGCTGCGATCTGCGACACGCAGGGCATGATGAGGTCGCCGCCCGAGGCGCCGATGGCAAAAAGCGCATTGTTGTCACTCACGGCGATCGTCGGCACCATGTTCGAGGAATTGATCCTCTTGCCGCCTTCCATCGACGTCCGCCGATCCGGACGCGGGTCGAAATAGCTGACTCCGTTGTTGAGCGCGAGGCCGGTTTCCGGCAGCGTGATACCGGCGCCGAAGTGATCAAGCAGCGTGTAGGTGAGGGCCACCATGTTGCCTTCGGCATCGGCTGCCGAGAGGGACGAGGTGGAGCTTCCGACTTCCGACAGGGTCCCGTTGCGCGCGCGATGGGCGTGCCAGGCTTTCTCCAGCGCTTCTGCATAGATTGGCCAGGTCGTCGCATCGGGTACTGACGGAGGTTCGGGTAGCTTTGCGGCGATGTGAGCGAGGAAGTCGCGCTGGCGCAGGCCACCGCTCTGCTCGCCGGGAGTGTAGAGGGTAGACCCGCGGTGCTGGGCCTCCATCGGCGCATATTCCATGACGCGATAGGCCTCGAGGTCCTCCATCGTCATGCGGCAGCCGAGCGATTGCAGTTCGCGGACCATGTCGCGCCCGAGATCGCCCCGGTAGAAACCGTCACTGCCGGTTTCGGCCAGACGGCGCAGGCTACGGGCGAGGCCGGGGATGCGCAGGCGCGCACCCGGCAGGAGGGGCGCGCCATCGGGCAGGTAGATGGAGGCCGCGACCGGATCCCGGGCGAGGATCGCCATCTCGGAGGCGATCATCAGCGTGCAGAACCAGCTGGCCGGAATTCCCTCCTCGGCCAGCCCGATCGCCGGCGCAAGCGCCTCGCCGAGCGACATCCGGCCGAAGGCGCCCAGCGCATGGTCGAAGCCGGCAACGGCGCCCGGCACGGTCACCGACCTGCCGCCCTGCGTGTTGGCGAAGTCCTTGACCGCCGGAAATCCCATCGAGGTAAGGGGCAGCGTGTCATCGACCGGATAGTCGCCCCGATCGAGCGCCAGCGGCAGCACGCCCTGGAAATCGAGCGCAACGGCCCGCTGCTCCGAAGCGAGCCAGACGACCATGAAGCCGCTGCCGCCGAGCCCGCACATCCACGGCTCGACGACCCCCAGGGCGAACGCGGCAGCCACCGCGGCATCGACCGCATTGCCGCCCCGCGACAGCAGCAGGGCGCCGGCGCGCGCCGCGGCGATGTGCTGTGCGGCGACCATGCCGCCGGCGTCCGTCACCAGCGGCTTGCGGGTGATCCACTGATCGGCTGACGTTCCCATTTATCCCCCGTGAATGACCCCTTGCGCGGCGCTTCCCGCTCAGTATACAGTTCAATATATTTTGAAATATATCAAGCGGACGCCGATTGATGAGCACGCGAAAAAGCGACGCGGCCTATGCGGAACTGAGACGGCGCATCATGGTGGCCGAACTGCCGCCGAACAGCCTGATCGACGAAAAGGCGCTCGTCGAAGACCTCGGGGTCGGAAGAACGCCGCTGCGCGAGGCGGTGCTGCGTCTTGCCCAGGAAGGTCTCGTATCGTCGCTCGGCCGGCGCGGCTATGTCGTCGCCGGGGCGTCGCCGGCCGACCTCATGCGTGCCTACGAACTGCGTCGCGAAATCGAGTGCTTCACTGCGGGATTGGCGGCGGAACGGCGCGGCGCCGACGATCTGGCCCGCTTCGACGCCTTCCTGCAGCAGATCGAGACAGAAATCGATGCACATGACCGGGACGTGACCTGGAATCTCGCGGTCGACGAAGAGTTTCACCGCATGATCGCGGCGGCCTCCGAAAATCCTTTCGCGCAACGGTTCCTGGCCTCGCTATACGGCCTGTCGGTGCGCAGCCTCTATGTCTCGCAGGTGCCCGCCACGCTCGTGAAGGAAGAACTCGAAACCTATCATGCGGTGGTGAATGCGATACGCATGAGGGACGCGCCTGCCGCACGCGCCGCAATGGCAAAGCACCTGACGTTCGGGCCAGCCCCACTCGCCGCCGAGATGCCCGGCGGACAACGACGGGGCCGCTGATGCGAAGGGGAGCGCGCGAACGGATCGAGACCGGGGCGATGCTGGCGCCCTCCCTGCTGCTGCTCACCCTCTTCGTTCTCGTTCCGTTGTGCGTCGTGGCGGCCTACAGCTTCGCGCTGCGCGACTCCTACGGCGCGGTGCTGCCGGGCTTCACGCTCGACAACTACCGCGACCTGTTCCAGGCCGCCTATCTGCAGGTCTTCGTCAATTCCTTCAAACTTGCCGCCTCGACGACCGCGATCTGCCTGCTGATCGGCTATCCGGTAGCCTATTTCATCGCCTTCAAGGCAGGCCGCGCCGCGCCGGCGCTGCTGCTTCTCCTGCTCATCCCGTTCTGGATCAACTTCCTGATCCGGATATCGGCCTGGGTGGTCCTGCTGGGACGCGGCGGCCTCATCAACCAGGGAGCGATCGGCCTCGGGCTGATCGACGTGCCGGTCGGCATGCTCGGCACCTACGGCGCAACCCTCGTCGGAATGGTCTATGCCTTCCTGCCGCTGACGGTATTTCCGATCTATGCGGCGCTGACGCCGATCGACCCGAGATTGCGGGAAGCCGGCGCCGATCTCGGCGCGGGGCCGGCCGAAACGTTCCTGCGCGTGACGCTTCCGCTTTCTCTGCCGGGCGTCTTCGCCGCCGCGCTGTTTGTCTTCGTTCCCTCCATGGGCGTCTTCGCCATCCCGGTGCTGCTCGGCGGCGGCAAGGAGATCATCCTCGGCAACCTGATCGTCCAGCTGTTCCTCGAGTTCCGGAACATTCCGCAGGGCGCCGCCGTGTCGGTGCTGCTCCTGCTGATCTCCGGCGTCGGTATCCTGCTCTACATGCGTGCCCTGCGCCGCGTGGAGGCAATGAAATGAGCGGCCAGCAGGCGCATCGGGCCGGCCCGGGCTGGTTCACCAGGGTGTTCGCTCACGGCCTGTCCGGCTGGGTCACGCTGATCACCTACATCTTCATGCTGGCGCCGATCGTCGTGCTGATCGCCTTCGCCTTCAATGCCGGCCGCTCGACGGTGGTCTGGACCGGCTTCTCGTTGGACTGGTTTGAGGTGGTGTGGAACAACAGGCACATCGCCCGCGCCCTCCAGGTCAGCCTGATCGTCGCCGTCGCCAGCGCGGCAATTTCCACCGCGACAGGCGCACTCGCTGCCGTCGCCATCACGCGGCGGCAATTCTTGGGGCGCGACGCTCTCGGCGCAGCGCTCGCCGCACCCCTGGTGCTGCCCGAAATCGTGCTCGGCGTCGCGCTGCTGGTCTTCATGTCGTTCATGGGTGTCACGCTGGGCTACGGCACGATGATCATCGGCCATGTTCTCGTGTCGCTCCCCTTCTCCACACTGATCGTCCGCGCAGCGGCCTCGTCGCTCGACCTGCAACTGGAGAACGCCGCCGCCGACCTCGGTGCCAACGAATGGCAGACTTTCCGCATGGTGACGCTGCCGCAGCTGATGCCGGCGATCTTCACGGCGTTCATCCTCTCGGCGACGCTGTCGTTCGACAATCTCGTGATGTCCACCTTCACGTCGGGAGTCGGGACCACGACGCTGCCCCTGCGCATCTACTCAATGCTCAAGCTTGGCATCACCCCCGAGATCAACGCGCTTGGCACGCTCCTGGTGGTCGCCAACGTGGCAATCCTCTTTCTGGTCATGGGCCGCTACCTGCCCCTGATGTTGAAAACCAGCCGGCGATGACGCGCCGGACCCTCAAACCTTTGCAACAGGGAGACTGACATGACGAAACCGAAAATTCTTCTGGCCGCCTCGGCGCTTGCGCTGATCATCGGCGGCCCTGCCATGGCCGAAGACCTGCGGATCTTCGGTTGGGCCAACGAGATGCCCGACCAGGTGATCGCCGACTTCGAGAAGGAAACCGGCATCACCGTCACCTTCGATACGTTCGACAGCAACGAATCGATGATCGCGAAGCTCGATGCCGGCGCGACGGGATACGACCTCGTCAATCCGTCGCAATATGCGGTGCAGATCCTCATCAGCCGCGGCACGATCGCCGAACTCGATCACGCCAAGATCGACACCTATGACAATATCGGCCCGTCGTTCAAGCAGGTGTCCTACGACCCCGGCAACAAGTATTCCATTCCCTATGTCTGGGGCACCACGGGCCTGGCCTACAACAAGAGCTGCGTCGACGAGCCGATCACCAGCTGGAAGGCGCTGTTCGACGAGAAGTACAAGGGCCGGATCTACATGCTGGACAACATGCTGGCGGCCTACATTGCCGGCCTCCAGGTGAACGGATTCAGCGCGAACACCTCGGATCCCGCAGAGGTCGAGAAGGCCACCGAGACGCTGATCGCGCAAAAGCCGCTCCTGGCAGGCTACAACAGCACGAATTTCGCCGACCTGGTTTCGTCGGGCGAGGCCTGCATCGTCGAGAGCTGGTCGTCGTCGGTGCTGCAGGCCATCAAGGACAATCCGGACGTCGTCTATGTTCTGCCCGAAGAGGGAGGGACCATGTGGATCGACGGCTATTCGATCCTCAGCGACGCGCCGAATCCGGACGCCGCCTACAAGTTCCTGACCTACATTCTGCGCCCCGAAGTGGCGGCAAAGACCACCGAGCTCAGCCAGACCGCGACGGTCGTCCCGGCCTCCAAGGCGCTGCTGCCCGGGGATCTCGCCAACAACTCGGCCGTCTTCCCGGACGAGGCGACGATCGCCAATGCGGACTTCATCCTCGACCTCGGCGATGCGATGAAGTTCTACCAGGATGGCTGGACCAAGGTGAAGGCTGCCCAGTAAACCACACCCAGACGATGCGCGCGGAGACTGTCCGCGCGCATCCCTACGCAGATTTCCAGACGATCGGGTCCACCCCTTAATGTCCGACACTTCCATGCAAGGCGCGGTCGAATTGCGCGGCGTCGTCAAGCGCTTCAACACGTTCACCGCGCTCCGCCGGATGGATCTGACGATCCGGCAGGGCGAGTTCTTCACAATGCTGGGGGCGTCCGGCTGCGGCAAGACGACGACGCTGCGCCTGATCGCCGGGTTCGAGCTTCCGACCGAGGGACACATCCTGATCGATGGCCAGGACGTTTCGGACGTGCCCGCGCATCTGCGCCCGGTGCATACCGTGTTCCAGAGCTACGCGCTGTTCCCGCATCTGAGCATCCTCGACAATGTGAGCTTCCCGCTGACGGTGCGGCGGGTCCCGAGGCGGCAACGGCTCGAGCGGGCGCGCGCGGCCCTCGATCTGGTGCAGATGGGCGGGTTTCCCGACCGCAAGCCGTCGCAGCTTTCCGGCGGCCAGCAGCAGCGCGTCGCGCTGGCCCGCGCCTTGGTGAACGAGCCCAAGGTGCTTCTGCTCGACGAGCCCCTGGGGGCACTCGATCTCAAGCTGCGCAAGGAGATGCAGCACGAACTCAAGCAGATGCAGCGCCGGCTCGGCATCACCTTCGTATTCGTCACGCACGATCAGGAGGAGGCGCTGACGATGTCCGACCGCATCGCGCTGATGCGGGGCGGTGAGATCATCCAGCTCGACACGCCGAGCGGACTCTACAATGCCCCTTCGTCGCTTTACGCGGCCGAGTTCATCGGCGAGACCAACATGATCCCGGGCCGGGTCGTCGAGGCAGGCGCCGGACGTGCCAGGGTCGAGGCGCTCGGCGGCCACTTCGACGTTGCCTGTTCCGAGCCGCCGGCGGCGGGAGCGGCCGTCACGCTGACCATCCGGCCGGAGCGCGTCACGCCCGTCGCGGCGAACGCTTCCAACAGTGCCGGCGGGAGGCTCGTCGACGTCGACTTCATCGGCACCGACCTGCGGCTTGTCTACACGATGTCGGATGGCACCCGCGTGACATTGCGCCGGCAAAACACCGGTGCGGCGCCTCCACAGGTGGGGCAGGGCGCGCAACTCGGTCTTGCCGCCGACGACCTGCGGCTTTTCGTGACCTGAATTTCCTTCTCGAGGACATCCCAGACATGAGTGACATCTATCGCATCGAACCGCTGCCAGCGCAGCTCGATCCCGGCCGGGTCTCGCGGCTGGCAAAGGTCGAGGCCGCAACGCTCGGCCACTATCTGCACGCCGGCTTCGTCGATTCGGCAATCCGCCCCCTCATCGTCGGTCCGCGCGCGGCGGGCGCGGCGGTCACGGTGCAGATCGCCGGGCCGGATTCGACTCTCCTCTATTATGCGATGGACCGGGTTCGGCCGGGCGACATGCTGGTCATCGACCGCGTCGGCGATCACAAGCAGGCGTGCTGGGGCGGCTTCATGGCGGCAGTCGCGCGCATCCGCGGGCTCGCCGGCGTGATTGTCGACGGAGCCGTGACCGATCCCGCGGCGATCATTGCCGCCGGCGTCCCGACCTGGGCGCGCGCCACCTCGGCGATCACCACCAAGCTCCTCAACATCGGCGGCGGCTTCAATGTCCCGGTCTCGATCGGCGGTGTCGCGATCGTCCCGGGCGACGCGGTCCTGGCCGACGATTGCGGCGTGGTCGTTGTGCCCTCCGTGCGGCTCGACGAACTGACCGACCGGGCGCTGGCCGAACAGGCGGAAGAGGGCGACTGGATCGAGCGCGTCGAGAAGGGCGAAATGCTGCAGGACCTGATCGACATCCGCGGCATGCTGGAAAAGAACGGGATGGAGGGTGCCGGTGTCTGAGGCATCGGTGAGGATTTCCCCCCACGCGGTGTGGCTGTCGACGACACACCATCAGCTGGTCGAGATCGCGGTCGGGCTCGGCTGCCGACGTTTCGTGCTCGACATCGAGCATGGCTATTTCGAACTCGACGCGACAGACAAGCTGATCGCGCTGATCCGAGCGCTCGGGGCGAAGGTCTACGCCAAGGTTCTCGGCCCCGAGGCGATTCCCATCCAGCAGGCGCTGGACATGGGCTGTCACGGCGTCATCATTCCGCATATCGGTAGCGTAAAACACGCAAGCAGGGTCACCGCCGCGGCCAAGTACCCGCCGAACGGCGTGCGCAGCTTCTCCGGCACCCGGCCCGCACGCTACGATGCGGTGTCGCAGGATTACTATTCGCGTGAGGACGCCGGCACCGAATGCCTGCCGATGGTCGAGAGCGCCGAGGCGCTGGACGATATCGAGGCGATCCTGGCGCTGCCGACGGTGGACGGCGTCTTCGTCGGGCCGTCGGACCTGTCGCTGAGCCGCGGGCGCGGCGCCTACGCCAAGACCGAAGCCGATGTCGACGATTTGCGGCGGATTGCCGCCGCCGCCAAGGCCGCCGGCAAACCGTGGATCATGCCGGCGTGGTCGGCAAGCGAGCGCGCCCTTGCAGCCGAACTGGGCGCGGCCTGGCAGGTGACCGTCGACGAATACGGCGCGCTATGGACCGGGCTCGAAGCCGGCCTGAAAAGCTGAGGAGAGGACCTTGTCGATTGTCGTCTATCTCGGCGATGCCGAGGAAACGCGCGAATGGATCGGCCTCCTGTCGCGCCTGATGCCCGACCACGAGATCCGCGACTTCGACGATCCGGGACAATTGTCAGCGGTCGAATACGCGGTCGTCTGGGCGCCACCGCGCGGCGGCATAGCCCGCTTTCCCAACCTCAAGGCGGTGGTTTCCGTCGGCGCCGGGGTCGACCATGTGCTGCGCGACCCGAACCTGCCGAAACACCTGCCGATCCTGCGCACCACCGGGCCTGACATGGTGCAGCGGCTGCGCGAATACGTGGCCCTGCACGTGCTGGCCCATCACCGCGAACTGGCGACCACCGACGCCAGCCAAGCGCGGGGCGAGTGGCGGCAGATCGTGACGCCGGTCGCCGGCCGCCGCCGTGTTGGCGTCATGGGGCTCGGCAACATCGCCCGCGCCTGTGCCCGCACGCTCGTGGACCTCGGCTTCGACACGGCCGGCTGGTCCAGATCGGGCCGGCAGGTCGACGGCGTCACCGTGTTTGCCGGCGCGGACGGCCTGCCCGCCTTTCTGGCGCAAACCGAGATCCTGGTCTGCCTTCTGCCGCTGACGCCCGAGACGCGCGACATCCTCGATTCCCGGCTGTTCGCACAGCTTCCCAAGGGCGCCCGGCTGATCAATGCCGGCCGGGGTGGGCATCTCGTCGAAGACGATCTGCTTGCCGCGCTCGATTCCGGCCGGCTCGGAGGCGCGACGCTGGACGTCTTCCGCACCGAACCGCTGCCTGCCGACCATCCGTTCTGGGGCCACCCGAGGATACGCATCACGCCCCACATCGCCTCGATGATAGACGCCGAAACCGGGGCTTCGGTCATCGCCGAGAATATCCGCTGCTTCGAGAGAACCGGCGCCTCCGATGCCGTCGCTGATCCGAAGCGGGGTTATTGAGGAGCCGTGAGCGGAAAGCCTACGTAAGGTCTGTCAGGAAACTTGAACCAGCCTGAAGCGCGAAGTAATTCTCCATAGTCGCGCAAGGGACATTTGAGACGTGAAACATAGTCAGCTTCTTGTCAGAAGCTATCCATTGTGCCTGGTGGCAAGCCGATCGGCCTCCAGCTTCGCGGGCCGGCCCCGAGCGGTTAGACCCGCGAAGTTTTGCGAGGCCGTGTCAGCTTTCGGCGAGGGACCCCGTCACTTCTACGTCCAATTTGAGGGCGCAAAGCAAAGTGATGGCGTTGCCAACCAAGTTTGACACAAGCTGCTCAATTCGGACCTTGTCATACGAAAACCACCCCAGTTCGCCGAACTCAGCCACTATTTCTCGTTCGGGATGCGTTGATCGCAACTCCTCCAAGACCTGTTCGATCGTTGGCCTGATCGGTTCGTCGTCCACCGTTTCAAGCTCCAATCCCGCGTTCGAACGTGCTCGGGTAAAGTCGAGAATATTGTCGACAAGGTTGGTCATCCTGATGACACTCTTGCGCATCAGTGAGACAATCGATTGGGAGTTTTCATCCAGCGGATGCTTGGCAAGCAAGTTGGCGCCGGCTGCCACGGATGCCAAGGGACTGCGCAAATCGTGACAAAGTACCGCGATAAACTGCTCACGGAGAGCGGCAGTCGCACGTTCCGCGCTCATCGGCTATCCGTAAGGCTTTCACCACTCGCTAGGTGGTGTGCGATGAGTTTATAGGAGGCGCTTTGCAGCCGAAGACTATGGGACCGACGCCAGATTGGCGTTGCGAGCGGCTCAGGCTGCGAAGCAGGCCCCCGCGCTGCCAATCGCTCCGATCGCAAGTCACTCCGGCACAGGCTTGCCGGGCTTGGACTGAAAGGCCGACAGCGGGCAACGCAACCGCCAGACGATGCCCTCGGGAGCGTAGTCGATGGTGACCTTTCCCGACATCGACGATGCGGTCATCTTGTCCAGTACGATGCTGCCAAATCCGACTGCCCCAGGGGCGGCGACCTCTGGTCCGCCCTTCTCGCACCAGGACATGCAAAAGGTGTCGGCGCTGAGTGTCCACGCAATCTCAACACGGCCCGTCTCGTTGCTTAGGCTGCCATACTTGGCGGCATTCGTCGCGAGTTCATGCAGTGCCATGCTCAGCGCCTGAGCGGCGGAGGGTGGGACCAAGACGGACGGACCAGAGAGTATGATGCGGCCGCCGACACTGCCGAAGTGTTCGAGCTGCGTGCGTACAAGTTCGGTAAGATCGATGTTCTGCCACTCGCTCCGCACAAGGAGATCCTGGTTGGCAGCGAGTGATTGCAGTCGCTCGCTGAAGATCCTTACGAAGTCCTGAGGCGACCGCGCGGCCATCTGGCGTGCGATGACCTGGACAATCGTGAGCAGGTTCTTGCTCCGATGGTTGACCTCGCGCATGAGCAACTGGCGCGCCTCGTCGGAACGCTTGCGCGCGGTAATGTCCTGAATGATCTTGATGAGATAGGCGATCTTGCCGTCGGGGTCGCGAACGCAGCTGACTGTGGTGTGGCCCCACATAGTCGAACCGTCCTTGCGGATGTATCGCTTCTCTAGTTCGTACTCGTCGGCCGCGCCAGACTTCAGCCGGTTCCAGGCTGCTACGCCGGGAGAAAGGTCATCCGGGTGGGTGAACTGATCGAGCGGGTGGCCCTCCATCTCGTCCACCTCGTAGCCGAGCATCTGCGCCAGACGGTCGTTGACGCGCAAGAGCATGCTGTCGCCTCCGACGATGCTGATGCCGACACCCGCATTCTGGAACGTCGCCTTGAAGCGCTGCTCGGCCACCTCGATAGCTCGTGTGCGTTCAGTGACCCGCGCCTCGAGTTCGGCATTGGCGCGGGCCAGATCCGCTACCGCTTGCCGCTGTTGCCGGATGACGGCAGCGACGATGAGCCCGGTCGACGCCGCAACGAGCGTCAGCGCCTGCATCTTGAAGTGCAGCAGTGCTGCGGTGGCGGAAGATACCTGCGCGGGGTCGATGCCTTGCGCGTAGAAACCGATCGCAACCGCGAGCCCAAGCACGGAAAATGCGGCGCCGCGAACTTCGAACCGCAGAGCGGCCCAAAGGACAGGCACGAGCAACAGGAAAGCGTGCGCGGCGTCCGTGGCCATTTCCCACGCGCTGATACCTGCCAGGAGCAAGGCGATGGCTGCGCCCTCCAGAAACTGCGCGCCCGTCGGCCATGCTTTTTCCCGCCAGGCGTTCAAGGTCGAGATGACCAGCGGAGTGGCGATCAGGATCCCTGTAGCGTCGCCCAGCCACCAGACCGGCCAGGTCGTGATGAACGGGTTCTTGCCAGCCAGTGCGCTGACCGCGCTGCCGAGTGTCGCGCTGATGACCGGTGCGGCCAGGACCCCAATGGCGATGAAGCCCAGCATCTGCGGCAAGGTGGCTACCCGCCGGATCGGTGCCTGCACGTAGGGTGCGAGCAGGAATGCCGCAGTAGTGACGGCGGCGGCGTTGGCGGCAACGTAACCGAGCGCCGAAAGAAGCGGGTTCTGGAACCAGATGGCATTGCCGGTGAGTTCACCCGCGGCGCCGATGAGGATCCACCAGGGCCAGGTTCGCCGCGGCTGCGTCAGCAACAGGGCGAGGATAACGCCGTTCGGCGGCCATACAGTGATCGGAATGCCTGGGATCACCATCAGCCAGCGACCGAAGGCAGCTGCGAGCATGTATGCAACATAGGAGACGGCAAGCGCGGTATTGCCTGGTCTGCCAGCGGCGATGCTCCCAGCTAGCCTGTGCACTTTGCTCCGCGCAGATCGGCCGCCTGGGGCATTGGCTGCGGATGAGGTTGCCAAGCGCTGTGACCGCGTCAGACCCCTGTCACTCAACTAACTGCTTCCTTGTTGAAACATCCGCCTGCCATGGCCGCGGCGGCAGCAATGATGGCAGAAGCTCGGGGCGTTAGGAAGGTGCGTAAGACACCGAAGCGAGGCCGCGCAGCCGGCTGCTCGCGGCAACGCATCCTCGCGGAACATCCGGCCCGATCCGGCATTCATGTCTCGAAGCAGCAGGAGACAGAAACATGCGTACGGTATCGGGATTGTTTGACACTCGTGATCAAGCCGAAGCAGCCGTGGATGCGCTGGGCGAAGCAGGCATCGGCAGCGAGAATATCAGCCTGGTCCGCCCCGGGCATGACGACGCCGATGATGGGCTGGAAGGCGCAGCCGTTGGCGCAACGGTCGGCGGCGTGCTTGGCGCGCTGGCTGCTTTCGCCATTCCTGGCATCGGCCCGGTGGTCGGTGCGGGCTGGCTTGCCACGGCACTGACCGGTGCTGCCGCTGGCGGGCTGATCGGGGCTCTGGCTGATGAGGGCATCGACGAGGAAGACGCTCACGTTTACGCCGAGGGCATCAGGAGGGGCAACACCCTGGTGATCGCGCGTGTCGAGGACGCTCAGGTGGACGCGGCCACAGCGATACTCGGCCAGTCTGGCTCCGTGAACGTCAGCAGCCGACGCGAAGAGTTTGTGAGATCAGGGTGGGATCGCTTCGATGAGAACGGTGACCCCTGGCTGGACGAGCGCATGCATGCGTCTTCCCTGCAGGTTCCGCCTGGTCGATAGAGCCGTAAAGCTTTTGCGAAGGAGTATCTCAGATGAAACAGGACAAGAACAACTCGGCGAGCAAGCCGAAAGACAAGATGCCGACCGACGCTTCGGAGCAGGTTGATCGCCCGGGATTCGATCTCGGCGGCTCGACCGGAAAGACGCGGGCCGGCCGCGGTCTCGGCCTGGGGACCGACGCAAAAGAATACCCTGAAGGGCAGCGCCTGCCTCGGAAGTGACGCCGGCACCATCAGCATCCGCCATGCAGGCGGTGTTGCTGCAGGGCGTCCCCTTCCGTTGACGCCGTCGGCTCTTGACGGGGGCAGTGTTGGCCCGGACGGCCGCAATTCGACGCGAAGCGGAAAGGCCAGTTGGGGCCGGCTGCGGAATGGGCAGCTTGTTTGACCTGACATGTATAAGTTCAGGCTTTGACCTTACGGCAGCCATGGGCGTGATCCGACCCAAAGCAGACCTCACCTACAACGGCATGGTCGGAGGATGACACGAACAATCTCCGATCCGGCCCTTGATGCCGGAGCGGTTGCGAGTTCGGTGAGAGGAGATGGAGTCCGCCACATCGCACCCGTCATTTACAGCGAAGCAGACCGAAATGCCGCTCGAGGAGAGCCTCGCTGGACTCCAGAGCACCCTCCATCCAGGCCTGTCTTCTTGACCACGCCTCACCGCAGATGTGGAGCTCGCAGTCCGGCATGGGCTTAAGCGCGGTGTTGAACGCCTTGTCCGGATGGCTTCCGGACGACCAAAGATGGAACCCCGCGCCGAAGGGGAATTCCTGCCAATCCTGCAGACAGACATCTAACGGTTCTGGCACAGATCCAGAAACCCCTCGCCCTAGAACCTGCCCCATCTGTCTGGATACTTCGGCCGCGAGTGGATCGCCCGGCCCACGCCATTTCCCAGGCGCGGCGTCTCGCGAGAATGCGCGCCAGTATGCCGTGCGCTGACCTTCAGCATAGGCTTTCGCGACACCCACGCCAGTGCTCCTGCCCGCCCGCGCGTCGGTGCTGGCAAGGAACAATTGTCCGATTGGGAGGTCGGAGATTGCTCGATCTCCCGCAAGCTTCCCTGCCTGCCACCAAGGCTCGTCGAAGATGATCCCCCCCGTCACCAGGGGCCATGGGGTAATTGCGCCGAACAACTCCTTAACAGCTGGAAGGTCGGCCACGCCCTCGACCGGCTTCAGCCCTCCGGGGGGCATCGCCAGGATCGTCCGCTCCGTCTCCACGCTTCGCCTATCGACGCCGTCGACACGGAAGTGGAGGGTAGACGGTGCGCCATCGCGCCCGGCTTCGAACCGGTCGAGCCGGTGTCCTGTGCCAATCGTGACGCCATGCTCCGACATGCTGGCAGCAAGTGCGGCAGTCAGTTCCGACATGCCGCCCGCGATGGTGACGTATCGTCCACCGAACATCTCCGTCCACAGCCAGTCGAGCGTCGTCCCGGCGTTCACTGAAGCCTCGCCGACGGAATAGCCGAGCCGGTCCGAAAGATAGCGAAGTTCTTCAGCCGTCAGCCTTTGCCGCAATACGGCATCAAGGGCCTGGCCGCTGAGTTCCTTGGAATATGCCGGTACTCCGCCCCGGCCGCTGCCAGGCAGTTCATGGGCTTGCAGTGCGTCCTTGAGCATTCGCCTGGGACTGCGCCGCAGCCAACGCCAGCCGGCATCATAGGCAAACGCTTTTCGGAAGTAGCTGCGCCTCACCTCCCGCTCGCCGCGTGTCCTGCCGCGAAGATGCAATATGGCCGTGTCCTGGCTGGTTCCGACAGGAGCGGTTGCCAGCCCGAAATGGCTGACCAGACCGTGTGCGATCCTGTGGCCATCGCTGATGACATGCGCGCCGAGATCCAGTCGCACGGCGGGATCGCCGTCCCACGAAACAGTGTGAACCCGCCCGCCGTGGCGATCGAGTGCGTCGAAAATTCTTAGAGAGTGAGCTGGATAGCCGGACTTGAGAAGCCGCCAGCCACAATAAAGCCCGGCCATTCCTGCGCCGACGATCACAATTCGACCGGGCTCACCCGGTCCCGCGCCACGCGACGTAGCGCTCACGCCTTGGCCTCAGGAGGCCGAGCTTGCCGCAGCAAGGGCTCTCACCCTCTGGAGGGCAACGCAATATTGGAATGGTGTAGGACACATGACGCTGCTTCTCGCGGTCCCGCACCATACTAGGTTCAGTTGACCTCTGAAATCGGCTTTTTCATCTGAACCAGCGTCACAACAGTTCCCGCCGTGACTGCCTGTAGCTTGACGCGCGATCTCGTCAAGGTCGGCTTCTGATAGCTCTTCTTCATTTCCCACTCCTACACTCGTTACGCCGTCGAGTGCGGAGTCCTCCGCCCTCGCGCAAGGACCACCTAGCGGAAGGTTTTATCTGGGACCCGTAACCGAAAAGTGGAAGCCTGGAGAACTGACGGCGGCACAACAACGCCACAGCTTCTCGACCGCCTGACGCCTACTTTTTGGTCAGCGTGATGACAGCTACGGCGGTGACTGCCTGCAGCGTCACGCGTGACTTCGCCAAAGTCGGCTTCTGGTAGATCTTTTTCATTCCCCGCTCCTATTTTTTCACGCCAGTGGCCGAAACCAACGCATTCTGTGAAGAAAGTGATACCCCAACGGCAGGTCTAGACAATATCTCCCCGGTGGGCAACCGCCGGGCACCGAAGCATCCGAGCGCATGCTCCGACTGTGGCAGCAGCACCACACCTTCAGGTGGCATCGCGTTCCGCAATCAACGTGGCCAGGCGCTTGAATTTCAGGAACGTGCTGCTCCAAGGCCAAGCCCGACGCAGTCGAAGGCGCCCATCGGCGACATCTGCGTCAACGGTAAACCGTCCAATGTCGGGGCCATGCCCGCTCGGTAGGCCGAGCTGTTTCACGATCCCGGTAATCTTGATATCTTGAGCCTCGCCGAGCGGCAGCGGCACAAGACTGCCCATTGTCTCGCAAAGCACACGGGCGGTCTGGACATCGAGATGCCGTCCGATCGCGATCTTCCCGAGATCCATGCGTCGGTAGCGCGCCTCGCCCTCGTTCTGGGGCTGCGCTTCCAATTCCCCTGCCAAGTAGCGCGGCAGCGCTTCGGCAGTCAGATGCCAGGCGGCCCTCCCCGCGCTAGCCGTATAGCGTGCGAAATTGCCATCTTCCGGATAGGCGATCGGTCGTGTTTCGATCACGTCGCCACTATCGAATCCTGCATCCATGCGGTGGAGGGTCACGCATGCGTTTTCCACGATCTGGCCATCCAGAACCAGTGCTTGGGTCACATGGGGTCCCCGATAAGCAGGCAGCGGAGCGGGGTGCAGGTTCACGGCTTGCGTGCCGAAACGATCAAGGACGTCCTGAGGAACACGGAACGGAAAGAAGGTGCTGATCAGCACGTCGGCGCCGGATGCTTCGACCGCCTGCAGCCGCTCGGCCCAGCCTGACAATGGCAGCACGTCTCTGGTCACGATTCCATGGCGACGAACCACGGCTGTAGTGGACCAGCGCGGGGCCAGGATCGCAAGTCGCCCATCGCGATGCATCAAACCAGGCCGGGGGTGGCGTCCGTACCAGACTTCCGCGATCTCGTTGCCGCCATCGATCCATCCGCGCATTGCACCAGCAGCTTCGGGAACCGGACTGGCAAGGAACAGGGCCTTTCTGCCGCTCATGGCGCGACCGGGGCTCTACGCAGGAGGTACCGATAAAGATACCTCTGGGGCAGGAAGCGCCAGCGATGCGGATCCTTAGCCGAGACAACCATCGGCGCGGTTATGAGCCGGCGCTCCAGCGCTGCCGACGGGATGGGTTGAAGCTGTCGATAGAGATCGCGGCAGGCGCAACAGCCGAAGATTTCGGCGGCGAGACGCAGCATGGTCGCCACCGCGAGCTTGGAATTCGATCGTTTCGCCCTTTCGGCCAGTTCATCCTTGTCCACCCCCATGCGCACGATCATCAGCCCGTCGACGACATATTGCAGTCGCCCGAAGAGGTGAGACGTGGCGCCGTGCAGGCCCGCGAGCACCAGCCGGGCTGCCGGCGTGACACCCCCCGCTTCCGGGTCGGCATAGAGATCGTAGGTCAGCGTCTGCGCGGCACGCAGTTCGGGCGCGTGGACCATGTCCGTATGAACCTCGACCAGCGTGTTTCCGCCATAGGCGTCGGCACGGGTCCACTGCCGCTCGGTGCGCAGACTGTGCTTGGCCGACTGCATCACCTCGGCGAACCCCTGATCCCGCAGCATCTTCGACAGTTCTTCAACCGCGTCCGGTCGGGCCAGGAGGTCGATGTCGGAAAAGGTTCGCGCGTGCAGGCCGCCATAGGCAGCTTCGGCGAAGTCCACGCCCTTGACGAGGACTACCGGCAGCCCGGCGGATACGGTGCTTTTCGTGATTGTCCGTGCGGTGTCAGCCAGCAGCGCCGCCCTTGCGAAATCCAGAAGCCGCAGATCGGTTGCGTACTCCATGATCTGTGTCTCGACCTTCTCTCGAAGACCCGGATCGCCCGAGAGCAAGTCCTGAGGCGCATCGGCAAATTGCGTTCTCAGGTTCTTGACGAAACTCGGCCTGACATTGTGACGGCCGGCAAGTTCGACCAGCGCCTGCAATCGTCCGGGCTCTTCCGCGGGGAATGGCGAACAGGGAAAACTGTCATTGAGGCCCGCCGGATCGGAGAGCCTCGCCAGCCAGGCACCTTCCATACCAATCCTCACCTAGCGACGACCTGCAGGGCATGTTGCTCCAGGGCCTCCGCGAGAATCCCCGGCAACGTCCGGAGCTCCGTGCCGGCCGAGAGCATCAGGGCCGGGACCCGGGCAACGACCTCCGCCAGCGCTTCGAAGCGTGCTTGCGCCTTGATCGTCATGCCGCCCGGCCGGGCGGCGACATTGTCGTGCGCCAGCGCCATCAACAGGTCTGCCTTGGACAGGCGCTCGACAACGTGGCCGCCAGCTGAGCGCGGACCGAGGAGCACGACCGCCGCCACTTCCCTTGCCGCCGGCTTGGCGGTCGACAAGCGTCCTGCCAGGTCCGCGAGGGGCACAGCCTGCTCGCCACTGGCGTCCCAACAATCCTGCATCTGCCCTACCCATGGCAGGAGTTCCGCTGTCTTCCGGTGAACCTTGAGCGCTCGTGGCAGTCCCCAGGCGAGCGCAGCGCTGCCTGCCGGGATCACCACGCTCGCATCGTCGGTCACGAGCGAAAATCCATCATGCGCTAGCGCCATGGATGTCGTCGTCTTTCCGGCACCCGATGGCGCGCAGATCAAGATGACCCGGTTCGACTGGCGGTCGACGAGACAAGCGCCATGCAGAAGATACTGGCCGTCACGTGCAAGTGCTGCATCGATGACCGCAATGGCCGCGGAAGTGAAGAATTCGGACTGGCTGTCCGGCAGGACAAACGCTTTCGCATCCTTGTATCGGTAGGACCATGAAACGGCCACGCGGTCTTCGACAGTCAGGTAAGCCTCATCCTCGGCCTCGAGTATCCGGCCCTGATAGCCGTCAGGCATCCGGCCTTCCCAGGTCAGAGGAAGATCAGGGGGGTCGGGTAGCTTGTCCGTCTGGATGATCCGCAGGGAAAAGACATCGCCGCGCAATTCGCAATCGGCGACGAAGTCCGGGAAGGCGGAAATCATGCCCTCAACCCATTCGTCCGCCGTCGCCGTGACATGCATGGCGGTTCCGAGAAAATCGAAGCTGCCCGACCGATCAGGCATCGGCATCCTCGAACCGTAACCCCTCGGGTGCGGAGCCGACTCCCTGGCCGTTGTAGCTGAAGAGCTCGACCGTCCTTACGGTGGCCGGGTTGAGCACGGTTCGCCCGTCCAGATCGACCCAGCAATGGGCGCGGGGATGGTCGCTCCTAGCGGTATCGGGGAGCAGGCCGAAATGCAGCACGGGCCTGTAGCCTGCCAGCGAGAGGAACCGAAAGGCCAGCAGACCTTCGCGAAGGCATCGGCGGCCGCGCATTCTGAGCGGGCGCGCGGTGACCTCTGTGACCGCCTGCAATATTACTTCGGCTGAGAGCGCCTCATAGGCTGGCACCGTCCTTGCCGGTGTCGCGAAATCTAGCAGCCTTTTGAGCGGCGAGCGTTTCGCCAGCACCGGTAGGTACCGCGCGACGATCCAGAGGTGCCATCGAAACGGCAGCATTTCGAGAACCTGCGAAGCCCTCACGCTCTTCTGATCAGCTGCTGTTCCAGCAGGTCCTGCGCGATCTCCACAAGGTCCGATTCAAGCACCTCCCTGTCGACATCGAACACGTCGGAGAGGCGGCTGACCAGTTCCCCGAAATCGATGCCGTCCTCCAGAGCGCCGAGGACCGTCATCGTGGTATCGTTGACCGTGAACATCTCTCCGGAATCGAGTTTCAGCAAGACGCCGCCTTCGTTTTCGCCAAGCGACTTCGCGCTCACCTTCGGCGCCAAGACAAGCTTCGTAGCTGCTGAAATCACGCCTCTGGATGGTTGCATCATGGAATGGCTCTCTGCGAATCCCAAATGTTTGTAAGGGAAAGCCGGGCCGACTTAAACGCCCAGAACGGGCCTACGCGGAAGCGGCGGACAATGGCACCTGACCAGCGCCAAGAGGCTCGTGGAAAGGCTACGGCCTATGCCGGAGGGCGTCGCGGGCCGGTGATAAGCACCTGTGCCGTCACCGCCTGGAGCGTGACGGACGACTTGACCAGGGTCGGCTTGCTGTAAACACGCTTCATACGCTTGCCCCTTCTGAAATGCCGTTCACTCATACCAGCGGATGATAGGTCGGGCAATGGACCTGCCTCTGCCACGTCCTCGAAAAAGAGGCAGGCAAGCGTCCAGAATATTTCATCGACCTTGCGCGCGACTCGCCGAGGCGTACCAGTCTGCGGGAACTGAGACACATGTAAAGCTTGATGCCCACGTGACTTCCGGCGGACCCCGCTGTGACGATTATTGGGCGCATTAGATCGAGCTGAAGGGTCTCACTGCGGTATAGCAGTTGCCAGACTGAAACTTCCGAGTTCGATATTCAAACGCACCTTGCGCGTGCGTAGGCTTCGACAAACAGCGAGGCAATCTGGGTTGTGAATTCAGCCGCCGGACATCTGTGGTGGCCAAGCCCAAATGGGGCAAACTGGTCTGCCGAGAACTCGCGCTGCAGGAAGCGATCCGAATTGAACGTCAGGGCGTCTTCGAAGGTTGAAGCGGCCTTGTGTATTTCCCACAGGCATATTCGGACGGCTGCACCCTTCGGGATCAATAATCCGTCAAATACAAAGTCCCTTTTTACTGATCTCATCAAAGCTATGCTCTGCTCCATTCTCAGTGCTTCTAAGACAACTGCTTGCGCTCGCGAAACGCCTGATGTCGGCGGTTGGCTAGAGAAGGCTTGCCTGAGGATAGATGGATCGTCCCCAATAAACCGGACTATCCATGAGAAAAGGCTTTGAAAATCGCTCCTACCCATCTCGACCATGTAAATGAGATTGCCGATCGTCGTACTGTCAATGAGATCTCCATTGACGAGTCGCCCTAAGACACTGTTGGAATCTATTCCTATTTCTCCATTGGCGTCAGTAATCAGCGCAAGCAGTCGGTTGTAGATTATCTTGAAAGCTGCCCTCTGGCTGGGGCCAATCTTCCACACAAAGCCGTCCGGGCCCATTGCGCGGAATTGCTGCTCGATCTCATCGAACGCTGCTGTATGCGACCTAACACCCACTAGTGTTCGGATAAGCACCCGCAGCGCGATCTGCTCAAGGACCCGCTGGACCTCAGTTTCTGTGCCACCGTCCAGCATCCCGGTCACACCCTGATCAATGATGACGCAAACATCGGTCACCGCAGAGCGCGCAACGGAGCCTGCCATCGCACGCGAAAACAGCTTGCGATAGGTCTTGTGGTCCTCCCCTTCCATCGTCCGGAGGAAACCTTTCGGGACGATGGACTTGAGGTCGATCGAAATCGAGTTCAGGTCCTCACGGTGCTGCGCCAACAGGCGACGAGCAGTCGCTAAATTGAGAACGCATATATGGACCCTGTCTCCCCAAACGGTGGTCAAGATGGAACAACCATTTCCGGCTTTAGTGATCAGCACCTTGCGGTCGCCGGCTTGCAGTGGATTAATCGGAACAAAGTCGCCCGGCGGAAGGGGGAGGCGCTTCCATCCGGCCTTTATTTTCGCGATGGCTACGCGACGACTAGTTTTCCAAGAATTCCTCATATCTCAAGAACGTCAGTCCCTTAAAAAGAGCACTTTGAGCTATCACACGAATTCGTACAAAGCGTGAGTATCTGGCTTCGCCGATGCCAGCAACCTCCAGTGCATCGCCTAGTTGATCTCGTCGATTCCGCGTCCGAACCGGCATTTGCCGGCAATGCTTCACCGCCGCAGTCTGAATAAAGGCGACACGCATTCTGCGTCGAAGCGAAATGTCAGGCGGTCTCTAAACCTCGACTGCCAGGGCTCTGCACGGTGGCGATGTTATCGAGTATGCGCTCTGACCTTACGAAGCTGGCAAAACGGGCTCGCGCAGACGATGCCGGGAATCATCCGTCTCTCGCATAATAATCGCAAGCTTGGATCGCTGTGCAACAAATCGATCCGCGAATCTCTCGCGGCCAGCCCTCAAGGAAGCGTCGAGCTTCCGGGACGTTCGGGATTTCTTGGCTAAGGTCGTCCCCGGCGATGTCTGCCTTTGGGATAAGCGCAGTTTGCCACAATGTCCGACTTGAGGGCGTAAGGAAGCCGTCGAGCCCGATTGGCAGATTGCTCAGCTTCCGCGCCAAATTCGGAGATTGGATCACTATCTTAGCGAAATTCGGCCCCAACGATAGACAAGGTGTCCGCGTGAGACTCCTCACGTTGACGTGAGCTACGGTTCTCAATCAGGCCATGTCATTGAGTGGGGCGGCGGGTGGAACGCCGCGCCGGTCTGAGCGTATAGGCAAGGCGGAGAATTCGCCTGATCGCATTGGCTTGATCGTCGAAACATCGATCACCGAGCCACGGTCAATGCCTACCGACCGGAGTGTCGAAGACACCTGACCTTGAGAGGAATGCCAAATGACTGTCGTGCTTGCCGCCGTGTGCCGGGATGGGGTCGTGCTCGGCTCGGACTCCCAGATCACCGACAAGGGGCGAGGCATGACCTATCCCGCCGAGAAGCTTCACCCCTTGGGCGATCTTGCGGCCTGGGGTGGCAGTGGCGCGCGATCGGTGCTGACGGACGTCGAGCGCTGTTTCAATGAGAACAGCGCTGCGATCCTGGAGGCCCCCGACATCGGACACGCGTTGCAGGAACGCGTCCTGCCGATCCTTCGCCATCACTACGACACGTTTATCCCTGACGTGCCAGGTGACGAAGGCGGCGGGACGCCGGCGGCCTACGTAATGGCGGCTGGATGGCGAGGCGGCGAGCCGTGGATTCTGGAAATCACGCCCTCGGGCATGATCGGGCATTACGCCGACATTGGCTTCCATGCGATCGGCAGCGGTGCGCCCATGGCCCAGCAGGCTGGTTCGCTGCTGTCTCACTTCCATTTGGCCGAGCGGTCGTTGCGCTTCGGTTGTGCAGCGGTGCTGCGCGTGCTGCAAGCGCTCGACCTCACATCTGCCAGCGTCGGCAAGCCGTTCAGCCTGTGTCGGATCGACGAGCAAGGCGCCCACCACCTCAGCCAGGAGGAGATCGAGGAGGTAAGCCAGGTCGTGCGCCGATGGGAGGAGGCTGAACAGGCCGTCATCGCCGACATATTCGATTGATCGGTCGCGCGGGAAGCGACATCGCTGGATCGGGCGCTCCGGCGATCGCTCCTCCGAGAATGAGATGTTCGACTTGGAGCCTTCGTAGACCCATAGTCCGCGTTGCTATGATCGGAGGAGCCTTAGGCGGCGCCGTAGAGCCGGTGCTCCACCAGGGAGCTCTCGCGCAGCCCATCGAACGCCTTGGCTGCGGCCAGCATTGCCAGATCGACCAGCGGCTCCACGACGATGACAAGCATGTAGGCGCCGCCAAAAACTGCGATCGACGACAGGGTGTCGGCAGAAAGCCCGTGTCCATAGAAGGCCCAGAAGGCTACCCAGGCGACGATACCGCCCTGATAGCCAATTGAAAGAGCCAAGACCTGTCGATACTCAAGATCAACGTAGGGAGTGTGCTCGGGAACAATTCGGCTAGCGAGCGCCTTCACAGCGAAGAGCGGCACCAGCAGCGTCGTAACATTCATGCCGTATTGGGGCAGGTCAAAGGGCGCGAAGAAGAAGCCCTGAATTAGCAGTCCGATTGCCAGACCGAACGCAGAGGGCGCGGCTCCAAACAACAGGAACAGAGTCGAGCCCAGGATCAGGTGAACCTCGGAGACACCGACGGCATGGTGCGGAAAAACCTCAAAGAAGGTGAAGACCAGGCCCGTCGCTATCGCGGATTTGCCCACAAGCTCCAAGGCGTGCTGTTGCGACAGGCTCCTGATGGCGAGGCGCAAGGCGCAGGCAGCGGACCCTGCTGCCGTGGCGTAGCTGACGATGATTTTTGTACCGGTCACGATGCCAGGTTCGATGTGCATTGCCTTCTCCATTTCTAAAAACTGAACGGTGCTGGGGTTAGTCAGCCGGCCACGCGACTACTAGCGGCAGCTCGACAGGCCTTGACCTGCCTTCATTGCGATAATCGTGCAACAAAACGGATTGATCCGGAATTCACGCCGCAGCTCAATACGTACCTGGGTAGCGGCTGCACGCACTCAGGTTCACAGCCGCGGCTGTGCCTTGCATGAGCGCCTCGCCAGCCTGCGGTCCCCGCAGTCTGCGCTGCAGCTTGTAGGTCGCAGCTGGGGCAGCGGGCCACCGAGGTCCCGACCCTCAAGGCAGCACCACGAACAACGTAGCCCCTCCATCTACCCGCGTATGGATTGCTGCCCATCGGTCCGCACGTACCCTGTCCCTAAACGGAGAAGGCCAATGGGACCACTAGCAAGCGAAATCATCGAGGCGCATGGCGGACTCAACAAATGGCGCAGGCATCGCAGCGTGTCGGCGCATCTCACGCAGGGCGGCGCCCTTTGGGGCCTGAAGGGCAAGGCAGGCGTGCTTGACGATTGCTGGGTCACCGTCAGCTTGACCAAAGAGCACGCTTCTCACGCGCCCTTCGGAGGGATCGCGGCGGCATCCGAGTTCACGCCGGACCGGGTGACCCTGATGGATGGCGACAGGCAGACGCTTGAGGAGTTGCGCCAACCCCGCGACAGTTTTGTCGGCCACGTACTAGCCACGCCGTGGAGCAACCTCCAACTGGCCTATTTCGCTGGTTGCGCCATGTGGACCTACCTGAACATGCCGTTTCTGCTGGCCTGGCCTGGTGTCGATAGCCAGGAGATCAGTCCCTGGGACGAAGGGGCAGGAAGCTGGCGCCGGCTCAGGGTTCGCTTGCCGGAAACTGTCGTCAGCCACTCACCCGTACAAACGCTGTATGTCGACGACGCCGGACTTCTGAAACGGCACGACTACGATGTCGAGATCGCCGGCGGCACGCCAGGCGCCCACTACATCTCTGACTACGCGCAGATCGATGGGATCATGGTTCCGACCCGGCGACAGATTTTTCCACGCCAAGCCGACGGGCATTCCTTCCCCGAGCCCCTGGTCGTTTCCATCGATTTGGACAACATCATGTTCGACCGCACATCAGCCTTGATCGACGTTTGAGCGATTACCGCAGTCCGGCGTGCTTGCCGGATATGCCGCATGCACCCTGCAATGCGTTTCCGAAAGCGAAGTCTGAACGCCGGGCTAACGTCGTCGAAGCCTTTCAATGAGGGCGATTTCAGTGGTCAACGACAATTGGAATGGAGACTTGCAATGGCCGTAACGCTGACGATCAACGGCGAGCAAAGATTGGCCGATGTAGAAGACGACGTCCCGTTGCTCTGGGTCCTGCGCGACGTCCTCGGCATGACCGGTACCAAGTTTGGCTGCGGCATCGCGCAATGCGGCGCTTGCACAGTACATGTCGACGGCGAGGCCGTGCGGTCCTGCGTCCTGCCAGTCGGATCGGTTGTGGGAAGCAGCATCACCACGATTGAAGGTGTCGGCGCAACGCCCGCGGGCGCAAGCGTCCAGAGGGCATGGCTCGACCTCGAAGTGGTTCAGTGCGGCTACTGTCAGTCAGGCCAGATCATGTCGGCGGCCGCGCTGCTGGCCAGCACGCCTGATCCCGACGATTCCGACATCGATGCCGCCATGGCGGGGAACATCTGCAGATGCGGCACCTACGTCCGCATCCGCGCCGCCATCAAGCAGGCGGCTGCCGGCAAGCAACCATAGGATGGTGATCCATGAAACTCCAAGTTGACGGAATCTCGCGTCGCAGCCTGCTTACCGGAGCCGTCGCCGGCGGCTTCCTGCTGGGGTTCCGACTTCCCGCAGGTGCCCTGACCAACGAGCCCGTGCAGCCTCCCGATCTCACAGGCGGAAGCTTTGCGCCCAACGCCTTCATCCGCATCACCCGTACCGGCCGAACGACACTGGTGATGCCGCAGGTCGAGATGGGCCAGGGCATCTACACCTCAATCGCGATGATACTGGCGGAAGAACTCGATATCGGCCTGGACCACGTGTCGCTGGAGCACGCGCCGGCAAACGAGAAGCTCTACGCAAACCCCGCTTTCGGCGTTCAGGCTACCGGCAACTCCAATTCTGTCCGCGCCTTCTGGAAGCCGCTGCGCGAAGCGGGGGCGACGGCGCGCGCGATGCTGGTGCAGGCGGCCGCCGATGCCTGGCAGGTCGAGCCAGACGCCTGTAGCACCGCCGAAGGGCGGGTCGAGCATGGGATATCCGGCCGTTCGCTCTCCTATGGGGAATTGGCGCTCGCTGCCGCCAGCCTCGCCGTGCCCGAGAAGGTCGCGCTGAAGGACCCCGAAAAGTTCGCCCTGATCGGCAAGGCCCTGAAGCGCCTCGATACGCGCGGCAAGACGAACGGCAAGGTCGTCTATGGCATCGACGCTATGCTCGACGGCATGAAGTTCGCGACACTGGCGCATTGTCCTGTATTCGGCGGCAAGGTCGGCAAGGTCGACGACAGTGCGGCAAAGGCTGTCCCCGGTGTCCGGCAGGTCGTGGTGCTTGACGACCTCGTCGCCGTCGTCGGTGATCACATGTGGGCAGCTAAGCAGGGACTGGACGCTCTCGACATCCGCTGGGACGAGGGCGAGCACGCCGAGCTGAGCTCTGCTAACATCTGGGCGAGCCTGCGTGCGGCGAGCGAAACGGAGGGCGCTGTAGCGAAGACGGTCGGCGACGTGCAGGCGGCCCTCGCGTCGGGCGAGACGATCGAGGCGGCCTACGAAATGCCATTCCTCGCCCACGCGACGATGGAGCCCTTGAATTGCACCGTGCATGTGAGACCCGATAGCTGCGATGTCTGGACCGGCACACAGGTCATGGCGCGCGCACAATCCGAGGCGGCCAAGGCTGCCGGATTGCCGATCGAGAATGTGACCGTTCACAACCACTATCTGGGCGGCGGCTTCGGCCGCCGGCTGGAGGCCGACATGGTCTCTTCGGCCGTGCGCATCGCCCGGCAGGTCAATGGTCCAGTGAAGGTCGTCTGGACGCGCGAGGAGGACATGCAGCACGATGTCTACCGTCCGGTCTATCGCGACACGGTGGCGGCCACGCTTTCGGCCGACGGCAAGGTCGCCGGCTGGAAGTACCGCGTCTCCGGATCATCCGTTCTTGCCCGGTGGCTGCCGCCTGCCTTCCAGAACGGCATCGACTTCGACGCCGTCGATAGCGCCGTCGACATGCCCTACGACATCCCAAACATGCAGGTCGAATTCGTGCGGGCCGAGCCACCGGCACTCACAACCGGCTTCTGGCGCGGCGTCGGCCCGAACAACAATGTCTTCGCTATCGAATGCTTCATGGACGAACTGGCAAGAAAGGCCGGTATGGACCCGATCGCATTCAGACGCGGCATGCTCAAAAAGTCCCCGCGCATGATGAGAGTACTCGATCTAGTCGCGGAACGATCCGGGTGGGGCCAACCGCTGCCACCGCGCGTCGGGCGCGGGGTCAGCGTACAGCCGACCTTCGACACGTCGATAGCCACAGTCGTCGAGGCCGGGGTCGCACAGAATGGCGAAGTCTCGCTGCGACGCGTCACCTCGGTGGTCGACACCGGTATCGCCGTCAATCCGGACACCATCGTCGCGCAGATCGAGGGCGGATTGATCTTCGGTCTGACTGCCGCGCTGTTCGGCGAAATCACGGTCGCGAAGGGGCGCGTCCAGCAATCGAACTTCAACGATTATCGGATGCTGCGCATCAACGAGGTCCCTCAGATCGACGTGCATGTCGTCAGGAGCGGCGAGGCCCCGGGCGGCATCGGTGAGGCCGGCGTCATCGGCGGACCGCCTGCACTGCGCAATGCCATCTATGCTGCAACAGGGGTCGCGCTGCGCCGCCTTCCAATCGAGCGCGACCTGATCGCGGGGAAGCGCACATGAGTATTCGGAGCATCGTCCTCGGTGTCATCGCGGTAGGAGCAGTCGGCGTGGCTGCCTGCGCTTGGTACCTGCGCGGGCCCGGACCGACAGACTTTGCAGCCGGGCAGAAAGTCCCGCTCGCAGAGTATGGCAGCACAGATCCGACGGGCGTTCCGGCGTCACTGGCGCAGGCGAGCCTGATCGAGCGGGGCAAGTATCTCGCCCATGCGGCAGACTGCATGGTTTGCCACACTGCGGCTGGCGGCGCTCCCTATGCCGGGGGGCTTGGCTTCAAGCTGCCCTTCGGGACGCTCTATTCTACCAACATCACGCCAGACCGGGACACCGGTATCGGTGCCTATAGCGACCAGGATTTCCTTGACGCCGTGCAGCGCGGCAAGCGGCCTGACGGGTCCCGGCTCTATCCGGCGATGCCCTATCCATCTTACAGCTACATGACCGACGCCGACGCGCTGGCCATCAAGGCCTATCTCTTCAGCCTCGAACCGGTGAGGTCCGCGAGCCTTGGCAACACATTGTCGTTCCCATTCAACCAGCGCTGGGGGATGACCTTCTGGTCAGCCCTTTTCAATGCTGACAAGCGCTTCGAACCAAACGCAGACCAGTCTCCCCAATGGAACAGAGGTGCCTACCTGGCCGAGGCGCTGGCCCATTGCGGCGATTGCCACACGGAACGCAACCTCGGGTTCGCGCTGAACAATCGCAAGAAGTTTGGCGGTGCGGTGACTGCCGGATGGCGCGCCTATAATATCAGCTCCGACGAGAGCAGCGGGCTTGGCGACTGGACCGCAGACGAGATCGCGACCTACCTCTCAACGGGTCACGCCGCGGGCCGCGGCACGGCGTCGGGGCCGATGGGAGAGGCCGTCGACCACAGCTTCAGTAAGCTGGAAAGCGAAGACATCACGTCGCTTGTCTCCTATCTTCAAACGGTTCCGGCAATCCGGAGCGCCGACCTGCCGGTGCAATTGGCGCCGGTCGCCCCGACGTCTCACAAGCAGGGTGGCGGCGCCACCGATCAGATCGGCAAGCGTGTCTTTGAAGGCGCCTGCGTGAGCTGCCACGGATGGACGGGAAAGAGCACTGTCTCGGCTTACGCGACCCTCACCGGTGCGCGATCCGTCAACGATCCGAGCGCCATCAACGTCGCTCAGATCGTTGTTTCGGGGACAGAGCGTCATATCCCAGAAGGGGTCCTGTCCATGCCCGCCTTCGGCAAGAGCCTGTCAAACGAGGAAGTTGCGGCGGTTGCCAATTATGTGACGGCGCGCTTCGGCAGCGAAGGCTCCACCATACGCGCCGCGGACGTCGCCGCACTGCGTGAGCAGACAGCGGACTAGACCTCCCTGGTCCGCACAACATCGCGGCACCATCCACGTAGAGAACAAGGCCGGCCTCTCCGGAGACCCGGCCTTGTGCTGCTTTGGGGCAGCGAGGTCCTGTGTCTGCACACCCGGCGCATCCCTCCTGTCGCTGCTATTGACCGCATGTCCGCGTCCGTCGCAGCCACCACCTTAGTATGGGGTGGCAATAAGACAGACGAGAGAGGCTATACCCTCGTAGCCTTTCCGGTGACGTCGCCTTCACGCCATTCTTCAGGCGTTCCGAGCGCGGGTATGCGCACAGGCAACCACTTTGGATCACCGCACAACGAGGACAGCACCATGAACACCCCCGCATTGTCGGCAGTCCGACCGGCGCTCTTCGAGCGACCGTCGTTTGCCGTTGGCGACCGGGTTCGCGTCTCGCAACGGGCGCCGATCGGTCACTACCGCGTCCCCATCTACCTGCGGGGCATCGCCGGCGTTGTCGCGCGCATCATCGAGCCAGCATTCGTGGACAACGAGGAAGAAGGCTACGGCCGGAATGCCGGTAGCAAGAGGTACTACTACCGCGTGGCATTCGCGATGACCGACCTTTGGAATGGCTATACGGGCTCGCCGAATGACGAGTTGCAAATCGAGATCATCGAAAGCTGGCTGGAGCAAATCTGATGGCATCCGACCCACACTCCCAAGGGCATTCCCATGACCACGACGCACACGCGGCGATCAGTCACGACGAAGCACCGGGCTACTACGAGATCATGGAGACCGCCGTTCGCGAGCTGTTGATGGCGAAAGGCTTCATCACCGCCAACGACATTCGCCACCAGATCGAAGTTCTAGACTCTCGGACGCCGGCTCTTGGCGCGGCCGTCGTGGCCAGGGCCTGGACCGATCCGGCATTCAAGAGCCGCCTTCTCGCCGACGGGCGAGCGGGATGCGAAGAGCTCGGCATCACCTTCTACGACGACACGCAGCTCATCGTTCTCGAGAATTCAGAGAGTGTCCACAACCTCATCGTCTGCACACTCTGTTCCTGCTACCCTCGGCCGGTGCTCGGTTTGCCGCCGGACTGGTACAAGCTCAAGCCTTACCGAGCCCGCGCCGTCATCGAACCGCGAAAGGTCCTTGCGGAGTTCGGTACCATCATCCCTGACGACGTGGAGGTCAGGGTCAGCGACTCCACAGCCGTCATTCGCTACCTGGTCCTGCCTCGCCGCCCGGCCGGAACCGAAGACTGGACCGAGCAGGATCTGGCCGGCCTGGTGACACGCGACGCCATGATCGGCGTCATCCCCGTAACGCTGAATGACAGAGGTATGAAATGAGCACTCAGGACTTCGTCAGCCGCCTGCCCAACGACATCGGCGGTTTCGCAGCCGGCCCGATAGACCGGGCCGAACATGAGCTCGAGCCTTGGGAGAAGCGTTGCCACGCTCTGGCAGACGTTCTCGACTTCAAAAAAATGATCAACACCGAGGAAAAGCGCAAAGGCGTCGAGGCACTCGGCGAAAGCCTCATCGGCAAGCTGCCCTATTATGAACGTTGGATCGTTGCCTTCGCAAACATCAGCTTCACCAAGGGCTATTTCACACCTACCGAGCTCGCCGAAAAGATGGCCGAGGTAGAGTCGCGAACTGCCGCCGAACCGAAACCCCTCTGACCAGATCACCCGATAGCCAACTAAATCTCGCGGCGACCCCAAGGCCGCAGGAAGGATCCGCCATGACCCGCAGTCACCATCCCATGCTATCGCGGCGCAATTTCTGCCTCTGTTGCGCCGCTTCCGCCATGTCTGCAAGTGGATGGCTAAGCCCGCGGCAGGTCTTTGCCCAGGCACAAGGCATCGTTGACATGATCCGCGACGATGCGGCTGAGGCACCGATCAGGCCCCATGAGCTGCGCGATGGGCTAAGCGTGCTCGAGGGATCCGGGGGTAACATTGCTGTCCTGGTCGGACCGGATGGAAAGCTGCTGGTCGACGCCGGGATCACCGCTTCGAGGCTAAGGATAATGGACGCTCTCGCCAGCTTGGGCGACCAGCCTATCAGCCGTCTGATCAACACCCATTGGCATTTCGATCACGCTGACGGCAACGAGTGGCTGAATGCGGAAGGCGCGGCAATTCTGGCGCATGAGAATACCCGCAAGCACTTGCTAAGCGCCCAGCGGGTGGAAGATTGGAATTTCGACTTCCCGCCTTCGCCGCCTGCCGCCGCGCCATCCGAGGTCATGTCGGACAGCCAGACACTGGATTTCAACAGCCAGACCCTGTTCCTCTTGCACCATCCCTCAGCCCACACCGACGGGGATATTTCTGTCACATTCTCGCAGGCCAATGTCATCCATGCCGGCGACGTCTACTGGAACGGCATATACCCCTTTATCGACCATTCCACCGGCGGCAGCATCAATGGGACGATAAGCGCAGTCGAGGAAATCCTTTCTCGCGCGGACGACGCCACAATCATCATCCCGGGCCACGGGCAGCCGGTCAGCAACAAAACGGAGGCACGAGCGTATCGCGACATGCTGGTGGCAACACGTGACAACGTCGCTGGACTGAAATCTCGGGGAAAATCCCTCGAAGAAATAATCGCCGCAAAACCTACGAGCGCCTTCGACGCCCAATGGGGGCAGTTCGTCATCGGTCCGGATTTCTTTGTCAGACTGATCCACGAAGGCGTCTAGCGAAGAAGCCAGCAAGCTGTAGCCGCCAGCAGTACACGTGACGAGCGAGTGAGGTTTCTGATGAACGCAATTCGGGATCGCGGCAATCAATCGCCGGCAGGTGGGAGCACGCTGCTGCGGCAGGATGCCTGCTTTTTCGAAGCGGACGCCAGGACCGCACTCACCCGGCGCGCCGGGGTCGAGGGCATCGGAACGTTGATGCTCATGCTTGCGATCGTGGGATCCGGCCAGATGTCGGCGCGACTTGCTGGCGCGCCGTCCGGGCTCGGTTTGCTAATCGCTGCCCTCGCAACTGCGGGCGCGCTGATCGGCCTCATTGTTTCATTCGGAGCAGCCTCGGGAGGTCACTTCAATCCGCTCATCACCCTTCTGCAATGGTTGCGCGGAGAGCGTGGGACAGCGTGTACGGTTGCATATGTGGCCGCGCAACTTGCCGGCGGCGTGATTGGCGCCATGCTGGGTTCCCATATGACCGTGCAGATCGAATTTCATGCTGGATCCGTACTTCCGATTCACGTTGTCATCGCAAGCGAGATGCTGGCGTCTGCGGGTCTCATGCTGGTGGTTTTCGGTTGCTCACGCAGTGGCCGAACCGAGACCGGGCCATTTGCCGTCGGAGCCTGGCTGGCGGCCGCGATCATAGCGATGCCCTCGATGTCATACGCCAACCCGGCAGTTACAATTGCGGCGTTGTTCGCATCCGGCCCGGCCGCCCTGCAGGGTTCGACTGCAGCATGGTTCGTGCTCGCCGAACTGGCAGGTGCTCTGTTTGCCCTGCTGCTTGTCAATCTGGTCTATCCGACCTGGGAACCAAGCGAACCCGGCGAGGCGCATTCAGGGAATGCGGGGAACAACCGAGGTGCAAAGACGTGACCTTCGCAGGACCCCGGGTCCGCCAAGACTCTTGGGGTGCTAGAGCTTGAGGAGCTCGATCTTTCGCAGCATGTCGACAACCGACCTGACCTTCAGTTTCCGGCCGGCACTGCTGCGATGCATCTTCACAGTGATCTCTGATACGCCGATCTCATAGGCGATCTGCTTGTTCAACAAACCACGGCTGACCCCGCGCAGGACATCGATTTCCCGAGGGGTGAGGTGGTTCGCGAGATCTCGGAGTTCGGAAAGGTCGCGATCCTTCGCACGGCGCTCACCGTCGACGCGGAGCGCAGAAGTTACAGCGTCGAGGAGTTCCTGGTCCCGGAAGGGCTTTGGCAGGAAGTCGACTGCACCCGCCTTCATGGCCCTCACTGATGTAGAGACGTCCGCGTGTCCCGTTATGAAGACGATTGGGACTTCGGAGCCCATGGCAGCCAACTGCTTCTGCAGTTCAAGTCCACTCGAGCCAGGCAGCCGCAAATCGAGCACAAGGCAGCTAGGCCGGTCAGGCAGTCCGTTATCAAGCAGTTCACGAGTCGTAGCGAAAGCTTGCGCTGCAATGGCGATCGATCCGAACAGATCCTTTAATGTTTCCCGAAGTTCGGCGTCGTCATCGACGATGAGCACTAGTGGACGCGAAGCCTGGTCGGTCGCTGGCTTGAGGGTGCTAGCAGTCGATCTGGGCTGTCCATTCACCAGAATATCACCTCTCTCAGCTTCCCGGGATTTCTCCGTTGGGCGGTCGGAATGAAACCATGCCACCAATTGGCGTTGTCAATTTCTACCAAAGCATCGGGGAACCATCCACCATCCTTTGCCATGTCCGGCCCATACCTTGGTAGCCGGTGCCTTCCGCGCATCGTCGATGTTTATATGCTCAACGCCGAGGATCTTCTCGAAAATCACCGCTGTCGCTCTCGACTATCGCCTTGGGTCGAGCGGCAGGAAGACGAAGGAAGTAACAGAATGATCGAACGTCTGGCCGAGAGCGCTTGTTAGCAGCGAAATGTATCCGGCACCACTCGTCGCCATAATCGACGACCAGGAAGACTTGCGTCACTCGCTGGAAACCCTGGTCGAATATACCGGCTACCGTTCGTCCCTGTACGCTAGTGCGGAAGCGTTTCTCGAGAGGACGGACGCGACAGATGCGCAGTGCATCGTCAGCGACGTCCAGATGCCCGGCATCACGGGCCTCGAACTTTGCCGCAGGCTGGCGCTTGCCGGCGACAGCACGCCGATCATCCTGATCTCGGCATTTGCAACCGCGGCGATGCGCCGGAGGGCATTGGCTGCCGGCGCCATCTGCCTGCTCCCCAAGCCGCTTGATACGGCCGCGTTGATCGGAATTCTGCATAGGGTCCTTGAGCCGGCCTCCTAGGGCAAATCTCTGGGCCGCCACAGCCCCAATCTCCTCGACACTTGCAGCCGGATCTTAGGCTTCCGGGCGTTCTGGCACTTCGTCGAGGAGCTGGGCAGCAAGGTCACCTACAGCATCGGTGTCTGAGGATGGGGTTTCGGCGCCTTCGGTCACCGCCGGGGGAAGACTGAACTGGAATGCAGCGCCGCCTTTCAGCTGATTAAAGGCGCGTAGCTCTCCGCCAAGCTCCTCAACTGTCGTGCGGCAGATCTGCAGGCCCATACCGATGCCTCCCTTCTTCGTCGTAAAAAAGGGTTCGAAAATTCTGGGGATGTCTTCGTCGCGAATGCCGGGTCCGGTGTCCGTCACCGTCACCTGGACAGATCCCTCGTTGTCGCGGTCAAGTTTGACTTCGACGGTGCGTCGGTCCTCGGGCGCCGCCGTTACGGCATCCAGCGCATTAACGATCAGATTGACCAGGACCTGCTGCAACGCCACGCGATCGGCGCTTACTGACGGTAACATCTCCTTGACCCGAACCTTGACGACGGCGCGTCGAGCTATGATTTCTCTCTCCAGAGTGAGCCGCGTTTCCTCGGCCAAGGCTGCAATATCCACGCATTCGAACGCGCGACGCCGGTTGGCAATCTGGTCCCGTGTTCGCTGGACGATGCTGGCGAGGCGATGCACGTTGCGCTTCAATCGTTCAACGATGCGGGCAGTCGCATCGGACATGGGCGCCTCCTTCGCGAGAATCCGCCCGGCCATGTCGATATCGACCGACATGGACGTGATCGGCTGATTGAGTTCATGCGCTATTGAAATCGACAATGCGCCGACTGTCGCTATACGACTGGCGCGTGCCAGTTCCTGCTGTGCCGCCACCATGAGCTCATGCGCCTTTTCCCGTTCCGTGATGTCGAAGAGGGTGGCGTAGGCCGTTCCGTCAGCAAGCAAGTTCACAGCGAAAATGACGGGCATTCTTCCCCCGTCGGCGCGGATAAGGGTCGTCGTGCCGGTCACGTAATCGCGTCCCTCGTAAAGAGCTTCTAGCTGTGGCAGCAAGGCCGCAACCGGATCGACGACGCCCTCACGTGGTGCCTTGGCAACAAGGTCCAGTTTGGAGTCGAAGCCCAGCTTCCGCCATATGGCGTCGTTGACGTCGACGGTTCGCACGCCATCGATGCATGCTTGGAGAAGGTCGTGATGCTTCAGCAGGTGACCGCGCAGATCTGTCACGCCGTCTGCCTTCAGCTTCTGAAGGACGATGCCGGCCTCGCTCCAGTTCTGTTCCGCAACGAATATGTTGGGGCTGTCGTAAAGGCTACGGAACCGCCATCGTGTCTCGTCAAGCTCTGCGGTTCGTTCGGCGACCAACCGTTCCAGGGTCTCGTTGAGTTCGTGAATCTTCTCTTGTGCGCGGAACTCGTCGTCGACATCGAACAGCCCGCCAAACCATCTGCTAATCTGGCCGGTCTGCGGCGACCGGATCGGCCGACCGACCGATGTCACCCAACGGTAGGAACCGTCGCGTCGCCGGACGCGTGCACTTGCGCGAAATTCATCTCCAGTCTCCCGCGCAACCGAGAACAGCCTGGCCATTTCCTCGCGGTCGTCGGGATGGATCGCTTCTGTCCAGCTTTGCTCTCGAATGGCCTCTCCGACATCTAGGCCGGTCATCTCGGTGTAGCGCGCGTTCAGGAAGTCGCAGGTCCCATCCGGCAACGTACCCCACAGAACCTGCGGCACTGAATCGACGATGATCCGCTGCGCCTGCTCGGTTTCCCGCAATTCCTTCTGCACCTCCAGCAGCAGTTGGCGGCTCCACGACAGTGCGGCCGAAATGCCGATAGCAACCAGCGCGAAGACGAGACGCAACGTACTGGACAAGTCCGGTCGTTCGCCATGTACCCAGAGGTAGGACGCAACCGCAAGAACAGCACACAGGCCCGTCCAGAACCATACCGAACGGCGTCCACTCCAACGGGCGCCGAGCACAATAACCAGCGCGTAGAGGACCGCCACGGCCGCATCGAGGCCTTCCTGGAGGTCGATCGCGAAAACTGCGCCCGCCAGGAGACTCGCGCACACAGTACCTGCCCAATGCTTTACGTTCGACGCGCGTTTCATTATCGGCGGCTCCGTTAGTCACCTATCGGGCGGCTGCATTTCCCATGTGCCAGCCGCTGCTGTGAGCCCCGATTCCTCCAAGGCTGACGCTCGTCAGAGCAAAATTTCCCTTCCAACGCCTGGCTCCATGTTGCAGGGTGCACCGCAACAATTACCGGCAGAAAATCCCCTTGTGAATGTCACGGAGGATCAGCTCCGTGTTCGGACGGATCACTTTAGGGGTTCCAGAACCATGGGTGCGGATCGGAACAGTTCGGCAGATGTCCTAAGCGCATTGGCGCCCCTGCTAAGGGTTCGCCCCGAACTGCAATATGTTTGCAGGTTCGGTGCCCAATGGGCCTCCGTACATGCCAGGGAGCCCGAGGCCTGGGCTCCATTCCATATTGTGACGGGAGGGAACTGCGTCCTCTTCTTGCCGGAAACCGGTCGGTCTTTGCCCATGGTTGCCGGTGATGTTGCCGTACTGCCGCATGGAAGCCCACACGTCGTCCATGCTGCCAGCACCGAGCCTTGGGACCCAGGTCCCTTCAACATAAGCAATCGATCGACGGACGGTATCCTCGTCAAGACCAACGATGCCGAGCCCGAAGCCAAATTGGTATGCGGCAGGCTACGTTTCGATCATGCTGGAGAAAATCTCGTCCTGTCGGCGCTCCCAGATGTGATCATCATCGAGGCGGCCGCGGGCGGCGACGCAAGAAGCATCGGCGGCCTGATCTCCCTCCTGGCGCGCGAACTGGAAGCTGCGCGGCCTGGAGCCGCGGCGATCGCAGCCGACATCGCCAGTGCCCTGCTGGTCATGGCGGTACGCGTTCACCTTGAGGCTGACCTCGGCTCGAATACGCTCCTCGCGCTTCTGGGGCATCCGCAGGCAGGTCGGGCAGCGGCGGCTATGCTCGAGGATCCCGGTCGGTCCTGGAGCCTTGACGAACTGGCAGGTGTCTCCAATTCGTCTCGGGCCAATCTGGTGCGCATTTTCCGCAGGACAGCAAACATTGCACCGCTTGCCTTCCTGTCGGATTTGAGGCTCGAACTTGCCCGGCGCAAGCTCTCGGGATCGAAGAGAAGTCTGGCAGGGATCGCAGCGGAGGTCGGCTACCAGTCCGAGAGCGCCTTCAGCCGGGCATTCTATCTCCGCTACGGGATGCGGCCAGGCGAAGCCCGGCGCGCATCCACTTAGGCCTGCCGGCGGCTTCGCTGGACGCCAGCTCTGAGCATCAGTTGCGGGCAGCGCTACACGTCGACATGAGGCGCATTCTCGACATCCGAGTATTGTGACAGATCGTCCGCTCTTGACGGAAGCAGTATTGGCCTGGGTGGCCGACTTGAGGGTGCAAAGCAGAATGGAATATCGGGACCTTCTTCAGACAGTTCGTCGCGGGACCGAGAATTGGTAGGCCGATATTGAGGGCTCGATGACCGGCGTCTGCTCCGAATTTGCCTCAGACGACGAGTAGTCTTCGCGTAGAAAAATGGATGCCTCGCAAGATGACTCGGCCCCGAGAATGGCAGTCGAGGCTCAGGGCCTCATCAGTACAATGGTACGAGCAGGTTCGAACGCTACATGGACGCTGCTTTGAAGTTCTTGCCGTCGGATCCCGTGATGTGCCCGATATCGCCACCCGAGCCTTCGAGCATCTCCCCCGCTTGCGAGAAGGTGTCTGAAGGTGATGGTCGTCACCGCACCGGTCGCGACAACGCAGTAAAGGTAGAAACCGCGTCTCAAAAAGGGGGGCTTATCCGTTGGGGAATTCTGCGCTCGACTTCGTTTGCCGCGAAGGGGATGGCAGCTTCAAGAATTGAGGTCGCCACGCGGCGACTCTACTTCAGTAGTACGGGTCCGGCGTCGACTTTGACACGGAACAGGCTGTACGGGTGCTGGCGAAGATCCCGGCCTTCGTGGAACTGCGACTGCCGCTGCAGCTGATTGGCGGTGAAGTAGAGGTACCCGTCTTTGCCGACGGACAGCGTGTCCGGCCAGAGGATGCGCGGATCATGCGCGATGGTCTTCCACTCGCCATCAGCTTGGCGCTGCCGAATGCTGTTGCGCTCATAGTCGCCCGCATAGACGCGACCCTTGTCGTCGGTCTCCAATCCATCCGACGCGCCCTTCTCGCCAAGATCAACGACGGCGGCGGCGAGCGTTGCTTCATCGACCTTGCGGTCGAGCAACAGGGCGGTCGGCACGGAATACATGTGCCGGCTCGATAGCGGGCAGTAGAACAACGTCTTTCCATCAGCCGAGATGGCGATGCCGTCGGAGGCGACAGCAAACGGGGCCGGCGGCTTGCCCTTCTGGCGGATCGCCATCCGTTCGCCTTCGACCACCGGAATAAAGGCCGGATCGGGCGACGTGGAAGCGTGGCCAGTCAGCTTGCGCCAAGCATCACCGGTCGCAAGGTCCACCACGATGATGCCGCCGGGGCCGGTCACAGAGGAGTCGGTGATGTAGGCGACGCCTTCCTCGCCGGCGGAGAGATCGAAGCGGACGTCGTTCACATAGGTTGAGGAGAGGATAACGGTAGTCGAGAATACGATGGTCTTCACCACCTTGTTGGTGACGAGGTCGACGGCCACCAGCTTGGCGCCGCCGGCGATGGGCGCCGCAAATTCCGGCGCTGCCGTGTCGAGGATCCACAGCCGGTTGGCCGGATCGACGACTACGCTCTGAACACTTAGAAGCGAGGTGCCCGGCTTAGAGGGGTCAGCCTCGTTGATGGCGGCATCGGGATAGGCCAAGATCTTGCCGTCGCGGATCTCGCCGACCGTATACGACACTTCGTCGCCCCAGCGCGGGAAGTTCACAAAGATCCGTCCGTCATGCGACACCGTCACCCCGGTGGGCATGGGGCCCACCTCGAACGCAAATACCCGTTCGATGCTGCCGATCGTCGTCTCTGAGGGAAGCGTTGGGCCCGCGCTTTGCGCGGTAGACGTCCCTTGGACGGCGGGCGGGGCGATCAGGAGGCCGGCGGCGGTCAGTACGGAGGCGATGGTGCTCATCTCGTAGTCCTTCGGTTTGTTGCGCGTCATCCACTAGCAAGAGACTTGTCCATTAGCTGCGCTGCCACACAGTTTCGGGTCGCTAGCTGTAGTCGCTCTCGTCTGCACCCCTTCGAAACGGAGGTTTCCGCCACCAGGCAAACCCAACACCCGGTGCACGCGTCGCGCCGAGTTGGTCGCGCCAGCTGGAGTGAACCCACTGGGAGCAGTTGGGAAGGTGAGGAAAAGACACGGGTGGAGCTAGCTGTGCCACGTTATAGGTCATCCAGACATTCGTATGTGTGCACGTGTGCTCGCTGAAAATCTACGATCGCGATCTTCCTGAGATCCATGCGTCGGTAGCGCGCCTCGCCCTCGTTCTGGGGCTGCGCTGCCAATTCCCCTGCCAAGTAGCGCGGCAGCGCTTGGGCGGTCAGATACCAGGCGGCCCTCGCTGCGCTAGCCGTATAGCGTGCGAAATTGCCATCTTCCGGATAGGCGATCGGTCGTGTTTCGATCAGGTCGCCACTATCGAATCCTGCATCCATCCGGTGGAGGGTCACGCATGCGTTTTCCACGATCTGGCCATCCAGAACCAGTGCTTGGGTCACATGGGGCCCCCGATAAGCAGGCAGCGAAGCGGGGTGCAGGTTCACGGCTTTCGTGCCGAAACGATCAAGGAACGTCCTGCGGAACACGGAACGGGGTGCCTGGGCGCGCGGCCCTGATCATCTCCGCGCTCTTACTGGTCGCGCCTGCGGGGCGTGCCGCCCCACATCGCTTTCGAGACCACTGTTTCGCTGCACCGTCTGTTGTGCAAACCGCGCAAGTCCGCCAGACGCCGGTGACGCTCACTCCGCCATCTTCCCATAGACAATGTCTCCAAGTGATCGAGGCGCAAGACCGTTCATGTCTGCGTTGAAATCGGTCAATGTGTATTAAAGTCGGCTGACCCGGTTCGACTTGCGTCGAAGTCAAACTTGCCTGAGCTCTCAGACCACCCGAGGGTGCGGCCAGTTCCCCAGCTGGCCCGCACACTTGGGATAAACCCGCCAAATCCGCCCCCTCCAGCGTACCCCGAGAGACCAACTCGTCGACGATCAGATCCAGGCGATGCCGATTCTGCCTGACGATGCGCCGCGCGCTGCGCTCCGCCTTGGCTAGCCGCGAATGCACGCGTCGTGCGAGACGGGCATCCCTCTGCAACAGGATCTGCCAGTGATCGGGGTCTCGGTAGAGGAGCGGCTGCCGACTCCCAAAGCCCAGCGACGTTTCCGCCGCGGTTGCCAGCTTTGTCGCCTGCGCCAGGTCGCTGCGGATCGCCCCTCCCGATCCGGCAAGCACAGAACCGAATACGACCTGTTCGGCAGCGCGACCCGCCATGAGGGCAACGATGTAGTCCCGGCATGCTCCGGCGGTTTCGATGATGTCATTGGTCGCAAGAGACTCGGTGAACGCCTCGCCGCCGGCGGCTTCAATGGTGATCAGGGTGATCTCCCCGATACCCAGCAGAATCCGGACCAAGGCATGCCCGGCTTCGTGCACGGCAAGTCTACGACGCATCTCGGGCGACATCGGCGGCTGTGTCGCGGCAACGAGTGCTTCCAGATCGGCATAGGTCACATTGCGTCGATCTCGCCGGGCACGTTGCCGCGCCTCACGCACAAGCCTTTCGACGTCGGCTCCCGAGAAGCCGATCATCCGGCGCGCGAGGCTGCGCAGGATTGCCGTTGCGTCGCCGCCAGCGTCGGTGTCGAGTTTGCTTTCAGCGGGTTTGCAGGTCATCGTACCACCCACGGTTCATTAACGATCGTGTCGGCTCTCCGCGTGATACGAAGGTCATCGGGCTCAGTGACCTGGCGATCGCTCGCCAGCCGGAAGCGCCCTGCTAGCCCGAGCAGCCGCGCAAGTCGGTGGAATTTCTGGATAGGATCCGGCAGGGCGTGTAGCGGGGTTGGACACGGTTGTTCGACCTCAGCCTCCGCGCGGGCGCTGGCACTGGCGACTACGCCGTCGAGATCGCGCCCAAGATGGTGATCGATGATCCCGACCAGCGCATCGATATCGGGCATCGGGATGTCGATGCGGGTCTCCAGTCGGCCCGATCTTAGGAGCGCTGCATCGATCGCCGAGGGACGATTGGTTGCGCCGACCAGGATGACGCCCTCTGTCCTCACCGCGCCATCCATGAGCTCGAGCGCTCGATTGACCACCGCGTTCCAATAGTCGCCGAACTCGCCGCGGTCATCCCTGCGACGGCCGATGCCGTCGATCTCGTCGATGAAGAGCAGGCAAGGCGCATTTGACTGCGCTTCCGCAAAGGTTGCCGCCATGCGGGCGAGCACGTCGCCAAGATGCGACGGCTCAAGCCAGGTGCTTACCGAGGTGGCCAGCAACGGCAACTCAAGCGTGTTGCCGAGCGCCCGAGCAAAAAGCGTCTTGCCCGTACCAGGTGGTCCGGCGAGCAGCAGCCGCGTACTCATGTCAGTCCAGCCAAGCGATCCCTGCTGCCAGAGCGCTAGGTCCTGCCTGAGTGCAAGCGCCCAGTCGCGCGCTTCGCCATAGCCCGACAGCGTCTCCAATGTGAGCGGTGCCTGGCCTTCCGAAGCGTCCGCCGGCTCGGGCCTGACCAGTGTGGTGCCGCTGCCGACAAGCTCACGCCGGGAGGCGGCAGCGCTGGGAGAGACCCATTTTGAGTTCCTCTTGTTGGACTGGGACTGCGGAGCTTTCTGCTCGGACTGCCTGCGTGCAATGAGCGATCCAATCAGCTTGACGCAGCACTCGGGCGCCATGCCTGGACGAACGCCAAGCGCAAGGTCGCTGAGCGTCAGCTCCTCGCAGCCGGCGAGTTGATCTCGCGCTGTTTCCTCGTCGAAGTCGACAAGATCTACGGCACTGTTGTCGGATAGCTGCGACAGGGCCTCCCACCCCTGCGCGCCTCGACATGCCTTAGAACCCAGCACCACATTCGTGGTCTCGATGATCAGTTCCGGCGTCACCGGCGTGCAGTCCAGGCGCAGGTCAGCCGCATCTAGCAGCGCCTCCGGGATGTGGTTCTGATGCTCGGCCGTTGCCAGGATCGGGCAGCCGATCTGTGTGGCCAGATCGATCTGCTGATCGACAATCTCCCTGCCCTCACCTTCCATGTCACGGCCCGGAAAGTGGACAAGTGCACGCCGAGAACCATCCGTCACGCGCAGTTGCCTGGCCGAGCGAAGCTCATAACCATTCTTGAGACTGGATTGGCCTGGCAGGATGAAGCCCAACTTCAGAAGATCGAGGAAGGCTGCCTCAAAGCCCAGCCACGGACGCGTTCGCCAACCTTGTAGACGGCCAAGCCAGAGCCGGACCTGACGCGGTCGACTACTCCCGCCGTCACTGCGCGGTCGATCGCGCAGAGTTCCGCATGACGCCTGAGGCGCCAGAGCCAATAACGGACAAGCCGCACTCGGATCGGGCTCATCATTCCGCGTCCTCGCAGACGAGCCGCAGTTTCGGCCGGACGTCCGCACGCGCCAGAACTTGACCCCGGCCGGCAAGCCATTCCCAGACGAGGATCGCCGCCGGATTCCTCGCATCGACATGTCGCACAAGTGCCTCGAGTACGCTGCGCGGGATCGGCACCTGCCGCGCGGCCCCGATCTGCGCAAACCGGATGGCAACCCCGACCGCGGTCGCGGCATCGTCGAGCGGCCGTGGCACTGTCTGACAGGAACAGCCGAGGCCATTGCCCGCCTTGACGCGCTGGATGCAGGCGGCACCATGGCCCGCTGCATCAAGCAGGATCGAGAGCGGGCTCGAGGCCAGGTCTGCTCTTGATGCGCGATCCCCGATCAAATTCACTGCATCGAGCGGGGTGTTGCCGACTTCCGCCTTTTGGGAAGCGGGATTGGAGAAAATACCAGGTTGGATCAATTGTTCGTCGTCCATGCAAAGTTCTCCTGTGGCGCGAGACGAGCGCGCGGTTCAAAGTCAGTTGTGAGGGGTGGGTCGCTGCGTTGCCGTGCGGATCAGGGGCTGCTGCCGAGGGCAAAGCCGACGAGGATCGGTCGGTGTTCGACACGCTGCTGCGCCATCATGCCCGACCGCTCGCCAGGCAATCTCATCGAGCGAACCCTGTCCGCACTATCGGGGCCATCGTCGTCCAGCGGCTCGGCATTATTGTCGTCGCCGTCACCAAGCTCATCGGAACCAATTGCTGTCGATCCCGACCCGCGCCTGCCGTCATCAAGCGCCCGCAGGCACGCCTCGCGAACCTCCGCCTGAACCCGTGAGGCAAACTTTGCCCGCAGCTCCATCATGGCCTGCCCGGCATCCGGCACGCCGATCAATTCACCGATCTCGTCGAGAGCAAAGATCCCGCCGCCACTGTCGCGCCGCGTGTTCGAGCCATCGATGATCGCGACGTTCACTTTCGACACGCCAGCAACACGCCCCTCGATATGCAGCCAGTCACCCGCGATGAGTGCGGCAGCCATCATTCGCCGGCGCAGCGTGTTGAGCCTGGGTTCGGCATAGGAGGCCACTGACCGTTTGATGTCGAAGATCGTGGCCGAGTGCTGGTCACGGTCGACCAGGAAGAGATCCGGCACGTAACTTGTCTTGTAATGTACTTCCGAGCGCAGCCGCAGGCCCTCCAGTCCTGCCCAGTCGTTGCGTTTCAAAAGTTCGACGGCGGCAGGCACGATCGGCAGTGCTGTCTCGGACGGCATCAGGACCAGGGCTTCGTTCTCTGCAACCAGACGCGCCATCCCCCATTCGAGGAGCCTCCCCTCATGATAGGTCACGGCCCGCACGATCGAGTTGAGCTCGGCAAAGGGACCGAACACCGGATCGGCCCGGTCCCCTGCGGGGCGGATTGCCTCGATGGCGCGGTCAATCAGCAGGTCGAAATCGGCACTGCGCCTGGCTGCCGACGCAGCCGCCTTCGCTGTACTCGTGCGGCCAGCCGGACTGGATTTGTTCGATTGAGTTGTCAGGGTCGACCTGCGGACGTCAGCAGTCGGCCGCCGGCCGGCGGAATGGAAAGCCATTGGTTGATCTCCGGATGAAGCTGGTATCGATGCCCGACAGGCGAGAACGGATGCGGTCAGACCGCCCTGATGGTGATTGCCCGGGATGACTCCAAGGCCGCTATCCGAGCTGCCGACCATGCCGAGGTCGGCAAGTGTCGCAAGCCGTGCTTGCCTCTCCCACCTCGATGGCACGCACGGGCGCGGCGATGGTCGACGAGCGCTTTGACGGGCGCCGATCTTAACTGGGGGATCCTCGCGCTGGCGGGTTCATTCCGGTTGTCGATGCAGGTATCGCTATCCATAGCCCAATGCCTCTTATCCAGGTTGCGGGTCAGGCCTTCGTCGATGCTCCAACATCGGCGGAGGCCGCCTTCAGACACCAGGACGTCCCGATGCCAAGATCACCCTGGCAGGATCCTTTGCCGATCGGAGCCCCTCACGAGAAAGATCTGCAAACGAAGCGATCGGATGGTTAACGGCCGTCCCCTCTTGCACCATACGCAAGGCCGAGCCACGACCCGCGAGTGGCCGGGCGCAAGCCCCAGCGACAGGCGGGTCGCGCCAGCCTCACGCGAGGCTTACAAGTCCGGTAGCCGTCCGAGCTCTTTCAGTTGCAGTTATGTGAGCCATGGGCGTTGTGTCGCCTCATGGCCGATCTTGACCGATCTGTCGGCATAGACAGCCGCCACGTGATCTACCCAACTGCCATTGAGATCCTGCGCATACAGCCAGCTCGTCTCGAGGTCGAGGCTCTCGAACACCCGGTGTCCGCGGCGATCGACGACGCAATACCCGACGACGATCTCGTCGAGCATCAGCGGCTCTGCCTGGAGGGTCGCGGCCGCAAATCTGAGAAGGCGATAGATGGCTAGTAGCTGCGCAGAATCCTGCTCGCTCGAGTCAGGGAAGTCGATTAGCTGGTTGCCCCAGTCCACAACGTCCCTGTCGACGCGATACTGCCAGATACCTGGTTCAGGGTCTTCGATCGTGGCCGCCATGGTGTCGGCAACAGAAACGATGGCAGCGAGAACGCGCTCGATGGGCTTGCGGATCTCGGCACTGTCGACAAGGCGGCCGAGGAGTTCGTCACCAGACCACCAGGCACGCCCCTCGAGACGTGCCTTGCGCCAGGTTTCTCGTCCCTGCATTCGTACCCAGTAGCTCCGTCTCTTCTCCACCCGACTGACGGGCACCCAAAACAGCGACGGGTCGATCTCGGGATATTTGACGGGGATCCGCGGCGGCATCTTGTCTGCGCCTGCGTCGGACAATTGGTCTTGTCCGGTCAGATCACAAAGGGCATCCAGCATCCAATTCGAGGCACGCTTCTTCATCTTTCAACTCCTTCAAAGGTTGGGCGGAGTTCCTGGCCGGGATGGTCGGGCATCCGATCGATGGTCTAGGGATGGGTGGCGCAAGGAACGGCCGACCGCGCCGGTGGCGTTTCGAGCCATCGGCGGTCAGGCAGTCACTTGGTCCTGCGTTTGGTTGCCACTGAGCTGCTCGGGTCGGCCCGCCGGGGGATTTCCCTCACGCCTGCTTCGGCGCGCGCCCATGGCCTGCCTGGGACCTGCGGTCCGCAACCATTACGGCAGACAGGTGGGCAAGCCGGCAGGCGCACAAGCCTGTCGGGCTCCGTGCTTCAGATTGCAAAGTCCTTGCCGGGTCGGCATGCCGTGCAGCTCATGCCGAACGGGCAATGTCCCCGACAGCGCTCAGGCGCACTGTCCCCGCCAGCAGCGCGAGCTTGACCAGACCTCGTACGCACAGCCAGGAATGGGAGTGCGATGAAGTCTGCCACGCACTACGGAGGCAGCAGTCTCAGCAATCGGAAAGTTGGAGCCCGAACCGTCGGGCAGCGACGGAGCAGCTAGCGCAGGGTACGGGCTATTCGCTTGCTGGCGATCATGGCACTGCTCCATAGAAGGCTGCCGGATTGGTCTCGGCAGCGCAGGCGGCGCTCATAGCCGACCAGACTTTAAGTTGGCGCTAAGCCAATCGTTAAAATTTGAGCGGCAAGGCCGATGGTGCCGCTCTCGATGCCAGATTTGAAGAACAGGTTCCGCCGTTCTCTGCAGGATGGCAGCACGCGATCCGACCCTCGCTGATCCAACGCATCGCACCGGCAGCTGGGCTTTTGCGGATCGTTCACCAGCATGGACAACCGATTCAAAACTCGATGCCAGCGTTACAAGACCGGGTGCTTCGGATTCAGAACCGGAAGCAAACGTTACAGATGCAAGCCCCGCCTTGCGGGCAAGTCATTTCAGCGTGCGTGCAAGGCGAGTCGAATTAGGAAAATTTACGCTAATCCGATTCAGAATTCGGGATCGGCGATTCAGAGTTCTGGACTAGCGATTCCGAGTACGGGATTTCCGATTCAGGCAAACGGCGCTCCGCGATTGGGCGCGCACGGGCAAGGTGAACTTGAGGGCAAGGTGGGAAGGGAGGCCGGTGTGGCGGGACGGGACCAACGACGGGCAGAACGCCTTGCGCGGCAGCGGGAATATCAGCGCGAGTACCGCAAGCGCATCAAGTCCGCACGTGAGCCGGATAGGGACGAGATCGCGCGCGAGCTTCTCCACTACGCCATCACAGAGAATCTGAAGAACAATCGCGAAGACGAACTCTGGCACCTGGCCGATAACGTCATCGCGCGCCTGGCAGCGCGCGGATATGACCGGGCCGCCACAGAACGCGCCTTCGTCGACATCGTTGAACGATACGGGGCCGGCTGGGACTTTCAGCGACGATTGCATCTGGTCGGTGGTGGCAGCGAGGCGGACCTGCGGGATGGCGGTGACAGCTAGCGGTGAGGTCGCCGGATATCCGGGGATGCGTTGGCTGGCGCGAGGTTTCCCGCTTTGTCTCGAGACCCGGACTGAGGTCCGCGCAGCCCGGCATTCCCGGCTGGCATCCCGTTCCCGATGGGCCTGCGTCAGAGCCTGGTCCGATTGCGATCAAACCCCGTTAGCACACCCTATTGGCGCTCTCCCCATTACTCGCTCAAACGCCGTTTGCGATACGAGCGTTTCAATAGGTGGCGATCTCGGTGCGCGCGAACTAGGTCTTGTACGTTGCTCGCGGACCAAAGACGGCGATGTCTGGACGGTAGGCACCCGCTGCGCCGGCCCTCAAGTCACCTCCCCCTCATTCTAATAGTCCTCTGGTGGTTTGCTTGTGTCCCTGAGCGCGGAGAGCTTTATCCTCGGCCGCGCCGCGTTCCATCTCTCTAGTGTGATGTACCAAGGTTCGGTTCCGGAAAAAGCTGGCTTCGCAGCCCGCTCTATCGTCTTGCGTATGGGCGGTGGGACTGGCCGAAGCGAAGACCGTCGTGGGCGACGAGAAGCCCACTCTGCATCGCAGGCGGCAAACAGTGCGTCCGACCAAGCTTCCATGGCTATGCGCTTAAGTTCTAACCGTTGAGAATAATCATATGCGATGCGGGTGATGTCGGCGGACACGATGGGCGCCAGTCCACTGGAAACGTCGGCATGGTCGAGCACCGCAGATATTGCATCGCCTCGCACAGCCAGATCGCCACAGGTGGTAGCGAATGTCCGGCGCATGTCATGCGGCGTAAAGTAGGGTAAACCGTCCAGCACGTTCGAAGCGTGTTCAACAGCGCCGGCTTCCGTTGCCACATTGCAAATCCGTTTCTCTGCCTCCAAGTCGGCAGAGCGGCCGCGCAACCGGTGGCAAGTTGAGCCGCCCGTCAAAAATCTGGAAGTTGCCATTGCGATTGATCATGCTCCTGGCGTGCGGTCAGCCGCATCCGCTGAAATGCCGCAAGGTCTAGCAATGGGAAATTCATAGGGGCTCCCAACCATAATGTATCGTGCTATCTATCGTGCAGAGTATCGCAAAAATGCGTTCCGGTCGGGTCGGTGGCGGGAAGACCGTCGCTTGCGGACAATTGGCGAAGAATCCCACCCTCTCCGCCATCATCCTAACCGCAGTCTGTCTCTAAGTGATTGTTATTGCTCTGAAACACCGTGTGTCATCGCGATTGGGCGGACGGTTTAGAGGCCTTTCAGCATACTGTGGCGGACAGATGTTTGTCTAAAGCCCGGAGCGCCGCGGGTTACGGATTCCTGCTGCACCGTCTGTCCGACCGTCTGTCGTTGTGCAGGTATTTGTCACTGGGCAGCGAGGGTATCAAACTGGCATAGATCGATTTGCTGAACGTTCCTGCCTCACAGGACCGGTGCATCACCTACGAGATCGGAACGAGATATCCAGGGGATCTGTTCTCCGCGCGTATCGGTCACCACTCTTTGCTTGAGTGAACGATACAGTTCGGAGAATTCGAGGACCCCGTTGCCATTGCTGTCATGTGAGGAAACGTCCAAGAGTATCTCGTTAAGAGCCGAGGTAAACGCGCCGCCGGCAAATTGGCCGCCTTCGAAACTGAACTGCCGCCCTTTGGAAGCAGCTATAACGTTGATGGGCGCCTTGGCAGATGCCAGCAGGCTGTCTACCGCCTGGTCGTTCGTTGCGGATCCTGCCGCCCCGGAATGACATGCGTCAAGGAAGATGAATACGCGACCAGCGGCAGAAGAAAGGGCTTCAGAGAGGTCCGTCCATGCCATCGCGGTCGCCAAGAGGTCGTCGATGCGTGTGGTGCGGTCCGCTAAGTAGAAACCGCCGCCTTCTCCAAGCAGCCCATGTCCCGCGATATGGACGAGCAGCGTGTCAGCATCCGTCATCCGTGCCGCGATGCTTTTAATCTGTTCGGGCAGAACAACCGATAAGTTTGGGCGGTTTTCAAGGACCGTGGTGTGAACCTGATTGTAGTAGGGGCTGCCAGCCCCAAGGACAGCCTTGGCGAATGCTCGCGCATCACTGGCCGCATACCTTAGATCTGCAATTCGCGGATCATCGTAGGTGTCTGTCCCTACAGCGACCACGAAGAGGCGGCCTACCGCCTTGTCTTTGCCGGATGCGCCCGAATCGAGGCTAAGAACGGCAGCAGCACTTGTCGCACCGAATTTGTCCGTGGCTCTTACGGCAAGGGTTCGGGTTTCCGGGCTGATCTTCAGGCTTGTTTCGAGTGCTGTCTCATGGGCGCCGAGCGGAAGCGTATCAATCAAACGCCCATCACGGTAAACTCTGATATCCTTTAGCTCGCGCGCCGCGCTCGCATGGATTTGGACGGTGGCGGAAACGTGCGCTTTGGACACCAGCGAAAGGGTAACAGCAGGAGGAGAGGTAATGACCGTCGATTGTTGCGGTTCGCTCGCTCCGCCCAACCATCGAGCCGCAATATTGGCTGTCCGGAGCACCGCATCGAACTGGCTGAGCTGATAGAGGCTACGATCCCCTGGAAACTTCAGGTGAACATGGTTGGCGCCTTCGGCTGTTGCGTCAAAACGCAGCGCTTTGTCGTATACGACCACTTCGTCATCAAGATAACGACCGGAAAGCACTTGGGTGCCTGTCCTTAGTTCATAGATGAAGAAGCGACCGTCGTCATTTATCTGGACAATGTGCTTTCCGTCTATCGTGGCTGCTACGTTTGCAACACGTGCGAACTCTTGCAACTCGTCGATGGAGAGCACCGTTCTGCCCCTTGCGACATCGTAGACTGCGAGACTTCCTTGCGCATTGACCAGCGCCAGACGGGACCCGTCCGGCCGGAATACACGCAATGCCCCGTACATCTGGATGTTCGCAAGAGACGGGCCCTTGTCTTCGGGGCTCCACGGCTCGCGGACATATGACCCATAGAGTTCCATCTCCCCGTCAACTGTTTCGCCCAGTACGGAATAGTCGATCTTGTTCTCATCCGCCGTCACCAAAAACGCGATGCCGGCGGGAATGCCGCCGGTGCTGACATAACAATAGTATTGGATGACTTGGTACAGGCGACTACCGTCCTTCCAAGTCCAGAGCTGTGCCTGTCCCTTGAAGGCCCGATTAACCGAAGCGAGGCCACAGGTATTGTGATCTTCGGTTAGCCCGAAGACCTTCTCATCTATGGCCTTTGCCAAGTCGCGCGACGCTAGGCCTCTGGCGAGGGCGGCGCGCCCAGGCTCTATCCGATAGAGTTCGCCAAGCCTTTCGTAGTCCTCCTCAGAATAGCTGTCATAGTCCTCACCAACATGGAGAAACGTCAGCCGGTCGAAGGCCAACTCGGGCGTGGGGCTCAGATCGATGCCGAGAGAAGAAAGGCGTTTCGTCAATCGTGTTTCGCGGTTGAGAAGCCCTGTACGCTTCAATGCTACTATGCTGCGCCAAGATGCTTCGTCCTCGATTGCGACCTTCTCTTCGGCCTGAGCCGTGACTGCTTCGCCTGCGAGGATGATCGGGACGCCTTGCCGATAGTCTATGCTCGACTTCCGGGATCCATTCAGAAACCAGTCAGGTCCGCCAGGTTTGCGGACATATCGAGCGGGACGCTGAGTCGGCGCTGAAACTGTGGAATCGAGGGAAACCAGGAGCGGCACAGTTTGCTCGCTCTCCCGATCAACGATTTGTCGATCAGCAAGAAGGCTATACAGGTCTCCTCTACCCGGTCCATCACCGGGTCTACCAATGGCGACAACCGCATTCTCGATGTCGATTGCGACGATCGTTTCATCGGGCGAACAGGCCCCGCATCCTTCGGCCTGATATCGAAATGCCCGGTCGAACAGCATCTCCTTGAAACCGACCGCACCCGCGGCTTCATAGGCGACCATCAGGAACGTATCCCCGGCCGACCACTCGAGGCCCTGGACGAAAAAGCCACGGCCACCGGCCCCCTCTGGATCGAGATCTAGTGCAAGTGTTTCCGAGTATAGGTCGAATACTCGCAACTGGGATGCCTTGTCCCCGAATACATGAAGAAAGCGGGATGTTGGAGAGAAGCCAGGCCGGTAACCTTCTGCAGCGACGACCAGCGCACCTGTCAGCGTGTCTGTGACGCGGAAATAGCCATCGAATATGTCCAGCCGATAGTCGCCAGATTCGCTCGTCAGGGTATCAAGGGGTCGATCGGCAGCATAAACGTCCTGGATCACGATCTTAGGTGGGCCGGGCCTCACATCAAAACTAATGCCTTCGCCCTCTACGATTCTCGTAATTTCACCTTGTGGTATTGCAATGGCCCATTCGATTTTCATCGAGCCCGTGAGGAACGGTACGATCGTTATTTCACCCTGTAGACTTGTTCCACTCCGCAGCGGGATTGCAAGCCTCATCCTGTCTTCCCGATACCCGATGTCATAGGGCGCTCGTTCGCCTGGACCGAGCGCGACTGCTCCACTCCCTGAGAATCGCACACGCTCCGGGAGTGCAATAACGAGATAGTGCGGATCTTTGCATCGCAGGTGACGGGCGTCCCACATCAGTCTAAACGGCTTCCCGCTTTTTGGATCTGCCGAAGGATCGACGCTGACGTCGATCTCTATGCTGCTCGTTTGCGAGCACCTGCCCGACTCCTGTCCTATGGCAGGGCCGCAAGCGATTGAGATGACGAACCCCAAGATTGCCAAACCGATCCTTGCTCCGACGGTCATCCGAGTTCCCTTATTGCCCGTGCTCACCTCGGCTGCGTTCAGGTCTCCGAGCAAATTGATCTAAACGGCGCGACGATCATAATCGTGGTCGACTATGGCAATACATCACGCAATGCTCCAGCCAAGAATGACCCAATGCGCATCTGGGAGCCAAGACCTTGGCCCGAAAGCGCGCCATGTCGGCAATGGAGGTCGATGCGATCCGTAAGGTCGGAATGACCTGCGTGTCCAACAATCTCTATCTGCAGATCCGCGATCAAGGCACCAGAACCTGGCTGTTCCGCTATTGGGTGAATAACAAGCAGGTGTACGGCCGTCGAAGAACGGGTTTGCACAAAGTCCAAGCTTCTTTGACGTTGTCCAGACTTCATTGCCGTACGACAATGGCTGGAGCGGGTAGCGGGAATCGAACCCGCGCGTTCAGCTTGGGAAGCTGACAAGCTACCATTACATCATACCCGCGCGCGCTCTCGATACCATGCCCCGCCGGCCGCCTGCAATCGCAAAGCGGTGGTCGGACCACGCGCGATCCCTGCCAGGAAATCGCCGGTAACGGCCGGCCCGGACAGGATTTTGACCTTGTAAGGTAGCGGGTTGCGGCGGGGGATGTCAGTTATCTCGGGGGGCGATCGATCTTTAGGAATATGTGTCAGTCTACCGGGGCCTCTCCATCGATGGGATGCACTGTCACAAATGGGGTCTGCTCAGCCGTTCGCTTCGTTTGAGGCCGACTGCCGAACTCGACTGTAAACAGACAGCGAGCGGCCACGGCTCGTTGAGTTGGCACGACGCCGTTCGTGGACAAGCTCGAATCCTTCTCGGCGCATAATGCTCGAAAAGGCATCGGCGAGTTCAGCCGGTGCGGTTCGGGCAATTAGCGTGGATGTGCATCGATTGGCGAGGGTGACCGCAACCTGCTCAGCAACGACGGCACCGTGTCTCTCGTATATGTGCCGCCACACAGCCAAGAAGACAATGATATCGTAGTTGGCCGAGAGTGTCTTTTCGACGCGACGTGGCTTAGTCAGGTCAAGTACGTCGAACCTGTGCGGAAGAGCACGGTAGCCGTGAAAGATGTTCCTCGCGGTCGTGATGAACTCGGGGAAATAGTCCACGCCGTGGATCGAAGCTGGTCCGTGCTTGGCGATTTCATACGCCACGATCCCAACGTTGCACCCCGCATCAAGGATTGTCTTTCCACTGAACTCAACTCCGGATTGAAAGAGCCCTTCGAGACGGTACGGCCAGTCGCCGCCAAACTTTGTGTTGCCATAACGCCGCCAAGGCGCGCGAAGCTTGATTCCGAACAGTTTCAAGACAGTTTCTCTTCCAATTGAGTGGGCAGCATGATCCGTCCCTAGCGAATCGGCAAGTAATGCGCGCTTCAAGGACAACTCTTTCCCAATGCATTCAGCCCAGTAGCATGTCCGAGGCCAGTGACTTTGTGCAAATTATTGGGCTATCGATACTGGTTCACCGACAGATATCGACTTGAGCCCAGACTTCTCACAAGCGTAGAGGGAGAGTGTGATGGGTTTCGGATTGGCAGGGCTGGGCCAGATATTTCGTGAATGTCCGGTCTAAGGTCGGCATTCGGACGCGATAACGTCCTCGTTAAAGCATGGGGCACAGGCACGATGGAGGCGACTGCGAACCCGAAGGCATCGCTCTACAAGCGGATCGGCGAGGACAAGGGTGTCCGTGCGCTGGTCAAGGCCTTCTATGACATCATCGAAACCGAGGAATACGCCCGCGACCTGAACCTGCTTCATCTCAGGGGGCACGGCGTGGCCCACTCCCGGATCGAACAGTTCGACTATCTGTCGGGCTTCCTCGGCGGGCCTGCCTACTATCTCCAGAACCATGGCCATACCCGGCTGAAAGAAATCCACGAGCACGTTCCGATCGGCACGGAGATGCAGGATCTCTGGCTGAAATGCATGACCCAGGCCGTTGATGTTGCAGGTCTCTCACCGGCCCTGGCCGACGAACTCATGCGCCACCTGACGCGTGCCGCGGAAAGCGCCCGCAACATGGATTAGCGCACTTAGGCGGCCATCTGCCATGATGCTGCCACTGCCGGACCGCGAACTCGGTCAACTCTGGTCGGCCGGCTCCTCGAGCGAAAGCATCCAGTGCGCGAAGGCCGCCACGTCGGGATTGCTCATCGCGTCAACCCCATGCACCAGGAAATAGCCGGAGTCGTCGATCTGGTGCGGCGATAGCCGGAATAGCCGTCCGCGATCCATCTTCGCCTCCACCAGGGCGTCGTTGAGCGCGATACACTGGCCGTCAATCACCGCCTGCACCCGCACGTTCGGATCGGGAATCGTCAGTACCGCGTCGCGGGTCTTGAACGGCAGGTCGGCGGCGCGGTGCCAGTCCGCCCAGGCTGCACTGCCGCTGCGGTCGGAAAGCAGCGTCAGCTTGTCCATCGCCGAGGCCAGGCCCTCGGTCTCAACCAGCGCCATGGCCTCGGCGCGGCCGGTCGCGAAGGCAGGGCAGGAGAAAAGCCGACGCGCCACGGTGTGCCGCGCAGGGCGTCGACATGCGCCTCGATCGCATCAAGCGAGCGTTTGCTTTCCAGTCATGGCTCGCGCCCCTGGGGCGCCAGCGCGCCGCGGATCGCTGGAAATCAATGCTGGCGGGACTATGCCGCCACCGATCGATCCCGCCATCGACGCCGCCCTGCAGGCCTTTTTGGCCTCTACACGGCAGTGTTTGTGATCATGATCAGGGAGCGGCAACGCGCCATCAGGCCGGTCGAACGGCGTTTTCCAGATAGCAGTTTTCCGCCGATCCGGATGCGCACAGCTTTGGTGATGGACTTGCGGAACGCACCTCGGCACAACCGTCTCCTCAGGGCAGCCAACTGAAGGAGCGGCCGAAGGACTTCATGGCGCAGTTTTGCAGTCCCAGTGCGTTTGGGCTCGCGTGTCGCGGTTGCCGGCCCGCCACCCCACGGGATGTTTCCCTTCAGTCCCAGTCCCAGTCCCTGCGCGGTCAAGTAGCAGTCCTGTGTGCAGAGCGCAGGGTCGAGCTGATACGGCCGAAGGGCCTGGGCAGCGGGAAGGTCCGGCGAAAACAGAAACCGGTCCACCGGTTCACAGACGGTATCGGCCAACCGCAGGAGAACCTCTGCGCCTGTCCGGGAAACGAAATACCCGCCTGACCCCGTATGGTCTGACGCTAGCCGGCACATCCGGTGCATGCGGGCTTTCCGACATCCTTTCATGGACATCTCGATCCGTGCAAAAGACGTCTCCGCTTTCACCAGAGCCGCATCTGCCGGCAGCCAGTCCGCATTGTTTAAGAAGTCGCCGAAATCGTCCGAAAGATGAATGTCGTCTTCTGCGATGAACGCCCAGGGTTCGCCGCGCTCCACCACCATTGACCATGCCTCGCGGTGGCTGAGGAAACAGCCAATTTCGGCACTCGAAAGGGGCGACCATACCGTGGACCGCTCCTGCCATTGCCGAATTTCCGCTGCCGAAAGTGCCAAGCCGTCCACGGCTTCCACCCTGGCGACTTCCAAGTTGTGACCTTCGACCTGCGCCATGAAGTGAGCGAGGCGTTCGGGCGTTCGCTCAAGATTGATCAGGTAGCAAATCATCTCGCAAAAGGTCTCGAATCCAGTTCAAAAAAGGGCGATTGGCTGGGGACGAATGACGGTCATCCTTTCCAGATAGACGCGCTGCTTGCACAAAGGCATTGATCAGGGTCAATCGGGAAGGCGCCCCGAGGGCGTTGCCGGTTGTGCTTTTTGCCCGGCCCGACGAAGGCACAACCGGCGGATGCAGTTCTTCTCGCCGCTCCGCTCATGATGCAAAATTTGCTCGCGGCCCACCCCTGCGATAGACAGGGCTTCAGGCCTGCGGAGAACCATTGCAATCGGAGAATCAGGTTGTCGCCGACTCTCGCACAGACAAATCTGCAGCTCTATCAGCAGTTGCGAACAGCCGGACACTCACGGCAGGACCTGGTCATCCTGCAGAGGGACAACGAGACAGCCTGCATGCTCTTTGGCAGCAAGATCAGGTCGACTGGAAGACCGTTCCTCTGTCACGCCGTGGGAACGGCCAGTGCGGCCCTGGCACAGGGCGCGAGCCTCGATCTGATCCGAACCGCGTTCCTCCACGCCGCTTACAAGCATGGACGGTTTCCCGACGGTACGCGCGGAAACAGCGATGCACATCGCAGCTGGCTTCGCGAGCGCACGGGAGCTGAGGTCGAGAAGCTTGTCTTTGCCTTCTCGCAATACCCCTTCAATGTTTCGATCGCCCGGAAGCTGGTGGACAATGGACCCGACGAGAACCAGAACAAGGAGATGCTGCTGCTGAAGCTGTGCAACGATGTCGACGATTCCCATGACTTCGGCGCCTTGCTCGCGCACAAGCCGCGCTACAGCGACCCGCACTACCTGAGCGATCTGGAGACATTGTCGACGCGTTTCGGCTTCAATGTCTGCGCCGAATTCTTTGCGCGGGCCAGGCGCGACATGGCCGACAACCAGTGGCTCGATGCAGAAACGGTCTACAGTCGTTTTCCCTTCCCGCGTTCGCTGGTCGGGGAGATATGGCGCAGGATCAAGGGAAGGAACTAGCAAACTCCCGTGGGCTTGGCTTAGCGACAAGCCGCCATCTCGTCGTTCCCGCGCGCCAGATGCCATGCCAGCCGCGGCTCACAAGGCTGTGGTCGCACCGCGGGAAAATCTGTGCCAGACATTCCCCCTGCAATCCGCCCCGGACCGGGTGCCGGCGATGCGCAGGAACGGGTGGTGCAAGGTTGGGCATATCAGGCAAGTTTGCGACACGATTTTTCGGCCCGGGTTCCGCGCTCGCCGCCCTCAAGGCCCGGCTGCGGCGGGCGCGGCGGGTGCGCCGCCAAATCCGCAACAGTCCGATGCTGCTGAAGGCGCGCCGGCTCATGGCCGATCCGCGTTACGACGCCTACCGCGCAGACGTGGCACGCTATTGGCGACTGCATTTCGGCCTCGAGATCACCCCGCTCTGGCATCTCGCTTTCGCCGATGGCACCGGCAACGATGATGTCCGCTTCATTCCGGGACAGGTCTGGGTCGACGACATCCTGCCCTTCTTCAACGAGAACGCACTCAGGCCCGCCTATCTGGACAAGAATCTCAGCGACGTCCTCCTGCAGGCGGACCGGACGCCCGTCACGATCCTCAAGCGCATGCACCGGACCTACTACGTCGGCTCGGCGCCGCTGTCGCGCCGCGATGCCGCGGCACACCTCGCTGAATTCGAGGGTCGGCGTTTGATCGTCAAGGGCAGCCGTACCGACAACGGCGTCGGCATCCGCCTGCTGGAGGTCGCCGGCGGCGCTCTTCGCGTCGGTGGCCAGGAATGCTCCCTCGAGGATATCGAGCGGCTCTACGGCGACGACTTCCTCGTCCAGGAGATGATCGTCCAGCATGCCGATATGGCCGGCGTCCATCCCGCCTCCGTCAACACCATCAGGGTCGTGACGCTGCGCTGGCGTGAGGAAATTCGCGTGCTGATGACGATTGCGCGCTTCGGCGTCGGCGGCCGCATCAATGACAATCTTGGCACCGGCGGTATCGCCTGCGGCATCGGGCCGGACGGCCGGCTGGCCGAGCGGGCCTTCGACATCCACGGCAACGTCTTTGCACAACATCCGACCACCGGCTTCAGCTTCGCCAGCCGGCTCGAGGTCCCGGGTCACGCCCGTGCCTGCGCCTTCGCGCGCGACCTGCATCGGCAGATCTACCATTTCGACATCGTCTCGTGGGACATCGCGATTGCGCCCGATGGCGAGCCGATCTTTCTCGAGGTGAATTTCCGCGGCGGCTGCGATTCCTACCAGCTCGTGCACGGTGCGCCGCTGTTCGGCGATCTCACCGAGGAGATCCTGCACGCCGTCAGGGACAGCCGGACATCGGCCGGAGCAAGGCGCCGCCGCCCATCCTAGCGACAGGCCACCTTCAATCCCCTGCCTCCCTGCGCATGATAACCTCGCGGTGCGGATAGGGGATTTTCACGCCATGCTCCTTGAAGGTGTCCCACAGCGCCAGCAGAACCTTGCCGCGCACATTGGTCAGCCCCTGTTGCGGGTCGTGGATCCAGAAGCGCAGCACGAAGTCGAGCGAGGAATCGCCGAAAGCCGTCAACCAGCAGACCGGCTTGCGGTCGGCGTCGACTCGGGCAACGCCCATGGCGGCCTCGATCGCGATCTTGCTCACCAGATGCGGGTCGGAATCGTAGGAGACGCCGAAATGGATATCGAGCCGCACATGGTCATCGCTGAACGACCAGTTGATCACCTGCTGGGTGATGAAGTCCTCGTTGGGGATGAGGTATTCGCGGCCGTCGCGGGTCACCACCGACACGAAGCGCGCGCGCAGCTCGCGGATCCAGCCGAAAGTCTCGCCAAGCGTGATCGTGTCGCCGGGCTTGATCGACTTGTCGAGCAGGATGATGACGCCCGAGATGAAGTTCGACACCACTTTCTGGAGGCCAAAGCCGAGGCCGACGCCGATGGCGCCCGACAACACGGTCAGCGCGGTCAGGTCGACGCCAACCATGGACAGCGCGGCCGCACCGGCGAAGATGACGAGGCCAATCTTGACGATCTTGCCTATCAGCACGCGGATCGACGGCGTCAGTTCTTCCGACTGCTGCAGCCGCTCGTCGAAATAGTTGCCCGAAACGATCGCCAGCCAGATCGTCCCGCTGAGCAGCAGGAACGCCTTGATCGCCATCAGGACGGTCAGGCGGATGTCGCCGAGTTGCACCGCGAGGCCGTCAAGAAATGCCGCCACCTCGTCGTTCAGCCCGAGGATGACCAGTGCCGCGTATGTCCATGCAAGCACGCTGATCACCCGCGCGACCAGCCGGTTGCGGATGACGCGCGACAGTACCGAGACCGTCAGCCAGGCCAGCGCCAGCGACAGGGCAATGCTGATCAAATAACTCCGGCTCGGCCAGGTCGTGGCACGCAGGATGGTCAGCGTGACGAACAGCAGGCCGACGAAGACGATCCACTTGGTGCGCCGCATCAGCGCGACCACCACCCGCAGCAACCCCTGGTGCCCTTTGATTCGTCGGGCGCGTTCCTCGAGCCGTCCCTCCACCCGGCCCGCCAGCAGCTTGGCGGCAAGGAACAGCACCGCGATCATGGCGAGCTGGTAGAGCGACCAGGGCTGCGACAGCTCGACGATCTGCTGTTCGACCCAGCCTGCTACGTCGCCTGCGATGCGCTCGATATCCATTGATCCACTCTATACGGCCGGCCGTCGCGGGCAATGCGCCGGTGGTATTGACTTGCGTCAATGCCGCGCGTGCCGCGACCTGCGATTTTGCAGGACCGGCCGCGCGTTCAGCGACAATCAGGGCCGATGGTACAACAGCAAGACGAGGCAGGCTTCTCATGATCATTCCCAACGACACCGTCATCGCCGTCGCGGACGGACGGTCGCTGCGGCTCTTCCGCAACAAGGCGGCAGAACCGCATATCGCACTCGAAGCCATGCCCGACGCGTCGATAGAGATTCGCAACGAGGGCTCGGGCATGCGCCACAGGAGCACCGGCGCCAATCCCGACAGGAGCCGTCTCGCCGAGGACGACCATGCAGCGTCCGTCGCCAGCTATCTCAACCGCCAGGTCATCGCCGGCGAGGTCGGCCAGCTTGTCGTCATCGCAGATCCGCGGACGCTCGGCGAAATGCGCAAGCACTTCCACCCGGCTGTCGCCTCCGCCCTTGTTGGCGAGATCGCCAAGGATTTGACGGGCCAGTCCGTGGAATCGATCAAGGCCGCGCTGGTCAAGGCATCATGAAAAGGCTGCTCGCCGTACTGACCGTCGTCTCGGCAGCGCTCCCCGCGGCGGCGCAGGACAATGGCGACATCGAGGCGGGCAAGGCCCTGATCGAGGCCCGGTGCGCCGCCTGCCACGCCATCGGCGTCGCCGACAAGAGTCCCCACCCGGATGCGCCGGCCTTCCGTACGCTGCACGAAAAATATCCTCTGCAGAACCTGGAGGAGGCTCTGGCAGAAGGCATTTTCACCGGCCATCCCGACATGCCTGAGTTCGAGGCCACGCCGGTCCAGATTGCCGGCATCATCGCCTATATTTCCAGCCTATCCGGCAATTGACCTGCAAGTTGTCGCGGAGGTGTGGCATCGCGTTCATCACCTCTGCAGGACTTTTTGATTCGGCACGCTGCCGAGCTCCGGCCATGGCTTCGTACCAGCCAAAATCCGGAAAATCTTTTCCGGCTGTGGGCAAGCCGCCGGTTGCGGCCCTCCTGCTTTAACCACAGCATTTCTCCGTCGTCCGCCCGCGCTTGAAGCACAAGGCCCGGATAGTCTATAAGAGCACTGCCCCTCCCTTAGGTAATGCAAGGCTTTTTCGATGGAGATTCTATGTCCGTCAGAGTGACCGACGTCTATGCGATTAACGACCCGGACATCGTTGCCGAGGATTTCAACGGTCAGGTCGTGATCCTGAACCTGTCCGACGGGCATTATTTCAGCCTTGGCGGCGTGGCGTCTCCGATCTGGGCCGCGCTGCTTGATGGCCACACGCCTCAGGCCATCCTGGGCAGCATTGCCGCTAGCCAGCCGGGCTTGCGCGACAGCGCGGCGCAGTTCCTTGATCGCGTGCTCGAACTCGGATTGATAAGGCCGCGCGAGGGCTCTGCCACGCCCACCGGGCCTCTCGCCGCCGACTGGTCCGGCGAGGCAGCCCAGATAGAGGTCTTCGACGATCTCGCCGAACTGATCTTTGCCGATCCTATCCATGACGTTGACGAGCAGGCGGGATGGCCGGCGCCACGTCCCGACCGGTGACCGCCGAGCAGCGGCTTTCACCCGCCACCGTTTCGCAGGATGGCCTTGCCGCCTATGCCGGCCGGCTGCTTGAGGCAGCCAGGCATTATCCGCGCGAGCGCCTGCAGCGGCGAAGCTTTGCCATGCCAGGGCTCGACCTTGCAGTCTGGTTCGCCAGCCCCGAACTCGCCGATCTGTGCGCCGCGATGCTCCTGCAACAGGACCGCACTGCGGCGTCGCCGCATAGGGCAGAGGTGTTCGCCCTGGACGCCGATGCGGATGGCTGGGATCACCCAGCCGGATGGGACGAACATGCCGGCTTTTCGTCGCGCGAGTTTAGCCAGATCCTGGCCGCTGCTGGCAGGCGCGGCTTCTACCACCACGACGCGCCGTCCTGGCAGTTCTACGATCCTGCCGATGGCTTCGGGGTCCAATCCCTGCCGTCCGGTCTGGCCATGCCGCCATGGGAGAAGGCCTCGCCGCTCCGCCTGTTCCTGCACTGGGCCTACGCGCAAGCAGGCATGCGCCTCACCCATGCCGCGACCCTGGGGTTCGACGGCCGCGGGGCACTTATTGTCGGCGCCAGCGGCTCGGGCAAGTCCGGCACCACGCTTGCCGGCGTGATGAACGGCCTGGCGAGCGTCGGCGACGACTACGTCGCGGTCGCGCAGGGCAATCAGGTCACTGCCTACCCGGTATTCCGCCAGTTCAAGCAGGACCCGTCCGGCCTTCGTCGCGCCGGCGTGCGGCTCGAAGCCATTCCCGACTCCCGGTTGAACTGGCACGGCAAGATCGAGTTCGACCCGGCCGGCCTTGCGCCGGGCTGCATCGCCGACCAGCTGGAGATCCGGGCCATCCTGCTGCCGCATGTCGCCCGGCTCGAGCGCACCCGCATCGAGCCCGTCGGCGCCCGCGAAGCTGCGCTCGCCCTCGTGCCCTCGGCGGTCTTCCAGCTTCCCGGCGATGCCGAGGAAGGGTTCCGCTTTTTCGGCAGCATCGCAAAGCGCCTTCCAGCCTACCGCCTTCACCTGTCGGAAGATCCGCGCGAGATCGCCGATACAATCGCACCCCTGCTTTCCCCGGAGGCCGGTCATTTCCGTTAGCGTCATCATGCCTGCCTTCAATGCCGGCCGCTTCGTCGACGTCGCCGTGCGCTCGCTGCTCGCCGAGCGCGACGGCATAGACCTCGACGTGATCGTCGTCGACGACGGATCGACCGACGACACGCGCGACATCGTGGCGGCAATCGCAGCGGAGTTTCCCGAGGTCAGACTGCTTGCCAATCCGCGCAAGGGCATCGCCGCGGCGCGCAACACCGGCGTCGCCAGCATCCGGCCGGACTGCCGCTTCGTCGCCTTTCTGGATTCCGACGACATTTCCTATCCGGGCCGGCTGGCGCGCCAGCGCGCCATCCTCGCCGGAGACCCTGCCATCGACGTGCTCTACGGGCTGATGGAGATGTTCTCGGTCGCCGATGAAACGGGCATGAGGCCCGACCCCGCCAGCCCCACCAAGGTCATCCGCGGCCCCTATCTCCAGTCGGCCATGTACCGCCCCTCAGTCATCGCCGCGGTCGGGCAGTTCGACGAAAAGTTCCGTCAGGGCTGCGATACCGATTTCATCCTGCGTGTCGTAGAGAAGGGCTACAATCTGGTCCTCGACGAAGGCATTGCCGGCTATTACCGGCGCCACGACGCCAACGTGACCCTCAACGTCGAGGAGATGCAGCGCGAATTCATGCTGGCCAGCATGAAATGGGCCGCCCGCAACCGACTCGGCGGCAAGAGCGGAATTCCCAAGGTGTTCTCGGAACTGTTCCTGCGCCGCGACCAAATCGAAGAGGGATTCGGCGAATGACGACGTCCTATGTGGTGGTGATCCCGGCCTATAACGCAGCCGCCACCATCGGCGAGGCGATCGACTCGATCCTCGGCCAGAGCGTACCGCCCGAAGCCGTCGTCGTCGTCGATGACGGCTCGACCGACGAGACAGCCGCGCTGGCCGCCGCAAGCTCCGGCAAGGTTACCGTCATCCGCCAGATCAACCAGGGCCCCGGCGCCGCGACCACGGCCGGGTTGAAGACGGTGGACACGCCCTTCTTCGCCACGCTCGACGCTGACGACATCTGGCTGCCCGGCAAGGCCGAGCGCCAGCTCGCGGTCCTGCGCGACGACCCGGGCCTTGCCGCCGTATTCACGCTCGGCCGCCTGTTCAGGGATGGAAGCCAACCGGACCCGGCGGGCGACGGCAGGGTCACCCGTCTCTGGACGCGCACCACGATGTTTTTCCGGACCGGCGCTGCGCAGGAAGTGGGCGATCTTGTTGATCCGCCGGGGCGCCTCGGTGAACTGGTCGACTGGCTGGCGCGCAGCCGCGAGATCGGCCACCGCCATGTCATGCTGGAGGAAATCCTCGCCATGCGCCGCATTCGCCCGGGCAGCCTGTCGAGCAATCTCGACGCCGAGCGCAGTCGCGGCTACCTGCTTGCCGCGCACAACGCCCTGGAGCGGCGGCGCCAGCGCGCCAAGCAATCCGGTTCCGGACAGGATAGCTGATGCCCCGCCACCGCTCCGGTGCGATTTTCCGTGCGGCATGGCCGACGCCGCAAATCGACAGGCTGCTGCGCGCCGCGACCCTGCCGGACGATGCGCTTGCCGCCGAGTCGTGGCGCGCCTTCGAGGCCGCCGCCGACTTCGACCAGCTAACCGCGGGCGAAATGCGCCTGATCGGGCTGGCGGCAAGGCGCCTCGCCACGCTTGCCCCCGATAGTCCCATGCGGCCCCGCATCGAGGGCATCGAGCGCGCCAACTGGTCGCGCAGCCAGCTTGCCATCGGCGAGGCCTCCGCCGGCATGCGCGCGCTGCAGGCCGCTGGCGTCGAAATGCTTGTCATAAAGGGCGCCATGCGCGCGGCGACAGGCGACGCGGGCGCGCGCGGCCGCATGCTGAACGATGTCGACGTCGTGGTCCGCCCCGGCGACCTCGCCCGTGCCTACGAGATACTCACGGACGATGGCTGGCGTCCCGCCGGTTCGGGCTCGGTCGTCTATCACGCAAGCCGGCTCTCCGACGCCGTCGGCATAAACCTTGTGCGCGGCCGCTTCGGCAATCTCGATCTTCACCGCACGCCATTTCATCCGCCTTATGAACTTGCCGACGACGATGCCGCGATCTGGCAGCGCTCGCTGGCGGGCACAGTCGGCTATGCTTCCGTGCGCGCTCCGTCGCCGACCGATGCGGTCACCATCTCCATGGCGCATGGCGCGCTCGACGCTCACAAGTCGAGCGACTGGCTGGCCGATATCGCCGCAAGCATCGACCGCGGCGTTGACTGGAACATGCTCGAAGAAGTGGTCTCCCGCCGCCGCCTTCAGGCCGCAGCCGCCATCGCGCTCGGCTATGTCAGCGACAGGCTGGACCGTGAAGTACCTGTCGAGTTGCAGCGGAAGTTCGAGCGCTCCGCCTACAGTCATCCGTTCGGCCTCCTGGCCGCCGCAGCGGAGACGCGTCCCAAGGCGAGAACCGTAGGCTTGGCCTGGCTGCTGCGTGCCGTCGCCAAGCAGGGTCGGCTGTGGCGCACGCATCGCCGCTCCTCGGCGCGCAGACGGGTCGTGCTGTCCAGGCCGATTATCGGCAGGGCGCCGACCGAGACGGCCGTCCGCACGCTGCAGAAGGTCCTGGAGTTGCCCGACCGGGGCGATGGCGAGGCCTGGGATGGCTCCATCGACCTGACACTGGCGCTCGACCTGCCGCCGGCCATGCGCCGCATCGATTTCGAGGTAAACTCGCTGACCCGCCACCACGTCCGGCTGAGAACGCTGGTGCTCGGCCGCGGCGCGCGCGCGCGCCTGCTCCGCTTCCGCTTTCCCCTCTCGCTTGCCGAAGGCGAGGGCGCTCCGACGCTCAACGCGGTTCCGTCCCGTCGCTTCAACGCCGGCGCCCCGGATGAGATGCTGGCACGCTACGGCGCCACGCCTTTCCAGATCGTCAGCATCAAGGCGCGCAAGGGCGCCTGACAGCCTCCCTGGCCGTCCGGGCAACTGCTTGCTTGAATGCAAGCGGCCGAATGCGTATCTCGGGGCGACGGTTCACAGGCTGGAGAATGACATTGTCGGCAATGGCGCGCTTTCTTGGCGATACGCCGCTTCGGGTCTTTCTGAAGCTGGTCGTCATCTCCTTCCTGGTCGGCGTCGTCATGAGCGCCTTCGATTGGTCGCCCTTCGACGTGCTCGCGGGCATCCGCGAGTTCTTCTTCGACATCTGGAACATGGGCTTTTCAGCGCTGGAACGCTTCTTCGGCTACTTCCTGCTGGGTGCTGCCATCGTCGTCCCGGCATTCATCATCCTCAGGCTTTTCAGCTTCCGCCGTTAGGCCGCGTTCACAATGAGCGGGAGAACCTCGTGACGGGTGCCGTGCAAGGCCACACGCCCCAACAGGCGGCGGTCGCGCCCTTCTCGGTGACGCACCGTGCTGTGCTCGCCATTGCCATTCCCATGACGCTGGCCTACCTGACAACGCCGCTGCTCGGCCTCGTCGATACGGCCGTTGTCGGCCAGTTCGGCGACGCCGCGCTGCTCGGCGGGCTCGCGGCCGGCGCCGTCGTCTTCGACGTCGTCTTCACCAGTTTCAACTTCGTGCGCTCGGGCACCACCGGGCTCGTCGCCCAGGCCTTCGGGCGCAGCGATGCCGCCGAGGAACAGGCCGTCTTCTGGCGCGCCTTCGCCATCGCGGTTGTCGCCGGCGTGGTGCTGGCGGCGCTGGCGCCGCTGATTGTCATTGGCGGCAAGTGGTTCATGGGTGCCGAGCCGCGCGTCAACGAGGCGATGAGCACCTATGTCAACATCCGGCTCTACGGTGCGCCTTTCCTGCTCATCAACTACGCCATCCTCGGCTACGTGCTCGGCCGCGGCGAGGGCGCGCTCGCCCTGCTCCTCCAGATGGTGCTCAACCTCAGCAACATCGCACTCTCCATCCTGCTCGGCCTGAAGCTCGGCTGGGGCGTCGCTGGCGTCGCCTGGGGCACGGTCGGCGGCGAGCTCATCGCCGTGCTGTTCGGCATGGCGGTGCTGCTGCGCCGCTTTGCCGGCGCGCCCCGGCTGGAGCGGGCGCGGCTCCTGGACCGACCCGCCTTCCTGCGCATGATCTCGCTCAACCGCGACATCATGATCCGCTCCTTCTCGCTGCTTGCCGCCTTCGCGCTGTTCACCCGCCAGGGCGCGCAGTTCGGCACGCTGACGCTTGCCGCCAATGGCGTGCTGATGAACTTCTTCCTGGTCGCCGCCTTCTTCCTCGACGGCTTCGCTACCGCGGCCGAACAGCTTGCCGGACGCTCGCTCGGTGCTCGCAACGAGACGGCATTCCGCCGCACCGTCTATCTCTCCTCGCTCTGGGGATTTGCCCTGGCGGGCATCGCGACCGTTCTGCTGCTCTTCTTCGGCGAGCATCTGATCGCGCTTGTCACCACCGCCGAGGACGTCCGCTCCGCCGCAGCAGCCTATCTGCCCTGGGCGGCCTTCACCGCGGTCAGCGGCGTGCTCGCCTTCCAGATGGACGGTATCTTCATCGGCGCAACCTGGTCGAGCGACATGCGCAACATGATGCTGCTGTCCTTGCTGGCCTTCGTGGCGGCGCTGCTTACCCTGACGCCGCTCTTCGGCAATCACGGCCTGTGGATGTCGCTGCATCTCTTCCTGATCGTGCGCGGCTTCAGCCTGCTCGCCATGCTGCCAGCAAAGCTCAGGACGGCCTTCTAGAAGTCCTTCGCCGCCCAGTCGTCGACGCTGGCGTCGCGTAACTCGGCGATCGACTTCAGCTTCTGCGCCTCGGCGAGCCGCGACATCTCGCCGAGAATCCTCCCCGGCAGGGCAGGACCGGCATAGACCATGCCGGTATAGAGCTGCACCAGGTCGGCGCCGGCGCGGATTTTTTCCAGCGCCGTCTCACCGCTGTCGATGCCGCCGACGCCGATCAGCGCGACTTTCGGCCCGATTAGCTTGCGCATCCGCGCCAGCGCGATGGTCGAACGCTCGAACAGCGGCCTGCCGGACAGCCCGCCCGTCTCGCCGGCATGGTCGCGTGATGCAAGAGCCGGCCGCGCGATCGTCGTGTTGGAGACGATCACGCCGTCGATTGCATGCGCCTTCACCTCGACGGCGATGTCCTCAAGATCGGATTGCGCGAGGTCCGGCGCGATCTTCAGGAACAGCGGCACCTTGCGCCCGGCGGAGGCAATCGCCGCATCACGCGCGGCCGATACGCGCGCCAGCAGTTCGGCGAGGCTCGCCCGTGCCTGCATGTCGCGCAGGCCTGCGGTGTTTGGCGAGGAGATGTTGATCGTCAGGTAGGCGGCGAGCGGTGCGAAGCGTTCGACGCCAAGTTCGTAGTCGCGCACCCGGTCGGCGCTGTCCTTGTTGGCGCCGATGTTGACGCCGACAATGCCGGCCCGGCCTTTCCGTGCCTGCAGCCGAGCCTCGGCTGCCGCGTGCCCCTCATTGTTGAAGCCCAGCCGGTTGATGACCGCCCCGTCCTCGACAAGCCGGAAGATGCGCGGCTTCGGGTTCCCGGCCTGTGGAAGTGGGGTCACCGTGCCGACCTCGGCGAAGCCGAATCCCAGCCTCAAAAGCGCGTCGGGCACCTCGGCGTTCTTGTCGTAACCGGCGGCCATGCCGAGCGGGTTGTCGAAGTCGAGACCCGCGACCGAGAGCTTGAGCAGCGGGTCGAGGCGTGGCGACAGTGCGACCGGCAGGCCGGACTTTAGTGCTGCGATCGACAGACCATGTGCGGTCTCCGGGTCGAACTGGAACAGCGCCTTGCGCCCGAGCCGCTCGAGCAGGCCGAGCATCATGAGGTGAGATCCGGAAAGGAGTGCGCACCATCGGAGCCGATCGGCAAGGGTTTGACCCAGGAAACCGCCGACAGGTCGAGCGGCGCGTAGAGATGCGGAAACAGCGCGCCGCCGCGAGAGACCTCGTATTTCAGCGCTCCGCCGAGCCGGCTTTCGTCGATCGCCACGAGCAGCAACCCGCTCTGGCCGGCAAAATGCTTGGCAGCGGTCTCTCGCACCTGGTCGGCGGTCGAGAAATGGATGAAGCCGCCGGCGAGGTCTATGGGCGCGCCGTTGAAGGATCCGCGCTTTTCGGCCTCACGCCACAGCGCCTCGGGACAGATCTTGAAAATGGTCTTGGACATGCGCGCCCTATAGGCTCAAACCGCGCCGCCGCAAAGCCGAAGCTGACGCGAATTCCCCATTTTCGGCGCAAATGAGGCCGAAAATCCGCTACAGTCCAGCGACCGGAGAAGACCATGCACGCCAAGCCCGCTATTGCCGCCCTGTTCGCCGCGCTCGTCGTCGCCGGCCCCGCCTCGGCGGCCGACACAGAGAACTTCCGCCTTGAGCGATCAACTGACGGCTATGTCCGCATGGACACCCGTACCGGCGAGATGTCGATCTGCGAGGAGAAATGGGGCGAGCTGGTCTGTCGGATGGCCGCCGACGAGCGCACCGCGGTACAGGACGAGATCGAGCGGCTGCAGGACGAGGTCAAGGCGCTGGAAACGCGGCTTGCCGACGTCGCCGCGCTGGAGGATCGTGTCGCCAAGCTCGAAAACTCGCTGACCGCCCGTATCGAAAAGACCCTGCCGACAGAGGAGGAGTTCAACAAGACGATGAGCTACATGGAGCGCTTCTTCCGCGGCTTCATCGGCATCGTCAAGGATCTCGAGGGCGAGAACGCCAAGCCGGTCGAGCCCGAGGCCAACCGCACCTGACGCGATGGCATGCTCTTCGCCACGGTAAAGTTGCGGCCGTGCGGCGTTTGCATGCGCGCAATTGGGGACCTGCCTGATTGCGGCTTGAAAAACCTGTCCACCCCCTCATAATCGGATAACTGTCCGGCGCCACGCCGTGTTGGGCGGATTCGGGGAGGAATATTTGCCGTCAGGCTACAAGTTCGTCATCGCGGACGACCATCCGTTGTTTCGTGGCGCTTTGAAGCAGGCCCTGTCGGGGCTGAGCAGCGCGGCGACGGTCCTGGAGGCAGGCGACTTCAAGAGCGCCAAGGCGCTGGTCGCCGGCCACGACGACATCGACCTGGTGTTGCTGGACCTTACCATGCCGGGTGCCGCAGGCCTTTCAGGCCTCGTCTCGCTGCGCGGTATTCACGCCGCCGTGCCCATGGTCGTCGTTTCGGCGCATGACGATGCCGAAACCATCCGCCGCGCGCTCGAACTCGGCGCCTCTGGCTTCATCTCCAAGTCGGCCAGCATGGACGACATCCGCAAGGCAGTGGAGATGGTGCTTGCGGGCGGCGTCTGCACGCCGAGCGACGTCGAACTCGGCGTCGAGCACGACCCCGAAATCCTGGACCTGATCAAGCGGTTGCAGTCGCTCACACCGCAGCAGGCACGCGTGCTGGGCATGCTGGCCGAGGGCCTGCTCAACAAGCAGATCGCCTACGAGCTCGGCGTCTCCGAGGCCACCGTCAAGGCGCATGTCTCGGCGGTCCTGCACAAACTCGGCGTCGACAGCCGCACCCAGGCGGTTATCCTGCTGTCGCGCATCGGCACCGACCCGCTGCCGCCGGTCGGCTGAAGGCCTATTCTGCAGCTGCCGGCGTCATGCGCCGCAGCCGCGTCATCATCGAACGCAGCACTGCCGGCTTCAGCGGCTTGTTCAGCACCGGCACATCGATCAGTTCGGCGGCGGCACGGACCTCGTTGGAGCGGTCGGCGGTGATCAGCACGGCCGGGATGTCGTCCCCGTGTCGGTTCCGGAAGGCGCGGATGAAGTCGATGCCGGTCTGGCCGTCGAGATGGTAGTCTGCGAGCACGACGTCTGGCCGAATTTCGGTCGGACTGTCGCCCGGATGCGTGATCACCCGGCACCCCCAGCCCTCGAGCAACAGGCGCATGCCATCGAGGATGCGCGCTTCGTTGTCGACGCACAGCACCACCATGCCGCTGAGCGCCGCTGTCGGCCCGCGCGCTGCCGCCGGCTTCTCGGGCCGCACCGCTTCCGCAGCCTCGGTCACCGGCAGGATGACGGAGAAGCGGCAGCCCTTGCCCCGCCCGGAATCGACCTGCAGCTCGAGCCGCAGCACCCGCGCGATGCGGTCGACGATCGACAGGCCGAGCCCAAGCCCCTGCGCCTCACGCGCGCCTTCCTCGAGGCGCGTGAATTCGCTGAACACCGAATTCAGCTTGTCGATCGGAATGCCGATGCCGGTATCGTAGACCTGGATTTCGGCGAGTTCGCCGCGCCGCCTGACGCCCACCAGTATGCGGCCGCTGCGCGTATACTTGATGGCGTTGGACACCAGGTTCTGGATCAGCCGGCGAAACAGATTGCGGTCGGTGCGCACCATCAGCGAAGACGGCACGATGATCAGCTCGAGCTTCTTTTCAGTGGCCATGGGCTGGAAGTCGGTTCCGATCTGCCTGAGCAGGCTGTCCAGCCGAAACACAGTCTCGGCGGGCTTCATCGCGCCTGCATCGAGTCGCGAGATGTCGAGCACGGCGCCGAGGATCGTTTCGACCGATTCGAGCGAGGATTCGATATTCAGCGCCGCTTCGCTGGCCACTCCCTTGCCGGCCTTCTCGATCAGCGAGGCGCAGTAGAGCCGCGCCGCGTTCAGCGGCTGCAGGATGTCGTGCCCGGCCGCCGCCAGGAAGCGCGTCTTGCCGAGGTTGGCCTCCTCGGCAAACATCTGCGCCTGCGCCAGTTCCTCGTTGACGCGCGTCAGTTCGGCGGTGCGCTGCTGCACCCGCTGCTCAAGCGATTCATTGGCGCGCTTCAAAGCCAGGTCCGCGGCAACGCGTGCCGAGATGTCGGCGTAGGTTGCCACGATGCCGCCGTCAGGCATCGGGTTGGAGCGCAACTCGATGGTTCGTCCGCTGGTCGCCAGTTCGAGTTGCCAGGGGCTGCCGAAATTGGTCATTCGGTTGAGGATCGTGACCTCGGTCTCGGCCGAGATATCGCCTCGCTGCACCAGGTATCCGAGGATCTGGTCGAGTGAGACGCCGACCTGGCCCATCTCGTCCGGCAGGTCGAACAGCGCGCGGTACTGTCTGTTCCAGCACGTCAGCCGGAAGTCGCGGTCGAGCACGGTAATGCCCTGTTCCATCTGGTCGAGCGCGGTCTGCAGCAGGTCCCGGTTATGCTGCAGCGCCTCGGTCGCGTCATCGAGCAGCCGGAACGTGTCGCGCGAAGCGCTGTCGCCGCGCTTGACAAGCAGCGACAGGATCAGCCGTGCCGACGACGAGCCCACCGCGCTCGCCAACAGCTGCTCGGAAAAACGGATGACGTCCATGCCGGCCTGTTCGCTGCCGACCAGCGGGCCATTGTTGCGCTCGTAGGTCTGGAACGAGCGTTCCGTCCTCTCGACACCGAGATAGCGCGCGATCGTGTCGCGCAACTCGTTGACGGTGATTGCCGTGCGGAAGCGCTTCAGGCTGGGCATCGGGCTGGTGTCGCGTGGCACGAAGATCGACGCCTGGATGCGCTCGAGCGGCGCTGCCGCGCGCGACAGCGAGCCAAGCACGAAGAACAGCAGGTTGATCGACAGGCTCCACATCACGCCGTGGTTCAGCGGTTCAGCCTCGGTGCCGAACAGCGACTGCGGCCTGAGCGCCTGGATGCCGAACGGACCGTTGATCAGGATGCCGGTGTCGGGCGCCGCGAGCGAGGGCAGCAACAGCGTGTAGCCCCACACCGCGATTCCGGCTGCCATGCCGAGTGCCGCGCCGCGGCCATTGGCGCCGCGCCAGATCAGGCCGCCGAAGAAGGACGGCGCGAACTGCGCGATCGCCGCAAACGACATCAGCCCGATCGAGGCGAGCCGCGCATTGTTGGTGCTTTCGCGGTAGTAGAGAAAGGCGGCGAACAGGATGACGAAAATCGACGCTCGCCGGACATTCAGGATCAGGCTCGACCAGTCCTCGTTTTCGGGCTGCTGTGTGCGAAGCAGCCGCCGGACGAAGAGCGGGATCACCAGGTCGTTGGAGATCATGATCGACAGCGCGACACTTGCCACGATCACCATGGCGGTAGCGGCCGATAGCCCGCCGATGAACGCCACCATCGCCAGCAGGTCATGCCCGGTAAGCAGCGGCAGTGAGAGCACGTAAAGGTCGCTGCTGGTCTGATCGCCCACCACCGCGATGCCGGCCAGGGCAATCGGCAGCACGAAGAGGTTGATGAGGATCAGGTAGAGCGGGAAGACCCAGGTAGCCGTCCTGACCTCGGCCTCTGATCGGTTCTCGACGATCATCACGTAGAACTGTCGCGGCAGCATGATGATGGCAAAGCCGCTGAGTGTGGTCAGGACCAGCCAGGTTCCAAGCGAAGTCCGGTACGCCACCGACTCGAGAACTTCGGCATGTGCCGATACAGCGGCGACAAACCCTTCCGGGCTGCCGAACAGAAAGAAGCTGACAAACACGCCAACCGCCAGGAAGGCCGCCAGCTTGACCACAGATTCGACAGCGACGGCCAGGACCAGCCCATCCTGGTGCTCGGTCGCGTCGGCATGCCGGGTGCCAAAAAGCACGGCAAACAGCGCCAGCAGCATGGCGATGATCAGCGAGATGTCGCTGACGAAGGGGTCGAAGGATGGCGGTGCGCCGTTGTAGTGTTCGACCATCAGGCTGACGGAACCCGCGATCGCCTTGAGCTGAAGCGCGATATAGGGGATTGCGCCGACGACCGCGATCAGCGTGGCGATGGCCGCCACAGCGAAGCTCTTGCCGTAGCGCGCACCGAGGAAGTCTGCGATCGAGGTGATGCGTTCGGACTTGGCCAGCCGGATGACACGGCTCAGCAGCGGAAAGCCGAAAAGGAACACCAGCACCGGCCCGATATAGATGGCGAGGAACTCCAGCCCGCGGCCGGCCGCGAGCCCAACCGAGCCAAAGAAGGTCCACGACGTGCAGTAGATGGCCAGGCTGAGCGCGTAGATATAGGGGCGCGGCTTGCCCGGGCCGCGAAGCGCGGTGCGGCGATCCCCGAGGCTGGCGATCGCGAACAGCAGGGATACATAGGCGACCGCGATGATGACGACGACCCAGCCTTGCACGTCCCGGCAACCTCCTCGCGTCTTTTCGAGACGCAACCACAGCTTGGCGCGTCTGTCCATTGCCGAGCGCGAAGGCAGGCGTCCGGCGCGGCGGGAGAGCCGCGCCAGGCATCAGGCCGGATGACGTGGCGTCATGCCCGAAAAGGTTAATTGACAGTGTAAGTAATTGAGGCTTTTTGCTAGCTTGTCCCCGCTGGCGCTGGCGGTTGGGATGACGCAGCGCGACAGCAATATAACAAGGAGGGCGAACATGCTGAAAGAATTTAAGGAATTCATCTCAAAGGGCAATGTCATGGACCTTGCCGTCGGTGTCATTATTGGTGGCGCCTTTGGTTTGATTGTCTCGTCACTGGTTGACGATATCATTATGCCGATCGTCGGGGCGATCTTCGGCGGACTTGATTTCTCCAACTACTTCATTGCGCTTTCGTCGGCAGTAACGGCCGACTCTCTGGAGGAAGCGCGCAAGCAGGGTGCCGTCTTCGCCTATGGCAATTTCCTCACCGTGCTCTTCAACTTCCTGATCCTTGCCTGGATCATTTTCCTGATGGTCAAGGCGGTCAACAACCTGCGGCGCAACATGGAGGCCGACAAGGCTGCCACGCCGGAGGCGCCAGCGGCTCCTCCAGCCGATGTCGCTCTGCTGACCGAAATCCGCGATCTGCTGGCCAAGAAATAGGCTCAAGCTGCGCTGGACCGACGAAAATCCCTCGCTGCCTGCGCAGCGGGGGATTTTTTCATGCGCGGATGCGGGATAGACATCGCGTGCTCAGTTCCTGAAACGGGTGCCGTAACCATGCCGCTCATAGACAATCTGCGCGCCGAAGCGCGGCTCGCGCCCACCAGCGGTATCGAAGCCGTCATGGACTACGGCCGCGGCCGGTCCGGCCTGATCCCGCTCTGGGCGGGCGAGGGCGACCTGCCGACGCCGGACTTCATCAACGCCGCCGCCATGCGTGGCCTTGCCGGTGGCGAGACCTTCTACACCTGGCAGGCCGGCATTCCCGAGCTGCGCGAGTCGCTGGCCGCCTACCACAGGCGTCATTTCGGGCGCGAATTCTCGGCTGACGAATTCATCGTCACCATCGGCGGCATGCAGGCGATCGTGCTTTCGCTGCTTGCCACATGCGGCGCCGGCGACGAGGCGATCTATCTGACGCCGGCCTGGCCGAATTTCGCCGGCGCCGCTGCGGTCGGCGGCACCAAGCCGGTCGCCGTGCCGCTGCGGTCGAGCGACAATGGCTGGGTCTGCGACATCGACGCGATCGAGGCCGCGGTTACCCCGCGCACGAAGGCGATCTTCGTCAACACGCCGGCCAACCCGACCGGATGGACCGCCGACCGCGAGACGTTGCAGGCAATCCTCGACCTGTCGCGCCGCCACGGCCTGTGGATCATCGCCGACGAGATCTATGCGCTGTTCCATTTCGGCGGACGCCGCGCGCCCTCCTTCGTGGACATCATGGTTCCGGAGGACCGCATCCTCTTCGTCAACACCTTCTCCAAGAACTGGGCGATGACCGGCTGGCGCATCGGCTGGCTGCGCGCGCATCCCTCGCTCGCGCGCACTTTCGAGAACCTGATCCAGTATTCCACCTCCGGCGTGGCGCAGTTCCTGCAGCGCGGGGCCATTGCGGCGCTCGATGAGGGCGACGGCTTCCTCGCCTCGCAGGTCGAGCGCGCCCAGGCGGCCCGCGACCTCGTCTGCCGCATCCTCGGTGACACCGGCCGGGTCAGGTTCAGCGTGCCGCCGGGCGCGTTCTATCTTTTCTTTGCCGTCGACGGGCTTGCCGATTCACGCAAGGCTGCCTTCGAGATCGTCGACAAGGCCAATGTCGGCCTGGCGCCGGGCAGCGCGTTTGGCGAAGCCGGCGAGGGCTATCTGCGACTGTGCTTCCACCGCCGGCTCGACCAGCTCGAGGAAGCGGCGAACCGCATCGCAGACTGGATCGGCAAGACCTGACAGGATTGTCTGACTGGAAGTCGCGGCAGCGCTCTGCCGCCGGAGCCAAGCGGCTCAGCCGCCGGACTTCGGCACCAGAAGCGGAATGATGCGATCCGACTTGGCGACAGATGGTCGCCCGGCGTCGGCATAGGAAATACCCAGCGCATCCCAGGTTTCCACCAGTGCGTCCTGCAGCCGGTTGATCAGCACGTCGTCATGGAACGGCGTCGGGGTAATGCGCAGCCGCTCCGTGCCGCGCGGCACGGTCGGATAGTTGATCGGCTGGATGTAGATGCCGTGCACGCCGAGCAGCCGGTCGCTCGCCATCTTGCAGAGCTCGGGATCGCCGACCGCGACGGGCACGATATGCGTCGCCGAATCCATCACGGGCAGCCCGGCTGCCGACAGAACCTCCTTGGTGCGTGCCACCTGCTGCTGCTGCGCTGCACGTTCGGCCTGCGAGTTCTTCAGGTGCCGGATCGAGACGGTGGCCGCCGCGGCGACGGCCGGCGGCAACGCCGTGGTGAAGATGAAGCCCGGCGCATAGGAGCGCACTGCATCGATGACGGCGCAGGAGCCGGTGATGTAGCCGCCCAGCGTGCCGAAGGCCTTGGCCAGCGTCCCCTCGATGATGTCGATGCGGTCGGCAAGTCCCTCGCGTTCGGTGATGCCGCCGCCGCGTTCGCCGTACATGCCCACCGCATGGACCTCGTCGATATAGGTCATGGCGTTGTACTTGTCGGCGAGGTCGGCGATCTCCTTGATCGGCGAGACGTCGCCGTCCATCGAGTACACCGACTCGAAGACGATCAGCTTGGCGCGCTCGCGGCCGGCCGCCGCCAGGATGCTTTCCAGGTGCGCCACGTCATTGTGACGGAAGATCTTCTTCTCCGCGCCCGAGCGCCGCACGCCCTCGATCATCGAGGCGTGGTTGAGCTCGTCGGAGATGATCAGGCAGTTCGGCAGGAGCCGCGCTATGGTCGATATCGACGCCTCGTTGGAGACGAAGCCCGACGTGAAGACCAGAGCCGATTCCTTGCGATGCAGGTCGGCGAGTTCAAGCTCAAGCTCGACCAGTGGATGGTTGGTGCCCGAGATGTTGCGCGTGCCGCCGGAGCCGGCCCCCATGCAGCCGGCTGCCTGCTGGAAGGCGGCGACGACATCGGCATTCTGTCCCATGCCGAGATAGTCGTTCGAACACCAGACGGTGATTTCCTCGGCCTTGCCATTCGACCGCCAGATGGCGCGCGGAAACGCGCCGACGATGCGCTCGAGGTCGGCGAACACCCGGTAGCGGCGCTCGGCGTGGACCTGGTCGATGGCTTCTTCGAAAAACCGCTGATAATTCATTGTGACCTTCCGGTTTTGGGCGGATCATAGTCGGTGGGCCTCGGATCGTCTATTCCGTCTGCTCGGTCAAAATGCCACGCCCGGCCAGCCATTAACGACCAGATTTCGCGTCTTATTCCCTTGATCGGGATCAAGGCGGCGGTCGGCAATACACATCGGACACGTAACCGTCTGGTGTTCCGCCGGTCCGAGGTGGTATCCGCTTGGTAGCGGCGGATGGGTCGGCATGGTGATCTAGGAGTGTCCATATGAGCGTTTTGGTAACGGGTGGAGCCGGTTACATCGGCAGCCACATGGTCTGGGAGCTGCTCGACCATGGCGAGAAGGTTGTCGTGCTCGATCGCCTGTCGAGCGGCTTCGACTGGGCCGTGCCGGCCGAAGCGCCACTGGTCGTCGGCGATGTCGGCGACAGCGAACTGGTGCGCTCGATGATCCGCGAGCACGATGTCGACGCCATCATCCATTTCGCCGGCTCGCTGATCGTGTCGGAATCCGTCTCCGAGCCGCTTCTCTATTACGAGAACAACACCTGCAGGACGCGCAGCCTGGTGGCTGCCGCGGTCGCCGAGAAAGTGCCGCACTTCATCTTCTCTTCGACCGCCGCCGTTTACGGCACGGCCGGCGTCGAGCCGGTGCGCGAGGACGCTGCCACAAGGCCGGAATCGCCCTATGGCACATCCAAGCTGATGACCGAGTGGATCCTGCGCGACACTGCGGCCGCCCATGATTTCGACTACACGGTGCTGCGCTATTTCAACGTCGCGGGCGCGGACCCCAAGGGCCGCACCGGCCAGTCGACGCCCGGGGCAACGCTGCTCATCAAGGTTGCCGCCGAAACGGCGCTCGGCAAGCGTCCCTACATGGAGATCTTCGGCGACGACTACCCGACGCCGGACGGCACCTGCATCCGCGACTACATCCATGTCAGCGATCTCGTCGAGGCGCACCGCCTGGCGCTCGACCGGCTGCGCGGCGGCGGCGGGAGCCTGGTCGCCAATTGCGGCTATGGCCACGGCTATTCGGTGCTGGAGGTCATGGACAGCGTCAAGCGGGTCTATGGCGGCGAGATCGACGTGCGCATGTCGGGCCGCCGGCCGGGCGACGCTGTAGCCGTCGTCGCCAATTCCGACCTCGCCCGCAGCGCCTTCGGCTGGAAACCCCGTCTCGACAACCTTGACGGCATCGTCTCCGATGCGCTTGCCTGGGAACGCAAACTCTCGATGAAGAACTCGTCGCGCTGACGAGGCGGGCCGGGAGCCAAAGCGGACCGGCAGCCTCGACGGCGCATCGGCGACGCTGACACAGAGTGAGGCGGCAGGCGCTTCGCCGCGCCGCTCAGGCCTGCACCTGGCCGCCGTCGACGAAGAATTCGACGCCGTTGACGAAACTCGCCTCGTCGGAAGCCAGAAAGAGGGCCGCCTTGGCTATTTCTTCCGGCCGGCCGACCCGTCCGAGCGGGTTGCGCGAGGCCAGGAAGTCGAGCAGGCCCTCCTGCTGGGCGACATCGTCGCCGGCAAGTCCGACCAGGCCAGGCGTCCGGGTGGCGCCGGGGCTGATGACGTTGACGCGGATGCCGCGCTCCTTGAGGTCGAGGATCCAGCTGCGGGCGAAATTGCGAACGGCAGCCTTCGTTGCCGAATAGACGCTGAACGCGGCCGTTCCCTCGGCGCTCGTCGTCGAGCCCGTCATGACGATCGCGCCGCCGTCCTTCAGCAGCGGCAAGGCCTTCTGGACGGTAAACAGCACGCCCTTCACATTGGTGTCGAACGTCCGCTGGAAATGCTCCTCGGTAATCGCGCCGAGCGTCGCGAATTCACCGCCGCCGGCATTGGCGAAGACGACGTCGATCTTCTCGTGCTTGCTTGCAACAGCGTCGTAGAGCCGGTCGATATCGGCAAGCTTCGACATGTCGCCCTGGACGCCGGTTGCCTGGGCGCCGATCTCCTTCAGCGCAGCATCCAGCGCCTGCTGGCGGCGCCCGGTGATGAAGACCGAAGCGCCCTCTTCCGCAAACGCCTTGGCCGTTGCCAGGCCGATGCCGCTCGTCGCGCCGGTGACCACCACCACCTTGTTCTTGAACCTGTCAGTCATCGTTCTGCTCCTTGGCTGGGGCACTTTGTGTGCCGTCGCCTGGATATGTTTCTGCAACGCTGATGCTTAAAGACGTTGGTTGTACTACATAGCGTTCCATCAGGAGAACGATGATTGCGCAGCGACCTGAACGACTATGTCTATTTCGCCGAGGTGGTCTCGCATGGCGGCTTTGCCGCCGCCGGGCGCGCCCTCGGCGAGCCGAAGTCCAAGCTCAGCCGCCGGATCGCGGCTCTGGAAACGCGACTCGGCGTGCGTCTCATCGAGCGGTCGAGTCGCCGCTTCCGCGTCACCGAGATCGGCCGGACCTTCTACGACCGCTGCCGCATGATGATGCTGGAGGCCGAACGGGCCGAGGCGCTGGTTGCAGAGGCGCATTCAGAGCCGCACGGCCGCATACGGGTGGCTTGCCCGACAGGCCTGGCCGAGATCGCCTCGACCATCCTGCGCGGCTTTCTCGCCCGCTACCCGAAGGTCAGCCTCCAGCTCATCGCCACCGATCGCGCGGTCGACCTCATCGAGGAGCGCATCGATGTGGCGCTGCGCGTCCGGCACGAGCTGACAAGCGATGCTTCGCTGACGATGCGCGTGCTTGGCCATTCGCGCTGGATACTCGTCGCCAATCCCGAGACCGCCAGCCGTCTGGGTGCCGACATCGCCACGCTTGGCGCGCTGCCGACGCTGGGAACCAGCGACCAGGCCGGAGAGGTCGAATGGAAGCTCGAGCGAGAGGACGGCGCGACGCACGTGCTTCGTCATGAGCCACGCATGACATGCGGCGACTTCACGGTTCTCTGCGATGCGGCGGCCGACGGTATCGGCATCGGCTTCCTGCCGGATCACGCCTGCGCCGGTCATATCGCATCCGGCCGGCTTGTGCAGGTGTTCGGCGACTGGCGCGGCCCGGACGGCATTGTCCACCTCGTCTTCACGACCCGCCGCGGCTTACCACCGGCCGTCCGCGCCCTCATCGACTGCCTGGCGAAAGAATTTCCCGGCATCTAGGAGGAAGACGCCACGGGTGCGCGCACCACCCGCGCGATTTGCCGGATCTCAAATGCATGGACTAAGGGAATGGTGCCCAAGGGCGGATTTGAACCACCGACACGCGGATTTTTAATCAAAGACTAGTCGTGAAAATTCAGAGGGTTCCGAAACCTTCGGCAAACCGCATATCGGAAATCAAGCCCTTGGCGTCGATTTGTCAAACCTGCCCGTAGGCGCAAGAGCCGACATCTACCAGGCCGCTGCCTAATACTCGGTCAGCGGGACGTCCACGAAATCCAGATCATACTGAAACTTCGCCAGCTGGTCTGGCGCTTTCGCGGAAACCCAAAGCTGACGCATCAACCCGTAACGTGAGCCGAATCTCACGGTGCCTCTCGGTCCGCATAAGACACTTTGCGAAACGCCAGCCTAAAGCTTTTTCGCAGTACTATTCTAAGACGCTTAAGTCTAAAGCGGCGACCCAATCTCACTAACGCCGCATGGTGGGCAACGTCAATCGCGGGCAATGAGTCAGTCGCTGTTGCCTGCGGCAGCGCAAGCAAGGCGTCTGCGTGGCTGTCCGCAAAGGGCTGCGGATCATAAGTCGCGAAAGGCGTCGGAGGGTCCGTCAGTACGGTAGGATTGCTGTTTATTTCGAACACAACCAGTTTGCCGTCGACAAGAGTGTAGTCGATGCGACCATATTGCATCCGAGCTTTCTCAAAGACCTGCATCACTTGGTCGGCGTGCGGGTTCGCCGAGATGTAGGCCCTGATTTCATCGACGTGGGCAGGCAGCAGCGCCTCGGCAGAATTCTTGACAAGCCAGTTCGTCGACATTGCGCAATGCTGCGCATAGACGGTTCCGCCGACCCGGAATGCACCGAACTTTCGATAGTAGCCATCCGGCCAGGGCTCGCCAATCATCTCGACGATCATAGGCCGCACGAACTTCTTCTGCAGGGTAGCTAACGCCAAATCGAGCGCCTCCCGATCTTGGAGCAGCTTCGGGGGCTCGTAGAGTACGCGGACCTCATCGCGGATGAATACGGGATAGCGAACTGTGTCGTCCACTTGGTCTGGCCGGAACACCCCGAACCCGTTGCTTCCGTCCGTATGCAGCAGATGCAGCAGTTCAAAGCGCTGGAGACTCGCCGTCGGGTGATTCAGCTGCGTCAAATTCGTTTGCCGTTCCAACTCTTCGCTGACGTTGGACGCCCGATCAAGCTCTTCGGCGGTCAGCCGATCCATGTCCGACCAGATGACCACACCCGCTGGAACACCCCGCAGCAGCCCGGCATCTTCGTAGCGCACCAGCCGAAACAACGCCTGCAGGTCCGTTCGGTGATAGAGCAGCACGACCGCGTGAGTGTAGGCGTGCTTTCTATGCGTCACGTAAAAGATCATGCGAAGCCGCTTGTCGGTGCTCAATTGCAAACCTGAGCTGCAGCGACTAGCAAAAAACTGTGATGCCGACTACGGCGCGTCATGACACGAGTTAGCCGTGAGATGGTTTTGATGAGAAGCGAGCACCCCATCCGCCAGTTGGGCCCAGACGATATGCGGCTGCTCATGGAGCTTGAGGCTGCCGCTTGGGCTGCCCCGCTTCAGGCCAGCGAGTCGACAATCCGCCGACGACTGGCGCTAGGACACACCATGTTCGGGGAATTCGACGGCAATTTACTTGCCGGCACTCTATGCTTCACCGAAACCGCCCAAGATCCGCTGGTGCGGGACGACTTTCCGGCGAACTTCGACGCCTATTCCTCACTGCCACGCAGCGAGCCGGTTCACGCCCTTTATGCCTACAACCTCTGCGTCCGTCCCAGCCACCGAGGCGGCAACACTGCGATTCGGCTACTAAAGGAGATGGAGCAACACGGCCGCCGTATCGGCGCGCGCTGGCTGATAGGCGACGGTCGCTGCTCCGCGTATGCTGGCTCATCAGGCCTCGACGACGACAAGGTCAAAGCCGACCCTAGGTTCCGTGCCAGCATCGACCGTTGGCTTGAGACCGGCAAACGACCGCCGCTCAAGGATATCATCCGCGACCCACTGCTCCGTCTGCATTACCGCGTCTATGATTGCGAGTTCCTGTACGTCATGCCGAATTTTTTTCCGCAGGACGCCTCATCGGCCGGTTTCCGGATCATTTCGGCCAAGGACCTCAACAAATGACATACGAGAGAGCTTGGTCATGACTGCTCCGGGCTTCGATCCTTTCACGCTCGGCGGCGATCCCTATCCGCAATTCGCAAGAATGCGCGCCGCCGGTGGAATTGCGCGCGGCACTGCGCCCTATCCCGAGATAACCGACGCATATTATGTCTTCAGCCATGAGTTGGTTTCGCGAGTGCTCAAGCATCCCGCCATGCTTCAGGCGCCGCCCGGCCAATACGAACTGGTCCGCCGCAAGCTTGTCGATCAAGCGCCGATGGCGCTGCTAAGTCGGTCGGTGCTGCTCGCCGATCCCCCGCAGCATGGCGGGCTGCGGCGACCGGTCGCGGGGTTCCTCTCGAGGGCGTCCACCGAGACGCTATCGCAAGCTTTGCGCGAAATGAGCAGCGACCTGGTGGAAAAAGCGATGGTTACAGGAAGCGTCGATGCGGTCGTCGATCTCGCAGTACCGGTGTCCTTTTGGTTGCTGCAGGAAATCCTGGGCCTCGAGATCGAAGACCCTTGGGCACTGAAGTCGATGACACGTCGTATGGCGAGCGCTTTCGACTTGCGAAAGGCCAACCCAGCAGCGGGGAGCGCCGAGGCTTATGTGGAATGCCAGACATTTGTCGAAGAGCGGATAGCGCGGAACGCCTTCCGCATGGACGGAATGGTCGCGGCAATGGCACGCGAAGTAGTGGAAGGGCGGTGGTTGCGCGAGGACATGGTAGCCAACGTCGTGTTCATGCTCTTTGCGGGGCAGGAAACCGTTGTCGACGCTCTTGGAAACGCAATAGTGGCGCTAGACCGCTTTCCCGACCAACGTGTCCTCCTCGATCGACGTGTCGTGGACTGGAACACTGCAGCGGCGGAATTACTGCGCTACGGCGCCTCTGTTCAATACGCCGTCGCCCGCATCGCTGCGGAGGACGTCGAACTCGGGAAATTCAAGATCGATGCCGGCGAGGCGGTGGTAGCAGTGCTCGGCAGCGCCAACCGCGACAATGCGGTCTTCGCGGACGGTGATCACTTAGACCTTACGCGCGCCCCGGTTATGTCGATGACCTTTGGCACCGGGCTCCATGTTTGCTTGGGCCAGCACGTCGCTCGCATCGAAATCGCAGCCATGATCGAGGCGCTGTTTACCCTCGCACCTCGCTGGCGGCTTGATGCCGCTGGTGCAAAACGCCGCGAGTCGCTTTCGTTCAACGGCATGAGCAGCGTGCCGCTTGTCCTCGCGTAGAGCACATTGAAGGCCACGGTGAATACACTTTCTCCCAGCAAAGCATGACTCCCCCGAATGGTTGGCTACGCGAGCACGGCACTGCTGCAGGTGCTAGCGCAGCAGGGGGTGTGTTTGGTTGATGACAGACGGATCGAGGGAACTGACGATCTCGGCGACCTTTTCGCGAAGCGCACGGACCGTAACTTCGTCGAGGGGTGCCAGAATGTCGTTCTGGTCACGCGTCGCCGCGTACTCGTCGATTCCCGGCGCCTCACTTTCTGGTGTGAAAGCCGCCCCCCGTTTTATTTTGTCTCGCAGCTCTTGTTTGGATTTCACCGCATAATGGCGGATCCAGCCAACCTTCCACTCCATAGGCATCGCGGCCGCATGACGGTCGAGTGTCATGCCGTCAACTAGCGTCTTGCGTTTCCGGATAGGGAAACCATGGCCGTGCGCCATGAAGGATTTCGGCCTCTTTACGGCTTTCGGAAGGACCCATGCCACGCGAGCAAAAGACTTCTTCCAACGCGCGGTCGAGGCATCGTGCTTGCCACGCCTTGGAAACCGTACCGTAACAAGCTCGTCCTCATACACCAGGCGACCATCGCTGCCGAAGTTCGCCCAGCGAAATGCTACACTGCGCACGCCGCGCCTGGTCAGGAGCGACCTGACCAGTTCGGCCCCGCTCCAAGGCGGCCCGTCAAGCGGTTCAAAGAACTCGTCGGCATCTAAGAACCCCAAATAGCGATAGCCTTTAAGAAGAGCCTGCCAATAGAGATAGGCATAGGCCCTTCGCTGAGGCTGTAACCGATCATGCCGCCAGTCTATCAATTGTATCCAACCTGCATCGCGCAATGCCACGAGAACTGCTGTTTGCGGGCCGACATTGCAGTTGTCAGCGATCATCAGATCGAAGCCGTGCAACCTATGCCAGGCGACCCATTCAATCACATAGGGCTGCTCAAGCTTCATGATCGCACAGATCAAAGGCGTACTGACCGAAAAGGGAAATCTCACCTCGACCCTTTCGCAATGCCGTCTGCGATTGTCCCGGGGTCAACCTGCCGGAACGCGATCAGATCGCCGTATAGCTCATCCAACTGCCCAGGCGAGCCCATCCATTCATCAATATCGACTTGGTGAAAGCGATAGCGCGCGTCTTCCAGAGGAAGCAGGTTTATGTCAGGCCTTTGTCGCGGATCGAAGATGCCAGCCACTGGCATATGGATTGTCTGTGCCGAGGAAAGCCAGCAGGCCAGCCAGGAGAAACTGCTTACCGAGGCAACGATGTGACTTGAGCGCCGAAGCGTTTCAAAATCGGTCAACGGCGACACCTTCTGTGTGAAGGTCGCCTCGGGAAACCGCTGGCGAAGTCGACGGCAGTAGTCGTTGTCGTCATGGATCTGGCCTACAAAAACTGGCTTTCGGCCGCTGTCCCTGATGAGCTTGTCAAAGAATCCGAATGGCATTGGACAATAGTTCTTGTGGAAGCCGTTCAGGATTTCTCCGGCTCGAACATTTATTACGAGGAACTCGTCGCCAAATCTTGGTGCATCGACTGAGTGCCCGTCAAATATGGCCGATACTTCTGATCGATCATAATACTCCAATCTGTGTGCAAAGCCCTTGAACCTCAAACTCCTCGCGCGATTCTCAAGGGACGCTGCGACGATCTTGTCTATGTCATAGCGGTGGTAACCGGAGATTCGAAGCGTCCGGTACTTCCAGAGCAAAGGCGGCCGAATATTGGCTATAGACCATTCCGGAAGGTCGGCATTGCAGACGTATCCCCCAGGAATTCGCTTTGCGAGCACGCGGCTGAACATGTACTGGAACATCCTGTTCCCGATGCCACCAAGTGACCGCATTACGATAGGGAACTGCCGCATCGAATCTCCTTCGGATCGGTTTACCATCCCGCTCGCTTGACAGCTCCAACGAAATGTCCGCTTTTCGAGATGGGCAATGCCTGCCTGGATGTCTGGCTTGAGGCGCAAAGCTGACATTGGCGAAAGTTGCGTGAGGGCATACCCTGAAGGGAAATTGCCAAAACTCCGACTCGGCCAGCTTTCCGCCGTGTGCACTCAAGCCTACATTTGCGTGCCGACCTAACCAGAGAAGCCCGGAGGATGGTAGTGCGTCGCGGCGAGACGCCGGACGCCTTGTCTCGCAATAGAGTTGAGGCCACCGCTGGCGCTTCCGACCGTGTTTGAGCGATGCGAAACGGCGGCGTCGCGCTGCAGGCATGCAGCTGGCCTTTGCCAACCTGTGCATCGGCGATCTGCTTGTCCGAACGCGGCTCATTATATTGCGTTCGAACACCTGGCCAGGATGTCGAGGTAGCCGCCGACGTCCCACGCCGACCGCCCGACGAACAGGCCATCGACATGCGGCATCGCGATGAGCTCCGCGGCGTTCTGCGGATTGACGCTGCCGCCGTAGAGCACCTGGGGTTCCGAGCCCAGTCGCGCGGCGGCCGTCTTCTTGATGCGCGCCTGTTGCTCGTCGGCATAGTCGGCGCTCGCCGGGCTGCCGCCCTCGCCGATCGCCCAGACCGGCTCGTAGGCGAACAGGATCTTCTGGCGCAGTCCATCGCCTTCGAGAAACTGCAGCGCGCCTTCGACCTGCGCGGCCAGCACCTCGATCGCACGCCCCTCGTTGCGCTCGGCCAGCGTCTCGCCGACGCAGATCAGCGGCACCAGGCCATGGCGGACGGCCGCCGCCGCCTTCATGCCGACGGTGCGGTCGTTCTCGCCGAAATGCTCGCGCCGCTCGCTGTGACCGAGTTCGACGAGGTCCAGCCTGCAATCCTTCAGCATCGGCGGCGAGATCTCGCCTGTCCACGCGCCGGCATCGGCCCAGTGCATGTTCTGGGCCCCTACCCTGACCCGCGTCTCGGCCAGGGCGGCCTTGACCTCGCGAACGGCGGTGAAGGACGGGATGACAAAGGGCTGGATGCGCGGGTCGACCTCCGGCAGGCGGTCCGCAAGCGTGGCCGCGAAGGACAGCGCCTCAGCAAGGCTCTTGTTCATCTTCCAGCTCGTGCCGACCCAGAAATCTGTCACGTCCGTCGCCTCCTTCGTCCTACTCGACATGTCGTCTGATTCTGACACGCGCAAAAAGCGTTTGCAATTGATGACATACTCATTATACCAGCAGCACAGTGCGTGAGCGACAAGACTGGGAATGAGTGCATGACTACGATCGCCCTTTTCGGAGCCGGCGGGAAGATGGGCTACCGCCTGTCTACCAATTTCAAGGGCTCGCCTTACCTGGTTCGCCATGTCGAAGTCAGCGACGCCGGCCGCGAGCGGCTGAAGTCCGGCCTCGGCTTCGACACGGTGTCGGCCGACGAGGCGCTGGATGGCGCCGACGTGGTCATTCTCGCAGTCCCCGACACGGCCATCGGCAAGGTGGCCGCGGGCATCGAAAGCAAGCTGAAGCCGGGCACGATGGTGGTCGTGCTCGACGCTGCCGCCCCCTTTGCCGGGCATCTTCCCAAGCGACCGGACCTCACCTACTTCGTCACGCACCCATGCCATCCGCCGATCTTCAACGACGAAACGGACTTGGAGGCCAAGCGTGACTTCTTCGGTGGGGTCAAGGCCAAGCAGCACATCGTCAGCGCGCTGATGCAGGGTCCCGAAGAGGCCTATGCCACCGGCGAAGCGATCGCCAAGATCATCTGGGCGCCGGTCATGCGCTCGCACCGCGTAACCGTCGAGCAGATGGCGCTCTTGGAGCCCGGCCTGTCGGAGACCGTGTGCGCTTCGCTGCTGGTGGTGATGCGCGAGGCGATGGACGAGGTGGTGGCGCGCGGCGTGGACCGCCAAGCCGCGCTCGACTTCCTGCTCGGCCACATGAATGTCCTGGGCGCCGTCATCTTCGGGGAGACGCAGGGCGTGTTTTCAGATGCGTGCAACAAGGCCATCGAGTTCGGCAAACCGGTCCTGATGCGCGACGACTGGAAGCGGGTTTTCGAACCGCAGGAGATTGCCGACAGCATTCGGCGCATCACCTGAATTCGAATTTGGTACCCCGTCCGGACGGGTCCGGCGGGTTTGGTTACATCTCACCGGGAGGACTCAATGAAACTTACTCGCAGAACGACGCTTGTTGCCTTCGCCGCTCTTCTTTCGATCGGCACGGCAATGCCAGCCTATGCGGCGGACCTGATCGCCATCATCACGCCCTCGCACGACAACCCGTTCTTCAAGGCAGAAGCGGTCGGCGCCGAGGCGAAAGCCAAGGAACTGGGCTACGAGGCTCTGGTGCTCGTGCATGACGACGACGCCAACAAGCAGTCCGAACTGATCGACACCGCGATCGGCCGTGGCGCCAAGGCGATCATCCTCGACAATGCCGGTGCCGACGCTTCCGTCGCTGCCGTGCAGAAGGCAAAGGACGCCGGCATCCCGTCCTTCCTGATCGACCGCGAGATCAACGCCACCGGCGTTGCCGCGGCGCAGATCGTTTCGAACAACTACCAGGGCGCCCAGCTCGGTGCGCAGGAGTTCGTCAAGCTGATGGGCGAAGCCGGCAATTATGTCGAGCTGATCGGCAAGGAGTCGGATACCAACGCCGGCATCCGCTCGAAGGGCTACCATGACGTCATCGACGAATTCCCGGACCTGAAGATGGTCGCCGCGCAGTCGGCGAACTGGAGCCAGACCGAGGCCTACTCGAAGATGGAATCGATCCTGCAGGCCAACCCCGACATCAAGGGCGTGATCTCGGGCAACGACACGATGGCAATGGGTGCCTACGCGGCCCTGGTCGCCGCCGGCAAGGGCGACGTCATCGTCGTCGGCTTCGACGGCTCCAACGACGTCCGCGACTCGATCAACTCGGGTGGCATCAAGGCAACCGTCCTGCAGCCTGCCTACGCACAGGCGCAGATGGCTGTCGAACAGGCTGACGCCTACATCAAGACCGGCAAGGCTCCGGCCGAGGAAAAGCAGCTGATGGACTGCGTCCTCATCACCGCCGAGAACGCGCCGAATCTCGAGACGTTCGCTCTCAAGAACTAGGCCTGACTGGTGCAATTGCGAGGGGTGGGCCCAGCGCCCGCCCCTCTGTCCATCTTTAACGACCGGAACCGTCGCGCCGCCATGTTCAAGAGACTGACCTGCCTGATCGTCGCTGCCACGGCCGGCGCACTGTCGCTGTCGGCGTGCAAGATCCTGCCGACGCCCTCGGGCGACGAGGTTGACGCGGCGGCGTTCAATCCGGACGCCATGGTGACCGAGATCTGGACATCCCGCGTCATCCCCTATCTGCAGGCCAAGGCCGCATCCTTCGCCGAGGTCGAGGCGGCCGCCAAGGCCGACCCCGAGGCCGCCGGCACGAAATACGGCAACCCCAACAAGCAGGCGAGTTCGCCCTGGACCTATGCCGTCACGCTGGACGGCACGATCGTCGGATCGAACACCAAGTCGCGCGCCGCGACCATCGACGTCGATGTTGACGGCGACGGCAAGGCCGACGCGCGCGTGCAGTTCGGCCCGGCAATGCGCGGCACGTCGCTGCGCGACAGCCTCGACTTCGTCAATTTCAACGAATTCACCAACCAGATCGACTTTGCGCAGTACGGCAAGGCGTTCAACACCTATGTCGACTCCACCGTGTTGTCGAAACTGCCGCGCGAGGACCTCGAAGGCCGCACGGCCAAGGTGCTCGGCGCCTATAGCACGAACAAGGGTTCTGACCTGCCCCTGGTCACGCCGGCCGAGGTCGAAATCGGGCCCAAGCCATGACGGCAGAAACCACCGACGATGTCATCCTGAGGCTGCAGGACGTCACCAAGGTCTATGCAGGCACCGTCGCTGTGAAGCGCGCGAACTTCGAAGTGCGGCGCGGTGCCGTCAACGTGCTGGTCGGCGAGAACGGCGCCGGCAAGTCGACGCTGATGAAGATCATCGCTGGCGTTGAGCGCCCGACGCAGGGCAAGATCCTGCTCGACGGCAAGGAAGTCTCCTTCGACAGTTCCGGCGACGCCGTCGCGCGCGGTATCGGCATGGTGTTCCAGGAGCTCAACCTGTTCAGCAACCTTAGCGTTGCCGAGAACATATTCGCCACCCGCGAGATCACCAGCGGCCTCTGGAAGATCGACCACAAGGAACAGGTCCGGCGCGCCGGCGAGTTTCTCGACCGCCTCGAGGCCGGCATCCGGCCGGACATGATGGTCGAGGACCTGCGCATCGGCCAGCAGCAGCTCGTCGAGATCGCCAAGGCCGTCTCGCTCGACGCCCGCATCCTGATCATGGACGAGCCGACGTCGGCGCTGAGCGCCACCGAGGTGGAAATCCTGTTCCGGGTCATCGAGGATCTCAAGGCGCGCGGCGTGGCCATCGTCTACATCTCGCACCGGCTGGAAGAGCTGATCCGCATCGGCGACACGATCACTGTCCTGCGCGACGGCCAGATCACCGGCCATGAAGGAGTGAAGAACATCGATACGCAGTGGATCGTGCGCCAGATGATCGGCTCCGACGCCAAGGACTTCGCCAAGCCCGACGGCCATCAGCCCGGCGCCGAGGTCTTTCGCGCCGAGGAGATATCGCTGCCGCGCGAGACGGGCGGCCTGTCCGTCGACCACGTTTCCCTGTCGCTCAAGGCCGGCGAGATTCTCGGGGTCTACGGGCTGATGGGCGCCGGGCGCAGCGAGCTGTTCGACTGCATCATGGGGCGCCACAGCCAGTCCACGGGCCGCATCTTCATCAGCGGCGAAGAGGTGCACGAGCGTGACACGACGCGCCGCATCCGGCGCGGCCTCGCCCTGATCCCGGAAGACCGGCAGCGCGAGGGCCTGGTGTCGATCCTGTCGGTCGCCAGCAACCTGACCATGGCAAGCCTGTCGCGCATCGCAAACTTCTTCCACATCAGCAGCAAGGCCGAAAAGCAGGCCGTCGAGCAGATGGTTGCCGAACTGGCGATCAAGGTCGCCGACCCAGCGCAGGAAGTGTCCTCGCTGTCGGGCGGCAACCAGCAGAAGGTCGTCATCGGCAAGGCGCTGCTGACACAGCCCAAGGTGCTGCTGATGGACGAGCCCAGCCGCGGCATCGATGTCGGCGCCAAGGCCGACGTGTTCCGCACGATGCGCAAGCTTGCGCGCGACGGGCTGGGAATCCTCTTCGCCACCTCCGATCTCGACGAGGTCATGGCCCTGTCGGACCGGATCGCGGTGATGAGCAATGGAAAGCTGACAGGAATGTTCGATCGCGCCGAAGCGACGGAGGCGGCCATCGTGGCCGCATCGGCGCTCGGTCACGGCAAGGCGTCACGAATGGCGGGAGCAACGACAAATGACTGATACCTCGGCCAGGACTGCAGCGGCTGCGCCTACCGGCGGATCCATGCTGCTGACGTTGATGAAGCTCAGGACCTTCATTGCGCTGATAGCCGTGATCGTGTTTTTCTCGATCGCCGCGCCCAACTTCCTGTCGACGGCCAATCTCATCCTGATGTCGAAGCACGTCGCGCTGAACGCGTTTCTCGCCATGGGCATGACCTTCGTCATCATAACCAGCGGCATCGACCTGTCGGTCGGCTCGATCGTCGGCCTGTGCGGCATGGTCGCCGGCTACCTCGTGCTGAACGGCATCGACCTGCAGATCGGTTACACGGTCTATTTCAACGTCATCGAGATCATCCTGATCACCCTGGTCGTCGGCGTACTGATCGGCGCGGTGAACGGCATACTGATTACCAAGCTGAACGTGGCGCCGTTCATCGCCACGCTCGGCGTGCTCTATGTCGCGCGCGGCTTCGCGCTGCTGTCGTCCGGCGGCAGCACCTTTCCGAACCTCGCGGGCAAGGCCGATCTCGGCAATACCGGCTTCGGCTTTCTCGGCGCCGGGCGCATCCTCAACATCCCGGTCTCGATCTGGATCCTGATCGTGGTGGCGCTGGGGGCCGCCTACCTTGCGCGCTACACGCCGCTTGGACGCCATATCTTCGCCGTCGGCGGCAACGAGCGGGCGGCGCGGATCTCTGGCGTGCGCGTCGATATGGTCAAGATGTTCGTCTACATGTTCTCCGGCTTCTGCGCGGCGATCGTCGGCCTCATCATCTCGTCCGAGCTGATGGCATCGCACCCGGCGACCGGCGAGAGCTTCGAGCTCAACGCGATCGCCGCGGCCGTACTCGGCGGCACCTCGATGTCGGGCGGGCGCGGGACGATCGGCGGCACCATAATCGGCGCCTTCGTCATCGGCATTCTCTCGGACGGACTGGTCATGATGGGCGTCAGTTCCTTCTGGCAGATGGTCATCAAGGGCCTAGTGATCATCGTCGCCGTCGTCGTCGACCAGGCACAGCGCCGGCTGCAGAGCCGGGTCACGCTCATCCAGATGGCAAAAATCGGCTGATCATGACGGAATTCAAAGGGGCACTGATCGGCTGCGGCTTCTTCGCCGTCAACCAGATGCATGGCTGGGCGGAGGTCGACGGGGCCTGGATCGTCGCGATATGCGACCGCGATCCGGAACGCCTGAAGATCGTCGGCGACCAGTTCGGCATCGAGCGTCGCTACACCGATGCGCAGGAGATGTTCGCCAGGGAGAAGCTCGACTTCGTCGACATCGCCACAACGGCGCCGAGCCACCGGCCGCTGGTAGAACTGGCCGCGCGCAACAAGGTGCCGGTGATTTGCCAGAAGCCCTTTGCGCCGACGCTTGAGGATGCACGTCAGATGGTGCGCGCGTGCAAGGAGGCGGGTGTGCCGCTGATGGTGCACGAGAACTTCCGTTGGCAGTCGGCGATCCAGGCGGTGAAGGCCGTGCTCGACCGCGACGAGATCGGCACCCCGTTTTTCGGCCGCATCTCGTTCCGCTCCGGCTACGACGTGTTTTCGGGCCAGCCCTATCTCGCCACCGGCAAGCGCTTCATCATCGAGGACCTGGGCATCCACATCCTCGACATCGCCCGCTATCTGCTGGGCGACGTGACGGCGATCACCACGCGCACGGCTCGGATCAACCCGAAGATCGCGGGCGAGGATGTCGCCACCATGCTGCTCGACCATGCGGGCGGCGCGACCTCGATCGTCGACTGCAGCTATGCGAGCAGGCTGGAGGTCGAGCCCTTTCCCGAGACGCTGGTCGAGATCGACGGCAGCGAGGGCACAATCCGGCTGTCGCAGGGCTATCATCTGACCGTCACCAGCGGCGGCAAGACGACCGTCACGGACGTGTCCCCGCCCCTCTACTCATGGGCGTCGCGTCCCTGGCACAACATCCAGCAGAGCGTCGTGGCGATCCAGCAGCATTGGGTCGACTGCCTTAAGGCCGGATGCGAGCCGGCAACCTCGGGCGATGACAATCTGAAGACATTCGCGCTGGTGGAAGCGGCCTATCGCGGCGCCGAGAGCCATAAGCCGATGGCGCTGGCGGACGTCTGATCGACGCTCACTTTCCTAAGCATTGGCGGTCCGGCCGATGCGACAGAGGGTCAGGCCGTTCCCTGCCCTGCCTGGGCCCGAACCCTAGGAATTGCCGCTGGTGTGGAGCATGTAGAGCGCGCGCGACCGTTCGAGGTGCTTGATCATCGCCTGCTCGGCCCCCTCCGCATCGTGCTCTTCGATGCGTTCGATGATCTCCTCGTGTTCGGCGAGGGTGTATTTCTCCTTGCCCGTCCAGATCAGCATCTCGGTGTGGTATTCCTTCAGCCAGCCGAGCATCGCTTCGCTGACGGCGACGTAGAGCGGATTGCCCGATAGCATCGCGATGGCGTTGTGGAACTTCATGTCCATTGCGATGAACGCTTCGGCATTGCCGCGCAGATTCCGCTGCTGCTCGACGATGTCGCGCAGATGCGCGACGTCCTCGGTGCTGGCCTTGGCCGCAGCCTCGCGAACCATGCCGCGCTCGAAGAAGATGCGGGCGCTCTTTAGGTGTTCGAGCGAGTCCTGGGATGAGGCGAGCATGATCTTGGCTGCTACATCCACCTGGCGGAAGATCGACTGGGCCGTGAGCTGCAGCACCTTGGCGCGTTCGCCGTGCGAAATGGCAACCAGCCCCATGCTGCTCAGCGCCTGCATGGCTTCGCGGATGGCCGGGCGGCCGACACCGAAGCGCTCCATCAGCTCGCGCTCGGACGGCATTTCGTCGCCCGGCTGCAGCTCGCCGCTGGTTATCATCCGCTTCAGCCGCACAAAAACCTCGTCGGACAGCTTGCGTCGGACGATCGGTTCAGAATGGCTCATGGGAATTTCCACCTCGCAACCGGAACAGACAATACTCGGGGACAGTGCCTCGCACCAGCTCCTGACTGCGCCTGACCCAAGGGTAGCCAGCCAATTCCTCTTGTAAACCCGGCATACTCATTATACCAGTACTCGCGAATGAATGGGACCGCAAGTTCCGCACGATACGAAAGCCCATCCCGCGATGATCACCCTCACCTATCGCATCGAAACGCCGGGCAGCATCGAAGCGCTTGCCGCCAAGATTGCCAGCGACCAGTCCACGGGCACCTTCGTCGATCTGCCGGGTGAGACCGAGGAGTTGAAGGCGCGGGTTGCGGCGCGCGTGCTGGCCATCCGGCCTCTTGCGCCTGCAACGGTTCCGTCCTTTCCCCAGCCTGCCGGTCAGCAGGGCCCCTTCAATCGCGCCGATGTCGATATCGGTTTCCCCTTCGATGCCATCGGCACCGACCTGTCGGCGCTTATGACAATTGCCATCGGGGGAACCTATTCGATTCGCGAGCTTTCCGGTATCCGCGTTGTCGACATGAAGCTGCCAGAGGCTTTCCGCGGTGCGCACCCCGGTCCAAAGTACGGCGTGGCGGGCAGCCGGCGCCTGACGGGCGTCAAGGACCGCCCCATCATCGGCACCATCGTGAAGCCGGCACTCGGCCTGCGCCCGCATGAAACGGCGGCACTTGTCGGCGAACTGATCGAGGCCGGTGTCGACTTCATCAAGGACGACGAGAAGCTGATGAGCCCGGCCTATTCGCCGCTCGAGGAGCGGGTGAAGGCGATCGTGCCGCTCATCCTCGACCACGAGCAGAAGACCGGCAAGAAGGTGATGTACGCGTTCGGCATATCCCATGCCGATCCCGACCAGATGATGCGCAACCACGATATCGTGGCGAAGGCGGGCGGCAATTGCGCCGTGGTCAACATCTTTTCCGTCGGCATGGGGGGCGTCGCCTTCCTGCGCAAGCGGACGAACCTTGTCATCCATGCCCACCGAAACGGCTGGGACATCCTGACCCGGCATCCGGGGCTTGGCATGGACTTCAAGGTCGCGCAGCAGTTCTGGCGGCTGCTTGGGGTCGATCAGTTCCAGATCAACGGGATCGGCGTGAAATACTGGGAGCCGGACGATTCCTTCGTGGAATCGTTCAAGGCCATCAGCACGCCGCTCTTCGACAAGGCCGACTGCCCGCTCCCGGTAGCCGGTTCGGGCCAGTGGGGCGGGCAGGCACCGGAGACCTACCGGCGCACGGGTCGAACGACCGACCTGCTCTACCTCTGCGGCGGCGGTATCGTCAGCCATCCGGGCGGACCGGCGGCCGGCGTGCGGGCCGTCCAGCAGGCCTGGCAGGCAGCGGTTGAGGGGATCGCTCTCGAAGACTATGCAAGGACGCATCCCGAACTGCAGCAGTCGATCAACAAGTTCGGCAGCAAGAAATCCCGCTAGGGTCGGACAGATACCAACCAGTTTCCAGAAAGGACATGCCGTGAAAATTGCCATCGGAGCCGACAGCGCCGGCAAACCGCTTCTCGACGTCATCGCCAAGCACCTTGCCACCAAGCCCGGCATCGTCGTCAACGACCTCAGCCAGTCCGGTTTCTACGCCGACCTCGCCAAGGGGCTTGCCGAGACGATCCTCGACGGCAGCAACGACCGCGGCATCCTGTTCTGCGGGACAGGCATCGGCGTCAGCATCTCGGCAAACAAGGTGCCCGGCATCCGCGCGGCACTGACGCATGACACCTATTCGGCGGAGCGCGCGGCGAAGTCGAACAACGCGCAGATCATCACCATGGGCGCGCGCGTCATCGGTCCCGAACTGGCCAAGGCGATCGTCGATACCTGGCTTGCTTCGACCTTCGACCCGCAGGGCCCGTCGGCCGGCAATGTCGAGGCGATCGACAGGCTCGATGCCGGCAAGAAGGGCTGACCGGCCAGGATGAGCAAGGAGCTGCTGCTCGGCTATTATGGCGACGACCTGACCGGGTCGACCGACGTCATGGAATCGATGGCGCTGGGCGGCGTGCCGACCGTGCTGTTCATGCGCGTTCCGGACGCCGAGCTGCAGGCGCGCTTTGCGCATTGCCGGGCCATGGGCCTCGCCGGAACGAGCCGCAGCGAGACGCCGGACTGGATGGACGAACACCTGCCCCCGGCATTCGCCTGGATGAAGGGACTGGGGGCTGCGATCTGCCACTACAAGGTCTGCTCGACCTTCGATTCCAGCCCGGCGGTCGGCAATATCGGTCGCGCCATCGAGATCGGGAAGACGCTGTTCGAGCAGGACTGCGTGCCGGTGGCGGTCGGCGCGCCGCAACTGCGGCGCTACACCAGCTTCGGCAACCTGTTCGCCGGCTACCAGGGCCAGGTCTACCGCATCGACCGCCACCCGGTGATGAGCAGGCATCCGGTGACGCCGATGGACGAGGCAGACCTGCTCCTTCACCTTGCCAGGCAGACCGGCCTGCGGTCCCGGCTCGTCGACGGACCGACCCTGCTCTCCACGGATGCTGCCGCCGCCGTGGACCGTGTCCTCGAAGACGGTCCCGAGATCCTGCTCCTCGACATCGACAGCGCCGAAACGCAGCGCGCCGTCGGCGAGCAATTGTGGCGGCTGCGCCGGCCGGGAGGCCTCTACGTGGCGGGCTCTTCGGGTGTCGAATACGCGCTGATGGCCGAATGGGTGCGCTCGGGCATCGCGCCGGGCAAGGCGCGTTTCGAACCGACGCCGGCCGTCGACCGCATCGCTACCGTTTCGGGCAGCGTGTCGCCGACGACCGAACGGCAGATCCGTCATGCCCTGGCCAACGGCTTCGACGGCATCGCGCTCGACGCCCGCGACATGATCGGCGAGGACTCGGATGCGGCACTCGACAAGGCCGTGGCTGCCGGGCTCGCCAGCCTGGGGGACGGCCGCAGCGTCATCCTCTACACCGCGCTCGGCTCGTCGGCCGACCTCGGCGCCGAGATCGACAAGCATGCAGGCGGCCGCCACCATATCGGCCGCAGCCTCGGTCGCATCCTCAACCGGCTGGTGGTGGAGCAATCGCTGAAACGCGCCGTCATTGCCGGTGGAGACACATCGAGCCACGCGCTTGGTCAACTCGGTGTCGACGCGCTGACGGTGCGCATGCCCTTCCCGCAGTCGCCCGGATCGCCGCTCTGCGTCGCTCACAGCCGGGCTGCCGGCATCGACGGTCTGGAAATCGCGCTCAAGGGCGGACAAGTCGGCACCGACGCCTATTTCGCCGATATTCGCGACGGTCTTGAGGCCTGAGTCAGCTCAACAGGCGTTTCGGCGGCCCCATTTAGAGATGTGTCCGAGACAGGCTTAAGTGCCCCACTGCGCCTCACGAAGGGCACCTGCATCGACTCGAATCCATTTGACGGGAGAAATTTTCGGTCCTACGCTCCAACCTTGGTATAACAGGTATGCCATCATGCCAATTGAGATCATCAAGCAAAGAAGGTTGTCCGAGGATGTCGCGGACCGTCTCGAGCGGATGATCCAGAGCGGTGAATTCTCGGAAAGCGACCAGCTCCCTTCGGAGCGTGATCTGATGCGCCTCTTCGGCGTCGGACGCCCGTCTGTGCGCGAGGCGCTGCTTCATCTACGCAAGATTGGGCTCGTGGAGCTTCGCTCTGGGGAGCGCGCCAAGGTAACGCGCCCGACGCCGCAATTCGTCATCGAGGCGCTGGCAAGTCCCGCGCGAAGCTTGATTTCGGCGCCCGGCGGCGTTCAGAATTTCCAGCATGCGCGGAGTTTCTTCGAGGTTGGACTGGCGCGTCATGCCGCCTTGCACGCAACCGAAGATGAACTTGCGACGCTCAAGGAGGCGTTGGAGAAAAACCGACTGTCTATCGGGAATCTCAAGCGATTCGAGCGAACGGACGTCGACTTTCATTTTGTGCTCGCAGTGATTGCCCGCAACCCGATATTCACGGCCATTCACGCCGCACTGGCAGAATGGTTGCTGGAACAGAGGCGGACCACCCTGGCGGCCGGTCAGGACATGGTGGCCTATCGGGCGCATGTCGCGATCTACGAAGCCATCGTCTCGAAGGACCCGGACCGCGCCGAACAAGCCATGCGCGAGCATCTGGAGTACGTGGCGAAGCGTTACACTGACGTCGCCGGGGGCGGCGCATGAGTGGCTACGTGGTGATAGTCGATTTCCAACTGCGGGATGGAAAGCGTAGCGACTTCCGAGTCCTGATTGATGCCAATTCCAAGACTTCGATGCGGCTTGAGAAGTCTTGCCGTCGCTTCGATGTGGTTGAACCGGTCGGGGAACCCAACCGGGTCATGCTCTACGAGATCTACGATGATCAGGCGGCTTTCGAGGCGCATTGCAGGACTGATCATTTTCTGAAGTTCGACGCCGAGAGCGCAGCCCTCGTGAGCGACAAGAAGGTCATCAAGGCGCAGCTGGTCTGCGGGGGATAGCGACGAAGAAGGCAATCAGGTCGCACAAGCCGGGGAGCGGCGCGACGTTCGGGAGGGATGGAATGGCCGACAGCAGTCTTAGAGAGATGACGAGTCACCGGCGGGTCAAGTTGGGTCATCTGGTCGCCGAGTTCGCGACGCCGGGGATCGGCCACATCCTTAAGTCCGCCGGATGCGACTTCGTGTTCTTCGACATGGAGCATTCCGGCTTCAGCATGGAGACCGTGAAGAGCGCCATCCGATATTTCGAGGCGGCCGGATTGCCGGCCATGGTGAGGGTGCCGTCGCAGGACTATCATTTCATCGGCCGCGCCATGGACATGGGCGTCGAAGGCTTCATTGCGCCGATGGTGAGCAACGTCGATCAGGTTCGCCACATCGTCAATTCGATGAAATATCACCCCGCCGGCAATCGCGGAGTTGCCTTGCAGATCGCGCATGATCGCTACCGCCCCGGTTCGGTGGCCGACAAATTCAAGGCCGCCAATGACCGCTCGACGTTCTTCTGCCTGATCGAGACCGCGGAGGGCGTGGACAATATCGATGCCATTGCAGGCTTCGATGGGGTCGATTGCCTGTGGGTCGGCCACTTTGACCTGTCGGTGTCGCTTGGCGTGCCGGGTGACTTCGCCCATCCCACCTTCGCTACGGCTATGGACAAGATCATCGCCGCGGCCAAGCGGCACAACAAGTCTCTGGGCCGGCTGGTGCCGAATGTGCAGCAGGGCATAGATTTCAATGCCGAGGGTTTTGATTTCATTTGCTATTCGGGCGATGTCTGGGTGCTTCACGACGCGCTGGCCGACGCCATCGGCAAGCTGCGCGATGGCTGCAAATAGGGTAGTGTCAGCATGACGAACGACCCGAAATTCCGCGTCGCGATATCCGGGGACTTCCGCAAGCCGGACGGTTCGCCGACCTATCCGGATTTCGATCTGGAGCCACTGCGCACGGCGCCGGGTGTCGAGATGGCGTTCCTGGAATCGAACAGCCCGATCCGTGCCGAGCAGCTCGAGGACTTTGATGCGCTGATCCTGCTGACGCATCGCTTCGGGGCGGAGAGCGTCCCCAAGAGCGGTCGGCTGGCCGTTGTGGCAAGGTTCGGCGTCGGCTACGATACCGTTGACGTCGACGCCTGCACAAAGGCGGGCATCGCGCTGGTCATTACGCCTGACGGCGTCCGGCGCCCGGTCGCCGTATCGGTGATTACCCTGATGCTTGCCTTGACCGGCAAGCTGATGATCAAGGACCGCCTGACGCGCGAAGCCGCCAACGGCTTTGCCCAGCGCTCCGACCACATGGGCGTCGGCCTCGTCGGCCGCACGCTCGGTTCGCTGGGGATCGGCAATATCGGTGCCGAAGTCTTCCGCATGGCAAAGCCGTTCGACATGAAGTTCATTGCGCACGACCCCTTCGCCAGCAAGGCGGTCGCGGCCGAACTCGGGATCGAACTGGTCGGCCTGGAGGACCTGTTTCGCCGCGCCGACATACTGTCCGTCAGTTGTCCGCTGACGCCCGAAACCCGGCACATCGTCAACGCTGAGCGGCTCGCGCTGATGAAGCCGACGGCCTACCTGATCAACACCGCACGCGGACCGATCGTCGACCAGAAGGCGCTCACCCGGGTACTGCAGGAGCGGCGCATTGCCGGCGCGGGTCTCGATGTGCTGGAGCAGGAGCCGCCGGAGGCCGATGATCCGATCCTGAAACTCGACAACGTCATTCTGGCGCCGCACGCGCTGTGCTGGACCGACCAATGTTTTGCCGGCAACGGCGCAGCTGACGTCAAGGCTGTACTGGAAGTGCAGCACGGCCGCGAGCCGCGCGGCGTGGTCAATAGGGAGGTTTTGTCCAGTGAGGTCTGGACGAAGCGGCTGGCGGGCCTTGCCGCGCGCGCCGGTACGTAGAACGGGGAAAGGATTTTGGCGCGTCGCCGCGGGTGAGTTCCACGGCGCCGATCTAGGCAGGGAGGCTCGACCCGCCGCGCCAGCGGTCGAGTGAAGCCGATGCGATGGCTACCGAATTCTTCGGTAGCCCCGATGGGAGGAGCTAGGACTATGAATGAACGTGAGAATCGAGACTTTCAGGCGGGCCTGGAAGACGAGGTGAACGCTTTCCTGCGTGGTGAGCCGACACGTCGAACCTTCATCAAGAGGTTCGGTCAGGCCATGGGCATGTTGCCGATCGTCGGCGGCGCGCTCGGATCCGGTGTGCAGTGGGCCTTGGCACAAGCGAAGATGGAACTTGAAGACCCGAGCACGCCGCTAGGCAAGGCGCAGGCCCTTGCCCTCAAGGCATCAACCGAAGGTCCCGCGGATGGTTCGGCCTTCCGCGCCGTGGAGGCAGCCAAGCAGTTTGCCGGCGTCAACCTCAACATGACCTACGAGGCCGGTCTGCAGGGGCTCGATCCCCGCAACTTCTCCGGCCCCCTCTGGGAGGAACTGACCGGCATCAAATCGACCGTCGTCGAGTTGCCGTCGCCGGACATGTACTCCAAGCCGATCGCCGAGCATATCGCGCAGTCCGGCGCCTACGACATCCTCGACCTGCAACCGCAGTGGACACCGGCGCTTGCCGACGGTGGTGTGATCGCGCCGCTCGACGACCTGATCGCCAAATACATGAACCCGGCCGACCTCGAGGACTACCACCCTCTCTACAAGGCCTTGCCGACCTACAAGGGCAAGATCTGGGGTCTGTTCGACGACGGCGACATGTTCGCCCTCTATTACCGCAAGGACATTTTCGAGGATCCGAAGCTGAACGAGGCCTATGAGGCCAAGTTCAGCAAAAAGCTCGAAGTGCCGAAATCCTGGGAGGACTACGCGCAGGTCGCACAGTTCATCACCGACCAGATGGCACCCAACGTCTATGGTGCCGGACACTTCCGCAAGGCAGGCAGCCCGGGCAACCAGTTCGACTTCATGCAGCAGTTCCGTTCGAACGGCGGCGCGTTCTTCGATGGCGACATGAAGGCCGCGCTGGCCACCGACATCGGCGTAAAGACCCTCCAGAACATGATCGCCGCCAACAAGGCATCGATCCCTGGCAACGAGGAACTCGATGCGGTGTCGCTGTGGGTTGCATGGCTGCAGGGGAAGATCGCAATGATGTACTCGTGGCCGCCGACCGGCCGCATGTCGGCCGGCTATTCGCAGAGCGACAAGGCGATCTCGTTCATTCCCCAGTCGTCGATCGCCGGCAAGGTCGGCTATGCGATCGTACCCGGGGGGAATCCCGAGCATGCCTTCGGCTTCAACAAGGCGCTTGCCGCCGATTCGGCCAATCCCGAAGCGGCATTCCTGTTCATGCAGTGGGCGTGCTCGCCGCCGGTGTCGCTTGCCCGCTGCATGCTGCCCTACGCGCTGCGTGATCCTTACCGAATCTCGCACTTCAAGTCGGAACTCTACGGAGAGTTGTTCCCGAGCGCGCCGGAATATCTGGCAAATCTCAACGCGTCGGCCAATGTCGGCCTGCTGGACCCGATCATGCCGGGCGCGCAGGACTACCAGCTCTCGCTCGACCGCATGTGCACCTCTGTCTGGGCAGGTACGGACCCGATGGAGGCCCTGAAGACGGCTGCGGCCGAATGGGACGCCACGACCGAAAACCTCGGCGTCGACGCCCAAAAGGGCTTCTACCAGGAGTTCCTCAAGCTGCCAGGTGCCACTGCCGACAACACGGTGGAAAAGCTCGGCATGGCGGTCACGCTCTAGGACAAACGGAAGGGCCGCCGCCTGCTTGCGGCGGCCCTTGCGACCAAGGCGAGCGGACGGCCTGTCATGGCCGAACATTCGCGAAACGAAGCTTCAGCAGGACAAGAACAGGTGCGTGGGATGATGACAGGAGCAGCGGCGGACGTCGGACCGAAGGATGGCAGGCAGCGCCCTTCCGCGCGGACGAGCGACACCTGGTTCAAATGGCTGCTCGTCGCGCCGGCGGCGGTCCTCATTCTTGCCATTTCGATCTATCCGCTGCTGTTTTCGATCTGGGTGCTTTTCGTAAACTACGATTTCCAGATCCCCGGCCACGCCTTCGTTGGCCTCAAGAATTTCAAGCAGGTCATCTTCGATCCAGTGGCCGTCTATTCGCTCTGGGTTACGGTCGCGCTGTCGACCATCAACGTTGTCGTCGAATTTCTGCTTGGCCTGGCGATTGCCATGGCGATGGCAAACACCTTCAGGGGCCGCGGAGTACTCATCTCCGTCCTGATCGTGCCGCTGTTCATCAGTCCGATCATCGTGGGCCAGGTCTGGGTGCTCATGCTGCACAGCCCGTTTGGACCGACGAACTACCTGCTGAGCCAACTCCTGGGCTATGAAGTCACCATCAAGTGGCTGACCGGATTTCCGTGGAATTTCGTCGCCCTGATCCTTGCCGACGTATGGCAGTGGACGCCGTTCATGTTCGTCATCCTGCTCGCCGGGCTGACTTCCATCCCGCCGCACGTCTACGAAGCCGCCGAACTGGACGGCGTGGGGCCCTGGCAGACCTTCTGGTACATCACCGTGCCCTACATCGCGCCGATGATGCTGCTGGCCGTGACGTTCCGGCTGCTCGACGCGATCCGACTGTTCGACACGATCTTCATCATGACCGGCGGCGGTCCCGGCACCTCCACCTACAGTGCGTCCTACTATCTTTACACCATCGGCTTCACGCAGTTTCACCTTTCGCGGGCAACCGCCGGTGCCTGGATCTTCATGATCCTCACCCTGCTGGTGGTGTTTCTGCTCGTCCGTCGCCTGCTGACCATGGAGTCGAAGTGATGGCGCCCGTGGCACGACACACCAGCCGACGCTCGCGCCTGCGGCGGATACCGTTCCTGCGCATCCTGTTTCTGGCAGTCTGCGTGATCTTCGTCGTCCTGCCGCTCTATTGGGTGTTCGTCACCTCGATCAAGCCGAGCGACGACTACCTGGCGATCCCGCCGGTCTGGTTTCCCGACAAGCCGACGCTCGTCCACTACACGGCCGCGCTGTTTGCCTATCGCGGGCTGAACGGGCTCATCAACAGCCTGATCGTCTCGATCTCCGCGACCTTCCTGTCCTGCCTCTTCGGCACGCTGATGGCCTATAGCCTGGCCCGCTTCAATACGGGCGGCCAGCACCTCTCCTTCTGGGTGCTGTCGCAGCGCTTCCTGCCGCCGATCGCGATCGTGCTGCCGATCTTCCTCAACTATCGGGTGCTCGGTCTCAACGATACGCATGTCGGGCTGATCCTCGCCTACACCGTCTTCACCCTGCCGGTGTCGGTCTGGATGATGTTCGCCTATTTCCGCCAGATGCCGCGCTCGCTCGAAGAGGCGGCTCTGGTTGACGGCTGCACGCGCTGGACCTCGTTCTGGCGGGTAGCAGTGCCGCTGGCGATACCGGGCATCGTGGCGGCCGCGATCTTCACCTTCATCGCCTGCTGGACGGAGTTCTTCTTCGCGCTCGTCCTGACCAGCCGCAACGCCTACACGCTGCCCACGGTGTTCCGCGCCTTCCTGAGCTTCCAGGGCGCACAGTATGGCGAGGCAAGTGCGTTGGCGATCGTGTCTCTCGTGCCATCGATCGTGCTGGGCGTGCTGGTCCAGAAGCACCTCGTTCGCGGGCTGACGCTCGGCGCAATTCGCGGATGAGAAGTGCCGCATCCACCCCGCCTTTTTGGGAATGATTGAACATGTCGGACGTCAAGATCACCGGTTTACACAAGCGCTATGGCGCCTTCCACGCCGTCAGGGGCATCGACCTCGAGATCAGCGACGGCGAGTTTGCCGTGCTGGTCGGGCCGTCCGGCTGCGGCAAGAGTACGCTGCTGCGCACGATCGCCGGGCTTGAAGAAGCGTCCAGCGGCACGATCGAGATCGGCGGCGAGGTGGTCAACGATTATCGCCCGCGCGATCGCGACGTCGCCATGGTGTTCCAGGACTATGCGCTGTACCCGCACATGACCGTGGCCAACAACATCGGCTTCGGTCTCAGGGCCCGCAAGATGCCGAAGGCCGACATCGAGGCCCGCGTATCGGAGGCGGCGACCATGCTCGGCATCACGTCGCTGCTTGGCCGCTTTCCGCGCCAGCTTTCTGGCGGCCAGCGCCAGCGCGTCGCGATCGGCCGCGCCATAGTGCGCAACCCGAAAGTGTTCCTGTTCGACGAACCGCTCTCCAACCTGGACGCCCAGCTGCGCGACGAGATGCGCGGCGAGATCAAGCGGCTGCACCAGGAAATCGCCACCACGATGATCTACGTGACGCATGACCAGATCGAGGCGATGACGCTGGCCGACCGCATCGTGCTCATGCGCGACGGGCTGATCGAGCAGCAAGGGGCGCCGCTCGAACTATTCGAGCGACCGGCCACGACCTTTGTCGCCGGCTTTCTGGGCTCGCCGCGCATGAGTTTCCTGCCGGGCAAGCTGGTGCTTGAAGGCCCGACCCACGGTGTCCGGGTCGGCGAGGTGATGCTGCCTGTTCCGGCTGGACGGACCTTGAACGGCGCCCATGACGGCATGTCGGTACTGCTGGGCCTGAGGCCGGAACACTTGACCCGCGCGCAGGGGGAACAACCGGCCGAGGGCGTCTACCGTCACGAAGCCAGGATCGAGCTTATCCAGCCGACGGGCTCGCGGACCTATGCGACGTTTAGACTGGCCGGTGAGCCGGTGAACGCTGAACTCCAGGCCCACGACGTGAGCCGGGCTGGCCAGCAGATGCCGATCGACATCAACATGATGCGCGCCTCGATCTTCGATGCGGACACGCAGCGCGCGCTCTAGGGGGAAAGCCATGCTCTCACGCGCGATTGCACTTTGCGGGACCGATTCCGCAGATCCGCCGATGCGGACCCTGACGGCCGGGCAGCTCTCCGTCGAATTCGACAATGGCGCTCTGCGCTACGTGCGCTATGGCGGCATCGAGGTGCTCCGGGCCATCGCATTCCTGGTGCGCGACGAGAATTGGGGTACATTCGCCGCGAGACTTGAAAATCTGAAGATCGACGAATCCGAGGACGGGTTCTCCGTCAGCTATCGGGCAACATGCGCGGACGCGAAGCGAAGCCTCGTCTATGACGCCACCATAACGGGCGGGAGCGACGGTGCGCTGACCTTCGAGGCCGTCGCCACGCCGCAGACGGACGTGCTGACCAACCGCACCGGCTTCATCGTCCTGCACCCACTCGACGGCGTTGCCGGCCAGCCGGTGAAAATTCTCAAGGTCGATGGAAGCGAGACCCTTTCGACGTTTCCGGAAATCATCAATCCGATGTGCCCTTTCAAGGATCTGCGTGCCCTGTCGCACGAGTTCGCTCCGGGAAGCTGGGCAACCTGCACCATGGAGGGTGACACGTTCGAGATGGAAGACCAACGCAACTGGTCGGACGCCTCCTACAAGACCTATGTGCGCCCGCTGACGCAGCCGTGGCCCTATGTGCTGCCGAAGGGCGAGCCCGTCGCGCAGAAGGTCAGCCTGACGATATCGGGAAAGCCACCGTCGGCTGCCGCTTCGGACGGCAGACGGCCGGTCACCGTCACCATCGGCGAGGAGGTGGGCGTCCTGCCCGCCGTCGGCATCGGCATCCCTGCCGAGGAAGCCGGCCATTCGCTGGAAAGAGGCGCGCTGGTCGAACTGTTGTCTCCCCAATGGCTCGTCTGCGAGGTCGATCTGCGCCAGGGGCACGGGCTTGCGGAGATGAAAAATTTCCGCTCGCTCTCGCAGTTGACCGGTGCCGAGGTGGCGCTCGAGATCATCACGCTCGGCAGTCTGGATCCGGATTCGGAACTGGCTTCGGTCGCCCGGGCGGCCAGAGCCGCTGGCCTCGAACCCTCGGCCGTCGCCGCGTTTCCGGCCCAGGACATGGTTTCTGTCCAACCCGGCGTGCCGTGGCCGGAGATGCCCACATTCGAGGAAACCTTCGCCGCAGCGCGCAAGGCATTTCCGCATGCCGCGATCGGCGGTGGAATGGCGGCCTATTTCACCGAACTCAACCGCAAGCGACCGCCGGCAGCACCGCTCGACTACGTCACCCACACCACCTGTCCGAACGTGCACGCGGCAGACGACCAGTCGGTCATGGAGACGATCGAGGCGTTGCCATACCAGATCATCTCGACCCGCTCGTTCATGGGCGATGCCATCTCGTACCGCATCGGCCCGAGCCAGCTCGGATGCCGGGAGAACCCGTACGGAAAGGCTACCACGCCCAATCCGCACAATGGCCGCGTGTGCCTGAGCAGGATAGACCCACGCCAGCGCGGGCTGTTCAACGCCGCCTGGTCGCTTGCCTACATGGCGGCCTGTGCGAGGGGAAAGGTGGACATGGTCGCGCTCGGGTCGACCACCGGACCGTTCGGGCACATCTACCGTCGCACGGATTTCGAACAACCCTACTTCGACGATCTCGATCGGCCTGCCGTTTACCCATCGTTTCATGTACTGGCCGGGCTCGCTCAAGCCGCCGGCAAACCCCACTTCTCGACCACTCTGTCGCAACAGGGAAAACTCGCCGCACTAGCGTTTTCTCTGAACAAGAAGACGCAGCTTTGGCTGGCCAACTTGACCTCAAACGCTGTCACCGCGGTTATCCCTTCAGTCGGCACTACCGGCGCCCGAATTGCACAATTGGATGAGAGAGGCTTTGCGGAACTGACGACGTCGCCGGACTATCTCGACAATGCGCGGATCGACCTCGCGTCCGGTCGGGTCGAACTCGGCGCTTACGCGGTCGCCAGGATCGAAATCGACACGCCAAGACGCTAAGATAGAAAATCAGCCGTGCATCGCGGACTTGCCAGGCAAGACGTTGGAGATTCCCTTGACCAATTTTCCAGACCCATACGCAATTGCGGTTGTCGGCGCAGCGAGCGGTATCGGCCAAGCAGCGGCCGGACTGATGGCCGCTCGCGGCGCGTCCATAATCTGCCTTGATCGCGATAGCGCTGGTGCGCAGAAAACACGTGACGAGATCATCGCGGCGGGCGGCAGGGCGTCCGCCTACGCCCTGGATGTCACCGACCCGGTCGCCGCGAAGACCGTCTGGCAAAAGGCACTAGACGAGTGCGGCCAACTCCATGGTCTGGTCAACTGCGCGGGCGTGACCGGCAAGACCAATCTGAAGACACACGAAGTCGATCCTGTGGACTTCGATCTGGTCTACCGTATCAACATGATGGGCACTCTTCTTGTCTCGCAAGCCGTTCTCCCACACATGCTCGAGAACAAGTTTGGCCGTATCCTTCACATTGCCTCCATTGCCGGCAAGGAGGGCAATGCCGGCATGGTCGCATATTCAGCCACCAAGGCTGGTGTGATCGGAATGGTTAAATCGATGGGCAAGGATTATGCCGAGACGGGAATCACGGTGAATGCGCTCGCCCCGGCCGTTATCCGCACACCGATGGTGGCCGCCCTGCCCGAAGCACAGGTCAACTATATGACTGACAAGATTCCAATGAAGCGCTGCGGCGAACTGGATGAAGCTGCAGAGATGATTGCCTGGATCGTTTCCCCGGCATGTAGCTTCACCACCGGGTTCACGTTCGACCTCAGCGGCGGCCGGGCTACTTACTGATGGTCACCGTCGAGCCACATCGTCGAGCCTAGAGGGCGGTCGTGGCTCCTGGCCTTAGATCAAGGAAAAAGGCGTCTGCGAAATTAACGGGGATGGTCCGCTAATCGGGCACGCCATCTTGCTCTAGTTGGTGAATGCCGCCATCGAGCACAAGCCTATTGGCCGTTATGGATCGGCTGCCGCCAAAAGCGGACCTACCGCTTCCGGCACCCCTTCAGACAAAGTTTGCCTTGTCGGCTCTTGAAGCCATGCATCGATATGCTGCGGGTGTCCTCGACGATCTCCAGCGGAATATCGTCGAGCGAGCATTTTCCGGCCACGAACTGACCGACAATCCTGCCGATTTTCAGGGCAAGACAGGCACCGCGCGTCAAGAACCCGATCAGTGAATAGATGCCACGGGCGGATGCGCGAAGGCGCCGTGCTTAAACGATACCGCCGCTGCCGGCGGCTACCGCCGGACGCTCTGAGGCAACCTTCGCCCGGTAACCGCTGGCGCGATACGCGGCGACAGGGTCGATGGCGCCCCCGGATTGCAGCCGGGCCATGGCGAGGATCGGATCCACGTCTGTGCGGAAGGCCACCTTCAGCGTCTGGGTCGCCATCAGCGCATCGTTTGCCTCCTGGAAACCCTCCAGCGCCTTGCGGTCGACAAGCAGCGCGGAGGCATAGGCGCGCTGCACCTCGACGGCTGACAGCATCAGGCTCTCGATGGGGTCGGTGACATTGTGGCTCTGGTCTAGCATGTGGGCCGGCTCGAACCCCTCGACTTGGTTGAGTTCCGCGTCGACCAGTTCGTTGAACACCAGGAAAAGCCGGTAGGGATCGATGGACCCGGCATCGAGATCGTCGTCGCCATATTTGGAATCGTTGAAATGGAAGCCACCGAGCTTCCTGAACTGGATCAGCCGCGACACGATCATCTCGATGTTGACGTTTGGCGCATGATGGCCAAGGTCGACAAGGCAGTAGGCCTTCGGGCCGAGCTCGCGCGCGATGATGTAGTTGGTGCCCCAGTCCTGCACGACGGTGGAATAGAAGGCCGGCTCGTACATCTTGTGCTCGGAGAACAGCTTCCAGTCCTCCGGCAGTCCGGCATAGATGGCGCGCATGGAGTCGAGGTAGCGTTCGAAGGCCCTGGCGAAATTGACCTGACCGGGGAAATTCGAGCCGTCCCCGATCCACACGGTCAGCGCCTTCGAACCGATGGTCCGGCCGATTTCGATGCACTCCAGATTGTGCTCGATCGCCTGGTTTCGGGTGCCCGCGTCGGCGTGCGACAGCGAGCCGAACTTGTAGGACAGTTCCTGGTCTTTCGCGTCGGCGAAAGTGTTGGAATTCATGGCGTCGAAGCCGAGGCCGAAGCGCGATGCCGCCTGCTTCAGCCGGTTGGCGTCCGCCTTGTCCCAGGGGATGTGCAGCGAGACGTTGGGCGTCGCCCGCGTCAGCTGCTGGATGACGGCGCAGTCCTCGATCTTGTCGAAAATGTCGCGCGGCTCGCCAGCGCCAGGGAACCGCGCGAAGCGTGTGCCGCCCGTGCCGACGCCCCATGACGGGATGGCGACGTGGAACGCGGCCACCTTGTCGCGGATGGCATCGATGGCGATGCCGCGCCGGTCGAGCTGTTCGCCGAGCGCCTCGTAGTCGCGCTTCAGGGTTGCGGCGCGCGCGTCATTGTCACGCGCCACCATATCGGCCGAGACGATCTCTTCGGTCACTGCAAACCCCTCCCCTGGTTCCATCCGATCGCAGCCGGACGGCTGCTAGCGTGTAAAGCTCTGCGCGTTGCCCGCGTCGACGTTGAGTATGTTGCCGGTCGATTTTGCAGACATTTCGGATGCGAAGAAATAGATCGCCTCGGCAATGTCCTCGGGAAAGACCGAGCGCTTGAGCATCGAGCGCGAGCGGTAGTGCTCTTCCAACTCGTCGGTCGACATCTTGTAGGCCGCCGCGCGCTGTTCCTTCCACTCGCCCGTCCAGATCTTCGAGCCGCGCAGCACGGCGTCCGGATTGACGACGTTGACGCGGATCTGGGCCTCCGCCCCTTCCAGCGCCAGGCAGCGGGCGAGGTGAATCTCGGCGGCCTTGGCCGTGCAGTAGGCTGCCGCGTTGGGCGACGCGGCAAGGCCGTTCTTGGAGGCGACGAAGACGACGTTGCCGCCGATGTCCTGCTGACGGAACAGGCGGAAGGCTTCGCGGCTGACCAGGAAATAGCCGGTCGCCAGGATGTCCATGTTCCTGTTCCACAGCGCCAGGGTGGTGTCCTCGATCGGCGCGGAAGAGGCGAGCCCGGCATTGGAAACCAGAATGTCGATTCCGCCGAACTCGACCGCCATTTCGGCAAAGCCCGCCGCTACCTGATCCTCGCTGGTGACGTCGATCAGGGCCTGCCGGACGAAATCGCCACCATGCGCGGCCGAAAGCTCGGCTGTCGCCTTGTCCAGCGCTGCGCCATCGATGTCGGCCAGCACCACGCAGGCGCCTTCGGAGAGCAGGCGCTTCGCCGTTGCGCGACCGATGCCGCCGGCGCCGCCGGTAACCAGCGCGACCTTGCCGGCCAATGATTTCGGCCTGGGCATGCGCTGCAGTTTCAAGTCTTCGAGCAGCCAGTATTCGATGCCGAAGGCTTCGCGCTCCGGCAGGCCGACATAGTCCGAGACGCTCGAGGCGCCGCGCATCACGTTGATGGCGTTGACGTAGAACTCGCCGGAGATGCGCGCCGTTGCCTTGTCACCGGCGAAGGTGAACATGCCGACGCCCGGCATCAGATAGACGACGGCATTCGGGTCGCGGATCTTCGGGGTGTCGGCGTCCTTGGAACGGTCGTAGTAGGCCTGGTAGCCGGCGCGGTAGGCCTCGATGTCGGCCGGCAACCTGTCGATCACCGCTTCGACGTCGGGCTTTGCCGGGTCGAACTCGATCACCAGCGGCCGGATCTTGGTGCGCAGGAAATGGTCGGGGCATGACGTACCGAGAGCCGCAAGCGGCCGGAGATCGGCCGCATTGACGAATTCCAGCACGGCAGGAGAATCGTCGAAATGGCCGAGTTTTCCGCCGCCTTGCGAGATCAGCCCGCGGATTTTCGGCATCAGCCGCGCTGCAATGGCGCGGCGCGCCGGCGCATCGAGGGACTGCACGACGGCACCGCCGAAGATGGCCTTGCCGGCGCTGATCTTCTCGAACCAGTCCATCGCCTGGTTGATCGTGGCGATGGTGTTTTCGTAGCATTCCTTCTGCGTGTCGCCCCAGGTGAAAAGGCCGTGGCTCTCGAGGATGACGCCCCTCGCCTCGGGATTGTCGAGGCAGAACTTTTCCAGCCACAGGCCGAGTTCGAAGCCGGGCCGCTTCCACGGCAGCCAGCCGATCGCGTCGCCGAATATCTGCTTCGTGATGGCGCGACCATCCTTTGCTGCCGCCACCGCAATGATCGCGTCGGGATGCATGTGATCGACATGTGCGTGCGGCACATAGGCATGCAGCGGCGTGTCGATGGAGGCGGCGCGTGGATTGAGGGCGAAGGTACAGTGCGGCAGGTAGCCGACCATCTCATCCTCGTGCTCGACGCCGCGGTAAAGCTTCTTGAGGGCGCGCAGCTTGTCCATGTAGAGCGTCGCAAGGCCATCGAGCTTGAGCGAGGCGCTGTCGCCGCCCGAGCCCTTGACCCACAGGACCTCGACACTCTCGCCGGTCAGCGGGTCGTCCTGCCAGACCTTCGAGGAGGTGTTGCCGCCGCCGTAATTGGTGACACGCTTGTCGGAGCCGAGCGTGTTCGAACGATAGACCAGGCGTTCGGGCTCGCTCATCGTGGACGCTCTTGCGTCGTCCCACAGATTGGCCAGGCGGGCGCCGGCGCGCTTGTCGAGCATGACTTGAAACCTCCCGTTTGGCAGCGTCGCGGCGCCGGCCATTGGTCGCAAATTCACATGGCGGCCGGAAGCTTGTCAATCACAAACGATCAATTTCGATCATATCGCACTGCACAATGAAAATATCTGACTGGAAATGATTGACACTGATCTTTTTGCACGTCTAGATGGCCAGGCAGGGGAGGAACCATGCACGAGAAAGAACGCCATCGTCTGATACTGTCCGCCGTGCAGGAAAAGCCTGTGGTGACGGTGCAGGAGATGGTCGATCTCACGGAATCGTCCGAGGCGACGATCCGGCGCGATATCGCCGCGCTGCACGTCCAGAAGCGCCTGCGGCGGGTGCGCGGTGGCGCGGAGGCGATCTCGCCACCCCAGTTCATCGGCCTTGCCGGCCGGCCCTTTTCCGTCAACGAGACGCTGCACGCCGCGCAGAAGCGCGCCATTGCGCGCGAGGCGGTGGAACTGTGCAAGGACGGCGAGCCGATCATCATCAATGGCGGCACCACGACCTTCCAGATGGTGCATTTCCTGGCGCTGCGCCGGATGCCGATCTTCACCAATTCCTTTCCGATCGCCGAACACCTTCTCAAGCACTCCAAGAATGCCGTGATGGTGTCCGGCGGGACGGTCTACCGCGAGCAGAACATCATCCTGTCGCCCTTCGACAATGACGTGACGCGCAATTTCTACGCACGGCGCATGTTCATGGGCGCGCAGGGCCTCGGACCGCTCGGCCTGATGGAGGGCGATCCGCTGCTCATCCAGGCCGAGCAGAAGCTGATCGACCAGGCCGACGAACTGGTGGTCCTGGTCGACTCGTCGAAGTTCAGGCTGCGCTCCAGCCTGATCCTGTGCGGCCTGTCGCGGATCGCCACCGTCATTACAGACGATGGTATCGAGGACCGGGAGGCAAAGATGCTCGAGACAGCCGGCGTGTCGCTCATCGTGGCGCGCGGCCTGGCGGGCAAGGAAGAATCTTCGCTGCAGGCGTGAGGAGAATCGCAGGCCGCGGTGGTGATGGAATGCAACACAAGGGAGGAATTACAGAATGAGTATTGTCAAGAAACTGATGGTCGCCGCCGCGCTTTCGGCTGCCATGTTCGCCAACGCGGCCCATGCGGAGAACGTCAAGATCGCACTGGTCGTGAAGTCGCTCGGCAACGGCTTCTTCGACGCCGCCAACAAGGGGGCAGAGGAAGCCGCCAAGGAACTCGGTGACGTCGACATCATCTACACCGGCCCGACAAAGGCCACCGCAGAGGCGCAGATCGAAGTGGTCAATGCGCTGATCGCCCAGAAGGTCGACGCCATCGCCATCTCGGCCAATGACGCCGACGCGCTGGTTCCGGCGCTGAAGAAGGCCATGGAACGCGGCATCACCGTGATCTCGTGGGACTCGGGCGTGGCACCGGAAGGCCGCCAGATGCACCTCAACCCGTCGGACACCAACCTGATCGGCGAAACCATTATCAAGCTCGCAGCCGACTACCTGCCCGAGGGCGGCGACGTGGCGATCCTGTCGGCATCCTCCACCGCGACCAACCAGAATGCCTGGATCGAGGCCGCCAAGGCGGCACTGCCGGGCAAATTCCCCAACATCAACCTAGTCGCCACCGTCTATGGCGATGACGATTCGGCCAAGAGCACCGACGAGGCCAAGGGCCTGCTGAAGTCCTACCCCAACCTCAAGGCGATCATCGCTCCGACCACGGTCGGCGTCGTTGCCGCCGCGCAGGTGGTGACGGATGAAGGCCTGATCGGCAAGGTCAATGTGACCGGCCTGGCCCTGCCCTCGGAGTTCAAGCAGTTCATCGACAACGGCGCGTCGCAGGCTGTCGCGCTGTGGAACCCGATCGACCTCGGCTACTCGGCCGTCTATCTCGCCCACGACCTGGCGGTGAAGAAGGACGAGGCCAAGCCCGGCGCCAAGCTCTCCATCGGCCGCGTCGGCGAAGTCACGCTCGACGATACCAACTCGGCGGCAATGGCCGCTCCCTTCACCTTCGATAAGAGCAATATCGAAGAATTCTCCAAGATCTACTGATCCGCGTATAGTTCGGACCGGGGCGGCGAAGCATCAGGCTTCGCCGCAGCCTCCGACCGCGAAGCTGCAGGGCCTGGAGCGGACAAGATGGACACGACAGCCCTTTCGCCAGAAGCAAAGAACGTCCGCCCTTCCCTCGCGCCACGCCTGACGCTTGCCCGTATCAGCAAGAGCTTTCCGGGTGTTCGTGCGTTGCACGATGTCCGTCTTTCGCTTTATCCGGGCCAGGTGACGGCGCTGATCGGCGAGAACGGGGCGGGCAAGTCGACGCTGGTGAAGATCCTGACCGGCATCTACCAGCCCGATGCAGGCGAGATCAGCATCGACGGCAAGGCTGTCGAACTTTCGAGCGCGCACAAGGCGTTCGAGCACGGCATCACCGCGATCCACCAGGAGACGGTGCTGTTCGACGACCTTTCGGTGGCCGAGAACATCTTCCTTGGCCATGCGCCGCGCACGCGGTTTGGCACGATCGACTGGAAGACGATGCGCGCCAATGCCAGCGAAGTCCTGACCACGATGCGGGCCGGCCATATCGACGCCGACGCGCGCCTGAGGGACCTCGGCATCGCCAACAAGCATCTCGTGGCGGTCGCCCGCGCCATGTCCATCGACGCGCAGATCGTCATCATGGACGAGCCGACGGCCGCCCTTTCGGCCAAGGAGATCGAGGAGCTCTTCCTGCTCATCGAGTTTCTCAAGAGCGACGGCAAGGCGGTGCTGTTCATCAGCCACAAGTTCGACGAGATCTACCGCATCGCCGACCGCTACACGGTGTTCAGGGACGGCGAGATGGTGGGCGAAGGGCTGCTCGCAGACACCGGCCAGAGCGAGATCGTGCAGATGATGGTCGGGCGCGCGGTCGACCAGATCTTTCCGCGGCGCGAGGCCAACATCGGCGCACCGGTGCTCAGCGTCTCGAAGCTGTCGCACCCCACCGAGTTCGACGACATTTCCTTCGACCTGCACAAAGGCGAGATTCTGGGCTTCTACGGCCTGGTCGGCGCCGGTCGCAGCGAAGTCATGCAGGCGATCTTCGGCATCACCCGGACCAGCGCCGGCCAGATCGCGCTCGAAGGCAAGACAATTGCGCCGAAGTCGGCGGCCGACGCGATCGATGCCGGCATCGTCTACGTGCCGGAGGAACGCGGCAAGCAGGGCGTCGTGATCGGCATGCCGATCTTCAAGAACGTGTCGCTGCCGTCGCTGAAGCGCACCTCGTCGTCGGGCGTATTGCGGCTGAAGCAGGAGTTCGACCTTGCGCGCGCCTATACGCAGCGCCTCGACCTGCGCGCCGCCTCGCTCAGCCAGGATGTCGGCACGCTGTCGGGCGGCAACCAGCAGAAGATCGTCATCGCCAAATGGCTGGCGACGGCGCCCAAGGTGATCATTCTCGACGAGCCGACCAAGGGCATCGACATCGGCTCGAAGGCGGCCGTGCACGGCTTCATGGCCGAGCTCGTCGCCGAGGGGCTTTCGGTCATCATGGTGTCCTCCGAACTGCCCGAGATCCTCGGCATGTCCGACCGCGTCGTCGTCATGCGCGAGGGCCGCATTGCCGACATCTTCGACAACAAGGGGCTGGATGCCGTCAGGCTGGTCGAGACGGCGGCGGGGATCGTTCCGGCATGAAGACATTGCTCAACAACCGCGAGGTCTGGCTGGCAGCGGCAATCGTGGCGATGATCGGCCTCGTCTCATCGCGCTTCGCCGGCTTTGCCCATCCCGGCAACCTGGCCCAGCTGTTCAACGACACCTCACTCCTGATGATCCTGGCGCTCGGCCAGATGGTGGTCATCCTGACGCGCTCGATCGACCTGTCGATGGCCGCAAACCTCTGCTTCACCGGCATGGCGGTGGCGATGCTCAACGCCGCCTTTCCGGCCATCCCCATTCCTCTGCTGATCATCGTCGCGCTTGCCGTCGGGCTGGTGCTCGGCGCCATCAACGGCCTGCTGGTCTGGAAGCTCGACATTCCCTCGATCGTGGTGACGCTCGGCACGCTGACCATCTTTCGCGGCGCCACCTTCGTGCTGTCGGGCGGCGCCTGGGTCAATGCCGACCAGATGAGCCCGGCCTTCATCGGCTTCCAGCGCGCGCAGATCCTCGGCATCCCGGTGCTGTCATGGGTCGCCATCATCGTCATCGCCCTCTTCTTCCTGGTGATGACCCGGACCGCACTCGGCCGCTCGATCTACGCGGTCGGCGTCAATCCGACCGCCTCCGTCTATGCCGGCATCGATGTCGGGCGGACGAAATTCATCGCCTTCTGCATTTCGGGGCTGGTCGCCGGCCTCGCCGGCTATCTGTGGATCTCGCGCTACGTCATCGCCTCGGTGGAGGTCGCCAACGGCTACGAGCTCAACATCATCGCCGCCTGCGTGATCGGCGGCATCTCGATAGCCGGCGGCATCGGCTCGGTCGGCGGCGCCGTGCTCGGCGCACTGTTCCTCGGCATCATCGCCTCGGCGCTGCCGGTGGTGAACATTTCGCCCTTCTGGCAGATGGCGATCTCGGGCAGCGCAATCATCCTGGCCGTCGCGCTCAACGCGCGGGGCGAACGCAAGCAGGGCCGCATCATCCTGAGGAAGGCGGAAGCGGCATGAGCACAACGAGCGACACCATCGCGCCACGCCAGATCCCCGACCGGCTCGACCGGCCGCTGGTCTCGCTGGTGTTCTCCTGGGAGGCGCTGCTGGTGCTGGTCGCGGTCGCCATCTTCGTCGCCAACAGCCTCGCCTCGCCCTACTTCCTCGACGCCTGGTCGCTGTCCGACCTGACCTTCAACTTCACCGAGAAGGGACTGATCGCGCTGGCCATGGCGCTGCTCATCATCTCCGGCGAGATCGACCTGTCGGTCGCCGCCATCGTCGCGCTCGCCTCGACCCTGATGGGCATGGCCGTGCAGGCCGGCGTCGGCACGCCGGGACTGGTGGCGATCGGCATCGTCGCGGGGCTCGCCTGCGGCGCCTTCAACGGCTTGCTGGTGACCCGGTTCGGCCTGCCGTCGATCGTCGTGACGATCGGCACGATGAGCCTGTTCCGCGGCATCGCCTTCATCATTCTCGGCGACCAGGCCTACAAGGGCTACCCGGCAGGCTTCGCCTTCTTCGGCCAGGGCTATGTCTGGTGGGTGGTGTCGTTCGAGCTGGTGCTGTTCCTCGCGGCTGCCATTGTTTACGGCTTCCTGCTGCACCGCACGAGCTTCGGGCGGCGCGTCTTCGCCATCGGCAACAACCCGGTCGCGGCGCAGTATTCCGGCGTTCGCGTCGGGCGCATCAAGTTCGTGCTGTTCTGCCTGACCGGGCTGATGGCCGGCATCGCCTCCGTGCTGATCACCTCGCGGCTCGGCTCGACGCGGCCCTCGATCGCCCAGGGCTACGAGCTCGAGGTCATCACCATGGTGGTGCTCGGCGGCGTTTCGATCCTCGGCGGCGCCGGCAGCATCATGGGCGTCGTGCTCGCCGCCTTCATCATGGGGCTGGTGACCTTCGGCCTCGGCCTGCTCAACGTGCCGGGCATCGTCATGTCCATCTTCATCGGCCTGCTGCTGATAACCGTCATCGCGCTGCCCATCGTCTGGAGACGCATCAAGGGAAGGCGGGCAGCGTGATGGCCGAGAAATACGCGTTCCGCATGCAGCTCAACCCCGGCATGAGGGACGAATATGTTCGGCGTCACGATGAAATCTGGCCGGACCTCGTAGCGCTGCTGCGCGAGGCCGGCGTATCGGACTACTCGATTCATTTTGACCAAGAGACCCATTCGCTGTTCGGCGTGCTGTGGCGCAGGGACGGGCACACGATGGGCGCTCTGCCGAACCATCCGGTGATGCGCAAATGGTGGGCGCACATGGCGGATATCATGCAGACAAGGCCCGACAACGAGCCGGTGGCCGTACCCTTGGAAACCGTGTTCCACATGAAATGACCAGTGCCATCCGCCACGTGGCCGTCGTCGACATCGGCAAGACCAACGCCAAGGTGGCGCTGGTCGATCTCGACGCGCGGCGTGAGCTGGTCTCGCGAACCCAGCCAAACCGCGTTCGCCGCGGCGGGCCGTTCCCGCATCACGACGTCGATGCGATCTGGGAATTTGTGCTCGAGGGGTTGGCAGCACTGCGGCGCGGGAGCCCGATCGATGCGGTTTCCGTCACCACACATGGCGCAACCGCGGCGCTGGTCGATGCTCGGGGCGAACTCGTGCTGCCCGTCCTCGACTATGAATTCGACGGCCCGGACGAAATGCGCGACGCCTATGAGAGGGTGCGGGCGCCATTTTCAGAAACCGGATCGCCGGCACTGCCGGCCGGGCTCAATCTCGGCGCGCAGCTGTTCTGGCAGCAACAGCGGTTCTCCGACGCCTTCGCCGAGGCCCGGGCAATCCTGACCTACCCGCAGTTCTGGACGATGAAACTCACGGGCGTGGCAGCGAGCGAAGTCACGTCACTGGGCTGCCACACCGATCTATGGAACCCGCATGCACGCGACTTCTCGACTCTGGTCGGCGAGATGGGCTGGCGCCGCCTGTTCCCGCCGATGCGCCGCGCGGCAGACATGCTTGGCTCGCTGCTTCCGGAGATAGCAACGCGCACCGGCATCGATCCAGAAACCCCCGTCGCCTGCGGCATCCATGATTCCAATGCTTCGCTGCTGCCACATCTGGTGACGCGCAAGGCCCCGTTCGCGGTGGTATCGACAGGCACCTGGGTGGTTTCGATGGCGGTCGGCGGCCGCACTACACCCCTCGACCCGGCACGCGATACGCTGGTCAACGTCAACGCTTTCGGCGATCCCGTTCCCTCGGCGCGCTTTATGGGCGGGCGGGAGTTTGAGCGGTTGGTACCGGATGCCGGAAACGCCACCGACGACGATTGGTCCGCGGTGCTGTCCGGATCCGTCATGCTACTGCCGTCTGTCAGCAGCGGTTCCGGTCCCTTTCCAGCACGACCCTTCGCATGGCATCCGGCCGAGCCGATGGGTCATGAACGGCGGACCGTGGCGAGCTTCTACCTGGCGCTGATGACAGCGACCTGCCTCGACCTTGTCGGGGCAGCCGGGGAAATTGTCGTCGAGGGCCCGTTCGCCGGAAATGGCGCCTATCTTGCGATGCTGGCCGCCGCGACTGGAATGCCCGTTGCCGCTCAACGGAGTTCGACAGGGACGAGTCTCGGCGCCGCGCTGTTGCTGACGGGAGTCTGCGGGCTAATGCCAGGCAGGATGGTGCTGACTAGCGGACACGATAGCGAACTGCAGTCATACGCTCGGCAATGGAATGCTGCCGTCCAGGAAGCTACGCCCTGATGCGAGCCCATTCTGTGGTTGGTGTTATCCGAGTCCGACAAACTACCAGCGCTTCTATGAAGTCGAGCTTTTGTTCAACCAGGAGAACAGTCAGGCCGCGCGACACGCGCCAGCTTTGATGTTTCAATGAAATTTTGGAGTACGGCGCCCGCAAGCGCCGGACTGGCTTGCAGAGCAGGTGAAGGCCCTTAGCGACGATGCGAGTTGCACTCGGAAGCCCGATCGAAAAGGCACCCAACAAGTCGCGGCAGGTCTATGACGGGCTTCTGCGACTGATCATGGTGGGCGAACTCTCGGGCGGCTCCGTTCTGGCCGAGTCGCAACTGGCCGAGCATTTCGGATGCAGCCAGGCAACCGTTCGTGACGCGCTGATGCGCCTGCAGGAAGACGGGCTCGTGCAGCGTGCTGGCTATCGCGGCACCCTGGTTTGCCAGGTCACCGAACACGAAGCTCGCGCCATGGCCGATATCCGGCTCAAGATCGAACTCGAAGGTCTCGGGAGCAGCATCGCCAGGGTGCAGCCAGCCAATATCCGGGAACTGCGCGCCCTGATCGCAGCGATGGTCAAGGCGGCGCGCGCCGGCGACGCCTATGCATTGAGGACGTCCGACGCCGCATTCCATCTCTACCTGTTCCGTCTGTCGACCATGCCGGCGCTCGAACCAGTCCTCAAGCGCTGCCTGATGTACAGCCAGCGGGCCAAGATGATGGAGACCGACGCTCGCGAGGAAACGCTCCTGGAAATCGTCCGTCGTCATGATGCGATCGTCGATGCGCTGGCCAGCGGCAGCAAGGCCGATGTCGAGGCGGTACTGGAACACCACGTGCTGACGGTTCCCAACCCGTTTGAAGCAATCCGGCAACCCAGATCCGAGATCCGGTGACGAAGACTTGAACCCGATTTTCGTCGCTCCGCTCCAAGTCCGGAGCAATGCCCGCATCAAAGAACAGGCGCGTCAGAACGAACCCGGGGTCGGCAATACTCCATCCCAGGCCGCGCACTCATGCGCGCACGCCTGCATCGGCCAAGCAACGATCTCCAGCGCCTGCGCTATGGAGAAGTTGATGCGCAAGAACTCGACTGCACAAAGCCTTGTGGGTCGGCCGTTCAGCGCGAAAACGCCAAAGGCACGGTGAACGGCCAACTGGAGCGGCCGGCACCGACAGGGATGGCTGGAAAGGGTGCAGCGCGGCGCACGGCCTCGATCGCAGCGCTGTCCAGGATCGACGATCCGGAACTCGCCACGACCCGGATCCCGCTGACCCCGCCGCCCGCCGAGACCACGAAACTCACGCGCACTTGACCACGCAGGCGCTGGCGCTTCGCCGCCGCCGGATAGCGCAGAGCGCGGCGCAACTTGTTGGCGACCTTGCCCGGATAGTTGGACAAGGCGGCGTTGCCCGCGGCGGAACTCTTGCCGCCCTTGCTGCTCGACGCAGCCTGCCCGGTTTCCCGGCCATCGGCCTGGCCGCGCCGGGAATCGGTTTGGTTGCTGCCGCCATTTCCGGCCTTCTTCGCCTTCGCAGCAGGCTTGGACTCAGCCTTCTTGCCGCTTTCCACTTCCCTGGGGCGCCGTGCCGGTTCCTGCTCGGTCAGTTCGACGATCTCTGGCCTCGGCTCGGGCAGGGGTGGAGATGCGACGGCTGCAAGGATCTCGGAGGCCTCGGCAAACTCTACTTCGACCGGTTGTATCCTGTCTGGCCCGACGGGCGACGAAATCGGCGCTTCAGTTGTCTCGGATACCGTCGCTTCAGGCTTGCTGTCGGGCTGTGCCGGCTCGGTCGACTCGACGCTTTCGGCGCTTGGTGCATCGGCGGTTTCCGCCGCCACCTGCACATCGCGCTCGACAACTTCGACCGGTTCGGCCGGGCGGGGTTCGATCGCCTTGTTTAGGGCCGGGTCGTCGGCGACCCATTCTGACCGATCGGTCGCGAGAATCTCCAGCGCGGGCTCGGCGCCTGGCGCAGACGGCTGGACTATCGTCTCTACAGTCTCGGCCCGCTCCGGAGGCATGGCGGACGCCGCCTGCGCGGTGACGGTCTCGGCAGGCACCGCATCGGAACTGGCGACGGGACGTGCCACGGCAACACGCTCAGGCTGAACCCTCTCGACAACCGGCCCTTCCATCTCGACAATACCGACGGCCTCGGCAATCTCGTCGGCGGGCGACATCTCGGCCTCTGTCGTATCGACCGGCCTAGCCTCCATCATGGTGATCATGGTGACTTCGACGGCCGGCTCGCTCGTCCTGGATAATTCGCCTGCGGACATCTGATCTTCCGAAGCATTGCCGTGAAAGGCGATGCCGGAGAGTTCTGCCCCCTCGATCAGCACGGCCTCACTCTGCAGGTTCAGAAAGGATAGTGCGGCAGCCGCGTGCAGGAGACAGGAGGCGGCGAGCGCCAGACGCCATTTGGCGGACCAGCCACGAACCACGACCGGCGGCGGCCCCATCGGTTCGGCGGGACTGGAAACAATGTCGCCAGAGATCCGCGCGACGAACAGCCGGTCGGGGAAGTCGCGCGCCCCGCGCTCCAGCACGCCGGCCGGAACTGTCAGATCCGGGACATCTGGCTCGAAGCCGCCCGTGCCCAGTCCAGCCAGCGGCCAGTGGTGACGACCCGGGGCGAAAGCTGGTTCGAGGCCTGGCGGCATGGCTTCACATGCCGAACGCGATGCCAGATTTGGTCTCTGGCTTGAGGCGCCTTTGGCAGGCATCCGGCTCTATTCCGGCACCTACGCATTCGGTCGCATGGTTGATCAGCACGCGGCTGATCTTGCCGCAGTCGGCACCGGCGAGATCGAACCGCGCGACCTTGGTCTTGCCGGCTGGAAGCTCGTTGAAGTCGAGAACCGTCAACCTGTCGACGATCCCCGCCTCGTTGAACAGGGCGATCTCGAAGGCTGCCTTCGTGAGTTCCGCTCCCAGCCTGTTGCTCACCACAAAGGTCAGCCGGCAGCCCTTGTCGGAGGGCTGCAGGCTATTGAGTTCGAGAGTGAGAACGGACGGAGCCGGCTCTTCCGAGAACGCCTGCGGCACCGTGGCGACTGCGACCGCCACGGTGAGAAGACCAAGGAAAAGACCCATCCTCATGCCGGCGCTCAGCCTCCGAACCGCATCGACGCGGCCAGCTTCACCGAGAGGCCCGGCTCGTAGATGACGGTCGTGGTCGATGCGTTGAGCGGGTTGGTGTAGTCGACATCGAACAGGTTGTCGGCGCGGAAGTTGAACTTCAGGACGTCGGTCGCCTGGTAGCTGGCGAAGAGATTGACCAGCGTGTAGTCCTTCGCGACCGTGCTGCCCGCGGGAGCGCCATTGTACTGCACCTCGCCGCCGACGATCAGCCTGTCTTCCATGAAGCGGAAGCCGAGCTGGCCGGTCACCTGCGATGACGGGATGGTCGTCAGATCCTCGACTTCGCCGTCATAGGAGACCGTGTGCCCGTCGATGACCGAGAGTGTCAGGCCGGCAAAGCCCCAGGCGGCATCGTAGAGTCCTTCCAGTTCGAAGCCGTTGATCCTGGCATTGGCGAAGTTCTGATACTGGAAGCAGGTCGGAATGGTCGGGTAGTAGGGCGGGGGAAAGAACGGGCAGTCCGGATTCCCCTCGAAGATCGAAATCTCGGTGCCGCCGATATAGTCGTCGATATCGTTGGTGTAGTAGGCCGCCTTGAGACGCAGGCTGTCGTCGCCGGCGATGATGCCGTCCGCCTGGTAATTGAGTCCTGCCTCCCAGGTCTTTGCAGTTTCCGGCCTGAGATTGGGGTTCGGCAGGAACGGGAAGACGACGCCATTGGGGTGCAGCCCGCTGATCAGCGTTTCCGACAGGGATGGCGAGCGATAGCCTTCCGCATAGGTGCCGTAAACCTGCAGACCGGACAGGCCGATCTGCTCGAAGGGAGAGACGCCGACCGTGATGCGGGGTGACAGGCGGTCGCCGGATGTCTCGCCGACATCGCTGTCGAGCTTGTAGCTGTCGTAGCGCAGCGCGCCGACGACCTCGAGCCACTCCCAGGTCAGCTTCTCCTGGATGTAGGCGCCCGCGACGCGACGCTTGCCCGAGGGCGTGTAGATATCCATGCCGCCTTCCGGGCTGGCCGTGACGACGTCGTCGGCGACCCAGTCTCCGCCATAGGTCAGTTCATGAGACACGGAGGCGGTGTCAAAGCGCGACGTGTTCCAGATGTCCAGGCCGAAGGTATCGACATCGTAGGTCGTCTGCGCGCCGGCAGGAACGACGATAGGCAGACCCGTCTGGGAATCGAAGCGGGCAACATCGGTGAGGTAGGTCTGGTCGAGACCTGTCCGGCCGAACGACCCGTTGACGTGGAGATCGAGCCAGCTTTCGTCTTCGTCGGTCACATGGTAGCGCCCGGTGAAGATGTTCTGATCGGCATCCAGCGAGTAGGTGTCTCCGCCTTCGGTCCAGCTGTCGCTGGAACCGATCCAGCCGAGCTTGAGGTCACTCGTGTCAGTCGGCCGGATGGTTGCCTTGAGCAACCCGCTGAGCACATCGAAGCCACTGCCGGCGACGTCATCTCCGTTGCCGTCCGTGTAGTCCTGATAGTCCCGCCAGACGAAGTTGCCGAGCACGTCCACGGCGTCGTTGAAGCGGTAGGCCCCGGTCGCGCTGGTGGTCCAGCCATCGCCATTGGACTCGTACTGTCCGGTCGACGAGGCCGCCCAGGTCTCACCGGGCCTTAGGAAGTCCTCGGCGTCCTTGGTCTCGAAGACGACGACGCCGCCGATCGCGCCGGAGCCATAGGTGTTGGCCACGGGCCCGCGGATTACGTCGACCTGCTGGACGAGTTCCGGATCGAGCCAGAACATCGACTGGGTGCCGTGGCCGGAGCGCTGGAAGTCCTGGCGCGCCCCGTCGATGATGACGGCAACGCGGCCGAAGTCCTGCAAGCCGCGAATGTTCACGCTCGAGGCCGACCGGTTGGCGTCGGACTGCATGGCCACGCCCGGAACGCCGAACAGCAATCCCTGCGACGTCGTCGCCATGCGTCTCTCGAGTTGTTCCTGATCGACATGGCTGACCGAAGCCATCGTCTCTATCGCAGTCTCGTCAGTGCGGCTGACGACGGTGATCTGATCGAGCGCGGTCGCACCCTTGATCTGCCTTGCCGGCTGCGAAGCTGCTGCGGCCTCAACCGTTGCTTCGTCGCTGGTCTGGTCGACCAGCAGCGGTGTGTCCGGTTCCAGCACCTGCGCTCTGACCGCGCCTCCAGAAAACACCACCAATGCGACACTGCCCAGCAGTACCGCCATATCGCGCCCGACCAACCCCATGTCCCAACTCCAAATGTCTGACTTCGATGCTGGCTGGCATGGCGCTCGCTCGCAGATTGCAAAATTGCGGAGTGCTAAATGTTGAGTCATTGACTCCGGTATTGCACTGGATAATAAACATGACTATTCGAGTCAACATAACTTTTCGAAGTCTGACCGAAGAGGCCTTGCTCGCCGGCAGGGCACGAAAGGAAGAGAGATGAACGCGCACAATCCCTATGAATTCCGCCTTCGGCCGCGCCGGGAGGGCTCCGACCAGCATCCGCGCCAACAGCAGACCGGGACGCCGCCGAAAACCGTTTCCAGCGACGCACTCTTCGAGGGGCTCTACGAGATCGGCATTCATCACGCCGGCGCGCTCTACCGTCTGAAGATCACCCGTCAGGGCAAGCTCATTCTCAACAAGTAGGGGACGACAATGGATCAGCGCGTTAAGCCAGCGCCGCACGAAATCCGGGCAGCACGGTACGACAATCCGAAGATGCGGGAGCGTGATCTCGCCCTGCAACTCGGCATCTCGGAAGCAGAGCTGGTGGCTGCACATTGCGGCGAAAGTGTCCGGCGCATCGAGCCGCGCGTGGACGACCTGCTGACCGGCCTTGAAGCGGTCGGGGAAGTCATGGCGCTGACGCGCAACGAGAGCGCCGTGCACGAGAAGATCGGCGTTTACGACAAGGTGGTGACCGGCAAACACAATGCCATGGTGCTGGGCCAAGACATCGACCTGCGGATCTTTCCAAAAGTCTGGGCGCATGGATTTGCCGTCGAGAAACGCGATGGCGATGAAGTCCGCCATTCGTTGCAGTTCTTCGACGACGCAGGCGATGCCGTGCACAAGGTCCATCTGCGTCCGACATCCGCCCTCGTTGCCTATCACGCTTTGGTGGAGCGGCTTCTCTCCAACGACCAGTCCGCGACTGTCGACCTCAAGGGGGTGGAGCCCAGCCCGACGCCGGAGAGCAGGGCCAGCGCGACCGAACTGCGCGAGCGCTGGGGCCGGATGACCGATGTGCACCAGTTCTTCGGGATGTTGAAGACGCTCAACCTGTCTCGGCACCAGGCCGTGAACATGGTCGGGCCGGATTATTCATGGCGGCTGGACAACGAGGCGCTGGCCGCCATGTTCCTCCACGCGGCCGCTGGCGACATGCCCGTCATGTGCTTCGTGGAAAATCGTGGCTGCATCCAGATTCACTCCGGGCCGGTCAAGAACATCAAGACCATGGGGCCGTGGCTCAACGTTCTCGACGAGACGTTCCATCTGCATCTGAGAACCGACCACGTCCGTGAATTGTGGGCTGTGCGCAAGCCGACCAAGGACGGCCATGTCACCTCGATCGAGGCCTATGGCGCGGATAACGACATGATCATCCAGTTCTTCGGCAAGCGTCACGAGGGCGAAGGCGAGCGCAAGGACTGGCGGTTTCTGGTCGAGAACCTGCCCCGCATCGAGACGATGGCGGTTGCAGGATGAGCAAGGCGACGTCTTTCTCGTGCGTGCTCGGGCGCGCTTGCCTGGTAGGCATATTGGTGGCTGCCGGCGTGACGGCAGCCGCTGCTCAGGAAGCATCCGCGAGTTTCAAGGACGCCTCCAGAGTTGCGGCCATCGGCGGGTCCATCACCGAGATCGTCTACGCGCTTGGAGAGGAAAAGCGGCTGGTCGCACGTGATTCGACAAGCGTTTACCCGGATGCCGCGCTGGCGCTTCCCGATGTCGGCTACATGCGTGCGCTGTCGCCGGAAGGCGTCTTGTCGGTCGACCCGAGCGGCATCCTGGCGCTGGAGGGCAGCGGGCCGAAAGAGGCCATGGACGTGCTGGCCAAGGCCAGCGTGCCGATGATCATCGTGCCCGACACATTCGACCGGGCGGGCATCCTCGAAAAGATCCGCGTCGTCGGTGAAGCACTCGGCACGGAACAAAGGGCCGATGCGCTGGCGGCGAGGGTCGACGCCGACCTTGCCGCCGCCGGACAGATGACCGCCGGGATCACGGAACGAAAGCGGGTGCTCTTCATACTGTCGACCCAGGGCGGAAAGCTGCTCGCGGCGGGCAGCGGCACATCGGCGGCGGGCATCATCGCCATGGCAGGAGCGATCAACGCGGTCGATGGGTTTTCGGGCTACAAGCACCTGTCCGACGAGGCGGCGATCCTCGCCCGCCCCGACGTGATCCTGATGATGGACCGCGGCGGCGGCCGGACACTGAACGAGGCAGAGCTTTTCGCACTCCCGGCCATCGCATCGACCCCCGCCGGCCAGGCCAGGCGCCTGGTTCATATGGATGCGTCCTACCTGCTCGGCTTCGGGCCGCGCACGGCAGGTGCAGTTCGCGACCTCGCCACAACACTTTATGGCGGCGACCTAGGGAACTAAACGCGCAATGGCATACGACATCATGGACGGCGTGATCGGCCGGCGACGGCGTGCCTCGCTCGACGGGGACCGGACGGCTCTTGCCAGGCTGGTCATCGCGGGGCTTGTCCTGGCCCTGGCACTGACCGTCCTGTTCAGCCTCGACTCCGGCGCTTCGGACGCCTCCGGCTGGCAATTCCTGCTCGACGCTGCCTTCCCGTCTTTCGACAGCACGCTATCCATGCGCGACCGCGTCATCATGATCGATATCCGGCTGCCGCGCGTGATGCTTGGCGTCCTGGTGGGCGCGTCGCTCGCCGTATCGGGAGCAGTGATGCAGGGCCTCTTCCGCAACCCGCTCGCCGATCCCGGGCTGATCGGCATCTCGGCCGGGTCGAGCCTCGCCGCGGTGGCGGTCATCGTGCTCGGCGCAACTGTCCTGGCACCCGTCATCCTGGTCTTCGGCAGCTTTGCCCTGCCGATCGCGGCATTTTTCGGCGGCCTCGCAACGACACTGCTGCTCTACCGCATCTCGACGAGACAGGGCCGGACCTCGGTCGCCACCATGCTGCTTGCCGGCATCGCGCTGGCTGCCATGGCAATGGCCTTTACCGGCCTCCTGATCTTCGCCGCCGACGACCGGCAGCTGCGCGACCTGACTTTCTGGTCGCTCGGCTCATTGTCGGGTGCGACCTGGCAGAAGATCGGCGCCGTCGCGCCGATCATGCTGCTCGCCCTCGTGGCGACGCCCTTCCTCGCGCGGGGGCTGAACGCGCTGGCGCTGGGAGAGGCGACGGCAAGCCATCTCGGCATCCCGGTACAGCGGCTCAAATATGTCGCCATCATTGCCGTCGCCGCCGCCACCGGCGCATCGGTCGCCGTCAGCGGCGGTATCGGCTTCGTCGGCATCGTCGTGCCGCATCTGCTTCGGCTGGTGATCGGTCCCGACAACCGGTTCCTGCTGCCGGCCTCGGCACTGCTTGGCGCCAGCCTCCTGCTGCTTGCCGACGCGGTCAGCCGCACCATCGTCGCGCCTGCCGAGCTGCCGATCGGCATTGTCACGGCCGCCGCCGGAGCACCGTTCTTCCTGTGGATCCTGCTGGGCAAGCGCGGCGTGCTGGACCTGTGAGGCCAGGCCGATGATCGAAGCCAGCAACGTATCCGTATCCATCGGTCGCAAGCCTATCGTCGCCGACATCGAATTTGCCGTGGCGCCCGGCGAGTTTGCGGCGATCGTCGGCCCGAACGGTTCGGGCAAGACGACCTTCTTGCGAGCCCTTTCGGGCGAGCTTGCCTGCACCGGCACGATCAAAATCAACGGCCGCGATATCGCCGCCATGAAGTCGTGGGAGGCCGCATCGGTACGCGCGGTGCTGCCGCAGGCGACCGCCCTCTCCTTCCCCTACACGGTGCGCGAGATCGTGAGGCTCGGCGTGCTGGGCGGCCGCTCCCGCGCAGCGTCCGCCAGCAGCGATGACCTGCCCGAAAAGGCGCTGGCGCGCGTCGACCTCGGTGGCTTCGCTGGGCGCCTCTACCAGGAGCTTTCGGGCGGCGAACAGCAGCGCGTGCAACTGGCCCGGGTGTTGTGCCAGGTCTGGCTGCCCGTTCTGGACGGCGTTCCGCGCTACCTCTTGCTCGACGAGCCGATCTCGAGCCTCGACATCAAGCACCAGCTGATCATCATGAACATTGCCCGCGACTTTGCGCATGAGGGTGGCGGTGTGGTCGCCATTCTGCACGACCTCAACCTGACGGCGATGTTCGCCGACAGAATCGCCGTCATGCAGCGCGGGCGGCTGGCCGCGGCGGGCACGCCGCGCGCGGTGCTTACCGATCGCCTTGTCTCGGATGTCTTCGACTGCGCCTTGAGGGTCGACACCCTGCCGCCAGCAGGCATGCCGTTCCTGCTGCCGCAGGCGGCCGGCTGAGAGCCGGCCGCCCCGACGGCAATCGCCGTCAGGCCGGCGAGCGCTTCAGCGCCTGCGCCATGCAATGGATGCCGCCGCCCGTCTTGGAGATCTCGCTCATGTCGACGGCCGCGACATCGAAGCCGAGCGCCTTAAGCTTCTCGATCAGCGTCTTCGAGACGGTCGGCGCGATGACGCGGTCCTTTCCGAGCGACATGAAGTTGCAGCCAAGGGCCATCGTGTCCTGGAAGGGCACGTCGATGATCTCGTGGCCCTTGCCCTTCAGCCAGTCGACGATGCCGGGCTCCGTACAGGCAAGGCAGACCGCGGTCAGTTTCTCGGCGATCGGCACCACCATCAGGTCGATATGGACATAGTACTCATCGATGAAGGCGAGCCGCGTCTCCCAGCCTTCCTTGTCGAACCATGCCTGAACCTGCCGGGCGCCCTCTTCCTGCGTGCGGGCGCCGCCGCAGCCGATGAGCACGCAGCCTTCCTCGATGACGTTGAAGTCGCCACCCTCGAAAGTGCCGGCGGTCACCATGTCGTAGATCGGGATGCCGAGCTTTTCGTAGGTTCGGATCGCCGCGTAGTTCTCGCCGCGCCGCCACCAGTTGGCCATCGCCGTGATGATCGCGCCATAGGGCGTCATCACGCTGGAGTCGCGCGAGTAGACCTGCATCGGCAGCTCCGGCTCGGGTTCGTGCCAGTGGATCCTGACGCCGAAATTCTCGTAGGCGGCGACCAGGTCCTTGTGCTGGGCCTGCGCTGTCTGGATGTTGCACGGCGCCTCGCGCAAGTGCTTGCGCGACAGCGAGCTGGTCGCCAGGTGGCGCAGGTAGGCCGGCGAGCCAAGCAGCACGTCGGTTAGCGGATCGGTTTCGTTCGCAAAGCCCCAACCGGCCAGCGGGGCGGTGCCGCCGGCCTTGTTGCGACGCTGCAGGGTGAAGGGTTCGCCGGTACTGATCATCTCATGCCGTGTCATGTCGGTCTCCTCTGATCATGCATTGGGAAAAGTCGGTATCCACCACTCGCGGCCTCTGCTCGTGGTGACATATTCGGGCCAGCGGAAATGGATTGGCGGCTCGTAGTCGCAAAGCGGCGCCAGCCAGCGCTCGCCGCCGATTCCGCCACCGGTGCGCTCGACGAATTCGCGCCGGGCGTCATCGCGCGCCACCTTGTCCTCGAGCAGCCTGAGCGCCGAGAGCGCGACAGTCTTGGCCGCGCAGACCACCATCGGGTCGATCGTTTCGGCAATGCCGCCGAGCGCGTTCATCACCCATGAGGGGTAGGCGAAGCCAGCGGGCGCCTTGAGTGCCGGTCGCGCGACATAGACGCGCGCCGTCGGCGCATGCCAGCTCATGTCGGTGTAATCGTCGGATGTCGAATTGAGCTGGGAGGGCGGCAAGTCGCGGCGCAGGATTTCTTCGGCGGCCTCGGGCTCGATCAGTTTTTCGCACTCGGCGAGAAACGGGTCGGCCATCGGCTCGATGCCGACATTGCGCTGTATCTCGCGCGCCACTGCCTTGGCTGCGTCGCCCCAGCGCGGCGCGCCGACAGTTTCGAGTGCCTGGTAGGCGATGCGTGCCATGGCATGGTTGGCCAGTCCGGGCCGCGACTTCGATACCCAGTGCCGCTCGAACCGGCAGCCGCTCATGGCGGCGGCCGCCTCGGCATTCCTGTCGAGAACAGCGGTGACCTGCTCGGCCATTGCCACGGTCGGCACGCGGATCATGTACTGGATCTCTGCGAGATCCGCCGGCAGATTGTCGGCGGTTGCCTGGCCCGCGGTGAGGATTGCCTCGCTGATCGACCAGCCGCCGCGATGCGGCAGCATGGAATCGCGCAGCGCCTTGGAGGCCATGTACATCATCATCAGCGCGTCGTTGGCGCCAGGCGCCCGCACGTCCGAATGCGATTGCGGGATTGGCGAGCCGTCGCCGGCACCCCAGCTTTCGGGTTGATCGCAGACGAAGCGGTAGATCATCGCGTAGGCGGCGCCGCAATGCGTATCCCAGCGCGCCGTATTGCAGAGCGGCAGCATGTAGAAGGGATGGAACGAGATCATCCCGTCGAGACCGTCATAGTAGCCCCTGGCCGCGTGGATGGGCTTGGAGCCGCGCACCTTCTCCGCCGGCTCGCCGGTAAAGCGCAGCGTACCCTTGATTCCGTGTTGCTGCATCGCCGCCTTGGTGGCGAGCAGGCCGCCGAGGCTGGCAATGCCGAGCCCGGAATGCGGGTCGGTGTGTCCGCCGGCATGGTGATTGAGACCCGGGCGCGGCCGCCTGACCGTTGCCGCATCCTGGCAGTTGCCCGGCACCGCGTCATACTCGGCATACATGCCGACGGTCGGGCCGGCGCCGTTGGTCCAGTGCGCGCAGAACGCGGTCGGCATGCCGCCAGACCCGGTCTCGACGGAAAAGCCCTCGCGTTTCAGCAACTCGACATACCAGGCGGCCGACTGGTACTCGCGCCATGCCGTCTCGCCAAAGTCGAAAATGGTCCGCGTCGCCGCGGATAGTTGCGGCCGGGCCTGTTCGACGAAGGCAAGCGCGCTTGTCTGAGCCGGGGTCGCCAACCGAATTCTCCTCGCTTGCAGATCCCGAACGCCGATAGGCCGGGACATCGCAAGGAAAGCAGTGAATGGCCGGCGCAAAAAGTGATATGTTTTCGTCCTTCAGGCAAATTTGGTTCACCTCAAAGGACGTGCCTTGCGAATTCCATCGACCCAGGCGCTGCGCGCGTTGGACAGTTTTGCCCGCCACGGCAGCGTCTGGCGGGCCGCCGACGAACTGCACCTCACGCGCAGCGCGGTCAGCCACCAGCTGCGCCTTCTCGAGCGCGATCTCGGGTTCGACATGTTGCAGCGGGTCGGCAAGGGCATAACCCTGACGGCGCGCGGGCGGCGCTACGCCCACGACGTGCGCAAGGCACTGGCCATGCTCAGCGATGCCGGCGACAAGCAGGACAGCAAGGGCATCGGCGGGTCGTTCAGCGTCAGTTGCACGCCGGGCTTTGCCTCGCTCTGGCTCAGCACCCACATCGCCGGCTTCCAGGAACTCTATCCCGGGGTCTCGCTCAGGATCGTCACGCCGCGCCGGCTGGACGACGTTTCGCAACCCGACGTGGACGTCTTCATTTCCTTCGGCATCGGCAATTGGCCGAACCATGCGGTGGAACTGCTGTGCGACATCGAATTCACGCCGCTCTGCAGCCCGAGCCTGCTCAACAAGCTCGGCGGCCTCGCCCGGCCCAGGGACCTGCTGCGCAGTAACCTGCTCCATCTCGGCGACTTCGAGGACTGGTCGCGCTGGTTCGCGGCAACAGGCGTCGAAAACCCCGACCCCGAGTGCGGCATCGTCTTTTCCGATATGAACCTTGTCTTCTCCTCGGCCATTGCCGGGCAGGGCATCGCCATGGGGGACGAGCTGACAAGCCGCAAGGCGCTGGACGAAGGCCGTCTGGTGCGGCCCTTCGACATCGCGATCAAGTCGCCGCGTTCCTACTTCCTCGTCTCCGAACGTGCCAAGGCCGACCACCCCATCGTCTCGGCGTTCGGCGGCTGGCTGAAATCCCGGCTTGGCGAATACGAAGCCAGTTCCCGCAAAGCCTACAGCCGGCAGTAGCTGGGGTGAATGAAATTTGCCGATACGGCGAAAACTATTCGGTTGCGGTGCATCAAAACCGTGCCTACGATTTTGCCGGAACAGTCAGGGATGACCGAATGCATCAGCCTGGACGGGCCGCAGAGATCAAGGCAATCGGGATCGGCAAGAGCTTCGGCTCTTTCCGCGCGCTCGACGACCTGACGCTCGATATCGGGCGCGGTGAATTCCTGACTCTGCTCGGCCCCTCGGGTTCGGGCAAGACGACCTTCCTGATGATCCTCGCCGGCTTTCTGCCGCCAAGCGACGGTCGCCTGCTGAGCGACGGCGTCGACATCACCAGGCAACCTGCCGAACTGCGCTCTTCCGGCATGGTGTTCCAGGGCTATGCCCTGTTCCCGCACATGACTGTCGAAGCCAACATCGCCTTCCCCCTGAAGGTCCGCAAGCGTTCGGCAGCCGATATCCGCCAGCGGGTCGGAGAGATGATCGAGCGGGTAGGCCTGAAGGGCCACGAACGCAAGCTGCCGTCGCAATTGTCGGGCGGCCAGCAGCAGCGCGTGGCGCTGGCCCGCGCCCTGGTGTTCGAGCCGGGAGTGCTCCTGCTCGACGAACCCTTTTCCGCCCTCGACAAGGGCTTGCGCGGCCAGATGCAGGCCGAGATGAAGCGGCTGCACGAGGAAACCGGGACAACCTTCGTCTTCGTGACGCACGACCAGAGCGAGGCGCTCGCCCTGTCGTCGCGCATCGCCATCTTCAACCACGGCAAGCTGCTTCAGGTCGGCGCGCCGGAGGAGGTTTACGATCGCCCGGCCAACCGCTTCGTTGCCGAGTTCCTGGGCGAGATCAACATGCTCCCGCTGACAGGCGTGCGTCAGGAGAACGGCTCGATGGTCGGTGTCTGCGAGGATCGCACGGTCAGGATCGGCGCCGGCAGCGGCGTATCTGGCGACGCGCTGCTGGCGGTCCGTCCCGAGTATATGTCGATCGCACGCGAAGCCTCGCCGCAACAGAACGGCATAGCAGCAACAGCAACGGCATCCACCTATCTCGGAGCCGCGACCAAGCTGGATCTCGAGACGCAGCACGGCGCGAAAGTCACCGTTTCCGTGCCCAACGAGGTCGCGGCCTCTGCGCTGAACGGCGGCAATGCCGTCTGGCTGACCTGGCCCTCCGACAAGGGCATCCTGCTGCCGGCCGGAGGTCGATGACGCAGGCGGAATGAATTGAAGATCAACAACAACCAAGAATGGGGAACTGACATGACAAGCGACATCAAGAAGCAGGCAATTCAATCACTTTCAGCCAGAACCGTGCGCGGTGAGATCTCGCGCCGCCAGTTCACGCAGCTCGCGGCAATGGTCCTGGCCGGTACGCCGGCGCTGCTGCGTTCGTCGGGCGCCTTTGCGCAGAGCAAGGACCTTGTGCTGGTGAACTGGGGCGGTGACGCCATCACCGCCTACGACGCGGCCTATGGGCAGGCGTTCACGAAGGACACCGGCATCGTCGTCAAGATGGACGGTTCGGGCCCGACGGAAGGGGCCATCGCCGCGCAGTTCAAGAGCGGCAGCCCGACCTGGGACCTGGTGGACGTCGATCCCTTCTCGGCGATCACGCTCGGCGAGCAGGGCATGCTCGAGCCGATCGACTACACTGTCGTCGACAAGTCGAAGATGCGGCCGGGCTTCGGCTGGGAATACGCCGCCTCGACCTACTTCTTCTCTTACGTCATCGCCTATGATTCCGAGAAATTCGGCGACATGGCACCGACCGGCATGGCCGACTTCTTCGACGTCGCAAAGTTTCCTGGCAAGCGCTCGCTCTACAAGTGGGGCGTGTCGAGCTGGGAAGCAGCACTGCTCGCAGACGGCATCGCTCCGGCCGAACTCTATCCGCTCGACCTCAAGCGCGCGCACGACAAGATCGCTGCCTTCAAGGAAAACATTGTGGCCTATTGGGGCGGCGGCGCGGAGAGCCAGAGCATTCTGCTCGACGGCGAAGCCTCGATGGCCATCGTCTGGTCGACACGCGCCTCGCTCATCGAGCAGGATTCGGGCGGCCGCATCAAGTTCATCTGGGACCAAGGCCTGATCTCCCCCGGAGCGCTGGCCGTTCTCAAGGGTAATCCCGGCGGCAAGGAAGCGGCTATGAAGTTCATCGCCAGCACGCAGGACCCGGAGAAGGAACTGGTCATGTTCGAAAAGCTCGGTCAGGGCCCGGCCAACCCGGCGGCCGATGCGCTGATCCCGGAAGACCAGCGGCGGATCAACCCCGTCGACCCGGCGAACATGGCAAAGCAGGTGCCGCTCGACATGGACTGGTACGCCGCCAACTACGGCGCAGCGCTCGACGAGTACACCAAGATCATCTCGGCCTGATCAGGCCGGGGATTGATGCGACATTTGTCGAACAGGACGGGCGCGGCGCTTCTCATGGCGCCGCTGCTCCTGTTTCTTGCCTTGTCCTATGCCTGGCCGTTCCTCGGTGTCGTCAAATGGAGCTTCACGCTGCCCGAGCCTGGCCTCGGGCAGTACGGCGTGCTTCTCACTGATCCACTGGTGCAGTCGGTCTTCATCCGTACGCTGCGCATTTGCGCCGTTGTGACGGCCGCCTCCGTCATCTGCGCCTATGCCATCACCTTCGTATGGGTGCGCGGCACCCCTACCCAGCGCATGCTGGCAGAATTCTGCATCCTTGTGCCGTTCTGGATTTCGGTGCTGACACGGGCTTTCGGCTGGGTCGCGCTGCTTTCCAACCGCGGGCTCATCAACACCTGGCTTCAGGCGATCGGCGTCACGTCGGAACCGCTGGCGCTGGTTCGCAACGAATTCGGCGTCATCGTCGGCATGACGCACTTCCTCATTCCCTTTGCCGTCTTTCCCCTCGCATCGGCAATGCGCAGCCTGGACGATCGCGTCCTGCTAGCAGCGCGCGGCCTCGGCGCCAGCGGGACACGCACCTTCTGGACCGTCTTCGTGCCGATGACCGCCTCCGGCATCATAGGCGCGGCGCTGATCGTCTTCGTCTTCGCGCTCGGCTTCTTCGTGACGCCGGCAATTCTCGGCGGTGGGCGCAGCGTCATGGTCGCCGAACTTGTCTACCTGCGCATCTTCCAGAGCCCCGACTGGGGTCTCGGCGCCGCGATCAGCGTGGTCCTGGTGCTCTTCGTCGCGGCCCTGATGGCGCTGCTGTTCCGCTACGTGCGGCCAAGGCAGATGGTCTAGCCATGCCGACCTACCGCCCGGGCCCAGTGTCACTGATCGTCGCAGCGCTTGTCGCGCTATTCCTGCTGATGCCGCTTCTGGCCGTCGTGCCCGTGTCGTTTACGCCATCGCGCATGCTGGCCATGCCCTCCGGCGAACTGTCCCTCCGGCACTACCGCGCACTGATCGAGGATCCGCGCTGGCTGGACAGCATCCTGCTCTCGATACGCATCGGCCTCGTGAGCAGCCTGTTCTCCACCCTGCTGGCACTATGCTTTTCGCTCGGGGTGTGGATGTTCCAGCCGCGTTTCACCGCGCTCCTTGTCGGCTTCGTCCTGCTGCCCATGGTGGTCCCGCCGGTCGTCTCTGCCATTACGCTCTATTTCCTGCTCACTTCGCTCTCGAGCGCCGGTTCGCTGTTCGGCTACGACACCTGGCTCGGTGTCGCCATGGCGCACTCGGTGATGACCGTTCCGTTCGCGACGGTGCTGATCCTCGTGGCGCTGAGCCAGGTCGACCGCCGCATCGACCTCGCCGCACGCGGGCTCGGGGCGAGCACCTGGGAGCGCGCCACGCAGGTCATCATCCCCAACATCAAGTTCGGCATCGTCACCGCAGCACTGCTGTCGTTCATCCTGTCCTGGGAGGAGATCGGCGTGACGCTCTTCATCACCAGCGTCAATGCCATCACCCTGCCGCGCCTGATGTGGATGGGCCTGCGCGACAACATCAATCCCGCCATCGCGGCGCTCTCCGTCATCCTGATCATCGTGACGGTGGCAGTTCTAGCCATCCGCAGCTTCGTGCAGGCGCGCAGCCGGAACCGCAACGCGAACGCTTCGATATGATCGCGCGGGCATGTCCCGCCGCGCACGGCTATCGGTTCTCCCAGGCATAACCGGGTTCCGCTCCCCGTCCCAGCTTCAGCCGCCCAACACTGCCTCGCGTGCTAGGTGTGATCCGTTTCCCGCGGCCGACCGTAAATCCCGCTAGCGCCTACTGCGACGCAGGTGAGCGGTCGGTGCGTGGTTTAAGCTGAAGATGGAGAGCCATCATGTCGTCCGTTACCGCACCGAGATGCCTCGCCGTCGTACTCCTGGCAGCACTCTGCGTGATCTCACGCGCCGCGATCGCCGAGGAACTTGCCGGCTCAGGCATCAGGAAGCTGATCGGCGGCGAACTGGTGCGGCTCAACACGCCGCTCGGTATCTCCCTGCCTTTGCGCTACCGCAATGACGGCGTGGTGGTCGGTGACATTTCCGGGATCTCGGCTGCCCGCATGTTCGCACCGAAGGAAGAGGGCCGCTGGTGGGTCGAGAACGACGCGCTCTGCCAGCAATGGCCGACCTGGTACAAGGGCCGCCAATTCTGCTTCAAGATCAGGCTGCTCGGCCAGGGCAAGATTGCCTGGCTTCGCGACGATGGCGCATCGGGTACCGCGCGCATCGGCGAATAGCCTTTCAGGTCGTCCTAGCGATCCTCGATGATGCGAAGGTAGGCCGCCGTGACGAGCAGGATGATCAGCCCGAACAGGATACGGCGAGCGCCCTCGGGCATTTGCAGCACCGTAAGCAACGTGGTCAGCACCGTCAGGATCAGCGCCCCGAGTATCGTTCCGGTGTAGCCGCCCCGCCCGCCGAAGATCGAGGTGCCGCCGATGACGGCCGCAGCGACCGAGGGCAGCACCAGCGGTTCGACGAGGGAGAGGGATGGCGCCTTGATCAGGCCGACGTAGAGCAGCCCGACGATACCCGCGAGGACGCTCGAAATGATGTAGAGCGCAATGATCACCTTCCAGTAGACGACGCCCGAGAGACGCGCAGCCTTCTCGTTGTCGCCGACCGCGTAGAGCAGCCTGCCGAATCCAGTGCGCCGCAGCGTGAAGATGATCAGAGCGGCGACAGGCAGGAAGAGCAGCAGCGCGTTGGGGACGCCGTAGGTCAGCCCGGTTCCGAGCCAGCCGAGGAAATCCGGCACCTTGGTCCCCGTCGCGATGACCGTCCGCTGGTAGACCTGCAGGCAGCCTATGCCGATCAGACTGGTGCCGAGCGTCATGATCAGAGGGTGCACCCGAAAGACGCCGACGCCGATGCCGTTTGCCAGGCCGATCAGCACGGCCGGGATCATGCAGATCAGAATGGCGACAGCAGGGTCGTGGTTGATGACCTGTGTCGCCATGATGAAGGCGCTCATCGTGGCGACGGTGCCGACGGAAAGATCGATGCCGCCCGTCAGCATCGTCATGGTCTGGCAGCCGGCCAGGAGTGCCAGCGGAATGGCAAATTTGATGGTGTTGGCGATCCAGCGCTCGTTGATGATGCCGGGGCGCAGGATTTGCAGCACCAATACCAGCAAGACGAGCAGGATCAGCAGGGGCACGAGCGGTCGGTCACTCATGAAGCGCTTGATGCGCCGGCGCAGCGGCACCGGCGCTGTTGTCGATGTCGCGCCCAGGCTCATTGCGTCCTCCCCCTCATGGCCAGGAAAGCGCCAAGCATGACGACCACGACCATGATCGTGCCTTCCACGATCGCCGCGACATTGGGATCGATGGCGAGAAGCGTCAGGTCGGTGCGCACAAGTCGCAGCAGGAAGACCGCTACGATCGGTCCTACCAGCCCCCCGCGTCCACCGCCCAGCACCACGCCCCCGAGCACGACGGAGGCAACGCTTGCCAGCAGATAAGGCCCGGGGATCGGCGCGCCAATTCCCGTGCTCATCGTCAGGGTGAGTCCCCCCATGGCGCCGAACAGGCCGGCAATCGCATAGGCGACGATGCGGGTACGCGCGACGGGAACGCCGCTGCGGAAGGCGGCGAGCTGGTTCGAACCGATGGCATAGATCGAGAGCCCGAGCCAGGAGCGTCGCAGCGGTATCCAGACGACACCAAGGCAGACGAGGAGCAGAACGAGGCCTTTCGGTATCCAGTCGGTCACTGCCTCGGGAACGCCCGGCATTCCGACCGTTCCGACGACCAGTTCCTTCAGCCATTCCGCGGCAGAGCCGCCCGGTGCGCCAAGCACCAAAAGCGCGGCGCCCTGCAGTACGAAGAGCATGGCAAGCGTCACGACGATGTCGGGAACCCGGGTAACGACGATCAGGATGCCGTTCAGGGCGCCCAGCGCGAACCCGACCAGGAGGACGAAGGGCACGACGAGCAGCGCGAATTCTTCCGACGCTCCGTCCATCATCGCCGCCGCGATGACGCTGGTCAGCGCCATCATCGAAGCGACCGACAGGTCGATTCCACCAGCGATGACCACGACCGTCTGGGCGGCAACGGCAAACGCGAAGGGCAAGACGGCGCGGACCAGCGAGCCGAAATCATTGGCGCCATAGTTGGGCTGAATCACCCGGGTAAAAACGAACAGCAGCGCCAGCAGAACGAACAGTCCCGTGACCCAGCCCTTGCCGCGGAAAAAGGCCATCATGTTGCATTCACCTGGCCGGAGGCCTCGCCACCTGTGGGCGCAATATCCCGTTTTTCGTCGCGCGGCAGCCCATAGGAGGCGCGCGTAAGGGTCGCTTCGTCGGCAACGGATGCGGGGAAGATGTCGACCACGCGTCCGCCAAAGATGACGACCGCGCGGTCGCAGACGAACTGCACCTCCTCAAGTTCCGAGGTGTAGAACAGGACGGACTTGCCCTGCTCCGCCAGCTCGCGCAGCAGCCGGTAGATTTCCTTCTTCGTGCGTACGTCGATGCCCCGCGTCGGATCAAAGCATAGGATGGTCCGCGCATCGGCGGCGATCCAACGCGCGATCGTGACCTTCTGCTGGTTGCCGCCCGAAAGCCGTTGCACCTCCCTTTGCGCACGGGTGTCGATCTGCAGCCGCTCGATCGCGCTGCCGACCAGCTGGCGTTCCTTGCGCATGTCGATAGGGCCCCAGTTACGCAGGCTGGCGCTGAACGGCAGGGCGATGTTGTGCTGCACGGATTGCTGCATCAGGAGCGCCTCCGCCCGGTCGCCGGGCACATAGGCGATACCCTCCCTGACGGCGTCGGCCGGATGCGCGAATTCGACGGGTCGGCCGTCCACCTCGATGGTGCCGCCGGACGGGCGTATCGAGCCGGAAAGCGCGCCGAACAGCTGGTCCTGGCCCTGGCCTTCGAGCGCCACGACGCCGAGAACCTCGCCATTGTGAAGGTCGAACGAGACGTCCTGAAGCCTGGTGCCGACGCGCAGGTTGCGCAGCCCGAGCCGCGCCTGCGATCCGGAGGGAACGGCATCGCCGGAGGGGAGCGCGGCGGCGCGCGCCTTCTCCATCTTTGCGCCAAGCATCAGCTCGACGATACGCTCCTCGACGCCTGGCTCGATGTCGACGACGCCGACCGTCTCGCCGTCGCGCAGCACGGTGGCACGGTCGCAGAGAGCCGCGATCTCGAGAAAGCGGTGCGAAATGAAGATCACGGACCGACCGGCCTTGCTCTGGCGGCGCACAACGTCCAGCACCTTCTCGGCAAGGTCCGCGGGCAGCGCCGCCGTCATCTCGTCGAGCAGGAGCACATCGGGCTCGATAGCGAGCGCACGGGCCAGGTCGAGCACCCGCTGAATGGCGAGCGGAATGTCGCGCGCGGTCGCATAAATATCGAGGTCAGGCACGCCAAGCTCGCGGACCCACTGGCGGAACGGCTCCAGCGGGGTTCGCGTCAGGCGCAGATTCGACGCCACGTCCAGATCGGGTATCAGTGCCGGTTCCTGGTAGACCGATACCAGGCCGGCACGGCGAGCTTGCGCCGGCGAACGGATATCATGCGACTGTCCGCGGATCAGGATACTGCCGGAATCGGCAGGCACGGCGCCGGTGAGAATCTTGACGAGCGTGGACTTGCCGGCGCCATTGGCGCCCATCAGCGCATGCACCTCGCCCGGCAGGACCGACAGCGAGGCGTTACGCAGCGCGGCGACCGCGCCATAGTTCTTCGCGACGCCGGTAGCGTCGAGGAGCGGGCTGCTTGTCATGGGCGAAGGCTATGCACTGTTGTGGCGGGAAGAAAGGGGGCGGCGGCTTTTTCGGCCGCCGTCCCCGTCGTGATCCTGGTTATTCACCCGGGCCCTTGCAGGCCACGATTTGTTCCTTGCTGTAGGTGGTCCAGTCCGGGATCGAGATGCTGACCGGCCATTCGGGGCTGAGCGACGGATCGGCGGCAGCCTTCAGCTGTGCCATGCCCTCGTCGGTGGTGTTTGCCCAGATCTGCGGATTGACCAGCACGGTCTGCTCGGCCGGCTTCTTGCCGTTGAGAATCTGCAAGGCGAGCGTCACGCCGGCGCCGCCGATCGAACCCGGATTGGTGACCGCCGCGCCCTTTAGGCCCTCGACGGAGGTGAGCTGGCCAACGAAACCGGCATTGTCGGCGCCGACGACCGGAACCAGCGGCGTTTGCGATTCAACCAGCGCGTCGACGATCACATTGTCGATGCCCGAGGTCCAGATACCGTCGAACGGCAGGCCGCTGGAAATGAAGTCCAAGATCTGCTGCTTGCCCTGGTCCTGCTGCCAGCCGGTGAAGACCTCATGCGCCACCGTGACATCCGGGAACTCGGCGAGGGCCCGCTTGAAGCCGGTATCGCGGTCGCTGTCTGCCGATGCACCGGCTGCGCCACGCATGTAGACAACGGAACCCTTGCCGCCGATCGTCTCGAACAGCCACTTGGCACCAAGATAAGCGTATTCCTCCTGGTTGTTGGAGATGATGTAGGCGGTCGGCTCGGTGACCGTCTGGTCAACCGCGACCACGACGATGCCGGCCTTGGTCGCTTCCTCGAGCGCCGCCTTGATGCCAGCCGGGTCGGCCGGGTTGACCACGATGGCATCGACACCGGCGCTGATCAGATTGCGCAGGTCCTCGAGCTGGCCCGAAGCATCGGTGTTGCGGTGCGCGATGTTCAGCTTGTCCACCTCGCCCGAGGCAAGCGCCTGGGCCTTGATCGCGCAGATCATTTCCTCGCGCCAGCCGTTGCCCTGGACGGTGTTCGAAACACCGATCGTATAGGGTCCCTCTGCATTCGAGGCGACGGCCGAAGCCAGGAGTGCCGCGCCGCCGAGGAGCGTTGCCAGATATCTTGAATTACGCATTGTCGTCTTCCTCCGAGTGTTGAACTGTTTGTAGTTCTTGGTCTTGGTTTCTCGTTTCCGCCGTCACTTGACGAAGGGGCGAAGAACGTCGCGGGCGAGGAGAAATCCACGCTTCACCTTGTCATCGCTCCCTTCGAAACGCCGGTCCTCATGCTCGATGATGACAGGCCCGTCATAGCCGGCCCGGTAAAGGCCGGCGAAGAATCCGCTCCAGTCCACGTCGCCGAGACCCGGCATGCGCGGAACCTGCCATCCCATGCCGGCCGACAGGATGCCGCGTTCGTAGAGCCCGTCGCGGTCGATCATCAGGTCCTTGGCGTGGACATGCAGCATGCTCGCGCCGAACTCCCTGATGAACCTGTCCTGATCGATCATCTGCAGGACGAGGTGGGACGGGTCGAAGTTCATGCCGACATCGCCACCCCAGGCTTCGAGGATGCGGCGCCAGATGTAGGGCGCGTAGGCGATGTTGTGGCCTCCGGGCCATTCGTCGTAGCTGAAAATCATCGGGCAGTTTTCGAAGGCCAGCTTGACGCCGTTGTCGCGCGCGTGCGCGATCACCTCCGGCCAGACCTTGAGTGCGTCTTCCCAGTTTGCATCGACGGTCTTCGACGCGTCGCCGCCGCAGAAGGTGTTGACGACGCCGACACCCATGCGCGAGGCCAGGACGATGACCTTCTTGAGATGATCGATCACCGCCTGCCGGTGGTCTGCATCGGGATGCAGCGGATTGGGATAGAAGCCGAGGCCGGAGACAGTCACTCCCTTTTCCGACAGCGACGCAGCAATTTCCTTCGCCTGCGAAGCCGAAGTGCCGTCCGCGTCGATGTGACTGGTTCCGGCATAGCGGCGGCTCGCGCCGGAAGACTTCGGCCAGCACGCGATCTCCAACGCTTCGAAGCCGACTGAGCTCGCCCAGTCGGCAACTTCGCCCAGCGATTGATCCGGGAACGGTGCGGTCAGCAGTCCTAGCTTCATATCCTCACTTCCTCTTCGTAGTTCCAGATTGCTCCGGACGCTTCAACACGCCTGACGCGCGCAGATGCCCCTGATGAACTCAATCGGGTCGTCCGAGAGCAGTCCCTCCAGGCCCTCCGACACGCCGCGGCGAAATTTGCCGTTCGCGGCTAGTTCGGGCTCGAAGATCGTCTCGATTGACAGGATCCCTTCCGTCAGCGCCCTTACGTCCCTGCCAGTCCGTTCAGCCAGCTCGGCTACCCTGTCCGCACAGGGATCCGAAACCTCCCATTTCGCGCCAAAACGCGCAGACGCCTTGATGAGATAGGCCATCCAACCTGCGGCGGAAACGGAAAGAAGCGTGATGTCGCGTCCTGCCTGCAGACTTTCGCGGATCGGGTTGAGCAGCCTTTGCACGATCTTTTGCGAGCCGTCCGTCGCCACCTGGTGGTTGCGGTGGCGGATGGCGGTGTTCCTGAGACGCGCGAGGCTCTGCTCGACATAGGCCTCCGGCGAAACGCCGGGCACCGGCATCAGCGTCGGCAGCGTCTCTTCGACCAGCATGCGTCGCACGAAGGCTGCGAGCAGGGGATTGGCGATCGCGTCCGACGTGTGCTCGAGGCCGGCCAGGACGCCAAGGTAGCAAAGCGTCGTCTGCGCGCCGTTGAGCACGCGCATCTTGAGATGCTCGAACGGCGTGACATCGTTGACGAAGCTCGCGCCGACGAGATCCCAGCGCGGGAAGCGGCCGGCGAATTTCTCTTCTATGACCCATTGGCGGAACGGCTCTCCGACGGCGACGGCATCGTCGCGATAGCCAAAGCGCCGCTCCACAGTCTCGATGTCGACTGTCGAGGTTGCCGGCGCGATCCGGTCGACCATGGCCGACGGGAAGGTGGCGTTGTCGGCAATCCAGTCGATCAGGCCGTTGTCGCGACGGGCGGCGAGCGAACGCACGACATTGGCGAGCACCTTGCCGTTTGCCTGGATATTGTCGCAGCTGAGCAGTGTGACTGGACGACCATGCGTCTTCCTGCGTTTGTCGAGTGCTTCCACCAATATGCCCGGCACGCTACGCGGTGCCCCGGGATTGGCCATGTCGTGGACGATGTCGGGGTGGTCGAGATCGAGTTCGCCGCTCGATGGCCGGTGGCAATAGCCCTTCTCGGTGACGGTGAGCGTCACCACGTCGATATCGGATGTTGCCAGGGCATCAAGCGCCGGCTCGGCGCTCTCCTGGCTGTCGACGACCGACACGATGCTGCCGATGACACGCGCTTCCACGCGCTGGTCCTCGCGGATCAGTCGCGTGTAGAGACTGCCCTGGCTGCCCAGGGTCTTCGACAGGTTTGGCGGCCGGACATTGATGCCGACGACGCCCCAGCGGTCGAAGTGTCGGGCGAGGAGGTCGTCTGTGTATTCGGCCTGATGGCAGCGATGGAATGCACCCACGCCGATATGTGCCATGCCTGGCTGCAGCTTCGCCCTGTCATAGGCTGGTCCCGCAATGCCGGCCGGCAGTCGCGCCAGCATGGCGGGGCCGAGCTTCTCGAGCGCTCCGGCGGGGGCGTTCACCGGTTTGCCCCCACCACCCATTGTTCCTGGTCGATCAGCGCGCCGGTCATAGGCCCGGCTGCATCCGAAAGCAGGAACACAGCGAGCCGGGCCACATTTTCGGCGGTAAACAGGCAACCGAAAGGCTGCGATGCCGATGCCTCGTCGATCCAGCCCGGACCGTGGCCGAGCGTGTCGCCCTGCATGATGCGTTCGGCAGGCGTGTCGGTCCATCCGACATTGATGCCATTGACCCGGATGCGGTCGAAACGGTGTGCGTTGGCGGCGCTGCGTGTGATTGTGGCGAGCGCACCCTTGCTTGCGGAATAGACGGCGAGCTCGGGAGTGCCGCAATGCGCGTTGATCGACTGGATGTTGACGATGGCGCCGCCCTCGCCCCTCTGGCGCATGGCCGCGATCGCCGCTTGCATGAGAAAGAAAGGCGCGCGCGCGTTGACCGCGAACAGCCTGTCCCAATCGTCGAGGTCGGCCTCGAGGAGGGAGGCCCGGTCGGTCAGGCCCGCAGCATTGACCAGCCCATCGATGCGCCCGAACCGGTCGAGGCATGCTCGCACCAGACGGCCAGGCGCTCCCGCGTCCGAAAGGTCGGCGGCGACGAAGATCGACGGCGCCCCGACGTGCGAGAGTTCTTCAGCAACCGCCTGCCCCCGCACCTCGTCTCTGCCGGTGATCAGCAGGCCTCCGGCGCCGGAGCGGGCAAGCGTCTCGGCGATTGCTCGGCCGATGCCCTGCGTCGATCCGGTCACCAGAACCACCTTGCCGTCGAGTTTGATTTCCACCGGCCCTCCCAGAACACAGTTTCTATTTTTTAGAATATGGAATAACCATTCCGCTCCGTCAATCTCACTCCGGTCGCGATCCGCGGCGTGCGACGACGCCATGTACCAGCGCCATGCCGACGGCGAGCGACGCGGCGAGTGAACGGAACCCGGCAAAGTCCGACTCGACCACTTCCAGCCAGGTGTCCGACAGCTTGACCAGCGGGCTGAAGGTGCTGTCGGTAATTGTGACGATACAGGCGTTGCGCTCGTTTGCGACGGCCACCAGGTCGGGCGTGATCGAATTGTATGGGCTGAAGGAGATCGCGAGCACGGCGTCCCGCCTGCCGATGCACGCAACCTGATCGAGCGCATTGGACCCGACATTGTCGACGAGCAGATTGCGCACGCCCTGCTGTGAAAGCGTCAGTGACAGATAGGTCGCAACCGGGAAGGCCCGCTTGCTGCCGATTACATAGATCAGTTCCGCTGCCGCCAGCTGCTCTACCATCGTATCGAAACTGTCGAAATCGAACTCGCTGTCCAGCCTGCCAAGCGAAGCGCGCGAAGCTCCCACCATGCCGGTAAGGAAATGGCCGTGCTCGCCGGTATCCGCAGTCCCCGGGCCGCCTCCTTCACGGGCGGCCCCCTCTGGCCAGGATCCCTTGACGTGTTCCTTGAACAGGCCCTGGAAGTCGGAAAAGCCGGAATAGCCGAAGGTCTTGGCGAAGCGCACCAGCGTCGAGGGCTGAACGCCAGCCTGCTCCGCCACCTGGACAATCGTGCCGAGAGCGACCTCGCTTGGGTGCTGCCAGAGGAAGATGGCGACCTGACGCAGCCGTTTCGGAAAATGCACGGTTCCGGACGACAGGACAGCGCGCAGTTCCTCGTAGGTCTGCGGCTTGGCGTGGCCAAGTGCTGCGAGTGATCGCGCCTTCTTGCCGCTTGCCGGCTCTTGGCGACCACTGCCCGCCAGCTTTGCGGGGGTCTTGCGCGCGCCGCTCATGCTGCCGGCACGAACGAGGTACCGCTTCTCGGACTGAAACTCACCCGAACCTCCTCCCTGCCCTTGCCGGCCCCGGCACAGCCGCAAGTTAGCCCTGCCGCTTCAGTTTACAAAATGAAAATTTGGAAATTGCGTTCGAAATTTTGGGATGCCACCTTATGATCGGTACAACGCTGCGCTGGCTAGATGGGAAGGAGTACCGGGAGCATGGTCTATGCAACTACAGACAAGGTGGCGCACGATCGCCTGAGAGTTGGCATGGTCGGCGGTGGCCGCAATGCCTTCATCGGCGCCGTCCACCGGCTCGCCATTCGCCTTGACGACCGGATCTCGCTGGTTGCCGGGGCGCTGTCGTCCGATCCGACCAACGCCGCGGCCTCCGCCCAGGAAATCGGCATTGCGCCCGACCGCAGCTATGCGGACTACCGCGAGATGGCACGTGCCGAGGCAGCCCGGCCGGACGGCATCGAGGCGGTCGTCATCGTCACGCCCAACCATCTGCATGCGCCGATCGCGACGGCCTTCCTAGAGGCTGGCATCGACGTCATCTGCGACAAGCCGCTGTCGACGACGCTTGCCGATGCCGAGGCGCTCGTGGCGCTGGCCCGAGCGCGCAAGCGCCGTTTCGTCGTCACGCTGAACAACACGGGCTACGCCATGGTCAGGCAGGCGCGCGAGATGGTGGCGGCCGGCGAACTCGGCCGCATCGTTTCGCTGCATGCCGCCTACATCCAGGACTGGTTGACGTTGCCGATCGACGCGGAGGGCCAGAAGCAGGCAGAGTGGCGGACCGACCCGGCGCGAGCTGGCCAGTCGGCCGTGCTCGCCGACATCGGCGTGCATGCCTTCAACCTGGCGAGCTATATCTCCGGCTGCGAGGCCGAAGCGGTCGCCGCCGACCTTTTCACCGCCGTCCCGGGACGGCGCCTCGACGACAATGCCCATGTCATGGTGCGCTGGACCGGCGGCGCGCGCGGGACAATCCTGGCCAGTCAGACCTCGCCCGGCCACTACAACGATCTCTCGGTCCGCATTTTTGGCGACAAGGCCGGGCTCGAATGGTCGGGCGCGCGGCCGGAAGAACTGCGCTTCTCGGTCTATGGCGAGGAGACACGCACCATCGTGCGCGGCGGCCATGGCGCCTCCGCGGAGAGCCGGCGGGTCTCGCGCATGCCGGCGGCCCATCCGGAAGGCTATATCGAGGCCTTCGCCAACTTCTACTGTGACGCGGCCGAGATCATTCGTGCCCATCGCAGTGGCATGGCGGTCGATCCCGCGCGGGCCGCCCAGGTACCTGACGTTGTCGACGGAGCCCGCGGCGTGAAATTCGTCGCTGCCGCGGTCGAATCCAGCCGGGCTGGCGGCACCTGGACACCGGCCCGGTTTCTGCCAGCCTGATCCGGACATCGGATTGAATCGCCAGGCGGAAGCTACAGAACTGTTGGAAATTTTCCCGGCTGCACATAGGAATGGCGGTTAAGCGCCGGCGAAGGTTCGCCGGTCTGGGAGAGTTTACGCATGACGCATCTGCAATTTCCCGCCGAGCTGCAACAGCGCGCGGAACAACATGGCCCGATAACCATCGGCCTTGCCGGCGCGGGCCAGATGGGGACGGACCTTGTCGTGCAGGTTGCCCTGATGACGGGAATGCGGATCGGCGCGATCGCAGAGGTGCGCCCGCAGTCCGCCATCGACGCGGCGCTTCTGGCGGGCCATGAGCGGGCGGACATCGTCCAGGCCGGTTCGGCAACCGACATCGACCGGGCGATAGAGGCGGGCAAGATCGCCGTGACGGAGGACCTGAAGGCGCTTGCCACGGCGGGGCGCATCGACGTCGTCATCGACGCCACCGGCAACCCCAACTCCGGGACACTGCTGGCACTCGAAGTCATCAGGAACGGCAAGCACATCGTCATGCTGAACGTCGAGGCCGACATCACCATCGGCCGCTTCCTGCATGAGGAAGCCCGCAAGGCTGGCGTCGTCTACACCGGTGCCGCAGGCGACGAACCGGCCTGCGCGCTGGAACTGATCGGCTTTGCCAGGACGCTCGGCTTCGGCATCGTCGCAGCGGGAAAGGGTAAGAACAATCCTCTCAGGATCGATGCCGTGCCGGCCGCCTACGAGAAAGAGGCGGCCGAACGCAACATGAATGCGCGCATGCTCGTCGAGTTCGTCGACGGCTCCAAGACGGCCGTCGAGATGGTCGCCATCGCCAACGCGACGGGCCTCGTTCCCGACGTGCCCGGCATGCACGGGCCGGCAGCGGGGCGGGACGAACTGGCGGACGTCCTATGCCCGCGCGAGGACGGCGGCATCCTCAACCGGAAGGGTGTCGTCGACTACTCGATCGGCAAGGGCGTCGCGCCTGGAGTGTTCTGCGTCATAGAGACGAAGCATCCGCGCGTGCTCGAACGGATGAGCGACCTGAAGGTCGGCAAGGGCCCCTATTTCACCCTCTTCAGGCCCTACCACCTGACCAGCCTTGAAGTGCCCCTCTCGGCTGCCCACGCGGTGATCTACAAGCGTGCCGATCTCGAGCCGCTTGACCGGCCCGTCGCCGAGGCCGTAGCCGTCGCCAAGCGCGACCTCGGCGCTGGCGACACGCTCGGCATGATCGGCGAGACCGACTACCGCGGCTTCGCGATGACCTGGGAAGATGCGCGTCGTGCCGGCGCGGTGCCGCTCGGTCTCGCCGAGCGCGCCAAGGTTCTCCGTCCGCTCAAGACAGGCGAGTTCCTGACCTACGAAAACTGCGTGCCCGACGACTCCATGATCATCACGCAGATCCGCAAACGGCTTGACCAGGCCGACGGGCGCTTCGCAAGCAACGCTGCCTGAGCCTAGGAGAGTTCGGCGATCCGGGAAAACAGCGCGATGCACTCGAGATCCAGCGGGTCGTCGACAGGCTCGGGCTGGGACGAAAGGCGCACGACCACGACAGCCGCCTCGGGATCGACCCACAGCCATTGCCCATGGATGCCGATGGCGAAGAATGCGCCGTTTGCAAAGCCGGTCTGGTACCACTTGTTTCGGTAGCGGCCGTTCTCCAGCAGGTGCGCGAAGTCACCCTGTCGCCACGCGTCTGCGTCGCCGCCGGTCAGCGTATCCTGTACCCAGATTTCCGGCAAAACGCGCTTGCCGCCCGTGACGCCGCCGTTGCGCATGAGTTCGCCGACGCGCGCAAGGTCCCGTGCCGTGACGCTGACGCCGCCGGCCGCGCGGGCGGTGCCTTCGCGGTCGACCGTCACGAAGCCATCGGCCTTCGCACCCATCGGCTTCCACAGGCGCTGGCTCATCAGCTCGGCATAACGCCGGCCCGCTGCGCGCTCCACGACAATGCCCAAGAGGTCGGAGTTCGGCGAGCGGTAGCGGAAGGGTGCGCCGTGGTCGCCCTCCCCTTTCTTCAGCGAGGCAAGGAAGCCGAGCATGGCTTCCTCGGCCCGGCCCGGAAGCTGTGGGTTCCAGAGCATGGCTCGCCGGTAGCGGGCGAAATCGCTTTCCGGGTCGAGGTAGCTTTCGTCGAAATCGAGCGCGACCGCCATGTCGAGGAGGTGCCGCACCGTCGCGTCGCCATAGGCAGAACCGGCGACCTCCGGCACATGATCCGTGATCGGCGAATTGGGGTCGAGCGCACCGTCCTCCTGCAGCGTTCCCGCAAGGATCGCGGTCAGCGATTTGCTGATCGAGAACACGATGTGGGGGGCTCTGGGATCGTGGTGGGGCGCATGAAAGTCCGCCACGAACTTTCCGTCCTTCATGACGACCAGCGCATCGGTATGCGAGCGTCGCAGGAAGTCGTCGATCTTCTCCTGCGCCCCTCCCGCCCGTGTCTGCGCCAGCAGCCATGAGGGGTCGGCCGCGGGAGGCTCCGAGCCGTCGGCAGCGGCGATCACAGCGCTCGGCACCATTTCGGCAGCGTTGTGAAACGACCATGCGCTGTAGGGAGCGAGCCGCCAGTTGGCGAGCGAAACCTCGCTGCGGGGAAAGCCGAAGCGGGTTGTAAACGCGTCAGTCAAGGATGGTCCTTCCGGCAAGGAGCGCCGCATATGTCTGGTGTCAGGGATTGGCCGCAAGTGCGGGCCCGGCGGTGATGCCGGGCCCGACTGCTGAACTACTTCTGCAGCTCGGTCCAGATCCGCGAATAGAGATCGACCGTCTCCGGCGAGCAGCTCTTCAGGAATTCGCCTGCCTTTTCGAATTCGGCGGGCACCACCAGTTCAGGCGCCGTCTTCATGTCTTCCGGCATGAACTGCTCGGATCCCTTGATGCCGTTGGCATACTTCGCGAAGCTCGAAATCAACGCTGCATTTTCCGGGTCCATGATGAAGTTCATGAACAGTTTGGCGTTCTCGACATTGGCCGCGTCCTTCAGGATCGCCACGCTGTCCATGAAGATCGGATAGCCTTCCTTCGGGTAGCCGAACTTGATGTCGGGGTTGGCCAGCCTCGAGCGCATGATGGCGCCGTTCCAGTAATAGACGGCGGAGTAGTCGCCGGCAGGCAGCTTCTCGGTCACGCTGTAGTCCATCGCGAGCCACTTCGTCTTGGCCTCGACGACCTTGTCGCGAACCTTCTTGAGAAGCTCCCGGTCCCCGGTGCACCACTCGCCGCCGAAATACTTGATGGTTGCGAAGAGCACGTCGTTCATCTCGGGCGCGACGTTGATCTTGCCGACGAGTTCGGCCGGCGGATCGAGGAAGATCGCCGACGTGTTGATGTCACCGCCATAGACCTTGGAATTGACGCCGATGCCGGTCACGCCCCACTGCCACGGCACGGAGTAGTGGCGGCCCGGATCCCACGGCACGTCGACCCAGCGCGGATCGACATTCTTGAAGTTCTCCATCTGGTCGGGACGGGATTCGAGCAGAAGGCCCTCCTTCACCCAGATCGGCACGTAGTTGGCGGAGGGAACGACGATGTCGAAGCCGTGCCCGCCCGCGCGGACCTTGGCGAGCGCCGTGTCGTTGGAGTCGTAGTCGGTGATCGTCACCTTGACGTCGTTCGCGGCCTCGAACTTCTTGATCAGCTCGGGGCTCGTGTAGTCGCCCCAGTTGTAGATGTTGAGCACGCCCTCCGCGTGCGTCGCGCCTGCCAGCGCCAACAGCGCAATTGCTGTCGTCGTCATTCTCAGTGCAGTCTTCATGGTCGATCTCCCTGTTGAATTTGCACGCTATGCCTTTCGGCGGTTGATGAAAAAGAATGCGGTGACGAGTAGCACCGAAAACAGAAGGAACACCGTCGCAATGGCGTTCACCTCGGGCGTCGTTGCCCGGCGCAGTTGCCCCAGCATGTAGGTAGGCAGCGTATCCTGCCCGCCCGATTTCACGAACTCGGTAATCACAACGTCATCCAGCGAGATGACAAATGCCAGCATGAAGCCGGCAATGATGCCGGGCCGCAACAAGGGCAGCGTGATCCGGCGGAACACGAGCCAGGGCGTCGCGTAGAGATCGGCCGCGGCCTGCTCCAGCGTCAGGTTCATGTTCTCCAACCGTGCCCGGATCGGCAGGTAGGCGAAAGGGATGCAGAAGGCGGAGTGGGCGGCGATCAGGTAGCCGATGCCCGAATATCCAGTCCACACCTTGATGCGCGAGAAGACAATCAGCAGCGCCACCGCGGTGACAATTTCCGGCACCATCAGCGGCTGGTTGATGAAGGCGTATTTGAACGTCAGGCCCGGATAGGGCTTGGTCCGCGTCGTGGCAATGGCGGCCATGGTGGCGGCGATGCTGGCAACCGATGCAGCACACGCAGCGATGATCACAGACCGCAATGCGGCGTCCTGGACGCGCTCGTTGCTGGCCGCCGAATAGAACCAGCGCAGCGAGACGCCCTCCCAGATGGCCATCGAGTTGCCTGCGTTGAACGCATAGACAACAAGCGCCGCCATTGGCAGGTAGAGCATGAAGAAGGTGAACATCGCCACCGTGGCGAAGCCGGTCTGGTTGCGAAGATCGAACGCCCTTTTCCTAGCCATGCTGCACACCCGAACGTGTCGCGTTGCGCACATAGACCAGCAGGGCCAGCATGACGATGAGCATCACGGTGATGGACATGGCGGCGCCGAGCGGCCAGTTGCGGCCGGCCCCGAACTGCAGTTCGATCAGGTTGCCGAGCATCATGTTCTTGCCGCCTCCCAGCACACGCGGAATGACGTAGGCACCGAGCGAAGGGATGAACACCAGGATCGACCCGGCTATGACACCCGGCCGCACAAGCGGAATGATGATGCGCCACAGCACGCGCGCCCTGGTCGCATAGAGGTCGTAGCCCGCCTCGACCAGGCGGAAGTCCAGCTTCTCCATGCTGGCATAGAGCGGCAGCACCATCAGCGGCAGGTAGACATAGACCATGCCGAACAGGATTGCCGCGTCGGTGTACATGATCTGCACCGGCTGATCGACGATGCCGGACCAGATCATCAGCGAGTTCAGAATCCCTTCGTTGCGTACGACCTCCTGCATCGCAAAGGTGCGGATCAGGAGGTTCGTCCAGAAGGGAATGGTGATCAGGAAAACCCAGACCTCTCGGGTGCTCGGCGGCCGCGTCGCGATGAAATAGGCGGTTGGAAAACCGAAGGCGAGCGTCAGCGCCGTGGTGATGAAGGACAACCGGATAGAGCGCCAGAGAATGGAAAGATGCGCATCGGCAAGCCCGATCGTATCGTCGAAAATATCGCGCCAGAACAGGACGGAGAACCAGCCGTCGAGCGAGAATTCGCCGAAGCGCACGTCGCCGTAGTCGCCCTTCACCATGAAGGAGTATGCGACCATGACGAGAAGCGGCCCGATGGCCGCAAGAAAGATGATCACGAGGGCCGGGGCCGAAAGCAGCCAGCGGTTGCGGATGTCTCTCCGTTCGATCTGCTGGGCAACGTCCTGGGCCGACGTCATCGTCAATCCTTCAGTATCTGCGCGGCGTCGTCGCCGAGAATGACGCCGACGCGGTCGCCGGTGGCGAAGTTTATGCCGCTGCCACTGCTGTTCTGCTGCCGCACGATGAACGCTTCGCCACCGTCGAGCCGAAGATGGAAATGCGTGTCCGTCCCGAGATAGACGAGATTGTCGATGACGCCGGCCAGGGTTGCGTCAGCGTCGGCGGCAACGATTTGCGCCCTTTCGGGCCGCACAGCGAGGCTCACGCGGGAACCCGGCTGGAATCCCTCCGGCAGACCGGCCGGTATCTGCTTGCCGGACGGCAGCTTCACCGTCGCGCTGCCGGCAGAGGTGGCCACGACTTCGGCGTCCAGGAAATTCGTCTCGCCGATGAAGCCGGCAACGAAGCGCTCGGCAGGATGTTCGTAGATATCATGCGGCGATCCGACCTGAAGAATCTTGCCGGTCGACATGACGGCAATGCGGTCAGACATGGTCAGCGCTTCTTCCTGGTCGTGGGTGACGAAGATGAATGTGATGCCTGTCTCGTGCTGGAGCTGCTTAAGCTCGAGTTGCATCTCCTTGCGCAGCTTGTAGTCGAGCGCCGACAGCGGTTCGTCGAGCAGCAGCACCTTTGGCTGGGGCGCGAGCGCGCGGGCCAGCGCAACGCGTTGCTGCTGGCCGCCGGAAATCTCGCTCGTCTTGCGCTTTGCGAGTTCCTCCATCTGGACGAGCTTCAGCATGTCGGCGGTGCGCCCGTCGATCTCGGACCGGCTCTTTCCGAGCATCTCGAGCCCGAAGGCGATATTCTCGGCCACCGTCATGTGCGGAAACAGGGCGTAACTCTGGAAAACAGTGTTGACCGGTCGCCGGAAGGGCGGCAGCAGCGCGATGTCCTCGCCATGCAGCATGATCTGCCCGTCGGTCGGGAACTCGAACCCTGCAATCAGCCTGAGCAGCGTGGTCTTTCCGCAACCGGAGGGTCCAAGCAGCGTGAAGAACTCGTTTTCGCGGATGGACACCGAAACCGTGTCCAGCGCCGTTACCTGACCGTCGCCTGAGCCGAAGACCTTGCGCACGCCGCGGACATCAATGGCATTCCGACCGGCTGATTCAGACACGCATACGCCCCACTCTTCTGCCGGCTGCGCCTGCGGCAGCGCCGTCCCGCGCAATTGTCAGCATATGCCAATGGGCTTGGCAACAGAATGATTGGCCGTCCGCGACTTTTGCGAATGGCTGGCATAACTCCCGGCAACGCCACGGCCATTCAGGCCCTTGCGGCGCGCCTTGCGACGCGGCTAGGGTCTTGCTCGATCGCGCAACGGATTCCGCTCATGAAAACTATCTACTCGCCGCTCCATCTCGGGCATTCCGGAACCATGGAATTGATCAGCGGTGCCATCGTGCCAGCCTTCGAGAAGCCGTCGCGGGCCGAAATCGTCAAGGCGAGGATCGAGAAGCAGGGGGTCGGGCCGATCCTGCCGCCCAATGAGCACGATGTCGCGGCGGCCGCGCGCGTGCACCGGGCCGACTATATCGATTTCCTGCCAACCGTCTGGCCGCTCTGGGAAAAGACGGGCCGCGGCGGGTCGGCCATCCCCTTCACCTGGCCGACCAGGGGCCTGCGGGGCGATGTCCGCCCGAAGACGATCGACGCCCTGCTCGGCTACTATTCCTTCGACGGCGGCGCCCCCTTCGTCGAAGGCACCTGGCCAGCCATCAAGTCGTCCTATGATGTCGCGCTGACTGCCGCCGGCCTTGTCAAGTCAGGCGAGCGCACAGCCTTCGCCCTCTGCCGGCCACCCGGCCACCATGCCGGCTCGGCCTTCATGGGCGGCTATTGCTACATCAACAACGCCGCCGTGGTCGCCCAGTGGTACCGCGACCAGGGGGCGGCACGTGTCTCCATCCTCGATGTCGACTACCATCACGGCAACGGCACGCAGGAGATATTCTACAGCCGCGACGACGTGCAGGTGCTGAACCTGCATGCCGACCCCATGGTCGAGTACCCATACTTCCTGGGTCACGCCGACGAGCGCGGAGAAGGAGCCGGGCTTGGCTTCAACCACAACTATCCGATGCCGTTCGGCACGGACTGGGGTGGCTGGAGCGCCTCACTTGACGATGCATGCGGTCATCTCGCGGCATACGGCCCGGAGGTAGTGGTGGTGTCGCTGGGTGTCGACACGTTCGAGAAGGATCCGATCAGCCAGTTCAAGCTGCAGACGGACGACTTTCCGAAGATCGGGCGCCGCATTGCCGCGCTCAACCTGCCGACACTTTTCGTCATGGAAGGCGGCTACGCGGTGGAAGAGATCGGCGTCAACGCCGTCGGCGTGCTGGAGGGGTTCCTCGGCAGCTGATTGTTTAAAGAGCGGCCGCGCGGCTGCCGCTCCGGCTTCTTCCCGGTAACTTCCGGAATCCGAACGACGTTACAAGAAGTCGGCGCGGTGCGGCGTGAACGTGTCGACCAGCAGGCCGTCCTCGAGCGCCTTGACGCCATGCACGCGATTTGACGGCACGATGAAGCTGCCGCCAGCGGCGATTGTTTCCGTCACGCCGTCGATCGTCACCTCGAAACGTCCCTCGGCAACATAGCTCGACTGGACGTGCGGATGCGAATGCAAGTCGCCGACGCCATTCTTCCTGAAGGCAAACTGCACCACCATCAGTTCGTCCGTAAACAGCACCACGCGGCGCCGGTTGCCGTCAGGTGTCGTAACCCATTCGCCCTCGCCCGGCTGCGCAAAAATCTTCGTCTCTGTCATGTTCATATCCTATCGTGCGAGCCATCCGCCGTCGACGGGCACCACCGCGCCATGCATGTAGTCGGACGCCCGTGCCAGCAGGAACACGGCCGCGTCGCCAATGTCGTCGGGTTCGCCCCAGCGGCCGGCCGGAATGCGGCCAAGGATAGCCGCGCTGCGGTCAGGGTCGGCGCGCAGCGCCTCGGTGTTGTTGGTCTCAATGTAGCCCGGCGCAATGGCGTTGACGTTGATCCCCTTCGCCGCCCATTCGCAGCCCAGGAGCCGCGTCACTCCGAGCACCCCATGCTTGGCGGCGGTGTAGGACGCAACCTTGATGCCGCCCTGGAAGCTCAGCACGGAGGCGATGTTGACGATCTTGCCGCGTCGCCCCGGCTCAGCAAGCGCATGGTGCGCAAAGGCCTGGCTGAGAAAGAACAGCGACTTGAGATTGAGGTCCATGACGTCGTCCCAGTCGGCTTCGCTGAAATCGATGGCATCGCCGCGGCGAATGATGCCGGCATTGTTGACCAGCCCGTCTAGAGGACCTTCCTGCCACACGGCGTCGAGCATAGCCTGCGCGGCCTTGTGGTCGGCGAGGTCGCATCTGGCCGCTGTGAAGGTGCCGCCGATGGCTGCAATCTTCCCGGCTGTATCATCCATGGACGAGCGCCCGACGCCGACAACCGCGCCGCCGGCCCGCGCAACCGAGACCGCAATCCCCTGGCCGATGCCCGTGTTGGCGCCGGTAACCAGAATGCGCCTGCCCGCGAGGCTGAATGCAGACAGGTCGGTCATCGAAGGTCTGCCATGCCGACCGGGTCGACATCTGTATAGTCGACATTGTCGCCCGCCATTGCCCAGATGAAGGCGTAGTTCGATGTGCCGGCGCCCGAATGGATCGACCAGCCGGGGGACAGGATCGCCTCTTCGTTGGCGATCACCAGGTGGCGCGTCTCGTCGGGCTCGCCCATCAGGTGAAACACCCGCGCATCCTCCGGCAGGTCGAAATAGAGATAGGCCTCCGAGCGCCGGTCATGGACGTGGCAGGGCATCGTGTTCCACACCGAGCCCGGCGCCAGCTGCGTCATGCCGACAACCAGCTGGCATGTCTTTACGCCCTCCGGGTGGATGAACTGGAAGATCGACCGTTCGTTCGACGTCGCCTGGCTGCCAAGATCGATGCGCTTGGCGTCGTCGATCCTGATATGCTTCGTCGGGTGGGTCTGATGCGCCGGAGCGCTGAGAAGATAGAACTTGGCCGGCGAAGCTTCGTCAGCCGAAGTGAAGACAACATCCGCGGTGCCCATGCCGACATAGATCATGTCGCGCGTGCCCAAGTCGAAGGATTTGCCATCCGCGGTGACGCTACCCTTACCGCCCACATTGACGGCGATCAGTTCGCGCCTGTCGAGAAAGTTTTTCGTACCCGTCGGTTTGATCGTCTCCAGCCTCAAGCTGGCCTCGCCCGGCATGGCGCCTCCGACAACCAGCCGGTCGTAATGCGCATAGGTCAGGCTGATGCGCCCTCCCGAGAACAGGCCCGCAATATGGAAATTGTGACGTAGCTCGTCGGTCCCCATGGCCGCGGCCGCGGCCGGGTCGATGGCAAAACGGGTGCTGTAGTCGACATGGCTTCGGGTCATGTTGCTCTTTCCTGCAAATTGTCGGCGTCAGGCGGTTCGGGAGGTTTTTCCCATGCCCGACATGTATTCGTCCTGCTGCCCGTTCAGCCGGGCGCGATAGCGTTCCTGGCTGGCGACGAGATGCGCGCGCATGCCATCGCGCGCGGCTTGCGCGTCGGCGTTCTGTATGGCGGTGAGAATGATCAGATGCTCACGCTGCAGTCCGACCTGATACTCGCGCGTAAGGACGCTTTCGGTTCCCCACGGTGAAGTGATGTCGCAGGGTATGGTGCGCGCGCCGAGCGCCTCGAGCACCTCGACGTAGAAGGGGTTGTTGGTTGCCGCGGCGATCGCCCGATGGAATTCGAAATCGGTCTTGCCGGTCGCCTGGTCGAGCCGGAGCAGTCTTTCAAACTCGAAGAAGGCCTCCTGGATCTGGGCCGCCTGCGCATTGTTTCGCCTCATCGCCGCCAGGCCAGCGCTTTCGATCTCGATCCCCATGCGGACTTCGAGAACATTGATCGCCTGCGAGATCTTGTTGCCGATTTCCTGTCCGATCGAACCAAAGGCGAGAGACGGTCGCTCCCTGACGAAGACCCCGGCGCCCTGCCGCGACTCTACCAGCCCGTCAGCCGCAAGGGTCGCCATGGCTTCGCGAATGACGGTCCGGCTGACGCCGAACGTCTCGGTCAGACGGCTCTCAGTGGGGAGTTTCTGGCCGGCTGAAAATTCGCCGCCGAGAAGCTGCGACCGAAGCGCCGATACCACGTGCTCGGATAGTTTCGGGCGCCTGTCGGCCTTGGGATCTGTTTCGATGTCAGCTGCCATGTCCCGTCCCTACTTGAAAACGCTCGGCAGCCACAGGGAAATCGCCGGGATGTAGGTCACCAGGCCGAGAACGATAATCGCCGCGCCGTAGAACGGCCAGATCGAGCGCATTGCGGTCCAGATCGGGATCCGGGCAACCGCGCAGGCGACGAACAGGACTGCTCCCACCGGCGGCGTACACAGTCCGATGCCGAGGTTCAACACCAGGATGACGCCGAAGTGCACCGGGTCCACACCATAGGCCATCACCACCGGAAGGAAGATCGGCGTGGTGATGATGATGAGCGGCGCCATGTCCATGAACGTGCCCAGGAACAGCAGCACAACGTTGATCATCAAAAGGATGGCGATCGGGTTTTCCGAGATGGACTGCAGGAAAAGCACCAGTGCGACCGGTACCCTGAGATAGGCGAGCAGCCAGCCGAAGGCCGAGGCGCAGCCGACCACCAGAAGCACCATGGCGGTGGTGCGTACCGCAGCCATGGCGGCGACCAGGAAGTCGCCCCACGACATGGAGCGATAGACCAGAAGGGTGACCAGAAAGGCATAGACGATGGCGATGCAGGAGCTTTCGGTGGCCGTGAAGATGCCCGAGCGCACGCCGCCGAAGATGATGCCGATGAGAACGAGGCCGGGGATGGCGGTCAGGAACAGCTGGAAGACGACGCCCAGACCGGGAAAGCGCTCCGTCGGATAGCCGCGCCGCGCCGCCACATACCATGCCGTCAGCATCAGGGCCGCGGCGAACAGAATGCCGGGCACGATGCCGGCGGTGAACAGATCGGCGATCGAAATCTTGCCGCCGGCGGAGATCGAATAGATGATCATGTTGTGGCTGGGCGGGATCAGCAGCGCGATGATGGCGCCGAGGCTGGTGACATTGACCGCGTAATCGACGCCGTAGCCCCGCTCCTTCATCTGCGGAATCATCAGCCCTCCTATGGCCGAGGCGTCGGCGACCGCCGATCCGGAGATACCGCCAAACAAGGTCGAGGCGGCGATGTTGACCTGCCCGAGGCCGCCGGTGAGATGGCCGAAGACGGAGCCGGCAAGCGCCACCAGGCGTGCCGCTATGCCGCCGCGCACCATCAGGTCGCCGGCAAAGATGAAGAAGGGAATGGCCATCAGCGAAAAGACGGAGATGCCCGAATTCAGGCGCTGGAACACGATCAACGGCGGCAGGCCGAGATAGAGGACGGTCGCGAAGGAGGCGACGCCGAGGCAGAACGCGATGGGCGTGCCTATCAGGAGCAGTGCGACGAAGGTGCCAAAGAGGATATAGAGTTCCATCAGCGCGGGTCCCGCGGGGCAAGGTGAGCTTCGGGCTGCAGTTCGGGCACGTCGTCATCCACCGGCAGGCCGGCGAGACGGGCGCAAAAGCGTTCCAGCGCAAACAAGCTGATCAGCAATCCGCCTGCGACGAGCGGGAAATAGCTGAACGCACCGGAAACACCGAGTGTGGGCGCGACATTCGTCCAGGTGAGGTCCACGAGCGACAGGCCGAAGACCACCATGCCGGAACCGAAGGCAAAGACCACGACGTCGGAAATCGCCCGCAACACGGATTTGCCGGACGGCGGCAGCACGTAGAGAAGCACGTCGAAACCCAGATGTGTGCGCTCGCGCACGCCCACGGCGGCGCCGAGAAAGATGAACCATCCCATCAGCATGATGGACGCGGCCTCGGCCCAGCTCGGCGTGCTGTTGAGGACATAACGGCCGAAGACGGCATAGGCGACGACGCATGTCATCAGCACCAGTCCGGCCGCGGCAAGCACCAGCGCCACGAAACCGACGCGGTCGAGGATCCGGCTTGTGGTGAGAAAAAAGGCCTTCATTTCAGCGGTTCCCCTGACGCCGACAACAGCAACGACGAGCCACATCGCGTGACGTGGCTGCAGGCAGCCGACCGGGGCACATGGCCCCGGCCGGCAGCGTGCTACTGGGTTGCCTGGATGCGGGCAACCAGATCCTTCAGCTTGGCGTCGGTGACATATTTGTCATAGACCGGGCCCATCGCGTCGATGAAGGGCTGCTTGTCCGGGTTGGTGATCGTCGACCCTTCGGCGACAACCTTGTCCATCGAAATCTTCTCCTGGGCGTCCCAGAGTTCGCGCTCCTTGGCCACGCTGTCCTTGGCCGCCTGCTTGACGATGGCCTGGTCCTCCGGGGTCAGCTTGTCCCAGGTCGACTTTGCCATCACCAGCACTTCGGGAACGATCAGGTGCTCGTCCAGCGAATAGAACTTGGCGACCTCTGCGTGCTTGGCTGTATCGTAGGAGGGCGGGTTGTTCTCGGCGCCGTCGATAACGCCGGTCTGGATGGCGGAGTAGACTTCGCCATAAGGCATCGGCGTCGCATTGGCGCCGAGCGCGTTGACCATGTCGACGAAGATGTCCGACTGCATGACGCGGAACTTCATGCCCTTCAGGTCGTCGATCGAATTGACCGGCTTCTCCGAATTGTAGAAGGAGCGCGCGCCGCCGTCATAGAAGGCCAGGCCGATGACGCCGTGCGGCTCGAAGGCGGCCAGGATCTCGTCGCCGATCGGGCCGTCCATCACCTTGCGCATGTGTTCGACCGAGCGGAAGATGTAGGGCAGGGACGGGATCTTGGTTTCAGGCACCACCGAGTTGAAGGGTCCAAGCGACACGCGGTTGAGGTCGATGACGCCGGCCTGCGTCTGCTCGATGGTATCGGCTTCCTCGCCCAGCTGTGCGCCGAAATAGACCTGGACCTCGTAGCGGTCGTTGGTGCGCTCCTTGAGCAGTTCGCCCATGTACTTGACCGCTTCCACCGTCGGATAACCGTCCGGATGGGTGTCGGACGACTTGAGTACCGTCTGGGCACCAGCCACGCCGGCCAGCAGTGACGTGGCGACCAGGGTGGCCCCCGCCAGTTTCGAGAAATGCAACATGGTTTCCTCCCGTTTGCATGAGACGCCGCAGCGCCGTTAGAGCCGGTACGCCTTCTTTGCCAGCGTATAGGCCAGTTCCTGCGCCACCTCCCGCGCTTCGTCCTCGCCGAGCCTGTGCTCGGTGACGAGTCGTGCGAGAAAAGCGCAATCGACCCGGCGCGCGATGTCGTGGCGCGCCGGTATGGACGGGAATGCCCTGGTGTCGTCGTTGAAGCCGACCGTGTTGTAGAAGCCCGCCGTTTCGGTCGCCATCTCGCGGAAGCGGCGCATGCCCTCGGCGCTGTCGTGGAACCACCAGGGCGGCCCGAGCCTGAGGCAGGGATAGACGCCGGCCAGCGGCGCCAGTTCACGCGCATAGCTCGATTCATCGAGCGTGAAGAGAATGACGCTGAGATTGCGTTCCGTGCCCACGCGGTCGAGCAGCGGCTTGAGCGCCGCCACGTAATCGGTGCGGGTGGGAATGTCGAAACCCTTGTCGCGTCCGAAACGAGCGAACATCGACGCAGAGTGGTTGCGCCAGGAGCCGGGATGGATCTGGAGCACGAGCCCGTCATCGAGGCTCATCTTGGCCATTTCGGTCAGCATCTGGGCCCGAAACAGCGCGGCATCACCCGGCTCGGCTTTTCCGCTGCGCACCCTGTCGAACAGTTGGGCTGCGGCGCTGTCGGAAAGGTTGGCCGTTTCGGCTGTCGGATGGCCGTGGTCGGACGAGGTCGCACCGAGGCCCTTGAAATAGGCCCGTCGGGCGCGGTGCGCGTCAAGATAGCCGGACCAAGAGCCAGTGTCGCAGCCGGTGATCTCGCCAAGCCGGTCGAGATTGCCGTGAAAGCCGTCGAAGTCGGGATCGACCACGGAGTCGGGCCGGTAGGCAGTAATGACCCTGCCCGTCCAGCCGCTGTCACGGATTGCCTTGTGCCAGCGCAGATCATCGAGCGCGCTCTCCGTGGTAGCGATCACCTCGATGTTGAAGCGCTCGAACAATGCGCGCGGCAGGAAGGCATCGGTGGCGAGGCTGGCTGCGATGCTGTCGTAGTGCGCGTCCGCATTCGCGGGGGTCAGTGGCTTGTCGATGCCGAACACGTCCGACAGGACATAGTCGAACCACATCCGCGTCGGCGTTCCGCGAAACAGGTAGAAATGTTCAGCGAAGCGCCGCCAGATCTTCCGACCGTCGGTCTCGACAGCCGTTCCATCGACGGTGGGCACACCCAGGTCCTCAAGCCGCACGCCCTGGCTGAAGAGCATCCGGAACACGTAATGATCCGGCACGATCAGAAGCTGGGCGGGATCGGGAAACGGCTGGTTCTCGGCAAACCAGCGCGGGTCGGTGTGACCGTGCGGGCTGACGATCGGAAGATTCCTCACCTCGCCATACAGAGACCGCGCAACGGAGCGCGTCCTCTCGTCGACCGGAAACAGCAGATCGGGATCGATCAGCGAACTCATGTGATTGTGGCACCTCCCAATGCGAGGTTGTATAGGTCGTCGACTTGTCTGATTTGTCAACATACAAAATTTCCGTTCTTGTATGATGACTTGAGTTGCACGACGTTGTAGCGATTGGCCGCACAGTGCCGGGGAGGATTTCTTGATGCAGCGATACCGTCGGGCCGGGGCGTAGGATGATGCCCGGTCGCCTGTCCAACCAGACGCTTCGCGTGCTGCCCGACACCGTCAAGGTACCCGAATATGACCGCGCTGCCGTTTTGCCCGGCATCGTTCACCTTGGCGTGGGCGCCTTTCACCGCGCGCACCAGGCAGCCTATGTCGAGGATTGCCTTGCCGCTGGCGAAACCGGCTGGGGCATCGTCGGAGCCTCGCTGCAGAGTGCGACGACGCACGACGCGCTGGCGCCGCAGGACGGTCTTTACACGCTTGCCGTGCGTAGCGGCGAAGGAGAAACCCTGCGCGTGGTTGGATCGCTGCTTTCCCTGGTTGTGGCGCCGCAGGACCCAGCGGCCCTACTCGACATTCTCATTGACCCGGGCATCCGGATCGTCACGCTGACCATCACGGAAAAGGCCTATCTGCGCGATGGCGCGGGCAATCTCGACGCCAAACATCCAGCAATCATCGCCGACCTGGCCGCGCCTGGCACGCCGCGCTCCGCGCCCGGTTTTCTCGTCGAGGCGCTGACGCGCCGACGGGCCGCCGGCACACGGCCCTTTACGGTCCTGTCCTGCGACAATCTTCCGGCCAACGGCGAGACGCTGCATCGCCTGCTCGTGCAGTTCGCGGAGTTCCGCGGCGATGCCGCTCTGCGGCGCCATATCGCCGAGGACGTTGCGTGCCCGTCGAGCATGGTCGACCGCATCGTGCCGGCCACCACCGATGCCGACCGCGAACGCATCTCCGCTTCTCTAGGCATCGAGGATGCCTGGCCGGTGATGACCGAGCCCTTCAGCCAGTGGGTGATCGAGGACCGCTTTCCGGCCGGACGACCGAAATGGGAGAAGTTTGGCGTCACCATGGTCGATGACGTTCGCCCGTTCGAGGACATGAAGCTTCGGTTGCTCAACGGGGCGCATTCCTCGATCGCCTATATCGGGCTTCTCAGTGGCCACGAGACCGTTGCCGGGACCTTCGCCGATCCGGACATCAGGCGCTTCGTCGACGGCCTATGGCATGAAGCGATTCCGACACTGCCACAAGGCGCCGGCCTCGATCCCGACAGCTACATTCGCGCCCTGGCCACGCGCTTTTCCAACACCGCACTGGCCCACCGCATCGCGCAAATCGGCAACGACGGCAGCCAGAAACTGCCGCAGCGCATAATCGCCTCGGCCATCGATCGGCTGGATTCGGACGCCTCGGCCAACCACCTGACACTGTCCGTCGCGGCCTGGATACGCGCCTGCGAACTGCGCGGCGCAAGCCTGGCGGAGGGCCTGTTTACCGACCCGCTCGACCAGAAGCTCGCGACCATTGCCCAGGCCGGCCTCCCTGGAGCCGAGACTGTAGTCGCCGTCTTCGATGCTGCAGGATTTGCGACGGGCAGCAGCCAGCGGAGCGCACTAGAGACGCTCGTCGCCAACCATCTCGAAATCCTGCGGCAGGGTGGGCCTGGCGCCGCGCTCGCCGCCCTTGCTGGAGATTCCGTGGCGTGAAGCAAACCTGGCGCTGGTTCGGCCCGGACGATTCCGTGGCGCTCGCACACATCAGGCAGGCGAGTGCCAAGGGCGTCGTCACGGCCCTGCACCACCTCAATGACGGTCGCGCCTGGCCGGCTGAAGAGATTCTGGAACGCAAGGCGACGATTGAGGCGGCGGGGCTGGAATGGCGCGTCGTCGAGAGCGTCATCGTGCATGAAGACATCAAGACGCGCACCGGTCGCTACCGCGACCTCATCGACAATTACAAGTCATCGCTGCGGGCGCTGGCGGCGGCGGGCATCGATACGGTCTGCTACAATTTCATGGCGATCACCGACTGGACGCGAACCGACCTCGACGCGCCCCTGCCGCATGGCGGTACTGCGCTGCGCTTCGATTTCGTCGATTTCTGCGCCTATGACGTTCTGGTCCTGAAACGCGCCGACGCAGAAGGTGATCACCCAGCGGAACGCATCGAGGCGGCCCGCGCCCGGCTGCAGGCGATGAGCAACAGCGACCTGGCGAAGCTCGAGACCAATCTGATCGGCTGGGTGCCGGCACGTGAATTCATTCACGATCGCGAGAGCTTTCGCCGGGCGCTCGACGTCTATCGCGACATGTCGGTCGAGGGCTTTCGCGACAACCTGATCGCCTTCCTGCGCGAGATCATCCCCGTTGCGGAGGAGGTCGGCGTGAGGATGGCGATACACCCGGACGATCCGCCCTTCCCGATCTTCGGCCTGCCGCGGGTCGTGTCGAGCGAAGCCGATGCGGCGGCGATCCTGGCGGGCTGCCCGTCGCCGTCGAACGGGCTGACGCTCTGCACGGGTTCCTACGGCGCCGGCGCGCATAACGACCTGCCGGCCATGGCCAGGCGCTTTGCCTCGGACATCCATTTCGCCCATCTGCGCAACGTGACGAAGGAGGCGGACGGTTCGTTCCACGAGGCTGAGCACCTGGAGGGTGACACCGACATGATCGCCGTGGTGCGCGCCCTGATGGCGGAGGAACGCCGCCGCAAGGCCGAGGGCCGCGCCGACTGGGAGATCCCGATGCGGCCAGATCACGGCCATGCCATCGTCGACGACATCGGCAAGAGGGTGAACCCCGGCTATTCGTGCATTGGCCGCCTGAAGGGGCTCGCCGAACTGCGCGGCGTGATGCGCACCATCGACGCGCTGGGAGGCTGACCGAGCATGAGAAAGACGCGCATCGCCATAATCGGGCTCGGCATGGCCGTCGCGCCGCATGCCAGGAGCCTTCAGGATCTTGCCGAGCGGGCCGAAGTCGTCGTGGCTTTTAGCCCGACGCAGGTTCGCCGCGACGCCTTTGCGCAAGCCTGGGGCTTTCCGGTCACCGGCGACCTCGACGGCATTTTCAGCGACGCCGGCATCGACGCGGTGATGATCCTGACGCCGCCCAACAGCCATCTCGACCTGGTGCGCAGGGCGGCTGGAGCGGGAAAGCATATCCTGCTCGAGAAGCCGCTCGAGACGAGCATCGCCAAGGCGGAAGAACTGGTCGCGACAGCCGAAGCCGCCGGCGTGAAGCTCGGCGTCGTGCTGCAGAACCGGTTCAAGCCGGCGAGCGTCAAACTTGCCAGGCTGCTAGCCGAGGGCAGCCTCGGCGCGATTGTCTCGGCCTCGGCGCGAACCCGGAACTGGCGTCCGCAAAGCTATTACGACCAGCCGGGCCGCGGCACACTGGCGCGCGATGGCGGCGGCGTGCTGCTGACCCAGGCGATCCACACGCTGGATCTCTTCATCTCGCTGGCGGGACTGCCGCAAGAAGTCACCTGCTATGCCACGACCAGTCCGATCCACAGCATGGAAACGGAAGATCTGGCGATGGCCGCGACGCGCTACGCCAATGGCGCGATCGGCACGATCAGCGCCACGACATGCGCCTATCCGGGCTTTCCGGACGCCATCGACATCATCGGCACGCTGGGCACTGCGCAGCTCGACGATCTCGGGCTTACGGTGCAGCTTCATGACGGGACGTCTCTGTCGGAGACGGCGGTGGACGCCGCCGCCGGCGCAGGCGCCGATCCGATGGCATTTTCGCACCAGCACCACCGCGCCGTGCTCGCGGACTTTCTCGATGCCGTGGAGGGGGACGGTCAGCCGAAAATCACCGGGCGTGAAGCGCTCAAGGTGCACCGCCTCATCGAGGCAATGCTGCGCTCCTCGCAGAGCGGGTCGCGCCAATCGCTTTGAGGAAACGACTCAGCCGGCGGCAATCCGTGCCAGCCAGTCCTTGCCGACGCCACGGTCGCGGATGATCGACAGCGGATCCTCGCTGTCGAGGCGTGAGCAGAGGCGATAGACCTCCAGCGTCTCCGCCGACATCTCGCCGCGCTTGTAGAAGTACATCGCCGCCGCATAGCGTGTACGGCCCGACCAGGCTTCGCCGAGCGGCGTATTGACCAGCGCCCATTGCTCGGCGGCTTCCGGATCAGGCTCGGCCATGCTCAGAAATCTCCCGGCGGGTTGGCGGTGCGGCGCGCCAACTTGACGAAAGGGCGCGGCACGATTTTCGCGCGCTTCATCATGCGCTCGTATTTCAGTTCGCGCATCGCATAAATCTCGACCCATAAATTGTCGGTGACCTCGTCGCCATAGGGCCGCGACAGGCTGGCCAGGGCGATGTTGCGCTTGGCGGTCGGCGACCAGATCGCGGCGCTGACCAGTCCGACCTCCTTCGTCTTGCGATGATAGACGATGGCGTGTTCGGCAGGGATGTTGTCCTCGACTTCCAGCCCAACCAGCACATGCTGCATGGAGCCGCTGGCGCGGGCCTTGATAATGGCGTTGCGGCCGTTGAAATGGCCCTTTTCCAGATCGATCATGAAGCCCAGCCCGATCTCGTCGGGCATGCGCACGCGGTCGGCGCGCAGCGCATTGTCGGCGGTGGTGAAATCGGCATTGGCGACGATCAGCCCGGCCTCCAGCCGCGCCCGGTTGAGCGCCGCGTAGCCGATGGCGCGGATGCCGCGCAACTCTCCGGCCTTCCAGAGCCGGTCCCACAGCGACAAAGCGAGCTTCGCCGGCGCAAACAGTTCGTAGCCGAGATCGCCGGTGAAACCGGTGCGCGAGATGGTGACCTTGCCTCCGTCATGCGCGAACTCGGCGAGGTCGAAGACCTTCAGCTTCTCGACGCCGGCGAAGCCCGCCTCGTGCAGCACGGCGAAGGAGGTCGGCCCCTGCAGCGCCAGGCCTGCGATTTCCTCGGTCTCTTCTGCAATCTTCACGTCGTAGCCGATGGCGCTGTCGAGCAGCCAAGGCAGGTGCCGCTCCTGGCTGCACAGCCGGAAGGTCTGCGCGGCGAGGCGAAACAGCGTGCCATCGTCGAGCACATGGCCCTCGTCGTCGCACCAGGCCGTGTAATGCACGCGTCCGGTATTCAGCTTGCGCACGTCGCGCAGGGTGACGCGGTTGAGGAAGGCCTCTGCGTCCTTGCCCTCGATACGGTATTTGACCATTGGCGAAATGTCGAAAAGCGCGGCCTGGCTGCGGATGGCGAAATATTCGAGCTCCTCGTCGAATACCGAATGCGGTGCCCGGTAGCCGGCCCAGTCGTACCAGTCGCTGGTCTGCATCAGAGCGTCGATGCGTGGCTGAAAGGGCGTACCGAGGCGCAGCATGCGGAAATGGTCCTGGCGTGCCAGACGGGCAGCCAGCGCCGTGTCGGTCTTTTTCGCGGCCTTGGCCATGGCCTATCCCTTCATCGCGATGATGCGCCGCGCGGCGTTCAGTCCGGGAGCGCCGGACACGCCGCCGCCCGGATGCGAACCGGCGCCGCAAAGATATAGCCCAGCGATCGGCGTGTCGTAGCCATCCGCCCCGAAGACCGGGCGCGACATCAGCATCTGGTCGGCCTGCAACTCGCCATGATGCCAGTGGCCGCCCGGCATGCGGTAGCGCGCCTCGATGTCGGCGGGCGTCAGCAGTTCGGCGTGGCGGATGGTCTTGCCGATGCCGGGGGCGAACTTTTCGAGCTGCGCCAGGATGGCCTTTTGGAACTTCGGCTTGCCCTTGGTCCAGCCTTCCCTCAGCGCATAGGGCGCATATTGCACGACAGCCGACAGGACGCAGGCGCCATCGGGCGCAAGCGACGAGTCGGCGAGGCTGGGCAGCGTGATCTCCATCACCGGCTCGGGCGAGAACTCGCCATATTTGGACGGGTTGAAGGCGCGCTCGACATGGTTGGGCGATGGCGCGATGACGAGGCGACCGCGATGGCCGGCGGCGTCGACGCCGAGAAACTCGGGCGGCCGGTCGAGCGCCAGATGCAGCTTGGCGGCGTCGCCCTTCATGCGGATGTGGCTGACCTTGCGGACGAAGCCGGTGTCGAGTTCGCGCGGGCCAACAAGATCGAGGAAGGTGGTTGCGGGGTTGATCGCCGAAACGATGGTCGCCGCGCGCAGCTGTTCGCCGCCGGCAAGCTCGACACCAACGGCGCGGCCGTTTTCGACGAGAATTTTGTCCACGACGGTATCGGCGCGGATCGACACGCCGGCAGCGCCGGCGGCACTGCCGATTGCCGCGACCACCGATCCCATGCCGCCCTTCGGCATCATCTGCGCACCGGGAAGGCCGCCGGCCTCGCCGGCCAGTCGGTAGTAGAGACCGAGGAGCGAGGTCGGCGAACGCGGGCCGAGATGGCTGCCAAGCGTCGCGTCGAAGGCGAGCAGGCCCTTCAGCCGGTCATCCTCGAGCTGTTCGTCGAGCAGGTCGGCGACATTCATCAGGATGACGCGCAGGAAGTCGCGCATGTCTTCCTTGCCGAGCCGCTTCAGCGCCAGCGCCACCTGGCCGAGCGCCAGCGTCTCGCCGAGCGCCATGCCGTTGAGGTCGGGCGGCCGGCGGGAGAGCATCGGCTTCAGGATGCCGGCATAGCGGAAGAGCTGGGCGCGCAGTTCCTGCCAGGCGGCCTGCTCGCTCGCCGATGCGCCGACCAGAACCTCGCCATAGGCGCCGCGCAGGGTCAGCGGCTCGCCTTTCTCCGACAGCGCGACGGACGGCATGCCACCGCCGACCAGCGTCTGCAGCCCGTGCTTTTCAAGATCGAGCGATGCCACGACATCCGGGTGGAGCCGGTTCAGCACATGGGCGATCGACGACACGCGAAAACCCGGTGAAAATTCCTCGCTGCGCGCCGCGCCACCGGTTTCGGAGCCGGCTTCAAGGACAGTGACCTTGCGCCCTGCCCTTGCAAGTAAGGCGGCGCAGACGAGGCCGTTATGGCCGCCGCCGATGACGATCGCATCAGATGACGTCATGGGCTGGGCTCATGTGCTTGGATGAATGCTTCAGGTCGCGCAGAATCTCGACGGCGGCGTTGCGGCCGGGCGCCCCCATGACGCCGCCGCCCGGATGGGTCGACGAGCCGCAGATGTAGAGCCCGTCGACCGGCGAGCGGTATTGCGCGTAGCCGGGCACCGGACGGTTGAAGAGAAGCTGGTCGAAGGTAAGCTCGCCCTGGAAGATGTTGCCCTCGGTGAGGCCGACCTCGGCCTCGAGTTCGCGCGGCGTGCGCACTTCCATGTGGACGATGCGGTCGCGGAAGCCCGGCGAATAGTCGGCGATCTGCGAGACGACCGTTTCGGCAAAGGCATCACGGTCGGCGTCGGTCCAGTCGCGGCCCTCGACCTTGGGTGGGCAGTACTGCACGAAGCAGCTCATGAAATGCTTGCCGGGCGGCGCCATGGTCGGGTCGAGCGTCGTCGGGATCATCATGTCGAGGAACGGATCGGCCGACCATTTGCCGGCTTTCCAGTCGTCATAGGCGCGGTCCATGCGCTCGACGGAATCGGTGAAATGCAGATCGCCGCGGATCGACGGCGCGTCCTTTGGCAGGGCCGGAAACTCGGGCAGCGAATCCAGCGCGATGTTGACCTTGCCGGATGAGCCACGGATCTTGAAGTTCTTCACCCGGCGCAGGAACGTGTCGGGCAGTTCCTTTTCCTCGACCAGCTTCAGGAATGTCCGCTTCACATCGGCGTTGGAGACCACCAGCTTGGCCGACACTTCCTCGCCGCCCTCGAGCACGACGCCCGTCGCCTTGCCGTTCCTGACAAGTACCTGGTCGACGGCAGCACCGGTGCGGATCGTGCCGCCGGATGCCTCGAAGCTGGCGGCGAGCGCCTTGGTGACGGCGCCCATGCCGCCGCGCGCATAACCCCAGGCGCCGACCGAACCGTCGACCTCGCCCATGTAGTGATGCAGCAGAACATAGGCGGTTCCGGGCGACATCGGCCCGAGCGCGGTGCCGATGATGCCGGAGATCGAGAAATTCGCCTTGATGACATCGGTCTCGAAATACTCGTCGAGAAACTCCGAGATCGACATGGTCCAAAAGCGCAGCGTCTGCGCCATTTCGGCAGCACCGAGGCCGGAGAATTTCTTGCCGAGATAGAGCAATTCGCCGAGGTCACGCGGCTTCAGGCTTGTCGGGTCGGGTGCCGTACGCATCAGGAACGGCTGGATGAAGCGGCACTGCCTGGTGACGTCGCGGGCATAGCGGTCATAGGCCTCGGCGTCGCGCGCCGAGAAGCGCGAGAATTCGCGCCGATGCGCGTGGTGGTCGCGGTAGTTGGCGAGGTAGTCGCCATCCTGCGTGAACACCGCGCCGCCCTCATAGGCGATGACCTGCAGCCCGAAGCGCGGCAGTTCGAGGTCGCGCATGATTTCCGGACGAAACAGCGAGCAGACATAGGAGCAATTGGAGTACAGAAAGCCCGGCGCCAGCGACCGGCTGACCGCGGCGCCGCCGACCCAGTCGTTCTTCTCGAGCACCAGCACGTCGAGCCCGGCCCGCTGCAGATAGCAGGCGTTGACCAGACCGTTATGCCCGCCGCCGATAATGATGGCGTCCCAGTTCTTCATCGATTTGCCATCCCGCCCGCAAATTTCGTGACTGCCGCGATCTCGCCGCCGGTCATGCTGCAGCCCGGCGACACTCCAAATGAAGCCTTCAACGCCGCTGCAATGACCGCAAATCTGACACGGACGGACCGCATGTGTCCAGCCGTATTGAATGAATGTTCAACAAACCAAGTTGCAATTTTCTCAAGAAGCGTTAGGCTTTGGCTCGCTTTCGACATTAGGAAACAGCTGCACGATGATCGAAACGGCTGACGCCGAACCTGAATATGACGATACGGCGATCCGCTTCCTTGAGGCGCTCTGGGGCGAAGGTTATCTGTCACCCGGCGGCCCCGAAGAAGTCGATCGCGTGGTCGAGGGACTCTCGCTCGAGGGCAAGACCGTTCTCGACATCGGCTGCGGCGCCGGCGGCATCACCTTGCACCTCGTCGACAGGCACGGCGCTACCCACGCAACCGGCTACGACGTCGAGGCGCCGGTGATCGAGACCGCCCGCCGCCGTGCCGAGGAGCGCGGTCTGGCAGACCGCACCACTTTCGTTCAGGCGCCACCCGGCCCCTTGCCCTTTGCCGATGCTTCCTTCGACGTCGTTTTCTCCAAGGACGCGCTGCTGCACGTGCCGGACAAGGACAGCCTGTTCGCCGAAATCTTTCGCATCCTGGCTCCCGGCGGGGTATTTGCTGCCAGCAACTGGATGATCGGGCATGACGGCGAGCCGTCGCCGGACATGAAAGCCTATATCACCGCTGAAGGACTGAGCTTTTCCATGGCCTCGCCGCAACGCTATCGCCTCGCGATGGAGCGCGCCGGGTTCCAGGACATCACCGTGACGGACCGCAATCACTGGTACCGCGACGTCGCGCGCGAAGAGCTCGAAAGGCTGAAGGGGCCGCTCTACCAGCCGGTTTCCGCCGCCGTCGGCAGCGACTACGTCGACAAGAACATCCACACCTGGGAGGCCATGCAGAAGGTGCTTGACAGTGGCGAGCACCGTCCCACCCATCTGCGTGGATGGAAGCCGGCCGAGGGCCGGTAGGATGCGGGACATGGCGGCGACAATGAAGACTGCAGCGCTTGGAAGACTGGCACCCGAGATGGAAAAGTCCGGCGAAGGCGAGAAGCGCGGCCGCAAGGCCTCGAAGGAAGTGCGGCGCCAGCAACTGATCGAAGCCACGATCGATTCTCTTGCCAAGCGTGGCTATTCCGAGACCACCATGGCCGACGTCGCCGACGGCGCCGGCCTGTCGCGTGGCATCGTCAACTTCCACTTCGAGAGCAAGGAAAAGCTGCTCGTCGCGACGTTGAAATACATGGCGGACGAATATTCGGCGCATTGGCGCGCGGCCTACCAGAAGGCCGGCGACAACCCGGCCCGCCAGCTCGAACTTCTGGTGGCCGCCGACTTCGACCGCTCGATCTGCAACAGGCGGAAGCTCGCAGCCTGGTGCGCCTTCTGGGGCGAGGCCAAGTCGCGCCCCACCTACCAGGCGCTGTGCGGCTCGCGCGACGAGGCCTACCAGAACGTCTTCGTCGAGATCTGCGCCCGGCTGAAGGCCGAGAGCGGCTATGCCTTCGAGCCCTATGCCACTGCTGTCGGCCTCTGCGCCATGCTGGAAGGACTCTGGCTGCGCCTGATGATGGGTACCGAGGGCATGACCCGGGAATCCGCGCATCATGCAGCCTGCGAATACCTTGTTTCGGTCTTTCCAAAGCAGTTCACCCGCGCCTCTCTGGAGGCCCACAAGATCGCATAACCGATCAATGACGAAAAAGGGGAATACCATGACATCACTTGCTCGACGCCTCGGCGTAACCGTCGGCCTCGCCGTCGCCCTGTCGGCCTCGGCCTCCGCAATTGCGATGGCTGAAGACAAGGACCTGATCGTCTTCGACTGGTCAGGCTACGAAGACCCGGCTTTCCATCCAGGCTACATTGCCAAGGACGGCGACTCGCCGACATTCACCTTCTTCGGGGACGAGGACGAGGCCTTCCAGAAGATTCGCTCCGGCTTCAAGACCGACCTGGCGCATCCCTGCTCGCAGAGCGTCGTGAAGTGGCGCGAAGCCGGACTCCTGCAGCCCCTCGACACATCGAAGATCGAGGGATGGAACGATCTCAATCCCGGTATCATGAAGATGAAGGATCTGGCGACGACAGCCGACGGCACGGCATGGTTCCTGCCGTGGGACTGGGGCAACACGCTCGTCACCTACAATTCCGAGAAGATCGACGAAAAGGACATCGCGTCGCTGAAGGCGTTCGCCGATCCCAAGTTCAAGGATCGTGTCTCGATCGGCGACAATGTCGATGACGCCTACGCGCTTGCCTCTCTCTCCATCGGCCTGACCGACTGGTCGGCGATGACCGACGCGCAGTTCGAGGAAGCTTCCGCCTTCCTGCGCGAGGTTCACAAGAACGTGCGGCTCTACTGGTCGGACACGACCGAGATCGTTCAGGCGCTGAGCGGCGGCGAGGTCGATCTCGCCTGGGCATGGAACGACGCGGCAGTTCAGTCGGCCATGGCGGGCGCGCCGATCAAGGCCAAGCGCGACACCGAGGAAGGTCTCTCCACCTGGGTCTGCGGCTATGTTCGCCTCAAGGATGCCCCCGGCAGCGAAGACAAGGCCTACGACTTCCTGAACTCGATCAACGCGCCGGAAGTTGCCAGCTACCTGCTGTCGGACTGGGGCTACGGCCACGCCAACGCCAAGAGCATGGCCACGGTCGACAAGGCCGTCGTTGAGTCCCAAGGCTATGGCGATGTCGACAAGTTCGTCGACAAGACGCTGTTCCAGTCGCCGGTGCCTGCCGAACTGAAGCAGAAGATGATCGCCGAGTTCGAGAAGATCAAGGCCGGTTATTGATCGGCCAGACTGCTCTAATTGATGTCGTCGTCGTCGGGGCCGGCTTTGCCGGCCTCGCCGCGGCGAACCAGATCAAGGCAGCAGGCGTCGATTGCCTGGTGCTTGAGGCGCGTGACCGCGTAGGCGGACGTGTCGAGGCCGGATCAAACGGGCTCGGTGAAACAGTCGATCTCGGCGGCCAGTTCATTTGCGACGACATGCCCGAGATCATGGCGCTGGCCCGGCAACACGGGAAAACCCTGGTGCGGGCCTATACTGTCGGTGCCGGTCTGGTTCAGCCCATTCCACAGAATGCCGACGATCTCTATGGCCGGGTCACGGCAATGCGCGACCGCCTGAACGCGATAGAGCCGGACGATCCCTCCATCGCTGGCCTGAGTGTCGCCGCATGGACCGCTGCGCAAGCTGACGAAAAGGATGCCAAAGCCGGCTTTCTCTCGATGATCGAGGGCCTTTGGTGCCAGCCACCCGCCGACGTGCCGCTGTGGTACCTGATCGGCAATGACCGGCGCATCACCAATGAAGTGCCGGAACTGCAGTATCTCCTGAAGGAAACAATCCATTCCCTGGCCGTCGATCTGGCACGCCCGCTGGGCGATGCGGTACGGCTGTCCGAGCCTGCCGAACGCATTGTGCAGGACGCTAGTGGCATCACCGTCAAGACGCCGCGCGGTACGATCAGTGCGCGAAAGCTGATCGTCGCCGTTCCGCCGGTCATGGCGGGCAGGATCGCCTTCGATCCGCCGCTCCCCAAGAGCCTTGCCGATGCGCTCGGTGCATGGCGAAGCGGTCGCGTCATCAAGGCCTTCGTCCGCTACAAGGAACCCTTCTGGCGCGAGCGAGGTCTCAGCGGCATGGTCTTCTTTCTCGATCCTGCAGGGCTCTACGCCTGCGACGCCAGCCACGATGACGGGCATGCCGCACTGGTCGTCTTCATCGGTGGCCGCATTGCGAGCGAATGGGCCGCCGGCGGCAAGTCCGGAACGGCGGCCAGGATCGTTGCCAGGCTCTCGGCAGCCCTCGGGCCGCAGGCTGCGGATGCCCTGGACATAACGCTCAGGGACTGGTCGGACGACAGATGGAGCGGCGGCGCCTATTCCGACATTGTGATCGATTGCGCTGCCAGCAACGCTGAGGCGGTGCTGCGCAGTGGCCTCGCCGACATAAGCTTTGCCTGCTCGGAACTGTCGCCATCCTATCCGGGCTATATCGAGGGTGCGCTCGTCGCCGGACGGGAGGCCGCGGCAGAGGTCGTCGCGCAGCTGGCCGGGAGCCTGCCTGCCGGCTGAACCCGTGTGCGGGACCGCCTTCGCCGGACCAACATGGATAAGCCCTGAGCGACATGCGACTCTTCCGCTGCGGCGCCGCCGCATAGGATTGCACAAGGCAGAGCTTTCGTGCGGCGAGAGCGGACGGCGCTGTTCGACCGTTTTGCCTCGCGGGGCGAATCCGAGTTCGTCGACAAGCTGCTATCGGCGATGCGCTTCGCCTTCGGCGGTCATGTGGAGAAGAAGGGGTAGGGACTTGGCTGGCGAGCTTCAGTCCGCCATCGCCACCAACGCGTCGGGGTCGTAGCCGAGGCGGATGGGCGCGCCGACCGGGATGTCGTCGGCACCGAAATCGTTGGTCTCGGTCACCGAAAGGGGTTTTTCCAGGCCGTCCACAGCGACGACGAGCTGCGTGATCTCGCCGAAATAGTGCCGCTCGATGACCTTGCCCGCGACCTCGAACTTGGCCTTCTCCTCGTCCCACAGCACGCGTAGCCGTTCCGGGCGAATGCCCAGCGTGGTCGATGCGCCATTGCCGGAAAAGCCGGCCGGCTTGGCCGTCGTGATGCGGCCGAAGCCCAGCGTCTCCAGCGTGATGGTCTCTCCGTTTACCTCCACGACATCCGCCTTGACAAAATTCATGCCGCCCAGGAAGTCGGCTACCTGCCGCGTCGCCGGGCGCTGGTAGATCACTTGCGGCGCGTCGACCTGGGCGATCTTGCCGCCGAACATCACGGCGATACGGTCCGACATGGCGAGCGCCTCGTACTGGTCGTGCGTAACCAGGATGAAGGTGATGCCGACTGCCTGCTGCAGCCGGCGAAGCTCGACTTGCATCTGCTCGCGCAGCTTCTTGTCGAGCGCCGACAACGGTTCGTCCAGCAGCAGCACTTTTGGCCGCATGACCAGCGCACGCGCCAGCGCAACGCGCTGCCTCTGACCGCCTGACAGTTCGGTGGCGCCGCGCTGGCCGAGCCCGGTCAGCGAAACCTGCTCCAGCGCTTCCTCGACGCGACGCTTTTCTTCGCCGGCGTCGAGTTTCAGCCGCTTCAGCCCGTAGGAGACGTTTTCGCCGACATTGAGATGCGGGAAGATGGCGTAGCTCTGAAACACCATGTTGGTCGGGCGCCGGTTTGCGGCGATGCCGGCCATCGGCTGGCCGTCGATGAAGATGCTGCCAGAAGTCGGATTGTCGAAGCCTGCGATCATTCTGAGCAGCGTGGTCTTGCCGCAACCCGAGGGTCCGAGCAGCGAAAAGAACTCGCCCTCGCGAATGCTCAGATTTGCATCGTCGAGCGCCTTGAACGAGCCGTAGCTGCGCGTGACGTTACGGATTTCGATCATGGGGCGATCAGACAATCGCGCCTCCCTCGTTCTGGGTGCGCCGGGCCGCGCGGCGGCGGATCACTTCGGCGATGGTGACAAGCAGGAAGGAGCCGACGAGCAACAGGGTGCCGAGCGCCAGGACCCCGGGCAGTTTCGCCGCAAAGCGCAGCTGGCCCCAGATGTAGAGCGGCAGCGTCGCGTCGGTGCCGGCGAGGAAGAAGGCAAGGATGAACTCGTCGAGCGAGATGGTGAAGGAGACGAGCAGGCTCGAAATGATGGCCGGCGCCACCATCGGCAACGTCACCCGCCGGAACGTGCCGAAGGCGCTCTCGCCAAGATCGGCGGAGGCTTCCTCGAGGCTGCGGTCAAAGCCCTCGAAACCGGAGGTCAGCACGGTCATCGAATAGGGTATGCAGATCAGGATATGGCCGAGCACGACTGTGAACAGCGACAGGCTGAAGCCGAGCTGGATAAGCACGATGAGCAGCGAGATCGCGACAATGATCTCGGGCAGCACGAGCGGCGCCATGATCAGCCCGTTGATGGCGGTGCGGCCCCTGAAGCGGTAGCGCGTGATGGCGCGTGCCGCGCAGATGCCGAGGATGGTGCTGAGGATGGCCGCTGCGACACCGACGATCAGGCTGTTCCAGGCGGCGTCGAGCAATGCCGGCGTGTTCGGCAGTTCCTTGTACCATTTGGTGGTCAGGCCGGAGAGCGGAAACTGCGGCACGGCCGATGTGTTGACCGAGAAGATCGGCAGGAAGATCACCGGCAGATAGAGGAAGACGATGTAGAGGAAGGCATAGACGGGCAGCCATCTGGACAGGAGCCGGTTCATCGCATCAGCCTCGTGGACCAGCGCAGCAGAAGCACGATGCCGCCGGCCATGGTCGTCACGACGGCCATGGTCGTTACCGAAAGGGCCGCCCCCAGCGGCCAGTTCGACGCCTTTCCGAACTGCGCCTGGATGGCGTTGGCGATCATCACGCCATCCTTGCCGCCCACGAGCTTGGGCGTGACATAGTCGCCGACGGTCGGGATCATGACGATGAGCAGGGCAGCGATGACGCCGGGCAGCGACAGCGGCAGCACCACGCGCAGGAAACGCCGCACCGGGCCGTCGCCGAGGTCGATTGCCGCCTCGATCAGGGTGCGGTCGATCTTCTCCAGGGAAACGAAGATCGGCAGCACGGCAAAGGCCGCCCAGGCGTGCGTCAGCGTGATGACCACGGCGGTGGTGTTGTAAAGCAGTGCTGTCGACGGTTCATCGATGATGCCCAGGCCCATCAGGCCCGAGTTCAGCACGCCATTGTACCCCAGGATGACCTTCCACGACATGACGCGCAGCAGGTAGCTGGTCCAGAACGGAACGGTGATGAGGAAAAGCCAGATGCCCTTGTGGCGGCCGCCATGGAAGGAAATGTAGAAGGCGATCGGATAGGCGAGGATCACGGTGAAGAAGCTGACGAGCAGCGATATCACCAGCGAGCGCATCAACAGGTCGCGATAGATCGGTTCGGTCAGCGCTATGCGGTAGTTTTCGAGCGTGAAGGTGCGGTCGATGGTCAAGTAGTCCTGGGTCCAGAAACTGTGCGCCACCACCACGATAATCGGTGCCACAAGCAGCACCAGCGCATAGGCGAAGGTCGGGCTGATCAGGGCGAAGCCCTTGGACTGTTCGGATTGCAGAAGAGCCTTGCGGTGCCCGCGCGTGGCGCGCGCCGGCGGCAGGGTCTCATCCGCCGCCTCCGTCATATCAGAGGCTTCCTCGCCGATCTGGCCTGTCGCATTGTTTCGTGCCCCACTGCCTTGCCGGCATTGCGCGTTCCCCGTCGCTTGCCGGCTATCTCGCATCATGTGCCCAAGCGACGATTGAAATCAAGTGGCATTTCTGCGATATTGATTGAACGGACATTCAAAATGGAGTGAATTGGCGCCTGAATTCGGGGGCTTGGACACTTCTGCAATCTGCGCGATCCACGCGCAACAACGAGGTGACAAGATGGCGGCAATCAGGAACTTCAAGCCGGCGGAAACAGATGCTGCCGCTGCCGCGCAGTCTGTCGACCTCGCCAAGCGCCACCTCGTCCAGCCCTGGCCCTATGCCGGCACTGTCGGCGCCGAGGCGCGCAGCCTGATCGAGGGTGGCGAGGGCATCTACATCACCGACGGCGACGGCAAGAAGCTGATCGACGGACCCGCCGGCATGTGGTGCGTCAATGTCGGCCACCGCCGCGAGGAACTGGCGCGCGTCATGTACGATCAGGCCATGCAGCTGTCCTACAACACGCCGTGGTACACGATGAACAGTCCGTCGGCGGAGCTTGCCCGCCGCATCGCCGGTCACGCGCCGGGCGACCTCAGCCACATCTTCTTCACCACCGGCGGCTCGTCTGCCGTCGAGACGGCGCTTCGCTTCATGCAGTTCTACAACAATGTGCGCGGCCGCAGCGAGAAGAAGCTGATCATCAGCCGTGGCGGCGCCTATCACGGCTCGACCTATCTGTCGGCGTCGCTCAACGGTCGTGCGCGCGACCGCGACTGGATGGACGGCGCCCATGATCTGGTCGTCAAGCTGTCGTCGCCGGACCCGTTCCGGCGCCCGGCCGGCATGAGTGTCGGGGCCTTCTCCGACATGCTCGTTGCCGAATTCCGCGACACGGTGAACCGCATCGGCGCGGACAGGATCGGCGCATTCGTAGGCGAGCCGGTACAGGCATCCGGCGGCGTCATCGTCCCGCCGCCCAACTATCTCGGGCGCATCCGCGAAATCTGCCGCGACAACGAGATCCTCTACGTCTCCGACGAGGTCGTCACCGCCTTCGGGCGGCTTGGTCACGTCTTCGCTTCGGAGGAAGTGTTCGGCATCGATCCCGACATGATCACCTTCGCCAAGGGCCTGACCTCCGGCTACTTCCCGCTTGGCGGCGTCATCATTTCGGAACGTCTCCTGGAGGAACTGCGGCGGTCCAACCATCCCGATGCTCTGTTCGGGCACGGCCTGACCTATACCAGCCATCCTGTCGGCTGCGCGGTTGCGCTGAAGAACCTCGACCTGCTGGAGGACGGCATCCTCGATCATGCCCGCGAGGTCGGTCCCTATTTCCAGGAGCGCATGAAGTCGCTCGAAGAGCTGGAGATCGTCGGCGAAGTGCGCGGCGCCGGGCTGATGGCCTGCGTCGAATGCGTCGCCGACCGCGAGAGCAACGATCCGCTCAAGCTCGACAAGGACGTCGGCAACCGCATCGATGCGCATTGCCACGAACTCGGCCTGTTGGTGCGGCCGCTGATCAACATGTGCGTGATGAGCCCGCCGCTGGTCATCACCCGCGAGCAGGTCGACGACATGGTGGGAATCCTGCGCGAGGGCATTTCGCGCACCATGGAAGACCTGCGCAAGGAAGGCGTCTGGCAGGGCTGACCGGCCTTCGCAGTCGGCTCGCTTGCGGCAGCTAGGGCGCTTACGCCAGCACGCCAAGCGTGACGGCGGCGAGTACGGCATAACGCCCCGTCTTGGCGATCGTGACCAGCACCAGAAAGCTTCGCAGCGGTTCGCGCAACACACCTGCCGCAACCGTCAGCGCATCGCCCCCGATGGGCGCCCAGCTGAAAAGCAGGCTCCACCGCCCCCAGCGGTGGTACCAGCCGGTTGCCCGGTCAAGCGCGCGCGGGCTGACGGGAAACCACCGCCGGTCGCGAAACCGCTCGACGCTGCGACCGAGCGCCCAGTTGACCACGGCGCCCAGCACATTGCCGAGACTTGCCACCGCCACCAGCAGGATTGGCGAGTGCGTTCCCGCGACCAGAAGCGCAACGAGGGCTGCCTCCGACTGGGCCGGAAGGATCGTTGCGGCGATGAAGGCAATCGCGAAGAGCCCGCCCAGAATGGCTAGATCGTCCATCGGCGGTGTCGTCTTTCGAACAGGCGGCAGACAGGCCGGACAGGGGGCCACAGGGATCAGGACAGCGCAGCCAGCAGCCGGACGGGATTGGCCCGCTCTGGAACCTCGCCGGTTCGCTCTCGAAACGTCCTATGCTCAGGAGGCCACCGGTGGCAAGATCAAAGCCCCCAGCCAGTGCCGGCGTCTCAGCCTCGGCTTCTCAGCGCATCGTTGAGGTTGGCCATGTCCTTTTCGTCCGGCGCTGATTCCAGTCCCAGCACCGGCAGCATGGCGCGCAGATGGTCGTGATGCGTGCGCACGCCATATTCAAGATCGGACAGGTAGAACCCCTCGAAGGCTTGCGACAGCATGGACTCGTTCGACCACACCGAGAGCTGCACGTCTTCCGACATGGTCTCGCGATCGATGCGGAACGACAGGTAGCGCGCCGCGGCCTGCTCGCGGGTCTCGTCGCGGTGCTTGTAGATCGCGCCGCGCAGCAGCGTCTCGCCTGTCGACAGCGGGAACTCCTGGTAGAATTGCACCGATTCAGGCATTACCGAAATGACCATGTTGGGAAACATGCCGTAATAGACCCAGGCCTTGCGCAGATGCTCCGGCAGATGTGTCGCCTCCGGCGCGAGCTTCACGTAGTTGCGGACGCTCCAGCGGCGGCCGGCATGCGGATTGTAGGTCGCGAAGGAGCGCGACACGCCGTTGACGAAAGGCTCGTCGAAATAGGTCGAGCCGTAAAGATCCTGAAGCGCCGGATGCGCCATGGCCACGTGATAGCCCTCATTGTCGACATCGCGCACCGACTTCCAGTTGACCGGCGTCGTCTGTGACCAGATGCCGTAGGACGGCACCATCTCGGCGAACTTGTAGTGCCCGAGTTCCTCGGCGACCGGCGCCATCAGTTCGGCTACCGAAGGCTGCGGCCCCTTGCGGAAGCGGATGAAGATCAGTCCGTTCCATATCTCGAGCTCCAGCGGCACGAGGCCGAATTCGGTCTTGTCGAGATCGGGGAAGGAACGCGGCCGCGCCGCGCCGCGCAGCGTGCCGTCGAGATTGTAGACCCAGCCGTGAAACGGGCAGACCAGCGCGTTCTTGCAATTGCCCTGATTGTCGGCAACGACGCGGGAGCCGCGATGGCGGCAGATATTGTGGAAGGCACGCACCTCGCCGTCCTTGCCGCGCACGACAAGCGCCCGCTCGCCGACCACATCCATGGTCAGATAGTCACCCGCTTCCTGCACATCCGAGACATGGCCGGCAATTTGCCAGTGATTGCGGAAAACATGCTCTTTCTCGAGCTCGAGAAGGGCGTCGCTATGATAGGCCCAGCCTGGCAGACCTCTCCTGTCCCAATCGTTGGGAATGGCCACGTCGAGGAGATGGTGGTTCATGTGCCGGCTCTATTATTGTTGAATGTTCATTCAATATGAGCATATTTTACATGCAATTGCAACAGTTTAAGGAATTCCGCCGGAGTGTGGTCGCGCGCCTTGCGCCTGTTCTGGCGGTCGGTCCGGCGGCTTCCGCCGGCGCTGAAAGCGCGAATTGTTCCGGAATTTCCACGCCTTAGCGGGCGCGTCCTCGATCCGCTCGGCGCCCTATTGAAACAGGCTCCGCTCGCGCTCCACTTCCGCGATGATGTGGGCCGCGACAATCTGGACACGGCGCAGCGGCCGAACCGATTCGTGATAGACGAGCCAGTAGGCGCGCCGGATCGGCTTGGCGGCCGTCACGGCAATCAGGTCCGGCATCGAACGCGCAATGAAGGCATGCAGGATGCCGATGCCGGCGTCAGCCCGCACCGCCTCCACCTGGCCGAGCGCCGACGATATCTCGAAGGCGGATTCCCAGCCCGGACTGAACTCCTGCGCGTAGGAGAGCGAGGGACTGGCGACCAGATCGGGCACGTAGCCGACCAGCCGGTGCTGAGCGAGTTGTGCCAGGGTTTCAGGCAGGCCATGGACTGCTGCATAGTCACGCGATGCAAACAGGCCGAGCGAATAGTCGACGAGCTTCTGCGCGACCAGCCGGCCTTCTTCCGGACGCTCCGTGGTGATCGCGATATCGGCCTCTCGCCGCGACAGCGAAAAGGACCGCGGTACCGGCACGAGCTGAATCTTCAGTCCTCTGTGCTGTGCGGTGAGCGCGCCGAGCCGCGGCGCCAGGAAGGCCACGCCGAAGCCGTCCGGCGCACCGATGCGCACGGTTCCCGAGACATCGGAATCCTCCCCGGCGATCGCGCCGCGCGCGGCGATCATATCGGCCTCCATGCGCTCGGCTATTTCCAGGAACCGTTCGCCGGCGGGTGTCATCTCGCTGCCGGTGGTCAGCCGGCGGAAGAGCTTGGCGCCAAGTGCCGCTTCAAGCGCCGCGACCCGGCGGGAAACAGTCGCATGATTAAGGTCGAGCCGCCGCGCAGCCCCTAGAATCTGCCCGGCCCTGGCCACGGCGAGGAAGATGCGAACGTCGTCCCAGTTCATCGTCGGATCGGCCTCCTCGTGCGGGCTGTCTATTCGCTACAGCACCGCAACATTTGATGGACCCTCATATTCGAACACCAATTCTTGCACAACGGTTGCGCGCCGCTGCGCGTTGCCAATGGTCGGCCAAAGCGCGACAGTGCCGCAACGACAATGACGTTCAGGGAGAAGACCATGATCGAATACGGCCACTTCATCGGCGGCAAGCGCGTCGCCGGCACCAGCGGGCAGACCCATGAGGTTCTTCAGCCGATGGACGGCAGCGTTCGTGGCACCGTGGCCCTGGCGTCGGCTGCCGAGATGCGCGCCGCCGTCGAAAACGCCAAGGCGGCCCAGCCGGCCTGGGCAGCGACCAATCCGCAGCGCCGCGTGCGCGTGCTGATGAAATTTCTTGAACTGGTGAACCGCGAGTACGACGAACTCGCCGAGATCCTTGCCCGCGAACATGGCAAGACGATCGCCGACGCCAAGGGCGACATTCAGCGCGGCCTCGAAGTGGTCGAGGTATGCATCGGCGCGCCGCACATGATGAAGGGCGAATTCACCGACGGCGCCGGCCCCGGCATCGACGTCTATTCGATGCGCCAGGCGCTCGGCGTGGTCGCCGGCATCACGCCCTTCAACTTCCCGGCCATGATCCCGCTGTGGAAGATTGCGCCCGCCATCGCCTGCGGCAACGCCTTCATCCTGAAGCCGTCCGAGCGCGACCCGGGCGTGCCGATGCGCATTGCCGAACTGTTCATCGAGGCCGGGCTGCCGGCCGGCATCCTCAATGTCGTAAATGGCGACAAGGTCGCCGTCGACGCGATCCTCGACGACCCGGACATCAAGGCCATCGGCTTTGTCGGCTCGACGCCGATCGCGCAGTACATCTATTCGCGCGGCTGCGCCAACGGCAAGCGCGTGCAGTGCTTCGGCGGCGCCAAGAACCACATGATCATCATGCCGGACGCCGACATGGACCAGACAGTCGACGCGCTGATCGGCGCCGGTTACGGATCGGCAGGCGAACGCTGCATGGCGATTTCGGTGGCGGTTCCTGTCGGTCACGACACGGCCGAGCGGCTGATGAGCAAGCTGATCCCGCGCGTCGAAAGCCTGAAGGTCGGGCCCTCGACGGATTCATCCGCCGATTTCGGCCCGCTGGTGACCAAGCAGGCGCTGGAGCGCGTCAAGGGTTATGTCGATACCGGCGTCAAGGAAGGCGCGACGCTGGCCGTCGATGGCCGCGGTTTCTCCATGCAGGGCTACGAGAATGGCTACTATATGGGCGGCTGCCTCTTCGACAACGTCACCCCCGACATGAAGATCTACAAGGAAGAGATCTTTGGGCCGGTGCTGTCGGTCGTGCGTGCTCCGACCTACGAGAACGCCATCAAGCTCGCCAACGACCACGAGATGGGCAATGGCGTGGCGATCTTTACCCGCGACGGCGACGCCGCCCGCGACTTCGCGTCCCGTGTCCAGGTCGGCATGGTCGGCATCAACGTGCCGATCCCGGTGCCGATCGCCTACTACACCTTCGGCGGCTGGAAGGCCTCGTCCTTCGGCGACCTCAACCAGCATGGCCCCGATGCGTTCCGCTTCTACACCAAGACCAAGACTGTAACCTCGCGCTGGCCGTCCGGCGTCAAGGATGGCGCCGAGTTCGTCATCCCGACCATGAACTGATCGGGCGGACCGGATCCGTAACGAACCAGGGCCGCGGACATTCCGCGGTCCTTTTTCGTTCCGTCTACTTCCAGATCGGTCCTGTCCGCAAAGCCAGCCTTTCGCCCGGCCCGTGAACGGCCGCGAACAGAAGACCGGCCAGAAAGTTGAAGTGGTCGACGAAGAATCCAAACTCCGCCTGGTTGCCTGCCCAATGCGAAGGGCCGTGAAAAGCGAAGGCCAGGAAGACGACGTAGACCGCTGCCAGCAGCGAGACTTCCCTGAAGAACGCACCGCTCAGGAATCCGCAGACCAGTGCGACTTCAAACAGCGCAGCAATCCAGGCTAGCGTCAGCGGCAGGGGAAACCCGGCCGCAGCTATGTAATCGGCCGTCGGCGCCATGCCGAGAAATTTGAATGTGGCGGCCATCAGGAATACCCCTGCGAAGATCAGCCGGGCAATGATGATGGCGATTGTCTTCCCCATGGTGCACTCCTTCATCGGATGGAAGATTGCTAGGCTTGCCCTTCCAGGACGCTCGGTGCGGCCGCGGGCCGACAAAATCCCGATTGACAATTCAAATCTCGATGTAATATATCACTGATATATCAAGAGGAGCGATAGCCATGTGGACCGGTATATTCCCCGCCGTAACAACCAAGTTCACCGAAGACGACCGTCTCGACCATGCCGAGATGGAGCGCTGCTTTGCGTTGCAGATGGAAGCGGGATGCGACGGCATTATTGTCGGCGGTTCGCTGGGCGAAGGCCCGATGCTGAGCCATGACGAAGTGATCGAGGTGTTCCGCACCGCCCGCCGCGTGGCCGGCACGAAGCCCGTGCTGCTCACCGTCAACGAAGCCGGTACGCGTGAGGCCGCCAGCATCGCCAAGCGCGCCGCCAAGGAAGGCGCCGATGGCCTGATGGTGGTCCCGAGTTCGATATATCACACCAATCCCGAGGAGACGGTCGGCGCGCTGAAGGCCGTCGCCCATGCCGGCGGGCTGCCGGTGATGATCTACTCGAACCGCGTCGCCTACCGGGTTGATGTGACGATCGATGTGATGCGGGAACTGGCCTCAGATCCGCTTTTCGTCGCGATCAAGGAATCGTCAGACGACATCCGCCGCTCGACCGAAATCATCAATGCCTTTGGCGACCGCTTTGACCTTTTCACCGGCGTCGACAACCTCGCCTTCGAGGCGCTTTCGGTCGGCGCCATCGGCTGGGTCGCCGGACTGGTCACTGCTTTCCCGGCTGAAACGGTGGCGATATATCAGTTGCTGAAGCAGGGCCGCCGTGACGAAGCGCTGGCGATCTATCGCTGGTTCCGCCCTCTGCTCGATCTCGATGTCTCGACATACCTGGTGCAGAACATCAAGCTCGCCGAGGTGCTGGCGATCGGCACCAACGACCGGGTGCGCATGCCGCGCCGGCCGCTGTCGGGTGAACGGCGAACCATGGTTGAGAAGATTGTCCGTGACGCTCTTGCAACGAGACCCGAACTGCCGAAGCTTTCCGTGGCGAAGGCCGCCTGACGCAGCAGCGTTGGAGGTTGGTCAACCGGGCAAGCGCGCATGAATGACGAGACAGCCTGCGACATTGCCGTCATTGGCGGCGGCATTGTCGGCATTTGCGCGGCAGCCTTCCTCGCAGAGGCGGGCAGCAGCGTCACGGTCATCGACCGAACAGGCATCTGCGAGGAAACGAGTTCCGGCAATGCGGCGGCCTTCGCCTTTTCGGAAGTGCTGCCGCTGGCGCACAAGGGCATGATGCGGCAAATGCCGAAATGGCTCGCCGATCCGCTTGGGCCGCTCAGCATTCCGCCGGCCTACCTGCCCAAACTGCTGCCCTGGCTTTTCCGTTTCTGGAGGGCCGGAGACCCGAAGCATTACGAAGCCAGCCTCGCCGCGCAGGCCGGGTTGATGAAACTTGCCGAAGCCGAGTGGTCGGGCCTTATGCAGCGCTCCGCCACGGGGCACATGCTGCGCGAGGACGGCTCGCTCGAACTCTACGACAGCGAGGCCTCGTTCAAGGCCTCGTTTCCCGGCTGGCTCGCACGCGAGCGGCATGGCATCGAATACCACCATCTCGACCGGGCCGGGATTGACGGGTTGCAGCCGGGCCTTTCGCCGCGCTTCACTCGCGCCACTTTCCTGCCGGGCTGGAAGACCGTTGCCGACCCGAAGCTGCTCGGCAAGGCGATCTGGACCTACGCCGAAACCAGAGGTGCGCGCTTCCTCTCCGGCGACGTCGGGCTGGTACTGCCGTCGAACGGCCGTATCGCCATCCAGCTCAAGCAGGGGCGCACCATAATAGCCGAAAAGCTGGTGATCGCAGCCGGTGCCTGGTCGCATCTGCTGGCCCGCCAGTTCGGCGACAGGATCCCTCTGGAGACCGAGCGCGGCTACAACACCACGCTGCCGACATCGGCCTTCGACCTGACGCACATGCTGACCTTTTCCGACCATGGCTTCGTCGTCACGCCGCTTGAAACCGGCATCCGGGTTGGTGGCGCCGTCGAACTCGCCGGCCTGTCGCGTCCGCCCAACTTCCAGCGCTCGAAAGCCATGCTGAAAAAGGCCAAGCTCTTCCTGCCCGATCTGGACACAAGCGGCGGCCGTGAATGGATGGGCTACCGCCCGTCGCTGCCGGACTCGCTGCCGGTGGTCGGACAATCGGCAAGCCATGCCAATGTGTTCCTGGCCTTCGGCCACGGCCATCTCGGCCTGACGCAGTCCGCGGCAACCGGTCGCTTGATCCGCGACCTCGTTCTCGGGCAGGCTCCGGCGATTAATCTTCAACCCTTCAGCCCGCAGCGGTTCTGACATGGCGCGACACTCATTTTTCTGCATCGACGGTCATACCTGCGGCAATCCGGTGCGGCTGGTCGCCGGCGGCGGTCCGCTGCTCGAGGGCTCGACGATGATGGAGCGGCGGGCGCACTTCCTCGCCGAATTCGACTGGATCCGCACCGGGCTGATGTTCGAGCCGCGCGGGCATGATGTGATGTCCGGCTCGATCCTCTACCCACCGACGCGGCCGGACTGCGACATCGCGATACTGTTTATCGAGACCTCAGGCTGCCTGCCAATGTGCGGCCACGGCACGATCGGCACTGTCACCATGGCCATCGAGCAGGGCCTGGTGAAACCGAAGACGCCGGGCACGCTTCGCCTCGACACGCCGGCCGGTCTGGTGGTGGCCGAGTACAGGCAGGTCGGGGACTATGTCGAGGAGGTGCGCATCACCAACGTGCCGTCATTCCTCTACGCCGAGAACCTCACCGTCGAATGCCCGACGCTTGGCGAGATCAGGGTCGATGTCGCCTATGGCGGCAATTTCTACGCCATCGTCGAACCGCAGCAGAATTTTCGCGACATGGCCGATCATTCAGCCGGCGACTTCATCGCCTGGAGCCCAGTCGTGCGGGCGCGGCTCAACGAGAAGTATGCCTTCGTTCATCCCGAGAATCCCGGCATCAACCGGCTGTCGCACATGCTTTGGACCGGCGCGCCGGTGTCGGCCGAAGCCGACGCGCGCAACGCGGTATTTTATGGCGACAAGGCGATTGACCGGAGCCCTTGCGGCACCGGCACCTCGGCGCGCATGGCCCAGCTGCACGCCAAGGGAGTCCTGAAAACCGGAGATGACTTCGTCCACGAGTCGATCATCGGCTCGCTCTTCAAGGGTCGGGTAGAGCAAGAGACGACTGTGGCCGACCGTCCGGCGATTGTTCCCTCCATCGGTGGCTGGGCGAGAATGACCGGCCTGAACACCATCTTCATCGACGACCGGGACCCCTTCGCGCATGGCTTCGTGGTGACCTAAAGGCAGCCAGCCGGGCTGCACTAACGGCGCACCTCAACCAAACGCGTGGTTGCAATTTTCATGCGAGAGACAGGGCATCATTCGAACATTCTTCCACTCAAACTCGCTAGCGAGCCCGAATCATCAAGGACATTGCGCTGCGCCAATGGTAGCGTCCGGTTGGTCCAAGTATGAACCCGGTGCAAGCAACGCGGCGAAACGGAGCTGAACGAATCCCGTTTCGAGGCAGCAGATTGACGTTGCAATCCGGGCCCGACACTTTAGGACTAGGGGAAAGTACATAAGGAGCGCGCCCATCCGGGTGACGTTCCAGGGGAGCCGACTAGACATGGAATATTTCGTCCAGCAGCTTGTTAACGGGCTGACGCTGGGATCAATCTATGGCCTCATCGCGATCGGCTATACGATGGTCTACGGCATCATCGGCATGATCAACTTCGCCCATGGCGATGTCTTCATGGTCGGCGCCTTCATCGCGCTCATCGTTTTCCTCTTTCTGGTTACGGCGCTCGCCGGTGCCGGCGTCGTGGTCTTCTTGCTGATCATGATGATCGTGGCGATGTTACTGACCAGCCTCTACTCCTGGACCATCGAGAAGCTGGCCTATCGGCCCCTGCGCGGATCGTTCCGGCTTGCGCCGTTGATCACGGCCATCGGCATGTCGATCGTCCTGTCGAACTTCGTTCAGGTTACCCAGGGCCCGCGCAACAAGCCGATCCCGCCGATGATCTCGACCGTCTACGACGTGTTCGGCATCTCGATTTCAGCCAAGCAGATCGTCATCGTGGTGGTCACCGCCGTGCTGCTCACCCTGTTCTGGTACATCGTCAACAAGACGTCGCTCGGCCGCGCACAGCGCGCCTGCGAACAGGACCGCAAGATGGCCGCGCTGCTGGGCATCGATGTCGACCGCACCATCTCCATCACCTTCATCATGGGCGCCTCGCTGGCCGCCGTCGCGGGCACGCTCTACCTGATGTACTACGGCGTCGTCGTCTTCTCCGACGGCTTCGTCCCTGGCGTCAAAGCCTTCACAGCCGCGGTGCTCGGCGGCATCGGCTCCATCCCTGGCGCCGTGCTCGGGGGCCTGCTGATCGGCTTCATCGAAAGCATGTGGTCGGCATACTTCTCGATCGACTACAAGGACGTCGCCGCCTTCTCGATCCTCGCCATCGTGCTGATCTTCCTGCCGTCCGGCATTCTCGGCCGTCCCGAAGTCGAAAAGGTCTGATCTGATGGCAGTTCAAGGCAATACCCGCGACGGGCAGAACCTGTTCGCCAAGGCTTTCAAGGAAGCGGCCTACGCCGCCGCCATTGCGTTCGGCCTGTTCGTCCTGATGATCGGCATCAAGACCGACCAGAACATCCGCAACGAACTGGTGCTGGTGCCGCGCTGGGGCCTGCTGGCCGTCGTGGTCGCGCTCGTCGCGGCCGGGCGGTTCGTCACGGTCGCCTACCTGCAGCCCTATTTCGCAGCGCGCAAGGCGACCAGGGCTAAGGCGCCGGTTGTCGCGCCGTCGACCGAGAAGTCGCTGTTCTGGAAGCACTGGTACAAGATCGCCATCGGCGCTCTTATTCTTTACCCGGTCGCCATCGTGCTCCTCGTGGGCTTTCAGGGCTCGCTGAAATGGGTCGACAATTTCGGCATCCAGATCCTGATTTACGTGATGCTCGCCTGGGGTTTGAACATCGTCGTCGGCCTCGCCGGCCTGCTCGACCTCGGCTATGTCGCCTTCTATGCGGTCGGCGCCTACAGCTACGCCCTGCTCGGAACCGAATTCGGATGGTCATTCTGGATCCTGCTGCCGGCAGCAGGCGCCATGGCGGCGCTCTGGGGTGTCATCCTTGGCTTTCCGGTGCTGCGCCTGCGCGGCGACTACCTTGCCATCGTGACGCTGGCTTTCGGCGAGATCATCCGGCTGGTCCTGATCAACTGGCGTGAAGTCACCAACGGCACGGCCGGCATATCGGGCATTCCCAAGGTCACCTTCTTCGGCCTGTTCTCGTTCGACGTGTCGTCGCCGCGCTACATCTCCAAGGTCTTCGACATCGCCCAGTCCGGCGCCTACTACAAAATCTTCCTCTACTATCTGATCCTGGCCCTCGCCCTGCTCACCGCCTTCGTGACGGTCAGGCTGCGGCGCATGCCGGTTGGCCGCGCCTGGGAGGCGCTGCGCGAGGATGAGATCGCCTGCCGCTCGCTTGGCATCAATACTACCACCACCAAGCTCACGGCCTTCGCCATCGGCGCAATGTTCGGCGGCTTCGCCGGCTCCTTCTTCGCCGCCCGCCAGGGTTTCGTCAGCCCAGAATCCTTCATCTTCCTGGAATCGGCGATCATCCTTGCGATCGTCGTTCTCGGCGGCATGGGCTCGCTCACCGGCATCGCCATCGCCGCGCTGGTGATGATCGGCGGAACCGAGATTCTGCGAGAGCTGGAGTTCCTGAAGGTCGTATTCGGCGAAGGGTTTACGCCGGAGCTCTACCGCATGCTGCTGTTCGGCCTGGCAATGGTCATCGTGATGCTGTGGAAGCCGCGCGGTTTTGTCGGCAGTCGGGAACCGACGGCTTTTCTGCATGAAAGCAAATCGGTCTCAGGCTCCTTCACCAAGGAGGGCCACGGCTGATGAAAGTTCCCCACAAAGACGCGGTCCTCGAGGTCGAGCACCTGTCCATGAAGTTCGGCGGTCTGGTGGCCATCGGCGACCTGTCATTTCAGGCAAAGCGCGGCGACATCACCGCGCTGATCGGTCCGAATGGCGCCGGCAAGACGACCGTGTTCAACTGCATCACCGGCTTCTACAAGCCGACCGAGGGCATGATCAAACTGAACCGGAAGAACGGCAGGCAGTATCTTCTTGAGCGCCTGCCCGACCACGAGATTCCGGCCCGCGCCAAGGTTGCGCGAACGTTTCAGAACATCCGCCTCTTCTCGGGCATGACGGTGCTGGAAAACCTGCTGGTTGCGCAGCACAACAAGCTGATGCTGGCCTCGGGCTACACGGTTCTCGGCCTGCTCGGTTTCAGCCGCTACAAGAAGGCCTCTGCCGACTCGATCGAGCTGGCGAAGTTCTGGCTGGAAAAGGCGGACCTCATCGAGCGCGCCGACGATCCGGCGGGCGACCTCCCCTATGGCGCGCAGCGCCGGCTGGAAATCGCCCGCGCGATGTGCACCGGGCCAGAGCTTTTGTGCCTGGACGAACCGGCCGCCGGCCTCAACCCGCGCGAGTCGCTGGCGCTCAACTCACTGCTCAACGACATCAAGGCCACCACCGGAACCTCGATCCTGCTCATCGAGCATGACATGTCCGTGGTCATGGAAATCTCCGACCATGTCGTCGTGCTCGAATATGGCCGCAAGATTTCTGACGGCAATCCCGCCCATGTGAAGAACGATCCCAAGGTCATCGCCGCCTATCTGGGCATCGACGACGAGGAAGTGGTCGACGTGCTTACCGAGGTCGGCGACACCGATGTCATCGAGAAATTCGACGGCGAGCCGGACCGTGCACACGGCCCGCACGATTCTGCCTCCATGATGGCCGGACCGGTCTCGGACTCCGTCGGCCACAGCGATGCGATGGGCGAGGTGGTCAGCATATCGCATTCGGCGTCCAAGGCAGACCAGGTGGAGCGGCGTGCGGCCAAGGCCAAGACAGCCGCGCCAGCCAAACCCAAGCGTGCGAAGCCCGCAGCGGCGAAGGCGCCGTCAAAGGTCGAGCCCAAGCCGGCCGCTGAAAAGGCAACCCGCAAGCCGGTAGCTGCCAAGACTGTGACGGCAAAGCCGGCGAAGTTGGCAGCGGCCAAGCCGGCACCTGCGAAGGCTGCGGCAACGAAGCCTGCATCTGCCAAGGCGGCTGCAAAACCGGCTTCCGCAAAGGCGGCTGCAAAGCCTGCCACTGCCAAGGCGGCTGCCGCGCCGGCAAAGAAGCCTGCTGCCGCGAAGCCCGCAAGGAAGCTGTCGGGTCCGCGCGGCGGCACCGCCGACAAGCTGACCCTGATCAAGGGCATCGGCCCCGTGAATGAGCGCAAGCTGAACCAGCACGGCATCTACCATTTCGATCAGATCGCGGCCTGGACGAAGGCTGACATTGCAGCGGTCGAAGCCTACCTGGCCTTTGACGGGCGCATTGCCCGCGAAGACTGGATCGGACAGGCGAAGAAGCTCGCCAAGGCCCAGTCCAAACCGGCGCCGAAGACCAGGGGGGCTAAATAATGGCCGAGAAACCATTGCTCGAGATCGATGGCGTCGAAGCCTATTACGGCAACATCCGCGCCCTTGGCGGTGTCAGCATCAACGTCAACAAGGGCGAGATCGTCGCCCTGATCGGCGCCAATGGCGCCGGCAAGTCGACCATGATGATGACCATCTTCGGCACCCCGCGTGCAAGAAGGGGTACCATCACCTTCCAGGGCACCGACATCACCGAGATGCCCACGCACGAGATCGCTCGCATGCGCATCGCGCAGTCGCCGGAAGGGCGCCGCATCTTTCCGCGCATGACGGTGCTGGAAAACCTTCAGATGGGAGCCAGTCTCGACAAGCTCGAATTCTTCGACGAGGACGTCGAGAAGGTCTTCCATCTGTTTCCGCGTCTCAAGGAACGCGCGTCGCAGCGCGGCGGCACGCTTTCGGGTGGCGAGCAGCAGATGCTTTCGATCGGTCGAGCGCTCATGGCGCGGCCCAAGCTGCTCCTTCTCGACGAGCCCTCGCTCGGTCTGGCGCCACTTATCGTCAAACAGATTTTCGACGCCATCCGTGAGCTCAATGCCTCACAGGGACTGACCGTCTTTCTCGTTGAACAGAACGCTTTTGGCGCCCTGAAACTCGCCAACCGCGGCTACGTCATGGTCAACGGCATGGTCACGATGAGCGGGACTGGCAAGGATCTTCTGGCCAACCCCGAGGTGCGTGCCGCCTACCTTGAAGGCGGCCGCCATTGATTTTTGGAGACTGAACCATGCAGGGAATTCTCTACGAGGAAGCCTCCATCTGGCAGTTCTTTTTTGTCACCTGCCTGCTTGGCGGCTGGGCGGCGTGGATGACCGGCAGGGCGAGTGCGCAGACCTGGCGGCCGGTGTCGAGCCTGGTCGTCTTCTTGTTGTTGCTGGGCATCGGGGTACGCTTTATCCATCATGCGCTGTTCGACGGCACGATGTTCACTGCACAGTACTACGTGGTTGACACTATCGTCCTGATGATCATCGGTCTTCTTGGCTATCGTTACACGCGGACCAACCAGATGGTGACCCAATACCACTGGCTCTACGAGCGCGCCTCGATGTTGAGCTGGCGGGCAAAGAGTTGACGTTCATGATTAACCTCGCCTCGAGGTAAATGGGCGTGACAACTGCCGGAAAATCGGCAAAGTACGGCTTCTGCGATAGGGTGGGCATCGCATGAAGGCATCATCCGCCCACTCAGTAAATGGGAGTCAATCGATGAAGAAATCACTCTTGTCCGCAGTTGCCCTGACCGCGCTCATGGCGTTCAGCGGCTCCGCTTGGGCAGACATCCTGGTAGGCGTCGCCGGTCCGATCACCGGCCCGAACGCTGCCTTCGGCGCACAGCTCCAGAAGGGCGCCGAGCAGGCTGCCGCCGACATCAATGCAGCTGGCGGCATCAACGGCGAGATGGTCAAGGTCGTCGTCGGCGACGACGTCTCCGACCCGAAGCAGGGCATCTCCGTCGCCAACAAGTTTGTCGCCGATGGCGTCAAGTTCGTTGTCGGCCACTTCAACTCGGGCGTTTCGATCCCGGCGTCGGAAGTCTACGCCGAGAACGGCGTCTTCCAGATCACGCCTGCCTCGACGAACCCGACCTTCACGGAGCGTGGCCTTTGGAACACCTTCCGCACCTGCGGACGTGACGATCAGCAGGGCAAGGTTGCCGGCGATTACCTGGCCGCCAACTTCAAGGATGCCAAGGTCGCCATCCTGCACGACAAGACGCCTTACGGTCAGGGTCTGGCCGACGAAACCAAGAAGGCGGCAAACGCCAACGGCGTCAACGAAGTCATGTACGAAGGCGTCAATGTCGGCGACAAGGACTTCTCGGCGCTCATCGCCAAGATGAAGGAAGCCGGCGTCTCGGTCGTCTACTGGGGCGGCCTGCACACCGAGGCCGGCCTGATTATGCGTCAGCTCGCCGACCAGGGCCTGAAGGCCTCGTTCATGTCGGGCGACGGCATCGTCTCCAACGAGTTGGCCTCGATCGCCGGCGACGCTGTGGACGGCACGCTGATGACGTTCGCTCCAGATCCGCGCAAGAACCCGAACGCCAAGGAACTCGTCGAGAAGTTCCGCGCCGCCGGTTTCGAGCCTGAAGCCTACACGCTGTACTCCTACGCTGCCATGCAGGTCATCGCCGCCGCCGCCGCTGCCGCGGGCGAAAATGATCCGCAGAAGGTCGCCGAGGCCGCCAAGGCCAATGGTCCCTTCACCACGGCCATCGGCGAGCTCAGCTTCGACGAAAAGGGCGACATCACGCGTCCGGACTACGTCATGTACACCTGGAAGAAGGGTGACGACGGCAAGTACAGCTACTTCGAAAACGAAATGTAATCCGGCAAGGTTTTTTTGCCCGAAATGCCCGGCGCTCCGCGCCGGGCATTTTTGTTTGGGCCGACGGCCGGCTCGACCCCAAAGACCGCACGGGTTTTGGTTTGCACTGCAGCATTTTCCCGCTACACATGGGCTCCTGATCCGTAATTTCGTGCCTGGAGCGTCCCTGTGTCGATTACAAAAATTCTTGTCGCCAATCGCTCCGAGATAGCCATCCGTGTCTTCCGTGCCGCCAACGAGCTTGGATTGAAGACCGTCGCCATCTGGGCGGAGGAAGACAAGTACTCCCTGCATCGCTTCAAGGCCGACGAGTCCTACCAGGTCGGCCGCGGGCCGCATCTCGCCAAGGAGATGGGCCCGATCGAGAGCTACCTGTCGATCGACGAGATCATGCGGGTGGCGAGGCTTTCTGGCGCCGACGCTATCCACCCGGGCTACGGCCTGCTGTCGGAAAGTCCCGAGTTCGCCGACGCTTGCGCCGAGGCCGGCATCACCTTCATCGGTCCCAAGGCCGAGACAATGCGAAGTCTCGGCAACAAGGTCGCTGCCCGCAACCTCGCCATTCGCGTCGGCGTGCCGGTCATCCCGGCGACAGAGCCGCTTCCCGACGATCCCGAAGCCATCAAGAAGCTCGCCGCCGAGGTTGGCTATCCGGTGATGCTGAAGGCTTCCTGGGGCGGCGGCGGACGCGGCATGCGCTCCATCCGCAGCGAGGACGACCTGCTGCGCGAGGTTACGGAGGGCAAGCGCGAGGCACGCGCCGCCTTCGGCAAGGACGAGGTCTATCTCGAAAAGCTGATCGAACGCGCCCGCCACGTCGAGGTACAGATCCTCGGCGACACGCACGGCAACGCGGTCCATCTCTTCGAACGCGACTGCTCGATCCAGCGGCGCAACCAGAAGGTCGTCGAGCGGGCCCCCGCGCCCTATCTCGACGACGAACAGCGGGCCGAGCTCTGCGGCTACGCGCTGGCCATCGCCAACGATACCTCTTACATCGGCGCCGGCACGGTCGAGTTCCTGATGGATGCCGACACCGGCAAGTTCTACTTCATCGAGGTCAATCCGCGCATCCAGGTCGAGCACACGGTGACCGAGCAGGTCACCGGCATCGATATCGTCAAGGCGCAGATCCACATCCTCGACGGCTTCGCCATCGGAACACCTGAATCCGGCGTTCCGGCCCAGGCCGACATCCGCCACACGGGCCATGCGCTCCAGTGCCGCATCACCACCGAAGATCCCGAACACAATTTCATTCCCGACTATGGCCGCATCACCGCCTATCGCGGCGCCACCGGTTTCGGCATCCGGCTCGACGGCGGCACCGCCTATTCCGGCGCCGTCATCACCCGCTTCTACGATCCGCTGCTTGAAAAGATCACCGCCTGGGCGCCGACGCCGGGCGAGGCGATCGCCCGCATGAACCGCGCCCTGCGCGAGTTCCGCATTCGCGGCGTCGCGACCAACCTGACTTTCCTCGAGGCGATCATCAATCACCCGAGTTTCGCCGACAACAGCTACACCACCCGCTTCATCGACTCGACGCCGGAGCTGTTCGCCCAGGTCAAGCGCCAGGACCGCGCAACCAAGCTGCTGAATTACCTTGCCGACGTGAGCGTCAACGGCCACCCCGAGACGCGGGGACGGCCGGAGCCCAAGGCGGACGCGCCGCGTCCGGTCGTGCCTTACCTCAACGGCGCCATTCCAGACGGCAGCAAGCAGAAGTTCGACGCGCTCGGGCCCGAGAAGTTTGCTGCCTGGATGCGTGCCGAGAAGCAGGTTCTCGTTACCGATACCACGATGCGCGATGGCCACCAGTCGCTGCTTGCCACGCGCATGCGCACGCATGACATCGCCGGCATCGCCGGCGTCTATGCCCGTGCCCTGCCCCAGCTTCTGTCGCTGGAATGCTGGGGCGGCGCGACCTTCGACGTCGCCATGCGCTTTCTCACCGAGGACCCCTGGGAGCGGCTCGCGCGGGTGCGCGAGGCTGCGCCCAATCTTCTGCTTCAGATGCTGCTCAGGGGCGCCAATGGCGTCGGCTACACGAACTATCCCGACAACGTGGTGCAGCACTTCGTCAAGCAGGCCGCGGCCGGCGGCATCGACCTGTTCCGCGTCTTCGACTGCCTGAACTGGGTCGAGAACATGCGTGTCTCGATGGACGCGATCGTCGCCGAGGGCAAGCTGTGCGAGGCGGCCATCTGCTACACCGGCGACCTGCTCGATCCCGACCGCGCCAAGTATGACCTGAAATATTACGTTGGGCTGACCCGCGAACTCGAGGCCGCGGGCGCGCACATCATTGCGGTCAAGGACATGGCAGGGCTGCTCAAGCCCAATGCCGCAAGGGTGCTTTTCAAGGCTCTGCGCGAGGCGACCGATCTACCGATCCACTTCCACACGCACGATACGTCCGGACTGTCCGCCGCTACGGTTCTGGCCGCGGTCGACAGCGGGGTCGACGCCATCGATGCTGCCATGGATGCTTTCTCGGGCAACACCTCACAGCCCTGTCTCGGTTCGGTCGTCGAGGCGCTCAAGGGTTCCGAGCGCGATCCCGAACTCGACCCCGAATGGATCCGCAGGATCTCGTTTTACTGGGAGGCGGTTCGCAACCAGTACGCAGCCTTCGAGAGCGACCTCAAGGGTCCGGCCTCCGAGGTTTACCTGCACGAAATGCCGGGTGGCCAGTTCACCAATCTCAAGGAGCAGGCCCGCTCTCTTGGCCTCGAGACCCGCTGGCACGAGGTCGCGCAGGCCTATCACGACGTCAACCTGATGTTCGGCGACATCGTCAAGGTGACGCCGTCCTCCAAGGTTGTCGGCGACATGGCACTGATGATGGTCAGCCAGGACCTTACCGTGGCCGACGTCGAGAACCCGGCCAAGGACATCGCCTTTCCCGATTCCGTCATCTCGATGCTGCATGGCGATCTCGGACAGTCGCCCGGCGGCTGGCCCGAGAAGCTGCAGAAGAAGGCCCTGAAGGGCGACAAGCCGATCACGGTGAGGCCAGGCTCCCTGCTCAAGCCGGCCGACCTGAAGGCCGATCGCAAGGAGATCGAGGAAAAGCTCGGCCGGCCGCTCAGCGAATACGAATTCGCCTCCTGGCTGATGTATCCGAAAGTCTTCGTTGATTTCGCCGGCCTGCAGGAGGTCTACGGGCCGGTCAGCGTGCTGCCCACCCCGGTCTACTTCTACGGCATGCAGGCCGAGGACGAGATTTTCGTCGACATCGAAAAGGGCAAGACGCTGGTCATCCGTTGCCTGGCCATCGGCGACGTCGACGAAAAGGGCATGGTGACGGTGTTTTTCGAGATCAACGGCCAGCCGCGGCGTGTCAAAGTTCCGGATCGAGCGCATGGTGCATCGGCGGGCAAAGCCCGTCCCAAGGCCGAGTCCGCGAATGAGGCGCATGTCGGCGCCCCGATGCCAGGGGTTGTGTCGACGCTGGCCGTCGCGGCCGGGCAGAAGGTCAAGGCCGGCGATGTCCTGTTGTCGATCGAGGCGATGAAGATGGAAACCGCGCTGCACGCCGAGCGCGACGGCACAATCGCCGAAGTGCTGGTCAAGGCGGGGGACCAGATCGATGCGAAGGATCTTCTGGTCGTCTTCGAGGAAGCCGCCTAGCAGAGGCTGCGGAACGCATATCTGACCCATGCCGGATGTGACGTAGCCAACGGACTTGCACTGGCCCAAAACCTTTCGGTCCGCTTGTCTTGACACGGATCTAAACCGATTTAGGTTCGCGGTCGCTGGAACTGGGACCCTTCGACCATGCGTGCCGCCAACCAAGCCATCGCCGCACGCGGACGTTGGGCCATAGCTGCGATCTTCCTCGTCAACGGCTTCCTGATCGGCAGCTGGGCGCCGCAGATCCCGGTCTTTCTGAATCGCTTGGACATAACCGAGTTCACGCTTGGCCTGCTGATCCTGCTGTTCGGCGCCGGTGCCGTAAGCGCGATGGCCTGGGCCGGCCACCTGATCGCGCGCCATGGTTCGAAATTCGTCACCAGCCTGTTTGCGCTTACTGGCTCGTTCGGTCTTCTCCTGGTTGCGCTGGCACCCAATGTGCCGGTCGCCGCCATCACCATGTTCCTGTTTGGCGGCATGATCGGCGCGATGGACGTATCCATGAACGCCAACGCCGTGACGGCCGAGAAGATGTTGGGGCGCGCCATCATGTCCTCCTCGCACGGCTTTTGGAGCCTGGGCGGCTTCGTAGGCGGCGGGCTCGGCGGCATCGCCATTCAAAGTTGCGGTCACCTTGTCCACGCTGTGCTGGTAACTGCAGCGGCGATCGTCCTGGTGGCGGTTTCGCTTCGCCACGTGGTCGCCGACGCACCGACGCCGCAGGAGCATCGGAGGTTTATCCTGCCGCGCAGCCCGGCTGTGTACCTGCTCGGACTGATGGCCCTGCTGTGCATGAATTCGGAGGGCGCCGTGCTCGACTGGGGAGCCCTCTACATGCGCCAGGAGCTTGGCGCCGACATTGCCACGGCGGGCTTTGCCTACGCAGCCTTTGCCGGCACGATGGCGGCGATGCGGTTTCTGGGCGATGCTGTCCGAAATCGCTTCGGTGCTGTTGCAACCTTCCGGATCTCGGCACTCGTGGCTGCTGCGGGAATGCTCGCCGCCGGTATTGCACCCTGGTCGTGGTTTGCAATTGCAGCTTTTGCAGTGAGCGGACTGGGCATCGCCAACATGGTCCCGATCCTGTTCTCGGCTGCCGGCAACCAGCCCGGCGTTTCGTCAGGGGCGGGCATGAGTGTCGTCACCACCATGGGCTATTCAGGTATTCTTGCCGCGCCGTCGCTGATCGGCTTTGTCGGCGAACGCACCGGGTTCTCTCCGGTCTTCGTCGGAATTGCCTTGCTGCTGGTGCTGGTCTTTATGATGAGCCAGCTGGCCAGCGCCGCGGAGTTTTCCGCGGACTCATCACAGGCCTGACGACAGCGCCAGATAAGGAGAAGGACGCGCCCCGGCTGGAGCGCGCCCCTATGAAATTCCCCAGGAATCAGATCCGGCCCATCAGTACCAGAATCAAGAGCACAACCAGGATCACACCGACGATACCCGAAGGCGCATAGCCCCAGGAGCGCGAGTGCGGCCAGGCTGGAATGGCGCCCAGCAAAATCAGGATGAGAACGATGATCAGGATCGTGGAAATGGTCATGGCAGCGGCCCTCGCTTGGTGTTGCAGTTGCACAACAATGCGCAACATCGCCGCTGGTTCCCGGAACGCCGTCGAGAACTGCCCTTGGAGGTTTCAGTCCGATCTCGCGTAGGATCGCAACGCATCGTGCAGAAAGTCCGCGACACGCCGGATGCGCACGCTCTTGCGTACATCGCGGTGCATGGCCAGCCACACTGGTAAGCTGGGCAGCGGCACCTCCGGCAGCAGGCGCTCGATCCCCGGGTCCCGCTCGGCGAGCGGGAGCTGCGCGAAGCCGATTCCGTTGCCCGCCCGGATAGCCTCCCACAGCAGGATCTGGTTGTCGCTGCGGATGCGGAAGGCGCTCCGCTCCAACATGAGCCCGAATGATGCAATGGCACGGACGATGTCGTCGCTGCGATCGAAGCCGATCAGGTCATGGCGAGCAAGCTCCGATACCGCCGAGGGGCGCCCGCGCCGGTCGAGATAGGTCGTCGCCGCGCAAGCGCAAAGCTCGATGTCGGCGACCTTGCGTGCCACGAGTTCCTGCTGCGCCGGCCTGACCATGCGAATGGCGATGTCGGCATCGCGCCTGAGCAGGTTCTCGACCTGGTTGGAGGCGACGATCTCGAGTTCGAGCCCGGGCTCCTCGATACCGAGTTGCGCCAGGATCTCTGGCAACACGCAGGCAGCCACCACCTCGCTTGCGGCAATCCGCACCGTGCCTTCGATCGCTTCAACTGAACCAAGCGCAAGATGCGAGAAGGCCGTCGCCTGCTCGCTGACGGCCAGACCCCGCTCGAAAAGAGCGCTGCCGGCTTCGGTCAGCACGTAGCCGCGCTTGCCGCGCCGGAACAGTGTCACGTCGATCGACTTCTCGAGTTCGGCGATATGGCGCCCGATCGTCGGCTGGCTGGACGACAGCCTGCGCGCGGCAGCCGACAGGCTGCCAGTCTCGGCCACCGCCACGAAACTCTTGATCAGGTTCCAGTCAAGCCCATCCATCTATTCAATATTGAATATCATAAGGCCACTTCTAGTCAATTTCCATTCGGGAACATGGACGTCATATGGGTGCCATATCAATCAATCGGAGACATCCCATGACCAGCATTGCAGTTCTCGGAGCCAAAGGCCGGCTTGGCCGCGCCGCTACCAAGGCCTTCCTGGCAAGTGGGTACGACGTGCGCGCCGTCACCCGGACGGGCGAATTGCCGGCCGGTCTTGAGGGCGCGACCGCCATCGCCGGCAATGCGCTTGACAAGACATCTCTGATCGACGCGACCAAAGGAGCAGACATCGTCCTGCACGCACTCAATCCCGTGTATTCCGACTGGAGCACGGTTCTGCCCATGGCACGCAACGTGCTGGCGGCATGCCGCGCGAACGGCGCCGTGCAGTTCTTTCCAGGCACCGTCTACAACTACGGCTCGCCGTTGCCTGCCGTCATTGCGGAAGACACCCCGCAGCGACCGACGACGGAGAAGGGCCGCATCCGAGCCGAACTCGAACAGATGTTCAGGCGCGAAGCCGACGCCGGCAACGTGCGGACGGTTCTGCTCAGGGCGGGCGATTTCTTCGGCGGCACAGGCACGGGGTCATGGTTCGATCTGGTGACAGCCTCGAAACTCGGCAAGGGCGTCTACACCGCTGCAGGACCGGTCGATCTTGTGCATGAATGGACCTACCTGCCGGACTACGCCGCAGCTTTCGTTGCCCTGGCGGACAATCTGCACGGGCTGGAGGCGCACGAGTCGCTGCACCTTCCCGGACACGCTGTCACCGAGCTGCAGATGAAGGTGGCGGTCGAGGCTGCTGTAGGGCGTCCGCTACGAATGGCTTCGATGCCTTGGTGGGTGCTGCGCGCCGGCAGCCCTTTCTCCGCCATGTGGCGCGAGCTCGTGGCGATGTCCTGTCTGCGCTTCGAGCCCCACAGGCTGGCGTCAGCCCGCCTTGGGAGTGTGATCGGAACGGTCCCGCACACGCCATTGGAAAGGGCCGTTGCCGGCGCGCTGCATGACCTTGAAGCGCTGCCCGCTCACGCCGTCAGACAGGTTGCCTAGCGGCCTCTGGCAAGGCGGCGGTCACTCCGCCGCCTTGGGAAGGGCTTCAGCCAGCTGACCGACGGCTACGGGCGCGGTGCCCGTCTCGGGCACTTTACGCCTGAACATCGAGAACAGGCGGCCGAGCAACCCGCGCTGCACCTTCTTGTGCTTGTCCCGCGTGAACACCATCAGCATGGCCGGCGTCACAACCAACGTCAGCACGGTGGCAAAGGACAGGCCGAACACGATCGCTGATGACAGTGCGATCCACCACTGCGTCGACGGCGCGTTTATCGTCGTCTCGTGGTGGAAGATCTCAAGCCCGAGGCCGAAGGCGATCGGCAGCACGCCGAGGATCGCCGACATCGCGGTCAGCACGACCGGCCGGGCACGTTCCCGGCAGGTCTGAAGCACAGCGTCATACTTGTTCCAGCCTTCGTCGCGCAGCCGGTCGTAGGTGTCGATCAGCACGATGTTGTTGTTGACCACAACGCCAGCCAGCGCGATCACACCGATGCCGGACATCACGATGACAAAAGGCTGGCCGGTCAGCATCATGCCGAGCAGCGCGCCGATCGTCGCCATGACGACGCAGGACAGCACCAGGAACACGCTCGTGAACTTGTTGAACTGCGCCAGGAGCACGATGAAGATCAGGAAGATCGCGGCACCGAAGGCATTGCTCAGGAAGGCGCTGGCTTCTTCGCTGTCTTCGTTGGAGCCGCCGAGCTTCCAACCGATGCCGGGCATCTCCATGCCGCCTACGAGCTCCGCCACTTCGGCTTGAACTGCGGAAACCTGGTGCGAAGAGTCGACGTTACCGGCGATGGTAATGGTCCTTTTGCCATCGATCCGATTCAGCACGCCGACTGTCCGCTCGGGCTTGCGAGACACGAAATTCGAGATCGGCACGGAGCCCTGGGTCGTCTCGACACGCAACTGGTCGAGCGTCGCCAGCGTGCGCCGGTCTTCCGGAACGCGAAGCCGGATGTCCACTGAATCGTCGGCACCCGCCGGCCGGTAATCGGTCAGCTTGAGGCCGGTCGTCACCAGTTGCACGACAGTTCCGACCGACATCGGGCTGATGCCGTATTGGGCTGCCTTGGCGCGGTCGACCTCAAGGGCCCAGTCGATGCCCGGGGGCGGCAGGCCGTTCGCGACGTCGATAACGCCAGGCACCTTGGCGACTGCTTCCGCCACGCGGCGCGCCGTGTCGTTCAACTCGGCCGGGTCTTCCGCTGACAGCTCCACCTGTATCGGCTTGCCGCTCGGCGGACCGGCATCGGGAACCCGCACCTCGACATCGACGCCTGGAATGCCGGCCATCGCCACGCGCAGTTCGTCGAGAATGGTGTTGGCCGACTTGCGCTCGCGCCAATCGACGAATTCGTACTGTATGACGCCGACGACATCTTCCGGAATGTCGGCGCCGCCGCCACGGGTCTTGCCGACGCGCGTATAGACCGACTTGATGCCTGGCCAGCCGAGGATTCGCTGTTCGGCCTCGCGCGTGGCGATGTCCATCTCGGCGAGAGAGAGGTTGCCGCGGGCGTGCACGTAGAGCAGGCCATAGTCAGGCTCGACCGACGGGAAGAACTCGACGCCCGCGCCGTACTTCGAATAGGCGACCGGAACAGCCACCAGCAGCGCGACGGTCAGGACGAGAACCGTCTTGGGATAATGCACGGCGCGCTTGACGATCGCCATATAGGTGCCGTCCTGCATCTCGCCTTCCTCATGTATCGGCGCCTTGCCGATCAGCGCGCCGATAGTTGGCGCGAAGATAAGCGCATAGGCCATCGAAGCCGCCAGCGTCACGATCAGCGTGATCGGCAGGTACTTCATGAAGTCGCCGATGATGCCCGGCCAGAAGAGCAGTGGCGAAAACGCCGCGATGCGCGTCATCGTGGCAGCAATCACGGGACCAGCCATGCGCTTGGCTGCAAGTTCGAAGGCATCGACCCGGTTCATGCCTTCCGACATGCGCCTTTCAGCGAATTCGGTTACGATAATAGCGTCGTCGACCAGCATGCCGACCGCCAAGATCAGGCTGAAGAGCACGATCATGTTGATCGTGTAGCCCATCATCGCCAGCGCCAGGATACCCATCAGGAAGGACGATGGAATAGCCAGTCCGATCAGCAGCGAAGCACGGCCCGAAAGGGCGTAGAGGATGACGATGAACACCAGGATCACCGCGATCAGCACGTGATTCTGCAGGTCATTCAGCAGCGTGTTGACGAATACCGACTTGTCCTGGGTGTAGGTTACCTGCACGCCTTCGGGCATCGTCTTCACGAAGGCGTCGGCCACGGCCTTCGCCCCGCCGATGGTTTCGACGATGTTGGCGCCGATGCGCTTCTTGACTTCGATTGCGATCGCCGGCTTGCCGTCGAGACGCGTGATCGTTTCCGCATCCTTGAAGGTCGACCGCACGGTCGCAAGGTCGCGCACGCGGACCACAGCATTCGGGCCGGCGACCACCGGCAGGTTGGCGACATCCTGCGGCGTCTCGATCAGCGCCGGTACCTTGATGGCGTATTTTCCCTCGTCGCCCTCGATCGTTCCTGCGGCCACGAGGTTGTTCGACGCGCCGATGCCCTGGATCAGCTGGTCGAGCTGCAGCCCGTAGGACGACAGCTTCATCGGGTCGATGATCGCCTCGACGAGTTCGTCGCGCGAACCCTGGATCGAGCCCTCCAGCACGCCCGGGACTTCCTCGATCTGGTCGCGCAGCGTCTTGGCGGCGGCCGTCAGCACGCGTTCCGGCACGTTGCCCGACAGGGTGACCACGAGAACCGGGAACTCGGAGATATTGACCTCGTTGACGGTCGGCTCCTCGACGCCGGCGGGGAGGTCGCGCTTGGCGTCCTGCACCTTGTTTCGGGTGTCGATAAGCGCGTCGCCAAGGTCGGTCGAAGGGTCGAACTCGACGAGGACGTAGCCGCCGCCCAGATAGGCGGCCGACTTCATCTCCTTCAGGCCCTTGAGGTTCTTCAGCTGGGATTCGACAGGCCGCAGAAGCAGCCGCTCGGAATCTTCCGGCGAGATGCCCTGGTAGACCAGGCTGACATACATGACCGGAATGGCGACGTCCGGCTCGGCTTCCTTGGGCACCGACTGGTAGGCGAGCGCACCTGCCACGATCAGGAACAGCAGCACCGACAGTGTCAGGCGCGCGTTGCGTATCGCCAGCTTGACAATATCCATGATGGGCTAGGTCCCGTTGGTTGTTTCGCCGATCATCTTCCGGATCATCGTCTCGTCGGCCTCTACGGCCTTGACCTCGTCACCCTCTGTGACCAGGTCCTGGCCGGCGACGATGATCCGCGCATCGGCCGGGATTCCGGCTAGCACCAGCCCTGTCGGCGTGTCGTCGACGAGGTCGATCGGAAAGAAGACGACCTTGTTGTCGCTGTCGACGGCACGGATGCCAAGATCGCCTGCCTGGCTTAGCGTCACCACGGAACGCGGCAAGATCACCGCATCCGTGGATTCGCCGAGCAGCTCGATTTCTGCCGTCATGCCCGCCGGAAGCCGCTTGTCCTCGTTGGGGATGGCGACTTCGATACGGAAGGTGCGCGTGGCCGATGATGCGTCCCTGCTGATGTAGCGCAACGTGCCCTGCACCGTGTCGCCGTTGACCAGGCGCACATCGGCCCTGTCGCCGATGCTGAGATAGCGCAGGTCGCGTTCACTCACCTCGCCGATGGCGAGCAGCGGATCGAGATTGATCAGCGTTGCTACCTCTGCACCAGCCAGGATGGTGCTGCCGCGCTGAACCGGAACCCGGTCGATGAGACCGTTGAACGGGGCGTGGATCACGTACTGGGCCAGTTCGGACTTGGCGCTCTCGAGCTGCGACTGGGCCGTAGCAAGCGCCGCGCGCGCCTGATCCGATTGCAGTTTCGGGGCGTTGCCGCCCTTGACCAGTTGCTCTGCCGCGTCTGCCTCCGCCTGGCGCTGCGCCACAACGCTTTCGGACATGCGCACGGCGGCTTCCTTGTCCGATGCATCGAGACGCATCACGAGGTCGCCACGCTCTACGCGCTCGCCCTGCTTGACCGGCAAGCTGTCGATGACCCCCATTACGCGGGTGGCGAGCGTAACCCGCTTCTCCGCGTCTGTTTGGCCGGAGATGCGAATGGCGCGTGCATGCATGACGCGTGGCGGCGTAACCGTCGCCACCGTCCTCAGGACAGCCTCGGGCTGCTCGGTCTCGGCGGGCTTCTGCTCGCTCTCGCTCTGCGCGCTGCCGACCGAGGAGAACTCGCCCGACGCGACCCAGGCTGCAAACCCAACCAGCACGACCAGAGCGGCCAGCTTGTGAAATCTGAACTTAGCCATGCTTCCAATCCATTGCCCGGCCGTCGAACCCTGTCCGCCTTTCGGCTTTTCGGTGGATCGATCTTGGGTGGCACCGGGCCTGTTATGGTAGGTTCATACGCGAACCGAAGTGGTGCGAACCGGCGGCACTCTTACATCAAAGTTGCATTGCAATATAGTCACAAAAAATGCGGTGCGATGGGCAGCGGAGGATCGAGCCTGCGGTGCTGTGGTGCAACCGCAGATAGTTTGGCTCGAATTGCCGCAAACGCGCGGATTTTCAGGGCCCAAGGCCATTGGCAGCAGGCGTCAGCAGGATCATGCGAACTTGCCCGGCACCCCGATCTGATATGCCCGGCAGGGTCCGCGCAGCATCGCTCGCAACCCTTCGGTGCATTGTGCAGCGCCAGCCGGACCAGTTCCCGAGAGCACGTTTTGCCGTATGACGCAGATAAGCGGCAGTTGCAGACAGATCACCAGAAAGAAGAATGCCGCCGGCGAATTTCGCCGGCGGCATTCTTTACTTGGTCTGAGCTATCCGTTCTTCAGCCCTGCGGCTGCGGCTCCATCCCGCCTTCCGGCTCGGATCCCTTCTTGGGCTTCTTGGAAGCGCCGGCCTTGGGCACTGCCGATCCGCGGCTTGGCGGCGTATCGTCGCCCATATCGCGCGATGGCTTCTTGCCCGCTATGAGCTGCTTGATCTCGTCGCCCGACAATGTCTCGTATTCGAGCAGGCCCTCGGCGATGGCGATCCATTCCTTTTTCTTCTTGGTCAGGATCTTCTTCGCTTCGACATAGGCCTCGTCGATCAGTCGGCGCACCTCGGCGTCGATGATCTGGGCCGTTTCCTCTGAAACGTTCTGCGTCCTTGCGACGGAGTGGCCAAGGAAGACCTCTTCCTGGTTCTCGCCATAGGCGACGTGGCCGAGCTTGTCGGAGAAGCCCCAGCGGGTGACCATCGCCCGCGCAAGCTTCGTCGCCTGGTCGATGTCGGAAGCCGCGCCGGAGGTAATGTTCTCCTTGCCGAACTTCATCTCCTCGGCAACGCGCCCGCCCATCATGATGATCAGGCGAGACGTCATCCACTTGTAGCTCATCGAGTAGCGGTCGCCCTCGGGCAACTGCATGACCATGCCCAGCGCCCGGCCGCGCGGAATGATCGTCGCCTTGTGCAGCGGATCAGCCGAGGTGACGTTCAGTGCCGTGATGGCGTGGCCGGCCTCATGGTAGGCAGTCAGCTCCTTCTCGGCCTGCGTCATCGCGGTCGAGCGGCGCTCGGCGCCCATCATGATCTTGTCCTTGGCGTCTTCGAACTCGGCCATGGTAACGAGGCGCTTGTTGCGCCGCGCCGCCATCAGGGCAGCCTCGTTGACGAGGTTCATCAGGTCGGCACCGGAGAAGCCGGGCGTACCGCGTGCCAGAACCTTGAGGTCCACATTCGGCGCCAGCGGAACGTTGCGGGCATGCACCTTGAGAATCTTCTCACGTCCGACGATGTCGGGATTGGGCACAACGACCTGACGGTCGAAGCGGCCCGGACGCAACAGCGCAGGGTCCAGCACGTCGGGACGGTTGGTCGCCGCAATGAGGATCACGCCTTCATTGGCTTCGAAGCCGTCCATCTCGACGAGCAACTGGTTCAGCGTCTGCTCGCGCTCGTCATTGCCGCCGCCGAGACCGGCGCCGCGATGGCGACCGACCGCGTCGATCTCGTCGATGAAGATGATGCAGGGCGCGTTCTTCTTGGCCTGCTCGAACATGTCGCGGACGCGGGATGCGCCGACGCCGACGAACATTTCGACGAAATCCGAACCCGAAATGGTGAAGAACGGCACATTGGCCTCGCCGGCGATGGCGCGCGCAAGCAGGGTCTTACCCGTGCCGGGAGGACCGACGAGCAGGACGCCGCGCGGGATCTTGCCGCCGAGGCGCTGGAATTTCTGCGGGTCGCGCAGGAACTCGACGATTTCCTCAAGGTCTTCCTTGGCCTCATCGACACCGGCAACGTCCTGGAAGGTCACGCGGCCATGTGCCTCGGTCAGAAGCTTGGCCTTGGACTTTCCGAACCCCATGGCGCGGCCGGAGCCTGACTGCATCTGGCGCATGAAGAATATCCAGACGCCCAGGATGAGGATCATCGGCAGCCAGGAGATCAGGTAACCGAAGATGGTATTCGACCCATCGGTTTCCGGCCTTGCGTTGATTGTGACGTTCTTTTCCTCAAGCCGGCTCACCAGCGAGGAGTCGCCCGGCGAGTAGGTCTGGAAGCCGGTCGAACTGTCCGTATAGGTGCCGCTGATGCGATCGCCGGCGATGGTCACCGACTTGACGCGACCACTGTTGAGGTCGGTCAGGAACTCCGAATAGGCGACATCGCGGGTCGAACCCCGCTGCTGCGGCGTCTGGAACAGGTTGAAAAGCGCGATCAGCAGGACGGCAATGATCGCCCAGAGCGCAAGGTTGCGATAATTCGGATTCATCGTTTGTCCTGTTTGGCGTCGGCACTGACGCGTTTTGTGTGCGCCTAACATAGGGAGGCGGCTTGGTATTGCCAAGCGCGACAGCCTGTCTCGGTTAAGGTTTAGCCCCAATGTGTTGACGGAATGGCGACGCCGGAATTTTCGGCGCGCCGATGAGCGAGCCCACTGCGCGGGCCGGGGCGAGATCGAAACTGGGCAGGAAGCGCGCCCACGGCGCCACGACGGGAACCGCCTGCACCCATCCGGCGCCCTGTTGCCCCTCGAGATGTGCCGGCTCGCGCGAAAGTGCTGCCTTTGCAAGGCTTTTCGGAACCGGAGCGAGGCCGGAGTGCCCGGCGGCAGCGCTCGCGGATCGCCTCTCCGTTTCCTCGGCCTTGGCGACCAGGCGATACCGTCCGTCCCAGATCGCGCCAATTTTCATTGCCGCCGCTCCGGGCAGATTGCGGGCTTCGCGCAGAACAAAAATGCCGGCGTTCCGACGATCGACCAGCGCCCGCGACAGAACGGCACGGACCGGACGGTCCGTCCGCAGGCGATCGCGCAGCGCAGAAGTCCGGCTCTGATCCGGCAGATGCGGCGTGCCGCCGGCAGTAGCGAGGAGAATTCGCAATGGATAGAGGGCGACGTCCGTTGCCAGCCTGTCGAAGGCAGCCTGATCGACACGCAGCAGGCCAGGCGCCGGCCGCGTCACGTGCTCGGTGATGAAGGTTGCTGCCGCCTCCCCGAAACGCTCGCGCTGCGACGCGACGTCGGAAGCCCTGTCGAGTGCGGCCGCCAGATCGCGCTCGCCACCAGCGGCGCCAAGTCGCTTGCGAACACGTGGCCGCTCGTACTTCTCGCTGGCATTGCTCGGATCATCGATCCAGCCGAGGCCGCGTTGCCGCAGATAGTCGCGCAGGTCCTGCCGCCGTGCCGCCAGCATAGGTCGCACGAACCACGTCCGACCGTCGTAAAGCGTTGCCGGGGCCATTCCAGCCAGTCCACGCCCCGCCTCGCGCGCGCCGCGCATCAGCACGGTCTCGGCCTGGTCGTCGGCCGTGTGGCCCATCACGACCAGATCGCTCTCAAGCTCGGCGGCAGCCTGCGCCAGCAGTTCGTGCCGGGCCTCGCGCGCGGCGGCGGGCAAGCCGGTTGCAGGTTTGGCGCCTTTCCACGTCCGGATGACATGGGCGACCCCGAGCCGGGCACAGAGACGTGCGACCTCGTCCGCTTCGGAGGATGATTCCGGCCGCAGCCCATGGTCAATGGTGATCGCCGCAAGGCGCGTGTCAGGTGCGTATTGTTGAAGATGGTCTTTGAGAAGGAGCAGCAGGGCGGTGGAATCGCTGCCGCCGGAAACTGCAACCGTCACGCATGGGCGCGAGGCAAAGTCGAAACGGGAAAACAGCCGGGCGAAGTCGCTGCCGGCCAGCTCACTCAGCACGCGGCGAGGGCCTGTTCCTGTTTGACGCGGTCCTTGAGCGGCGCGCTGATGCCCGGATAGCGCTTGCCGATTTCGGAGAAGGTTGCGCAGGCCACGTCACGCTGGTCGAGTCCGGCGAGCGAAACACCGAGCTTCAGCAGCATCTCCGGAGCCTTCTTGGCCGACGGAAACTCCTTGTTTGCGGCAAGGAAAATCTCGGCGGCGTCTCGGTACTTTTTCTGGCCGAGCAGCGATTCCCCAAGCCAGAAGCGCGCATCGGCGGCCTTCTGGTCGTTTGGAAAGCGCTCGATGTGATTACGGAAGCCGGCCTCGGCCGTGCCGTAGTCGCCCGAAAGGATGAATTCGTAGGAGTTGCGGTAGAGCTCGTCCGGGTCGTCCGTCGTCGGGAGTGCGGCGACCACGGTCCGGTCCGGTTTCGATGCCTCCTGGTCGGCAGGCGCGCTCGGTGCTTCGAGCGGCACCGACTGCTCGGCGGGTGCCTCTGCGATCTGATCTCCGACGCTGCCGCCGGTCACATTGCCCTTTTCGTCGAAGGTGATCGTCCCAAAGGTACGCGGAGGTTCTCCAGACCCACCCGTCGTGCCGGCGGTCTGGCCGTCTTCGTCGATGATGATCTCATCGACCGAAGGCACGTTGCCCGGCGCAGCCTCCACTTCCGGCCGCGGCGCAACGTCGGACGGCGCGGCTTCGGCGACGCGGTTGTCGCCCGCCACACCCGCGTCGGTCTTCTTGCCCTCGAGTTCCTGGAACCGGAACTCGTTATCTTCCTGCATCTTGCGCATCTGCTCCTGCATTTGCAGGATCTGGAAGTTCAGCTCTTCCACCGTGCCGGCGAGCGAGCGGATCTGCTCCTCGAGCGCGGTGATGCGCGGGTCGCTGGCCTGCGCCATCTGAACGCTGCGGGCAGGTGGCTCCGAGCTGGAATTGCCGAACAGCTTCGGCAGGCCGATCTTCGGCAGTGAAAGGCCACCGTCCGACTGAGCGGCGGCCGAGGCTGCCGTTCCGGACAGGAGCATGATTGCGAGCATGGTGCTCAGGATCGTTCGATTGGGCATGGGCTTCTCACACGGGAAGGTCTTACGGTGCGCGGTCGCGCAGATGAACGTCCTTTTATCAGCACGGCAGACTTCGGCCAAATTTTGTTTTCAACTCTGCAAACGGCAGAAAGGCGGCCAATTGGCCGCCTTTCCGCATTGAATGTGGCCATTCAGCCTCAGCTGCCGGCGCCGTTCAGCGCCGTCACGGCACGGCGGTTCTGCGACCAGCAGGAGATGTCGTCACAGACCGCGACAGGCCGCTCCTTGCCATAGGAGATCGTCTTCAGCCGGTTGGCCGAAACACCGCGGGCAACGAGGTAGTCGCGCGTTGCTGCTGCGCGGCGCGCGCCCAGTGCCAGGTTGTACTCGCGGGTGCCGCGCTCGTCGGCGTGACCCTCGATGACGATCCCGTACTGCTTGTACTGGTTCAGCCACTGAGCCTGGCGGCTCAGGATGCCCTGCGCATCGGCACGGATTACCGAGCTGTCGGTGTCGAAGAAGATGCGGTCGCCGACATTGACCGTGAAGTCCTGGGACGAGCCCGGCGTCGCCGCGCCGCCCAGCCCGAGGTCGGCGGCACTGTTGGGGGTCTTCTTGTTTGCGCACCCCGCGATTGCGAGGCCCATGACCAGCGCTATCATGAGGGGATTTCTTATGAGTGCTGCGATGCCGCGCATGCCGGCCTCTCCTTCGCATTCGAGTAATTTCGTTGATCCACCAGTAACCACGTTTGGGTTAATCGGCGCTCAACGAACATGGTTAACATTTCGTGCCTGCCGCCCGTCCGTGGCAGGTCAAACCCGGGTTTTACAATGCTCGCCGCGCGTTGGCGGAAATAGGGCGGAAACGCGGCGCTGTGATGACCGGGACTGGGATGGTTAAGATTGTACCTATTCGAGAAGCGGCGACCAGGCCGGATCCGAAGCGAAATTTGCGGTCGGAATAGCCTGTTCGTTTCGTCCCGTCAGGTCGATCGAATAGAGGCGCGGTCCGCCCGAACCGGCGGCCTCTCTGAAGAACATGATGACGCGGCCGTTGGGCGCCCATGTCGGGCCCTCCTGCTGGAACCCGGAGGACAGGATGCGTTCGCCCGAACCATCCGTCTTCATCACGCCGATCTGGAACTCGCCGCCGGTCTGCTTGGTGAAGGCGATAAGGTCGCCGCGCGGCGACCATACCGGCGTCGAATAGCTGCCGCCGCCGAAGGAGATTCGCGTCTGGTTCGAGCCGTCGGCACCCATCACGTAGATCTGCGGCTGGCCGCCGCGGTCGGACGTGAAAACCACCTGTCCGCCGTCCGGCGAATAGGAAGGCGACGTATCGATGGAGTTGGAATTCGTCAGCCGCGTGGTGGTCCGGCTTCTCAGGTCCATGGCGAAGACGTTCGAATTGCCGTCGTCGCGCAGCAGGCTCATGATGACCTTCTGGCCGTCCGGCGAAAAGCGGGGTGCGAAGGTCATGCCCGGAAAATTGCCGACAAGCTCGCGCTGCCCGGTTTCGATCTGCAGCAGGTAGACCCGCGGCTGGCCGCTCTCATACGACATGTAGGTTATTTCCTGCCGGCTCGGCGAGAACCGTGGCGTCAGGGCAAGCGAACTGCCGTCCGAGAGATAGCGCACGCCGGCGCCATCCTGGTCCATGATGGCCAGGCGCTTCTTGCGCTGGTTCTTGGGCCCGGATTCGTCGATGAACACCACGCGCGTGTCAAAATATCCCTTCTCGCCAGTCAGCCGCTCGTAGATGGAATCGGCGATGATATGCGCGACACGACGGGAATTGGCCTTGTTGGCAAAGAACTGCTCGCCCACCAGCTGCTCGCCGGCGAAAGTGTCCCAGAGCCGGAACTCGGCCCGCAGCCTGCCGTCCGCCTCCTGCGTGACACGGCCGGTGACAAGTGCCTGCGCGTTGATCACCCTCCAGTCCTCGAACCGTGGGGCGGCGTCGGGATTGGAAATCTTCTCGATGAAGGCGCCCTTGTCGATCGGCGCGAATAGGCCGGAGCGCTTGAGGTCGGCCGAGATGATGCCCGTGATCTCGGCGCCGAGCCCGTCACTCGACAGGAAATCGGTGACGGCAACCGGCAACGGCTCGACATTGCCCTTGTTGACGTCGATCTCGACCAGCGCGCGGGCGGGCAGGGTCGCCACAGCATTCATCCCGGCAGCGATGGCGCCAGCCAGCAGAATCGTTCGGAGCAGAATCTTCATTCACAAAACCTCTCGGGGACTGATCGGCAAACGGACGTCTAGAACATCTCGCTCGGATCGAAATTGACAATGACGTCCGCCCAGGCGTCGTACTTGTCGGCGGGGAGATTGTAAGGTGCACAGCGAGCGACGGCACGGCGCGCGGCCTCGGCAGCAGCGCGCTCGACTCCGGCGGACCCGCCGCCGCTGATGATTTCGGGGCTGCCATCCAGCGAACCGTTGCGGTCCAGCTTGAACTTCACCGAGACGCGAAGGTTCCCGGCATCCGCGGCACCCGCAGGAATGTTCCAGCAGCGCTGCACCTGGCCGCGAAGCGCGTCCATCTCGCTCTGCGAGAGCTTCGAGCCACCCGTGGTCTTGTCGCCGCCCAGCGAGGCCGTCTCGGTGGAGCGCTTGGCGCCGCCGCCGGACGGCTTCTGCTTGTTGAGAAGCGCGGCGACCTCGTCGGCGTCGAATTCCTTCTCGTCGGACTTCGGCTTGGACGCAGCCTGCTTGACCGGCTTCTCGGCATCCTTGCGGTCAGGGGCCTTTGCGGTCTGCGCCTTTGGTGGCTGCGGCTTGGCTTCGGGGGCCGGCGCCTCGGTCGGCAACTCGATCGGCTCGGCGCCTGTATCGGCGGCAGCGATTGCCTCGGTGACCGGGTCGGGCTTGACCTCTTCCTTGGGCTGCGGCTCGGGCGTCACCTCGGTCGCCGGCACCGCGGCGGGCGTCGGTTCCGGCTGCTTGACCGGCTCAGGCTTGGCTTCTTCGACAGGCTTGGGCTCGGGTTTTGGAGACGGTGCCGGAACAGCGGCCGCCTCTACCGGCTTCGGCCGTTCCTCGGGCGTCGGCTTCTTGTCGGTGTCGACCATCGCCTCGCCGACCTTTTCGGCGTCGGGCACGGTGTCCGGCCGCTTGGTCGGGACCGGTGCCGGCTTTTCGTTGACCGTCGCCTTCTTGTCGCCTTGCTGGATCTGGGTGATCGATTCCACGGGGATGATGTCGACCGGCAGTGACTCGACGTCTGCGACTTCGAAGGCGCGCGGAGCCGACAGCGAAAACAGCCCGAAGCCAAGCAGCGTCGCGTGCAATACCAGCGATGTCGTCAGCCCAGCTTTCATTCCCTATCGGTCGCTCTGTTCCTGCAGGGTCACCAGCCCGATGTTGCGGAAGCCCGCCGCCGATATGCGCGCCATGACCTGCATCACCGTGCCGTAGTCAGCCGTCTTGTCGCCGCGCACATAGATGCGCTCCTCGTAGCCGGCCGCCGCGATAGCGGTCAGCTTGGCCACGACCTCGTCGAGCGGAATCTCGGTCTCCTGCAGGTAGATCTGTCCCGCCTCGTTGATCGAGATGGTGATCGGCTGCGTTTCCGAGTTCAGCGCGTTGGCCTGGGTCTCTGGCAGGTCGATCGGCACGCCGACGGTAAGCAGCGGCGCCGCGACCATGAAGATGATCAGGAGCACCAGCATCACGTCGACGAAGGGCGTGACGTTGATTTCGGAGATCAGGCCGTGATGGCGTCCGCGGCGCCTGTGGCCGCGCCCACCCCGTCCTGCCGTCCCTAGCGACATTCCCATGGTTGTTCCTCAAGCCTTCTGCGCGACTTTTTCATCGATTTGGCGCGAGAGTATGGCGGAGAACTCGTCAGCGAAGCCCTCCATGCGCATGCCGATCTTGCCAGCGTCGGACGACAGCTTGTTGTAGGCGATGACCGCAGGAATGGCCGCCAGCAGGCCGATCGCGGTGGCGAGAAGCGCTTCGGCGATGCCGGGGGCCACGACGGCGAGGTTGGTCGATTTCGAACCGGCGATGGCCTGGAAGGAGGTCATGATGCCGACCACCGTGCCGAACAGGCCGATGAACGGGGCCGCCGAGCCGATGGTGGCGAGGAAGCCGAGACGTCCCTCGAGGCGTTCCATTTCGCGTGTCAGGGCAAGGTCCATCGCCTTGTCTATGCGGGTCTGCAGGCCGAGCGGCGACTTGGCGCCCTTCTCGAAGCTCTTCTTCCATTCGCGCATGGCGGCGACGAATATCGAGCCCATGCCGCTGGTCTTGCGCTCCGACAGCGTCTTGTAGAGTTCCTCGAGCGACTGCCCGGACCAGAAGGTCTGTTCGAAGCGATTGAGCGACGAGCGCATGCGCGCATAGGCGATGAGCTTGTCGACGACGATGGCCCAGGTCCAGATCGATGCACAGAGCAGGCCGATCATCACCAGTTTGACGACCCAGCCGGCTTGGGCGAACAGCGCCCAGATCGACAGTTGAACGCCGGGCTCGGCGAGAGGAAGGTTTTCCATGCGAGGTCCTTAAAAGATACTGGGCGTGGCTCTCGGCTGGCCCCTAGCGCGAATTCCGTAAGGTCCGGCAGCGGGAAGCGTCCGGAAGTCGCCCGAAAATGCCCGGTTGCGGCCTTTTCGGGGCAAATATTGGTGAAACGAAGGCGCTGGAACGCCGACAAATCTCACCAACTTCTTCATGGACCGTTATGGTTAATGATGAGTTAGGATTTGTGACGCCGAACTGCGTCAGGCCCCGGATTCGCGGGGCATGAAGGCGGCGATCCATTCCTTTGGAAAACGCTGCGGGCGACCCTGTTCGCCGATGATGGCTGCCTCGACGCGCGCCGTCACCAGGACCTCATCGCCGCGCTTCAGCTCCTGGGCCATGGTGATGCGGGCGCCCGAAATCTTCTCGGTCCGCGTATCGATCGTCAGGATGTCGTCCATGCGCGCCGACCGGACGAAGTCGATCTCCATGCGCCGCACGATCCAGACGATCTTCTCGCCACGGCTGCCGCCGGCCAGTTCAGCGTGATGCACGCCAGCCAGCCTCAGGAAATCCGAGCGCCCGCGCTCGAAGAATTCAAGGTAGCGCGCGTGATAGACGACGCCTGAGAAATCCGTATCGGCGTAGTAGACGCGCGCCATCAGCCGGTGGCCGAAAGGGGTCAGGGCGCCCGACAGCCCGGCTGCCAATGGATCGGCGGCGTCGGCCATGCAGCTAGTCCTCTTCCTGGAACAGGTTGATCTGCTGCTGGGCAAGATCTGCCGGCGCGTCGAGGCCGAGATGTTTCCAGGCGTTTGCCGTCAGCACCCGGCCGCGCGGCGTGCGCTGGATGAAGCCTTGCTGGATGAGGAAGGGCTCGATGATGTCCTCGATGGCGTCGCGTGGCTCGGAAAGGCCCGCCGCGATCGTCTCGATGCCAACCGGCCCACCGCCGAAATTTCCGGCGATCATGCTCAGATAGCGGCGGTCGAGCTGGTCGAGCCCCAGCGCATCGACCTCAAGCCGCAGCAGCGCCTCATCGGCAACCTTGCGCGAGACGTGGTCGACACCGGCGACCGATGCGAAGTCGCGCACGCGCCGCAGCAGCCTGCCGGCGATGCGGGGCGTGCCGCGTGCCCGGCGCGCGATCTCCAGCGCGCCGTCATCGCCAAGCGGCATGCCGAGAACGCGGGCGCCGCGTGTCACGATCTTCTCCAGTTCCTCGACCGAATAGAAGTTGAGCCGCACCGGAATGCCGAAACGGTCGCGCAACGGATTGGTCAGCAGGCCTAGACGCGTCGTGGCGGCAACCAGCGTGAACTTGGCAAGGTCGATCTTGACCGACCGCGCAGCAGGCCCCTCGCCGATGATCAGGTCGAGCTGGAAATCCTCCATGGCCGGGTAGAGGATCTCCTCCACCGCCGGGTTCAGCCGGTGGATCTCGTCGATGAACAGGACGTCCCGCTCCTCCAGATTGGTGAGCAGGGCCGCGAGATCGCCGGCCTTGGCGATTACCGGGCCAGAGGTAGCGCGGAAATTGACGCCCAGTTCCTTGGCCATGATCTGCGCCAGCGTCGTCTTTCCGAGGCCGGGAGGACCGACGAACAGGACATGGTCGAGCGCCTCGCCGCGCCCCTTGGCCGCTTCGATGAAGACCTTGAGGTTGGCGCGCGCGGCTGCCTGGCCGACAAAGTCGTCGAGCGATTGTGGCCGCAGGGAGACATCGGCATCCTCGCCGCGCAGTTCGGGGGTAATGATGCGGGGGGAGAGGCTCATCGGTCTCTCTTTGCATGCAGGGATTCGTGTGACAAGGCGGTGCTCAGCGCGCCAGTTCCTTCAGACCGAGACGGATCAGCTTGGGGGAATCGGCATCCTCGCCGGCAGACTTCAATGCAGCGGCAATAGCGTTGGCGGCGATGTCGCGCGAATAGCCAAGGTTGACCAGCGCCGAGACCGCGTCGGAGATCGGCGCTGGCGCCACGCCCTCGCCCAGTTCCTGCTTCAGCCCGATCGTTCCCGACGCCGATCCGGCGAAGGCCGGCGCCTTGTTTTTCAGCTCCGTGACAATGCGTTCGGCAACCTTCTTGCCAACGCCCGGCGCGCGGCTGACCGTTGCGACGTCACGCAATGCGATCGCATTGGCCAGGTCGGCCGGGGCAAGTGTCGACAGGATCGCCAGGGCAACCTTGGCGCCGACACCCGGAACGTTATTCTGCAGCAGCCTGAACCAGTCGCGCTCGAGCGACGTCTTGAAGCCGTAGAGCCGGATCATGTCCTCGCGCACATAGGTCTCTATGAAAAGCGTCACAGCTTCGCCGGGCCCTGGCAGGGAGGCCAGCGTCCGTACCGAGCAATAGGCGACGTAGAAGACGCCACCGACATCGACGGTACAGTAGTCCTCGCCGATCTCGTCCAGCGTGCCGCGCAGCTTGCCGATCATGTCGCTTGGCTCCTCACGCCATGGCGGCCAGCCTGGCGGCTGGGCTCTGCCGGTGATGCGCGTGGCAGATCGCGATGGCCAGCGCGTCGGCTGCGTGTTCCGAATCGAAAACCGCCTTCGGCATCAGCACCTTGACCATAATGTGGATCTGCCGCTTGTCGCCATGCCCGACACCGATGACGGTCTTCTTGACCGCGTTCGGCGCGTACTCCGCTACCGCGAGACCGGCAAGCGCCGGCACCAGCATGGCGATGCCGCGCGCCTGGCCGAGCTTCAGCGTCGCCACCGCATCCTTGTTGACGAAGGTCGTCTCGACGGCCGCCTCGGCCGGCACCTGCGCCCGAATGACCGCGCTCAGGCCGTCGTGAATCTGGCAGAGGCGAAGCGCCAGCGGCGCCTTGTCGTCGGATTTGACGGTTCCGGCAGCCACGAAGCGCAGCGAATTGCCGAGCGTCTCGACGATGCCCCAGCCGGTCCTGCGGAGGCCGGGGTCGATGCCGATGATGCGAATCGCGTGATCCATCGCGGAACTCTACCTTTCCGCCGAATCGATGCCAGTGAAATGTGAACAAACCGGCAACAGAGCGTGCTGTCGGCATCACCTGGCAGGGGATAACCGGTGCAGCAAGTGCGCCTGCTAGGTGTCAGCCGCGCGCGAAGGCCGTGTTGAGCAAGCTGATCTGATCGGAAACCGGATTGGGTGCCGGCGCGGAGCCGTCCGAAGCCATGGCGTTCTTGCCGTAAATCTCGTCATCCATCCGCCGCACCAGCGACTGCAGGTTGAGCGAATGGCGCACAAGAGCGACGAAATCTCCGGGAAGCTCGTCCCAGCCGGCGGCCTCTGCATTTGCCGATGCGGTGTCGAGCCGTACCTTGGATTTCTCGGCCGCGACCTGGTCGCGGCTCATTTCACCAGAGTTGGCGGCACGCTGCAGCAACAGCCAGGATGCAATCTGCATGAGGCGCGTCGTCAGCCGCATCGATTCGGCCGCATAGAGGGTCGCGGCCAGGCGAGAAAGGTTCTTGGCTTCAAGGCGGCCCTTGCCGTCGAGATACTCGGCCGCCTGCTCGACCAGCCCCATGCCCTCGTCGTAGAGCGGCTTGAAGGATTGCGTAAAGACACGGCGCTCCGCGAGCTTGATGGTGTTGGCACCGTCCCTCGATGGCTCGCTCATACTTTACGCCCCCACGCTCTCGTCGCGAACTGTTCCCGGCTTCGTCGGCGACCGCGTTTAGCTGCCCCTGACGCCTACAGCAAGGAGGTTGAAAATGCGCTTCGGAGCCGTTCAAGGCAAGCGTATGTTTAATAAAAGGTTAATGGCGCGGTGGCCCGCTCCGGCGCTCTATGCCGGATTGCTGCGGCTCGGGACAAAAAAAGAGCCGCAGATGCGGCTCTCAGGAGTTAACAGGGAGGCGTCAAACGAAGTGGCTCCAGCCACTTGGTAAGAATCCAGATCACTGGATGCACACAGTAAACGCCCGTAAAGCTTAATGGACGGTTAACGCTCCCGTAATTGTTTGCTTCAACTTGCAGCGGCATTCCGCGGCGAAGCGACGGTGGTGCTCTTCCACATCGTTCCGAGCGCGATCCAGGCAAACAGCAACATACCGACGAAGAAGGCCATCGAAGCCACGGCTACGACGGGCTCGATGGATGGATTCCCGCCGATCATCATGAACAGGCCAGCGACCAGCACGATCCCGCTGATGCCGGAAAGCCAGAAGTGCACCGTCGCCAGCCGCGATGCTGCTGCGGGCACCAGATGGTAGAAAAAGGCAAAGACCGACGACATGATCCAGCCAAGCACCATGATGTGAGCGTGAGTAGGCATCTGGGCGTGGTCGTGGCTCATCGCCATCGACAGGCCCAGCAGCATTCCGACGATTGCGTAACCGATTGCCAGCGTGAAGAAATTGCGTGCAACGCCTTGCATGGGACATCTCCTTGAGTACCGCGACAACCGACCCCCTCGGTGCCGTCGAGCACTGCATCATTCTACACCGTTTCCCCATCATGTCGCACGGTCGCCGCAGTTGTTACACAACGCCACCGCCGGTCCACCGAAGCGCTTTCTGTCCCGAGGAAACAGGGCGGAAACCAAGCCGTTCGCGCTGCAACACTTCCCCGTTACGGCACCGATGCTAGTCCACCGCCGTCTGGCGGCCAGGGGCCGTCCTCGCTCTTCGAAGGGAATTGAAATGGACTGGTACTCGCTTGTTAAGTTCCTGCATGTCGCAGCCGCAGTGCTATGGGTGGGCGGCGGATTTGCCCTGATGCTGCTTGCCGTTCGCGCCGACATGGCTGGCGACGTGGAGCGGACGCTGAGCGCCATGGGCGCGGTCGGCGAACTGGGCAACCGCCTGTTCATGCCGTCCTCCGTGCTGACGCTCCTGTTTGGCCTCATCATGTGCTGGTTCTGGGTCGGCTTCACCCAATTGTGGGTGGTAATCGGGCTCGCCGGCTACGCCACGACGTTCCTCGTCGGTACGCTGATCTTCAAGCCGACTGCGGACCGGATGGGCGAGATCATCGCACGCGAGGGCATGACCCCTGCTGTTCTGACGGAGGGCAGGCGCATCCTCAGGGTGGCGCGCTTCGACTATGCCGTGATGCTGATCATCGTGGCGGACATGGTGCTGAAGCCGACCAGCGGGGACACGGCCATCCTCGCAGCGATGCTTCTGGTGCTGGTACTCGGCACGGTAACGGCCTTCGCCCCGCAACGTCAGGCCTCGCCTGTCGGCGCCTGAACCGCGGCCCGGGCTGGGGGATGGCGGGCCTAGCCCGCCTTCGCCAGCTCCCGCAGCTTGAACTTCTGGATCTTGCCCGTCGAGGTCTTGGGTATCTCTGCGAAGATGATGTCTTTCGGGCACTTGAAGCGGGCAAGCAGCGTCCGGCAATGCCCGACGATCTCGTCGGCCGTCGCGGAGACCCCGGGCTTCAGCTCGACATAGGCGATCGGCACCTCGCCCCATTTCTCGTCCTGCCTTCCGACCACGCCGCACGAGGCGATGGCGGGATGCTTGTAGAGCGCTTCCTCGACCTCGATCGACGAGATGTTCTCGCCGCCGGAGATGATGATGTCCTTGGAGCGGTCCTTCAGCTGGATATAGCCGTCGGGATGCATCACCCCGAGATCGCCGGAATGGAACCAGCCTCCGGCAAAGGCCTCGTCCGTCGCCGGCTTGTTCTTCAGGTAGCCCTTCATCACGATGTTGCCGCGGAACATTACCTCGCCGATGGTCTCGCCATCCTCGGGTGTCCGCTGCATCGTTTCCGGATTCATCACTGTCAGCCCTTCGAGCGCTGCGTAGCGCACGCCCTGCCGCGCCTTCTTGCGTGCCTTCGCGCCCTTGTCGAGTGCGTCCCAATCGGTGTGCCATTCGTTGACCACCGCCGGCCCGTAGGTCTCGGTCAGGCCGTAGAGATGGGTCACCGCGAAGCCTGCATCGGCCATGCCCGTAAGCACGGCCTCGGGCGGCGGTGCAGCCGCCGTATTGAAGGTGACGGCCTGGGGAAAGTCGCGCTTGTCGCCGGCAGGAGCATTGATCAGCACCGACATCACGATAGGCGCGCCGCACAAATGCGTGACCCCGTGATCGGCGATGGCGTCGTACATCTGCTTTGCCCGCACCCAGCGCAGGCAGACATGGGTGCCCGCCTGCACGGCGAGCGTCCAGGGAAAGCACCAGCCGTTGCAATGGAACATCGGCAGCGTCCACAGATAGACGGCATGCTTGCCGAGTCCGGCATGGATCGTGTTGGTGTAGGCCATCAGCGCGGCACCGCGGTAGTGGTAGACCACGCCTTTCGGATTGCCGGTGGTTCCCGAGGTGTAGTTCAGCGAAATCGCATCCCACTCGTCGTCCGGCATGGACCAGGCGAAGTCGGGGTCGCCGCCCGTGAGGAAAGCTTCGTAGTCCAGCGTGCCGATCCTCTCGCCTTTCGGATAGGGCGCATCGGCCGGATAGACCGGGTCATCGTAATCTATCACCGTCGGCCGAACCTTGGCGAGCGCAAGCGCTTCCTTCATCACGCCGGAGAACTCGCGGTCGACGATGACGATCTTCGATCCGGCATGGTCGAGCTGGAAGGCGATGATCGCGGCGTCGAGCCGGGTGTTCAGAGAATGCAGCACCGCCTTGACCATCGGCACGCCGTGATGCGCCTCCAGCATGGGCGGCGTGTTGGACAGCATCACCGTCACCGTGTCGCCCTTGCCGATGCCATGCCGGGCCAGCGCCGATGCCAGTTGCCGAGACCTGCTCCAGAAGTCGCGGTAGGTCATCTGGCGGTCACCGTGGATAACGGCGACATGATCGGGGTAGGTCCTGGCTGCGCGCTCTAGGAAGCTGATCGGCGTCAGTGGCTGGTGGTTCGCCGGCTGACGGTCGAGGCATTGTTCGTACTGGTTTGCCATGATCTCCTCCCCGGATTCTTCCTTATAATCACGCGCCGCCGCCGGCGTCATTATCCGAAGAAATCCCCCATCGCATCGTATATCAGCTTGACCGCGATCAGCGCGACCGTAGCGTAGGTGAACGGATAAAAAACCTCCGGCTTCATCCGCCTGACCAGCCAGGCGCCGGCCAGCGTCGCCAATGGCGCGATCGGCATCAGAACGGCCGAGGCGGTCAGGTTTGTCGTATCGAACTGGCCGAGTGCGAAGTAGGGGATCAACTTCACGGCATTGGTGATGGCAAAGAAGATGGCGGCAGTGCCGCTCAGAACCTTGGGGTCGAGCCGCAGGGGCAGCGTATAGACCTGAAAGGGCGGCCCGCCGACATGGGCCACGAAGCTCGTAAAGCCCGAAACGGTACCCCAGCCGAGCGCCGCTGCCCGGTTCGGCGCCGCGACGTGGTGCGCGCCGTGCCGGAATTGCTGATAGGCCCAGCGCGCCACGAAGACCAGCGCGACCGTGCCGACGATGAACCGCACCATGCCGGCGGTAACGACGGCCGCCGTCAGCCAGCCGACCGCGATGCCGACCATGGCTCCGGGCAGCATCGAACGCAGTACCTTGCGGTCGTAGACGCCGCGCCACGTCCACAGGGACACCACGTCGGCGAGGACGAGTATCGGCAGCAGGATGGCCGCCGCCTGAACCGGTGGCATCACCAGCGCCATCAGCGGCACGCCGACGAAACCGACGGCACCGCCGAAGCCGCCCTTCGACAGGCCGACAAGAATGACCGCGGGAATGGCGGCCGCATAGAACCAAGGATCGGCGAGAAGACCAGTCATCGAGGGAAGGGCATCCGAGGAAGTGTCGCGGCTGGAATAGACCGAAAATCGCTGCGGCGCGACTGCAATCTCGCTTCAAGGTGGCGCGCCGCCTGCTGTTCAAGCCGATCCGCTTCGTTTATGCCGCATTCCAACCAACATCGCGCGGCATAGCCGAACGCCATCCGGAATTGACGAGAATGAACCAGACCACGCCCCCGAACCGCTGCCGCATCGTGCTGATTGCCCCACCCGGAGAGACCTCCGCAGGCTTTGCCCGCCGGTTTGCCGAGGCGATATCGGGCGGCGATGTCGCGTCGATCATCCTGCCTTCCAACGGCATGGACGAGGCGAGCTTCCAGGATTTCGCAGAGAGCGTCGTGCCGCTGGCGCAGCAGGCGGACATCGCGGCGATAATCGCCGAGGACACGCGGATCGCCGGACGGGTCAAGGCCGACGGCGTTCACATCGAGGGCGGGAAGGAAGCGCTGGCCGAGGCGATCGGACATTTCCAGCCGAAGCTCGCCGTCGGTGCCGGCGGCGCCAAGACGCGCGACGATGCGCTGGAGCTCGGTGAGGAGCGTCCCGATTACATATTCTTTGGCCGCTTCGGTTACGACAACAAGCCCGAGCCGCATTCCCGCAACCTGTCGCTCGGCACCTGGTGGGCAGAGATGATCCAGATCCCGGTAATCGTGCTTGGCGGCTCCGACATCGCAAGCGTCCAGGCGGTCGCCGCGACCGGCGCGGATTTCGTCGCGTTGTCGAGCGCCGTCTTCGGCGAAGGCGTCGACCCGAAGGAGGCGATCGCCCGCGCCAACGCCATCCTCGACGAAACCGCTCCTCGCTTCGAGGTCTGATCGTGCCGGCCGTGCGCTCCGTTCTTGCAGTTCTGGCCCTCCTGGCCATCACGGAACAGTCGTTTGCCGTCGACGGTCAGCCGAAGGCCGGCGAAGCGCGGCCTCTGGCGCAGAATGTCGACCCCGAGCGGTTCGGCGCGCCGCCTGCCGATGCTGCCTACGGTGCTTTCCAGCGCGGCCTCTACATGACGGCCCTCAACCTGGCGCTGCCGCGCGCCGAGGCCGGCGACCCGGCCGCGCAGACGCTGGCAGCCGAGATCCTGTCGCGCGGCCTTGGCACCAAGCGCAACGAGGCCGAGGCAGCGAAATGGTACCAGCGCGCCGCCGAGCAGGGCGTGCCCGAGGCGCAGTTTCAGTATGCGCTGCTGTTGCTCGACGGGCGCTTCGTCAAGAAGGACCCGCAGGGCGCCTATGCGCTGATGGAAGCCGCGGCGGCAGCGGGCAACCGCTTCGCGCAGTTCAACTTCGCCCAGATCCTGGTCGACCGGGAACCCGGCTCGACGGGCATGGCCAAGGCGGTGTCCTACTACGAGCGGGCGGCCAAGGCCGGTCTCGCCGATGCCCAGTACGCCATGGCACAGATCTACGCGAACGGCGCAGGCGGCAGGAAACTCGACGAGGTCGAGGCGCGGCGCTGGCTGGTCCTCGCTGCGCGCCAGAATTTCGATACCGCGCAGGTCGATCTCGGCACCTGGCTGGTCGAGGGGCGTGGTGGCCCGCGCGACCTGAAGGAAGGCTTCGGCTGGATCAAGCGCGCTGCCGAGGGCGGCAACGTCGCGGCGCAGAACCGGCTGGCCAAGCTCTATTGGGGTGGCATCGGCACCGAGCCGAACGCCATCGATGCTGCCGCCTGGTATTTCCTGGCGCGGCGCGCCGGACTGGTCGATCCGGAGATGAACGATTTTCTCGGCGGCCTGACGGACGAAGAGCAGAAGCAGGCGCTGGAACGCGCCAACCGGCTGCGCTAGATCCCCCGTTGGCGGACGTGCCGGCGACGGCGCCGGAGAGCGTCGTCTCTTGCCTACCCGCGCATTTTATGTTCATGAGCAGCCGAAACCGCCTGTCTGGCGAAGCAAACCTCTTCCGGAACATCGAAAATGGCCAAGATCAACGGCAATGAAATCCGTACCGGCAACGTCATCGAACATGATGGCGGGCTCTGGGTCGCGGTCAGGACCAACCATGTCAAGCCCGGCAAGGGCGGCGCCTACAACCAGGTCGAGCTGAAGAACCTGATCAACGGCACCAAGCTCAACGAGCGGTTCCGGTCGGCGGAGACGGTTGAGAAGATCCGCCTCGAGCAGAAGGACTTCTCCTACCTCTACGAGCAGGGCGATGCGCTGATCTTCATGGACACCGAAAGCTACGAGCAGCTCGAACTGCAGAAAGATTTCGTCGGCGACCGCGCCGCATTCCTGCAGGACGGCATGATGGTGACGGTCGAGCTCTACGACGAGCGCCCGATCGGCATTTCGCTGCCGGACCAGGTGACCCTGACCATCACCGAGGCCGACCCGGTCGTGAAGGGCCAGACGGCCGCCTCGTCCTACAAGCCGGCAATGCTCGAGAACGGGATTCGCGTCCTCGTGCCGCCCTTCATCGGTTCGGGCGAGCGCATCGTCGTCGACACCAACGAAATCACTTACGTCCGCCGCGCGGACTGACCTCGCGCGAAACGGAGCAGCAGCACGATGGCGCGTTCGGCGATCCTCAATGTCATGGTCCAGGCCGCAATGAAGGCCGGCCGCTCGCTCGCCCGCGATTTCGGCGAGGTGCAGAACCTGCAAGTCTCGCTGAAGGGTCCGGGCGACTATGTCAGCCAGGCCGACCGAAAGGCCGAGGAAGTCATCTTCACCGAGCTGTCGCGTGCCCGCCCCGGCTACGCCTTCCTGATGGAAGAGCGCGGCGAGGTCGCCGGTGAGGATGACCAGCATCGCTGGATCGTCGACCCGCTGGACGGCACGACCAACTTCCTGCACGGCCTGCCTATCTTCTCTATCTCCATCGCGTTGGAGCGTCAGGGCCAGATCGTCGCCGGTGTCATCTACAACCCCGCCATGGACGAGCTCTACACGGCCGAGCGCGGCGGCGGCGCCTTCATGAACGACCGCAGGCTCCGTGTCGCGGGCCGCAACAAGCTGTCGGATTCGGTCATCGGCACGGGCGTGCCGCATCTCGGACGCGGCCACCATGGCGAGTTTCTCGTCGAGATGCGCAACATCATGGCCGAAGTGTCGGGCATCCGCCGCCTCGGTTCGGCGGCGCTCGACCTCGCCTATGTAGCGGCCGGCCGCATGGATGGCTTCTGGGAAGGCAACCTGTCCCCCTGGGACGTTGCCGCGGGCATCCTGATGATTCGCGAGGCCGGCGGCTTTGTTTCCGACAAGTCGGGCGGCCAGGACATGTTCGGCAGCGGCCAGATAGTTGCCGGCAACGAGCAGATCCACAAGGCGCTGCTGAAGGCGCTGAAGCGTCCTGTCTCTGCGCGCTGAGTCTCGCCGGCCCGCCGGTCCGCGACGATAGGCGCGCCCTTCGCGGCTTGATTTGAAGGCCTGATGCGCGTCACATGGGCGACGTGACGCCGACGATGAGCGAAAATTCTGCACCACACCACGCCAGCCCGCCCTCCTGGGGCAGGTTTCACTACTCGCGCGCCGAACTCATCGCCGACGGCATCGTTCACGCAGTCGGCATCGTCCTGGCCATAGCCGCCGGCTCTGCCCTGCTCTCTCTATCGGCCTTTCACGCTGCGCCGGGCGAGTATCTCGCCGCGATTTTCTATGTCGTGTCGCTGCTGACTGTCCTGTCGATTTCGCTCGCCTACAACATCTGGCCGCACACGCCGGCGAAATGGGTCTTGCGCCGCTTCGACCACGCGGCGATCTACCTGCTTATCGCAGCAACCTATACGCCGTTTCTCGCGCAGCTTCAGGATCCGGCCGTCACGGGGCGCATGATCGCCCTGGTGTGGGGCGCGGCTGCAGCCGGAATCGCGATCAAGCTGCTGCTGCCCGGCCGCTTCGACCGGCTGGCGGTGATCTTCTACCTGGCGATCGGCTGGAGCGGCATTGCCGTCGCCAAGCCCATGCTCGACACGCTGCCGGCCTTGACACTGGGCCTCATCCTCGCCGGCGGCATTGTCTATTCCAGCGGCGTCGTGTTCTTTGCCTGGCAGCGCCTGCGTTTCCAGAACGCGATCTGGCACGGCTTCGTGGTCACCGGCGCTGGCCTGCATTTCGCGGCCGTCATCGACTGCCTGGTCGTGGCCAGGCTCTGAACACGCCTCCCGCGAGCGCCGCTGCCCGCCAAGTATCTTCCATTTTTGACATATTTCCGCTTAGAGTCGTCGACAGGTTGACTGCCGGCAACGGAATCGGGGCGAGAATGGGCATTTTGAGATCAATCGGACTGGTCGGTTCGTCCGACGTGATCGAGTACGATCCACACAGGCTGTCTAGCCCGCAGGTATTTCTCCTGTCGATGGTGGTGTTTCTCGCCATCGTCGCCTTCATCGCAGCCATCCTGGCGCGCCAGATATCCACCGCCTTCGCAACCAATCCCGGCCTGAACGGCCTGATCGCCGGCATCTTGCTCATCGGCATCGTGCTGACCTTCCTGCAGACGCTGCGCCTGTTTCGGGAAGTCAGGTGGATCAACTCGTTCCGCGCAGGCTCCGAGGTCAACGAACCGGTCCTGCTTGCGCCGATGAAGGCGCTGCTTTCGCGTTCGTCCACAATGGCCTTTTCGACAAGCTCGATGCGCTCGATGCTCGATTCGATCGCCACGCGCCTAGACGAAAGCCGCGACATCTCGCGTTACCTCATCGGCCTGCTGATTTTTCTCGGCCTCCTCGGCACCTTCTGGGGTTTGTTGCGCACCATCGGCTCGATCGGCGAGACCATCCAGTCGCTCGACCCAGGGTCGGGCGATACCGGCGCGGTACTCGATTCGCTCAAGGCCGGACTGGCGGCACCGCTCTCCGGCATGGGCACGGCCTTTTCCTCGTCGCTTTTCGGCCTGTCCGGCTCCCTGGTTCTCGGATTTCTCGACCTGCAGTCCGGTCGCGCCCAGACCCGCTTCTACACCGAACTCGAGAACTGGCTCTCCTCGGTCACCGACCTTTCCTCGGACATCGCCGTGGTCGACACGTCGAAGGGAGATTCCTCCGACGAGATCCGCGCCCTGTCGGAACGGCTCCGCAACCTCCAGGAGTCCGGCGGCTCCAATCCACGCGTCGCGACCGCGATGGCCAATCTGGCCGACGGCATTTCGGGCCTCGTCAAGAACATGCGTTCCGAGCAGCAGATCATGCGTGATTGGGTCGAGGCCCAGTCTGAGGAACAGCGGGCGATGCGCGAGACGCTCGAGCGCCTCGCCGACACGCTGAAGAAGCGCGAGATGAACTAGGTGGCACTCGCGCGCAACAGGCGAGCAGACCGCCACGTCGACTACTGGCCGGGCTTCGTCGACGCGCTGTCGACGATGCTTCTGGCGATCATGTTCCTGCTGTCGGTCTTCGTGCTGGCGCAGTTTCTGCTCAGCCGCGAGATCAGCGGCAAGGACGAGGTGCTGGCGCGCCTGAACTCGCAGATCAACGAACTGACCCAGCTCCTGGCGCTCGAGAAGGGCAGCACGCAGGACGCCCAGGATTCGCTCGCCAACCTCGAAGCCTCGCTATCGGCCGCGGAGAGCGAGCGGTCGCGCCTGCAGCAGCTGCTCGAGCAAGGCGCCGGCGCCGATGCTGCAGCCTCCGAAAGGATCGCCACCGTTACCGGCGAGCTCGACGAGCAGCGCCAGATCAGCCAACGCGCGCTGTCGCAGGTCGAATTGCTGAACCAGCAGATTTCCGCGCTGCGCAGGCAGATTGCCGCGCTAGAAGACGCGCTCGAGGTCTCGGAAGCTCGCGACCGCCAGTCGAACACCAAGATTGCGGATCTCGGCCGCCGCCTGAACGTGGCGCTGGCCCAGCGCGTGCAGGAGCTCAACCGCTATCGTTCGGACTTCTTCGGGCGGCTGCGCGAAATCCTCTCCGACCGCGAGAACATCCGTATCGTCGGAGACCGCTTCGTGTTCCAGTCGGAAGTCCTTTTCCCCTCCGGCTCTGAAGACATCAACAGCGCGGGCAAGGTCGAGATGAAGAAGCTCGCCGACGCCATCATCGAGCTGCAGCGCGAGATCCCGCCGGAGATCAACTGGGTGCTGCGCGTCGACGGCCATACCGACAACATCCCGGTGTCCGGCAACCGGCGCTACCGCGACAACTGGGAACTCTCCTCGGCGCGCGCCACCTCTGTCGTCAAGTTCCTGATCGAAAGCGGCGTGCCGGCAAACCGGCTCGTGGCCGCTGGCTTCGGCGAGTTCCAGCCGCTCGACGAGACCGACAGCGACGAGGCGCGCACCAGGAACCGTCGCATCGAGCTGAAGCTGACGGAGCGCTGACTACCAGCCGGCCAGAAGGGCGATCAGCGCCGCCACGGCGGGCAATGCCTGTACGTAGAGAATGCGCCGGCTGACGGTCGCCGCGCCGAACAGCCCGGCGACGACGACGCAGCCGAGAAAGAAGGCGCGTATCGCGAATCCGTCGGGGCCGAGGTAGAGGCCCCACAGCAGACCGGCCACCAGGAACCCGTTGTAGAGCCCCTGGTTGGCGGCCAGAGCCTTGGACGCGCCGGCAAACTCCGCGGTGGTGCCGAACACCCGGCGACCGAGCGGTCGCGTCCAGGCGATCATTTCGAGATACATGAAACAGAGATGGAGCAGCGCCACCGCCGCCGTCAGGATCACTGCGATCATCGCCTTCCCTCCGCAATTTCCGAGCCTGGCAACGCCTCCATACGAAAAAGCCCGCCATGGAGGCGGGCTTTCCGGAAGATCTCGGCAGAAGCCAAGGCCTAGATCGTCAGGCCTTCGTAACGCTTCTTGAACTTCGACAGGCGACCGCCGCGGTCGAGCAGGTTCTGCTGTCCGCCGGTCCACGCCGGATGCGTGTTCGGGTCAATGTCGAGGTTCAGCGTGTCGCCTTCCTTGCCGTAGGTGGAACGCGTCTCGTACTGGGTGCCATCGGTCATAACGACCTTGATGGTGTGGTAATCGGGGTGAATCTTGTCTTTCATCGGTCTGTTCCTGGCTCCGGCACTGGCAGTTCAGGCCACTGGCCTGCGTCGATGCGCCTGTTTTGAAAAACGTCGAGCCGGAGCTATTGAGGTGCCACGGCTTCAAAAACGGTCGGCGAGCCTATACATCAGCCGAAATTGAATCACAAGGCCGCGCCCGAAGCATTGGCGAACCGGGCGAACGGGAGGGGAAACGGGAGATGGCTGTGACGATGGCTGAGGCCGACGAACGCAGCAGGCGATCGCTTCGTCCCTTGCGGCGGATCCTGCCCTATGTCGGGCGCTACCCGCGCCTCGTCGTCGGCGCGGTCGTTTCGCTGGCCGCCGCCGCGGCGACCACGCTGACGCTGCCGCTTGCGGTGCGCCGGATGATCGACCACGGCTTCTCCAGCGCCGACACGACCTTCGTCGCCAACTATTTTTCCATGCTGGTGGTGATCGCCGCCATTCTCGCGCTGGCATCGGCCTGCCGCTATTATTTCGTCATTACGCTCGGCGAGCGGGTCGTCGCCGATCTCAGGAACGACGTCTTCGCGCATGTGACCGAACTGTCGCCGGCCTTTTTCGACACGGTGCAGTCGGGCGAGATCGTCTCGCGCCTCTCGGCCGACACCACGCAGGTCAAGTCGGCAGTCGGCGCCACCGCTTCGGTCGCGCTGCGTAACACCATCCTCGGGCTTGGCGCTCTCGGCATGATGGTCATCACCAGCCCGAAGCTGTCGAGCCTCGTCATCGCCGCGATCCCGCTGGTCGTGCTGCCCCTCGTTGCCTTCGGGCGATCGGTGCGCCGCAAGTCCCGCCTGGCGCAGGATACGCTTGCCCAGGCGACCGCCTATGCCAGCGAGCAGATTTCTTCGGTCCGCACGCTGCAAGCCTTCACGAACGAAAAGCTCGTGACCGGAAAATTCTCGCGCGCCGTCGAGGCTGCCTTCCAGGCTGCCCGCTCATCCGTCAGGGCGCGCGCCGTACTCACCTTCGTCGCCATCTTCACCATCTTCGCTTCGGTCGTCATGGTGCTCTGGTTCGGTTCGCGCGACGTGCTGAACGGCACGATCTCGCCGGGAACGCTCGGCCAGTTCCTCATCTATTCTGTCTTCGCGGCAGGCGCGCTTGGCGCGCTGTCGGAGGTCTGGGGCGAGCTTTCCCAGGCTGCGGGCGCTGCCGAGCGTCTGACGGAAATCCTGGCCGAGGAGCCGGCGATTTCCGCGCCCGCCAACCCGGTGCCGCTACCGGCGGTTGCCGAAGGGGCGGTCAGCTTCGACCGGGTCTCCTTCGCCTATCCCGCGCGCCCGGACCTGCCGGCCCTGCACGAGCTGTCCTTTAGCGTGAAGCCCGGCGAGACAGTCGCCATCGTCGGCCCGTCGGGCGCCGGCAAGAGCACCGTTTTCTCGCTGATCCTGCGCTACTACGATCCCCTGGAAGGTGCGGTCACCATTGACGGCGTCGACGTCAAGCGGGCCGACCCCAGGGATGTCCGTTCCCACATCGCCATCGTGCCGCAGGACGTCACGATCTTTGCCGCGACGGTCGGTGAGAATATCGGTTTCGGCAGGCCGGGCGCTTCGCTCGAGGATGTTTCGCAGGCTGCCCGCGACGCGCAGGCCGACGAATTCATCGAGCGCCTGGAAAACGGCTTCGACACCGAGGTTGGCGAGCGCGGCGTCATGCTTTCGGGCGGTCAGCGCCAGCGCGTCGCCATTGCGCGCGCCATCCTGCGCGACGCCCCGATCCTGCTGCTCGACGAAGCGACCTCGGCGCTCGACGCGTCAAGCGAGACGCTGGTTCAGACCGCGATCGAGCGGCTGATGAAGGGGCGCACCACCATCGTCATCGCGCACCGGCTTGCGACCGTACTCAAGGCCGACCGCATCCTCGTCATGGATGGCGGCCGGATCGTCGAGGAAGGCACGCACGCCACGCTCGTCAAGAAGGGCGGCATTTACGCCCGTCTGGCCAAGCTGCAGTTCGAAACGGGCGCCAGCGTCTTTCGCGGCGCTGCCGAGTGATGCTCAGCCGAGCAGGTTGCGCACGGTCCGCATGAACACCTTCGCCCCGATCGGGATCAGGTCGTCGGGGAAGTCGTAGTCGGGATTGTGCAGCGCCGGGTGGCGCTCGCCCGACCCGAGGAAGAACATCGCCGACCGGGAGCCGTGGCCGAACCGGCCGAAGTCCTCGGAGGCGCGCATCGGCAGCTCGGCCTCGTCGTGGCTGACGCCTTCGGCGTCGAGCGCGGCGCGGAGCTGGCCGACCGCCTCCGGCGCGTTCAGGCTGGCAACGAATATCTCGTGATAGTCGATCTCGCAGGACAGCCCTTGCTGCGCGGCTATTCGCCGGGCCAGCGACTCGGCACCCTCGCAGAGATCGGCCATGCGCCCGTCCAGCCGCGTGCGCAGCGTGGCCCAGACCTCGGCGCGACCGGGCGCGATGCCGAACACCGCCTCGCCCATCGAGGCGTGGGTGACCGTAAGCATGGAGAAATCGTCTTCGGCAAAGCTGCCGCTGCCGAGCGCCGGCAGCGCCGGCATCAACTCGCTGATCGCCGGCATCGGCGATGTACCGGTTTCGGGCATCGAGGAATGCGCCGTCTTGCCGGTCAGAACGATGCGCATGCCGCGCGAGGCGCAGTTGACGACGCCTTCCTTCAGCCGGACATGGCCGAGCGGCGTTCCCGGCAGATTGTGCAGCGAGAAGGCGAAATCGGGCTGGATCCGCTCATAACGCGGGTCGGCCGTGACGCCTGCGGCGCCATTGCCGGTTTCCTCCGCCGGCTGGAACATCAGCACGACGCGGCCGCGTGCGGTCCTCCGGCGGCCAAGCTGCCGTCCGACTGCCGTCAGGATTGCGGTGTGGCCGTCATGGCCGCACATGTGCCCCTTGCCGACAACCTGCGAGCGGTGCGGGATATCGGAAAGTTCCTCGATCGGCAGCGCGTCGAGCTCGGCCCGCAGAAGTACAGTCGGCCCTTCCGCTCCGCTGTCGTAGATGGCTGCCACGCCATGTCCGCCGAGGCCGGTCAGCACCTCGTCGGGACCCGAATCCTTCAGGAACGACACCACCGCGCGCGCCGTGTTTTCCTCTTCGTTCGAGATCTCGGGATGTTCGTGCAACTGGCGCCGGAAGGCGACAAGCTCGACTAGGTCCTGGTTGCTGAGAGACATCGTCAATGATCCTTGGTTGCTGCGGCCGCTTACAGGAAGCTGGCGATTTCCTGGAGCGGCTTCTTGCGCATCGCGTGTTCGGGGATCGTGGCCCCCTCCTTCGGATAGCCGACCACCATCAGAATGTAGCATTTGTCCTGCGGTTCCCGGCCGCAGATTTCGTTGAGGAAACCCATAGGGTTTGGCGTGTGGGTAAGCGTCGCCAGCCCCGCCCGGTGCAGCGCCGTCACCAATATGCCTGTCGCGATGGAGACGGATTCGGGGACGTAGTAATTCTTGCGCATCACGCCGTCGGCCGACCGGCTCTTGCGCTCGCCGAAGATGCAGATCAGCCAGGGCGCCTCTTCCAGGAACGGCTTTTCCGGATCGGTTCCGAGCGGCGCCAGCGCCTTCAGCCATTCCTCTCCCGCGCGTCCCTCGTAGAAGGCGCGCTCCTCCTGTTCGGCGGCGAGGCGGATCTTGCTCTTGATCACCGGGTCGCCGATCACGCAGAAGTGCCAGGGCTGGTGGTTGGCGCCATTTGGCGCTGTCCCTGCGGCCAGGATACAGGTCTCGATGATGTCGCGCGGCACCGCGCGGCTCGAAAAATCCCGCACCGTGTGCCGCCTGCGCATGTCATCGTAGAAGGCCGTGGCATTGGCGCGCATCTCGTGATGCGGGAGTTCCTCGAAGTCTGGCAGCGGTACGGGGCGATAGGCATCGCCGGGTCGGTCACTCATGCGGGCGGGCTCCAGCAGTTGGCACGCAGTATTCATCTGGCAGCGTGTCGTCCGGCGCTGCGGCCCGAGAAGATACAGCCGCCGAGGAAGGTTCCTTCCAGCGCATTGTAGCCGTGGTAGCCGCCGCCGCCGAAGCCGGCAACCTCTCCGGCCGCGTAGAGGCCGGGTATCGGCTCGCCGACCTCGTCGAGCACCTGTGCGTTCAGATTGGTGTGCAGGCCGCCGAGCGTCTTGCGCGTCAGCACGTGCAGCCGGACCGCGATCAGCGGCCCGGCCGCCGGATCCAGAATCCGGTGTGGCTTTGCCGTGCGGATCAGCCTGTCTCCGAGATAGGCGCGGGCACCCCTGATGGCAGCGATCTGTGCATCCTTCGAAAAGGGATTGGCGAGTTGACGGTCGCGCGCCTCGATCTGGGCAAGCATCCCGTCGTGGTCGATCAGGCCCTCGCCGGTCAGCGCGTTCATCCCGTCAACGAGTTCGCGCAGAGTGTCGCGCACGACGAAATCCTCGCCCTTCTCCTTGAAGGCCTCGACAGGCGGCGGTGCGCCTCTCGCACGACGGCTTTTCAGCACCGCGAGCCAGCGTCCGGAGGTCAGGTCCGGGTTCTGCTCGGAGCCCGACAGCGCAAATTCCTTTTCGATGATCTTCTGGGTCAGCACGAACCAGGAATAGTCATGGCCGGTCGCCAGAATGTGCTTCAGCGTGCCAAGTGTATCGAAGCCCGGCAGGCAGGGCGCCGGCATGCGATTGCCCAACGCATCGAACCACAGCGAAGACGGGCCCGGCAGGATGCGGATGCCGTGGTTCGGCCAGATCGGCGCGAAGTTCCTGACGCCCTCGGTGTAGTGCCACATGCGGTCGGCATTGATCACCGCGCCGCCGGCTGCCTGCGTGATCGCGACCATGCGGCCATCGACGTGATGCGGTACGCCGGCGACCATCGTCTTCGGCGCAGGGCCGAGCCGCTTCGCCGGCCAGTTGCGGCGCACAAGTTCGTGGTCACCGCCTATGCCGCCCGACGTGACGATCACCGCGTCAGCGCCAGCCTCGAACTCGCCGACCGCTGCGCGGCCGGACCTCTCCCCCCGCTGGACGGTCGATGGCTCGAGTATCTCCCCGGCAACGCCGGTGACCGCGCCGTTCGTCTTCACGAGGCGACTCGCCCGGTGGCGGAACTTCAGAACCGTCGTGCCGCGCGCGACGTGCTCTCCGACGCGGCGGAGAAAGGGCGCAAGAACGCCCGGGCCGGCCCCCCACGTAACGTGGAAGCGCGGCACCGAATTGCCGTGGCCATGCGCCATGCCGCCGCCGCGCTCGGCCCATCCGACCACCGGGAACCAGCGCATGCCCTGCTGGTGCAGCCAGGGTCGCATCTCTCCGGCGGCGAAGTCGATGAAGGCTTCCGCCACCTCGCGCGGCCAGCGATCCTCAGGACGGTCGAACTGCGCCGACCCGAGCCAGTCCTGCAGTGCCAGGTCGCGGCTGTCGCGGATGCGCATGCGGCGCTGCTCCGGACTGTCGACGAAAAACAGGCCACCTAGCGACCAGAAGGCCTGGCCGCCGAGCGAGTTCTCGCCTTCTTGTTCGAGGATGACGACACGCTTGCCGGCATCGCCAAGCTCGGCGGCTGCAGCTAGCCCCGCCAGCCCGGCGCCGACAACAACGGCATCAATATGTTCCCCCATAGGCTCCCCCGCATCCCTTCAACCGACGCGAGTGTGTGTGCCCGCGGCCGGTCGATCAAGCCCGCATGCGGGTTCTCTCACGAAGAACCGTAGCGTGCCCTGAGATGATCGATGAAATGCGCCGCGTTGAGGCGCTCCCCGGTCGCTCGCTCCAGCAGGTCCGGCGTCGAATGGCGCGAGCCCTGCGACCAGATCTTCGCGCGGCGCCATTCGTTGACCGTATCGAACCGTCCGGTAGCGATCTCGTCGTCAATGGCCGGACGTTCTGCCTTCAGCGCCGACCATTGCTGCGCAGCCATCATGGCCCCCAGAGTGTAGGAAGGAAAATAGCCGAACGCGCCGGAGGGCCAGTGCACATCCTGCATCGGGCCGTCGGCGAAATTGTCGACGGTCGACAGGCCGAGATAGTCGCGCATCCGGGCGTCCCAGGCTTCGGGGATGTCGTTAGCCTCGAGCCGTCCCGCCACGAGTTCCTGCTCCAACTCGTAGCGCAGGATGACATGCAGCGGATAGGTCACCTCGTCGGCGTCTACACGGATCAGGCCGGGCTGGACGAAATGAACATGCGGCAGGATATCGTCGATGCTCCAGGCCTCGCCGAGGTGCTTCTCGACCTCGGGCAGGGCCCATTGCCAGAAGGCCGGGTTGCGGCCGAGCTGCTTTTCGACGAACAGGCTCTGGCTCTCATGCATCGCCATGCCGCGCGCCTTTCCGAGCGGCCAGTGCGACCATTCCTTCGGCAGGTTCTGTTCGTAGAGCGCGTGGCCTGTCTCGTGCAGCACGCCCATCAGCGCGGAGAGGAACTCCGTGCTGCGATAGCGCGTGGTGATCCGCACGTCGCTCGGCACGCCGCCGCAGAACGGATGATGCGACACCGCCAGGCTGCCATGCGTGAGGTCGAATCCGACGGCTGCCATCATGGCGAGGCCAAGCTCGCGCTGGCGCTCGATCGGATAGTCGCCCGACAGCGGCTTCAACGGCGTCCGTACCAGACGTTCCTGCTGGACGGCCAGCGCCTCGGGCACGAAATCGCGCAGGAAGCTCTTCAGGTCGGTGAAGACCGGCGTGATCTCGGCGGCCCGATTGCCGGGATCGTATTGCTCCATCAGCGCGTCGTAGGGATCGAGACCCGTCGCCTCGGAACGCATCTGCGCTTCCTCGCGGACCAGCGCAATCACGCCCTCCAGAGCGGGCAGGAAGTTCGCCCAGTCGTTCTTGCCGCGCAGGTCGCGCCAGAGCTGTTCGCAACGCATACGCGCCGTTGTCTGACGTTCGACGAACTCGGCGGGCAGGCAGGTCAGGTTGGCGTGGTGCCGGCGGAATTCGCGCAGCGCCGCAGCCTGCTCCTCGTTCAGGCTCTCCGTCTCTGCGGCCGCGATCCAATCGTCGATTTCGGGCGCCGTCGCCTGTCGATGGTGCATGCCGGCCAGCACCGACATCGCCTCGGCCCGCTTCTCGCCGCCGCCCACCGCCATATGGGTAGCCTCGTCGGCCCCGAGAATGGCCTGGGCGTGCTCGAGCGCTTCGAGTTTGCGCCCCAGTGCGTCAAGCTTGGCGAAAGACATCGTTCTGGACCTGGTTACTTGCGGCACGAGGCACCGCACAGGAGACACGTTCAATTGACAGCGAAGTGCCCGGCGGCCGACGACCGCCGGCCAGCCGGCCGGCAGTCAGCTCAATCGGCGCTGAGCTTGGCCATCGTCTCTTCGTCGACCTCGAAATTGGCGTAGACGTTCTGCACGTCGTCGTCATCCTCGAGAACGCCGACCAGCTTCATCAGCGACTGCGCACGTTCCTCGTCGACCGGGATGCTGTTTTGCGGCTTCCAGACGATCTTCACCGATTCGGCCTCGCCGAGCGCTTCCTCAAGCGCCTTGGAGACGTCGCCCAGGCCTTCGAAGGTGCACAGGATCGTGTGACCGTCCTCGTCGGACTGCACGTCGTCGGCGCCAGCCTCGATGGCGGCTTCCATCATCTTTTCGGCATCACCCGCGGAGGCCGGGTAGAAGATCTCGCCGACGCGGTCCCACATGAAGGACACCGAGCCGGTTTCGCCCAAGGCACCGCCGGCCTTGGTGAAGGCGGCCCGAACGTTCGAGGCTGAGCGGTTGCGGTTGTCGGTCAGCGCCTCGACGATGAGCGCGACGCCGCCGGGTCCGTAACCTTCGTAGCGCACTTCCTCGTAGTTTTCCGCATCGCCCATCGAGGCCTTGCTGATGGCGCGGGCAATATTGTCCTTCGGCATGGACACGGCCTTGGCGTTCTGTACCGCCAGCCTGAGGCGCGGGTTCATCGCCGGGTCGGGTGCCCCGGACTTGGCCGCGACGGTTATCTCGCGCGCCAGTTTGGAGAACATTTTCGAACGGACCGCGTCCTGGCGGCCCTTGCGGTGCATGATGTTTTTGAACTGTGAATGGCCGGCCATGGCGTCCCTGTCGTCTTCCAGCAGTGTTCGGAATGGCGGGCTTATAGTTAAGTCGGGGAGAAACGTCCAGCCGACAGGCGTTTGACGGCTCGCGAAAACGTGACCCGGCCAGCGCACTGCCCACTGGTCAAGCGTCGCACAGCGGTTATCGTTTCGGATCGCGCCAATCCGAATTCGGGAGACAGTCATGCTCCGGCGGACCGCAGCCGTTCTGGTAACGTCGCTTCTCTGGCCGCTCGCAGCAGCGGCGCAGGACCAGCCGCCGCCGTCGAAATGCATGGCGATCGCTCAGGCGCTGCCGTCCGTTACCTATGCCAGCTTCACCCCGGCCCAGCTCTTCGTCGATGGCGACGTGACGATCACCTATGCCGGCCACTCGACCTACATCATCGAGACGCCGGCGGGCGTCAGGATCGCCACGGATTTCTCTGGAGTGTACGGCAGAGAGCCTCTGCCGCGCGTCGTCACCATGAACAAGGCTCACCGCACCCATTTCTCGGACACGCCGGACCCGGGCATCGAACATGTACTGCGCGGCTGGAACCCCGACGGAGGCGCGGCGCGCCATGCACTCGTGTTGGACGATGTCTACATCCGCAATGTGCCGACCGACATAAGGCGCTTCGGCGCGCTCGAGGCCGATGGCAACTCGATCTTCATCTTCGAGGTCGCGGGCCTCTGCATCGGCCATCTCGGCCACCTGCACCACCATCTGGAAGATGCCCACTATGGCGCAATCGGCCGGCTCGACATTGTCATGGTGCCGGTCGACGGCGGCATGACACTGTCCCTCGACCGCGTGAGCGAGATAACAACCCGGCTCTATTCCTCGATGATCCTGCCGATGCACAGGCATTCGACCCCGATCGGCGAGTTCACCAGCCGGATGGGCAAGGATTTCGCGGTCGATTTCCGAGCCAGCCGTTCGCTCAAGGTGTCGCTTAGGACCTTGCCCGACCGGCCGACGATCATCGTTCTCGACGGCGTGTAGCAGTCCCTTGGCGGACTAGTGATCGACCTTCTTTCGACGGTTCCTGGCCAGCATGTTGAGCGCCTCGACCAGGGCCGAGAAGCCCATCGCCGCATAGATGTAGCCCTTCGGCACATGGTAGCCCATGCCGTCGGCGATCAGCGTCATGCCGATCATCAGCAGGAAGCCGAGCGCCAGCATGACGATCGTCGGGTTCTTGGCGATGAAGTTGGCAAGCGGGGTGGCCGCCAGCATCATGGCGGAAACCGCGATGATCACCGCGATGTACATGATGGCGATCTCGTCGGTCATGCCGACCGCCGTGATGATGGAATCGATCGAGAAGACAAGGTCGAGCAGCAGTATCTGGAAAATCGCGGCACCGAGCGAAAGCTGCACCGTCTTGCCGATCATCGAGTCCTGGTGGTCGTCCGGATCGACAGTGTGATGAATCTCCTTCGTGGCCTTCCAGACCAGGAACAGGCCGCCGGCGATGAGGATCAGGTCGCGCCACGAGAAACCGTGGTCGAACAGGGTGAACAGCGGCGCAGTGAGCTGCACGATGAAGGATATCGTCGCGAGCAGGACAAGCCGCATGATCAGCGCCGCGCTGATGCCCAGCCTGCGTGCACGGGCCTGCTGCTCCTTCGGCAGCTTGTTGGTCAGGATCGAGATGAAGATCAGATTGTCGATGCCGAGCACGATCTCGAGCACAATCAGCGTCAGCAGGGCGACCCAGGCGGTCGGGTCGCTGGTCCAGAGGAAATGCGGCGCAAGAAATTCGATCATGTGGGCGGCTCTTTCGGGTCGTCCGGAGAATGTCAGGCAGAGTTAGGTTTGTAAGAGGCTCAGGTCAACGTCATGACCAGAAGGCAGGTTCCGTTTCCTCCAGCCGCGGCCCGCGGCGAAACGGCGCGACCCTCTCGGCAAGTCCGGTCCTGTCCGAGATGTCGACGCCCACGCCACAGATCGTCGCCGGCCCGTTGGCCGCCTCGAACCGGCCCTTCGGCACCTTCGACAGGAAGCGGTTGAGCGGCTCCTCCGTGTCCATGCCGAGCGAGGAATCATAGTCGCCGCACATGCCGGCGTCCGTCAGATATGCGGTCCCGCCGTTCAGGATCTGGTGGTCGGCGGTCGGCTGGTGCGTGTGCGTGCCGACCACGAGGCTGGCCCGGCCGTCAACGAAATGCGCAAAGCACATCTTCTCCGACGTCGCCTCGGCATGAAAATCGATCACGGCCGCGTCCACCTGGTCGCCGAGCGATGCTGCCGCCAGTTCGCGCTCGCCGCAGTGGAAAGGATCATCCAGTTCCGGATGCATGAACACCCGGCCCATGATGTTGGCGACCAGCACGCGCGCGCCGTTCTTAGCCATGAAGACGCCGGCGCCGCGGCCGGGCGTACCCTTGGGATAGTTGGCAGGGCGCAGGAAGCGCTCCTCGCGCGGCGCGAAGGTCAGCGCCTCGCGCTGGTCCCAGACATGATTGCCGGTGGTGACGACGTCGGCACCGGCCTCGATCGTGTTGCGAAAGATTTCTTCGGTGATGCCGAAGCCACCCGCCGCGTTCTCGCCATTGACGATCACGAAGTCGAGCCGGAAGTCCGAGATCAGCCCGGGGAGCTGCTCCCACACCGCCGTCCGTCCGGATTTGCCGACCATGTCGCCGAGGAAGAGAAGCCGCATGGTCCTTCTATAGGGACGCTTCGAAACGGCGCAAGCCGGTTTCGGTCAGGATTTCTGGAATGATGACGTCATGCGGTTCCTCCGGCACCCGTTCCACCTCCTGGCAATCGAAGGCGATGCCCACCAGGCGCGGTGTCAGTCCCTTGCCGGCCAGCCTGGCTATGGCGCGGTCGTAGTATCCGGCCCCGTAGCCGATGCGGTGGCCGCGCGCATCGAACGCCGCCAGCGGCACCAGCATTACCGACGGGTCGAGGACGGCATGGTCCTCGCCCGGTCCGGCCGTGCCGTATCCCATGTCGACGAGCGCCGCGCCGCGCACCAGTTCGCGGAAGACGATGGTCGTGCTGTCGATGATGGCCGGCAGGCACAATCTCGCACCGCGCTCGCGCAGGCCGAACATCAGCGGCCGCACGTCGACTTCCGACCGCATCGGCCAGAAGCCCGAGACAATGGAGGTTCCGTCGACCGCTATGCCGTCGCGTGCCAGATCGGCCATCTCGAGCGAGGCCTCGATGCGCCAGAACGCGTCAAGCGCGTCGCGTCGCGCCAGCGCCTGCTTGCGCAGTTCACGTTTCAGCTCTTTGGCAGATGTCATGCAGCGACAATAACAGGATGATGGCGGTCGGGCATCTTGCAAGCGACGCTGGATGGCGGATCGCAGGCCGGCAGGCGGATCGCAGGTGAAAAGTGACGATCCACACAACCGGTGGAAAAGCGATCCCGGGAACCTACAAAGTAGGTGGGCGCCGTATGACCGAACCCACGGGCCCGGCCAGGGACAGCTCCCTAGGGATCAATAAGGCCCCGGGGAATATGATTTCCTGCCGGGAAGCACAGATCGTCAAGGCAGATATAGGCCTCCAAGGCCTCCACGCCAAGGACTTCGCGCATCGGCTCGCACGATTGTTGTCCTCCCCGGCAGGTGCTCTGGCAGCTTCGGAATCCAAGGCTCTCCCCAAGCCGGCAACGCCATGCCCTGCAAGCATTTCTTGGTTAAGCGACAGGGTTAAGTGGCGCTTAACTTTTCCGGTTCATTATCCCTAACGAGTTCAATCGAGTTCGGGACGATACATGTTCCGATTCTATACAGAGGTGACGCGCATGTTTGATTTCGCAAGGAAGGCACTGTTCGCCGCGCTGCTCGCCGGCGTTGCCGGCCCGGCAATCGCCGCAGACTACTATGAGCCACCGGTCGACATCCCGCCGCCGCCCGTGGTTGGCGGCTGGTATATCCGCGGTCACATCGGCATGAGCAACCAGCATTTCGACGGTTTGACGTCGAGCCTCTACCTGGAGCCAAGCATTGCCGCCTACGGATGGCATGACAGCGGCGGCTTCAGCTCCGCCCCGATCTTCGGCGGTGGTGTCGGCTACCAGTTCAACGACTACCTGCGCGGCGACCTGACCGTCGAGTACCGTGGCAAGTCGGATTTCGAGGCCCTTGACTGGGTTGACGACGGCACAGTCGTCACGACCAACGATTTCCGCGCCAAGAAGTCCGAGTGGCTGTTCCTCGCCAATGCCTACGCGGATGTCGGGACCTTCTACGGCATCACGCCCTATGTCGGTGCGGGTATCGGCGCATCGCGCAACACCATCTCGAATTTCCGGGACATCAACATTATCACCGGCGGCGGCGCCTACGCCGACGAAGAGACCAAGTGGAACTTCGCCTGGGCCCTGCACACCGGCATCGGCATCAAGGCCACTGACCGCATGACGATCGATCTGGGCTACAGCTTCGTGTCGCTCGGCCACGGGCAGACCGGTGTTCTGCAAAACGACGACCCGGCCTTCGACATTCCCAATGACGGGTTCAAGTTCAACGACCTCTACTCGCACGACCTCAAGCTCGGCGTGCGGTATTCGCTGAACTAGACCAGGACCAATTTCTTCCAAAAAAGGCCCCGCATCAGCGGGGCCTTTTTCGTTTCCCTGGACACCCGCAAGCGCTTCGCGGCGAAAATGCGCATTTGCCGTAAACCGGCCGTTATCCTTAACCCGCACTTAACCACTATGGTTAACAATGCTCCCGATCAGGTCGCTTATTGAGACGGCGGCACTTCGGGAGTCTGAAAAGATGAGATTCACACAGCGCATAATGCTTGCACTGGCAGCATCGGTCGGCACGCTGGGTGCCGCCCAGGCAGCTGACTACGATCCGCCGATCTATGTCGAGCAGGCTGCCGAATACGTCCCGGTCGAGGTCGGCTCCGGCTGGTACCTCCGGGGCGACGTCGGCTACGTCTTCGACGCCAGCATCGGCCAGGTCGACTATCGCACCTATGATGGCTTCACGTACGATGCCGCCTCCTTCGACACGCAGGACATCAGCACCGACTTTTCATGGGGCGGCGGTTTCGGCTATCGCTTCACCGATTACTTCCGCGCCGACGCCACGGTCGATGGCTTCAGGGCCGACTTCAGCGGAACCACATCGAGCGCCACCTCCTGCGTCCAGCCTCCGGCTGACGACACGACCTGCCGCAGCGAAGACAACTCGGAAGTCTCCGCCGTCAGCGTCATGGCCAACGGTTACGTCGATCTCGGCACCTATGTGGGCATCACGCCCTATGTCGGCGCCGGCATCGGCTACAGCTACGTGAGCTGGTCCGCCCTCAACAACTCGACCTACTGCGTCGACGGCGCCGTCGATGCCTGCGCGACGCCCGGTGTGGTTTCCACCACGCAGCATGGCGGCGTCGACGGCTGGCGCTTCACCTATGCCCTCATGGCCGGCTTCGCCTACGACCTGACGCAGAACTTCAAGCTCGACGTAGGCTACAAGTATCGCCAGATCGACGGCGGCGACATGTTTGCATGGGACGCCGGCAGCGCGGGACTCGGTGCGACCGGCGCTCAGGGCACCAGCGGCGACATCAAGACCCACGAATTCAAGGTCGGCCTGCGCTACGAACTCTGGTAGGAAACAGCACCGGGGACAGGACGAACGGCGGGCTATGGCCCGCCGTTTTCGTTTGCACATGGCAACGTGCGCGCTCTACCGGGGCTTTCCTCTTGACGCCGGCACGCCGGTCGAATATCGCCGTCCGTGGGCCACCCCTCCCCAACGAGGGGCCTGCTATCTGGAAGGATAGAACCACGATGACGAACCATTCCAAGCCCGGACTCCGTCCGGCAAACCCCAATTTTTCTTCAGGTCCGTGTGCGAAGCGTCCAGGCTGGACGCCCGAAGCACTCGCCAATGCCACGCTCGGCCGCTCCCACCGTGCCAAGGTTGGAAAGGCAAAGCTGGAGCAGGCGATTAACCTCACCCGCGACGTGCTGCAGGTACCTGCCGACTATCGCATCGGCATCGTCCCGGCCTCCGACACAGGCGCCGTCGAGATGGCGATGTGGTCGCTGCTCGGCGAACGCGGCGTCGACATGGTCGCCTGGGAGAGTTTTGGCGCCGGCTGGGCTACCGATGTCGTCAAGCAGCTGAAGCTCCCGGACGTGCGCAAGATCGAGGCGGGTTATGGCGAACTGCCCAACCTCTCGACGATCGATTTCGACCGTGACGTGGTGTTCACTTGGAACGGCACCACTTCCGGCGTGCGCGTACCGAACGGCGATTTCATCCCGGCCGATCGCAAGGGACTGACCATTTGCGACGCCACCTCGGCCGCCTTTGCCCAGAAGCTCGATTTCGACAAGCTCGATGTGGTCACCTTCTCCTGGCAGAAGGCGCTCGGCGGCGAGGGCGCGCATGGCATGCTCATCCTGTCGCCGCGCGCGGTCGAGCGCCTGGAAAACTACAAGCCGGCCTGGCCGCTGCCGAAGATCTTCCGTCTGACCTCGAACGGCAAGCTCATCGAGGGCATCTTCAAGGGCGAGACGATCAACACGCCGTCGATGCTCTGCGTCGAGGACTATCTCGACGCGCTCAACTGGGCGAAGGCGCTTGGCGGGCTCGACGCACTGGTTGCCCGCGCCGACGCCAATGCCGCGGTCATCGACCGTTTCGTGGCCGGCTCCCGGTGGGCCGCCAACTTGGCCGCCGACAACGGCACGCGCTCCAACACCTCTGTGTGCCTGCGCTTCACCGATCCGGATATTGCCGGGCTCGACGACGCCGGCCAGCAGGCCTTCGTGAAGGGACTTGCCGCGCTGCTCGAGACGGAGCGGGCCGCCTATGACATCGCGGGCTATCGCGACGCGCCGCCCGGCCTGCGCATCTGGTGCGGTGCCACCGTCGAGACCTCCGATCTCGAAGCCCTGATGCCTTGGCTCGACTGGGCGTTCGCGACCCAGAAGGCTGCGCTGAAGGCCGCCGCCTAGGCTTCGATACCGCCGGCGCGCCCCCGCCATTCCCCTGTCGTCCTGCGGCGCAACGTCGACGGGCGGCAGGCAGGAGGAAAGCGCCGCAGCAACAACACTCTTCATCCAAGGATCACGTCCATGCCCCGCGTTCTCGTTTCCGACAAGCTGTCGCCCACCGCCGTCCAGATATTCAAGGATCGCGGCGTCGAGGTCGACTATCTGCCCGATCTCGGGCCCGACAAGGAGAAGCTGCTCAGCGTCATCGGCCAGTATGACGGCCTCGCCATCCGCTCGGCGACGAAGGTCACCGAGAAGCTGATTGCTGCAGCGACCAACCTCAAGGTCATCGGCCGCGCTGGCATCGGCGTCGACAACGTCGATATCCCGGCTGCCTCGCGCAAGGGCATCATCGTGATGAATACGCCCTTCGGCAATTCGATCACCACCGCCGAACACGCGGTCGCGCTGATGTTCGCGCTGGCACGCCAGATTCCCGAGGCAAATGCCTCGACGCATGCCGGCAAGTGGGAAAAGAACCGCTTCATGGGCGTCGAGATCACCGGCAAGACGCTCGGCATTATCGGCTGCGGCAACATCGGTTCCATCGTCGCAACCCGCGGCGTCGGCCTCAAGATGCACGTCGTCGCCTTCGATCCCTTCCTGTCCGAGGGTCGGGCCTCCGAACTCGGCGTCGAGAAGGTCGAGCTGGAGGAACTGTTTGCGCGTGCCGATTTCATCACGCTGCACACGCCGATGACCGAGAAGACCAGAAACATCATCAATGCGGATTCGATCGCGACGATGAAGGACGGCGTCTTCATCATCAATTGCGCCCGCGGCGGCCTGATCGTCGAGTCGGACCTGGTTGCTGCCCTCAAGAGCGGCAAGGTCGGTGGCGCGGCCATCGACGTCTTCGAGGTCGAGCCCGCAAAGGAAAGCGCGCTGTTCGGCCTGGAGAATGTCGTCGCCACGCCGCATCTTGGCGCTGCCACCAGCGAGGCGCAGGAGAATGTCGCCCTGCAGGTTGCCGAGCAGATGTCGGACTATCTCATCAAGGGGGCGGTTTCGAACGCCATCAACATGCCGTCGATCACCGCCGAGGAGGCGCCGAGGCTGAAACCCTTCGTAAAGCTGGCTGAGGTTCTAGGCGCCTTTGTCGGTCAGGTCACCGAGGACCCGATCAAGGAAGTCGAAATCCTGTTCGACGGATCGACCGCCAGCATGAACACCAGGGCACTGATCAGCGCGACGCTCGCCGGCCTGATCCGCCCGCAGGTCTCGGACGTCAACATGGTTTCGGCGCCGATCATGGCAAAGGAGCGGGGCATCCGTCTCACCGAGCTCAAGCGCGACAAGTCGGGCGTCTTCGACGGTTATATCAAGCTGACAGTGGTGACGGAAAAACAGACGCGCTCGATCGCCGGCACGGTTTTCTCGGACGGCAAGCCGCGCTTCATCCAGATCAAGGGGATCAATCTCGACGCCGAGGTCGGCCAGCACATGCTCTACACGACCAACGCCGATGCGCCCGGCATCATTGGCCTGCTCGGCACGGTGTGCGGAGAGAACGGCGTCAACATCGCCAACTTCCAGCTCGGCCGCAACCGGCCGGGCGGCGACGCCATTGCGCTGCTTTACCTCGATGCGCCTTTCCCCGAAGACGTGCTCGCCAAGGTACGCGCCCACAAGTCGATCGATTCTGCCAAGCGGCTGCAGTTCGATGTAGCCGAGGCCTAGGTCCGACTTGACGTGAACGGGCCGGGGCTGCCATGCAGCCTCGGCAGAATGGGGGAGCGGCCAGATGACCGGATATGAGACGAGCCTGCCTGAAGACGGCGTATTTCTCGGGCGTGCCATGGCAAACGGTTGGCCGCACCCGGCGATCGTCACCGTCCGAGACGGCGAGGTGTTCGACATCACGTCGAAGCAGGCGCCGACATCGCGCGACGTTTGCGAGCACGCCGACCCGGCCGCCTTCGTGCGCGCCGCTCCCGGCAGGCGCGTTGGCAGTCTTGCCGATGTGATGGCAAACAGTGCCGCCACCGCCCGCGAGCCAGGCGGGGCCTACCTGCTTTCCCCGGTCGACATGCAGGCCGTCAAGGCCGCTGGCGTCACCTTCGTGGTATCGCTGCTGGAGCGCGTCATCGAGGAACAGGCGCGCGGCTCAGCCGACAAGGCCGACGCCATCCGTGCCGACATCGCCTCGCTGATCGGGCATGATCTGTCGAAGCTGAAGCCCGGCTCCCCCGAAGCCGCCGAAATCAAGGCGAAGCTGATCGAACGGGGCGTGTGGTCGCAGTATCTCGAGGTCGGCATCGGGCCCGACGCCGAGATCTTCACCAAGTGCCAGCCAATGGCCTCTGTCGGCTATGGCGCCGATGTCGGGCTGCACCCGATCTCGACATGGAACAATCCGGAGCCTGAGATCGCCGTCCTGGCGAGCAGCACCGGTCGCATCGTGGGCGCCACGCTCGGCAACGACGTCAACCTGCGCGACGTCGAGGGACGCTCGGCCCTGCTGCTCGGCAAGGCCAAGGACAACAATGCCTCGGCGGCATTGGGCCCGTTCATCCGTCTGTTCGACGAGACCTTCTCGCTGGGCGATGTGAAATCCGCCGTGGTTCGCCTGAAAGTCGAAGGCGACGACGGCTTTGTTCTGGACGGCTCGAGTTCGATGGCAGAGATCAGCCGCTCGCCGGAGGAACTCGTCGCCGCGGCGATCGGACCGCATCACCAGTACCCCGACGGCTTCGCCCTCTATCTCGGAACGATGTTCGCGCCGGCCAAGGATCGCGGCGAGGCGGGCAAGGGTTTCACCCACAGGATCGACGACATCGTGACGATCTCGTCGGACAAGCTCGGAGCGCTGGTCAACCGGGTGCGGTTGTCCACCGACTGCCCGGCCTGGTCCTACGGCGCCACCCACCTGATGCGGGACCTGGCAAAGGCCGGCCTTATCTGACGGGGAGCGGCATCTGCGCGTCGGCTCGTCGTCCGCTGGCTTCCGCCAGCCAGATGCCGCCGAGCACCAGCACCATGGCGATGCCGTGGTAGAGGTGGAAGGTCTCGCGCAGGATCATCACCGACAGTAGCGTCCCGAAAATCGGCACGAGGTTGATGAACAGCCCGGCCCGGTTGGCGCCGATCATCTCGACTCCCTTGATGTAAAAGATCTGCGCCACGATCGAGGGGAAGAAGATGGTGTAGGCCACGACGCCCAAACCCTGAACGTCCGGCACGATGCCGGCGCCGGCGTAGAATTCGACCGCCACGAAGGGAAGCGTTCCGATGAAGGCGACGCCCGTCAGCACGATCATCAGGCTCTGCCAGTGGATCGCCGGCTTGAGACGCAGCGCCACCGTATAGGCCGAATAGACGATCACCCCGATCAGCATCAGCAGGTCGCCAAAATTGACGTTGAGGGCCAGAAGTTCGCGCGGATCGCCATGGCTGGCTGTCAGCGCAACGCCGGTGATCGACAGCACGAAGCCGACGATCTGCAGCCACGTCACGCGCAGGCGAAACAGCAGGAAGTTCGCCGCGAAGATCAGCATCGGCATGGCCGCCTGTTCGATGCTTACATTGATGGCCGTGGTATACAGAAGCGCCGAATAGAGCGCGATGTTGAACACCGCGAAGCCGAGGAAGCCGAGTGCCATCAGCAGCGGCAGATTGCCCCTGACGAGTTGCCAGTCGATCCGAAGCTGCTTGTGTCCGATCAGCCACAGGACCACCATGGCTACGCCCCAGCGCAGGGCCGTCAGCAACATCGGGGAGACGTGCCCGATCGCCAGCTTGCCGGCAACGGCGTTGCCGCCCCAGAACAGCGTGGTAAGGACCAGCAGCAGATAGGCAGTACGGTGCATGGAGAGATATCCGCGAGGAAGAACCCAACCGCACCTAGGGCGCAGCGCCCGGCAAGTAAATGATTCGATTGTCGGCAAATCGTTGTGCCTGAGGCACTTCGGCAGACAAACAGCTATCGCGCTCGCCACACCTTGCGGTTATAGAGGCGGTTCGATTTGCAGCAAGGCTGCGTTTTCCGCACGTTCCGGAGGAAAGAAATATGGCCAATGTGGTGGTCGTCGGCTCGCAATGGGGCGATGAGGGCAAAGGCAAGATCGTCGACTGGCTGTCCGAGCGCGCCGATGTCGTGGTGCGGTTCCAGGGCGGCCACAACGCCGGCCACACTCTGGTCGTCGACGGCAAGGTCTACAAGCTGTCGCTCTTGCCCTCGGGCGTGGTGCGCGGCGGCAAGCTGTCGATCATCGGCAACGGCGTCGTGTTTGACCCGCATGCCTTCGTCTCAGAAGTGGCGAAACTTCGCGGCCAGGGCGTTGAAGTAACACCCGAGCGCCTGAAAATAGCCGAAAATACCGCGCTTATCCTCTCCCTGCATGGGGAACTGGACCGGATGCGCGAAGCAAACGCGGCCAAGGGCACGAAGATCGGCACGACGGGACGTGGCATTGGCCCGGCCTATGAGGACAAGGTCGGCCGCCGTGCGATCCGCGTCATGGACCTCGCCGACGCAAGCACGCTGCCGGCCAAGATCGATCGGCTGCTTGCCCATCACAACCCTCTGCGGCGCGGACTTGGCGAGGCCGAGGTTGCGCCCGAGACCGTGCTCGACGAACTGAAGTCTGTCGCCGACCAGATCCTTCCCTACATGGACCGCGTCTGGAAGGTGCTCGACGATCGCCGTCGTGCCGGCCAGCGTATTCTTTTCGAAGGCGCGCAGGGAACCCTGCTCGACATCGACCACGGCACCTATCCCTTCGTCACCTCCTCGAACACGGTCGCCGGTCAGGCTTCGTCCGGCTCCGGCGTCGGTCCTGGCGCGATCGGCTATGTCCTCGGCATCACCAAGGCCTACACGACACGCGTCGGCGAAGGACCGTTCCCGACCGAACAGGACAACGAGGTCGGCGAATTCCTCGGCACGCGCGGCCACGAGTTCGGCACCGTGACCGGCCGCAAGCGCCGCTGCGGCTGGTTCGACGCCGTGCTGGTGCGCCAGGCGGTGGCCGTCAACGGCATCAAGGGCATCGCGCTGACCAAGCTCGACGTGCTCGACGGCATGGAAGAGATCAAGATCTGCACCGGCTACCGTCTGGACGGCGAAATGATCGACTACCTGCCGGCCAGCCAGGCGGCGCAGGAACGCGTCGAACCGGTCTACAAGAGCCTGCAGGGCTGGACGGGAACGACAGCCGGTGCGCGCAGCTGGAATGACCTGCCGGCCCAGGCGGTCAAGTATGTCCGTTACATCGAGGAACTGATCGGCGCGCCCGTCGCGCTGCTCTCCACCAGCCCCGAGCGGGAAGACACAATACTTGTGACAGACCCGTTTCAAGACTAGGTATGGCCCTCCGGAAGGTGTCGCAGCAACGAGCCGAGGCACAGGCCGGAACAAGGATATAGGTCGACAACAGCATGGCAGATTTCGTCGCGGTTCTGAGAAAGACGCTGGACGGGCTCGGGGAAACCACCCCGGAGATGCGCGAGCGCGTCTATGAGAAGGCGCGCGCCACGATCGCCTCCAAGCTCGCCGCGATCAACCCGCCGCCTCCGCCATCGGTAGCCGATCGCCAGAAGCGTACCCTCGAGGAGGCAATTCGGCAGATCGAGCGGGACTACGCGGCAACGTCCGATCCGCTTGCCGAGCTCGAGAATGTCTTTGCTTCGCTGAAGAATCCGCAGCCGAAAGAACTGCCGCAACCGGCAGTCAAGTCGAGCGTCATGCCGCGTGCAACGCCGGCGCCGCCGCCGCCGCGGACATCGAATGGCGTGGAGCGCCAGGCGTCAGCGGCTCCGGCCGCACCCGGGCCCCGCACCACGGCCGCTCCCACGCCGGCGCCCGCGCCGCAACGGCGCGCGCCGATGGCGCCGCCGCCGGAGGAGCTCGACCAGGACAATTTCGTCCCGCAGCGGCAGGACGCCGTTCGCCGGCGCAGCTACGGTCCGCTCCTCGTCGCCGCATTGGTACTGGCTGTACTTGCCGGCGGCGGTTACGGCGTCTGGCTGAACCGCGACGCCTTCAGCGGCCTGTTAGGTGGCGACGCTCCGCAGAACGTGGCGGCTTCGACACCCGATGCCGCCGAACCCGAGCCGCAAGCTCCCGCGCCCGAGACCGGCGCACCCGCGACCGCCGAGGAAGGCAAGTTCACGCAGCGGCTCACCCCCGATGGCAGCGAGACCAACCCCGGTCCGGCCAATGGCGGCGCAGGAGTCGGCGAGGGAACCTCCGTATCCGCGCTGACGCAGCAGCCGGGCGAAGCCCCGGCCGGTGCGCCGACATCCGACCAGGCCGCCGAAGCTCCTGCGGGCGCCGACGCTGGCCAGCCTGCCGCGTCCGAGACCGCTATCCCCGTCGGCCAGAAGGCGATTTTCTACGAGGAACGCACCGGCACGTCGGAGGGATCGGCCGAGCCAGGCTCGGTCGTCTGGTCGCTGGTCCAGGAGTCGCCCGGCGCCAACCTGCCGCCGGAAGCGGCGATCCGCGCCGAGGCGGCGATCCCGGGCAAGAACATCCAGCTGCGCATGACCATCAAGCGCAATGCCGACAAGTCGCTGCCGGCCAGCCATATCATCGAGATGATCTTCCTGACGCCTGAGGGCTTTTCGGGCGGCGGCATAGAGAACATTCTGCGTGTCGCCATGAAGGGTTCCGAGCAGGAGGCCGGCAATCCTCTGATCGGCATTCCCGCCAAGATCGCCGACGGCTTCTTCCTTGTCGCGCTCAACGACACCAAGGCGGAGATCGACGCCAACATGACGCTGCTGCGAAGGCAGAGCTGGATCGACGTGCCGATCGTCTACAAGTCGGGCCGCCGCGCACTGTTCACCCTGGAAAAGGGCATTCCCGGCGACAAGGTGTTCGACGAGGCGCTCAAGGCCTGGACGACTGCCAGCGCCGGCTGAAGACCTGGCAGGCGTGCCGCAGACCGGCGCGTCAGCCCTCTTCGAGTTCTTCCCGAAGCATCTCGAGTTCCAGCCATTCCTCTTCCATGGCAGCCAGTGTCTTGCGCTCCTTGTCAAGCGCCGCAATGGTCTTCTGGAATGACGCCGGATTGCGCGCATAGAAGTCGGGATCCGCGATGTCGTTCTCGAGTGCCGAGATGGCGGCCGACACCGCAGCCATCTTCTCCGGCAGCGTTTCGAGCGCAAATTTCTGCTTGAACGACAATTTCTTGCTGGCAGCCTTCGGCGCCTGTGCGCTGCTGCGCCCGGCACCCCCGCCCTCCTGCGGAAGCTTGGCGACCGCCTTGCGGTCCGCCAGCTTGGTCCCGCCGCGCTGCGCCAGCATGTCCGAATAGCCGCCGGCATACTCGACCCAGCGACCGCCCCCGTCGGGTGCAATGATGCTGGTCACCGTGCGGTCGAGGAAGTCGCGGTCGTGGCTGACCAGGATGACCGTGCCGGCGAAGCCTGCGACGAGTTCCTGCAGCAGCTCCAGCGTCTCCATGTCGAGGTCGTTGGTCGGTTCGTCGAGTACCAGGAGGTTGGCCGGCCGCGACAGCACCCGCGCCAGGATCAGCCTCGCCCTCTCCCCGCCCGAAAGCTCCCGCACCGGTGTGCGCGCCTGCTCCGCCTTGAACAGAAAGTCCTTCATATAGGAGACGACATGGCGTTCCTCGCCATTGACGACGACGGTCTCGCCGCGCCCGTCGGTCAGATACTGCGCAAGCGTCTCCTGCGGGTCGACGGCCTCCCGCTTCTGGTCGAGCGCCGCGATCTCGAGATTGGTGCCCAGCCTGACAGATCCCGAATCCGGCGCAAGTTCGCCGGTCAGCATCTTGAGCAGGGTCGTCTTGCCGGCACCGTTAGGACCGACCAGGCCGATACGGTCGCCGCGCTGGATGCGGATCGAGAAGTCCTTCACGATCGTCGTGTCGCCGTAGCTCTTGGCGATGTTGCGCGCCTCGATGACCAGCTTGCCGGACTCGTTGGCATCGCTTGCCTGGATCGTCGCCACGCCCTCCGCGCCGCGATGACCGCGGAACCGGCTGCGCATTGTCTGGAGTTCGCCGAGCCTGCGCATGTTGCGCTTGCGCCGCGCGGTCACGCCATAGCGCAACCAGTGCTCCTCGCGCACGATCTGGCGGCCCAGCTTGTGCTGTTCGCGCTCCTCTTCCTCCAGGATGGTGTCGCGCCATTCTTCGTAATGCGCGAAACCCTTCTCGAGGCGTCGCGTGCGTCCACGGTCCAGCCACACGGTTGCCCGGCTTACCCGTTCCAGGAAGCGCCGGTCGTGCGAAATGACGACAAGCGCCGATGAGGAGCGGTTGAGTTCGTCTTCCAGCCACTCGATTGTCGCGAGGTCGAGATGGTTGGTCGGTTCGTCGAGCAGCAGGATGTCGGGCTCGGGCGCCATGACGCGGGCAAGGGCGGCGCGTCTTGCCTCGCCACCGGAAAGTTGCTCGGGATCCTCTTCGCCTGTCAGGCCGAGATGGTCGAGCAGGTAGGTCGGACGGTGCGGATCGTCGGCCGGGCCGAGACCCGCCTCGACATAGGCGCGCACCGTGGCGAAGCCTTCCATGTCCGGCGACTGCGGCAGGTAGCGAATCGTCGCCGAAGGCTTGCGGAATATCTTGCCGTCCTGCGGCTCGATCTGGCCGGCCGCGATCTTCAGCAGCGTCGACTTGCCGGAGCCGTTGCGACCGACGAGCGCAATGCGGTCGCCAGTCGAAGCCGACAGCTCGGCGCCGTCGAGAAGCGGCGTGCCGCCAAACGTCAGCAGGATGCCGTCGAGCGTCAGAAGTGGCGGGGCCATGCTGCCTAGAATTCCTCGCCCGGATAGGGGTGAGCGAGAAGCATGGCGCGGCCGACCGCCAGCGAAATGCACAGGTCGCCCCGCACCTCGTTGGAGATCGTGAGCGACGATCCGAATGGCACTTCGACCGAATCGAGCGGCCATTTGGCGCCGATGACGGTCAGGCCCGACAGATGCGAGAAACCCAGGATGCTGAACATGGTGCCATCCTCGTAGTCGAAATCTCGCGACCCGGGCAGCAGCGGTGAGCCCTCCTGCGCGCCGCTTGTAACCAGGACGGACAGGCCTTCCTTGGCGCGCCGAATGGCGAGAGCCGCGTGCAGGAATGCGTGGTCGGCGCGCGGACCGCCGAAGGCGCCGGCCAGCACCAGTGAGGTGGCACCGCGGGACAGGGCCTCTGCGACAGCCAGTTCGCCGTCAGTCTTGTCCTTCTCGGTCTCGAAGCGGAGTTGCGGCACGGCAGCGAGATCGTCGCTCAGGCCTTCCGGCGCCGAGTCGAAATCGCCGACCCACAGCTCCGGAACCACGCCCAGCGCCGCAGCGTGCTTGATCCCCGCATCGGCCGCAATGATGCGCGCGCCCTCCATTTGCGCCTCAAGACGCGGAGTGCGGACAAGCTTGCCGCCAAGCAGGATGATGAATCGGCTCATGAGCGAGGCCCTTACCACGCGGTACGTCGAAAGTGGAAGCGGCCAATACCATACCCCTCAAACAAATACTTGCACGCCAGGCGCCTGCGCCGTATTTCTTGCGGCGCTCTAACGGGGTGCCGGCTGCGGAAACGCGGACCGGCTGAGAGGCAAAGGGGAAACCCGCCAACCCGCTGAACCTGATCCGGTTTGTACCGGCGGAGGGATTAGACGCTGCAACGCGCCTCAATTCCTTTCAACATCAACGAAGGAGGCGCAGATGCGCAAGATTTCCGTTCTCATATTCATCCTGCTTTCCACGCTGGGCGTCGCCGGCGCTCAGGAAAAACTGACCGTCTACACTTACGAGAGCTTCACTGCCGAATGGGGTCCCGGGCCGCAGGTGGAGAAGGCTTTCGAGGCCGAGTGCGGCTGCGACCTCGAATTCGTTGCCGTCGCCGACGGCGTCGCCCTGCTCAACCGCGTCAGGCTGGAAGGCGACTCGACCAAGGCCGATGTCGTGCTCGGCCTCGACACCAACCTGACCGAAGACGCAAAGGCCACCGGCCTCTTCGCGCCGGCCGGCATCGACATGGCTGCCGTCAAGGTGCCGGGAGGCTGGAGCGACGAAACCTTCGTGCCCTTCGACTATGCGCATTTCGCCGTCGTCTATGACACCGAAAAGCTGGCGACGCCGCCCAAGAGCCTGAAGGAACTGGTCGAGGGCGATCCGGAACAGAAGATCGTCATCCAGGATCCCCGCACCTCCACGCCCGGCCTCGGCCTCGTCCTCTGGGTCAAGGCCGTCTACGGCGACAAGGCGCCGGAAGCATGGGCAAAGCTCAAGAAGCGCGTGCTGACGGTCACGCCGGGCTGGAGCGAGGCCTACGGGCTGTTCACCAAGGGCGAGGCGCCGATGGTGCTTTCTTATACGACGTCGCCAGCCTACCACATGGTGGCCGAGGGCACCGACCGGTACCAGGCCGCCGCCTTCGAGGAAGGACACTATCTGCAGATCGAGGTCGCGGGCATCACCGTCAACGGCGAGAAGAACACGCTGGCACGCCGATTCCTGTCCTTCATGACGAGCCCCGCTTTCCAGGATGTGATACCGGAGACCAACTGGATGTTCCCGGCGGCACAAACCGCCAATGAACTCAACCCGGCATTCGGCAAGCTTGTGTCGCCTGCCAAGACGCTGCTGATCGAGCCCGCCGAGGTCGCTCGCAACCGGAAGGCCTGGGTCGACGAATGGCTGGCCGCCATGAGCAGGTAGGAACCCCATTGGCAGGACGGACGCACAGGTGGACCGATCCGCGAATTGCCGCCGGCGCTGTCGCGCTGGCGGCCATCGCCATCCTGATCGGTGGAGCCTTTCTCGGCCTCTTGGCGGAAGGCGCCAGCGACCTCACCGGCGCGGCCGCCGCCTTCGATTCATACCTCTTTCGCATCGCTCGATTCACGCTGTGGCAGGCCGCGCTCTCGACGTTGCTGTCGGTGGTGCCGGCAATCTTCGTGGCGCGCGCCCTGTCGCGCCACCCCGAGTTTCCCGGCCGCCAGCTCATCCTGCGACTCTTCGCTTTGCCACTGGCGCTGCCCGCCATCGTCGCAGCGCTCGGCATCCTGGCCCTGCTCGGTCGGGCCGGCTTTTTCGCCGAGACGCTCTCGGGCCTCTTCGGTGGCACATGGCCCGGCATCTACGGCCTTTCGGGCATCCTGGTCGCGCATGTCTTCTTCAACCTGCCGCTTGCAACGCGCTTCTTCCTCGAGGCGCTCGACACGTTGCCGCCCGACCAATGGCGGCTGGCGAGCCAGCTCGGCATGGGAGCAGGGCCGTCATTCAGGCTGATCGAGTGGCCGGCCATCCGCGCCAGCCTGCCGGGCACGGCCGGCCTCGTGTTCATGCTCTGTATTGCCTCCTTCACGATCGTCCTGACGCTCGGCGGCGGCCCCGCAGCGACGACGCTCGAGGTCGCCATCTACCAGGCGCTGCGCTTCGACTTCGACCCGGCAAGGGCCGTGGCGCTTACCCTGCTGCAGGTCGTGCTGACGGGAGCGGTCATGGTCGGCCTTGCAAGGCTCGGCGCCGCCACGGCGATCGACGCCAACCTTCCGGTCGCCCCGCGCCGCTTCGGCCGGGTGTCGCCCGGCGAGGCACTGGCAAACGGCGTTCTGGTGCTCGCAGCGCTGTTGTTCGTCGCCGGCCCGATCCTGGCAATCGCGCTTGCCGGAGCACAGGCCGACCTCACGCGTCTTGCAGCCGACATTGCCGTCCGCAACGCCGCCGCGACCAGCGTCGTTCTCGCCACCCTGGCCGCCATCCTCTCGGTCATGCTGGGGCTCTCACTCGTGGCAGCCCGGCAGGCGCTTGAGCGCCAGCGTGGCGGGAAGCGTCAGGGCTGGCTCGAGCGCGCCAGCGGCACCGGCGCAGGCTTCGTGCTCGTCATACCGCCCATCGTCATCGGCGCCGGCTGGTTCGTGGCGCTGCGCCACTCCGATCTTCTCTTTGCCGCCGCTCCGCTGATGGTGGTCACGGTCAACGCGGTGATGGCCATGCCCTTCGCCATTCGTGCCATCCGGCCCGCCTACGACGCGGCCGGCGAGCGCAACGATCGGCTCTGCATGCAGCTCGGCATCGCGGGCTGGACGAGGCTGAGACTGATCGACTGGCCGGAGTTGCGCAAGCCGCTGCTCACCGGCTTCGCCTTCGCCATGGCGCTGTCGCTCGGCGACCTCGGCGTCATCGCTCTGTTCGGCAGCGATTCGGTGCAGACCTTGCCCTACCTGCTGCTTGCCCGAATGGGGAGCTATCGCACAGATGACGCGGCCGGCATCGCTTTGTTGCTGGCGATCCTGTGCCTGACGTTGATATTTCTCGCCGAGCGGTTCGGCCGGAGGCCAGCATGACCGACATCCGTGAGCGGCATCCCGGAGGCCAGCCAGTAAGGCTGGATCATGCAGCGTTCACCTATGGCAGCGCGGACATGCTGTTCGACGCCGATTTCCCGTCCTCCACGATCACGGCGGTCATGGGGCCGAGCGGTTCGGGCAAGTCGACGCTGCTCAATCTCGTTGCCGGCTTCGAGACGCCCCGCAAAGGGCGCGTGCTGATCGGCGACAGCGACGTCACGGCACTTGCCCCGGCCGAACGCCCAGTGTCGATGATCTTTCAGGAGAACAACCTGTTCGCCCATCTCGACGTGGCGAAGAATGTCGGTCTCGGCCGCTCGCCGGCGCTCAGGCTGACATCCGACGACCGGCGCGCCGTGGCGGATGCCCTGGCGCGGACTGGCCTGTCGGACAAGGAGCACCGCCTGCCGCGGGAACTCTCCGGCGGCGAACGCCAGCGCGTGGCGCTGGCCCGAGCGCTGGTCAGGGACCGCCCGGTGCTGCTGCTTGATGAACCCTTCGGGTCGCTTGGCCCGGCGCTCAGGCAGGACATGCTCGACCTTCTCGCCGGCGTTCAGGCCGAGCGGCGGATGACCGTTCTGTTTGTTACCCACCAGCCTGAGGATGCAAGGCGGCTTGCCCAGAAGATCGTCTTCCTCGAAGCGGGTATTGTTACAGCGGCAGGAAGTACCGAGGAATTCTTCGCCGGGGATGGTCCTGAAGGATTTCGGCGCTATGTGGGTTCGCAATCCTAGGCGATTGCGGGCAAATCGAGCCGCACCGCCCGGAAGCGGCCATAATTTGCGGCCAAACCGCAAGCTGCGGCCACATTATGTCAATGCTCGCGCAATGCGCGTAGAGTAGGAAGCAAACGCGGTCGCGTTTGACTTGCGAAGCTTTGATGCCGAAAGGAAATCGACCTGGCGTTTGACGTGCCTCGTTCCGGATCGAACCGGGTGTTGACTCTGGCCGCCCGATTTGCGGGCGTGGCGGGGCTGGTGGCGCTTGTCTCGGGTTGCCAGGCGCTTTCCAGCCTGTCGAGTGGCGACATCAAGGAATCGGCCTTCAGGCCATCCGAGAATCCGGTCACCGTCGATTCAGTCTCCCGCAACAACCGTCTTGCCGAACTCGCCAAGAGCCAGCACCCACGAATCCTGGCCACCTATGGCGGCGAGTATTCCGACCCGAAGCTTGAGCGCATGGTCGCAAAGGTCGTCGGAAACCTGACCACCGTATCGGGCAATCCTGGCCAAGCCTACCGGATCACCATTCTCAACTCGCCGAATGTCAACGCCTTCGCGCTCCCCGGCGGCTATCTCTACGTCACGCGCGGCCTGCTGGCGCTCGCAAATGACTCGGCCGAACTGGCCGCGGTCATCGCACACGAGATGGGCCACGTGACGGCCAATCACGGCCTGCAGCGGCAGCAGAAGGAAGCCGAGGAAGTGCTGGCCACCAAGGTGGTCAAGGACGTGCTGGGCGGCAATCCGACGGCCAATGTCGCGCTGATCCGCGGCAAGCTTAGGCTTGCCCAGTTCTCGCGCAACCAGGAGCTCGAAGCCGATGCGATCGGCATCAAGGCCAGCGGCCAGGCCGGCTTCGACGCCACCGCCGCGTCCCGCTTCCTGCAGTCGATGTCGGCCTACACGGACTTCCGCTCCGTCAGCGGCGCGACCGACGCCAGCCTCGACTTTCTGGCCAGCCATCCCAATGCACCGCAGCGCATCGAACTGGCGCAGCGCCATGCCCTGCAGTTCGGCAATGGCGGCGGCGCGCGCGACCGCGACTCCTACCTCGCCGGCATCGACGGCTTGCTCTATGGCGATACGCCGGAAGAAGGCTATGTCCGGGGCAACACCTTCCTGCACCCCAAGCTTGGCATCTCCTTTTCGGTGCCGACGGGCTTCATCATCGACAACAGCGCTGCGGCCGTCACCGCGACAGGCCCCGGCGACGTGGCGATCCGCTTCGACGGCGTCGCCGTCGACAAGCGCACCAGGCTTACCGACTACATCCGCAGCGGCTGGGTTGCCGGTCTGCAGGATTCGAGCGTCGAGGCCAGGACGATCAACGGCAACGAGGCGGCGAGCGCGCGTGCTGCCGCCGAGGGCTGGCAGTTCGACATTACTGTCGTGCGCGCAGGCGATCAGGTTTACAGGCTGCTGACGGCTGCCCCCGTGGCCAGCACCCAGCTCGACAGCGTCGCCGCCACGGTCGGCGGCAGCTTCAAGCTGCTCAGCGCCCAGGAAAAGGCCGCGCTGAAGCCGCTGAGAATTCGCATCGTCACCGTGCAGCCGGGTCAGACCACCGGGGCGATTGCGGCCCAGATGGTCGGCGTCGACCGCAAGCTCGATCTCTTCAGGGTTCTCAACGCCCTTGCGCCCGGCGCCTCGGTGTCGGCCGGCGACAAGGTGAAGATCGTTACCGACCGATAGGCGGGAGTTGCGTGCCGGCTGAAGCGAGCATGCCCGGCTCGTTGCGTTCCAGCGCCATCTTCAGCTTTTCGAGCGCCCGCGTCTCGATCTGGCGCACCCGCTCCTTAGAAATGCCGAGTGCCCCGCCGAGCTCCTCGAGCGTGGCGCCATCCTCGCTCAGCCGCCGCCTTTCGATGATCTGCATCTCACGTTCGTTGAGAACGCCAAGCGCATCGCGCAGCCATAAGCTGCGCCGTTCGACGTCGATCGTGTCGGCGACGACTTCGTCGGGCAGCGGATCGTCGTCGACGAGAAAGTCAGAACGCTCTGTCGTCGATCCGTTCTCGCCGGAAACCGGGGCGTTGAGTGAGGTATCGGCACCGGAAAGGCGCGAGTCCATCAGCGCGACGTCGTCCTCGGAAACGCCGAGTGCTGCCGAGATCTCCTTGCGTATCGCGAAGTCGGTCAGCGGACCGGTGCCCTGCGACAGGCGGGCCTTAAGGCGCCTCAGGTTGAAGAACAGCGCCTTCTGCGCTGAACTCGTGCCGCCGCGCACGATGGACCAGTTGCGCAACACGTAGTCCTGCATCGAGGCGCGGATCCACCAGGTCGCGTATGTCGAGAAGCGAACGTCGCGCGATGGCTCGAAGCGCGCCGCAGCTTCGAGTAGGCCGACATGCCCCTCCTGCACGAGATCGCCCATCGAAAGGCCGAAATGCCTGAACTTGCTGGCCATCGAGATGACCAGGCGCATATGGGCGATCGTGATCTGGTGAAGCGCATGTTGGTCCTGCGTTTCCTTCCAGCGGACCGCAAGATCGTGTTCTTCGGCGCGTTCCAGATAGGGAGCCCGCATGGCAGTTCGTGCGAGCTTTCGATCACTGTCGGTTTGCTGGGTCACGCCGGGCTCCAATATGTCTGGCGCAGCACTGCCGCTTGCACGAACGGGCGCGCGAAGAAACTCAAACGCGTTGACCCTTGGATGGTTCCCCCGTTTTGGCGCACGCGCAACAAAAAACCCGGCCAGAAGGCCGGGTTTTCGTGCGAACTTGAAACGATGTCAGCCTGGGATTCAGGCCGCCTTTTCCTGCTCGGGTTCAGCCTCTGTCTCGGCTTCCTCGTTGTCAGCCTTGGCACCGCGCTTGGGTCCCTTGGCGAGATTGACCTCGATGAGCCTGACTGCCTCAGTCTCCGACATGCGGTTGACCGCGGCGATCTCGCGCGCCATCCGGTCGAGTGCTGCCTCGTAGAGCTGGCGTTCGGAATAGGACTGTTCCGGCTGGTTGTCGGCGCGGAAAAGGTCGCGCACGACCTCCGCGATCGAGATCAGGTCACCGGAGTTGATCTTGGCATCATATTCCTGGGCGCGACGCGACCACATGGTGCGCTTGACCCGTGCACGGCCCTGGACGACCTTGAGCGCGCGCTCGACATAGTCCTCTTCCGACAGCTTGCGCATGCCGATCGAGGTTGCCTTGGCGACCGGAACTTTCAGCCGCATCTTGTCCTTCTGGAAATCGATGACAAAGAGCTCCAGCTTGTGACCGGCAACTTCCTGCTCGTCGATGGACACGATCTGTCCGACGCCATGCGCGGGATAGACGATGTACTCGCCGGTCTTGAAACCGTGACGCGTTGCCGACTTCTTTTGCTGGGGGTTGGTTGCCATTACGCCCTGAACTCCTTGTTATGGCGCCGGTCAAGTCGACCGGCAAACCTGCTTCCGGGCCGTAAGGCCCTGACTCATGCGCCGTGCAAACAGATGAAATCCACCGGAACACCCCGAACCTGCCGACGCATAGCCGCGCCTGCTTGGCCCAGATCATCCTGGTCCGAAGAGTGGAGTGCACCTTTCAATGATTAGGGCTTCCGCGCCTTTGATCGACGTTGTGCCACCGGCATGTTGTGGTTATGTAGCACAAAAACGCGCCAGAATCAACAATTTGCTGCATGAGCGCGCAGAAGCGGCCGCGGCTTCGGCCACGTCTCGTAGCGCATCAGGCGCTGGGCGAGATTCTTCCCTTGGGGAAGAATCAGTCGCCTTCTCCCGGCTCCGGCGAGAAGAACTTCTCGAATTTGTCGGGCACTCCGTCAAAGGACTTCGCATCCTCCGGAGCATCCTTCTTGGCCGTGATGTTCGGCCATTTGGACGCGTATTCCGTATTCACTTCGAGCCATTTCTCAAGGCCGGGCTCGGTATCGGGCTTGATTGCGTCGGCCGGGCATTCCGGCTCGCACACGCCGCAGTCGATGCACTCGTCGGGATGGATGACGAGCATGTTCTCGCCTTCGTAGAAGCAGTCGACCGGACAGACCTCGATACAGTCCATGTACTTGCATTTAATGCAGTTATCGGTCACGACATAGGTCATCGGTCGGCTCCGGGATTTCCCGCGATGTGCGTCTTTCGGGTGAGGTAGCCCGTTTGCCGGGGTGTTGCAAGGTCGCCGATTGCGCCGCTGCCCGCCACCGTGGAATCCTGTTTCAATCGCTGTCGCGCAGTCGGTCGGTTTCCCGGCGTTCCTTCTTCGTCGGGCGGCCGCTGCCTGCCTCGCGCTGCGGCAGGATCGCCCTTGGCGGCAGTTCCGCGCGTGGTTCGGGGGGCGGAGACAGGTCCTCGTAGAGCTTGCGCGCCTCTTCGGCGGGGCCCCGCCTGACGCCTGGCAACAGCACCTTGTAGATAACGATGCGGCGCTCCAGCGTGATCGTCAGGACGTCTCCGGGCTTGACCAGGTCGGCTGCCTGCGTCGCCTTGTCGCGATTGATGCGCACCTTGCCTGAAAGTGCGAGCTTTGCGCCGAGCGATCGCGACTTCGTCACTCGTGCGAAAAACAGCCACTTGTCTATGCGCTGGCGGCCTTCCGCCATCGCCTACTTCTTGAGCTGGTCGCGCAATGCCGCCAGCTTGGCGAAGGGCGACAGCGGATCGATGCGCGCCGGACGCTCCTCGCGCTGGCGCGACGGTGCGGCAGGATGCTTCGGCCGATCGCCCCGACCTTCGGCCTGTCGATCCGGGCGCCCGCCCTCTTTCGCGCCCTTTGGCGGACCCTTGTAGCGGTCGCGGTCGAACTTCGGCTTGCCGCCCGGGCGGCCACGCTTGTCCGGCCTTGCACCGTCGGCAGCGCCGTCGGCGCCCTGGGCCGCTGCGGCGCCCTGGCCACGATGACGCTGGTTGGGCCGCTGATGGCGCGGCCGGTGGTCAGACCGGCCCTGCCGCCAAAGCAGGATAGGCTTCGGCGCTTCCGCCTCTTCGCCGCTGGCTGCCTCGTCGGCGGCGGCTGCTGCCGGTCGGTCGCCGGTCGCTACCGCGGCCTCGCCCTGCGCTGCGGGTTCAGCGGCAGGTGCGACACCTTCAGCGGCGGGAGCCTCGGCTTCTGCCGCGGGTTCAAAAGCTGGGCTGGTCTCGGACGCAACCGCTTCTGCAGGCGCCGCGCTCTCCGCCGGCTCTTCACCCAGAACCGAAGCGGGTTGTTCGGCGACGGGAGCCGCGATCTCCGGGCTGCCCGAGGGCGCCCAGACCGGTGCCTCGACTGGAACGTTTTCGTCTCCGCCTGCGGCCGGCTCGGGACTGCCCTCCGCGGCATCGCCGGCCGGGGCCTCTACGATCCCGGCGGGCGCTTCAGCCGCCTCGACTGAGTCCCCTGCAACAGTAACGGCTTCGGTGGCCTGTGCTTCCTGCGCAGCCTTTTCCGCCGAACGTGCGGCCTTGTCGGCCTCTGCCTTCGCGGCGGCTGCGGCCACGGCCTCGCGCGCCGCCTGGTCGAGGGCCTCGAGCCGTTCCTTCACCTCGTCGGCGGGTTTCGCCTCGGACCGGTAGCCTAGACCCTTGAGGATCTCTTCGATGTCCTCTGCATTGGCGCCGAGAATCGACATCATCGCCGGCGTCACCATGAAGGCCGAGCCGTCATAGGCCCCTTCCGGGCGCGATCCCGTGCCCGCCTTCCAGGCCAGCGCGGGACGGATGAGATCGGCGAGCCGCTCCAGAATGTCGATGCGCACGGCGCGACGTCCAAGCGTGCGGAAGCCCGCGAGCTTGTAGAAGACCGGATCGAAGGTCGGATCGATGACGACCGAGGTCCGGCCGGTGGCCAGCGCATGCACGATGTCGCCGAAACCGGGCTTGTCCTTGCCGTCGTTCTTGAGCGCCCACAGCAGCGTCACCAGACCTGCCGGTGCCGGCTTGATCAGCGCCGGCACGAAAATGTGGTAGGCGCCGAAACGCACGCCGAGACGGCGCAGCGCCGCGCGGCCGGCCTGATCCAGCGATTTCACGTCTTCGGCAATGTCGCGCCGGTTCAGGACGCCGAAATTCTCGGCGAGCTGGAAGGCGATGCCGCGTCCGATGCCGGCAATCTGGTCGGCATTCTTCAGTTCGACCAGCGGCTTCAGCAGGAGTTCGACCTGAAAATTCACGAAGCGGTCGATGCGCGCGGCAACCTTGTCGCGTGCCGGGCCGGTCAGCTGTTCGTCGGCCAGAAGCACGGCGCGCGGCTTCAGCGCGTCCTCGCCCTCGACCAGTGTGGCGATCGGCGCACCGAGCCAGCGCAGCGTGCCGTCCGACCCGAGCGCAATGTCGCCATTGGCGCTCGCCGCGAAACGCTCTGCGCGCGTTTCGAATTCGGCGGCAAGCGCTTTCTGCGCCGCCGAGCGGATGGCCTTGCCATCCTCGCCGCTGGCGCTCTGGTCGGCAGTGAACCGGAACCCCTGCAACTCGCCAACATGGTGGCCTTCGACGACAACCATGCCCGACGGGGCAATTTCGGCTTCGAGCATCGTGTTTTCCCTGAGACGCCGGACAAGGACGGAAGTCCTGCGGTCTACGAAGCGTTTCGTCAACCGCTCATGCAGTGCGTCCGACAGTCTATCCTCGATTTCGCGCGTCTTTTCCTGCCAGTGTGTTGGATCGGCAAGCCATTGCGGCCGATTTGAAACGAATGTCCAGGTTCTGATCTGGGCAATCCGGTGCGACAGTGCGTCGATGTCACCATCGGTGGAATCCGCGCGCCGCACCTGTTCTGCCATGTAGTTCTCGTCGACATGGCCCTTCCTGGCGAGGTCGTCATAGATCGAGGCGATCAGTTCGGCATGTTGTGCCGGCGCAATGCGGCGATAGTCCGGCAGGACGCAGGCCTCCCAAAGCAGTGCAACTCTCTCTCGACTGGTCGCGAGGTCGCGGATCGCCGGGTCCATGGAAAGATGCTCGAGTGCCTGCGCATCGACCGCCGGCAGCGCCCGGGTCAGGCCCTCGACCGGGGCCGTCCGTTCGATCGATCGCCGCAGCGCGTCGAGGCTCGAAAAGTCGAAATCGGCCGTGCGCCACTGCAGCACCTTCACCGGATCGAAGTCATGGCCCTCGATCTTCTTGACCAGATCCTCATCAAAAGGGTCGACCTGGCCGGTGACGCCGAACGTGCCGTCGCGCAGGTGCCGGCCGGCGCGGCCCGCGATCTGCCCGAGCTCGGCCGCCGACAGGTTGCGGAACTGGTAGCCGTCGAACTTGCGGTCCTGCGCGAAGGCGACATGGTCGAGATCGAGGTTGAGGCCCATGCCGATCGCATCGGTGGCGATTAAATAGTCGACGTCGCCCGCCTGGTAGAGCTCGACCTGTGCGTTGCGGGTCCGCGGGCTGAGCGCGCCGAGCACAACGGCCGCTCCGCCGCGCTGGCGCCGCACGAGCTCTGCGATAGCGTAGACCTCGTCGGCCGAGAAGGCGACGATGGCTGAACGGCTGGGCAGCCGGGTCAGCTTCTTCTGGCCCGCATAGGCGAGATGCGACAACCGCGGCCGGGTTACCACCGAGACACCCTTCAGCAGGCGCTCAAGGATGCCGCGCATCGTCGCCGCGCCGAGCAGCAAGGTTTCCTGCCGGCCGCGCAGGTGCAGGATGCGGTCGGTGAAGATATGGCCGCGTTCGAAGTCGCCGGCGAGTTGCACCTCGTCGATGGCGACGAAGGCGGCGTCGGTCGTGCGCGGCATCGCCTCGACGGTGCAGACCGAGTATTTGGCACCAGCCGGCTGGATTTTCTCCTCGCCGGTGATCAGCGCCACCTTGTGCGCGCCGACCTTCTCGCAGACGCGGGCATAGACCTCGCGCGCCAGCAGCCTGAGCGGCAGGCCGATAAGCCCGCTCTCATGCGCCACCATGCGCTCGATGGCGAGATGGGTCTTGCCCGTGTTTGTCGGGCCCAGCACCGCTGTTACGTCGCGGCCCGACAGGATCAGCGGGTCGGCATTCTTGGGATGGAAGGTCATGGGTTCCGAACGTGGCCTCTCTGGCTCGGCTTCGCAACATGCGGGAGACGATCGGTGCGGCACATTTCGGGCTGCGGATCCTTCCGACACATAGGGAGTTGTTGGGGGAAGGGAAAGCCGAAAAGTTGGCGCGGTTAACGTATGGAACGAGTCTGGAACGAATCAGCGACGAATCAGTGACCTGCGCCGATTCAGGTTTTGTTCCCCTCAACATGTGGTCCGCCGGCCGCTCGACTCCACCACATGCTGAATCGCCTGCTGCGCGCCTGCCTCGGTTTGCGGTCTGCGCGTTAACCTTTGTCGGCTGCGCCCCCGGCCCGCGCTCGGGCTTGAGAGCAAACTTATGATTTCGTTAGTATATTTGAAGCGCGAGTGAACCGTCGTGTGGCGACGCAGGCCCATTCCATTAACGTTCCGCCCAAAGGGGGAACGAATCGGCGACGAATCAGCGGCAGCGTGAATTTCCCCTTTTGTTCACCCCTAGATGTTGTGATGCCGCCCGCCGCGCGGCCTACGCAACGGAGTTTTCTTCTTCCGTTTGAATCCCGGATGGCTTGGCCGTTAACCAATGCGTCCCATGGCGGGACGACCGCGCAGGGCGCACGAACAGAGCCCGCGGCTATGCGAGCCGCCGCGGGCGAGACTTGGGCAAAGCGAGTGCCGGGCGTCGCAACCCGGCGCTCGTGCCTAGACGCAGTATTGGCCGCCGTTGGCGGAGAGCGTCGAGCCGGTGATGAAGCCGCTGTCGTCTGAGGCGAGGAACACCACGCAGCGCGCGATCTCGTCCGGTTCGCCGAGACGACCGACGGGAATCTGCGAGACGATGGAATCGAGCACCTTCTCGGGAACCGAGCGCACCATTTCGGTGCCGATGTAGCCTGGGCAGATCGCGTTGACCGTGATGCCGGCCCGCGCACCCTCCTGGGCGAGCGTCTTGGTGAAGCCGATATCGCCGGCCTTCGCCGCCGCGTAGTTGGCCTGACCCATCTGGCCCTTCTGGCCGTTGATCGACGAGATGTTGATGACGCGGCCGAACTTGCGGTCGCGCATGCCCGGCCACACCGGATGCGTCATGTTGAACAGCCCGTTGAGGTTGGTGCCCATGACTTCACCCCACTGTTCCCGCGTCATGCGGTGGAACATCGCGTCGCGGGTGATGCCGGCATTGTTTACCAGCACGGCGACGGGCCCGAGATCGGCCTCGACCTTGGCAATGCCCGCCACGCAGGCGTCGTAGTCAGCCACCGACCATTTGTAGACCGGGATTCCGGTCTCGTTCTTGAAGGTCTGCGCCGCCTCGTCATTGCCGGCGTAGTTGGCCGCCACTGAATAGCCGGCGGACTTGAGTGCGATCGAGATGGCGGCGCCAATGCCGCGCGTGCCACCGGTGACGAGTGCTGTCTTGGTCATGCGTTTCCCCTTTGGTCGCCCTGTTCCCGGGCTTTTATTTCAGTTCATGGCCGGATCGGGTGGCTGGCCTCCCGATCCGCAGTAGGATTGTCACATGGCTTCGAGGCACATGGCCACGCCCATGCCGCCGCCGATGCACAGTGTCGCCAGGCCCTTCTTCGCGCCGCGGCGACGCATTTCGTAGACCAGCGTGTTCAGGATGCGGGCGCCGGATGCGCCGACCGGGTGGCCGATGGCAATGGCGCCGCCGTTGACGTTGACGATCGCGGGATCCCAGCCCATGTCCTTGTTTACCGCGCAGGCCTGAGCCGCGAAGGCCTCGTTGGCCTCGACCAGGTCGAGGTCGCCCACCGACCAGCCGGCTTTCTCAAGTGCCTTGCGCGATGCCGGGATCGGACCCGTGCCCATGATCTGCGGGTCGACGCCGGCGGTCGCCCAGGAGACGATGCGCACCAGCGGCGTGATGCCGCGGCGTTCGGCTTCGGCCTCGGTCATCAGCAGCGTCGCGGCAGCGCCGTCATTGATGCCCGACGCGTTGCCGGCCGTGACCGTGCCTTCCTTGTCGAAGACCGGCCTGAGCTTCTGCATCGTGTCCATCGTGGTGCCTGCACGGATATACTCGTCCTGGTCGACGATAGTGTCGCCCTTGCGGCCCTTGACCGTCACCGCGACGATCTCGTCCTTGAACTTTCCTGCCTTCTGCGCGGCCTCAGCCTTGTTCTGCGAGCCGACGGCGAATTCGTCCTGCTGGTCGCGGGTAAGCTGCCATTGGCGCGCGACATTCTCCGCCGTGTTGCCCATCGGGTAGCCGTAGAAGGCGTCGACCAGCGCGTCCTTCATCATCGTGTCGACGAACTTCAGGTCGCCCATCTTGGTGCCTGCGCGCAGGTGTTGCGCATGCGGCGCCATCGACATCGACTCCTGGCCGCCCGCGACGATGATCTTGGCGTCGCCCATGGCGATCTGCTGCATGCCGATGGCAACGGCGCGCAGGCCCGATCCGCAGAGCTGGTTCAGGCCCCAGGCGGTTGCTTCCTTCGGGATGCCGGCATTGATCGCCGCCTGCCTGGCCGGGTTCTGGCCCTGGGCTGCCGTCAGGATCTGGCCGAGAATGACCTCGTCGACTTCCTTGGCATCCACGCCGGCCCGCTCGAGCACCTCCTTCAACACGATGGTGCCGAGGTCGTGCGCGGGCATGTTGGCGAACGCGCCGTTGAACGAGCCGACCGGAGTGCGGGCCGCGCTTGCGACGACGATTGAACTGGATGCGGACATATTGATCTCCAAACTGGCAATGGGGCTGTCGGGCGAGCCCTGATGAGAAACTTTCTGGGCGTTTCCAAATCCCGAGTCAAATATCAAATGGTCGCGTATCAGGGCGCGCTTCGCTACAGGTAGTCGTGCTGCGCAGCAATTTCACCGCCTTGCCGAATGCTGCAATCCCGCACTGCACAAACAGCTTGGAATCGCATGGCTTTTGCGCATATCCTCAAACAGGACACGATCGTTACCGGGTGCTTACACTGCGGCCCGGTCTTTCTGGGAGGACGCATATGGCCGTCAAAGACGATCCGGTTGTGATCAAGAAATACGCCAATCGACGGCTCTACAACACGGGCACGAGCACCTATGTCACGCTCGAGGACCTGGCCGAGATGGTCAAGAAGGGCGAGGACTTCACCGTCCAGGACGCCAAGACCGGCGACGACATAACCCACCCCGTGCTGACCCAGATCATCTTCGAACTGGAGAACAAGGACGGCCAGAACATGCTGCCGGTCCCGTTCCTGCGCCAGCTCATCTCTTTCTATGGCGACCAGATGCAGATGGTGGTGCCGAGCTTTCTCGAGCAGTCGATGATCGCCTTCGCCAAGGAGCAGGAGCGCTTCCGCGAGCAGATGAAGTCGGCAATGGGCAAGACGCCGATCGACATGGTCAAGATCGCGACCCCGATCAAGGCGATCGAGGACCAGGCACGCCGGAACATCGAGATGTTCCAGAACGCCATGCGCCTGTTCACGCCATTTCCGCCCGGCGGCCAGGCTGGGGACACGGAGGAAGCCGAGGCGGAGGACAAGCCCGACGACCTGAGCGAGCTCAAGGAACAGATCGCCGCGATGCAGCGCAAGATCGACTCGATGGGCTGACCCCCGGGCGTCCCGAAATCGTCGAAGTACCATCGAAGGCCGCCCGGGCGGCCCGGCACTTATTCAATGCGGAGCTACTTTATGACCGAGCTATCGCTGGCGAAGGCCAATGCAATCATCACGTCGGCTCTTTCTAAGGCTGCCGAACTCGAGCTGAAGCCGCTTGGCGTCGCCGTTCTCGATTCCGGCGGACATCTTGTCGCGTTTCAGCGCCAGGACGGCGCGTCCTTCCTGCGGCCCGAGATGGCATCGGGAAAGGCCTTTGGCGCGCTGGCGCTCGGCATGGGCTCGCGCCGGCTCGATGCCTTCGCCAGGGACCGGCCGCATCTCATGGCCGGCGTCCAGGATGTCTCGGGTGGCAGGATCGTTCCGGTGCCGGGCGGCGTGCTGATCCGCGACGGCGCCGGCGGCGTCATCGGCGCAGTCGGCATTTCGGGCGATACGTCCGACAATGACGAGGCGGCGGCGGTGGCCGGGATCGAGGCGGCCGGGTTTTCCGCCGAGGGCTGAGCCCGGCTCAGCCTATGGTGACGTCGCGGCTCGCGGCCCGCAGCGACACGGAAAAGCCTGCCAGCACGTCGATCAGCGTGATCACCATCAGGGTGAAGAACACCGAGGTTGCCGCGCCCCTGACCAGCAGGAACTCGACCAGGAAGGCGACGAAGACGAAAGTCGACAACAGGTGGTCGAGGATGGAGGCGTTCGACGTGCGCGTCGCCTTGACGATCTCGACGAAGAACAGCAGCAGCGCGATGACGATCATCAGCATGCCGAGCGTCATCGAGAACACACCCCCCGACATCATCGAGAACGAGAACAGCTCGATGCTCCAGGGGTCGCCCCCTGGTCCCGCGCCGAACACGCCGGCAAGTCCCAGATTGTAGAGAATGAACGGCACCCCCAGCAGCGGAATGCTCGAAAGCATGGCGACTCTCCTCGGTAACGGGTCACGCTGCCTGTAGAGGGCGGGATGGCGTCGACGTCAAGAGCCCCGGTCGCGGCAACAAAAAAGACCGGCTGAAAGCCGGCCTTTAAGAACGTTGCGATGAAAGCCTGATCAGCTTTCCTTCGGCGTCAGCACCTGGCGACCGCGATACATGCCGGTCTTCAGGTCGATGTGGTGCGGACGGCGCATTTCGCCGGAGTTCTTGTCCTCGACATAGGTCGGGGCCTTCAGCGCATCGGCCGAGCGGCGCATGCCGCGCTTGGACGGCGAAGTTTTTCGTTTTGGCACAGCCATGGAAGTGCTCCACTAAAAAAGCCCGCAACCCTCGTAAAAGGGCCACTCTGGCGGGCCGATATCTCCAGAAAGTGCGGTGTCCATACACGGGCCACGCCGCTTTGACCAGTGCCGGCACGATTTTTTTGCGCGAGCGCCTCGCTCAGCGCTATCTGAGACAGCCGACATAGCCTCCGGCCTTCGCCGCGCGCCGCTCGATGATGGAAGCGAGCCGCTTCAGGCCCGCCGATGGACGGGCCGGATTTCGGCCGGCCGGATTGGGCAGCGTGACGGCCAGCAGCGCGGCCTGCCTGGCGGTCAGGTCGGCCGCCGAGCGCGAGAAATGGTGCTGGGCCGCGGCCTCGATACCGTAGATGCCGGGGCCCCATTCGGCGATATTGAGATAGATTTCCATGATCCTGTACTTCGGCAGCACGAAATCGGCATAGACGGCGAGCGGCAGTTCGATGAGCTTGCGCACGGTTCCGAGCGGTCGCTGCCAGAGATAGAGGTTCTTGACCGTCTGCATGGTGATCGTCGAGGCGCCGCGCGTCGCCTCACCGGCCAGCGCATCGTCGATCACGACCTTGAGTTCGGCAAGGTCGACGCCGCGATGCGCGCAGAACTGCCCGTCCTCCGACATGATCACGGAATTCGCCAGCACCGGAGCGACCTCGTCGAGCGACACCCAGCGCCGGTCGTAACCCGAGAATGTCACCAGATCCGCCAGCATCAGCGTCGACACCGGATGGACGAAGGAAGGCCGGTAGAAAACCGTGAGGACCAGCGGAAGCGCAATCAGCGCGGCAACGGGAAGCACAAGGCGGCGCAGCCAGTGGCGCGGCGTGCGCTTTCCCCGCTTGGACTTCGCCGCCATGGGTCTCCCTTCGGTCCGTCGATCCAAGATCGGCTCAGTCACGCGCGCTTCCCCGCTTCAGGGTCTGGCATAATGACGTCCAGACGGATAGGCAACACACAGCCCGGCGTGCCGCTTGACCGGGCCAGCCTATGACGTAAACGGTCGCACCATGCTTGATGATGCAAACTTGGCCTTCGAGACCATCCTGGAACTGCGCGCCAGTTCCGTCGAGGACCTGCTTCGCCGACTGCTCGACGGCCGCTTGCAGCCGGGCGAGATTTCCCGCCCCGACAGACTGCTCGCTGCGATGCGCCACGGTGTGCTCAATGGCGGCAAGCGCCTGCGGCCGTTTCTTGTGCTTGAATCGGCAGCCGTCTTCGACGCCGACGCCGATGCCGCAATGCGGGTCGCGGCAGCGCTTGAATGCGTGCACTGCTATTCGCTGATTCATGACGACCTGCCCGCCATGGACAATGACGATCTGCGACGCGGGCAGCCGACGGTTCACAGGGCCTTCGACGAGGCCACCGCCATTTTGGCTGGAGACAGCCTGCTTACCCTCGCTTTCGACATCATCGCCGATGAGGCTACCGGGCTCGACGCCGACCGCCGCTGCGCCCTCGTCGTAGCACTTGCCAGGGCATCGGGCATCGGCGGCATGGCCGGCGGCCAGACTCTCGACATCGACGCACAGCGCTCGCCCCCCGGCGAGCCGGGCATCATCGCGCTGCAGGCGATGAAAACCGGCGCCCTCATCCGATTCGCCTGTGAGGCGGGCGCGATCCTGGCTGGCGCAGCGCCCGCCGAACGGGAGCGAATGGCCGAGTTCGGTTCGGCTATCGGACTTGCCTTCCAGCTTGCCGACGATCTGCTCGACATAACCGCCGACGCAAAAAGCCTCGGCAAGGCCACCGGCAAGGACAAGGCCGCCGGCAAGGCGACGCTCGTTGCGCTGCACGGCGAGGATTGGGCGCGGCTGCAGCTCGCCGGGCTCGTGACCCAGGCGCAGGAGCTGCTCGACATCTACGGCGAACGCGGCGCAATGCTGAAGGCGGCAGCTTCCTTCGTCGCGGCTCGCCGCAAGTAGCGGCAAACACACGAAATTTTAAGGCAAATGCCGCCTAATCCCGACATTGGAATTTTGCGCACATGTTCGGGGTATGCGCTTGTCAGATCGTTCGACCTTCATCGATTCCGTTAGGCTGCGCTACCTGTCGGGCCTGGCGATCTTTGCCGTCACCTGCGGTGCAATTATTTTCGCGATGCATCACATCAATGCATTTCGCCACCAGATCGATGACGTCAGGGCCGAGATCGTCGACCTCAGGAGCGGGCTCGCCAAGGCTACCGCCTTTGCCGAGCAGGTGACGCGAAACTGGAGCGATGAGAACGGCGGCCAGTTCGCCAGGGCGGCCGCCAATCATGCCTCGCGGCTGAGCGCGGTCATGGCCGCGCTGGAGCGCGACATTTCGACCGTGAGGCCAAGACTCGCAATGTCGACCAACGACGCCATCGATTCCGCCTCCGTCAACGGGGACCTGCTGTGGTCCGCGCGGGATCTTGTCCGCAATCTTGGGAAACTCGGCCAGACTGCCGTGGCCAACGAGGTTGCCTACCGCGAAATCCGCAACCAGAACGACCTGTTCATCCAGCCGATGCTGCAACGCGCCGACCAGGCGCTTGAGGCAGAGCATCATCGGGCCGAAGGACAGATGGAGACCGTGCTCTCCTCGGCAATCATCGTGCTGCTTGTCGTCCTGGCTTCCGTCGCGATCTGGGTCTTCCGGCCGATGGAAACCGCTATCCGGCGGGCGTTCGCCGAATCGGAACGGTCGCTGTTTCAGGCCGAGGCCGCCGACCGGGCCAAGTCGGAATTCCTTGCCAATATGAGCCACGAAATCCGCACGCCGATGAATGGCGTGCTCGGCATGGCGGAACTGCTGTCCAAGACGGAGCTGACGCCGCGCCAGAAGACCTTCACCGACGTAATCGTGAAGTCCGGCAACGCACTGCTGACCATCATCAACGACATTCTCGATTTCTCGAAGATCAATGCCGGTCAACTGGCGCTCGAGAACGCGCCCTTCCGCCTTGCCGAAGCGGTCGAGGACGTTGCGACGCTGGTGTCGGCCAGCGTCATGGAAAAGAACCTGGAACTGATCGTGCGTATCGATCCGACCCTGCCGCCCATAGTCGTCGGCGACGTCGGCCGCTTCCGTCAGATCCTCACCAACATGCTCGGCAATGCGGTGAAGTTTACCGAAAAGGGCCATGTGCTTGTCGACGTCTCCGGCGAATCCGGCAAAGGCATGGCGCGGCTGAAGGTTCGCGTCGAGGATACCGGCATCGGCATTCCCGCCGACAAGCTGCAGACGGTTTTCGAGAAGTTTGCCCAGGTCGACGGTTCCTCCACGCGTCGCCACGAAGGCACCGGGCTCGGACTTGCGATTGCAGCCCGCCTGGTCGACCTGATGGGCGGCAAGATCGGCATCGAGAGCGAGGTCGGCCGCGGTTCGATCTTCTGGTTCTCTGTCGCGATGCCCATTCACTCGACCGGCGCCGCCGAACAGGATGTGCCTGTCGACGTCACCGGCGCCCGCGTGCTCGTCGTCGACGACAATGCCGTGAACCGGGACATCCTGCTCGAGCAGCTACGCAACTGGGGATTTGACTGCGCGGCTGCGGAGAACGGCGCGATCGGCCTCGCCTTCCTCGAGCGATCCGCCCAGATCGGCGCCCGCGTCGACTGCGTCATTCTCGACTACCAGATGCCCGGGATGAACGGCGTCGACGTCGCCAGGGCAATTGCCGCCGACGAGCGGATTTCGTCCGTACCGGTCGTGCTGCTCACTTCCGTCGATCAGGTCGACTTCAACCGCCTGACCGTCGAATGCGGCATTGCCGGCCACCTTACCAAGCCGGCGCGTTCGGCAGCGCTGCTCGGCACCCTGGTCAGCGTCATACAGCGCGCCCGCAACGGTGCCTTCGTCGGCAGCTTCAGCGACCGGAGCGAGCCGACCCGCAGCGTTCCGGAGCCGCGTCCTGTTCCGCGTCCGGTGCCCACGCAGCGCCTGGAGACAAAGCCGGCGGGCGACGCCTCGATCGACATTCTCGTCGCCGAGGACAATGAGGTGAACCAGCTGGTCTTTGCCCAGATCCTGAACGGTCTGGGCCTGACCTACCGCATCGTCGGCAATGGCCGTACCGCCGTCGAGATGCATCGCGCCATGCGGCCCAAGCTCATCCTCATGGACGTTTCCATGCCTGAAATGAACGGATTCGAGGCGACAATCGCGATCCGGCAGGCAGAGGCCACAAGCGGCGCGCATACGCCGATCATCGGCGTCACGGCCCATGCGCTGAAGGGCGACCGCGAGAAATGCCTCGAATCCGGCATGGACGACTACCTGCACAAGCCGATCTCGCCCGACCGGCTGAGCGCCAAGATCGCCGGTCGTCTGGGCGACGCGCAGATCGCTGTGAGTGCCTGACGGCCTTTCCTGTCAGCGGTTCTTGAGCACGATGCAGGAGCCGCCCGCGCCGCGCAGCTTGCTGCAGATGCGCTCCGCCTCCGCACGGTCGTCTGCGCCGATCCTCACCACATAGATTCCGCGCCGGCCGCGTGGCGAACGCACCCGGCTGACCACCGGCTCGTGCCCGGCGACGGCGCTGGCGACGCGGCGGCTCAGCCTTTGCCATTGCCTGACGGCCGCCTCGCGCCGGAAATTGCCGGCAACCTGGATGCCCCAGGGCTTCACGCTGACCGTCGACATGGCGACCATTGTTGGACGAAGTGCCCTGAGCTGTCGGCACGCGCCCTGGAAATCCAGTTTGGGATCAAGCGGTTGGACCGTCCCGGCATAGGTCTGGTCGGAAAATCTATCCACCGGCTCGCCCATGATGTCCAATACGTAGTTCTCGGTCTCTATCGGCAGGTATCCGCCAGCCGAAAGCCAGCGCGAGACCCTGGCCTCGCCGGCATTGTAGGCTGCAGCCGCCAGACCGAGATTTCCGAAGCCTGTTTTCAGCTCGCCGAGATATTTTGCCGAAGCCGGAATCGCCTTGTCGATATCGAAGGAATCGTCGAGGCCGCGCATGGCGGCAGTGCCTGGCATGAACTGGGCGATGCCCTCGGCGCCGGCCGGACTGACCGCCCCGGGATCGAAGCGGCTTTCCTTGAAGATCAGCCGGGCGAAAAAATCGCGCGGCAGGCGATGCCGGTCGGCCTCATTGCCGATCAGGGTGCAGATGCGGCTGACGGTGACCGGACGGCTGCGACCGGGAGGATCGGCAATTGCCTCGCCGCAGAAGGAGACCGTCCCGCAAAGCAGCATGAATGCCACTTGCCGGAGCCGCATCGGTCTACTCCGCGGCCGACTTGGCGCGACCGAACCGCTGCTCGATATAGGCAGCCACCATTTTCTCGAAGTCGCGCGCAATGTCGGGGCCGCGCAGCGTCGCAGCCTTCTTGCCATCGATGAAGACAGGCGCTGTCGGCGTTTCACCGGTGCCGGGCAGCGAGATGCCGATATCCGCATGCTTGGACTCGCCCGGCCCGTTGACGATGCAGCCCATCACCGCGACCTTGAGTTCCTCGACTCCGGGATATTTGTCGCGCCAGACGGGCATGTTCTTGCGCAGGTCGGCCTGGATGTTCTGGGCCAGTTCCTGGAATACCGTGGACGTGGTGCGGCCGCAGCCGGGGCAGGCAGCGACGATCGGCACGAACTGCCGGAATCCCATCGTCTGCAGCAGTTCCTGCGCCACCTGCACCTCGCGGGTGCGGTCACCGTTGGGTTCCGGTGTCAGCGACACGCGGATCGTATCGCCGATGCCCTGTTGCAGCAGGATGCCCATGGCGGCCGACGACGCGACGATGCCCTTCGAGCCCATGCCCGCCTCGGTCAGGCCGAGATGCAGCGCGTGGCCGGAGCGTGCGGCGAGTTCGGCGTAGACCGCGACGAGGTCCTGCACGCCCGACACCTTGGCCGACAGGATGATGCGGTCGCGCGGCAGGCCGATCTCTTCGGCGAGTTCGGCCGACAGCAGTGCCGACTGCACGATCGCCTCGCGCGTCACCTGCTGCGCCGTCAGGGGAAAACCCTGCTTCTGGTTGTCGTCCATCAGCCGCGTCAGCAACTCCTGGTCGAGCGAGCCCCAGTTGACGCCGATCCGGACCGGCTTGCCGTAGCGGATCGCCATTCCGACGATGTCGGCGAACTGCCGGTCCTTCTTTTCCTTGAAGCCGACATTGCCCGGGTTGATGCGGTATTTCGCCAGTGCCTCGGCGCAGGCCGGATGATCGGCAAGCAGCTTGTGGCCGATATAGTGGAAGTCGCCGACCAGCGGGACGTCGATCCCCAGCCGCGCCAGCCGGTCGCGGATATGCGGCACGGCGGCGGCCGACTCGTCGCGGTCGACGGTGATCCGCACGATCTCGGAACCGGCGCGATGCAAGGCGGCGACCTGCGCGACCGTGCGGTCGATGTCCGCGGTGTCGGTGTTGGTCATCGACTGCACCACCACCGGCGCGCCGCCGCCGACAGTCACGCCGCCGACGTCGACGCCGACCGAATGCCGACGCGGGAACGGTGAGGAATAGTATCCGGTCATTGCCGGTTGCCTTTCGAGACAGGATTCCGCCCTGAGGTGGCGAACCGGGCCGCCTCTGTCAACTCCCCGCAGGCTGCGGGCCGCCTGCAACGGAACTGTGACGGAGCGCCGGCGCAGCACCTGCCGCGCTGCAGGTCATGGCACTGTCGCTGCAAAATCGACTGTATTCGCAGCCCAACGACAATGATTTCTAAGGGTTCGTAACATAGGCTCACCAAATGTGATGCGTGGACGAGCCCGTTCTGTGGCAGAAATCCGCGCCAACGACACTCGAGGGGCCCATTTCGGGGGCGGATGCACATGGCGGGCAAGTATTTCGGCACGGACGGAATCCGTGGCAAGGCCAACAAGTTTCCCATGACGGCGGAAATCGCCATGAAGGTCGGCATGGCCGCCGGGCTTTCCTTCCAGCGTGGCAGCCATCGGCACCGCGTCGTGCTTGGCAAGGACACGCGGCTCTCCGGCTACATGATCGAGAACGCCATGGTCGCCGGCCTGACTGCGGCGGGCATGGACGTCTTCCTGCTTGGTCCGATACCGACACCGGCCGTCGCCATGCTGGCGCGGTCGCTGCGCGCCGACATCGGCGTGATGATCTCGGCCTCGCACAATCCCTACTACGATAACGGCATCAAGCTGTTCGGACCCGATGGCTACAAGCTGTCCGACGAGATCGAGGGCCGCATCGAGGCGATGCTCGACCAGGACATCGACCTGGCGCTCGCCGATTCCGACGGGCTCGGACGCGCCAAGCGTGTCGACGGCGGCGACGACCGCTATATCGAGTTCGCCAAGCGCACGCTGCCGCGCGCCATGTCACTTTCGGGCCTGCGCATTGTCGTCGACTGCGCCAATGGCGCTGCCTACAAGGTCGCCCCGGCGGCGCTCTGGGAGCTCGGCGCCGAGGTCATCGCCATCAATGTCGAACCCAACGGCTTCAACATAAACAAGGAGTGTGGCTCGACCCACCCCGCTGGCCTGTCGCAGAAGGTGCACGAGGTTCGCGCCGACATCGGCATCGCGCTCGACGGCGACGCCGACCGTGTCGTCATCGTCGACGAGAACGGCGAGGTTGTCGACGGCGACCAGATCATGGCGCTGATTGCCGAATCCTGGCACCAGTCGGGCCGTCTCGCCGGCGGCGGCGTGGTCGCCACCGTGATGTCCAATCTCGGGCTGGAGCGCTTTCTCGGCAGCGTCGGCCTGGAACTTCATCGGACCAAGGTCGGCGACCGCTATGTCGTCGAGCACATGCGCGCGCACGGCCTCAATGTCGGCGGCGAGCAGTCAGGCCACATCGTCCTGTCCGACTTCTCCACCACCGGGGACGGCCTCGTTTCCGCGCTTCAGGTCCTGGCCTGCATCAAGCGTCAGAACAAGCCGGTCAGCGAACTGACCCGCAAGTTCGAGCCGGTACCGCAACTGCTCAAGAACGTCCGCTTCTCGGGCGGAAAGCCCCTCGAGGAAGCGCCTGTTAAGGCCGCGATCGAAGATGCGCGCGACCGCCTCGGCAACACCGGCCGTCTGGTCATCCGCCCGTCGGGCACCGAGCCGCTGATCCGCGTGATGGCGGAGGGCGACGATCCGAAGCTGGTCGAGACCGTGGTCAACGACATCGTCGGCGTCATCGCCGAGAGCCGCAGCGCGGCCTGATCCCGGGCGGCGCTTCCGCCCGTCAGCCTCCTTTTCAGACCACGTCGGGCGACCTACATTAGGGTCCAGCCGCCTTAGAAGGCCGCCCGAGGAGACTGACATGGACGCCAAGACCTATCCCGTGACACGCAGCGAAGCCGAGTGGCGCGAATTGCTGACCGCTGAACAGTACCAGGTCATGCGCAATCACGGGACCGAGCGGCCGGGCAGTTGCGCGCTCCTGCACGAGAAGCGTGCCGGGACCTTCACGTGCGCCGGCTGCGATCAGCCGCTTTTCGAATCGAAACTGAAATTCGAGAGCGGCACGGGTTGGCCGAGCTTCAACGACCCCGTACCCGGATCGGTCGAGACCACGACGGACCGCAGCCACGGCATGGTTCGCACCGAATGCCACTGCTCGCGCTGCGGCAGCCATCTTGGCCATGTCTTCGATGACGGGCCGCCGCCGACCCACCTGCGCTACTGCATCAACGGCGTGGCGCTGAACTTCATGCCGGCCTGAGGGTCATTGCCGCCCGCCTGCCGGGCGGCAGCAGCTTTGCATATCTTTACATTCCCCCGCTAAGCAGGAAACCTGACGCCGCTAGCCTTGGATCATCGCAGCGATGGTGCTGCATGATGAAAGGAAGACGATCATGGAACCCGAGAAGCAGGAAATTCACACTCCCGAAGCTGCCGCCAGCAACAGCGGCTGGGGCCGTCGGCTGGCCATGGGTTCGCTGGCCATCGCCGCGCTTGCCGGTCTCGGCCTCGCCTCGGCCAAGGGCAGCGACATCGCCGCAGCGCAGTTCGGCATGCACGGCTCCGACGGCAAGGCGATGCAGGTCTCGATGCGTGGCAAGCATTTCGGCGAGCGCCGGCTCGACTACATGCTCGACGAGATCGACGCGACGCCGGAGCAGGCGACGAAGCTGAAGGAAATCTTCGGTTCGGCCCGCGACGAGGTCGTGCCCATGGTCGAGGATTTCCGCGATACGCGCGGCCAGATCGCCGATTTGCTTGCGGCGCCGACCATCGATCGGGCAGCGGCCGAGAAGCTTCGCGCCGACCGCGTCGCGGCAATCGACGAGGCCTCGCGCAAGATGACGACCGCGGTCCTCGACGCCGCCGAGGTCCTGACCCCGGAGCAGCGCGCCCAGCTTGCCAAGCACTTCAAGGAGCGCGGCGAGCGTGGCGGCCATGGCCGGCACGGGCACGGCCGGTGGTAGTCCGGTTCCTGGCGGAGTAACGCAAGCATGGCGGAGCAGGTCCTGATCGTCGACGACGACACGCGCCTGTCCGCCATGATCGCCGACTACCTGTCGGGCAATGGCTACACCGTTCATTCCGCAGCGACGGGCCACGCCGGCATAGCCGACCTGGCCCGTCGCTCGCCCGACATCGTCATTCTCGACATCATGCTGCCTGACATCGACGGCTTCGAGACCTGCCGCCGCATACGCGCGACGTCAGACGTGCCGATCCTGATGCTGACCGCCAAGGGCGAGGAGACCGACCGCATCGTCGGCCTGGAACTCGGCGCCGACGACTATCTGCCCAAGCCCTTCAACCCGCGCGAGCTTCTGGCCCGCATCAAGGCGATCCTGCGCCGTCGTCAGGGCGGACGTTCGGACGGCGACCGGGTGCTGCGCTTCGGTCGGCTCGAGATCGATCCCGGTTCGCGCCAGGTGCGCCTCGACGGACAGGAGCGCCAGATGACAAGCCACCAGTTCGACCTGCTCGTCGCACTCGCCGGCAATGCCGGCCGTGTCCTGTCGCGCGAACAGTTGATGGATCTCGTGCGCGGCGAGGAGTTCGACGCGTTCGACCGCTCCATCGACGTCCACGTCTCGCGCATCCGCGCGGCGGTCGAGGACGATCCGAAGCATCCGCGGCGCATCATCACCGTACGCGGCGCGGGCTATGTCTTCGCCCGCCAGCAGGATGGGCAAGGCTAAGCATGCGCAGTCGCCTTTTCCTCAAGATATACCTGACGCTCCTGGCCAGCCTAGTAATCGTCGCTGTCGGCAGCGCGCTGCTCGTGCGCATCGGGCAGGACGATGAGGATCGTGGCTGGGCCGGGCGGCGAGACCGCTTCATCGCGGACATGCTGCCCGCCGGGGACGACCCGGTGGTCCTGTCCGCGACGCTCGACCGTCTTTCCGACGCCCTCGATGCCGACATCGCCGTCTATGGGCCTGACCGCCGGCTCATCGCCGCAGCCGGCTCATCGCCGCCTCCGCCCCTCGACAGGCCGCATCGCGAAGCAAGGCGCGAGGGACGACGGGGCTTTGCGACGGAGCTTGCCGATGGCCGCTACGTAGCCTTGCGGTCCGATCAGCCCCTCGGTCCCGGGCGTCGCAATCCCCTCGGATCGCTGGTGCTGGTCGCGGCCGTCATCGGCATTGCTGCCTACCCCGTCGTGCGCCAGCTGACCCGCCGCCTCGAAAGCCTGCGCAAGGGAGTGGAGGTCTGGGGCGGCGGCGACCTGTCCCGGCGCGTTCCTGTCTCAGGCAGCGACGAGGTCGCGGCCGTTGCCAAGAGCTTCAACGAGGCGGCCGGGCAGATCGAGCGGCTTGTTGCCGCGCACCGCTCGCTGCTCGCCAATGCCAGCCATGAACTGCGCTCGCCCCTGGCGCGGCTGCGCATGGCGATCGACCTTTACGAGCGGTCGGCAAGCGACAGGACGCGCGACGAGATCATCAAGAACCTCGGCGAGCTCGATGCCCTCGTGGAGGAGATCCTGCTTGCCAGCCGGCTTGACCATGTGCGCAGACCCGAACGCGTCGAAGACGTCGACTTGCTCGCCCTCACAGCCGAGGAGGGGGCCGGAAGCGATGTCGCGGTCACCGGGTCTCCGGCCACCGTGTCGGGCGACGCACGCCTGCTGCGGCGGCTGGTGCGCAACCTGATCCAGAACGCCCTGCGGCACGGCGCGCCGCCGGTGACGGCGCATGTCCGACGCGATGGACCGGTCGTGCGGTTGGTCGTGCGCGATTGCGGTGACGGCATTCCGGAAGGCGAGCGTGACCGCATCTTCGAACCCTTCTACCGCCCGAGCGGGCGCAGCGAGAGCGCGGGAGGCTGGGGAATCGGCCTCTCCCTGGTGCGCCAGATCGCCGTCCACCACGGCGGCTCGGTGCGCTACGAGATGGTGCCCGAGGGCGGCGCCTGTTTCGTCGTTGAATTGCCGGCGAACGGCCCACAAAACGACGCTTGAAGCGCCTTGAACCTGCTGGCCTGATTATCTGCTGCGGGCTTCCGCCTTGGCTGGATGCACCAAGCCTGCGTGCAGCGCACTGGACCCGGAACCGGGCATAAAAAAAGCCCGCTGCCGGGAGGAGGTGGCAGCGGGCTCGATCTGAGGCGACCCGCGGGAGGAGGTGCGGACCGCTCGGAGTTGGCATCGCATCTGGGAGGAGTAGATGGCCAACAACTGCAATCTAGGTCTTGCCCAATGATTCGGCAATAGGTCAATGTGCCTGACATATAGGCAAAATGTCGCAGGTGGCCGTAAAGCTGCTAGCCGCGTCTCGCGCCCGCCTAGCGGTAGAGCAACGTTGGCAGCCACATGGTGAAGATCGGGAAGAAGGTCACCAGCATCAGCACGACGAACAGCGGAACGAGGAAGGGAAGCGTCGCGGTGACGCAGCGCTCGAACGGCACCTTGGCCACCCGCGACAGCACGTAGAGCACCATGCCGACCGGCGGCGTCAGCAGGCCGATCATCAGGTTGAGCACCAGAATCACGCCGAAATGCACCGGGTCGACCCCGACGCTGACCGCGATCGGCAGCAGAACGGGAACGAGAATGGTGATCGCCGCAACGGTTTCCATGAAGCAGCCGACCACCAAAAGGATGGCGTTGATCAGAAGCAGAATCACGATCGGGTTGTCTGACACGCTTAGGATCAGAGCGGCAAAGTGCTCCGGCACGCGGTTGGAGGTCAGGATCCAGGCGAAGATCGACGCTGCGGCGACGATGAACAGCACCACCGACGTGGTCTCGATCGTATCCAGCGACACCTTGAGGAACCGCCGGACCGTCAGCGTGCGGTAGACGAACAGGCCGAGGAAGAGCGCCCAGGCGCAGGCCGCGATCGCGGCTTCGGTCGGGGTGAAGGCGCCCGACAGGATGCCGCCGACGATGATGACCGGCGTCAGCAGCGACAGGAACGCGCGCGTGAAGGCCGTGCCGAGGATGGACATCCTGAAGGCCTGGTCGCGCGGATACTTGTAGCGATGGGCGTAGAAGGCGACCATCGCCATCAGCGCCACCGCCATCAGCAGGCCGGGAATGAAGCCGGCGGCGAAGAGCTGGCCGATCGATGCGCCGGCCACGACGCCGTAGATCACCATCGGCAGCGACGGCGGTATGATCGGCCCGATGGTCGACGAGGCGGCGGTAATGCCGACCGCGAAGCCCGCGTCGTATTTTGCGTCGCGCATGGCCTTGATCTCTATGGCGCCGAGGCCGCCCGCATCGGCGACAGCCGCGCCGGACATGCCGGCAAAAATCACCGACGCGCCGATGTTCACGTGGCCAAGCCCGCCCGGCAGCCAGCCGATCAGCGCCTTGGCGAAATCGAAGATGCGTTCGGTGATGCCCGCCGTGTTCATCAGGTTGCCGGCCAGGATGAAGAAGGGCACGGCCAGCAGCGGGAAGGAATCGACGCCGTTGATCATGCGATGCGCCACCACCAGCCCCGGGACATTGCCGTCGAGCAGGATGAAAACGGCCGAGGAGCCGGCCAGCGCGATCGCAACAGGTACGCCGAAGGCGATCAGCGCGAAGACCATGACAAAGAGAAGGGTCAGGAGCATGAGGTGCCCGCGGTCAGAGGGAAGGGCCGAGCACCGCCTTGGCGCTCTCCGGGTCGATCAGCCGGCTGGTGCCGGTGCGCAGGTGCTGCCACGCCACCTTGATGGCGTAGAGCGTCATGGCCAGGAAGCAGGCCGCGGTGAACCAGTAGAGCGACGACTTGGGCAGGTTGATCGACACCATCATCTGCTGGGTCTTGCCCGCCATCTGCGTGCAGAGGAAGCCCATGAAGCCGTAGAAGACGATGGAGATGACGTCGATGGCGATCTGCAGCGTGTAGCGTGCCCGCCGCGGCAGCCATCGGTAGGCGAGTTCCACCGCGATGTGGCTCTCCTTCCGGACCGCCATGATGGCGCCGAGGAAGGTGACCGCGATCAGCAGGAAGCGCGCGATCTCCTCGGTCCAGCCGAGCGAGTTGTTCAGGACGTAGCGGGTGAAGAACTGCAGGAAGACGACGAAGGCAAGCGCCCAGAATACGCCCAGGACCAGCGAATCGTCCCACTGGTAGCCGGACAGGTCTTCGTCCTCGGCGTGGATGAGGTCCGCGATGGACGATTCCGCGACCGGGGCATTCTTGTCAGCCGACATCGGGCAAGCTCCGAGGGGAAAGGCGCGGCGGCTGGCTGCCGCCGCGCTCGATGGTGGTCAGGCAGCTCTTACTTGATCGACTGCAGCTTGTCGTAGGTGGCCTGGTCCCAGGTCGCGTCCTCGCCGTTGTGAAGCTTCATCGTCGCTTCGCGGAACGGCGTGATGTCGATCTCGTTGACCGTCACCTTCTGGTCGCGGAACCACTGCACGAGCTCCTTTTCCTTCTGGATGATCTGCTCCGTGGCGCAGGTGGCGGTATCGTCGAGCACGCCCTCGAGCGCCGTCTGGTCCGCCGCATCCATGGCGTTCCAGGCCGGGCCGCCGACGATGGTCAGCAGCGCGTCGGTGATGTGGCCGGTGAGCGTGATGTACTTCTGCACCTCGTAGAACTTCTTGGCCTGGATCGTCGGCAGTGGATTCTCCTGCGCGTCGACCGTGCCCTGCTGCAGCGCGAGGTACACTTCGGCGAATGCGATCGGCGTCGGGTTGGCGCCGACGGCCTTCGGGAACATCATGTAGAGCGGCGCATTCGGCACGCGGATCTTGAGGCCCGCCATGTCCTCGGGCTTCTGGATGTCGACGTTCGATGTCGCGTGGCGCTTGCCGTAATAGGTCAGCGAGGTGATGTGGTTGCCGGTCGCGTCGCCATAGCCCTTCGACAGATCGGCGAAGAGCTCGGAATTGCGGTATTTGTCCCAGTGATCGTAGTCGCGGAACATGTAGGGCGCACCGCCGATGGCGATCGGGCCGTAGGCGCGGCCGGCGAACAGCTGGCCGGTGTAGATGATGTCGACGGTGCCGAGACCCAGGCCCTCGTTGATGTCGACTTCCTTGCCGAGCGAGCTGGCCGGGAAAACCTCGATCGAGTAGCGCCCGTCGGTCGCCGTCTTCAGCTTGTCGGACGCCTCGACGGCGCAGGTGTGATAGGGCTCGCTGACTTCATAGACATGCGCCCATTTCAGCACCGTCTCGGCGTGAGCGACGGACGAAAGTGCCGTGGCGCCGGACAGCACAGCGGAAAACAGGATGTGCGGGATAGCTCGTTTCAAGGTAGTTCCTCCGTATAATTTCAAAGGCACCCGCGCCAGGCACTCCTCCGGCGGCAGAAACGGTGCCCACGGCCGCGCCTGTGCGTCCGCTGATTCCGGCTGCCTATACTTGTCCTCCCGGTAGAAATGCGAACGCGGCCGCTATTTCTCAGACAAGTAGAAGCTACTTGCAGCTTTCCCGTGTAGCAAGCAGCTATATCGCCCGGCCGCCCCCGGTTGCACCCGCCAGCCCGGCGCAGGCGCCGATCTCGGGCTGATTGCCCGCCAGACCCCGCCGGCGTCGCATTTGCGCATTGCGGCGCAGCGGGTTTTGCCGTTAATTCGTGCGATGTCCGTTCATCTGCCAGATCATCTCCTCACCGGCTACCGCAACTTCATGAGCGGGCGCTATCCTTCCGAGAGTGGGCGTTACCGCTCCCTCGCACGCGAAGGGCAGACACCCGAAACCATGATCATCGCCTGCTGCGACTCCCGCGCGGCGCCGGAATCGATTTTCGATGCCGGGCCCGGCGAACTCTTCGTCGTGCGCAACGTCGCCAACCTGGTTCCGCCCTACGAGCCCGATGGCGAGTATCACTCGACCTCGGCCGCACTCGAATTTGCGGTGCAGGGCCTGAAGGTGAAGAACATCGTCGTCATGGGTCACGGCCGCTGCGGCGGCATCCGCGCTGCGCTCGACCCTTCCTCGTCGCCGCTGTCGCCCGGCGACTTTATCGGCAAGTGGATGAGCCTCGTTGCACCCGCCGCGGAATCCGTGACGGGCAACACCATGATGACCCCCGGCGAGCGGCAGACCTCGCTGGAACGCATCTCGATCCGCTATTCGATCGCAAACCTGCGCACATTCCCCTGCGTGAAAATCCTTGAGGGCAAGGGGCGGCTTACCTTGTCCGGCGCGTGGTTCGACATTTCGTCCGGCGAACTCTGGGTCATGAACCGCGATACAGGCGACTTCGAGCGGCCTGACGCCGCCTAGAGGCGCTCTCAAGCTCCTCTTCTTCCAGACTCAAGTCCAGAAGACCGGATTCTGCCAATTCTTTAGGCAGATTGCCCAGCTGCGCATTCAACGCATTGCTGCATTGCGGCATCATATGTTGCGCCGCACCAAATCGGTACTACCTTTCACCTATCAGGGAGGAACAGTCTATTCAGTCGCCGCAAGGCGGCCCATCAAGGAGCCTCACCATGATCATTCAGAACCTTATCTCGGGTGCCCGCAGCCGTCTCGCCAAGCGCCGCCGGTTCAACCGGATGGCCGACGAGATCGCCAGCCTGTCCTCACGCGACCTCGCCGACCTGCGCGCCGACCGCACCGACATGCTGCGTCAGGCCTACAAGGAAATTTACGGCTGACTTCAGATCAAGGGCGCCCGCTGGGCGCCCTTTCCATTCAAGGGATAGGGCCAATCGAATCGCGGGAATCAGCTCGCAGGTGACGGCGCAGCAAGCGCCTTCTCGATTTCCGGCATCAGGGTCCGGGCCAGCGACTGTTCTGTCAGCGGCCCGACATGCTTGAACAGGATCCTGCCGTCTCGTCCGACGACAAATGTTTCCGGCACGCCGTAGACGCCCCAGTCGATCGCTGCCCGCCCAGCCTCGTCCACGCCGATCGCCTTGTAGGGATTGCCGAAGCTGCCGAGGAAGCGGCGCGCATTGTCCGGCTCGTCCTTGTAGTTCATCCCGACCAGTTCGATCCGCGAATCGCGTGACAGGCCAAGCAGGAAGGGGTGCTCGTCCCTGCAGGGCCCACACCAGGAAGCCCATACATTCAACACGGTCACCTTGCCGGCAAAGCCGCTGCTTTCGATGCCCGGCATGCCCGTGCCTTCAAGCGGCGGCAGGCTTGTCTGCGGTGCCGCGTGGCCGATCAGTGCCGACGGAATTTCGGCCACGTCGCGGCCGGACACCAGCTGCATCAGGAACAGCGCGGCAAGCACGAAGAAGAGAGCCACCGGCAACAGCACCAGCAGCCGCCGCGACCGCGGTTCGGCGGTCCGCGCTGTCACGGCCTGGCCTCCTTGCGCTCGGACCGTCGGCGCAGGCCGGCGGCCTCGATCTCGGCCATGTCGCGCCGGCGCGCCCGCTGGTCGAGCAGGATCCAGGCGATGAGACCCCCGATGCCGACGGCCGAGATGGCGTAGGCAGCGGTTACGTAAAGTGTATGCGACGTCATGGCTTGCGATGTCTCCAGGCGCCTTCAATAACCTGCGCGCCCGATACGGGCAATCGACGCAGCCCTGATCGGCTAGTCGGCTGAGAAGCGCAGCGCCAGAGCGGCCGCTACCGGTCCGACGACCGCCAGAAACAGCGTCAGTGCGGCAAGAATGAGAAAGGGCGGCATGAACGGGTCGGGGTCGTTGACCGCGGCATAGCTTGCCGACACCCCGAAGATCAGCACGGGAATCGTCAATGGCAGGACCAGCACCGACACCAGCAGCCCGCCGCGCGGGAGGCCGACCGCCACGGCCGCGCCCGCTGCCCCCACGAAAGTGATCGCCGGCGTCCCCACCAGCAGTGTCAGCGCCGAGGCGCCGATGCCGGCCGGCGGCATGTTGAGGATGAGCCCGAACACGGGCGCCGCAATCACCAGCGGCAGCACGCTCGCGGTCCAGTGGGCCAGGCATTTCACCAGCACCGTGAGTGCCAGCATGTGCCGGTCGCCGGCGAGGATCAGGAGGTCGAGCGACCCGTCCTCGCGGTCGGCCTGGAACAGCCGGTCGAGCCCGAGCAGCGAAGCGAGCAACGCGCCGATCCACAAGATCGCCGGCCCGATGCGGGAAAGCAGGTTGAGGTCGGGTCCGACGGCAAACGGGATGGTGGCGATCACGGCCAGGAAGAACAGCACGCCTGTCAACGCCCCGCCGCCTGCCCGGATGCCGAGCCTGATCTCGCGGAGATAGAGCGCGAGCATCAGCCGGCGTCCGCCAGTGCGACCTGGCCCATCTCGAGCGTGCGCACGCCCTCGAGGCCGAGCGGCAGGTGGGTCGCAGCGACAATGATGCCGCCATTCGAGAGATGCGCCGCCATCAGTTCCGCCAGCCGGGCCTCCGACTGCCGGTCGAGGCCGGCGCTCGGCTCGTCGAGCAGCCATAGAGGGCGGTAGCTGACCAGCAGCTTGGCGATCGAGCTGCGCCGCCTTTGCCCGGTCGACAGGTAGCCGAAGGGCAGGTGCCTGATCGAACCGAGCCCCACCATTTCGAGCGCTTCGCCGACATCGCGGGCCGGGTTGCCGCTGAATTCCTGCCAGAAGGCGAGGTTTTCCCGCACCGTCATCGCGGTCTTCATGGCGTTCAGGTGGCCGAGATAATGGCAGGCCGACGCCACGCTCGGGAAGTCTTCGCCGCCGCCCTCGAAGGCGGCACGGCCGGAGCCTGCCGGCAGCAATCCGGCCAGAACCCTCAGCAAGGTCGACTTGCCGGCGCCGTTTGGCCCGGTCACGATCAGGCACTCGCCTTCGCCAAGCGCGAAATCGATGCCCGAGAATACCGGTTGGCCGCCGCGTTCGCCGCCCAGATTTTCAGCAATCAGCCGCATCGTCCCCCAGCCTGCAAGACTTCCCGCCGCGAAGCCGACGCATCGCGGCAAATATCCCATTCCTGTCTGGAACTCTTCCAGAATCTTCTTTATATCCAGATCGATCCTGCCAGCGGTCGGCGGGATAAATCAAATTGCGCCGAACCAGCGAACGTCGTTCCACGGACGAATCGCAGGGAACGGACAGCGGAAATGACCGTACCCGCACCTTTGCGCGTGTTAGCATGCCACAGGAGTCCGTTCTTAGGCAGAACCGACCGGAATGGGATCGCACGTGCCAAAATCAATCGATAGCTTCAATTGCCGCCGCACTCTGAAGGTGGGCAGCGCCGAGTATGTTTACTACAATCTGATCGAGGCCGAGAAGAACGGCCTGACCGGCATCTCGCAGCTGCCCTACTCGATGAAGGTTCTCCTTGAGAACCTGTTGCGAAACGAGGATGGCCGCTCGGTCACCAAGGAAAGCATCGAGGCTGTCGCCGGCTGGCTGACCGACAAGGGCACCGCCGGTGTCGAGATCGCCTATCGCCCGGCACGCGTCCTGATGCAGGACTTCACCGGCGTGCCCGCAGTCGTCGATCTCGCGGCGATGCGCGACGCCATGGCCTCGCTCGGCGGCGATCCGCAGAAGATCAACCCGCTGGTGCCCGTCGATCTCGTCATCGACCACTCGGTCATTGTGGACGAGTTCGGCACCCCGATGGCCTTCGCGCACAATGTCGACCTCGAGTACCAGCGCAACCAGGAGCGTTACAAGTTCCTGAAATGGGGCCAGCAGGCGTTCCGCAACTTCCGCGTCGTGCCGCCCGGCACCGGAATCTGCCACCAGGTCAATCTCGAATATCTTGCCCAGACCGTATGGACGACAACCGGCGAGGACGGCGACGTCATTGCCTATCCCGACACCTGCGTCGGCACCGATTCGCACACCACCATGGTCAACGGCCTCGGCGTGCTCGGCTGGGGCGTCGGTGGCATCGAGGCGGAAGCGGCGATGCTGGGTCAGCCCGTGTCGATGCTCCTGCCCGAAGTCATCGGCTTCCGCCTGACCGGAAAGCTGACGGAAGGCGTCACCGCCACCGACCTGGTGCTCACCGTCACGCAGATGCTGCGCAAGAAGGGCGTCGTCGGCAAGTTCGTCGAATTCTACGGCCCGGGCCTGTCCAACATGACGCTCGCCGACCGCGCCACCATCGGCAACATGGCGCCCGAATACGGCGCGACCTGCGGCTTCTTCCCGGTCGATTCCGAGACCATCCGCTACCTGACCATGTCCGGCCGCGCCGAGAGCCGCATCGAACTGGTCGAGGCCTATTCCAAGGCCCAGGGCATGTGGCGCGAGAAGGATTCGTCGGAGCCTGTCTTCACCGACCTTCTCGAGCTCGATCTCGGCGAGGTCGTGCCGTCCATGGCCGGGCCGAAGCGCCCCGAGGGACGCGCGGCGCTGCAGGACATCCCGTCCGGCTTCGCCAAGGCCATGGAGACCGAATACAAGAAGACGGTCGACGCCGCCGCCCGCTACAAGGTCGAGGGCGAGGATTTCGATCTCGGCCATGGCGACGTGGTGATCGCCGCCATCACCTCCTGCACCAACACATCGAATCCGAGCGTGCTGATGGCAGCCGGCCTCGTGGCGCGCAACGCCAACCGGCTCGGCCTGAAGCAGAAGCCGTGGGTGAAGACGTCTCTGGCGCCCGGCAGCCAGGTCGTTGCCGAGTATCTGGAGAAGTCGGGCCTGCAGAAGGAACTCGATCAGATCGGCTTCAACCTCGTGGGCTTCGGCTGCACCACCTGCATCGGCAATTCCGGTCCGCTGCCGGCGCCGATTTCCAAGACCATCAACGACAAGGGCCTGATCGGCGCGGCCGTGCTGTCGGGCAATCGCAACTTCGAGGGCCGCGTCTCGCCGGACGTGCAGGCGAACTATCTTGCCTCGCCGCCTCTCGTCGTCGCCTATGCGCTGGCCGGGACCGTGACCCGGGACTTGACCACCGAGCCGCTCGGCGAGGACCGCGACGGCAACCCGGTCTTCCTGAAGGATATCTGGCCGTCGAGCCAGGAGATCGACGAGTTCATCGCCGAGAACGTCACGCGCGAACTCTTCGCGCGCAAATATGCCGACGTCTTCAAGGGCGACGACAACTGGAAGGCTGTCCAGATACCTGAGGGCCAGACCTACACCTGGGACAATGACTCGACCTATGTCCAGAACCCGCCCTACTTCACCGGGATGGGCAGCAAGCCGGCCGCTATCGGCCGCATCGAGGGCGCACGCATCCTTGGCCTGTTCGGCGACAAGATCACGACCGACCACATTTCGCCGGCCGGTTCGATCAAGGCCGCGTCGCCGGCCGGAAAGTACCTCACCGACCACGGCGTCGGCGTTGCCGACTTCAACCAGTACGGCACGCGCCGCGGCAATCACGAGGTGATGATGCGCGGCACCTTCGCCAACATCCGCATCCGCAATCACATGTTGGGCGAGAACGGGCGCGAGGGCGGCTACACCATCCACTACCCGTCCAAGGAAGAGATGCCGATCTACGACGCCGCCATGCAGTATCGCCAGGAAGGCGTGCCGCTGGTCATCTTTGCCGGCGTCGAATACGGCAACGGATCGTCGCGCGACTGGGCGGCCAAGGGCACCAACCTGCTCGGCGTACGCGCCGTCATTGCGCAGTCCTTCGAGCGCATCCACCGCTCGAATCTCGTCGGCATGGGCGTCGTTCCCTTCGTGCTCGACGCCGGCACCTCCTGGGCCTCGCTTGGCCTGAACGGCGACGAGACCGTAACCATCGAAGGCCTGGAGGCCATCCGCCCGCGCCAGAAGATGGTTGCGAAGATCAGCTATGCCGACGGGCGCACCGTCGACGTGCCGATCCTGTGCCGCATCGATACGGTCGACGAGCTCGAATACTTCAAGAACGGCGGCATCCTGCAATACGTGCTGCGCGATCTCGCCGCCTAGCATCCGCATCCCTGTCCGCCGGGCTCTGGCCCGGCGGTACGGGCGGCGGGCCGGGGTTTCACCGCAACGTGACTTCCCGTTGTTCGGATGATCTGTCAATCAGGTCGGCAATCATCTGGGAGGCGGCATCGGCGGAGCCGCAATGCATATGCGTAACAGGATCTTGTTGACGGCCGCGACCTTGCTCGCCCTGTGCGCGCCATCGCTCGGCGGTGATTTCCAGAGGCCGGCCGGCGTCGTCGAACTCTTCACCAGCCAGGGCTGCAGTTCCTGCCCGCCCGCCGACCACGTGCTCGACGAGCTTGCCAGCAGCGGCGACGTCATCGCACTCGGCTACCACGTCGACTACTGGGACTATCTCGGCTGGAAGGACACGCTCGGCAGCCCCGAGAACACCAAGCGGCAGTACCAGTATGGCAAATCGCTCGGAGAACGCTCGGTCTATACGCCGCAGGCGGTCATCAACGGCTCAAGCCATGTCAACGGCGGCAAGCGCAGCGCCGTGCTTGGCGCCATAGGCAAGACACGCGAGGCCGGCGGACTGCCGATCGGCATCGCCGTCAGCGAGGCCGGCGACAGCATCATCATCAACACCGATGCCGCGCCGAACCAGAAGGGCAATGCCCACCTCGTCCTCGTCTATTTCGACCCGCAGCACCCGGTGGTCATCCAGCGCGGCGAGAACCGGGGAAAGACGATCAACTACGCCAATCCGGTCACCGATATCCAGACTGCGGGAATGTGGCACGGCAAGGCGGCGAGTTTCGAATTCCCCAAGAGCGAGATCCTGCGCAAGGGCGGCTGCGCCGTGCTGCTGCAGTCGGTCCGCCCGGGCGGCCTGCCGGGTCCCATCCTCGGCGCAGCGATGATCGGCCAGCCGGCGAGCTGAACCGCCTTCCGGATATTAAAAAGCCGGCGCCAGCTTGCTACTGACACCGGCCATTTTGGTCTTTGGGATCGTCGCACCCGACTTCCCGAAGGAAGCCGAGGTTGGTTCGATCCGACTCAGACCCGTGGGCGGGGGGCTTGGGGTTTACGAGCCAGTGCCGGACCGAACCGTCTCAGGCAACAGAAGTAAATTCGTCGGACATTGGGGCGTGAGCACGGATAAATAACGGCAGCAATGTGGCGTGACATCACCAATCAATTCAGAATGTATCTGTCGCGTGAACAGCTGGTTTGCCATTCTGCGCCGTTGCGTGATTGCATCCTCGGGTCTTGCAATTGCAGCGTGAAAACGTCACCTTTGATTGTCAGGCAACTGTCATGAAAGGTCGCTGATGATGGATCGCGCCCCGGGACCGGAGGATAGGGAAGACTCCGGGATACTGATCCGCCTCCATGAGGCGCGGCGCGAACGTCAGGACCTGCCCGTTACGTTTCACCGACGCGAACTCGACCAGATCCTGCGCCTCTATGGCCGGATGGTCGCGGCCAACGAATGGCGCGACTATGCTATCGACCATCTTCAGGACCGCGCCGTATTCTCCGTCTTCCGGCGCACGTCCGAGACCCCGCTTTACCGCATCATCAAGGATCCGTCGCTCGCGCGCCGGCAGGGCGCCTGGTCGGTCGTCGCGGCTGGCGGCCAGATTCTCAAGCGCGGTCATGAGCTTGCCCGCGTCCTGAGCGTCTTCGACAAGAGCCTGAAGCTGGTCAGCGGCAGGTCCTGAACGGATCGGCTCCGCCGGCAAGCAAGGGGACTGCGACCTGCTACGCCCGCACCGGGCCCGGCTCGGCGTCAGGCGGCGTCTCCGAACCGCCATTCATCGAAAACTGCATGAACACCGTATCGAGCCAGCGCCCGTGCTTGTAGCCCGAGCCCTCCAGCCTGCCGCAATGGCGGAAACCGACGCGCGCATGCAGCCTGACTGACGGGCTTTCTGGCGAACCGTCGCCTATCACCGCGATCATCTGCCGAAAGCCGAGCGCCTCGGTCACGCCGATCAGACGCTCGAGCAGCGACCGGCCGGTGCCGCCGCCCTTCGCCCAGGGCGCGACATAGACCGAGTTCTCGACGATGAAGCGATAGGCCGGCCGCGGCCGGAACGGCCCGGCATAGGCATAGCCGGCAATCCGGCCGGAGATTTCGGCCACCAGGTAGGGAAAGCCGCCATCAGCCAGTGTGCGGAAGCGTCTGGTCATCTCGGCCAGCGAAGGCGGTTCGAGTTCGTAGCTCGCCGTGCCGTTGAGAACCGCATCGGCATAGATCTCGGTGATCGCGTCGAGGTCGGCCGCGGACGCGGGCCGGATCTGTGTGGTGGTCATGTCGCGCTCGTCAGTGATTCACCGATCAAAGCAGCGGTCCGGCCAAAAGAAAAGGGCGGCCGCATGGGCCGCCCTCGGATTTCTGCGTGTACGGCAGCGGCTATTCGCGGTTGCCGAGGAACTGCAGCAGGAAGGTGAACAGGTTGATGAAGTCGAGGTAGAGGCGCAGCGCGCCCATGATTGCCTTGCGGCCCGAGACTTCGGAGCTGTCGCCCTCGTAGTACATTTCCTTGATCTGCTGCGTGTCGTAGGCCGTGAGGCCTGCGAAGATCAGCACGCCGATCGACGAAATGGCGAACTGCAGTGCCGACGACTGCAGGAAGATGTTGACCACCATCGCGATGATCAGGCCGAACACGCCCATGACAAGGAACGTGCCCATGCCGGTCAGGTCGCGCTTGGTCGTATAGCCCCACAGCGACAGAGCGCCGAAGGCGGCCGCGGTGATGAAGAAGGTCTGCACGATGCTCTGCGCCGTATAGACCAGGAAGATCGACGACAGCGACAGGCCCATCAGGCCGGCAAAGACCCAGAACGCGGTCTGCGCAGCGGACGTCGTCATCGAGTTGATGCGGGCGCTGAGGTAGAACACCATGCCCAGCGGAGCCAGCATGACCACCCAGCGCAGCGGCGAACCGTAGAGAGTCTGTCCGACGCTGGTGAGCATCTTGCCGTTGCCCAGTGTGGCAACTGCGGTTGCAGGATCGTTGGTCGTCGCCAGCATCATCGTGCCAAGCGCGGCCAGGCCCGTAATGACGAGGCCCAGTGCCATCAGGTTGTAAACCTTGAGCATGTAGGCGCGCAGGCCCTCGTCGATGGACGCGTCCGCGTGGGTGCCCACGTTCACGGCGCGTGCCTGATAATTTCGAAGGTCAGCCATTGTTTCCTCTATGTTGCTTCTGTCCCGTCCGGTGTCAGGCAACCCCTGGCAGGGATTCCCGGGCGCCGCTGGCGGGACTCCAGCATGCCTGCGGCGAATATGATGCTTCTTGGTCGCCACGACAAGACCCGCAACACCCTGCAACGATGCGTGATCGGGTGAATTCGCGGTAATATTACCGCGAGATGAGCGGAATTGGCGCGCCTTCCAATGCGCGCCTGCTCGCGAGCGTCTCTGCCGGGGGCGTCGCTAGAGGTTCCGCAGCACCGGCGCTGCCTTGTGGCCGAGCACCCGCCAGGTGCCGAGCAGGCCGAAGCCAACGGTGAGCACCAGGGCCGCCACGACGGTCGCCACCGCCACCTCCGGCATGAAGCTCGAGGGCAGGTTCATGATCCTTGCGACCACGAACCATGCGGCCGTACCGCCGGCAAACAGTGCAAAGATTGCCGTGGCAAGGCCAATGAGGGCGTATTCGAGCGAGAAGGCCGAAATCAGCGTTCGCCGCGTCGCGCCAAGCGTTTTCAGTACCACGGCGTCATGCACCCGGGCCCGGTTGCCTGCGGCCAGCGCACCGGAGAGCACCAGCACCGAGGCAATCAGCGCGACGCTTGCCGCGGCGCGTATGGCCGTTCCGAGCTGCGCCACGATGCGGTTCACCACATCGAGCGCGTCCTTGACCCGCACGGTCGTAACCGCCGGAAAGGCCCGCGTCACGGCATTGAGCAGGCGTGCCTCGTCGGCGACGCTGGCGTCAGGGGCCGACAGCGTTGCCAGCCAGGAATGCGGCGCGCCTGCGAAGGTGTTGGGCGAAAACACCATGACGAAGTTGATGCCCATGGATTCCCACTTCACCTGCCGGAAATTGGCGATGCGCGCGGTCAGGTTGCGGCCGAGGACGTTGACGGTGATGGTGTCGCCGAGCTTCAGGCCGAGTTCGCCGGCCTCCTCGGCAGAGAACGAGACCAACGGCTCGCCGGCATAGTCCTGCGGCCACCAGGTGCCGGCCGACAGAGTCGCATTGTCCGGCTGCTGTGCCTCGTAGGTCAGGCCGCGATCGCCGCGCAGCACCCAGCCGCCCTCGGCTGGGATCTCGATCTTCTGCAGGTCGATCCCGTTGAGTTCGACGATGCGTCCGCGCAGCATCGGCACGCGCACGAGCTTGCCGGCTGGCGCCTCCCTGGCAATGAAGTCGGCGAAATTCTCGACTTCGGTGCTCTGGATGTCGACGAAGAAGAAGTTGGGCGCGCGTTCCGGCAGGCTGCCCGAGATCTGCTGCCTGAGGTTTCCGTCGATTAGCGCCAGCGTCACCAGAAGCGTCAGCCCAAGCCCGAGCGACAGCACGACCGAGGGTGTCAGGGCGCCGGGCCGGTGAATGTTGCCGATCGCCAGCCGGAGCGCCACGAAGCGCACGCGCGGGCTCTTGCGCGCCAGCATCTGCACCAGCTGGCCGACGAGGCGCAGCACCAAGAAGGAAAATACCACGCCGCCAACGAAAATGGCGGCGATGCGACGGTCGCCGGAAAACCAGATGGCAAGGCCGGCGAGCAGCAATGCTAGCACCGCGACCGCCAGCATGTAGACGCGCCTCGGCAATCGCCCCGATTGCACGCCCAGTTCGCGAAACAGCGCGGTTGCCGGAATGTCGCGCGCCCGGCCCAGTGGCAGCAGCGCGAACAACAGCGTCACCAGCAGGCCGAACAGCGCCGCCATGCCGAGTGCGTCCGGGTAGAGTCCCCCTTCAACTGGTACCGGAATGACCGAAGACAGTGCAGCCGTCGCCGCAAACGGCATTATCGCGCCGAGTACGAGCCCGATCACGATGCCGATGCCGGCGATGATCAGTATCTGCACGAGATAGACGCTGACGACGAAGCCGCCCGACGCGCCGAGGCTCTTGAAAGTGGCGATGACGCCGCGCTTGCCCTCCAGATAGGCGCGCACCGCGTTTCCAACGCCGACCCCGCCGACGACCAGCGCGGTGAGACCGACCAGAGTCAGGAACTGCGAAAAGCGTTCGATGTTGGCCGATAGAGACGGCGCGGCATTGAGGCGCGTGCGGATGCTCCACCCGGCCTGCGGAAACTGTTCGGCCGCCTGGTCGCGCACCGCCGCCAGCGCGGCCTCGGAAGGATTTCCCGGCAGCCGCGCCTTGTAGGCGTATTCGACAAGACTGCCCGGCTGCACCAGCCCTGAAGCCGTCAGCCCTTCCAGCGAAACCAGGAGCCGCGGCGCGAAGCCGAAGCCTTCCGACGCGGCATCGGGCTCAGTCACCAGTCTGGCACGCAGTTCGAAGGTCGCCGTGCCGAGCCTGACGTGGGCTCCGAGCTCTATACCGAGCCGCTCGAACATCAGGTCGGGAGCCGCGGCACCGAAGATGCCGTTCCTTTCGCCAAACAGTTCGTCACGTGGCAGCGCCGGCTCCGTCACCAGCGCGCCGAAAAGCGGATAGAGGCCGTCGACCGCCTTCACTTCCGCCAGCGTCTGGTCGGAGCCGTCTTCCAGCCGCACCATGGATCGCATGCTGGCGCTCTCCGCCACCGTGCCGAGCCCGTCAAGAAAGGTCTTCTCTTCGGCCGATGCCTGCCGTTGGTTGAGCTCGAAACGAATGTCGCCGCCGAGCAGCACCTGGCCTTCGTTGGCGACGCCGGCAGTGATCGAGCGCGCGACCGAGTTGACGCCGCCGATCGCCGCGACGCCGAGCGCAATGCAGGTCAGGAAGATCATGAAGCCCGACAACCCGCCGCGCATCTCGCGCAGCGAGAAGCGGACGGCCAGTTGCAGCGTTCGCGCCGGCGACATCAGGCCGGAACTGCCAGCGCGGGTGCAGCCTCGATCCGTCCCGAACGCATGGCAACCTGGCGCGCACAGCGCCCCGCCAGCGACGGGTCATGCGTCACCAGCACCAGCGTCATGCCGCGCTCTGTCGCCTTCGCGAACAGAAGGTCGGCGATCTGCCGGCCGGTCGCCTGATCGAGATTGCCGGTCGGCTCATCGGCGATCAGCAGGCGCGGATTTGGCGCCAGCGCCCGCGCGATGGCGACGCGCTGCTGCTCGCCGCCCGACAGTTCGCCCGGATAGTGCGTCACGCGCTCGGCCAGCCCGACGGAAGCGAGTTCCGCCGACGCCGCCCCGAAGGGGTCGTCATGCCCGGCAAGCTCCAGCGGCACGGCGACGTTTTCCAGCGCTGTCATGTTGGGGATCAGGTGGAACGACTGGAACACGATGCCGATCGTGCGGCCCCTGAACGCCGCAACCGCATCCTCCGACTTGCCGTTCAGCAACTCGCCGGCGATTCGTACCGTTCCCGAATCGACCCTTTCCAGTCCGGCCAGGACCATCAGCAATGTCGATTTTCCCGAGCCGGATGGGCCGACGATGCCGGTAGCCTCGCCCTGTGCCACATCGAGGCTGACGCCTTTCAGCACGTGCACTGACGACGCACCCTCGCCAAGGGTCAGCGACACGTCCTTCAACTGGATGACGGGTTCTGTCACGGAAAATCTGTCCTATATGGGGAGTGGAGGGCGGAAACTGTTTCCGTCATATGGGCTTTGCGGCATGGCATTCAATTTTTTCGCGCGACTGGTCGCCAGTCTGTTTCTCGCGGCATCGCTGCTTTCGGCGTCGGCATCGGCAGAGCCGTACAAAATCGTCGGCTTCGGTGACAGCCTGATGGCCGGTTATGGGCTCGATGCCGGCCAGAGCTTCCCCGAAAAGCTTGAAAAAGCGCTGCGCGAGCGGGGTCACGATGTCGTGATCGTCAATGCCGGCGTTTCCGGCGACACCACCAGCGGCGGACTGGCGCGACTCGACTGGTCGATACCGGATGGAACGCAGCTCGTCATCCTGGAACTCGGAGCCAACGACATGCTGCGCGGCGTGGCGCCTGCTTTGACGCGCAAGAACCTCGACGCAATGATCTCGCGGCTGCGCGAGCGCAAGATCGACGTCCTGCTGGCCGGCATGCTTGCAGCACCCAATCTGGGGCCCGAATACCAGTCGGCCTTCGATACGATCTTTCCCGCGCTGGCCGCCGAATACGGGGTGCCGCTTTATCCCTTCTTTCTCGACGGCGTGGCGGGGCAGCCGCAATTTCTGCTCGACGACGGCATGCATCCCAATGCGGCGGGCGTCGACCGGATGGTGGCGCGAGCGGTGCCCGCCGTCGAAAAGCTGTTGCCCGCGGCGCCGGCAGACCCGACGTGAGACGAAAAATCTTACGCCGCGTAATCGCGTCGCCCGTGTGCAGCAGCGAAAAAAATCCGCTTGCCCCCCGGGGTGATCGGTGATTCGTTGAGTTTCAAGAGTACGATTCGAGGAAGGGAACCTGGCCATGCCGCGTCTTTTCACCGCCCTCGAAATTCCGCGTGACGCAGCACTTTCACTCTCGTTGCTGCGCGGTGGGCTCCCCGGCGCACGCTGGATGGATGTCGAAAACTACCACATGACGCTGCGCTTCATCGGCGACATCGAAGGCCACGTGGCCGACGAGATCGCCGGCGCGCTCGACCGCGTCAGGCGACCGTCCTTCTCCCTGACCCTTTCCGGCGTCGGCGCCTTCGGCTCCAAGAAGCCGCATTCCGTCTATGCCGGCACCGCAGCTTCGCCCGATCTCAATGCCCTGCAGGGCGAGATCGACCGGATCTGCCAGCGCCTCGGCATCGCGCCGGACCCGCGCAAGTTCACGCCGCATGTCACGCTCGCTCGGCTCAGGCACTCGAACCCCATCGATGTCGCGCACTATCTCTCGGCACGCGGCAACTTTGCCGCGGCACCCTTCCGGGTCGGCCGCTTCGTGCTGATGTCGTCGCGCGATTCGGTCGGCGGCGGGCCTTACGTGATCGAGGAAACCTGGCCCCTGGCGGGTGCCGACAACCGCGCCCCGAGCCTGTCGGCAACCGCCTCCGAGGCGACCCGGATCATGCGATAGACCTCGTCGAACCCGTTCGCGCCGCCGAAATAGGGATCCGGCACCTCGATATCTCCGCGTCCCGCAAAGTCTAGGAACAGGTGAACGCGGTCCGTGCCGTCCTGCGGGGCCATGGCGCGCAGCAGCTCGACATTGGAGTGGTCCATGCCGAGGATCAGCTCGAAGCGCGAAAAGTCTTCCGGGCGGACCTTTCTCGCCCTCTGGCCGGAAATGTCGATACCGTTCCTGGCCGCAATGGCGACCGAGCGCGGGTCGGGTGCCGATCCGGCATGCCAGGCCCCCGTTCCCGCCGAATCGATGTCGACCCCCTCCGCCATGCCCTTTGCGGACAGCACGGCGCGCAGCACGCCCTCGGCGAGCGGAGACCGGCAGATATTGCCGAGGCAGACAAAAAGGATAGATGGCTTGGGCATGGCGGCCAGAATGCTGCCATGATCGGCAGCCGACAAGATGGAGAATGGCATGGCTAGGGAAAAGATGGACCGACAGGCCGTCGCGGCGGCGATGGCAGAGCTTGATGGCTGGGCGCTTGCCGAGGACGCAGCTTCGATCAGCCGCACCTTCACCTTCCGCAATTTCAGCGAGGCCTTCGCCTTCATGACCCGCAGCGCGCTTGCCGCGGAAAAGCTCGACCATCATCCCGACTGGTCGAATGTCTACAAGACCGTCGAAGTGAAGCTGAACACGCACGACGCCGGCGGCCTGACCGCGCTCGACTTCGACCTTGCCCGCAAGATGAATCGCTTTGCCGGCACGTAAGCGGGTCTTGCAGTCAGCCAATTGATTTCCCACATCTTCTTGCAAGGAGAAGAGCGATGGCCGCAGACAACGCATCGGACAGCACCAGAGGGGCGACGGAGCAGGGCGCCGGCGAGGCCGACCTGCGCCAGAAATTCTGGCGCACCGCGCGCAAGGCTGGCCGCCAGGTCCCGTTCATGGACGAGGTGGTCGCTGCCTATTACTGCGCGCTCGACGGCAACACGCCATTCCGCGCCAAGGCCATTCTGCTTGCCGCGCTCGGTTATTTCGTGCTGCCCACCGACAGCATTCCCGACGTCATTCTTGGCTTCGGCTTCACGGACGACATCGCGGTGCTGACGGCCGCGATAAGCGCCGTTCGCGCCCACATCACGCCGGCCCACCGCCTTGCCGCGAGGCAGGCGCTGGAAGAGGCCTGACCACGCAGGTCAAACTCTTGCCGCTTTCCTGCCATTGGGTTGCCCGCGGGATACGGCGCGGATTCGTCCCTGGGGGCTTGCGCGTCGTCGTGGCGTTGGCGGATGATGGAGCAGGAATGCTCTTGGGCAAAAGTTCATCATTTGGTAACCCAGATTAAATCAAAGTGAACCAAATCGGCGCGCTGCGCCCCCGGCATGTATTGTGGCCGGCGGAAACGACAGGAAAACGGTAGGACGATGCGGGGATTCATCTCGATACTCTTCGGCTTGGCGCTCGTTGCGACGGCGGGCTCGGCCTTCGCTCAGTCGGCCAAGAAGATGGCCGAGCACGGCGATTGGGCGACCTACAGCTATCAGGCGCAGAACGGCAAGGTCTGCTACGTGCTGACCGTGCCCAAGCCGAAATCGATGCAGCCAGCGACTCTCGACCATGGCGACATGTTCTTCTTCGTCAGCCAGCGGCCGGGCCAGGCCGTCTCCTTCGAGCCGCAGTTCATCGCAGGCTATGAACTCAAGGACGGTTCCAAGGTGCAGGTAACCATCGGCGACAAGAAGTTCTCGATGTTCACCAAGGGCAAGTCGGCCTGGGTCGAGAACGCCGCCGAAGAGCCGCAGCTCATCGCCGCCATGAAGGCCGGCGCCGACATGCAGGTTCAGGCGCGCTCGGGCCGCGACAACCCGACCAGCTACACCTTCTCGCTGCGCGGCATCACCGCCGCTCTCAACTCCATTTCCAGCTGCAAGTAGGTCCAGCCCGTCAGACCGCGTCGCCCGCACCGTCTGACACCGGCTTCGATTCGGCGCGCTTGCGGCGCAGCTGGTCGGCGATGATCAACCGCGACATGGCGTGGTAGAGCGGCTCGCGTGAGATCATCCGCGCCGTGCCGTAGCCAAGCATCGAGGCGCACATCAGCGGAATCACGTTGTCATGGTTGCCCGTCATCTCGAGGATGATGACGAAGGCGGTCATCGGCGCCTGGACGACGCCGGCGAAGTAACCCGCCATCCCGAGCAGTGCCGCCAGCCCGATATCGGCACCGAGCAGCAGCCCGAGCGTGCTGCCGATGCCGGCGCCGACCGACAGCGACGGCGCGAATATGCCGCCCGGAATGCCCGAAACCATCGAGATCAGTCCGGCGGCAAATTTCTCCGCGAAGAAAAACCAGGGCAGCGCGTTTCCCTCGATGGCACTGCGTGCCTGGTCGTAACCCGTGCCGAAGGTCTGGCCGCCCGACACCAGGCCGATGGCCGCCACCGCCAGCCCACAGATGCCGGCAAAGGCAAGCGTGCGCCTGAGCGGGTCGGGTTGCAGCCAGCGCCGCAAACGCCGGATCGCACGCAGCGCCGCCCAGCTGAAGAAGGCCCCCATGCCGCCGCCGACGATGCCGCAGGCGCCGACGAGCAACCACTCGGCGCCGGTGCTGACACGCGCGTCGGTGACGCCGAAATAGGTGTAGTTGCCGACCAGACCGATCGCGGCCAGGCCTGCGAGAATCACCGCCGACAGCACGATGCCATTGGTGCGCGACTGGTAGCTGCGCCCCATCTCCTCGATGGCGAAGACGATTCCGGCAAGCGGCGTGTTGAAGGCCGCTGCAATACCGGCCGCGGAACCGGCGAGGATGAGCCCGCGCGCATGCGCCATGCCTCCCCAGCGCGCCGCCTGCAGCATCAGCGACGCACCGACCTGCACGGTCGGCCCTTCTCGGCCGATTGAGGCTCCCGACGCGAGACCGATCACGGTGAGCAGGATCTTGCCGACAACAAGCTTGAGCGACAGGATGTGGCTGCGGTCCGCGTCGTCGCGCAAAACACGCGCCGCGATCGCCTGCGGAATGCCGCTGCCCTGCGACCCCGGAAACCAGCTGTGGGCGAGCCATGCGCACAGCACGAAGCCGGCGGGCGTGATGAGCAATGGCAGGGCCGAGCGCCAGCCCTCGCCGCTGGTGACGCCGTGGAACAGGAACTGCGCTTCGTCGGCCAGGTAGGCAAACAGCACGCTGATCAGGCCGATGCCGACGGCGCCCGCCCAGAAGACGAGCCGCGGCTGCCATACGCGCCGCTTGGTCAGCATGATGCGCGACCGGCGCAGCACCGGGAAATTCTTTTCTATGCCCACGAACCTGCTCTTCCGGTCTTCTGCCCCAGCGTTTTCATCAAGGTTTTTCGGCGCCGCCTGTCAACCGCCGAGCGTGACGCAACCCCTGCATCATGCTATGTGCGCGCAAAACGTCGACAATCCGACCCGATCCACCCATATGACCGAGCCATGACCCTATCGATCAACCTCGCCGACACGGCCACGCGCGATGCGCTCAGGGCTGCAGCTCCGGGCGCCGGCAAGGCTTCCCTTATCGGCCTGACGCGCGCCGAGATCGGCGACGCCCTTGTGGCCGCCGGCATCGTGCAGGAACGCCAGGCCAAGATGCGGGCACAGCAGCTCTGGCACTGGCTCTATGTGCGCGGGGTCTCCGACTTCGCTCACATGTTCAACATTTCCAAGGATCTGCGCGGCCAGCTGGCGGAGCATTTCGACATTGCGCGCCCCGAAATCGTCGAGGAGCAGATTTCCTCCGACGGCACGCGCAAATGGCTGTTCCGCTTTCCGCCGCGCGGCGCCGGACGCCCCGTCGAGATCGAGACCGTCTACATTCCCGAGGCCGGCCGCGGCACGCTCTGCATTTCGAGTCAGGTCGGCTGTACCCTGACCTGCTCCTTCTGCCACACCGGCACGCAGAAGCTGGTGCGCAACCTGACCGCCGAGGAAATCCTGACCCAGTTGATGACGGCGCGCGACCGGCTCGGCGATTTTCCCGACCGCGACACGCCCGACGGCGCCATCGTGCCGGCCGAGGGGCGCAAGATCTCCAACATCGTCATGATGGGCATGGGCGAGCCGCTCTACAATTTCGAGGCGGTCAAGAAGGCGCTGCTGATTGCATCCGATGGCGACGGCCTGTCGCTGTCGAAGCGGCGGATCACGCTCTCCACTTCCGGCGTGGTCCCGGAGATCTATCGTACCGGCGAGGAGATCGGCGTCATGCTCGCCATTTCGCTGCACGCCACCAATGACGACCTCCGAGACATGCTGGTGCCGATCAACAAGAAGTATCCGCTCCAGGACCTGATCGCGGCCTGCCGCGCCTATCCCGGCCTGTCCAATGCCCGCCGCATCACATTCGAGTATGTGATGCTCAAGGATGTCAATGACAGCCTGGCCGATGCCAGGGAACTGGTGAAGCTGCTCAAGGGCATCCCGGCCAAGATCAACCTGATCCCGTTCAACCCCTGGCCCGGCACCAACTACCAGTGCTCCGACTGGGAGACGATCGAGAAGTTCTCCGACTACATCAATGCGGCCGGCTACGCATCGCCGATCCGCACACCGCGTGGCCGCGACATTCTCGCAGCCTGTGGCCAGCTCAAGTCCGAGTCCGAACGCATGAAGAAGTCCGACCGCCTGGCGCTGGAGGCGATGATGATTGCGGGCCATGGCGAGGCCTGATGGCTGCCGTCTTCATCTATCTCCTGCGGTTTCTCTTCATCATAATCGGCTACGCCACGGCTGCCCTCGCTGCCAGCCTGTTCCTCAATCTGCTTGTGATGAGCGCGATTGAATTCGGGCAGGACGAGCCGCTGCCGGCAGCTCTCGGATCGATGTTGTTCGCCGTTCCGCTCGTCGCGCTCTGGATTGCCTACATCGCCTTCGTCCCGGCGATGCTGGCCATCCTGCTTGGCGAAATCATGGGCAAGCGCGACTGGCTGTTCTACGCCCTGACCGGCGCCGTCGCCGCCGCGGTCGTCATCGGCTTGATGACCGGCATGGCCGAGGCCGGCCATGACATGACCGCCGATCCGGGCTTCGCGCTCGCCATCATCGCCAGTGGCATCTTCGGCGGCATGGCCTACTGGCTGGTGGCCGGCCGCAGTGCCGGCAACTGGCGAGGGCGCGACGCTACTTTGCCTGGGCCGTCAGGATCTTGAGCGCGAAGGCCGAGAACACGCCGGCAAACAGATAGTCGACCGCGCGGGTTATGCGCGGATTGCGCACCATGGCTGACGAAAAGCGTTCCGCGGCCAGCACCATCGGAGCCGTTACCGGAACCGATACCAGCACGAACATTGCGCCGAGGAAGAACAGCTTGCCCGGCGCGTCCGGATCGTGCGGCGAGACGAACTGCGGCAGGAAGGTCATGAAGAAAAGGATGATCTTCGGGTTGAGCAGGTTGACGCCCAGCCCCGTCGAAAAGCTCTTCACCATGGACAGCCTGGCCCCGCTCTTCTTTGCCGGCCTGAAAGCCGAGCCGTAGCGGATGGCCTGGTAGGCCAGAAATACCAGGTAGCCTGCGCCGAAAATCTTCAGCACCAGAAAGGCGGCCGGCGAGGCCACGATCAGCGCCGAGACGCCGACCACCACCAGTGTCGTATGCACCAGCGTCCCCGTCAGCGCGCCGGCCATCGAGGCAAATCCGGCGGCGCGGCCCTGGTTCAATGCCCGGCTGACGAACAGCGTCATGTCGGGACCCGGCGTGATCGCCAGGATGACCGAGGCGATGGCGAACTGGATCAGGATCGGCATGCTGGGAATGAAGGACATGGCTGGCTCTCGACGCGATCTGCCTCAGATACGCCAAACACCGTCGTCCCGCTAGTGGACCGAAGCGCGCGACTTGCTGCGTCGCAGTATTGGATTTCGCATTGCAATATAGCATCGGGCAATTGGTTGACCAATCTGCCGTTCTGGCGCCATTATCGCAGTTGGCGCCGGACTTCGCCGATCATACTAAAGTCTAAAGGCACGGATTGGCAGCTGGAAGCCTTGTATTCCGCAGGTTGCCCGCACGGTGCATCCGATCATTACACGCTTGCAACATAGCGCTTCCTGCATATGCTGTCCCAGCTGAATAAATTAAAAAAAGATGCAACTGGGAGGTACACAATGACCAAGGATCCGATTTCACGCCGCAGATTCCTGAAGACATCTGCGCTGGGCGGCACCGTTGCCGCCGGCGCAACGCTTGCTGCCCCCGCCGTTCTGGCTCAGGCACCCATCGTGCTGAAGATGCAGTCCTCATGGCCGTCATCCGACGTCTTCCAGGAAATGGCCGCGCAATATGTCGAGCGCGTCGAGGCCATGTCCGGCGGGCGGCTCAAGATCGACCTGCTGCCGGCCGGCGCTGTCGTCGCCGCCTTTGCGGTGCAGGACGCATGCCATGACGGCCTGATCGACTGCGCGCACACCGTGCCGGTCTATTGGTACGGCAAGAACAAGGCCGCGTCCCTGTTCGGCACCGGTCCGGTCTTCGGCGCCGACGCCAACCAGATGATCGCCTGGCTCTACCATGGCGGCGGCTACGACTATTATCGCGAGCTGACCCAGGACGTGCTGGGCCTCAACATCGTCGGCTTCCTGAGCTTCGGCATGCCGGCCCAGCCGCTCGGCTGGTTCAAGAACGAGATCACCGATGCCAGCCAGATCGCCGGCCTGAAATACCGCACCGTCGGTCTGGCCGCCGACCTGTTCCAGTCGATGGGCGCCTCCGTCGCGCAGTTGCCCGGCGGCGAGATCGTGCCCGCCATGGAGCGCGGCGTCATCGACGCGTTCGAGTTCAACAACCCGACTTCCGACATGCGCTTCGGTGCGCAGGACGTCGCCAAGAACTACATGCTGGCGTCCTACCACCAGGCTTCCGAGTCCTTCGAGTACATCTTCAACAAGGACAAGTTCGAGAGCCTCGACCCGGATCTCCAGGCCATTCTGAAGTATGGCGTCGAATCGGCCCATCTCGCCAACTTCGCCATGGCCATGAACCAGTATTCGTCGGATCTGGAGAAACTGCAGAAGGAGAACGGCGTCAACGTGAAGCGGACGCCGGATTCGGTCCTCCAGTCGCAGCTCGACGCCTGGGACAAGATCCTGCCGCCGCTGATGGAAGACCCGCTCTTCGCCAAGATCGTCGACAGCCAGAAGGCATGGTGCGAGCGCGTGGTATTCTACAGCCTGCAGAACGCCCCGGACTACAAGCTGGCCTATCAGCACTACTTCCCGAACAAGATCTGACGGTGTTCGTCGCCGTGGACACGGCATGGGAATAAGTCACAGGCGGGGCCGCATCGGCCCCGCCTGAATCTGCTGCGGCGCGCGCAGAGACGGGCTGGTTATGGAAAGCTACATTCGCTTCGCCGACAAGCTGTCGGCCTGGTTCGGCAAGGTGTTCGGCTGGTGCGTCATGGTGATGACGTTCGGCGTCGCCTATGAGGTGTTCGTCCGCTACGCGCTCAACTCGCCGACGCCCTGGGCCTTCGACCTGTCCTACATGATGTACGGAACGATGTTCATGATGGCCGGCGCCTACACGCTGTCGCGAGACGGTCATGTGCGCGGCGACTTCGTGTACCGGCTGTTGAAGCCGCAAACCCAGGCCAAGCTGGAGTTCGTTCTCTATTTTCTCTTCTTCTTTCCAGGCGTCATCGCGCTGGTCATCTCCGGCTGGCGCTACGCGGGCCGGTCATGGCGCTACCTCGAGGTCAGCGTGATGAGCCCTGCCAACATTCCGATCTACCAGTTCAAGACGGTTATCATCGCAGCCGGCATCCTTTTGGTGCTCCAGGGCATCGCCCAGGTGTTTCGCTGTGTCATCACCATGCGCACCGGCGTCTGGCCGACACCCGACGACGATGTCGAGGAACTGGAGGCCGTTCTGCAGCGCGAAGGCGCAGCTGCTCTCAAGCATGGCTCTGAAGCCATCGACGTCGTACGGCCGAAGGGACAAGCCTGATGACCGACCCGCAAATCGCAATCTTCATGCTCGGCCTGTTCATTTTCGTGATCATGCTGGGCTTCCCGATCGCCTTCACCCTGATGGCGATGGGCATCGGCTTTGGTTACTACGCCTATTTCGACATCGACCGCATGCGGCACATCTTCGACAACCGCATCTTCGACCTGTTCGTCAACCAGACCTATTCGGTAATGGCCAACGACGTGCTGACGGCGATCCCGCTGTTCCTGTTCATGGGCTACATCGTCGAGCGGGCCAACATCGTCGACCGGCTGTTCGAGACGCTCAGCATCGCCTCGCGCCGGGTTCCCGGCTCCATGGCGGTGGCCGCGCTGATCACCTGTGCCCTGTTCGCCACCGCGACAGGCATCGTCGGCGCCGTCGTGACCCTGATGGGCCTGCTCGCCCTGCCGGCCATGCTCAAGGCGGGCTATGACGAACGCTTCGCCTCCGGCGTCATCTGCGCCGGCGGCACGCTCGGCATTCTCATCCCGCCGTCGATCATGCTGATCGTCTATGCGGCCGCGTCCGGCGTTTCCATCGTGCGGCTCTATGCCGGCGCGCTGCTGCCGGGCTTTTTGCTCGCCGGCATGTATCTGATCTACATCGTCGGCCGCGCCATGCTGCAGCCAAAGCTGGCGCCGAAACCGGTCGAACCCGAGGTGCCTATTCCCGGCGCCCAGCTTGCCTGGATGCTGCTGACGTCGTTCTTCCCCCTGGCGATCCTGATCCTGTCCGTGCTCGGCGCAATCCTGTTCGGCCTTGCCACGCCATCGGAGGCAGCGTCGATCGGCGCGCTTGGCGGCTTGGTCCTCGCCGCCGCCTATCGCGCCCTGACCTGGAAGCGGCTGCAGGAATCCGTCTATCTGACCGTCCGCACAACGGCGATGGTCTGCTGGCTCTTCGTCGGTTCCTGGACCTTCTCGTCGGTCTTCTCCTATCTCGGCGGCGAGCAGGTGGTGCGCGAATTCGTCGTCGGCCTCGACATGACGCCGCTGCAGTTCCTGCTGCTCGCACAGCTCATCATCTTCCTGCTCGGCTGGCCGCTCGAATGGTCGGAGATCATCATCATCTTCGTGCCGATCTTCCTGCCGCTGCTGCCGCTCTTCGACATCGATCCGCTGTTCTTCGGCATCCTGATCGCGCTCAACCTGCAGACCTCGTTCCTGACCCCGCCGATGGCGATGTCGGCCTACTACCTGAAGGGGATAGCGCCACCGCATGTGCGGCTGACGCAGATCTTTGCCGGTTCGCTGCCCTACGTGGCCATGGTCTTCATCACCATGATCGTCCTCTATGTCTTCCCCGACATCGCCTACTGGCTGCCGAGGCTGTTCTATGGCCGATAGGAGACCGCAATGATCGTCGACCGCATCATGGCGCTGGCCGCGCTGGTCCTGTTTGCCGTCTTCCTTGGCATCGTCGCCCTGACGGTCAAGCGGGTCGATCTCTTCGCCGCCTGCGCCGTGGGCCTTGGGCTTGCCGGGTACGATATCTACCGGCAACTGTTCCGCGGCCGCTTCTAGCGGCCGCCCGGATGCGGGCGGCACCTTGCCCGATGGCGCTTTCCTGCTATTAGTGCGCCCGATTTCAACCGGCGCCGAGAAGGCGCCGACAGCGGGTGGCCGGCAAGCACAATGACCAAGTGGAAAGACGTCAAGAAAGTCGTCCTCGCCTATTCAGGCGGGCTCGACACCTCCATCATCCTGAAGTGGCTGCAGACCGAACTCGGCGCCGAAGTGGTGACCTTCACCGCCGACCTCGGCCAGGGCGGCGAGCTCGAACCGGCGCGCCGCAAGGCCGAGATGATGGGCATCAAGGACATCCGGGTGATGGACCTGCGCGAGGAATTCGTCTCGGATTTCGTTTTCCCGATGTTCCGCGCCAATGCGGTCTATGAAGGCACCTACCTGCTCGGCACATCGATCGCGCGCCCGCTGATCTCCAAGCACCTCGTGGACATCGCCCGCGAGACCGGCGCCGACGCCATCGCCCATGGCGCCACCGGCAAGGGCAACGACCAGGTCCGCTTCGAACTCTCGGCCTATGCGCTCAATCCCGACATCAAGGTCATCGCGCCGTGGCGCGACTGGACCTTCAAGTCGCGCACCGATCTCATCAATTTCGCCGAGCAGCACCAGATCCCGGTTCCCAAGGACAAGCAGGGCGAGGCCCCCTTCTCGGTCGACGCCAACCTCCTGCACTCCTCCTCGGAGGGCAAGGTGCTCGAGGATCCGTGGGTCGAACCGCCGGAATTCGTCCACCAGCGCAGCGTCTCGCCGCTGGACGCCCCCGATGCGGTGACCGAGATCACGCTCGAATTCGCCAAGGGCGATCCTGTCGCGCTGAACGGCAAGAAGCTGTCGCCGGCAACCCTGCTTGCCGCGCTGAACGACCTTGGCCGCGACAATGGCATCGGCCGCCTCGACCTCGTGGAAAACCGCTTCGTCGGCATGAAGTCGCGCGGCGTCTACGAGACGCCAGGCGGCACCATCCTTCTCGCCGCCCACCGCGCGATGGAATCGATCACGCTCGACCGGGGTGCCGCGCATCTCAAGGACGAGTTCATGCCGCGCTATGCCGAACTCATCTACAACGGCTTCTGGTATTCGCCCGAGCGCGAGATGCTGCAGGCAATGATCGACAAGAGCCAGGAAGACGTCGAGGGCGAGGTTCGCCTCAAGCTCTACAAGGGCAACGTCATCGTCACCGGCCGCCGCTCGCCGAAATCGCTGTACTCCGACGCACTGGTCACATTCGAGGACGATCGCGGCGCCTACGACCAGAAGGATGCCGAGGGCTTCATTCGCCTGAACGGCCTCAGGCTGCGCACCCTGGCCGCGCGCAAGCGACAGGGCTGACCCCCTCCATGAAACGGAAAAGGCCCGGCGCTGTGCCGGGCCTTTTTCTTTTCAGGCTCTGGATTGTCAGCCGTCGATGGCCGCGGCCATGCGCGCGATGGCCTGCTGATAGACGCTCGCCGAGTTCCATCCGGCGATCGCGCCCATGTTGCCGTCGTAGCCGACACCCGGCCGCCAGCCATGCGCCCTCAGGAAATTGGCGGTGGACGCCAGCGCCGTCGCCTTGTCGCGCAGGTTCTTGTTGCCCACGCCGTAGTTCAGCACATTGCCTGGCAGGAACTGGGTGTGGCCAATCTCGCCATGCGCGGCGCCGACCGACTTGGGGCTGAGCGCGCCGCGGTCGACCAGGATCAGCGCGGCTACCGCATGCGGTTCGAAGAACGCCGGACGCCGGCAGTCATAGGCCAATGTAAGAATCGCCGAGACGGTATTCTGCTTGCCCATGAAGGAGCCGAATCCCGTCTCCATGCCCCAGATGGCGAGGATCACGCCGGGCGGCACGCCGTAGGTGCGTTCGATCTTGTTGAAGAGCGCGGCATTCGACTGCTTGAGCTTGCGGCCCTTGGCGATGATGGTGTTGGCGCCACGGCGCTGCATGAAGGATTCGACCGAGCCGCTGAAGGCCTTGTGGATGGCGCGATCGACCTTGATGGTGGCGGTGGCGTAGGAGGCGCCGGCAAGTGCCGACAGGCCCTTCTTCTTCACCCCGGAGGCCTTGGCCACGCCGGCGAATTCAGCCTTCCACTGCTCGAACCCGGCAGCGTCGTTGCCGCACGAGGCGGCCTGCGCCGCGCCTGTCAGCAAGCCGGCGACGGCGACGCCCACAGCCGCGATCATCTTTAGCTTGGCAAAATATGCCATGATGTTCTCCTGAGTTGCCTGATCCACCTTCCCCCGCTCGGGATGCTCGCCAGCAAAGGTGTAAAACTTACGGTAGGATGAACAGCGAACAACCGTGATCCCTGCTGCGAATGCCCAAAAAGCGGCGGCCGATCAAGCTTTTGTTGCGTCGAAACGGCAATAATGCGGCGTTGTTGCCGCTCTTGTGATCGGCAGGACACTGTTTGCGGCGCTTCCTCCTGACCGGATCGCCGGGCGCGCATCGGCCCGCGGAACCCTCGACCCCGCTCGCCGTTGCTGCGTCTCATCACAATCGCCGGACCTCGCCATGAAACTGTTTTCCTGCCCTAACTGTAGTGCCCGCCTCTATTTCGAGAATGCGCAATGCCTGAACTGCGGCAAGCTCGTGATCTATGATCCCGACGCCAGTGCATTCGTGCTGTCGGGTGGGTCGCACCCGCCCTGCGTCAACGCGACCGAGTGCGCCTGCAACTGGACGGCCGAACCGAACGGCCGGTTCTGCCGTGCCTGCGCGCTGAACAAGACCATTCCCGATCTGAACATCGACGGAAACCGTGACCGCTGGATCAGGGTCGAGGCGGCAAAGCGGCGCGCCATCTATTCGCTGCTCGCCTTCGGCTTGCCGGTCGGTCCGAAGGCCCGGCCGGACGACGAAAACGGCCTGGCGTTCGACTTTCTCGCCGACCCGATCCACGGCGACGAGCCGAGCGGCGAGCACGTGTTGACCGGCCACGACAGCGGCCTGATAACGCTCAACGTCGCCGAGGCCGATTCCGCCCGGCGCGAGGAACTGCGAACCGAAATGGGCGAGAACTATCGCACCCTGCTCGGCCATTTCCGCCACGAGCTCGGCCACTACTACTGGGACCGGCTGGTTCGCGACGATGCCGGCTGGCTGCAGCGCTTCCGAGATGTCTTCGGCGACGAGACGGTAAACTACGAGGACTCCCTGAAGCGTCATTACCAGAATGGCGCGCCGCCGGACTGGGAAAGCCGCCACATCTCTGCCTATGCCGCGAGCCACCCCTGGGAGGACTGGGCCGAGACCTTCGCGCACTACCTGCACATCACCGACACCCTGGAGATGGTCCGGGCGCTCGATCTTCCCCTCGACCGGTTGGACACCGGCGGTCTGCCGGCCGGCAAGGCGCCACAGCCAGGCGACGAGGCCCGTCCGGGACCGGGCGCGGAGTTCGACCGCATGCTGGCGCGCTGGTTGGTGCTTTCCGAAGCCTCGAACTCACTCAACCGCTGCATGGGTTTGCCCGACCTTTACCCGTTCGTCATCTCTCCGGTCACGGCAAGGAAGCTCGCCTTCACCCATGACCTCTTGTCCCGTCGACCGGCTGAGACCGCCTGAAACAAATCGTCACGACGCGCCCGATGGTCGGCCGGAACGCAATGCCTCCGTCGTCGTTCTTTGGCCGAGGGACAACAAGGAGTACTTACATGAACAAGAAACTGTTCGTATCGACTGCGGCAGCCGGGCTTCTCGCCTTTTCAGGCGCCGCTTTCGCAGAAGTCGCCGTTTCGGCGACCACCGATCTGAACCTGCGCGCCGGTCCCGGCCCGCAGCACAAGATCATCGGCACGATCGGCGCCGGCCAGTCGGCAGACCTCAATGGCTGCCTCGAAGACAGCAAGTGGTGCGTCGTCGCCTATGACGGCGTCGAGGGCTGGGTCTATTCGGATTACCTGACCAGCGATTTCGACGGCAACCAGGTCGTGCTCACGCAGCGCCCGCTCAATTCGGGTGTCGCGGTCGTACCGCCGCCCGCCGATGTTGACGGCGGCGCGACCGGCGCGGTTACCGGCGGTGTCACTGGTGCGGTTGCCGGCGCCCTGATCGCCGGCCCTGTCGGCGCGATCGTCGGCGGCGGCGCGGGCGTGGTCGCGGGCGGTGCCGCGGGCACCATCATCGATCCGCCGGAACAGGTCCGCACCTATGTCACCTCCAATGAGGTCGAGCCTGTCTACCTGGATGGCGAGGTTGTTGTTGGCGCGGGTCTGCCCGAAACCGTCGAACTTCGCCCCATCCCGGACTACGAGTACCAGTACGTCTATGTGAACGGCCAGCCCGTCCTGGTGGAGCCGTCCTCGCGCAGGATCGTCTACGTCATGCGCTAAAAGAGAAAGCCGCCGGGTTCGCCCGGCGGCTTTTTCATCTTCCCGAAACGATATTGTACCCACAGCCCTTGACGCACCGCCCTCCGACGAAGCCTATCCGGTGGAATGGAAGAGGGACCGATGATCAGCTCAGCCTTTGAGCGTTACCGCCAGGCATCGGCCGCCAGGTCCAGCCTCCCATGGCTCCTGGCCGGCAGCCTGATCGTTGCGATCTGCTGGCTGCTTGCGACCGGCGCGGTGATCTACGGCGGTGCCTACCTCTACGCCTATGTCGGCCCTATCTTCGGCCCCGAACCGCTGACTTTCGATCAGGGCGGCTTCACAAGTCGCTTCCTTGCGTCGCCGATCGGCGTCATTTCAACCCTTCTCACCTTCGCCGGCGTCTGGCTCGGCGTCTGGATCGCCATGCGGTTTCTGCATCGCGAGCCCGTCAGCCGCCTCTTCGGCGCCGGCCTTCGCCTGTCTCGCCCGGGCTTCGTCAACGGCCTCATCGCGGTGCTCTTCACCTCGGCACTGACCGAGATCGGCTTCTACCTGCTTGCCCCTGAAATCCACCGCGGCTCGGTGAGCCTGGGCGTATGGTTCGTCGTCTTCGTGCCGGTCGTCCTCCTCGCCTTCATCCAGACCTCGTCGGAGGAAATCCTGTTCCGCGGCTATCTTCTGCGCGGCCTGGCGGCGCGCTTTCGCAGCCCGCTCGTCTGGGCGGTCCTGCCCACCCTGCTCTTCACCCTGCTGCACTGGAATGCCGGATCGATACCCGCCATGAATATCGGTGTGCTTATCTCGATCGGCGGCTTTGCAGCGCTTCTTGTCGCGCTGGTCTATGCCACCGGCAACCTCGGCGCCGCCATGGGCGCGCATCTCGGCAACAACCTGATCGGCTTCCTCTTCATCTCGCACGAGAATGCGCTCAGCCCCTTCGCGCTCTATCGCGGCGCGACGCTGGCTGAACTGCCCTGGACGGCAGGTCAGGCCGTGGCCATCGTGGGCATGAGCATTGTCTCCATCCTGATTACGCTGGCACTGCTCCTCCATCCGCGCTCGCCGCTCAAGGTAGGCCCCGACACGGCGCCGTCCGGTGTTCGGGTTGCAGCCTCAGCACCGCAATCTTGACTCTTGCGGCAATTTCCTGTCTACAGCCGCCAATTCCGCGACGAGTAGAACACTCCGAGCAGCCGACCGGGACGCCGACGCTCTTTCAGGGCTGACGCCGTAAACAGATCCCGGAGGCCAACACCCGGCAGCGCAGTGCGCCCCCGGGTGCTTTTTGGCTTTGGCTCATGCTCTGGGTTTCATCACAGGCGCGAAAGCACTACCTCTCGGGCATCGCAGCGATGTCAGGGAAAAGGAAAACTGGATGTTTGAGTCACTTCAAGAGCGCCTTGGCTCGATACTGAACGGCCTTACCGGCCGTGGCGCGCTGTCGGACGCCGATGTTTCGGCGGCGCTGCGCGAGGTTCGCCGCGCGCTGCTCGAAGCCGACGTCGCGCTCGAAGTCGTCCGTTCCTTCACCGACAAGGTCCGCGCCAAGGCCGTCGGCGCCGAAGTCCTGAAGTCGATCAAGCCCGGCCAGATGGTCGTCAAGATCGTCCATGACGAACTGGTCGACATGCTCGGCGCCGAGGGCGTCGCCATCGACCTCAACGCACCCTCCCCGGTCGTCGTCATGATGGTCGGCCTGCAGGGCTCCGGCAAGACCACCACCTCGGGCAAGATCGCCAAGCGTCTCACCGACCGTCAGAACAAGAAGGTTCTGATGGCCTCGCTCGACACGCGCCGTCCGGCCGCGCAGGAGCAGCTGCGCCAGATCGGCGAGCAGGTAAGCGTTGCAACCCTGCCCATCGTTGCCGGCCAGACGCCGGTGGAGATCGCCAGGCGCGCCGTCCAGGCGGCAAGGCTGGGCGGCCATGATGTCGTCATCCTCGACACCGCCGGCCGCACCCATATCGACGAACCGCTGATGGCCGAGATGGCAGAGATCAAGAAGGTTTCGTCGCCGCACGAGATCCTGCTGGTCGCCGACTCGCTGACCGGCCAGGATGCCGTCAACCTCGCCAAGAGCTTCGACGAGCGCGTCGGCATCACCGGCCTCGTCCTGACCCGCATGGACGGCGACGGTCGCGGCGGCGCAGCGCTCTCCATGCGCGCCGTCACCGGCAAGCCGATCAAGCTGATCGGCACCGGCGAGAAGATGGACGCGCTGGAGGAGTTTCATCCCAAGCGCATCGCCGACCGCATCCTCGGCATGGGCGACATCGTTTCGCTGGTCGAGAAGGCTGCCGAAAACATCGACGCGGAACAGGCCGCGGCGATGGCCAAGAAGATGCAGTCGGGCAAGTTCGACCTCAACGACCTGGCCGCACAGCTCGGCCAGATGTCGAAGATGGGCGGCATGGGCGGCATCATGGGCATGATGCCGGGCATGGGCAAGATGAAGGACCAGATGGCGGCCGCCGGGTTCGACGACAAGATGTTCGGCCGCCAGCTCGCCATCATCTCGTCGATGACCAAGGCCGAGCGCGCCAACCCCGACCTCCTGAAGCACAGCCGCAAGAAGCGCATCGCCGCCGGCTCCGGCACCAACGCTGCCGAAATCAACAAGCTCTTGAAGATGCATCGCCAGATGGCCGACATGATGAAGGCCATGGGCGGCAAGGGCAAAGGCGGCGGCATGATGCGCGGCCTCATGGGCGGCATGGCGCAGAAAATGGGTCTTGGCGGCATGCCCGGCATGGGCGGCGGCATGCCGGACCTGTCGAGCCTCGACCCCAAGCAACTCGAAGCCCTGCAGAAGCAGGCCGGCGCTTCCGGGCTTCCGGGCCTTGGCAGCGGCGGTCTTCCGGGCATGCCCGGCGGCATGAAACTGCCAGGGCTTGGCGGGCCGGGTGGCCTGCCCGGTCTTGGCAACAGGAAGAAGTGAGGCGCAGATGACGGATACGGCCGAGATGTCACCGGTACGCGCGATGCTCGCCGATTATCGCGCCTCGATCGACAACATCGACGCGGCGCTCATCCACATGCTGGCCGAGCGCTTCCGCTGCACCAAGGCGGTCGGCCTGCTCAAGGCCGAGCATGGACTGCCGCCCGCCGACCCGGCGCGCGAGCAGCAGCAGATCGCGCGGCTTCGCCAGCTGGCGAACGACGCGCACCTCGACCCCGACTTCGCGGAGAAATTCCTCAACTTCGTCGTCAGGGAAGTGATCCGCCACCACGAACAGATCGCCGCTGAAAACGGCGTGACGAAAACCGGCTGAATCAGCCGCCAACCCGAACAGCGAAAACAGACTTTTAGGAGAAACAAATGTCGTTGAAAATTCGTCTGGCCCGTGCGGGCTCCAAGAAGCGTCCCTACTACCACGTCGTCATCGCCGACGTCCGTTCGCCGCGCGACGGCCGTTTCATCGAGCAGGTCGGCTCGTGGAACCCGCTGCTGCCCAAGGATGGCGGCGAGCGCGTCAAGATCGACGCCGACCGCGTCAAGCATTGGATGGATCACGGCGCCCTGCCGACCGATCGCGTTGCCCGTTTCCTCGACGAGGCCGGGATCACCAAGCGTGAAGCGCGCAACAATCCGACCAAGGCACTGCCCGGCCGCAAGGCCCAGGAGCGCACCGAGGCCCTGAAGAAGGCACAGGAAGAGGCAGCCGCCGCGATCGCCGCCGCCGCCGCCGAGCCGGCTGCCGAAGAGGCTCCGGCCGAAGCCCCGGCTGAGGAAGCCACCACTGCCGAGTAAGGCGGTCGGAACTGGTTTTGAAGCGGCGGGCGAGTAATCGTCCGCCGTTTTCGTTTGGAGGGTTCAGAACAGCGGGGCGCGTCTCGGTCAGGCCGGAAACCGGCGCCGATAATGCTCCAGCACTTCGCGATTGCAGAAGTTGACCGGCAGGTCGCCGCCGAGAATCCGGATCGTCTCCTCCGCGGCGCCGATCCCCATCCTCATCATGCTTTCCTCGGTGATGCCCGCCATGTGCGGCGTGATGATCACGTTGTCCAAGCGGAAATAAGGATGGTCCGGCGGCAATGGCTGGGTCACGAAAACATCGAGCGCCGCGCCGCCGAGACGTCCGTCGGACAGCGCCTCGATCAGCGCGTCGTCCTCCACCACCGGCCCGCGGGACACGTTGATCAGCAGCGCGCCAGGCTTCATGCGCCCGATGCGTTCGCGGTTGATCAGGCCGGTGGTCTCGGGTGTCAGCGGGCAGCAGAGCACGACAATGTCGCTTGCCGCCACCAGCTCGTCGACCGAGGCATGGCGTACATGGCCCGGCAGGTCGCGCTGCGTCCGCGTGTTGACGATGACGTCGAGTCCAAAGCCCTTGGCGGCGATCTCGCCGACATTGCGTCCCACGGCGCCGAAGCCGATGACGCCGATCCGGCGGCCTGCGAGATCGTGGCCCGAGACCGCGTGGTCGCGGCCGGCCAGCCAGCCTTTTTGCCTGAGGTCGCCGTCGACGCTGCGGAACTTCCTGAGCAGCGCCATCGACGTCCACATCACATGCTCGGCAACCGTGCGGGCGTTGGCGCCCGGCACGTTGGCGACCAGGACGCCGGCCCTTGTCGCCGCGTCCACCGGGATCATGTCGAGCCCGGCGCCGTGGCGAACCGCGGCGCGCAGCCTTGTCGCGCGCTCGAAGAGGATCGGCGGCAGGTTGGCGCGCACGATGACGATGTCTGCCTCGCGTGCCTCGTCGGCAATTGTCACCGGGTCGATCGCCGAGGCGACGACGAGCTCACCATGCGCCGCCAGCATGGCTGTCGGCTCCGGGTGCAATGGATGTGTGGAGAAGATGATCGGCACGGCCAGTTCCTAGGCCGGTGCCAGCGTTTTGCCTGCCTGCTCCGGACCGCCCTGCAGAAGCCCCTTCCAGTAGCTCTCGACGCCCTGCAGATGCGAGCTCATCAGCGCCTGGGCCAGGTTTCCGTCACGCTTCACCAGCGCGTCGAAGATCTGCAGGTGTTCGGCATGCGACTTGCGGCTGCGTTCCGGGTCGGTGAAGTAGATCGGCAGGCGCTGCTCGCCCATCACGTAATAGACGCTGCACACCTTGTGAAAGACGCTGTTCTTGGTCGCACGCACGATCTCGAGGTGAAAGTCGCGATCCTCGCGTGCAAGGCCCACGCCCTCGGCAAGCCGCAGCTCGGATTCGTGCAGGATCTCGCGCAGCCGTTCGAAATTTTCGTCGGTGGCGCGCGAGCAGGCAAGTTCCGCCGCCTTGATCTCGTGAATCTTGCGCAGTTCGACCGTCTCGTAGATCTGGATCGGGTCGAGCGGCACGCCGGCCTTGGCAAACAGGGCCATGGCCTCGACGCTGGCCTGCCGCGTCGTCAGGTAGATGCCGGACTTGGCGCGTCTCTCGACGATCTGCATGGCCTCGAGGATCGCCAGCGCTTCGCGGATCTGCCCGCGGCTCACTGAGAAGTGTTCCGCCAGTTCGCGCTCCGAGGGCGTCCTTCCCGTGTCCCCGTGCGAACGGGAGAACAGGTAGGCGGCAAGCTCCGCGAGCAGGTTCTTCTCTTTCATCGGTCAGGCGTCCTGTGCGTGAGCCTCCAGAAAGCGTTCCGATACCGTGAAACCGAGCCCCGGTCGATCAGGAATGGCGATCATACCGTCGCAGACCTCTATGCTTTCCTCCACGAGATCGTGGATCATCGGATTGGCGCCCAGTGAATACTCGACCGTGAACGACGCCGGCGAGGCGGCGCAGACGTGCAGCCCGGCAAAGAAGCACGGCGCGCCGGCCCAAAGATGCGGCGCCAGCCTCAGGTTGAAGGCGCTGGCAATGGTACCGATGCGCATCGCCTCGCTGATGCCGCCGCAGAAGGCCGGATCGGGCTGGAAGATGTCGGCGGACTTGAGGACCGCAAGGTCGCGGAAGGCGTAACGCGTCGCCTCGCTCTCGCCGGTTGCAATCGGCACGCTGCTGGCCGCACGCACCTCCGCCATGCCGGCCTTGTCGTCGGCGATCAGCGGTTCCTCGAACCAGGCCAGATCGCAGTCCGCGACGAGATGCACGAAGCGCTTGGCGTCGGCGACCGTGTAGGTGCCGTGCGCGTCGACCATCAGGTCCACATCGGGACCAAGCGCGGCGCGTGCCGCACGTACCCTGGCCGCGGAGACATGCGGCGCCCCGTCCATCGCGCCGACCCGCATCTTCACGGCCTTGAAGCCGCCGCTGTCGATATAGGATTTCAGCTGGTCGCCGATCGCGTCTGCAGATGCCCAGCCGCCCGACGCATATGCCGGCATGCGGTCGAGCTTGCGCCCTCCGAGCAATTGCCACACCGGCAACCCGAGCGACTTGCCCAGAATGTCCCACAGCGCGATATCGACTGCGCTGATCGCTGCCACCGTCATGCCACGCCGCGCAATCTGCGGCATGGCGTGGCCGGACGCCACGGCAAGGCCGCCGCGCACGCCGTTGTAGAGCATCTCCCAGATCACGCCGATGTCGCCTGCGTGCCGGCCGATCAGCTGCGGTCCAATCTCGTGGTTGAGCATGTGGACGAGCGCGCCGTAGTCGCCGGCGCTTCCGGCGGCGTTCTTGCCCTCGCCCCAGCCGACGACGCCGTCATCGGTTTCGATTCGCAGAATCGCGGCGTCGAACGTCCGCACCTGGCCGAAGTCGCTGCGGTGCTGGCGGCTCGCTTCGATGGGTATCCGCACCCACCAGGCTCTGACGCTCTTGATGCGCATCGCTCTCCCTTGCCGCGCTCCGGGCGCAGGCGGGCTTGGCCCTGCCTGCGCCTTCCGCGGCACCCTTTTAGGCCGGCATCTTCTTGCCGATCAGCGGCAGCAAGGTCTCGGCCGTGATCCGCATCTGGTCGGTATAGAACTTCTCGGTCAGCACGCTCGAGCCGTGGTCCTGGATGAACTTCAGCTGCTCGGGCGAGATGTCGACCGGGTTGCGTTCCACCATGTCGGGGTAGCGGTTGGCCGGCGTGCGATCGACGGGGGCAACGAACTCGTTGGTCAGCGCGCCATCATAGCCGATGTCCTGCAATATGCCGACGATCTTCGGCCAGTCGATGGTGCCAAGACCGGCAGCGAAGCGGTTGTTGTCGGCGACGTGGAAGTCGAACAGCCGCTTTCCGGCCTTGCGGATGGCTTCCTCGACGTCGAACTCTTCCATGTGGATGTGATAGGCATCGAGACAGATGCCGCATTCCGGGCTCACGGCATCGGCCAGCGCCAGCGCCTGTTCGCCACGGTTGAAGATGTAGGTCTCGAACCGGTTGAGCGGCTCCACGGCGATCTTGACGCCGACCTTCTTGGCATGGGTGAAGCATTCGCGCGTGGCGTCGACCAGCCACGTCCACTCTTCTTCCTCGGTTGCGTCGGGCGTCACCTTGCCGACCGTGCCGGGCACCAGCGTGATGATTTCGCCATCGAGCTCGCTGACCATGGTCAGCACGTCCTTGACATACTGCACGGAACGCTCGCGCTGGCCCTGGTCCCTGGCCGCGAGGTTGCGATCGCCGAGCATCAGCGTGACGGCTCCCCAGCAGCGAATGCCGTGTTCCTTCAGAAGGGCACGCGTTTCGGCCGTCTTGTACTGCTCGGGTTCGCCGGAAATCTCAATGCTTTCATAGCCAAACTTCTTGATCCGCCTGAGCGTCGTCTCGAGCGGTTCCGCGCGCATCCAGTTATGCGTCGAAAGATGCATGTGCCTTCCTCCCTGCCATTGCCCGCCACCGCCATCGCGAGGAAGCGGGGCGCTATCCAAAGTGCCAGGTCGAGCCAGTTCTTCCGATCTGGTTCGACCAATTCAACCCTGTCCGACCTCTACAGCAAAAATTTTCAGCGGGCAAGGCAGCCGCGCTCATGCGTTAATTCGGTCACTAACTATATGATCGACTTGGAATTATTGCGAGGCGCGAAAATTATCGCCGGGTCAGCGCGGGGTCGGCCGCAGCTTGACCGGACTCTGATTTTTGGTATTACCAGAGTGGGCGGTCAGGCAGCGGCTTGCCGCGGCGGCTTTGGCTGCCGCAGGGTCAGGCCAGCCTGTTCGGGGGAGCAAAGTGGCCGGCGGTCGGGGGGCCGTCGGCCATGTTTCTTGGTTCTGGACATTTGTCCGCGATCAAGCAACCTATTGCCGTCAGGCAGGATAGCGACAAGGGAGGAAGTTTTGCCCAAGACCATCAAGGGACCGGGAATTTTCCTGGCACAGTTCGCGGGCGATGACGCTCCGTTCAATTCGCTGAAGTCGATCGCGGAATGGGCTGGGGGGCTTGGCTACAAGGGGGTTCAGATCCCGACCTGGGACGGCCGCCTGTTCGATCTCAAGAAAGCCGCTGAATCCAAGGCTTACTGCGACGAGGTCAAGGGCATCTGTGCCGATGCCGGCGTCGAGATCACCGAGCTTTCGACGCATCTGCAGGGACAGCTTGTCGCCGTTCATCCGGCCTATGACCAGCAGTTCGACGGCTTCGCGCCGGCCTCGGTTCACAACAATCCGCAGGCCCGTCAGAAATGGGCCGTCGAGCAGATGATGTTCGGTGCCAGGGCCTCCCGGAATCTCGGGCTGAACGCCTCGGTCTCGTTTACCGGCGCCCTTGCCTTTCCCTATCTCTACCCCTGGCCGCAACGGCCCGACGGCCTGATCGAGGAAGCCTTCGGCGAACTCGGCAAGCGCTGGAAGCCGATCCTCGATGCCTATGACGATGCCGGCGTCGACCTCTGCTACGAGATTCACCCTGGCGAGGATGTCTTCGACGGCGCCACCTTCGAGATGTTCCTCGACGCCGTGGGCGGCCACGCCCGCTGCAACATCAACTACGACCCGTCGCATTTCCTGCTGCAGCAGCTCGACTACCTCGACTTCATCGACATCTACCACGAGCGCATCAAGGCGTTTCACGTCAAGGACGCCGAGTTCAACCCGACGGGCCGTCAGGGGGTCTATTCCGGCTACCAAGGCTGGCTCAACCGAGCCGGGCGCTTCCGCTCGCTGGGCGACGGCCAGGTCGACTTCTCGGGAATCTTTTCGCGTCTCACCACGCATGGCTACGACAGTTGGGCCGTGCTGGAGTGGGAATGCTGCCTCAAGCATCCGGAAGACGGCGCTGCCGAGGGCGCTCCCTTCATCGCTCATCACCTGATCCGCGTCACCGAGAAAGCGTTCGACGACTTCGCCGGCGGCACGACGGACAAGAAGGTGCTGCGCAAGATGATGGGCATCTAGCCGCACCGCGGCGGACAGCGAGGGAGGAAATCATGGCGATCGAAGGTAAGAGCGAAAAAAAGAGCGGCCCGATCCGCTACGGCATGGTCGGCGGCGGGCAGGGTGCATTTATCGGGGCGGTACACCGCATTGCCGCCCGCATGGATGGCGAGTTCGAGCTGGTCGCCGGCGCGCTCTCGTCGGACCCGGCACGGGCCAAGGCCTCGGCCGCCGAACTCGGTCTCGATCCGGAACGCAGCTACGGCTCCTTTGCCGAAATGGCCAAGGCCGAGGCGAAGCGGCCGGATGGCATCGAGGCCGTGGCGATCGTCACGCCCAACAACGTCCACTTCCCGGCCGCCAAGGCATTTCTGGAGGCTGGCATCCACGTCATCTGCGACAAGCCGCTGACCTCCAATCTCGCCGACGCCAAGAAGCTTGCCGCCCTGGTCGAAAAGACAGGCAAGGTCTTTGTGCTGACGCACAACTACACCGCCTACCCGATGGTGCGGCAGGCGCGCGAGATGGTTGCCAAGGGTGTTCTCGGCGACATCCGCATCGTGCAGGCGGAGTATCCGCAGGACTGGCTGACCGAGGACCTCGCCGCCACCGGCCAGAAGCAGGCCTCCTGGCGCACCGATCCGAAACAGTCGGGCGTGGGTGGCGCCAGCGGCGACATCGGTACGCACGCCTACAACCTGGCCCGCTTCGTCTCGGGCCTCGAACTCGCCGAACTATCCGCCGATCTCGACGCGTTCGTTCCCGGCCGCGCGGTTGACGACAATCTGAACGTGTTCCTGCGCTTCAAGCGGCAGGGCAAGGCGCCCGCCGCCAAGGGCATGATCTGGGCGAGCCAGGTGGCGCCCGGTCATGAGAACGGCCTGAAGATTCGCATCTACGGCACCAAGGGCGGACTGGAATGGGTGCAGGCCGACCCGAACTACCTCTGGTATTCGCCCTTCGGCCAGCCAAAGCAGCTGATCACCCGCGCCGGCGCCGGTGCAGGCCCCGCTGCCGCCAGGATGACGCGCGTGCCGCCCGGTCATCCGGAAGGCTATCTCGAAGGTTTCGCCAACATCTACCAGGAAGCGGCGCGCGCCATACGCGCTGCCCGCAGGAAGAACGGCAAGCCGGCCAGGGACGTTATTTTCCCGACGGTGCAGGATGGTGTCGAAGGCGTTGCCTTCGTCGAGGCCTGCGTCAAATCTTCGAAGAAGAACGCGGCCTGGACGAAGCTCTAGCGTCTAAACGCGGCGTCCTGGCTGCTCCGGCGGCGGGCCGGCGCAGTCAGCGGCGGACCCGCTGGCCGCTACTTGGCGCCGGCGGCGCGTCTGCCCTTGGGCTTCACAGCCGCGAGACGTCCGAGTCCGGCCTTCTTGGCGAGTTTCGAACGTTCTGAGGCATAATTCGGAGCGACCATCGGATAGGAGGGTCCGAGGTTCCATTTCGCACGATATTCGTCGGGCGTAAGTCCAAGCACGGACAGATGGCGCTTCATCGACTTGAACTTCTTGCCGTCTTCCAAGCATACGATGTAGTCGGGAAACACGGATTTCTTCGGATTGACGGCCGGAACCGGGGCGGCTTCGGGCTCGGGATCTGCTTCGCCAAGCTTACGGACCGACCCGCTGACCGTTGCGATCAGATCCGGCAGGCCTGACGCCGGCATTGGGTTCTTTGAAACATAGGCTGCCACGATTTCAGCCGTCAGTCCCACAATTGTGGTTGTATCGATGCCAGCCATTTCATGCTCCCCAGATTTGAAGCCGACGATCTATCCGGTAATATTTAAACATGCAACAGTCTATAACCCGCAACAGCTTTGCTGTGTTACTTGCAACACTGAACTACGGCACGCGGTTCCGAGCGGCAGCGCAGTGACGCAAAGTCGCTTTCCGCAAGGCGCTCCGGCGTTGCGATACCGGCGCACTGGAACTTCGAAGCCGATGACACACTTCTTTCAGTAGAATTACAACTGGGAGAAGTTGATCTTCGGCCTCGCGTCACAACTCATTCTCTGTATAATCAGGCCGGGACGGGCTAGAACCACAATGCTAATTCGCGACATATTCGCGCGCAATTTGCGCACGCTGAGCGAAGCGCGCGGCTCAATTAACCATGTGTGCCGGCAGCTCGGCATCCACAGGCAGCAGTTTGCTGTCTATCTGCGCGGCGACCGGCTGCCCAACAAGACGACGCTGGCGCGTCTCAGTCGCTACTTCAACGTGCCGGAGGACGCCTTCTTCATCGATCCGTCGATCGCCGCTGGCGTCGCCACGGCTGTCGACGACCCGTGCGTACCGATTGTGGAGCGCGTCAGGTCCCTGCCGCCGGCTCTGGCGGCCGGCCTTTATCAGACGTTCTTTTGGGCACCCGTGTTGGGCGACGATGTCGTCACCGCGCTCACCGTCGTCAAGGAGCAGGACGGCGCCCTGGGCTTCCGGCGGCTGACAGCGACGGGCGAACGCGGCGATCCGACATGGTCCTACGTCAAGGGTGACCACCAGGGCGTGGTCTCCGAACGCCTCGGCTGGATCTATTTCCAGGCATCCAACCGGATGGACCCGCACGAGCCAAGTCTTATGGCGGTCAAGTGGGCGGCATTGTCCGAACCCCTGCTGGTTGGTCACGCCATGGTCATCAGCCACCTTGGACCGATGATCGCAAACGTTGTTCTGTCGCCTTATCCTCAGTCGATGACATTACTTGCTGCAATCCGTCGTACCCGCGTCTTCAACCGCGACGACCCCAAGATTGCTCTGTACAGAAGATTTTTGAGCCAGCCAATAGTATACTAGGCTGCATCTGTAGCATAAATTTTTGCATTTGGGCCAACTCAACGGACTGCTGTTTATACATTTTACCGAAGCCGGCGACGAGCCTATTTCACCATAAGTTATACTCGAAATAAAATTATTTATGTTGGATATGAACGAAATCCGTATAATATTATACTGATTTGATGGGATATTTTATTTCTGTCTTAATGGGTTATTAATGAATCGCTCTCCATAAACGTGAGGCATCCACCTGAAGGATGTTCGCAAAATGGAGACAGTCCGATGAATGCAAAGAAGCCTGTGATCACCGCTGCCGCCTCGACTGCTGCCTTTGTGTCGAAGGGCGCGCTTTTCAACAAGCGCTGATCACCTCCCGAGCATACGGTTTTCGGGCGGTTGCAGTAACGACCCCAACGACTGCAACCGCCTTTTTTCCCGTCAGGGCCCCATGCAGATCAGAGCAGCCAGGACACTTGTATTCACGCAACACGAGGGCGGAATACTGGGCTGCAACTACCTCTCCAAAAGCGTTTTCGGCTGCGACACCGGGCTCATCTCCGTGCTGTCGGAGACATCCGACTGGACCGACGTCGAGGCGCTGGTCGAGGGACCCTTTCAGGGCGACTCGGAAGCCGTCGAGGCGCTGATCGGCTATTCGGCCGTCGTGGTCGAAGGGTCCGAGCTGGCCCGCAAGGAGGAGGAATACATCTCCGAGTGGCACTGGAACGTGCCCACCGGCATGATGCATTTCTGTCTTGAAGACCCCGATATCATGAGCATCGAGGAGTCCGAGGCGGCACAGATCGAGCGCGTGGCGCACGAGCCGCAGCCGCCGCTCTTCATGCGCAATCCGGATTCGCTTCCTCGCGTCGCGCTGCCTTCCGGCGGCAAGGCAGCCACCTTGCTCGAACTGATGGCCAGGCGGCGCACCGTGCGCGCTGCGGCCGCCCCCTCGATCAGTCTTTCGCAGCTTGCCGACTGCCTCTATGCCGGCATGGGCATCACCGGCTTCACGGCGAATTGCGTTGGCAGCCTTCCGCTTGGCATGACGCCCTCCGGCGGCGCCAGGAACCCCTACGAAGCCTATGTTTTCGTGCGCAATGTGGACGGCCTTGAGCCGGGCATCTATCACTACTCCGCGCTCGACCATGACCTGGCCCGCGTCAGCGACGCGACGCCGCGCCTTTCCGAACTGATCGGCGGCCAGGACTGGGCCGATGAAATGCCCTGCATGATCGTCCTGACGGCGGACCTGCGCCGGACGATGTGGAAGTATCGTGATCCGAACGCCTACCGCGTGGTCCTGATCGAGGCCGGCCATATCGGCCAGAACGTCATGCTTGCAGCCACGCAACACGGGCTCACGGCCTGCCCCACCGCCGCCCTGTCCCAGGCGCGCATACGCTCGCTTCTCGACCTCAAGCGGATCACTGATGCGCCCGTCTATGCAATGACGCTGGCGGTTCCGGGCATTGAACAAGGCGCGGGCGCCAGTATCCAGTGACCGGGTCCGGCAAGGCCGTCGCGGGCAGGGCCTCCCGTACGACAACGCCGGCTGGGCATCAGGCCCAGGCCGAGCCGCTGCAACAGCTGATGGACGAACTGCCGGAGCACACCGGAAACTGCCGACTGGCGATGCTCGGACATGTGCTCGAGATGACATGCGTCGCCCTGGACGGCATGCTGTCCGACAACGACCCGACCGCCGGCCGTCGGCCGGCCGCACCGCCGGCCTGCACCTGCGGTGCCGACACGCGTGCGAAATCCGATGCGTGCTGACCGGCCACTTCTCGGCATCATGCTGATGATCGGCTTCTGCGCCATGGCGCCGGTCGCCGATGCCATGGCCAAGCTGCTCGGCGGCAGGGTACCCCTTTCCGAGATGCTGCTCGTGCGCTTTGCCGCGCAAGGTCTGCTCCTGCTGCCCGTCATCTGGCTGACCGGCCGCCGCCTCAGCTTGACGCGTGGCGCCTTCAAGCTGACCGTCCTCCGCTCTCTGCTGCACATTATCGGTCTCGGCGCCATGTTTACCGCGCTGCGCTTCCTGCCTCTGGCCGACGCGGTCGCCATGGCCTTCGTGATGCCGTTCATCATGCTATTGCTCGGCTGGCTGGTGCTTTCGGAGGAGGTCGGCTGGCACAGGCTGCTCGCCTGCACGGTCGGCTTTGCCGGCACGCTGCTGGTGGTGCAGCCGAGTTTCGCGGCGGTCGGCGCGCCGGCCCTGCTTCCGCTTCTCGTCGCCTTCGTCTTTGCGCTCTTCATGCTGGTAAGCCGCAAGCTCGCGCGGGAGAATGACCCGATTGTCCTGCAGGCGCTGAGCGGCATGGTCTCGACGCTGATCCTGGCACCCATTGCCCTGCTGTTCGCCCACGCAAGACTGCCGTTCTTCGAGGTCATGCTGCCCGGCACCGAGGAATGGGCACTGCTGCTTGGTGTCGGTGTGCTTGGAACGCTCGGCCACCTGCTGATGACCTGGGCGCTGCGCTTCGCGCCGGCGGCGACCCTGGCGCCGATCCAGTATCTCGAAATCCCGCTTGCGACCGCCGTCGGCTGGCTTGTCTTCCGCGATCTGCCCGACGGCATCGCCGCTCTCGGCATCGTCGTCATCATGTGTGCCGGCCTCTATATTCTCCTGGTCGAGCGCGCGATCCCCCGGCCCGCCGCGGCCAGCCCCCAGTCCGCCGAGTAGCAGGCGCCTACTGCCGCATCGCTCGGTTGACGGCGCGCTCGGTGACCAGCATCATGCCCTCTCCGCCGATCCGGCTGATCGCGGCTTGCGACAATGCGGGTTCCTGTCACCATGCATTCTGTGCCCCGAGCAGAACCGATCAGGGTGTTGAGGCTGACCCCGCATTTCCATCGCGACGGCTCGCTGCCCGTTGCCTTCGATCCCGTCGGCGGCCTGCAGGTCCAGACCTGGACCATCGCCACCGCGCTCGACGGGCCCGGCATCGAGCAGACGGTGGGCACGAGCTACATTCCCGGCAGCCCGCGCCGCTTTCGTATCGGCCGAAACATTGACGTCCGGGCCGTCGGACCGCATCTCCCGCGCGTGCTCGCCGGCTCCCTCCTGTCATTCGGCTGGTTTCTCGGCGTGATGGGGCTGCTCGCCAGAACGCGCGGCAGCTACGACCTTGTGCACATCCACTTCAACCACTCGGTCTGGTGCCGGGTTCTGGCATTTGTCCTCGGCATCGCCGGGCCGCCGGTGGTCGTATCGCTGAACACCGCCCTCTGGGGCGGCCTGCAACGCTTGCTGCGCCTGGACGGATCGCCGTTCGACGTCACGCTCTGGATCGAGCGCGCGGCCCTGCGGCGTGCCGACCGGGTCGTTGGCCTGACGGCCCAGGCGACCGGCGACGCCGCCCGAATCCTCGGTCTTGGGCGCGACAAGCTCCGCACGGTGTCCGACGCGGTTCATGCCGACGAGTTCCTTGTCCGGACCGGCGCCGAGCATCGTCAGATCTTCAGGCAGCGATACGGTGTTCCGGACTCCGGCCGGACGGTCGCCTATGTCGGTCGCATCAGCCCGGAGAAGGGCTGGCGAGACCTGCCTTTCCTCGCGCGGGAACTTGCCGGCGGCAATGGGTTTCTGCTCGTCTGCGGCGATGGGCCGGACCGTCCCCGGCTGGAGGCTGCGCTGCGCCGCCAATGCCCCGAAGGCAACTGGGCCGTAACGGGATTCCTGCCGCGACAAGAGATCAGGACGGCGATGCAGATCGCCGACGCGCTGGTCCTGCCGTCACGGCGGGAGGCATTCGGCAGTGTTCTGCTGGAGGCCATGGCCTCCGGCCTGCCAGCCGTCGCCTACGCGGTCGGCGGCATCCCCGAGGTTGCCGGCGACCCGCCCGCCATCTGTCTGGTCTCCGCGGGTGACAGGCACGCGCTCGTCCGCCAGGTGCTGGCCATCCTCGACGACCCGGTAATCAGCCAGCGCGCGATCATCCGCGGCCATCAGCGGGTAAAGGCCTTTTCTGTCGCCCGATCGGCCGCCGCTACCGCAGCGCTCTATCGCGAGGTTCTGCAGGCGGACGGCCATAGGGTCGCCGCCGACACGTTTGCCACGACATGATCAACTTCGTCACCACCCGGTCGCATCGCTATACGGTCCGCCGGCTGGTGCGGGACCTGGGGCGCAGGAAGTGCCGCCAATGGACCTACGAAGACCTGTTCACGCGACGCCGGATTCCGGGCGGCACATGGATCTTTACCGACCACGAGCGCCTGTCGGATTTCGAACTGTCGCTCGCGGCAGCCATCGCGGCGCGGCTGGAAGGCGCCGGGTCGCTTGTGCTCAACCATCCGGCGCATGTGCGCGGACGGCTGGCCCTGCTGAAGCTCCTCAACACGGAGGGCATCAATGACTTCACCGCCTGGCCTTGCGATGGATCGCCCCGTCCCGCACGCTTCCCCGTCTTCATCCGCAACACTTTCGACCACAAGTCCGCAGCGATCGAACTGATCGAGGACCAGGCCGGGCTCGATGCATGCATCCTTGCCATGCAACGGGACGGTGTTTCGCTCGCCGGAAAGATCGTCATCGAATATGCCGGTGAGGAGGTCAGCCCGGGCGTCTGGGCCCGCTTTTCGACCTATAGGGCCGGCGACACCCTGGTGGAGCACCATGCCGCGGTCGGCTTCGAATGGATCGTCAAGGACCAGAAGCACGAGTCCCGCCTGCACGAGCACCCCGGTTACCGCGGCTTCCTCGAGGCGGAGCGGGATTTTGTCGCCAACGGCCGGTTTCGCGCGATCCTGCGCCGTGCCTTCGACCTGGCCCGCGTCGATTATGGCCGCGCCGATTTCGCCATCGTGGCCGGGCGTCCGCAGATCTACGAAATCAACACGAACCCGAAACACGGATCGCGGCGCGCGCTGTTGCGGAGAACCCATCCGGACCGTCTGGAAACCCAGCTCGGCGCCGAGGACCGCCTGCGCGCCGCCCTTCTTGCGGCCGACGGCTCGGGAACGGGCACGGTCGTGCTCGACGATCCGCTGCTGCGGCGCCAGCAGAAGCCGCTGCGCCGGCTCTTCGGCCCGGCCCGCGGATGATGCAGCTGTCGGCACGCGGTAGTTTCGATTTCGCCTCGGCAGAGTATCTCGATCTCTTGGCCACGGCCGGGGCGACCGCCTTTCAGCATCCGTGCTGGCTGCAGCCCTTCTACCGCCGGCTCCCGCCGGCGAACCGCGTCGAGCCGTTGATCGTTCTCGGTCACGACCGCGAAACCGGCCGTCTCGATCTCGTCCTGCCGCTGGTGAGGCACGCCGATGGCTCTGTCGAATACGCCTTTCTCGGCGTCACCGACTATGCCTGCGTGGTGGCCAGGCCCGGCGCCATTGCAGCGGATCCGGGTCTGGCTGCAAAGCTTCGCGAGACCATCGGCCCTCACCCGCTGTCAGTCGGGCCGGTGCGCGCCGAACACGCGCCGCAATGGCGCGAACTTCTCGGCGTCGCTCCCGCCAGGCTGTCCTTCCATGCGCACGCGCTGCCCATTGCCGGCGGGGCGGGCAGCCACTTCAGCAGCCGGCGCCTTGGCGACCTGCGCCGCAAGCGACGACAGCTCGCAAGCCCACTGGAACTGAAGTCTTTGACGGGTCCTGTGGTCCGCGAGGCATTCCTCCAGGCGCAGTCCTGGCGTCGCGGCCTCTTTTCCGACGACCCGCTGCAGACCGGTCACGGGCTGGATTTCTATATCGATGTCGCAAACGGGGGCGCACGCCATGGCTTCGCCGACACGTTCAGCCTCTCGGCAGGCGGCCGCGCCATCGCGGTCCTTTTCGGCCTTCGTGACGGGCGCAGTTTCCGCTATCTGGTCCTGGCTTGCGACTACAAGGCCTGCGGACCATCGTCGCCGGGACTGCAGGTCTTTGACGCGGCGATCGCGCATTGGGCATCGCTTGGCGGCGAGGAGTTCGACTTCACCATCGGCGACGAACCCTACAAGGGCGAACTCGGCTGCGTCGCCGCGCCGATGTACGGCTTCAAGCTCGCGGGCTAGTCGCGGGCAGGGCGGCCGCCTTCAGGCCGATCGCAATACCCGCACCGGTCGCTTGTAGGCGCTCGGGTTCGTCTGGAAACTGTCGGCCGGCGCCGGGCGCCCGATATGGTAGCCCTGGATCTTGTCGATGCCGAATTCGCGCATCAGCAGCAGTTGTTCTTCCGTCTCCACACCCTCGACCAGGATCTTGTGACCGCGGTTTCGGATCAGCCCGATGATGTCCTTCAGCATCGCCCGGCCTCGCGAGGAGCGGCAATCGTGCAGGAACGAGCGGTCGATCTTCACGGTGTCGAAGTCGATCAGGCGCAGCCAGGACAGTCCGGCAAAGCCGGTGCCGAAATCGTCGAGCCATATCCTGATGCCGAGCAGCTTGAGATCGCTGATGCAGCGCAGGATATCGGAGTGCATCTCCATCTCCAGCCCCTCGGTGATCTCGAAGGCCAGACGGTTTCCGGTCACGCCGGTCTCGGTCAGGATGGCGGCGACGGAGGTCGCGAAGCCCGGCGTTCTCAGCTGGATCGGCGAGACGTTGACGCTGACGAGACTGACATGATTGTCGAGGATGAGCTCGTGGCAGACCGTCCGGATCGCCCATCGCCCGAGTTCCAGGATCGCCCCCGTCCGCTCCGCCACCGGGATGAACAGGCTTGGCGGAACCGAGGTGCCATCCAGCATTCTCAGCCGCATCAACGCTTCCACCGCCTCCAGGCGGCCCGTATCGACGTTCTGGATCGGCTGGTAGACCATCGAGACGAGGTCCTGGTTGATCGCGATCTTCAGCAGCGCCGCGATGTTTTCGCTCTCGTCGCTGCTCTGCGGATCGCTCGGGTCGAACAGGCGCACGCAGTTGCGGCCGCTTGCCTTGGCGAGATAGAGCGCCCGGTCGGCCTCGTGGATGATCTTTTCGAGCTTCGGCCCCGTCTGGCTGCGCGTGAAGGCGGCGCCGATGCTCACCGTAACGATCGACATGCCGTCGCGGCGCTGTTCGTGCACGATGGCAAGGTTCTCGACCGTGCGCCGGATCGCCTCGGCAAGCAGCGCGACCTGCTCCTTCCGCTCCATGCGTGCCAGCACGATGAATTCCTCGCCGCCGTAGCGGCCGATCGAGGCATTGTGCTTCTTGATGGTGGCGCTCAGCGCGTCGGCCACCTGTACGAGGCAACGGTCGCCTTCCTGATGGCCATAACAATCGTTGAACTTCTTGAAGAAGTCGACGTCGATGAGGATGGCGACGAAGCTGCTGCCGAGCAGCTGCCAGTCGCTCCAGTAGTCGCGCAGGCGCTCATCGACGGCGCGCCGGTTTTCAAGCCCGGTCAGCGGGTCGGTGCGCGACAGCCTGAGCAGCGCCTTGCCCCGCTCAGTGGCCTCCTTGTGCTGGTTCCTGGCCTCCAGCGCGTTCAGGAAGACATTGTAGCGTTCGACGTTGAGCTTCCAGTTCACATAGGAGGTGAAGGTGAAGCACGAGATGTAGAACGTGCCGAAAACCAGCCGATAGGTACCGCTCGCCGGAAAGAAGTGCAGCGCCAGGAAAAACGTCGCCAGCACGATCCCGGACGAAATGACCGACAGCCTGAAGCGGAAACTGAAAAACAGGTTAGCGCCCATCATGAAGATGGCGCCGAACACCATGTAGTATGAGAATGTCTGGATCTGCTGCGTCATCATCGCCGGGTACAGCCAGCCCGCGTAGCCGATGATAAGGCCGACGGCACAGGTGCCGTCGAGCCACTCGATCCTGGCGTCATAGCGAAACAGCAGTTCGATCAGCGTCAGCATCACGACGCCGACGGCGAAGCGGGCTGCGATCGTGTAGGCCGCGACGTCTGGAATGAGAATCAGGTCGGTGATCGAGAACAGCAGGTAGACGAGTCCGGCGATCCAGAGGCCCTGGCGCGCCGCCTGCTTTCTCTCCGCCGCACCATCCACGCGATAGAGATCGCGGAGCTCCTGCCGCGAGAGATCTCGCCGCTTCTCGCTCAGGTCTGCGTCAATCAGATTGGCCAGTGCGTTGGTCATTCACCGATCCATCAACAGCCGCCATCCCGACGGCGACACCTGTCCCCGTCGAGGAACGTTCCGACTGAACCCCCACACCACGGCGCCTAATCATGCCACTTTCCAATAACCAACTGCTCTTACGGATTATTGCGCTGCACGCTTAAAGTTTTAATCGAAATTAATGTTTCGACTACCGATCCTCTGTCCCCGCGAACATTCACAGGCAACGAAAAAAAGGCTGGAAAATTGTTACGATTCCGGGCACATCTCTCTCGTTGGGTTAATGAAGCGTTAACGCGTGAGGCTGTGAGTGAGCCAGTTTGTGTTTGATGGCGAGAGTCTGATTACCCCCGAAGCCATCGCTGCTGAATCCCCCCCTGCAAATGACTACATTGCCGAAGCCCTGGAGACGGCCAGGGCCGAACTGGCGCTTGTCCTGAGCCTCGCAAGGCAGGGTTTCGAGCGCGGCAAGGAACCTGGCGAGGTCATCCGCCGGCTGGCCCGCGACCTCCACGACACCCGAGCCAAGCTTCCTCCCGCGCTCTGGAAGGCGCTTGTGCCGGTCGTGCAGAACCACCCAGTGTCCGAATTCGTTCTCCAGGACCCTTTCACGCGCTGGTCGTTCGAAAAGCCGCGCGGCTATTCGGGCGACGCCCATTTGCTCGATTTCATCTACGGGCACCCCAGCGTCGCCGAGGAAATCGAGGCCTCGACGCCCTTCGGGCGCGCGCTCTTCGCCGCCACGCGGGAGGCCTCCTCGTCGGTTGCCGTGCGCGAGCGTTGTGGCATCCTCACCCGCCAGGTCGACGAGACGGCCGCCACACGCGGCGGCGAGGCCGAGATCCTTACGATTGCGGCCGGACATTTGCGCGAGGCCGACGCGTCGAGCGCGCTGCGCGAGAAGCGAATCCGGCGCTGGGTCGCCGTTGACCAGGACCCGCTCAGCGTCGGCTCGATGGTGCGCGACTTCCAGGGCACCTGCGTCGAGGCGATCGACGGTTCGGTGCGCGGCCTGATGCACGATGCCTACGGCCTCGGCAGCTTCGACCTCATCTATGCGGCCGGCCTGTACGACTACCTGTCGGAAAGCGTCGCGATCCGCCTGACGCGGAAATGCCTGCAGATGCTGAAGCCCGGCGGCACCTTCATGTTCGCGAATTTCGCACAGGACATCGGCGTCGACGGCTACATGGAAAGCTGCATGAACTGGGCGCTGCTGCTGCGGTCCGAGGCCGACATGTGGAACATCGTAAACGCCAGCAGCGACCGCAACGCGGTCAAGGCGAACGTCTTCTTCGGCGACAACCGCAACATCGTTTACGCCGTCATCGAAACGCCCGCCTGAGTCGGCGACAGCCAGAAGGGTAGGAGTTGCTCTGGCTGGAAGCATAAGCGAAGCCTCGGCTTCATGTTGCCTCAAATTCGGCAACGCCGCCCAGAAAACGAAAAAGCCGCGGAAATCCGCGGCCTTTAACGTCTGGAAATTTGGAGCGGGTGAGGCGATTCGAACGCCCGACCCCAACCTTGGCAAGCGAGAAATTACGCCGTCTAACCCTGCAGGCTCAGAGCATCGAGATTGGGTTAGTCGCCCAGATCGTCGGCCACGCGAACCCGACCGTAACCCTTGGCCATTACACACAGGCCGTCCGAGACGGCAGCGCCGCTATGGAGGCACTCGACCGGGCCTACGGCAGCTAGCCGCCGCGCCACGGGGACCGTACGCGGAGGCGTTTGGGTACGGCTGCCGGTGCCGGTGGTCGGCCCTACCGCGTGCGTATGCTGATGATATGGCCGGTACCGTAAGGTTCCAGTTCGCTAGCGAGGATCTCCTCTCGATATAGCTGGTCAGCCCGCCCACCATCGCGCGCCACGTCCCAGTACTCGCAATAGACATAGCCCGGCCTGCCAGGCACCTCGCCGGCGTACCTCAAGCCGCGACTACCTGTCTTGCGGTGCAGTGAGTCGCCAATCTCAAACGGTACCTTGCTCATCTGCCGACCCTCGTTTTCGTCACCTTCGTTCTAACACACTGAAATTGCGTACATAATGGTCGCTGTGTTCTCGTGTCGTGTTGAGCAGGGACACGACGATGCACATCTTGGTCAGAGACAAGCGGACCGGAGCTGAGGACTGGATACCGCTCGAACTGGCGGCCCAATTGATGGGTATGACAGCTGAGGACATTGAAGCGGCGCTCGAGGAATTCGGCGAATGCGAGAGCGGTGACTACATCGCCCTCGAGCCTGATTAGTCGCTCCGGGGCGGGTTAGCCCAACCTCCCCCCTTCAACGCAAAATAGGGGGCTAGGTCTAGGGGACCCGTTCAGGCCTAGCGGATATGTCGAACCCCATACGCGAATACGCTGAGAACTGAGTGAACCACCTTTTCGGCGAACGATTCATGAACCGTGGGTTTGCGCCGTGGTCGGAACGGATTGCGTGTGCCCGCTACCAGTCGGTGCGGTCTGCGCCCACGCGGAATCGTGATCCGGCCGGCTCGTTCTCCTCTATCCACCTCCTGCACTGATGAGCCAGGAGACGCATGAAACGCGTCCGGACAAATCCCCCCACCTGCACCTGCTGCGTCGGCTGCAGTCCGGGTGGCACATTCGCCTCGATAAGAACGGGCCCGCGGGTCGTCACGGCAACGTCCCAGCCGATGCAGGTAAGAGCGGGCACGACCCGATGGGCGCGTAGTGCGAGAGACAGGATCTCGTCCAGCCTCGGCACGGGAACACCCGAAATTTGATTGCCGGTCGCAGGATGCTGCTCGATCGTCTTAGGATTCTCGGAATAGTCTCCCCGCTCCCCCTTTCCGAACAGGCCGGTGGCCAGGTCGATGTGGAAAAGGCACCCTCCCGCGTGGAAATTGTCGACCGGCGAATCCGCCATTGTTGCCGTCCGGAACTGGCCGACGACCACGGTCGGTTCGCTGCTTTCGTCCAGCATGGTCACGATCCGGAATGTCGACAGCGCGAAGGGCGCAAAGGGTCGGATCTCCTGCCCGTTCTCGAGCACCTCCTGCAGCACGAAGCCGCCCGGCGTCGCGGCCGCCTGTTTCCCGAGATGCCTGAGCAACGAGCCGGCCGCGTAGGTGCGGCCCCGGCTCGACCATTTCCCCGTCTCCAGCTCGTGTCGCCAGATCGCAATCCCCTTGCCCTGACCACCCCTTGCGGGCTTTACGAGGAAGTCTCCCGGCGGCAGCAAGCCCGTTTCCGCACTATCCGTGCTGCAGCGAATCAGGCCGTAGACCGTCGGGACCGGCAATCCCTTTCCCGCGCAGAATGCATAGAATGCTGCCTTGTCCCTCGTCCTTTCGAGGTCCTCCCGGCTGCCTGGCTGGTGGGACAGGGCCTCGAGCGGGGTGGCGTAGAGCTGATACGGAATCACGTCGAAAAAGCTGGCCTTGCGCTTCTTCGTCGCAATGTCGCATCGATAATAGTCGCGTGGCATCAGGCCGTTTCCCGCAGCCGCCGCGACAAGGTCCAGGAACTGCTGAGGCCGTGTCCTGTGAAAGTGCCGCTTCCAGATCGCGGAATAGCGCCACATGAAGCGCAGAAGATCGGGCGGAAACCGAAAAAACCAGCCGAGCAGCCGGCCGGCGATCGCAAGCGACCCGAGACCGGCATGTGCCCGCCAGACCATTGCCGCGCGGGCCGCCTTAAGCCAGTTCAGCGGCGTGGGCTCTGCCTTCCGGTACGAGACGAACAGGTCGAAAGGAGCAGGCGTCGTGATCCTAGCCCCCCGACGGACGGCTTCTGGCATTTCATGATTCACGCATTCGACCCCGCGCCGACAGGCAATCAGCTGCGCTTCGCGCCGTCCAAAAAGGCTGTCGACGACAGCTTTACCGCAAGCGCGAGACCTTTTCCATACGGTCCCCGTGCGCGCAACCAACCCTTTAAGACCCACGGATTATACCGTCCCCCTACACAAGAAGCCGGATTCCCTTGCGGTACCTTGGGGCCGCGCTGTTGCATTTCAATCACAGCCTGATTGGTCAATGGCGGTTACACTGGCGATCGCATTTCGTAACCGACTAGAGAGCCTGCAATGAAACTTCTTCTCCTGGCGTCTGTCGCCGTCTTCTCGGTCACCAGCGCAATGGCAGCAGACGAGGTTGTCGCCGAGGCCTTCGCCGAGACGAATTTCGGTGGCTTCTACATCGGCACCGAAGTTGCCTACAGCATGTCCAACAGCGAGGTGTCTGTCCGCGAAGGCCCCGAACACATCACACTCGATGGCTTTGGCGGGCGCGGTGGATCGATTGGCGGGTTTGTTGGCTACGACTATCTCTACGACAACGGATTTCTGCTCGGTGCTCAAATCGGCGGTCACGTTAGTGACATCAATGCATCGGTCTCGATTTCCGATGGCGCGGGCGGTTTTGGATACGGCGAACTGAAGACTGACTGGTTCGCAACCGTGTCGGCGCGGGCCGGCTATCTAGTCAATCCCGACACGCTTCTCTACGGTTCGCTTGGCGCGACTGTCGCTCATGGTGTGGGCAGCTACGCTTACGATATTTCCGGCGATTCCGATTCCGATTCAGACAAGGAACTGTTTTATGGCGTCGCTTTCGGCGCGCTTGGCGTCGAAACTGTTCTCAGCGGTCGCGTCCGCGCGCGCTTCGAATACATCGCCAGCTATCTGAACACACAAACCCTCGACTTTGATGGTGCTGGCCTAGAGGTTACTCCCCTCATCGGGACAGCCAAGGTCGGGCTGATCTATGGTTTCGGCGAGCCGCGTTCCATAAGCGCGCAGTTCGTCAATGCACCAGACACCTGGAGTGGCTTCTACGCCGGCATCAGCGGTGGCCAGGACGTAGGCGTCAGCGAGTTCACCTTGACAGATGGCGCACCGATCGGCGCAGGCGGGGCAGGGTTCGATTTTGACGGGTTTGGATCCGACGGCTACGCGATTGGTGTCGTTGGCGGCTACAATAGGCAATTCGGTTCAAACATCGTCGCCGGCGTCGAAGCCGGCATCAATGCGTCAAGCATCAGCAACACGATCTCGGCCAGCCTCGGCGGCGACTCTGGTTCGCTGGAAATTGGCACCTCGTCATCCTACGGTGCTCGACTCCGTCTCGGCGTGCTCGCTAATCCTGGGACTCTGATCTACGGCTATGGCGGCATAAGCCGCCAGCGGATGTTCGTCAGAATGACCGAGGGCGCCGATAGCATGCGCGAGAGCATGAACATCGACGCTGTCGAATTTGGCGGGGGTGTGGAAACCTGGATCACCGACAAGCTTACCCTGCGGGGAGAATACGGCCTCGTCTCTTATGAGGACTACGGAGATCCTGAAACAATGGGCACCATCGACACAACAGTCGCGACCGCTCGCATCTCCACGATCTTCCACTTCTAGGTTTTCAACTACCGCGAGAAAGCAGTTCTAGCACGCAAATCGCCCCGAATCCTCTCGCTTGGTCGCAAGCCTTGTCTGCCGGAGCGCCGTTTTTCCGGCATTCTGCGAATTGGCGTGCATCCCAGCGACGCCGCGACTTCACGCCGCGGCGAATTCGCAAACTGGTAACCCGCTTGTAACCGCGGCACTTCGGCGACCTCCGCCGCCATCGTTGCAGGTACCCCAGAAAACGAAAAAGCCGCGGAGATCCGCGGCCTTAAACGTCTGGAAATTTGGAGCGGGTGAGGCGATTCGAACGCCCGACCCCAACCTTGGCAAGGTTGTGCTCTACCCCTGAGCTACACCCGCTCGCGCGGCGTTTCCGCCGCAAGCCGCGCCTATATGGCCGAAGAGTCGGGCGAATGCAACAGGCAAATCGCAGCCTGTCGACCGAAGCCGCCTAACCGCTTGCGCCGGCTGGGCCAATGCCCGCGTCCGGCGGCCCTGTGCCTTGTTTCGGGCCGGCATTTTCCTCTAAAGCTGAATGACCGACAGTCAATTCCGGACCCTTCATGCCCAAGTCACCTGCCGATCTGTTTGCATTTCTCGACGAGCTCGGCATCGCCGTCTCGACGGTATCGCATCCGCCGCTCTTCACCGTCGCCGACTCGCAGGCGCTGCGCGGCGAAATCAGCGGTGGCCACACCAAGAACCTCTTCCTCAAGGACAAGAAGGACAATTTCTTCCTTGTTACCGCAGAGGAAGACGCAGAAATCGACCTCAAGCAGATCCATCAGCTGATCGGGGCGGCCAGCCGCGTCTCCTTCGGCAAGCCGGAGGCGCTCCTGCAGCATCTTGGCGTCACGCCGGGGGCGGTAACCCCCTTTGGCCTGCTCAACGATCCGTCCGCGACGGTTCGCTTCGTCATTGACGAGGCCCTGATGCGGCACGCCGTCATCAACGCCCATCCGCTGACCAACGAGGCGACCACCTCGATTGCAGCTGCAGACCTGCTGCGCTTCGTGCGGGCGACGGGCCGCGAACCGCTTGTCTTGAAAGTATCGCGCTGATCGCCACATGTGGCCAGCAGGTCTCGAATTGCGCTAGACTGCCGGCTTGGAAACAGCCTCGCCGGGCACGGAAGGGAAATAATGAGCGACAACGACAATCCGTTCGGCGGCATGGGCGGACAATATGCCCAGAATGTCAGCTTTGGCGCCTCCGAAGCCCCGTTGACCAACGGCGCCGCCGAGGCACCGGTCATCAAGGACGTGACGACGGCGAGCTTTCCCGCCGACGTCATCCAGGAATCGCGCAAGCAGCCGGTCCTTGTCGACTTCTGGGCGCCCTGGTGCGGCCCCTGCAAGCAGCTGCAGCCGGCGCTCGAGCGCGCCGTGGCGGCTGCGCGCGGCCGCGTCAAGTTGGTCAAGATGAACATCGATGACCATCCTGCGATTGCCGGCCAGCTCGGCATCCAGTCCATTCCCGCGGTCATCGCCTTCAAGGACGGTCAGCCGGCGGACGGCTTCATGGGCGCCGTTCCGGAGAGCCAGATCACCGAATTCATCACCAAGCTGGTCGGCAAGGACGACGGCGGGTCGCAGGTCGCCGAAGCGCTGGCGGCCGCTGCACAGGCGCGCGAGGCCGGCGACGCCCAAACGGCGGCCGGCATTTACGATGCCGTGCTGCAGCAGGCTCCCGACAATGTCGAGGCCATTGCAGGCCTGGCTGACCTGCTCTTCGAGGCCGGTGAGACAACGGGCGCCGAGGAACTGCTCGCCAGCTGTCCTGACGACCAGAAGGAGGCCCCCGCCATTGTAGCCGTGCGCACCAAGATGGCGCTGGCGAAGCAGGCTGCAGAGCTCGGCGACCCGGCCGAGTTTGAGCGTCGGCTGGCCGAGAACCCCAAGGACCATCAGGCGCGTTTCGACCTTGCGATGATCCAGAACGCACAGGGCAGGCGCCAGGAAGCTGCCGACAACCTGCTGGCGATCGTCTCGACCGACCGCGCCTGGAACGACGATGGCGCGCGCGCCCAGCTGATCAAGCTGTTCGAGGCCTGGGGGCCGACGGACGAGGTCACCCTGTCCTCGCGCCGGAGGCTCTCCTCGCTGCTCTTCTCGTAGGCCGCCGCGCCACGGGCCTTGCAACGGCGGCACGATGCGCCAGATAGTGCCGAGCGGCAGACGGAGGAACAGGTGCAGGCGGGAAATTTCAACTACCGGCGGGAATCCGATCTGCCTTCAGCGGTGCCGGTGTTTCCGCTGACGGGCGCTCTGCTGCTGCCGGGCGGGCGGCTTCCGCTCAACATATTCGAACCGCGTTACCTGCAGATGATCGACGAGGCGATCTCCGGCTCCCGACTCATTGGCATGATCCAGCCCTCTTTCGATGGTGCTCTGCGCGCTGATGACGAGCCGGAGATCTGCAGCGTCGGCTGCCTGGGCCGCATCACCTCGCTCGCCGAGTCAGGCGACGGGCGCTACCTGATTTCGCTGCAGGGCGTATGCCGCTTCCGCGTGGTCAAGGAATTGCCTGTGAAGACTCCTTACCGGCAATGCAAGGTGACGTGCTTCGTCGGTGACCTTGACGAGGACCAGACCGGCGACGAGGTCGATCGTCCCGCACTGCTTGCGACCTTCCGCTCCTATCTTGAAGCGAACGGGCTCGAGGCCGACTGGGAGAGCGTCAGCCGGGCCGAGAACGCCATGCTGGTCAATGCGCTGTCGATGATGGCGCCCTATGGCCCGGCCGAGAAGCAGGCGTTGCTGGAGGCTCCCGATCTCAAGACGCGGGCCGAGACGCTGATCGCGTTGACCGAGATGACGCTCGCCCGCGACAATGACGATTTCGGGTCGAGCCTTCAGTAAGCGGAGTGACGCCATGACCGAGAGGGGCCGCGACAAGGAAATCGACGTCAAGCTGCTCGAACTCCTCGCCTGCCCCCTGACCAAGGGACCGCTGGTCTGGGATGCCGAGAAGAGCGAACTCGTCTCGCGGCTCGCCCGGCTGGCCTACCCCGTGCGCGACGGCATCCCGGTCATGCTGCCCTCCGAGGCGCGGCCGGTGGAGATCGATGCCCCCGCCGCAAGGGCGCCCAGAAAGCCGCGCTGACGCCTCGCCGGCCGGGCCGGCGCGTCACTGGAAATTTCTCCCCTTCGGCATGACTTTGCCGGCCCTGCCCGCCAGTGCTTCGGCGTCTTGCCTGCTGGCCATGGCCAGCGACGCCGCCCCGCTGCCGGGCGCGGCCCGGCTCTCCCCATGAATGCCGGCAGGCACTGCCGCGGATGGCATTCTTTCTTCCAGCAGTGCCGACAGCCAGGGCGTCAGGTCCTCCGCCTTCTCGGCCACGATATGCACCACACCCGATTCCGACTGCAGCTTGCCGGTCACCCGGATGAACTTCGCGCCCATCACGACCGCCCGGAATTTTTCGAAATTGCGCGCCCAGACGATGATGTTGGCGACCGCGCCCTCGTCCTCCAGGGTCAGGAAGATGGCATTGCCCTTGCCGGGCCGCTGCCGCACCAGCACCAGGCCGGCGACCGACACACGCCTGCCGCCGGGCACGGTCGCCAGCCGTGCGTTCGGCGTGATGCCCGCGCGATCGAGCCGCTCCCGCAGGAAGGAGACCGGATGCGCCTTCAGCGACAGGCCAAGCGTCTGGTAGTCGTGCACGACATGCTGGCCGGGCGGCATCACGGGCAGCAGCGTCTCCGGCTCGTTGTCGCGCAAGCCGAGGTCCGGCCGGTCGAACAGCGGCAGCTTTTCGGCCGCGCTCCGCCCGTCCAGCGCGCGCACGGCCCATAGCGCGGCGCGCCGGTCGAGACCGATCGAGCGGAAGGCATCGGCCTCCGCCAGCTTCTCGATCTCGTCGACATTGAGACCAGAGCGCAGCCAGAGGTCGCGCACCGAATGGTAGCCGTCGCCGCGGCACGCCACCAACTGCTCGATCCGCTTCGACGACAGCCCCTTGATCTGCCGCAGGCCGAGCCGCACCGCATGCTGCGTCCGGATGACGCCGCGCATTTCGCCATGGCGGTGGTGGATGCGCGCCGCCTCGAAGGGCGCCGGCTCTAGCGCGCAGTCCCAGCCGGAGTGGTTGATGTCCGCCACGCGCACTTCCACGCCATGCTCGCGTGCATCGCGCACAAGCTGCGCCGGGGCATAGAAGCCCATCGGCTGCGCGTTGAGGATCGCGGCGCAGAAGACGTCCGGATAGAAGGTCTTGAACCAGCAGGAAGCATAGACCAGCAGCGCGAAGGAGGCCGCATGGCTTTCGGGAAAGCCGTATTCGCCGAACCCCTCGATCTGCTTGAAGCAGCGCTCGGCGAATTCCTTGTCGTAACCATTGGCCAGCATGCCGTCGATCATCTTCTGGCGGTAGTTGCCGATCGTGCCGGTGCGCTTGAAGGTCGCCATGGCGCGCCGCAACTCGTCGGCGACGCCCGGCTTGAATCCGCCGGCGACGATGGCGATCTTCATCGCCTGCTCCTGGAACAGCGGCACGCCGAGCGTCTTGCCGAGAATTTCCCTTAATTCGGGCTTGGGATATTCGGCCTTCTCCTTCCCCTGCCGCCGCCGCAGGTAGGGATGCACCATGTCGCCCTGGATGGGGCCTGGCCTGACGATCGCCACCTCGATGACGAGATCGTAGAATTCGCGCGGCCTCAGCCGCGGCAGCATCGACATCTGGGCCCGCGACTCGATCTGGAAGACGCCGAGCGTGTCGGCGCGGCAGATCATGTCGTAGACGCGGGGGTCCTCTTGCGGGATCGTCGCCAGTTCGAGCCTACGCCCGTGCCGGTCGCGCACGTCGTAATGCTTGCCGAGCAGCACGAAAGCGCGGTTCAGGCAGGTCAGCATGCCAAGCGCCAGAATGTCGACCTTGAGGATCTTCACCGCGTCGAGATCGTCCTTGTCCCACTCGACCATCTTGCGTTCGTCCATCGCCGTCTTGACGATCGGCACGATCTCGTCGAGCCGGTCCCGAGTGATGACGAAGCCGCCGACATGCTGCGACAGGTGGCGCGGAAAGCCCATGATCTCGTTGGCGAGCGCGATGACATGGCCCGACAGCGGGTCGGCCCGGTCCAGCCCGCCGGCCCTGGCCTCCTCGTCGCCGACCGCGGAAGGTCCCCAACCCCACACCGAGCCGGCCAGCGCGTCGCGCACGTCGTCCGACAGGCCGAGCGCCTTGGCGACCTCGCGCAGCGCCGAGCGGCCGCGATAGGTGACCACGGAGGCCGCGAGCGCGGTGCGCTTCTGGCTGTACCGCTCGTAGATATAGGCGATCACCTCGTCGCGCCGCTCATGCTCGAAATCGACGTCGATGTCGGGCGGTTCGTTGCGCTCGGCGGAGATGAAGCGCTCAAACAGCACGTCGATGATCTCCGGGCCGACATCGGTGATGCCGAGGCAGTAGCAGATGACGGAATTGGCCGCCGAGCCGCGCCCCTGGCAGAGAATGCCCTGCGACCGGGCGAACTTGACGATGTCGCGCACGGTCAGGAAATAGCGGGCATAGTTCAGCTGCTGCACGGTTGCGAGTTCGTGCCGGATGATGCCGGCGACCTTGTCGGACACCCCGTCGGGATATCGCTGGCGCGACCCCTCCCAGGTCAGCCTTTCCAGCTCGGCCTGCGGCTCCAGCCCCGATTCCGTCGGCTCGTCCGGGTAATTGTACTCCAGGTCGCTGAGCGAGAAACCGAGCTCGCCGGAAAACCGCAGCGTCTCGACCAGCGCCTCGCGGTGATGGCGGAAGAGCCGCGCCATCTCCTGCGCCGGCTTGAGGTGGCGCTCGGCATTGGCCCTGAGCTCCAGCCCGGCCTCGGCGACCGGCACGTTGAGCCGGATCGCCGTCAGCACGTCCTGCAGCGCCCGTCTTTCCCCCGTGTGGTAGAGGACGTCGTTGGTCGCCATCAGCGGCACCCCGGCGGCGCTGGCCAGGGCGGCCGCCTGCTCGATCCTGAAGCGGTCGTCGCCGCCATAATCGGGCGCCACGGCCAGCCGCAGCGCCCCGCCGAAACGCTGCTTCAACCGGGCCAGCAGGCCGCGCGGATCGGCAGCGCCCGGACCGACATCCGCGAACACGGCGAGCGACAGGCGGTCGCCCCATTCGACGAGATCCTCGAGATAGAGGCGCGCCGCGCCCTTCTCGCTCTCGTCGCGCAGATTGGCCTGGCTGAGCATGCGGCAGAGATGCCCCCAGCCCTTGCGATCGCGCGGATAGGCGAGCACGTCCGGCGTGCCGTCGCAGAACACCAGGCGGCAGCCTGGATGATAGGCGAGCCCTTCCACCTTGGCCTGCTGCCAGGCCCGCACCACGCCCGCCACGCTGTTGCGGTCGGCAAGCCCGATCGACGAATAGCCGAGCAGCCGTGCCGCCACCACCAGCTCCTCCGGCCGCGACGCGCCGCGCAGGAAGGAGAAATTCGACTGCATGCCGAGCTCGGCATAGGGCGGGGGTGTCATCGCATTCATGCAAAGAGACCGTGCATGAACCAGCGCGGCACCGATTTCTGCGTGGCGCCGTAAAGACCCTGCCGGTAGAGCCAGTAGCGCCGCCCGTCGGCATCCTCGACGCGGAAATAGTTGCGTACCGGCGCATCGGCGCCCTCGCGCCACCATTCCGGGGCGATGCGCTCCGGCCCCTCCGCCCGCGCCACCCTGTAGAGCGCGCGCCGCCAGCGGAAATGCAGCGGTGGCCCCTCGGGCACCTCGGTTGCCGGCACGTCGAGCGGCTCGGGATGGCGAAACAGCCGGATCGGCCGTTCCGCCATCAGGGCCGGCAGGCCCGCGGCCGGATTGCCAGCTTCGGCGAAAGGCAAGAGGGCAACGGCACGCTCGGGCAGGTGGCTCTGCACGGCGACCGGCCGCAATATCGCCTGCTTGCCGAGGCGCGCGCCGATGCGGTCGGCAAGCAGCGCGATGTCCTCGCCGCGGTCGAGCGTTCCGCCGGCGAGGTCGCCCTGGTCCATCTCGAAGCGCGCCGCCGCCAGCACCGACAGGCGCACCAGGTCGAAGCCGTAGCCGGCGTCGATGTCGCTTTCGAGCGCCGCCAGCCTTTCGTGGAACAGTTTCTGCACGAGGCGCGGCTCGCGCAGCGGCCGCGAGGTACCGACCGCGATGCGGCTGACCGCGCCGTCGACCCTGAACAGCTGCAGCTGCAGCATCCGGGCACCCTCCTCGCGCCGTTCGAGACTGACCTTAAGCGTCGCCGCCAGGAGGGTGACCAGGCTCTCGATGTCGGCTGTGCTCGACACCGGCTCGGCGAGTTGCCGCTCGACCGACAGCGGCGCCACCGGCAGGCGCGGCGACAACGCTTCCTCGAGCCGGCCGAGCGCCTGGTCGAGGCGCATGAGAAGCAGCTTGCCGAAGCGCCGCGCCAGCGGCGCGCGCGGCGCCGCCATCACCGCGCCGGCCGTGCGCAGGCCGACACTTTCCAGGCTGGCGCAGGTCGCCGGCTCCAGCCGCAGCGCCGACAGCGGCAACGGCCCGATCAGTCCCGCCTCCTGTCCCGGCTCGACGATCAGCGAGCCGGAGAAGCGCGCCGCCGCCCAGGCCGCGCCGGCCGTCGAGGCAAGCCCGGCGCGCACCTCGAAACCCTGGTGGAAGAAACGCGCCAACATGTCGTCGAGCAGGCGTTTCTCGCCGCCGAACAGGTGCACGCAGCCGGTGATGTCGAGGAACAGCCCTGCCTTGCCGTCGAGCGCCACCAGCGGCGTGTAGCGGTCGCACCAGTCGGCCAGGCTTTCGAGCAACTGCCGGTCGGCCGCGGGGTCGGCCTCGACGATGTCGATGCCGGGATGCATGGCGCGTGCGTCGGCAATGCCCATGCCGGGCTTCAGGCGGATGCGCTCAGCCTGCTCGTCCAGCGCGGCGATGCGTTGCGTATTGTTCTCGCGGTGGCTGATGACGAGCGGCGGCATCGTCGCCGGCCGGCTGGAGCGCCACGACCGTCCCAGCCGCTGCCGCATGACCCTCTCGACGCTGAGATAGGGAAACCACAGCGAGAGGATTCTCTGCCGAGGGGCGGTCTGGCCGCCTTTGCTGGAGGGAGCGTGCATCGAAGTTCCATTCCGCTATGAACTGCCCGGGCAGAGCCGTCCGGCTCTTGCCAATGGTGACCGAAAAACCCGGCGGACCGATCGAGCGGGCGAGCGCCCCTCCTGCCGTCTGGCGCAGGCCGGCCGGCGCCGGCGAGACGATCAGCCGGACCGGCGCTGCGGTCGGCTCGGCATGTGCGGACTGGCGCAGCAGGAAGACCGGCCGCCCGCCCGCCTGTGCCCGGCGGTGCAGCCGGCGCGTCGCTGTCAGGTCGAGCGCCTGCGGGTTGCCGCGCAGTTCCAGCAGCACCGCCGAAAGCGTCGTCAGCCGCGCCGCCTCCTCGGCGATCCAAAGCGCATCGGCGAGTTTCGGCGCCTCCGACAGCAGCATGTCCTCCGGCGCGATGCCGAAGCGGGCCTGCAGCCCGGCCGCATAGGGAAGGGCCGCCTCGCGAAAGATCTCCGCCGTGCCGATCCACAAGAGCGGCGCCCTGTCGGCCCGCTGCTTCAGCGCCATGCTGACCAGCGCCAGCGCGAACCCGGCCGCGGCCCCGGCATCGCGCGTCTGGGTCCCGTGGATCTCGGTCAGCGCGGCCTTGGGCAGCCCGCCGCCCAGCGCCCGGTCCAGATCCTCGACGCCGGTCGGCAGCAACCCGCCGGCCGGCACGGCGATGCCGTGCTGCCTGAGCACGATGTCGGACTCGGCCGCGGCCTCGCCGCTGCGCTCTTCAAGGCGCTCGGCAAGCCGGCCCTCTATCTTCGCAATCTGTCGACGCAAGGCAAAAACGGTTCCCTGCGTCGCGGCGTTGGTCGCCATGACGGTCCTGCTTTCCGGCAATTGTTCCTGTTATGTTCTTATAGATTCCAGAGGGACCCGGAAGAGTCAAGCGACCCGCAAGGAGAATTTATTCCTTTTGCCGGAGCTGCAGACCGACCTGATTGCCCTGCTTGTCGCAAGGGCCTCGAAACCCGGGGCCACAACGGCTATATGCGTCGAAAGGAAAAACGATGGCCCGCATCTACCAGACACGCGCATGGCAAGACCAATTATCGCCCTCGATGGAAGAGATGGAGCTGCTGGCGCTTGAGACCTATGCCCACCTGCCCGAGAAATTCCGCACCCTGACAGGCGAGATCATCATCCAGATCGCCGAGTTTCCGACCGACGAGATCATGGACGACCTGTCGCTGGAAACCCCGTTCGACCTGCTTGGCCTGTTCGAGGGCCGCGGCATCGCCGAGCGCTGGAACCCGCAGACCGGCGAGGGGCCCAACCGGGTCACCCTCTACCGCCGCGCCATTCTCGACTATTGGGCCGAAAACGAGGAAACGCTGGGCTCGATCATCAACCACGTGCTGATCCACGAGATCGGTCATCATTTCGGCCTGTCGGACGACGACATGGAACAGATCGAGGAAGACGCCGATCAATAGTCGCCGAGCTTGATGCCGGGGTCGTAATCGATGCCCTCGACGTCCTTCACCACGGCCTGGCCGCAGCGCATCGTCTTGGACTCCGCATCGAAAGCGTAGGTCGGCGACCCGAACAGATGCCAGCCCTTGTTCAGCGCCGCCGTGACCTTGTGGCAAAAGCTGGCATCGTCTGGACCGCTGAGAAACCGGTAGAGTTTCATCGCCTCACCCTTTCCGTAGCGCCCTTCCGGCCCGGGCGAGCAGCCGTTCCGCCTGCGCGAGATGCAGCCGCTCGATCATCTGGCCGTCCCGCGCGATCACGCCCTTCCGCGCATTCTCGGGCAGCGCGAAGGCCGCCACGATCGCCTTGGCCTCGGCCAGTACCGCCTCCGATGGCGAAAAGGCGCGATTGGCCGGATCGATCTGAGCCGGGTGGATCAGCGTCTTGCCGTCGAACCCCATCGCCGCGCCGTCCGCGCATTCGCCCGCGAACCGGTCGAGATCGCGAAAATCATTGCTGACCCCGTCCAGAACGTCGAGCCCGCCCGCTCGCGCGGCCAGCACCATCTGCATCAGCCATGGCGCCAGATAGCGCCGGTCGGGCGTCGAAAGGATCCCGGTTTCTTTCACAAGGTCATTCGTACCGGCAACGAAACAATCCAGGCGCGCGGCGCCGTCGCGGCCGAATTCCGCCAGTGGGCCGATGTTGAGCATCGCCTTGGCCGTCTCGATCATGATCCACAGCCGCATCGAGGCCGGCGCGTCGGTCTCGTCCAGCATGTCGTCGATGTCGTGCACGTCGCGCGGCGAGTTCACCTTCGGCAACAGGACCGCATCGGGCTTGCAGGCGCGCGCCGCGAGCAGGTCTTCCGTGCCCCATTCGCTGGCCAGCGGGTTGATGCGGATGACGCATTCCGGCCCGCCCTCGCCGCGCGCGGCGAAAAAGCCACGCAGGTTCTCGCGCGCATCGGCCTTCGCCTCGGGCGCCACCGCGTCCTCCAGGTCGAAGATCACCGCATCGCATTCGAGCGACGCCAGCTTGGCGATCGCCCTCTCATTGGAGGCGGGCACGAAGAGCACCGAGCGGCGCGGGCGCGTGGCATGGTTCATCTGGTCTTCTTGCCCGGCGGTGCTGGCCCTTGCAAGCCCTTGCCGCGCAATGGCGAACCTGTCATCTGCGCAATCGTGACAGCTGAGGAACGGGAAGACATGGCGCGATATGATGTCGTCATCATCGGCGGGGCAATCGTCGGCAGTTCGGTCGCCTACTATCTGCGCGAGCACGGCTTTTCCGGCTCGATCGCGCTGGTCGAGCGCGACCCGCATTTCACCCATGCGGCGACCACGCTGTCCTGCGCCTCGATCCGCCAGCAATTCTCGGTGCCGGAAAACATCCGCCTGTCGCAGTTCACGCTGAGCCTGTTCCGCCGCTTGAAAGAAGAGTTCGGCGCCGACGCCGACATAGGCTTTCACGAAAAGGGTTACCTCATTCTCGCTAGCGAGAGCGGCGTGCCGATTCTCGAGGCCAATCACCGCGTCCAGCAGGAACTCGGCGCCGACATTCTCCTCGAGGATGCCCCAGCTCTGCAGAAACGCTTTGCCTGGCTGTCGACGGAAGGCATCGCCGCCGGCGCCTACGGCCGCAGCGGCGAGGGTTGGTTCGACGCCCATGCCATGCTCTCGCTGTTCCGCAAGGCGCTGAAGACCAGAGCCGTCGAGCTGATCGGCGCCTCGGTCACCGGCATTGGCCGCGAAGGCAAGCGCGTCACCTCCGTCACGCTCGACAATGGCGACACGCTGGAAGCCGGTACGGTCGTCAATGCGGCGGGACCGAATGCCGGGCGCGTCTCGGCGATGGCCGGCATCGCGCTGCCCGTCGAGCCGCGCAAGCGGTCGGTCTTCGTCTTCGAGGCGCGCGAGAAATTTACCGACATGCCGCTGATCGTCGACCCCAGCGGCATCTATGTCCGGCCGGAAGGGTCGGTCTACATTACAGGCGGTGCCGACCCGGAAGAGACCGACGGTCCGGCCGACCCGCAGGATTTCGAGCCAGACTGGCCCCAGTTCGAGGAGATCATCTGGCCGCTTCTGGCGACCCGCGTCCCCGCCTTCGAGGCGATCAAGGCGACGCGCGCCTGGGCCGGCCACTACGACTACAACGTGCTCGACCAGAACGCCGTCATCGGACCGCATCCCGAGGTGTCGAACCTCATCTTCGCCAACGGCTTTTCGGGCCACGGCCTGCAGCAGGCGCCGGCGGTCGGCAATGCGCTCGCCGAACTGCTCGTGCATGGCGCATACCGCACGGTCGACTGTTCGCCTTTCGGCTATGAGCGGATCGCCGCCGACCGCCCGTTCCGCGAGCTGAACGTCATCTGACGCTGCCCCGGCGTGCCGGTCTCTTTGATTTCAGCCCCGCATTGTGTAAAGCAGCATCCACAAATCAGTGCCGAGAAGACGAGGGCCAAGTCATGGACAAATTCACGAAGCTCACCGGCGTTGCCGCCCCCTTGCCGATCGTCAATGTCGACACCGACATGATCATCCCCAAGGACTACCTGAAGACCATCAAGCGTACCGGCTTGAGCGTCGGGCTTTTCGCCGAGATGCGCTTCAATGACGACGGCTCGGAAAACCCCGACTTCGTGCTCAACAAGCCGGCCTACCGCAACGCCCAGATCCTCGTCGCGGGCGACAATTTCGGTTGCGGCTCGAGCCGCGAGCATGCCCCGTGGGCGCTGCTTGATTTCGGCATCCGCTGTGTCATCTCGACCAGCTTCGCCGACATTTTCTACAACAACTGCTTCAAGAACGGCATCCTGCCGGTCACCGTCAGCCCTGAGGACCTCGAAAAGCTGATGGACGACGCCTCGCGCGGTTCCAACGCCACGCTCACCGTCGATCTCGAGGCCCAGGAAATCCGCGGGCCGGACGGCGGCTCGGTCAAGTTCGACATCGACGACTTCAAGCGCCATTGCCTGCTCAACGGTCTCGACGACATCGCCCTGACCATGGAGAAGGCCCCGGCCATCGCCAGCTACGAGGACAAGCTCGCCGACAGGCGGCCTTGGGCCTGAGGCCCGCCGCCATGCGCAAACTGATCTCCACCGGCTCGCCTTTCGAGCGGACGGCCGGCTACAGCCGCGCCGTCGTGCAGGGCGACTGGTGTTTCGTTGCCGGAACCACCGGTTACGACTATAGCGCCATGACCATGCCCGACGGCGTCGAGGACCAGACGCGCAATTGCCTGAAGACCATCGGCAAGGCGCTCTCGGATGCCGGTTTCGAGCTGGCCGATGTGGTGCGGGCGCATTACTACATCACCGACCCGGCCTATGCCGACTTGGTGTTCCCGATCCTTGGCGAGGCGCTGGGCGAGATCAGGCCGGCTGCCACCATGGTCGTCTGCGAGCTGATCAAGCCGGAGATGAAGATCGAGATCGAGGTCACGGCGCTCAGGCGTTCCTGATGCGGCAGAGCCTTGCGCATTGGCGGTCCGGCGTTTAGCAAAGCCGCACCTCACGACTTTCCCAGGGACAGCATCATGGCATCGAAAAACCTCCTTCTCCTCGCCGGCGACGGCATCGGCCCGGAATCCATGGCCGAGGTCAAGAAGCTGATCGGGGCCATGAACGACCAGCTGGGCAGCGGGTTCGTCACCGAAGAGGGTCTGGTAGGGGGCTGCGCCTACGACGCGCATGGCCAGGCCATTTCCGACGCCGACATGGCCAAGGCGATGTCCGCCGACGCGGTGCTGTTCGGCGCTGTCGGCGGACCGAAGTGGGATGCCGTGCCCTACGAGGTGCGCCCCGAGGCCGGCCTGCTCAGGCTGCGAAAGGATCTCGAACTCTTCGCCAATCTGCGCCCCGCGATCTGCTACCCGGCGCTCGCCGCCTCGTCCTCGCTGAAGCAGGACGTCGTCGAGGGTCTCGACATCCTGATCGTCCGCGAGCTCACCGGCGGCGTCTATTTCGGCGAGCCGAAGGAAATCATCGACCTCGGCAACGGCCAGAAGCGCGGCATCGACACGCAGGTCTACGACACGTTCGAGATCGAGCGGATTTCGGGCGTCGCCTTCGAACTGGCGCGCACCCGCAAGAACCACGTAACCTCGATGGAAAAGCGCAACGTCATGAAGTCGGGCGTGCTGTGGAACGAGGTCGTCACCGCCACCCACAAGGCGAAATACGCCGACGTCAAGCTCGACCACATGCTGGCCGACGCCGGCGGCATGCAGCTGGTGCGCTGGCCCAAGCAGTTCGACGTCATCGTCACCGACAATCTGTTCGGCGACATGCTGTCCGACATCGCCGCCATGCTGACCGGCTCGATCGGCATGCTGCCGTCGGCCTCGCTCGGCGCGCCGGATGCGCGGACCGGCAAGCGCAAGGCGCTTTACGAGCCGGTGCATGGCTCCGCGCCCGACATTGCCGGCCAGGGCATCGCCAACCCGATCGCCATGATCGCCTCGTTCGCCATGTGCCTGCGCTATTCCTTCAACATGGTGGCCGAGGCCGACCGCCTGGAGGCGGCCATCGCCGCCGTGCTCGACGAGGGTTTGCGAACCAAGGACATCATGTCGGCGGGCATGACCGAGGTCGGTACCGTCGAGATGGGCAAGGCGATCCGCGAAGAGTTCCTGGCCCGGTCGGCCTGACGCCGGGGCTGTGCGCCGGACCTGCATGGCGCTATGCATGGATGCCGCCGGCTGCATCGGCCGGCGCATGGGCAGGGCAGGTGATTGGCTCGCATGAGTTCTTCCCACAAGGCAGGTGATCGCATGGCGCGGAGGCGGGAAACCGCCTCCGCCAAGGCGCGTCTTGCCGTCTCCAACACCACGTCCGCCTTCGGCTTCGCGCTGCGGCGGCTGCGTGTGCGGACGGCGTTGCGGCATCACCACGTGCCATGGCGGCGCTTTGCCGTCGTCAGCATCGCGCTCATCATCCTCGCCGCAGCCTATTTCGACCCTGTCTTCGGCGCCCATATCGTCGACAATTCGAGCCTCGTCACCCGCTTCGGACGGGCGATCACCGACTACGGCAAGTCCGGCTGGTACCTGATTCCGCTCGCCGTCTTCCTGATCTGGACAGCCTTCGTCGACTGGCGGCGCTATTCGCGCCGTGCCCGGCTGCTGCTGTTCAACAGGACGGCAGCCGCCTGGTACGCTTTCGTCGCCATCGGCGGCTCCGGTCTCATCGTGACGTTCCTGAAACAGGCCATCGGCCGCGCGCGGCCCCTGCATTTCGCCGAGCACGGCACCTTCTATTTCGACAGCTGGGCCTTCGACGCCAGCTATGCCGGCTTTCCCTCCGGGCACGCCACCACGGTGGGAGCCGTCTGCTTTTGCGTCGCCGTCCTCTTCCCGCGCCTGCGGCTCCTGGCGATCATTGTCGCGCTCTACTTCGGCTTCAGCCGCTCGGTGGTTGGCGCACATTACCCGAGCGACGTTGTCGCCGGCCTGCTGCTCGGCGGCTGGTTCGCCTATTTCACGGCAATCCGTTTCGGCAAGGCCGGGCTGGTCTTCAACCTGCCAGAGACGGGCATGCCGCACCGCCGGCAATCCTTCCACCTGCTTGGCCGGCGTCATCGCAGGCGCCTGAGCAACTGGAGCAACGCCGCCGACCGCCGTCTGCACGCGCTTGCCCGCAAGCCATACCGCGCACCGCCGAATTGACATTCCGCGGAAATTGGCGCTAGAAGCTGGCCGTTTCCGGAGATCACCATGCGCGGCCTGTTGATGGCTTTCCTTTCACTCGACTTCCACGGCGGTTCCGCCGGGGGGTTCGGTGCGCGTGCAGTCCGGCTGACGAAAACTGCCACGGCCAAAACGACCGCCAAAACGGTCTGATCTCCCTTGGCCTCACCGCCCCTCCCGGGTCTGGCCTCGGGAGCGAGGCCCGCGCCGGCCGGCGGGTTTCCAACGAAGCAGCGGAGAGGGACAGGAGAGTTTCATGGGTTTCAAGGTTGCAGTCGTCGGCGCCACGGGCAATGTCGGCCGGGAAATGCTCAACATCCTCGAGGAACGCGGCTTCCCCGCCGACGAGGTCGTGGCGCTCGCCTCGCGGCGCAGCCAGGGCACCGAAGTGTCCTATGGCGACCGCACGCTGAAGGTCAAAACCCTCGACCAGTACGATTTTTCCGACACCGACATCTGCATCATGTCGGCAGGCGGTGAAGTGTCGAAGCAGTGGTCGCCCAAGATCGGCAAGCAGGGCTGCGTCGTCATCGATAATTCCTCGGCCTTCCGCTACGACCAGGACGTGCCGCTGATCGTGCCGGAAGTGAACCCGGACGCGATCTCGCTGTTCAGCCGCAAGAACATCATCGCCAACCCGAACTGCTCGACCGCCCAGCTCGTCGTCGCGCTGAAGCCGCTGCACGACGTCGCGAAGATCAAGCGTGTCGTCGTCGCGACCTATCAGTCGGTCTCGGGCGCCGGCAAGGAAGGCATGGACGAGCTGTTCACCCAGACCCGCGCCGTCTTCGTCGCCGACTCGGTCGAGAACAAGAAGTTCACCAAGCGCATCGCCTTCAACGTCATTCCGCATATCGACGTCTTCCTCGACGACGGCTTCACCAAGGAAGAGTGGAAGATGGTCGCCGAGACCAAGAAGATGATCGACCCGAAGATCAAGCTGACAGCGACCTGCGTGCGCGTGCCGGTCTTCATCGGCCATTCGGAAGCGGTCAACATCGAGTTCGAGACGCCGATCACGGCCGACGAGGCGCGCGACATCCTGCGCGAGGCGCCGGGCTGCCAGGTCATCGACAAGCGCGAGGACGGTGGCTACATCACCCCGCTCGAATCGGCCGGCGAGGATGCGACCTTCATCTCGCGCATCCGCGAGGATTCGACCGTCGAGAACGGGCTCGCCATGTGGATCGTCTCCGACAATCTGCGCAAGGGTGCCGCCCTCAACGCCATCCAGATCGCCGAACTCCTGATCGAGCGCGGCCTGATCCAGCCGAAGAAGCAGGCTGCCTGACAGCCGACAAACGGAGCGCCTTTCCTCGCCCCCTTCAGGGTGAGGAAGGCCTGCCGCCCTCTGACATGGCCTCGCCCGTTCGCCTCTGAAGAAGCCGGATCGTTGGCCTCTTCCGGCCTTCGGCCAGCATTCATCGCTGCCACGCCCGGCAAACGCCGTCTGGCCATTGCATGCAGTAGGGAAGCGGGGCGCAGGGCCGAGCCTCTCAGATATTAGTACGTGGCGCAGCTTCTGCGCCCCGCCGACGTTCTTGCCCTTTCCGAGGGAGCAACGAGTTTCACGCACATGCCTCGGCCAGGGCCCGGGTGTGTGGATGACAATGTCCAACCGCGCCACCGTTTCGCGCAGCCACCCGGCGCCGTCCCCTGCCACGCTCGCCCGGTTCGCGACCCCGCGTTCCCGTACAGGAGATGACGCCATTATGCGTGCAGTCGCAAAAGCGTGGATAAAATTCTTTCAGGATTGAACGACCGGGCCATGCGACGCGCTTGCGCCGGGAGCAAGCCGGCCTACCTTAGACTCTCGATTCCTCCCCGGAGACTTTCATGACCGCGCAGCTTTTTTCCCCGATCGCCATCGGCGATCTGGAATTCCCGAACCGCATCGCCGTCGCGCCGATGTGCCAGTATTCCGCCGATGACGGCTCGGCCTCGGACTGGCACCTGCAGCAGTGGATGACCTACGCGCTGACCGGCGCCGGCATGGTGACGGTGGAGATGACCGACGTCGAGCGCCGCGGCCGCATCACGCATGGCTGCCACGGTCTCTATAGCGATCACAACGAGGCGGCCGCGAAGCGCACGCTGGACGCCGCCCGGCGGGTCGCCCAGCCAGGCACCAAGTTCGGCGTCCAGCTGGCCCATGCCGGCCGCAAGGCCTCCTGCCAGCGGCCGTGGGAGGGCGGTGGCCCGCTGCAGCCGCATCAGGATCCGTGGCAGACCGTATCGGCCTCCGACATCCCCTTCGACACGGACTGGCACACGCCCCGCGCGCTTGCCGAGGACGAGATCCACGCCCTGATCGGGCATTTCGTGAAGAGCGCCCATCGCGCCGAGCGCGCCGGCTTCGACTTCATCGAGATCCACGCCGCGCATGGCTACCTGCTGCACCAGTTCATCTCGCCGCTTTCCAACCATCGCAAGGACCAGTGGGGCGGCTCGCTCGAGAACCGCGTGCGGCTGGCCGTCGAGATCGTCAAGGCCGTGAAGAATGCCGTGCCGAAGATGATGGTCGGCGCGCGCATCTCGGTCACGGACTGGGTAGACGGCGGCTTGACCGTCGATGAAGGCGTCAAGGTCGCGCAGGCGCTCGAACAGGCAGGCGCCGCCTACATCTGCTGCTCCAGCGGCGGCAACTCGCCGCTGCAGCAAATCCCGACGGGCCCAGGCTACCAGGTGCATCTCGCAGAGGCGGTGAAGCGCGCCGTCAGGATCCCGGTCCGCGCCGTCGGCATGATCGACGACGCGCGGCAGGCCGAGGAAATCATCGCCGGAGGCCGCGCCGACATTGTCGCACTGGCGCGCGCCATTCTCTCGGACCCACGCTGGCCATGGCGCGCGGCTGCTACCCTTGGCGAGGAGATCAGGAGCGCACCGCAACTGGCGCGTTCGACCTCGCTGATGAAGAAGTGGGTTGGCGCCAGCTAGCCTTCTGGCACGAAGGACAAGACTGCTCGGCCCGCGACTTCGGGCCGGGCGATACCTGTCAGGCCGAATGCTGCAGGCTGTCTCCGCTTGCCTTGTCGAACAGCACCACGCGCTCGGCATCCCACGAGAAGCGCACCGGCTTGTCGATGGCCACGTCCGTCAGTGCGGGCACGGTAGCGCGCAGCGTGGTCTCGCCGACCCGCAGCGTCAGGATCTTCTCGACGCCATGGTTCTCGATGTCGTGCACCATGGCTTCGATCGGCGCTCCCGACTCCACCCGCACGTCCTCCGGGCGAATGCCGAAGGTCAGCGCGCGACCCTCGGTGGCGGCTCCGTTGGCGCCCGCATAGGGCAACTCGAAGCTGGCGGCCTTCATCACCGCGCGACCGTCGACCAGCTTGCCGTCGATCAGGTTCATCGGCGGCGAACCCACGGAACGGGCAACGAAGGTATTCTTGGGATTGTTGTAGATCTCGTTCGGCGTGCCGGACTGCACCAGCTTGCCATTGTTGAGCACGCCGATCTTGTCGCCCATCGACATCGCCTCGATCTGGTCGTGCGTGACGAACAGGAAGGTCTGGCCGAGGTTCATCTGGATGTTCTTCAGCTCGGTCCTGAGCGACTCGCGCAGTTTTGCGTCGAGCGCCGACAGCGGTTCGTCCATCAGGAAGACGCGAGGGTTGCGCACGATCGCCCGGCCGATCGAGACGCGCTGCATTTCGCCGCCTGACAGCCGGTCCGTCTTGCGCTCCAGCAGGTTCTCGATACGCAGCGTCTTGGCCACCCGTGCCACGCGCTCGGCGATCTCGGCGTCGGCAACGCGGCGCAGCTTGGACTTCAGCGGGAACTCGAGGTTCTGGCGCACCGTGTAGCGCGGGTAGAGCGAATATTGCTGCAACACCAGCGCCACGTCGCGCTCGGCCGCACCCCAGTCGGCGACGTCGACGCCGTCGATGAACACCTGTCCCTCGGTCGGCTTCTCCAGCCCGGCGACGAGCCTCAGCGTCGTCGTCTTGCCGGCACCGGTCTCGCCGAGCAGCACGAAGAACTCGCCGTCTGCGATCTCGAGGTCGAGATTGCGCAGCGCCGTCTGGTTGCCGAACTTCTTGGTAACGTTCCTGAGCTCGATATGGGCCATCAGAGTCGCACTCCCAGGGACTGTCCGCTCGTCGTGTCGAAGAAATGCGCCTGGGCCGGATCGATGCGGGCGAAGACCTGGGTGCCCGGCTTTGAAACGAAGCCGGCGCGGGTGCGGGCGCGCAGCATCTGCGGCCCGAACTGCAGATCGACGATGTCGTAGGAGCCGAGCGGCTCGATGATGTGCGCCTCGGCGGGCAGGAAGCCTTCCGCCGCCTCATGCTCGACGAGCACGCCTTCCGGCCGGATGCCGAGCGAAAGTGGCTTGCCGGCGCTGCCGTTCAGCTTGCCGAGCAGTTCGGCGGGGAACGGGAAGCCCTCGGGCGCACCTTCGACAGTGACGCTGGCCTTGCCCTTTTCCTCGCTGACCGTGGCATTGGCGATGTTCATCACCGGGCTGCCGACGAACTGCGCCACGAACAGGTTCTGCGGCCGCGAATAGACGTCGTTCGGCGTGCCGACCTGCTGCAGCACGCCCTCATGCATGATGACGATGCGGTCGGCGAGGCTCATCGCCTCGATCTGATCGTGCGTAACGTAAATGGTGGTCGATCCCTGCTTGAGATGCAGACGCTTGATTTCGGCCCGCATCTCCTCACGCAGCTTGGCGTCGAGCGCGCCGATCGGCTCGTCCATCAGCATCGCCTTCGGCTGCCGGACAAGCGCCCGGCCGATGGCCACGCGCTGCATGTCGCCGCCCGACAGGGCCGAGGGCTTGCGGTCGAGCAGGTCGCCGATACGCAGCACATTGGCGATCTCGCGCACCTGGCTGTCCAGCTCGCTGCGGTTCATCCGCGTCGCGCGCAGCGGGAAGGCGATGTTCTCGTAGACCGTCATGTGCGGGTAGAGCGAGAAGGACTGGAACACCATGGCGATGTCGCGCGCCGCTGCCTTCAGATGCTGCACGGTCTGGCCGTCGATCAGTATGTCGCCCTCGTCGATGGTCTCGAGTCCGGCGATGGCCCGCAGGGTCGTCGTCTTGCCGCAGCCCGACTGGCCGAGCAGCACGATGAACTCATTGTCCTCGATGACGAGATTGAGGTCCTTGATGACCTGGACAGGGCCAAACCATTTCTGGACGCCGCGAAGTTCGATCTGGGTCACGAGCGGCCCTCTTGGTGGTCGGAGACGTCGAAGACGCCCTCATTGTCTTCGTCGTCCACGACCGGCTTGCCGAACCAGTTGGTCATCATGAAGGTCACAAGTCCGACCAGGATGATGGTCACCCCGTAGCGATGCAGGAAGAAGTTCCACGGCTGGCAGAGCGCGACGATGCCGAGCACCATCACGATCTCCGCAATTCTCTGTAGTCGGTCGCTGCGGATCATTTGCGGATCGCTCCGAATGACATGCCGCGCAGGAGATGGTTGCGAAGCAGGAAGGTGAAGATCGCGACCGGCAGCAGGAACAGGAAGGTTCCCGATGCGATGACCGTCCAGTCCGGCAGGCCCGAACCGACCTGGCTCGGGATGAAGGGTGGCGCGGTCTGGGCGCGGCGGTTGGTCATGATGAGCGCGAAGGCATATTCGTTCCACGCCGTGATGAAGCAGAACACCGCGGTCGCCGCGATGCCTGTCGCCGCTTCCGGAATGACGATCTTGAAGAAGGCTTCCATGCGCGTATAGCCGTCGACGAGCGCCGCCTCCTCGTATTCCTTCGGGATCTCGTCGATGAAGCCCTTCATCAGCCATACCGAGAAGGACAGGTTGAAGGCCGTGTAGAGGATGATCAGGCCCCAATGCGTGTCATTGAGCCCGACCACCCGGTACATAAGGAACATCGGGATGGCCACCACCACCGGCGGCAGCATGCGCGTAGACAGGATGAAGAAGAGCAGGTCACCTTCTCCCTTCACCTTGAAGCGCGAGAAGCCATAGGCGGTGAATGTCCCCATTCCGACGGCCAGCACCGTCGAGGTGATGGCGACGATCAGCGAGTTCATGAAACGACTGGGGTAGCCCGACAGCTGCACCTCGCCGCGGCCGGAACGCACAACCTTCTCGCCGCCGTCGAACACCAGGCGTTCCCACCAGGGAGCCGCCTCGTACTCTTCCGGCGTCGGCGCGGAACGAAGCTGCGAGCGCTTGGTGAAGAGCTTCACGAAGGGCGAGATCTCGGGCGTGAACACCACTGTCGGCGGGATCGTCGTCGACAGGTTGCGCGGCTTGAACGAGGTCGACACGATCCAGTAGATCGGCGCCAGAAAGATCAGCGTGACGATGAGCACGCTGGCGATGGCGACGCGGTTGAGCGTCCGTTCGCCGGTAGTGCGGACGGCGGCCATCTAGCGCTCCTTCACTTTGTTCAGATACTTGACGTAGATGTTGGTGATCGCCAGCACCATGATCAGCACGATGTAGGCCAGCGCGCAGGAGCGGCCCGTCTGCCATTCCTGGAAGGCCATCTTGTAGAGCCGGATCGAGATCACCTCCGTCGTCGGCTGGCTGGTCAGGATGTAGGCGAGGTCGAAGGTCTTGAAGGCTTCCATGGTGCGGAAGATGATGGCGATCATCAGGATCGGCGCCACCAGCGGCAGCGTGATGCGGAAGAAGGTGTAGAGCGAGCCGGCGCGGTCGATCGCTGCCGCCTCGTAGAGGTGCTTGGGCACCGCCGACAGGCCGGCCAGCGACAGCAGCATCACGAAGGGCGACCACATCCAGATGTCGGTGATGGCCACCGCGTAGAGCGCCATGTCCGGGTTGGACAGCCATTCGAAGGTGCCGAGGCCGAGCGCATAGTTGATGATGCCGAAGGACGGGTCGTAGAGCAGCTTCCAGAACAGGCCGACGACGGCCATCGACAGCATCATCGGCAGCAGGAGCAGCGTCGTGATCAGGCCCTTGAAGGGGATGTCGCGGTTGAGCAGCAGCGCCACGCCGAAGCCGACGATGACCTGGCCGATCACCGAGACGATGACGTACTTGGCCGTTATGGCGAAGTTGGTCCAGATGAAGTCGTCATTGAGCAGTTCGCGGTAGTTCTGCAGGCCGACGAAATTGGCCGGCGCCGGCGACGAGGCGCGGAAATCGGTGAACGAGTAGCCGAGCGAATACATCAACGGGAAGATGTTGAAGACGATCAGGAAGACGATCGTCGGGATGATGAAGAGGTTGCGGATCGCCAGGTCGCTCATGCCGCGGGAGGCGGCGCGCGATTTCGGGTCCAGCGTTGTGATGACGGCGGCGGTGGCCAAGGCCCGTTCCTTCCTTGTCCTGAAAAAGAAACGGAGGGGGCGACTGCCGCCCCCTCCGAGCGTTGAAGTCGCTTACTGCATGCGACCGTATTTCTTGAAGGTGTCGTTCCAGTCGGCGGCCAGCGAGTCGAGCACTTCCTTGGCCGTTCCCTCGCCACCGGTGATGTAGGGATAGACGCGCTGGTTCATCTGGATGAGCAGCTCGGCATATTCCGGCGTCGCCCAGAAGTCCTTCACCTTGAACATCGTGTCGTAGAACGCCTTGTTGTAGGGCGTGGCGTTCTGGAACTCTTCGCTCTCAAGCACCGCGACGTTGCAGGTGTAGCCACCGAGCTCGGCCCACTTCTTCTGCGTCTCGTCCTTGATGAACCATTCCAGGAACTTGAACGCCTCTTCCTTGTTCTCGGAGTAGTTGACGATCGAGATGCCCTGGCCGCCGAGCGCGGCGAACTGCTCGCCACCGGGACCTGCCGGGTTGGCGAAGAAGCCGGTGTTCTTGGCGTTGGGGTTCGACGCTTCGTTGACCAGCGCCGGGAAGAAGGCGAAGTAGTTCATGCTCATCGCCGCCAGGTTCTCGGTGATCGCCTGGTTGTCCTCGATGAAGAAGCTCTTGGCCCAGCCCGGAGGCGTGTAGCCGTAAAGCTCCTTGTAGACTTCGAGCGCCTTGACGTTCTGCTCGGAGTTGATGATGCCGTCGACCTTGTAGCTGGCATAGTCGCCAAGCTCGCCGCCATAGGAGAAGATGGCGTTCTCGACGCCCATCACCAGCGCGTCATACGAGTTGTCGGTGTAGATGGCGACGCCGTAGCGCTTCTCGTCGGGACGGTGGAAGAACTCGGCGATGTCGCGCAGCGCCTTCCAGTCCGCCGGCGGCGCCAGGTCGTAGCCGTACTTCGCCTTGAAGGCTTCCATTTCCTTGGGGTCTTCGAACCAGTCCTTGCGGTAGGACCAGCCGACAGCGTCGCCCTCGGCCGGAATCGACCAGTACTTGCCCGAGGCGGCCGGATATTCGGCGTAGTACTTCACGGTGGCCGGGGCCATCGTTTCGGTGAGCTTATGCTCGTTGAAGAAGTCGGTCATGTCGACATAGTGGCCGGCTTCGGAGGCCGCACCGATCCACTGCGAGTCGCCGACGACCATGTCGTAGGCACTGCCCTTGGCATTGAATTCGGTGAAGGCCTTGGTCTGGAAATCCGACCACGGGGTGGTCTCGACGGTGACCTTTACGCCGGTTTCCGCCTCGTAGATGTTGACGAGTTCCTGCAGGTAGTTTGCCGGATCCCATTCAGCCCAGAAAATGGTGAGTTCCTTGTCCTGCGCGAACACGGATGTTCCGCTGGCAAGCGTCAGTGCGAAGCCGGCAAGCATGCCGGTCAGTTTGTTCCTCATGATACTTCCTCCCTGGTAGTCGTTCTGCCCGCAAAGCAGGCGATCCTTTCACTCAGTCTGCCGTTATTCCGCTCCGCCGCGTGGCGGTTCCGGCCCTCCCCTGCCGACTTTCGAACCGATCCCGGCCACATGGCGCGATCCGCTCTTGGTGCCTAATCTGGTATTACCAATGCGAGAGGTCCGTCAAGCGGTTTCTTGGCGCTTCGGTTTTCGCGCGCGCCCGCAGAACTCGATGAAAAGGCTATAATATCATCCAGTTCGCTGCATGTCGAAGATCATGCCCTGGCGAGCATGGAACTTGGCATGGGCGCAATGCCGTTAGCCGCTTCACATCTGGTCGAACCAGTTATGACCCCTCTTCCCGCCCCTCCCTGACCTCGTCTGCTTCGAGAATTGCCGCATCCACCAGCGCCGAGGACACCCATTTGACAACCGACTGCGTCCTCTCGCCGTCCAGCCCCCAGATGTCCTTCAGCACGATAAGCGCTTCAACGCCAAATACCAGCGACAGCGCCTGCGCGAGCCGGTCGAACGATTCCGGCGGCAATGTCCCGCGCAAGGGCTCAAGCGCCTCGCCGAGCAACTGGACGCGGTGCCCACGCCTGAACTGCGGCTCTTCGCCGAGCGTTCCCGCCTGCCCCTTGACCCATTGGTCCAGCGACAGTTTCAGCGCCGCCTTGAACGTCGCCTCGAAGGACTCGATGCGCGGCATGCCGGTGGCGATCAGGTCGTTCACCCTCGCCTTCGCGTCCTGCGACGTCGGCTTCCATGTCAGGATGGGGCCTAGGCCCTCGTCGACCACCGCTTCGACCAGTGCAGCCTGGCTCGGGAAATAACGGTAGGCGGTGGCACGCGATACGCCCGCGGCCTCGGCGACGCCGCTGACCGACGGTGTCGCCCCGCCCTGCATCAGGCTGATCGCCGTATCGAGCATCAGCCGACCGGTACGGGCCTTCGGTCCGCGTTCGATTTCGCTGTCGGCATCTGATTGACGTGAGACGAGCATATCAATACGATACGCCCGTCTCACAAAATTGCAAGAGCGCCGGCCAGTACCGTCGCCGCGAGGAAACGAACGAAATGCGCCGGGAGGCGGGGCGCGGGAGGACCGGAGCATGCCGACGGGGCATATCCATGTCGTGGGCACGGCCGACACCAAGGGCGAGGAACTCGCCTGGCTCGCCGACTGTATCCGGCAGGCGGGCGGCAAGCCCCTGATCGTCGACGTCGGCACCGCCGAGCCGACGATCCGGCCGGACATCGCTGCGGGAACGGTTGCCGCAGAGGGGCCCGCCGGCACGGCTGAGGCGCTTGCATCCGGCGACCGCGGCCGCGCCGTGGCGGCGATGGCCGAAGCCTTCGCCGCATTTGCCCGGCAGCAGGATATTGCAGGCGTCATCGGCATCGGCGGCGGCGGCGGCACCTCGATCGTCACGGCAGGCATGCGCCACCTGCCGCTCGGCCTGCCCAAGCTGATGGTCTCCACGCTCGCCTCGGGTGACGTGGCGCCCTATGTCGGCGTCTCCGACATCATGATGATGCCCTCGATCACCGACATGGCCGGCCTCAACCGCATCAGCCGTGTGGTGCTGCACAATGCAGCGCAGGCGATCGTCGCCATGGCGGCAAGCCCGCTGGCTGCCGGCGACGGCAAGCCGGCACTTGGCCTGACCATGTTCGGCGTGACCACCGACTGCGTCACCGCGATCGCGAAGATGCTGCGTTCCGATTACGACTGCCTTGTCTTCCACGCCACCGGCACCGGCGGCCGGACGATGGAAAAGCTCGCTGATTCCGGCATGCTTGCCGGCATCCTCGACATCACGACCACCGAGGTCTGCGACTTCCTGTTCGGCGGCGTGCTTTCGGGCGGCCCCGAGCGCCTTGACGCAGTCGCGCGCACGAAACTGCCCTATGTCGGTTCGGTCGGCGCGCTCGACATGGTCAATTTCTGGGCCCCCGAAACCGTCCCGGAGCGCTATCGCGGCCGTCTCTTCTACAACCACAACGCCAACGTCACGCTGATGCGCACCACCGAGGAAGAGTGCCACCAGATGGGCAAGTGGATCGGCCACAAGCTCAACGCCTGCGAAGGACCCGTGCGCTTCCTGATCCCTGAAAAGGGGGTCTCCGCGCTCGACATCGAAGGCGGCGCCTTCTTTGACCAGGCCGCCGACACCGCGCTCTTCGCCGCGCTCGAGGAGACGGTGGTGGAGACGGCCGACCGACGGCTCCTGCGCTATCCCCTCCACATTAACGACCCGGCCTTCGCCGAGGCCGCCGTGGCGGTGTTCCGTGAGATTTCGCGCGGCTAGCCGCCCGCTTCCAACAATACGAAAGGACAGAACAATGCCTGCCATCCAACGCCAGAAAATCCTCGAAAAGTTCCACGGCATGATCGCCGCGGGCACGCCGATCGTCGGCGGCGGCGCCGGGACCGGCATCTCCGCCAAGGCGGAGGAAGCCGGCGGCATCGACCTCATCATCATCTACAATTCGGGCCGCTACCGCATGGCAGGGCGGGGCTCGGCTGCCGGGCTGCTCGCCTATGGCAATGCCAACGAGATCGTCAAGGAGATGGCCTACGAGGTGCTGCCGGTCGTCAGGAACACGCCGGTGCTCGCCGGCGTCAACGGTACGGACCCCTTCGTCATCATGCCGCTGCTCCTGAACGAGCTTAAGACGATGGGCTTCTCCGGCGTGCAGAATTTCCCGACCATCGGCCTGTTCGATGGCTCGATGCGCCAGAGCTTTGAGGAAACCGGCATGGGCTTCGGGCTCGAGGTCGACATGATCGCCGAGGCGCACAAGCTCGACCTCCTGACTACGCCCTACGTCTTCAACCCCGACGAGGCAAAGGCCATGACCAAGGCCGGCGCCGACATCGTGGTGGCGCATATGGGCGTGACCACGGGTGGCTCTATCGGCGCCACCTCGGCCAAGACACTGGACGATTGTGTCCGCGAGATCGACGCGATCGCAGACGCTGCCCGCTCGGTACGCAAGGACGTCATCCTGCTCTGCCACGGCGGCCCGATCTCGATGCCGGACGACGCGAAATACGTTCTCGACCGCTGCCACGGCATCCACGGCTTCTATGGCGCCTCGAGCATGGAGCGCCTGCCGGCGGAGGCCGCCATCCGCGACCAGACAGCGAGCTTCAAGAAGCTGACCGTCGGCAAGACGTCGTAATCGAACCCGGGAGACAAGAGCCATGAGCAAAGAACGCAACTTCCTTTATGCCGGCGACGTCAACACCTTCGCCTTCGACTGGGGCCGCCTGGCGCTGACCGTGGCACCGGAAACCAACGGCGCGACCCGCTTTTCCGGTGGCATCGTCGACCTCGGCGCCGGCCAGGGCCACACCCGCCACAATCACCCCGGGGCGGAGGAGATCATCTTCGTCATCTCCGGCAATGGCGAGCAGATGGTCGAGGACCCCGACGGCAATCCCGTTGTCCAGAAGGTGAGTGCCGGCTGCACCATCTACGTGCCGGAGAGCCGCTACCACTCCACACTGAACACCGGCGACGGGCCGATGCAGCTCTTCGTCGTCTATTCGCCGGCCGGGCCGGAGCTGGCGCTGCGCGATCTGCCGGACTTCCGCCTGGTGCCGCCCGGCGGCAAATAGCCACTCCAGAAAAACGGGCGCGCCGGAAAAACTCTGGCGCGCCGAAGCGATGCGGGCGCTATAGACTGTGATTCGCGCGCGGCGCCGCCGCGCGCCATCGATCCGGAAGCACCCAATTGAACAACGGAATCCTGCTGGCGCTGCTCGCCTACGCCACCTACTCGTGGAGCGACGCCGCCATCAAGGCGCTTGGCGGCGAACTGTCGATCTTCGAGATCGGCTTCTTCGTTGCGCTGATTTCAGGCACCTGCATCGTCCTGACGACGCCGAAGGACGAGCATTGGCTCGACTTCTGGCGCATGAAACGGCCATGGGGCGTGCAGGGACGCGCCATCTCGGGCGTCGTGGCCAGCGTCTTCGGCGTTATCGCCTTCACCACAATTCCGCTCGCCGAAGTCTATGCCCTGGTCTTCCTGGCCCCACTCTTCGTCACCATCCTGTCGCTGATCTTTCTCAAGGAACAGGTCGGGCCCTGGCGCTGGTTCGCCGTCGTCGCCGGCTTTGCCGGCGTGATGCTCGTCGTCCAGCCTGGTTTTCGAACGCTCGAGCCCGGCCATTTCGCCGCGCTCGCTGTCGCCATGCTCGCCGCCGTCAGCGTAATCCTGATGCGTTCGCTGGCCTCGCACGAGACGCGCACGACCATGCTCGGCTACCTGATCATCTATGCGCTGCTCCTCAATGCCGTCGGCATGGCCTTCACCGGCTTCACTGTGCCGACCCTGCAGCAGGCGGGCATCCTGCTCATCGCTGGCGTCTTTTCGGCCACCGGCAACATTGGCCTGCTGCGCGCCACCCGCTTTGCGCAGGCCAACCAGCTGGCGCCGACGCATTACTCCCAGATCATCTGGGCCGTGATCATCGGCGCGCTCATCTTCGACGAGAAGCCTGATCTGCTGTCGATAGCCGGTCTCGCCATCATTGCCGGGTCCGGCCTGCTGACCGTCGTGCGCGAGCGCATCCGGCTCGGCGCGGTCAAGTGGAACCCCTTCGGCCGCAACCGCCTGTAGGAATTACGGGCTGATGCGATCGCTGATCTAGGCGGTGCCGCCGCGGTTCCAGCCGCGCCCCGTCTCGCCGAACATCTCGTAGCCGCTGCTGGTGATGGCCAGCGTGTCCTCCAGCTTGATGAAGCCGCGCGTCGGATGCAGCATGGTGGTCTCGACCGAGATCACCATGTTTTCCTCAAGCGGCCTGTCGGCATCGACGCCTTCATAGGCGACCGGATGGTTGGTCATCAGGAACGGAACCTCATGGGTGATCAGTCCCATGCCATGCGCGAAGAAATCGGTGAATTCGGCCGATGGCGAGGCTTTCAGCTTGGCCTCCGCCTCGGCAATGAGGTCGCCGCCGAGGGCCCCGGCTTTCACCTTCGAGAAGGCCGCCTGCTGGATCGATTCCACTTCCGCAAGAAGGTCCTCGAGTTCCGAGTCCGGCTCGCCCAAAATGCCCATGCGGCAGAGGTCGCCGATGAAGCCGTGGTAGTTGCCGCCCGAATCGATCGACATCACCTCGCCCGGGCTCCAGCTCTGCAGCGACGCGGCGCGATTGTGGCTGGCGCCGAGCGTCAGCAGGCAATACTCGAACTGCAGACCACGATTGGTCTCCTCGCGGCGCAGCTGCTCGATGATCTCGTTCTTGGTCGAGCCGTCCTTTGCCGCCGCGATGGTGGCAAGCATCGATTCGGTGATCAGGTCGGAGGCCGTGCGCAGCTGTTCCAGCTCGGCCGGCGTCTTCAGGGCCCGCATCCGCTCGAAGGTCGAAGTCGCATCGAATACCTTGGCTTCGGGCAGCGCCTTGCGCAGCGAGATATAGGCATCCGACGGCAGGAAGCCGGGCTCTATGCCGATGCGCGCGTCCGGGCGGCCGATCTTCTTGACATGCTCGGCGGCCAGCGCCGACGCATCAAGCGTGCCCCAGCATGAGGTATGCACGGCGGGCGTCCAGAAAGGGTGGTTCTGGTGTTCGCCGCGCTCGAGGCCGTTGCCGATATAGGCGGCGTTGTCCGGGCGGCCACGCTCGTAGACGACCACGGGCAGGTAGCGGCTGTGGCCTATCGCATCCATGGCGGAAAAGAAGATAAACTTGTAGCCGCCAAGCAGGTACTGGACATTATGCTTCGATGTGGCAATCAGGACATCGAGGCCCGCCTCCTCCATCAGTCCGTCGAGGCGGCTCTGCTCGAAAGGCGTTCGGGTTTCCTGGGCTTTTCCCGTCGCTGCGTCCATCATTCTCTTCCCACGCTTCTCAATGACCAAGCAATCTGCACCGAATCGGCCACTCTGGTCCAGTAGTCAGCCGGCTCGGCTCACTATTGCGGCTTGAAAACAAAGATTCCGGGCAGAAACAAGGGCTATTCTCCACCCTCCTGATCAGCCGGGCGATCCTCGGCCCGGTATGAGCGCCGCCTACTCCTGCGCCGGATCGCCGCCGTCACCGGCATCGGCCAGCGCTGAAAATGCCTCGCCGGCGATCTTGTGCGTCTGCTCCGATGGCGAGTGGGCGATGGCAACGCGCTCGTAGAAGCGAATGGCCGCTGCATTGCCCGTATCGACCGAGAGCCGCAGGTAGACGCCGCCCCGCTGCCGGCAGAGCGCCGCCGTCCGCCGCAGCAGGCCCTCGCCGACGGCGCGGCCGCGGAACGCCGGATCGACATAGAGATCCTGCACATAAACGCCCGGCCGCCCCATCCAGGTGGAGAAGATCGGGAAGAACAGGCACATGCCGGCGAAGGTGCTTCCGGCTTCCGCGATCAGCGCCTCGAAGGCCGGCGCCGCGCCAAAACCGTAGCGCCTGATGTCGTCGACCGTGCTCTTCACCAGGTGCCGCTCGCCCACGGTGTCGGCGATGCCCAGCAATCCGAGGTGGATGGAGCCTGCATCCGCAGCATGCGCAAGCCGGATGCGGATCGGCCGATCGCCGGGTCTTGTGTCTTCCCGTCCCATTGCTCCCTCAGCCGTTCACCGGCAGGCCGAATTCGGCGGCCGCCGCGGCAATCGCGTCGCCGAGGATCGAGACGATCTCGCCGATCTCGGCGCCGGTGACGATCAGCGGCGGCGCGACCATCACGCAGTCGCCCTGCACGCCGCCCTTGACGCGCCGGAAATAGACGATCAACCCGCGCTCATAGGCGAGGTCGAGCACGCGCTGGCCGATGTTGATGCTGGCCGGCAGGAGCGCCATGGTTTCTCGATCGGCGACGAATTCGATCGCCGTCATCAGGCCCTTGCCGCGCACGTCGCCGATGAAGGGAAAGCGCTCCGCCAGGCCGCGCAGGCCGGCGAGCAGGTCTTCGCCACGCGCCGCGGCATTGTCGATCAGCCCCAGCCGGTCGATCTCCTGCATCACCGCAAGGCCCGCCGCGCAGGCCAGCGGATTGCCCGCATAGGTGTGGCCGTGCTGGAAGCCACCCATGTCGAGCACCGGCCGCACGATGCGCTCGGGCGCCGCCATCGCGCCGAGCGGCATGTAGCCCGAACCGATCCCCTTCGACAGCGACACGATGTCGGGCCGGCAGTTCCAGTGGTCGCCGCCGAGGAATTGTCCGGTGCGCGCCACGCCGCTCATCACCTCGTCATGGATCAGCAGGATCCCGTGCCGGTTGCAGATCTCGCGGATGCGCGGGTAGTAGCTGTCGGGCGCCACCAGCGCGTTGGTCGCGGCGCCCCCGATCGGCTCCATGATGAAGGCGACGACGCTTTCCGGCCCCTCGGCCAGGATCTTCTCCTCCAGCATGTCGGCATATTTCAGCCCGCGCTCCTCCATCGAGAGATTGTCGCGGTCGCGGTAGGCGGTCGGCGCCGGGACCGACGGCATGATGCGCAGCTGGTCGGAAAATGTGTCGGTCAGCGCGCCGTCGCCGGTCACCGAAAGCGCGCCGTAGGTGCCGCCATGATAGGACGGCATGCGGCTGATGACCTTCCAGCGTTTCGGCTGGCCGGTGGCGACGGCCCATTGCCGTGCCAGCTTGATGCAGGATTCCACGGCTTCCGAGCCGCCCGAGACGAAGAAGATCTTCTCCAGCCCGCCGGGCATGCGGCCGGCAAGATCGAGAGCCAGTTCCTCGGCCGGCTCGTTCTCGAAATGCAGGCGATAGGCGAAGGTGGTCTTCTCCATCTGCCGCTGCATGGCGTCCAGAACGTGCCGGTTGCCGTAGCCGAGATTGACCGCCACCGGGCCGCTCGATCCGTCGATGAAGCGGCGGCCGTCCTGCGTCCAGAGGTAGATGCCCTCGGCGCGGTCGACCAGCGGCCGGCGCAGCCGTGTCACGTAGAAGAGGTGCGAGGGACGGGTGTTGACCGCGATGTCGCCGGTTTTCTGGTCCATGGTCTTCAGTTCCGTCCCTTCAGGTAGCGGTCGAGCACATTGGCGGTGACGCGCTCGACCATCGCGTCCTTACGAAGCAGCCCGGCGACCCATTCGCAACTGCCGGCGTGAAACACCTCGCCCTTGCCCTGCGGAAAATTCACAATCATGCCGTTGCTGTAGCGGACTTTCTCCAGGTTCTCGTCGCTTGCCTCGCCATAGAGCGTCTCGGCGATGAAGCGGCCGTCCTCGTCGCCGAAGAACTGGTCCTCCGGCTTCAGGAAGTCGGCCTCCTCGACCTGGCTGGCCATGCCCATCGCCAGGATTTCCAATCCGGCAGGCGCCCCGCTGGTTGAGGTCGGATGTGGACGGCCGTTGCGGATCTCGTAGTCAAGACCGTCGACCTCGTAGCCATAGACATGGCTCTCGGCGCCGAGCACGTCGCCGTAGAACAGCCCCGTCCCGGCGAAGGCCCAATGTTCCGGCCGGTAGACCGGAAAGCCGCGCACGCCGCGCGGGGTGCAGCCGCCCCAGCCCGCATAGACGCCCTTGGTCGAGTTGAGGCCGAAGGTCATGGCGCCGGGCCGGCCCACTTCGGGCGCGTCCCAGGAATTGGTGGCCCTTGTGACATCCCCTCCGGAATAGGCCGGGTCTTCGGCCCGCGCCTTGTATTTGTAGCAGACCTGCCTGCGGCCCTCGTCTTCCAGCCGCGTCTGCCACATGAAATTGCCCGCGAAGCGCGCCGCATGGCCGCCGCTTGCCACATAGGCGTCGACCGCGTCGCGCATCTCCCAGGTCCAGTATTCGTCATGCCCGACGAAGACAACGCAATCATAGCCGTCGAGGATCTCGGGCGAAAAATGCAGCTCGTGCTGGCTGGCGATGTCGATGCCGTAGCCCGCCCGCTCGGCCCAGCGGAAAAAATGGCTGTCATAGCTTGCCCAGCCGGCGGAGGCGTATTTCTTGGAATGACCCGTGGCGCGCGCCCATTCCATGTGCGGATAGCGTGGCACGGTTTTCGGTGGCATCGCCACTTCGAGCGGCACGCGCGGCGCGCCGGGCGGCAGCACGACGAAGCCGCGGCACCACGGCCTTTGCGTCGACACCATGCGCGCAAACTGGTCGCGCCCCGGCCCGGTGATGCCCTCATAGGCGTTGGACCCACCCCAGGTATTGTAGGCGAGCCAGGTGCCGGTCGCCGCGACCTGCAGGATGCGGCCCGGTTTCGGACCGGGCGACGGCGCAACGATGAAGAGATGGTGGCAGCGGATCGGCTTGCCGTCGCGCCCGTCCGCCGTCAGCGTCACCCGGTAGGCGCCCGAGGGCCAGTCGTCGCCGATGCTGAACGCGAAAGTCGTCTCCCAGCCGCAGCCCTCCACCGAGCACTGGTCCGGCGTCTCCTGCCAGCGGGCGGCAAGGCCGGTCTTTTCGAGTACCGTGAGCTCGTCCGCCCCGTCGCGCGTGATGTCGAGCGAGAACCGCGCAGCCGTCGCGCTGACCTTGAGTTCGACCCTGTCGCCCGCACGGTAGGAGAAGCGGTCGGTGTAGCACCAGATCTCGCCGCGCTGGCCGTCCATGCCAGGATATTCATAGTAGGTTCCCCGCACCGCGAAGCGGCGCTCATCGGCCGTTAGTCCGAAATCGGGAAATTCAGTCGCTGACGCCACGCAATGCCTCTCCGCCATCGGCCTTGCTTCGATGCGAAGGGGCCAGAACCGGTCGCGATTGACCGCCTTCATGCCCTTGCGGTCAAGGGGTGCAGCGAGCCGGACGCATCCTGGCCGCCGCTGGCCATGGGATTGCTCCGCTCTGGAGCAAAGCAATCCAGTGCAAAGGTGGGCGGTGGCCCGCTTCCGAATCCGCGCTTTCGGCCGATCCAACCACTTCTGTCTGTTCGGCCGGCGCGCTGCCATGCTATCCAGCGGCGATGGCACAGAAGAAAGCATTCGAGGTCGATGCCTGGCTGGCGCGCCCCGGCGAGCATACGGCGATCGTCCTGGTCTATGGACCCGACCGCGGCCTCGTCTCCGAGCGTGCCCGCGCCTTTGCGGTCAAGACCGGCTTGCCGCTGGACGACCCTTTTTCGGTGGTGCGCATGGACGCGGCCGAGATCGAGGCCGAACAGGGCCGGCTGATCGACGAGGCGCGCACCGTGCCGATGTTTTCGCCCAAGCGGCTGCTGTGGGTTCGCAACGCCGGCGCCCAGAAGGGGCTGGCCGAGCAGGTCAAGCTGCTCTGTGCCGAGCCGCCGGGCGACGCGGTCGTGCTTATCGAGGCGGGCGACCTGAAGAAGGGTGTCGGCCTGCGCGCGACGGTCGAGTCGAGCGGCGCGGCCATGGCGCTGCCCTGCTATGCCGACGCCGAGCGCGATGTCGACGCGGTGATCGAATCGGAGGTCGCCGCGGCCGGCATGACGATCTCGCAGGAGGCGCGCCAGGCGCTCCGCCGCAATCTCGGCGGCGACCGGCTGGCCTCGCGCGGCGAAGTTGCCAAGCTCGTCCTCTACGCGCATGGCAAGAGTGAGATCAGCCTTGCCGACGTCGAAGCCATGACCGGCGATGTCTCGGGCCTTTCCGTCGACGACGCGGTCGATTCGATGCTGGAGGGCCGCATCGACGCCTTCGACAGCATGTTCACGCGGCATTCGCAGAACGGCAGCCAGGCCTACCAGGTGTTGGCGGCGGCAATGCGCCAGATGCAGACGATCCAGCTGCTGCGCGGGGCGATGGATGCCGGCGACCGCAATGCCGCGGGACTTGTGGCTGCCGCCCGGCCGCCGATCTTCTTCGCCCGGCGCAAGACCATCGAGCGGGCAATAGAGCGATGGAGCGGTCCAGCGTTGCAGCGCGCCCTGGCGCGGCTGCAGTCTGCGGTTCTGGCCTCGCGGCGGCGGCCCGACCTGTCGGTCGCGATCGCCCGCCAGGCGCTGCTTGGAATCGCGGTCGAAAGTGCCCGGTCCGGCCGCAGGGGCTGACCGAATCGCTTCACCGTTAGCCGGCTAAAGGTGGTAGATCACTGCTGCAGGCGGCGGCAGAGATCGTCGAGCTGCTCGAGCGTACGGTAGGCGATCCGCACCTCGCCGCCCTTTTCCTTGTGGCTGATCGACACCGACAGTCCGGTCACGTCGCCGAGCATCTTTTCGAGCGCCAGCGTATCGGCATCCTTCGGCTGTGGCGCCGACTGCGTGCGGGGCGCCCTGCCTGATTCCGGCTGCTGTGCCAGGGCCTCGGCCTGCCTGACGGACAGGCCGTCCTCGACGATGCGCTTGGCCAGCCCCGCCGGGTCGCTGGCATTGACCAGCGTGCGGGCATGACCGGCCGACAGCTCGCCGTCGACCAGCATGTCGCGAATGACGTCCGGCAGCTTGAGCAGACGCAGCGTGTTGGCCACATGGCTGCGGCTCTTGCCGATGACCTGGCCGAGGTCGGCCTGCGAGTAATTGTGCTCATCGATCAGCTGCTGGTAGCCGAGCGCCTCCTCGACCGGGTTGAGGTCGGCGCGCTGGACGTTCTCGATGATGGCAAGTTCCAGCGAGGTGCGGTCATCGACATCGCGCACCAGCACCGGGATATCGGTCAGCCCTGCAGCCTGGGCCGCGCGCCAGCGCCGCTCGCCCGCAATGATCTCGTAGCGCCCGCCGTCGCGCCGTCGCACCAGTACGGGCTGTACGATGCCGTGCTCGCGGATCGATTGCGTCAGGTCGGTAAGCTCGGAATCGCCAAAGTGCCGGCGCGGGTTTTTCGGGTTGGGCGACACGAATTCGATGGGCACGCGCCCATCTGCGAGGGCCGGCGCCTTGGTCTCGACCGCGGCCGGCTTGTCCATTTCGCCGATCAGCGCCGCAAGTCCGCGTCCCAGACGCTTCTTCGAAAGATCTTCAGCCATAATCAGTCCAATTGTTTCGATGCCGAATCGACGCTACGCCGCATGAAGGTTCCGCTCGCGCCGGATCACCTCGGATGCCAGCTGCAGATAGGCCTGACTACCCGAGCACTTCAGGTCGTAGAGGATTGCGGGCTTGCCGTAGGACGGCGCTTCGGAGACGCGCACATTGCGCGGGATCACCGTCTGGTAGACCTTGTCGCCCATATGCGCCCGCACGTCGTCGACGACCTGATTGGCGAAATTGTTGCGCCCGTCGAACATGGTCAGCACGATGCCCTGGATCATCAGGTCCGGATTGATCGAGTTGCGCACCTGCTCGACGGTCTCGAGCAACTGGCTGAGTCCTTCGAGCGCAAAGAACTCGCACTGCAGCGGGACCAGCACGGAATCCGCCGCGGCCATCGAGTTGAGCGTCAGCAGGTTGAGCGACGGGGGACAGTCGATCAGCACATAGGTGAAGCCGGCGTGGCGGGCCGATGAGGCGCGCAAGGCGTTGCGCAGGCGCAGCACGCGATCCGGCGCACTGGCGATCTCCATCTCTATACCGAGCAGGTCGAGTGTCGACGGCACGATGAACAGGCCAGGCACCGCTGTCTGCACGGCGGCCTGTTCAATCTCGAGATCGCCGGTGAGCACGTCGTAGGAGGAAACGGCCCGGTCGCGGCGGTCGATGCCGAGCCCGGTGCTTGCATTGCCCTGCGGATCGAGGTCGACGATCAGGACGCGCTCGCCTATGGCGGCCAGCGCGGTGGCAAGATTGATGGCGGTGGTGGTCTTGCCGACGCCGCCCTTCTGATTGGCGACTGTTATGATGCGTGGTCCGGTATTCATCATAGCGCTTTGTTTTCGATATGTTTTTAGCCGTTATCCTCGCGCGGCGAGCTTGGTTATCTCCAGCACGACGCCTTGCGGATCGACTCTGCTAGGATGTTCTACCAGATCGAAGCTCCACTCGTTAACGCTTTCTTGCACTTCCAGCCGGTAATCCCGACCTTTATGGAAGAGTCCTTTGGCGCCCTGGCTGAGCCACGGCGCCGTTGCGGCCAGAAGGGCCGGAAGCGGCGCGAGGGCACGCGCGGTGACCGCATCCGGTTGATTTACAAGGGTTTGGACGTCGTCGATCCTGCGCGCATGGACCTTGGCGGGCAGGCCGAACTCCCCTATTGCCGCCTGTAGGAAGCCGGCCTTCTTGCGGTTGCTCTCGACCAGATCGATGAACCCGTCCTGTCGTTCAAGCAGCAGGAATCCTAGGATCAGACCCGGAAATCCGCCTCCGGAACCCAGATCGAGCCATCCCGTGGCCTCGGGCGCCAGGGGCCAGAGCTGCGCACTATCCAGAATATGGCGTTCCCATACGTCTCCCAGAGTCGAACTGGCGGACAGGTTTATCCTGCGCGACCACTTCTGGAACATGGCTTCGAAAGCGACAAGCCGATCGAATGTTTCACGTGAAACGGGTCCTGCGACCTCCTGAAGTCCGGCAAAGGAGGGTTTCAAGCCGCATCCTCGGTACGTTCGTGCTGACGGATGTGCGAAACCACAATCGCGAGAGCAGCCGGCGTCATTCCGTCTATTCGCTGCGCCTCGGCCAGTGAGGAGGGCCGCCGCAGCTTCAACTTCTGTTTGATTTCATTGGACAAACCCGGCACTTCGCCGAAATCGACATCTGCAGGTATGATTCGAGCCTCCTCACGCCGCATTTGCGCTGCATCCGCCGCCTGCCGATCCAAATAAACGGCATACCGCGCTTCCGTCTCAAGCCGCTCGGCGGTTGCCGCGTCTATTGCGGAAAGTTCAGGCCACAAGCATGAGAGGGCACTGACCTTCATGTCCTTCATCGCCAGGAGGTCGTAGGCCGAACGTCTTATGCCGTCCTGGTTCACATCGAACCCCTGCCTCCTGGCCTCGCTCGGGGTGATGGTCGCCGACTTGGCAAACTTACGGGCTGCTTCAAGGCTTTGGCTACGTTCGCTAAAGCGACGATTCCGCTCCTCCGAGGCAATACCCAGCCGCATTGCCAGTGGCGTCAGCCGGTCGTCGGCATTGTCGGCGCGCAATGAAAGCCGGAACTCCGCGCGGGACGTGAACATGCGATAGGGTTCGGTGATGCCACGCGACGTCAGATCATCGATCATCACGCCGATATAGGCCTCGCTCCGGCTGAGATGCACGGCATCCTGGCCACCGGCGCGCCGCGCGGCGTTTAGCCCGGCCACCAGTCCTTGCGCCGCCGCTTCTTCATAGCCTGTCGTGCCGTTGATCTGCCCGGCCAGGAAAAGCCCTGCAACCTTGCGCGCCTCCAGCCCAGCGTCGAGTTCCCGCGGATCGACGTGATCATATTCGATTGCATAGCCAACCTGCTTCATCACGGCCTTCTCGAGGCCCGGAATGGACTTCAGCAGCTCGATCTGCGCGTCCTCTGGCAGCGATGTCGATATCCCGTTCGGATAGACCGTGTCGTCGTCGAGGCCCTCGGGTTCGAGAAAGATCTGGTGCCCATCCCGGTCGCCGAACTTGACGATCTTGTCTTCGATGGACGGGCAATAGCGCGGCCCGACACCTTCAATTGAACCCGAATACATCGCCGACCTGTGCAGGTTCGCGCGGATGACGTCGTGCGTCCGGGGTGTTGTCCTCGTGATTCCGCACTCGACCTGCTGATTGACGATTGCATCCGTCATCAGCGAGAAGGGAACCGGCTCCTCGTCTGCCGCCTGCATATCGAGCGATGCCCAGTCAATGGTCTTGCCATCCAGGCGCGGCGGCGTGCCGGTCTTAAGGCGTCCCAACGCGAAACCGGCCCGCGTCATGGTCGCCGAGAGCCCGGTCGAGGCTTGCTCGTTCATTCGGCCAGCCGGGATCTTGCGATCCCCGATATGAATCAGGCCGCGCAGGAAGGTCCCGGTCGTCAGCACCGCCGCTCCACAATCCAGTCGGCGGCCGTCGGCCAACAGCACGGCAGCGAGGCGGTCGTTCACGATGTCGAAATCCTCGACTTCCGCCTCGATTACCGTGAGCTGTCTCTGGTTCGCTATGGCCTGCTGCATGGCCCGCGCATAGAGCTTCCGATCAGCCTGTGTCCGCGGGCCGCGCACTGCGGGACCCTTGCGCCGGTTGAGAAGACGGAACTGGATGCCCGCAGCGTCTGCGACACGGCCCATCAACCCGTCCAGCGCGTCGATCTCGCGTACGAGATGCCCCTTGCCAAGCCCACCGATCGCCGGATTGCACGACATGGCACCGATCGTGTCGGCACGCATGGTCACCAAGGCAGTTCGCGCGCCGGCGCGCGCCGCGGCACTGGCAGCCTCGCACCCTGCGTGGCCGCCGCCGATGACAATGACGTCATAGCGGTGAGACATTCAAAACTCCGTCTGGTCCCGACACATGTGCCGAGGATGATTGCCTGTCAAGCATTGGGGTTTCACGTGAAACGAGCTCACCGTCAACCAGCGATGTTTCACGTGAATCCGCCCGATGGCCGCAACCTTAGTGTTTCACGTGAATCACTTGCCGATGCAGAACTCTGAAAAGATGACATCGAGGAGATCTTCAACGTCAACCGCACCGGAAATTCGTCCGATCCGGTCTGCAGCCTGGCGCAGGTCCTCAGCCCTCAGTTCGACATCACGATCTGTGGCATCCAACGCCTCTGCCAGGAATCCAAGGGCTTCGCGCAGCAAGGCGGTGTGGCGCAGGCGGGAAGGTAAAACATCGCTCGAATCCCCTGCTGCCTCAGATGCCAGGCCCATGATCCTGTCCAGCAGATCGGAAACGCCTTCACCCGTCTTCACCGATAGACAACAATCAAAGTCGCCAAGCTCCGTCGAATGAACCAGGTCTGCCTTGGTTCCTACCACGAAACGCTCTACGGCCGGCAGCAACGTCTCCCGGCGGGTCGGATCAGTCAGATCGACGAGGTGCAGCAGAAGATCGGCATGCTCTGCCCGCGCCAAGGCCCTTTCAATCCCGATTGCCTCGACCTTGCCCGCGTTTTCGCGAATGCCTGCCGTGTCCGTCAGCCGCACCTTCAGCCCACCGAGGTCAAGGAAGAGTTCCACCAGGTCACGCGTCGTGCCGGGTTCGTCCGAGACAATGGCCGCATCACGCTGCGCCAACGCGTTCAACAGGCTGGATTTACCGGCATTGGGGGCGCCGACGATCACCACGTCAAAGCCATCCCGGATGATTTCCGCCCGGTGATATGCCTGGATATGGCCAGAAAGCTCGTCCTTGAGCTTAGAGAGATCCCCCCACACCGCATCAGAAACGGAGCCGGGCACGTCCGACTCGTCAGCGAAATCGAGTTCGGCCTCAATCATCGCACGCCCATGAATCAGGCGCTTGCGCCATCCAGCATAAAGTTCCGCCTGGACGCCTTCGGCATTGTGCACCGCCAGGCGGCGCTGGGCTTCGGTTTCGGCCGAGATAATGTCCGCCATGGCCTCGGCGCCGAGAAGATCGAGCTTGCCGTTGAGAAAGGCGCGTCTTGTGAACTCCCCAGCTTCCGCATGCCGGACGCCCGGCAGCGAAACAAGCGCTTCAAGCAACGCAGCTACGGAAGCTTTGCCGCCATGCACGTGGAATTCCGCCACCTCCTCTCCCGTAAAGCTGGCAGGAGCTTCAAAGAAGATCAGCAATCCGGAGTCTATGACCTCAGCCACATGCTGGAATCTGCGCAGGACGGCCCGGCGCGCCTCGGGACACGGTCCGGCAATCGTTTCGATGGCGAATCGAGTCTGTGGACCGGAAATCCGCACCACCGCTACGCCTGAAGGCAGGCGTCCGCTCGACAGTGCGACGATGGAATCGGAAAATGCGAAAGTCATGCCAAGAACCAGCCCGGGGCAGAGGACCGGCAATTATGGTTACCGGTCCGTTAACAGGACGTTCCGGACGCGAATCGAGTCTTGTTCCTGCTGACTTCGTCAGGTGTTCATCGAGTCGAAGAAGTCCGTATTGGTCTTGGTCTGCTTCAGCTTGTCGATCAGGAACTCGATCGCATCGGTCGTGCCCATCGGTGCCAGGATGCGGCGCAGCACGAAGATCTTCTGCAGGTCCTGCTTGGCGACCAGCAGGTCCTCCTTGCGGGTGCCCGACTTGAGGATATCCATAGCCGGATAGATGCGCTTGTCCGCCACCTTGCGGTCGAGCACGATTTCCGAGTTGCCGGTACCCTTGAACTCTTCGAAGATGACCTCGTCCATGCGGCTGCCGGTATCGATCAGCGCGGTAGCAATGATGGTCAGCGAGCCGCCCTCCTCGATGTTGCGCGCCGCGCCGAAGAAGCGCTTCGGCCGCTGCAGCGCGTTGGCATCGACACCGCCGGTGAGCACCTTGCCCGAAGACGGCACCACGGTGTTGTAGGCGCGGCCAAGACGGGTGATCGAATCGAGCAGGATGACGACGTCACGGCCATGCTCGACCAGGCGCTTGGCCTTCTCGATGACCATTTCCGCAACCTGGACGTGGCGTACGGCCGGCTCGTCAAAAGTCGAGGAAACGACCTCGCCCTTCACCGAACGCTGCATGTCGGTGACTTCCTCCGGCCGCTCGTCGATCAGCAGGACGATCAGGTAGCATTCCGGATGGTTGGTGGTGATCGAATGCGCGATGTTCTGCAGGAGCACGGTCTTACCGGTACGCGGCTGCGCGACGATCAGGGCGCGCTGGCCCTTGCCGAGCGGCGCCACCAGGTCGATGACGCGCGAGGAGATGTCCTTGCCGGTCGGATGGTCGACTTCCATCTTCAGCCGCGAGGTCGGGTAGAGCGGCGTAAGATTGTCGAAATGGATCTTGTGGCGGATCTTTTCCGGATCGTCGAAATTGATCGTGTTGACCTTGAGCAGGGCGAAATACCGCTCGCCTTCCTTCGGGCTGCGGATAGGACCTTCGACCGTATCGCCCGTCTTCAGCGAGAAGCGGCGGATCTGCGAGGGCGAGATGTAGATGTCATCCGGGCCCGGCAGGTAGTTGGCGTTGGCCGAGCGCAGGAAGCCGAAGCCGTCCTGCAGCACTTCCACCACGCCGTCGCCGATGATCTCGATATCCTGGCCGGCCAGCTTCTTCAGGATCGCAAACATCAGTTCCTGCTTGCGCATGACACTGGCGTTCTCGACCTCGAGCGATTCAGCGTAAGCGATCAGCTCCGGCGGCTTCTTGTTCTTGAACTCTGCGAGTTTCATTTCTTGCATGGATAGACTCTGGGTGTGCAGTACGGGGAAATCGATCGGCGGAATGCGATGATCGTGACGGCGGCCAGCTGTAGGCGGTGAGGCGGCACGTGACGAAGAAGGAAGAATCGCCTTTTAGCGGCGACTCTTGCAAAGAGCAAGGCGGGAATCGCCTGAAGGCCTTTGTCAGAAGGGCTTGACGATCACCAGGATGACGATCGCGATCATCAGCAAGGTCGGAACCTCGTTGACGATCCGCCAGTGGCGCGTCGATTTGACGTTCCGATCCTCGGCAAAGCGCCGCACGGAACCGGCCAGATAGCCATGCACCCCCGACATCGCCACGACCAGCGCGATCTTGGCGTGCAGCCAGCCGCCGTGAAATCCGAAACCGTCCCAGGCCAGCCAGAGCCCGAACACCCAGGTCACGATCATCGCCGGATTGATGATGGCGCGCAGCAGGCGCCGCTCCATCACCTTGAAGGTCTCCGACTGCGGCGAGCCGACGGCGACTTCGGAGTGATAGACGAAGAGCCGCGGCAGATAGAGCATGCCTGCCATCCAGGCGATCACGGCGATCACATGAATCGCCTTCGCCCAGAGGTAGAGATTTTCGGGCGCGAGCCAGAACAGCAACGCCGTCAGCGCCACAAAGATGGCGATGGCCACGGCCGCGCGCTTCATCGCAAGCCTTCCACTCCCGCTGTCGGCCGGAGAGGGCGCGCTCATCGCGCAGCTCCCTTGCGCACCTGCGCCACCATTGCCTCGACATGGGCGATAGGCGTGTCGAGCGTGATGCCGTGACCGAGGTTGAAGATCAGCGGTCCGTCGCCGAGAGCGTTCAAAATAGCGTCCACACCCTCGGAGAGTGCCTTGCCGCCGGCGACCAGGCGCTGCGGGTCGAGGTTGCCCTGTACCGCGCCTCCGGCCTGCAGGCGCTTGGCCTGCGATAGCGGCACGGTCCAATCAAGCCCGAGGCCTGTAGCACCCGTCTGCGCCCGGTAGCTGTCGTAGTGGACGCCCGCACCCTTCGGAAAGGCGATTACCGGCACCTCGGGGTGCGCCGCCTTCACGCGACGCACGATCTCGGCAACCGGCTCGACGCAGAATGCCTTGAAACTCGGTTCGTCGAGCACGCCCGACCAGGAATCGAAGATCTGCACCGTGTCGGCGCCCGCCTCGATCTGGCGGATCAGGTAATCGGCCGATTGCCGCGCCAAGGTGCTCAGGAGCTTCTTCATGGCATCCGGATGGCGGTAGGCAAACAGCCGTCCGGGCGCCTGGTCCGTGGTGCCGTGCCCGGCGATCATATAGGTCGCCACCGTCCAGGGCGCGCCACAGAAGCCGATCAGCGTCGTCTCGGCCGGCAACTCGCTGCGCAGCCGCCTGACCGTCTCGTAGACCGGCGCCAGGTGTTCGTGGAACCCACCAGTCTCGAGCTGATCCACCTCATCGGCAGAGATCGGCGTCAGCAAGGGGCCACGGCCTTCCTCAAATCGCAGGTCGCGACCAAGCGCGTGTGGTACGACCAGAATGTCCGAGAACAGGATCGACGCGTCAAAGCCGAAGCGGCGGATCGGCTGCAATGTCACCTCGACCGCGAAGTCCGGGTTGTAGCAGAGGTCGAGAAAGCTGCCTGCCTGCTTCCTGAGCTTGCGGTATTCCGGCAGGTATCGACCGGCCTGACGCATCATCCAGATGGGCGGAGGCGACACTTCCTTGCCCTTCAGCACGTCCAGCATGATGCGGCTTTCAGCCATTGAATCGCGTCCTCACAGCTTTCTCTTAAAACTAAAGAAATTTGAAAATTTCTGTCTTCTAATTCTTAGAGTCTGTGGGAATCGGTTGTTTGGTTTCATCCCCAGACGCCCCTCCGATCTCCACTGGCGCCATCATGTAGCAGATCGGACGGAAAAAGGATAAGTCTGGGGAAGACCCCAAATTCGTCATTTCGAGCAGACACTTGGCTTGGGCCGGAAATAGGGAGCTGGGCCGCTGCGTCAATGGGTCCACACTTGTCCCCACAGTTGGCTCGAGCTGGACAACGATCTTCACCGCGACCCGAATTGTGGACAAGCAGGCATCTGATACAGTCGCCTTTCGAGGAGGGGCCTCCGACCGCTTCTCCATCCACAGCAGACCACAGCCCCAGGCCCACCCTGTGAACAAACCCCAAAGCTTCTTCCACCTGCACCTGATCTCGGACGCTACCGGTGAAACGCTGCTGGCCGCCGGCCGCGCCGCCTCGGCGCAATACAAGGACGCGCGCTCCATCGAGCACATCTACCCCCTGATCCGTACCGAGAAGCAGCTGATGAAGGTTTTCGAGGACATCGAGGAGGAGCCAGGCATCGTGCTCTATACGGTGGTCGACCAGGCTCTCGCCCGGATGATCGACGAGCGCTGCGCAGCGATGTCGCTGCCCTGCGTCTCGGTGCTGGAGCCGGTGCTTACGGTGTTCCAGTCCTATCTCGGCACGCCCGCCGGTCGGCGGGTCGGTGCCCAGCATGTGCTCGACGCGCAGTATTTCCGCCGCATCGACGCGCTGAATTTCACCATGGAGCACGATGACGGTCAGCTTCCCGACGACATGGACGATGCCGACATCGTCCTGATCGGCATTTCGCGCACGTCGAAGACCCCGACCTCGATCTATCTCGCCAACCGCGGCATCAAGACAGCCAACATACCGATCGTGCTGGGCGTCCCCGTGCCTGACAGCCTGATTGCGGCCAAGAAGCCGCTGATCGTCGGCCTGGTGGCCACTGCCGAGCGCATTTCGCATGTCCGCCAGAACCGGCTGCTCGGCTCCACGCCCGGCTACGACCCGCAAGGCTATGCCGACCGGGCAACGATTACGGAGGAACTCACCTATGCGCGCCAGATCTGCACGCGCCATGGCTGGCCGATGATCGACGTCAGCCGCCGTTCCATCGAGGAGACCGCGGCCGCCATCGTTGCCCTGCGCGGCAAGACGCGTTAGGCCGCCGAAAGCAGCAACAGTTCAGGACTGACATGACCGAAACCATCATCCTCGCCTCGGCAAGCCCCTTTCGCAGGACCATGCTGGAGAACGCCGGTATCGCCGTCGAGGCCGTGCCGGCCCAGATCGACGAGCGCGCCGTCGAACTGGCCCTCGAAGGCACTGGCTCTACGCCGGAAGACGTCGCGCTGGTCCTGGCCGAGGCCAAGGCGCTGCGGGTCAGCGAGGAGAGGCCCGGCGCGCTGGTGCTCGGCTGTGACCAGACTCTGTCGCTTGCCGGCGAGCAGTTCCACAAGCCGGCCGACATGGAGGCCGCACGCCGCACCCTGCTGGCGCTGTCCGGCAGGACGCACCATCTGAACAGCGCGGCCGTGCTGGTCCGCGACGGCGAGGCGCTGTGGCGCCACTGCGAAACGGCGAGCCTCACCATGCGCAAGCTCGAGCCGGCCTTCATCGGCCGACACCTTGCGCGGGTTGGACAAAAGGCACTGTCGAGCGTCGGCGCCTACCAGGTGGAAGGCGAGGGTATCCAGCTGTTCAGCAAGATCGAGGGCGACCATTTCACCATTGTCGGCCTGCCGCTGCTGGCGGTTCTGAAGGCGCTGCGCGACCGGGGCGCGATCGATGGCTGAAACCGGCCGGCGGGCCTTCGTCTGCGGCCACCCGATCGCCCATTCGCGGTCGCCGCTCATCCACGGTTACTGGCTGCAGCACTACGGGATCGCCGGAACCTATGAGGCGATCGACGTCGCGCCGCAGGATTTCGCCCGCTTTGCCGGCAGCTTGCGCGAAGAGGGTTTTGCAGGCGGCAACGTGACCATCCCGCACAAGGAAGCCGCCTTCGCGGCGGTCATCCGCCACGATGCGGCGGCCGAGATGATCGGCGCCGTCAACACGCTTTGGTTCGAAGGTAACGCGCTTGTCGGCGGCAACACCGATGCCGAAGGCTTTGCCGCCAATCTCGACGAATTTGCACCGGGCTGGGAGAAGTCCGGGTCCGCCGTGGTTCTCGGTGCCGGCGGCGCCGCGCGGGCGGTGATCCATGCGCTGCAACAGCGCGGCGTTGCCGACATCCGCATCGTCAACCGCACCCTCGAGAGGGCGCGCGAACTGGCCGACCGCTTCGGCGCCGGGGTCTCGGCGCATGGCGCCGGCGCCGCTGCCGAACTGCTCGGCGATGCCGGCCTGCTGGTCAACACCACGGCACTCGGCATGCACGGCAATGAAGACCTGGCCGCCGAACCGCAGCACCTGCGGGCCGGCGCCATCGTCACCGACATCGTCTATGTGCCGCTCGAGACGCCGCTGCTGGCCGCAGCGCGCCGCTGCGGCTTGAAGACCGTCGACGGGCTCGGCATGCTGCTGCACCAGGCGGTTCCGGGTTTCGAGCGCTGGTTCGGCATCCGGCCAGAAGTATCGGCAGAGTTGCGCGCCCTGATCGTTGCCGACATGGAGGTGGGCGCGTGATCGTCCTCGGGCTCACCGGATCCATCGGCATGGGCAAGTCGACGACGGCGAAGATGTTCGCCGAGGCGGGCGTCCCGGTGCATGATTCCGACGAGGCCGTGCACCGGCTCTACGCCGGCGTGGCCGCGCCGCTGGTCGAGGCGGCCTTTCCCGGCACCGTGGTCGACGGTGCGGTCGATCGCGGCCTGCTGGCCGGCCAGGTCATCGGCAAGCCACAGGCACTGAAGCGGCTGGAAGAGATCATCCATCCGCTTGTCCGCGCCGATGCCGAGGCGTTCCTTTCCCGCCATCGCGCGGGCGGCGCGCCGCTCGTCGTGCTCGACATTCCGCTGCTCTTCGAGACCGGCGGCCGCGGCAGGGTCGACAAGGTCGTCGTCGTCACGGCGCCGGCGGACATGCAGCGCGAGCGCGTGCTGGCGCGGCCCGGCATGACGGCTGAGAAGTTCGAGGCGATCCTGGCCAGCCAGGTGCCGGATGCCGAGAAACGAGAACTGGCCGATTTCGTCATCGACACCAGCCTCGGCATGGAGGCGGCCCGGGAAGCAGTTGGCGCGATCGTTGCCGGTCTGGGCGGGGGAAAGACGGGACCGTCAGCGGCCTGATGCTTGCGGGACGGGCGGCCCTTGCCCATTCTTGCCGCTGCAAACAGGGGTGATTCGGTGCGCGAGATCGTCTTCGACACGGAAACGACAGGGCTCGATTCGCGCGAGGAGCGCATCATCGAGATCGGCGGCATCGAACTGGTGAACCGCTTTCCGACGGGTCGCGTCTTTCACAAATACCTCAACCCGCAGGGCCGCGAGATCCACCCGGACGCGCAGGCCGTGCATGGCATCAGCGCGGCCGACCTCGTCGGCAAGCCGACCTTCGCCGATATCGCCGACGAGTTCCTGGCCTTCATCGATGGCGCCAACCTGGTTGCCCACAATGCCGGCTTCGACATGGCCTTCATCAATGCCGAACTCGCCCGGCTCGGGCAGCGTGCGGTCGATCCGGGTTTCGTCGTCGACACGCTGCAGCTGGCGCGCCGCCGACACCCGATGGGGCCGAATTCGCTCGATGCGCTCTGCCGGCGCTACGGTATCGACAACAGCCACCGCACAAAGCATGGCGCGCTGCTCGATTCGGAGCTTCTGGCGGAAGTCTATGTCGAGCTGATCGGCGGTCGGCAGGCGGCGCTCGGCCTCGAGACGGCCGACAGACGCTCCGACGGCACTGCCGCCTCGGTCTCTATCGAGATTGCCGTGCGTGTGCGGCCGGCGCCGCTGGCGCCCAGGCTGTCGGAAGCCGAGATCGAGGCGCATAGCGCGCTCGTCGCCTCGCTTGGCGAGAAGGCAGTCTGGCTGCGCATCGCCGAGGCCTCCGGCAAGGCATGAAAAAACCCGGCGTGAGGCCGGGTTCTTCAGACTCATTGATGGATGCGGCGATCAGCTGGCCGGCACTTTGCCCTTGGCCTGGTCCTCGGCCATCTTCTGCTGGAACATCTGCGCGAAGTCGATTGGATCGAGCATCAGAGGCGGGAAGCCGCCATTGCGCGTCGCCTCGGCGATGATCTGGCGCGCGAAAGGGAACAGCAGGCGCGGGCACTCGATGAAGAGCAGCGGCAGCATGTGCTCCTGCGGGAAGCCTTCGATGCGGAACACGCCGCCATAGATCAGCTCGACGTTGAACAGCACGTCCTTCTCGAAGGAAGCCTTGGCCGACAGCGTCAGGTTTACGTCGAATTCCTTCTCCGAGAGAGGATTGGCGTTGACGTTGACGTTGATGGCGATGTTCGGCGCCTTGTCACGGGCGCGCAGCGAGCCCGGCGCGCCGGGGCTCTCGAAGGACAGGTCCTTCACATACTGGGCAAGAACGTTGAGTGCCGGCTTGGCGGCATTGGCGTCGCCATTGGCTGCTGCTGCGCCTTCCGGCTTCTTGTCTTCATTGGCCATGAGCCGGTTCCCTGTCTGTTGCCGCGCACGGCCAGTTGTCGAAAATCGAGCGTTGGCTAGCATGGCGTGCAGGGCAAGACAAGGTTCGCCGGAAACGCATCCGTCCGGGCGGGCGGAGGTCCCGAATCAGTCCCTGTCGATCCGCCGCCAGGGCGAATCGTCGTCGCGCTTGGCGGAATACTCGTCCTCGTCGAGGTCTATGGTCTTGCCGCGCGGCGCCGGTCCGCGTGCGGAGAAGCCGCCGAAACCGCCTGACCTCACCACCACGCGGCTGCGCAGGAAGCGCCAGGCCAGATCGCGCAGCGGCGGCAAGAAAAGCAGCACGCCGATAATGTCGGTCACGAAGCCCGGGATCAGAAGCAGCACGCCGGCGAGCAGGATCATCACGCCATGGGCCAGTTCGCGGCCGGGATCGCGCCCATCCTCGAGCTCGGCCCGGATTCTGTTCATCACGCCAAAGCCCTGCAGCCGCATCAGGAAGGCGCCGAGCACGCCGGTGGCGATGACCAGGCCGAGCGTTGGCAGCACGCCGATCCGTTCGCCGACGACCACGAATCCGGCGATTTCCACGAAGGGCATCGCAAGCAGGATGAGGGGGAGGACGGACAATCGCATAGGCGGTTTCTCAATTGCGGTGGAGTTGTATGGCCGCGCCACCTGGGTCCGGGAGCATGGTCGGCAGGTCGGTTTGACCGCGTGGCTGGTACTCTGCCTGTAATATAGGTATGCACGCCTTTGATTTGAATGATCGCGGCACGCGTTCTATATGCAGGTATTGGAGCCTGCGGCGCGCGGCAAGCCGGAGACAAGGGATCGGTTGGCGGAAGACATGGAATTCTTCGACTTCGGCACAATATTTTTTCTGGTTGCGGCAGTGGTGATCTTTTTCCAGCTGCGCAACGTCCTTGGCCGCCGCACCGGCAATGAGCGCAAGCCCTTCGATCCCTATTCCGCGCCGCGCAATGGCAAGGACGCCGCGGCCAATTCGGAGAACGTGGTGTCGCTGCCGCGCAAGCGTGGTGCTGCCGACGAGCCGGTCGAGGACGCCTATGCCGCGATCGACGCCTTCGCCAAGCCGGGTACCGATCTCAACAAGGGCCTGCGCGCCATCCACGACGCGGATCCGACCTTCAACCCGAAGACCTTCGCCGAAGGTGCCAAGATGGCCTACGAGATGATCGTGCTGGCCTATGCCGACGGCGACCGCAAGACGCTGAAGAACCTGCTGTCGCGCGAAGTCTTCGACGGTTTCGTCTCCGCCATTGCAGAGCGCGAGGCCAAGTCCGAAAAGATCCAGTCCTCCTTCGTCGGAATCGACAAGGCCGAGGTCGTCGCGGCCGAGATGAAGGGAAGCGAGGCGCACGTCACCCTGCGGATCGTCAGCGAGCTGATCTCGGCGACCCGCAACAAGGCCGGCGAGGTCATTGACGGCGACCCCGAAACCGTGGCGGAGGTCAAGGATGTGTGGACCTTTGCCCGCGACACGCGTTCGCGCGATCCGAACTGGAAGCTGGTCGCCACCGAAGAAGAAGACTGAGCGCCGCCGCTCCGGAGCGCTGGCCGTGCCTCTGTCGCCGCTCTTCCGGCCCGTCGCCTTTGCCGACGTGCCGGGCTGGTCCGACGATTTCCATCGCGCGGCCTACGAGGCCTTCCGCCGCTCCGCCTTCCAGGTCCTGACCAAGCCCTACCGCACGGGTGCGCTTGGCGTCGCGGGCGAGGCTTTCGCCGCGGCGCAGGCCGATTCACGTGAAACACCGGCGTTCGACGACGCGATGGCCCGCGCTTTCTTCGAGCGCCACTTCACGCCTGCGCTGGTTCGGCCGGAGAGTGGCGGGCAGGGTCTCGTCACCGGTTTTTACGAGCCACGCGTCGAAGCCTCCCCGGTCAGGACCGAGCGTTTCACGGTTCCGCTGCTTGGCCGCCCGGCCGATCTCGTCGATCTCGACGATGCCAACCGGCCAGCCGGCATGGACCCTTACCTGGCCTTCGCGCGCTCCACCCCGGACGGCCTGGTCGAGTACCACGACCGCGCTTCCATCGAACGCGGCGCACTTGCCGGGCGGGGCCTCGAGATCGCCTGGCTCGCCGCGAAGGTCGACGCCTTCTTCATCCATGTGCAGGGTGCCGCGCGTCTCGACATGACGGACGGAACGTCGAGACGCATCACCTATGCCGCCAAGTCTGGCCAGCGCTTCACCGGGCCGGGGAAAGTCCTGGCCGAACTTGGCGAGATCCCGCTGAAGTCGGTCACGATGCAGTCGATCCGGGCCTGGTTTGCCCGCAACCCGGAACGAATTGACGAGATTCTCTGGCAGAACCGCTCCTATATCTTTTTCCGCGATGCACCGGTCGACGATCCGGAGCTCGGTCCCGTCGCCGCCGCCAAGGTGCCGCTGACGGCAGGCCGCTCGACCGCCGTCGACCGGCTGCTTCACACCTTCGGCACGCCGTTCTTCATCGACGCGCCATCGCTCACCGCATTCGATGGAAAGCCGTTCCGCCGCCTGATGATCGCGCAGGACACCGGCTCGGCGATCACCGGCCCGGCCCGCGGCGACCTGTTTGCCGGTTCGGGCGACGCCGCAGGTGAAATCGCCGGCGTGATCAACAATCCGGCCGACTTCTACGCCCTCCTGCCCAGCGCCCTGGTCGGGTCCCGATGAGCCGGCGCACCACAAGAAAACTGAGCGACGAGGACCGCGTCCTGTGGAACCTGGTGGCGCGGTCCGCCGTGCCGCTGAAGGGCCGCGAGGCGGTCGACATTCCAGAACCGCCAAAGCCGAAGGCGGCTGCGCCGGCCGCGCCACCTGCCACGGCCCGGTCTGCTGTGCCGGGCACCTTGCCTTCCAAACCTGCAGCGCCGCCCAGGCCGGCCCCGAAGCACATCATCGACCGGCCGACCCTCGACAAGCTTGCCAAGGGCAGGGTGCCGATCGAAGGCCGCGTCGACCTGCACGGCATGAGCCAGGACGAGGCCTATTTCCTGCTGCTTTCATTCCTGCAGCGGGCGCATGCCGGCGGCGCGCGCTACGTGCTGGTCATCACAGGCAAGGGCTCCTCGTCGGGCGGCGACGGCGTGCTGCGCCGTGCCGTTCCGGGCTGGCTGGCCACGCCGCCCTTCAGGCTGCTGGTATCGAGCCACGATCTCGCCGCGCAAAAGCATGGTGGTGCAGGCGCGCTCTATGTCCGCCTGCGCCGGCACGCCCAGAAATGACGCCGCTCGGCGAAAAGCTTCGCGAATTGAGACGGCGCAAGGGCGTCAGCCAGAAGGAGATGGCCGCGGCCCTCGGCGTCAGCGCTGCCTACCTGTCGGCGCTGGAGCACGGCCGGCGTGGCACGCCGACCTGGGCGTTCACCCAGAAGATCATCGGCTATTTCAACATCATCTGGGACGAGGCCGAGGAACTGCAGCGGCTGGCCGAGAATTCCCATCCGCGCGTCGTCATCGACACGTCGGGCCTGTCGCCGGCCGCAACCGAACTGGCGAACCTGCTTTCGGAGCGGATATCGGAACTGTCGGAGGCCGAACTCGCCGAGCTGCTGGCCTTCCTGAGCGGATCGGCAAAACCGGCGCCAGACCGCTACGACGACTGAAACCGACCTTGGTCCGAAAAGCTGAGCGGCGCTCAGCCGGTGCTCAGAACAGTGCCTTGAGTTCCGGCAGCTTCTCGTTGACCAGCCAGCCGTAGTAATTCTCTTCCGGCAGGCGGGGGGAGAGGCCCTGCGCCTTGCGCTTGCGGTTTTCCGAGCGCAGCGCGCGGGCACGGTCTTCCGGGTTGCCGACATTGTAGAGCGTCGCCGTCACGCCCGGATTCTGCGAAATATCGAAGCCCGCAATCTTGTTGTAGGCGTCGATCGACTTCTTCAGCGCCGCCGCCACATAGGGCAGGGTCAGGTCGGGATCCATGATCGTCTCGTAGACCTGGTTGGGCCGGCTGGGGTCGAGCTTGGGCAGGCCCGACACGTCGTGCACCAGGTCGCTCATCTGCAATGCCGTCAACGGGTTCAGCTGGCCGAGTCCGAAGGTCTGGCCGGCGTAGAAGGGCTGGAAGAAGGTGGCGCTGAAGCGGTCGTTCGGAAACGAGATGCCGTCGACGGTCTTGCCGCGGAACGAGCGGTTCCAGACTGTCTCGCGACAGGACCACAATTCGTAGCTGCTGGAGATCTTGGTGCATTCGGAGAATTGCGGGCGCTTGACGAAATCGGAGACGTCCTCGCCTTCGTAGCGGAAGGTCAGGCTGCTGCTGAGATAGGCGATCGCCTTGACGTAATAGGTCTGCAGCCGGTCGTAGGCATCGACATTGTAGGTGTGCTCGCCGACGATGGCGCCGACGATGTGCAGCGGATCGATGCCGTAGGCGGCGGCCGCCTGGCTGATCTTCGAGCGCAGCGACTTGTCGTCCTTCAGCAGCGAATAGACCTTGCGGTACTTGGCCTCGAAAGTGGTGTTGCCGGCAGTGGTGCGCTTCGTGGAGGCGCCCGGCACGCCCGGCTGTTCGGCCGAGCGGTTTCCCGGAGGCACAAGCGTCGCTGCGGCAGCGCACGAGACGCCGCCGACGAAGATCACCACTGCTGCAAGAATTGCCTGTCTTTTCATCTGCCGCCGCTGCAAGCCCAAGCCAACGCCGCGCAAACTAGGTAAAGCACGGCCGGAAGTCGAGAGCGCAGTCCGCCGGTCCCTGGCGGGAAACCGGCGACTGCTGCGATCCGGCCACACAGGCCCGTGCAAACCTAGAGAATGAAGCGCGACAGGTCGGTGTTGCGCGACAGGTCGCCGACGTGCTTCTCGACGTACTCCGCATCGACCGAAAGTTCCGTGCCGCTCTTGTCGGGAGCTTCGAAGGAAATCTCGTCGAGTACCCGCTCCATCACCGTCTGCAGCCGTCTCGCGCCGATGTTCTCGACGCTGGCGTTGAGGTCGACGGCGATCTGCGCCAGGGAGTCGATGGCATCCTCGGTGAAGTCGAGCGTCACGCCCTCGGTGTTCATCAGCGCGATGTACTGCTTGATGAGGCTGGCCTCGGTCTCGGTCAGGATACGGACGAAGTCGTCCTTCTCGAGCGCCCGGAGTTCGACGCGGATCGGCAAGCGGCCCTGCAGCTCGGGCAGCAGGTCCGACGGCTTGGCGATGTGGAAGGCGCCCGATGCGATGAACAGGATGTGGTCGGTCTTCACCGGCCCGTACTTGGTCGCCACCGTGGTGCCCTCGACCAGCGGCAGCAGGTCGCGCTGCACGCCCTCGCGCGAGACGCCCGCACCCATTGTGCCGTTGCGCACGGCGATCTTGTCGATCTCGTCGAGGAAGACGATGCCGTCGTTCTCGGTCGATTCAAGCGAGCGGCGCACCACCTCGTCCTGGTCAAGCAGCTTGTCGGACTCGTCGTTGATCAGGACCGCGTAGGATTCCTTGACGGTGGTCTTGCGCGTCTTGGTCTTGGCACCGCCCATCGCCTTCTGCAGCATGTCGTTGATGTTGAGCACGCCGATATTGCCGCCCGGCATGCCGGGAATGTCGAAACCGGGCATGCCGCCGGTGCCGGTGTCGGCCACCTCGACCTCGATTTCCTTGTCGTCGAGTTCGCCGTCGCGCAGCTTCTTGCGGAAGCTGTCGCGCGTCGCCGGGCTCGCCGTCTTGCCGACCAGCGCCTCGAGCACGCGTTCCTCGGCATTGAGGTGGGCGCGCGCCTTGACGTCCTCGCGCATCTTCTCGCGGGTCAGCCCGATGGCCACCTCGACGAGGTCACGGATGATCTGCTCGACGTCGCGGCCGACATAGCCGACCTCGGTGAACTTGGTTGCCTCGACCTTGATGAAGGGCGCGCCGGCGAGGCGCGCCAGGCGGCGCGAGATTTCGGTCTTGCCGACGCCGGTGGGCCCGATCATCAGGATGTTCTTCGGCATCACTTCCTCGCGCATCGCGCCGTCGAGCTGCTGGCGGCGCCAGCGGTTTCGCAGCGCAATGGCGACGGCGCGCTTGGCGTCGTTCTGGCCGATAATGTGCCGGTCGAGTTCCGAAACGATTTCGCGGGGGGAGAAGGTGTCCATGAAGAATACTCTTTAAACAGCAGGAGCCGCTTATGTATGGGGTGGGAGCCGGCGTACAAGAGCGACCGGCAACAGCGGCAGCAGCAGGCGGCGCAGTCCGTGCCAGCCGGCGCTGAGCAGCAGCACCAGCGCGCCCAGCACCAGAAGGGTGAGAGGGACCGTGCCGCTGGTCAGTCCGGCGTTCGCCACCAGCGTGCCGAAGGCGATGCCGGCATAGGACAGGCCGGCGACCAGGATGGCGCGTCGATCGACGATCAGCGCGACCAGCGACAGGGCAATGAAGATCGTCAGCACGGCAAGCGCTGACGCCGTGTCGAGGCTGCCGCCGCCGACGAAGCCGCTGACCAGCGGGTGGACGATCAGCGGCGCTGCCAGCATGTGCAGCCAGAAGGCGATGTCGGTGCGGCGTGTCTGCCTGGCCGGATCGCTGAGGTCGAAGCGCATCGCGAGCGCGAAGACGCCGATGCCGCAGACGAAGATGAGCGGAACGGTTGCGCGGCTGGCGAGATCGGGCGCCAGCAGGACGAAGAGGGCGACGATCGATGCGACCAGCGCCGCAGCGCCGGCGGCGATGGTGATGGGCACGCGGAAGCGCAGATAGTGCAGCGCCGTTGCCGCCGCGGTGACAAGGCCAGCAAGGACTGCCGGCCAGCCCGAGACGTCGATGCCGAGCGAGAAGACGCTGGCGAGCTGCCTTGGGTCCGCGATGGAAAGAAAGATCGAGACGGCAAAGACCAGCAGCAGGACGATGCTGGGCAGCGCCATGCGCCGCTGGCGGGTGAAATACTCGGCCAGCAGCCAGCACGCCGCGGCGGTGGCAAGGCGGGCGCCGGCATCGCCGATGAAGCCGCGCGCGAAATAGGTCAGGGCGCCAAGAAACAGCGCCAGCCCGATGGTGACGAAGATGTCGCCGAAGCCGGTGATGAAGCGGAACTGCTCGCTGTCTGCCGGTCCGGATGATCCTGGAGGAGAGCCCTCCTGCTCAAGCGCATGCAGCGCCTCGACCTGGTCGGCGGTCAGAACGCCGCCGGCGAGCGCCCTGGCAAGCGTGTCTTCGGAGATCGGGCCGCGCATGGTCATAGTCCTCCCTGCCAGGCTTTGACCGCGTCGAGCGGATAGACCAGCATCAGGACGTTGAGGGTAAGGTTATCGCGGATCAGCCAGCCGACGCCGAGTTCGAAGACGATGGCGAGAAGGATCGTCAGCCAGACCGGCAGCCGCGCCGCCAGGAAGAAGCCGACCACCATGAACAGGGTGTCGAACACCGAGTTGACGATGCTGTCGCCGTAATAGTCGAGCGAGATCGTCGCCTCGCGGTAGCGGTTGATGATGATCGGGCTGTTCTCGAGGATTTCCCAGGCGGTTTCGAGCAGGACGGCGAAGGAAAGCCGCATCCACACGGTCGAGCGGCGGAACAGCAGCCAGAACAGCAGGTAGAACAGGAAGCCGTGGATGACGTGCGAGAAGGTGTACCAGTCCGACAGGTGCTGCGAGTTCTCGGAACTGACGACCACGCCGTGCCAGAGCTTCACGTAGCCGCATTTGCAGATCCAGATGCGGCCGAGCAGGTGCAGCAGGGCAGCCTGGGCGGCAACGAGAAGCGCTGCGACGGCGAGTCCCGTCTTCCAGTCCAGCCCCCATGCGGCGCGCCCGTCCGTCGCATTTGTCTGTGCCACGTTCCCCTCCGCGTCCGAATCACTGCGTCGGCGGCGACAAGAGCACATCTGCGGCCCGACGGGGAGCAGGCTTCAGGCGGCAGGGTAGGGCGCTAGTCCTCGGCTTCCGCGTCGACGGCCATGATGAGCGCCGGGCCGAATGGGGTCGTCCGTTCGCCGAGCCGCATGAAGCCGGCCTTCTCGTAGGCGCGGATGGCGCGGCCGTTGCCGGGATGCGGGTCGATGATGACGCGTGGACAGCCCTCCTCGAACAGGATCTCGACGAAGGCGCGGACCAGCCGCGAGCCATGGCCGATCCCGATCAGTTCCGGCACGCCGATCGTCACGTCGATGCCGAGCGTTCCGAAGGGCTGGTCCTGGTAGGGGTGGTCGTCCTCGAGATGCGGGTCGTAGCTCTGGACGTAGCCGATCGGCTTGCCGTCGAGTTCGACGATCAGCGGCTCGGTGGAGTCGCTGTCCATCGCCTCGACGATCTCGGCTAGCGCCGTGCCGGGGCCATCGTTCCACCATTCCGCGACATGCGGCTCGGCCAGCCAGGCCGACAGCATCGGCAGGTCGTCCTCGGTGACGGCCCGGAAGTCGTACTGGAAATCAGGCTTTCGCGGCATCGATGGTTTCGATGACGAAGCTGGAATTGGTGTAGACGCAGATTTCCGAGGCGATCTTCATCGCCCGGCGGGCGATTTCCTCGGCGTCCATGTCGGTGTCCATCAGGGCGCGGGCAGCGGCGAGCGCGTAATTGCCGCCCGAACCGATGGCCATCACGCCATGCTCCGGCTCCAGCACGTCGCCGGTGCCGGTCAGCGCCAGCGAGACGTCCTTGTCGGCCACCAGCATCATCGCCTCGAGCCGGCGCAGATAGCGGTCGGTGCGCCAGTCCTTGGCGAGCTCGACGGCGGCGCGGGTCAGCTGGTCGGGATATTGCTCGAGCTTCGCCTCGAGGCGTTCGAGCAGGGTGAAGGCATCGGCGGTGGCCCCGGCGAAGCCGGCGATCACATTGCCCTTGCCGAGGCGGCGCACCTTCTTGGCGTTGCCCTTCATGATGGTCTGGCCGAGGCTGACCTGGCCGTCGCCGGCGATCACCACCTTGCCGCCCTTGCGCACCGTCACGATGGTCGTGGCGTGCATGGAGAGTTCGTTCGACATGTCTTGCTCCGATTCAGGCGGTCTCGGAAAAGCGATCCGCCCGTTACGAGGATGAGTTCGGCCCTATGTATGCACGCACCGGGAGAATGCAAAGGCCCGAAAGCCGCCGGAAACCATGCACCCTTTCGCAACTGGCAATCCCCCGACCTTGCTGTTAGAAGGCTCTCGCCTTCAACCGCAGGACCGCCAGCATGAGCTCCCGTTCCGCCGAAATCGGCCGCAAGACCAAGGAGACGGAGATCGCCGTGTCGATCGACGTCGACGGCACCGGCCGCTCCGACATCGCAACCGGTGTCGGCTTCTTCGACCACATGCTCGACCAGCTGTCGCGCCATTCGCTGATCGACATGACGGTGAAGGCGAACGGCGACCTGCACATCGACGATCACCACACGGTTGAGGATACGGGCATCGCGCTAGGCCAGGCGCTGTCGAAGGCGCTCGGCGAGCGGCGCGGCATCATGCGCTATGCATCGATCGACCTTGCCATGGACGAGACGCTCACGCGCGCCGCCATCGACGTTTCGGGCAGGCCCTTCCTCGTCTGGGACGTCAAGTTCTCCGCGCCCAAGATCGGCACTTTCGACACCGAGCTGGTGCGCGAGTTCTTCCACGCGCTGGCGCAGAATGCCGGCGTGACCCTGCATGTCACCAATCACTACGGCGCCAACAACCACCACATCGCCGAGACCTGCTTCAAGGCGGTGGCCAGGGTGCTGCGCGCGGCAACCGAGCGCGATCCGCGCCAGCCCGACGCCGTGCCCTCCACCAAGGGCAGTCTGAAGGGCTGAAATGGCCATTTATGTCGTCATGGAGCCGCCCGGCGCGGCAGGCAGCGAAGCGGAGACGCGTGCCGTCTTCGTGCGCGACGCCTTCTCCGCGATCGCCTTCCTGCTGCCGCCGCTCTGGCTGCTGTGGCACCGGCTGTGGATCGAGGCGGCCATCGCGTTGATCGCAGCCGTGGCGCTGTCGGCGCTCGGCGAAATGGCGGGCCTCGGCTTCACCGGCGGCGCGCTGTCGCTGCTCGTGTCGGTCTATGTCGGGCTCGAGGGGCCGGCCTTGCGCATCGCCGCGCTCACGCGGCGCGGCTGGCGCCAGTGGGGTGTCGTCGAGGCAAGCGGCCGCGACGAGGCCGAGATCCGCTACATTACCGGCACCGCGCCCGAACAGGCGGCGCGAGTGGCGGCCGTCCCGGCACCGCAGCCGCAGCTCGGCCGGCCCGCGGCCTCCGGCCCGGCGCTCGGCCTTTTCAGCTATCCCGGAAAGCCCTGACATGCGGGTTGCCATCATCGACTACGGCTCGGGCAATCTGCGTTCGGCGACCAAGGCCTTCGAGCGCGCCGCCCGCGAGGCAGGCATTGCCGCCGAGATCGAGCTTACCGCCGATGCCGAGCGCGTGCGCGGCGCCGACCGCATCGTGCTGCCGGGCGTCGGCGCCTATGCCGACTGCGCGGCCGGCCTGCACGCTGTCGAGGGCATGTGGGAGGCGGTCGAGGAGGCTGCCATCGCCCGGGGGAGGCCGTTTCTCGGCATCTGCGTCGGCATGCAGCTGATGTCCGAGCGCGGGCTGGAAAAGACGGTCACCAGGGGCTTGGGCTGGATCGCCGGCGACGTGAAGGAAATCGCGCCGAACGACCCGGCACTGAAGATCCCGCAGATCGGCTGGAACACGATTCACGTGAAACAGGCGCATCCGCTGTTCGACGGCATCGCCACCGGGGAGACCGGCCTGCACGCCTATTTCGTCCACTCCTACCACCTCGACGCCACCGATCCGGCACAGGTGCTGGCGACCACTGACTATGGCGGCCCGGTGACGGCGGCCGTCGGCCGCGACAATCTCGCCGGCACGCAGTTCCATCCCGAAAAGAGCCAGGCGCTCGGCCTGGCCCTCATCGCCAATTTCTTGAGGTGGAAGCCTTGATCCTTTTCCCGGCAATCGACCTCAAGGACGGCCAGTGCGTTCGCCTGAAGCTCGGCGACATGGCGACAGCGACCGTCTACAACGAGAACCCCGCCGCGCAGGCCAGGGCCTTCGAGGAGCAGGGCTTCGAGTGGCTGCATGTCGTTGACCTCAACGGCGCCTTCGAGGGCCAGAGCGTCAACAGCGCCGCGGTCGGCGCCATCCTGCAGGCGACGAAGAACCCGGTACAGCTCGGCGGCGGCATCCGCACGCTGGCGCAGATCGAGGACTGGCTCGACCGCGGGCTGGCCCGCGTCATCCTCGGAACCGTGGCGGTGCGCGATCCGGATCTGGTGAAGCAGGCCTGCAGGCTGTTTCCCGGCAAGATCGCCGTCGGCATCGACGCCAAGGGCGGCAAGGTGGCTGTCGAAGGCTGGGCCGAGGCCTCGGAGCTCGGCGTCATCGAACTGGCAGAAAAATTCGAGGGCGCGGGCGTCGCGGCCATCATCTACACCGATATCGACCGCGACGGTGTGCTGGCCGGCATCAACTGGGCCTCGACCATCGAACTCGCCGATGCCGTTTCGATCCCGGTGATCGCATCGGGCGGCCTCGCCTCGTTGGCAGATGTGGTGCGCATGACCATGCCCGACGCGCAGAAGCTCGAAGGCGCCATCTCCGGCCGCGCGCTCTATGACGGGCGCATCGACCCGGCCGAGGCGCTGGCCGTGCTGCGCGGCCGTGGCAATGCCGCGCCGGCAGGGCTAGACTAGGCGCATGACCCTCAAATCCCGCGTCATTCCCTGTCTCGACGTCAAGGACGGCCGCGTCGTCAAGGGCGTCAACTTCGTCGACCTGATCGATGCCGGCGACCCGGTCGAGGCGGCGCGCGCCTATGATGCGGCCGGCGCCGACGAACTCTGCTTCCTCGACATCACCGCCTCGTCGGACAACCGCGAGACGATCTTCGACGTCATCGCCCGCACGGCCGAGCATTGCTTCATGCCGCTGACGGTCGGCGGCGGCGTGCGGCAGGTGGCCGACATCCGCAAGCTGCTTCTGGCCGGCGCCGACAAGGTTTCGATCAACACGGCCGCGGTGAACAATCCCGATTTCGTCGCCGAGGCGGCAGACAAGTTCGGCAACCAGTGCATCGTCGTCGCCATCGACGCCAAGAAGGTTTCGGCGCCGGGCGAAGAAGACCGCTGGGAAATCTTCACCCATGGCGGGCGCAACAAGACCGGCATCGATGCTGTCGAGTTCGCTGAGAAGGTTGTCGGGCTGGGTGCCGGCGAGATCCTGCTGACCTCGATGGACAAGGACGGCACGAAATCCGGCTACGACATCGCGCTGACGCGGGCCGTCGCCGACGCGGTGCGCGCGCCGGTCATCGCGTCGGGCGGAGTCGGCACGCTCGACCACCTGGTCGCCGGCATACGCGACGGCCATGCCACGGCCGTTCTGGCCGCCTCGATCTTTCACTTCGGGACCTATTCGATTTCAGAGGCCAAGGCCTATATGGCTGAGGCCGGCCTGGCCATGCGGCTCGATGCGGCCGCCTGAGCCGGCAACGGAGATCTTCTGATGACTGCATTTTCGCTCGCCGATCTTGAAAAGATCATCGCCGAGCGGGCCGCCTCCGGCGATCCGCAGTCCTGGACGGCCAAGCTGATGGCCGGCGGCATGGACAAGGCGGCCAAGAAGCTTGGCGAGGAGGCGGTGGAGACGGTGATCGCCGCGGTCGGCGAGGATCGTGGCGCCATCGTTTCGGAAAGTGCCGATCTTCTCTATCATTGGCTGGTCGTGCTGGCCCTCGCGGGCGTGCCGCTTGCAGACGTGATGGACGAGCTCGAGCGCCGCACGGCGCGCTCGGGCATCGCCGAAAAGGCTGCGCGGGCCGGGCCCGCCTGAGGCGAAGGACGGTGAACCCGATGGACCAGCTGGCGCCGAGCGAACGCTATTCGCCCTACCGCTTCTTCTCGGCCGAGAAATGGGCAGAGTTCCGCGCCGATACGCCGCTGACGCTGACGCCCGACGAGGTCAGGCGGCTTTCCTCGCTCTACGACCCGATCGACATCGACGAGGTGCGGCGCATCTATTTGTCGCTGTCGCGCCTGCTCTATGCCCATGTCGAGACGAGCCAGGTGCTGTTCAGCCAGCGCAAGGCCTTCTTCAGCGCCGATGACGCCATCAAGACGCCCTACATCATCGGCATGGCAGGCTCTGTCGCTGTCGGCAAGTCGACCACGGCCCGCGTCCTCAAGGAGCTGCTGGCGCGCTGGCCGTCGAGCCCCAAGGTCGACCTCGTCACCACGGACGGTTTCCTGCTGCCCAACGAGGTGCTGCGGCGCGACAATCTGATGGAGCGCAAGGGCTTTCCCGACAGCTACGATGTCGGCGCCCTGCTGCGCTTCCTGTCGGCGATCAAGTCGGGCGAGCCGAACGTGCGCGCGCCGGTCTATTCGCACCTGGTCTACGACGTCATGCCGGGCGAATACGTCACCATCGACCGGCCGGACATCCTGATCTTCGAGGGGCTGAACGTGCTGCAGCCGCGCGAACTGCCCAAGGACGGCAATTTCGTGCCCTTCGTGTCGGACTTCTTCGACTTCTCGATCTATATCGACGCCGACGAGACGCTGATCCGGCAATGGTACGTCGACCGATTCATGCGGCTGCGCGAGACGGCCTTCCGCAATCCGGAGTCCTTCTTTCACCGCTATTCGCAGCTTTCGGACGATGCCGCAGGCGCCATCGCCGAGGGACTCTGGAACAACATCAACCTGAAAAACCTCAGGGAAAACATCCTGCCGACCCGCCCGCGCGCCGACCTTATCCTGCGCAAGGGCGAGCGCCATCTCGTCGTGGAAGTGGCGCTGCGCAAACTTTAGGGCCGGGCTTAAAGTTAACTTAACCGCGCTTTTCTAGTCTCCGCCGCGACAACGTCCATGAACCGACAGGCGAGCGGCAACCGATGAACGCGCCTTTTTTGCATAAAGACGGGCCGTCGGTGACAGGAGCCGATACGCTGGAGAATGGCGCAGCGACGATTGCCATCGTCGTTCCGGTGCACAATGAGGAAGACGCGATTGCGCCTTTTCTCGAAGCAGTACGCCACAACACCGACGTACTGGCCGAGCAGGGTCTCGCCTTCGAGTTCATCTTCGTCAACGACGGCAGCACCGACGCGACACTGGAGCGCCTGGTAGAGGCGCAGGGCCATGATGCACGCATCCGCGTGCTCGACCTGTCGCGCAATTTCGGCAAGGAGGCGGCGATGACGGCAGGCCTCGACGCCTGCGACGCCGATGCCGCGATTCCCATGGACGTTGACTTGCAGGACCCGCCCTATGTCATTCCGCTGCTGATCGAGAAGTGGCGCGAGGGCTACGAGGTGGTGCTTGCCAAGCGCGCCGACAGGTCGAGCGACGGCTTCATGAAGAAGCGGACCGCCTCGATGTTCTACCGCGTCCACAACTACATGGCCGCCCAGCAGATCCCGCGCGACGTCGGCGATTTCCGCCTGGTCGACCGCCAGGTGATCGACGCGCTGCGTGCGCTTCCTGAGCGCCGCCGCTTCATGAAGGGCCTGTTCGCCTGGGTCGGTTTCAACACCGCAACGGTCGAGTATGTTCGCGACCCGCGCCTGACCGGCCAGTCCAAATTTTCCGGCTGGAAGCTGTGGAACTTCGCCATCGAGGGGATCACCAGCTTCTCCAGCGCGCCGCTCGAGATCTGGACCTATGTCGGCGCCACCATTTCGGCCTTCTCCTTTCTCTACGGCCTCGTGATCGTCGCCAAGACGCTGATCTTCGGCATCGACGTTCCGGGCTACGCCTCGATCCTTGTCAGCGTGTTGTTTCTGGGCGGCATCCAGCTGCTCGGAATCGGCATAATCGGCCAGTACCTCGGACGCGTTTATGCCGAAATCAAGCAGCGGCCGATCTACATCGTCCGCCGCACCTATGGGGGAACGCCGCCGTGAATGCGGAACTGCCCGCCGTTTCAGGCGCCTGACGGACGGATGCTTCGTCTCCCCGACCTTGCACGCATCATGCGGTTTGGCCTCGTCGGCGTGGCAGCGACGCTGACCTATGCCGGCGTTGCCGCCATGCTGTCCTACGGCCAGGGGGCCAAAGCCTTCTCCGCTACGCTTGCCTCGTTCGTCGCCTACTTGATCGCCATGCCGATCTCGTATTTCGGGCACAAGTGGCTGACCTTCGGGTCGCGCGGCTCGCATGCGCAAGAGGCGCCACGGTTTGTCGCCTCGGCCCTGCTCGGCATCGCCATTTCCTGCTTTCTGCCGCTGACCCTCGTTGAGTGGCTGGGCTACACGCCCGCCGTGTCGATCGTTGCGGCGACGATACTCGTCCCGCTGACCAACTATGTTGTCCTCGGGCTCTGGGTCTTCCCAACCTCAGGGGAGCAATTGACATGAGCGCCTCGGATGACCTCAGTATCGGCCCTGTCTGCAATTCCGCCGCACCAAATGTGGGAGTTGCAACTCGAAACACGCTTGCCTGTGTGGGGATCACCTTTCTCGGCATCCTTTACCAGATGCGCTGGGGCACCATTCCTGACACGAGCTGGCTGATAACCGTCTGCGAACGCGTGCTCTCGGGCGACCAGCTTTACGTGGAGGTCTATGAAACAAACCCGCCCTTCTCGATCTGGCTCTATCTGCCGCCGGTCGCGCTTGCGGGAATGCTCAACGTAGCGCCGGAAATCCTGGTCCACGCATGGACCTACCTCGCCGCCATTCTGGGCTTCGGGCTGGCGTGTCTCGTCGTTCGTCGCGCCGGATTTCCGGAAGGCTCGGCCCTCGCCACGCTGGCGCCGGCCTTCTACGCCCTGCTGGTCTTGTTTCCCGGCCTCGCCTTCAGCGAGCGCGAACACATAGGCATGGCGCTATTCCTGCCGCTGCTGGCGCTGCTCGCCTGGCGTGCCAGGCCCGCCAGCCCGCCACCAGGCCTTGGCCTCGCCATTCTCGTCGGCGCTTCCGGCAGCATCCTCCTGCTGGTGAAACCCTACTACGCACTCATGGTTCTTCTGCCGGCCCTCTTCGCCGCATGGCGGCGCCGCAGCCTGCGGCCGATTTTCGCGCCCGAGATGTGGGTGATCGGCTTTGTCTGCACCGCCTATCTCGTGGCGGTGACATCGCTTCATCCTGAATATATCAGCGACTTTCTTCCCGTCCTCACCGACACCTACCTGAAGATCCGCGGCTACCTGGCGCTGACCCTGCAATACTGCATCCCCTTTTCGTTCCTGATGTTCCTCGCCTGGCGCCTGTGGCCGATCGGGCGCGTTCCGGAACTCGCCACCGTTGCGACGCTGGCTTCCATCGCCGGCATGTTTCCGCTCATCTACCAGGCCAAGGGTTGGGCCTATCACGCCTACCCGGCCATTCTCTGTGCCATCTTTGCCCTGCTGTGCCTGTTGGCCTTGCCTGCGGCAGCGCGGCGCGCCGAGCAATGGCAGGGCGCCATGTCCCTCTTCATGAAGCCCGGCATCGCGATGGTGCTGATGGGGATCATCGTGGCCTATGCGCCTTTCGTGACAACGCAAAAGCCGAGTGCCGACCTCGTCCAGACGGTGCGCAGTGCCACGGTCAATCCCACGGTCGCCCAGATTGGCACCGATTTGGCGGTAGGGCACCCGTTGACCCGCATGGTCGGGGGACGTTGGGCCGAAACCTATGTGAGTGACTGGCTTGGAACCTCGGCGCTGGTTCTCTCGGCAAAGGCGCGCCGCGACGGTGACGTGGACGAAGCGGATAGGTACCTGGCGATGGTCGAGCGCTATGCCGCGGGCAAGCGCGAGGAGTTCGAGCGCATCCGACCCGATATCGTCGCGATCCAGAAATCCGAGCCGGTGTGGAGGAAGCTGCTCGAAAGCCGCTTCGGCTTCGACCGGATCATGGCGGAGTACCGCCCTATCGCCGAGGATGACGAGGTGCTCATCTATCTCCGCAACGACTATGCGCCCGCCAAGGCCGTCAATTAGCGACTTCGCGGTCCTTCCCCCGGAAGCAGGCGGGAAGCCGTTCATGCATCCTTCGTCACCCGCCGCAGCGTCAGGTTGATCCTGCCGCCCTTCTTCAGCAGCGCCGAGGTAGACGGGTAGATGCGGTCCACGCCGTGGAAGGCGAGGCGCCCCTCGCCGCCGAGGATGACGACGTCGCCGCTCTCCAGCCGGAACGACACGGTGCGCTCGCCCCTGTTGGTGCCGCCGACGCGGAACAGGCAGGCGTCGCCGAGCGACACCGACACGACCGGTGCCGAGAGGTCGGCCTCGTCGCGATCCTGGTGCAGGCCCATCTTCGCCGTGTCGGCATAGAAATTGACGAGGCAGGCCTGCGGCGGCTGCGGGTGACCAGAGACGGCGTCCCACAGGCGCAGCAGCGCCTCGGGGATGGGCGGCCAGGGCTCGCCGGTCACCGGATGGGTGGCCTGGTAGCGGTAGCCGTGCTCCTTATCGGTAACCCAGCCGAGCGCGCCGCAATTGGTCATGCGCACGCTCATTTCCTTGCCGGTGCGCGGCATCGCGGGCACGTAGAGCGGGGCAGCCTGGACCACGGCGCGCACCTCCTCGACCAGCGCTTCCTGCGCCGCGCGGTCGAGATGGCCGGGAATGTGCCTGACGCCTTTCGGCAGAACCAGCATTCTTCACCTTTCGGCCGACAGGGCCCTGAACGAGAAACGGCGGCCGCGAGGGCCGCCGTCCTGAGATAGGATAGGATTGTCCGGGGGCAATCAGGCCTCGGCGAGTTCCGGTATGCGCAGCGACTGGCCGGGGTAAATCTTGTCCGGATGCGTCAGCATCGGCTTGTTGGCCTCGAAGATCACCGGGTACTTGGACGCCTTGCCATAGACCTCCTGGGCGATCTTGGACAGGTTGTCGCCCTTCTTGACCGTGTAGAACTTCGGCTGCTTGGCCGGCGTCGACGCCTTGACGAGTTCGGTCATGTCGATGCCGCCATCGAGCTTCAGGCCGGAGTCGGGAGCCACGATGTTCAATTCGTCGGCCTGCACCTTGGAGACGCCGAGCGTGTTGCCGATCGCAACGATTGCCTTTTCGAACACCGACTGGTCGGCGACGACGCCCTTCAGGATCGCCGTGTCTCCCTTGACCTCGACTTCGACCTTTTCGGTGCCGAGCTTGTGCGAATCGAGCTCCTTCTTCAGCGCCTTGGCCGAGGTCGCCTCGTCGTCGTCGCCGAATCCAAGCTTGTTGCCGACGCTTTTCACGAAATCGAATATGCCCATCAGGCGGGTCTCCTTTGCGTTTTTTCCCCGCTGACTTTCGCATTCGGGGACCGGAATTGAAAGCAGGAAGCGTCGTCAGTCGTCGCTGACCCGGCCGCGCAGCTTCTTCACGGTCGAGCGTCCGGCCTTGCTTTTCAGTCGCCGCTCGACCGACCCCTTGGTCGGCCGCGTCTTCTTGCGCGGCGGTGGCGGCGGCTCGGCGGCCTTGGCCACCAGCTCCGTCAGCCGGGTGCGGGCGTCGGCCCGGTTCTGCTCCTGCGTGCGATAGCGTCCCGCCTCGATGACGATGACGCCCTCCTTGGTGGCGCGCTGGCCGGCGAGCTTGAGCGCCCGCGCGCGCACCCGCTCCGACAGGCCGGCGGCGTTGCGGGCATCGAAGCGCAGCTGCACCGCGGTCGCCACCTTGTTGACGTTCTGGCCGCCGGGACCGGACGAGCGGATGAAGTTCTCCTCGAGGTCGGCCTCGTGGATCACGGCTTCATGCGAGATGGTGATGGGTTCGTCGGCGGCCATGGCGCAGTGATGGCGCGGAAGCGGCAAAAAGAAAAGGCCCGGCAGCGCCGGGCCTTTCAGTAAACGAAGCAGGCTGCCTATTCGGCGGCGATCTGCGTGCGCGGCGCAGCCCCCATGACGGCGGCGTCGACATGGCTTTCGAACTTTTCGAAATTGTCGATGAACATGCCGACCAGCCGCTCCGCCTGGCGGTCGTAGGCGGACCTGTCACCCCAGGTCGAACGCGGATCGAGAATGGCGCGCTCGATGCCGGGAAGGGCCACCGGAACGGCAAAGCCGAAATGCGGATCGGTGCGGAACTCGGATTGGTTGAGCGAACCGTCGAGGGCCGCTGCGAGCAGCGCGCGCGTCGCCTTGATCGGCATGCGCCGGCCGGTGCCGTAGGCGCCGCCGGTCCAGCCGGTATTGACCAGCCAGCAGGCGGCGCCGTGACCGGCGATGAGCTGCTTGAGCAGGCTGCCGTACTCCGACGGGTGGCGTGGCATGAAGGGCGCGCCGAAGCAGGTTGAGAAGGTTGCCTCCGGCTCGCTGACGCCACGCTCCGTCCCGGCCACCTTGGCGGTGTAGCCCGACAGGAAGTGGTACATGGCCTGCGCCGGGGTGAGCCTGGCGATCGGCGGCATCACGCCGAAGGCGTCGGCGGTCAGCATGATGACCGTCTTCGGATGGCCGGCGCGGCCGGTCGTGCTGGCATTGGGGATGAAGTCGAGCGGATAGGCGCAGCGCGTGTTCTCGGTCAGCGAGCCGTCGTCGAAGTCGGGCCGACGCTCGTCGTCGAGCACGACATTCTCGAGCACCGTGCCGAAGCGCTGCGTGGTTGCGAAGATCTCGGGCTCCGCCTCGGCCGAAAGGCGGATCGTCTTGGCGTAGCAGCCGCCCTCGAAGTTGAAGATGCCGTCCTCGCCCCAGCCATGCTCGTCGTCGCCGATCAGCGTGCGCGACGGATCGGCCGACAGCGTCGTCTTGCCGGTGCCCGACAGGCCGAAGAACACGGCGGCGTCGCCGTCGGGGCCGACATTGGCCGAGCAGTGCATCGGCATCACGCCGCTCTCGGGCAGCAGGTAATTGAGCGCAGTGAACACCGCCTTCTTCATCTCGCCGGCATAGGCCGTGCCGCCGATCAGCACGATCATGCGCGTCAGGTCGATGGCGATGACGGTCTCGGAGCCAGTGCCGTGGCGCGCCGGGTCGGCGCGGAACGAGGGCAGGTCGATGATCGTCATGCGCGGCTCGAAGCCAGCCAGCGCGTCGCGTTCCGGCCGGATCAGCAGGTTGCGGATGAACAGCGAATGCCAGGCGTATTCGGTCACGACGCGCGTCGGCAGGCTGTTTGCCGCGTCGGCGCCGCCGATAAGATCCTGCACGAACAGGTCGCGGTCGGCCGCATGCGCCAGGAAGTCGGCGTGCAGGCGCTCGAAGGCCTCGGGCTCCATCGGCTTGTTGTTGTCCCACCAGACGCTTGGCGCCGTCCTGGCGTCGCGCACGATGTACTTGTCCTTTGGGGAGCGGCCGGTGTGCTGCCCGGTCAGCGCTACAAGCGCACCGCCTGCGGTGAGTCGGGCCTCGCCACGCGCGATCGCGTGCTCGTAGAGCGCCGGTGCGGAAAAATTGTAATGCACGGTTCCAGAGGTGCTCAGGCCGACCTTGTCGATCCCGAAGTCTGGGTTGCGAATTCCGGCGTCAGTCATGGCGAGCCTCGGCTGTCTCTGGGCTTCGTTGAACGCGCCATGTTCTCCCGATGACGCGCAGGTTCCCGAAAACAGAAAAGCCAAGTGATATCAAATCATTAATCGATTTAAAGATTTTAAATTCTGTTTAAATCGTTTATATGTTGTTGGCTGCACAAATTTTAGGCCGGTGGGAACCGGTTGGTGGCGGCACTCGTGCGATGGAGTCCGGGTTGCCGAGCCTGTAGGGCAGTTCGCCGCACTCGCTTGTGGCCCGACCGGCATGTGTGCCACAATTTGTACCCAATTTGTCCCGCATCTGCCGGCTTCTCGAAGCAGGAAGGGACACCCGCTCATGAGGGAGCCGCTTGATATGGCAACGATCGCGCTTGTCGATGACGACCGCAACATTCTGACGTCGGTTTCGATTGCCCTGGAATCCGAGGGCTACAGGGTCGAGACATACACCGACGGGGCGTCCGCGCTGGAAGGGCTGGCCGCGCGCCCGCCGAACCTCGCCATCCTCGACATCAAGATGCCGCGCATGGACGGCATGGAGCTTCTGCGCCGCATGCGCCAGAAGACCGACCTGCCGGTGATCTTCCTGACCTCCAAGGACGACGAGATCGACGAACTCTTCGGCCTCAAGATGGGCGCCGACGATTTCATCCGCAAACCCTTCTCGCAGCGCCTTCTGGTCGAGCGCGTCAAGGCCGTGCTGCGGCGCGCGAGCACGCGCGAAGCCACGGCCAAGACGCCGAACCAGCAGGCCCGCTCGCTGGAGCGCGGCCAGCTCGTCATGGACCAGGAGCGCCACACCTGCACCTGGCGCGGCGAGCCCGTGACGCTGACCGTGACGGAGTTTCTCATCCTGCACTCGCTGGCCCAGCGGCCCGGAGTCGTAAAAAGCCGTGATGCTCTGATGGATTCGGCCTATGATGAACAGGTCTATGTCGACGACCGGACCATCGACAGCCACATCAAGCGCCTGCGCAAGAAGTTCAAGCAGGTCGATGACGATTTCGAGATGATCGAAACGCTCTATGGAGTGGGCTACCGGTTTCGCGAGGCGTAAACCGGGGACCCCTGCCTTATGGCCATGGAAGCGGAGCTCAAGAACAGTCCGGCCGTTGCGAAACGGTCGGCCAAGGGGCGTGCTTCCTCGCTCGGCCGGGCGAAGGTCCGGCTGCAGCGCTTTCTCGGCCACTACATCTTTTCGAGCCTGACGCGCCGCATCCTGTTCCTCAACCTGGCCGCGCTCTGTGTGCTGGTCGTCGGCATTCTCTATCTCAACCAGTTTCGCGACGGCCTGATCGAAGCGCGCGTCGAGAGCCTGATGACGCAGGGCGAGATCATCGCCGGCGCCATCGCCGCCTCGGCAACGATCGAGACGGATTCCATCTCCATCGATCCCGAGAAACTGCTCGAGTTGCAGGCCGGCGAAAGTCTGGGCCCCGGCTCCGACCAGCTCGACAGCCTCGATTTCCCGATCAACCCCGAGCGTGTGGCCCCGGTCCTGCGGCGGCTGATCTCGCCGACCCGGACGCGAGCCCGCATCTACGACCGCGACGCCAACCTGCTGCTCGATTCGCGCCATCTCTATTCGCGCGGCCAGATCCTGCGCTACGACCTGCCCTCCGTCGACGAGGAGGTGCCCGGCATCCTCGACCACATCCAGCGCTTCATCGCCGAGTTCTTCCGCCGCACCGACCTGCCGATCTATCGCGAGCAGCCGGGTGGCAACGGCTCTGCCTTCCCGGAAGTCATGAACGCGCTGACCGGCATTCCCTCGACCGTGGTGCGTATCAGCGAACAGGGCGAGCAGATCGTCTCGGTCGCCGTGCCGGTGCAGCGCTTCCGCGGCGTGCTCGGCGTGCTAATGCTGTCGACGCAGGGCGGCGACATCGACAAGATCGTCGCCGCCGAGCGCAAGGCCATCCTGCGCGTCTTCGGCGTCGCGGCGCTGGTCAACGTGCTTCTGTCGGTGATGCTGGCCTCGACAATCGCGCAACCGCTGCGCCGGCTTGCCGCCGCTGCCGTCAGGGTGCGCCGCGGCGTCAAGAACCGTGAGGAGATCCCCGATTTTTCCGACCGCCAGGACGAAATCGGCAACCTTTCCGTCGCCGTGCGCGACATGACCAATGCCCTCTATGCCCGTATCGAGGCCATCGAGAGTTTCGCCGCCGACGTCAGCCACGAGCTGAAGAATCCGCTGACTTCGCTGCGCAGTGCCGTCGAGACGCTGCCGATCGCCAAGACCGACGTGTCGCGCGGCCGGCTGATGGAGATCATCCAGCACGACGTGCGCCGGCTCGACCGCTTGATTACCGACATTTCCGACGCCTCGCGCCTCGACGCCGAACTGGCGCGTGAGGACGCCGGCCGCATGGACCTGAAGAAATTCGTCGCCGACCTCGTCGCCGTGTCGCGCGATTCCGGCCGTCACCGGAAGGTCGTCGAGATCGATTTCAAGCCTGACAAGGGCGCGGCCAAGAGCTTCATGGTCGTCGGCCACGATCTGCGCCTTGGCCAGGTCATCACCAACCTGATCGAGAATGCGCGTTCCTTCGTGCCGGAGGAGACGGGTCGGATCACGATTTCATTGGCGCGTGCCGGCAAGCGCATCATCCTCAATGTCGACGACAATGGTCCGGGCATACGGGCCGAGAGCGTCGAGCGCATCTTCGAGCGCTTCTACACCGACCGTCCGTCCGGCGAGGCCTTCGGCCAGAATTCCGGCCTCGGCCTGTCGATCAGCAGGCAGATCGTCGAGGCACATGGCGGTACTCTGACGGCCGAGAACATCATGGGCGGCAAGCCCGGCGAGATCCGCGGCGCGCGCTTCACCGTCACGCTTCCGGCCGACGGCTAGGCCGGTCACCCGAAATGGCTGACAACATCCATGCCAGCGCCGTCGTGCTTGGTGATCGCGGCGTGCTGATCACCGGCGAGCCCGGATCGGGCAAGACCGGGCTGGCGCTGGCGTTAGTCGGCCACGCCCGGAATTTCGGCCTGTTTGGCCGCCTCGTCGGCGACGACCAGCTGTTTCTTTCCGCATTCGACGGCCGCCTCTGCTGCACGGCGCCGAAGACGATCCTTGGCCTGGCGGAGGTGCGCGGCTACGGTCCGGCGCGGCTGGATGTCGAGCCGGCTGCCCGCATCGACCTGCTTGTGAAACTGGTCGCGCCGCAGGTGGCACCCCGCTATCCAGACAGCCAGACCACCATTCTGGCAGGCTGCGAACTGGCCTTCCTGGCGCTCGCCGCGGGAGACCGGCAGGCCGCGCTTCTTGCCGTAGCGGCAAGCCTTTCCTTGCCGCCTTTTGACGGCTTATGAACGGAAATGAATGCTGCAATGCGTCAAAATGGCTTGCACCGAGACACTTTTGGGCTTGTCAACGCTTCGTCGGTCGACAAGATTGCGCTCCCGTCAGCCGGATACTCCGGCTGGGGCGAAATATTCGTGAAGCCGGTGAACGGACGATGACGGGAGCCAGGGAAGCATGATCGGACTCGTGCTCGTAACGCACGGTCGACTGGCCGAGGAGTTCCGCAACGCCGTGGAACACGTCGTCGGCCCTCAGGAAAATTTTGAATCGGTAGCGATTGGCGCCGACGACGACATGGAGCGCCGCCGGCAGGACATCGTCGAGGCCGTGGCGCGCGTCGACAACGGCTCGGGCGTGGTCGTGCTCACCGACATGTTCGGTGGAACCCCGTCCAACCTCGCCATCTCCGTCATGGAGTCGGGCCACATCGAGGTCATCGCTGGCATGAACCTGCCGATGCTGATCAAGCTGTCCAGCGTGCGCAAGACTGGCGATCTGGCGACCGCCGTCGAGCAGGCCCAGGCCGCGGGGCGGAAATACATCAACGTCGCCAGCCAGCTCCTGGCGACCAAATGAGCGACGCGCCGTCAGCCGATGGCCTGATCGAGCGCGATCTCATGATCGTCAATCAGCGCGGCCTGCATGCCCGCGCTTCCGCCAAGTTCGTCCAGGTCGCAGGCTCCTTCGACGCCAGCATCCATGTCGAGAAGGACGGTACCCGCGTCGGCGGCACCTCGATCATGGGCCTGATGATGCTGGCGGCCAGTCCCGGCTGCTCGGTGCGCGTCACCGCCAGCGGCCCTGAAGCCGAGAAGGCCATGGCGGCGATCGAGGAACTGGTTGCCACCCGCTTCGGCGAGGAAGCCTGATCTTCAGGCATATGCACGAATAAAGATTTCTTTATATCCCATTGTCGATCTGGGCGTGATCTGCTAGTCACGGCCCACATTTGCGCGCCCTTTTGTCCTCCGGGCGGGCGCGCCGAAACGCACCAATCACGCAATGCGGAGCACAAGCATGGCCAAGGACTACCACGTCGCAGATATCTCGCTCGCCGGCTGGGGCCGCAAGGAGATCGAGATCGCCGAAACCGAGATGCCGGGCCTGATGGCCTGCCGCGAGGAGTTCGGCAGCGACAAGCCGCTCAAGGGCGCGCGCATCTCAGGCTCGCTGCACATGACCATCCAGACGGCGGTGCTCATCGAAACGCTGAAGGCACTCGGCGCCGACGTGCGCTGGGCCTCCTGCAACATCTTCTCGACCCAGGACCACGCCGCTGCCGCCATCGCGGATGCCGGCATCCCGGTCTACGCGGTCAAGGGCGAGTCGCTCGAGGAATACTGGGCCTACACCGACCAGATCTTCCAGTGGACCGACGGCGGCACGTCGAACATGATCCTCGACGATGGCGGCGATGCCACCATGTACATCCTGATCGGCGCCCGCGCCGAGGCCGGCGAGGATGTCCTGTCAAAGCCGACCAGCGAGGAAGAGGAGTACTTCTACGCCCAGATCAAGAAGCGCCTGGCCGCCACGCCCGGCTTCTTCGCCAAGCAGAAGGCAGCGATCCGCGGCGTTACCGAGGAAACCACCACGGGCGTCAACCGTCTCTACCAGTTGCAGAAGAAGGGCCTGTTGCCCTTCCCGGCGATCAACGTCAATGACAGCGTCACCAAGTCGAAGTTCGACAACAAGTATGGCTGCAAGGAATCGCTGGTCGATGGCATCCGCCGCGGCACCGACGTGATGATGGCCGGCAAGGTCGCGGTCGTCTGCGGCTATGGCGACGTCGGCAAGGGCTCGGCCGCATCGCTGAGCGGTGCGGGCGCCCGCGTCAAGGTCACCGAGGTCGACCCGATCTGCGCCCTGCAGGCGGCGATGGACGGTTTCGAGGTGGTGACGCTCGAGGATGCGGCACCCACCGCCGACATCATCATCACCACGACCGGCAACAAGGACGTCGTGACCATCGATCACATGCGCAAGTTCAAGGACATGGCGATCGTCGGCAATATCGGCCATTTCGACAACGAGATTCAGGTCGCCTCGCTGCGCAACCTGAAATGGACCAACGTCAAGCCGCAGGTCGACATGATCACCTTCCCGGATGGCAAGCGCATGATCCTGCTGTCGGAGGGCCGTCTGCTCAACCTCGGCAACGCCACCGGCCACCCGAGCTTCGTGATGTCGGCTTCCTTCACCAACCAGGTGCTGGCGCAGATCGAGCTTTATGTCCGCGGCGAGAACTACAAGAACGAAGTCTATGTCTTGCCCAAGCACCTCGACGAAAAGGTCGCACGCCTGCATCTCGACAAGCTGGGCGCCAGGCTGACCGAACTGTCGGGCGAGCAGGCCGCCTATATCGGCGTCACGCCGCAGGGTCCTTTCAAGCCGGAACACTATCGCTATTAACCATAGCGCGTTCTACTACCAGATATTGAGGCCGGGCAGTTGACAAACTGTCCGGCCTTACTTTTTGCGGCGCAAGCTTCTTCACGCCGATTCGCGCAGGCGTTATGGTGGGTGATTCGCGGCGCCTCCGCTCCGGCGGCAATGGACCGGAGAGCGCATCGGGCGGCCTTGCGGTCAGGCGGCGGAGAGGAAACAGGACATGCCGGGGGAAAACCCGCTTCGGGCGGGAAAAGCCGATTCCGGCGGCGATACGGATTCCGGAGAGGGGCTGCCGTCCAAGGGTGCCGGCGGTTCCCGTAGCGGGGCTTTGCGCGCGTCGAAGCGGCTGCTGGCCGCCTCCGCCGCAACATGTCTGTTCGCGCCGGCCGTAGCGCATGCGCAGAGCGCGTCGGCCAAATCGCTGTTCGCCTTCAACACGGTCGAGGTCATGCAGCTGGCGATGTTCGCCGGCGCCATGGGCGCCGCGTTGATCTCGGCCATCTTCCTCATCAGGGAACGCGCCCGCACCGCCAACGAGAATGTCGAGTTGCGCGGCCGGATCGCCGACCTCAACGCCGCGGTCCAGCGTTCGGACGCCCTGCTCAACCTGCGCGACCTGCGTGTCATCGTCTGGAGCAACGACAACCGCAAGCCCGAGCTGATCGGCGCCCTGCCGGTGGAGTCCGGCGCGCCGGAAGAGCGCGCCGCCTTCCTGGCCTTCGGCCGCTGGCTGACGGCGCGGTCCGCCGCTGCCCTCGAAAACGCCATCGCAGCGCTGCGCGAGAAGGCGACGGCCTTCGACATCGTCGTCGAGACGCATAGCGGCGCGCCGCTCGAGGTACAGGGCCGCAAGAGCGCCTCGCATGTGATCGTGCGCTTCGTCTCGCTGTCCGAGCAGCAGCGGCTGCAGGCACGTCTTCGCATCGACAACCAGCGTCTGGTCAATGACCGCGAGAGCATGCTCGGCCTCATCGATTCCCTCGACATGCCGTTCTGGATCAGGTCGTCGGACGGCGAGCTGCGTTGGGTCAACCGCGCCTATGCCGCAGCGGTCGAGGCCGCCGACCGCGACGCCGCCATCAGCGGGAACAAGGAATTCCTCGGCACCCAGGCACGCGAGGCGATCGCCCTGCACCACGCCTCGCGGCCGGTCTTCCAGCAGCAGCTCTCGACCGTGATTGCCGGCGACCGCCGTGTCTTTGCCGTCACCGACTTTGCCGGTGCGCAGGGCTCGGCCGGCATTGCGCTCGACAAGAGCGAGATCGAGGCGACCCGCGCCGAATACGAGCGCATGGTGCAGAGCCATGCTGACACGCTCGACCAGCTGACCACGGCGGTCGCCATCTTCGACAGCAGCGAGAAGCTGCGCTTCTTCAACCAGGCCTTCCAGAAGCTCTGGGATTTCGATCACGGCTTCCTGTCGAGCGCGCCGGACAATGCGCTGATGATCGACAGGCTGCGCAGCGAGGGCAAGATCGCCGAGCAACCGGAATGGCGGCGCTGGAAGGAAAACCTGCTGGCGGCCTATCGCTCGGTGGAATCGCAGGTTCACTGGTGGCACCTGCCCGACGGCCGCACCATCCGCGTGGTCGCCAACCCGCAGCCCAAGGGCGGCGTCACCTGGGTGTTCGAGAACCTGACCGAGAAGATGGATCTCGAGAGCCGCTACACCACGGCGGTGCGCGTGCAGGGCGAGACGCTCGACAATCTGGCCGAAGGCGTCGCCGTGTTCGGTCCCGACGGCCGCATCCGCCTGTCCAACCCGGCCTTCAACGCGCTTTGGCACCTGTCGCCCGATGTCGTCGAACAGAAGACCCACATCTCCGCCATCCGCGCGCAATGCGAACCGCTGGTGAAGGACAGCCCCTGGCCGGGCTTCGTCGCCTCCGTCACCGGCTTCGACGAGGAACGCCACGACCGTAGAGGCCAGGCCGAGCTCCTCAACGGCACGGTGCTGCGCTACGCGGTGATCCACCTGCCCAACGGCCAGGTGATGATGACCTTTGTCGACGTCACCGACCGGGTCAACATCGAGCGCGCGCTGGAAGAGAAGAACGACGCGCTGCAGCGGGCGGACCAGCTGAAGAACGATTTCGTCCAGCACGTCTCCTACGAGCTGCGCTCGCCGCTGACCAACATCATCGGCTTCACCGAGCTGCTCTCGCTGCCCGAGACCGGGCCCTTGCAGCCGCGCCAGCGCGAATATCTTGAGCACATCGGCACCTCTTCCTCGGTGCTCCTGACCATCGTCAACGACATCCTCGATCTTGCCACCGTCGACGCCGGTATCATGGAGCTCGACATTTCCGAGGTCCGTGTCGGCCAGACCATCGAGGCCGCCGCAGAACTGATTGCCGATCGCCTCGGCGAGCACCGCATCGAGCTGAAGCTCGAGACGGCCATGGCGCCGGAAACCTTCCACGGCGACGAGATCCGCGTCCGCCAGATACTCTACAACCTGCTCTCGAACGCGGTGAACTACGCGCCCGACGGCAGCACCATCACCCTGTCGTGCCGCCAGCTGGAGATCGGCACCGAATTCTCCGTGCATGACGACGGCCCGGGCATTCCGCCCGAGGTGCTCGACACCGTGTTCCGCCGTTTCGAGCCGCGCAGCAATGGCGGCCGCCGCCGTGGCGCCGGCCTCGGCCTGTCAATCGTGAAAAGCTTCGTGGAACTGCATGGCGGCAGCGTGCGCATCGAGACCGCCGAGAATGTCGGCACCACGGTGATCTGCCTGTTCCCGGTCAAGCCTGCCGGCATGCGCGAAGCCGCCGAGTGATCGCAGCGGTGGCCGCGAACCGGGTGCTGGAACGCTTTCTAGCCGACGAGGAAGCCACGACGCGGCTCGGCGAGGACCTTGCCATGGCGCTGCGGCCGGGCGACCTCCTGGCGCTGTCGGGCGATCTCGGCGCCGGCAAGACCACACTGGCGCGCGGCCTGGTCCGGGCGATGGCGGAAGATCCGGCGCTCGACGTGCCGAGCCCGACCTTTACGCTGGTCCAGTCCTACGAAGCCCGCGTGCCGGTGCATCATCTCGACCTCTACCGCCTGTCCTCGCCCGACGAACTCGACGAGCTCGGTCTCGACGAATTGCTGTCGGACGGCGCAGTACTTGTGGAGTGGCCGGAACGCGCCGGCGACCGCCTGCCCGCCGACGCCGTCCAGGTCGAACTCGTGCACGAAGCCGCTGGCCGGCTGGCTCGGATTGCGGGAAGCGGCCCGGCCTTCGAGCGCATCGCGCGATCGCTTGCCGCCCGCGACTTCCTGGCGGCGCATGGACGTGGCGATGCCCGTCGCCTTCACTTTGCTGGCGATGCCTCCGCGCGCTCCTACGAGAAACTGGCGGGGCCGTCGCCGCTGATCCTGATGAACGCGCCGGAACTGGTGCTCGGCCCGCCGGTGCGCGACGGCCGGCCCTATGCCGAGATCGCCCACACCGCGCGCTCGGTCGCTGCCTTCGTCGCCATCGACCGTGCGCTGGCCGCCGAGGGCTTTGCGGTTCCCGATATCGTCGAGCAGGATCTGGCGCAGGGCTTTCTGCTGATCTCCGATCTCGGCTCGGAGGGCGTGCTCGATGCCGAAGGCCGGCCGATTCAGGAGCGCTATGCCGCCGCCGCTGAATTGCTGGCCGCGCTTCACACCCGCTCATGGCCCCGACGGATCGAGGCGGCTCCCGGCCTCGTCCACGCGATCCCGCCCTTCGACCGCGACGCCATGCTGATCGAGGTCGACCTGCTGGTCGAGTGGTACTTCCCCTACATGACCGGCAGCCTGCCCGACACAGCCGTCAGGGACGCCTTTCGCGACGTGTGGAGCCGACTGATCAGCCGGCTCGATGATGCCGAGGCGACGCTCGTGCTGCGCGACTATCATTCGCCGAACCTGATCTGGCGCGAAGCGCTGCAGGGTCACGACCGTCTCGGCCTGATCGACTTTCAGGACGCGCTCTGGGGCCCCGCCGCCTATGACGTCGCCTCGCTTGCCATGGACGCCCGGGTGACGGTGCCGCCCGAGGTCGAGGCGTCGACGCTCGCCGCCTATGCGGCGGCACGCAACGCGCTTGGCGGGTTCGACGAGGCGGCCTTTGCCGAGGCCTATGCCATCATGGCCGCGCAGCGCAATTCCAAGATCCTCGGCATCTTCGTGCGGCTGAACGAGCGCGACGGCAAGCCGGCATACCTCAAGCACCTGCCGCGCATTCGCGCCTATCTCGACCGTGCGCTCGTCCATCCGGCGCTCGCAGAGTTGAGCGCGTTCTATCGCGAGCATGGGCTTACCGGAGGGGCGGCATGAACGCGAAGCCGAAGGTCGCCATGGTGCTCGCTGCCGGGCTTGGCAAGCGCATGCGTCCGATCACCGACACCATTCCCAAGCCGCTGGTCGAGATTGCTGGGCGAACATTGCTCGACCGGGGCCTGGACAGCCTGGAGGCCGCCGGCGTCGTCACGGCCGTCGTCAACGTCCACTACCTGCCGCGCCAGATCGCCGATCATCTTGCGGGCCGCGCCGCGCCGCAGACGGTGATCTCCGACGAGAGCGACGGCCTGCTCGATTCGGCCGGCGGCATCGTCAAGGCGCTGCCGGCGCTCGGGCCGGAGCCCTTCTACATCCTCAACGCCGACACCTTCTGGCTCGACCGTGGCAAGCCGAACCTCGACCGGCTCGCCCTTGCCTGGGATGCGACGAAGATGGATATTCTGCTCATGCTGGCAGACCTTGATTCCGCAACCGGCCATTCCGGCGGCACAGACTTCGTCGTCGATGAAGACGGCCGCCTCAGCCGCGCCGCCGGCGCGCCGGACGGACTGATCTATGCCGGTGCGGCGATCGTCGACCCAGCGCTCTTCGCCGGTGCGCCGCAGGGGCCGGCTTCGCTCAACCGCTATTTCGATGCCGCCATCGCGGCCGGACGGCTCTACGGCATGAAGATGGATGGCCGCTGGATCACCGTCGGCACGCCGGACGCCATTCCGCTTGCCGAGGCGGCGGTGGCCGAAGGAGCATGAGCGACCCTCGCGTCGTCTCGATCCCGCCCGGCGCCGCCTTCCTTCCGACGCTGGCCGATTCCCTGCTGTCGGGCGCGCTTGTACCGGACTTTTCCGCCGACGGTGATCCGCTGGCGCTTGCCGGCGTCACCATCTACGTGCCGACCCGCCGCGCCGCCCGTGCGCTGTGGGCGATCTTTGCCGACCGCGCGCCGGCCGGCGCCTCGATCCTGCCGGTGGTCAAGCCGCTCGGCGAGTTCGACGAGGACGAGGCAGTCTTCGGCGAGGACGATTCCGCCGCGCTCGAACTTGCGCCGCCGATCTCCGCCCTCGACCGGCTGCTCTATCTCACGCCGCTGGTGCACGCCTGGAAGCAGCGGCTTCCCGCCCATGTCGCGCAGCTCTTTCAGGAGCCTGTGGTGGTGCCCGCTTCGCCGGCCGACGCCATCTGGCTTTCCCGTGATCTAGCGGCGCTGATGGACGAGATCGAGACCGAGGGCGCAGGCTGGCAGGGCCTTGCCGGCCTCGCGCCCGACAGCCTGTCCGGCTGGTGGCAGGTGACGCTCGAGTTCCTCGGCATTGTTACCAAGCACTGGCCGGATTTTCTCGCCGCCCGCCAGCAGTCCAACCCGGCCGCCCATCGCAACGCGCTGATCCGGCTGGAGGCCGAGCGGCTGCGCAACAACCCGCCGGCCGGACCGGTCATCGCCGCCGGCTCGACCGGCTCCATCCCCGCGACCGCCGAGCTGCTTGCGGCGATTGCGCGCCTGCCGATGGGAGCGGTGGTGCTGCCCGGCCTCGACCGCGCGCTCGACGACCGGGCCTGGTCGGTGCTGGCCGCCGAGATGCCGCGTCCCGCCATCCTCGGGCATCCGCAGTTCGGCCTTGCCAAGCTCCTGCGCCGCATCGGCCTGACGCGCGCCGACGTCACCGAGATAGGCGCCGCGACGCCGGCGCTGTCGCTGCGCGCCGCGCTGGTGTCGGAATCGCTTCGTCCCGCCGAGACGACCGACGAGTGGGCGGAGCGCCGTGCCGCCCTGCCCGATGCCGACGTTGCCGAAGCGCTGTCGCGCGTCAGCCTGGTCGAGGCGCCGCGCGAGCGCGACGAGGCCGTTGCCATCGCTCTCGCGCTGCGCGAGGCGGTCGAAGAGCCCGGCCGCCGCGCCGCCCTGGTCACGGGCGACCGCGAACTCGCCCGCCGCGTTTCCACCGAACTGCTGCGCTTCGGCGTGCGCGCCGACGATTCGGGCGGCACGCCGCTCGCCAAGACGCCGCCGGCGACGCTGCTGACCTTGCTCGTGCAGGCGGCCTTCGAACCGGGCGATCCGGTCGCCGTGCTTGCCTTGCTGAAGCACCCGCTGCTGACGCTGGGCATGAAGCGATCGACCGTACGCCACGCCGCCGAGACGATCGAACTGGTGGCGCTGCGCGGTGGCACGGGGCGTCCCGATATCGCCAGCCTCGGCGACCTCTTCGAAGCGCGGTTCGCCGAGACCGGTGCCGACGGGCGCCCGCCCTTCTGGCTGCCCCGCATCACCGAGGCGCGCATCGCCTCGGCGGGGGACGTCCTTGCCAGGCTGGTAGCGGCCGTAGAGCCGCTGACTGCCTGCCGCGGCCAGGCATCGCTCGACCTGGTTGCCATGGTGCGCCTCACCGTCCAGGCGCTCGAGGCGCTGGGGCGCGGTGAGGACGGCGGCCTGTCCGACCTCTACGCCGACGATGCCGGCGACAAGCTGGCCGAGTTCCTGCGCAGCCTCGTCGCCTCCACCGCGCCCTTCGCCCTGGAGCCCGACGAATGGCCGGCTATCCTCGCCGCCCTGATCGGCCCGGAAGCCGTCAAGCCGGCGCCCGGTGCCGAGCGCCGCATCGCCATCTGGGGCGCGCTCGAGGCGCGCCTGCAGAGCGTCGACACGCTGGTCATCGGCGGCCTCAACGAGGGCAGCTGGCCGCGCCGCGCCGAGGCCGACCGCTTCATGTCGCGCACCATGAAATCGGGCCTGTCGCTGGAGCCGCCGGAGCGCCGCATCGGCCAGGCCGCGCATGATTTGGTGATGGCGATGGGCACGCCCGACGTGATCCTGACCCGCTCGGCGCGCGCTGGCGAGGCGCCGGCCGTCGCCTCGCGCTGGCTGCAGCGGCTGCTGACCTTCGCCGGCAAGGACGCCGCCCAAGACATGCGCGCGCGGGGCGGCAGGTATCTCGCCTGGGGCCGGACGCTCGACGAAGCGCCCGATGTCGGATTCGCAAAGCGCCCGAACCCGAAGCCGCCGGTCGGCAAGCGGCCAACGCATTTCTCGGTCACCCAGATCGAGACGCTGCGCCGCGACCCGTACGCCATCTATGCCCGCCTGGTGCTGAGGTTGTCGGCGCTCGACCCTCTGCTGCGCGACCCCGGCGCGGCCGAGCGCGGCACGCTGTTCCACGAGATCCTGAACCGCTTTTCAGCGAGCGGCGTGGATCCGCGGGATGCGACGGCTCTCGATGTTTTGCTGGCTAAGGGACGCGAATGCTTCGACGAGATCGCGTTGCCCGAGGATGTCGAGGCGGTCTGGTGGCCGCGCTTCCACCGGCTGGCCGATGCCATCATCGCCTGGGAGAGGGAGCGCGCCGACGGGGTGCTCCGCCGGGCGCCGGAGGCACGCGCCAGCAAGCTTGTCGTCGGCGCGTCCGGCGTCACCCTGTCCGGTTATGCCGACCGTATCGACCTGCTTCCCGGCGGCATGGCCGACATTCTCGACTACAAGACCGGCTCCTCGCCCTCCAAGGGACAGGCGCATACGCTGCTGGCGCCCCAGCTGGCGCTCGAAGGCGCGCTGCTGAGGCGCGGCGCCTTCGAGGATATCGGCAGCCTGGAGCCGGCCGACCTGCTCTATGTCAGGCTGAAGCCCGACGGGGAAGTGGATCCCGAGTCGATCCTGAAGCACGGCAAGAACCTGCGCAGCGCGCAGGAGCTTTCCGAGGACGCCTGGGAGCGGCTGGAAAAGCTGCTCCTGCACTACCAGAACCCCGAGGCCGGCTATCTGTCGCGGGCCCTGCCGTTCCGCGCCGGCGAGGTCGATGGCGAATACGATCATCTGGCGCGCGTGCTCGAATGGTCGGCCGGCGGCGATGGCGACGCGGAGGGCGGCGACGAATGAGCGGCCCGAGGCGCCAGGTGCCAGGCGAGACGGCGCGGCTGCAGGCGAGTGCTGCCGACCCGAAGAACTCGGTGTGGGTGTCGGCCAATGCCGGCGCCGGCAAGACACACGTTCTGGCGCAGCGCGTCATCCGGCTGCTGCTGTCGGGCACCGACCCGTCGCGCATTCTCTGCCTCACCTATACGCGCGCCGCCGCCGCCAACATGTCGAACCGCGTCTTCTCGAGCCTGTCCGAATGGACCATGCTCGACGGCGCCAAGCTGGCCGAGAAGATCCTGGAGCTCGAGGGCATTGCACCCGATGCGGCGAGACTGCGCACCGCGCGCCGGCTCTTCGCCGAGGCGCTGGAGACGCCGGGCGGGCTGAAGATCCAGACCATCCACGCCTTCTGCGAGGCGGTGCTGCACCAGTTCCCGCTCGAGGCCAACATCGCCGCGCAGTTCGAGATGCTCGACCAGCGCATGGAGCAGATGCTGTTCTCCATGGCGCGGCGCGAGATGCTTACGGGCGCCGTCGCCGGCAATGCCGGTCTGGCCGAGGCCTTCGCGACGGTGCTGGAACGCGGCGGCGAGTTCGGGCTCGACCTGCTGCTGCAGGAAATCGTGCGGCGAAGGGACGGCCTGCGCGCCTTCATCGACGAGGGTCTGTCGGGCGACACCGGTCCGCAGTCGCCGCTCTTCGACGAGTTCGGTTTTCAGCCCGGCGAGACGGCCGGGCAGATCGCCGGTGCCGTCTGGCCCTTGCCCGGCTTCGCGCCGTCGGAATTCGAACGATTTGTCGCCGAGGCGGAGGCCTGCGATGCGCGCAGCGTCCTCAACAACATTCTGCCGCACGCTACACTCGGCTTTGCCGAGCCGGATCCGGAACGGCGTTTGAAGCACTTCGCCAAGGGGTTCCTGAAGGCTGACGGCGACCCCTACGACCCCACCAAGGCGTTCAAGAAGGCGCTGCTTGCCGCCATGCCGGACCTGCCGGAGCGCTACGCCGCAGCTGCCGCCGCGATCACCGCGGCGATGGACAGGCTGACGCTCTTCCGCATGCTGGAGGGCACGCGCGCCGCGCTCGTCGTCGCCGACTGGATGATCGGCCGCTACGAGCAGCTGAAGTCGGCTCGCGGCCTGCTCGATTTCAACGACCTGATCACCCGCACGGTCCGGCTGCTCGCCCGCCAGGACGCCGGCGCCTGGGTACAGTACAAGCTCGACCAGGGCATCGACCACATCCTGCTCGACGAGGCACAGGATACCAGCCCCGATCAGTGGGACGTCGTGCGGCGCCTCGCCGGAGAATTCTTTGCCGGCGAAGGATCGCGCGACGACGTGCTGCGTACTGTCTTTGCCGTCGGCGACGAGAAGCAGTCGATCTACTCCTTCCAGGGCGCCTCGCCGGAATCCTTTGCCGAGACGGGCATCGAATTCCAGCGCCGTATCCGCGACGTCGAGGCAGGCTTCGAACGCGTGCGGCTGACGCTTTCCTTCCGCTCGACCAGCGACGTGCTCGACGCCGTCGACCGCGTCTTTGCCAGCGAGGAGGCGAGGCGCGGCATCTCGCACGATCCGGATCCCGTCAAGCACGGCGCCATCCGCGACCAGGAGCCGGGCTATGTCGAGCTGTGGCCCTCTCTCGGCGCCGAAGCCGTGCCGGAGGAGGACGACTGGACGCAGTCGGTCGATCACGCGCGCGCGCCCGCGGTGCGTGTCGCCGAAACCGTCGCGCTGACCATCAAGCACTGGCTCGATACGGGCGACATCATCGAGGGCAAGGGCCGCAGGCTGCGTCCCGGCGATGTCATGGTGCTGGTGCGCAAGCGCGACAGCTTCGTCCACGCGCTGGCAAAGAGCCTGAAGGACAAGCATGTGCCGGTCGCCGGTGCCGACCGGCTGAGCCTGCCCGGCCACATCGCGGTCAAGGACCTTGCCGCTCTCGGCCGCTTCCTGATCCAGCCGGAGGACGACCTGTCGCTCGCCGCCGTGCTGCGCAGCCCGATCTTCGGCGTCAGCGAGGAGACGTTGTTCGACCTCGCGGCCGACCGCCCGAGGAGCCAGTCGCTCGATGCCGCGCTGCGCGAGCGTGCGGCTGCCGACCCGGCCCTGCAGGACATTGCCACGCAGCTCGAGGCATGGGCCGGCGAGGCCGCCTTCAAGCCGGTCTTCGAGTTCTATTCCGGCGTGCTCGGCCGCGACGGCGTCCGGCGGAAGATGATCGCCAGGCTCGGCCTCGAGGCCGGCGACATTCTCGATGAATTCCAGAGCTTCTGCCTCGCCGAGGAGCGCACCGGCCTGCCAGGCATCGAAGCCTTCCTCGCCACGCTCGAAAGTGCCGGTCCGGAGATCAAGCGAGAGATGGACCAGGGCCGCGACGAGGTGCGCATCATGACCGTTCACGCCGCCAAGGGCCTGGAGGCGCCGGTGGTGTTCCTGGTCGATGGCGGCGCGGCACCCTTCAGTGATTCGCACCTGCCGCGGATGATGCCTTTCGAGACGAAGCATCTCGGCTGGCAGGGCACCGGCTATCTCTGGCGCTCGGGCACTGACGTCGCCAACGGCTTCTCGCGCGAGGCGGCCGGCCGCGCCAGGGAGCGCGCCGACGACGAATACCGCCGTCTGCTCTATGTCGGCATGACGCGCGCCGAGGACCGGCTGGTCGTCTGCGGCTACCACGGTAAGCGCGCGCAGAACCCGGCCACCTGGCACCAGATCGTCTCCCGTGCCCTGCTCGACGCGCCCGAGACCGTCGAGCTTGCGCATCCGGTGACCGGCGAAACCGTGCACCGGTTCCGCACCACGCAGGCACCGGCCGTCGTCCCCGACGAGGGTCAGGCGTCGGCGCCCGCCGCCTCTTTCCCGCCGCTGCCTGCGTTCGGCCCTTTGCCGCCCGACGACGACTTGCCGCGCCCGCTGTCGCCCTCGGGCGCCTCGATCCTGATCGAGGATGCCGGCGAACCTGTCATTTCCGGCCGCTCGCCGGTGCTCGACGGAGAGACCGAGCCGGGCTTTGCGATCCAGCGCGGCCTGGTCATGCACAAGCTGCTGCAGATGCTGCCGGGCCTGGCGCCGGAAAAGCCCACCGGCGCAGCCGAGCGCTATCTCGAACGCGCGGCCGGCGACTGGCCGCCGGCGGAGCGCGCCGAGGCGCTCGGCGCCGTCGCCGCGATCCTCGAGCATGCCGGGTTCGCGCCGATCTTCGCGCCGGGATCGCGCGCCGAGGTGGCGGTCATGGGCGAACTGACGGTCAGGGGCAGGAAGCGCCAGGTCAGCGGCAAGATCGACCGCCTTGCGGTGACGGACAGCGAAGTGCTGATCGTCGACTACAAGACCAACCGGCCGGCACCCGCTTCGCTCGACGCTGTGCCGCTGTCCTATGTCGTGCAGCTTGCGCTCTACCGCGCCCTGCTGCTGCCGCTCTATCCCGGCCGGCAGGTGTCGGCGGCGCTGCTCTTTACCGAGGCGCCGCGCCTGCTGACGGTGCCTGCCGCCGCGATGGATGCCGCGCTTGCCCGACTCACGCAGGCGTGAAACAAAGACGCTTGAACGCAGCCCCGCACACCCCACATATCATTCAACTGAATTTCTGAAAGGTGCACTCAATGGCAACCGTCAAGGTGGACAACAACAACTTCCAGGCCGACGTACTCGACGCCGAAGGGCCCGTGGTCGTGGATTTCTGGGCCGAGTGGTGCGGTCCCTGCAAGATGATCGGACCCTCGCTCGAGGAGATCGCGACCGAGATGGCCGGCAAGGTGAAGATCACCAAGCTCAACATCGACGAGAATCCCGAGCTTGCGGCCAAGTTCGGCGTACGCTCGATTCCGACGCTGATGATCTTCAAGGACGGCGAAGTGGCCGACATCAAGGTTGGCGCGCTGCCAAAGACGGCGCTGTCGCACTGGATCGGCGGCAACGTCGCCTGATCCATCTCACCAGTCTAGAGCTTCTGAAAGCCCGGCCCCCGCGCCGGGCTTTTTGCTGGCAGGCAGCATCGCGCCGGTCTGGCTCTCGCGGCACAGGACTATCTCGGCCTTGATGTCTCGGACCAAACCGGGAGCCCGCCATGACAGGATCAGCCAAACCCACCGTCTTCATCGACAATGAGCGCGTCATCGTCACCGAATGGCGCTTCCAGCCCGGCGACAACACCGGCTGGCACCGCCACGGCCACGACTATGTCGTCGTGCCGATGATGGACGGCAAGGTGAAGCTGGTCACCGGCGAGGGCGAGAGCTTCGCCGAGATGAAGAAGGGCCAGCCCTATTTCCGCCAGGAAGGCGTCGAGCACGACGTGATCAGCGCCAACGACGGCGAATTTGCCTTCGTCGAGATCGAGCTGAAGTAGCCTATTCCGGCGGCGTGCCGTTTTCGGCGAGCACGGCGCCGGCAAGATAGAGCGAGCCGCCGATCAGGATGCGCGGCGGCGGTTCGTCGACCTCCCACGTGTCGCGCAGCAGCATCAGCGCGTTGGCGACCGAATCGACCGGTTCGGCCGACAGGCCGGCCTCGATGGCGCGGATGGCGAGTTCGGCGTTCGGCACGCCGGCGTCGCTGCCGCTGACCGGAACGGCATAGACATGGCGCGCCATGCCGACGAAGGCGTGGAAATAGCCGGTCTGGTCCTTGGTGTTGATCATGCCGCAGATCAGGAACAGCGGCCGCGGGTCCTTTTCCTCCTGCTCGACCAGTGATTCCGCCACCACCAGCCCGGCGCCGGGATTGTGGCCGCCATCGAGCCAGATCTCGGCGCCGACCGGGCCTTTCTCGGTCAGCGCGCCCTGCGGCAGGCGCTGCATGCGGCCCGGCCAGTAGACTTTCGTCATGGCGCGTTCGGCGTCGGCCTGGCTGATCTGGAAACCCGCCGCCTTGACCGCCGAGATCGCCGCCGCGGCGTTGGAATATTGGTGCCTTCCCGGCAGCCGCGGCGACGGCAGGTCCATCAGCCCTTCCTCGTCCTGGTAAACCATGCGGCCGTTTTCCTCGTAGGCGAGGAAATCCTGGCCGTAGACGGTGAGGTCGCAGCCGAGCCGGTCGGCGGCCTCGATGATGACGTCCTGCGCCGTCTCGCTTTCCTGCGCGCCGATGACCACCGGACAGCCGGGCTTGATGATGCCGGCCTTTTCCGAGGCGATCAGTTCGACGCGATCGCCGAGAAAGGCTTCGTGGTCAAGCGACACCGGCATGATCAGCGAAACCGCCGGGTTCTGGATCACGTTGGTGGCGTCGAAGCGGCCGCCCAGTCCGACTTCCAGGATGACAACGTCGGCCGGATGCTCCGAAAACAGCAGGAAGGCCACCGCCGTCAGGATCTCGAACACGGTGATCTGCTGGCCTTCATTGGCGTCTGCGACGCGCGAAATGGTGCGGGCGAGCAGCGCGTCGTCGACGAAGCGGCCGCCGCCCGGCGTTGCCATGCGGTAGCGCTCGTGCCAGTTGACGAGATGCGGCGAGGTATGAACGTGGACGCTGTAGCCGGCGGCCTCCAGCAACGCGCGCGCGAAGGCGGCGGCCGAGCCCTTGCCGTTGGTGCCGGCGATGTGGATCACCGGCGGCAGCTTCAGCTGCGGATTGCCGAGTTTTTCGAGCAGGCGCACGATGCGGCCGAGCGAAAGGTCGTAGCCTTTCGGATGCAACGCCATAAGGCGCTCGATTTCGAGGTCGGCAAGAAGCGTCGTCATGAAGGAATCCTATGCGCAGCCGGGCCGGCGCACAATCGCGAAGGCGGTGTGACGTGTCGCGTCAGGCCTGCGGGCTGACCTGCTGCTCGACGACGGCCGGTGGCAGGATTTCGGGTTCGGCGGCAGCCTGCGGCGCCGGCGCCTTCATCAGGATCTTCAGCAGCCGGGCGATTGTTGCCTTCAGCTCGAGGCGAGACACGACCATGTCGACCATGCCGTGTTCCATCAGGTACTCGGCCCTCTGGAAGCCTTCCGGCAGCTTCTCGCGGATCGTCTGCTCTATGACGCGCGGCCCGGCGAAGCCGATCAGCGCGCCGGGTTCGGCGATGTGCACGTCGCCGAGCATGGCGTAGGAAGCGGTGACGCCGCCGGTCGTAGGGTTGGTCAGCACGACGATGTAGGGCAGCCCGGCCTCCTTCAGCCGGTCGACCGCCACCGTGGTGCGCGGCAGCTGCATCAGCGACAGGATGCCCTCCTGCATGCGGGCGCCCCCCGAGGCCGCAAACAGGATCATCGGCCGCTTGCTGGCGACCGCCGTCTCGAACGCCTTGATGATGGCGTCGCCGGCGGCCATGCCAAGCGAGCCGCCCATGAAGGCGAAATCCTGCACGGTGGCGACCACGGGCAGGCCCTCGATGGTACCGAGGCCGGAGAGGATCGCGTCCTCCATGCCGGTCTTGGTCCTGGCGTCCTTCAGCCGGTCGAGATAGCGCTTCTCGTCGCGGAATTTCAGCGGATCGACGAAGACCTTCGGGTTCTCCAGCGCCTCGTACTTGCCGTCGTCGAAGAAGTATTTCAGCCGCTCCCTGGCCGAGATCTTCATGTGGTGGCCAGACGACGGGATGACGTACTGGTTGCTCTCCAGATCCTTGTGGAACACCATCTCGCCGCTCTCGGGATCCTTGATCCAGAGGTTTTCGGGTATGTCGCGGCGGCCGAGCATCGAGTTGATCTTCGGGCGGACGAAATTGGTGATCCAGTTCATGGCAGAAAATCCCGGTTCGGGAAGAGGATGAAGAAACTATTCGGCAGGAGCAAGGCGCGCCGAACGCACGCCCTGGGCGAGCCCGCTCACCAGGGTCGCCACCGCTTCCGCCGGGTCGGCGGTCATGCCGCCCTTCGGGTCGAGCACGTTGGCAACGGCGTTGACGATCGCCGTGCCGACCACCACGCCGTCGGCAGAAGCGCCGATGGCGCGCGCCTGCTCGGCAGTCTTGACGCCGAAGCCGACGCAGACCGGCAGGTCGGTATGGCCCTTGATGCGCCGCACGGCCGCGCCGACCTTGTCGGTATCGGCGAGCGCGGAACCGGTAATGCCGGTCATCGAGACGTAGTAGACGAAGCCCGACGTGTTCTGCAGCACCTTGGGCAGGCGCTGGTCGTCGGTGGTCGGCGTCGCAAGCCGGATGAAGTTGATGCCGGCCTTCAGCGCCGGGATGCAGAGCTCCTCGTCCATCTCGGGCGGCAGGTCGACGACGATCAGCCCGTCGATGCCGGACGCGATGGCATCAGTGAGGAAGCGGTCGACGCCATAGACGTAGATCGGGTTGTAGTAGCCCATCAGGACGATCGGCGTTTCGTTGTCTTCCTTGCGGAAGTCGGAAGCCATCTTCAGCGTCTTGACCAGCGTCTGCCCGGCCTTCAACGCGCGCAGGCCGGCGGCCTGGATCGCCGGGCCGTCGGCCATCGGGTCGGAGAACGGCATGCCGAGCTCGATGATGTCGCTGCCCGCCCTGGGCAGCGCCTTCATGATCTTCAGCGAGGTGTCGTAGTCCGGGTCGCCGCCCATGAAGTAGGTGACCAGCGCCGGCCGGCCTTCGGATTTCAGCTTCGCCATGCGGCTGTCGATGCGGGTGGTCATTCTAGAGCTCCATCCCGAGGATCTTGCCGACGGTGAAGATGTCCTTGTCGCCGCGGCCGCAGAGGTTCATGACGATGATCTGGTCCTTGCCCATCTTGGGCGCGCGCTTGATGACCTCGGCCAGCGCATGGGCGGGTTCCAGCGCCGGGATGATACCCTCGAGGCGGGTCAGCAGCTGGAAGGCTTCAAGCGCCTCCGTATCCATGATCGGCACATATTCGATGCGGCCGGATTCCTTCAGCCATGAATGCTCCGGTCCGATGCCCGGATAGTCGAGGCCAGCCGAGATCGAATGGCCTTCCATGATCTGGCCGTCGCCGTTCTGCAGCAGATAGGTGCGGTTGCCGTGCAGCACGCCGGGCGAGCCGGCGGTCAGCGAGGCGCAATGCTCTTCGCCCTGGAGTCCCTTGCCGCCGGCTTCGACGCCGACAATCTTGACCGAGCGGTCGTCGAGGAAGGGGTGGAACAGGCCGATGGCGTTGGAGCCGCCGCCGACGGCTGCGACCAGCAGGTCGGGCAGGCGGCCCTCGGCCTCCTGCATCTGTTCCTTTGCTTCGCGGCCGATGACCGACTGCAGGTCGCGCACGATCTCCGGATAGGGATGCGGGCCGGCGGCCGTCCCGATCATGTAATAGGTGTCGTCGACATTGGTCACCCAGTCGCGCAGCGCCTCGTTCATGGCGTCCTTAAGTGTGCCGTGGCCGGAGGTCACGGGAATGACCTCTGCGCCGAGCAGCTTCATGCGGAACACGTTGGGCGCCTGGCGCTCGACGTCGGTGGCGCCCATGTAGACGACGCAAGGCAGGCCGAAACGCGCTGCAACGGTGGCCGAGGCGACGCCGTGCTGGCCGGCCCCGGTTTCCGCGATGATGCGGGTCTTGCCCATGCGCTTGGCGAGCAGGATCTGGCCGAGGCAATTGTTGATCTTGTGCGAGCCGGTATGGTTCAGCTCGTCGCGCTTGAAGTAGATCTTCGCGCCGCCGAGATGCTCGGTCAGCCGCTCGGCGAAATAGAGCGGGCTCGGCCGGCCGGTATAGTGCTTGTTGAGGTGCTCGACCTCGGCCTTGAAGGCCGGATCCGACTTGGCGAAGGTCCAGTGCTTCTCCAGGTCGAGGATCAGCGGCATCAGCGTTTCGGCGACGAAGCGGCCGCCGAAAATGCCGAACATGCCCTGTTCGTCGGGACCCGTGCGGAAGGAATTTGGTTCGGCCGGCTTGTTCATCGAGAATCCTGAGCGAACTGAAAGGGGTTGCTTGCGCTGGCCTTGCGGCCCTTGCCGAGGCTTAATCCCATCCGGGACAAAAAGTAAACCGTGCGACAGGCTGCCTCAGGCCGCGTTTCCGGCACTTGCGGCGCGTACCGCGCGGAAAAACGCCTCGATCAGCGCGGGGTCCTTGATGCCGGGCGCCGTCTCGACTCCCGATGAGATGTCGAGGCCCGGCGGGTCGGCGCGCCGGATCGCCTCGCCGGCATTGCCGGCATTGAGGCCGCCCGACAGCAGGTAGTCGCCGCCATAGCCGTCGAGCAGGGCCCAGTCGAAGGTAACCCCGTTGCCGCCCGGAAGCTCGGCCCCCTTGGGCGGCTTGGCATCGAACAGGAAGCGGTCGGCGATGCCGACATAGGCTTCGGTTGCCCGAAGATCGGCGGCGTTGCTGATCGAGAACGCCTTGATGACCGGCAGGCCGTAACGCGCCTTGACCTCGGCGACGCGCGCCGGACTTTCGTGGCCGTGCAGCTGCAGCATGTCGGGCGCCATCGCCGCCACGATCCGGTCGAGCAACGCGTCGTCGGCATCGACGGTCACGGCGACGGCCAGCGCCTTGCCGCGCACGGCCTGCCGCAGCCGGCCTGCTTCTTCCGGCTCGATGTTGCGCGGGCTCTTCGGGAAGAAGATGAAGCCGACATGGCTGGCGCCGCCGGCCAGTGCCGCCGCCAGCGCTTCTTCGGTCTTCAGGCCGCAAATCTTGATGTCCATCGGCATGGCGCGGCAATTGCCACGAAACGGCTGCCGAGTCGAGAAAAACAGCCCCTTGCCGAGTGCCTTGCGAAGAGTATCTTCCCGTCAAATCAATGCTGGAGGAAACCCATGCCGACCAACGTCAAGGAAATGATGGCCGCCGCGAACGCCGCCGTGCCCAAGGTCACGCCTGCCGAGGCCAAGCGCATGATCGCCGAACAGAATGCCCTCGTCGTCGATGTCCGCGACGGGCTGGAGGTTCAGGCGAGCGGCAAGGTCAAGGGTGCTCTCCACGTGTCGCGCGGCATGCTGGAGTTCAAGGCCGACGCTGACACGCCCTATCACGACAGGGCCTTTTCCAAGGACCGGCCGATCATCCTCTACTGCGCTTCCGGCGGCCGATCGGCGCTGAGCGGCAAGGTACTGAAGGACATGGGCTACGAGAATGTGCACAATCTCGGCGCCTTCAAGGACTGGGCGGAAGCCGGCGGCGAGGTCGAGAAGGCGGGCTAAGATCGCCTACTCGAACTGGATCGCCTGCAGCGCGCCGCCATTGCGCTTCAGCCAGTCCTTGCAGCGCTTGGTGTCGGGGCAGAGTTCCTCGCACAGCCGCCAGAACTTCGGGCCGTGGTTCATCTCCTTGAGATGCGCCACCTCGTGCGCGACGAGGTAGTTTATCACCGGCGCCGGCGCCATCATGATGCGCCAGGAGAAGGAAAGCGTCCCGTCCGAGGTGCAGGAGCCCCAGCGGCTCGACGTGTCGCGGAATTTTATGGCCTTGGCCTTGCGGCCCACAGCCTGCGTGTGTTTGGCCACCGCCATGTCGATGTCGCGCTTGGCCTCGCGCTTCAGGAAATCGGCGAGGCGGCGCGGCAGGTGCCGCCGCTCGCCGTGAACGATAAGCGCAGGCTGGCCACCTTCAAGACCCACCGTCACGGTGCCGCGCCGGCCCGGCTCGTGCACGATGAGGTGCGGCACGCCGCGCAGCGGGATCTTGATGCCCGGCCTCACCTGCGGCCGTTCGGGTACCTTGGCCAGCCTTTGCTCCAGCCAGCCCTGCTGGCGGTGCAGGAAGCGGTCGACCTCGCCGCGCGGCAGGCCGGGCGGCACGGTGATGCGCAGGCCCTTGCCGCCGGTGTCGATCCTGAGCGTCAGGCGCCGCGCGCGGTCGTTCTCGACGATCCTCAGCGGAAAGGCACGGCCCGCCACGACATGCTCGCGCTCCTGCACGGCGGCGGAGGACGGCGAATTCAGGCGCTGGAGAAAACTGAAGGGCATTTTGGGGAAGATACGTGATTCGCTGGTTGCAGGGATGGGGGAAGTCGCGGTCCGGACGCAAAAACGGCGCCGCCCTTTCGGGCGACGCCGCTTGTTGTCGGCCAATGCTGCCGGGTCTCAGGCGTCGTCGAGAAGTCCCGACTCGCCGTCGCGCTTTGCCGGCGCGGTCGACTTGTTGCGGTTGGCCATGAAGCGGTCGAACTCTTCCTGGTCCTTGGCGCGGCGCAGTTCGCGGGCATAGTCGTCGAACTCCGTCAGCATGTCGTCGAGCCGTTTGCGCTCGGCGGCGAGGCGCTCAAGTTCCTTCTCGCGCCAGTCGTCGAAGGCGACGTTGCCGGTGCGGGCGGAGCCGCCATGGCCCCAGCGGGCTGCCTTGTCGGAGGTGCGGCGGCAACCGGCGAAGATGCCGTCGGTTGCGCGGTTCACGTCGCGCTTGAAGCCGTCAAGCCGGTCGCCCCAGATGATGTAGGCAAGCATGGCAAGGCCAAGCGGCCAGAACACCATGAAGCCGATCACCATCAACGCGATGGTTGCCGGCGTCCAGGCCGGGCGGATCAGTGCAGTCGTGTTCATGTCTCTCCCGTTCCTTTGTTGGAGGCAGCCAAATTCGACTGCTGGATTCGAAATGGGATGCAAAAAACGGCGATTCAAGTGAGTCAGGGCCGAAACCGGACAATTCATTGAAAAGATTAACGTTTTTTGGCGATTTCCAGGCCGAGTACCGTCAGGCCGGCGACCAGACCCCAGAAGGCAGAGCCGATTCCGAACAGTGTCAGCCCCGACGCCGTGACGGCAAAGGCGGTGGTCGCGGCCATCCGCTCCGCCTCCTCCTTGAGCGCGATGGCGAGCGCATTGGCGAGCGGTGCCATCAGCGCCAGCCCTGCCACCAGCACGATCAGGCTCTGCGGCAGGACGGCGAAGATCGCCACCAGCGAGGCGCCGAAGATCGCGAAGACGAGATAGGCGAGGGCATAGAACGGCCCGGTCTTCCAGCGCTCCGCCGGATCGGGATCGACGTCCGGCCCGGTGCAGATCGCCGCCGAGATCGCAGCCAGGTTGGTGGTCAGAGCACCGAACGGCGCCGAGACCAGCGAGAACAGCCCGGTCACCGAGATCAGCGGGCCGGGTTCCGGGTGATAGCCGGCGGCGCGCAGCACGGCGAGGCCGGACAGGTTCTGCGAGGCCATGGTGACGAGGTAGAGAGGCAGGGCGAGACCGACCGCTGCCGACAGCGAGAAGTCGGGCGCAATCAGCGTCAGCGTCGACAGTTCCGGTGCCGGCAACCCGCCGACGCGCCCAGTGAGGAAGGCCGCGAGCCCGCCGCCCACCAGCACCGCCAGTACCGACAGCGCCGGGTTGAACAGGCGGATGACGAAGAAGGCGGCGATCAGCGGCAGGATCAGCCACGGGTCGGCGGGGATGGTCTTCACCGCGCCGGTGGCGAAGGTCACGACGATGCCGCCCAGCATGCCGGAAGCCACCGAGGCAGGGATCTTCGCGATCAGCCGGGTCAGCGGACCGAACAGGCCGGTCGCGATCAGCATCAGCGCGGTCAGGACGAAGGCGCCGACGGCATCGGCCATGGTAAAGCCGCTGCTTGCCGCGACCAGCGCGGCGCCCGGCGTCGACCATGCCGTGATCACCGGCATTTTCGTGCGCCAGGACAGCCACAGGCTTTCGGCCGCCATGGCCAGGCAGATCGCCGTCACCCAGCTTGCCGTCTCGAGCCGCGTCGCGCCGACCGCGTCGGCCGCCGCGATGATCAGCGCCAGCGTGCCGCCAAAGCCGACGATGGCCGCCACGAAGGCGGAGACCGGGATCGACAGGCGCATCGTCAGGCGGCCTGTCCGATCACGGCTTCGACCGCCCGCACCATCAGGTCGAGATCCTGCGGCCGCGACAGCCGGTGGTCGCCGTCCGGCACCAGCGAAAGCGTCACGTCGTCGGCCGGCAGCAGGCTGACCAGCTTCAAGGCGTGTTCATGCGGCACGTCGGGGTCGGCCATTCCCTGGATGACGTGCACCGGGCAATGCGTGTCGATCGGCCCGGTCATGACGCGGTTCTGCCGCCCGTCCTCGATCAGCGCGCGCGTATAGACATTGGGTTCGGGCGCGTATTCGGACGGCTCCTCGAAATAGCCCTGCCGTTCCAGGTCGCGGCGGTGTTCCTCGCTGAGTGACGGCTCGATCAGCTCGGCGGTGAAGTCCGGCGCCGGCGCCAGCAGCACCATGCCGGCGAGGCGCTCGTCTTCGCCAGCCCGGCGCAGTTCCTGCGCCATGCGCAGCGCGATCCAGGCACCCATCGAGGAGCCGACCAGGATCTGCGGCCCTTGGGTGAAGGCCCGCAGCACGGCGAGGCTCTCGGCCAGCCATGTCGAGATCGTGCCGTCGCGGAATTCGCCGCCGGATTCGCCGTGGCCGGAATAGTCGTGGCGCAGGAAGGCGCGGCCATTCGCCGACGCCCATTCCGAGAGCGTTTCGGCCTTCGTGCCCAACATGTCCGAGCGGTAGCCGCCGAGCCAGACGACGCCCGGTTCGCTGCCCGTCACCCGCCTGACCGCGATGGCGTTTCCGCCGACGTCGAGAAATTCAGCTTTGCTCATGTCCTGTCCCATCCTGCGGCAAGGCTTTTGCCACATCGTCAATTGCCCGGAAAGGTCCGCAAGCACCCGGCTGGCCCGGAACTGGCTCTGCGCCTGTCGATTCAGGTGATTTATTCTCCAGCCTGTGCTATTGACTTGGCCCGCCTCGCCACGACATAGGCGCAGGCTTAAAAATCCCGAACGTAAACGGCATGAGGAGACGACGACCATTCGCAGACCATTCAAGGCAACCGCACCCGTCAAGGGCGGACCGCGCGCAAACACCGACATTCGTGTTCCCCGGGTTCAGCTCATTGGCGTCGATGGCGAAAACCGCGGCGAAGTAAGCATCAATGATGCACTGTTGCTCGCCGAAGAGGCCGGACTGGACCTCGTTGAGATTTCCCCGAACGCAAATCCGCCCGTCGCCAAGATCCTCGATCTGGGTAAGCTGAAATATGCCAACCAGAAGAAGGCAGCCGAGGCGCGCCGGCACCAGAAGGTCATCGAGATCAAAGAGATCAAGATGCGCCCCAACATCGACATTCACGACTACGAGACCAAGATGAAGGCGGTCCGCCGCTTCTTCGAGGAAGGCGACAAGGTCAAGCTGACGCTTCGCTTCCGCGGTCGCGAGATGGCGCATATGGAACTCGGCATGCAGCTCCTGAACAAGGTGCGCGAAGAGACCGCGACCATCGCCAAGGTCGAGGCCGAGCCGAAGCTCGAAGGCCGCCAAATGATGATGGTGCTCGCGCCGCGCTGAGCGCCGGCGCCGAGCCGCCTCGCGCCCCATCGAATCCCGGCCCCGGGGTGTTGCGCTTTAGGCGCCGCATCGCTATAAGCCGCCTCCAGAACCGTCCGGCAGGGCATGCCGTGGCGGTTCTTCATGCTTTCCAGGCTTTGGTCGGCCCGGAAACACCATCAGGGACGCGACGTGCCGAGGGCACGACGGTGATCCCGCAAGAAAAGAGGCGCCTTAAGCCTCCAAGGAGTAAGCAAAATGCCCAAGATGAAGACCAAGTCTGCCGCCAAGAAGCGGTTCAAGATCACTGCGACCGGCAAGGTCCTGTCGGCTGCCGCCGGCAAGCGCCACGGCATGATCAAGCGTTCCAACAAGTTCATTCGCGATGCTCGCGGCACCATGGTTCTCGCCGAACCCGATGCCAAGAAGATCATCAAGAATTTTCTGCCGAACGGTCTCTGAGACCCGGCCCGGAACGAATTAAGGAGATCATGACATGGCACGCGTAAAGAGAGGCGTCACTTCCCACGCCAAGCACAAGAAGGTCCTGAAAGCCGCCAAGGGTTTCTACGGCCGTCGCAAGAACACCATCCGTATCGCCAAGCAGGCGGTCGAGAAGTCGCTGCAGTACGCCTACCGCGACCGCAAGAATCGCAAGCGCAATTTCCGCGCCCTGTGGGTGCAGCGCATCAATGCCGCCGTCCGCGAGCACGGCCTGACCTATGGCCGTTTCATCGACGGTCTCAACAAGGCCGGCATCGAGATCGACCGCAAAGTTCTGTCCGACATGGCGATCCACGAGCCGCAGGCATTTGCCGCGCTCGTCGCCAAGGCCAAGACCGGTCTGGAGTATCTCAAGGACACGACGCCGAACGCTTTTGAAAGCGCTGTAGCCTAACCAGCGCCTTCCCAAGCACGACGAGTTCTGATTTGGGAAACCCGCGCTGGCACGGCTGGCGCGGGTTTTTCTTTGCCGCAAACTGCTGATTGGTCATGACGATGAGTGACATGGAAACCCTTGAATCCAATCTGATGGCCGAGATCGCCGCGGCGTCGGACGAGCCGGCGATCGAGAGCGTCCGCATCGCCGCCCTCGGCAAGAAGGGCTCGGTCTCCGAGCTGCTGAAGACTCTGGGCTCGATGTCGCCGGAGGACCGCCAGGTCAAGGGCCCGGCGATCAACGGCCTGAAGAACCGCATCGCCGACGCGCTTGCTGCCCGCAAGGCAGAGCTGAAGGACGCCGCGACGACCGCCCGTCTTGCCGCCGAAAAGCTCGACGTCACGCTGCCGGTGCGCCAGTCGCCGGCCGAGCGCGGCCGCATCCACCCGATCAGCCAGGTCATCGACGAGATCGCCGCGATCTTCGGCGACATGGGCTTTTCCATCGCCGAGGGCCCGGACGTCGAGACCGACCACTACAACTTCACGGCGCTGAATTTCCCCGAGGGACATCCGGCGCGCGAGATGCACGACACCTTCTTCTTCCCGCCGGGCGAGGACGGCACGCGCAAGCTCCTGCGCACGCACACCTCGCCGGTGCAGATCCGCACCATGGAGACGCAGCAGCCGCCGATCCGCATCGTCATCCCGGGCAAGACCTACCGTCAGGACTCCGACGCCACCCACTCGCCGATGTTCCACCAGGTCGAAGGACTGGTCATCGACAGAAGCGCCAATGTCGCCAACATGCGCTGGGTGCTGGAAGAATTCTGCAAGGCCTTCTTCGAGGTGCCGCAGCTCAACATGCGTTTCCGCCCGTCCTTCTTCCCCTTCACAGAGCCGAGCCTCGAGGTCGACATCCAGTGCGACCGCTCGCGGCCGGGCGAAGTGCGCTTCGGCGAGGGCAATGACTGGATGGAAATTCTCGGCTGCGGCATGGTGCACCCGAACGTGCTGCGCTTCGCCGGCCTCGATCCGGACGAATACCAGGGCTTTGCCTGGGGCATGGGCATCGACCGCATCGCCATGCTGAAATACGGCATGCCGGACCTGCGCGCCTTCTTCGACGCCGACGTGCGCTGGCTCAGCCACTACGGGTTCCGCCCGCTCGACATGCCGACCCTGTTCGGGGGCCTGAGCCAGTGACTGCCCTGCACGCCGGCGGCTGCCGCTGCGGCGCGGTCCGGTTCGAGGCTGCGGCCGAGCCGGTGCATGTCAGCTATTGCCATTGCGCCGACTGCCGCCACGCCAGCGGCGCGCCTGTCTCGGCCTTCGTCGGCTTTCCCGCCGATGCCGTGTCGTTCGGCGGCGAGGCGCCGCGGGCCTACATCAACGGGCCGGTGACGCGCAGCTTCTGCGCCAGCTGCGGTTCGCCGATCGCCTATGCCGACAGCCGCATCGGCGAGACGATCTACTTCATGCTCGGCGCCATGGACGCGCCGCAGGACTACCGACCGACGCTGCATGCCTATGTGCGCGAGCAACTGCCCTTCCTGCACATGCCCGACGGCTTGCCGCGCCATGTGAAATCGAGCGTCACCAGAGACGAAGACCCAGCTGACGGAACGCCATCATGAAATTCACCCTCTCCTGGCTCAAGGATCATCTCGACACCGACGCCTCGCTCGACGAGATCGTCGAGCGCCTCACCTCGATCGGTCTCGAGGTGGAATCGGTCGACGACAAGGCGGGTCTTAAGCCCTTCGTCATCGCCAAAGTGCTGACCGCCGTACAGCATCCCGACGCCGACCGCCTGCGCGTGCTGACCGTCGATACCGGCGGTGGCCGCCCGCCGGTACAGGTCGTCTGCGGCGCGCCCAATGCGCGCGCCGGCCTGGTCGGCGCCTTCGCGGCACCCGGCGCCTATGTGCCCGGCATCGACGTGACGCTGACCGTCGGCAAGATTCGCGGCGTCGAGAGCCATGGCATGATGTGCTCGGAGCGCGAGCTCGAACTGTCCGACGAACATGACGGCATCATCGACCTGCCCGAAGACGCGCCGGTCGGAACCAGCTTCGCCGCCTATGCAAGGCTCGACGACCCGGTCATCGATATCAACCTGACGCCGAACCGTCCCGACGCCACCGGCGTGCATGGCATCGCGCGCGATCTCGCTGCCTCCGGCATGGGCACGCTGAAGACACCGGCCATCGAGCCGGTCGCAGGCAAGGGCGCGACACCGGTCAAGGTGCGGCTCGACTTCGGCGATACCGATCCGCTCTGCCACGGCTTTGCGCTGCGACTGGTCAAGGGCGTCAAGAACGTGGCCTCGCCGAAGTGGCTGCAGCAGCGCCTCATCGCCATTGGCTTGCGCCCCATCAACACGCTGGTCGACATCACCAACTACATCACCTTCGACCGCGGCCGCCCGCTGCACGTGTTCGACGCGGCCAAGGTGAAGGGCGATCTAGTGGTGCGCAGAGCGCGCGACGGCGAGAAGATCCTGGCCCTCGATGGCCGCGAATATGTGCTGACGCCGGACATGTGCGTCATCGCCGACGACAACGGCCTCGAATCCATCGCCGGCGTGATGGGCGGCGAGCATTCCGGCTGCGACGAGTCGACCACCGACGTGCTGATCGAGTCGGCGCTGTGGGAGCCGCTCAACATCGCCCGCACCGGCCGCACGCTCGGCATCATCACCGACGCGCGCTACCGTTTCGAGCGCGGCGTCGATCCGGAATTCATGGTGCCGGGCCTCGAACTCGCGACGCAGATGGTGCTCGATTTCTGCGGCGGTGAGCCGGCCGCAACCGAAGTCGTCGGCTATGCCGCCCACGCGCCGAAGACGGTTTCCTTCCCGGTTTCGGAAGTGAAGCGCCTGACCGGCCTCGACGTGCCGAAGGCCGAAAGCCTCGACATCCTGACCCGGCTCGGCTTCGGCCCGCAGGGTTCGGGCGACGTGGTCGATGTCACCGTGCCGTCCTGGCGCCCCGACGTGGACGGCAAGGCCGACCTCGTCGAGGAGGTGATGCGCATTCACGGCGTCGACAAGATCGCCCCGGCGCCGCTCACCAGCCACGACGCCGTCAACGGGAAAATCCTGACCACGCTGCAGATCCGCACCCGCGCGGCCAAGCGGGCGCTCGCCGTGCGCGGCATGATGGAGGCCGTCACCTGGTCGTTCATCCCTGCCGCCCACGCCGAGCTTTTCGGCGGCGGCAAGCCGGAACTCCGTCTCGACAACCCGATCGCCGCCGAAATGTCCGACATGCGGCCCTCGCTGCTGCCGGGCCTCGTTGCTGCCGCGCAGCGCAATGCCGACAAGGGCATCGGCGATGTCGCGCTGTTCGAGGTGTCCGGCACCTATGAGGGCGACAAGCCGGAACAGCAGCGCCGCGTCGCCTCGGGCGTCCGCCGCGGTACGGCGGGGCTCGAAGGCTCGGGCCGCCATTGGGCCGGCAATGCCAGGAATGTCGGCGTCTTCGACGCCAAGGCCGACGCCTTCGCCGCGCTCGAGGCCTGCGGCGCCCCGGTCGCCAATCTGCAGGTCGAGGCGAGCGGTCCGTCCTGGTATCACCCCGGCCGCTGCGGCACGATCAAGCTCGGCCCGAAGGTCGTGCTCGGCCATTTCGGCGAGTTTCACCCGAAGGCGCTCGAAGTGCTCGACGCGTCGGGCCCGCTCTGCGGCTTCGAGGTCTTCATCGACGCGGTGCCGGAGCCCAAGGCCAAGGCGACGCGCACCAAGCCGAGGCTCGACCTGTCGGCCTTCCAGATGGTGCGCCGCGACTTCGCCTTCGTCGTCGACAAGACCGTCGAGGCCGGCAGCCTGAGCAAGGCCGCATTGGCCGCCGACCGCAAGCTGATCGCGGGCGTCAACGTCTTCGACGTCTTCGAGGGTGCGTCGATCGGCGAGGGCAAGAAGTCGATCGCCATCGAGGTGTCGATCCAGCCGATGGAAAAGACGCTGACCGACGAGGATTTCGAGGCGCTCGCCGGCAAGATCGTCGACAACGTCAAAAAGCAGACGGGCGGCGTGCTCCGGGGCTGATCGCCGGTCGGCGGTCGCCTAGCGGTTGGTCTGCGCCATCGCGGCGTCGCCGTAGCGCTGCCCGACAATCTGGTCAGGCGTCACCAGCGCGCCGATCTCGGCGACTTCCGCCGGACTAAGCGCAATGCTTGCCGCCGCGACGTTCGATTCCAGATTGGCGATCTTGCGCGAGCCGGGGATCGGCACGATGAAGTCACCCTGGTGCAGCACCCAGGCAAGCGCCAGATTGGCCGCGCTCACCCCTTTCGCCGCCGCAAGCTGCTTCAGCTTCTCCACTGCCGCGAGGTTCTTGTCGATATTCTCCTGCTCGAAGCGCGGCAGGCCGCGCCGAAAATCCTTCTCGCCGAGCTGGTCGGCCGAGGTGATGGCGCCGGCCAGGAAGCCGCGCCCGAGCGGGCTGAACGGCACGAAGCCGATGCCCAGCTCGCGGCAGGTGTCGAGTACGCCGTTCTCCGGATCGCGAGTCCACAGCGAGTACTCGCTCTGCACGGCGGCGATCGGATGCACCGCATGTGCCCGGCGGATGGTGGCGACGCCGGCCTCGGAGAGGCCGAGATTGCGCACCTTGCCCTCGGCCACCAGCTCGGCCATCGCGCCGACCGTCTCCTCGATCGGCACGTCCGGATCGACGCGGTGCTGGTAGTAGAGGTCAATCGTCTCGATGCCCATGCGCCGCAGCGAGGCCTCCGCCACGGCGCGCACATGCCTGGGCTGGCTGTTCAGCCCCTGCACCTGCTTTGGCCCGTCCGGCGTCTCCTCGATCCGGAAGCCGAATTTCGTCGCGATCTTCACCTTGTCGCGAAAAGGCGCCAGCCCCTTGCCGACCAGCACCTCGTTGGCGAAGGGCCCGTAGACTTCCGCCGTGTCGAACAGCGTCACGCCGAGTTCGACGGCGCGGTGCAGCGTGCGGATGGCGTCGCCTTCCTCCTGGCCGCCATAGCCGTGGCTCATGCCCATGCAGCCGAGGCCGACGGGAAACACGCTGAGGTCCGTGCCGAGGTTGCGGTTCTTCATGGCTGGTCTCCTTCGCCTGCAATCTAGGGCGCAACTCGCGCCCTGCACAGTGGCCGGCGAACTTGGCACCGGAGGGATTTTAGGGCAAAGCTGCGCGCCTGCACGAAACAGTTTGCATGAAAAGGGAGAAGACCATGTTCCGTTGGGGCGTTCTGTCGACGGCCAAGATCGGCCGCGAGCATCTGCTGCCGGCCATCGCCGATGCCGATAATGGCGTGCTGACGGCGGTCGCCAGCCGCGACCAGTCGAGGGCGAGGGCGCTCGCAGACCGGTTCGGCGCCCAGCATGCCTTCGGCTCCTATGAGGAACTGCTGGCTTCAGACACGGTCGACGGCGTCTACATTCCGCTGCCCACCTCGCAGCATGTCGAGTGGGCGGCCAAGGCCGCCGAGGCCGGCAAGCATGTGCTGGTCGAAAAGCCGCTGGCGCTCGACGCCAAGGACATCCTGCCGCTTATCGAGCTGCGCGACCGCAAGAAGGTGCTGATCTGCGAGGCCTTCATGGTGGTCTACCACCCGCAGTGGATCAAGGTGCGCGAGCTGATCGCGTCAGGCGCCATCGGCACGCTGAAGCACGTGCAGGGCGCCTTCACCTACCACAATGTCGATCCCGCCAACATGCGCAACGTGCTGGAGCTCGGCGGTGGCGCGCTGCCCGACATCGGCGTCTACCCGACGGTCTCGACCCGCTTTGCCACCGGCAAGGAACCGGTCCGCATCCAGGCTACCGTCGAGCGCGACCCCAAGTTCAAGACCGATACCTATTCGTCGATCCGCGCCGATTTCGGCGGCTTCGAACTGTCCTTCTACCTGTCGACCCAGATGGCCGCCCGCCAGATGATGGTGTTCCACGGCGACAAGGGTTTCATCGAGGTCTTTTCGCCTTTCAATGCCGGCCTCTACGACCACCACCGCGTCGAGCTGCACAACCAGGGCCACACCGAGGCGACCGTTTTCCGCTTTCCGGGAACCCAGCAGTACCGGCTCGAGGTCGAGGCCTTCGCCCGCGCCGCCCAGGGCGGCAAGGACGCCGTCTTCACGCTGGAGGACTCGGTGAAGAACCAGAAGGTCATCGACGCGATCTTCCGCGCCGGCGAAGGCGAGGGCTGGGAGAAGGTCTGAGCTCCAGCCAGAGAGTCCGTCGTCTCGGACCGACAGGCTCCTGAAAGACTGACAGTTTCCGATCCCGCCGGGCCGTCATGCCGGGCGGGATCGGGGCCTTCGCCCCTGTTTCATCGGTCGCTGGACAGAGTGCATGCGATGTTATATAACCGTGCATGTAAAAACCGTGAGGTCTTTGACATGGTCGAGGATGTCGTCAGGTCGCTGGGGTATCTTTGCCTCGGCACCCGGATGAAGCGCATCGGCGAGCGACTGCACGCCGAGACCCAGCGCATCATGGATACGCTCGATGTGCCGGTCCAGGCCGGCCAGTACCCCCTGCTCGGCGCGGTCGACCGGCTCGGACCGCTCACCGTCGGCGAGCTTGCCGAGGCAATTGGCGTCACGCAGCCGGGCGCGACACGAGCGGCGGGACAGCTCGTAAAGGCTGGCTTGCTCGACATGCGGTCGGGTCGCGACGACCAGCGCATGCGGATACTGTCCCTGACGGCAAGCGGTCAAAAGCTGGTTGATGATGCAAAGCGCGATGTCTGGCCGCATATCGAGGCAGCCGTCGCAGATCTCTGCGGGGAGCTGTCAGGCCCGCTGCTCGATCAGCTCGCAGGCCTTGAGGACGGTCTGGCAGAAACGCCGCTGGTCGCGCGCTCAGGCGCGAAGGCGAGGCGGCCATGAGCCACCTTCTCGACCGGCCGATCTGGAACGCCCTGAACAGCCGGCACGCCGCGCTGTCGGAAGGCAACAGCCTGGCACGGCGCTACGCGCCCTCCATCCATCCCTTTGCCAGCCCTCGCGACGCAAGCACCGAAAGCTTCGCCGCGCTGGCCGCGATTGTCAGGCCCGGCGAAACCATACTCAACCTGCAACGGGACGAGATGCCCCTGCCAGCCGGCTTCTCTTTGGTCGACGAGGCCGCCGGCGTGCAGATGGTGGCCGATCGAGCATTGGAACAGGTCCACGACGACCGCATCGTACGGCTGGGTGAGGCTGACGCGGAGGAGATGCTGGATCTTGCGACGCTGACAAGGCCCGGCCCCTTCACCCTGCGCGCACAGGCGCTCGGCGACTTCTGGGGGGTCAGGGAAAATGGCCGGCTGATCGCCATGGCCGGCGAGCGGCTGAAGCAGGAGGGGTGGGCCGAAGTCAGCGGCGTCTGCACCCATCCCGACGCCCGCGGCCGCGGCCTGGGCAAATTGCTGACGCTGTTCGTCGCGGGAAAGATCGAGGCCAGGGGCGAAAGGCCCTTCCTCCACACCTACGCGGGCAACGCGACCGCGATCGCCCTTTACGAGAGGATCGGCTTCCGCCTGCGCAGCAAGATGCACGTGATGATGCTGAAGCGCGGCGAGGACTGAGGTTCGGCTGAGGCTGCGCCTGGGCCTATCCCAGCATGTCGTTGATGGTCGCCGTCAGCCGTTCGGGCACGTAGGGTTTCGGCATGAACACGCCGCCCTCGGGCAACGCCTCGGGGCCCGGATTGCGCTTGCCGGAGGTGACGATTATCTTGACCGGAGGCCATCGGTCGCGCACCGCCGCCGACAGTCTCAGCCCGTCCATGGAGCCCGGCATGTCGATATCGGTGAACATGATGTCGATGCGCTTGCGGGTCTCCAGCTGTTGGATCGCCTCGTCGGCATTGCTCGCCTCGTAGACGGTGAAGCCGGCGTCCCGCAGCTCGTCCGCGATGGTGAAGAGCAGCAGGGCCTCGTCCTCTACGACCAGGACGTGTGGGTGGGGTCGCTCGGTCACGCGTGCTGCCTTCGGCTTTCTGCACCGCCCGGGATCGCCGTCTCGGGACATGGGGCGGTCAACACGCATTCAACGCCGTCGGGATGATATTCGATCCGCACCGATCCGTTGAAATCGGCGCCGAACACACGCTCGATCAGGAAACTGCCGAAGCCGCGCCGGCTCGGCGGCGAAACCGCCGGCCCGTTCCTTTCCAGCCAGCGCCAGGTTATCGGCGCCGTCGCGTCGTCGCGGTCTATGGTCCATTCGATCGTCACGCCGCCCTCGGGGACCGACAGCGCCCCGTATTTCAGCGCGTTGGTGCCAAGTTCGTTGACGGCGAGCGCCAGCGACAGTGCCATTTTCGGATTGATCGACAGCGCCGGTCCGGAGATCGTGATCTGCTCGGTCGGGAAGGGCGAGATCGAGTTCTCGATCACCTCCTCGATCGAGGCCCGGGTCCAGCGCGTGCTGTTCAGGATGTCGTGAGCATTGGCCAGTGCCCGCAGCCGCTCGTTGAAGGTGGCGCGTGCCGTGTCGATATCGGTGTTGCGCAGAGTCTGCGAGGCGATCGCCGAGACCATCGCCAGGATGTTCTTGATGCGGTGCTCCAGCTCGTGCGTCAGCATCTTCTGGCGCGCCTGGGCTTCCTTGCGTTCGGTAATGTCCTGCATCACGCCGAACATCTTGATCGGCTTGCCGGTCTCGTCATGCACGAAGTCGATGTTGCGCGACAGCCAGCGGATCTCGCCCGTGTCGGGCCGCCGGACCCGGTACTCGACATTGGGGACTGCCGTCCCCTTCAGTCGCGTCTCGGGTGTCGAGCGGACGTCCTTGTCTTCCGGCAGGACGATGTTCTCCAGCACGCTGATATGCACGCTCTCCCGCGGCGAGAGGCCCCACAGGTCCCAGAAGCCCTCCGAACCGATCACCGTCCCGGTGGCGATGTCGAGTTCAAGCGCTGCGATGCCGGCGGCATTCTGCGACAGCTGCAGGCGGCGCTCGCTTTCGCGCAGCGCCTGCACGGCCTGCTTCTGGTCGTCGATGTCGGTGTTGGTGCCGATCCACTTCGTGACCTTGCCGTCGGCGTCGAGGATCGGCACGGCGCGCGCCAAGTGCCAGCGATAGCTGCCGTCGGCACGCTTGAGCCGGAACTCGGTTTCGTAGGGTATTCCCGACGACAGGGCGGCGACCCAGTTCTCCGCCGCGCCGTTCAGGTCGTCCGGATGCACCATGGCGGCCCAGTTGTCGCCATCGAGCGTGCCGGGCTCGACGCCGGAATAGTCGTAGACGCGCGGATTGAACCAGTCGAGCTTGCCGTCCGGCCGCGAGGTCCAGACATGGTTCGGCATCGCCTCGGCAAAGCTGCGGAACTGCGCCTCGCTCTGCCTCAGCGCTTCCTCCGCAAGCAGCCGGTCGGTGACGTCCGTGCCCTGCACGAAGATCCCGACCACCGTGCCGCCCGGGTTGCGCACCGGCTGGTAGATGAGGTCCATGAACCGCTGTTCCTTCGGCGCTCCGGGCGTCCGCTGCAGTTCGGCCTTCAGCGAGGAGCCGACAAATGCCCGGCCGGACGAATAGACTTCGTCCAGGAGCTCGAAAAAGCCCTGTCCCTCGACGTCGGGCAGCGCCTCGCGCACCGGCAGGCCCAGCACGTCGCGATGGCCGATCAGCTGGCGGTATGCTGCATTCGTCAGCTCGAAGACGTGGCTTGGACCCGTCAGCATGGCCATGAAGCCCGGCGCCTGCTCGAACATCTGGCGCTGGCGATCGCGTTCGCCGGCCTGCCAGGTTTCGGCGGCGACCTTGGCTGTCGTCTCGACAACGATGGCCATCACGCCGGCCGGCTCGCCGCTCTCGTCGAGGATCGGCGAGTAGTCGAGATCCATCCAGACAGGTTCGGGCTTCCCCGACCGGTAGAGCGTCAGCTTCTGGTCGCGATAGGCGAGCGTACCGCCGGCAAGCACGACCTTCATCACGTTGTCGTTGAAGTCGGCGACCTCGGGCCACCCTTCGCGAACCTTCGAGCCGAGCAGCACCGGGTGGCGGCCGCCGGCAAAAACCGAATAGGCGTCGTTGTAGATCATCACGCCGTCCGGCCCCCACAGCATGACGATCGGGACCTGGGACCGAAGGATGAGCGAAACCGATGTCTTCAGGCTCTGCGGCCAGCCCTCGATCGGACCAAGCGGCGTCGAGCTCCAGTCGAACGTGGCGATAAGCCTGCCGGTCTCGCCGCCCCCGTTCAGGAATGCATGAGTTGGGTCTGCTGTATCAAAGGAACCGTCGGCGGGCATTTGGTCTCGTCGCGTCCCAAGTCAGGCCCCGACTGCCAAAGGGCGGTCGCAGGCGGATTGAAGGTTTGATTCTCTCGCATTCTCGCGCGCGGAATCCAAGTCATTTTGCGCAGCTGGGCGGCATCCCGCTGCCCGCTGTGGCCGGCGCGCTACCACCAGACGCCGCCACGCAAAACGCGTAGCCGCGGCCCGTCGCGCGGCGGGTTGAGGGGTGCCTGACATGCCGGCAGCGCATCGTCGATGACCTCCTCGCCCTCGGGCGACAGGTCGTGCGCAGCCATCAGTGCGGCGATATGCGGCGAGCCGGGCCAGTTGCCCTCGCCCCGCGACAGGTTTTCGCCCGGCGCCAGCCGGATTTTCGGCACCAGCGACGGGCGCGGCCTTGCCGTTCCCATGCCCGGCTTCGGCCCGCCTGCGCCGGTCATCTCGTTCTTCAGCGACTGCAGACGCGCGACGCGTTCGTCGGTCAGCGGATGGGAGCGCAGGATCGATGGGTCGGGAATCCGGCCGCCGGGCAGGATCACTCCTTCCCACAGCCGGCCCTGAGCCTTTTCCAGCTTCTGCAGCGCTGAAGCCAGCCCGTCCGGATCGCCGGTCAGCCGCGCCGCTTCGAGATCGGCGTCGAATTCGCGCGTCCGCGACAGCGCCATCTGCAACAGCCCGCCAACGGTCGGCGCGGCGAGCAGCACGATCACGGCCGCCCAGGGAATCTGCGCCGGATAACCGCCCGCAAAGCCGAGCAGGTTGAGGATCAGGGAAAACAGCCCGACCGTCGACATGAAGGAGGTGAAGCGCGACACCATGTCGGCAAAGGCCATGACGCGCACGTCCTCATGCAGCACGTGGCTGATCTCGTGCGCAAGGACGCCGGCCAGTTCGCGTGCAGACAGTCTTGTCGCCAGCGCATCGGTGATGGCGATGACGGCATCGCCGCGCCGTCCGACGGCGAAGGCGTTCATCATCTTGGATGGCACGACGAAAAGCTTCGGCGCCACCGGCAGCCCGGCGCGGCGGGCGATCTCTTCGACGATGCGCACGCCGGTCGGGAATTCCGCCAGCTCGACCGGTCGCGCCTTGTACATGGCCAGCACCATGCGCGGGCTCGCCCGCTGTGCCAGCCAGAGCGACAGCGTGCCGAATACCGCCGCATAGACGACACCGGTCGCGCCGCCGAAGGCCCAGGCCGTCGTGCACAGCAGGATCAGGCTCCCGGCGGCAAGCAGCCAGGTATGCAGGGTGTTGCGCGCACGGTTGCGGCTGAAATTGTCGGAAAGGCTCATCCCCTCAATATGGGGCCTGCCCGGCAGTTTGGCCATCGCAGCGGCGGGCGCGGCGAGAAAGTTTGCCGGCCGTTGAACCTTTTGCGGTGTACCGGCGACCTACCGGGGTCAGCAACATCGAAAAGGAGTAACGACGATGAAGACCTCGCTCATCCTCATGGCATCCCTCGCAATGGGCATGCTGTCCTCACAGGCTGGTGCCGCAGGCTCCTCGCCCACCTCCCTGGAAGCCAGCGGCGCGCCGTATCAGGTCGCCTTGGTCTGGCGCTGCGGCAGGAACAACCCGGCAATGTGGGGCACATTCGGCAATGGCTGCCTGAAACAGAAGCGCGCCTACAAGAAGAATGGAGGCAACAGCTCGTCGGCCGGCCAGAAGCCCGGCCTTGCCGTCAAGCAGCCGGCGCCGCCGCCTCCGCCGCCGCCGAGCAAGCTGAAGCTCAAGAACTGACGGTCCCGCTTTCCCGCAAAGGGGCCCGCTGGTGAATGCCGGCGGGCTCTTTTCGTCGTGCACCGCAGTTTTTGCCGCAGCGCTTGCGCCTGCAAAGACCTCTTCTTATATACCCCGCAAGGCCGGACGGGTCGCCCACCACACGTGGCGTCGGTGCGGCAGTTGATCGAGGAAAAGGGGCTGTCGTGGAACGCCGTTACGGGTCCTGGCAGTCTGCTAAGCGGAGAGTAGCAAAATGGCAAAAGTAATCGGCATTGACCTTGGTACCACCAATTCCTGCATCGCCATCATGGATGGCAAGGAGCCCAAGGTTATCGAGAATGCGGAAGGTGCGCGTACGACGCCCTCCATCGTCGCTTTCACCGAAGGTAACGAGCGCCTCGTTGGCCAGCCGGCCAAGCGCCAGGCGGTAACCAATCCTGAGAACACGATTTTCGCGGTCAAGCGCCTTATCGGCCGCCGCTACGACGATCCGGTGACGGAGAAGGACAAGAAGCTTGTCCCCTACAAGATCGTCAAGGGCGACAATGGCGACGCCTGGGTCGAAGCGACCGGCAAGAAGCAGTCGCCCTCGCAGATCTCGGCCATGATCCTGCAGAAGATGAAGGAAACGGCGGAAGCCTATCTCGGCGAGAAGGTCGAGAAGGCAGTCATCACCGTTCCCGCATACTTCAACGACGCCCAGCGCCAGGCCACCAAGGACGCCGGCAAGATCGCCGGCCTCGAGGTTCTGCGCATCATCAACGAGCCGACCGCGGCAGCGCTTGCCTACGGCCTCGACAAGAAGGATGGCAAGACCATCGCCGTCTATGACCTTGGCGGCGGCACCTTCGACATTTCCGTGCTCGAGATCGGCGACGGCGTCTTCGAGGTCAAGTCGACCAACGGCGACACCTTCCTCGGCGGCGAGGACTTCGACATGCGCCTGGTCGAGTACCTGGCGGCCGAGTTCAAGAAGGAACAGGGCATCGACCTGAAGAGCGACAAGCTCGCCCTGCAGCGGCTGAAGGAAGCTGCCGAGAAGGCCAAGATCGAGCTGTCGGCTTCGTCGCAGACCGAGATCAACCTGCCCTTCATCACCGCCGACCAGACCGGTCCGAAGCATCTGACCATGAAGCTGACGCGCGCCAAGTTCGAGCAGCTCGTCGACGACCTGGTGCAGCGCACCATCGACCCCTGCAAGGCAGCCCTCAAGGATGCCGGTCTCAAGGCTGGCGAGATCGACGAGGTTGTCCTGGTCGGCGGCATGACGCGCATGCCCAAGATCCAGGAGATCGTGAAGCAGTTCTTCGGCAAGGAGCCGCACAAGGGCGTCAACCCGGACGAGGTCGTCGCACTCGGCGCCGCCATCCAGGCCGGCGTTCTGCAGGGTGACGTCAAGGACGTGCTGCTGCTCGACGTGACGCCGCTGTCGCTCGGCATCGAGACGCTGGGCGGTGTGTTCACGCGCCTCATCGAGCGCAACACCACGATCCCGACCAAGAAGAGTCAGGTCTTCTCGACGGCCGAGGATTCGCAGTCGGCCGTGACGATCCGCGTCTTCCAGGGCGAGCGTGAAATGGCCGCCGACAACAAGGCGCTCGGCCAGTTCGACCTGGTCGGCATCCCGCCCGCACCGCGCGGCGTGCCGCAGATCGAGGTCACCTTCGACATCGACGCCAACGGCATCGTCAACGTCTCGGCCAAGGACAAGGGCACCGGCAAGGAGCACCAGATCCGCATCCAGGCATCTGGCGGTCTTTCGGACGCCGACATCGAGAAGATGGTCAAGGACGCCGAGGCCAACGCCGAGAACGACAAGAAGCGCCGCGCGCTTGTCGAGGCGCGCAACCAGGCCGAGGGTCTGGTGCACTCCTCGGAGAAGTCGCTCAAGGATTATGGCGAGAAGGTCTCCGAAGAGGACCGCACCGCCATCTCCGAGGCCATCGCGGCCCTGAAGACTGCGACCGAGGGCGACGATGTCGAGGCGATCAATGCCGCGACCTCGACGCTGGCCGAAGTCTCCATGAAGCTCGGACAGGCCATGTACGAAGAGTCGCAGAAGGAGGCCGCTGAAAGTGACGCGGCTGCCGATGCGGCCAAGGACAGCGACGTGGTCGACGCCGACTTCGAGGAGATCAACGACGAGGACGACAAGAAGTCGGCCTGATCGTTCTCCAGCTCACAGGACAGTTCAAAGCCCGGCCTCGCGGCCGGGCTTTTCTATTGGTGACAACTGGCGGCTGGAGGGGCAAGCATTGCTGCCGACCCGACCGAACTGCAACAAGCGGCCAAAAATACCGAAAATTCGTGCCTATCAGGCGCCTCGCCTATGGCATCCGGCGCCGAGGTTCACTAAATCCGGTCCCAACGACCGGAAAATGTCGGGTTCAACCGACACCGGCGACGGGTTTTCGAACTGCGGGACAACATGAAGGCTGATTTCTACGAAACGCTCGGTGTCCAGAAGGGCGCGGACGACAAGGAGCTCAAGGCAGCTTTCCGCAAGCTGGCGATGCAGTGTCACCCGGATCGCCACCCCGACGACCACACGGCCGAGCAGCGCTTCAAGGCCATCAACGAAGCCTACGACACGCTCAAGGACCCTCAGAAGAGGGCGGCCTATGACCGCTTCGGCCACGCCGCCTTCGAGAATGGCGGCATGGGCGGCGGCGCCCAGGGCTTCGGCGCCGGCGGTTTCGCCGACATTTTCGAGGACATCTTCGGCGACATGATGGGCGGCGGCCGGCAACGGCGTTCGTCCGGCGGTCGCGAGCGCGGCGCCGATCTGCGCTACAACATGGAAATCTCGCTTGAGGAGGCCTTTAACGGCAAGACGGCGCAGATCCGCGTGCCGGCATCGATTGCCTGCACGGATTGCTCCGGTTCCGGCGCCAAGCCGGGCACCCAACCCGTCACCTGCACCATGTGCGGCGGCCACGGCAAGGTGCGCGCCAGCCAGGGCTTCTTCTCCATCGAGCGCACCTGCCCGACCTGCCACGGTCGCGGCCAGACGATCCAGGATCCCTGCCCCAAATGCTCCGGCCAGGGCCGCATCGTCGAGGAGCGGTCGCTCTCGGTCAACATCCCCTCGGGCATCGAGGACGGCACCCGCATCCGCCTGTCCAACGAAGGCGAGGCTGGCCTGCGCGGCGGTCCTCCCGGCGACCTCTACATCTTCCTGTCGGTAAAGCCGCACGAGTTCTTCCAGCGCGACGGCGCCGACCTCTACTGCAAGGTGCCGATCTCGATGGTCACGGCGGCCCTGGGCGGAGCCTTCGAGGTGGCGACGCTCGACGGCACGCAGACCCGCGTCAAGGTTCCCGAGGGCACCCAGAATGGCCGCCAGTTCCGGCTGAAGGGCAAGGGCATGCCTATCCTGCGCCAGGCCAATGTCGGCGATCTCTATATCCAGACCGAAGTCGAGACGCCGCAGAACCTCAACAAGCGGCAGCGTGAGCTGCTCGAGGAGTTCGAGAAGCTCTCCTCAAAGGACAATTCGCCACAATCGAGTGGTTTCTTTTCGCGCATGAAGGACTTTTTCGAGACCTTCTCCGAGCGCTGACAGGTTCCTGCTGGCCCAAGGCCAGCTTTCGCATGCATCTGGCCACGCAGGCGAAGACTACCCGTCTCAAGGCTGCACAGGAGTGCCGATGTCGCGCGCAACCGAATTCCGCAGGGCTTTCGCCAAGAAATTCGACGACGAGTTGCGCTTTTTCCGCGGCTGGATTGACAAGCCCAAGGCGGTCGGCGCGATCATGCCGACAAGCTCCGTCACCGCACGCCGCATGGCCTCGGTCATCGACCTCTCCTCCGGCTTGCCGGTGCTCGAGGTGGGCCCCGGCACCGGTGTCATCACACGCGCCATCCTGAAACGCGGCGTCAAGCCCGAAAATCTCTGCGCGGTGGAGTATTCGCCGCAGTTCGTACGCCATCTCAGGCGGCACTATCCGGGCGTCGACGTCATCGAGGGCGACGCTTTCGATCTCGACAGGTCGCTGGGCGACCGGCGCGACCAGACATTTGATTGCGTCATCTCCGGCGTGCCGCTCCTCAACTTTCCCGTGGCGCGCCGCATCGCCTATCTCGACAGCCTGCTCGGCCGCATTCCGCATGGCCGTCCGGTCATCCAGCTCACCTACGGCCCCAGATCGCCGATACCGCCCGGGCTCGGCGACTACACGGTCGAGCATTTCGACTTCATCATCCGCAACATCCCGCCCACCCGGCTTTGGATCTATCGGCGCGCCGTCCGCAACTGACCGCGGCTGGCGTGTTGATTCTGCCGGCACTTCGCCTATAGCTTCCCGCGGACAAAGGAGTGCCGGTGCAGGTCATCCCGAAAATTCTCGTCTTTGCCGGATCGCTGCGTAGCGGCGCCTTCAGCATCAGCACCGCCGATGCGGCCATGAAGGAACTGGCGCTTCAGAACGCCGAGGTCACGCGCATCTCGCTCGCCGACTATCCGCTGCCGCTGATGGACCAGGACCTGGAAAAGGAAAAGGGCGTGCCTGAGAATGCCGTCCTTCTAGCACGCCAGATTTCCGAGCATGATGGCATGCTGATCGCCAGCCCCGAATACAACGCCTCCATCCCGCCGCTGCTGAAGAACACGATCGACTGGGTCAGCCGCGTGCGCCGCGATGGCTCGCGCGCGCTGAAGCCCTTCGAGGGCAAGGTCGCTGCTCTCTGTTCCTCATCCAACGGCAATTTCGCCGGCATGCGCGGCCTCTACCATCTGCGTGCGGTGCTGATGGCCTGCCAGGTCGAGGTCGTCACTCCACAATGTTCTGTCGCCCGCGCCGCCGAGGCATTTGACGAGGACGGCCAGTTCCGCGACGAGCGGCTGCGCGGCCAGATGGAAACGGTCTGCCGGACGCTGATCGAGAGGTCCAGGATGCTGTCGACGCGGCTGGTGCCATGACGGAGGATGCAATGCGAGACCGCCTGATCGTTGCGCTCGACGTGCCGACGCTCGCCGATGCCGAGAAGGTCGTCGGCGATGTTGGCGACGCCGTCTCCTTCTACAAGATCGGCTATCAGCTGGTCTTTGCCGGCGGGCTCGGCTTCGCCCGCGAGCTTGCCGCCGAAGGCAAGAAGGTCTTTCTCGACATGAAGCTGCTCGACATCGACAACACGGTCGCCAAGGGCGTCGAGAACATCGCCCGAATGGGCATGTCGATGCTGACGCTGCACGCCTATCCGAAGGCGATGCGTGCCGCCGTTTCTGCTGCCGAGGGTTCGGGCCTTTGCCTGCTCGGGGTCACCGTGCTGACCTCGATGGACGAGCATGACCTCGTTGAGGCGGGCTACGAATACGATCCGCACACGCTGGTGCTGCGTCGTGCCGAGCAGGCGCTGGACGCCGGCATGGGTGGCATCGTCTGTTCCGCGGACGAGGCGGCGGCGGTGCGAAAGGTCGTCGGCCCGGACCTTGCGGTCGTCACTCCGGGCATCCGCCCGACCGGCTCCGCTCACGGCGACCAGAAGCGCGTGGTGACGCCGGCCGACGGCATCCGCAGCGGCGCCAGCCATCTTGTGGTCGGTCGCCCCGTCGTGGCGGCACCCGACCCGCGCGCCGCGGCACTGTCGATCATCGAGGAAATGAAGCGGGCCTGACCCGAACAGGAGGAGATGAGGATGGCAAAGGGATATTGGGTGGCACACGTCGATGTGCATGACCCCGAAGGCTACAAGGGCTATGTCGAGGCGGCGCGCGCGCCGTTTCAGAAATACGGCGCGCGGTTTCTCGCTCGCGGCGGCTCCTTCGAGGGGCTCGAGGGCAAGGCGCGGGCCCGCAATGTCATCATCGAGTTTCCCTCCCTGCAGGCAGCCCATGACTGCTACCACTCGCCCGAATACCAGGCCGCGGCGGCGATCCGGCACAAGTTTGCCGACGCCGAGATGGTGCTCGTAGAGGGTCCCGAAGAATAGCGCGCGCCTCGCGGCTTTCGCACCTGCACGCCGGCGTTGCGGGGTATCTATTGCAACGCAGCAAAATTGCCCTAACTTGTTCAGGTGACTACAGGAGCGAGGTATTCGCCGGATCGGCGGATCGCAGCGGGGTTTGATGTGTTCTACCAGCTTTACGAACTGAACCACGCGGCCGTTCAGCCTCTGCGGGCCTTTGCGGATGCAACGCGGCTGCTCTACTCCAACCCGCTCAACCCCTTGTCCCACACGCCGTTCGGCCGCTCCATCGCGGCCACCGCCGAGCTTTTCGAGCGCACGACACGGCGCTATGGCAAGCCGAGCTTCGACCTCGACAAGACCGTCGTTGACTGGAAGACCGTGCCGGTGAGCGAGAGAACCGTCTGGTCGCGGCCATTCTGCGACCTGATTCGATTCGAGCGCGGCGTGCCGTCCGGGCGCAAGGCGGACCCCAAGCTGCTCATCGTCGCGCCGATGTCGGGTCATTACCCGACGCTGCTGCGCGGTACGGTCGAGGCCATGCTGCCGCATGCCGACGTCTACATCACCGACTGGGCCGACGCCCGTAATGTGCCGCTGAGCGAAGGCCGCTTCGACCTCGACGACTACATCGATTACATCGTCGACATGCTGCACGAACTGGGGCCGGACACCCATGTCATGGCCGTCTGCCAGCCCTCGGTGCCTGTGCTGGCCGCCGTTTCGCTGATGGAAGCGCAGGGCGACCGCTTTGCGCCGGCCACCATGACGCTGATGGGCGGTCCGATCGACACGCGCCGCAACCCGACGGCGGTCAACCTGCTCGCTGAGGAAAAGGGCATCGACTGGTTCCGCGAGAACGTCATCATGCAGGTGCCGTGGCCGGAGCCGGGCTTCCTGCGCGAGGTCTATCCGGGCTTCCTGCAGCTCTCCGGCTTCATGAGCATGAATCTCGACCGCCACATCACCGCGCACAAGGAGTTCTTCATGCACCTTGTGAAGGACGACGGAGACGGCGCCGAGAAACACCGCACCTTCTACGACGAATATCTTGCGGTGATGGATCTGACCGCCGAATTCTATCTGCAGACCGTCGACACCGTCTTCGTGCGCCACGCGCTGCCCAAGGGCGAGATGACGCATCGCGGCGTGCCCGTCGATCCGAAGGCCGTCCGCAGCGTCGCGCTGCTTACCATCGAGGGTGAGAACGACGACATCTCCGGGCTCGGCCAGACCGAGGCCGCACACGACCTGTGCGTGAACATTCCGGCCGAGAAGCGTGCCCATTACATGCAGCCGGCCGTCGGCCACTATGGCGTCTTCAACGGCTCGCGCTTCCGCGCCGAGATCGTGCCGCGAATCGTCGACTTCATGGCAAGCCACGCCAGCCGCTCCGCGCCTGTCGCAAAACCCCGCCTGGTGCGTGCCGCCAAGGGCTGAACCCCGCGGACTGCCGTTTTCAACCACCCGACCTGTTGCATATTCGCCGCGGTCGCCGCGGAGGCGGTAACCATCCCGGCAATCGTGCCCCTGCGTTAATTGACTTGACCCGCCCATCGCCCTTAACGTTTCATTAAGAAACAAGGGGCGGGGCCGGAGTTGATGAATTCATCACGGCAGACGGGTTTCGCGCGCAAATGCGCGATGGCATTTCTGGGCATAGCTGCGGCTGGTTTGCTGTCGCAGGCGCAGGCTTACGCCGCGCAGCCCATGGTCACGGGCTCCCTGACCTCCCAGCCGATCGGCCACTACGAGTTCTGCAAGGCCAACCCTGCCGAGTGCATGATCCGAACCCGCAACAGCCGCCCCGAGCGCATGAACGGCGCGCTGTGGCGCCGCATCGTTTCGGTCAATGTCGCGGTCAACGCTGCGGTCCGGCCGATGAACGACTTTGACATCTACGGCAAGGACGAGGTCTGGGCCTATCCGCATGGCGCCGGTGATTGCGAGGACTATGTGCTCGAAAAGCGCCGCCGGCTGATGCAAAAGGGCATGTCGCCCGCCAACCTGCTGATCACCGTCGTGCGCAAGCCCGATGGTGAAGGCCATGCGGTGCTCACCGTGCGCACCAGCAAGGGCGACTTCATCCTCGACAACCTGACCGATTCGGTGCGCCAGTGGGACGAGACCGGCTACCGCTTCCTGAAGCGTCAGGCGTCCGACCATACCGGCCACTGGGTCACCATCCGCGAGGGCCAGGCGCCGCTCGTCGGTTCGGTCCAGCAGTAACGAATCGGCCTGGGCGGCAGCCGCCCTCCATCTCCGGACGATTTCCGACCGCCGCGATTATTGACGACTGCTGGCAGCGCATCGTCGGGGCTCCCTGCCAAATCCTGACTGCTTCGCGACTTTCGGGCTGCCGCTGTCTTGCCGAGCGCTCGGCCCGATCCCAGGCTCCGGAGTCGGCCGCGTTCATCCTCGCACCCGACGCCCTCGGTCCCTGCCCCAACGGTCTCGAATGCCGCCCCGTCGCTCAGGCGGCCTCGGCCCTGCGCTCCGCGCTCATCCGGTAGCTAATCGCCTCGGCGAGGTGGATGCGCCCGACCGTGTCGGCCTGGTCGAGGTCGGCCAGCGTGCGCGCCACGCGCAGGACCCTGTGATAGGCGCGTGCCGAGAAGCCCAGCTTCTCGCTGGCGTCGCGCAGCAGCGCCAGCCCGGCAGCGTCCGGCGCCGCGATCGTCTCGAGCAGCGACGTCGCACAATGTGCATTGGTCGCGATTGACTCGACGCCAAGCCCTTCGAGACGCGCCTGCTGGATCTGCCGCGCCGCCAACACCCTTGCCGCCACCGCCGCGCTCGCTTCCGCGCGTCCCGGACGGATCAGGTCGCCGGCCGAGACTGCCGGCACCTCGATGCGCAGGTCGATACGGTCGAGCAGCGGCCCGGAAATCCGCGCCTGGTAGTCGGCCTGGCAGCGCGGCCCCCGCGCGCAGCGGTAGCCCGGTTCGCCGGCCATGCCGCAGCGGCACGGGTTCATCGCCGCCACCAGCTGGATACGCGCCGGGTAGGTCACGCGGTGGTTGGCGCGCGCGATCATGCACTCGCCGGTCTCGAGCGGCTGGCGCAGCGCGTCGAGCGTCTGCGGCGAGAATTCCGGCAGCTCGTCGAGAAACAGCACGCCATTGTGCGCGAGCGACACTTCGCCGGGCCTGACCCGCAGGCCGCCGCCGACCATGGCGGCCATAGAAGCCGAGTGGTGCGGCGCGCGGAACGGCCGCCGGTCCGACAGCCGCCCGTCGGCGAGTTCCCCGGCAATCGACGCGACCATCGACACTTCGAGCAGCTCGCGCGGCGCCAGCGGCGGCAGGACCGAGGGCAACCGCTGAGCCAGCATCGACTTGCCCGAACCGGGCGGCCCGACCATCAGCAGGTTGTGACCGCCGGCCGCCGCCACTTCCAACGCCCGCCGGGCGCTCTCCTGGCCCTTGATGTCGGCGAGGTCGGGCAGGTTTCGCGCCGGCGCCTGCACGCTGGGCTCCGGCCGCGCCAGCACCTGCGTACCGCGAAAATGGTTGGCGATGGCAATCAGGCTGCGCGGCGCGAGAATGTCGATCTCGGCGCCGGCCCAGGCGGCCTCCGGGCCGCAGTCGGCCGGGCAGATCAGCCCGCGGCCCTCTGCATTGGCGCCGATCGCCGCCGGCAGCGCGCCGGCCACCGCGGCGATGGTGCCGTCGAGCGACAATTCGCCGAGCACCACGTAGGAGGCCAGCGCGTCGCCCGGAATGGCGCCGAGCGAAGCCATCAGCCCGAGCGCGATCGGCAGGTCGTAGTGGCTGCCCTCCTTGGGCAGGTCGGCGGGCGCCAGGTTGATGGTCACCTTCCTGGCCGGCATCGACAGGCCCGACGCATGCAGCGCCGCCTGCACCCTCTCGCGGCTTTCGGCCACCGCCTTGTCGGGCAGGCCGACGATCTGCATGCCCACCTTGCCAGGCGCCACCATCACCTGCACGTCGACCGGCACGGCCTCGATGCCCTGGAATGCCACCGTGCGCACGCGCGAAACCATGCCGCCCTCCGTCAGGCCGCGCCGCGGCCGAGCGAGATCCCCTAAGCAGAACGGAGATCAGCAAAGCATAGATTTTTCAGTCGCGCAAGAACAATACAGGAACAGACGGAATGGGGAGCATTTCGACTATGGCCGGCAAGCAGTCGGTCTTTTCAGGCCTTGCGCGCCTCCACTGCGTCCCAGAAAAGGGCCGCAATGTCGGCGCCGCCGAAGCGCTTTACTTCACGCACCCCGGTCGGCGACGTCACGTTGATCTCGGTCATCAGGTCGCCGATCACGTCGATGCCGACGAGAATGAAGCCGCGTTCGCGCAGCGAAGGCCCGATGCGCGCGCAAATCTCGCGCTCGCGCTCGGTCAGATCGGTCTTCTCGGCGCGTCCGCCGACATGCATGTTGGAGCGCGAATCGTGCTCGGCCGGTACCCGGTTGATCGCGCCGACCGGCTCGCCCTCGATCAGGATGATGCGCTTGTCGCCCTTGCGCACGTCCTTCAGGTAGCGCTGCACGATGTAGGGCTCGCGGAACATCTGGCCGAACATCTCGAGCAGCGAGGCGAGATTGCGGTCATCGTCCTTGAGGTGGAAGATGCCGGCGCCGCCATTGCCGTAGAGCGGCTTGATGATGATGTCGCCGTGCGCCCTGCGAAAGGCCGCCACCTCGGCTGCATCGCGGGTGATCAGCGTCTCCGGCATCAGGTCGGGAAACTCGGTGACGAAGATCTTTTCCGGGCTGTTGCGCACCCAGGCCGGGTCGTTGACCACCAGCGTCTTCGGGTGGATGCGCTCCAGCATGTGGGTTGTGGTGATGTAGTTCATGTCGAAGGGCGGGTCCTGGCGCAGCAGGATCACGTCCATCTCCGACAGGTCGGTGCGCACCGCTTCGCCGAGCGAGTAGTGGCGGTCCTTCTCGTCGCGCACGGTCATAGCCTCGATGCGTGCGAAAACCTTGCCGCCGAGCATCGAGAGCCGGTCGGGCGTGTAGTGGAAAAGCCCGTGGCCGCGGCGCTGGGCCTCGAGCGACAGCGCGAAGCTCGTATCGCCGGCAATCGACACGGTCGAGACATGGTCCATCTGGACGGCGACATTCAGCGGCATTTCTGGTCCCTCTCCGGAGCGGTACGGCGCGACCTGCGATATAGGGGTTGCAGCGGGCTCTGCCAATCCGCGCGGCGCGCAAATGCTAGCGGTCGAAGACCAGCCGCGAATAGCCGAGATAGGAAAGCGCCATCGCCGCCAGCGAGGCAAGCGCCAGCGCGACCAGCACCGGCATGCCTGGAATAGTGAGCAGCAGCCCGCAATAGACGAGGTAGTTGACGATGGATGTCGTGACGCCGACGCTGCCGTAGCGCGCGCCTTCCACCACCATGCCGCGGGCGGACGGGCCGAAGGTTACGGTGCGATTGCACAGCCATGTCACGCAGAGCGCGAAGCCGACCGAAGCGAGCCGCGCCAGGAAGGGTCCAAGCGGCGTTGCCGCCAGCAGCAGCGCCAGCATCGCCGCGTCGGCAATGAAGCCGATGCCGCCGACCACGGCAAAGCGCAGCACGCGGCTCATGCCGCGCGCGTGGCCGTTCCGCGCTTGGCCGGCGCCTGTCCGATGGCGCGCGGCGCGCGGCCGGTCTGGCGGGCAGGCAGGCTGAGATAGAAGCTCCGCTTCTGTTCGGCCCGTCCGCGCGACACGGAATCGAGGATCAGGCCCGTCATCACCATCAGCGCTGAAAACATCAGCAGCCCGAGCGACAGCACCCATGTCGGCATGCGCGGCACCAGCCCGGTGGCGGCGTACTCGATCAGGATAGGCGTCATCAGTACAAGGCTGGCCGTGGCAAACAGCGCCGCGATCACGCCGAAGAAGCCGACAGGGCGGGTCTCCTTGGCAAGCATCGCGAACATCCAAAGGATCTTGGCACCGTCGCGATAGGTAGACAGTTTCGACGCCGACCCCTCCGGCCGCCTGCCGTAGTCGAGGCCGATCTCGCTGACCGGCAGCTTCAGTTGGGAGGCATGAACCGACATTTCAGTCTCGATCTCGAAGCCGCCCGAGACTGCCGGGAAACTCTTCACGAAGCGCCGCGTGAAGGCGCGGTAGCCGGAGAAGATGTCGGTGAAGTCGCGCCCGAAGAGCCGCTTGTAGAGGCCGTTGAAGATGCGGTTGCCGAAGGCGTGGCCGGCACGGCCGGCGTCGTCGGTGACGCCGCGCCGGGTGCCGACGGCCATGTCGGCCCGGCCGGTCAGCAGTGTGTTGATCAGCAGCGGCGCGTCTTCGGGCGCATAGGTGCCGTCGCCGTCCGCCATCAGGTAGATGTCGGCCTCGATGTCGGCGAACATGCGCCGGACCACGTTGCCCTTGCCCTGGCGTGGCTCGGGCACCACGATCGCGCCGCAGGCGCGCGCCTTAAGAGCTGTCAGATCGCTCGAATTATTGTCGTAGACGTAGATGGTCGCCGAGGGCAGCGAGGCGCGGAACCGTGTCACCACGTCGCCGATCGTGTGCTCCTCGTTGTAGCAAGGGATGAGGACCGCGATGTCCAGGTCGGCGTTCATGTCGGGCATCGAAAACTCCGCTATCGCGCGCTGCACGGAAGCCGTGGCGCGGCGCTTTACTATTTATTGAAGCCGTTAAGGCTAGGTTTAGGCGCCTGATCTTCCGAGCAACCGAGTGGCATCCCATGACACTGGCCATAGAGCGACCGGGCGAACGGTCACCCGGGTGGCGCCATGCCGCCATGGCCTTGGGCGCTTCGCTCCTGCTTGTCCTGCTTGCCGCATCCAAGGGGTTTCCGACCCTTTTCGACAGCGGCGCGGACAATGACAGCCTGCTCAGGCTTGTCGAGGTGCGCGATCTCATTGCCGGACAGGGCTGGTTCGACCTGCAGCAATACCGCATGGGCCTCGAGGGCGGCTTTACGATGCACTGGTCGCGCCTCGTCGATGCGCCGATCGCCGTTATCGTGCTCGCGGCCTCCGCCGTCACTGGCTCCGTCACCAGCGGCGAGTCTGTCGCCATGGTGCTGTGGCCCCTGCTGCTCTATGCCGCCGCGCTCTGGCTGCTGCTTGCCATCGCCTGGCGGCTCGGCGGCGACGAAGCGACCTTCCCAACGCTGCTGATCGGTGCCGTGACGCTGCATTTCACCGGCATCTTCGTGCCCGGCACGCTCGACCATCACAATATCCAGCTCGTTCTGATGCTGGCGACGCTCCTTTTTCTGCTTGATGCAGCGCAGGCTGCGCGCGCGGCGTGGTGGGCCGGCGTTTCGGCCGTCCTGATGCTGGCGGTTGGCATGGAGACGGCCCCTTTCGTCGCCGCCGCCGGCCTTTTCGTCGCCGGCTGGCTGTTGTTCGACGGCGAGAGGGCTGCCGGCCCGGCTTTCGGTTTCGGTCTGGCCTTCGCCGCCACCTCGGCCCTGGTGTTGGGCGTAACCGTTCCGCCCTCCGCCTGGGGCGTGGTTGCCTGCGACGCCTATTCCCTGCCGCAATCATCACTTGGCATTGTTGCCGGCCTCGGCCTTGCGGCGATTGCCGCGATGCCGGTATTGCGGCGCAGCTTCGCCGCGCGTGCAGCGGCAATCGTCGTGCTCGGCACCGTAGCCGCTTCCGTTGCCGTGCTCTCATTTCCGCAGTGCCTGGCAGACCCCTATGCCGGCCTCGACCCGATCCTGAAGGACTACTGGCTGGACTCGGTAGCCGAGGCGCAGCCGCTGTGGCGCGTCATCACGCTCGACACGGAAAGTGCCGCTGCGCATTACATGACGCCGTTGATCGGCCTCGCTGTCATGGTGCTCGCTATGCTGAGGCGGGGCCTGCGGCGCGGCGAACTGCTCGTCGCCCTGTTCCTGCTTGTCGCCTTTGCGGTCAGCGCGTGGCAGTTGCGCGGCTCGCGCTTCTCGGTCCCGCTGGCCGTCATACCGCTCGCCATCTGGGTCGCTGGCTGGCGCCGGCGCGCTGTCTCGCAGCCGGGAACCGCCGCCTCGCTGCGGCTCGTCGGGGCCTGGCTGGTATCGCTCAACCTGACCTGGATCATGCTCGGAGTTGCCGGCATGTGGGCCCTGTCTCCGGCCGACGCCGACGCGTCCGGCGCAGGCGCAGCAGCCGCCCTGTCGAAATGCCAGAAGAGCGATGACTACGCCGAACTGGCCGGGATGCCGCCACAACCCATCCTGGTGATCTCCAATCTCGGCGCACCCATGTTGCGCCATACTCCGCACCGCGTCCTTACCGGCCCCTACCACCGCAATGTCGACGGCAATCTCGCCGCGCTTCGCGCCTTTGTCGGGCCGGTCGCTGCGGCGGACGACATCGCGCGGAGCAATGGCATCACCCTCGTTGCGCTCTGCCGCGGCAATGGCGAGACGAGGGCGCTCGCCGGCCGCGCACCGGACGGGCTGCTCGCTGCGCTTGTCGCCGGCAAGGCTCCCGGTTGGCTTGAAGCTGTGCCCGAAAGCCTCGGCCGTCCGATCGAACTCTACCGTATCCGCAATGCACCCTGACCCGCGCAGCGGCACCTGTATTCGCCAAGCTTACCCTGGGTGATTGCTGGACGAACGGTTCTTTTCGCCTTTGCAGGCGCACCGATACCTTTCCTAAACGCTTTGCTGCGAAGTTTCGGGCATAAGTACAGACAATAAACCGGGAAGCGATGCAGCGGCTTTTTGCCCAAGGTCAGTCCAGCAGGGATAACAGTGAACTCGCGTTCACCGATCCCCTGACGGGGCTTGGAAATCATCGGCGTTTTTCCGACAAGGTCGAGCGCCTGATCAGCGAGCGCGCCGAGGATCCGGCGCCCTTCGCTGTCGGCATCATCGACCTCGACGGGTTCAAGCCGATCAACGACCTTTTCGGCCATAAGGCCGGCGACGAGATTCTCGTTCAGGTGGCGATGCGCCTGCGCGCTGCGATGGACGGCCACTCCACCGTCACCCGCATCGGCGCCGACGAATTCGCCTTCCTCTTCCCGATGGTGTTCAGCGAAGAGGCCGCCGCCGAAAAGGCGCGCATGCTGATCGAGATCCTGTCCGCCCCCTATGACGTCGGCGCCCGCTCGGCGCGCCTGTCGGCCTCTGTCGGCTGCTCGCTTTTCCATTCCGGCGACGAGACCACCGAGGTTCTGATCCACAAGGCCGAAACGGCGCTCTACAGGGCCAAGCGGTCGGGCCGCGGCGCCGTGGTCATCTTCACGCAGGAAATGGAAGAGGCTGCCAAGCGCGTTACCCGCATCGAGCAGGCTCTAAGGCGTGCTGTCTCGGCCGGCGATGTCGAGCCGCATTTCCAGCCCATCATCGACCTCAGGACGCGCCGCACGATCGGGTTCGAGACGCTCGCGCGCTGGACCGACCCGGATCTCGGCCCTGTCCCGCCGACCACCTTCATTCCGATCGCCGAGGAGCGCGGCATCATCGGCCCGCTGTCGCAGCTTGTGCTGCGCAAGGCGACGGAGGCAGCCTGCCACTGGCCGCAGGACCTGTTCATCGCCTTCAACCTCTCGCCCTCCCAGCTTGTCGACCAGAACACCGGCCTGCAGATCCTCTCGATCCTCGGTCGCGTCGGCTTCAACCCGCGCCGCCTCGAGGTCGAGATCACCGAGACCGGCCTGATGTCGGACCCGGCCTCCGCCGGCAAGGCCGTCGAGGACCTGCGCCGCAGCGGCATCCGCGTTTCTCTTGACGATTTCGGCACCGGCCAGTCATCGCTCGGCCGCCTGCGCGATTTCCATTTCGACAAGCTGAAGATCGACCGCAGCTTCATCGCCACCATGCTGGAGGACCGGCCCTCCGAACACATCATCCGCGCCATCCTGGCGATGTGCGAGGGCCTGGGCATGGACGTCGTCGCCGAGGGCGTCGAGCAGGAGGCGCAGGCCGATCGTCTGCTGCAGTTCGGTTGCCGCGGAGGGCAGGGCTTCCTGTTCGGTCGCCCCGTCGACGCCGACACGACGCTCGCCAATCTGCGCGGCGTGCAGCGCATGGCGGCGCGCGCCTAGCGGCGCGCCGAGATGGCCGAGCCTATTCGGCTGCCAGCAGCATTGGCCGTGCGCGCGCCGGACCCCGTCCGGTAAACACCATTCTCACGATGTTGCGGTAGCTCATCACCTGTCGCTCCAGGTGGCTGACGTCGCCCATCACCTTGGACAGCGTGATGCCGCCCTCGATCATGCAGACCAGGGATTCGGCGAGGTCGTCGAGTTCGGCATCCGGCGCCGGATAGGTCTCGGCGATCTCCGCTAGGTAGCCGCGAAACCGCGCCATCCAGTCGACCGTGAAGGTTCGCGTCCGCTCCACCACCTTCCGGTCGAACAACCGCTCCTGGTAGCACACGGAGGCGACGATGCAGCCGGGGTGCTTGCTCTTCACCTCTGCCAGGGTCTCGGCCAGCAGCTTGAGCCCGATCAGGAACCCCTGGAGCGGATCGTCGGAAAGCTCGCGCCCGCGCGCAAAAATGTCATCGCAAAGCTGATTGTTGGTTTCGATGAAGCGGTCCACCATCTGCAGGGCAAGTTCGTTCTTGTCCCTGAAATGGTAGAAGAAGCCGCTCTTGGTAATGCCGGCCTCGGCGATGATCTCGTCGATCGAGGTTGCCGCGAAGCCCTTGTCCAGGACCGCCGCCTCGGCGATGTCCAGGATTCGCTCGCGGGTTTCGGCGCCTTTTTTCATCTCTAGCCTCCGGTTCACCATACCGCCGGTACGGTTTTCAGTTGCCCGGGCCTGCCGCATCGATCGGTTGAAACGCCTCAGGATCGGGCAAGTCCTTGCTATGCAGGTGCTTTGTTTCGGCAACGTGTCGCCGGACCATAGGATTTCTATTACTGGACTCCTTGGCCCCCTAGATTCCAGGCGTCGTCATCGGCCGCCGAGCCGTGCGGCGATCGAAACCGAAATATAGGAGGCCCATATGGCCAAGTATCGCGACAACCTCCCGCAGGCCAATGGCGGAACGTTCCTCAGCGACGGCGGAATGGAAACGACGCTGATCTTCCACGACGGCGTCGACCTGCCGCATTTCGCTTCCTTTGTTCTTCTCGAGACAGCGGATGGCCGGCGCCGACTGAAGGCCTATTTCGAGAAGTATCTGCACATGGCTCGCGAACGGCGTGTCGGTTTCGTGCTCGACAGCGCGACATGGCGCGCCAACCCGGACTGGGGCTCGAAGCTGGGCTATGACGCCGCCGGCCTCGAGGCGATCAACCGGGCCTCGATCGAGATGCTGGAGGAACTGCGCGCCGAATGGGAGGCGCCGGGCACGCCATGTGTAATCAGCGGCGTCATCGGGCCGCGTGGCGACGGCTACAAGGCCGGCAAGATGAATGCCGCCGAGGCCGAGGCCTATCACGCGCCTCAGATCGCGGCCTTCGCGGCGACGAATGCCGACCTGGTGAGCGGATACACCTTGACCAACATCGACGAGGCGATCGGCATTGCCCGCACCGCCAGGGCTCACTCGATGCCCTGCATGATCTCCTTCACCGTCGAGACCGACGGCAGGCTGGTTACCGGCAGGACATTGCGCGACGCCATCGAGACAGTCGACCGCGAAACCGACGGCTATCCGGCCTACTTCATGGTCAATTGCGCGCATCCGACGCATTTCATGCCGGCGCTCGAATCCGGCCAGCGCTGGATGAACCGGGTCCGCGGCGTCAAGGCCAACGCTTCGTCGAAGAGCCACCAGGAACTCGACGAGTCCGAGACGCTCGATGCCGGCGATCCGGCCGATCTCGGGCGCCGCTACCAGGCGCTGCGGCGGCAGTTCCCGACGATGCGCATTCTCGGCGGCTGCTGCGGCACCGACCACACCCATATCGGCGCGATCTGCGAGGCCTGCCTGCCGCCGCGCGCGATAGTTGCCTGACGGCAGGCGCTGGAATGGCTGGCGGGACGCCTCGCCAGCCGCTTCTGGAGCATCGAGATGAGCATGTTTGACCTGAACGATGGCATTGGCGGCGCGCTGTTCGGCAGCGTCGCCTCGTTGCGCCGCAACGTCGCGCTGAGACGCCGCGTGGCGCGCGACTGGGCGTCCCTGGAGCGCCTCGACGATCGCGTGCTGAGCGATCTCGGACTGTGGCGTGAACGCAATGGCAGCCAGTGCCGCCGCTGCGAGATACGCTTCTAGGCGGCGCCGCGCGGCCTGCGCCTAGTCGTAGCGCAGGTCGCCCGCCTTGCCGCCGAAAACGCGGTAGGCATAGAAGGAGTAGCCGATGATGACCGGCAGAACGACGGCGGTTCCGGCGAAAATGATGCCGAGGCTTTCTGTCGCCGAGGCCGCCTCCCAGATGGTCAGCTGGTCTGGCACGACGAAGGGATAGAACGAGTAGGCGAGACCGAAGAAGCCGAGCGTGAAGATCGCCGCCAGGCACAGGAACGGCACCAGCGCGTGGCGGTCCCCCGGCTTCGGCAGGTGAAATGTCTCGCGCCAGAGATAGACGAACAGCACGCCCGAAAGCAGCGGCAGCGGCGACAGGTACAGAAGGTCGGGCCAGACGAACCAGCGCTCGAAGATGCGCGGCGAGGCGAAGGGCGTGGCAAGCGACACGGCCGCCATGCCGAGCACGGTAAACAGCAGCAGGCGCTGCAGCCACTTCACCGCCTTCTTCTGCAATTCGCCTTCCGCCTTGTAGATCAGCCAGGCCGCGCCCATCGCGGCATAGGCGGCGGAGAGGCAGACCGCCACCAGCGCGCCGAAGGCAAAGGCAGCGAGCCCCGTCTGCAGCCCCAGCACGTAGATGCCGAGCATGTAACCCTCGGCCAGCGAGGCGATCAGCGATCCGATGAGGAAGGCGCGGTTCCAGCGCCGCTTGCGCCCGGCCGGCACCTTGGCCCGGAAGTCGAAGGCAACGCCGCGCAGGATGAGGCCGAAGAGCAGCACGAAGGCCGGCAGGTAGAGCGCCGTCAGGATGACGCCGTGCGCCTCGGGGAAGGCCACCAGCAGCAGCCCGACCGCCAGCACGAGCCAGGTTTCGTTGGCGTCCCAGAAGGGCCCGATCGCGGCGATCATCGGGTCCTGGTCTTCCTCCTCCGCCACCGCGAAGAGAATGCCTATGCCGAGGTCGAAGCCGTCGAGCACCACATAGATCAGGATCGCCAGACCCATCAGCCCGGCAAAGGCGAGCGGCAGCAGGGTTGCCCAGTCGATCATGGCATCATTCTCCCGCGACCGGTTGCGTCAGCGGCCGGTGCAAAACGCCTGGCAGCGGCGAACTGTCACCCTCCTTCGCGGCCTTCAGCGACAGGTGCACCAGTACGCCGATATAGGCGGCAAGCAGCACCACGTAGAGGATGAGATATATGGCGAGCGTCAGCGCGACATGGCCGCCCGGAACCGGCCCGAGCGCGTCAGCCGTCTTAAGCACGCCGCTGACCAGCCAGGGCTGCCGGCCGATCTCGGTCGTGTACCAGCCGGCCAGGGTTGCCACCCAGCCCGACAGCGCCATCGGCACCATCAGCAACGCAAGCGGTCGGGGCAGGCTCCGGCGCCGCCACAGGAAGAACGCCGCCGCCCACGACACCGCAAGCATCAACATGCCCGTGCCGACCATGATGCGGAAGCTCCAGAACAGCGGCAGCACCGGCGGATGGTTGCCGACATAATCGTTCAGGCCGGGCACCACGCCGTCGCTACTGTGCCGCAGGATCAGGCTGGCCCCGTTCGGGATCGTCACCTCGTAATGGTTGGTGCGCGCCTCCTCGTCGGGAATGGCAAACAGCACCAGCGGGACGTTGGCGCCGGTTTCCCAGTTGGCCTCCATCGCGGCGATCTTCTGCGGCTGGTGTTCTAGCGTGTTCAGCCCGTGCTGGTCTCCGGCGAGCATCTGCAAGGGGATCAGCACGGCCGCAGCCGTCACCGCCGCGCGCAACGCCTTCATCATCGATTCCGAGCGGTCGCCGCGCAGATAGCGCAAGGTCGACAGTCCGGCGATCAGGAACGAGACCGTCAGCCCCGAGGCGAGCAGCATGTGCACAAGGCGGTAGGGGAAGGAAGGGTTGAAGACGATCGCCCACCAGTCGGTCGCGTAGGCGACGCCGTCGCGCATCTCGAAGCCGGCCGGCGTCTGCATCCAGCTGTTGAGCGCCAGGATCCACACCGCCGAGAGCGTGGTGCCTGAGGCGACAAGGAACGTCGCCAGCGTATGCACCCGGTTCGACACGCGTCGGAATCCGAACAGCATGATGCCGAGGAAGGCGGCCTCGAGGAAGAAGGCAGTCAGTATCTCGTAGGCAAGCAGCGGCCCGGCGATGTTGCCGACCTTCTGCATGTAGCCCGGCCAGTTGGTGCCGAACTGGAAGCTCATCGTCACGCCCGACACCACGCCCATGGCGAAGGTCAGCGCGAACACCTTCACCCAGGTGAAATAGGCCCGCATCCAGGCCGTGTTGCCTGTCGCGCTGTAGCGCCACTTGAAGAACAGCAGCATCCATCCGAGCGCGATGGTGATGGTCGGGAACAGGATGTGGAATGAGATGTTGGCCGCAAACTGGATGCGCGACAGGATGAGGGGGTCCGTTTCCATGATGGCCCTTCGCGATTGCCTCACTGACTAGTTAGGGCGGCAGACGGGCGCGTCAAAGCGCCAAGATGCCGCGCTTTCGCGATCGCACGACAGCGCGCCGGGAAACGCTCAGGCAGACTTTGCCGGCCGCTCGATGCAGGTCGCCTCGCGCAGCGACTGCTCATCCACCATGCCGGCGTTGTAAAGCGCCAGGATCGTCAATGCCGTGTCCCGTGCCCTGCTCGTTTCCGGCTCGATATGCCCGACCCGGCATGCCTCGTCGAAGACCCGCTTCAGCTTGGCGATCTCGGTCGGCTTCAGGACTCCGCGGTCATAGATCGAATTGGGCATGGTCACCTCAAAGCGGCAAACGGCCTTGCAGGCTATAGGTTGCATGCCCTTCAGACGAATCCGGCCGCCAGATCCGGCGGCCGGTCTCTGTCTGCCTGTGGCGGTCTAGACGCCGATCTTGCCGCCGCCCTGTCGGGTGATCGCCAGCACAGACGGTCTGACCGGCATGTCGGGCTTGAAGTCGGGCCAGCGTGTCGACGGGTCCTCGTAGTAGGAGGCGCGGCCAAAACCGTCCCAGTCCTCGCCGCCGTCGCCGGGATGCTGCACGGCGACGAATGCCGTCTGGTCGTCCGGGGTGAACAGCGGGCCGCACAACTCCGCGCCGATCGGCACGCGGAAGAACAGTTTTGACGTCGCGCGCGCCGCTCCTTCCGTATCGACTGCCCACAGGCCGTCAGTCCGGCCGGTGGCCTTCGGACCCTGGCCGTCGGTGGCGACCCACAGGCGTCCGGCCGAGTCGATCGCGCAATTGTCCGGCATGCCGAACCAGCCATCCGCCGTGGTGGCCGTCGAGAACGATGCACCGACCTCGGCGACGGACGGGTCGCCGCATTTCAGCAGCACTTCCCATTTGCCGGTAGTGGCGGCGAAGTCGCCGCCCTCTTCGGTGATCTCGATAATGTGGCCGAAGGCGTTCTTCTCGCGCGGGTTCGCGGCGTCCACCTGGTCGGTCTTGCGCTTGGTGTTGTTGGTCAGCATCACATAGACCTTGCCGTTCGATGCGTTCGGCTGGATGTCCTCCGGCCGGTCCATCTTGGTGGCGCCGAGCAGGTCGGCGGCGCGGCGCGTCTCGATCAGCACGTCGGCCTGGCTGTCGAAGCCGTTCCTGGCGGTCAGCGGGCCCTCGCCGTGCACCAGCGGCATCCATTCGACGGAGCCGTCCTCGGAGAACTTCGCGGTGTAGAGCGTGCCCTCGTCGAGCAGGTCCATGTTGGCTGCCCGGTCGTCCGGGTTGAACGTGCCGGCCGTGACGAACTTGTAGACGTAGTCGAAGCGCTCGTCGTCGCCGAGGTAAAACACCACGCGGCCGTCCGGCGCGACGCTCGATTCCGCACCCTCGTGCTTGAAGCGGCCGAGCGCGGTGCGCTTCTTCGGCGTCGAGTTCGGGTCGTTGACGTCGACCTCGACGATCCAGCCGAAGCGGTTCGGCTCGTTCGGCTCCTTGCCGATGTCGAAACGCTCGTAGAATTTTGCCCACTCGTAGGAACCGTCCGGCACGCCCATTCGCTCGTAATTGGCCGCCTCCCTGTGACCAGCCGGAAGCTCGCCGGCGAAGTAGCCGTGAATGTTTTCCTCGGCCATCACATAGGTGCCCCATGGCGTGACACCCCCGGCGCAATTATTGACCGTACCGAAGACCCTGGTGCCGCTCGGATCGGCATTGGTCTTGACCCGGTCGTTACCGGCAACCGGCCCTGACAGCAGCATCTCGGTGTTCGACGTGATGCGGCGGTTGAGCTTGCCGTCAAGCACCGGCTGGAACTTGCCGTCGACCTTGCGGATTTCGACGATGGTGCCGCCATGCGCGGCCATCTCGATGTCGACCTGCTCTCTGCTGAGCGGGCCCTGCTCGACCTTGCCGTCGACGATCTTCACCAGCCCGGGGAACATCAGGTGCGGGTTGGTGTACTCGTGGTTGACCACGAGCAGGCCGTGGTCGGCCGAGCCGTCGATCGGAACGAAGCCGACATAGTCGTTGTTGTAGCCGAACTGCTTCGCCTGCGCTTCGGCCGTCTGGTTGGCAGGGTCGAATGCGGGCGCGTCGGCAAACAGCGGGTCGCCCCAGCGCAGCAGAACGTCGGCATCGTAGCCTGCTGCAACGTGGTGAGTTTCGTCGACGCCGGCTTCCAGCTCGTCGAAGCTGAAGGCCGATGCAGCTTCCGCGCGCGCCTCGTCGGCGAGGATCAGCGCGATCGGGCTGACGGTCGCCGAGATCGCCGCGACCGCGAGCGAGCCCTTGAGCAGGCCGCGGCGCGAGAAGCGCGAGGAGATGATCTCACCCATGGTCGGGTTTTCGCTCGCATTGTGGCCGGGGCCATCATTCTCCTCGAGCTGGCTGGTGCGGAACGGCGAACTTGCCTGGGGATGATCGTTCATGGGACTACCTCTGGCTGGCGGTTGGCTTGAGATGGACAATTCGCCGCTCGCTACAAGTCCTCGATTACAGCACGATGACGGATCGGCGAATTGCGATCCAGCCGGCAGCTTTCACGCCGCGAGACATGTGACACGAAGGAGAGACGGATGGTGCGGCAATTGTGGAAGCGGGCGGAGTTCTCGGTGCTGCTTGCAGGCGCAATCGTGGCTTTCGGCCTGTGGAGCTTCCAGGAACTGGCCGAGGTTGCGCTCGACAGTACCGCGCATGATTTCGACACCGGCATCCTGCTTGCCCTGCGCGAGCCCGGCCGACCCGATGACCCGATCGGCCCGGCATGGCTCGAAGGCGCCGTGCGCGACATCACCAGTCTCGGCTCGATGGCCGTGCTGGTGCTCTTGACTGCCGGCGCTGCCATCTACCTGATGATGATCCGCAGGCGCTTCGAGGCGGCCCTTGTGCTGTTTACCGTAGGCGGCGGCCAGGTCCTGTCCAGCCTGCTCAAGCTCGGCATCGACCGGCCGCGCCCGGAACTCGTCTCGCACCTTGCCGATGTCCAGACGCTGTCCTTCCCGAGCGGCCACGCCATGCTCTCGGCGGTGGTCTATCTGACGCTCGGCTCGCTGCTTGCGGGCCATGCCGCCAGCCGCGCGGTCAGGATATTCATTATCGGCGCCGCTGTTCTGGTCACCCTGATGGTCGGCGCGAGCCGCGCCTATCTCGGTGTCCACTGGCCATCAGACATCCTCGCGGGCTGGAGCATCGGCTTTGCCTGGGCGATGGCCTGCTGGCTGGCGGCGCGACTGCTCTTCCGAGGCCGAGGCAAGGCCGATATATCCCTTCCGAACCCTTAGACATTATGCTTGATACATCATCATGCATGTTCTAAACATGTACTTGCAGCGAGGAGAGTGAGCGTTGATCACTGCCCAGCAGATGCGCGCCGCGCGGGCTCTCGCCGGCATCGACCAGAAAGTGCTTGCCGAACGGGCGGGCGTATCGGTGCCGACGATCCAGCGCATGGAAGCCAGCGACGGCGTGGTCAGGGGCGTGGTCGACACGCTGGTCAAGGTGATCCGCGCGCTGGAGGAATCCGGCGTCGAGCTGATCGGCGAGAACCAGCCGAGCACGGCTGGCGGCAGGGGCGTACGCCTCAGGCCGCCGGGCGACGCTCCACCCGGCTGAAGCTGCACCAAGTCGCGACGCGACCGCCGACACATTCTGCCGACGATCACGCCGCCCAGGCACTGGAAGGCAGGATGAACGCAGCGGTCCACTCCACCCGGCACAACCCCGGCCCGACATACCGGCAGCTCTTCACGCCAAAGCTCGTCACCGTGCTGCGCGAGGGCTACGGTTCAGCCCAGCTGCGCGCCGACGTCGTCGCTGGCCTCACCGTGGCGATCGTCGCGCTGCCATTGTCCATGGCCATCGCCATCGCCTCCGGCGTCTCACCCGATCGCGGCCTCTACACTGCCATTGTCGGCGGCTTCATCGTCTCGCTGCTCGGCGGCAGCCGCTTCCAGATTGGCGGCCCGGCCGGCGCCTTCATCGTGCTGGTCGCCTCCACCGTGGCGCGGCATGGCGTCGAGGGGCTGATCCTGGCCACCATGATGTCGGGCGTCTTCCTGGTCGCCGTCGGCTACCTGCGGCTCGGCACCTACATCAAGTTCATTCCCTACCCGGTCACCGTAGGCTTCACCGCCGGCATCGCCGTCATCATCTTCGCCAGCCAGATCTCGGAACTCTTCGGCCTGTCGCTGGCCGGCAAGGAACCCGGCGCGCTGATCGCCAAGCTGACCGCACTTGCCGCCGCGGCCGGCACGGTAAACGCATCGGCGGTCGCCGTCGCCGCGCTCACCATCGCCACGATCGTCGGCCTCAAGCGCTGGCGGCCGTCATGGCCGGGCATGCTGGCGGCGGTCGCGCTGGCCTCGCTCGCCGCCGCCGCGCTCGGCCTGCCGGTCGAGACCATCGGCACGCGCTTTGGCGGCATCCCGCGTTCCTTTCCGCTGCCGTCGCTGCCCGCCTTCGACCTTCCCCTCATGCAGGCCCTCCTGCCAGACGCCATCGCCTTCACGCTGCTCGGCGCCATCGAATCCCTTCTCTCGGCGGTCGTCGCCGACGGCATGACCGGGCGGCGGCACCGCTCCAACTGCGAGCTCGTGGCGCAGGGCTTTGCCAATATCGGCTCGTCCCTGTTCGGCGGCATTTGCGTCACCGGCACCATCGCCCGCACCGCTACCAATGTGCGGGCCGGCGCGCATGGCCCGGTCGCCGGCATGTTGCATTCGCTGTTCCTGCTTTTCTTCATCCTCGCCGCCGCGCCGCTCGCCAGCTACATCCCGCTCGCCGCCCTTGCCGGCGTGCTCGCCGTCGTCGCCTGGAACATGGTCGAGAAGACCGCCTTTGCCGCTCTCATCCGCTCCTCCTGGGGCGACGCGCTGGTGCTCCTGGTCACCTTTGCGCTGGTCGTCTTCCGCGACCTCACCGAGGGCATCGTCGTCGGCTTCGCGCTCGGCTCAGTGCTGTTCATCGACCGCATGTCGAAAGCCATCAATGTCGAGGCGCTGGAGGGCGTGGCCATTGCCGACGTCGCCGACAACGAGAACGGCGACCGCCCGCCCTACGATCCGGCCGCCTCGGCCGATCCCGACACCGTCGTCTACCGCATCAGCGGCGCCTTCTTCTTCGGCGCCGCCTCGGCAGTTGCCGCCGTGCTCGACCGCATCGCAGACCAGCGCCGCAACTTCGTGCTCGACTGTTCAGCCGTGCCCTTCCTCGATTCCACCGCCGCCAACGTCATCGAGGGCGCCGCCCGCAAGGCGCGCCGTGCCGGTGTACGTTTCATCATCGCCGGTGCTGCGCCGCAGGTCCGCCGCATGCTCTTCCAGCACGGTGTCAGGCCGCCGCTCGTCCGCTACAAGACGACGACCAGAAGCGCGCTGGAACAGCTCCGCAATGGCCGCCAGTCGGAGACGCCGGCCGCCGCAACTTGGTGATCCTGTTTCACGCGTGCTAGACGGTAGCCCGACCGGCGTCGGAATCCGCCATGAAACCACTCATTCTGATATCACCCTGGTTCGGGCCCTGGCCGGAGTGGATCAATTTCTTCATCGAATCCTGCAAATGGAATCCCGAGGTCGACTGGTTCATTCCCACGGATCAGCAGCCCCCGGAAAACACCGCGCCCAACGTGCGGTACGAACGCCTCTCCTTCGACGACTACAAGCGCCAGGCGGGGTCGGCGCTTGGCGTGAACACGGCGAAGATGACGCCCTACAAGCTTTGCGATCTGAGGCCCTTTTTCGGCCTCGTCCATGAGGCCCATCTCGCCGGCTACAGGCATTTCGGCTATTGCGATATCGACGTCATCTTCGGCGATCTGCGCGCGGTCTACACGGACCGGCTGATGTCCTCCTATGACGCCATCTCCGCGCACCAGCGGTTTCTGTCGGGTCACCTCGCCGTGTTCCGCAACACCCGCCGCATGCGCCAGTTCGGCAAGTCGATCTCGCGCTGGCGGTCCCGGCTCGAGGCTCCCGGTCACTTCGGGCTGGATGAGCGCGATTTCTCCAAGCGGGTGCGGCCGCGCCGCCGTCGCTGGATCAGGCGCCTCCTGGCTCCGACCTCGCTTTACGTCGAGCGCTTCAGCACGCCGGATGCCTTGATTCCGTGGCCTGATGGGAGCCCCGGCCCGACAAGCTGGACATGGGTTGGGGGCCGTCTCGGCAACGAGCTTGGCGGCGCGGACTCGCTGTACCTGCATTTCATGAACTGGCAATCGAACCGCTGGCGCAAGGCAGACGAGGGGCCGGCGCCCTGGACCCGGCTCGAGCGCATCGTCCAGTGCGACTGGCGCGAGGCCGCAGAGCGCGGCTTCTCGATCTCGCCGCAAGGAATCCGCGCGCTGCCGTGAGGACCCTGCGGCGACCGCTCAGGCGTCCTTCGCCGTTGCCGCGCTCGTGACCTCGGCCGGCTTCTCGCTCCAGATCACCGCCTTGTAGTCGAAGCCATATTCCAGCGTCGGCTTCACGATCCTGAAATAGGGCGACAGGTCGAAGTCGCGCGGCGTGTAGAGAGAGTGGTGACGGATCTGCAGGATTTCCCTGCGCGAATAGTTCGACTGCGCCGAGGCCCGGCCGGGCGCGCGGGTGATTTCTGGCAGGATCGGGTAGCGGATCGTCTCGTAGGCCTGCGCGATCAGCGACGAGCAGATGGCGCGCGTCGGGTCGCCGGAACCGAAGGCCAGCGCGCGGCGGCGCCAGCGCACCGGCATCGGCGGCGTCGGGAAGAAATAGCGCAGCATGTCGAAGATGTTCTTCATGTCGTACTTCAGCCCCAGCCGCTCGACCATGAAGCCGACCACCTGGTTGCGGTCCTCTGGCGACATGCCGTGCGCGCGGCAGATGCGGGTGTTGTAGGTCTTGTATTTCGACAGCGGCACGGCGACGCAGCCTGCCCCAAGATTGACCTCGATCAGCCGCGGCCGTTCGGTGCCGTCCTCCGGTTCGGGCAATGCGTCCCCGACATAGAGCGCCGAATGCGACCAGGTGGACTGCGTCAGGTATTTGATCGCCGCCGAGATCTTCTGGTTGCCTTCGACCAGCAGGATGTCGCCGGGTTCCAGCGTACGCAGCAGGGTTTCGGGGTCTGACGGCGTGTAGGGCTCGTAGCCCGACGACTGCATCGTCAGCAGGCCGGCGAGAAAGCGCCCGAATCTGTCGAGTAGCGTGTCGCTGGTCTCGGTCATGCCTTGGCCAGTAGCATGACCTGACGGTCTTTTGCCACCGGGAGCACGGCTCACGAATCCGTCAGGGGGCAGCCTGCTAGGCGGCCCGGTGCGTTCCGGCCGGCCCGCGGCCTTCGGCGAGGTCGTCGCGCGCCCTGCGAGCAAGCTTCTTCACGGCCCGTTTCGGGCTGTCGGAGAACAGTTGCCCCGCCTCCGCCAGGCAGGTCTTGCGCAGCCTGCGCTCGGAGCGCTTGAGCAGCCGGTCTATGAGCTTCGTCTCGGCCTTGCCGGCAAGCGGATCGCCGTCTCCGGCAAGCAGCGCGCGCATGACGAGGATGTCATGCAGGTCGCCCAGCCTTTCGCCGAGCGCCTCCACCTCCTGTGCCTGCGCCTGTATTGGCTTCGGCCACAGTTTCTTCAGCAGCGACAGGTGCATGGCATGCGCCTTCACCGCCTTGCGCAGGTCGTGGAAGTCACTCGCTTCGCCGCGCTCGCCGGCGTCCCTGAGTGCCTTGCGCGCCTTGGTCAGCACGTCGCGCGCGCCCTCCGCCAGCACGTCGGCGGCCTGTTCCGGGTCGCCCGGCAGCACCAGCGCGTCGATCTTGCCGAGTCCTGCCCGGCACGACGCGGCGGCGCCCTCGGCCAATGCGGCAAGCGCCCTGTCCTCGTGCAGCAGGCGCTTGCGCCGCGCCTTCAGCGTGCCGCGCATCGCCTCGAAGGCTTCTGCCGCCGCGTGTTCGGGGAAGCTGTCGGCCAGCCGGTCGATGGTCTCGATGAGTGCCGCTGCCTCGCGCGGACCGGCGAGGCTGGCGGAGATGTCGCGGTAGCGCGCATTTTCCTCGCGGATGAAACCCGGGTCGCCCGTGCGCACCAGCCGCAGCAGAGCACGCAGCCGCTTGATGCGCTTGCGGCAGCCATGCATCGCCTTGTCGGGACTATCGGGCGCCGACGCCAGGTGACGCAGCATGCCCTCGATCTCGCCCTTGGCGATGCGGCGCACCTCGGCCGTCAGCGGCAGGTGCGGATCGATGCGAAAGCTCATGCGGCCGCCTCAGGTAGGTCGCCAAGGGCAAGCGATGCGTTGTAGTAGCGGGAATCGTCGGTCACTTCCTGCCCAAGCCATTCCGGCAGCCTGTCGTCCGGCACGTCGTCGGGCGTTTCAAGTTCGGCGATCACCAGTCCCGCGAGCGCTCCCCCGAAGACGTCCACTTCGTAGAGATAGCCAAGATGCCTAACATGGCAGCGTGTCTTCTCGATGACGCGCCCGAGCGCGAAGGCCTGCATCTCCTCGGCGTCCCCGAGCGGGATCGGATACTCGAATTCGTCGCGCCGCCGTCCCGCCCCGCCGAATTTCAGCGTCAGCATCGCCGACGTGCCGTCGCTTACCCGGACCCGCAGCGAACGACCGCCAGCCGCCGACAGGTAGAACTGCCGGATCCGGATCTCGGCCTCCACGCCGTTGCGCCAGCCATTGCCCGACACCAGGAACTTGCGTTCGACTTCTTCTGCCATGCCAGGCACTAAAGCCCGCGCCAGTCGGGTAGGCAAGGCGCTCCTTGACTTTAATCATACGATTGATTAAATTTGAAGAATGATCAGGAATACCGAAACCGCGCCGTCCGCGCGTGACCTCACCAGGTCCCCCGCCGAGCAGACCCGAGGCGCGCTGGTCCATGCAGCGCTCAAGCTGTTCGGTCGGCAGGGCTACCACGCCACCTCGACGCGCGAGATCGCCGCGCTCGCCAAGGCCAATATCGGCTCGATCGCCTATCACTTCGGTGGCAAGGCCGGGTTGCGCGCCGCGTGTGCCAACTACATCGTCGAGATGATCGGTCAGATCGCCGGCGCGGCCCTGGCCGAGCCGCCCGAGGCGCCGAAGGATGACCCCGAGGCCGCGCACCGGCAGCTGAACCTCATTCTCGACCGCATGGCCGGCTTTGTCGTCGCGCGCCCGGAGGCCGGCGAGATCGTGCAGTTCGTGCTGCGCGAGCTGTCGCAGCCGAGCGAGGCGCTCGACATCATCTACGAAGGCGTCTTCGATCCCGTCCACCGCAGGCTTTGCGCCATCTGGGCCAGGGCCAGCGGCGAGGATGCCGACAGCGACCGCACCCGCATCACCGTCTTCACCATGATCGGCCAGGTGATCTATTTCCGCATTGCCCGCGAGGCTGTCATGCGCCGCATGGGCTGGACCGCCATCGGGCCGGCCGAGGCCGGCATGGTCGTCGATGTCGTCAGGGACAATCTCGACGCCGTGCTTGCCGCGCTCAGGAGGGGCTGACGATGAGCATCTTCTGCTCCGTTCCGCTGCTTGCCACGCTTCTCGGCTGCGGCACCGCCGCGCCGCTTGCCGTCGGCTATGTAGAGGGCGAGTTCGTGCAACTGGCGCCGATCGAACTCGCCACCGTGCAGTCGGTTCTGGTGCGCCGCGGCGACCGCGTCGAGGCCGGGCAGGCCGTTGTCGAGATGCAAAGCGCCGATGTGGCCATCGCCGTTGCCCAGGCCGAGGCGGCGCTGGCGCAGGCCGAGGCGCAGCTGGCCGATCTCAAGCTCGGCAAGCGTCCGGAAGAGATTGCCGTGCTAGAGGCCATGGTCCGTTCGGCCAAGGCCCAGGCCGAGGAAAGCCGCCGCGTGCTGGCGCGCGCCGACGACCTCCTGAAGCGCGGCATCGCCCCGCAGGCGCAGTATGACGAGGCGAGCACCGCCGTCGAGGTCGCCGAGGCCCAGATCAACCAGGCCGAGGCCAATCTCGCGGTCGCCAGGCTCCCGGCCCGCGCAGAGGCGATCAAGGCCGCCGAGACGCAGGTCGTCCAGGCCGGGCAGGCGGTCGCGCAGGCCAAGTGGCGGCTTGCCGAGCGCACCGTCGAGGCGCCGGCGGCCGGCCGCGTCGACGACGTCATCCGCAACCCCGGCGACATTGCCGGCCCGTCGGCGCCGGTCATCTCCATGCTGCCTGACGGCGCGGTCAAGCTCACCCTTTTCCTACCCGAGCCGGCCTTTGCGTCGATCAGCGTCGGCAGCCTGCTGGAGGTGCATTGCGACGGCTGCGCGGCCGGCCAGCAGGCGCGCGTCAGCTACGTCTCGCCCGATCCCGAATTCACGCCGCCCGTCATCTACTCGCTCGAGAACCGCCAGAAGCTCGTCTACCTCGTAGAGGCGCGCCCGCTCGCCGACGCCATCGCCCTGCAGCCCGGCCAGATCGTCGACGTGGTGCTCGCGGACCCGTCGCGATGAACGCCATCGAGGTCCGCGACCTAGTCAAGCGGTTCGGCGATCGCACCGTCGTCGACCATGTCACCATGACCGTCGCCGAGGGCGAGATCGTCGGCTTCCTCGGCCCGAACGGTTCCGGCAAGACCACGACCATCCGCCTGATGTGCGGCCTGCTAACGCCCGATGACGGCGAGGGCACGGTGCTCGGCTACGACCTCCTGACCGAAAGCCTCAGCATCAAGCGCGAGGTCGGCTACATGACGCAGAAGTTCTCCTTCTACGAGGACCTGACGATTGCCGAGAACCTCGAATTCGTCGCCCGCCTCTACCGACTGAAACCGGTCGCCGAGCATGTTGACCGCACGCTCGACGACCTCGGACTTTCCTCGCGCCGCAACCAGCTTGCCGGCACGCTGTCGGGCGGCTGGAAGCAGCGCGTTGCGCTTGCCGCCTGCATCATGCACCGGCCGAGGCTGCTGCTTCTCGACGAGCCGACCGCCGGCGTCGATCCCAAGGCCAGGCGCGATTTCTGGGACGAGATCCACCGGCTTGCGCGCGACGGACTCACTGTGCTCGTCTCCACCCACTACATGGACGAGGCCGAGCGCTGCCACCGCATCAGCTACATCTCCTACGGCAAGATGCTGGCCACCGGCACCGTGGCCGAGGTCGTCGAGAATGCCGGTCTGACGACCTTCGTCGTCGAGGGACCGCGGCTTAGCGAAGTGGCGGCGATGCTCGAGGGGCGGCCGGGCGTCGAGCAGGTCGCTCCCTTCGGCGCGACGCTGCATGTCGTCGGTTCCGACCGCAAGGCGCTGAAGGCGGCGCTCGCTGACATCGGCCGGCGCGAGGGCGTCAGCGTCAGACCGGGCGAGACCAGCCTCGAGGACGTCTTCATCCAGTTCATGGCCGGCTCGCAGGACAACATGGCATGAACGCCGTCTTCTCCTTCGCCCGTCTCAGCGCGCTGCTCATCAAGGAGTTCATCCAGATGCGGCGCGACCGCATCACTTTCGCCATGATGCTCGGCGTGCCGCTGATGCAGCTCGTGCTGTTCGGCTTCGCCATCAACAACGATCCGAAGAGCCTGCCGGCGGCCTTGGTGGCGATCAGCAACGACCACTACACCCGCGCCATGGTCTCGGCGCTGGAGACGACCGGCTATTACCGCTTCGATCATGTGGTCGCGAGCGCGGCGGAAGCAGAGGCGCTGATGGCCAGCGGCGCCGTTTCCTTCGTCGTCACCATCCCGGCCGACTTCGCCCGCCGCGTCGACAGCGGCAACAATCCGCAGATCCTGATCGAGGCCGACGCCACCGATCCATCGGTCGCCTCGGGCGCCATTTCGACGCTGGGCACCGTGGCCTCCACCGCCCTGCTGCGCGAGCAGGGCATACAGGCGCAGGCCGCCGAAAACGCCAGGAGCCAGCTCGAGGTCGTCGTCCACCGGCGCTACAATCCCGAAGGCATCTCGCAATACAACATCGTGCCCGGGCTGCTCGGCGTCATCCTGCAGATGACCCTGACCATGATGACCTCCATCGCGCTGACCCGCGAGACCGAGCGCGGCACGATGGAAAACCTGCTTGCCATGCCGGCAAGCCCGCTCGAAATCATGCTTGGCAAGGTGCTGCCCTATCTGGTCGTCGGCGCCGTGCAGGTCGTTGTCGTGCTGGTCGCCGCGAAGCTGCTCTTCTCGGTGCCCTTCGTTGGCTCGCTGCCGCTGCTGCTCGGCGCCATCCTCGTCTTCGTCATGTCGCTGGTGCTGCTCGGCTACACCATCTCCACCGTCGCGCGCACCCAGATGCAGGCGCTGCAGCTCACCTTCTTCTTTTTCCTGCCCTCGCTGCTGCTGTCGGGTTTCATGTTCCCCTATCGGGGCATGCCGGCCTGGGCGCAGTATGTCGGCGAGATCTTCCCGTTGACGCACTTTTTGCGCATCACCCGCGCCGTCATGCTGAAGGGTGCCGACTTCGCCGCGATCGGGGCTGAGGTCGGTGCGCTCGCCCTGTTCGTCGTGCTCTTTGCCGGTGTGGCATTGCTGCGCTTTCGCCGTACGCTGGACTAGTCTATCTCGATTCGGCGGCACGCAACCCGAAGGTCTCGGCTGCGTTAAGCCGTGTCGAAACTGGAACCTCCAAGATGCGCAAATATATCGTTGGTTTGGCCCTCGTGGCCGGCTTGGCTTCATTGTTGCCTGCAGCCTCCTTCGCCAAGGACCTGCAACTCGAGATCGGCCGCGACGGGCTGCGACTGAAGGAAGCATGCGATTGGCGCTATGACGACTGCCGCGATGACCGGCATCACCGCGATCAGGGCCGGCGCTTCTGCACCGAGGAACGCGCGCTGGACAAGGCGGAGCGCATGGGCGTCAGGCGCGCCCGCGTCGTCGCGGCAAGCCGCCGCTCCATCGACATTCGCGGACGCGACCGCCGTGGCGACCGGGTCATGCTTCGCTTCGGCCGCGACCGGGATTGCCCGCTTTACCGCTAGGCATCCCGCAGCAGGAAGCGCGGCAGGCGGGGCGCAACCCTGCCTGCCGCGACGCTCAACCCATCAGCGAGCGTACGCGCTTTTCGCCGCCCGCCTTGCGCCAGGCGTTGAAGCGGTGCGTCGCCGCGGCAAACGAGATCTTCATCGCCCGCGCCACCGAGTAGCGGCTCCTGCCTTCGTCGAACATGCGATAGCAGCATTCGACGCCCTCTTCCGACAGCTTTCCGTCGGCGGTCTTGTTCTGCGGGTTGGCCGGATCGAATTTCTGCGCCGCCTGCTCGACCAGCCCCTTCAGCCGGTCGAGATCGCCCTGGATGCCGGCAATGAGCTCGAGCACGGGTTGCGGATCGAACGCCGCCTTTGCGGCCTCTTCGGATTTCTTGGTCGTCATGGCAGGACCTCGCCTATAGGGTAAGGTTAGCCTATATAGGTTCGGTCCCGTGCCGGAGAAGACATGGCTTGCCAAAATTGCGGCGCTGCCGAGCATCCGCTTCCACGCGGACCGCGTCCGCCATTGACCTGCCCTAGGTTCCGACATACTTTAGAATAATTCTAAACTAGAGATTTGCAGACATGTTATCTCGCGTCTTCGGCATTGGCCGCCGCTCCTTCGATTCTCTGTCCGAGCAGGAAATTCTCGCGCTCGCCATATCGTCGGAGGAGGACGATGGTCGCATCTACCGCGCCTATGCCGACGGGCTGCGCGAGGAATACCCGGCCTCGGCCAAGGTGTTCGAGGAGATGGCCGAGGAAGAGGACGGCCACCGCGCCTCGCTCATCGCGCTGCACCAGAAGCGCTTCGGCGAAAGCATCCCGCTGATCCGGCGCGAGCATGTCCGCGGCTATTACGAGCGCAAGCCTGACTGGCTGGTCCGCCCGCTCGGCATCGAGCGCGTCCGCGACCAGGCGGAAGCCATGGAGGATCAGGCGCACCGCTTCTACCTCGAGGCGGCAAAGCGCACCTCCGACGCCTCGACCCGCAAGCTGCTCGGCGACCTCGCCGCCGCCGAGAAGGCGCACCAGGCGCTCGCCGTCCGGCTCGGCCTCAAGCATCTACCCGAGGACATCCGCGAGGAGGAGAATTCCGCCGAGCGGCGCCAGTTCATCCTCACCTTCGTGCAGCCCGGCCTTGCCGGCCTGATGGACGGCTCGGTCTCCACTTTGGCGCCGATCTTCGCTGCAGCTTTCGCCACCGGCGACACCTGGCAGACCTTCCTCGTCGGCCTCTCGGCCTCGGTCGGCGCCGGCATCTCGATGGGCTTCACCGAGGCGGCGCATGACGATGGCAAGCTGTCGGGCCGCGGCTCGCCGCTGAAGCGCGGCCTTGCCTCCGGCATCATGACGGCACTGGGTGGCCTCGGCCACGCTCTGCCCTACCTGATCCCGGATTTCTGGACCGCCACCACCGTTGCGGTGGTCATCGTCTTCTTCGAGCTCTGGGCCATCGCCTATATCCAGAACCGCTTCATGGACACGCCCTTCCTGCGCGCGGCCTTCCAGGTCGTTCTCGGCGGCTCGCTGGTCTTTGCCGCCGGCGTGCTGATCGGCAACGCCTGACCGCCCCCGGCGGCTAGCGCCGGCCGAGAGGCTTGCCCTGCTTGAAGAAGTCCTTCCACGGGTCCGGCTGTTTCAGCCGGTCGAGCGTCGACTTGTCGCCGATCGGGAAGGCGTTCGGCGGCAGCCCGTCCTCGATCTCCTGCCATGTCACCGGCATCGACACGGTGGCGCCCTTCTTGGCGCGCGACGAGTAGGGCGCGACCGTCGTCGAGCCCTTGCCGTTGCGCAGGTAGTCGATGAAGATCCGGCCCTTGCGCGCCTTCTTCGACAGCGTCGCCGTGTAGCGGTCGGGCTCGGCCTGTTCCAGCGCCTTGGCGAAGTCGTGCGCGAAGCCCTTCACCTGTGTCCAGTCGGCCGACGGCTTCAGCGGCACCACCACGTGGTAGCCCTTGCCGCCCGAGGTCTTGACGAAGGTCGGCAGCGAAAGCTCGTCGAGCCTGGCGCGGATGTCGAGGGCAGCCTGGCGAACGTCGTCAAAGCCAAGCCCCTCGTCGGGGTCGAGGTCGAAGATGATCTGGTCGGGCTTCTCCAGCTGGTCGACCGTGCTGCCCCAGATGTGGATCTCGACGACGCCGAACTGCGCCAGCGCGGCAACGCCGTCGAAGTCGCGCACGAACAGCAACTCCTGCTCGTCCTCGGGGTCCTTCATGCGCAGAATGCTTTCGTGCATCCCGGGCGAGGCGTGTTTCTGGAAGAAGCGCTGGCCGTTGACGCCGTCGGGCGCGCGCACCAGCGCCAGCGGGCGGTTGACCACGAAGGGCTCCATGCGCGGCCACACCAGCGCGTAGTGTTCCAGCAGGTCCTGCTTGGAAACCTTCTCGTCGGGCCACAGCAGCTTGTCGGGGTGGCTGAGCTTGACCGACGTCTGGACGTCGCTCGCCGCGGACTTTGCGGGTTTCGCAGCCGCCTTCGTCCTGCTCTTGGGCGCCGCCCTGGCGGCGGGCTTCGCGCCCTTGTCTGCCGGCTTCGGCTTTTCCTCCACCACTTCCTCCGCCGGCTTGTCTTCGCGCAGTCCCTGGAACGATGCGTGGCGAATTATATGCTCGGCCGTCCAGCTGCGAAACTCCACTTCGCCGACCAGTTCCGGCTTCACCCAGACCAGCCCCTTGCCTTCCGGCACGCTGGCGTCGAATGGCGAGTTCGCGGTCTTCAAGCCATCGAGCTTCTTTTTCAGGTCCTCGGCGACCTTTGCCGAGAAGCCGGTGCCGACCCGGCCGGCATATTTCAGCGCGCCGTCCTCGTGGTAGCCGACCAGCAGCGAGCGCAGCCCGCGCCCGGTCTTCTCTGACGGCAGATAGCCGCCGATGACGAACTCCTGGCGCTGCGTGCATTTCGACTTGATCCAGACCTTGCCCCGCCCGCTGCGGTACGGCGCGTCGGCCCGTTTCGATACGACGCCCTCGAGCCCCATGCGGCAGGCATGCTGCAGCATCACCTTGCCAGGCTCGGTAAAATGATCGCTGAAGCGCACCGCCCCATTCTCGGCCTCCGCGCCGAGCAGTTCGCGCAGCCGCTCCTTGCGCTCGACCAGCGGCTCCTCGCGCAGGTCCTCGCCGTCGAGCCGCAACAGGTCGAAGACGTAGTAGATCATGCGGTCTGTGCGGCCCGACGACAGGTCTGCCTGCAATTGCGAGAAGGAGGAGATGCCGTCGCCGCCGAGCACCACGATCTCGCCGTCGATGATGGCGTCGCGGCATTTCAGCTTGCCGAGCGCCGCGGTGATCTCGCCGCCGAATTTCTCGGTCCAGTCGAGCCCGGTGCGCGTCAGCAGCTTTACCTCGGTGCCGGCGATCTGCGCCTGCATGCGGTAGCCGTCGAACTTGATCTCGTGCAGCCATTCCTTGCCGGCGGGTGCTTGCACCTGCAGCGTCGCCAGCGCCGGCTCGATGAAGTCGAGGCTGGTTGACGCCTTGGTAGCCTTGCCGGCGGCCGGCCGGTTGGAGTGCCAGACCTTGGGTTTCTTGCCCTTGGCCGCCTTGCCTTCGCCGACCTCCTCGACGGTCAGGCCGGATTTCACCGATTGCGGCGCCTCCACGAGAATGTCCTCGCCGGGCCGTGCGGCTTGGTCGTCGGACTTGATCAGCAGCCAGTTGTCGCGCTTCTCGCCCGGCCTCGGTTTCAGTCGCACCAGGTGCCATTTTCCCGACAGTTTCTCGCCCTTCAGCTCGAAGTCGATATGGCCCTTCTTCATCCCCTTGGCCGGGTCGTGCTCGGGGACCCAGGTGCCCTCGTCCCAGACGATTACGGCGCCCGCGCCGTATTCGCCCTGCGGGATCGTGCCCTCGAAGGGCGCATACTCGATCGGGTGGTCCTCTACATGCACCGCCAGCCGCTTCTCGTGCGGATCGAGGCTCGGGCCACGCGTCACCGCCCAACTCCACAGCACGCCGTCATGCTCGAGCCTGAGGTCGTAATGCAGCCGCGTCGCCGCGTGTTTGTGGATGACGAAGATGCCGCCGGCGGCGCCATTCTTGCCGCGCGCCACCTTGCCGGATGGTTCGGATGTCTTCTTGAAGTCGCGCTTGGCGCGGTATTGTTCGAGCGCCATGGCCTAGGCCGATTTGCGCTTCGGCGCCGCCTTGCCCTTCGGCTCGGCCTTTGCCTTTCCGGTCGACTTCTGCTTGCCGGCGCCCGTCTTGCGCTTCGACGCCGACGACGGCTTCTCGTCATTGTCGGCGGCGAGGCTCTTTTTCAGCGCGTCGAACAGGTTGACCACGTTGGACGGCTTCTCCGCCTTCTTCGGCTTCGGCGCCCGCCGGCCTGTCTTCTTGGCGCGGATCAGCTCCAACAAGGCTTCCTCGTACTTGTCGTCGAACTCGGCCGGGTCGAACTTGCCCGCCTTCTTGCCGATGATCGTCTCGGCAAGGTCGATCATTTCCTTGTCAGTCTTCACCTTGTCGATTCCGTCGAACACCGTGTCCGGTTGGCGCACAGTGCTGTCGTAGCGCAGGGTCGTCAGCAACATGCCCTTGCCGAGCGGCTCGACGATCACCGGCCGCTCGCGCCGGTAGAGCACGATGCGAGCCAGGCCTGCCTTCTTCTTCGCAGCCATGGCGTCCCGGATCACCGCGAAGGCGTCTTCCGACACCTTGTCTGCCGGCGTCAGGTAATAGGGCGTGTCGAGATAAATCTGCTGGATCGAGGATTTGTCGACGAAGCCGTCGAGGCTCATCATGTTCGAGGATTCGATCTGCACCGCCTCGAACTCGTCCTCCTCGATCTGGATGTACTCGCCGTTGTCGACTTCGTAGCCCTTGACCTGGTCGTCATCGTCGAGCGGCTTGCCGGTCTCGGCATCGACATAGATGCGTTTGACGAGATTGCCCGTCTTGCGGTTGAGGATGCGGAACGACACTTTCTCCGCATGTGTGACGACATTGGTCAGCTCGACCGCGCAGGTGACCAGCGAAAGCTTCAGATAGCCCTTCCAGGCGGGACGCGGCGCCATTGTCGTACTCCCTCACACGGAACAATAGCATCTTGAACGGGCGAGCCCATGCCCGGTTCCCGATTCGCACGGCCGGGACCGGCCTGTGCCGGTCCCGATCGCTTGTGTCGGCCCTATTCGGCGGCCTGCATGTTGATCGAACCCTCGCCGAGCGCGCTCAGCTTCTTGTCCGTCGCCTGCTCTTCCTTCAGGTTCTGCGCCAGCACCGAGGCGCAGTCGTTGCGACCGAGCTGCTTGGCCCAGGCCATCAGCGTGCCGTAGCGCGTCATCTCGTAGTGCTCGACTGCCTGGGCCGAGGCGATCAGCGCGGCGTCCAGCACCTGCTTGTCGTCGATATCACCCGAGACGTCGTCGGCTTCCTCCAGGATGCCGTCGATCGCCGGGCAGTTGACCGCCTTGGCCTCGACGCCGTGCATCTGGAAAACCTGCTCGAGGCGTTCGATCTGACCCTCGGTCTCCTGCAGGTGCTTCTCGAAGCCTGCCTTCAGCTCGGCGTCGGTCGCCTTGTCGATCATCTTCGGCAGCGCCTTCTTGATCTGCTTCTCGGCATAATAGATGTCGCGCAGCGTGTGCACGAAGAGATCGTCGAGCGTCTTGATGTCTTTGGAAAAGAATCCCATGGCATTGTCCTTCCTGTCTGGATTGGTCTTTCGGCGTCGGCGAAATGCCGACAGGCCGGGCCGGATGCTGTCCGGCTTGGGCGGCAAACGTGCCGGCCCGGCGCACGGTTCCTGACCGGCGGCAAAATCGACTCGAGGAATGTTTCCGCAGTTCCGTCGAAGCGGAAACAGGAGGCGCGTCGCTGCGACACCGTGGCGAAACCGCTGTGCTGCAAAAAGCACAGTCGGAGGCGTTAATTCGCGAGCCGCCGAAACACCGCGAATCAGGCGCAATTCCGCCATTGACAGACGCGAATCCTGCCAGGGCTTAACAACGCATTCACGGAAGATTCACGACTGATCGCTAGGATGGCGCCTAATCGGAAGGGACATCCGAGATACAGGGCTTGAGACGATGACTTTCTGGAACAACCTTTCGCACTTTGCTATCGCCCTGCGCGAATTCGTGGCGCCGACCTATCGGCCCGAGCGCCACTACATGCGCGGCCCCGGCCCTGCCTGTGCCCGTCGCCAGCCCGGCTCCTTCAGCACGCCCGGCTTTCAGTGATCGCTGCCGCACGGCTCTAGCGTGACCGGCTCGCCGGCAGCGGAGCCGAGCTCCATGCAGCCGTCATCCGTGCACAGCGTCCAGCCTTGGCCGGTCGCGCCCGATGCGGCCAGCACCAGCCTGGGCAGCGCGCCGATTCTCGGCACATAGACCCACCAGCCGTCCTTCAGTACCGCGCCCTCGGGCGGTTCCATCCCGGCGCCCGATCCCTGCACCCTGGCCTCGACGATGCGCAGCCCCTCGGCGCCGACCGTCCAGTTTTCCTGCCAGCTCGTCTTCTCCACCGAATGCGTCCACGACAGCGTGAAGGCGGCTGCGGCGAGCGTCACTGTCTTGCCGGCCGCGATGATGCAGAGGCTCATTCGGGCCGCGCGGCGTCCGCCGTCGCTGCCGCGCGCTTGCCCCGCGTCCGGTAGAGGTGCTGGCCGATCACCACGGCGGCGAGCGCGAAGCCGGCCTCGTCGGTCATCGGCAGCGCGGCGATCAGCGTGAAGGCCGCGCCTGCCGCGAGCAGCCTTTCCCAGGCCGCCAGCGGCGTGCGCAGGAAGCCGATCACCGCCGCACCCCACAGCGCGATCGCCAGCGCCGCCTTGAAGACGATGTAGGCAACCGCCGGCAGGTAGCCGATCGCCGCCGCCAGCGGCCCGCCGTCCTGCAGCATCAGCGCCGGCGTATAGACCGCCATGAACGGAATGACGAAACCGGCCGCCGCCACCTTGATCGCTTCGAGCGATATCTTCAGCCCGCTCTCGCGCGCGATGGGGGCCGCGGCGAAACAGGCCAGCGCCACCGGCGGCGTGAGGTCGGCGAGGATGCCGAAATAGAAGACGAACATGTGGCTGACCAGAAGCGGCACGCCGAGCTGCAGCAGCGCCGGCCCGGCGATCGAGGCGGTGATGATGTAGTTGGGGATCGTCGGGATGCCCATGCCGAGGATGATGCAGGTCACCATGGTCAGCACCAGCGACAGGAAGAGGCTCGATTCGCCGACCGAGACGATGAACTGGCCGAAGGTCGTGGCGACGCCGGTCAGCGTCATCGTGCCGATGATGATGCCGACCACCGCGCAGGCGACGCCGACCGGCAGCGCCGTCTTGGCGCCCTCGGCGAGCGAATCGCGGCAGGCGGCAAGCGTGTCGCGCCCGCCGGCGACGAAGATGTTGGCCACCACCAGCACCGCCGCCGCGACCAGGATGGCGTTGATGCCGATCTTGAAGAAGCTGGCCGCCACCAGGCCGAGCCCGATCCAGAAGATCGCCCGCAGCACCATCGAGGGCAGGCCGAGAGCAACCGAGCCGCCGAGGATCAGCAGCACCGTCATCGCCAGGCCGATCGTGCCGGCATAGAGCGGCGTGTAGCCGGAAAACAGCAGGTAGATCAGCACCGCCAGCGGCAGGATCAGGAACCAGCCGTCGCGGAACGCCTTCAGCGGCGAGGGCAGGTCGGCCTTCGACAGGCCGAGCAGATTGTGCTTGCCGGCCTCCAGATGCACCATCCAGAAGGCCGAGGCAAAATAGAGCAGCGCCGGGATGATCGCCGCCTTGACCACCTCGTAATATTCCACGCCCAGCGTCTCGGCCATGATGAAGGCTACCGCGCCCATCACCGGCGGCATGATCTGGCCGCCCATCGAGGCCGTCGCCTCGACGCCGCCGGCAAAGGCCGCGCGATAGCCGAAGCGCTTCATCAGCGGGATGGTGAACTGACCGGTGGTGACGACATTGGCCACGCCCGAGCCCGAGATCGTGCCCATCAGCCCGGAGGCGATGACCGACACCTTGGCCGCGCCGCCGCGCGCATGGCCGACGAAGCCGAGCGACACGTCGGTGAACAGCCGGATCATGCCGGCGCGCTCGAGGAACGAGCCGAACAGGATGAACAGGAAGATGTAGGTCGCCGAGACATAGACGGGGATGCCGTAGATGCCCTCGGTGCCGTAGGCCATCTGGTCGATGACCTGCGAGAAATCGTAGCCGCGGTGGTTGAGCGGCGAGGGCAAATATTCGCCGAACAGCGCGTAGAGCAGGAAGGCGCCCGAGATGACCGGCAACGCCGGGCCCATCATCGCATAGGCAGCGATGAACACGGTCGCCAGCGCCACCACGCCGAACACCAGGTCGAGCGTGTTGAGATCGCCGGCGCGGAAGATCAGCGGCTCGTATTCGACATACTGGTAGACGGCGACCGCCACGCCCGCGAAGGCCAGTGCCCAGGCGATCGTCTTGCCCATTGCGCCATAGCCGCGCGCCGCCGCGACCAGCGGGAAGGCGAGCAGCATCAGGAAGGCGACGTGGTCGGCCCTGAGGATCTGGCTCGGAATGCTTATGATGTGCGCCGCCGTGGCGATCTGGAACACCGAGAAGGCGACCGCGATCCAGAACAGCAGACGGCCTTGGCCGTCATCCTTGAAACCGCGCCCCGTCGGATCGTGGAATTCGTCGAGCGTGCTCGCCTCGGCCTGCTCGGGAGTGCTCGCCATGTCTGCCTCTGGGGGTGTTTATGGAAAGGGCCGCGGCGGGCCAAGGACCCGCCGCGGCGTCGTTGCCTGGCGCTGCGCGGCGATGCCGCGCGGGCGGGCTTTCTACATCACGCCCTTTTCCTTGTAGTAGCGTTCGGCACCCGGATGCAGCGGGATCGGCAGGCCCTTGGCTGCATTCTCCAGCGAGATCGCCTTGGCGGCGTTGTGCGCGGCCACCATCGAGTCGAGGTTCTCGAACAGCTGCTTCGTCATCTGGTAGGCCTCCTCGTCCGACAGGTCGGAGCGGGTGACCAGAATGTTGGTGATGGCCAGCGTCGGCACGTCTTCCGTCTGGCCCTCATAGGTGCCGGCGGGAATGGTCGCGGCCTGGAACGGTGCGCCGAGCTTTTCGGCGACCTCTGCCGGCACCGCCACCACGGTGATCGGCAGCGAGGTGGCGAGGTCCTTGATCGAGGCGACGCCGAGGCCGGCCGACTGCAGCGTCGCGTCCAGCTGGCGGTTCTTGATCAGCTCGACCGACTCGCCGAACGGCAGGTACTCGGTCTTGGCGAGATCGTCATAGCTCATGCCGAGCGCGCCGAAGATGGCGCGGGCGTTGAGCTCGGTGCCCGATTTCGGCGCGCCGACCGACAGGCTCTTGCCCTTCAGCTCCTCGAACGAGCCGATGCCCGATTCCTTGCTTGCCACGATCTGCACGTAGTTCGGATAGATCGCCGCGATGGCTCGCAGCTTGTCGAGCGGCTTGGCGAAGCCGGCGTCGGCATTGCCCTCGGCCGCCGCCTTGACGGAATCGCCGAGCGCGAAGCCGATCTCGCCCTTGCCCTGCTGCAGGAGGTTGAGGTTCTCCACCGAGGCCTTGGTGGACTGCACCTGCGTGCGCACGCCCTCGATGTTCTTGCCGTAGATCTCCGACAGCGCGACGCCGAGCGGGTAATAGACGCCGGACGTGCCGCCGGTCAGCACGTTGATGAACTGCTCGGCCTTGGCCGGGATGGCCGAGAAGCCGATAGCCAGCGCCATTGCGCCGGCGGCCAGCGGCCTGATCGTCGAATTCAGCATGAGTTTCTCTCCCTGGGTGTCTCTCTGCTAGGCGCGCGAGTTTAGACACCGGGGGTGAAATGCCAAGTTGCAAATGCACCACCTGCGACGAAGGGCTGATGCCGCCCCCCGCCGCCCCGCGCAGCGCTCACGTTCGCGTGACACGGCTTGCCCGAAGCGCCCGGCGGACTAGTCTTGGGGCGAGCGCCGGAAGCGATGCGCCTCCGCCGTCGTTCACCGCATGCGCACAATCGAACAGGGAGAATCCCATGCCAGTCACACGACGCGACACGCTGCAGCTTGGCCTCGTCGGCCTTGCCGGTCTCGGCGCCACCACCCTCGTGCCGTATCAGGCGCGCGCCGCGGGCGAGGCCGACAGCTACAAGACCGACAGCGGCGCCATCGGCGTCATGCCGCTCAGCCACGCCTCCTTCGTCATGACGACGCCAAGCCTGACGATCTACAACGACCCGGTCGGCGGCAAGGAGCTCTATGACGGCCAGCCGGCGGCCGACCTCATCCTCATCACCCACGAGCATGGCGACCACTACGACGCCGACACGCTGGCCGCCATCACCGGCCCGGACACCAAGCTGGTGGTCAACCCGGCCGTCATGGCCATGCTGTCCGACGAGCTGAAGGCCAAGGCGACAGCCATCGGCAATGGCGAAACGACGACGGTGGGCGAGATAGGCATCGAGGCGGTGCCGGCCTACAACACCACCGAGGAGCGGCTGAAATACCATCCCAAGGGCCGCGACAACGGCTATGTGCTGACCATCGACGGCAAGCGCGTCTACATTGCCGGCGACACCGAGGACATTCCCGAGATGCGCGCGCTGAAGGACATCTACGTCGCCTTCGTGCCGATGAACCTGCCCTACACGATGGACACAGACCAGGCGGCCTCGGCCGTCTCCGAGTTCAAGCCGGTCTACGCCTACCCCTACCACTACAAGGGCTCCGACCCGCAGGCCTTCGCAGCCAAGGTTTCCGACGGCACCGAGGTGGTGATGGGCCCCTGGTACGCCGAGGGCTGAACCCGGCAAAGACACCTCCAGCCCTGCGAGGCGGGCGGGCCAAGCGCCCCGCCCGTCCCCTGTCGGACAAGCCTCACCGCTTTTCGCTGGCGTAGATCGGCGAGTGCCGTTCCGGCTTGCTGCGCCCGAACGCCCAGGGCGCGTAGCGCCTGGCGAAGTGGATCAGGAAGGCGAGCATCAGGGCGGCCTGGTCGAGGTCGGCCGAGGTCATGCCGCCCGGGCAGACGCCGTCGCCGTTTTCCTCGAGCCGCAGCTGGCAGCCGATCTTGCGGCATCGCGGGTTGCGGCAGTTCTTCGTCGCGCCGCGCGTGGTGAGCGCGAAGCGCATGGCCATCACCAGGACCTCCTCCATCTCGCGCGCGATCCACGTCTCGCCCGTCTCCGGATCGACATGCACCGACGAATGCGTGGCGTGGTAGCCGGCGATATCCCTGATCTCGCGGACCAGCTTTTCGAGACCGTCGTCGTCGGTCGCTGCGGCGGGTTTCTTGCGGGCCATGTCGGTCGTCCTTTGCTGGTTTGTCTGGGGGAAATTTTGGGCGCGCCGAGGCGGCCCGCGCCTTGGAAAAGGCCGGGAAGCGAGGCCGGGAAACCGCGCCTTCTCTTTAGTTTTTTGCGGCGCGGTTTCCCGGGTCGCCGACGTTCTTGCCCTGCCGCAGGGAGCAACGAGTTTCACGCACATGCCTCGGCCAGGGCCCGGGTGTGTGGATGACAATGTCCAACCGCGCCACCGTTTCGCGCAGCCACCCGGCGCCGTCACCCTCCCCTGATCCCCGGTCCGGACCAGGTTTCCCGCGAGGGCGATGCGGGCATTATGCGGGAGGGGAGAGGGGCGGGGATAAAGTGGGGGTGAAAAAACATGCGCTTCGGATCTCCATTTTCTGGAGCGAAGCGTTTTCAATGGGTTGATCACGTGGAAGGCGCAGCTAAGGACCAAGAATCGTTACTGACGGAAAGGTTTCATCAACGCCTCCTGCGCTGTGGGCGTGGCGGCTTACAGAGGAAGTCCGCCCAAGATGATGTACTCACAATCCGCATAGCCAGCCCACTAACACCAGGACCGGCTGGCGATTGTCCGGGCGAAGGAGAAATTCGGACAAATGTGAGGGGCCGTTCTCACGCATCAAGTGTGTGCGAACTTGCGTCCGCCCGCACAACGCTCAGCAATCGGGCAATTACTCCGAAAGCGTCGCATTGAGCGTTGTCCCATGGGTTGCCCCAAGCGAATAGCTATCTTGAGCGACCCCTCAATTCCACTCTAGTATCACTCTAGTAGGCCGTACTCAATTCCTTCTTGCGCAGATGATTTAGCAAGTCGATCTGCCTCCAGTTAACAAACCAGGGAGCAGACTCAATTTCACTCATGAGTTCCAACCTTGACTGTCGTGACCCCGAAGGCAAACAAAGATCAACGAACAGCCTATTAAGAACTTTCATTCTAAAACCCACAGTGAGGTGGGGGCATGCAATCAGATCAAGCATTAGATGAGCGTCATGAGACGCACGACTTGGGTTAGCGTCCGGAAGAAACTTTTCTTGTAGCGTCTCTTCCGCCGACCGAATAAATTCAGGATCGCTGGATTCATTGTAGAAAAGAAGGCTTACTATTGAAAAGTAATCAACCCTTTCTTGTCCCAAAACCGCCGCGTTCAGCTCCCTGACATCAATCCGGTAATCGCGTGGTAGTTCACTTGATGCCAACACGATATTCATCAGTTCGACAGGCACAAATCCGTCCACTATGATGTCATGCAGTTCAGGGTCGCGTACCAGGTCTTCAATTAACCTGCGGACTACCTCATTCATGCGGGCTGTCGCGTCGGGAATATTCGTATTGAAAAAGCGAAGGCTTAGGATGACCGACTTTGCAACGGCATACGAAGTGGGAACCGTTATATGCACGGTAAAGTAAAAAAAGATCGCAGACAGAAGAGCTTCAAAAACGCCGATATATTTGACACGGACATCATCCCCCTCGAGTGCGGATTGTGGAAAAGACTCGATAAGATCCTCTATCGTGTGCGCCAGAGCACCAATGACGAAGGCCGAAATTTCTCCGTAACCCATGCCGGCGTTCTTACATGCCATCTTGATGTCGTTGACAAGCGTTCGGACCAATGCGGAAGGGTTCCTGATGCGCATCGGTAGACAAGCATTTTCGTGCGGGCTTCGGTCGGTCAGTCTTTTACGGAATGCGTTCAGGCCAATGGTAGCCTCAGCGATCACATGTGACTTTCGAGTCTGAAGTGGTCGATGTACAGTATATGTCTTATGATCGTTAAGATACAGATTGTACCTCGAAAGAGCTGCGCTGATAAAGAGTTGTATTTGATCTAGGGTCTTCTCATCGTGAGCGAAAATTACATAATCGTCAACATATCTATGATACGTGAAGTCGATACCAATTCTGCAGTCTAGTTTTGAAGCGGCCCTAAGAACCTCAGCATCGACAGACTGCAAAATAATCTCCGCAAAGATCCGAGAAACTTCAGATCCCACGGGAATGCCATTGGTCTCATTGTAATTCGAGTATTGCATGAGGTGATCAAAGTCATTGGCAAAAGATACGGCGGCTACGTTCTCCTTGCCATGCTCGATGTCTTTGACAGCCCAAGCCATGGTGTGAGTGTAGATTGAGGTGAAGCACTTTGATACGTCGGTAACACGCATTACCGAGTACGTCTTTTCCAACTTCAGGAAATCATCTGAAGCGAAGAAGCGGTGAAAGCGATCATGTCCCGCGTATGCGAAGTATGATCCTGGATTCCGCATCGTTCGGTCCTGCATCAAAATGTCAATTGCTGCACCCTTGTACTTCTTCTGATTGGACCGGCCGGACAGGAAGAATATTGAACTCCCAATTTTTACCGGTCGACGGAGAGAGGCTTCAGAATGCCGGCAAAAGTGCGGAATAAGATGAGCGTAATCGCGATAGAATGAACAGACCTTGAATTGGGCAGAGGGATGAACGAGGCTAAGGGTGCGACTGCTTGTGGCCGATAGGCGAATTCGATATCGATAGGGAACCGTGTACCGTTCGCGATTCTTCAAGACCAAGGCATCGTTCACCTTTGCAAACAAACTAGACTGGCCTGCGCGCCTAAGATTCGCATGGAAACCATCGTTCGATACGACAATCGGAACATCGGCCGGACCTGTGTCGGTTAGAAGCGCCCTAGCAGCATCACCTCTGTCTATGTTGCCCTTTTGTACCCGCAACTTAGACATTTTGCCAGCACCTGCTTAAACGGACTCGTTCATTATGAGGAAAGTTATAGAAAACCTTGGCAGAGAAGCTGGATTTGAAAGAAAACATCATCAATGAATTGCGCAAACTGGTTGGGGCGACGGCGCGGAATCGCCTCGAAAGACGACTTCTTTCGCCCGCGACTATCGAACGAAAGAAGCGATCGATTTCATCTAATGAATTAATAGTATTTATGCGCCGATAATTGCAGAAGAGTCCCACGTTGCGCAATTGGCTGGTTGAGTAGTCTCGTATGTTGTAATTGCCGGAAAGTAACTGTATGCGGCGTTTAAGCATTTCGGAATCATGGTCAATAAAATATTGGCAAAAAGAGCACGCAATGCGGGACTTCAAGCGCGAAATCTTGCTGGCGGCAATCCCTACAGATATGTTGCGTTGTATGCGATCCTTTACTTTTTTTGTGGTGTGAACCGAAAAGCGATATCCAAGATAGTCAACAAAGCCGACGACCGTCTCGCCATTCGCCTTCCGATCAACGGGGAGCTCCAGCAGTTGAGTTTTCTTGGGATTGAACGAGAGCGATCCCAAAGCACTTTCGATTGAACGTTGGAATGTGCCGAAATCCTCATGTCCTCCCGTAACAATCACGATGTCGTCGACGTACCTAGCATAATAGTAGATATGAGCGTTCTTTGCTAAGAAATGGTCGAACGCTTGGAGCGCATACTCTGACAGCGTTGCACTAATCGAGAGTCCGCGGGGCAATCCGGCAATCTCCCTGTCACGAAGATGGCGTAGGTAGTCTTGAATTAGCAAAAATGATTGCCGGGGTATGCGGCGGTCTACCGACATCGCCTCCGCGACTAGCGTAGTGTCGATAGATTCATAAAAACTGGCAATATCAAACTTATAGAGCCGGTGCGGAACACCCTCTTGCAACACTGTGATCAGACGCCTTACGACAGTGTCGCGGTCGGATGGATAGATTTGACAGACATTGCGTAGGACATAATTGAGTCGCCTTAAGACAACCGAATGCGACTTTGAAAGATTTCTGTAAGCAGTCTTTTTTTGAACCTTCAGCGTTTGGAGGTTCAAGGTAACAAAGCCATTCTTTACGGTATCAAGGGCTTGATCGGCTAGTTCCTCTCGTAGCGAAGCGACGCTGCGACCTCCCACCAGGTCAATATCGTCATCTTGTATTGTCCTCAACAACGAGGGCCTATCGAGCAAAAAAGGCACCAAGTCCCCCGCTATGCAATGAAGCCAAAAAAAACTACATTAGAGACAAAGATGGAAGCTCACAAGGACCCGCGCAACTCGGCTTTGATCTAACAACCGTCGAATGATACAGAACCAGTCGAGTACGCCTCCCTCACACCCCCGCGCTATACGCCGCGATCACCGCCATGTTCACAATGTCAGAGTCCTTGGCTGAGAGCGGGACGATCTGCACCGGCTTGTTCAGCCCCACCAGCAGCGGGCCGATGACGGTCGAGCCGCCGAGCTCCTGCAGCATTTTTGTCGAGATCGAGGCCGAGTGGAAGGCGGGCATGACCAGCACGTTGGCGGGCCCTGACAGGCGGCAGAACGGGTAGCGCTTCATCGCCTCGGCGTTGAGCGCGACGTCGGCCGCCATCTCGCCGTCGTATTCGAAATCGACGCGGCGCTTGTCCAAAATCTTGACCGCCTCCTGCACGCGCTCGGAACGTTCGCCGGGCGGGTGGCCGAAGGTCGAATAGGCGAGCATGGCGAGCCGCGGCTCGTAGCCCATGCGGCGCGCGAAGCCGGCGACTTCCTCGGCGATGTCGGCGATCTCGATGGCGTTGGGCATGTCGTGCACGGCGGTGTCGGCGACGATGACGGTGCGCCCGCGCGCCAGCACGATCGACACGCCGATGACGCGGTGGCCGGGCTTTGCGTCGATGACGCGGCGAATGTCTTCCAGCGCCGTCGAATAGTTGCGCGTGACGCCGGTGACCACCGCGTCGGCGTCGCCCAGCGCCACCATGCAGGCGGCAAAGTGGTTGCGGTCATTGTTGATCAGCCGCTGCGCATCGCGGAAGAGGTAGCCCTTCCGCTGCAGCCGCTCGTAGAGATAGTCGGCATAGACGCCGTTCCTGCGCGACAGGCGGGCGTTGATGATCTCGATGCCCGGCCGGTCGAGCTCGACGCCGGCATTTTTCGCGTTCTCGCGGATGATCTCGTCGCGGCCGACCAGGATCGCCGTGCCGAGCTTCTGGCTGGCATAGGAGGCGGCGGCGCGCATCACCTGCTCTTCCTCGCCCTCGGCGAAGACGACGCGCTTGGGCTGGCGGCGCACCCGGTCGTAGATGCGCTGCAGCGTCGAGGCGATCGGGTCGCGCCGGGCCGACAGTTCCTGCGCATACTTGTCGAGGTCGAGGATCGGCTTGCGGGCGACGCCGGAGTCCATCGCGGCCCTGGCGACGGCAAGCGGGATGGCCGAGATGAGGCGCGGGTCGAAGGGCACCGGGATGATGTAGTTGGGGCCGAATTTCGGCCGGTTGCCCTGGTAGGCGGCGGCGACGTCGTCTGGCACGTCCTGGCGGGCGAGCTCGGCCAGCGCGTTGGCGGCGGCGACCTTCATGGCGTCGTTGATGGTGGTGGCGCGCACGTCGAGCGCGCCGCGGAAGATGTAGGGGAAGCCGAGCACGTTGTTGACCTGGTTCGGATAGTCCGAACGGCCGGTCGCCATGATGGCGTCGGAGCGGATGCGCGCGACCTCCTCCGGCGTGATCTCGGGGTCCGGATTGGCCATCGCGAAGATGATCGGGTTCTTCGCCATCGAGCGGATCATCGCGTCGCTGAGCGCGCCCTTGGCCGACAGGCCGAACACCACGTCGGCGCCGTCCATGGCGTCGGCCAGCGTGCGCTTGTCGGTCTTGGTCGCATGCGCCGACTTCCACTGGTTCATGCCCTCGGCGCGGCCCTGGTAGACGACGCCCTTGGTGTCGCACAGGATGATGTTTTCCGGCGCAAAGCCCATCGACTTGATAAGCTCGATGCAGGCGATGCCGGCCGAGCCGGCGCCGTTGCAGACAAGCTTCGTGTCCTTCATGTCGCGGCCGGTCAGGTGCAGCGCGTTGATCAGCCCGGCCGTGGCGATGATCGCCGTGCCGTGCTGGTCGTCGTGGAAGACGGGGATGTCCATCAGCTCGCGCAGCCGCTGCTCGATGATGAAGCAGTCGGGCGCCTTGATGTCCTCGAGATTGATGCCGCCGAAGGAGGGGCCGAGGAATTTCACGCAGTTGATGAACTCGTCGGCGTCCTCGGTGTCGACCTCGAGGTCGATGGAATCGACGTCGGCGAAGCGCTTGAACAGAACCGCCTTGCCCTCCATCACCGGCTTGGAGGCGAGCGCGCCGAGATTGCCCATGCCGAGGATGGCGGTGCCGTTGGAGATGACGGCGACCATGTTGCCCTTGGTCGTGTAGTCATAGGCGCGTGACGGGTCCTCGGCGATCGCCGCGACCGGCACGGCGACGCCCGGCGAATAGGCGAGGCTGAGGTCGCGCTGCGTCGCCATGGGCTTGGTCGGGTTGATCTCCAGCTTGCCCGGCCGCCCCATGGCGTGGAAGTCGAGCGCCTCCTGGCCGCTGACCGAGGGACCGCTATTGTCCGGTTTCTTTGCCATGCTGAAATGTCCCCTCCCAGGGTAATGCTTTTCTTTTGTGGAGCATTCGGGATTAAGGCTACACTCCGGCGCTGTAAACCGCCACGCAACGCAAATCGGCGCGTCCCGTCTCAGTCGAACGCGTGGGACGGCAGCCGGTCGAGGAATTCCTGCCAGCGTCGCCATTCGATGCGCGCGCCCGGACCGAACAGTTCCGCACGCGGCGAGAGCGCCCGCCCGTCGCGGGCCCGCAATTCGTCGAGCAGCGAAACAAGGCGGTCGCGGTCGCGCGTCACCTTCTCCCGGGTCCGCGCGGCGATGAAATCGCGCGGAATGGCGCGCGCCTTCATCGCAGCGACGGCATCGCGGATGGCGCGCGGGTCGGGATCGGCGATGATGCAGTAGTCGTCGTCGAAATACACGTCGCGCCCGCCGACGCTCGGCGTGCTGACGATTGGCAGGCCGGCCAGCATGTACTCCATGCTGGCGAACATCGCGCCTTCCTTTGCTGAAAGGCACAAACCGACGGCGGACTGGTTATAGACCTCGTTGACTTCAGTGTGGCTCAGCCACACAGGTGCGCCGTCCTGCAGCCGATTGACGAACACATGGCCCGGCGCCAGCTCGGCATGCCGCTTGCGCACAGATGCATCGGATGCGTTCGTCTCCTGCTCGGCATGGTAGTAGATGAAGGCGCAGCGCTCGATTTCGAGGCTGAGGTCGTGGCGCTTGAATGGGGCGAGCCGGGCGTTATAGACCGCATCGTAGAGGATCGGGCGCGGCGGCAGCGGACGAAAGGCGTGGTACGATATGAAGGCGTTGTGGTTGAGATGTATCGCCAGCTCTCCTGCCCGCCGCAAAAGCCGCTCCTCCGCCGCGGTGTTGCACAGAAAAACCAGCGTATGCCCAGGGTTGAACAACCGGTGCCACACGGCCGCCTGGCGCATTTTCCGCACCTGCCTCGGACTTTCCATGGTCATCGTAAAATAGACGAGAATCACCGCCCTGCGGCAACGCGGCAAAGCGTGGGCGATGCCGAGTGGCGCTGCGACAACAGAGCTGCTGTAAATTATCGGAACACCCATATCGAGGATCATGCCGAAGCCGCTCGCCCCGTGGTCGGGATCCAGCAACTGTCGGACTTTCCTCTTCGCGGTCCTGCGCATCCCATGAAAGAGATCGAGCATGCCGGCAGGGCGTGGCATGAAATCCATTGGCACTCGGGAATCTCGCGTGAATGGGTGCCGGCAGCCTAGCGTCGGGGCAGCTTTAAGCAAGTGTCGCAAGACAAGTCGATGGTTGGGGATGAACGGCGTTTGGCCGCACCCATGGCCGCCATGTTCTGCTAGGTTCGCCGGCCATGGATACCCGTACACCCACCAGGCCGGAGAAGCCCGAGGCACACCCGCCCGCGACCCCGATGATCGAGCAGTTCATCGAGATCAAGGCGGCCAATCCGGATTCGCTGCTGTTCTATCGCATGGGCGATTTCTACGAGCTGTTCTTCGACGACGCCGAACACGCCTCGCGCGCCCTCGGCATCGTGCTGACCAAGCGCGGCAAGCATCAGGGCCAGGATATCCCGATGTGCGGCGTGCCGGTGCATGCCGCCGACGACTACCTGCAGAAGCTGATAGGGCTCGGTTTCCGCGTCGCCGTCTGCGAGCAGATCGAGGACCCGGCCGAGGCCAAGAAGCGCGGCTCCAAATCGGTGGTCAAGCGCGACGTGGTGCGCCTCGTCACGCCGGGCACCATCACCGAGGACAAGCTTCTGGCGCCGTCGGAGTCGAGCTTCCTGATGGCGCTCGGGCGGGTCAAGGCCGGCGCCGGCAGCCAGGGCAGCTACGCGCTCGCCTGGATCGAGATGTCGACCGGCATCTTCCGCGTCGCCGAGACCGACGCCGACAACCTCGCCTCCGACATTTTCCGTATTGATCCGCGCGAGCTGATCGTCGCCGAGCCGGTGTTCCACGATCCCGAACTGAAGCCGCTGTTCGACCAGCTCGGCCGCGTCGCCAGCCCGCAGCCGCCGACGCTGTTCGATTCGGCCGCCGCCGCCGGCCGCATCAGCCGCTTCTTCGACGTCGCCACGCCCGACAGTTTCGGCGCCTTCGGCCGCGCCGAGCTGTCGGCGATCGCGGCCATCGTCGCCTATGTCGAAAAGACTCAGAAGGCCGAGCGCCCGCCGCTCTCCTTCCCGGAGCGCGAGCAGGCCGGTTCGACGCTGTTCATCGACCCGGCAACGCGCGGCAACCTGGAACTCCTGCGCACGCTCTCGGGCAGCCGCGACGGCTCGCTGTTCAAGGCCATCGACCGCACCGTCACCGGCGCCGGCGCGCGGCTGCTGGCCGACCGGCTGATGTCGCCGCTGACCGATCCGGCGGCGATCAACAAGCGGCTCGACGCGGTCGGCTTCTTCCTCGCCGAGCCGCAGCTTTGCGATGCGCTGCGCGCAGCACTCAAGGGCGTCGCCGACATGCCGCGCGCGCTGACGCGGCTGGCGCTCAACCGCGGCGGCCCGCGCGACCTCGGCGCGCTGCGCTCCGGCTTCGATGCCGCCGGCCAGATCGCCGACCTGCTGTCGGGTGCGGCGCTGCCCGAGGAACTCGCCGACGCCATGGCCGCCATTGCCGCGCTGCCAAAGGACTTTGCCGCCCATCTCGACGCGGCCCTCGGCGACGAGCTGCCGCTGCTCAAGCGCGACGGCGGCTTCGTACGCCAGGATTACGATGCCGAGCTCGACGAGATGCGTTCGCTGCGCGACGCCTCGCGCCGGGTAATCCTCGGCATGGAGCGCGACCTGATCGAGGAGACCGGCATCCGCTCGCTCAAGATCCGCCACAACAACGTGCTCGGCTACTATATCGAGGTGACCGCCAACCACCAGGCGGTGCTGAACGGCTCCGACGCACTGAAGGCGCGCTTCATCCACCGCCAGACCATGGCGAGCGCCATGCGCTTCACCACCACCGAGCTTGCCGGGCTGGAGACCAAGATCGCCAACGCCGCCGACCGCTCGCTGTCGATAGAGTTGGGCGTATTCGACCGGCTGGTCGCCGAATCCGTCGCCGCCGCCGAGGCCATCCGCGCCGGCGCCGAGGCGCTCGCCGTGCTCGACGTGTCGGCCGCGCTCGCGAAGCTCGCGACGGCCGAGGACTATTGCCGCCCGGCGGTCGACGGAAGCCTCTCCTTCGAGATCAGGGGCGGCCGCCACCCGGTCGTCGAGCAGGCGCTGCGCCGCCAGGCCGAAAGCCCCTTCGTCGCCAATGATTGCGACCTGTCGCCAGAGGGCGATGCCCGCCACGGCGCCATCTGGCTGCTGACCGGCCCCAACATGGGCGGCAAGTCGACCTTCCTGCGCCAGAACGCGCTGATTGCGATTCTTGCGCAGATGGGCGGCTACGTGCCGGCGGCCAGCGCCCGCATCGGCGTCGTCGACCGGCTGTTCTCCCGCGTCGGCGCCTCCGACGACCTGGCGCGCGGCCGCTCGACCTTCATGGTCGAGATGGTCGAGACGGCGGCGATCCTCAACCAGGCAAGCGAGAAGAGCCTCGTCATCCTCGACGAGATCGGCCGCGGCACGGCGACCTTCGACGGCCTGTCGATCGCCTGGGCGGCGGTCGAGTACCTGCACGAGAAGAACCGCTGCCGCGCGATCTTCGCGACCCATTTCCACGAGATGACATCGCTCAGCAGCAAGCTCGGCCGGCTGCACAACGTCACCATGCGCGTCAAGGAATGGGAGGGCGACGTGGTCTTCCTGCACGAGGTCGCGATGGGTGCTGCCGATCGCAGCTACGGCGTCCAGGTGGCGCGCCTGGCCGGCCTGCCGGCCGCCGTCGTGCAGCGCGCCAAGAACGTTTTGCAGCAGCTTGAAACCGGAGAATCTGCAGGCAAGGCCGACCGCCTTGTCGACGATCTGCCGCTGTTCTCGGCTGTTGCAAAACGCGAGGCCCCGCCGCCAGCAAAGACCGACGCGCTCGGCGCCGCACTCGAGGCCATCAACCCCGACGAACTGACGCCGCGCGAGGCGCTCGAAGCGCTCTACCGGCTGAAGGGGATGGCCGGATAAGTCCGAGCTCCGACCGGCTGTTTTGCGGGTCCGCGCAACCCCGCGCAGGTGACGTAAGGGCATGTCTAATTGTTGCAGCTTCTACCATCTGCTCATTGATAGCGTTGCCGAGGGATGCGATGCTGAGGTCAGCTTCAAGGAGGATTTTCATGACATTCAAGTTGGCTAGTCTCGCATTCGCGCTGCTGGCGGGCACAACCCTGTCCGCGACCGCGCAGGAGTTTTCCGACAACAAGGTCAAGATCGGCATTTTGAACGACCAGTCCGGCGTCTACGCCGACTTCGGCGGCAAGTGGTCCTACGAGGCCGCCAAGATGGCGGTCGAGGACTTCGGCGGCAAGGTCAAGGACATGCCCGTCGAGGTGGTCACCGCCGATCACCAGAACAAGGCCGACATCGCGTCCAACATCGCGCGCCAGTGGTACGACACCGAGCAGGTCGACGCGATCATGGAACTCACCACCTCCTCGGTGGCGCTCGCCGTGCAGGGCATTTCGGCCGAGAAGAAGAAGATCGACATCGTCACCGGTGCCGCGAGTTCCGACCTGACCGGCAAGGCATGCTCGCCCTACGGTTTCCATTGGGCCTATGACACGCATGCGCTGGCCGTCGGCACCGGCGGCGCGCTGGTCGGCCAGGGCGGCGACACCTGGTTCTTCCTCACCGCGGACTACGCCTTCGGCTATTCGCTTGAGGAGCAGACCTCCAACTTCGTCAAGTCGAAGGGCGGCAACGTGCTCGGCGCCGTTCGCCACCCGCTGGCGACGACCGACTATTCGTCCTTCCTGCTGCAGGCGCAGGCCTCCGGCGCCAAGGTGATCGGCCTGGCGAACGCCGGCCTCGACACCGCCAATTCGATCAAGCAGGCGGCGGAGTTCGGCATCGTGGCGGGCGGCCAGCGTCTCGCGGCGCTGCTCTTCACCCTTGCCGAAGTGCATGGTCTCGGGCTCGAGGCCGCGCAGGGCCTGACCCTGACCGAGGGCTTCTACTGGGACCGCGACGACGCGTCGCGCGAATGGGCCAAGCGCTTCATGGAGCGCACCGGCCGCATGCCCAACATGATCCAGGCCGGCACCTACTCGGCGGTCACGCAGTACCTGAAGGCGATCGACAAGGCCGGCACGGACGAGACCGAGGCGGTTGCCAAGAACCTGCATGAGATGCCCGTCGAGGACGTCTTTGCCCGCGGCGGCAAGGTCGGCGCCAACGGGCGCATGATCTACGACATGTACCTGATGGAGGTGAAGAAGCCGTCGGAAAGCACCCAGCCCTGGGACTACTACAAGGTCCTGGCGACGATCCCCGGCGACGAAGCCTACATCAAGCCCGCGGAGGCCGGCTGCCCGCTGGTGAAGTGAGCGCAGCCGTTGACCACGCAGACTCCCGCGCATGACGCCGGGCCGCGGGCGGTTTTATCCGCCCGCGGCCTGCGGCGCGACTTTTCCGGCTTCGTGGCGGTCAGGGATGTCGACCTCGATGTCCGTCACGGCATGGTCCATGCGCTGATCGGGCCGAACGGCGCCGGCAAGACCACCGTCTTCAACCTCCTGACGAAATTCCTGCAGCCGACGGCCGGCACGATCACGCTCGACGGCCACGACATCACCAGGGCGACGCCCGCGAAGGTGGCGCAGATGGGCGTCGTGCGCTCGTTCCAGATCTCGGCGACGTTTCCGCACCTGACCGTGCTCGACAATGTGCGTGTCGCGCTGCAGCGGCCCAACGGGCTTGCCAGCCAGTTCTGGCGCTCGCTCTCGGTCCTCGACCGGCTGACGCCGCGCGCCGAGGAACTGTTGCGCATGGTTGGCCTGGACGACGCCAAGCACGGTCTAGCCGCCGACCTTTCCTATGGCCGCAAGCGGGTGCTGGAAATTGCCACGACGCTGGCGCTCGATCCCAAGGTGTTGCTGCTCGACGAGCCGATGGCCGGCATGGGCCACGAGGACGTCGGCACCATCTCGAAGCTCGTCAAGTCGATCGCCGCCGACCGCGCGGTGCTGATGGTCGAGCACAATCTCTCCGTCGTCGCCGACATCGCCGGCTGGGTCACCGTGCTCCAGCGCGGCGAGATCATCGCGGCGGGCGACTACGGAACGGTCAGCAACGACGCCAATGTGCGCGAGGCCTATATGGGGTCGGAGCATGCCTGACGCGCCCCTGCTTTCGGTTCGCGGCCTCAACGCCTGGTACGGCGAAAGCCACGCGCTGCATGGCGTCGACCTCGACATAAACGAGGGCGAGACGGTGACGCTGCTTGGCCGCAACGGCGTCGGCAAGACGACAACCCTGCGCGCCATCATGGGCCTGGTGCGCAAGCGCACCGGCACGATGAGCTTTGCCGGCCAGGATCTGATGCGCCTGCCGCTGCATCACACCGCGCGCGCCGGCATCGGCTACGTGCCGGAAGAGCGCGGCATCTTCGCGACGCTGACCGTCGACGAGAACCTCATGCTGCCGCCTGTGGTCGCTCAAGGCGGCATGAGCGTCCGGGAAATCTACGATCTGTTCCCCAATCTCGAGGAGCGGCGGTCAAGCCCCGGCACGAAACTGTCGGGCGGCGAACAGCAGATGCTGGCGATTGCACGCATCCTGCGCACCGGCGTCAAGGTCCTGCTGCTCGACGAGCCGACCGAGGGTCTGGCGCCGGTGATCGTGCAGCGCATCGGCGACCTGCTCGCGACGCTGAAGAAGCGCGGCATGACCATCCTGCTCGTCGAGCAGAATTTTCGCTTCGCCAGCCGCGTCGCCGATCGCTTCTACCTGATGGAACACGGCAAGGTTCTGTCGCAGTTTCCGGTCGGCGACCTGGAGAGCCGCATGGATGAGCTTCACGATGTGCTGGGAGTCTGACCGATGATCTTCGGCATCCCGATCCAGGCCTTCGCCGGCCAGTTGCTGATCGGCCTCATCAACGGGTCGTTCTACGCCGTGCTGTCGCTGGGCCTGGCCATCATCTTCGGCCTGTTGCGCGTCATCAATTTCGCGCATGGCGCCCAGTACATGCTGGGCGCCTTCATCGGCTATCTGATGCTCGCCCATCTCGGCATCGGCTACTGGCCGGCGCTGATCCTGGCGCCGCTGGTCGTCGGCCTGTTCAGCGTCGGGGTCGAGCGGTTCGCGCTGTCGCGGCTCTACGATGTCGACCCGCTCTACGGTCTGTTGTTCACCTTCGGCCTGGCGCTCGTGATCGAGGGCGTGTTCCGCTACTATTTCGGCGTCTCCGGCAATCCCTATCCGGTGCCGTCGCTGCTGGCGGGCGGCACCAATCTCGGCTTCATGTTCCTGCCCATCTATCGCGGCTGGGTGGTCGTGGCCTCGCTGATCGTCTGCCTCGGCACCTGGCTGCTGCTGGAGAAGACCCAGTTCGGCTCCTATCTGCGCGCCGCGACCGAGAACCCCAAGCTGGTCCAGGCCTTCGGCGTCAACGTTCCGCTGATGCTGACACTGACCTACGGGCTCGGCGCCGGCCTGGCAGGCTTTGCAGGGGTTCTCGCCGCGCCGGTCTATCAGGTCAGCCCGCTGATGGGGCAGAACCTGATCATCGTGGTGTTCGCCGTCGTCGTGGTCGGCGGCATGGGCTCGATTCTCGGCGCCATCGTCACCGGCTACATGCTGGGCCTCGCCGAGGGCATGACCAAGGTGTTTTACCCGGAAGCCTCCAACATCGTGATCTTCGTCATCATGGCGATCGTGCTGTTGCTGCGGCCGGCCGGGCTGTTCGGGCGGGATGCGTGAGATGGCAGTGACCCCGGCCGACGCCACCACATCCAGGACATCGACCATCGAGGCGGCGCTGCTTGCGCTCGGCATCGTCATCCTCGTCGCCCTGCCGTTCTTCATCTATCCGATCTTCGTCATGAAGATGATGTGCTTCGCGCTGTTTGCCTGCGCGTTCAATCTTCTGCTCGGCTACACCGGCCTCCTGTCCTTCGGCCATGCCGCCTTTTTCGGCGGCGCCGCCTATTTCACCGCCCATGCCGTCAAGGAGTGGGGCGTCGGACCCGAAATCGGCATCCTCATCGGCGTCATCGGCGCGGCACTGCTCGGCGTGATCATCGGCTTCTTCGCCATCCGCCGGCAGGGCATCTATTTCGCCATGATCACGCTGGCCCTGTCGCAGATGTTCTTCTTCTTCTGCGTCCAGGCCGATTTCACCGGCGGCGAGGATGGCATCCAGGGCGTGCCGCGCGGCAACTTCCTCGGCCTGCTCGACCTGCAGGATCCGCACTCGATGTACTATTTCGTCATGGCCAATTTCCTGTTCGGCCTGTTCTGCGTCTGGCGCATCGTCAACTCGCCCTTCGGCATGATCCTGCGCTCGATCCGCGAGAACGAGGACCGCGCCATCTCGCTCGGCTATTCCGTGCAGCGCTACAAGCTGGCGGCCTTCGTCATGTCGGCGGCGCTGGCGGGGCTCGCCGGCGCGGTGAAGGCGCTGGTGTTCCAGTTCGCGACGCTCACCGACGTCGCCTGGCAGATGTCGGGCGAGGTGATCCTGATGACGCTGCTCGGCGGCATCGGCACGCTGGTCGGTCCGATCTTCGGCGCCGGCTTCGTGGTGGCGCTGCAGAACATGCTGGCCACCTCCTCCTTCCCGGTAACGATCGCCACCGGCCTGATCTTCATGATCTGCGTCCTCGTCTTCCGCCGCGGCGTGGTCGGCGAAGTCTATGCGTGGCTGGAAAGGCGGAAAACCGTTGGCGCTGCCGACGGCGAGCGCTGAGGGCGGTCGCGTTCCCGAACGCGCCGGCAGCCACGGCGGCGGTCACGGAACAGCATCCTCCGGCCTTCCAGGTAACCATCATTCAACGGGTATTAATTCTTGAGACTTATCAAGTATCCATCGGAGGCCCTGAAGGGCGATTGAAATGTTCCCGCGATTTAGGCCTTAATCGGCAGCCAGGCAGCATCGCATGACGAAGTCCACGCTTCTTGAGATCGACAAGAGTGAAGCCTGTCTCGGCATGTTCATCCATGGATTCGGCAAGCAATGGCTGAGCAGCCCCTTCGCGCTAAGCCAGTTCAAGCTGACCAGTCCGGCTGAGCTGAAAGCGCTTCGCGAAAGTTCGGTGAGTACCCTGACCATCGATCTGTCCAGGGGGATTGGGCCGAAAAACGGCACACCCGCGAAGCCGAAACCCCATCAGAACCAGGGGGCGGACAACGGTGCGGCAGCCATGAAGCAGGCGACCGAAATGGTCCGCTCGCTCTTCGGCAGCGCCTCCTCGTCAACAGGAATAGACCGCCAGAAGGTCGAGGCGGTTGTCGATGTCGTCGACCAGCTTGTATTCACGCGCCCGACGACCATCCTGAACCTCACCAAGCTCAAGACAAAGGACGAGATCAGCTTTCAACATTCGATCGCTGTCTGCGCGCTTGTGGGCATGTTCGCGCGGCATCTGAAGCTCGAGGGCAAACTGGTCCGGATACTGTGTGTCAGCGGCCTTCTGCACGATATCGGGAAGCTTCATATCCCGACCGCGATCCTGACCAAGAACGGGATGCTCACGGCTGAAGAGATAGCCGTCATGCAAACCCACCCGCGCAAGGGGTATGAGATACTGGCGAAAGGAACCGGCCTGCCAGACATCGTCGGGAAGGTTTGCCTCCAGCATCACGAGAAGCTGGACGGGTCCGGCTATCCGGCCGGTCTCAAAGACGGCGAGATCGTCGCGGCAGCTCGGATGGTCGCCATTTGCGATGTCTTCGACGCGCTGACGTCCATCCGGCCCTACAAGAAGGGGTCCACTCCGGAAACTGCCGCGGCGATGATGGCGACGTGGAAAGGTCATTTCGACCAGATGCTTCTGAACAAGTTCTTCGATTGCATGGGTCTGCAGTCGCCTGAAAGGCGAATGGTGGCGAACGTCTCGGCGCAAACTGCGCATGCCGCCGATGAAATGCTCGGCCTGTCTCAGGCGGATCTGGACGGTTTCCAGTTCTGACCGCCCGTTGAGTTTTTCCTTCACCTGGAGCTAGAGCCCGGCCGTTGAAGGCTTGCGCGCCTCGGGGGCGGACGGGTACAGGCAGCCTATGGATGCCAAAACGTGACGCTCGGATTGCTTCGACCTGTTGCTGCCTCGATCATGCTGTCCGGCCTGCTTTTCGGCCTGACCGGCTGCTACTACGCGCAGTCGCTGAAGGGGCATGTCGAGATCATGTCGGCGCGCAAGAACGTCGAAAGGCTGATCGACGACCCCGCGACGCCCGAGCCATTGCGCGCCAGGATGCAATCGGCGAGCGCCATCAGGCAGTTTGCCAGCGACGAACTCGCGCTGCCCGACAACAGCAGCTACCGCAGCTACGTCGATATCGACCGGGACTATGTGACTTTGGCGGTCTTTGCCGCGCCGGAATTCTCGCTGGCGCCGCGCACATGGTGCTTCCCCGTCTTCGGCTGCGTTCCCTACCGGGGCTATTTCTCGCAGGAGTCCGCGTCAGAGCAGGCCGCCGCGCTCAAGCAGCAGGGCTTTGACGTCTACATCTCCGGCATCACGGCCTATTCGACGCTCGGCTGGTCGAGCGATCCGCTGCTGAGCACGATGTTCCGGCAGGGCGAGACCGCGCTCGCCGAACTGGTGTTTCATGAGCTTGCCCACCAGCGCGTCTATGTGGCCGGCGATTCCGCCTTCAACGAGGCTTTCGCCGTCGCGGTCGAAACGACCGGGGTGCAGAAATGGCTGCGCGCGACGGGCGACCCCGGCGCGCTGCGCCGCTACGAGGCCGAGCGCAAGCGTCGCGACGCCTTTCTCGCGCTGGTGTCGCAAACGCGGGTCGAGCTGGCCGCGGTTTATGGCCGCGCCGGAACCGTGTCGCAGAAGCGGGCGGCGAAGGCGGCCGCCATCGAACGGCTGCGGCAGCGCTACCGGCGGCTGCGCGACGGCCGCTGGGGCGGCTACCGGGGATACGACGCCTGGATCGATGCCCCGATCAACAACGCCAAGCTTGCAGCGACCTCCGTCTACAGCGAACAGGTGCCGGCGTTCCTGCGGCTCTTCGAGCTCTGCGCGGGCGACTATCCGCGCTTCTATGCGGCGGTCCGTCGGCTCGGCGCGACGACGAAGGCCTTGCGAGACGAGGCGCTGAAGACGGCCCGTACCTGCGGCTGAGCCACTCGCGGCGCAGACGAGCCTGTTCCGCTAGCGCGTGAAGGCAACCTCGATGGTGCCGAGGCTGCCATAGTCGCCGGTCACCACGTCGCCCGGGCCGACAGGAATCGGCACGCAGCAGGTTCCGGTCGTGACGATCTGTCCTTGCGCGAGCGCGACGCCTTGCCCGGAGAGTTCGTTGGCGAGCCAGGTCAGCGCAATGAGCGGGCCGCCGAGAACGTTCGCGCCGCGCCCCTCGTGAACGGCGCCGCTGCTGTTGAGCCCCGTGACCCTGTGCGAGGCCAGGTCGGTGCTGCGCCAGGAGCCGGGCGCTTCGGGGCCGAGCACGAACTGGTCGGCGCAGGCATTGTCGGCGATGAGCTGCGCCTCGCCCGCTGTCTCGAAGGTCATGAAGCGGGAATCGGGGATCTCGATGCCCAGATGCAATGCCACGACGGCGTCCAGCACTTCGTTTTCGGTATAGGCCTTTTCGCGCGGCGGCAGTGTCTCGCCCATGCGGAACACGAATTCCACTTCGGCCACCAGCATCCGGTTAGCTCCGAGCGAAACGGGGACGCCCTGCGGGACGATCCGCTCGGCCAGCAGCCGGCCGGCCATCGGGCCGCTCACATTGATGTGCTTCTGGCCGGCGACACTCGTCGCGGCGATCTTCCAGCCGGCGAGCGGCCTGGTGCTCATCCCCTCCGCGAGGGCCTGCACCGCGTAGGCTTGTGCCCGTGTGGTCGGGCGCAACTCTGCCGGCATGGCCTGCGTGTGACGGCCGTCACGCCAGTGCCTCAACAGGAATTCGGACGCCGCCAGTTTCTGCTCTTCCCGCATCCTTGCCTCCAAAGTGTCGCGCATCCGAGTTGTCACCGGTTGTTACCCGGGACTGTCTTTGAAGACCACAGCCTCACGGCTACGGATCATGCGCCTCGCAGTTTTCCCACGATCCGCCACGAGCGGCGCAGCGCCGTCACGCCCGAGCCGAGGGCGACGAGCCAGAGCGCTGCGAGCAGGATCTCGTTGCGGCCGTTCCACAGCGGCTCGAACAACGAAGCGAGCGCGGCGGCGGTGACCAGCGCCATGCGGTGCGGCTTGGCCATCGGGCCGCAGAAATCGGCGGCCAGCCCGCAGCCGCGCCCGACCTCGCGCACATAGGCGGTCAGGATCGCCAGCGCCACGGCGGCCCAGCCGAGCGCCGGCCAGTCGATGCCATAGCCGATGCCGGCGAGGATCAGCATGTCCGACACGCGGTCCGGAAACTCGTTCCAGAAAGCGCCGTCGGGAGCGGCCTTGCCCGCCTCGATCGCCACCATGCCGTCGAGCAGGTTGCAAAGCAGCCTGAGCTGGCAGAACAGCGCGCCGGCGACGAGGAACAGCGCACGCGCCACGGCACCGTCGGCCATGCCGGCCTGCCAGAAGGCGAGCCCGCCAAGTGCTGCCGCCGCCATGCTGGCGACGGAGATCTGGTTCGGCGAGATTGCTGTCCTGGCCAGAAAGCGGGTCAGCGCGGCGGCCCAGCCCGAGCCACGGCTGGCCAGCGGCCGCCTGTTTTCCGTTTCGGTCATGTCGCCCTCCTGCCGCGCCAGAGCGCCAGCGCATAGCCTGCCGAATAGATGGCCGTCACGCTGGCCGGCAGCGCGATGGTGGCCAGAAGCTCCGGCGTGCCGGCGGCCATATGGATCGTGCCGAGGATGGCGAGCGACAGCGCAACCGCGATCAGCGGCGGCAGCACCAGCGCGGCGATCCCCGCCAGGCGCCGGCCAAGCGCTTCGACCATGCGCTTCAGCACCAGCGTGATCCCCGCCGACAGCGCGCCCTGCACCAGCCCGGCAACGAGCGGCTCGGGCATCGGGTGTGCCCGGTTGGCGAAGGCCGCCCATCCGCCCATGGCCAGGAAGGCGATGCCCATGTGGACCAGGGAGTTCTCCGCCGGACGTCCCGCCATCCGTCAGTCCACCGTCCAGAAATAGCGCACGATGTGGAAGAAGATCGGCGCCGAGAAGACCACCGAATCCAGCCGGTCGATGAAGCCGCCATGCCCGGCGATCACGTTGCCCCAGTCCTTGACGCCGCGGTCGCGCTTGATCGCAGACATGACGAGGCCGCCGAAGAAGCCGGACAGCGTGATGACGAGCGCCAGCAGCCCTGCCTCCAGCATGGTGAAGGGCGTCATCCACCACAGGCCGGCGCCGACCAGCGTGGCGCTCGCGATGCCGCCGGCAAAACCCTCGACGGTCTTGGACGGCGACAGCCGGGGTGCAATCTTGTGGCGGCCGAGAAGCTTGCCCCAGACATATTGCAGCACGTCGGAAAGCTGCACCACGACGATCAGGAAGGCGATCAGGAAGACGTTGCGGCCCTCGAAGCCCGGAATGTCGAGATTGAGCAGCGCCGGCACGTGCGAGGCGCAGAACACGCAGATCATCAGCGCCCACTGCACCTCGGCGACGCGCACCAGGTAGTTTTCCGTCTCGCCGCGCAACACGGAGACGATCGGCAGCAGCAGGAACACATAGACCGGGATGAACACCGAGTAGAGCCCGTACCAGTCGGTCCACACCAGATAGTACTGGAACGGCAGCACGACGAAGAACGACGCCACCAGCGACCAGTGGTCGGCGCGGCTGGCATTGGTCAGCGTGACGAACTCGCGCAGCGCCGCGAAGGAGCAGAAGCCGAACAGCAGCACCACGCCGGCCCGCCCGCCAATGAAGGCGATGGCGAGCAGCACCGCCATGACCCACCAGGCGCGAATGCGGTCGTTGAGGTTTTCGACCGCGCTGTTCTGGCCGTCCGGCGACAGCCGGCGCTGCAGCACGTAGCCGACGGCCGAGGCGACCACCAGGATGGCGCCGACGCCGAAAAGCAGGTTGAGGAGGTCGGGATGGATCACGCGGCACTCCCGTTGCGTACCGGTTTGAGCGCCAGAAGCGCCGCGCGCGCCCGCTCGAGGAAGGCGTCGGCGGCCTCGCCCTCGGCCACCTGGATCGTCGGGCCGAAGATGACGCTGCAGATCAGCGGCACCGGCACGAACTCTCCTTTCGGCATGACGCGGTTGAGGTTCTCGATCCACACCGGCACGAGTTCGAGCGCGGGCCGGCTCGCCGCCAGGTGGTAGAGACCGGCCTTGAAGGGCTGCAGCGCGTCCTTCGTCTCGTTGCGCGTACCCTCGGGAAACAGGATCAGCGAGGAGCCCTCGTCTACAGCCTCGCGCATGATCTCGATCGGGTCGCGCGTTCTGGTCTCGCGGTTGCGGTCGATCAGCACCGCGTTGAAGACGTCGCAGCCGATGAAGCGCCTGAGCGGCGATTTCAGCCAGTAGTCGGCGCCCGCCACCGGCCGCGTCCTGCGGCGCAGCCGCGGCGACAGCACGATCCACACCAGCAGGAAGTCGCCATGGCTGGCATGGTTGGCGAAATAGACACGCTGCCGGTCGGAAGGCTCGTTGCCGATCCACACGCCGCGCACCGCCGTGACGAAGCGGGCAAACAGCGTCACCAGGAAGGCGAAGGCGGGCACCGCAGCGCGCCGAAGCCGGTTCGAGGCCGGGCTAGGCGGCATGGCCGGCCCACGCCTTTCGGCGGCACTGGCGGCGGATTTTGACGGACATGCCCCTTCCCCTCGGTGACACGCGCATCTTTTGGCCGAAAACCGGTCGAGTGCAAGGGGGCGCGCACAGGGGTGCCGTGGACCCCGAAACACCCGACAAATGCCCGAAAAGGCCACAAAAACCGCGCTTGCCGGCTAAACTCGGTCTTTTCTAAAGTGATATTTAAGCACTCGCCGATAGCGTCGGCCTGATGCGTGCCGATCCCGGCGCGTCGGCTGGTTGGAAATCATTGAGTGCCAGGCTCGAATCTCTCCGCAGTGTAGTGCGGCTGATCTGGAGACCGACGAATGTTCCGGCGGTGCTGGCGCTGTTCGTCATCGTTCTGGCCGGCTTCTTCGCCGAGCACCAGAACCGCCGGGTCTTCGAGCAGAGCCTGCGTTCCGAAGTCCTGAGCAGCGTCGGCGTGATCCGCGCCAAGATCGAAGGCAACGTCAACGGCAACATCCAGCTGGTGCGCGGCCTCGTCGCCACGCTCACCACTGAGCCGAACATGCGCCAGCACCGCTTTGCCCAGCTTGCGGCCAACCTCCTGTCCGGCGACTCGCAGCTGCGCACCATCGCCGGCGCACCAGATCTCGTCCTGTCCCTGATCTATCCGCTCGCCGGCAACGAGAAGGCCATCGGGCTCGATTATCGCAAGAACGACGCGCAGCGCGAGGCGGCCCTGCGGGCCCGCGATACCGGCGATCTCATCCTCGCCGGCCCGGTCGATCTCGTGCAGGGCGGCCAGGGCTTCATCGGCCGCTTTCCGGTCTTCATCGAGACACGCCACGGCGTTCCGTCCTTCTGGGGCATCGTTTCGGCGGTCATCGACCGCGATCGCCTCTACCGCGAGAGCGGACTGCTCGATCCAAAGCTGCCCATCGACATCGCGCTGATGGGCCATGACGGCTCGGGCGCCGCCGGCCAGCGCTTCTATGGCGACGAGAGCGTCACCAGCAACAATCCCGTCACGGCCCGCATCCTGCTGCCGACCGGTTCCTGGCAGATCGCCGCCGTTCCCAAGGGCGGCTGGGATGTCACCCCGCCCAACACCTGGACGCTGCGCCTGCTGATCTTCGTCGCCGGTGCGCTGATCATGGTGCCGACCGTGATGACCGGCCGGCTGATCGAGGAGCGCTCCGACAACATCAGCGAGCTGCGCCGCCGCGAGATCGAGCTCGAGCGCCTGTCGCGCCGCCTCGGCCTCGCCCTCAACAGCTCGCATATCGGCGTCTGGGAGCTCAACACCGAGGACAACAGCCTGCTCTGGGACGACCGCATGAACGAGCTCTACGGCCGCCCGGCCGATGGCGGTCCGCGCACCTATGCCGACTGGGAGCGCGCCATCCATCCCGAGGATCTCGCCCGCGTGCTGACGGAATTCCCCACCGCGCTGGCGGCCGGCGGCAGCTACCAGACGCAGTATCGCCTGTTGCTCGACGGCGAGGTCCGTCACGTCCGCGAGAGCGCCAAGGTCTACCAGGATCCCGGCGAGCCGCCCCGCATCGTCGGCGTCAACTGGGACGTCACCGCCGACGTCGAGCTGAACGAGAGCCTCAAGCAGGCCAACATGCTGACCGAGGCGCGCAATGTCGAGCTCGAGGCTGCCAAGGGACGCATCGAGTTCAATGCGCTGCACGATTCGCTGACCGGCCTGCCCAACCGCCGCTACCTCGACGACGTCCTCGCCGCCCACATCGACAAGGCGCATGGCGAAGGCGAACGCGCCGGCCTGCTGCATATCGACCTCGACCGCTTCAAGCAGATCAACGACACGCTGGGCCACGCCGCCGGCGACGCCATGCTGCGCTATGCGGCCAAGGTGCTGACCTCGAACCTGCGCCAAGGCGATTTTGTCGCCCGCGTCGGCGGCGACGAGTTCGTCGTGCTGTGCAAGGCCGACCGGCTCGACGAAGCGGTCTGGAACGAGCGCCTCGCCCGCCTCGCCGATCGCATCATCGAGCAGATGCACCAGCCGGTCCCCTACGAGGGCCATGAGTGCCGCTTCGGTGTTTCCATCGGCATCGCCAGCGACCTCGAGGCCGGCACCGATCCGCGCCGCCTGCTCGTCAATGCCGATCTCGCGCTCTACCGGGCCAAGAGCCGCGGCCGCAACCGTTACCAGTTCTTCAACGAGGCGCTGCAGGCCGAGATCGTCTCGACCAAGCGCATCGCCGACGACATCCTGTCGGGTCTCGAACGCAACGAGTTCGTCGCCTACTACCAGCCGCAGTTCGACGCCGCCACCCATGCCGTCATCGGTGTCGAGGCGCTGGCCCGCTGGAACCACCCGACCGAGGGCCTGCTGGCGCCAGCATCCTTCATGAAGATCGCCGAGGAGCTCAATGTCGTCGGCACCATCGACCGCATGATCCTCGAGCAGACGCTGAGGAACTTCAACGAGTGGACGGCCAGCGGCCTCGACATCCCCAAGGCCTCGGTCAACGTCTCGGCCCGCCGGCTGCATGACGAGGAACTGATCCGCAGCCTGCGCAAGCTCCGCATCAAGCCGGGCACCATCTCGTTCGAGCTGGTCGAATCGATTTTCCTCGACGAGAACGACGAGCTGGTCACCTGGAACGTCGAGCAGATCAAGAATCTCGGCATCGACATCGAGATCGACGATTTCGGCACCGGCTACGCCTCGATCGTCAGCCTGCTCAAGCTCAAGCCGCGCCGCCTCAAGATCGACCGCCAGCTCATCATCCCGCTGCTGCGTGCGCCGGGCCAGCGCCAGCTCGTCGGCTCCATCATCGACATCGGCCGCTCGCTCGGCATCGAGGTACTGGCCGAGGGCGTCGAGACGATGGGTCACGCCAAGGTGCTGGAGGGTCTCGGCTGCCATGCGCTGCAGGGCCACGCCTTCGCCCATGCCATGAGCGCCGCCCAGCTGAAGAACTTCGTCCTGTCGCGAAAGCTGCGCGCGGCCTCGTGACCCCGGCTCGGGGTTCTGCGCCGCAGTGTTCACGCTCGCAAAATCACGCTATAGACGCCGCCTTGACGGCGAGGCCCAATGGCAAAGATTCCCCTTAAGCTCGACCAGTTGATCGACGGCGCAGCCCTGCGCGCGGCGCTTTCCGGACTGCCCGGCGGTGCATCGGGAGAGGGCGCGCGCGTGCAGGCGCTGTCCCTGCTCAAGGACGCGCTCGCCGAGGGCCGACGCACGGCCGAGACCATGCTCCTCGACGACGGCGGCGGCACCGCCTGCGCGGCGCGCCTGTCGCATGTCATGGACGAGATCATCGGTGCGCTGCACGACTTCACGATTGTCCAGTTCGGCGAACCGCCTGCCGCCACGCCGGAAGGACGCATGGCGCTGGTTGCCGTCGGCGGCTATGGCCGCGGCACGCTTGCGCCCGGCTCCGACATCGACCTCCTCTTTCTGCTGCCGCAGAAGCAGACCCGGGCCGGCGAGCGCATGGTCGAGTTCATGCTCTACATGCTGTGGGACATGGGGCTGAAGGTCGGCCACGCAACGCGCGACATCAATGAGTGCCTGCGCCTCTCGCGCTCCGACATCACCATCCGCACCTCTATCCTGGAGGCGCGCTTCCTTTGGGGAAACGAGCCGCTGTTCGACGACCTCGTCATCCGCTTCGACCATTCCGTGGTCAAGGATACCGGCGCCGAGTTTGCCCAGGCAAAGCTAGCCGAACGTGACGAGCGTCACGCCAAGGGCGGCGAGAGCCGCTATCTCGTCGAGCCCAACGTCAAGGACGGCAAGGGCGGCCTGCGCGACCTGCAGACGCTGTTCTGGATCGGCAAGTATTTCTACCGTGTCAGAAGCGGCGAGGAACTCGTCTCCAAGGGCGTCTTCACGCGCGCCGAATACAACCGCTTCCGCAAGGACGAGGACTTTCTCTGGGCGGTGCGCTGCCACATGCACTTCCTCACCGGCAAGCCTGAGGAGCGGCTGCATTTCGACATCCAGCGCGAGATCGCCGAGCGGCTCGACTACACCAGTCACCCGGGCCTGTCCGGCGTCGAACGCTTCATGAAGCACTACTTCCTCATCGCCAAGGATGTCGGCGACCTGACGCGCATCTTCTGCGCCGCGCTGGAAGAGGAGCAGGCCAAGCAGGTTCCCGGCTTCAACCGCCTCCTGATCGGCTTTTCGCGGCGCCGGCGAAAGCTCGCAGGAACCACCGACTTCATGGTCGACAACCACCGCATCACGGTCGCCGATGACCAGGTCTTCGAGCGCGACCCGGTCAATCTGGTGCGGCTCTTCTGGCTGGCAGACAAGCACGGGCTGGAATATCACCCCGACGCGCTGAAGCTCCTGACGCGTTCGCTGAAGCTGGTGGACCGCTCGCTGCGCCGTGACCCGGAGGCCAACCGTCTGTTCCTCGACGTGCTGACCTCGGACCGAAATCCCGAGCTCAACCTGCGCCGCATGAACGAGGCCGGGCTGCTCGGCAAGCTGATCACCGATTTCGGCAAGATCGTCGCGATGATGCAGTTCTCCATGTACCACCACTACACGGTGGACGAGCACCTGCTGCGCTGCATCGGCGTGCTCGCCGAGATCGAGCGCGGCGACGGCGAGAAGGTGCATCCGCTGGCGCATGTGCTGATGCCTTCGCTGAAGAAGCGTCGCGAGGTGCTCTACGTCGCGATCCTGCTGCACGACATCGCCAAGGGCCGCCCCGAGGATCATTCGGTGGCCGGCGCCAGGATCGCCCGCCGCATCTGCCCGCATATGGGCCTGTCGCCCGCGGATACCGAGACCGTCGCCTGGCTCGTCGAGCACCACCTCGTGATGTCCATGACGGCGCAGACCCGCGACCTCAACGACCGCAAGACGATCGACGACTTCGCCACGCTGGTGCAGTCGGTCGAGCGCTTGAAGCTGCTCCTCGTACTGACCGTCTGCGACATTCGCGGCGTCGGACCGGGTGTCTGGAACGGCTGGAAGGGACAACTGCTCAGGACGCTTTATTACGAGACCGAACTGCTGCTCACGGGCGGCTTCTCCGAGGTCGGTCGCGCCCAGCGCGCCGCCGAGGCGCGCGAGCGCCTGACCGAGGCATTGGCCGAGTGGCCCGACGCGGCGCGCAGGAAATACGTCAAGCTGCACTACGAGAACTATCTTCTGACAGTCGATCTGCCCGATCAGGTCCGCCATGCCCAGTTCGTCCGCGAATCGAGCACCGCCGACAGGCAGCTCGCCACGATGGTCAAGACGCATGCCTTCGAGGGGGTGACCGAGATCACCGTTCTGGCGCAGGACCATCCGCGCCTGCTGTCGGTGATCGCCGGCGCCTGCGCCGCGGCCGGCGGCAACATCGTCGACGCGCAGATCTTCACCACCGCAGACGGGCGGGCGCTCGACACGATCCTCATCTCGCGCGAGTTCGACCGCGACGAGGACGAGCAGCGGCGCGGCACGCGCGTCGGCCGGCTGATCGAGGACGTTCTGTCGGGCCGAAGCTGGCTGCCCGAGATGATCGAGAAGCGCGCCAAGCCCAAGCGCGGCCAGAAGACCTTCAGGATCACGCCGCGTGCCGAGATTCGCAACACGCTGTCCAACCGTTTCTCCGTGGTGGAGGTCGAGTGCCTCGACCGGCCGGGCCTGCTGTCGGAGATCACCGGCGCGCTGTCCGACCTTTCGCTCGACATCGCCTCGGCGCACATCACGACTTTCGGCGAGAAGGTCATCGACACCTTCTACGTGACCGATCTCACGGGCGCCAAGATCGACAATCCGACCCGCATCGAGGCGATCCGCAAGCGACTCATCGAGGCGCTTGCCGGTATCAAGCCCGAGCGCGGCTCCAAGCGTCTCTCCGCTGCGGCGGAATAAGGCCGACAATCGAAATGCCCTGTTCCACCAGCCACGGTCCCGCCCGATGAGTCTCGTCAGGAAATTCGCCACCGTCGGAGCCGGCACGATGCTGAGCCGCGTCTTCGGCTTTGCGCGCGAAATGATGATGGCCGCCGCGCTCGGCACCGGGCCGGTCGCCGAGGCCTTCTACGCGGCGTTCCAGTTTCCCAACACATTCCGCCGGCTGTTCGCCGAGGGCGCCTTCAACGCCGCCTTCGTCCCACTCTTCGCCAAGGAGATCGAGGCGGGCGGCGTCGAAGGCGCGAAAAAGTTCTCCGAGGAAGTTTTCGGGGTCCTGTTCACCGTCCTCCTGCTTCTCACGATCGCGATGGAACTGGCGATGCCGTTCCTCATCCGCTACGCCATCGCGCCGGGCTTCGCCGAGAACCCCGCCAAGCTTCTGCTCACCACCGAGCTCGCGGCGATCATGTTCCCCTATCTCATGTGCATGTCGCTCGGCGCGATGATGGCGGGCATGCTGAACTCGCTGCACCGCTACTTCGCGGCGGCCATCGCGCCCGTCTTCCTCAACATCATCCTTGTCACAATCCTCGTCGCGGCATGGTACCGCGGCCATGACGGGCCGGGCGTCGGCACCATGCTCGCCTGGGGCGTGATGATGGCGGGCGTCGTCCAGCTTGGCATCCTGTTCTTCGCCGTGCGCCACGCCGGTGTCTCGATCGGATTTCGTCGGCCGCGACTGACCAAGAACGTCAGGCGGCTGCTGTGGCTCGCTTTGCCCGCCGCCATCACCGGCGGGATCACGCAGATCAACACGCTGGTCGGCACGGCGATCGCCTCGGGCAAGGCGGGCGCGGTGCCCTCGCTCAATCTCGCGGACCGCGTCTACCAGTTGCCGCTCGGCGTCGTCGGCGTGGCGGTGGGTGTCGTCCTCCTGCCCGAACTGGCGCGCGCGCTGCGCTCCGGCCACCGCGTCGAGGCGGCCAACCTGCAGAACCGCTCGGTCGAGTTCACGCTCTTCCTGACGCTGCCCGCGGCCGCCGCGCTGCTGACCATCGCCGAGCCGATCGTGCGCGTGCTCTACGAACGCGGTGCCTTCACCCCGCAGGACACGACGCTGGTGGCCGAAGTGCTCTCCGTCTTCGGCATCGGCCTGCCGGCCTTCGTGTTGATCAAGGCCTTCACGCCGGGCTTTTTCGCGCGCGAGGACACGCGCACGCCGATGTATTTCGCCGGCCTGTCGGTGATCGTGAACATCTCGATCGCGCTGACCCTGTTTCCGGCCTATGGCGCTGTCGGCATCGCGATCGCGGCCGCGACCGCCGGCTGGATCAATGCAGGCCTGCTCTTCGGTACCCTGGCCTGGCGGGGCCACTGGACGCGCGACGCCGCGCTGGTGAAGCGCATACCGCGCTTGCTGCTCGCCTCCGCCATCATGGCCGGCGCGCTCTATTTCGCCGCCGGCTGGCTGGGCGACTGGCTTGCGGCGGCCTCGCCGATCTACAGCCAGGCGAGTGCGCTCGCCGTGCTGGTTGCCGGCGCCATGGTGATCTATTTCGCCACTGCCTTCGGTACGGGCGGCGCCGACATGGGGATGATCCGGCGCAACGTGAAGCGCAGGCCCGGCGAGACGCCGGCTGCCGGTGAAGCCGGTCAGGACCCGGATTAGGCGGCGCGTCGCTTGACGCCTGCCTCCCGTCCGGTAACTGAGTTCGAAATCAACGCAAGCAACGCCGGTCCGCTGCCGGCACAGGATGGACAAGGTTAGCGATGCCGCTTTCGCTCGAGGACTTCACGGATGATCCGGCCTGGGACGAGGGCAGGATCTTGCAGGACGTCGAGATCGAAAACAGGATCGACGGCGTCCGCATCCAGCGCCTCGACACGAAGGTCGACAAGCGCGGCGACTTGACGGTTCTTCTCTCCGACCTGCAGGAGCCCGTGCAGCCCGCGCCGCACGTCTACTGGGTGACGGCGGCGCCCGGATCGATCCGCGCCTGGGTCTATCACAAGCGGCAGTACGACCGGCTCGCCTACACCAACGGCGACATCAGGGTCGTCCTCTATGATATCAGGCCCGGCAGCCCGACCCACGGGCAGTTGAACATCCTCGACGTCGGCGAGGCCAACAAGATCACGCTGACGATTCCGCCCTTCGTGATCCACGGCGTCCACAACAGGGGCAGCCAGACGGCCACCTTCATCAACATGCCGACCCGCGCCTACGATCCGTCCCGTCCCGACAAGAGCAGGGTGCGGTTCGATCATCCGGGCATCCCCTACCGGTTCGTCTGAACGATGACCCGGTTCACGGTCGTCATGGCGACCTATAATCGCGGGCGCCACATCCTGCCCTCGATACGCTCCGTGCTGGCCCAGACCCATGACGGTTTCGAACTCGTGGTGGTAGGCGACTGCTGCGACGACGAAACGGCCGACGTGGTTGCGGCAATCGGCTCGCCGAAAATCCGCTGGCACAATCTCGCCGAACGATGCGGCAGCCAGTCCTTCCCCAACAATGCCGGTATCGCGATGGCCGGGTGTGACCATATCGCCTATCTCGGGCACGACGACATCTGGGCGCCCGGCCATCTCGCGGCGCTGGCTGCCCTGTTCGAGCGCGACCCGACACTCGATTTCGCTGTCGGCGGCGCGATCTTTCATGGCGCGCCGGGCAGCGACTTTCGCCAGGTCACCGGCATCTTCGACGACGACCGTGTGCCGTTCGAGCACTTCTTCCCGCCCTCAAGCTTCGCGCATCGCCGCGACGTCACCGATCGCATCGGCCCCTGGCTCCCTCCGCACGAGGTGCGTGCGCCGGTCGACTCGGATTTCCTGCTGCGCGCCGCACATGCCGGGATGCGTTTCGCCTCGACCGGGCGCGTCACGGCCCACAAGTTCGCTGCCGGCCACCGCTACCTGAGCTACCTGCGCCACGCCTCCGATGAGCAGGAGGCGATGCTCGCGCGCATGGCTGCGCCGGGCTACGAGACCTTTCTTGCGGCCGAGGTGGCGGCCGCGCGCGCGGCGGGGACATTCATGGCCGTGCGCTATTCCGCTTTCGAGAATCTCGAGAAGGGCGAAATGGCCAGGCGGAATGCCGGCAACAAGGGCATAGCGCTGCCCGTCCTGCGGCCGCTCGAGCGCCGCGAGACGATCCGGCAGGACGACGGTCCGCGCGCCCTGGACTGGCGCCTGCCGATGTCCGACGATCCGACGGTCCGCTGGGTCGGCAGCAACCCGCGTCCCAAGGTGCTCATCCCCTTCACCGCAGCCGGGTCTGTCCGGATCAAGCTGCAGCTTGTGCATTCCGACCGCCACGCCCTCCGGACCCTTGCCGTCACCGTCAACGGCGGGCCGGCGGGCGTCCGGCTCTCGAATCCCGAGCCGCGCGGCACGTTCTTCGGCGCGACCGCATCCCTCGTCGCCCGGCTCGACCCTTCCGGCTATACGGTCCTGCAACTTGAGCTCGGGCGATCGCAACGTCCGCTCGGCGGCAACCGGGGCCTCGGCATGGCCGACATCGTCATACAGCCGCTGGGGGCCGCCGGCCGGCTCGCGACGGCTCTCGGCAGCTTCCTTGACCCGTTCCGGTCGCGCCAGGGGGACGACTGAGGGCGACCCGCCGAGAGGGGCAGGTCGCCTGCATTTCACGCCAGATCGAGGGGTTTTACGCCCAAATCGGGGTGTTCTTCCCGCAAACCGGACCCTTACGTCGGCATTTTCGCCATTTCCGGGCCGGTTTCTTAACAAAACCGGGTCAGGTTGCGCCTGATCGGCGGGCCTGCGTACCGCCGCCTGCGATTGCCCGGAGAGTCCTGATGCCGCCAAGCGCCAGACTTCACTACGTCGACTGGCTGCGCGTTTCGGCCTTTCTGATCCTCATCGTCTACCATTCCTCGGTCGCCTTCTTTCCCGACATGGACTGGCTGATGAAGAGCCCGCAGGGCAGCCTCGGCCTGCAGTTGACGATGGACTTCCCGCGCGCCTGGCGCCTTGCGCTGCTGTTCTTCGTCTCCGGCATGGGGACCTGGTTCACCTTCCGCTCGGCCACCGCCTCGGCCTTCCTGAAGGAGCGCTTCGTCCGGCTTTTCGTACCGCTGATCTTCGCCATGTGCGTGATCATCGTGCCGCAGGTCTGGTTCGAGCGCATGGCCGAGGACGGCTATGAAGGCTCGCTGCTGACCTTCTGGGTGACGCGCTACTTCACCGAGGGGCGCTACCCGGCCGGCAATTTCACCTGGGCGCACATGTGGTTCGTCGCCTACCTGCTGGTCATGTCTTTCCTCTGCTACCCGGTGTTCCGGATCCTGTCGCATCCGCGCGCCAAACCGGTGACGGACTGGTTCGAGCGAACGGCGAAAAGCGACGGAATCTACCTGTTCTTCCTGTTGCCGCTGGTTTTGAACCTCGTTCTGACGCCGTTCTTCCCGCGCCAGACCAATGCGCTCTACAATGACGGCGCCTGGTTTGCTGCCTGGGCGAGCTGGTTCGGGCTGGGCTTCCTTGTCGCCCGCCACCATGCCGCGGTCATTGCCGCGATCGTCGAGCGCCGCTACCACAGCGCCGCCTTCGCCTTCGTGCTGACGACCTATCTCTATCTCTTCTGCTTCACCGACGCCGGCGGGCATTTCCTCGGCAACTACGCAGACGTCACACCGCTGTTCAAGCTGCTGGTCTTTGCCCTGGCCTGGTCGATGATCCTGGCGCTGGTCGGCTTCGGCGCGAAATATTTCGACCGCGAAAGCGCGGCACTGATGTGGCTGAACCGCAAGATCTTTCCGCTCTACATCGTCCACCAGACGGTGGTGATCGCCGCGCTCTACTACGTGCTGCCGCTCGATCTCGGCGTCTGGCCCGCCTGGTTCCTCGTGGTGGTTGCCACCTTCGCCGGTTCGCTGGCCTTTGCCATGCTGGCCGAGAAGCTGCCGCCGCGTCTCGGCCTGCTGGTCGGCATGCCGGCCCGCCGCCGCACCTTGCCGCGTTCGGCGGCGAAAGCCCCCGCCGCCGCGCCACGGGGCGGCCGTACCGTGAATACTTGATCCCGGACAGGGCTTCGTCCATAAGCCCTTCTCGCATTTCGCCGCGCGCGAAACGGCCCTCCACAAGCCATCGGGATCAACGACAATGACCACCTTCCAGCCGCTCGTCTTCTCCGGCGTCCAGCCGACCGGAAACCTCCACCTCGGCAACTATCTCGGCGCGATCAAGAAGTTCGTCGCCCTGCAGGAAACCAGCGACTGCATCTACTGCGTCGTCGATCTCCACTCCATCACCGCGCAGCTCGTCCATGCAGACCTTGCTGACCAGACCCGCTCGATCACGGCGGCCTTCCTGGCCTCGGGCATCGACCCGAAGAAGCACATCGTCTTCAACCAGAGCCGGGTGATGCAGCACGCCGAGCTCGCCTGGATATTCAACTGCGTGGCGCGCATCGGCTGGATGAACCGCATGACGCAGTTCAAGGACAAGGCCGGCAAGGACCGCGAGAACGCCTCGCTCGGCCTGCTCGCCTATCCGAGCCTGATGGCCGCCGACATGATGGTCTACCGCGCCACCCAGGTGCCGGTCGGCGACGACCAGAAGCAGCATGTCGAGCTGACGCGCGACATCGCCCAGAAGTTCAACAACGACTTCTCCGACCGCATCGCCGAGCTTGGCTGCGGCGTCGAGATGATGGTCGGCGAGGAGAAGGTCAACGGCTTTTTCCCGCTCATCGAGCCGGTGATCGGCGGACCGGCGGCGCGCATCATGAGCCTGCGCGACGGCTCCAAGAAGATGTCGAAGTCGGACCCGTCGGACCTCTCGCGCATCAACCTGACCGACGATGCCGACACCATCTCGAAGAAGATCCGCAAGGCCAAGACCGATCCGGCGCCGCTGCCGAGCGAACTCGAGGGCCTGGCAGAAAGGCCGGAGGCGGAAAACCTCGTCGGCATCTATGCCGGACTGGCCGAAATCTCCAAGGAAGCCGTGCTCAAGGAATTCGGCGGCCAGCAGTTCTCCGTCTTCAAGCCGGCGCTGGCCGACCTGGCGGTGGAGAAGCTGGCACCGATTGCCGGCGAGATGCGCCGCATTTCGGCCGACAAGGCCTATGTCGATGCAGTGTTGCGCGACGGCGGCGAACGGGCCGGCGCGCGGGCCGAGGCGACGATGAAATCGGTGCGTGAGATCATCGGGTTGCTCGGCGACTGACGAAGCGTCACTCTGCACCGTCTTGCCGCCCGGGGCGGCAGATGGCAGATTGCCGCGCGATCAGGTCTCGAAGCAGGATGACAGATGGTCTCTAAACGCCTGAGCCGGGAAGCCGGCCACCGCCGCAAGTTTCTGGCGATCATCGACGACACGCCCGAATGCGAACGCGCCGTGGCCTATGCGTCGCGCCGTGCGCAGACCACGGGCGGCGTGCTCGTGCTTCTCTATGTCATCGAGCCCGGTGAAGTGCAGCATTGGCTGGGCGTCGAGAAGATCATCCGCGACGAGGCGATGGCGACGGCAAACGCCGCGCTCGACGGCTATGCCGGCAAGGTGCGCGAGAAGCTCGGCATCGAGCCCGAGCTGGTGGTGCGCGAGGGCAAGCCCGCCGAGGAGATCCACAAGCTGATCGAGGACGACCAGGACATCGCGATCCTGGTGCTGGCCGCCGGCGCCTCCAAGGAGGGGCCGGGACCGCTGGTTGCCTCGATCGCCGGCAAGGGCGCCGCCTTCCCGATTCCCGTGACCGTCGTGCCGATGAACCTGTCGGACCAGGACATCGACAGCCTCGCCTAGGCGAGCACTTCCTTGGAAGCCACGGTGGAATCCGCGTTGAGCTTGTAGATGATCGGCACGCCGGTCGCGAGCTCCAGATTGACGATCTCCTCGCCCGAGGTACCGTCGAGCGCCATGATCAGCGCGCGCAGCGAATTGCCGTGCGCGGCGACCAGAACGGTCTCGCCGCGCAGCACATGCGGCTGCAGGTCATGCAGGTAGTAGGGCCAGACGCGTGCGCCGGTGTCCTTCAGGCTCTCGCCGCCGGGCGGCGGCACGTCGTAGGAGCGGCGCCAGATATGGACCTGTTCCTCGCCCCACTTCTTGCGCGCGTCGTCCTTGTTGAGGCCGGAGAGATCGCCGTAGTCGCGTTCGTTGAGGGCCTGGTTGCGGATGGTCTCGAGATCGCTCTGTCCGACCACGTCGAGGATGATCTGGCAGGTCTTCTGCGCCCGCATCAGGTCCGAGGTGAAGGCGATGTCGAACTTCAACCCGCGCGCCTTCAGCCGCTCGCCGCCGGCCTTGGCTTCCTCGCGGCCGAGATCGGTCAGGTCGACGTCGCGCCAGCCGGTGAAAAGGTTCTTCAGATTCCATTCGCTCTGGCCGTGGCGGACGAGCACGAGTGTGCCGGACATGGTCTCTCCTATGACTGATCGGAATATGTGAACGGGACCGGGCCGATCCCGGGCGAACGGCTCGCAGAGCCGGAAAGGGTTGCCTGGCTGGAGGTAATGCGCGGCAGCGTCATGCCGCGCCGAGCCCCAGCACGTCGCGCATCGAGTAGAGCCCCGGCTTGCGCTCGCGCGCCCAAAGCGCCGCCTTGACCGCGCCGCGCGCAAAGATGCTGCGGTCGTCCGCCTGGTGCGACAGCGTGATGCGCTCGCCCGGACCGGCCAGGATGACCGAATGGTCGCCGACCACCGAGCCGCCGCGCAGCGTCGCGAAGCCCACCGTCCCCGCCTTGCGTGCCCCGGTGTGACCGTCACGCGACCGCACGCTGTTCTCGGCAAGGCCGATGGCGCGCCCGGCGGCTGCGGCCTCGCCGAGCAGCAGCGCGGTGCCTGACGGCGCATCGACCTTGTGGCGGTGATGCATTTCGAGGATCTCGATGTCGAAGTCCTCGGGGTCGAGCGCCTTCGCGGCCTGCTCGACCAGTACGGCGAGCAGGTTGACGCCGAGGCTCATGTTGCCGGACTTGACGATGGTGGCGTGGCGCGCGGCCGCGGCGATCTTGGCCTCGTCGTCGGTCGAACAGCCGGTCGTGCCGATGACATGGACGATGCGGGCCTGCGCGGCGTAGCCGGCGAACTCGACGCTGACGGCAGGTATGCTGAAATCGAGCACGCCGTCGGCGCTGGCGAAGGCGGGCAGCGGATCGTCGGTGATGGCGACGCCGATCGGGCCGACGCCTGCCAGCTCGCCGGCGTCCTTGCCGATCGCGGGGGATCCGGCGCGCTCGAGCGCGCCGGCGACGCGCACGCCCTCGATCTCGTGGATGGTGCGGATCAGCGTCTGGCCCATTCGGCCAGCGGCTCCCACGATAACAAGGCTCATGTCAGTCATGCGTTTTCCCGTCAGGCGGCTTTCGTTCAACCGCGCCACCGGCGGCCGGCAGTCTCGACGCCGAACCGCGAGGGCTCGCGGGCGTAGGCGCCCAGTCCGGCCAGCGCGGCGAGCGGGTGAGTAATAACATAGACGGGTATCGAGGCCATCATTTCGCGGTGCGGGGCCTTGTCCTCGAAGGCCGCGCGGAAATTGCCGGCCTTCAGCGCCGGCAGGATCCTCGGCGCTATGCCGCCCGTCAGGAACACGCCGCCGCGGCTCTTGAACACCAGCGCAAGGTCGCCTGCCGTACGGCCCAGGCACGTCACGAAGAGCTCCAGCGCCTCCTCGGCGATCGGGTCGCTCCGGTCGAGCGCTGCGCCTGTGATCTCCGCCGGCTGGGTGAAAGGGTGAGGTTTGCCGTCTGCCTTGGCGACGGCGCGATAGGTGCTGACCAGGCCGCGGCCGCACAGGATCTGCTCGCCGGACACCCGGCCCTCCAGCGGCTCGATATGCGGCCAGATCTCGTAGTCGCGCGGCGTGCGCGGGCCGATATCCATGTGGCCACCCTCGCCGGGAACGGGGATCCACTTGCCCTGGAAATGCACCAGACCGGCAACGCCGAGACCGGTGCCCGGCCCGAGCACGACGCGGCTGGCATCAGGCTCGGCCGCGCCGCCGCCGATCTGCTCGAGATGCCGGTCGCCGAGCGCCACGACGGCCAGGGCCTGCGCCTCGAAATCATTGAGCACGACGACGTCGCCGAGGCCGACCGTCGACAGCATGCCTTTGGGCCGTACCACCCAGGGGCAGTTGGTGAGCGGGATCGCATCGCCATTGACCGGCCCGGCCACCGCCAGGATGGCCGAGCGCGGCTGGATCGACAGGCGCTCGACCACGGCGGCACGAATGGCCTCGTCGATCGTCGCGAAGCTCGCCGTCTGGACGATCTGCGGTTCGCCGGGCTCGGTCTCGGCGTCCATGACGACGCTGAAGCGCGCATTGGTGCCGCCAATGTCGCCGATCAGGATCGGAAATTCAAAGCCGTCCGCTTCCGGTTGTCCCATGGTGTATCTGCGTTCCCGTCCCGACTGGCCGTGGTTCAGCCGGTTTCCCTGGCCTTGAGCATGATTTCCCCGGTTGCGCGGTTAAGCGCCATCGGTATGTCGTAGACGATGGCAAGCCTGGTCAGCGCCTTGACATCGACGTCATGCGGCATCGGGGTCAACGGATCAACGAAGAAAATCAGCGCGTCGACCATTCCCTCCGAAATCAGTGCGCCGATCTGCTGGTCGCCGCCGAGCGGACCGCTCTTCAGGCGCTGGAGATCGAGTTCGGGACAGGCCTCGAGGATGCGCTGCCCCGTCGTGCCTGTGGCAAAGAGCGCGCAGCCGGCCAGGTAGGGGCGATGGGCCTCGACGAAGGCGACCATGTCGTCCTTCTTCTGGTCGTGCGCGATGAGCGCAAGTCTGTATTTCGAAGACACCGGGTGAGCGCTCCAGACGGCTGGAGCGTCTTCCGATCCGGACGGGCTCCAATGAGGTGGCGGTATCGCCGCAAGCAGCCGGCGAGGCCGGCTGCAACCTATAGGGAGGTTTTCCGGGAGAGGAAAGGCCGGCCGCGGTTCAGTTGTCGGGGCGCCATTGCGGCAGCGGCACCGGGCTGCCCTGTGCAGGCAGGAAGGCGCTGGCCGATAGCGGAAGCCCCGCCGTTTCCGGTTGGACCGGGGCCGCGGCGATGGCGGAGCCGCTGCCGCCAAGCGTGACGGCAGCCTCGGAGACCGGCGAGGGTGCATCGAGCACGGCGCGGCAGGCCTTGGGCAGGGCGTCCATGGTCATCAGGTCGCGCGCCTTGGGCGCGTCCGGGTCCTTGTTGGGGCGCCACGGCTCCTCGGTGAACCACCAGGCGAGCGACTTGTCGCAGCCGTCGCCGGGATTTGTCGCCGCCTGCCTCTTGCAGTCGGGCGAGCCGGGCTGGCAGCCGATGCGGACGTGGAAATGGGAATCGTGGCCCCAGAACGGCCGGACTTTCTGCAGCCAGCTGCGGTCACCCGTGACGGTGTCGCAGAGCTTCTTCTTGATGCCCGGGTGGACGAGAATGCGTTCGACCTCGGGGTAACTAGCGGCGCGCTTCAGCAGGCGTGCACGGGCCGGCGTCCAGACGCTCTCGTCGACGGTGAGCCCCTTTTTCCTGATCATCGAGACGGCGCCGATCTTCTCGCGCTCGGTGACCGTCAATCGTCGGTTCGGCATCGGCGTGAACCAGATGTCGGCGTCGAGGCCGATCTGGTGCGAGGCATGGCCGGTAAGCATCGGACCGCCGCGCGGTTGCGAGATGTCGCCGAGCAGCAGGCCCGGCCAGCCGTCGGCGACGGCCTCGCGCGACAGCTTCTCGATCAGCGCGACCATCGTCGGATGGCCCCAGCGCCGGTTGCGCGACGGGCGCATGGCCTGCCAGTGCGGGCCGTCATTGGCGATTGCAATGCCGCCGGAAAAGCAGCCCTTGGAGTAGAAGCCATAGGATTTTGCCGGCAGTGCTGCGGGTAGCGCAGTGCGCCCGAAAAGGTCCTTGGCGAGCTCGGCGGCAGCAGCCGGCGGCGCATCGAACATCGGCATCGCGACGGCCAGCAGGGCCGCCGGCAGCAGCCGCGCAGCGCTCCTGCGAAATCTGTCGAACAGTGCGGACATTGAAAGTTCAGGTGCCATGCAATTCCTGCAGCGTGATGTTTGCGTGAACCCCTCGGCTCGAATCATAGCACGTTCGCGCCGCTTGTTCGATCACGAGCGCTTCATCGCGCTGCGCGCATCGCTGTCGCCGCCGCCCCGCCAAGTGCCGTCAGCCCACATGGCGGCGAAGGAGGCGCGATAGTCCGGGTAGAGGAAACGGTAGCCGGACTGCTTGAGCCTGGCGTTCGAAACGCGCTTGTTCTCGCCGTAGAAGGAGCGCGCCATCGGCGACAGTTCGGCGCTCTCGAAGGCGATTTCCGGCGGCGGCTCGACGCCCATCAGGCCCGCCGCATAGGCGACGACGTCCTGCGGCGGCGCCGGCAGGTCGTCGGTGACGTTGAAGATGCCGCCCTGGTCGCGTTCCGCCAGATGCCAGAGCGCGCCGGCGATGTCGGCGGCGTGGATGCGGTTGAACACCTGGCCGGGCTTGACCAGGCGCTTGGCGGTCCCTTTCTCGAGGTTGACGAAGGCGTTGCGGCCCGGGCCGTAAATGCCTGACAGACGGAGCACCGCGACTGGCAGGCCGGTCTCCTCGCCGAGGGCCAGCCATTCGGACTCGGCGGCGACCCGCATCACCGAACGGCGCGACACCGGCCGGCATTCGCTCTCCTCGTCGACCCAGCCGCCGGCATGGTCGCCATAGACGCCGACGGTTGACAGGTAGCCGATCCAGGCGAGCTTCGGCATGGCGGCGGTGATGGCATCGCGCGCGGCGTTGAGGACCGGGTCGCCGGCCTCGCCGGGCGCGATGGAAACGATCAGGTGCGTGGTGCCGGCAAGCTGCGCCGCGACGTCGCCGGTGAGCGCCTCGCCGTCGAAGGCCAGAGGGGCGACGCCCGCTGCGCGGAGCTGGTCGAATTTCTCGGCCGTGCGCGTCGTGCCGGCGATGCCAACGGCCCGGTCGCGGCGCGCCGCGGCGAATGCCTTGCCGGAGTAGCCGGCGCCGAAGATGAAGGTCTTTTCGATCATGCGTGTCCTGCGGTTTGCGCGCCGCGCGCGCGGTGGGCGAGCCCTTCCTGGACGCCGGCCCATTCGGCGAGCACGGTTTCGTCGGTTTCACCGGGTCGGTGCTCGAGAGCGAGGGTGGCAAATTCCGGGGCCGCAACCAGCCGCGACAGCGCCCAGACCGCCGCGCCGCGCACCAGCGGCGAGGTGTCTGCCAGCAGCGTATGGCAGGCCGGAACGAGGGTGAGGTCGGCCGAATTGCCGGCGGCGATGAGCACGTTGCGCAGGAAGCGGTCGCGGCCGATGCGCTTGACCGGCGAGCCGGAGAACAGGCTCCTGAAGGCGGCATCGTCGAGCGCCAGCAGGTCGGCCAGCGCCGGCTCGCGCAGGTCCTCGCGCGCCGACAGCTTCGCCTCGGAGGCCTGGGTGGCGAACTTGTTCCACGGGCAGACGGCCAGGCAGTCGTCGCAGCCATAGATGCGGTTGCCGATGGCCTGCCGGAATTCGGCCGGGATCGGGCCCTTGTTCTCGATGGTGAGGTAGGAGATGCAGCGCCGCGCATCGAGCCGGTAGGGGGCAGGGAAGGCGTCGGTCGGGCAGACGTCGAGGCAGGCGCGGCAGGAGCCGCAATGGTCTTCCTCGGCAGCATCGGCGGGGATTTCGGCGGTGGTGAAGATCGAGCCCAGGAACAGCCAGGAGCCGTGTTCGCGGCTGACCAGGTTGCTGTGCTTGCCCTGCCAGCCGATGCCGGCGGCTTCTGCCAGCGGCTTTTCCATCACCGGGGCGGTGTCGACGAAGACCTTCACGTCGCCGCCGGCGCGCGCCACCAGGCGGCCGGCCATTTCCTTCAGCCGGCCCTTCATCACGTCGTGGTAGTCGCGGTTCTGCGCGTAGACAGATATCGCGCCGCGATCGGACCGGGCGAGAATGTCGCGCGGGTCGTTGTCAGGCCCGTAATTCATGGCGACGACGATGATCGAACGCACCTCCGGCCACAGCGTCTTCGGGTCGGCGCGGCGCTCGAGCGTTTCGGCGATCCAGTCCATCGAGCCGTGGAAGCCTTCGGCGACGAATTGCCGAAGCCGGGAGGGCGCAAGCGGGATGGCGTCCGGGCTGGTTACGGCGACGGCGTCGAAGCCCGCCCGTTCAGCCTCGCGGGCGATCAGCTGCCGCAGGGTGTCGCCCCTTGCAGGGCGCTCAGAAGTCGAGGTCCGCATAGTGAGCAGCCGGCGACAGCCCGCGCACCCTGTCGGAGAGCAGCGGCCGGAAGGACGGGCGCGACTTCATCCGCGTGTACCAGTCGCGTGCCGCATTGTGGCCACTCCAGTCGATCTCGCCCAGATAGTCGAGGATCGACAGCGTCGCGGCCGCCGCGAGGTCGGCATAGGTGATGCGCGGCCCGGCGAGCCAGGGCCGCGTGCCGGCCAGCCAGTTGGTGTATTTCATGTGCTGGCGGATGTTGGCGCGCGCTGCGCGGATGGCCGAGGAATCGGGCGAGCCGCCGCCGAGCGCTTCGGGCATCAGCGGCTTCAGCACGCGCTCGCGCACGAGGTGACGCGTCACCTCGCTCTCGGTCTTGACGAGGTACCAGTCGGCCAGGCGGCGGATTTCGGCGCGGTCCATCGGGTCCTCGGCGAGCAGCCGGCGATCGCGCTTCAGCGCGCCGCGCGTCTCGTCGAGATATTCGGCAATCACATGCGCGCCGATGATCGGCACGTCGCCCTCGGCGAGCAGCACCGGCAGCGTGCCGGCGGCATTCAGCGCCAGGAATTCCTTGCGCCGCGTCCAGGGCTTTTCCTCGATCAGCGCCAGTTCCTCGCCATACTCGCCGAAGGCCAGGCGGACGAAGCGACAGGTAGCAAACATCTGGTGATGGAAAAGAGTGAGCATGATCCTGCGATAAACTGAAAATGCGGCTGGTCTCGGGCCGGCCCCGCCGCTAGAAGTTGGGCGCCCCGATTCAGGGGTCGCCACGGCGCACGAGCTATAGGGTGAGTTCCGCGCCGTGACAAGCAGATGCGGCCTGTCGATTCGCGGAGCTATCATGGAACATCAGACCATCGTGGAAGCCCTTCTGCTCGGGCTGCTGGAAGGATTGACGGAGTTCATTCCCGTCTCCTCGACCGGCCATATCCTGCTTGCCGGCCATTTTCTCGGCTTCAAGTCGACCGGCAAGGCCTTCGAGATCCTGATCCAGCTTGGCGCGATTCTCGCCATCCTGACGGTCTATTTCGGCCGCCTGTGGAAGATGCTGATCGACTTCCCGTCCGATCCGCGCACCCGGCGCTTCGTGCTCGGCATCCTGATCGCCTTCCTGCCGGCCGCCTTTTTCGGCGTGCTCGGGCATGATTTCATCAAGACCGTGCTGTTCGAGACGCCGAAGCTGATCTGCATCATGCTGATTCTCGGCGGCTTCATCCTGCTCTGGGTCGACCGGCTGGACCTCAGCCCCCGCTATCACGACGTGATGGACTATCCGCTGTCGCTCTGCCTGAAGATCGGCCTGTTCCAGTGCCTGGCGCTGATCCCAGGAACCTCGCGCTCGGGCGCCACGATCGTCGGCTCGCTCCTGATGGGCACCGACAAGCGCTCCGCGGCTGAGTTCTCCTTCTTCCTCGCCATGCCGACCATGGCCGGCGCCTTTGCCTACGATCTTTTCAAGAACCGCGACGTGCTGTCGGCGGCCGACCTGCCGATCATCGGCGTCGGCTTCGTCGCCGCCTTCTTCATGGCCGTCATCGTCGTGCGCTACCTGCTCGACTACGTGTCGCGCCACGGCTTTGCGCTGTTTGCCTGGTGGCGGCTGCTGGTCGGCTTCGTCGGCCTCGCGGCGCTCTTCATCTGGGGCTGAGCGGACCTACAGGAGGCCGGAAATGCCGCGTCGGAGGAGATCGAGCGCCAGCACGGTAAGGCCGATCCTGAACCATCTGCGAAACGCTGCCTCGGGGAGCCGCTCCAGCAGCCGGGTGCCGTAGATCGTGCCGAGATAGCCTGAAAGCACCATGGCGGCGATGAGCGGCAGCCAGGTGTGGAAGGCGAAGCCAGCCACGCCGAAGACGACGATCTTCAGGAAGTGCTGGGCCGTCATGGCGACGGCATGCGTGGCCACCAGCGCCTTGCGGTCGTCCTGGAAGAAGTTGGCGAAGATTGCCGACACCAGCGGCCCCGTGGCGCCGACAAACATTGTGGCGACCGCGAGCACGATGCTGGCCAAGCCTAGCCCAAGCATCGACAGCCGCTCGATGCCGGGGATTTTCGCCCAGGTAAGCAGCAGGACGAAGGCGCCGAGGATCAGCTTCAGCAGCGCATCGGGAAGCTGGACGACGAGGAATGCCCCGCCGATGGCTCCGACCACGCTGCCGACTACGAAGGGCGCGGCGATATCCATGCGCACGAAAGCGCGCTGGTGCCAGGCGCGGCCTGTATTGGAGCCGAGCTGCACGGCGCCGTGCACGGGGATGAGGGACGCGACGGGCACGAAAAGGCCCATCAGGGTGAGCATGGCGATGCCGCCGCCGACGCCGAAGGCGGCCGTCAGGGCCGAGGTGAAGAAGCTGGCGAGGGTCAGCAGGCCGGCAACCCAGGGCGCGAGCCCTTCGGGAAGCAAAGCGGCGATCAGCTCCACGTGCGCAAGCGCCCCGGCGTCAGGCCTCGCTTCGATGCGTGAACTGGCCGGCGACGCGATAGCGCCACAGGTAGGAGGGCAGGATCGCCGCCGTCGATTGCGGCGAGATGCCGATGCCTGCGAGCGTCCGGCCCTCGGCCTCGGCCTCGGTCGAAACCACGTTGGGGCTCTTCAGCAGCGTCACCTGATCGGTGGTCAGCAGCGGCTTGGGCAGCAGGCCGAGGATGCGTCCCTGCAGATAGGCGAGCCACCACGGCACGGAGACCAGCATGCGCTTGCGGTCGATGATCTCGAGCATCTGCTGCATTGCCTGGCGGAACGTCATCACATTGGGGCCGCCGAGTTCGTAGACCTGGCCGCCCTTGACCAGCCCATCCACCGAGCGGGCGACGGCTTCGGCGACGTCGCCGACGAACACCGGCTGCAGCCGCGTGGTGCCGCCGCCGATCAGCGGCAGTGCCGGCGAGAACCGCGCCATGTTGGCGAAGCGGTTGAAGAACTGGTCCTCGGGACCGAACACGATCGAGGGACGGAAGATGACGGCGTCCTTGACGGTTTCGGTGACCGCCTTCTCGCCAAGCGCCTTGGTCCGGCCATAGACCGATTCCGATCCGGCATCGGCGCCGATGGCAGAGACGTGCGTGAGCTTCGCCCCGGCGGCCTGCGCCACCTCGGCCACCACGCGGGCGCCCTCGTCCTGAACCGACGAAAATGACTGCGAACCCGATTCGAACAGGATGCCGACGAGGTTGACGACATGGTCGGCGCCGTGCACGGCGCGCTCGACCGACCAGCGTACGCGCAGATTGGCCTGCACCGCCTGGATCTGGCCGACATTGCCGAGCGGCTGCAGGTGGCCGGCCAGTTCGGGCCTGCGCGTCGCGACGCGGATACGGTAGCCGCGCTTGGCCAGCGCCCGGACGACATGGCGGCCGAGGAAGCCTGATCCACCAAACACGGTGACGAGTTTCGGGGTTTGCAGGATCTCGGTCATGACGGGCTCCGGTGGCGTCTTGAGGCGCGGCTTTCAGCGCTTCTTAGTCGTTTTTGAGGGGAAGGCAAAGGCCATCATGCATGGCGCGACAGCGTGTCGTCGAGGGCATCTGCGGCACGGGCGCCTAGGTCCGGCCGGCCGCTTCGGCGATGCGATCATGCACGGCGCGCTCGACCGCGAGGCCCGACGCTGCGGCCCGCTCGCGCATCGAAGCCTTGCCCTGACCCGGAACATAGACGCCGTAGTCCGTCTGCAGCCGCTCCACCTGGTCGCGCATGTGGCTCTCGAAGCCGGGGTCGAACAGTTTCGGGTCGAGCGCGAGCACGAAGAGCCCGGTGCCGGGGTTCTGCGAGCCGGACGCGAAGCTCGGCGCGTCGAGCGACCAGTTGGCGCCCGAGATGCCGGCGGCCAGCACCTCGACCATCAGCGCGATATTGGCGCCTCGCTCGCCGCCGAAGGCGAGCAGCGCGCCATTCATGGCTTCGGCAGGATCGGTCGTTACATATCCCTCGGCATCCACCGCCCAGCCCTCGGGGATCTCATGGCCTTCGCGCGCCGCCTTGCGGATCGAGGCGAAGGCTGTTGCGCTCGACGACTGGTCGATGACGAGCGGCGGGCCGTCGGCGACGGGCGCCGCGAAGGCAAGCGGGTTGGTGCAGTAGACGGGTTTCGTCGAGCCTGAGCCGGCGAGCAGCGCCGGCCCGTTGGTGGCGGCGATTGAAACCAGTCCGGCCTCGGCGAGGCGGGCGGCGAAATAGCCGAGCGCACCGCTGGTATAGGCGTTCTTCTGCGCGAAGACCGCAACGCCGAACAGCCGGGCCGCCTTGGCGAAATCGTCGAAGCTGCGATCGAAGGCGGTATAGGCCGAACCCGCCATGGCGTCTGCCAGATAGAGGGCCAGCGCCGGCCGCGTTACCACCGGTTCGGCGGCGCCGTCGAGCCGCCCTGAGCGCAGAGCGTCCAGGTAGGAGACGAAATGCGAAAGCCCCATCAGGGAATGGCCCTCGGCCTCGGCGGCGACCGCTGCGCTCGCAAGGCCGCGCGCGGCCTCCTCGCTGGCGCCTGAAGCCATCGCAGCCTCTTCGCAGAGCGCCTGCGCCTCGTCGATGCCGATGTGGACCATGTCGGCCATGGCTCAGGCGATCCTCACCGGAATGCGCGCCTCGAGCTTCTTGAACGCGAAAACGATGATGCCGGTGATGATCAGGTAGATCAGCGCCAGCAGCAGCAGTGGCTCGTAGACGATGAACGTGTCCTGCCTGACGCGCGAGGCGACGGCGTAGATGTCGACGACGGTGATGGTCGCGACCAGCGGTGTTGCCTTCAGCTGCAGCACGGTCTCGCCGGCAAGTGTCGGCATGGCGCGGTAGAAGGCCTGAGGCAGCCAGATGCGGCGAAAAACCTTCCAGCGGCTCATGCCGTAGGCGCGGGCGGCCTCCAGCTGGCCGCGCGGCACGCCGGCAAAGGCGCCGCGCATCACCTCGCCCTCATAGGCGGCGTAGGAGATGGTCAGCGACAGCACGGCATAGGGCCATGCCTGCCTGAGATAGGGCCAGAGCTCGGACTGGCGGATCCAGGGAAATTGCGGGAACAGCGAGCCCAGGCCGTAATAGAGCAGCCAGAGCTGCAGCAGCAGCGGCGTGCCGCGAATGACGGTGCAGAAGGCCTGAGCCGGGATGGCCAGCCAGGCGGGTCCGGCGGCTTGCGCAAGCCCGAGCGGCACCGCCAGCAGGAAGCCCAGGATGACGGTGACCACCAGGATCCATAGGGTGCGCCAGATCCCTTGCAGCGCGAGGTCGTAATATTGCGGGATCCAATCCCAGCGCATGAACATGGCGGCGGCGGCAAACAGCGCCAGCGCCACCACAATGAGGACGATGCGGTGCGGCTGCAGCCAGAGCGAGGCGCGGGCCGAGGCGTCGACGATGCCGGCGGTGGGCTGCGCGCTCATTGCGCACCTCCCGCGACGGAGGGCATGCCGCGCCGCGACCAGCGCTCGATGCGGCCGATGATGACGTTGGAGACCAGCGTAAGCGCCAAATAGAGCGCGCCGGCGGCCATGAAGAAGGTGAAGTACGCCTTGGTCTGGCCGGCCGCAGTGCGTGTTTCCTGGGTGAGCTCGCTGAAGCCGACGATCGCCAGCAGCGCGGTGTCCTTGGTGGCGATCAGCCAGAGATTAGCGAGGCCCGGAATGGCGAAGGGCAGCATTGCGGGCAGTGTGATGCGGCGCAGCATCATGCCGGGCGACATGCCGTAGGCGCGCGCCGCCTCGATCTGGCCCGCCGGTACCGACAGGATGGCGCCGCGAATGACCTCGGTGGCGTAGGCACCCTGCACGAAGGCGAGCACCCAGATGCCGGCGACGAGACCGTTTACGTCGATGCGGGCATAGCCCATCGCCTCGAGCACTCGGTTGATGAGGTCTGTGCCGGCGAAATAGAGCAGCAGGATCAGCACCAGCTCGGGTACGGCGCGCACGATGGTGGTGTAGACCTCGAGCAGGTCGCGCACCACCGGCCCGCCATAGAGCTTGCCATAGGCGCCGCCAGTACCGATCAGCAGGCCGAAGCCAAAGGCGCCGACCGCGATCTGCACGGAGTTGAACAGGCCGCGCAGCAGGTTGCCGCCCCAGCCGGGCGGGCTCAGCGCCAGCAGGTCGAAAATGCTCGCCTGCGACAGCGGAAGAAGCAGCGCTTCGATCGGCCCGGTTCCACTCTATGCCGGGCGGGCGCCCCTTTCCGGGGTCTGGTCCCGCCGTCCCCTCTGATGCTGGCCGCGCCCGATGGTGGTCAGGCGCGGCCGTGAGTCATGATGGCAGCCGATCAGCCGCCGTAGATGTCGAAATCGAAGTACTTCTTGGTGATCTCGTCGTACTTGCCGTTCTCGCGGATCGCCTTGATCGCGGCGTTTATCTTTTCCTTCAGCTCGGTGTCTTCCTTGCGCACGCCGGCGCCGACACCCGGTCCGAGAATCTCGAGGTCTTCGGCGACATGGCCCTTGAGGTCACAGCATTCCTTGCCCTGGTCGGTCTTCAGGAAGGCGCCGAGCGCGATCGAATCGGCCTGTGTGGCGTCGATGCGTCCGGCGGCGAGGTCCTGGTTGGCCTCGTCCTGCGTCTGGTATTCCTTGATCTCCGCGGCGTCGGCGAAGTGCTTCTTGGCATAGGCCGAGTGCGTGGTGGAGACCTGCACGCCGAGGATCTTGCCCTTCAGGTCCTCGGGCGTGGCGCCAAAGGTCTCGCCCTTGGGGCCGACGATTGCGGTTGGCGTGTTGTAGTACTTGTCGGAGAAGGCGATGGTCTTCTCGCGCTCGGCGGTGATCGACATGGAGTTCATGATCGCGTCGATCTTCTTGGTGGTGAGCCCCGGGATCAGGCCGTCCCACGGGATCGGCGTCATGACGCAGTCGAACTTGGCCTCCTCGCAGATCGCGTTGACGATATCGACTTCCCAGCCGGTCCAGTTGCCCGAGGCGTCGGCCGAGTAGAAGGGCGGGTAGGCTTCCGGCGAGAAGCCGACCTTAACCTCCTCTGCATTGGCGAAGGCGATGCCGGAGGCGCTGAAGATGAGCGCTGCGGCGGCGGCTTTCAGGATGTTCTGCATTGTATGACTCCCATTCTTGCAGGTGTTCTGACTGGTTGTTGCTAGTGGATGTTGCTGATGAACTGCTTCAGCCGGTCCGATTTGGGCGCGCCGAAGATCTGTTCGGGCGGGCCCTCCTCCTCGACGAGGCCGTTGTAGAGATAGACGACATGGGTCGCGACCTCGCGGGCGAACTTCATCTCGTGCGTGACGAGGATCATGGTGCGACCTTCCTCGGCGAGGTCGCCGATGACCTTGAGAACCTCGCCGACGAGTTCCGGGTCGAGCGCCGAGGTCGGTTCGTCGAACAGCATGACGCGCGGCTGGATGGCGAGCGCCCGGGCGATGGCGCCGCGCTGCTGCTGGCCGCCGGACATGAAGGCCGGGTAGACGTCGCGCTTGTCCGCCAGGCCGACGCGGTCGAGCAACGCCTCGGCGGTGGCGACCGCCGCGTCGCGCTTGATGCCGAGCACGTGGACGGGAACCTCGATGACGTTCTCGAGCAGCGTCATGTGGCTCCACAGGTTGAAGTTCTGGAATACCATGCCGAGCTTGGAGCGGATGCGTTCGATCTGGCGGCGGTCGGCGGGCACGGTGTGGCCGTGGCTGTCGGCCTTGAGCTTTATTTCCTCGCCATTGACCCGGATGATGCCGCTGGTCGGGTTCTCGAGGCAGTTGATGCAGCGCAGCAGCGTCGACTTGCCCGAGCCGCTGCCGCCGATGATCGCCACCACGTCGCCGTCGCGTGCCGACAGCGAGACGCCCTTCAGCACGTGCAATTGCCCGAACTTCTTGTGCAGGTCTTCGATGTGGATGGCTTCGGCGGCGCCGTTCTGCGTCTCTGCGGTCGCAAGCGAAGTGGAAGCGGAGTCGCTCACGCCGACTGTTCCGCGCACCCGAAGGGCATTTTCAGCACTCGTCTACCCATAAACCCGTCACAACAATCATGTCCCTGATGCAGGATGGACCCGCCGCCTTGCCTCCGTCAACCCGGCATTGCTGGCCCTTGCGGCAGCCAGGATGCCTGTCTATTGACGGCCAGCAGCAAGCCCTTCCGGAGTATGTGAGATGAATGTTCAACCGCAGAGACTGTTTGGATCGCAATCCATGGCAGCGCCCCTGAAGCGCGTCCTGATGCGGTCGGCGGAAAGCGCCATGCGCCGCGCGCAGCCTGCGGAGTGGCACTACGGTCCGGGCTTCGATCCCCAGCGGGCGGCATTGCAGCACGCCATCTTCTCCGGCCTCGTGGAAGCCTCCGGCGCCCGCATCGACTGGCTGACCGAGGAGGATGACGGGCTGGCCGATTCCGTCTTCACGCACGACCCGTCGCTGATGACCGACCATGGCGCCGTCATCCTGTCGATGGGCAAGCCGCTGCGCAAGGCCGAGCCGGGCCTGCACGAGGCAGCCTATGAACGGATGGGCATTCCGGTGCTCGGCCGCATCGAGGCGCCGGGTACCGTCGAGGGCGGCGACTGTGTATGGCTCGACGCGACGACGTTGGTCATCGGGCGCGGCGTGCGCACCAACCAGGAAGGCATAAGGCAGATGGCCGAGCTCCTGGCACCGAACGGGATCGAGGTGCTGGGCTTCGACCTGCCGCTCTGGCAGGGCGAGGAAGCCTGCCTGCACCTGATGTCGGTCATCAGCCCGCTCGCCGACGATCTGTCGCTGGTCTATTCGCCGCTTCTGCCGGCCGCCTTCTACCAGCTGCTGAAGGCGCGCGGCATCCGGCTTGTCGAGGGCGACGCGGAGGAGTTCGCCGCGAGCAACGGGCTCAGCCTCAACGTGCTGCCGACCGCTCCGCGCGAGGTCATCGCGGTTGCCGGCTTCCCGAAGACGCTGGCCGCGATGGAAGCCGCCGGCTGCACGGTCGTCACCTTCGAGGCGGATGCGCTCTGCATCGCCTGCGAGGGCGGGCCGACCTGCCTGACGCGCCCGGTCCTGCGCGGGCACGCCTGAGATGGCAACGGTCGGCGAAGCCCTCATCAGCCTGCTCGAGCAGCATGGTGTCGACACCGTGTTCGGCATTCCGGGAGTCCATACGGTCGAGCTCTATCGCGGCCTGGCAGGCTCGAAGATCCGCCACATCACGCCGCGCCACGAGCAGGGCGCGGGCTTCATGGCCGACGGCTACGCCCGCGTCACGGGTCGTCCGGGCGTCGCCTTCGTCATCACCGGGCCGGGCCTGACCAACACCATCACCGCGATGGGGCAAGCGCGCGCGGATTCGATCCCTATGCTGGTCATTTCCGGCGTCAACGCCACCGCCACGCTCGGCAAGGGGCTCGGCCACCTGCACGAGCTGCCCGACCAGCACGGCATGATGGAGAAGGTGGCGCTGTTTTCGCAGCGCATCACCGAGGCCGCAGAACTGCCGGGGGCGCTCGACCGCGCCTTCCAGCTCTTCGCACGATCCCGGCCGGGACCGGTGCATATCGAGATCCCGATCGACGTCATGGGCCTGCCCGCGGATGCGATGGCCGCCGAGGCGCATGACTATGCGACCCTGTCGCCCGGCCCGGCGTCGATCGCCCGCGCAGCAACGCTGATCGCGGCGGCGACACGGCCGCTGATCGTCGTCGGCGGCGGCGCCAAGCGCAGCGAGCCTGCACTGAAGAGGCTCGCCGAACGGCTCGATGCCCCGGTGGTGATGACCACCAATGCGCGCGGCCTGCTGTTTGGCCATGCGCTCGGCGTTCCGGCGAGCCCGAGCCTGAAGCCCGTGGCCGCGCTGATGGCGGAGGCCGACCTAGTGATCGCCGCTGGCACCGAGTTCGGGCCCACCGACTATGACATGTATGGCGAGGACCGTTTCGTCGTGCCGCCCAATCTGGTTCGCATCGACATCGACATCGACCAGCTGTCGCGTTGGCCGGCGTCCGTCGCGATCGAGGCCGACTGCACGCTGGCTCTGGAAGCGCTGTGTGCCGCGCTCGACGGCGAGGCTGTTCCCGCACGCGCCGGAAGCGACGGCTCGACGCGCGCGAAAGCCGCGCGGGATGCTGCCTATGAGGAAATCGGGCCGGTGCTGAGGTCGCAGGTCGCGGCCGTCGAGGCGATCCGCGATGCGCTGCCGGGCGCCATCATCGTCGGCGACTCCACCCAGCCGGTTTATGCGGCCAATCTCTACTACGACCACGACCGGCCGGGCGGCTGGTTCAACGCCGCGACCGGCTACGGCGCGCTTGGCTATGGCCCGCCGGCCGCGATCGGCGCCTCGCTGGCGGCCCCGGATGCGCCGGTCGTCTGCCTGACGGGCGACGGCGGCTTCCAGTTCACGCTGCCCGAGCTTGCCGTGGCGGTCGACGCCGGGACGCCGGTGATCTTCGTCGTCTGGAACAATTCCGGCTACCGCGAGATCGAGACCTCGATGCGCGCCGTCGGCGTCGAGCCGGTCGGCGTGTCGCCGGCCCCGCCGGATTTCTGCAAGCTCGCCGACGCCTACGGCATCGCGGCCGAACAGCTGACCGCAATCGCCGGGCTGCCGGACGCCCTGCGGCGTGGACAGGCGACGGCAAAGCCCTATCTCATCGAGATAATCGTCGAATAGACGAGCCGGCAATACCGGCTCCCGGAGGCTTCATGGCTGGCATGTTTCAGGGAAGGCAGATCGTGGTGACCGGCGGCACCGGCGCGCTGGGCGGGGCGGTGCTGAAGCGGCTGCTGGACGGCGGCGCGACCTGCCACGTGCCGACCAGCCATGGCAGCGCGCCGGACGACTTCGCTTTCAGCGGCCATTCCGGGGTAAGGCTCGCGCCGGATGTCGACCTGACCGACGCGTCGGCAGTTGATGCGTTCTATGCCGCCGTTCCCGACCTCTTCGCCTCGATCCATCTTGCCGGCGGCTATGCCGGCTCGCCGATCGGCGACACCTCGGCGGACGACTTCTCCCGCATGATGGACATGAACGCGCGCACCGCCTTCCTGTGCTGCCGCGCCGCCGTCCGCGCGATGCGTGCCTCAGCGACCGCCGGGCGCATCGTCAATACGGTCGCGCGTCCCGCACTCGAGCCGCGCAGCGGATCCGGCAAGATCGCCTACGCCGCCAGCAAGGCCGCCGTCGCCGCGATCACCGTGGCGCTGGCCGAAGAGGTCAAGGGCGACGGCATACTGGTCAACGCCGTGGCGCCTGCAACGCTCGATACGCCGGCCAACCGCAGCGCCATGCCCAAGGCCGATTTCTCGAAATGGGTTCCACTGGACGACGCGGCGCAAGCGGTCTGCCATCTCGCCTCGGCGGAAAACCGCGTGGCGAGCGGCGCGCTGGTGCCGATCTTCGGCAGGGGCTAGTCCGCACAAACACCTGCAGCGCGCCGGTCAGTGCAGGTCGAGCATGCCCTTCAACTGCCCATGCGAGGCCGTCCAGTCGGTCGGCCGCTCGATCATGCGGTGCACGCGCGGCGGCTCGGTTCCGCTGTGCAACTGCCTGATCTTCTGGCCGACTTCCGCGTCGGCCTGGGTGATGCGGGAATTGTGGCGGACATATTCGATCCAGGTCGGCGCGTGGTAGCTCTCGATCCAGAGCTCCGGATTCTCGACGTCGCGCAGCAGCGTCCAGTTGCGCGCGCCGTCGCGCCGGCGCACCCGCCGCCGCTCGGCCATGGTGTCGAGAAAGGCGTGCAGGTTCTCCTCGCGGATGATGTATTCGATCATCACCACAATCGGGCCGCTGCGCGGCTTGATGTCGAGCGCCAGATGCGGCTCGCGGAAACGGTTCAGCGGGTCGAGGTTGAGCGCCGTCTGGTCGGGCAGCCGGAACCAGAGACCGATGAGCGCGCCGACGAGCATCAGCGCCGCAGAGGCAAGCAGAGCGACGTCGGGACTCTGCGCCTCCGCGATGACGCCCCAGATCCAGCTGCCCAGCGCCATGCCGCCGAAGGTTGCCATCTGGTACAGCGACAGGGCCCGGCCGACGACCCAGCGTGGCGTGGACAGCTGCACCGTCATGTTGAAGAGCGACAGCGTCATCACCCAGCTGGCGCCGCCGATGAGCAGTCCCGCGCAGGTCAGCATGGCATTGCTGCTCAGGGCAGAGACGGTGGCGGACACGGCGAAGGCGACGAAACCCAGGCGCACGATCCACTCGTTGGAAAGCATGGCGCGCAGCCGGCCGACCAGCAATGCGCCACCGATCGCGCCGACACCATAGGCGCCGAGCAGTACGCCGTAGAGCAGCGGCCCGCCCTGGATGAGGTCGCGCGCCACCAGCGGCAGCAGCGCCAGCGTCGAGATGGCGCTCAGGCCGAAGGCGAAACCGCGCAGCAACACCTTCTCGATGTTGGGGGACATGGCGACGTAGCGCAGCCCGGCCGAGATGGCGAGGCCGATGGATTCGCGCGGCAGCGCATTTGCCGGCAGCGCGGGCTTCCAGCGGTAGAGAACGACGATCAGCGCCGCATAGCTGACCGCGTTGGCCGCAAACGCGGCGGCCGCGCCCGCCGCCGCGACGATGGCGCCGCCGATCGCCGGGCCGACGCTGCGCGTCAGGTTGAAGCTCATCGAGTTCAGCGCCACGGCGGCGGGAAGATGGTCGCGCGGCACCATGTCTCCGACGGCCGCCTGCCATGACGGGTTGTTGAGCGCCGTGCCGCAGCCGATCAGGAAGGTGAAGCCAAGCAGCAGCCACGGCGTCATCACGCCGGCATGGGCGGTGACGGCGAGCGCGACCGAGACGGCGAGCATGAAGACCTGGGCAACCAGCATGACCGAGCGGCGGTTGTAGTTGTCGGCGATGGCGCCCGAGACGAGCGAGAACAGCATGATGGGCAGCGCCGTCGACGCCTGCACCAATGCGACGAGGTCTGCCGAGGTGGAGATCGACGTCATCATCCAGGCAGCACCGACACCCTGGATCAGCGCGCCGAGGTTCGAGGCTAGGCTGGCAAACCAGACTTTTCGGAAGATGTCGTGTTCGAACGGAGCCATGGCCGCGGCCCGCCCGAGTGCGGGTTGATCTACCATGCGCGGTCGTTGCTGGGGCTCATTGGATTCTCGCGATGCGTAGCCGGCAATCTGGGTCAGCGGCCAGACAACGGCAAGGGTGACGCCCCGGCAAGCCGCCAGCTCCGGTCCGCCGATCGCTCCAGCGGCAGCGAATTTCCCTGGCCACGCGGCGAGCCTGCCGCCGCATGCTGTGGAAAAAAACTGTTTCAGGACAATCGGTTGGCGTGCCGCGGAGCCCGTCGGACGGGAATGGCGAAAAATTTTCATGAACCATCTGCGTGGGCGGCACGACTGAGGGTCAGGAACCGAGGTTCCACCCGAAGAAACCAGCAAGGATTACCGAGAATGAACAGTTCCACCTTTCGCAAGATCGTCCAGGCCGCTGCCATTGTCGGCATCGCCACCGTCTCGATGTCGGCCACCGCGACCCCGTCGCTGGCCTATTCCTGCAAGGCCTACCCCGAGCAGGCCGACGCCTACCTGAAGACCAAGTTCGCGGCCCGCGCCAAGGCGGTCAAGAACTGGTCCTACAAGACGAAGAACCAGTACGGCCTGGCATGGTCGGTCTGGGACATCGCCAAGGACAAGTCCGTCGAGTGCAAGAAGGTCAGCGGCAAGTGGTCGTGCAAGGCCAAGGCCAAGCCCTGTCTCTACGTCGTTCCGTGACCGGGCGCGGCTGCACGCCCAAAGCATGCACCGCGCCGAATGCAGAAAGGCCCGCCGGATTGCTCCGGCGGGCCTTTCGCTGTTCGTTGACTGTCGCCGCCCTGGGGCGGCGTCAGGCGACTAGTTTTCGCCCTGCTTCTTCAGGGCAGCGCCCAGAATGTCGCCGAGCGATGCGCCGGAGTCGGTCGAACCGTACTGCGAGATCGCCTGCTTCTCTTCGGCGATCTCGAGGGCCTTGATCGACACCGTGATCTTGCGCGTCTTCTTGTCGAAGGCGATGACACGGGCATCGACCTTCTGGCCGACCGAGAAACGCTCGGGGCGCTGCTCGTCGCGGTCGCGCGACAGGTCGTTGCGCTTGATGAAGGTATCGATGTCGTGGTCGACGAGCTTGACTTCCAGCCCGCCGTCCTTGACGCCGGTGACCTCACAGGTGACGACGGCATTCTTGCGCAGTTCGCCGGACGTGGCGGCTTCGCCGATCGCGTCCTTGCCGAGCTGCTTGATGCCGAGCGAGATGCGCTCCTTCTCGACGTCGATGTCGAGAACCTGCGCCTTCACCATGTCGCCGCGGTTGTACTCCTCGATGGCCTGCTCGCCCGGACGGTTCCAGTCGAGATCGGAGAGGTGCACCATGCCGTCGACGTCGCCCTCGAGGCCGATGAACAGGCCGAACTCGGTCTTGTTCTTGACTTCGCCCTCGACGACCGAACCGGTCGGGTGGTTGTGCAGGAAGGACTCCCACGGATTCTCGAGCGTCTGCTTGAGGCCGAGGGAGATGCGGCGCTTGGCCGGATCGACTTCGAGCACCACGACCTCGACTTCCTGCGTCGTCGACAGGATCTTGCCGGGATGCACGTTCTTCTTGGTCCACGACATTTCCGAAACGTGGATGAGACCCTCGATGCCCGGCTCCAGCTCGACGAACGCGCCGTAGTCGGTGATGTTGGTCACCGTGCCGGTGATCTTCTTGCCGATCGGGAACTTGGCGCCGATGTCGCTCCACGGATCCGCCTCGAGCTGCTTCATGCCGAGCGAGATGCGGTGGGTTTCCTGGTTGATGCGGATGATCTGCACCTTGACCGTCTGACCGATGTTGAGGATTTCGGTCGGATGGTTGACGCGGCGCCATGCCATGTCGGTGACATGCAGCAGGCCGTCGATGCCGCCGAGGTCGACGAACGCACCGTAGTCGGTGATGTTCTTGACGACGCCTTCGACCACCTGGCCCTCTTCGAGGTTCTGGACGATCTCCGAACGCTGCTCCGCGCGGCTCTCCTCGAGCACGGTGCGGCGCGACACGACGATGTTGCCGCGGCGGCGATCCATCTTGAGGATCTCGAACGGCTGCGGGTTGTGCATCAGCGGCGTGACGTCGCGGATCGGGCGGATGTCGACCTGCGAGCGCGGCAGGAAGGCCACGGCGCCGTCTAGATCGACCGTGAAGCCGCCCTTGACCTGGTTGAAGATGACGCCTTCGACGCGTTCACCCTTCGAGAATTTCTCTTCGAGCTTGACCCAGCTTTCCTCGCGGCGCGCCTTGTCGCGCGACAGCATGGCTTCGCCCAGCGCGTTTTCGATGCGCTCGACATAGACCTCGACGATATCGCCGACCTTGAGGGTGGAGTCCTTGCCCTTGACGCCGAATTCCTTCAGCGGCACGCGGCCTTCGACCTTGAGGCCGACATCGATGATGGCCATGTCTTTTTCGATGGCCGTGATGATGCCCTTGACGACCTGGCCTTCACCGGAATGTCCGTCAGAAAAGGACTCTTCGAGAAGCGCCGAAAAATCGTCGCGGGTTGGGTTGGATTCAGACATTGTATCTCCTGGAGAGGTCCGCATCTTCGATGCCGGACCGGCGCCGTGGGTTAGCGTTGCGTTTGCCTGTCAGTGTCTCGGGCCAATGGCCCTGCGCCGCTTTCGCGGCGGTTCCGGCGCAGGAAGACTGCTGGCAGGCGGGTTTTCCGGAGGCTCCGGGACGGTTTGATCGGCGCCACAGCGGCAATCGCGGGTCCAGATGCTTCAGGCAGTGCTTCTCTTGGCCATGACCACGTCTATGATCGATTTGGCCGCGAGAAACGCGGCTTCTATAGACATTTCCGACGTATCGAGCAAGTGCGCGTCTGCTGCCGGCCTGAGCGGCGAGTCGGCGCGATCCGTGTCGCGCGCGTCGCGCAGCACGATATCCGCGAGAATTTCGGCGAGCTCGGCATGGCCGCCGCGCGATTCGATGTCGCGCAGCCGCCGCCCGGCGCGCACTTCCGCGCTCGCCGTCACATAGAGTTTTACGTCGGCGTTCGGGCAGACGACGGTGCCGATGTCGCGGCCGTCGAGCACGGCGCCGCCGGGCTGCGCGGCAAAGGCGCGCTGCTTGTCGACGAGGATCTTGCGCACCTGCGGGAAGACGGCGACGCGCGACGCGGCATCGGCTACCGCATGGGCAGACAGCGTGTGCTTGTCGAGATTGGAGAGATCGACCTGGCGGGCCGCGGTCTCGGCGGCCGATTCATTGTCGAGCGGCAGGCCGTGCGTCAGGAGCGCATGCCCGACCGCGCGATAGGTCAGCCCGGTGTCGAGCAGGCGCAGGTGATAATAGTCGGCAAGCCGCCGCGCCAGCGTGCCTTTTCCCGAGGCGGCGGGGCCGTCGATGGCGATGGTGAAGGAATTCACGCGGCCGCCTGGGCGGTTTCGATCTCGGCGCCCAGTCCCGTCATCAGCCCCATGAATTCCGGAAAGCTGGTGGCGATCATGGCGGCATCGTCGATTGTTACCGGCTTTTCGGTGGCGAGCCCCAGAACCAGGAAGGCCATGGCGATGCGGTGGTCGAGATGCGTCTTGACGGTGCCGCCTCCAAATCCCTTGCCGCCAGGCCGGCCGCGCACGGCGAGCGTCGCCTCGCCCTCGGTGCAGTCGATGCCGTTGGCCTCGAGACCGCGGGCGACGGCCGCCAGCCGGTCGCTTTCCTTGACGCGCAACTCCTCCAGCCCCTGCATCAGCGTCTCGCCCTCGGCGAAGGCTGCGGCAACCGCGAGCACCGGGTATTCGTCGATCATCGACGGCGCGCGCTCGGCCGGCACGGTGACGCCCTTGAGTTCGGAACCGCGCACGCGCAGGTCCGCGACGTCCTCGCCGCCCGCATTGCGCGGGTTGAGGATCTCGATGTCGCCGCCCATTTCCTGCAACGTCAGCAGCAGGCCGGTGCGCGTCGGGTTCATCAGTACGTTCTCGATAACAATGTCGGAGCCCGGCACGATGAGGGCCGCGACCAGCGGGAAGCCGGCGGACGAGGGGTCGCCCGGCACCGCGATTGTCTGACCGGTGAGCTTGCCCTGGCCGTCGATGAAGATGTGGCGCACGCCCTGCTCATCGGTCTCGACGGTGAGATTGGCGCCAAAACCCTGCAGCATCTTCTCGGTATGGTCGCGTGTCATCACAGGTTCGATGACCTCGGTGATGCCGGGCACGTTGAGGCCGGCGAGCAGCACCGCCGACTTGACCTGCGCGGAGGCCATAGGCACGCGGTAGCTGATGGGTGCTGCCACTTTCGGACCGCGCAGCGTGATCGGCATGCGGTCGCCGGGCGAGGCCTTCAGCACCTGGACGCCCATCTGGCGCAACGGGTCGAGCACCCGGCCCATCGGCCGGCCGCTGAGCGAGGCGTCGCCGATGAAGGTGGTTTCCATGTCGTAGGTGCCCGCCAGACCCATGGTCAGGCGCGAACCGGTGCCCGCATTGCCGAAATCGAGCGGCGCTTCCGGCTGCAACAGGCAGCCATTGCCGGTGCCCTGGATGATCCATTCGTCGCCGTCCTTTCGGATACTGGCGCCGAAGGCCTTCATCGCCTCGCCGGTACGCATCACGTCCTCGCCCTCGAGCAGGCCGGTGATGCGCGTCTCGCCCGCTGCCAGGCCGCCGAACATGAAGGAGCGATGCGATATGGACTTGTCGCCCGGCACGCGCGCCGTGCCCTGGAGCGAGGAGGATCGCCGGGCGGTGGCCGGCCGTGGAAGCGCTTGGTGCATCGTGATTTATCCCGTGGCGGGAGGCCCTTGCGAGGAAGAACGCTCCCGGTCGTTTCGGCGGTCTCCTAACATGCCCCGCCGCGATGGTCATCTGTTTCGGTCAGGCCTTTCCAAACAACAAGTCCGCGCCGCGAATATTAAGTGACTTTTGACTTTGACAGAGCCGCTGCTAGTGGCTATGGGGACCGACCTTTCAGGAACGAGGCTTGGCAGTGGCGAAACCCGAACTTGGCACAAAGCGTGTCGACCCGGAGACGGGTCAGAAATTCTATGACCTGAACAAGGACCCGATCGTGTCTCCCTATACGGGCAAGACCTATCCGCGGTCCTATTTCGAGTCCGGCAGCGAAAAGGCGGTCGAGGAAGAGGTCGAGGAGAAGGAAGAGGTCGAGACCGAGGACGATGCACCCGAGGTCATTTCTCTCGAGGAGGCCGACGAGGACAGCAAGAGTTCCGACGACGCCCCCGAAATCGAGGACGAGGAAGACGTCGACCTCGGCGATGACGACGACGACGACACCTTCCTGGCCGACGACGACGAGGAAGACGACGACGACGTTGCCGACATCATCGGTGTCGGCGAGGACGACGACGAGAGCTGAGTCGTCGGCGCGCGCCGTCACGGCGCGGCGTGCCACCCGGGCGGCTTGAAAATAAGCCGGCCCGGAACACTTGATCTTGCTGCGCGGCGGCGCTAGAAGCCGCCAGCACCAGAGGCGAGGACCGGATGTCCCCGCCTAGCGACTTCGCCGGAAACGGCGCGCCGGCGAAAGCCGGCATGGGGCCATAGCTCAGCTGGGAGAGCGCCTGCATGGCATGCAGGAGGTCAGCGGTTCGATCCCGCTTGGCTCCACCAATCAGTCTTCTCCACTTCGGTGGATCCTGACATACGAAATTCTGCCCTCTATTCAGTAGCTTGGCCTGCGGGAACTGCATGGCGTAAACGCGCAGCGGCCTGTGCGGTGCGCTTTGTGACGCGCATCAGCTGCGGGCAGGCGTGATTGTGCAGCTTCAGATCAGGTATTGCATCTGCCCGACGGTCTCGGTGACGCAGTCGACGAAGGCGCGCGCCGCCGGCGTCAGCGTGCCGGTGCGGTGAACGAGGAAGATCGCCACCGGCTGCACCGGCGGGAATGTCTCGAGGACGCGCAGGCGACCGGAAGCGACCTGCTCGTCGATCATCCGGGTCGGCAGGATGCCGGCCCCGGTGCCGGCCTCGATGAGCTTGGCCTGGATCGCAACGCTGGAACAGATGTCGATGGAGGCAGGCTTCAGACCTTCCGATGCGAACCAGCGGACGACCTGCCTGTAGCCGATCGTGCCGGGCTGGTTGCTGATGATGCGGATCTTCGCGAGATTGTCGGGTGTCACGGGGGTTGGCACGTCGAGCGACGAGGCCACCACCCATCCGGTCGGCTGCAGGCCGAAATAGACGTAGGTAAAGCCTTCCAGTTCCGTCGGCTCCACCAGGAAGGCGAGATCGATGCGGCCGTCCTGCAAGGCAGGTTCCATCGAGGAACTGATCGAGACGGTCAGTTCGGGGTGGAGATCGGGATAGGTGGTGTGAACCCGCTCGAGGATCTGCGGCAGGCAGGCGAGTGCGAACCCTTCCGCAAACCCCACCTTGATCGTGCCGCTGATACCGGGCGATGCATCCGCTCCAAGCGAATCGACGCCCTCGATGATGCCGCGCACCGTGCGCAGGGCTTCGCGGCCCGCCTGCGTCAGCCGCAGGTGCCGTCCGGCGCGTTCGAAGTGACGGCGGGTGGCGTTTCGCTCGAACTCCTTGAGCCGCAGCGACACGGCCGGCTGGGATAGGCCAAGCCGGTCCGCGGCCTTCTGCACGGACCCCAGAGTGGCCGTCCAGTAGAACGCCTCGATCTGCTGCAGGGTCATTCGACTCATTAAATTTCCTTATGAGTTGAGCGTCAAACTTCAAATTGGACGTAATCCATCTAATGCAATATCTCGGCTTGGTCACGGGGGGAAGCGTGTGGGCAGCACGATCAAATTCATCGAAGGGTTCGTCGTTTCCTGCGCGCTGCCGGAGCGGGTCGGCAATGCGCGCGTGATGTTCGACAGGCGCAGCGCACTGCTCGTGCGTGTGCATACCGACGATGGTGCCACCGGCTGGGGCGAGAGCTGGGCCTATCCCGAAGCGGTGGCGCAACTGATCCACACCCGGCTCGGCCCGTCGCTGATCGGCGCCGACGTCACCCTTCCGCTGCCGGCCTTGGCGCCGCTCTTCGGCTTTGCGGCGCAGGATCGCCGTGGTCTTCACCACATGGCCATCAGCGCGCTCGACATGGCGATCTGGGACGCATTCGGACGAACGGCGGGCAAGCCCATACACGCCCTGCTCGGCGGCGCTCACCATACCGCCCTTCCAGCCTATGCGAGCGGTCCGCTGCTGCGCGAGGGAAACGATCCCTACGCCGGATTGGCAGAGGCGATCGCCGGCTACCGGGACCTGGGTTTTCGCGCCTACAAGTTGCGCGTCGGGCTCGACCGCGATCGCGATCTGGCCGCCCTGCGCACGGCGCGCGACGTGGCGGGAGCCGATGCCATGATCGCGGCAGACATGAACGAGGCGGCCACGGAAAAGGAAGCGCTTGCCCTTGTCGAGGCGGCGGCCGATGTGCGCCTCGCCTGGCTCGAGGAGCCTGTCCCACACGACAACACTCCCGCATACGTTCGCCTTGCGCAGCGTCTGCCCGTGCCGCTCTCCGGCGGCGAGTCGCTCTACGGCCTTGCCGCCTTTCGCGACGTGCTTGCGCAGGGCGGGCTCGAGATCATCCAGCCGGATCTGGCGCTTTGCGGCGGCTTTGCAGAGGCCCGAAAGATCGCCGCTCTGGCGGAGGCTTTCGGCGTGCCGACGGTGCCGCATGTCTGGGGCACCGGCATCAACTACCTGGCGTCGCTGCAGTTCACGGCAACGCTGCCTGCGCAGCGTCTCGGACGGCACAAGCTGCCGATGCACGAAGTCGACGTCGGGCACAATCCGCTGCGCGAGTGCATGGTCGGCATCGAACTCGATGCCGCTGGCAAGATCGCGGTGCCCGGTGGCCCCGGGCTCGGCGTCGATATCCAGAAATCACAGTTCGAAGAGTTCATCGTCGATCAGTGGACGATTGACTGATAACAAGGGAGGTAAACATGAAAAGACAGATCATTCTATCCGCATTGGCACTTGTGCTTGCACAGGGAATTGCCCACGCCCAGACAGTGCTCAATCTCGGCTTCGTCGGCGGTCCGGCCGCGCCGGAGGCCATCGGCATGTCCCAGTTTGCCGAGGAGATCGCCGAGCGCACTGAGGGACGCTACACGGTCCAGCTCCAGGGCGGCGGCGCACTCGGCGGTGACCGGGACGTCGTCGAAGGCGTCCAGTTCGGCACGATCGAGATGACGGTCGTATCGACGTCGGTCGTCGCCAACTTCGCGCCCGACTTCGCGGTCTTCGACGTGCCTTTCCTGTTTCGCGACTTTGACCACGCGCAGGCCGTCTTCGATGGTCCCGTCGGACAGGAAATCCTGGGAACCCTGCCCGATGCCGGCTTTGTCGGGCTCGCGGCCGGCGGCATCGGCTTCCGGCAGCTGACCAACAATGTCCGCCCCGTCGCTTCAGCCGCCGATGTGGCGGGCCTCAAGATCCGCACCCAGCAGAACGAGTTGCACCTGCAGGCCTGGGAAGCGCTCGGCGCGCTGCCGACGCCCATGGCGGTGACGGAAGTCTATTCGGCGCTCCAGCAGGGCGTTGTCGACGGGCAGGAAAACCCCATTGGCGCGATCATCAACAACCGCTTCGGCGAAGTGCAGAAGTACATGAGCATAACCAACCACGCCTTCACCCCGGTGGTGCTGCTCATCAATCCCGGCGTCTATGATGCCCTGAGCGATGCCGACAAGCAGATCTTCCGCGAGGCCGCCGTCAAGGCCATGACGCGTACGAAGGACGAAGTCGCCAAGGTCCAGGATACCGGGCTCGACACCTTGCGCGGCATCGGCGTGGAAATCCTGACTGAGGTCGATGGTCAGAGCTTCCGCGACAAGCTGGATCCGACCTTCAAGGATCTCGCCAAGCGCTTCGGTGAACGCCTCGACGCTATCCGCAGCGTGGGTCAATGATCAAAGGCCTGCGGCCCCTGCTGCGGGAGGGCGAGCGCCAGCTGAACAGGCTGGTGGTCGCCGCCGCAGCGCTCATGCTGCTGGTCGCCTCGACCTCGGCACTGTACCAGGTGTTCAGCCGGTTCGTTCTCCACGTGCCGGCGCACTGGTCGGAGCCGCTGGTCAAGGTTTCGCTGATCTGGATGGTCTATCTCGGGCTGATGGCCGGTGCCCGGACCGGCACGCTGATCGCAGTCGATTTCCTGATGGACAAGTCCTCGGGCCTTGTGCGGTCGGCCATGCGGGCGATGGTCATGGTATCGACGCTGATCATCTTCGGGGTGCTCGTCTATTACGGCTGGCTCGCGGTCTACATGGTGCGCAACCAGACGATCGCCGGGCTGGGCGTTTCCGCCTCCTGGGTATACTCGGCAATTCCGGTCGGGGCCGGCTTCGCCGCCCTGGGAGCGATCGCGCATTTCGTCGACCCACAAACGAAGTCCGACAGCGCCGAAGCGCTCTGACGCGAGGGTCTCATGCTACCTGTCATGATTGCAGCCATGACGCTGCTGATGCTGATCGGCATCCCCGTCGCCGTCGCGATCGGCCTGGCGAGCCTGATCGGCATTGGCGGCTTCACCACGTTGCCGCTGGTCGTGCTGCCGCAGCAGGCCTACGTCGCGCTCGACAAGTTCCCGCTCGCTGCAATCCCGTTCTTCATCCTGGCCGGCAACCTCATGACAGCGGGGGGCATCTCTCGCCGCCTCGTCGAGCTCGTGGAAAGCTGCGTCTACTCGATCCGCGGCGGCATTTTGCTGACCTGCGTCTTTACCGCGCTGATCTTCGGGGCCGTATCGGGGTCCAGCGTCGCGACGACACTGGCCATTGGCGCCGTGCTGATACCCGCGATGGTCAGGCGCGGCTATCCGGTCGGCTTCGCGGCGGCGCTGCAAGCGACCGCAGCCGAACTGTCGGTGCTGATACCGCCTTCCATCCCGATGATCATCTACGGCCTGGCTGCCGACGTGTCCGTCGGCGATCTGTTTCTTGCCGGCACCGGACCCGGCATTCTGGTGGCCGTCGCGCTCAGCGCCTTTGCCCTTTTCTACAGCCGCCGGAAAGGCTTCGTGGAGCTTCGCGACGAGGCACGCCCGCCGTTCCTGCCGGCACTCAAGGGTGCCGGCCTGGCGCTGATGATGCCGGTCATCGTGCTCGGCGGCATCTATGGCGGCGTGTTCACGCCCACGGAAGCCTCGGTGATCGCGGTCGGCTATTCGCTGCTCGTTTCCCTTGTCTATCGCGAGATCGACCTGCGGGGATTCGGGGACGTCATCAAGCGATCCGCAATATCGTCGGCGATCGTCATGTTCATCGTTTCAATGGCCGGGATCTTTTCCTTCGCCCTGACCAGGGCCGGCATTCCCGCCGCCATCGGCGCGTGGATCGTCGAGAGTTTCACGTCCCCGATCAGCTTCCTGATCGCCGTCAACGTCTTTCTGTTCGTGCTGGGGATGTTCATCGAAACCTCGGCGGCGATCGTGGTGCTCGGGCCGATCCTCGCGCCGGTCGCCGTTCACTACGGGATCGACCCGGTTCACTTCGGCATAATCATGATCTTCAATCTTGCCATGGGCATGATCACGCCGCCGCTGGGGGTCAATCTGTTCGCGGCCTGTGCCGTCGCCAATATCGGCATCGAAAAGATGATTCCCTACCTGCTGCCGCTCGTCGGCCTGATTCTGATCTGCCTCGGTTTCGTTACCTTCGTGCCGGCCATATCGCTCTTCCTGATCGGCTGACCAGAGCAGAGCCGGTTCCGGCAACGCCCGGCAAACGGCGCCGGCGACCGCGGCCTGTCCGGGCAACAATTCGGTCCGGAATCGAGGGCCGGTGCAAAATGAAAAAAGCCGACCGCTTGCGCGGCCGGCTTCGATGTTCGGGTCTGGATTACTTGGCGAGCTCGGCCTTGATCTTCTCGACCTCGTCAGCGCTCATCTCGCCGACCGTCGTTACCGCCCCGTCCGTGATCCGCCACAGGCGGAACGGGCCGGTGATGTCGCCATACTGGTCGAAGCTGACCGGTCCGATGACACCCTCATACTTGACCGGCTTGCCTTCCTTGATCAGCGCCAGCGCCTTGGCGAATTCTTCCTTGCCGGCGTGGATCGGTTCGCCGCCGGCAGCGACAACTTCCGGGATCGCCGCCTTGATCGCGGCGGAGTCGGCCTTGCCGGCCTTGGCGACGGCAAGTGCCACGATGGCGCCGGCGTCGTAGGAGCGGTCGGCAGCGGGAGCGTCCGGCTTGATGCCTCCGGAGAAGGCCTCGTAATTGGCGTTGAAGTACTCGGTCGAGGCGGTCGTGCTGGTGCCCGACGACGTACCATACGCCTCGGTCAGATACTGCGCACCGACGGCCTCGATGAATTCGCTCGAGTTCATGCCGTCATTGAGCAGGAACTTCTGCGCGCCGCCGCCCGATACCCAGGCGCGGGCGATCGTTGCGCCATCCACCGGATAGCTGACGAGGTAGAGCGCTTCCGGCTCGCCGGCCATCGCCGCGCTGGCTTCGGACGCATAGCTCGCCTGCTTCTCGTTATAGGGCGTGGTCGAGGTGATGACGCCGCCGAGCTTTTCGTAGGCGGAAGCGAACTCGCGCACCATGTTGACGCCGAAATCATTGTTGACGTGGATGATGGCGAGCTTCTTCAGGCCCTGGTCGATGGCGTATTTCGCCGCCGCCGTGCCCTGCAGGGCGTCCGAGGTGATGGTGCGGAAGAACACGCCGTTGGTCTTTCCCTCGCGGCCGAGATCGGTCAGCGTCGGCGAGGACGAGGCGGGCGACACCTGCACGACGCCGGCCGGCGCCGTCACGGAGGTCAGGATCGGGATGGAGACCGACGAGATGATGCCGCCGATGATCACCGGCACCTTCTTGATGTTGACCAGCTGCGTCGCCTGGTCGACGGCAACCGTGCCCTGGCTCTGGCTGTCGCGCGTATCGGCGACAAGGTTGCAGCCATCGACGCCGCCGGCCTCGTTGAAGTCGCGGAACGCCATTTCGACGGATTTCGCGCCGGCCTGGCCATACTGGCCGGCCGGTCCGGTCAGTTCCATGACCATGCCGATGGTGATGTCGCAATCGGCGGCGAAAGATGGCATCGCCGAGGCGCCGAGCGCCGTCAGAACGGTGGTGGCAAGAAGCATATGTCTCATGGCATTCCCCTTTGGTTTCGAACGCTCTCCCGGAGCGCCGCTGGTTGTTTCAATGCAGTAACCGGTAGTCCCAATCCGTGGTCGCTCAGGCGGCTCCCTTGTTCAGATTGTACTTCATCACCGAGCCGTGCCGGCCGTGCCGGTCGCGCTCGAGCGTATAGACGTCGCCCTCGATCTCGTTGGCGGTGGCGAGCATTGTGGCGATCTCGGCATGGTCCTGGTCTGTCAGCGCGATGCTGGAGACGGCGAGATTCGACGCCAGGTGGTCTCGCGTCCGGGCACCGACGATGACGCCTGCCACGGCGGGCCGCGTCAGCATGGCCGCGCTGGCCACCGTCGCGATGTCAGCGCCGTGCCGGTCGGCGATCTGGCGCAGGGTCCGGAGCAGGGCCTGGAACCGGTCCCAGCCGCCGAAATCGTCAATGATCAGCTTGTATTTGATGAGCGAGCGGTTCTCGAGCGAGTCCGACGGTTCCGGCTGCCCGAGCCAGCGATCTCCCAGAAAGCCGCCCGCCACGGTGCCGTAGCAGAGCAGCGAGATGCCGTTCGCTTCGGCCGCTGCCGCCATGCGTCTGGACGGTCGGGAATCGAGCAGCGAGTATTGCACCTGCATCGAGGTCAGCGGCACGCCGCCTTCGACCATGGCCAGCATTCTGTCGGTGTCGAAATTGGTCGCGCTGACCTTGTGGATCTTGCCGGCGAGGCGCAGCTCGTTCAGCCACTGCGCCGTTTCCAGCCAGCGCGGCGCGTCGTAGTCCCACCAGTGCAATTGCACGAGGTCGAGCCGCTCGATGTTCAGCCGGCGCAGCGACTCATCGATGCCGCTTTCGACATAGCGCCTTGTGATGCCGGGAAGGATATCGAGATCGGGCACGAACTTGGTGTGCACCTTGATGCGGTCGAGCGCCTCCTGGCCGCGCAGGTTGCGATAGTGGAGGCGAAAGCGGCCGATCGTCTCCTCGACGCCGGTATAGATGTCGGCGCAGTCGAAGGTGGTGATGCCCGCATCGGCGAAGGCCACCATGTCGGCGACCGGATCGTCGCTTTTCACCGCGCCGTGGCCGCGCGCCAGTTGCCAGCCGCCGCGGATCACCCGCGATATCTCGTAGTCGGGCGCCAGGCGAATGCGCTGCATGTCGGGTGTTTCAGTCATCGAGTGGCACCGCTGTGGTTTCGGCATGGCTGAACTTGCGCAATCCGAGCCGCGTGATGCGCAGCCGCGATCCGCAATGCGGGTCGGGGCAGGCAATTTCCGCGTCGGTCGTCATCCAGTCGTTCTTGTGGCTCGGCCGCTGCTTGGCCGCCAGCAGCGGCAGCACCGAGGCCAGCGAATAGATCGAAATGCCCTGGCCGGGCGGCAGATGCAGCATCTCGCCGCGCAGCTCGAAATGGTCGCCGGCCTTTGCGCCGCAATAGATCGGCGCGCCTTCCGGCGCCACGACCTCGACGCGCAGGTCGAAGATTTCGAAGCTGTCGTCCTTTTGCTCAGCCATAGGCCTGTGTCTCCCGGTTGGCGATTTCATCTTCGAAGCGCCGCCGCACCAGGTTGAAGGATCGCGTGATGTCGTCGGTCAGCGCCTTGACCGAGGCATCCCTGTCCCCGGCTTCCAGCGCTTCGATCAATCCCCAGTGATGATGGGTCGCGGAAATGTCGCGCTGCTCGTCATGCAGTTGCGCCGCCGCCCGCACATAGGGGCCGGACTGCAGCCACAGGCTCTCGGCAATCGGAATCAGCACCGCCGAGCGCGCCGCTCCATAGACGGCATAGTGGAAGGCGTGATTGAGCTCGGAGGTGAGGTGCGCCTTGTCGGGATCGTCGCTGCGGAACGCCGCCTCGCAGTCAAGCGTCAGCGATCTCAGCGTTTCGAAATTCTCCGGCCCCAGATTGGGTAGCGCGAGCGCCGTCAGTTCGCCTTCGATCAGGCAGCGGGCGCGCGCCAGATCGTCGAGCCGTTCCAGGGTGATGACCGGAACGCGCACGGTTCGGTTGGGCAGAGACTCCAGCGCCTGCTCGGAGACCAGCCGGCCCAGCGCCTCGCGCACCGGCATGGTGCTGGTCTCGAGGGTCGTGGCAAGATCCTGGATGCGCAGCATGGCGCCCGCGTCGAACATGCCGTGGATGAGGGAGCGCCTGAGCTCGGCATAAACGCGGTCGTGCAGTGTCTCGCGGCCAACCGGCGAAAGCGCACCACGCGGGCTCATCGCAAGAGCACCGGGTGGGAAGGCCAGAGCCTGAATTGCCGATCGAACATGCGAACCGCCGTTGGTGATCGTGACGCCGGACACCGGCACTGGCAAAAAATCTAGTTGCAAAGCAGATTGATGTAAAGTTTGATCAAACATCAGGTATCAAAATAATTCGGTGAAGACGGAATGCAGCCAGCCGCCAGCGCCCGCGACAAACCGACGGCCAGTGAGCGCAAGCCACTGCTGCGGGCGCGTGGTCTGGTGAAGGCATTCGGTGGCCTGCTGGCCGTCAACGACATGTCGATTTCTCTCGGGCAGGGCGAGATGCTCGGCCTCATCGGTCCGAACGGCGCCGGCAAGACGACGCTCTTCAATCTCCTGGCCGGAAGCCTGAAGCCGACGGCCGGCAGCATCGACATGGCCGGCCGCGACCTGACGCGCGCAGGACCGGAAAGACGCATCGCCAGTGGCATCGGCCGCACCTTCCAGATCCCTCGGCCTTTCGCCGAGATGACGGTCCTGGAAAACGTGCTGACCGGCGCCCAGAACCAGGCCGGCGAGCGCATCTGGATGAACCTGCTGCGACCTGGCCGCGTCGCCGCCGAGGAACGCGCCTCGGTCGAGAAGGCGCGGTCGCTGCTCGATTTCGTCACCCTGTCGCGGCTCGAGGGCGAGCCGGCGCGAATCCTGTCGGGCGGCCAGCGCAAGCTGCTCGAACTGTCGCGCATCCTGATGGCCGACCCGCAGGTGATCCTGCTCGACGAACCGGCTGCCGGGGTCAATCCGACGCTGTTGGAACTGATCATCGACCGCGTTCTCGACCTGAACCGGCAGGGCAAGTCGATCCTGCTGATCGAGCACAACATGGAGATGGTCTCTCGGCTGTGCAGCCGCGTCGTCGTCATGGCCGGCGGTCGACATCTGACAGAGGGCAAACCGTCGGATGTTGCGCGCGACAAGGCGGTCATCGACGCCTATCTCGGCGGTGTCGCATGATGGAGGACGTCAAGCCCGTCGTGCTTTCGACCGAGGGCCTTGTTGCCGGATACGAGCGCGACCTGCCGATCGTGCGCGGTGTCGATTTCGCGGTGCGGGCCGGCGAACTGGTCGTGGTGCTGGGACCGAACGGCGCCGGCAAGTCCACCTTCGTGAAGGCCATCGCCGGCCTTGTCCCGGTGCATTCCGGCACCATGGCGCTCGACGGCGCAGACATCACCGCCGTGCCGGCGCACGAAAAGATCCGGCACGGTCTGGCCTTCGTGCCGCAGACCGAGAACATCTTCGCCACCCTGTCGATCAACGACAACCTGCTGCTCGCCGCCGACATCCTGCCCAGGGAAAGGCGCGCCGGTCGCATCGCTGCCCTCTACGACATGTTCCCCGACCTTTCGGCCCATTCGTCGCGCCGTGCCGGCCAGCTGTCCGGCGGCCAGCGCCAGATGCTGGCGGTGGCGCGCGCTTTGATCGTCGAACCGTCCGTGCTGATCCTCGACGAGCCATCGGCCGGCCTGTCGCCGAAGATCGTCGCCGAGGTATTCGCCCGGTTGAGGGAAATCAATGCGCAGGGCGTCACCATCATCCTCGTCGAGCAGAACGTGAAGGCGGCGCTCGCAATCGCCGACCGCGCCGTCATCCTGGTCGAGGGCGCCATTCGCCACGAGGGCACGGCGGAGGGCCTGGCTGACGATCCGCTCGTCGCCGAACTCTATCTCGGCGTCCGCCACGACCGTGCGGAGGTGTCGCCATGAATCCGCAGGCCCTGATGGACGGTCTCATTGCCGGTTCGATGATTGGCCTCGGCGCCATCGGCGTGACGCTGACCTATTCGATCCTGCGCTTTGCCAATTTCGCGCATGGCGAGTTCGTGGCCTGGGGTGCCTACTTCGCGCTTGCCGTGGCCGGTGCGCTGGGCGCGCTCTTCAGCGGTCTTCTGACGCCGATCGGACCTTTCTCCTTCGGCTGGGCCCTGCCGATCGCCGCGCTCATCGCCATTGTGCTGAACGGCGGCCTTGCCCTGCTCGTCGATGCGCTGCTGTTCGGCCGGTTGCGCGACAGGCGCAGTTCTATCATCATCATGGTCATGGCGAGTTTCGGCGCGGCGCTGACCCTGCGCAGCCTGCTCGAGTTCATCTTCACCTCGAAGCCTGCCTATTTCACCACAGCCCTGCAGATCGCCCAGCCGCTCGGCGGCGGCATCCGGGCGACGCCAGACCAGCTGCTGTCGCTCGGCGTCGCGGCGGTTCTTGTCATTGCCGTGCACCTTCTGCTCACCCGCACCTCCATCGGCCGCTCGATGCGCGCCGTCAGCGAGAATGTGCAGCTTGCCGGCGTTGTCGGAATCGAGGTGCGCAAGGTGATCCGCATCGTCTGGCTGCTCGGTGCGGCGCTGGCCTGCATCGCCGGCATCAGCGCCGGCCTGCTCGTCCAGATCCGCCCGCAAATGGGCCTCGACCTGCTGCTGCCGCTGTTCGCCGCCGCCATCCTCGGCGGCATAGGCTCCGTGCCCGGCGCCATGCTGGCGGGCCTGATCGTCGGGCTTTCCGAGGCCTTTGCTGTCCAGCTCATCGGCGCCGAGTGGCGCGCCGCAATCGCCTTCGTCATTCTGGTGATGGTGCTGTTGCTGCGCCCCCAGGGCCTGTTCGGGAGGCCCGAATGAGCGTCGAACTCATCAGCTACGGCGCCTTCTTCCTGACCATGGCGCTGACCTACGCCATCATCTGTCTCGGCCTCAACGTGCAATGGGGCCAGACCGGCCTGTTCAATGTCGGCATCGCCGGCTTCGTCGCCATCGGCGCCTATGTCTCGGCCCTGCTGACGACGCCCGACACGGCCGGTCGCATCGGCGGCTTTGGCCTGCCGATCGTCGTTGGCTGGATCGGCGGTGCGGTGATCACCAGCATCGTTTCGTTTCTGATCGGCGCACTGACCATCCGTCTGCGCGCCGACTATCTTGCCATCGCGACCTTCGGTGTCGCCGTGGTGGTACAACTCTGCGCACTGAACCTCGAGGCGCTGACCGGCGGCCCCTTCGGCATTGGCTTCATTCCGCGCCCCTTCGCTGAACTGGCAGCCACGCCGCTGCTGTTCAGCCTCGCCAATTTCGCTGTTGTCGCGCTGCTGGTGATCGCGCTCTACTTCGTGCTCGAGCGGCTTGCTCGCAGCCCGTGGGGTCGCGTCCTGCGCGCCATTCGCGAGGATGAACCGGCCGCGCTCGCACTCGGCAAGAGCGCCGTCGGCTTCAGGCTCCAGGCCTTCGCCATCGGCGGCGGCATCATGGGACTGGCCGGCGCCGTGCAGGCGCATTTCATCGGCTTCATCGCGCCCGACAATTACGTGCCGATGCTGACGTTCCAGGTCTGGGCCATGCTGATCGTCGGCGGCTCGGGCAACAATCGCGGCGCCATCCTCGGCGCGGTTCTGGTCTGGGCGATCTGGGCCGGCTCTGCCGGCGCCGTCGCCTCGATCTTCCCGCCCGGCGAACAGGCGCGCGCTGCCGCCCTTCAGATCGTCATGATCGGCGTTGCGCTCTGCGCCATCCTGCTGCTGCGCCCGCGCGGCATTCTGGGCGAACTGAGCGTCGTGTCACGCCATCTCGGCAAACTGCGCCGTGGCGTCGCGGCTCCGGCTCCAACCGAAGAGAAGACTGAAAATGCCGCAAACACCTGACCGCATCGCGCTCGGCGAAAGCCTTTCGATCAGCCGGCTGGTCTGCGGTCTCTGGCAGGTTGCCGACCTCGAGAAGAACGGCACGACGCTCGATCCGGAAATCGCCGCCGATGCGCTCCAGGCCTACGCGAAGTCGGGTTTCGACACATTCGACATGGCCGATCATTACGGCAGCGCCGAAATCATCACCGGCCGCCTGCTGGCGCGCTTTCGCGATGCCGGAGCCCGCCCCGCAGCCTTCACGAAATGGTGCCCTGAGCCGGGGCCGATGACGCCAGACATCGTTCGCAAGGGTGTCCAGGAGCGGCTCGACAGGCTCGGCGTCGACAAGGTCGACCTCCTGCAGTTTCACTGGTGGAGTTTCGAGCACCCGGCCTGGCTCGACGCGCTGCACGAGATGGCCAGTCTGAAGGACGAGGGTCTGATCGGCGCCATCGGCGTCACCAATTTCGATGCCGCGCATCTGCGGGTCGCGCTGGCCGACGGCATTCCGGTGGCCACCAACCAGGTCTCCTTCTCGCTGGTCGACCGCCGCGCCGCCGGCGAACTCTCGACGCTCTGCATGGAGAGGGGCGTGCGGCTGCTCGCCTATGGCACGCTGTGCGGCGGCTTTCTCTCCGACAAGTGGCTGGGCAAGGCCGAACCCGAGACCATCGCCGACTGGAGCCGCTCGAAATACAAGCGCTTCATCGACGTCGCCGGCGGCTGGGCGGGTTTCCAGGGCATCCTTGCCGCTGCCGCCGATATCGGCAGGAAACACGGTGTCTCGATCTCCAATGTCGCCACACGGTGGGTGCTCGAGCATGAGGCCGTCGCCGCGGCCATCATCGGCGCACGCATCGGCGAGAGCGAGCACCGTTCCGACAATCTGAAACTCTTTGGCTTTGCGCTCGATGACGACGACAAGGCCCGTCTCGAGGAAGCATTCGCCGCGACAGTGCAGATCCCGGGCGATTGCGGCGACGAGTATCGCAAGCCGCCCTACCTCACCGCCTCGGGCGACCTCAGCCATCATCTCGATGCGCTGCCCTCGATCTACAGCGCCGAACCCGTACCGGGTCGGGCGGGTCAGTTCCGCGTCTCTTCCGGCAGCGTGTGGGAACCCGTTGCCGGCTACAGCCGGGCGGTCCGGGTCAAGGACACGATCCGCGTTTCCGGCACCACGGCAACGCATGGCAATGACCGCTGCGTGGCGCCGGGCGACCCGGCCGCCCAGACCACCTATATTCTCGACAAGATTGCCGCTTCGCTGAGACCGCTCGGCGGCAGCATGGACGACATGGTGCGCACCCGCATCTATCTGCGCGACGCGGCACAATGGGAGCCAGTGTCGCGCGCCCATGGCCGGGTCTTCGGCGACATCATGCCTGCCAATACCATGGTCGAGGCCGGTGACCTGATCGGCGACTACGCGGTCGAGATCGAGGCCGAGGCGGTGGTGCCGGATAATGCCCAAGGTCGGTAGCCGGGGCCTGCAATGGCCCGCGCGACCGAATGTCCACAAAAAAGCCCCGCTCTCGCGGGGCCTTTTTGGGATTATCCGGAACGACCCGGAACAAATGATTGGTGCCCAGAAGAGGCATGGGTTCGGGTTTATCGAACCGGAACCACTTCTCCGAATTGCCTATGTCTGCCAAGTTCTTAGCTGCATGGGCTCTCCCCGAAGCATCACCTTCGGTGTACCTTCAGATGGGCCATCGGTGTACCTTGTGTCAAGGCCGCTTCGCAGTATGGGTTAGGTGACAATCTGCTTGCATTCCTTGGTGAATACGTAAGCAAACTGTGCAAGATTGCCGCCTAGGGGGAAGATGAACGGCGCGTCCAATTTCAGCTTTCTGGCGGTACATGACCAGCGTCTTTCGGCGCTGGGAGGCTTTGCTGAGCGCTACTTCAGCGAAGACCCTTCGACATGCATCGTCAAGCTGCGCCAGTTCGCGGAACTGACGGCCAAGATGATCGCCGCCCGCCACGCCGCCTATCGGGATGAGCGCGAAGCCTTTGAGGAGACGCTGCGCCGGCTCTCCTACGAACGGATCATCCCGAAGGAAGTCGCCGACATCTTTCATTCGATCCGCAAGGTTGGCAACGCTGCCGTCCATGAGGCTAGGGGCAGTCACGCCGACGCCTTGACCTCGCTGAAGTTCGCCCGCTCACTCGGCGTCTGGTTCCATCGCACATACGGCAGGGAGCCGGGCTTCAACCCCGGTCCGTTTATCCCGCCACCGGAGCCAGTCGATGCGACCGCATCGCTACGGCTTGAGATCGACGCACTGCGCATCAAGGTCCTGAAGAGCGAAGATGCTGTCGCCACGGCCCGCCGCGAAGCCGAGGAGCAGGCCCGCGCGCTTGAGACAGCGGAGGAGAGGCTGAAGCGCGAGGCCGAAGAGCGGACTGTTTGGGAGCAGCTTGCGCAGGAGACGGAAGCCGCCAAGGCAGCCATAACTGCTAAGCTCGCAATCCTCCAGGCCGAAGCCGAGAGCGCACCGCGTGGTGTCATGATGAACTTCCTCGCGCGAGGCGAGGAAGCAGCCACCAAGCTGGGGCTTGACGAGGCCGAGACCCGAGCGCTCGTCGATCAGCAGCTTCGGGATCGCGGATGGAAAGTCGACACCAAGTCGCTGCGATACAGCGCCGGGGTCCGTCCTGCCAAGGGCCGCAACATGGCAATTGCCGAATGGCCGACCGCGAACGGTCCCGCCGACTATGCCCTCTTCGTCGACACCACTCTGATCGGCATTGTCGAGGCTAAGCGGAAGCGGAAGAACGTCTCTGCGGCCATTGACCAGGCAGAACGGTATTCGCTCGGGATCGCGGCCAGCGGAGACTTCCTGACCGCCGGAGGGCCTTGGGGTGAGCATCGCGTACCCTTCGTCTTCGCCGCTAATGGCCGTTCCTACCTGAAGCAAATCGAAACCGAGAGCGGTATCTGGTTCCGCGACACGCGCCGTAGCGCCAACCATCGCCGCGCCCTAGTGGACTGGCCCACGCCCGATGGCCTATCCGGACTGCTGGAGGTCGATCAGGACGCCGCAGACGCCGCTCTGAAGGCCCAGCCGTTCGAGTTTGGCTTCCCCATCAGACGCTATCAAGAAGCCGCTATACGGGCCGTGGAGGCAGCCCTGGCAGCCGACCAACGGAATATGCTGGTGGCGATGGCAACTGGCACCGGCAAGACCAAGCTTGCCATAGCGCTTCTCTACCGCCTGCTGTCGGCAAAGCGGTTCCGCCGGATTTGTTTCGTCGTGGACCGCAGCGCGCTAGGGCATCAGACGGAAGGCGAGTTCTCCACCACCAGGGTCGTATCCGGAAAGACTTTTGCTGAAATCTTCGGATTGAAGGGACTGCAAGACGTGGCGCCGGAAGTGGAGACCAAGGTCCACATCTGCACGATCCAGGGGTTGGTCAAACGAGTTCTCTATGCAGCCGATACGTCTGAGGCTCCGCCGGTTGATCAGTACGACCTGATGGTCATCGACGAGTGCCACCGTGGCTACCTACTGGACCGCGAGATGTCCGATGCGGAGCTTAGCTTTCGGAGCCAGGAGGACTACATCTCAAAATACCGCCGCGTGCTAGAATATTTCGACGCGGTGAAGGTTGGACTCACGGCCACGCCCGCGCTGCACACTACCGATATATTCGGCCACCCGATCTTCCGCTACTCTTACCGCGAGGCCGTGATCGACGGCTTCCTGATCGACCACGAACCGCCAATCCGCATCGAGACCGCCCTGGCGCGGGCGGGCATAGGCTTCTCGGCAGGCGAGCAGGTCGAATACTTGGCTCCAGCTACTGGTGAAATCGACACCGCCGTCCTGCCCGACGAAATCCACTTCGAAGTCGAGCAGTTCAATCGGCAAGTGATCACGCCAGAGTTCAATCGCGTGGTCGCCGAGGAATTGGCGAGACACATTGATCCGGCCTTGCCCGGTAAGACGCTGATCTTCGCGGCGACCGATGCCCATGCCGACATCGTAGTCAGCGCCCTCAAGAAGGCTTTCGCCGATGCGTACGGAGAGATCGACGACGCGGCGGTCAAGAAGATCACGGGTAGCGTGGACAGGGTGCAAGCCCTGATCCGCTCATTCCGCAATGATGCCAACCCTAAAATCGCCGTGACGGTCGATCTTCTGACGACGGGCATAGACGTGCCGAAGATCGTCAACCTCGTCTTCCTGCGCAGGGTAAACAGCCGTATCCTGTATGAGCAGATGATCGGACGGGCGACACGCCAGTGCCCGGAGATCGGCAAGGACGTGTTCCGCATCTTCGATGCCGTGGACCTCTATCCGCATCTCCAAGACCTCACTGACATGAAGCCGGTCGTCGTCAATCCGTCGATCTCCTTCGAGCAGCTCATTGGCGAGATGATCGGCGCTGCCGACGAAGGTCATCGCGAGACGATCCGAGAACAGATCGTCGTCAAGCTCCGCCGCCGCCTTAAGAAGCTACCCAACGAAGCGCGGCAACGGTTCGAGGCTGTTGCGGGGGAGACGCCTGAGGCGATGCTGAAACGGCTTCTGTCAGGCGATGTGCCGGCTCTTGCGGCATGGCTGAAGGGTCGCTCTGCCATTGGTCCAATCCTCGACTGGCAGGGGGACGGCGAGAACCAGCGCTATGTCCCGATCTCGCCTCATGCCGACGAGATCGTCGCGGTCACGCGCGGTTATGGTGAGGCGCAGAAGCCTGAAGACTTCCTCGACAGTTTTGCCGCCTTCGTGCGCGACAACATAAACAGCATCGCTGCGCTGAAGCTGGTGGTGCAGCGTCCTCGGGACCTCACCCGTGCGGACCTGAAGGAGCTTCGCTTGGCACTCGACCGAAAGGGCTACTCCGAGGCCAATCTGCGCCGTGCATGGGCCGACGCGAGGAACGAAGAGATTGCCGCCTCAATCATCGGCTTCGTGCGTCAGGCAGCCTTGGGCGACCCGCTAACCCCATACGAGGACCGCGTCCGTACCGCAATGCGAGGGGTCATCGCCAGTCGCCCATGGACAGAGCCACAGAAGCGGTGGTTAAAGCGCATTGGCGACCAAATCGAGAAAGAGGTCGTCGTTGACCGCGAGGCCATCGACAAGGAGCCCTTCGCCGCCGATGGAGGGTTCAACCGGCTCAACAAGGTGTTCGGCGGTGAGCTTGAAACCATACTCGCCGGCATCAACGAAGAAATGTGGCGGAAAGCGTCATAAGGGGGAGGCATGATTACTGGCCTGTCGGTCGTCGAAGCCCGTTGGTGGGACGACGGAAATCATAGTGTTCGAGCTCTTTTCGAGACCGCATGTGGTATCGCCGTGTCGAACCCGTTCGGGTTCCGGTACGACATGTTTTGCGACAGAAGCTCTCTGGAAACAGTCGTGGGACAGGTCGCCGCCAACGATACGTTCCACACGATTTACATCGCGGCGCACGGAGACGCGAATAATCTACAGGGCAGCCCAGGCAATCTGATTTCCAGGGCGGTCCTTAGGAACATCATCCGAAATGCAAACGTCAACTTTACGGTTACAGGCCTCTATTTTGGAAGTTGTCTGATCTGCAACCAGGCCAATGCCGAGTTTCTTCTTGATCAGCATAACGGAGCAGGTGTCAATTGGATTGCCGGTTATTCGACCTCCGTGGATTGGGTAACATCGTCTAGCGTGGACATGCTGTACTGGTCGTTCTTCTTTGCCGAGAAAGATCGTAACCGCAGGCGGCGAAGAGACAAAAAGCCCGACCTTGCCATCGCACGGTTCGCAGCATCGGAGATGCGCAATCTAATGCCGACAGTGTTTCAGCAGCTCGGCTTCAATCTCTACTACCGCGACAACGGCGGCCAACTGACGAGTGTATGGAACTGATGACCACCACCACCGACATCGTCTCCAAGCTCTGGGGCTTATGCAACGTGCTGCGCGACGACGGCGTGACCTACAACGAGTATGTGACCGAGCTGACCTATCTCCTGTTCTTGAAGATGCTGGAGGAGACGGGCCGCGAGAACCGGCTGCCGGAGGGCTATCGCTGGGGCGCCCTCGCCAAGCGCGAGGGCATGGAACAGCTCGACTACTACAAGGCTATGCTGCTCGACCTAGGCAAGGCGAAGGACGGTCTTGTCAGCGCCATCTTCACCGACGCCCAGACTCGGCTCAGGAAGCCAACGAACCTCAAGGCACTGACTTCCAACATCGACCAGCTCGATTGGTTCTCCGCCCGCGAGGAGGGGCTGGGCAACCTTTATGAGGGCTTGCTGGAGAAGAACGCCTCCGACAAGAAGTCGGGTGCAGGACAGTACTTCACGCCGCGCCCGCTGATCGACTGCATCGTGCGCCTGATGAAGCCTCAGCCGGGCGAGACGGTGCAGGACCCTGCCGCCGGTACGGCTGGGTTTCTCGTCGCCGCCGACCGCTACATCAAGGATCACACCGACGACCTCTACAAGCTACCGGAGGCGCAGGCCTTCTTTCAGCGTCACAACGCCTTCGTTGGGGCCGAGCTTGTGCCCGACACGCACCGGCTCTGTATGATGAACCTGCTCTTGCACGGTATTGAGGGCGGGGTGGAGTTGATCGACACGCTGTCGCCGGATGGCGCGACGCTGCCCAGGGCCAACCTGGTGCTGACCAATCCGCCTTTCGGGACCAAGAAAGGCGGCGGTCGTCCGATCCGCTCCGATTTCTCGGTGACGGCGGACACATCGAACAAGCAGCTTGCCTTTGTCGAACACATCGTGCGCGCTCTGAAGCCCAATGGCCGCGCTGCCGTGGTCGTGCCCGACAACGTGCTATTCGAGGACAATACCGGCCGACGGCTCCGGACGTGGCTGATGGACCTCTGCAATCTCCATACAATCCTGCGACTGCCGACCGGCATCTTCTATGCACAGGGGGTGAAGACCAACGTGCTGTTCTTCCAGCGCGGCAAGACCGACAAGGCGAACACGAAGGCCGTATGGGTCTACGACATGCGGGCCAACATGCCTGCCTTCGGCAAAACGCGCCCTCTCACGGTCGCCGATTTCACCGACTTCGAGAGTACCTATGGCTCCGATCCGAATGGCGGGGCCGAGCGAATGGAACAAGGCGAGGATGGGCGCTGGCGCATCTTCAGCCGCGAGATCATCGCCGCCCGCAAAGACAATCTCGACATAACATGGCTGCGCGACACTGTGGCCGAGGCCGAGGAAGCGTTGACAGAGCCGGAGGACATCGCTGCTGCCATCATCGGCCACCTCAAGGCTGCGCTGGATGAGATCGAAACACTGTCGGAAGAGATCGAGCCTGACAGGGTCGAGGAGGCTGCCGCCATCGCGGAGGCGGCCGAGTGACCGAGGAACGATGGGACATACCGCCGACTTGGACGTGGACCTCTATGGGAGCTGTCGCCGACGTTGTGGGCGGCGGTACACCGTCGACCAGTGACGATGGCAACTTCACTGAGCACGGCATTCCGTGGCTGACACCTGCTGACCTCACGGGCTATCAGGACGTGTACATATCCCGTGGCCGTCGTGATCTTAGCGAGAAAGGTTATCGGACCAGTGCTGCCCGCATCATGCCGCCTGGGACGGTGTTGTTCTCGTCGCGGGCGCCTGTCGGGTATTGCGCCATTGCAGCTGGTGAGATCAGCACCAATCAAGGCTTCAAGAGCTTCGTTCTAAAGGGCGAACTGAGCCCAGAATACCTCCGGCACTACCTTCTCAGTTCGGTGGAGTACGCGGAGAGCAAGGCGAGCGGTACGACATTCAAAGAGCTGTCGGGGAGCCGCGCTGCCGAACTTGCGGTGCCCGTAGCGCCGATCCCCGAGCAGCGACGGATCGCGGCGAAGATCGACAGCCTCTGCGGCAAATCCAGACGTGCCCGTGATCACCTCGACCACATCCCGCGCCTTGTCGAGAAGTACAAACAAGCCGTGCTTGCGGCGGCGTTTGCAGATGGGTTTCACGTTGTGAGAGCCGGTCGAGTTGATACCGCAGCAGTTCGAAGGGCACTTGAGGAGTTGTCCCTGGAGCATCAGAAACGGAAGACGATTTCCGCTGGAGCAACTCCAGAAGCCCTCTTCCATTTGCCTCCTCATTGGTGTTGGGCGACTGCAGAAATGGTAGTCGAGCCGGGTGCCGAGATCGTCTACGGGATCGTTCAACCCGGCCCGAAATTAGCGTCTGGTGTTCCTTACGTCAGAGGCACGGACATTGAGAATGGTCGCATCAAGCTCAATCAGCTTCTGTTCACCAGTGAAGAGATCGCCGCCCGGTATGAGCGAGCGTCACTGCGCGGCGGCGACATACTTCTCGGCATCATCAGAGCAACTAAGGTGGCTATCGTTCCCGATGCGCTTACCGGCGCTAACATAACGCAGGGAACAGCGCGGTTCCGGCCTTCGCGGCTGATACTAACAAGCTTTCTCGCCCGCTGGCTGGAAAGTCGCGTGGCCCAAAGCTGGCTCCATTCAAAATACCGGGGAATTGACATGCCTGGGCTGAACCTTCGGGATGTTCGTCAATTGCCTGTGCCCCTGCCGCCACTTGAGGAACAGCACATCATCGAGACCAGCATCGAGCGAGCATTCACATGGATCGACCGGCTCGCTTCCGAGGCAACCAGCGCCCGCAAGCTGATCGATCGGCTCGATCAAGCCGTACTCGCCAAAGCCTTCAGGGGCGAACTGGTGCCACAAGACCCTGCCGACGAAACCGCCAGCGTGCTGCTGGAGCGGATCATGGCAGAACGCCGAACGAAGCCGAAAGCGAGGCGCGGCAGACGCGCACATGAGGCGTGAAAGCGGAGCGCGATGGTAGATCGAGTGGACGGGACGGAACGTCAAAAGCACGACGACTTCCAGGCCCTGCACGCCGGTCTGAGCGTCAGCATGATCGCGACAAGGCGAGAGCATTTCGCTTGCTGCCACCTCGACGATAGTCTCCGAGCAGTCGCGGAACGGAACGTAAGCAAGTTCGATTTTATGCCGGTTGTCGATGGCGGCGAAGGCAACGAACACATAGTCGGGACCATCCAACTAGACTGGTACTTTGATGCCTCCGCGCCCGACGCGCCAGTTTCGCGGGCATACCGGCCTTTGCACGAGAACTGCCTTATCGGGGCAGACGCCAGCATCTTGTCCTTCGTCAAAGAAGCGGATACCCGACCCTTTCGCCTGCTAGTTTCGGACCAAGGCGTCGTTGGCCTCGTTAGCTTGTCCGATTTGCAGAAGCTGCCAGTGCGAGCGGCTCTGTTTGGGCTCGTAACCGGTCTCGAAGTAGCAATGACAGAGGCGATCCAAGCAGCCGATCCCAGCGGCGAGAAATGGTTCAGCTGCATCTCTTCCAAGCGCCAAGGCGATCTCCGAATGAGGATCGAAGACGCGAGACGCAAGGAAGGGATCGTCACAGAGCTGCTGTTCACGCAGTTCTGCGACAAGCGTGACATTCTGATCAGGCTCTTCTTCAACAAAGAGACGAAACGGCGTCGCGAGGAGTTGGAACGTATGTTCAAGCGAATAGAGGACCTGCGGAACGATCTTGCTCACGCAAACGACTACGCTGCGAACAGGCAGCAAGCGGCGAAGGTGTGCGCAATCGTCCGCGATATTCTGGACACACACAAGCTCGTCGCAATACGCACTTAAGTGCCGAGCCGGGGGAAACATTGAGGGTCTACATCGCCAATTTCGGGCGCGAGAACTACGCATGGCCGGACTGCCTGGCCCGTAGCACTATCGCGACCATGAACGACGTCCGCGTCCAGCATTTCTGGCAAGCAGGCGATCGTGAGGGCTACATCCAGGACCGTATGCGCCTCCACAAGACGGCAGCGGGTAAGACCCCGACGCGCCCTGTCGCCTCCCGCTGGTTCAACCTCATGACCACCATCGTCGAGAGCGAGGGCGACATCTGGATACACCGTGAGAAAGACCAACTGTGGTGGACGACCTCGCGCCCCGACCCTGCCACCTATGAGCCGCTTAAAGAAACAGTAGGTGACCGCCGCGACGTGATCATTTGCCACAAGCCATGCGACCCATGGTCGAACCTGAACCGCAAGGGAAACCGGCTCGAATGGGCGGGGCTACACCCGAAGGCGCAGGAGTTCCTGTTTACCGAAGGAACCCTTCAGCAGTTGAAGCCCGACAACGCCGAATACGCATTGGCGCTGATCAACGGCGACGATCTCACCCCTTGGCATTCGCGCCCTGAATGGCAGGCCAAGGCCGCGCGTCGCCAGAAGAACCCTGGCGTCACATACAACGCCCGCCAGAAGGCGATCTGGCGAATGGCGGCCACTGTCAAAGGCACCGTCAACTTCGCGAACGGCCAGCAGGTGTTGAAGACAGTCAAGAACAAGGACCTACTGATCCCCGAGAATGAACTGATGCCGTTTCTGGAGGCGCTGCTGGCAGAGCAGGACGGCCTGTGCGCGATCACAGACCTCCGCCTTCAGTACGATGGCGACGAGGACGACAAGGAGATGCTGTGCTCGCTCGACCGGATCGACAGCAGCGGCCACTACGAGAAGGACAACCTTCAAATCGTGTGCCGGTTCGTGAACCGCTGGAAGAATGCCAGCAATGATCAGGAGTTCAGGCGCCTAATAGGCGTCGTTCGCGAGCAGCAAGACACTCCTTGAATATTCGTGCCGCAGCCTGATGCCATCAGCGGTCTTTTTCCGACGATGTAAGTCCTTGTGTATGTAGGTATCCAGTCGGATGACAATCATGGGAATGCGTGAAGCATGCCTGCATGTACCCTCTAGAATGTAGACCACGGAGGAGAGACCATCGGAATGGGAACTCTCCTGCCGTGTCTACTTGGAGGGTTATTCTTGAGGGTCCACCAGATCGGACCGGAAGGTGATACCCAGAGCTTCTGGTAGCTGCTTACACTTCCATGCCCTCCATGCTCTTAGCTGATCCGCTCGGGTATTGACGTAGAGCGAAACCATCCGGGGTGGCGCCCCGGTGATCCTACAGATGTCGACCTGGGCGAGATCGGGAAAGAAGTCGGACAGGAAGCAGACTTCCATCTGAGGGGTCAGTTCCGACCGGCGGGTAGTCTTGAGCCTGTCGAGGCGTTCCTTGGCATGGGAGACCATTGGATCGGCGGCTACCTTTGCTGCGATGTCAGCGACAGCATGGTCCCATCTAAGGTCAGCCCAGGCTTGCCCCTCGGGCGACAACACGTCGAAGGGAAAGCTGCCGGTCTTCCTCGGATATATGCGTTTGCCAAGACCAGCTTTGACCGCGTCGGGAGTAAGGCGTCTGCGGGTGACGATCCCTCGTCCTGAGGCAGAGGTTTCGCGCTCCTCCTGTAGCAGGCCGAGGTGGGTGAGGATCGATTTGGTCCTGCGAGGCCCGACGCCCTTGGTCGCGCCATACTCGGAAACCTTCAGCCAATTCCCGAGGGAAACGGTCTTCAGGTCGCCGGTAGTTCGGTCGAGAACTTCAGTCGTGTATTCCATAGCTCCTTGGTTTTGGGGATGGTGATCGGGATGGTCGAGAAAGGCACCGATAGGCGGACGGAACGCCTCGGCAAAGCTGACCCGCAAGCGCGACGGACCCGTCACGGCGAAAGGGTCCAACGGGCAGCAATCAGTCGCAAACCAGGGAAGAATGCGGGGGGTCGGCTTGAGTGGGGCTGGGCTCAAGTGCCCTGCGCGTTGCTAGTGGGCAACCTATGGGGGCTTTCAGGGGAGAAATCCTGGTCGGTGCGGTTAGTAAGGGTATCGCGTTTTACAGTGCTTAGTGGGTGGGGAAGTCGCCGTCGTAAAGCTAGCAGGATGATAGTGTTTCAGGTGCTAGTGGAGGCCCTAATTCATTCGTAGTGCTAGTGGGGCCACTATTAGCCCGCGTCTATCAACCGCTGCACCTGAGATGCCGAGAACGGCTGTCCGTTCGCCGTCGTATGGCCGATCTGTACAAGCTCCGCTGCAATCTCGCGCAAGCTCCTTGCCTTGCCAGTCTTGGGGCTTTTGCGGGCCAGCCGTTTCGCTTCCTTGATCAGGTCAGGGTTGTCCACCCGGTAGCCGTGGTTCCCCTCTACACGCCTTCCAAGCGCCCTCGACTTCCTATCACGCGCACCTCGGAGCTTCGCCACAAGCTGCGCCTTCTCGAACTCAGCGACAGCGCCGAGTATCTGCCTGACCATCGTGGCGGTCGGCGTGTCGTCCGTGAAGTGGTCGGGAGCGTCCACCGGGATCAGTTCGTACCCGAGACCCTGGAGCAGCTTGTGCCCGGTCTCCTGCACAATGAGGTCGCGCGAGAACCGGCTGACATTCTCGACCAAGATCACCTTGGCCCCATTTCCAGCGAGATAGTCGAGCAAGTGTCGGAAGCCCGGGCGTGTGTCGATGTGGTCAGCGCCTTTGACGGCTTCGTCGTAGAACTCTTTCACGACATTGAGCCCGTGACGCTTGGCATACTCCTCGATTGCCTGCCGCTGCCTCGGGGCGCTGTCGCCGTCGAGATTGGTTCGGGAGGAGGTCCGTAGGTAGGCCACTGCGGTTGTCATTCTCTTTGTCCGTATCCCTTGCTTATCAAGCTGTTGCATTCATTAGGTGTACCTTGTACTTGAGAATAAGGTACAGCGTCAAGGGTGCGTCCGCGTCCGTTTGGATATTGGTCACTACCGTCCCGAGATTGTTTCGTAGGTCCAAGTGGTCAACCTATGGACCGGGAACGTTCCCCAGCTAGTGGGATAGGAAATGGCAGGGCATGTCGGCCCGGCGCAACCGTCAACCGAACTCCTGCCACGGTCTATGGCCGCCGCTGAGGCAATTGAGGTGCCCCCGTCACATCGAAAGACCATCGATCATCTAGGATGCTTGCCCGCGCGGTACCACGGCAAACGGTCAAGGGTCATTCCAGATGGAAACAAGCGGGATGGACCGAGGGAAACCTTAGTGCAACTTAGGGGGTACGGGGGGATTTTTGCGCGGTGCCAACAAATCAAATGGGCGCTCGGATTTTTGTACCAAACATTCCGACCTAACTCTAAGGTCAACACGACCCGTTTGGAGGGATCAATGATTGTGTGGCTTCGAGAGGCGGCATCTGCGGCTTGGAATAGTGCATTCTTCTGGCAAGCTGCTGGTGGAGTCCTGACTGCCGCGCTTGCGGCTGGCGGGGCTTACTTCGCCGCAGGGCATACTCACCGTATGACCGAACGTCGATTGGAGACTGAACGACGGCGGCATGCCGAACATCTTGCGGTCACAGTCCTGCTCGTCCTCGACCCCTTCGTGATCGCGTGTGCTTCGGTCGCCTGTGATAAAGGCGATTACGACGAGCGCGGCGAATTGGAAACCACAATGTCCATACCAACCCTTTCGATCCCCGCTGACGTGGATTGGAAGTCCATTTCGGCCGACTTGGCCTTCCGGATCAGGAGCCTGCCAAACAAGCTCCAATGGGTGGCCAATAATGTTCGTGGCGCGGCAGACGGAGACCATCCCCCAGACTACGAGTTCTTCTTTGAAGCGCGCAGAGAGGAGTATGCCAAACTCGGCCTGAGCGTATTGGAGATCACCGAAGAACTAAGGCGTTGCTATCGGCTCTCCGATACGGACGGTGCAGACGACGCTAAGGGCACGTTGCGTTTAGTGCTCGCAGAGGTCGAGAGTGAGCGGCAAGAAAGGATCAAAAGGAACGCCGAGTGGGCCGAGAGAATGGTGACTTGGAGAAGCGAGAACATTAGTCCCTTGGACGTTCTTGTGCGTGAAGCCGCACCCGCTGCGGTGCCTGAAGATGGCAAGGAGCCGCAGGGGGACTGATCAGAAGCCCCAAGTCGGTTCAAGATACTGCTGAGCCGAGCGCCTGCCGCACCGCCTTCGTCGCCACCTCAATCCGGGTCTCCAAACCCCCGTATGCCTCGCTGGCAGCGCCCGACGAATGCCCGAGGATGAGGTCACGCTCCCCTTTTGGAACCCCGGCAAGCATCAGTTTGTCGACCATGTTGTGGCGAAGGCTGTGGACGGTCACCTTCTTGTCGATCACAACCTTGCGGACGGTCTTCATCAAGGCAGCAGACGCGGCCTCACCGCCGCCTTGGCGTCCATAGGCTGGGAATAGCAGGGCATTGTCACCGGCAGCCATGACGGCCTCCTGAGCCGCTTTGAGGGCATCCCCGATGAGAGGGACGACGCGAACAGACCCGTTGGTCTTGAGGCGGCGGTGGGGATGGAACACAAGGTCGATGTGGGGGAACTTGTGGTCGAGTTTGACATCGGCAACCATCAACCCCGCGACCTCGCTGAGGCGACAGCCGGTCCCCTCCAGCATTCGCCAGATAAGTTGAAGGTCTTTTTTGGCCGACCCTAGGACACGCGCTCGGGTTTGTTTCAATTGCGTCGGGGAGAACGGGTGTCGGTCATCCTTGCTGCTACCGCCTACCGGCATCTTGACTGGCAAGTTCTGGAACGGGTTGCTGACTGTGCGGCTTAGCTCGAACAATTCGATGCCGAAATTGAAGATCGCCCTGAGGTCGTTCAGGTAGCGCTTGACTGTTGCCGGGCTGTTGATCGTATTCAACATGTGGTCTCGAATGTCGATTGCGTCGGTCTTTCTGACACCACCATTCAGGGACACGTCTTTGCGACCAAGCACCTGATAGACGTACCCTAGGACCCGCTCGACGCGCTGCTCCTTCTTTCGCTCGTCAGATGACCCTTTAACTTTCTCTCGGATGTAAGCTCGTTTCACATCCTCAAGTGAGGGCTCCGGTCGGGTCTGACGATCGCGGAGCATCAGCGCCCGGAGGAGGGCAGCGTCCCGCTGAGAGACACCAATCGGGTATCCTTCGTCGTCTAGGGGGTAGGTTCGGGCGATGCCCTCAGCAATCACTTCACGGCTATGCGCACTGCTATGCGGGTCTAATTCGCGCACGCGCCCCTGCGCCCATCGAAACAGTTCCATAGCTGTCTGGGATTGCTCAGAGGCAACAGCTTCAACCCCGGTCATGGTGAGCCGTCGTTCTGCCTCGGCATGGACTTTCGCGTATTGCTTCGCGACTTCACCTTCAGATTTCCCCAAGGGGATAACGATTTCACGCTTCCCGAGCTTCGATTGAAGGTTCAGGGGAACCTTGCGCCGGTAGCGAAATCGCCCATTGCGGATTTGTATATATGGGAAGTCGATCATCATCTTATGGGTTCCCCGTGGTCTTGCGGTGTACCGCTAGGTGGACCTCGGGGAACGCCTAAACCCTTTAAACCTAAGGATTACAGGACTTATTACGGAAAACTGGTGCCCAGAAGAGGATTGCGCTCGAGAACCCCTTCCACACTGATTTCTAAGGGAAATATAGTGAGGTGTCGAGTGGCTGTAGCACAGTGGTGTTGCACATATATGTTAGCGCGCTACAATCCCACTGGTTGAACCTGAGTTTCGTAACGTTGGTGGGGAGTTCAGCCCGCCATCCAAATAACCCACGCCTGAACAGCACCTACGACCACCAGAGCGATGGTCAGACGACCGACAAGCTTCTGCTGACGCAAAACCTCATTATAGCGCCGCTCCTCAAGTTCGTATTCCGCCAAACCGTTGATGCCATTTGGGGTCAATCTGTAGGCATGATTTTCCAGGCTGAGATGCCCGCTGGCAACCAGGGCATCTAACAGCCACCTGTAGTGGTTCATTGTCTGTCCACTATTTGGGTGACTGAAGCTGCGCCGTGAGTTGATTGCATGCATTAGAAACGGTGCACTGGTCCGGTAGTCATTATCCTTCAGCGTGTTGTCGATGATAAAGCGTAGAAGCTCGATACGCTCGCGCCTTACCAACTGGCGACGGTTGAATAAGAATTGAGCTGCCTTGTCTTGCCAGATAGCGATACGAGCGAACCCTATCAGGCGCTGTAGGATGAACAGCGGAGCTGACTGCGTGCGAAGCTCATACCCGTAGAGGTAGTGGCGGTTGTCGAATTTGAAGTAGCCAAGCTGGGAGTAGGATATAGAGGACGGGTATCCGGATTCACCAACGCCGTTGAAGAAGATGCCTTCTACGCCGTGTTCGGTTAGATGGTCGATAAGTAGGTATCGCTCAGGGTCTTCGGCTTCATGCAGCTGAGTCTGGTGAAAGTTGTTTGCGAGCGACCTGGGCGGCGACAGGGGGATCGTGTTCGGAGCTGGGCGCCGTCTGCCTAGCTTGATGGCCCAACAGTAGGTAAAGTTTCGAAATCCGATCACGATCTGAAGATGTCTTTCAGGCTCAGGTCCAATTTGACGACTTTGGACAACTTCTCCAACAAACCCTCTGCGGGCCGGATTCTTAAAACGGTTCGGACCTTTTTCCCGTCTGGAGTCAGCTCCTCGGTTTCAAATTCGGCCTCTAGCGTGAGCCCTTGCATTCGAAGGCTGTCCATTAACTCAGGTGTGTCTGCCGCCTGGGGCACGATGGTGTTTGCCGATATCTGATGGCCTTGCTGGTCAGCTACCGAAAAGCCTCGTTCGACCAACTCGACGGTGTTGAAGCCACGGTCGATGAGCCCAAGGGCGAGATCATCCTTTGGAGGGAAGAAATATTGGAACACCCCAATTGCCTTCAGCCGCTCCTGGATGTCGTCAATGCGGTTGCCCTGACGCAGCGTTTCCCAGTCGTCGTCGGAAAGCTGGTAGGTCGGCACCGGACAAATGCCTTGCCTCCGATCCTCAGCGAGATTGTCCAGCGTCTGAAACTCACCGAGAAAGAAGTCGGCAAACCGCTTGTAGTTCTTAGGATCGGGCGGCCCGTCGGTAGCTATGAGTTTATTCCAGTCGATGGAAGCCGCTTGCTGTATCCCGTTCAGAATGTGAGACAAGATCGGCAATTGGCTGCGGCCGATTGCATTGAAGAATGGCGTGAGAGCTGGACCGTAGGTCTGCGCTACAAGGTCCTTCCCCTCATCGCCCATCGCCATCATGCTCACCAGTTCGACGATCTTGGTGGCGTCCAGATTCCCGTTGGCGTCCCCAAACACGGTCCTGGCTGTATGGGCAAGATCGACGGCTAGGGGACGGGCAACCAACACCTTTACGTCAGGCATGGTCGCCTGAACGTCCACCCGCATAAGGGCAGCTATTCGCGGATTGTATTCAGCCGAAACCAGAATCAGACGCTTCGTCTTGTCGTCCACGGCAATTGCTTGGACTTCGTGGGTAAGCCCGCTGATGCCCTGAATCTGCTTATGATCGCGATACTCTGCACCCAAAGCAGAGCAGAAGCCCCGCCATATGTCACCGTCTGTTTTGAACTGCCCGGTCATAGCAACTCCCGCCCAAACGTAAACATATCAAAGAAGGGCGATTCGCAGCGAGTCGTCGGTTACGAAATTCTGTTATCAACTTGGATAGCCTGACTCGTCTCCTGCCGTGTTCCCCCGTACAGCTAGGCGCTCTGAGATTCTGCCATTAAATACCGTATCCTTGCCGCATCCTTTTCTGCTTCTGCCATCAAGCTCTTAAGATGGGTTAGGCGATCCCAGTATCGCTCCCACAATTCGGCCCCAACACGCTCAATCATCTCGGCTTCGGTCTGAGCAGGCGTTATCTCTGCGGCCAATTGGTCAAGGCGCGAGATGCGCTCATCCAAATCCTTGACGCCACGCCTCCGGGGCGACCTTTTCGCGTTTCCTACTAGCCAGCTTCGCCAATCGCTCCCGCCCTTGGATTGGTTGCAAGGACCGCACGCGGGCACCAGGTTCGAAGTGGAGTGGTAATAGCCAGAGGGCTTGCCCCCCTTCACCAAGGCGAAAAAGTGATCAGTATCAGTGGCCGTGCTGCCGCAGTATACACACTCCCCACGCTTGAAACCGAAGCGTTCGACATTTTGGGCGACCGCCGAATCATCCGCGTCCCTCGGAATTATCGCATGGACAAAAGCGGCAGCAACTGATGTGCCCCGCCCTTTAATTGTCGGTCGTGATGCCATCAATTCCTCCGTTGAAACCGCATTAGGCTAATGGGCAACGGCAGTGGAAACCAGCGCAGCGCCCTGAGGTCTCACTCGGGCAAGCTCGTGTGCGGCTGTGGCTCCCACTTCAATCACGCGCCACTGGAATAGTCTTTGTGCTCCACCCACGCAGGTCTCGCCATATGATCTCCTAGCGCCGTGCTCGGAGCTTATTCACCGCAGGAGCCCCCTACTAATCACCGCTCAGTCGCTGCCCAATGAAATTTTGGGTCACGCATCCGAGACGCTATCTCTTAGAGCGCGAACGACTGTTTCCCCCGTGCCCCCCCAACTGGTTGCGAATGGGTATCATCGCGCCAGTAATGGTGGCCTGTCAGCTGGCCTTTCCGCCGAAGACTTCGTTGCAACGGCTCATTTGCCAGACCCCAATTGAATCGCTCTGAGCAAGAATCTCCTCAATGACGCCTGACTTGTTCACAACCAAGCGAACCTGACACTGCACCTCGACATTGCTGCCAGGGGTCGTGTTTACGAAGGCGGTGTTACCGATCACGTTCACTGTCGACGTGCTAGGGGTGGAAAAGTTCTTTTGCTTCTCCGCCCAGACAAACATGCGGCGGCCATCGTCCATATCGTAGGATGTCACGGGCGGACCGAATCTGAGGAAAAAGCTGTCTGCCGTCTGACCTTTGAATCTTGATGCCAGCGCAGTATTTGCCTGCTCCGTTGTCGTGCAAGCGCTGAGCATCAACGCTACAAACGCGACAGTAAGTATTCGCTGCATGGTGCTTCTCCCCCTTCGGAAGGGTAGCGCAGATGCTCGATTTGGCAAACAGAGCCGCCCAGTTTTGGATACTTTTGCCACACAGCCGAGCGGCATGGGCGATGACGGTGGGAACCATCCATACCTCACTTGGGACCATGTCATATGGGTATACCTCAAGCGAAACGCTCCAAGGCCCCGCTAATCGTACTTCGATAACTCGTGTTGACAACACAAAGCGAAGTCTTATTATCGAAGCTACCCAAAACGAACTAAGGAGCTTCTCGCCATGTTCATCCGCGCATACCTCCGCGCCTCCACTAAGGAACAAGATGCAGCCCGCGCCAAGGCAGACCTTCAAAGGTTTGTTGACGAGCGGGGTCTGAGGATTGCCGCAGCCTATGTGGAGAACGAGAGCGGAGCGTCTCTCCAGCGTCCCGAACTTTTCCGCCTCCTCTCCGATTGCCAGCCGGGAGACGTTCTCTTGGTGGAGCAAGTAGACCGGCTAAGCCGCCTCAATGCCGCCGACTGGGAGCACCTCAAAGCACAGATTGCTTCAAAGCGGGTCCGCGTAGTGGCGCTCGACCTCCCCACCTCCCATCAATTGATCCAACCGGGGGGCGATGCGTTCTCCGCTCGGATGCTGGATGCCATCAACGGGATGATGCTGGACATGCTGGCCGCTATAGCCCGCAAGGACTACGAGGATCGCCGCAGGAGGCAGACACAAGGCATTCAGAAGGCCAAGGCCGCAGGAGTCTATAAGGGAAGACCCGAGGACACCGAACGCAATGCTGCCCTCATGGACATGATGAGGAGGGGGCAGACATGGGCCAGCATCGTGAAAGCCACGGGGGTCTCTACATCCACGTTGTCGAGACTGGCGAGGAGGATCAAAGAGGAAGCTTGATGGCGGCGGCTTGCGCCACATATCCAAGTGTGGCCGGGGTCGCTTAGAGGCCTCGCCCCCAATGAACGCAGCAAGTCTATTCGGCGCGTTGAGACGGCAGCGTGTCGATCTTATCTAGAGCCCTCTTGAATTCCTCATCGGACATTCTCCTGCCGGGTGGCTTGGATTCTTCGGTAGCTAGACCACCGAAAGCAGAGCGGACCTTCGCCCCCCGCGTTGCCGCAAAACGAGAGGTCTCCGGTCTTGGTGTCGATACGCCAGGCCCGACCACTGTCGATAGCGTGCAGCTGATAGCGGCCTACCAGTGACAGATTCCAAACGGCGAAAATTGCGGCGATCAGGCAGCCTAGGTACCCCGCATGAATGGCTCTCCGAAAATTCATTCTTCCCCCAGTCCATCGCCTGCGGTACGCCCCCGCAAACTGTCACCCTGGACCCCTGATCGGGGAGTTGGAAAAGTTCCGGTTCCTGCGGCCTTTAGTTCCGGAGAACCTGGACATTCGCCACAGGCTCCCCGACCAAAAAGTCGAGGATCGGCACCGATGTGCTGGTGCCTGATGTCGAACTCAGGGTTTCCACACCCCGGATCGCCGCGTAGCGCTCCCGCAACAACTACCTGATTGCCGATTCCGTGCCAAGCGGAACGCGACCTCGGCGACCGTCTCCAATTTTAGCGGCCCGCCTTAGGAACCGTTAAGCCGCGACTGCTATCAGGTGAGGCAGTTTGCGCAGACTGGGGGTGCTTCGCATGTCAGTGCAGAACCTCTTGCTTGTTATCATCGCCGTTAGCTTGGCGGCGCTTGCGGCCCAGCCGTTTTGGCCCGACCGGCGAATGGCTCGCATCGTAAAGCCTCAGGGTATTGTGAGCAGCTATCAGCACCGCTGCAACACGTGCGGCTGCAAAGGAGGTCCCGGCTGGCGCGTTCGGCTAACGGGACAGTGTGCTTATTGGAAGACCCTCAAGCAGCAATGCGGTGATCCGCCTAGCAAGGTTTGGTGCAGCAAGGAGTCGTGAACGCCGGCTGTGAGAGAAGCCCTATGCCCGTATTGTTCTCGCTCACCCTTTGAGAACAAAATAGGAACAAAATCCTTGACGACCTAGCCTAGCTGAGGCAGTCTGCGGACCTCTAGCAAACAGGAGATCACGATGTCCGAACCTCAACGGGTCGCGGCCGGCGAAGCTTTGCGATTGTACTTGAATTGGCGTCAAACGTCCCCCTCCAGCGAGGCCGACTACGTTGCGCAAGCGGACACCTACGAGGACACCGTGGGCCGCATCTATCGCCATGAGGGTGGGCCACAGGCAGGCCTCTGGTTTTGGGCGATGCAGGCGGACGGCCACGAGATCAGCCGCAATGTTGGAGAACTCCACGGCGTCGAACGATCGGCCCGCGCGGCCGCCCATATGGTCGAGGCTGCATGGTTCAATGCGATCAAGGGATCATCACTGGATCGTCCTGCACCCAAGCGGAACGCGTACGCGATGGCGAAGGGTCGCGATTAGATTGACCGGCTTTCGTATACCGCATCATGCCCGAACCATCTTGGCCCAAGAGGAAAGGCTCATCCCGGCTGTCCGACGCGGCCAAGGATGTGCGCGACTCTTACGCGTCCATCCGGTACACCTACTGCAAGCGCCAGCGCTTCTACACGGTGGCCGATCTGTTCACGGCGTTTGGCGACATGGAATGCACTGATTTGATTCGTGTGGCGGGTTTCCGGTGCCGCAGGTGCGACGGCAAGTGCTCGCTTGATTTCAGGCTTGGAGGGCCACCTGGCGACATTGCCGACAAAATTTGTGCTGAGGCTCATCAAGCGCGTCCAGTATACGCGGAGGATTGTCTGGGAAGAGACCTAGGGGTATAGCCTTGGCTGAACATTCGCTCAGACTTGGCTGCAACGGAACGGCTTGCCGGGTCTTTGTCGCCAGTCGTCGGGTGGCTCTGCGAAGCCGGTCGCCGGGACCACACAACGTCTCTCCACACCCATCCACTTGCGCCAGTGCCCATCGTGGTCGCCGGATGTTGGTTGTGCCACGCAAACGATCAAGTTCGATTCAGGTCCCCCAACGATCTGAGGTTTCTCCCCGATGTTATCCTAAGCGGCTCCACTCTCCACCTATGGCGATCATGTACCCGTACCGAACGCCATCGCGACGCTGATCCTCTGGCACCTCGCCTACCGCAATAGGAAAGTTGCCAAGCGGCTTCATGTGGCTCGATGCGAGATAGGCCCAAAGGGTCTCGGCTAGCGCAGGAATGGCGTCACTGACCTGCTGCATGAATTCGGTCAAAGGTATGGCAGGCTCCGCCATTGAGGGATGAATGACCTCTATGGTTGGCTCGATTAGCTCGCGCGAAGGAAGCAGCCGGAAATCGGCAAGAATAATGCGCTGTTGAGGCTTCGGGTGTTCAACACAATTCCGAACTGCTCGAACGAATTTTCCGAATCCGGCAAACTGTTCGGCGAAGCTTGCAAACGCCCCGGCCTCAGGATGAGTCTCTTTGACCGTAGTCACAAAGCCGTCCAACCAGCCACCCCGCCGTTTCAACGCCTCCTCGGAATAGAATTGCTTGCAGACGCGGAAGAGCCCCTGAACCGCGTGTTCTGTGCGTTGGATAAACGCCTTGGTGCGGCCTTCTAGATCGATCACAGACGGAAGGTGCAGCGACCTGTCCTTTGGGGACAAGGCTAGCTCTCTAGTGGTCTGCGTTTCGGCCAACAGCGTGTCTTTAATCTGTGCCGCCGCGACAGCTTCTTTCAAAACTTCTAGAATGATCTCCAGCACTGCATTCCAATCGACCTGATCGATAAGGCGATCCGCCCGAAATAGTTCGCGGCCAGTAAGGAGAATCTTCTGGACGACTTCGGAGGACGTGCCGGCCGAGACGACGAGCTGTTGAGTATTCGGAATGTCAGCTCTTGTTCGTTGCGGATCGATGTCGTCGGCCATCTGCATTAAGTAGATGGCTCGCTCCTTCAGAATGTAGAGCCTTTCGCCTATAGTTGCCATGCCGGTGATTGGGCCATCGGATTCATGTCCGATCGTCATCGACGCGGCCGACTCTCGTATCCGGTCTATGGGTCGCTTCTCGGACATGCACGCGTTTCCGTTTGAGCGCATTTGGCGTTACGCTATCTCACAACCGGACGCGGATCATCCCGGTTGAAGTCAGAACTTCGGCACGGCGCTATCGCGGCAACTAAAGCGTCCGCCTGTCCCGCTGTCCTTGACGCTCTGATTGTAGAAGCGGCCCAAAGACTCGGCATTGAGCAACGCGTCCACGGTTCCCGTATCGATCTCGCAATAGTGGTACCAAGTGCCCTTGAGGCGGATGAGCATGTAGCTGTTGGCAGCGCTGTAGCAGATCCGTTTGACCAGGCTGCTGTCCAGGTCTCCGGTGCAGTCGAAGTTGGCCAGGTCCACGGGGCCGTCCCGGTATTTGACGGTGACGCTTTCCGCGAACACGGGGCCGATAAAGACGATGGCGAAGGCGAGCGCCAAGAGTCCGGTGACCAAGACCGCCACGAGGTTCGCGAGGAGTCTCTGCTTGGCCGGTAGCGCCGCAAACGCCTCCCGCTCCGCATTCCCATATCCGGCGTCTGCCTTCTCGCCCATGCGGTCCCCCTAATTCGACGTCTAAGAGCGGCGGAAACCAACAGTGCGATTTGTAGTGCTTTGCGGCATATCGGTCACAATTGCCGGTTCCCAAAGCTCCCGCGCGTTCCCACGTTACATTAGTTGTTCTACAGCGCGAAAGGCTAGTTATGGAGCAGTCATCAATCGGCGGAGAATATAGCGGGAGGCGCGGACCGGAGATACCGACGCTTCCGCAGCGGCGCGACAGTGGCTCCGAAACGAGATTTCACATCGGGGTATCGGGTGCCAGTATTGGGGAGCAAGCCCATGGGTTTGCAGTGCTCGTTGATGATGGGCAGGAGAATGTCCTCGCCGCCATCACGTTCAAGTCAACCACCGCGAAAACGACCCACATGCGCGGAGCCCTGGGAGCTGCGCTCACTGCTTTGGAGTTCATTGATACAAACTGCCAGAAAGATGATCATGTGAGCGTCTACTCTAGTGACGAATACGTTTCGAAATGGCTCAAGCCGAACATCAAGAAATGGCTGCGCGATCCGAAGCGTCTCAACAAGGACATCCTCGCCAAAATTGCACCTCTACTCGAAAGGCGGCCTGAAGTTGCGTTCTTTGCAGGAGCGGATTCTCCCTCCACCTCGTTGAAAACTCATGCCTCGGAGTTAGCCAAACAGGCGAAGGGCGGGATAGCCGACCATTTCAACGACGACGACGAGCTCACTGAAGAGCAGGTCAACGAGATGCTTCGCGAGAGAGCGTTGAGCAGAGACCCTTGGGCATGACGAGTTCCGTTTGCGCAATCCCCGGATGCGGTAGACAAACAGCCGAGGCAAGCGGCACGGGGAGGGCACCGAACCATTGCAGATATCATGTCCAGCGGAAGTCCCGCCACGGTTCGCATTGGCACCCGACCTATCGGGCCGTCGATCTGAAGCCGTACGTCTCGGCGGCGAAATCATGGCTGGCAGACAATTCAATCCGCCCGTCTGTAGTCGCTGCGCTAACGGACCTTGAGTACACCCTGGCTTTCGCGGGACGCGTAGACCCTGCCATGAACCTGCGAGGGCAGCCGGCCATCTACAGGGCTCGCGTTGCGTTTGGGAGGCTGCGAGAGGCCGGCGTCACCTCACACCGCCTGGCGAGCATTTATTTAGGTGTAGCCGCGCTCATAGAAGACGATTCCGGAAGCCATCGTGTTAGAGAATTCCAAATCGTTCAGGCCGCCAAGGCGGTCCATAGGTTGGCTAGTGGCACGCATCGAAAATGGTCGATGTGGAATCCAAGCGGTCCGGATGTTGCGTTCGAGGTGAATGCATACCCACGGTCTGCCGGCCTCGTACTCCGCAGAATCGGAGAAGCTCTGGCACAGGCCTGTGACCCCTTATTGCAAGAGGCAATACAGAAGATCATTTTGATAAAGACAGAAGCTGCTGGCCCCCACCCTTCTCATATTCCCGAATGGCGACCGTTGTAGGTTCGCGGAAAAGGCACCGCATGAAACTCACGTTCAATTTCTCGGCTGATCTGGTGACCGTATCGGGGACGCACATGTTGATCGTTAGCTCCCCGCATATGGTGTAGGGCTGCCTCTGTGTCGCCGCTAAGCCCCGCTGTGTCGAGCGATGGTGAGGAGCAGATTGTAGAGTCCCTCGCCCCCACCGACCTAATGTTCGACCCTTGGGCAACCTCTATCGGTCCAACTCTCTCCCCCATCGCCCAGAGCGCGACCCAAAGCCTCCTTCTCGCCACCTCCAAGCTCTCAGGCGGACGCCAGCGTAACCCCAAAGCCGATGTGGTGGAGAGACTGACCAATATCGTTTCCTCCATCATTGCCAACTTGGCGCTTCTGCATAGAGGCAAACCTCAAGCCCGCCGTTTGGCCATTCCGATGGAGCACCGCAAAGCCACCCGCTACGATAGGCCAGGCTTCGGCATGCTTCCCAAAGTCATTGACCAAATGGCAGTCCTCGGGCTCATCATAAAGCACCCCGCAGTGGCCAAGGAGCGGCGCACAGGCATTGAGGCGACAGGATGGTTGCTTGAGGCTCTAGCCGCACCAGCGTTGCCGTTGGCAGACATAGGGCGGGCTTCTGGAGAGGAAGTCATCAAGCTGGCCGCAAGGGCTGGCAGAGATAGAAGGGGGCGAAAACTTCCAAGCATCCCCGTCGATTATAAGGATTGCCGTACCGCCGACCGACTGCGGGAGGAGATGGAAGAGATCAATACCTTCCTCGCCAAGCAGAAGATTGAGCTTGATGGCGAACCTCAAGCCGCCGTCAGGCTTGCTCGCTACTACCTCTTGAGGAAGCCGTCTGATCCGCACGAGTTCATGCTTCATGGCCGGCTCTATGGTGGCTTCTGGCAATCGCTGCCGAAGGCAAGGAGAGGGGGGCTGACAATCAATGGCGAGCCAATAGCTGACCTCGATTTCGCCAGCATGTTTCCTCGGCTCTGCTATGCGCGAGTGGGGGCTATTCCGCCTGAGGGTGATCTTTACGCGATCCCGGGACTGGAGGGGCATCGGGCTGCCGTGAAGGCTGGGCTTTCTGCTCTTTTGTCGAGTGGGTCGGAGATGGCAAGACTTCCGAGCGACGTAAAAGCCGCTTTGCCAGCCGGGTGGACAGCAAAGAGGCTGCGCGACGCGGTGGCCGTGAAGCACCCGGCATTGATGCCTCTATTCGGCAAAGACATCGGGTTGGACCTCATGCACTACGAGAGCTGCATCATGGTGGCAGTGCTTCTGAGACTTGCCAGTTTAGGGATTCCAGGATTGCCAATGCATGATGGTTTGATGGTACCGCGATCTTTCGCGACGCGGGCGAAGAGGGCGATGGAATTTCTAGTCGTGCAGATGACGGGGACGCAAATTGTCTCTGTCGTTAAAGCCACGAATTGAAGTCAAATATTCGATTAGCGAAGCGTAACAGAGAGCGTTGGAAATATGCCCCTAGCCGCCGCTGGAAGATCTGTTTTTCACGATGCAGAGTTATATTTTCCAATTATTGAGAGCGTTTTGCTTCGCGTTCAAAGGCACCGCTACGCTTTCCTGAGCGACGAGTGGTACCGCCAGCAAGTTGAAATTGACGCTCTAAGCGTAGCTGATCGAAATCAGATCGTTGCTCTAGATCTAATCGAGAAGGCTCACTTGGCTGCGGTCACGTCACTTATCCGCATTAAGCGGTGGGCGGATGCTGCTATTCTGATGCACAGCAGCGAGAATTTTCTGGGATTTTGTGGAGCCTTGCGAGGCCTCATTGAGCACAGTGGCGACACCGTCGACGGATTGTTGAATCTGGGTGGGTCAATCGCAGCCAATCATCGAACATTGTCACAGATGTTCAAAGGGAAAGTCAAAAAGGATCTAGTCGACTGCTCGGCCATGGAGGCAGTGGTGGATCACTATATCCACGCTGGGTGGGTGAACCAAAAGTCAGTGGCTGACCGGGCACTCGCAGCCAAACCAAACGTTGAGTACGTACGCTTGGTTGAACGTGCGCTACCAGGTGCCGTGACCTTGTATCACCGGCTTTGTGCCATCGTTCATCCCTCCAACGCATCGATTTCGTGGCTTTATCAGTTCGATCCGGAAAGCGGTTTGCTAATGGTGGTTCCAAACGACAGTGAAAGAATCTCCTCTTTGTGCAATGAGTTTCCGGAGGCTGCCAGCGTGACCCTGCAACTGGCCTGCAACTCCGCACTTATCACCTTGCGGGTGTTGCATAAGTTCGGTCACCATCCGCAGTTACCGGAACTCAAGGGTCTTGACTGGCGTGGGGTGAAATTTGCGTCAGAGATCGAGGGCCTTTTGAGGAAATAATTGCAGAGACGCAGGGGCAAGTCTGACGGTGTTCAGTTCAAGGGGATAGTCCATCTATCGGCAGAAAGTTCATTCGACATCGTTGTTGACGTTAATGTCCGTCGATCTCAAATCTCGGAAATTTTGCGATGGCATCCTTTTGCGCCTTCAAGCTGACGCCACCGTAGCTCCCTCCGACCGTACGTGAGGCATGCCCACAGATGCCGTCGAGCACGCTGTCAGCAATGCTTGCCTCTCTGCCGATAGTCTTGAACAAATGCCGCCAACCATGATTGGGGGCTACCCGCCGGTCCGTCACCACCTCCCTCACGAACTCCGTGACGCGGTTCTTGACGCTTCGCCGGACTCCCCTTGTGCTACCGTCCTTGTTGGGAGTGAGGAAGAGGTGGCCGGGCGTAGAAGCCTGCACGAAGTCGATAAACCCAGTCTCCACCAGATGGGCATGGAGCACGACCTCACGGACCTCCTTGTCTTTTACGGTACCGGCCTCCGGAGTGATCGTAGCCACCCACACCTCGCCGTCCTTGCGGATATCCTCCTTGCGAAGCTGGACCATCTCGCCCAAGCGTGCCCCTGTATATGCACAGAGCCACGGCACCCATCGCCTAGCGGCGTGTGTCTTGGGCCTGGCGCTCCCCCGCGCGGCCTGGAGAGCGTGGGTCAACACCGCCTTGGCCTCTACCGTGGTCAGTTCCTTTGAGCGCGTCCTTGTGGTTCTCGTGCGGGTGACCTTGATGCCGTCCGCTGGGTTGCTCGGCAACTTCATGTTGGCAACTGCCCACCCGAAAATGGACCTCAGGCCAGCTATGTCGCTGTCTCCCACAGTCTTTGCGGACACCCCCTGCTCCAGTCTGTGATCCTTGTAGGCGACCACATCTGCTGGCGTGACGCGGACTGCATCGTCATGACCAAGAATGGCGGAAAGCCGCCTCACGGTTGCGGCGTAGCTCTCATAGGTACTCAAGGTGCGCCCGGCTCTCTCTGCTTCCTTCCACCAATCCTCTACCAGACCTTTGAGTGAGACTTTGGCTTTCCCCCCAATGGCTGCCTGCATTGTTGGAGAGGGAGGGGGCCAGTCCGGAAAGCGATTGGCCTTGGGGTCTGGCCCATAGTCTCCACCAGCCTGCCGCTGACGATAAGTGAAGGCATCTCGGAATGCCCGAACGAACTCACGCGTCACCATTGCCAGAGACGCTTCGTCCGTTTCCGCAATGCCCTTGCCAAGCAGGAGCCTGCGAACCAGCGTCTGCAAAAACTCCTCAGGTTCCCGGCCCAAGGGATCAGTGCGCAACATCGTCTTCGCGACCGATTCCCAAGCCTCCTCCTCCAGATGTGAATCACTTTCGGGCACCATGTGGTTTCCGGTCCCGCTCTGGCTTACCGCGAGAGTTCGCTCGGCATTTCTCTCCGTTGCCCAAGCCAGATAAACCTCCTTGGCTAGGGCGACTGCCTGCCGGTGCGAGAGGGGAATAGGTTTTGATGCTCGCAGAGCCTGCCACACGGTCTCCAAGTAGGCAGCTACTTCAGCGTGTCTCTGCTTAACGATGCTAGGCTCTGAGGAGCGCAAGGACAGACGGACGTGCTGCGCTTTGTCGGAGAGCGTAATCGGGACAGTCTCACCTCCCAACGGAATGTGAAGCTTCAAGCCAGCCGCGCGAACCCTAACGTCAGCCGGTATGCGCTGGGTGAATTGGTGGTTGAGAGTGCCTTTTCGCTTCATCGGGCGGACCAGACGGAAATGCATTGTTGCACACCTTTGTAGCACAGTTAGGTGAGCGCAACATTATGAAAAGGCTTAACTTATTGATCCCGTTGGTAGTCGGGAAAAATGGTGCCCAGAAGAGGACTCGAACCTCCACGCCTTGCGGCACACGGACCTGAACCGTGCGCGTCTACCAATTCCGCCATCTGGGCTGGTGGGCGCTGATGTAGGCGGGCTAACCTGATGTGTCAACGCGCTTTCTGCATCGGCAGGGCGGTTTGTGCCTTTCATTTCCACGCTTTGGCTGCAGAAGGACGGTGCTTCCTGTGAAGCAGCCGGAAAAACATTCCACCTGCTGCCGCGCATACAGTCCCGTTTCGCTTGAATGCATGCCCGAACAGGCTTATTTAGAATTATTCCAATATTGCAGGCGGCCCGTGAGCCGCGGAGAGCCAAGCCATGTTCATCCAGACCGAGGCGACCCCCAATCCCGCGACCCTGAAATTCCTGCCGGGCAAGGAAGTGCTGCGCGAAGGCACGGCCGACTTCCGCGACGCCGAGAGCGCAGCGACGTCCTCGCCGCTGGCCGGCCGGCTGTTTTCCATCCCTGGCGTCACCGGCATCTTCTTCGGCTACGACTTCATCACCGTGACCAAGGAGGAGGGGCCGGACTGGCAGCACCTCAAGCCGGCGATCCTCGGCGCCATCATGGAGCATTTCATGTCTGGCGCGCCGGTGATGGCGGCCGGTGGCCAGGCGGCCACGGACCGCATCGATGCCGACGGCGAGTTCTTCGACGAGGCCGACAGCGAGATTGTCGTCACGATCAAGGAACTGCTTGAGACGCGGGTGCGCCCGGCCGTTGCCCAGGACGGCGGAGACATTACCTTCCGCGGCTACGAGAACGGCACGGTGTTCCTGCACATGAAGGGAGCCTGCGCTGGCTGCCCATCATCGACGGCGACGCTGAAGCACGGCATCCAGAACCTGCTTCGCCATTTCGTTCCCGAGGTCCAGCAGGTCGAACAGATTTCCTGACCGGCCTGCCGCAGCCGGCTCATTCCTTCGGGGCGGTTGCGAAGATCCAGACCGACGACTTGTACTGCTCGACGATCGAACGTGCCTGCTTGGAACTGTCCGTCTCGACGCCGATCCAGCCGGGGAAGACCGAACTGCTCGGCTGCACGGGCTCCAGCGCGGCGTCGATTGACCGCTTCGTCGCCGCGTTTTCGGCGCGCGCCTGCTTCAGCTGGCCCTCCATCTCCGCAATCATAGAGACCATCGAGGCGATCTTGGTCTCGTTGCGGGCATTCGAGGCGAGCAGGTCGGCGAACTTCAGGCTGAGCCCGGAGTACTGGTTGAAGAGCAGCCCCAGCGCCACCACCGCCATGATGACGGCGGCACCGAGAACCTTGGACTGAAAGGCGAGTTGGTCGCGCAGGCCCGCGAGGGAATGGCCGATTTCACCACGCGTTTCGAACTTCTCGCTCATTGCTTCCCCTTTTTTCTTCTGATCCGGCATCCGCTGGATGCAAGGCCCGGCGCTGCCCCGGATCCCTGCAGGATGCGGGGCCAAGGCGATACCGTGCCGCCCTTCCGCTGGGGACAGCTTATCGGCTCGGGTGAGGCGCAAACAACAAAAAACCGGGCCCCCAGCCCGGTTTTCTGTCTTGGTGGTCCGTTGCTGCCGAGACGGTCCGCCTTACTTCACTATGACCTTTGCACCGACGCTGGCGCGGTCATAGAGATCGATGACATCCTGGTTCATGAGCCGGATGCAGCCCGACGACATGGCCTTGCCGATGGAGAACCACTCCGGCGTGCCATGGATCCGGTAACCCGAATCGCCGCGCTTGTTGAACAGGTACATGGCCCGCGCGCCGAGCGCGTTCTGCGGGCCGCCGGGCATGCCGCCGCGCCACTTGGCGAGATCGGGCCGGCGCTTGATCATTGCCGCGGGCGGCGTCCAGACCGGCCATTCGCGCTTCATCGCGATGCGGGCCGTGCCCTTCCACTCGAAGCCTTCCTTGCCGACGCCGATGCCGTAGCGCATCGCCTTGCCGTTGGGCATGACGAAGAAGAGATGCTTCTCGGACGTATCGATGACGATCGTGCCGGGCGTCTCCTTGGTCTCGTATCGAACCAGCTGGCGCCGGTACTTCGACGGCACCTTGCTGACCGGAATGGCCGGCAGGCGGTATCCGGCATCCTTGCGGGCACCGTAATCGCTGGTGAACATCGTTCCGGTGCCGTCGGTCGAACAACCCGCGAGGGCTGTCGCCAGAGCAAGTCCGGCAGCGATGAGCAGTGATCTTATCCGCATGAACAATCCGATTCCGTTCCCGCCCGATTCGGGCCGTATTTTCGCCGCTATTTCTAAAAGCCCGGTCCTCCACATGCCAAGCGCATATTGCCCCATACGGGCACCTGACCTGCGGGTAAGCCGGCGACTATGGCATTTGCGCAACAGGCCTCACGGAAATGTGAAGTGATTTCAATGGGCCGGCGGGACTGGCTACTGCCGGCGGCTACGGTCGCGGAGCCGTCCTCGTGCCCGGACAAAACCCCTCACCGGCGCCAGGCTCTGCACGCTGCGGCCGCCTTTCCTGATGGCACGTCGGCGCGCCGCGGCCACCTTCTCTGTCTACCCGCGATGCTGTCTAGTGAAGCCGGTTCCGCGTGAGGGAGCGACGATGGGCGAACAGATTGGCCAAAGGCTTGGCAAGTTCGTTGGGCTGGATCAGCCGGTCACCCTCGTCGCCCGCGCACTGCAGTCGGCCGAACTCTTCGCCACCAGACTGCGCTGGGAGGATTCGCCGGAGGGCAATCCGACCTGCTTTGCCCGCATGGAGGGCTATCTCGTCTGCGTGCAGCGCCGCAGCCTGCTTGCAAATCCCTACTGGGTCGACGACCACCCGGTTCCGTTGGAGCCGTTGCGCCGCGGACAGTTCCTGCTCATCGATGTGAGGCAGCAGCATGCCGCGCTGGTTCGCGGCAATGTCGACTGCGTCTCCTTCTACGTTTCGCGCGAGGCGCTCGAGCGCTTCCGCGAGGAGCACGACGTGCCGCGCGGCGCCACGTTGCGGGCCCGCTCGGGCGTGGCCTTCAACGACGAACCGGTGCGGCAACTCGGCGAATGCATGCTGCCTGCCTTCGACCGGCCCGAAAGGGCGAGCCAGCTCTTCATCGACCACGTGACGCTGGCTCTGCTGTCCCACCTCACCGAGTTCTACGGGGACCGTGCCGCAGCACCAGCGCCCCTGCGCGGCGGGCTCGCCCCGTGGCAGGAACGGCGGGCCAGGGAGATGCTGATGGCCAATCTCGACGGAAGGGTCGGACTTGGTGACCTGGCGCGCGAATGCCAGCTGTCGCGCAGCCACTTCGCCCGCGCCTTCAAGGCGACGGTCGGCGTGCCGCCCCTGCAATGGCAGCAGGCGCAGCGCCTCGAGCGGGCAAAGACCCTGCTGCTTGAATCCGACCTGCCGGTCAGCGACATCGCCTTCACCAGCGGTTTCAGCGACTCCAGCCACTTCACCCGCGCCTTCACAAGGGCGACGGGCGCGGCGCCCGGTTCCTGGCGGCGTGCCCGCCGCGCCTAACGGGCCGACTCGCCAGATCGTGCAGCGTCCAGCTATTGCCCTGCGGTCTACGAAGACAGCACTCCTGTACAAATCGCAGCACTCCGCGCGCTGGCCCGCCGTCCTGCTGGCTGTAGGCTTTGTCCAGTCGATCGCCCGGAAGGAGCGGGCTGAGGCCAGGCTTTCACAGGAGGTTGCATTGAAAAGCAGACATCCGACCACAGGCAAGGTAACCCGAAGCGGCGCGCCCGCCGCCCGCCCCGGCTCCATTTCGCGCCGGGAAGTGCTGCAACTGGCCGGCGGGGCCGCCACGCTCGCGGCGATTCCCACTGCCCCTGCCACTGCCGCGACCACCGCGGAGCAGGCAACGCCCGCCGGTACCCTGCGCCTTGTCGTCAATGGAGAACCGCGCGAGCTGACGCTCGACCCGAGGCAGTCGCTGCTCGACGTGTTGCGCGAAACCCTTGACCTCACAGGCACCAAGAAGGGATGCAACCAGGGTGCATGCGGGGCCTGCACGGTGCTGGTCAACGGCAGGCGCGTGGTGTCGTGCCTGACGCTTGCCGCCATGCACGACGGCGCCGAGATCACCACCATCGAGGGTCTCGGCAAGGAGGGCGAACTGCATCCGCTGCAGGCCGCCTTCATCGAGCACGAGGGCATGCAGTGCGGCTTCTGCACGCCGGGCCAGATCATGTCGGGCGCCGCCTGCATCGCCGAAGGGCATGCGGGATCGCCGGAGGAGATCAGCTTCTGGATGAGCGGCAACATCTGCCGCTGCGGTGCCTACCCGGGCATCGTGGCGGCGGTCGCCGACGCAGCGGCGAGGACCTGACCATGCTGCCTTTCACATTGGAAAAGGCCACCGACACATCAGGCGCCATCGCCGCCGCGGCGGCAGGCGGCCGCTACATTGCCGGCGGCACCACGCTGGTCGACCTGATGCGCGAAGAGGTCGAGCACCCGGAGCGACTGATCGACATCAATGCATTGCCGCTAGGAGGCATCAGGATGGAGGGCGGCGACCTCGTCATCGGCGCGCTGTCGCGCATGTCCGATGTTGCCGCCGACGAGAATGTGCGGCGGCTGCATCCGCTGATCGCCGAGAGCCTGCTCGAGGGGGCATCGCCGCAACTGCGCAACATGGCCTCGATGGGCGGCAACCTGCTGCAGCGCGTCCGGTGCCCCTATTTCCGCATGCTCGACGCGGCCTGCAACAAGCGCGACCCGGGTTCGGGCTGCGCGGCGATCGACGGGCTGAACGCCGGCCACGCGATCCTCGGCACGAGCGATCATTGCGTGGCGACGCACCCGTCGGACGTGGCCGTGGCGCTGGTCGCGCTCGACGCGACGATGTCTGTACGCGGCCCCGGCGGCGCGCGCAGCTTTCCGGTTGAGGAATTGTTCCTTCTGCCGGGCGACACGCCGCAGCTGGAGTACAGGCTGGTGCCGGGAGAACTCATCGGCGAAATCCGCGTGCCGGCCGGCCCCTACGCCCGCAACGCCCGCTACCTCAAGGTGCGCGACCGCGCCTCTTACGAGTTTGCGCTGGTCTCGGCAGCAGCAGCGCTCGACATAGCCGACGGGGTCATCCGCTCGGCCCGCATCGCCTGTGGCGGCGTCGGCACGTTGCCCTGGCGCATGCGCGAATGCGAGGCCGCGCTGGTGGGTGCGACCCCTGGCCGCCCCGCCTTCGAGCAGGCGGCGCAACCGGCGACACGGGGCGCCCGGCCGCTGCATCACAACCGCTTCAAGGTCGAGCTTTTGCCGCGCACCATCGTGCGTGCGCTCGAAATGGCAGGAGAGGTCGCATGAACGCTAGCATCGGAGCATCCCTGACAAGGGTCGACGGCGGCGCCAAGGTAACGGGTGCGGCGCGCTACGCGGCCGACTTCAACCAGCCGGGCCAGCTCTACGCCGTGATCGTCGGCGCGACGGTCGGGCTCGGACGCGTCACCGGCATCGAGGCCGCCGCGGTCGAGGCCATGCCCGGGATCGAGGCCGTCGTCACGCATCTCAACGCGCCGCGGCTCGCCTACCGTCCGCACAAGGCGGTCATCGACCCGGACGAGGGCGAAAGGCTGCACGTCCTGCAGGACGACGCGGTGCGGTTCTTCGGCCAGCCCGTGGCGCTGGTAATCGCCGACACGCTGGACCATGCCGAACGCGGCGCTGCCGCACTTCGCGTCGCCTACGAAGCGCGTCAGCCGCTGGTTGAACCGACCGACGCCAGGGCATCAAGGATCGTCCCGGCGACGGCCGAACGCACCGGCGCCTTCGCCGACCAGGCACGCGGCGACGCCGACAGCGGTCTCGCCGCCTCCGCCGTGAGGGTCGACGAGACCTACGAGATCGCCCGCGAGAATCACAACCCGATGGAGCCGCATGCCACCGTCGCCGCCTGGCAGGGCGGCCGGCTGACGCTGTGGAGCAAGAGCCAGTACCTCGCCAACGAGAAGGCCGAGATCGCCGCTGTCTTCGGTCTACCGGAGGACGATGTCGAGGTCATCTGCCCGTTCGTCGGCGGCGGCTTCGGAACGAGCCTGAGGACCTGGCCGCATGTGACGCTGGCAGCGCTCGCGGCGCCCAGACGGGCCGTCCGGTGAAGCTGGTGCTGACCCGCCGGCAGATGTTCTTCACCACCGGCACCGGCCGCGCACCCTTCAGCGGATGGCTCTCGGCGCCGGCACGGATGGCAGGCTGACCGCCATCCTGCACGAGGGTGCCGGCGAAACGAGTCGCTATGAGCAGTTTACCGAGGCGCTCACCACGGTTGCCGGCTACATTTATTCCTGTCCGAACGTCAGGGCACAGTACCGCCTGGCCGAACTCGACACGGCAACCCCGAACCACATGCGCGGGCCGGGGGAGTCGAGCGGCATGTTCGCGCTGGAATCGGCGATGGACGAACTGTCCTATGCGCTCGGCGTCGACCCGATCGAGCTTCGCCGCCGCAACGAACCGGAGATTGACGAGGGCGAGGACAAGCCGTTCTCCAGCCGCTCGCTGACGCAATGCTACGACCTGGCCGCCCGGCAGTTCGGCTGGTCCCGCCGGACGCCGGAACCGCGTTCGATGCGCGACGGCCGCCTGCTGATCGGCATGGGCGCGGCGTCGGCTACCTACCCCGCCTTCCAGGCGCCGGCGAGCGCCCGCGTCCGCCTGCTCGGCGACGGCTCGGCGGAAGTCGAGGCAGCCGCCAGCGACATGGGGCCCGGCACCTATACGTCGATGACCCAGGTCGCCGCCGACAGTCTCGGCCTTCCGGTCGACCGGGTACGGTTCCGCCTCGGACGCACGGACTACCCTGCGACGCCCGCGCATGGCGGCTCGTGGACGATGGCCTCGGTCGGATCGGCGGTCCGCGCCGCCTGCCTCGAAGTGCAGTCTGCCGCAGCCATGCGCGCCGTGGCGGAAGCCGGCTCACCGCTGAACGGGCTGGACATGGAAAACCTCGAATGGGCCGAAGGGCGCTTGCGCAGGCGCGGCGATGCCGGCCCCGGACTCGGCTTCGCCGAGATCGTCGGCGGCGGCCGGCCGGTCGAGGCGACGGGTTCGGCCGCGCGCGACGCGGCGGCCGCCGAGGGCTATTCCATGCATTCCTTTGGCGCAGTGCTGGCCGAGGTCGCCGTCGATCCGGATGTCGGCACGATCAGGGTGCGCCGCATCGTCGGCGCCTACGGCATAGGCCGGGTCGTCAACCCGTTGCTCGCCAGCAGCCAGTGCACGGGCGGCATGATCGGCGGCATCGGCATGGCGCTGATGGAACGGACCGTGCTCGACCCGCGCGACGGCCGGCCGGTCAACGCACACATGGCGGATTACCTGTTGCCGGTGAACCTCGACATCCCGCACCTCGAAGCGCACTTCGTCGATGAGGTCGATCCGCATGTGAACCCGCTCGGCGTCAAGGGCCTCGGCGAGATCGCGCTGGTCGGCACGGCACCGACGATTGCCAACGCCGTCTATCACGCGACCGGCAAGCGAATCCGCCGGCTGCCGATCACCATCGAGGACATGCTGACCGCCTGAACGTCGCCACGGGCGCTCAAGGAATACTGACAGGAACAAAAGGCGGGGGTCATCCGTATTGCTCACACGATCCATCGTGTTTGCATGGAGATGAACTCATGTCCTATCCGCCCGCCCGGGCTTCCGGCGTCGTCATCGTCGGACGGCCTGTCCATTCCATTCTGGTCCAGTTCCCGGTCGTCTGCTTCACGCTAGCACTGCTGACAGACATCGCCTATTGGCGGACCGCCAACCTCATGTGGCAGAACTTTTCGGAGTGGCTGCTCTTCGCTGGACTCGTCTTCGGCGGACTGGCGGTACTCGCCGGCATCCTCGAACTCCTTATGCGCTCGACGGTCCGCTCGCATCGCGCGACATGGACGTATGCGATCGGCAGCGCGGTGGTACTCGTGCTCGCATTCTTCAACAGTCTTGTCCACGCCGGTGACGGCTGGACCGCCGTCGTGCCCTGGGGCCTCGCGCTCTCGCTGGTCACCGTGATCGTGATGATCGCCACCTGCTGGATGGTCCGCAGCTTCACCTATCGCCACGAGATGGAGGTGATCCACCATGTTTGATCGCATTCGCATTCTTCGCGCCGGCGCGCTGGCCGGCAGCTGTCTCGTTCTGGCCGCGCTGGCAGGCTGCAGCGACGACGGCAACGACTTCGACATTTCCTCGCAGATCGGCGCCGACCCGGTTCTCCCCGAGCCCGCCCCGGCGCTGGTCGCCGACATGAAGCTGGCCGAGGTCGTCGGCTGGAAGGATGGCCAGGCACCGAGCGTGCCGGAAGGCCTGACCGTTTCCGTCTACGCGAAGGATCTCGCCAATCCGCGAACCGTCTACACGCTGCCCAATGGCGACGTGCTGGTCGTCCAGTCGCGGGGACCTTCAGGCGGACCCGTCTCCCGTCCGAAGGACGTTATCCGCGGCTGGATCATGTCGATGGCGCATGGCGGCGGCGGGGAACAGAAGAAAAGCAACCTGATCACGCTGCTGCGCGATACCGATCGCGACGGCACGGTAGACGAGCGCAGCGACCTGCTGACCGACCTTGCCTCGCCCTTCGGCGTCGCCTGGTACGACGGGACGCTCTATGTCGCGGCGACCGATGCCATCCTGGCCTGGCCGTACGAGCTCGGCCAGACCTCGATAGAAGGCGAGCCGAAGGTCCTGACGCCGCTGCCGGGCGGGCCGATCAACCACCACTGGACCAAGGACCTGGTGCTCAGCCCCGACGGCCGGTACCTCTACGCTTCGGTCGGCTCGAACTCCAACATCGTCGAGAACGGCATTGAGGCCGAGAAGGGCCGGGCCGCGATCTGGCAGGTCGACCGCGAGACGGGCGCGTCGCGCGTCTTTGCCTCCGGCCTGCGCAATCCCAACGGCCTTTCCTTCGACCCGCAGACGGGCGAGCTCTGGGCGGTCATCAATGAACGCGACGAGCTCGGGCCGAACCTCGTCCCCGACTACATGACCTCGGTAAAGGACGGCGCCTTCTATGGCTGGCCGTGGAGCTACTACGGCGATCACGTCGACGAGCGGGTCAAGCCGGCGCGCCCCGACATGGTCGAGAAGGCGATCAAGCCCGACTATGCGCTGTCGAGCCACGTTGCGCCGCTCGGCATGACGTTCACCGCAGACTCCGCGCTGCCAGAGGCCTACCGCGACGGCGCCTTCGTTGGCGAACACGGCTCCTGGAACCGCAGCTTCTTCAATGGCTACAAGGTCGTCTACATCCCGTTCGAGAACGGCATGCCGGCCGGCAAGGCGCAGGATGTCGTGACCGGCTTCATCGACGGCGACCAGGCGCGCGGCCGTCCGGTCGGCGTCGGCATCGACGGTACCGGCGCGCTGCTCATTGCCGACGACGCAGGCAATACCGTCTGGCGTGTCGCGGCAGCCGATGGCTCGGTCACCGACCGGCCGATCGGCACCGACCGGGCGGCCACGCTTGCCGCGGCCCCGAGCGATGCCGCGCCAGATGAGGCGGGCGGGGCAGACAGCACGGAAGAGCCCGCGGCAGCCGCAACGGAGCAGGGTGCAGCCGCGCCTGCGGAAACGCCTGCCGCCGCGCCTGAGGAAACGCCTGCCGCGCCGTTGCCCGGCGCCGCACCGGAAGGCGAGGCGCCCGCGCAGGAATAGACCCAGGAATCTGTCCCGCGGACCAAGATGGCCCCCGCCGTCCTGCCGGAAGGCAGCGCGGAGCAGACGCCCGCTGATGGCGGCTAGGTCGTTTGTCGCCGCGACAGGAGAACTCTGCAGCGTTCCTTACCGGGGTTGCGTGAGCGGCAAGTTATAAGCCGGCTCACGACATCTCCGGGACGTCGCAGAATACAGCGTTAACCATGGCACATGAGCGGGTTTCGTCGCTAACGACTCGTCAATCAGGACCGGCGCTTAGTCAGCGAATGAAACCAAGGGCTGGCCATGCGCTCACTTCTCCGATTCCTCAAGGATAATACAGGTAACTTCGCGGTACTGACTGGAATCCTGACAGTGCCCCTTCTTCTGACCCTCGGCCTCGCGACCGACTATGCGCGCGGGGTCTCGGCACGTTCTCACATGCAGGAGCTGGCAGATGCGACCGCGCTGGCGCTCGCCGCCTCTGGCGAACAGAACAGCACGAAGCTCAGGGACCTTGCCGAAGACTTTGTCGAAGCAAACGAATCGAAGGCCCGCGTCGACAACGTCTCGATCAGCGAGCTGAAGACCACGGAAAGCAGCATCGACCTCTTCCTGAAAGGTCAGATCCGCACCAACTTCATGAAGCTCGCCGGCATCTACACCGTCGACGTGCGCGCCTCCGCGCTCGCCGAGCGCGCTGTCACCGGCAGCGTCGAGGTGGCGCTGGTGCTCGACAACACCTGGTCGATGTCGGAGGTCGGACCGACCGGGGTGACCAAGATCGCTACGCTGAAGACCGCCGCGCAGTCGCTGGTCACCGAACTGATGAACAACAAGAAGGCCTCTGTCCGCATCGGCATCGTTCCTTATGCCGACTACGTCAATGTCGGCACCAAATACCGCGGATCGAGCTGGCTCTCCGTGCCTGACGACTACGTCGTGCCCGCCGTGGCCGCCACCTGCACGACCTCGACCACGAAGAGCGTGTGCACCGCCTACGCGCCGACCTATCCCTGCACCAAGACAGTGGACGGCGTCGTCGAACCGGCCACCTGCGGCGGCGGCTGCACGCAGTCGACCACTCAGACCGTGCCGCCCTACCAGGTGTGCTCGGGCGGCAGCAGCAAGAAGACCTACAGCTGGTATGGCTGCGTGGGGTCGCGCATGAACAGCGATTCCCGCCTGCATGACGGCAGGCCCGCGGACACCTACCCGGGCTATGTCGAGACAAGCCAGAAGTGCCTGAACCCGATCGTTCCGCTGACCGACAATCTCCAGACGCTGACGTCGGCAATCAGCGCGATGGTCATCAACATCGGCTCCTACAAGCCCTACACCTACATCCCCGCCGGGCTGATCTGGGGCCAGAACGTGCTGTCGCAGAGCGAACCCCTCAACCAGGGCAAGGCCTACGATCCCAAGAACAAGCTGCCGCGCAAGGTCGCGGTGCTGATGACCGACGGCGAGAACACGCTGCGCTTCAGGAACAGCGACGGAAGGCATATCCAGCCGAGCTCGAATGCCACGACCGCAAAGGGCGAGATCAAGAAGACGAACGACGATACCAAGGCGATCTGCGACTACATGAAGGCGAACAAGATCGAGATCTATACGGTCGCCTTCATGGTCACCGATCCCGACGCGAAGCAGTTGCTGGAGAACTGCGCCACCGACGCAAGCCACTACTACGACGCGTCGGATCCGGCCAAGCTGCTGGCGGCCTTCTCGGGCATCGCGCAGTCGCTCGCCCAGGTCAGGCTGGCGCGGTAGCGTGCCGGTCGCGGACGGCCGCCACGGGCGTCCGCGACGATGGTCGGCAACGGAGCGGGTCAGTCCCGCTTCATGTCGCCAATCACTGTGGGGATGAGTTCCGAAACGGTCGGGTGTATCGGCACCGCCCATTGCAGGTCCCGGTAGGGCGTGCCCCAGTTGATGGCGTCGAGGATGCCGTGGACGGCCTCGTCGCCGCCGGGGCCCAGTATGGCCGCGCCGAGGATCTTGCCCGTCTTGGCGTCGGCGACGATCTTCATCAGGCCGAGCGTCTCGCCCTTCTCGACGGCACGGCTGACGCGCGTCATCGGACGCGACCCGACCAGGACGTTGAACCCCTTCTCGCGTGCCTCGCTCTCGCTCATTCCCGCCCGGCCAAGCGGCGGATCGATGTAGAGCGCATAGCCCGGTACGCGGTCGCTGACCTTGCGGTCGCCACCGTCGAGCAGGTTGGCGGCAACGATCTCGAAATCGTTGTAGGCCGTGTGGGTGAAGGCGCCGCGCCCGTTGCAGTCGCCAAGCGCGAAGACACCCTCGACATTGGTCGAGAACCGGTCGTCGACCTCGATGTAGCCGCGCTCGTCGCATGCGATGGCGGCGCGGTCGAGCCCAAGGTCGTCGGTGTTGGGGCGGCGCCCGACCGCCAGCAGGACGTGGCTGCCGACCACCGCGCGCGGCTCCTTCTCGCAATGCAGGCCGACCCTGATGCCGTCGCCTGTCGGTTCGAAGTCGATGCACTCGGCATCGAGCCGGATTGCGATTCCCTCACGCTCCAGAATGTCCCTGACAGCCTCGGAGATCTCCTCGTCCTCGCGTGTGATCAATCGGGATGCCTTCTCGACCACCGTCACCTCGGCGCCGAAGCGGCGGAACATCTGGGCGAATTCGAGCCCGATATAGCTGCCGCCGATCACCACCAGGTGGCGCGGCACCGTGTCGAGAGCGACCATGTCGGTGTTGTCCAGCAGAGGCACCTTGTCGATGCCGGGCATTGCGGGCCGCTTCGCCCTGCCGCCGGTGTTGATGAAGATCTGCGGCGCGCTCAGCGCTTCGCCGTTCACCTCTACCGCATGCGGCCCGACGAACCGTGCATGGCCGCGGATGAGGGTCAGGTTCCGCATGCCCGCCAGCCACTTCTCGAGCCCCGACCGGGAGTCGAGCGCGATGCCGGACGCCCGCTCATGCACCCGCTTCATGTCGACCGAAATGTCGCCGCCAATCGTCACGCCGAAATCGCCGGCGCGGCGTGCAAGATGTGCCGCGTGGGCGCTGGCAACCAGCGCCTTGGTCGGCGTGCAGCCGGTATTCACGCAGGTGCCGCCGAGACGCTTTCGCTCGATCAGCGCCACCTTCCTGCCGGCATCCGTCAGGCGCCCGGCCAGTGTCGGCCCGGCCTGCCCGCCGCCGATGATGATTGCGTCGAATTCGCGGGGTTCGTTCATGGCGCTGTCCTCCATGCCGCCTCTGGAGCCGCGATCGCGTCCGCGCGACGGCCGCCGGTTCCGTAGCGGCTTCTTATCACATCGTGGTGCGGCAGGGACGGACAAGGGGCCTTGCGGTTGCCGGCGGGATCAGCTTCCCGCGCTTGCCGCCAGCACCGCCTCGAAGGAGGCCTGCGGTGCGGCCCGCCGTTCAGCCGGCGAACTGTTCCGCACGGTCGGCCCACGTGGCAGCGACAGCGGGAGCGGGTTCGACGCGGATCGGAACCGTGCCGAGGGTCAGCGGGGCTTCGGCAGGCAGCGCGATGTGAAACACCGCGCCGCGCGGCGCATTGGCCGTCACCCAGAGCCGCCCGCGATGTGCCTCGACAACCGAGCGGCAGAACATCAGGCCCATGCCCATGCCGCCGGTCTTGGTCGACACGAAGGGCTCGAAGATGCTGTCGGCCATGTCGGGGGAGACGCCTGTGCCGGTGTCGGCAACGGTGACATGCACCTCTCCGCCGGGCCGGCGCTCGGTTGCTATCCTGATGCGCCGCTGCCTGTCGCCGACCTCCCGGACGGCGTCTATGCCGTTCTGGATGAGGTTGCAGATCACCTGGTGCAGCTGCACCGGATTGCAGAAGACCGAAATATCCGTCTTGAAGTCCGTTTCGATCTGGATGCCGTCGAGATCAGCCTCGCCGGCGGCCGCGGAGGCTGCGTCCTGGACGACGGTATTGAGGTTGATCGACTGGCGCTCCTGGGCTCCCTTCACGAACATGGCGCGGATGCCGGCGATGATCTTGTCGACCCGGTGGCCGTCGCTGACTATTCGACGCAGTGCCTCGTCGACCTCGTCGAGCTGGGGCTTGTCCCTGCCCAGCCAGTTCCGCGCCGCGCCGGCATTGGTGATCATGCTGGCCAGCGGTTGCCGGATTTCATGCGCGATGGTGGCCGAGAAAGCCTCCATTGCAACCAGCCGGTTCTGTCGGCTGCGCCGTTCCGCAGCTGCCAGTCTTGCCATCCGCGCGAAGACGGTGGTCACTTCAGAGATCAGGACCAGCGGCAGGATCGTCACGGCGACGAGTTCATAGGATCGCCCGGCCCACCAGCCGACGCTCAACCGGGTGCTGCCCCCGGGAGAGAGGAAAAGGACGAGTTCCATCGCGAAGGCCAGCAGGACAAGGCTCATCCACACGTCGAGCAGATTGCGTCGCCGCAAAAGCAGCAAGCCGGCACTGAGCGCGTAGAGGGCAAGCGCGAGGACGGGGACGAAGCGCCAGGATGCCACGGCGCCCGACGTGTCGGCGACCGGTGCCTGAGCGACGGGAGCAAAGGCGAAGAAGAAGCACAGCGCCAATCCCGCGCCGGCCGCGGCAAGGATCATCGTCCGGGCGAGCGGCGCGATGGCCGGAAGCGTTGTCCCGCGGCTGGTCGGTGCGAGCGCGTAGCCGAGCGCGACGAGCGGGAAGGCCAGCCGCCTTATCGCATCGATGACCGCTGCCGTCTGCGCTCCGAAGTCGAGGCCGAATGTCGCGAAGACCACCGGGAAGGTCAGCGCCCATGCCGGCATCATCAGCACGTTGAAGATGTAGCCGCAGGCAAGCACGAGCAGAGCCGTGGAACGCTGCAGGCCGTAGAGCGACAGCAGCAGTGCCGCGGTGACGGTCTCGAGCACGGTCGCGGCGGCCGCATAGGCTGGCAGCAGGGCCTCGCTGCCGGGGCCTGCCGTGGCACCTAGCGGCACGCCCGAGGCGAAGGCGGCGAGCAGTCCGGTCAGAAGGCCTGTTGCCGCCAGCAACTGCGTCTTCGTCGCAAAGGCAGAAGGCGAGCTATCCGGCATCGACATCGTGGCCACGATTCCGGCTGCTGCCGCTCGCCGCAGCTCCCTGGATGACGAGCCCCGCCCGCCGCGTCGCCGCGATGGAGCGACGTATCGCCTCCACCGCTTCGGCGAGGTCGGGCTGGTCCCTGTCCAGCCATCTGAGGCACGCCTCGGAATTCAGGGCGATCGCGGTAATGGGATCCTGCATGTCATGCACGATCGACGTGTTGGAGACACCGTTCCGCTCCAGGCGGGCGGGCCGGCCGCTCGACTGGGCTGCGTCGGTTGCAGAAGCAGCGCATCCACCGTCCGGACTTTCCATGAGATACATCATCACGGCGCTTTTCCTTTACCGGTAAACGTCGCGCCGCCATGCGGATATCTGAAACGATTCCGTGAATGCCAGTCCAGTTGGCGCGAACAAGCAAGAGATCGTCTTTGAATGCATTTCATCATGGCCGGGTGTTTCGCGGCACCCCACCACGAGGGCCCGGGCATCCCCCCTTTAGGGGTGCTGCTCGCGTCTTGCGGGATGCCGATAAAACAGACAGCCGCAGGTAGCGTAGGGGACGGGCTCATTCGGGCGGCCGCCGGCGCACACTGATCTTTCGCCGCCCGTAGACCGCAGCGTCCACGGACCAGGCGCCGGGCCCGATCAGCGCGAGACTGACACTGGCACCGACGAGCCCCCAGAGGGGCAGTGTCCAGTGGCCCTGATGGAGGCCCTCATAGGCGAGCAGCAGGCAAAGCGCCGAGGCACCGAAGGACGTTCCCAGGCCAAGCGACAGGGAAATCACGATCCCGGCCAGGGCCACCAGCAGGATCGGATGCTCGACTTGCGGCTCGGCCAAGGCCAGGCCTGCCGCGCTGCCTGCCAGCGAGAACCGCAGGATGAAAAGGCCCGCGCCCGGCAGTGCGTCTGGAAATCTGGAAAGCAGTCGCTGCACGGGTCACCTCGATCGAGGCAAGGCTACGCCCGTGAGGCGGGATTGGCAGCCTCGTTCGAAGCCCTGGCAGCCCCCTCTTTAGGGGTACCTACAGTTGCGGATCTAGAGCGAGATCAGTCCACGCTTCAGGCCGAGCGTCACAGCATGCGTGCGGTCGTTGGCGCGCAACTTGGCCAGAATGCTCTTCACGTGGCCCTTGACGGTCTCCTCCGTGATTCCGAGTTGCGAGGCGATCAACTTGTTCGAGTTGCCCGCCGCGATGAGGTCGAGAACCATCAGCTCGCGGGCGCTGAGCGTGTCCTCGGCCAGATAGTTGGCCATGTCGGCGGCGACATTGACGTCGATCCGCTTCTGTCCCTTGTGCACCAGTCTGATCGTGTCGAGCAGTTCCTTGCGGACCGAGCTCTTGAGCAGATACGCCTGGGCACCGGCGCGAAGGGCGCGCTTGGCGAGTTCGTCGCCCGCATAGGTGGTCAGGACGATGATCCGCGCAGTGGCGAACTCGCCGCGTATCGCGCCGATCGTGTCGATGCCGCTGAGACCAGGCATCTGCATGTCCAGCAGGACGACGTCGGGCCGATGCTGGCGGAACTTCTCCAGCGCTTCGTGCCCGTCGCGCGCTTCCGCGACGAGGTCAATGTCCGGCTGGCCGGCGACCAGCGCGGCGATGCCCTCGCGCACCAACGGGTGATCGTCCACCGCGAGCAACCGTATCCGTTCCTGTCCAGCTGTCACTGCTCTACGACCTTCCTGCATGCTGAGTCTGGGTGGCCCGGACGTAGGCGAGTTTGGCCGGGATGCTTACCTCCAGTTCGGTGCCCTTGCCCGTCTTGCTCCAGAGGGTGAAGGTTCCGCCAATCCTTTCGGCCCTTTCGCGCATGCCGGGCAACCCCCAGTGGCCCGCCTTCATGCCCTCCTCGAGCACCTGCGGGTCGATGCCGCGGCCGTCGTCCCTGACCCTTAGCCGCAGCGCCGCGTCGGAATAGGTAAGCTCGCATTCGACCTTCGAGCCGTTTGAGTGCTGGAACGCGTTGCGCAGTGCTTCGCGCGCCAGCCTGTAGAGCTCGTCGCGGATGACCGAATTGACGAGGCGACTGTGTCCTTCCACCAGGATCTCGACATTGAGTCTTCCGGGTTCAGCGGCCGCCAGTTCGCTTGCCAGCGCCCCGAGTACCTCGGGCAAATCCTTGTCCACCAGCGGCGTGGCCCGAAGTTCGTGCACGGCGTCGCGGCCCTCGATCAGCGCCTGGTCGCCGCGGTCCATGGCGATCTCGAGGTGTTCGGTCGCCTTGGCAGGGTCGTGGGGAAGCATCGAGCGTGCTGCCTGCAGCCTGAACATGATTCCGTGAAAGCCCTGCAGCAGCGTGTCGTGCAGCTCGCGGGCGATGCGCGTGCGTTCCATCACCCGCTCCTCCGAGCGGATCTCGTACTGGTGCGTGATCTGGGCAATTCGGTAGCGGTAGGCGCCGAACAGCAGCAGCGCCAGAGCTGCCATGACGGCTGACCGGAACCACCATGTCGCCCACCAGGGCGGCAGGACTGTGATGCCGAGCATCGCGCCGGGCTCTGTCCAGGCACCGCGCGCGGTCGCCGCCTGGACCTCGAGCTGATAGGTGCCGTGCGGCAATGTGGTGAAGCTCACCTGCCGGCGCTTGCCCTCGTGCCATTCGCTGTCCAGTCCCCGAAGCCGGTAGCGGTAGCGGGTCGTGTCCGGGCTGGAGAAGCTGAGCGCCGAGAAAGCGATGGAGAACTCGGTCACGTCGGGCGCGATGCTGATGTTCCTGGCATAGGTGACGGAGCCATCGAGCGGCGGCGTGCCTGGCATGACGGGCTCGCCCGACAGGCGTAGCTCCGTGATCAGGACCGGCGGGGTGAAGCCGTGCGCGACCGGGGCATCGGGCCGCACCACCGTCGCGCCGGCGAAGCCGCCGAAGTACATCTCGCCCTGCGCGTTCCTGGAGCACGCATTCCAGCCCGTCAGGTCGTTTCCGGGCAGGCCGTCGGCGGTAGAGAAATTGCTGAACACGCCGGTCGAGCGACGGAACCGCGAGACGCCGTTGTTGGTGCTCATCCACAAGTCGCCGTTCCCGTCGGCCAGGATGCAGCTGACCGCCTCGCCGGGCAGCCCGTCGGCCGCAAAATAGCTCCTGACCACTGACCCGCTCTTGCCGTCGAACGCGTTCAGCCCGTTCTGCGTGCCGATCCAGAGGATGCCGTCGGCGTCGAGGTGCAGCGTGTTGATCGTGTTGTTGCTGATGCTCTTGCGGTTGTCGGGGTCATGCGTGAACGAGGCGAATTCCGATGACTTCGGGTCGAAGCGGAAAAGACCGGACGTGCTGCCCAGCCACAGCAGGCCCTGAGCGTCCTCGACAATCGAGAAATAGGGCTCTGCGCCGGCGGTCAGGTCTCGGCGGAAGGTCGTGAACCCTTCGCTTTCTTCGTCATACCTGAGCAGGCCATTCCATGTCGTCAGCCACATCGCGCCGCCACGGTCGAAGAAGATGCGCGTGACGATGTCGCTGCTGAGCGAGCGGTCGTCGTCGGGCCTGTAACGGAAGTTCGTCACGGCCCCGGTCGCCCCGTCGATCCTGAACAGCCCCGTTCCGAGCGTGCCGACCCAGAGGTTCCCGCGCGGGTCCCGAATTGTCGTCAGGACCTCCATGGGAACATTCGGGCCGAGGAGCTCGACCACCTCCGATTTCCGGGTCGTTCGGAAGAGCCTCGTCAGTGCGCCGCCCGAACCGATCCAGACATCGTCCTGGGCCCCGGCAAAAATCGAGTTGACCAGGAACTCGCCCGACGCGCTGGGATGGACTTCGGGCAGACGGATGGTCTCGAACAGCGGTGCGACGCCCGGGAAGGAGTTCGGCGGCGTCGCATGGAGGCCGGCCCATATGTTGCCTTCCGAATCCTCGAACAGCGCAATGACGCGGTTTTCGGCGAGGCTTTCGCTGTTGCTCTGGTCGTGCCGATAACTGAGGAACAGGTTGTTCGTCCGGTCGTACTTGAGCAGGCCGGCGCCCATGGTGCCGAGATAGATCGTGCCGTCCGCCGCCTCGACGATGGCGAACACGCCGGTCAGCCCGTCGCTTTCGGTCTGCGGATCGCTGAAGGTAAGCTGCGTCAGTTCGTTGGTTTGCCGATCGTAGGTCGCCAGCCCGTTGCCGGACCCGTAGATGATCCAGAACACGCCATGCCGGTCTTCGTGGAAATAGAACTCACGCACCTCCACGCGCAGCGGTATCCTGATCGAGACCTCGCCGGTCTCCGGATCGAAAGCTTCCAGGCCCTCGCTCGTTGCGACCCAGAAGGTGCCGGTCCGGTCCACGCCGGTGGACTTGATGTCGTCGCTGGAAAGCGACCGCGGATCGTCGGGATCGGCGCCGAAGCGCTCGACCGCGCCGGTGTCCGGGTCGAGCCTGTAGAGACCCTGGCCGGTTGCCAGCCAGAGCTTGCCCCTGGGGCCTTCGCTGATATGGATGACGATCGGGTCGCGCTCGCCGAGCCGGATGTGGCGGAAGGTTTCCGTTTCCTTCTCGAAGCGGTCCAGCCCCTGATCGCTGCCGACCCAGACGCGGCCCGAACTGTCGTTGAACAGCGCGTAGATGAACACGCCGCTCAGGCTGCCGGCACGGCCGACATCATGCTTGAAGACGCGGAAGTTGTAGCCATCGAAGCGGTTCACGCCGTGCTGGGTTCCGAACCAGATGAACCCTTCGTCGTCCTGCATGATCTGCGCGACGCGCGTCTGCGACAGGCCCTGGGCCAGCGACAGCCTGCGGAAACGGACGTCGTTTGCCGGCAGGAGCGACAGCGTCTTCATGTCGGGCAGGACGTGCGCCGTGCGCGGCAGCTGCGAAGCGGCAAGTACAGGGCAGGCGAGGAGAAGCAGGAAGGCGATCACAACGGCGAGGCCGCACAGGCCAATCGACAGGCGCTGCCGATCCGCAGCCTGCCAACTGCCCGACATTTGGACCGCTCGCCTCAACATCGTTCCCCACCGAAAGGCCGCTGGAGCCTTGACCGCCATCGACTGGTATCCGGCCGCTTCTTACCAGATGCATGTCACCGCACAGCCGGATTGGTCCCGGTTGTCCAGTTTTGGGGCTGTCGGCGGTTGCGGAAACGCACGATGATCGACAATACCGCAGGCCCGGGCACGCCACCAGGCGCCTCGGTGCCACGGTGTCGGCACCGATCTTCCACCTTTTCGCGCAGGCCGGCAAGCGTGGGCGGTCCGGTCCGCGGTTCGGAAGGCGGATGGTTCGGCACGCCCGGTTCAGGAACTAGAAATCCTCGACCGTCAGCTCGCGCGCCATGACGATGTTGCCGGCGGTCAGCCCGCAATCGACCGGGAGAGCGACGCCCGTCACGGCGCTCGCTGCGTCGGAGGCGAGGAAGGCGATGACCCGCGCGACCTCGTCCGGCTCGACGATGCGACCGAGCGGATACCACCGCTCGAGCTGTTTCAGCACGTCGGGATCCTTGGCTTTGCGCTGGTCCCAGATCGGCGTGCGCACCGTGCCGGGCAGCACGCAGTTGGCGCGGATGCCGTAGCGGCCATATTCGAGCGCGATGGCCTTGGTCATGGCGATGATGCCGGCCTTGGCGGCGCTGTAGGCGGGATCGCCGAGCGCCGACAGTCCGTTGACCGAACCGACGCTGACGATGCTGCCTGAACGCCGTTTCACCATTTGCGGCAGCACCGCGTGCGCACAGGCATAGGCGCCGTTGAGATTGGCAGCCACGTCGGCGGCCCAGCCCGCCGGATCGGTTGCCGCCAGCGTCGGGTGGCTGGAGACGCCGGCATTGTTGATCAGGAGATGCACCTCGCCGAAGCGTTCGAACGCTGCCTTGACCTGGTCGGCGTCGGCAATGTCGGCGATGGCGGGCCTTACCTCGATCCCGTCCTTGCCGAGCAGGCCGACGAGCTCGTTCACCCTGTCGCTCCGGTCAAGCGCCGCAATGGTGGCGCCCTCCGCGCCAAAGAAGCGGCAGAGCCATTGGCCAATGCCGCCGGCGGCTCCCGTGATGGCTACCGTTTTGCCGGCAAACTGTCCGCTCATGAGGTTCCCCGCAAGGCTTCGCCGATCCAGGCGAGGTTGGCGCGTCGGAGGTGGCCCCAATTGTAGAAGGCGAGTTCGTCCACGCCGCCCTCGCGCAGTGCCGCGACCGCGGCAAGAAACTCGCGCTTGCTGGAAAGGTCGGGGTGCGACGGGCGCAGGATCCCGCGCAATTTGCCGGCACCCTTCAGCCGACGGCTGATGTCGAAGAGGTCGGCCTTAACCCGCATCGCGTCGGGTTCGTAGAAGCAGGCTTCGATGATGCCCGCGCTGCCGGCCAGCGCGGCGAGATCGCTGCCTTCGTACCAGGCGCCGGCCGTCGGTCGCGCGACCGACGGGATGACGGCGACATTGGCGTCCTTGCGGACGGCCGAGCGGATTTCGCCGACGAGCGAGGTCACGACTCCGCTGCGGAAATCGATGAAGCGGCGCAGGTCGCCGTCGGCGGCGACGTCGGCGCGCCAGAAGGCCTCGGCCATGTCGGCCGGGTAGTCGATGTCGCTGTCGAGATAGGCCTCGATATCAGCGGCGGTTTCAGCCTTGAGGCGGCGGGCGTCGATGCCGGCTTTTTCCGCACCGGCGATGCAGTGGTTGCAGAAGCAGAGACCGAGCCGGTTTTCCAGCCATGCGTTCGACTTCATCAGTGCGAACTCGTGGTGGAAGCCGTGCGCATAGGGCGCGAAGCCCGGCGATTCCAGCGTGATGCCGCTGACCGGGTATGTCTCGGTGACGTCGCGGGCGAGTCCGACGGCATAGGCACGGGCTTGCGGCGCCGACGGACAGAGACTGTAGTGGTATGGATCGCCGAAGGCGTTGCGCACGACGGCGTCGGGGTTGGCGATGCCGAGCCGCGTATTGTGCAGCAGCACCAGCCAGGCGTTTACGGCCATGCCGCTTGCATCGACGAGCTCCTGCATCATGTCGCGTTCGCCGACCAGTTGGCTGGCGACCGGCTTGATCGCGCCGTAGCGCGACGGGTCGGCCCTGAAATAGACCGTGCCGTCGTCGGGGAAATAGACCTTGCCGGCCTTGCCGTGCGGCCGCATGAACTTGCCGGCATGGTAGCTGCCGGCCATCGTCACCGTGTCGAGGCCGAGCGCGCGGAATTCGTCCGCGGCAGCGACGACCCCTGTCTCTGCGAGGTCCCAGGCATAGGTGTAGATGGCCTTGTAGCTCATGCGGTTTGCCCCGGTTCAGCGATGATCGTGGCTGGCATGGCCGGAAAGCACAAACGGTTCCTCGAACGGGCGGCGGCTCACCTCCATCGCCCTGCCGTCCAGATAGACGGCGACCGGCTGCAACAGGGTCGAACCCTGCCGGGTTGTTCCGACCACGTCTTCGAAGACATAGTCGCTGTCGACCTGGCGCAGCACGGTGATATCGGCTGGCGCGCCGACACCGAGATGGCCGAGTTCGGGATGGCGCATGGCGAGTGCCGGGCGGTTCGCCGACATGCCGACGACATCGGGCAGGGACAGGCCGCAATTCAGCAACTTGCTCATCGTGTGCAGCAGGTCATAGCCCGGTCCCTCGACGGCGATCACATGGACGTCCGACGAGATCAGGTCGGGCTGAAAGCCTTCGCTGAGCGCCTGCTCGGTCGTCTCGTAACCGAAGGCGCCCATGCCGTGCGCGATGTCGAACAGGACGCCGCGTTCGCGTGCGGCGCGCACTTCCTTCATGATCCGGCGGTCCGCGCCGAGCGCGGAATTGGGCTCCGGCCGGAAGCAATGGGTGAGGATGTCGCCCGGACGCAGCATCGAGACGACGTCCGCATAGCTCGGCGGCGCGGTGCCGATATGCGTCATCAGGGGCAGGTCGACGGCGTTGGCCGCCTCCAGCGCAGCCTCGAGCGCGCCCAGCCCGAGGTCGCCGGTCACCGGTCCGCCGATGCGGACCTTCACGCCCACGATGCGGTCGCGGTTGGCCTCGATCTTGGCGACGCAGCGGTCCACCGGCAGCATTTCGCGCAGCCGCGCCTCGCCCAGCGAAACGCCCTTGTCGAAGCCGAATATGCCGGGGAAGGAAACGTTGAGGAACGCGAATATGCGGTAGGGCGAGTGCTGCATCACATAGTCGCGGAAGCCGTCAAAGTTGCCGGCGCCCGCACTGCCCGCATCGACCATGGTGGTCAGCGCCGAGCGCCGCGCAATGAAGCCCGGATCGACGCTGAGCGACGTCGCCTTGTGATAGACATGGGTGTGGATGTCGATGAGGCCGGGCGCCACGATGGCCCCGCCAACGTCCTCGACCACACGGCCCGCGGCTGCGAGGGAAGCACCCACGGCGGCGATCTTTCCCCCGGAGATGGCGACGTCCGTCACGGCGTCGATGCCGTTTCGCTCATCGAGGACGCGACCGCCCGTCAAGACCAGATCGTAGCCTTGTGCGGCTGCCGGCTGACTCATCGAATTTCTCCGGTTGTTCAGGTCTCCATGGACGGCCCGGTCGGACCGTCCATGGCTGGGTGCGAGGCCGCTCAGTCCAGCTCGACGACCCGCTTTTCGTTGATCGACTGCTCGGCTGCCAGCACGATGCGCAGGCTGTTCACCGCGGCATCCATGGACTCGGTGAGGTCGAGATCCTCCTTTATGGCCTTCAGGAAGAACGCCTGTTCGCGGTCGCAGAGCTCCTGGTGCCCCGGCTCGTCGGTCATGTTGAACATCTCGTCCTTCTTGACGAAGTTCTTGTCCGGACCGACCTCTGCGTGGTGGTAGCGGATCGCGTCGGTCTTGGTGTGGCGGTCGATGTCGGCGGAGTCTGAGATGTCCTCGAGCTGGTCCTTGCCTTCGGAATGGCCGGCCACGATCGAGACCGCTCCCTTCGGCCCCACGACATCCTTCACGAAGAAGGCTTCCTCGCTCATCATCGGGCCCCAGCCGGCCTCATACCAGCCGACCGATCCGTCGTCGAAGGTGACGTGGAGGTGGCCGTAATTCTGCTTGTCGGCTTCCGCCCAGAGTTTTGCGCCGATGCCGTGCACCCGCACCGGCTTGGCGCCGGTCAGCTGGCACATCACGTCGACATAATGCACGCCGCAGTCGACGATCGGGATCAGCGAGTCGATCAGGTTCTTGTGCCAGGCCCAGGCCGGACCGTTGCTCTGCTGGTTCAGGTTGAGCCGCATCACCAGCGGCTTGCCCAGCGTCTGCCCGAGTTCGATGAACTTGATCCAGCTCGGGTGCACACGCAGGATATAGCCGAGCACCAGCTTCTTGTTCTTTTCCCGCGCCAGCTTCACCACTGCCTGAGCATCGGCGATGTTGGTGGCCAGCGGCTTTTCCATGAAGACATGCGCGCCGGCATTGATCGCCTTGATGGCGTATTCGGCATGCGTGTTCGGCCATGAATTGATCGAAACCGCGTCCGGCTTGGTGGCCGCGAGCGCCTCTTCATAGTCCTCGAACAGCGGATATCCCTTGAGCTCGTCCGGGATCGGCTTCGACTTGATCGAACGGCTCATCAGCCCGACGATCTCGAAGCCCGGGTTGCGGTGATAGGCGCTTGCGTGGGAGGCGCCCATGTTGCCGAGCCCGACGACCAATACTCTTACCTTGTCAGGCATGATGCCCTCCCTGTGATGCTTGTCTGTCAGTGGCGGGCGGCGCATGCGCCGCCCGCATTTTCCCTAGTCCGGCAGGCCCGTCAGCCCGGCACGGCCTGGTCGTAGAGATGCGCCTTGACGTTATCGACGTCTATCGCCGCGAACGCATCGCTGAGCTTGTAGCCGTCTGCGTCGGCCTTGACCTTGGCATGGTCGAAATCGTTGGCGGCCGCAATGCAGGCATTGGTGCAGACGTCTTCCGCCTTGACCGGATTGGAGATCTGGCCGAGCTCGTGGATCTGGTCGAAGAAGGTCTGCCAGGCCGTCATGTCGTGGTCGCCCCAGCCGGCGCGCTTGTCCATGTCGCCGCGGAATACGGCGATCTGCTGCAGGATCGACGTGGTGCCGAGTTCCGGCCCGATGTTGGTGGCAAGTGTCGGGAACTGCTCGAACACGGCTTCCACCGCGGCGCGGGGGTTCTGGTAGCCGAACTCGAGACCCATCGCCCAGCCGCGCAGATACTTGTCGAGGAAGGCCTTCCTTTCGGGGTCGTCAACGTCGGCAGCACGCACCACGAAGGTGTTGGCAAAGAGCGGCGACTTCTTGACGCCGAGCCAGTACTCGAAGTCGAGCCCGGTGCCGATCCATTCGGCGCGCAGTCCTTCCCAGCCGAGAGCTGCATCGCCCTGGCCGGCCTTCAGCGCGGTTGCCCAGGTGGGCCAGCCGGCTTCGACATACTTGACCTTCGTGACGTCAACGCCCTGGACGGCGAGCATCGGGTCGACGATCGACTGCCAGGCAGCCGAGCCGAGCAGGATGGTCTTGCCCTCGAGGGTCTTCAGGTCGTTGGTGCCTTCGCCCTTGCGGAAGGCAAGGCTGAACGTGTCGAGCGCGCCCATGTGGAAGGCGGACTTCAGCTTCATGCCGTTCTCCAGCGCGAACGAGAACACGCCGGGCGACGGAAAGCCCATGTCGGCCTGGCCGACATCGACAAACTTGACGGTCGCCGTGCCGTCCGAGGGACCGGGCTGCATGTCGGCCTCGACGCCGAGGTCGTCGAAATAGCCCATCTTCTTGCCGATCCAGTAGGGGTAGTCGTCGAGCACTTCGAGCGTGCCGCGCGGCGAGATCCAGGTGAACTTGGAATAGGGCTCGGCGCTCGCGCCGCGCGTGCCGAGCGCGGTCGCGCTGACGACGCCCGCGGCGGAGACCTGGAGGAAGGTGCGGCGGCTGAGGCCGCCCGACATGAAGTTCCTGATCATAGCTTTTCCCCTTTATGTTGGACGTTCCGATAGTTGCTTTCCCGGCGCCGGCTCCAGCAGGCTTCGGGTCCTGGATCAGGCCTCCCAGCTGGCGTAGCGCTTCCCGAGCAGGAAGAAGAGCACGTAGATGAGAATGCCCAGAATGGAGAGGATCAGGACGACCGCGAAGAACTGCGGCATCTGGATCATCGACGAGTAGGAGGTCAGCCGGTTGCCGAGCCCGAAGCCGCCGCCGACCATTTCGGCGCCGACCGCCGTCAGCAGCCCGAAGATCGAGCCGACCATCAGGCCGACGAAGATCATCGGCAGCGCCATCGGCGCGCGGATCTTCCAGAAAATCTGCAGCGTGGAGGCGCCATAGGAGCGGGCGAGCGCGATCTTGCCCTGGTCGACGCGGCGGAAGCCGGTCGCGGCGTTGATCATCACCATCGGGCCCGAGGCGAGCGCCACAGCGATGATGCGCGGTTCATAGCCGAAGCCGAAGCGCAGGATGAGCAGCGGTACGAGCGCCAGCATAGGGGTCGTGACGAGCAGCAGGATGTAGGGCGTGACGATCTTCTCGACGAAGGGAAACTGGGTGATCACGGCTGCGAGAATGAGGCCGACCGATGCGCCGATGGCGAAGCCGCCGAACAGTTCGACCAGCGTATGGCCGAGATGCGGCGCGATGAAGTGGAAGTCGTAGACCAGCGCGACGGCGATCTCGCTCGGCTTGGGCAGCACATATTGCGGCACGTCGAAGATGTTGAGGGCGAGCTCCATGCCGCCGACGACGATGACCGCGACGAGGATCACCGCGAACACCTCGCCCGCCGACTTGATGCCGGGACCCGAGGTCAGGGCGGACATGTTGGTGATGCCGACATCGCTGCCGCCGTCCGCCTTGCTCTTGAACACCGGTATCGCGTCGGTTTCGCTCACATCGTCCTCACTGGGCTGCCGGGAGAGATTCGGCCATCGCAGCGTCGCGATCGGCGTAGCGGCTCTGCTGCGTGCCGACGATCTCCTGCTTGATGGCGTTGGTGAGGTCGAAGACCTCCTTGGTGGCCATGATCTCGGGGGAGCGGGGGCGGGCGAACGGCACCGTGTGAATGTTGGCCACTCGGCCGGGCCGGGGGCTCAGCACCACGACGCGATCCGACAGGAAGATCGCCTCCTCGATCGAATGGGTGATCAGGACGATGGTGATCTTGGTGTCGAGCCAGATTTCCTCGACCAGCCGGTTCATCTCCTCGCGGGTGAAGGCGTCCAGCGCGCCGAACGGCTCGTCCATCAGGAGCACGGAAGGCTTGAAGGAAAGCGCCCGCACGAGCGCGGCGCGCTGCTGCATGCCGCCGGAAAGCTCGCGCGGGAAGCGGCCGCCAAAACCCTCGAGGCCGACACGGTTGAGCAACTCGTCGACCCAGATGCGGTCGGGCTTGATGCCCTTGATCTCGAAAGGGAAGTTGATGTTGGCGTCGAGATTGCGCCAGGGCAGCAGGTTGGCGTCCTGGAAGACCATGCTGATATCGGGGTTCGGGCCGGTCACCGGCACGCCGTCGAGCTGCACTTCGCCGGCGGAAAGTCCATGCAGTCCCGACATCGACCACAGCAGTGTGGTCTTGCCGCAGCCGGACGGTCCCACGATCGAGACGATCTCGCCTTCCATGATGTCGAGCGAACAGCGGTCGATTGCCAGCAGGTCACCGGAACGGGTGCTGTACACCTTGGTGGCGCCTTTGACTCCCAGTTTGGGGGGCATGGAAACTCCTGCCGGCATCGTCCCTCACGCAGTGCTGCTTACCCGACTGGCGACCCCGGCAAAGCCGGTGACGTTCGGGAAACCAGTCTGTAACTATCCGACTTTCCGAGTCAAGCGCGCTTTCCGCGCTGTAGGAGTTTCTGAACGAATCCACAATCTGCGGGGTTTTCACGCTTGCGTGGTGTGTAAGTTTCCTACATTCTGTGAAAACGAACCTTGGGTAATTGGCGATACTTCGACGAGAAATGACCGGCAAGTAAGATGGAAGTCGAATTCGATCAGGGAGCCGACAGGCCGAAGATGCAAAGACGCAAGCCCGACGAAGCTGCCGGCGAATCCCATGCCAGGCCGATCCCGGACATTCTCTCGCAGATCAGGGATTCATACGCCGAACTGCGCCCGGCCGAACGGCGGGTCGCCGACGCGGTGCTTGCCGATGTCACCTTCTCGGTCGATGCATCGAATGCGGAGATCGCCAGGCGCGCCGATGTCAGCGAGCCGACGGTCACGCGCTTCTGTCGCGCGATCGGCTGTGATGGCGTGCGCGACTTCAAGCTGAAGCTGGCGCAGAGCGTGGTGGTCGGACGGCTCTATCTTTCGCCGGTTGCGCCATCCGAGCCCAACGGCAATGGTTCGCCGCTCTGGAACGTCGTGTTCGGCGAGGCCCGCAATGCATTGAGCGCCGTCGAGCGCAGCATCGACCCGAAGGACGTCATTGCTGCCGCCGACATGGTGGCGAACGCGCACCAGGTCGTGGTCTTCGGCCTCGGCGGAAGTTCGACCGCCCTTGCGCAGGAAACCCAGAACCGGCTGTTCCGCTATGGCGTCGTCGTGTCGGCGCATTCGGACCCCTACGTCATGAAGATGGTGGCTTCGACGCTGAAGCCGAACGACCTGGTGATCGCCATTTCAGGCACCGGGCGGACCAAGGAAGTGGTCGAGGCGACGGTGCTGGCAAAGCACTATCGCGCCAAGGCAATTGCCATCACCGCGCCCGACACCGACCTCGCCGAGGCAGCCGACCTGGCGCTGACCGTCGACGTACCGGAATACCAGGACGTGCTGAAGCCGACCGCCTCGCGCTATGCGTTCCTCGCCATCATCGATCTGGTGTCGACCGCTGTCGGCTACCGCCTCGAACCCGATGCGCGCGAGACGCTGCGCAGGATCAAGTACACCGTGCTCAACCACCGCAAAGGGAAGGTGCTGGAGCCTCTCGGCGATTGAAGTTCCCGTGGCGCTCGTCGCCACCCAGATCCGGAGAATGCTGATGCATGACACTGCACCCGCGGCAGAGGCGGCGGCCTGGCTCGCGACGTTCGGCGACACGCTCGCATCGGGCGACGTGGACGCGACGCTCGCGCTGTTTGCCGACGACTGCTACTGGCGCGATTTCGTGGCCTTCACCTGGAACGTCAAGACGATGGAGGGTAAGCCGGCAATCGCCGACATGCTGCGGGCGACGCTCGCCGCCGCCAGACCGTCTGACTGGCAGGTCACCACCGCGTCAGGTTCGCGCGGTGAACCGGTCGAGGCCTGGTTCACCTTCTCGACCGCTGCCGGCAAGGGCAACGGCATCCTCCGCCTCGAGGGCGGAAGCTGCCGCACCATCCTCACCACGCTGCAGTCGCTCGATGGCCACGAGGAAGCGTCCGGGCGAACCCGGCCGATGGGCGTGCGCCACGGCGCAGACCGCAACCGCACGACCTGGTCCGAAGACAGGGCCCGCGAGGCTGAGGCACTCGCGACCGGCACGGCGCAGCCCTACTGCCTGATCATCGGCGGTGGCCAGGGCGGCATCATGCTCGGCGCCCGGCTGAGACAGCTCGGCGTGCCGACGGTGATCGTCGAGAAGAACATGAATGCCGGCGATTCCTGGCGCAACCGCTACCGCTCCCTCGTCCTGCACGACCCGGTCTGGTACGATCACCTGCCCTACATGCCCTTCCCCGACAACTGGCCGGTCTTCACGCCCAAGGACAAGATGGGCGACTGGCTCGAGATGTATGTGAAGGTGATGGAGCTGACCTACTGGGGCGGCACCGAGTGCGTTTCGGCGCGCTTCGACCCCTCGGAAAAACGCTGGACCGTGGAGTTGCTGCGGGACGGCCGGCCGATGACCCTGCACCCCACGCAACTGGTCTTCGCAACCGGCGCCTACGGTCCGCCGAAGATGATCGACCTGGCCGGTTCGGATGAGTTCGCCGGCGAGGTGATCCACTCCAGCCAGTATTCCGACGGTGCTCCCTACAAGGGCAAAAAGGTCGCCGTCATCGGTGCGGCCAGCTCCGCCCACGATGTTGCGGTCGACCTCTGGGAGGCCGGCGCTGACGTCACCATGGTGCAGCGGTCGCCGACGACGGTGGTGAGGTCCGAGACGCTGATGGAGCTTGCCTTCGACATCTACTCCGAGACGGCGGTCGAGAACGGCATCGACGTCGACAAGGCGGACCTGATCGCGGCCTCGACGCCCTTCGCGCTGCAGCCGCCCATCCAGCGGGCGCTCTACGAGCGCATCCGCGCCCGCGATGCCGAGTTCTACCGCAAGCTCGAGGCGACCGGTTTCCTGCTCGACTTCGGACCTGATGACACCGGGCTTTTGATGAAGGCCTACCGGACGGGCTCGGGCTACTATGTCGATGTCGGCGCCTCCCAGCTGATCATCGACGGCGAAATCGGCATCAAGGCGGGCAGCGAGATCGAGCGGCTGACGCCAACCGGGCTGCGCTTTTCCGACGGCAGCGAGATCGCGGCGGATGCTATCATCCAGTCGACCGGCTTCCAGTCGATGCATGAGGTGGTGGCGAAGATCGTGTCGCGCGAGGTTGCCGATTCGATCGGCACCTGCTGGGGGCTGGGTTCCGGGACGCGCCATGATCCGGGTCCGTGGCACGGCGAACTGCGCAACATGTACAAGCCCGTGGCGCAGGAGAACCTGTGGTTTCAGGGCGGCAATCTGGCGCTGTCTCGCTTCTTCTCGAAATTCGTCGCCCTGCAGATCAAGGCGCGCATGGAAGGCATCGACACGCCGGTCTACGCGCCGCCGCTCTAGCCGGCACGGCATCTCCAGCCGAAGCCGGTCCGATCGGTTGCCGCGGCTAGTGACAGCGGCTGCTGCCCGGCACATATTGCGAATCTCCGAAACAGGCCGGGAGCATGCGGCGGCGGCGCGAGCGATGGCGCAGCCCCAACCTCCGGGCGACAGAAGGATGGTAACCTGAGATGCATGTTCTGGTAATCGGCGCGGCCGGCATGATCGGCCGCAAACTGGTTGCGGCGCTGACCGGCAGGAAAGCCCTCGCAGGGCGCGACATTGAGCAGCTGACTTTGGCCGACATCGTCAAGCCCGAGGCGCCGGCGTTTTCCGGCAAGGTCGATTGCCTTGCCATCGACCTCTCGGTCGACGGCGCTGCGGCCGGCCTCGTCGCCACGCGTCCCGACATGATCTTCCATCTGGCTGCCATCGTCTCGGGCGAGGCCGAGGCCGATTTCGAGAAGGGCTACAGGGTCAATCTCGACGGCACGCGTGAGCTGTTCGAGGCGATCCGCCTCGAAAGCGCCAAGGGCCGATACTGCCCCAAGCTCGTCTTCACCTCATCCATCGCCGTCTTCGGCGAACCGCTGCCGGCCGTCATCGACGACAATCATGGCCTCACGCCGCTGACCAGCTACGGCACCCAGAAGGCGATCGGCGAATTGCTGCTTGCCGACTACTCGCGTCGCGGCTTCTTCGACGGCATCGGCATCCGCCTGCCCACCATCACCATCCGGCCGGGCAAGCCGAACAAGGCGGCGTCGGGCTTCTTCTCGGGGATCCTGCGCGAACCGCTGGCCGGCATGGAGGCGGTGCTTCCCGTCAGCGAAGACGTGCGGCACTGGTTTGCCAGCCCGCGCGCCGCCGTGCGCTTCCTGGTCCATGCCGCGGAGCTCGACACCGCGCCGCTCGGCAGCCGTCGCTCGCTGACAATGCCGGGCCTGGCCGCAACCGTGGGCGAAGAGATCGAGGCCCTGCGCAGGGTGGCCGGCGAAAAGGCGGTCGGGCTGATCCGCCGCGAGCCCGATGCGACGATCATGAAGATCGTTGGCGGCTGGCCGCAGAGCTTCGACCCGCGCCGCGCCCTGGCACTCGGCTTCGAGGCTGAAAAGTCGTTCGACGAGATCATCACGGCGCATGTCGAGGACGAACTCGGCGGCCGGATCCCGCAATAGGATCGGCCTCGACTCATCCCGGGAAAGCCGCGAACGTCTCGCGACGCTCGCGCTAGTTACCAGCAACCAGGTGACCGCCGCCGATATCGCGCAGCGTGACCGTTGTCGGGCTCCGGCCCCTGGCATGGACCGGGCTCGGCACTTCGCCCTGCATGCGTGGAAAGCGGGCCCGGCGCTTTGCCGGGTCGGGGATCGGCACGGCGTCGATCAGCCGCCTCGTGTAGGCATGCTGCGGGTTGGAAAAAACCTGGTCGCGCGTGCCCATTTCGACGATCTGGCCGAGATACATGACCGCGACGCGGTCGGAGATGTTCTCCACCACCGCCATGTCGTGCGAGATGAAGAGATAGGCGATGCCGAACTCCGCCTGCAGTTCCTTCAGCAGCTCAAGCACCCGCGCCTGCACCGAGACATCGAGGGCCGAGACGCTCTCGTCGGCGATGATCAATTTGGGCCGCAAGGCAAGCGCGCGGGCGATGCAGATGCGCTGGCGCTGGCCGCCGGAAAACTCGTGTGGATAGCGCTCCATCTGGTCCGGGCTGAGGCCGACGCGGTCGAACAGGGCAGCGACCCGCTCGCGCCGTTCGGAAGGCGTGGCAATGCCGTGGATGATGAGCGGCTCGCCGACCAGGTCGCCGACGCGCATGCGCGGATCGAGCGAGGCGAAGGGGTCCTGGAAGATCATCTGGATGTCGCGCCGCACGCGCTTCAGGCCGTGGCGGTCGAGGCCGGCGATGGACGTGCCGCCAAGCCGGATGTCACCGGTGAACGGCACCAGTCCGGCCAGCGCCTTGGCGATGGTCGACTTGCCGCAGCCGCTTTCGCCGACCAGCGAAAAGGTCTCCCGGTCGCGGATGGTGAAGCTGACATTCTCGACGGCATGCACGCGGTGGGTGGCGCGGCCAAAAATGCCGCCGCGAATGTCGAAGCCGACCGTCAGCCCTTCGACATCGACGACGTTGCCGGCGCCACCGGCCAGTTGCGCCGTTCCGCTCGCCATGCCGTCGCCGAGGCGGGGAACGGCGTCGAGAAGGCTACGTGTGTAGTCCTGAGATGGCGCCGCAAAGAGCGGGCCCACGGCGCCGCTCTCGATCATCCGCCCCTTCTGCATGACGATGACCCTGTCGGCCATTTCGGCGACGACGCCCATGTCGTGGGTGATGAGGATGATGCTGGTGCCAAAATCGTTCTTGAGATCGCGCAGCAGTTCAAGCACCTCTCCCTGCACGGTGACGTCGAGGGCGGTTGTCGGCTCGTCGGCGATGAGCACGTCGGGGCGCAACGCCAGCGCCATGGCGATCATGACGCGCTGGCGCATGCCGCCGGAAAGCTCGTGCGGATACTGTTTAAGCCGGGTGCGGGCCTGCGGGATGCGCACCGCGTCGAGCGCCTCGATGGCGCGTTCGCGCGCCGCGCCGCGCGGCAGCGAGGTGTGCGCCTCGATGGCTTCGATCAGCTGCCGGCCGATGCTGAGCACCGGGTTGAGCGAGGTCATCGGCTCCTGGAAGATCATGGCGATGCGGTCGCCGCGAATGCGCCGCATCGCGGCCTCGTCGAGCGTCGCGAGGTCCCTGCCGCCGAACAGGATGGAGCCCCCGGAAATCCGCACGGCGGGTTGCGGCAGCAGGCCCATGATGGCGAGCGAGGTGATCGACTTGCCCGAGCCGGACTCGCCGGCAATGCACAGGGTCTCGCCGCGCCGGAGGTCGAAGGTCAGCGCCTCGACCAGCGGCGTGTCGCCCGCGTCCGTGCGGGCGACGACGTCGAGGCCGTTGACGGACAGCACGTTTTCCCCGGGCGCGCCGGACGGCTGGTCCGACACGTCCGGGACGATGCTGGCGGCCGGCGCTGCGTTCATTCGAAGACGCAGCGCGGGAAGTAGAACGACACGACCCAGTTCGGCATGTCGACGATCTCGCTGATCCGGAGATCGCCGCACGTCGAAACCAGCATGTAGGCGTCGACGGCGTTCATGTTGTAGCGCGAGGCCAGCATGTCGACCATCTGGCTGACGGCGCTGCGCGCCCCGGCCATCAGGTCAGTCTCGATGCCGGTGGTGACTTCATACCCCTTGGCGTCGAGATGGCGCGTCACCGGGCCGGGCGTGGTGAAGCGCGGCGTCTTCAGCCGCGCATCCTTGACCAGGTCGAGCGTCAGCACGACATCCATCGGGCTTTCGATCGCCGTGCCGCAGACCTCGCCATCGCCCTGTGCGGCATGCGTGTCGCCGACCGAGAACAGGGCGCCGGCAACCTCGACGGGCAGATAGAGCGTCGTGCCTGCCGCCAGATCGCGGATGTCGAGATTGCCGCCGACGCGGCGTGGCGGCACCACCGAGTGCAGGCCGGGTTCGGCGAGAGCATTGCCGATGGTGCCGGCAAACGGCTTCAGCGGCACCCGGCCATGCTTGCCGAACAGGGCCGGCTCCAGCGTGTCGGGCTCGTATTTCCAGACGTTCAGCGCCGGTTCCTTGAAGTCGTCCGCCAGCAGGCCGAAACCCGGAATGTTGGCAGTCCAGCCAAAGCCCGAGGGCTTGAAGCTGTCGATCGTCACCTTGACGGCATCGCCGGGCTCGGCCCCCTCGATGAAGATCGGGCCGCTGACCGGGTTGATCTTGCCGAAATCGAGCGTTGCGACATCGGCGACGGTGCTCGACGGGCCAAGCTGGCCCGCCGAACTGTCATGGCAATGGAACAGGATCGTCGATCCCGGCGCCACCCTTTCGGCCGGGGCAAGCGAATTGTCCCAGCCGAAATGATGCTGCGCACCATGAATCGTGTAGTCGCACTTACTGCACATCGGTGACGAACACGTAATCGTAGTTGACGGGGATCGAGACCGGGTCGACGTAGAGCGCGTCGGCGCCGCCCATGCGGGGCGACTTCATGGTGAAGCGCTGTTCGTTGAAGACCGGAACCCACGGCGCGTCTTCCATGATCTTGCCGTAGATCTCGCTCCACATCTTCGAGCGCTCGTCGGCCTTGGCCGGATCGGTGACCGAGTCGGCTTCGGTCGCCATCTTGTCGAGGTCCTCGTTGCAGTACCACGACCAGTTCCAGCCGCCTTCCACGGCACCGGCGCAGCCGAGGATCGGGCCATAGAAGTTCGACGGGTCCGGGAAGTCGGCGATCCATGCCATGCCGCCCGACCAGATCATCGGCGCCTGGTCCTTTTCGCCGCCGGCGGCGATCACGTTGGCCTGGGCCAGCGACTGGATCGAGGCCTTGATGCCGACAGCCGAGAGATCCTGCTGGATCGCCTGGGCGATGCGCGGGTTGGGGTCGGTGTTCATGACGAAGAGTTCGGTTTCGAAACCGTCGGCAAGTCCGGCTTCCGCGAGCATGGCCTTGGCCTTCTCCGGATCGTAGGCGTAGCCCTCATAGGCATTGTCGTAGCCGGGCATCGAGGGCGGCAGCGGCTGGTTGGCCGGGATCGCCCGGTTGTTGATGATCTGGACCACGCGGTCCTTGTTGATCGCCATGTTGACGGCCTGGCGCACTTCCTTCTTGTCGAAGGGCGCCATCTCAACATTCATCGTGATGTAGCCGGTGTGCAGCTGGCCGCCTTCGACGACGCGCGCCTTCTGCTCGGGATCGGCCATGACTTCCTGGAACTTGGCCGGCGGGATGCCGTCGCCCGGCACGTCGACCTCGCCCTTCTGCAGACGAAGCAGGGCGACGATCGGCTCCTGCCCGACCTCGAAGGTGATCTGGTCGAGATAGGGCAGGCCCTTGCGCCAGTAGTCCTCGTTGCGTGCGAACACCAGGCGCTGGCCGATGGTCCATTCGCCGAGCTTGAAGGCGCCCGTGCCAACCGGCTTCTTGCCGAAGTCGGCGCCGGCTTCCGCGACGGCCTCCTGCGGGACGACGGAGGCGAAGTTGAGCGCCATGACATGCAGGAAGGTGGCGTCGGGACGCGAGAGTTCGATCTTCACGGTCATCGGATCGACGACGGTGACGCCCGACAGCGTCTCGGTCGAGCCGGCGGTAATTTCGTCAAAGCCCTTGATCGAGCCGAAGAAGCCGGCGCCGGGGCTCTGGGTCTTGGGGTTGGTGACGCGGTCGAGCGAATATTTCACGTCGTCGGCCGTCATTTCGCGGCCATTGTGAAATTTCACGCCCGAGCGGAGCTTGAAGGTGAAGGTCTGACCTTCCTCGGAAATCTCGTAGCTCTCGGCCAGGCCCGGACGCAGCTCGGTGGTTCCCGGCTTGTAGTCCATCAGCCCGTCGAAGATGCTCTTGATCATCGACCAGTTCTGCCAGTCGTAGCCGATCGCCGGATCGAGCGTGGCGACATCGTCCTTGTAGGTGATGACGATGCTGCCGCCCTGCTTGGCGGCCGGATCGAGCATCTCTTCCTGCGCGAGCGCCGGAGCGCCTGCCATCAGCACGGCAAGTGCCGATGCCGATACGGTAGTGCGAAGCCAGTTTTTCATGAGTGTTCCCTTTCTTGGTTTTGCTGCTGGTGCCCGGTCATCTCAACCGAATGCGCGGATCGATGAACGGGGTAACAAGATCGGCAAGCAGGTTGCCGATCACGATGGCGCAGGCCGAGACCAGCGTGACACCCATGATGATGGGGATGTCTATGCGCTGGATGGCCTGCCAGGCGAGCTGACCGATACCGGGCCAGCCGAAAACGCTTTCGATGACGACGATGCCGCTCATGAAGAGCCCGATGTCGATGCCGATCATCGCGATGATCGGCAGCACGGCATTGGGCAGGGCGTGCCGAAACAGGATGGTGCCGCGCGCCAGCCCCTTGGCGCGGGCGGTGCGCACATAGTCCTGGCGCAGAACGTCGATCATCGACGAGCGCATCATGCGCGAATACCAGCCGGCGCCGAGGATACCGAGCGCCACCGAGGGCAGCACCATGTGCTTCCATGTCCCGTAGCCCCCGATCGGGAACCAGCCGAGGCGCACCGAGAAGAAATAGAGGAGCAGCAGGCCGACCACGAACTGCGGCGCCGAGACGCCGACGAAGGAGGCGATCATCATGGTCTGGTCGGCGACGCTGCCGCGCCGTACGGCGGCGACGATGCCCATGGTCAGGCCGAGCAGCAGCTCGCAGCCGATTGCGCCGACCATCAGGAGGAGGCTGGCCGGCAGGCGCGCCGCAATCAGTGTGCTGACCTCGGAGCGCTGCAGGTAGGAGCGGCCGAGGTCGCCCTGCAACAGTCCCGACAGATAGCGCCAGTACTGCACGATGAAGGGCTGGTCGAGCCCGAGCTGGCGGCGGATGTTCTCGACGGTTTCGGGCGTGGCGCTGCGCCCGGCAATCTGGCGCACCGGATCGGCCGGCAGCAGATAGAGCAGGGCGAAGGTGATGACCGAGACGCCGAGCAGGATCAGCGCGGTCTGCAACAGGCGGCGGACGAGATAGGCGGCCATCAGTCCCTGCCCCGCTGTGTCGGGTCAAGAATGTCGCGCAAGGCGTCGCCGACCAGGTTGAAGCCGAGGGCCAGCGCCAGGATCGCCATGCCGGGAAAGAACACCAGCCAGGGTGCCGCCTGGAAGTAGGTCTGGTTCTCGAAGATGATGTTGCCCCAGGAGGGGGTGGGCGGCTGCACGCCGACGCCGAGATAGGAGAGCGTCGCTTCGAGCAGTACCGTCGTCGAGATGCCCAGTGTTCCCCAGACGATGATGGTCGGCACCAGGTGCGGCAGGATGTGGCGAAACAGGATGCGGCCGGTGCCGGCGCCGAGCGTGCGCTCTGCCGCGATGAATTCGCGTTCGGCGAGAGAGCTGGTCTCGGTGAAGATGACGCGCGCTGTCTGCACCCAGTTCACCAGCGCGATGACCATGGCCACGATCCAAAGGCTCGGCTGGAACACGGCGGCAAGGCAGATGGCGAGCAGGAGTGCCGGAAACGCCATCATCAGGTCGGTGAAGCGCATCAGAATGGCGCCGATCCAGCCGCGGAAAAAGCCGGCGACGACGCCGACCAGCGTGCCGATGATCAATGCCGTCCCGTTGGCCGCGATGCCGATGATCAGCGAGGTGCGTGCGCCATAGAGAATGCGGGTCAGGAGATCGCGGCCGAGCAGATCGGTGCCGAGCAGGAATTGACCGCCCGGCGGCATCGGCGCGCCTTCGATGGTCAGCCCATCGAACATCTGGTCATTGGGATCGAAGGGGGTGAGCCAGGGTGCGAACAGCGCGCCGGCGAGCGTGATGGCGATGAAGAACAGGCCGATGAGCGCCAGCGGGCGACCGAGCAGGCGGCGCCAGACGCCGGCGCGGACGGGTGGCGCTACGTTTGCCACGGCGATGTCAGGCGATGTCGGTGCGGTCACCGGCAGTTCCTTCCTTCGACCAGGCAACGACACGTCTGGCGGCATCCTCCATGCTGATCTGCCAGCTCATGGCAAGCGCCCGAAGCTGGGCATAGGCCTGCTCGTCATCGAGACCGCGCGATGCGAGCAGCGTGACGGCCTGCACGATGGTGTGGCGCTCGGCGACGCGGTTGCGAAGATCGACGATTTCGGCGTCGAGGCGCTTTCGGGCGTCGAAGGCGCGTCGGGCAATCAGCAGCGCGCTATAGACACCGGCATTGCCGACCGGCTTCAGGAGATGCGCGTCGGCATTCTGATTGAGCGCCCATTCGATGCGCCCCGGCGCCTCCGAACCGATCAGCGCGATGGCCGGCATCGGCGCGGCGCCGGGAGCCCAGGGAAACTGGGCGTCGTGGCCGAGGTCGGCGTCGAAGAACAGGAAGTCTGCGGCCAGTGCGTCGGAGGGAAGGTCCGGCCAGCAATCGACGGCGTTGACGCCGATCGCCGTCAGTTGCCGCGCGATGGCAGCGACCACGCCGTGCGGACGGTGCACGATCAGCGCAGTGGCGCCGCCGAGATTGGGGATGCGGAAGCCGCGCTTCATGACACGACCCTCAGGGTCTGGCGTCCGAAGGTCAGCGTGCGGTCGTAGCGCGAGAGATAGGGGTCGGGTGCGACGCTCGGCGTGATCTCGAGCGCTTCGACGTCCGGTCCGGCGATCCGGCCGATGACCACGGGAAGGGCCATGTGCTGGGTACGCGGATCGACGCTGACGGTGCCGTAGGGCGAAGCAAATCGGCGTCCGGAGAAGGCCGCCTGCAGGTCCGCCTGGCGCGAGCCATGTGCGGTCGCGAGAACGTCGGCGAGGATGGCGACGGCAGTGTAGGCGGCGGCCTCGAAGGAAGAGGCGCAACGCCGCTTGCCGGCAAGCGGCCAGCCATTGGCCTCGGCCGCCTTGCGGAAATAGGGACCGACGACGAGATGGCCGTCGGCGACGCCATTCAGTGCCGGGAGCTCTGCTTCGGTCAGGTTGCAGGAGAGCAACGGGCAGGATTCGGGCGTGAAGAAGCGGTCCTCCCGGCCGAGCGCCGCATAGGCCTCGAGAAACGCATAGGAGGATGGGCCGATCAAATTGTTGAGGATGAAGGATGGCCGCGTGGCGCGGATCTCGTCGATCAGGCGCGCCACGTCGGTGTCGCCGAGCGCCAGGTAGCGTTCTCCGAGCACCTCGCCGCCGGCGTCGGCGATGAGGTCGCGCGCGACGCGGTTGGTTTCCCAGCCCCAGATGTAGTTGGAGCCGAGCAGGAAGCCGTTCGGGCCGTAGCGGCGCGCCACCCAGCCGATCAGCGGCACCAGGTGCTGGTTGGGACAGGCATGGGTGTAGACGACGCGGTCATTTGCCTCGAAGCCTTCATAGGGGCATGTGTACCAGAGCGTGCCGCTATGCTTCTCGACGACCGGAATGGCCTCCTTACGGCTCCACGAGGTGATGCAGCCGACGACATGGCAGGCCGAACTGTTGGTGAGGATGTCTTCGCAGAGCGGGGCGTAGCGATCGATATTGCCTTGCGGGTCGCGTTCGACCGCGATGATCTCGATCGGAGAAGCCGGGTCGGCATTGATGTCCTCGATCGCCGCCAGCGCGCCGTCGCGGCAGGCGTTCGACAGCAGCACGTAGCCACCCGACCGGGAGTATAGAAGTCCGACTTCGACCCGCTGCTTCAAACGCCAACCACCCCAAAACGCAAAACGCCCCGCAATCAGCGACCGGTCAAACGGTGCGATGTCGGGGCGCGAATGCCAACGGAAAATGTCCGATATGTTGGCTGAAGCGTACTGTACGGCAATCGAGAGTCAAGGGGCAGCCGGAGCGCAAAGCCGATCGGTTCGCGGATTTCCCGGCTCTCGCCCGGTCTCGCCGGCCATCCGCGGACACGCGCCGGAAGGCAGGCACGGAGGGTTCAACATCGCATGGCAGGGCCTCGCCCGGCGCGCTCAAGGGGCTGTCGAGGGGCACCGCGAGAGGGTGCGGGAGATTGCCGGCCAGTTCATCGTCCGCTAGCCGCAGCGCCCCACTTTCCTTCCTGGAAAATTTCGCGTTAGCTGATCTTCCATCGGTGTGGCAGTGACCGGTGCCTGGGAGGATGATTGACAGGGACTCGCCGTTCGGCCCGTACCTATCTGATGGGACTGATCGCCGCGGCAGTCGTGCCGGTCTGGCTGTTTGCAGCCTATGTACTGGTTTCCTTTGCGCTGTCCCAGCAGGAGGGATTCCGCGACCGCGCCATCGAGATGGCGCGACAGGCCGCGGCAATCGTCGACAGCGAGCTGAATGGCATGCTCCTGCGCATCGACGCGCTGGCTCGCTCGGCGGCATTCGCGGAGGGTGACTTCGCAAAGTTGCATGCCGAGGCGCAGCGCCTGGTCAGCGGGAGCAACCAGACGATCATCCTGCGCACGGAGGCCGGACGGCAGCTCCTGAACACCGGCCTGGGGCCGGGACAGCCCATGCCGTCGCTGCCGGCCCTTTCAGCCGTGGAGCTCGAAGGCCTTGCCGCCGGTCAGCCTCGCGTATCGGACGTGCATGCCGATGCGGCGTCGGGTGCGCCGAGCGTCTCGGTGATGCGCAGACTCCAGCTCAAGGACGGTTCACCGGTTCTGCTGGTCATCACTACGCCGACCGCCGCACTTCACCGCATCCTCAAGGTTCTGGCGCCGAAGCCGTGGGTCATCGGCGTCGGCGACCGCACCGGCGTCTACGTCACCCGCTCGGAGCGCCACGACGAAGTCACCGGCACGCCGGGAGTTGCGACCTATCTCAGTCGTGCGCTCGGCAGTTCGGGCAGCTTCACCGCCGACAACCAGTTCGGCGACACGCTGCTTGCTGGCTACGTCCGATCGGATTTCTCGGGTTGGCTTCATGCGGCCAATGTCGATCTTTCGCTGGTCGAGGCACCGCTCTGGCGATCCCTGTTCAGCATCCTGGCGATCGGCGCGTTGGCCCTTGCGGTTTCGCTGGTGCTTGCCCTGGCTGTCGGCAAGGTGCTGACCGGCGACACGTCCAGCCTCGCGCGCCAGGCCTTGATGCTCGGAGCCGGCAAGCCTGTCGAGCGCCTGCCGACGAGACTGCGCGAGTTCGAACTGGTCAGCGCTGCCCTAGCCGATGCCGATGCCGATATCCGCAAGCGCACCTCCGAACTGCAGGCCGTGCTCGACACGGTGCCGGTGGCCGTGTGGTTCACCTACGATCCGACCGGCCGGCAGGTCATCCGCAACCGGCTGGCTGCCGAACTGATGAACGTGCCCGACGACCACGAACACCCGTTCGGAGCGCCCGATCCGGTGATCGAGACCGTGGCCTTCAAGGATGGCGAAGTGGTGAGCCGGGAGGACCGTCCGCTGACGCGCGCCATGCGCGGCCAGGAAACCGACCACGAGGAGTTCCTCTACCGGCTTCCGACCGGGCGCGAGTTTGTGCTGTCGAGCAGCGCTCGCGCCATCCGTGGCGAGGACGGCAAGGTCGTGGGCGCCGTGCAGATCAGCCTCGACGTCACCGAACGCAAACGCGCCGAGGACCAGCGCAAGCTGCTCACCCGGGAACTCGACCACCGGGTCAAGAACAACCTCGCCATCGTCCAGTCGCTGGTACAGCAGACATTGCGCAACGCGAAGGACCTCGAGGAGGCAAGAAGCGTCGTGCGCGACCGGCTGTCGGCGCTTGCCCAGGCGCATGACGTCCTGGCGCGCAACGCCTGGCTCGAGGGCGACCTGCATACGACGATTGCGGCTGCGGTCCAGGCCGAGGCGAAGGGCAGCCGCGTCAGGCTGACGGGGCCGGAACTGATGCTCCCCCCGGGCTTCGTGATGACCATCTCGCTCGCCATGCATGAACTGATGACCAACGCCGTCAAATACGGTGCGCTGTCGATCGGCGACGGGCGGATCGAGATCTCCTGGCAGGTCACCGAGGGACCGGATGCCGAACTGGTTGTGCGTTGGCAGGAGGCCGGCGGGCCCCCGGTGTCGAAGCCGAGCAGGCTGGGATTCGGCTCGCGGCTGCTCGAGCGCATGACCCAAAGCGAGGGCGGCTCGGCCGAGCGCACATTCGGTCCCTCCGGGCTGGTCTGCGTCCTGCGCCTGCCCTGGCGGCCCGCCTGACCCCGACCGGCGCTGGAACCGGAAGCCGCTCGCGGCATTCATGGATTGGCGGTTTGCGCCATTGGGGGAAGCGGATTGCGTCGACTGACGGATAATCGGCTGGAGGAGAGCAGCCTCAAGCTGCGCCTGGCCCTTCGCGCCGCTCGGATGGGCGTGTGGGACTGGACGATCGATACCGGCGAAATGAATTATTCGCCGCGCGCGCGGGAAATCTACGGATTCACGCCGGACGAAGCCGTGACCATCGACAAGGTTCGCGGCGCAACGCACCCCGAAGACCTTCCCAGAACGTCGGCGCTCGCGAAGCTGGCGCTCAATCCATCGATCCGTTCCAGGGAGCCATACGAATACCGCGTGTTGAGGGCCGACAACGGCCAGGAGCGCTGGTTGCTGGCGCATGGCGAAGCCATCTTCGAGGAGATCGAGGGCGTTACCCGGGCGACGCGTTACCTGGGGACGATCGAGGACATCACCAGTCGCAAGGCCACCGAACTGGCCCTGCAGGAAAGCGAGCGCCGTAAGCGACTGGCGCTCGAGGGCGCGCGCATGGCGGTCTGGGAACTCGATCTCGCGACCGACGCCCTGACCAGTTCTGCCGAGCTCAACCGGATCTACGGGCTTCCCGCCGATAGCCATCCCACAGTAGAGGAACTGCGCAATTTTTACGCGCCGGGAGAGCGCGAGCGGATTCAGGAAATCGGCATGAGGGCGATCGCCGAGGGCCGGTCGGATTTCGAGGCCGAGTATCGCATCCGGCGGCCTGACGGCAAGATCGTGTGGTTGCTGCTTCGCGCGGAAGTCGTATCGGACGAAGACGGGCGCATGACCCGTGTGATCGGCGTCGTCATGGACATCGACGAACGCAAGCGAAGCGAGGAGAGCCAGAAGATTCTGATGCGCGAGCTTGCGCACCGGGTGAAGAACTCGCTCAGCGTGGTCCAGTCGATCGCAACCCAGTCCTTCCGAGGCGGCCGTGCCGACCCTGCCGCGCTGAACACCTTCCGCAACCGGCTTGTCGCGCTGGCCGACGCAAACGAGGTGCTGCTGAACAAGGACTGGAGCGGGTTCCGGCTGCGCGAGCTGGTCGACCGCATCGTCGCGCCCTATCGCGACCCGCATGATCGCATCGAGGTTTCGGGCCCGGATCTCGATCTCCCCGCTCGCCTGAACGTTCCACTTGCGCTTACCCTGCATGAGCTCTGCACCAACGCGTCGAAGTATGGCGCTCTCTCCAGCCCGGCCGGCAAGTTGAGCGTCAGGTGGGAGAAGTCGGGAGAAGGAGAAATCGACCTGCTTTGGGTCGAACAGGGCGGACCGCCCATAGAGGGGCAGCCAGCCAAGGGATTCGGCCTGAGGCTGATCTCCGAAATCCTATCGGTCGAGCTGGGAGCGGTCGAACTCTCGGCCGCGGAGCCGGGCTTGAGGTGCAGGATCAAGCTGCTCGTATAGCCGCGCCGACTGCGGCCGTGAGGCGGCCGCAGTCTTGTCTATGCGCGGCGTGCCGTCAGACGCCGCTGCCCGGAACCGACACCCTCGGAATTGTCGTGCCGGCAGTCCCGGCGCCATCAGCCTTCCAGCCTCCCGGTCCGCCGTCTTCCAGCAGGATGTCCAGCTTGAGAGCGAACGCGATGAAGGCAAAGCGAGCCGTATCGGCCGAGGTCTTTCCATCGAGCGCCGCCCGGCAGGCTGCCAGGGCGGCATTCTTCTCGCGCGCGTCACCCGGCCAGTCGTTCAGGAACTCCAGGGCTTCCAGGACGTTGCGGATTTCCCGCCGGTAGCCAAGTCCAACGAGTACGAAAACCGGTCTAGCGAATTGCATGGTCACGACGTGCTGCTCCTGTTCATGCTCCCAGCCAATGCAGAACCCCGCGCCCTGTAACTCAATCCCGCAACGCTGGTTCCATCCGGAACGCTAGACGATCGAGAGGCCTGGCAGTGTTCGATTGGCCCGCTTGCGATCGCAGCGCGCCCTGCCGCCATGCAGGGCAGCACTGCCGCGAGCGGCGAAATATGCGGCTAGGTCCTCGATGTCGCGGTCGGTCAGGCGTACCCGCGGGAACCGCTGCGGCGTTCGGCAGTTTCAGCCGGATGATGAAATGGTTGAGAAGTCTCGCGGCAGAACTCCTTCCGGCATGGCACCGGCGCCGCCTGAGGCGTGCGTCCGAGGGCCGGGCCGTAAGGGGCGAGGACGCGCTGTCGAGATTTCGGCAGCGCATTGCCCTGGACGATGCGGCATCGGGCGACCCCGACAAGGCCGGGACGCGAAAGCCGGCGCAGCGGCGGGTTTCGGGAGCAGGAACGGATGCGCCCGGTTAGCCTCGCCGGCTACCGGGATTGAATTGCACCGCCGCTCTTAGGCGAACAAAGTGGAGTGGATGGCTCGGTGACCGTCGAGAAGTCGCCGCGGTGGCCTTGTGACCATCGTTGCTCATGCAACCAGACGTCGCCCGAACAGGCGCAGAATGGCTCGTCGGAGCAAGCGCCGTCGCGGCGGACCGCCTTGGCAGCGATCAGGAGCGGCCCGGTCGGCCGACGATGCTTCCCAGCACCTCGTCGATGCGGTCGCGTGCCCGCTCGCACTCGGCCCGCGTCCCGGCCAGGAAGAGCCGTCCGCTCGCGCCGATCATCTGGACATCGACGAGCGTGATGCCGGGCGCCACCCGCTCGGCCTCGTTGGCCGCGACGGTCGCAAACAGCGCCGGCTCCAGCTCGTAGACCAGCAGCGACTTGCCCGGCAGCAGCATCGAGGCTTCGCGCGTGCGGTTGAGGATGATGGCGTGCTGGTCCGAGACGTCCTCGATGATGTCGGCATAGAGGGTGCGCGGCCTCAGCTGGTCGTCTGCCTTGTGGCCGATGCCGTCGAGGATCGCCTTGCCGGCCTCGTCGAGTTGCCCGAGATCGGCGGAATGGAGTTCCAGGATGCCATATTGCCGCTCGGTGTAGAGCAGCCCCGGCTCCATGTCCGGCATCTTCTTCAGCGCAAGGTCGCAGATGCGGTGAATGGCAAGTGCGGGCGCAATCTCGATGATGAGCGAGTGTTCGCCCTGCATCGGCGGGTAGCCGCGTGCACGGGTCGGCGTCGACATGTAGGCCGCGAACTGTCGGCCGAGATCCTTCACCAGCAGATAGACCCGTAGTTCTGTCATGTTCTCATCCGTCGCACGCGCTCCATCCCCCTCCGGCACGGAGGAAGGTCACAAGACGCCGGGGGCCACGCCCCGGCCTCGGCCGCGCAGCTGCCCGCACCGTCCAAGGCAGGCGACACGAGCGTGTCGCCTGGCGAGGCGTCACTTGCCGGTCGTGGTGGAGAAATGCTTGCCAAGGTCCGGATGCGGACGCGGAATGACATGCACCGAGACCAGCGTGCCGACGCTGGACGCAGCTTCCGCGCCTGCCTCGGTCGCGGCCTTCACGGCGCCGACATCGCCATTGACGATGACGGCGACGAGCCCGTCACCGACCTGCTCGCGGCCCACGACAACCACGTTGGCCGCCTTGACCATCGCGTCAGCGGCGGCGAGCGCGGCAACGAAGCCCTTGGTTTCGATCATTCCTATTGCATTCGACATGGTTCTCTCCTGTTTGCAGATTGGCTATTTGGATTTCTGTTTTGGTGTCTCGTCGAGCGACCCGATAATCAGCGCGTCGATTGGAATCTTGCCGCCGCCGAGCCATGTGGCAGCCGTGGACCCGGTAACAACGAGCACGTCCTCGCCGTCGCCGCAGCCGAGTACGTCGAGCGCGATGATGCGTCCGCCGCCGGCGCTCTCGACTTCCAGAAAGGCCCCGGAAGGAATGTGTTCGATACGTTTTGTGGCCCAGTATCGGCCCACCACGCGACCTCGAATCATTGTTCGACCCTTTCGATGCTGATGTTGCGCGACCTGGCCTTGTCTCGGGCCAAGGGGGTGATGCTGACGCCGGCGCCGAGCAGCAGGCGCGAGACGCCCTTCGGCAGCTTGGCTATGGCGGTTTCGGTTACGACGCCCTTGTCGATGCGATGGTCGAAAGCGGCCGCGACCGAGGCGGTCGGCGCCGCGGAGCCTTGCCGCGCCAGCGAGAAGGGATGGCGACCGCCCATGATGGCGGCGCGCACGCCCGGATCTTCCGCCAGGGCGAGGACCTGCCTTGCGAAGGCGGCCAGGTCCGCGTCGCTGGCGATCATCACGGCGGAAGGCGCAGCGGGGGCTGCTTGACCGCCCTTCAGATGTCGAACCTCCTCCGCGATGACGTCGCGGATCAGGGTCCGGATTGCGTTCTTGTCAAGCATGTGCACCGTCCTTCAGTGCCGCCAGCGCGGCCTCGGCGCCCATGCGCACATCCGACTCCTCGCCGGAAAGATAGACGCGGCCGGTGGCGCCGAACATGCGGTAATCGATGACCTTGATGTCGGCGTTCTTCTCCGCCTCGTTGGTGGCGAGGATGGCGTAGGACGCCGGCTGCATCTCGAGCACGAAGAGCGACTCGCCCGGCAGGATCATCGAGCCCGACTTGTTGCGGTTGATCAGGAAGGCGTGACCATTGTCGATGCGCGTGACGATCTTCGACGCCAGAATCTTCGGCGGGATCGCCTGGTCGGTGCGGGCATCCAGCACCTCGAGCACAGCTTCCGCCGCAGACTTCACCGACGAGGTCGAGCGCGAATGGAACTCGAGGTAGCCGAACTGCCGCTCGACCACGAGCATGCCGCCGCTGACATCGGCATGTTTCAGCGCCACGTCGGTCAGCGCCTCGATGTCCAGGCCCGGTGCGACCTCGATGATCTGTGCCGCCATGTTGGTGCGTGGCAGGCGGCCACGCATGCCGCTTGCCATGTAGCAGAGCGTCTGCGGCTGCAACTGGTCGATGAATATGAATGAGCGAAGCTCGGCCATGGATCAGGTCTTCTTCCCGGCAGCCAAGGCCCCACGCAGTTCTTCAAGCACCATCTTGCGGATTTCCTCGCGCATCAGCGCAAGCTCATCGGCGCCGCCCGCTGCGTTCGAGGGTGCGGGATCGCCGAGTTTCGGCGCACCTTCCTGCAAGCGCCCGAGCGAGATCGGCGCTTCGAGGCCGAGCGCAAGGGCTGGGCCGCCGGACCATGCGTCGAGGCCGGCAAAGTCGCCGAAGGCTTCCGACGGGTCGTCATTGTAGGCGATCCGGGTCCAGTTGATGAGGTGCTGGGGGCCGACATTCTCGCCGACCGACGACGAGCCGAAATAGCCCGTGCCGATCGTGAAGGCGGGAGCCAGGTGGGTGCCGTATCCGGCCGCTCCCATGCTGCAGGGAGCGTTGACGACGACCCGCAGCGCCTTCACGGCGGCGCCATAGGCGAGGATCGTCGCTGAATGGTGGCTGTGTATTGCGGCGGAATGGCCGGCACCCGAAAGCCGGATCAGGGCCTTGGCCTGGTTGATGCCGGCCTGGGCATGCGGCACGCGCAGGAACCCGAGCACGGGGCAGAGCTTTTCCTTCGATAGCGGCTCGTCGATGCCGACGCGGTCGATTTCGGCGAGAATGATCTTGGTGTGCGGCGGCAGGCGCAGGCCGATCATGGCGCCGATCTCGACGGCCGATTTGCCCAGCACCTCGACATTGAAGGTTCCACGCCCGAACAGCAGTTCGCGCAGCGCCGCGACTTCCTCCGGCTTGGCGACATGCGCGCCGGCCGAGCGCATCGACTGCACCAGCCGGTCGGCGACGCTCTCCACGGCCAGCACCACGCTCTCATTGGTGCAGAGGATCGAGTTGTCGAAGCTCTTCGAGGCGACGATGCGCTTGGCGGCTTCGTTGAGGTCGGCACTTTCGTCCACCAGAACCGGCGCATTGCCCGGGCCGACGCCGATGGCCGGATTGCCGGAGCTGTAGGCAGCACGCACCATCGGCGTGCCGCCGGTCGCCAGGATCACGCCGACCCGTGGCGACTTCATCACATGCTCGATCAGCGGCAGGTTCGGGTGCTCGATGACCTGGATGATGCCGGCAGGGGCGCCGGCCTTCTCGGCTGCCTCGGCCATCAGCTTCGCGGCCCGCGCCGAGCAGGCCTTGGCCATCGGATGCGGCGAGATGATGATGGCGTTGCGCGTCACCAGCGCCATCAGGATCTTGTAGAAGACGCTGCAGACGGGATTGGTGGAAGGCGTCAGGCCAAAGACGACGCCGGCCGGCCGCGGCAGTTCCACCATCTTCAGGTCGGGTCTGATCCGGGCGGAACAGAAGTCCTCGCGGGAATAGAGCTCGAACAGCGCGCGCGACGTGAGTTCGTTCTTGATCTTCTTGTGCTCGGCAACGCCGAAACCGGTCTCGGCGACCGCAGCCTCGGCCAGTTCGCCTGCGTGGGCGTGCGCTGTCTCGGCCGCGGCGCGGGCGATCTCTTCCACCTTTGCCCGGCCAAATCGTGCATAGGCGGAGGCCGCCCATTCGGCCACCTGCAGCATCAGGTCGGCTGCGCCGGTTGGGCGCTTTTCACCGGCCAGGATTTCTTCGACTATCGCGGTCATTTCGACTTTTTCCTTCAGGCCGCGCGGGCTTTGCCGCGTCCGCGCCCCATGCACTCGGCATAGGCAAGGCCGACGCTGCGCTCGACACGCTCAAGCACCTCTTGACAGAGATCGGCCGTCATCAGCACGCCGGGCTTGAATTGCAGCACGCGTGGATCGAGCGTGGAAAAGATTGCCCAGACACCGTTCTCGTACAGATGCCGCATCACCGGCTTGGCGCCCTCGGGAAAATCGAACTCGAGCCCCATGACGACGCCGCACTGGCGGATGCCGACAAAGAAGTCGGGATAGAGCTTCATGATCTCGTGCAGCCCGTTGCGGAACGTCTCCGAGATGTAGTTCACCATCGGCTTCACCGGCGGGCGCTGCAGGATTTCAAGGGTCTTCATGGCGACGAGGCAACCGAGTTCCGCGCCGCCCATGGTCGACATGTGCGCAAAGCCGTCCTGGGTCAGCCAGCCGGCATAGGGCTCGCGCACCACCACGCAGGCGATCGGATACATGCCGCCCGAAATGCCCTTGCCGGTGACGACCATGTCCGGGACGATGCCATAGCGCTGGTAGCCCCACATCTCGCCGCAGCGCATCAGGCCGGTCTGCACCTCGTCGGCGACGTAGAGTGCGCCGTAGTGCTCGCAGAGCTTCTTGACGTCCTTGAGATAGCCCGGAAGCGGCATCGGAAAGCCATAGGTGGCGGGGATCGTCTCCATGATCAGCGCCGCGACGTCGTTGCCCTTCAGGGCGTCTTCCATGGCGGTCAGGTCGTTGAACGGCACATGGACGAAATCCTCCGGCTGATCGGACAGGAAGATCTTCTTGAAGCGGTCGGCACCGGCGGCGACCGCCAGGCCGGTATGACCGTGATAGGCGTTGACGATGGAGACGATCTTGCGCCGCTGGGTCGCGTGCCTTGCCGTCTTCAGGGCGATGTCGATCGCTTCGGCGCCGCCCGATGCATACATCGTGTAGTGCAGGTCGCCGCCGCAGATTTCGGCAAGCCTTTCCGCCAAGGCAGTGCGCGCCTGCGACGGAAAGTGATGGTTGCCCATGTCGAAGCGCTGCGTGCCCCGATTGAGGATCTCGATCAGTTCGGGATGGCGATGCCCGATATTGTAGGTGCCGCCGTTGAGATGCAGGTCGATCAGCCGCCGACCATCCATGTCCCAGATGAAGTAACCCTCGCGCCGGTCGATCACCAGATCGACGCCCATGTCCTGCCACGCCTGGGTCTTGCCGGGGTTCCAGAACGTCTTCGACTTGGCGATGAATTCGCGCTTTTCCGGGCTCTGCGGCTTTACGTCCGACATGTTCAGGCTCCAGGTCCTTCGGCTAGCCGTATTGGCTCAGATAGCGCTCGGCCAATTCGCAGGTCCCGGTGCTGTAGCCGGGGCCTTCCGTGCGCGCGAGATCGGTTTCGCTGTGCGAGCCCATCCAGGCGAACAGCGTCATGCGGCGCATCAGGATGAAGGTCCACAGCTCGTCTTCGTCCTCCTTGGGAAGGACACGCTGGCGGCGATAGCCCTCCTTCCAGGCCTCCATCAGGTCCGGCACGTCGGCCCGGTCCTCGAAAAAGCTGACCGCCGTCGCGGCGTCGTAGAGGAACCAGCCAAGGCCGCAATCGTCGAAATCGATGACCCGGACATCGCCCTCATGCACGAGTAGATTGGCGAGGCGGAAGTCGGCGTGGATCAGGCCGTAGCGGTCGCTTCCCTTGCCGAAGCGGGCGAGCCGGCGTTCCATCAGGTCAACCGCGCGCTGCAGCAGCCGCTGACGCTCTGGCGTGCAATCTGGCCCGTCTTTCCATTGGCCCCAGTTGGCAGTGGCGCCGAAAGAATGCTCGAAATCCCAGCACAGCCGCTCGAAATAGGGTGGCCGCTCCCAGGTCTGGCTGTGCGTATGGCAGCGCGCAGTGACCTCGCCCAGTTGCCGGAATGGCGCCATCAACTCGTCCTGCGCCGGCTCGGCACCGTCGATGAACTCGAACAGCACGCAATTGTGCCCGGACGGGATCTGCTTCGTCTCGACAAACTGTATGTCGGCGCCGTCCAATCCCGGGATTGCCTGCGGTGTCTTGACGGCCGCCTCCGCCTGCAGCGCGCGCATCCAGTCCAGTTCGCTGCGGATGCCGTCGGTGGTGTGATAGTCGCTACGATGGATGCGCAGGATGACCGGCCGTCCGCCACCGGCCGGCGTCACGCGATAGGTCCAGTTTTCGGAATGGTTGATCAGCGTAGCGCTGGCGCCCTCGAGACCCCAGCGCGGCAATGCAGCCATGGCCAGCCCATCGATTGCACGCAACGATGTATCCTCGGCTAGCTCCATGCCCATGCGCTGTCATTCTCCCTGGACGAAAAGTTGGGCTTCTGCTGGTGGCCCGTTGCTTCGCTGCTTTGCTTGAACAGCCTCATTTGATCCTCACCCTAGCCCCGGCATCACCCCCACCGCTTGACCCGTGATGCGGCGATCTTGACAGCTGGATGGTCGATGCGGCGCCGGGCAGGGGCCCTTCTCGCCGGCACACGATTGTCCCGCCGACCGGTTCCGCTTGAAGCGGTGGCCGCAGGCATGCAATCATTCACGGCATTCCCTGGCTGGATTGGATATCGGCAATGACGTTCGCTCTGCTGCAACCCAACTCGACGATCGCGCCTGACGGCGCGCCCGTCGTCTTGGCAGCAGCGGCGACCGGCCTGGTCGACTTCATCGAGGCGCAGGGCGGCGACGTGGATTCCATCTTCGGCAATTCCGGCATCGCGCCGGACATGGCCGGTGCGCCAACGCTCAAGGTCAAGCTGTCGTCCTACTGCCGCCTGTTCGAGGAGGCCGCGCGCCAGATCCGGTCCGGTCATTTCAGCGAGGGCAATTTCGGCCTCTGGTTCGGCCAGCAGTTCCAGCCCCGCGATCTCGGCATGTGGGGTTATGCGGCGGTCTCGGCGCCGACGCTTGGTCAGGCGCTCGACAATCTCGTGCGGCTTTTCCACTACCATCAGGAATCGTCATGGATGCGGCTGGTCAGGAGTGACAGCGGCATGATGCGGCTGGAGTACCAGATATACTCCTCCGAAATCGTCGAGCGCCGCCAGGATGCGGAGCTCTCGCTGGGAATGTTCGCCAATGTCATCCGCGACTGCGGCGGCTCGAGATGGGCGCCGGTCGAGGTGCATTTCGAACATGCCCGTCCGCAGTTCTGGCGCGAGCACGAAACCGCATTTGACGCGCCGGTCTATTTCAGCCAGCCGACCAACGCCCTGGTCTTCCGGCCGGAACTTCTCGACCGCCCGATGCCGGGCAGCGACCTGCAACTGATGAGCATGATGCAGACTTGCCTGGAGTCGCTCGGTTCGCATCGCACCGGGGACGAGGGGCTGGTCGACCGGGTCAAGACGGCCATTCGCGTCGGCCTTCCGAATGGCTATCCGCGCATGGACAGGATCGCGCACGAACTGCGCGTGACGCCGGCGAGTATCCAGCGCGACCTGGCCGAGGAAGGCATGACCTACAAGGATGCCGTCGAGCAGACGCGGCAGAACCTGGCGCAGATGTATCTCGACCAGCGGCAGCTGCCACTGACCGAGATCGCCCTGCTGCTCGGCTACTCCGAACTGTCTGCGTTTACGCGTGCCTTCACGCGCTGGACCGGTGTCAGCCCGCGGGCCTGGCGCAAGGACGGCGCGTGACGCCAGCGCGTCACGAACCCCGATCAGAATAAGCGTCGGTCACATCTGCGACAGAGCGTCCGACGATTCAGGCAGAATCTGACCGCCGTCGACAATGATCGTCTGGCCGGTGATGTACCGCGCCTCCTGGCTGGCGAGGAACAGTGCCGCGTGGCCGATGTCCTCGACATCGCCCAGCATGCCGAGCGGAACCGATGCGGCCATGGTCTTCATGTATTCCGGGCCGAGATCCTTCAGCCCCTCCGTCACCACGTTGCCGGGCAGGACGGCATTGACCGTGATGCCGTACTTGGCCAGCTCCATGCAGGCGGTGCGCATGAAACCGAGCTGTCCGGCCTTGGAGGCGCCGTAGTGGCTCCAGCCCGGGAAGGCGGTGTTGGGTCCGGTGATCGACGAGGTGATGACGATGCGGCCCGCACCGGATTTCTTGAGGTAGGGGACGCAGGCCTTGACCGACAGGAACGTGCCCTTGAGGTTCGTTGCCTGCACCTCGTCCCATTCCTCGGGGCTCATCTTTTCGATGGTCACCTGCGGAAACATGCCTGCATTCGCGCACAGCACATCGACGCCGCCGTAGCGGTCGGCCGCAGCCTTGGCCATGGCTTCCATGTCTTCCAGCTTGGTGACGTCGGCCGAGAAGCCGCTGGCCGTATAGCCCTGATCTGTGAACTCCTTGGCAACGGCGTTGGCCGAGGCCAGGTCGCGTCCGACGATCATGACCTTGGCGCCATGTTTGGCGAATACGGTCGCAATGCCCTTGCCTATGCCCTTGCTGGCGCCCGTGACGATTACCGATTTACCCTTCAAGGATTCCGCCAGCATCTTTAGTCCTCCCGTTGCGCGGTGTCAGTTCGAGTCGACGTCGGCCGTTCGGCGGCGACGAAGGATGACGATCATCAGGTAGCCGACCAGCATCAGCAGAGCGGCGCCGAAGGTCGAGACGGTGCCGAGCACCGGAACGCCCGGCGTGTAGCCGGCTATCATCTTGGCGTAGAGATATTCCGGCAGCGTGGTATCGGCGCCGGTCGTATAGAGCGACAGCGGGAAATTTCCCCATGACAGAAGAAACGCGAACAGCGCGCCGGAGAAGATGCCCGGGAAGAGTACCGGCAATGTCACTTCGCGAAATACCTGCCAGCGGGTCGCGCCGAGATCGAAGGCCGCCTCTTCCAGCGCCGGGTCGAACGAGTAGACCTGGATCGAGATCACGAGCGTGCAGACGGGAATGATCCAGACGAGATGCGCGAATACCGCCGTCTGCCAGGACATCGTGAAGCCGAGCGCATTGAAGTAGAGAAGCAGCGCCAGCCCGAGCACGGTCTGCGGAAAGAAGATCGGCAGCAAGACCAGCTTCTGGTAGATCGACCGGCCCTTCCACTCATAGCGGGCAAAGGCCAGCGCACCGAACAGGGCGATGACGACCGCAATCACGGTCACGCAGAGCGCAATCGCCAGCGACGTCCTGAAAAGCTGATGCACCTCCAGCGAGTCGAACGTCTTCTGCCACCAGACGAAGCCCCACTTCGTGATGGGGAAGCCGAAGTAGCGGCTCGACGTGCTCGACGCGAGGAACAGGCTCAGCGCCGGCAGGTACATGAATATGATGACCGCCCCAGTCCAGGACCAGATCAGTGCGCGGCGCATGCGATCTCCGGAACCGTCCATGCTCACTTCTTCCCCAGGATGGTGTCGAGATCGAAGCGCCTCAGGACGACGAGAACGAGAGTGCCCACGACCAGCATCAACAGCACGGAGAGGGCCGCTCCCAGCGGCCAGTTCTGGGCGTAGGTGAAGGCTGTTTCGATGTCCTGGGTGATCGGAATGATGCGCTGGCCGCCGAGCACCTTGGCTTCGGCGATCGCGCCGACCGCCAGCACGAAGGTCAGCAGAAAGCCGATGACGATGCCCGGCATCGCCAGCGGCAGGTCGACCTCCTTGAACACCTGCCAGCGCGTGGCGCCGAGATCGAACGCGGCGTCGCGGGTCTGCTGCGGCACCATCGAGACGCCGAGCGTCATCGGAAACAGCATGAAAGGCAGGTAGACATAGACCATGCCCATCAGGGTCAGGCCTGTCGTGAACAGGATGCTTTCGGGCTCGTAGCCGAACATCGATTTCAGCGAGCCGAGCAGCACGCCGTTCTTGATGAAAAAGAGGATCCACCCGTAGATGCGAACATTCTCGGAGACGAACAGCGGCAAGGTGAAAAGCAGCGTGATGAAGGTCGCGTACTTGCCGAACACCCTGGTTATCCCGAAGGCTACCGGATAGCAGATCACGGCCAGTATCAGCACTGTCGCGGCCGCAAGCCCGAGCGACCAGACGAACGGTATGTAGCTCGATGAGTTGAAGATCTCGGCGTAGTTGTCGAGGTTCCAGTCCTGCCACAGGTCGAAGGTGCGCGACGGAACGAAGCTGTACATGACGACCGTGACGAGCGGGGCGACGAAACCCAGCAACAGGAACAGCATCACCGGAATTGCGTGCCGCGGGCCGGGCCGGAAAATCTTTGCGAGCCTGTCCATCACCGATTCCGCTCAGTCCGTCACAAGGATGCTGTCGTCGGCGTCCCAGCCGATCAGAACCTTGTCGTCCCGGTGTCCGCCAAAGGCCTGCTGGCGCAGCTTCTCGACGATGAAGACGTGGTCGCCGACCCGCACCTGGTACTGCACGCGAGAGCCCAGAACGTATTCATTGTACAGACGCCCCTCGAGGCAATTCTGCGCCTCGTCGGCCTTGGACAGGAAGCGCAGCGATTCCGGCCGGACCACCAGGTAGCCGGCACCGAAGCCCTCCGGCACGGCGGGCGTCTTGAGGCTGGCGCCGAATTCCTTTGCCTTCACCTGCGCAGTGCCGTCGGCCGTGACGCCGATGATATTCACGTCGCCGATGAATTCGGAAACGAACTTGGTGTGCGGCGCGGAGTAGATTTCCTGTGGCGATCCCACCTGGATCAGCTTGCCGCCCCGCATGACGCCGATACGGTCACTCATCACCATAGCCTCTTCAAGGCTGTGGGTGATGTAGATGAAGGTTTTCCCGGTCTCCCGGTGAATGTCCTTGAGTTCCTTCTCCAGCGTCTTCCGGAGCTTGTAGTCGATGGCCGACAGCGGCTCGTCGAAGAATAGGATGTCAGGCTCGTAAGCGAGGGCGCGGGCCAGTGCCACGCGCTGCCGTTCGCCGCCGGAGCACTTGGTGACGTTCTTTGAATAGTAGGATTCGGGTAGCCGCAATTGCGACATGAGCTCAAGCGCGCGGGCCTTGCGCGTCGCCGGATCGACGCCCTTCATCTTCAGGGAAAACTCGATGTTCTGTCCGACCGACCGATGCGGGAACAGCGCCAGCGACTGGAAGACCATGCAGGTCGGCCGCTTGTTGGCGGGCAGGTCGTTGATGCGCTTGCCGCGCAGCAGGATCTCGCCACTCGTTGGCGTTTCCATGCCGGTCAACATGCGCAGGAGAGTGGTCTTTCCACTACCAGAAGGCCCGACGATGGTGAAGAATTCACCCTCGTCGAAATCCAGGTCTATCTTGTCCACCGCAGCCAGGGAGCCAAACGTCTTGGTCAGGCTGCGCAGCTGCAAAATTGGTACGCCAGTCATGAATTACGGAATCCGGTGATGGTGCGACACGGAAAACCCGGAAGTCGCCCAGCCGAAAATGCTGGACGACTTCCAAGAACGGGAGCAGGCAGGCCTCGTCAGCCGCCCGATGTTTCGCGCTTTACTGCGGTCATGATGTCCAGCAGCTTGTCGTAGTCCGGCACGATATCATACTCGGCCGAACGCGCCATTTCTTCCTCGAGGCTGTCCCACTGGATGACGTCGAGTTCTTCCTTGGAGAACAGGTCGAAGCACGCGGAGTTGCCCATCTGCGTGACGGGATTGAACGTGCCCTCGGCGAAGGCCACGGTGTGGGACATTTCGGGAGACTGGACGTATTCGAGGAAGTCCTCTGCCAGCGGCGAAACGTCCGGATTGTTGACGACCGAGGTGATCTCGATCCACGAGATGCCGCCCTTGCCGCCTTCGAAAGGACCGCGCAGCGGGGTGATCGCCCGGATGTTGAGGTTGCCGTCTGCGCGCGCCGGGGAGCACGAGTAGGTACCGCCCGTCAGGTAGAAGTCGATCTCGCCTGAAACCAGCGCCTGGTTCATCGTGGCCAGGTCGCCGACCATTCTTGCACCCTTGAAGACCCGCTTCGCGGCGTCGGTGTACTTGGCCACCTCTTCGTCCGTATGCTCGCGGAAGGGATCGAAGCCGGCGATGCAGCAGAGATCGAAGACGTTCCAGTCGTCGGACGCCTGGACGCCATACTTCTTGTCATTCGCGGCATCGTTCCACAGATCCCAGCCCTGGTCCTCTGCGGTAGCGCGGCTGATCTTGTCGGTGTTGACGACGAAGCTGTATGGTCCGAAGCGCTGGGCCATGCCCAGCAGCTGATCGCCGGCATCGTCCATCGCCCACTTGTAAGGCGCCTTGAAGGCCGGCAGCATCTTGTCGAAATAGGGCTCGAACCGGGCCTTGTCGATCGGCTTGATCAGGCCTTCCGGATTCATCACCTTGCGGGCCCAGGGGTTGTTGACGTTGATCAGGTCCCAGATGTTGGTCTCGCCGGCACGCAGCCGGTTGATCATGGTCGGATCGTTGGTGAGGGACTCGGCCCGCACCGTTGCGCCGGTCGACGTCCGGAACGGGTCGAGCACCTGCGCCGAGTTGTAGCCCTCCCAGCACAGGATGTTGAGTTCCTTGGACCGGTCTGCGGCCGCCGGGAGCACCCCGGCCATACTGCCGGCCGCAAGTCCACCCGCCATCAGTGCTGAATTCTGTAGAAAGTCGCGTCGTGTCTGGTTGAATTTGCTCATCGGTTCCACTCCGTTGGCGCGGCCCCGGAACCATCTTCGTGTCCCATGAACCGCTATGCGCTTGACCAAGCTCGGCCGCACCACCGTCTGCGCACTCGGTGACGCGTCATCATGTCTGCCTCGCGGCGCGTGCTGTTGCACGAGCTCGTATCGTGCTTTGCCTTGACGCTACGGACGTTAGGCAAGGCTCGCCAGCCGGTCTTGACAGTAAGACCCTCAAACTTGACAGAGTTGGACGCCAGCCCCGGCGCGGCGCCGTGTCAGAATCGGTACCCGAAAAGACCGCGCCGCTCGTAGACTTCGGCAGCCTCCTCGACGAAGGCCGCCATCCGCTCGGCGCCATGGCCTGCACGCAGCGTGGCGGCGGCTTCCAGCAATTGCGCTTTTGACTTGGCCCGGCCGGGACGCAGAAGTTCGTAGACCTCGAGCAGGAAGTCCTGGGGCACGTCGACAAGTTCGGCCGCGCGCTCGAAGTTGCGGGCCAGTGTGGGCCGGCCTGCCGCGACTGCCACCTGTGCCTGATCGGACAGGGCCTTGGGTGTGATGCGAAGATCCTCGAGCGTCACCTCGCCGGCCTCGACCGCTGCCAGCGTCAGGTCGTCGAGGGTCTTGCCGCTCGCCGTCGTGACATCGGCGGGACACTTTTCCGCGAGTGGATAGTCGGCAATGCCAAGGCGGCGTCCCGGGTCTCTCATGACGTGGCCTCCAGGTCTGCAACCTCTAGATCCTCGGGCTGCGCACCATCCTCGGCCAGCGCCGTCTCGATGGCATAGATCAGCGCGACCTGGGCATGGTAGCGGGCGCCAAGCGCCATGCCTCCGGTAGGCACCACCACCGGCTCCGGCATCTCGCCTGCGGCATAGACAGCAGCGTTCTCGCCAAACGATCGGTAGTGAGCCAGCGAGGTGATCGGCGCATTGGAAAACAGTTCCAGGTTATGGTGCGGCAGCCGGTCCGCCTGATGAATGACGGCGGTGCCCTTGGCCTGCAGTCCGATTCCGACGCCCGATCCTGCAAGCCTCGCCGCGGACAGACCCAGAAACGAGGTGTCGGCGGTATGGCGCATGCGCACCACCCTGACCGTGCCGCCTTTGGCCCTGATGCCTTCCGAAAGCGCCCGCAGCACCGCCGAAAGAGGATGCCCTGCAAGCGTCTGGAAGAGCTTGATGCCGAAGGCCGGACTGATGCCGATGACGATCTCGCTGGCTGGTCCTTTCGAGGCCGCGGGGCCCAGCGTCTTGTAGGAGATCCGCGCGGCCTCGGCCGGCGCGAAGGCAGCCTCGGTGCGCAGCACTTCCTCGCGCGTCAGGACGTCGCGGATGGCGGCGAGTTCCCGGCGCCGCGCATCCGAGAGGCGATAGCCGGTGCCGGGGCCGACATAATCGTTCGGATCGTTGACCGCACTGACCACATGGCCGTCGCGCACGACGGCCGCCGTCTGGAGATAATCGCCGGAAACGCGGAGACGCACGACGTTCAGCAGGTTCTGTGCCTCCTCGCGAAACCCTCTCGCCGCCAGGGCCTTGATGACGTCCAGCACGTTGATGCCCTGCGCCTTGATCCTGTCGCTGATCAGCGCGACATCGCGGGGCAGATAGCTGTCGGTGTCGTTCGAGCCGGAGGCCACCGCGACACTGCGCTTCATCGCAGCCGTCGGCGTGCCGAGGCCGAGTTCGTCGAGAACCGCCGCAAGGGCCTCGATGGCGCGGCGCCGCACGTCGAGCGCGGTCGCTTCCTCGACCGACGTCAAGCCGCCATCGGCTTCGAAATCGCGCTGCAGCACCAGAAAGTCCTCCATCTCCTCGCCGTTGAACGAGGAGGGGTTGAAGGAGTTGTCGTATTTGAGGATCGAGCCCATGCCGGAACAGACGAGATCCGACCCGGCGATCAGAAAGGGCAGGATTTTCGCACCGACCCGGATCTCGGATTCCGAGTGGCGCGCGTCGTTGCCGGTCGCGCATTCGAGGTCGAGCCAGGCGGCGATCAGGTTCTCGGCCATCAACTCCCGCACGCCGCCCGGCATGGACGCCGCCAGCGGTGCACCGTCGATGCCGCCATTCTGCGTTCCCTGCACGCCCATGGCCCTTTGCAGGCAGAGGCAGCGGGCCTCGAGATAGAGCAACGACTTGGATTCGTGGAATCCCATCAGCAATTCCGAAGCGGCACCCGAGGTGCAGCGCATCTTGATACCGCGCGATGCATAGGCGGCTGCCAGGAAGGCCTTGGACCAGGGCGTGTCGTCGCCGTCGGTGAAGGCGCGCTCGGTGCCGTAGACGGAGACGGTCTCGGCATAGGAGGTAAAGCCCGCCATGCCGATCTGCAGCTCTTCGGCCTCTTCGCTGGCGCACTGGAACAGCGTGCCCCAGCGCCCGACCGACACGCCCACCGCGCAGGCTAGCGCGTTGGACCAGGCGTTGCGCGCCACGCGCATCGTGGTCTCGACCTCGTCGAAGCCGAAGGCCACCGCGATCGCTGCATCCGCTGCCAGTTGCAGCGGGTCGTCCTTGGCGTTGGTGACGTGCCCCTGGTTTCCGGGCGTCTTGCGGGTACGCATCTTGGAAAAGGCAAAGGCCAGTTCGATGGAAGAGAGCTGCGCCACGACCTCGGCGAGCTTGGCCGGCGTCAAACCGTGTGCAAGGCGCGTCAGCTCGGTGCGCGGCACCGCGACGTCGACAAGCATTCGGGCAAGCCGCTCGGAAGGGATCGCCATGGCGGTCTCGGCCATCTCGAGATCGAGGTGATGCTCGGCCACGAAGGCATCGATCATGTCGAAGTCGGCCAGCGCCGTACCATCCATCGAGACGATACGTCCCTTCTCGATCTGCAGGCCGGGAGCGGGATCGCGCGCGCCCTTGAAGGCGGCAAAGCCGTTCTCGGGATCCTCGACGGCGAACCTGTCGAGCCTGAGCGGCCGCTCATCCCAATCGGCGAAACGGCGCCAGCGATTTGCACCGCTAACGGCGTCAATCTCGGGCTGATCGGTCATTGCCATTCCTCCGTCAGGCTGTCTGACCGTCGGTGTTCGGGCAATCGATGTCTTGTGCCACCACAGGGGCGGATCGTTGCAAACCGACAGACACACCCTACAGAGCCGCATTCCGTCCGGCTTGACCGAAAGCGGGCCAAGCTTGACAGATCGTGGCATGTTGCCTTGCAGCATAATGGGGCACGTGCCATGATTTTGTCGCTTGTCATTCCGCAGAGGCATTTTCCGGAACGATAAGAAGGGGTCGAACTGAATGGGCCAAGCTGGCCAGCTAACGTCGCAAATCGATACGCCCGTGGTCCTGATGGCCGCGGCAGCCGGGCTCACCGAGTTTGTCAGGGCTCAGGGCGGCGACGTTGACGCGGTTTTCGGCCGTTGCGGGGTCGCACCCGAAATGACAGTCGCGCCGACCCTGCAACTGCCGCTCGCCACTTTCTGCGCGCTGTTCGAGGAGGCCGCGCGCGACACAGGCTGCGACAACTTCGGCCTGTGGTTCGGACAACAGTTCCAGCCGCGCGACCTTGGCATGTGGGGCTATGCGGCTCTGTCGTCGCCGACGCTAGGCTCGGCGCTGGAAAACCTCGTCGGCCTGTTCCGCTACCAGCAGAGTTCCTCGACCATGTGCATCGTGCGCGAGGATGCGCGGCGCGTCAGGCTCGATTACCAGATTCACACGCCTGCAATCGTTGCGAGACGACAGGATGCCGAGCTGTCGCTCGGACAGTTCGTCAACCTGATCAGGGAATGCTGCGGCCGGACCTGGGCGCCCATCGAAATCCAGTTCGAACATCCGCAGCCCGTCGAGTGGCGCCAGCATGAGACTGCGTTCGGCGCTCCGGTTTTCTTCGGCTGCGACAGCAATTCGATCGTATTCGATCCCGCGCTCCTGGACAGGCCGATGCCGGGGCGCGACCTCAAGCTGCTGACGATGATGCAGACCTGTCTCGAACTGCTCGGTTCTCCGGAACGGGCCGAGTCGCTGGTCGACCGTGTGCACGGCGCAGTGCGCCGGCGTCTGCCCGACGGGGCGCCAACGCTGGAGAAGGTCGCCGATGATCTGCATCTCGCCCCAAGCGCCATCCGCCGGGCACTTGCAGACGAGGGCTTGGGATTTCGCCAGGCGATCGACGCGATACGCTTCGACATGGCGCGGCATTATCTGGCGCAGCGCCATCTGCCGCTCAGCGAAATCGCCCTGCTGCTCGGCTATTCCGAACTGTCGGCCTTCACCCGCGCCTTCAGCCGATGGGCCGGAACCTCACCGCGCGGTTATCGCAGCGTCATTGGCGGCTAGATCTGCCGACGGGCCAACTCAACCCGGTCCGCCGGAGCCTGCCTCGATACCCTTCAGAAAGTCTGACACCACCGACATGCAGGCTGCCCTCTCCTCGACATGCGGCATGTGGCTCGAACTCTCGAACACCACTGCACGGCAGCCGGGCACGCGCTCTGCATATGGCCGGATGACCTCGGGCGTCGCCTCGTCGAACCTGCCGGAGATCAGGAGCGTCGGCGCTTCGACAAGCGGCAGCCGGTCCTCGATCGTCCAGTCTCTCAGCGTTCCGATCACGTGAAATTCCGTCGGTCCGTTCATGTTGCGATAGACAGTGTTGTCCTCGTCCATGATCGCAAAAGTCCTCGCCACCTCCGGCGGCCAGGGCACGACGCGGCAGACATGCCGGTCGTAGAACACGCGGGACGCGGCAATGTATTCGGGATCGGTGATGGTGCCGGCATTCTCGTGCCGCAGCAGCGTGTCCTGAACGGCCTGCGGCAGCTCGCGCCGCAGGCGGTTGGCCTCCGCCACCCAGGTCAGCATGTTGGCAGGCGAGTTGGCGATGACCAGCGCCTTCAGCCCGGATGGGCGGCGAACGGCATGTTCCGAGCCAAGCATCCCGCCCCATGACTGGCCGAGAAGCGCATATCTGTCCCCGATGCCGAGGTGCTCGAGCAAATTGTCCAGCTCGGCCAGAAACAGCGACACTGTCCAGAAGTCTGCACCCTTGTCAGGCAGCCGCGTCGAGTTGCCGTTGCCAAGCTGGTCGTAGTGGATGACGGCGCGCCCATCGAGAGCGGCAATGTCCTTGAATGAATCGACGTAGTCGTGGGTGCAGCCCGGGCCGCCATGCACGACGACCAGGGGCAGTTTGCCCGACTGGAGCGTCCCTGTGATGCGGTACCAGGTCTGGTAATCCCGGAACGGGGCGAAGCCTTCTTTCGTAAGCGGCATGGACATCTCCTTCCCAGGGACATCCGGCAGCATAGGGCGCAGGCAATCACGCCGCATCCTATCAAAAATCATAGGTGAGCCTGGCTCTACCCTTCAAGCAGGCGGTAGTGCGTCGCCGAGACCGCGGCCTGGGTACGATTCTTCGCGCCGAGTTTGCGCGTCGCCGCAGCCAGATGCATGACGACGGTCGGAACGGAACGGTCAATGACGCGGGATATCTCCTTGGCCGACAGACCCTGCGACGACAGGCGCAGGCACTCACGCTCGCGCTCTGTCAGTGGCGCAACGTTGGGCCGCAGCGCCGACTGGTCGAAATGCTCGAAGGCACACTCGTGGAAAATCTGGGCAAGGAACCCGAAGTCGGCCAGGTAGCGCGCTTCGCGTGCGAACTCCACCTCCGGGCCAAAGCCTATGCCGTTTAGGGTCGCGTAACCGCCCCCCGGCAGATGGATCGGAATGGTAACCCCGTTGGTCCGGTCGCATTTGCGCATGTAGCGGACGACCGGTTCGGAATCCTCGGTAAGGAATTCCCTGATCTGCGTATCGGCCTCCTTGTCGAACTTCCAGAAGAACGGGACCGACGTGCGCGCGGCCGCCTTCTGGATGGGATCGATGCGCCCATAGCCTCGCTCGCACCAGTATTCGTGCATGTCGTCGGCCATGTTCCGCGACATCAGCAGCGATGGCACCATGATCGATCCATCGAGGTCGAACGGCACGGGAGTGTAGTCGTAGACGAGCGCGTCGAAGCCGAGTGACCGCAGCAGGGCGAAGGCCTCGTCGACGCAGGCGTCCAGCGTCTTGTGAGACGCGAAACAGTCTCTGATGGCGTCAACCCTGTCCATCATGCCCCTACTCCCAAGGTGTCGAAAAACGCTACCCTATCACTTCTTATAGCTAACATAGCCGGCGTGGTCCGTTAATATGCCGGAGCCCGATTACCCGGCTGATGGAGTTTGCCCGTGTGGCGTGAGATGCAAGCCGACGACCGCGTCGAGGTCAAGGTCGATGGGTTCAAGGTCGTTGCCTATAGCTTTGGCAGCGGCAGCGAGACCGTATTCTGCCTGAATGGCGGACCCGGCCTGCCATGCGACTATCTGCGTGAATCCCATTCCTGCCTGGTCGACCAGGGCTATCGCGTCGTCGCCTTCGATCAGCTTGGGACCGGCGCGTCTGACCGGCCCACGGACAAGGGGCTGTGGACGATTGCCCGCTATGTCGAGGAAACCGAAACGGTCCGCAAGGCCCTGGGTCTCGGCAAGGTCCATATGCTCGGCCACTCCTGGGGTGGCTGGCTCGCCATCGACTATGCCCTGACCTATCAGGAAAATCTGCAGACGCTGATCCTCGAGGACACCGTTGCCGACATGCCGCATCTCATCTTGGAACTTGAACGGCTGCGCGCCGCGCTCGGGCCGGATACGGTGGCGATGATGCAGAAGCACGAGGCAGAAGGCACGTTCGACCATCCCGAATACGCCGCTGCCGTAACCATTCTCAACTACCGTCACGTTTGCCGGCTGCAGGAATGGCCGGCCCCGGTCAATCGCTCGCTCAATGACTGGAACATGGGACCCTACACGACCATGCAGGGCCCCAACGAGTTCCTCTATGTCGGCAATCTCAAGGACTGGAACCGGGTGCCGGACCTGCCAAGGATCAAGGTCCCCGTTCTGATCACCCATGGCGAGCACGACGAGTTGACGCCGGCCTGCGGACTTCGGATGAAGCTTGGCCTGCCGAATGCCGAAATCAGGATCATCTCGAACGCCAGCCACATGCCCTTTTATGAGAACCCATCCGAATACTATCCAATCCTGACAGACTTCCTGTCGAGGCACAGGGCCGGCTGATGCCCATGCGAACGCCGCTGCTCGACACTTCGCGACGAGCCCCGGATCGTCATGCACCGGTATAAGTTCGTCCTCTATCGGCCGCTGCAATTCCTGCCGGTGCTGTTCGGCATCAGCATCATCACCTTCGTACTCGTGCGCCTCATTCCAGGCGATCCTGCCCGCGTCCTGCTCGGCTCACGCGCGACGCCCACCGCCATCGCCAACATCCGTGCCCAATACGGGCTCGATGAGCCGATCTGGACGCAGTATTTCTACTTCATTGCCAATCTCGGCCAGGGCGAGATGGGCAAGTCCATCCTCTACAAGATCGACGTGCTGCGGCTCATCGCGACAAGGCTGGAGCCGACCTTGGCGCTTGTGCTGTCGAGCGTGCTCCTGTCGGTTCTCATCGCCGTGCCGCTGTCGGCCATTGCCGCGCGCAACCAGGGCCGTGCGCCCGACCAGATCGTTCGCATCGTCTCCACCCTCGGCATCGGCTTCCCGGCCTTCTGGCTGGCGCTGATGCTGATCATCCTGTTCAGCGTCAGGCTCGACATCTTCCCGGTGTCCGGATACGGCAACAGCCTCGGCGACAAGCTCTACCATCTGGCCTTGCCCAGCCTCACGGTTGCGCTGTCGCTCTCGGCGGTTCTGACCAGAAGCCTGCGCGGGGCAATGGTGCAGGCGTTGAGGTCGGACGTCGCTACGGCAGCGAGAGCGCGTGGCATGCCGGAAAGCATCGTTTTCTGGCGCCATGTCCTGCCCAACTCGCTGGTGCCGACAGTCAATCTGCTCGCCGTCAACATCGGCTGGCTGATCGGCGGCACGGTTGTGGTGGAAAGCGTGTTTGCGCTGCCGGGCATGGGGCAGCTGCTGGTGCGGGCAATCTTCTCGCGTGACTACATGGTGGTCCAGGGTGTGGCGATGGTCTTTGCCTGCTCCACCGTCCTCGTGAACTTCCTGGCAGATATCGTCACCGTTGCCCTGGATCCGAGGGTAAAGCAGTGATCCGGCAGGCCACCCGCACATTCCAGCTTCCATGGCGCCGGATCTTCGGCGGTCGGGCTACGCTCGTCGCCGGGGTCCTCGTCCTCGGCCTGTTCGTCGGCATGGCGATATTCGCGCCGCTGGTCGCGCCCTATGATCCGATCTTCCAGGACACGACGGCGCGCCTTGTGGCGCCGTCCTGGCTGCACCCCTTCGGCACCGACAATTTCGGACGCGACGTTTTCTCGCGGGTGATCTGGGGTGCCCGCATCGACCTGCAGATTGCGGTGATCGGCGTTGCCTTCCCCTTCATCATCGGCACGACTCTTGGCACCATCGCCGGCTTCTTCGGGGGCATCGTCGACATCATCTTCATGCGGCTTGTCGATGTCGTGCTGGCCTTTCCTTTCCTGGTCCTGATGCTGTCGATCATCGCCATTCTCGGGCCGGGGCTGAGCAGCTTCTACATTGCCATGGCCCTTGTCGGATGGGTCTCCTATGCCCGGCTGATACGGGCCCAGATCCTGGTCCTGAAGAACGCCGACTACGCTGTCGCTGCCGTCAGCCTCGGATTCAGCCGGACCCGCATTATGTTCCGGCATCTGCTGCCCAACGCGGTGGCCGGTTCCGTGGTCTTTGTCATGTCCGACGCCGTGCTGGTGCTGCTGAACGGCGCGGCGATCAGCTATCTCGGGCTGGGCGTGCAGCCCCCGCTCGCCGAATGGGGCATCATGGTCGCCGAAGGCCAGTCCTTCATTACCACCGCCTGGTGGATCACGCTGTTTCCGGGTCTGTCGATCGTTTTGCTCGCATTCGGCTTCAGCCTGCTCGGCGATGCGGTCAGCGACGTTCTGGGTGTCACGGAATGAGCGCGCCGCAGCTTTCGGTCCGGGACCTGAGCGTGGCCGTCGAAGACGGGCCTGGCCAAAGGCTGCTGCTCGATCGGGTTTCGCTCGATCTCGGCACCGGCGAGATCCTGGGGCTTGTCGGTGAAAGCGGTTCGGGCAAGAGCCTGTTCTGCAGGGCGCTGATGCGTCTGCTGCCGTCCACCAAACTCTCGATCATCCATGGCTCGATACTGCTCGAAGGCCGCGACCTCGTAACCGCCGATGAGACCGAAATGCTCAAGGTTCGCGGCGGCTCCATCGGCATGATCTTCCAGAATCCGACCAGTCATCTCGACCCGGTCATGTCCGTCGGCGACCAGATCGCCGAGGGCATCCGCTATCACCAGGGTCTCAACCGGCGCGACGCTCGCGCCGCCGCCGTCGAGATACTGGCGCAGGTCGGCTTCCCGAATCCCGACCGCCAATATGACGGCTATCCGCATGAATTCTCCGGCGGCATGCGCCAGCGCGCCATGATCGGTGTGGCGCTGTCCAGCAATCCGAAGATCCTCGTCGCCGACGAGCCGACCACCGCGCTCGACGTCACCATCCAGGCGCAGATCCTGCGGCTCCTGATGGATATTCGCGACAAGCGCGGCCTGTCGATCATCCTGATCAGCCACGATCTTGGCGTCGTGGCGCAGACCTGCGACCGCATCGCCGTCATGCGCGACGGCAAGCTGGTCGAGCAGGGCGAGAAGCGCGCGTTGCTCGAGGCGCCGACGCATCCCTACACAAGGTCGCTGATCCAGAGCCATCCGTCGATGCCGGGCGAGGCGGCGAGCGAGCTTCCGGACGCTGCGGTGGCTGAACCGTCGTCGTCCCGGCCATTGCTCGAGATCGACGATCTGCATGTCCGCTTCACGGGAGGGGGTGGCCTGTTCGGCAGGGGCGCGCAGACAGTTGCCGCGGTCAAGGGCGTCAGCCTGCGCGTCATGCCTGGCGAGACCGTTGGCATCGTTGGCGAGTCCGGCAGTGGCAAGAGCACGCTGGCCCGCGCCATCCTCGGCCTCACGCCGCTCTCGTCGGGCCGCGTCAGCTTCGATGGTTCCGATCTGACAACGGACCGTGCCGCCGCCCTGGCAAAGCTGCATGGCGAAGCAGCGATGGTCTTCCAGGATCCCTACAACGCACTCAATCCGCGGCTCACCATCGGCGACATGCTATCCGAAGTGCTGCGCGTGCAAGGCAAGGCGAGTGACACCGACATCGCCACGCGCGTCGGCGAGCTTCTCGATCTGGTCGGGCTGGAGCGGGAATTCGCCAGCCGCAAGCCGCGCAGCATGAGCGGCGGCCAATGCCAGCGCGCCGGCATAGCAAGGGCGCTGGCTGTCGATCCGCGCATGATCATCGCAGACGAATGTGTCGCCGCTCTCGATGTCACAATCCAGGCGCAGATCATCGATCTGTTTCGTGAACTGACGGCCAGCATGTCGCTGACCCTGCTCTTCATTGCGCACGACCTCGCGATCGTGCGCAATCTGTGTGAGCGCGTGGTCGTGATGTATCGCGGCGAGATCGTCGAGGAGGGGCTCTGTGCGGACGTCTTCGCGCGCCCCAGGCACGCCTACACGGCGGCCCTCATACAGGCCATCCCCGACATCGACCCCGACAAGCCATTGGGAGGAGGAGCGGCGTTGGAACTCGATGCCGTGACGCAGCAAGGCCATTCGTCAGGCCAACCACTTACCGCAGTCAACCAGTAGCAAAAGAAGAAGGGAACATACGATGCTAAAGAAATGGATGAGAATCGGCCTGGTCAGCGCCATGGCCAGCCTTACGGTCGGCGCCAGCATTGCCGAAGCAGCCGGCGTGCTGACGATCGGCCGGCGTGAAGATTCGACGACGTTCGACCCGATCAAGACAGCCCAGAACATCGACTTCTGGGTTTTCTCGAATGTCTATGACGTGCTCGTGCGCGTCGACAAGAGCGGCTCCAAGCTGGAACCCGGCCTAGCCGAAAGCTGGACGGTTTCCGAGGACGGCCTGACCTATACGCTGAAGATTCGCGATGCGAAGTTTTCGGACGGTTCGCCGTTGACCGCTGCCGACGCTGCTTTCAGCCTGCTGCGCATCCGCGACGACGAAGGCTCGCTGTGGAGCGATTCCTACACCGTCATCGACACCGCCGAGGCCACCGACGACCGCACGCTGGTGATCAAGCTGAAGACACCTTCAGCTCCGTTTCTTTCCACCCTGGCCATGCCGGGAGCATCCATCCTGTCAAAAGCGGGCATGGAGTCCCTCGGGGCCGAGGCCTACGCGGAAAACCCGATCGCATCGGGCGCCTTCACGCTCAAGGAATGGCGTCGCGGTGATCGTGTCATCCTGGCGAAGAACCCGAACTTCTGGGAAGCTGATCGCGTGCAACTCGATGGGGTGGAGTGGATTTCGGTCCCCGACGACAACACCCGCATGCTCAACGTCCAGGCCGGCGAACTCGACGCGGCGATCTTCGTGCCGTTCTCGCGGGTCGCGGAGTTGAAGAAGGACCCCAACCTCATCGTCCACACCGATCCCTCGACGCGCGAAGATCACCTGCTGATCAACCACGAGAAGGGTGCGCTGGGCAAAAAGGAAGTCCGGCAGGCGCTCGACATGGCGATCGACAAGCAGGCCATCATCGACACCGTGACCTTCGGCCTTGGCGAAGTCGCCAATTCCTTCGTCCCCAAGGGCGCTCTCTACTACCATGCCGACAACCTGCGGCGTCCCTACGATCCGGAGAAGGCCAAGCAGATGCTGGCTGACGCCGGCGCCTCCGACCTGACGCTGAACTATGTCGTTCGTGCCGGTGACGAAATCGTCGAACAGACCGCGGTCCTGCTGCAGCAGCAGCTGGCCAAGGCCGGCGTTACCGTCAACATCCAGAAGGTCGATCCCAGCCAGGAATGGGACATGCTTGTCGATGGCAATTATGATGTCGGCGTCAATTACTGGACGAACGACATTCTCGACCCCGACCAGAAGACCACCTTCGTGGTCGGGCACGACACCAACATGAACTACATGACGCGCTATAAGAACGACACGGTGAAGGACCTTGTCGCCGCGGCCCGTATCGAAATGGATCCGGCCAAGCGCGAGGCAATGTATGTAGACATCCAGAAGATGGCCAAGGACGACGTCAACTGGATCGACCTCTACTACAGCCCGTTCATCAACGTATCGCGTTCCAACATCGAGAATTTCGACCAGAACCCGCTTGGTCGCTTCTTCCTCGAGGATACTGTCAAAAACTAGGGGATATGGCCGACGGGCGTCGCGTCATGCGGCGCCCGTCGGCACCATTGTCGCGGAGCCGGGACCGCTCTTGCCCGGAGGCGCGGTTCAAACCGCGCGCAGGTCCGACAGCGAGCGGATGAACTGCGCGAACAGCTCGCCCTGCGAATTGATGCCAAGCTTGGTGTAGATGTTCTTGCGGTGAATACGCACGGTGCCCGGCGCTATGCCGAGGATGTGCCCGATGGCCGCCGAGGAATGGCCCTTCAGAACATATTCAACGACGTCGCGCTCGCGCCGGGTCAGCACCGACCTGCCGAAGCTGCTGAAGGCGCTGTCGATCGTGCTCTGGATGATGGAGAGGCCCGGCCCGGGCGTCGCATCGAAGCTTTGGTGCAGGTCCCTCCAGTGGCGCGTGACGAAGGAACTGACGACCGGGTGGGCGTCGCGCAACTGGCGGAATTCCTTCGCCGAGAAGGCCGGGTGCCGGCTCGAGCGCATCAGCGAGACGACCACCATGACCGAGCCGGGCAGCGCGGCAATGTAGCCGATCTCCTCGGACAGGCCGGTCTGCGCATAATAGGATCTGAAATACTCGCCCTGGAAGAAGCGGTCTGGCGCCAGGCTGCGCAACCGGTAGAGATCCGGCTGCACCCGGCGGGCACAGGCGAGATAGAGCGGATCGAGCAGGTAGGGGCCGTCCTGGTAGATATCGACCATGACCCGTCGCTTGCCGGCCGGAAAATCGTCATGCAGGTCGATCGGCCGCGCCTCGCCCCGATAGGCGAAGGTCACCGAATAGTCGAAGTCGGCCAGGGTCCTGAGGGCGGCGACCAGCGCGCCCGCAAAGGCGTCGGTGTCGAGCTCGCCGACCAGCCTGCCAATCGCCGTATTCCATTCGGCCGTCATGCCCGCCAGGCCCTCCGCACGGCCGCCTATCCCAAAATGCATATGCCTTGCGTCCTATATACAGAAAAGCGACCGACTGAATAGATTTGCTATCGGTCGGTATAGGCGGGCTCGCCGCTCCGACTGTTGCAGGATCGACGGGGAACCAGTGCAGATGGCGGAAGACGCAGCCCGCAAGCCCATTGTCGTTTTCCGGGGCGTCAGCAAGTTTTTCGGCGAAGTGGCCGCCGCGAGCGACATCTCGCTCGAAGTTGCGGCCGGCGAATTCCTGTCCTTTCTCGGACCGTCCGGCTGCGGCAAGACGACGGCGCTGCGCATGATCGCAGGCTTCGAGCAGCCGAGCGAGGGCGACGTCTTCCTCGACGGCGTGCGGGTGAACGACATCCCCGCCTACCGGCGACCGGTCAACATGGTGTTCCAGAGCTACGCGCTGTTCCCGCACCTCAATGTCTGGCGCAACGTGGCCTACGGCCTGCTGCAGCGTTCGCCGCGGCCGTCGCGCGCCGACATCGACCGCAGCGTGGCGCGCGTGCTCGACCTCGTCCAGCTGAACGGCTTCGAGACGCGCCGGACTTGGGAAATGTCGGGCGGCCAGCAGCAGCGCGTCGCCCTGGCGCGGGCGCTGATCAACGAGCCGAAGGTGCTGCTGCTCGACGAGCCTCTGGCCGCGCTCGACCGCAAGCTGCGCCGCGAGATGCAGATCGAGCTGCAGAACCTGCAGCGGCGGGTCGGCATCACCTTCATCCTGGTCACCCACGACCAGGAAGAGGCGCTGTCGATGAGCGACCGGGTCTGCATCATGCGGCAGGGCAGGATCGTCCAGATCGGAAAGCCAACCGATCTCTACGACCGGCCCGCCAGCCGTTACGTCGCCGATTTCGTCGGCAAATCGAACTTCTTTCCCGGCACCGTCGGCGAGGTTGCTGCCGATAGCGCCCAGGTGACGGTGGCGAGCGGAGTCAGCCTGCCGGTCAACAGGTTCGGCGAGAACATGCAGCTCGCGAAAGGCGACAGCGTCGTGCTGGCCGTGCGGCCGGAACAGATCCTGCTCACCAGAAGCGCGGAGTCGTTGCCGCAGGACAGCGTGGTCAGGGTCGAAAGCCGTGTGCTGAACCGCATCTTTCTGGGCGAACACACCGAATATCTGCTGAGCAGTGAAGGGCTCGGCGAATTCGCGGCACTGGCACCGCGCCAGAGCGAACTTGTCGAAAGTCCGTTCGAGACGGGAGAGATTGTCACGGCGGGCTTTCGGGCGGAGGCGGCGCAGGCGCTTGCCGCCGACTGACTAGCAGACGGAAACAAGGCGTGCACTCAAACAAAGGGGAAGACCATGTCGAAGGATACGAAACCCATCTCACGTGAGAAATTCATCGAGGAACTGCTGCGCTACCGGAAGGGTTCGGTGTCGCGGCGCCATTTCCTGGGCGTCACCGGCCTCGGACTGGCGACGGCGGTGCTGGGCACCGCCATGCCCGGACTCCGTCCGCGCCCCGCTTACGCTGCCGGCGAGCTCGGCGACACGCTCAATTTCACGACCTGGCCGAACTACTTCGCGCAGGCCAATCTCGACCAGTTCACCAAGGATACCGGGGTCAACATCAACGTCGCGGTGTTCGGCTCCAACGAGGAAATGCTGGCCAAGCTGCAGGCCGGCGGCACCGGCTGGGACGTTTTCGTGCCGACCAACTACACGATCTCGACCTATCAGTCCCTCGACCTGATCGAGCCGCTCGATCTGGCGCAGGTGCCCAATTTCGACGAGAGCACGCAGGAGGCGCGCTTCATCGGCGAGGCCAAGATCGGCGGCCAGATCTATGCGGTGCCAAAGGACTGGGGAACCACAGGCTACGTCGTCAACACCGACAAGGTGAAGGGCGAGATGACCAGCTGGCGCCATTTCTGGGACCGCACCCGCGACGACCTCTCGGGCCGGGTGATGGTGCACGACTACCAGCTGACGACCATCGGCAACGCGCTGAAATATTTCGGCTATTCGTTCAATTCGGTCGATCCGAACGAACTGGCCGAGGCCGAGAAGCTGCTGATCGAAGCCAAGCCGCATCTGTTCGCCATCAACTCGGACTACCAGCCCGGCATGCGCGCGGGCGATGCCTGGCTGTCGGTCGCCTGGACCGGCGACGCCTCCCAGCTGAAGCGCGACATGCCCGAGATCGACTATGTGCTCGGCACCGAGGGCGGCGAGATCTGGACCGATTTCTACGCCATCCCGAAGGGCGCGCAGAACCGTCCGGCCGCCTATGCCTTCATCAACTACATGCTGGATCCCGAGGTGAACGCGCGCGAGGTCTTGGCGCACGGCTATCCGAGCACGGACTCCAAGACCAACGCCCTGCTGCCGCAAGAGGTGCTGACCGACCCGATCCTTTACCCGGCGCAGGAACTGCTGAGCGCACTCGAGTTCGGCGCCGCGGCGACGCTGACCGATCCGCTGCGGGCGGAACTCATGGCCCGCTTCAAGTCGGCCTGACGGAGCGCGGGCGACGGGCATGGCACTGCGACGGCAAAAGGGCGTAACGGCGCTGCTGGTGGGACCGGCGGCGGCGTTCTTCCTGTTGCTTCTCGTGCTGCCGCTCGTCGTCGTCGTGATCTACAGCTTCGGGGAGCGGGGGCCGGCCGGTGGCTATACCCCCGCTTTCACCTTCGACAACTATCTCAATATCGCCTCGCGCGGACAGGCCTTCCTCAACACGCTGATGATGGCGCCGCTGGGCACCCTGCTGTGCGCGCTGGTCGCCTACCCGATGGCCTACTACCTGGCCGTAAAGGCGCCGGCGCGCTGGCGCGTGATGTTGCTCGTGCTGATCATCGTGCCGTTCTGGGCCAGCCAACTGCTGCGCATCTACGCCTGGCTGCTGATCCTGGGCAACCGCGGCATCCCCTCGCTCCTGGAACTGGTCGGGCTGGAGGATGTGCGGTTGGTCAACACCCGCTTCGCCGTACTGCTTGGCATGGTCTACGGCTACCTGCCGCTGATGATCTTTCCGATTTATGTCAGCCTCGAGAAGCTCGACAAGCGGCTGCTGGAGGCCTCGGCCGATCTCGGTGCGGGCGCGTGGAGGACTTTCCGGCAAGTCACGCTTCCGCTGTCGCTGCCGGGCGTGGCGACCGGCTCGCTGCTGGTGTTCATACTGCTGATGGGCGAATTCATCATCCCCGCGCTGCTCGGCGGCGGCAAGGTCTTCTTCATCGGCAATGCCCTGGTCGACCTGTTCCTGCAGTCGCGCAACTGGCCCTTCGGCGCCGCGGTCGCGGTATCGATCGTCGCGATCATGCTGGCCACGATCGCGGTCTACATGCGCTTCCTGCTCGGCAGGAACCAGTTGCGCCAAGAAGCGCTGATCTGAGGTTCTGATGCGCTGGTATGCTGCTGCGATATACGTGTTTCTCTACCTGCCGATAGCGCTGATCGTGATCTTCAGCTTCAACGCCGGCAAGTACGCGATGGACTGGCAGGGCTTTTCCGTCGAGTGGTACTTCAAGGCCTTCGCCAACCCCTTCGCGCTCAAGGCGCTGCGCACCAGCCTCGTCGTCGGCCTGTGGACCGCCGTTCTGGCGACCTCCCTCGGCACGCTCGCGGCACTCGGGCTGGAACGGATGAGCGGTTGGCCGCGGCGCGCCAGCGACGGGCTCATCTACATCGCCATCATGGTGCCGGGCGTCGTCATCGGCATCGCCACGCTGATCGCCTTCGTCACCGCCTTCAACCTGGCCAATCCTTTCCTGGAAGGTCTCTTCGGGGACGCCGCGCCGCGCCTCGCCATGGGCCTGCCGACGGTGATCGGCGCGCATGTGCTGTTCAACCTCGCCGTGGTCATCCTGATCGTGCGCTCGCGGCTCGCCGGTCTCGACCGCAGCCTGATCGAGGCGTCAGAGGATCTTTATGCGACGCCGCTCGGCACATTCCGGCAGGTCGTTCTGCCGATGCTGGCGCCGGCGATCCTGGCCAGCTTCCTGCTCAGCTTCACCTTCAGCTTCGAGGACTTCATCATCGCCTTCTTCGTCTCCGGTCCCGACAGCACGCTGCCGATCTACATCTTCTCGTCGATCCGCCGCGGCATCACGCCAGAGGTCAACGCGATCGGCTCGGTAGTCCTCGCCGTATCGCTGACCCTGCTGATCATGGCGCAGTTCCTGCTGCGCGACAGAACGGGCTCGAGAGGAGCGAGGGGAGACCAGGCATGATCTTGCAGGACAGGGTGGCGATCGTGACCGGCGCCGGCTCGGGCATCGGTCGGGCGAGTGCCGAGATCATCGGCCGCGAGGGCGCCATGGTCGTCGTGGCGGACCGCGACCTCGCCTCGGCCAGCGAAACCGTCGGCGCCATCGCGGCCAGGGGCGGGCGCGCGCAGGCGATAGCCACCGACGTCACCGACGACGGCCAGCTTGAGACACTCGTCGAGACCTGCGTGGCGGCGTTTGGCGGCCTCGACATCGTGCATTCCCATGTCGGCATCCAGGTCGAGGGGACGCTCGAACAGGCGAGCACCGAAGGCATGGACCGGTCCTGGCAGATGAACGTGCGGCAGCATTTCCGGCTTGCGCAACTTGCGGTGCCGCACATGAAAGCCCGCCAGGGCGGCTCGATCGTCATCACGGCGTCGAATTCGGGGGTGCTCTACGACCGCGAAATGATCGCCTACGCGACGACCAAGCATGCGGTGGTGGCGATGGCCAAGCAGATCGCGCTCGACTACGCGCGCTTCAACATCCGCGTCAACGCGTTCTGCCCGGGCTGGGTCGACACGCCGTTCAACGAGCCGTTCATGCGCCAGATGGGCGGCCGCGACGCTCTCGAGGGCTATGTACGCAACAAGATCCCGATGGGTCGCTGGGCGACCGTCGAGGAGGTCGCCGAGGCGGTTCTGTTCCTCGCCTCCGACCGCTCGTCATTCATGACAGGCCAGGCACTGGTGGTCGATGGCGGAGAGTGCCTCGGCTAGAAGCGTCGCACCGGCAAGGCGCATTCGCCTTCCGGGAGGACGGCGGAAGAAGCTGTGCCGACTTTCCGGCCAATCCACCCGATCCCAACGACCGCGACCGAGGTGAATGGCCGCCGGCGTATGGAGCCGCCGAAAAATGCTGGAGCAGCCCCTGTCACTCCTTCCTTGGCGACAGCACGAAGTCGAACTCCACGTCGTAGAACGGCGCCTCCACATCGACCTTGGCGGCGGCCCCGGCATCCTCGACCTTGCGGAATTCGGCGAGCAGGCTCTTCTTGACGCCGAAGACGGCATCGGAATCGATGTACGGGTCGTCCGGGTCGAAGATGTGCGTCGTCAGCGCTTCGAAGCCCTCTGCCTCGACGATGTAATGCAGGTGGGCCGGGCGATTGGGGTGGCGCCCAAGCGCGCCGAGCAACTTGCCCACCGGACCGTCATCCGGGATCGGGTAGTATTTCGGCTTCACGCCGCGAAACCAGTAGCGGCCGTCCGCGCCGGTGCGGAAGACGCCGCGCAGGTTGAAGTCGGGCTGGATGCCCTTCTGCTGGACGTCGTAGAAGCCCTCGTCATTGGCCTGCCAGACGTCGATCTTGGCTCCCGCGACCGGGCGACCCTCGGTATCGAGGATGCGGCCGTGCACGAACATCGGCTCGCCCTTCTGGTCGAGGCAGATGTTCGAGCCCATCGGCAGTTCGGGCGCGTCGGCGACATGGAAGGGACCAAGGACAGTCGATTCCGAGGCGCCAGACGGCTTGCGGTTGTTGATCGCGTCCACCAGCATCGAGACGCCGAGAACGTCCGACAGCAGGATGTACTCCTGCCGCCACTCGTTGCTGATTTGCCCGGTCTGGGTAAGGAACATGATCGCTGCGAACCACTCGTCCTGGGTGGGCTCGATCTCCTTCACCGCCTCGTGCAGTTTTCGCGTGACGACTTCCATCACTTCGCGAAGCCGAGCGTCCTTGGCATTCTTGTTACGGGCGACGACGACTTCGGCCGAGTTCGCCTCGGTGAAATAGCCGGATTCATGTTCGTCGATCATGGGATCTCCTCAACGCGCGAGAACAGATTGGAAGACGCGACGCAGTTCGGCCGCCGGGTCGGCGGCCAGCGTTTCGGCGCGCCAGGCCACGTGGTGATCGGGCCTGACGATCAGGCAGCCGGCGTCGCGTATTTCCCGGGCGCGCGCCCAGTCCCCCGTATGATCCTCGATGGCGCGGCGCGGGCCGATCACATGCGTGCGGATTGGCAGACCGAGCTCGGCGCCAACGGCCTCGGCTGCCGCAACCCAGGCGTCGCCGCCAATGCCGGTCAGCAGCGTGAACTCGCCATGGCCGCAAAGGTCGAGCGTCGAGACGTTCCTGCCGGAGCGCTCGAACACCCAGACATGCGGCAAGCGCGCACCGGGCCAGGTCGTGGGTGCATAATGCAGCTCGCGATCCTTCTCGAAGGCAGGCTCCGGCTGGCCATCGGCCACGATCGCGGAGGAAGCGTAGCGCTGGTTCATCTCGACGCCATGCGCATCGAACTCGTAGTTCTTGAAGGAAATCGCCTTGCGCAGCGCCTCGCGCTGCGCCTCGGCGGCGGGGGTGGCGTCGCAGCGCGCTTCCATGTTGCGCTGGATCTTCTCGTGGTCGACGCCGCCATCCATGCCAAGCGCTTCGAAGATCGGGCCGAACTCGCCGATGGACTGGTTCGCGCGCGTCACGATCTGGCGTGCGATCGGCGCACGCTCTTGCGAGTAGCTTTCCAGAAGGCCCATGCCCGCCTGCCCCTGCACGACCTTGGCGAGTTTCCAGGCGAGGTTGAAGCCGTCCTGAATCGAGGTGTTCGAGCCGAGACCGTTCGACGGCGGGTGCCGATGCGCGGCATCGCCCATGATGAACACCCGCCCCTTTTGCATATGTGTCGCGAAGCAGTTGTTCACGGTCCAGGTATTGGCGCCCAGAAGCTCGATCTCCAGCTCCGGGTCTCCGACAAGCTGGCGCGCAACCTCGGTCGCCAGTTCCGGCGTCACCTCGGGCGGCGGCTGGTTGATGTCGTAGCCCCACACGATCAGCCATTCGTTCCAGGGCCGAACCATGCGCACCAGGCCCATGCCGATACCGCCGACATCGGCGCCCGGCTGCATCACCCAGTAGAGGACGCTCGGCCGGTGGGCGACGTATTTCGACAGGTCGGCGCGGAACAGGATATTCATCGATCCGCCGACGCCCATCTTGCCCTCGAGCGGTACGCCGAGATGCTCGGCCACCAGCGAATTGCCGCCGTCCGCGCCGACGAGGAATTTCGAACGGACGGTGAATTCCTTGCCCGTCAGGCGATCGCGGCAGGTCGTCGTCACGCCGTCGTCATCCTGTTCGTGGCTCAGATATTCCGTGCTCATGCGCGCCTGCGTGCCGCGCGAACAGGCCGTCTTGAACAGGATCGGCTCCATGAAGGTCTGGGGCAGGTCGTTCATAAAGGACGGCGACGACAGCAGGTGCTCGGCCTTGGAATTCGGGTGGGTGCCCCAGCTCTTCATGCGGCCGATCTCTTCGCCCGCCAGGCTCTCGCAGAACACGTTCTCGCCCATCAGTTCCTGCGGCGAGGCATGCATCATGGCTTCGGCCTCGACATCTGGTCCGAGGTCGCGAAGCACCTCCATCGTGCGCTGGTTGGTGATGTGGGCACGCGGCGTGTTCGACAGCCAGCGGTAGCGGTTGACCACCATGTTGGCGACGCCGTAGCTCGACAACAGCGCCGCCGTGGCGGAACCGGCCGGGCCGGTCCCGACGACCAGTACCTCGGTTTGGATATCGGTCATCAATTCTCTCCCTCGATCTTCGCGCCGGTCAGCCTGCGGCGAACCGGAAATAGATGCAGCCCGCTGCGGGTCGAAATCAGTCCCCACAGTCCCGTCGGCGCAAACAGCATGATGACGATGGCCAGGACGCCGAGCGTCATCAGGTACCAGCTGCCGTAGTCGGCCAGCACCGAGCGCAGCATGTAAAAGACCAGCACGCCCAGGATCGGCCCCTCGATGGTGCCGATGCCGCCGATGACGACGATGAAGATCACGTACGCGGTCCAGTCCGTGACGGCGAAAGCGGCGTCCGGCGAAATCCGGGCCGTTTGCATGAAGATCAGCGCGCCGGTCAGACCGGTCGCCGCTGCGGCGATCAGGAACACGGCCCATTTGAGCTTTCCCGCATCGACGCCGACCGACTGGGCCGCATCGACATTGTCGCGCACGGCGGCGAGTGCCAGGCCGAGCCGGCTGCGCAACAGCCAGTAGATGCCGGCCGTGGCGAGGACGACCAGCACCAGTGCCAGCCAATAGGCGAGGATGTCGCGGGCTGCGGCGTCGCGGACGCCGAACAGCGCCTGGATCGCATCGGTTCCGATGATGTTTCGCGTCGCCTCGCGCGGCAGCGAGGTGCCGGTGCCGCCGCCCAGCGCCTTCCACTGAGCAACCAGCAGGCGCGTCACCTCGGCGATCACCCAGGTGCCGATGGCGAAATAGGCTCCCTGCAGGCGAAAGGCGAAGAAGGCGGTTGGAACGGCCAGCAGGAATGCCGCCAGGCCGCCGAGCGGAATGGCCCAGACCGGGTCCCAGCCGAGCAGGATCACGCCCGCGAACATCGCGTAGGCGCCGATGCCGACGAATGCCTGCTGGCCGACCGATACCAGCCCGCCATAGCCCGCCAGGAGGTTCCAAAGCTGGGCCAGCGTCAGCATGGTGAGGATGAAGAACAGGTCCTGGATCATACTGCGCGATGCGAAGGCGGGCAACATCACGCCGACGACGACCAGAATGAGGATGGCGACGGCAGTCGCGGTTCCGGCGCGGGTTCGGGTTGTCAATCGATACATGGTGCCCTCAATCCACGGCCCGGGGAAACAGGCCCCGCGGCTTGAGCAGCATCACGGCCAGGAACGCAATATGGCCTGCCAGGATTTGCCATTCAGGGTTCACCGCCGCGCCGAGCGTCTGCGCGACGCCGACGATGATGCCGCCTGCAAGGGTCCCCCACAGGCTGCCGAGGCCGCCGATGATCACCGCTTCGAAGGCATAGATCAGCCGCGCCGGACCGATCGATGGGTCAAAGTTCGCCCGCATGCCGAGGTAGAGGGCGGCCAGTGTCACCACAACCATGGCAATACCCGTGGCGATGGCGAAGATCCGCTTCGGCTCGATCCCCATCAGCCCTGCAGCCACCGGGTCGTCCGAGGTGGCGCGAAACGACCGGCCGAGCGGTGTATGATAGAATACCCAGTTCAACGCCAGGATCGCGGCAACCGCGGAAACGAAGGTCAGGAGCGGCATCACGCCCACGGTGACCAGCCCGAGATCGAGGGACGCCCCTTCCAGGGTGCCGGCGGGAATGCGCTGGCTGTCGGCGGAAAACCCCTCCAGAAGTCCGTTCTGCAGGGTTACCGACAGGCCGAAGGTAACGAGCAGCGGCGGCAGGATGTCCTTGCCCAGCACCCGGTTCAGCACCACCGTCTGCAGCAGCCAGCCAAAGCCGAACATCAGCGGCATGGCGACCAGCGCCGAGACCCAGGGTGATAGGCCCAGTACCTGCACCCCCACCAGGATCAGGTAGGCGGCGAAGACGATCAGGTCTCCGTGCGCAAGGTTGACCAGGCGCATGATGCCGAAGACAAGGCTGAGTCCTGCCGCGAACAGGGCGTAGAGGCCGCCGAGCAGGATGCCCTGCACGAGGGTGTCGATCCAGATCATGCCGCCTCTCCGAAATAGGCGGCATGGATCTCCTGGCGTGACACCTCCGCAGCCTTCGCCGTCAGGGTGACCCGGCCTTCCATCATGCAGTAGACGCGGTCGGCGACAGACAGCGCCTTGCCGATGTCCTGCTCGACCAGAACGATGGCAGCGCCGCTCGCCCGGATCTTCGGCAGCGCCGCGTAGATGTCGCGGATGACGACCGGCGCGAGCCCGAGGCTGATCTCGTCGCAAAGCAGCAGTTCGGGGTTCGACATCAGCCCGCGGCCGATCGCCACCATCTGTTGCTGGCCGCCAGAAAGCGCAGTGCCCGGGCTCTTCCGCCGCTCGCGCAGGATCGGGAAGAGGTCGTAAACCGTGTCGATGTTCCAGGGGCCCGGCGCCTTGCGCGCCTGCCCGCCGATCAGCAGGTTTTCCTCGACCGTCAGCGAGGGAAACAGCCGGCGCCCTTCGGGCACCATGGCGATGCCCCGCTTCATGATTTCCGCCGACGTCAGCGCACCGATCGGTTCTCCACGGTGCAGCACCATGCCGGGCTGGTTGCGGATGACGCCGGTGACCGAGCGCATCAGCGTCGACTTGCCGGCGCCATTTGCCCCGATCACGGCAACACATTCGCCTGCCGCAACGGCGATATCGACGCCGAACAACGCGCGGAACTGCCCGTAGCTTGCGGTAAGAGCATGGGTTTCGAGAAGCATCAGACCTCAATTCCCAGATAGATCTCCTGCACGTCCTTGGACGCCATGATCTCGTCCGGCGCGCCGATGCCGATGACCTTTCCGAAGTCGAGCACAAGCAGGCGCTCCACCACTGAGGTGAGGGCGTGCAGCACATGCTCGATCCAGATGATCGTCGTGCCCCGCGCGTGGATCTGCCGGATCGTCGCAACCAGCACCTTGCACTCGCCTTCCGTCAGGCCGCCGGCGATCTCGTCGAGCAGCAGGAGTTCCGGGCCGGTCGCCAGCGCGCGGGCGAGTTCCAGGCGCTTGCGGTCGAGCAGGCTGAGCGTCCCGGCGACGGTGTTTGCCTTCCTGATCAGCTCCGTCTCGTCGAGAATGCGCGCGCAATCGTCGACCATGTCGGCCTCGCGTCCACCGCGGCCGAAAGCGGCGGCGGTAAGCAGGTTCTCGAAAACTGTCAGGCCCTCGAAAGGCTGCGGAATCTGGAACGACCGGCCGATGCCCATGCGAACGCGCTGCATTGCCGGGGCGCGGGTGACATCACCGCCGAGAAATTCGAGACGCCCCTCATTTGCCAAAAGGTTGCCGGTGATCAGGTTGAAAAGCGTCGACTTGCCCGCCCCGTTCGGGCCGATGATACCCAACGCCTCGCCGCGCGGCACCGAGAAGGTCACGCCATCCGCAACCGTCAGGGCGCCGAACGACTTCGAGACGTTTTCCAGCTTGAGTATCATCCGTAAAATCCTCTGCCCACGCGGACCGGGGGCGGCGGTGGACGCCGCCCCCGGAGCCGTGTCAGCTCAGCGCTTCCATCTTGCCCGCGGTAGGGATCTCCGGAGCGTTGGCGTTCTCGACGATCACCAGATCGAAGCCATCGTCCTTCTTCCGCCACTGGCCGCCGACGAGCGGCGTCTTGCAGACGTTCTTCGCTGCGAAGGGCGGCAGGCCCTCGCCTTTCCACGAAACCTTGCCGACCACGGTCACCATGTCGGTGGCGGCGATTTCGCCGGCGATCGCCTCGGAATCCGTCGGGTCCGAGACACGGCCCATGACGTTCGCCGCCACCTCGAACAGCGAATGGACAAAGCCGATCGGCTGGGTCCAGGGACGCCCGGTCTTGGCGGTGAAATCCGCCGCGAGATCGGCCGAGCTCTGTCCCGTCACCGAGGACTTGAACGGGTGCGAGGCCGACCACCAGACTTCTGAAGAAAGGTTATGGCCGGCATCGCCGAGCGTCTCGACCGATTGCGGGAACAGGATCGCCTTGGCCACCGTCACGGCCTTGGGCTTGAAGCCCTGCTGGCGGGCCTGGTTCCAGAATGTGGTGAAGTCCGGCGGAATGACGACGCCGGTGACGATCTCGGCGTTTGCCGCCTTGAACGCATTCACCTGCGCGGTGAAATCGTCCGTGAGGTTCTGATAGCGGCCCGGATCGGTGAGGCTGAAGCCGGCCGCATCGAGGCCCGGCTTCAGGCCATTGTTCGGATCGCCCCAGGCGTTGCCGTCGGCGTCGTTGGGGAAAAGCCCGCCGACCTTGCCGTTGGTGTCGAGCTGCTTCCACATGCCGGTGTAGATGGCAATGATATCCTCAAGGCCCCAGAAGTAGTGATAGGCGAATTCGAATGGCTTCCAGGACGACGGGTCTCCCGGATTGCCCTGCTGGCCGATGAACCAGGGCTGCCACGGCGCCATGGTCGAGATGACGGGAATGCCCTCCGCCTCGCAGGTGGTGGCGACAGGGTTGGTGTTTTCCGGCGTCGAGCCGACGAGCATCAGGTTGATCTCGTCATCGATGATCAGGCTCTTGGCCACCTCGGCCGCACGGTTCGGATTGGACTGGCTGTCCTTGACGATGACTTCGAAATTCTTGCCGGCCTCCGAAGCGAGAAAGGCCTCGATGTTGTAGGCGTCGCTCTCGGCAAAACCTGCCAGCGGCCCCGTCTGCGGCGATACGTAGCCCAGGCGGATCTTGGCGCCTTGCGCGATGCTCGGCGCGGCAAGCCCGGAGGCGGTCAGGGTCAATCCTGCGGCGGCAGAGGTCTTCAGTAGCGTGCGTCTTGTAATCATGGGTACGTCCTCCCTTTTGCTCTATTCATTGCCCCCCGGACGGCGTGCTTCCCACGCCGCCTGGAGTAGTTCCCTTATCGATCCCAGGTCGATAGGCCTTGGATTGGCATAGGCGTTCTTCACGGCGATCGTCGCCGCGCGGTCGAGATCGGTCTCCTGGATGCCGATATCCTTCAGACTGAGCGGCGAACCGACGGACTGCGCAAAATCCCAGATCGCGCCGCCTGCCGAGCGTCCGCCGAATGCGTCAGCGATCGGACGCAGCAGGTCGGGGACCGCCGCTTCGTTGAAGGCGGTGGTGTAGGGCAGGAGAATTGCGTGGGTCTCGGCATGCGGCGTGTCGAACGAGCCGCCGAAGACATGCGCCAGCTTGTGATGCAGGGCCATCGAGCTGTGCCCAAGCGCGGTCGAGCAGCACCACGCGCTATACAGCGCCTGCGCGCGGGCAGTGCGGTTCCGCGGATCGTCGATCAGCCGGGGTATGGCCTCGCGAAAGGCCGCCATGGCGTCCTTGCACATCAGCACGGTGACCGGGTTGCGGTCGGGCGCATAGAGGGCCTCCATCGCATGGGCGATGGCGTTCATGGCCGAGGTCACGGTCAGCTCGACAGGCAGGCCGAGCGTCAGGTCGACATCGTAGATGACCGTCTCCGGGCGGATGTCCGGCGAGCGGCGCGTCGTCTTTTCGCCCGCCGAGGTCTCGCCAAGAATGTCGGTCATTTCCGAGCCGGCATAGGTCGTCGGGATCACCACCTGATCGGCGCCCGTACGCAGGGCGATGGCCTTGCCGAGCCCGACGGTCGAGCCGCCGCCAAGGCTGACCACGGCAGTGGCTCCGCTGGTGCGGAAGATTTCGACGGCCTTTTCGGTGACCTCGACGGGCGTATGCATCACCGCGCCGGAAAAGGTGCCGGCGGAAAGATCGCCAAGGCTGGCAGCCAGTCTTTCGGCATCTTCCTTCTGATGTTCCGTCGAGAGCACCATTGCCTTGTCGTGGCCGAGGCGCCGGACTTCCTCTTCGGTACGCTCCATGGTGCCGGAGCCGAAGACCACCCGCGTCGTCAGACCCGGAAAGGTGAAACTGTCCATCATCGCGCCGCCCCCATGCGTGGACCCCGGCCGGCGGACAGGTCGCCAAGGATGTCGTCGAGCATGGCGATCTCGGCATCCGAGACCTCGTGGCTCCGCCCCGGGAAGAGGTCCGCGCGCAGGCGCGCGCCCTTGATGCCCAGCGACTGCGCCGCATCGGCGAATGCCGACACCGGAATCCAGGGATCGGCATCGCCGCCCGACAGGTAGACCGGCACGCCGGCCGGTGCAGCATCGCTCCGCGCATCCCCGGGAACGCCGACGCGGCAGCCGGTGAATGCCGCCAGCGCGTCCGGTGCCGGAAGGCCGGCACAGAGATATTCGATCGACAGGCATGCGCCTTGCGAAAATCCTGCCAGCAGCAGCGGCCGCCCCGGCAGTTCCGCGCGCGCCGCGCTTACGGCAGCCGCCAGGTGGTCGAGCGCGGCGGAAAGCTGCGCCCGCGCAACCGAAGTCAGCGGATCGATCGCACGCGCATCCCACCACGCGCCCGCCGGCGCGCGCGGTAGGACGAAGGCCACCGCCGAGGCGGAAAGGCGCGCCAGCACGCTGGCCTGCATCTCCTCCGGCGATTGGCCGCGGCCGTGGACGAAGACGCAGACCGCCTTCGCCTCAGCACCTCGGGCGCCAATCCTAAGCGGACCGCCGCTCGCACTCATGCAAATTCGGCCTCCTCGAGCCCGGCCCGCAATTCTTCCTCGCGGTCCTTGAACCAGGGCGGAAACACCAGCGTCTTGCCGATCTGGCCGGGGGCCTCGTCCTTGGCCCAGCCCTCCGGGGTCGTCCAGGCGAGCTCGAAAAGCGCCCCGCCAGGCGAGCGGACATAGCAGGACTTGAAGTAGTTGCGGTCCTTCTGCTCGGATATATCGGTGAAGCCGAGGCCCTCGATATGGGCGCGCAGCTTCAACTGGTTTTCTTCGTCGCCGGTGTTCAGCGCGAGGTGATGGATCGTGCCGCCAGCCAGCGTCCATGTACCCTGCGCGCTGTCGCGGTCGACCATGACCTCGACGCGCTGGTTGACGCCGTTCGCGTCGGGAACCCGGAACACCAGCCCCTCGTGGTTGTCGGCCTCCTTCGCGAGCGGCAGCGCGATGGTCAGGAAGTCGTCCATCGCGGTGCGGTCCATCACCGCCACGACGGCGCCGTAAATCCCCTTGATGCCGTGATCCTTGCCGATGCCCTGCGCCTCGTTGGTGATCGGCGCACGGGTGTCGCTGTCGCTTTCCACCAGCTCATGCGGGATGCCGCAGGGATGGTTGAAAGCCACACGGTCGGCGCCGAAGCGGGTGATCTTGCTGGCCTCGATGCCGCGTGCATTCAGCCGGTTGACCCAGAAATCCGCGGCCCCCTTGGGTATTGCCTGCATGATCGTGCGCGACTGATTGGTCCCGCGTCGGCCGTAGATTCCCGGTTTGCGGAAGGGGAAGGTAGTGATGATGGTCGACGCATCCCCGTCGGGCGAGCCGTAATAGAGGTGATAGACAGGCAGGACGCCGTCGAACAGCACGGTTCGCTTCACCGAATGAAGCCCGAGTGCCTTGGTGTAGAAATCGAAATCCTCCTGAGCGCTGTCTGTCGACATCGTCAGGTGGTGGTAGCCGCTGACACGTGCCATCGGTCATCTCCTCCCAGGGGTTGTTCGTCCCGCCGCTGCGGGCAGAGCACGAGGTTGAGGTCGAGCGCGTAGGTCCGTTTCCCGCCGTTCGGCGGAAGCAGCCGGAACTCGGCCATGAGTTCGGGTTTAACCCCGAAAATTGCGTCCCGGTCGATCGCGGGATCCGACCGGTCGAAAATGTGGGTGGTGAGGGTTTCGAAGCCGTCGGCCGAAACCCGGAAATGGAGGTGGGCGGGTCGCTCGAGGCCGAGGCCGAGCGCTGACATCAGCTGTCCGACCGGTCCATCGGATGGCAGGGAATAGCCCTTGGGCTTCACCGTAGTGAAACGGAAGTGGCCTTGGGAATCGGTGCGGAAGCGTCCGCGCAGGTTGAATTCCGGCTGCCGGTCCGGCTCCTGGTTCTCGTAGAGCCCCTCGGCATTGGCCTGCCACACTTCGACAACCGCGCCGCCGAGACCCTCGCCGGCGAGCGCGACCACCCGGCCCGTAACCTCCAGCAACTCACCCTTGCGGTCGCGCGAGATGTTGCCGCCGAGCGGCATCTCCGGCACGTCCGACCGGTAGAAGGGGCCAGCGACGGTGTTCGGCGTCGCCCCGTGGGGTCGCGGGCTGTTCTGGTCCTCGATCAGGGAAGACATGCCCATCACGTCGGCGAGGAGCACCCACTCCTGGCGCCGTGCATCGGCGTAGTGGCCGACTTCCGTGAGGAAATCTATGGCCTGCCTGAATTCGTCGGACGAGGGTCTGAGTTCCGTGATCAGGGCATGCAGCCCCTGAACGGCCGCCTGTGCCGCTGCCGCGAGTCGCGACTGGCCCATTGTCTCCAGACGGCGGGAGAATTCTTCGGCCTGGGTCGAGACCGCCTTGGGGAACCGATCCCTCTGTGCGCCGTCCTGCTGGCCGTTCATTCCGGTCGGGCCTCCCATCCCTTGCAGTAGGGGATAGCACGGCCCGGACGCCTGCTTGATGAGTTGTCACGCCGCTTGTATAGCATTTTGCTATGAAGCTAAACGAACGCCACCTGATGCAGCTTGCCGCGGTACTGGATGCCGGCGGCGTGTCGGAGGGTGCCGCAATGCTCGGCCTCACCCAGCCTGCCGTCAGCCGGTCGCTGGCCATGCTGGAGGCACGCGTCGGCGAGCCGCTGTTCGTGAAGGGCCGTCGGCCGCTGCAGGCCACCCAACTGGGCTTTCAGCTGGCGGCGCAGGGCCGCACGATCATCACCGCTTCGCGGAAGGCGTCGGATGCCGTGCAGGGCTTCATGAAGGGAACGAAGGGCGTGGTGCGCGTCGGCGGCGTGCCTTTCTTCATGGATGCGATGATCAGCCGGATGATCGGCGAGTTCCAGAACCTCGAACCCGAGGTCACCGTCCAGCAAAGCTACCTGAACCTGCCCGAGATGGTCGCCGCACTTGAGGGCAACCAGATCGAGCTCGGCATCGTGCCGATCGGCGTGCTCGACCTTGGCCCCGGTTTCGAATTCACGGAGATCCTGCCCGGCCGCAACATCGTGGCGTGCCGCCCGGGCCATTCCCTGCTGCGCAATCGCCGCCTGAGGGCGCATGACCTGACCAGTTTTCCGTGGGTCGCGCCGCTGCCCGGCTCGCCGCTGATGTCGGACCTGCAGATGATCCTGATGAGCATCGGCATGTCGGACCTCAACATCCGTTACTCCGGCGGCTCACTGATGAGCGTCATAAACTATCTGGCCGAGACCGACGCTCTGGCCGTGCTGCCCTTTTCGGTGGTCTTCGCACAGCGCAAGGAGAACCGGGTCACCGTTCTCCCCTACGAGATCCCCCAGCCCAACCGCTCGCTTGGCATCCTGCGCCGCGTCGGGGGGTTACGCGCGCCTGCGGCCGAACGCTTCGCGGCGCACGTCACCACGTCCTTTGAGAATCTGAGGCACATCATCAAGCGGCACGAAAACGCCGTTGTCTGGGGCCGGTAGCCTTCACGACAAGTGCCGCGTCCCGCGGGGCGAGGGCGCGCATCGGCTGAAGTCCGGAATTGGCGAACGGTACCCGTCAACAGGAGACGCGCCGAGCAGTTCGATGAGGCAGGCACATGGAGCAGCGAAGAATGAGGATAGTTCCGACCCCACCTGCAGCAGTCGAACATTCCCTAGCAGCCTTCACCGACCGGTGGCGAAACCACATCGCAGATCGACGCCAGGCCGAGTGTTGATCAGACCCGCGCGCAGGATCTCCATCCAATCCCGGGGCTCCAGATCCAGGGTGCTCCTTTCAACGCAAGAAGCGTGTCTTCCAGGCCTCGTACTGTCCAGCCAGCGTCAGCTTCGCAAGCAAGTCGCCGGCATCGCTGCTGCGATCTGGCGCATCCGACACACCATGCTTCCTGGCCTGCACGAGCATAGCGTCGTAGAGGGCAGCGATCGCCTGTCGAACGGGATCGTGGCCGCCAAGAACGAGCCTTACGCCATGCTGTGCGGCGTCGGCGATGGCAGGCGAAATCGAACTGAGAACAATCGGGCAATTGACGGATTTGCCGACCTCCACCAATCCGGGTTGACCGATGGCACCACTCAGAAACACAGCATCGGCTCCCGCCTCTGCATAGGCGCGGCATCTGAGGGCCAGGTTCGCAGGTTCGGGCAGCGCCGCAACGCTGGTACGAGCAATGATCACGAGCTTTTCGTCTCGCCGGGCGTCCAGCGCGGCTGCGATCTTTGCGACGCCGGTCTCCAGCGGAACGAGTTCGGGCGCACCAGCCCGGTCGCTCTTCAGCGGCAGATCGGTGTCCTCGATGGTGATGGCTGCAACGCCGGCTGCCTCGAGGTCTTCCACTGCGCGGCGCACATTGAGCGCATTTCCATAGCCGTGGTCGGCGTCCACGATCAGAGGGAAGTCGGGCATGGTTCTGCAGACACGCCGTGCCTGTTCAACAAGCTCGGAGAGCGTCAAGAGGATCAGGTCGGGCGCGCCCAGCACTGAAAGAGATGCCACCGAACCGGCAAGTATGCCGGAGCGGTAGCCCAACTGATCGGCAATCCTTGCCGAGATCGGGTCGAAGACCGACGCAACAAAGTTGCATTCCGCCTTCTGCAGACTTTGACGCAGAAGAAGCCTCGCTCTTGAGCCATTCATCCGAGATCTCCCTGGAATCCGCGCCCGTGACGCAGTGTCATTCTGGAACGCATATTGTGGACTGCACCTGAAGAGAGGCCACCGGTGCGCAGGATGCGAGCGCACATCTCGTCCACCAGTTCACTCAGCATCACGCTCAAATGCTGATCGCGGTCCACGTCTGAGCCGACACGGCCTCTATGGCTGCAAGTGCAATTTGCTCGTCGTTATCGGACGATTCGCCCGACACTCCGACAGCACCGACCACGGTGCCCGACCCGTCCCGCACAAAGACGCCGCCCGGAGTGGGAACCATGCCCCCAACAATATGCGCGATACCGGCAAGGAAGTGCGGCGGTTTCGCCGCCAGTTCGCGCGTCGTTTCGCCCATCGCCAAGGCGGCATTTGCCTTGGCGATGGCAACTTCTGCCCGCCGAATGCTGCAACCGTCTTCCACCAGGACTGCGCGAACCGAGCCCCGCGCATCGAGAACCGCCGCTGCGACCGGCTTGAAGCCGCGAGACCGTGCCTGGTCGATCATTGCAGTGCAAAGTGCTTGGGCATATGCGAACTTCATCGGCCTCTCCTAGTCTTCCTTGAAGACAACTTCGCGTTTCTGGGTAACGCCGGGCAACAGCACGATCACGATCAGGATCGCGGCGACAGCCAGCAGCGTGGCGCTGATCGGGCTGGTCACGAAGACACTGAGGTCTCCGCGCGAAATGAGCAGCGCACGGCGGAAATATTCCTCGAGCATCGGCCCCAGGATGAAGGCCAGCAGCAAGGGTGCGGGTTCCGCCCCAAGCCGCTTCAACGCGTAGCCGAACAGTCCGAAACCGGCCATCAGGAAGATGCCGAAATTGTTGTTTTCGAGACTGAAGACGCCGACGCAGCAAAACATCAGGATTGCCGGGAACAGAAAATAATAGGGAATGGTCGCCAGCTTTGCCCACATGCCGACCAACGGCAGGTTCAGCACGACCAGCATGAGGTTTCCGATCCACATCGAGGCGATGAGGCCCCAGAACAGGGTCGGATTTTCGGTGATCACGGACGGCCCCGGCTGAATGCCCTGTATGATGAGTGCGCCGACCATCATCGCCATCACCGCATTGGACGGAATACCGAGCGTCAGCATGGGAATGAATGACGTCTGGGCACCGGCATTATTGGCAGATTCCGGTGCCGCGATGCCTTCGATGGCGCCATGACCGAACTCGGCTCTGTTCGGGGACACCCTTTTCTCGATGCTGTAGGCGGCGAAGGCCGACAGCAGCGCACCGCCGCCGGGCAGGACGCCAAGCACCGACCCAATGCCGGTCCCGCGCAGGATCGGCTTCCACATCCTCCTGTAATCCTCCCGGGTCGGCCAGAGGGACGTAACCTTCTGCGTGGTGATCTGCTTCGACTGCTCATGGATATTGGCCATGATCTCGCCAAGACCGAAGACGCCCATCGCAATCACGACAAAGTCGATACCGTCTGACAGTTGCATGCTGCCAAAACTGTATCGCGCCAAGCCGGAATTCACGTCGATCCCGACGAAGCCGAGGAGAATGCCGATCAGGATCATGGCGAGCGCATGAAACAACGATCCGGTGGCCAGGACCACGGATGCGATCAGGCCAAGTACCATCAGAGCGAAATACTCGGCCGCGCCGAATTGAATCGCAAAGCCGGCCAGGATGGGTGCGAACAGGACGATCACTCCCGTGGCTATCGTGCCTGCGACGAACGAGCCGATCGCGGCGGTTGCCAGCGCCACCCCGGCCCGTCCGTTGCGCGCCATCTGGTGGCCGTCGAGCGTAGCCACGACCGCGGAAGACTCGCCGGGGAGATTGATCAGGATCGCGGTGGTAGAGCCGCCATACTGGGCGCCGTAATAGATTCCCGCCAGCATGATGAGCGCGGTGGTCGGATCGAGCCCATAGGTGATCGGCAACAGCATTGCGATGGTGGCGACGGGGCCGAGTCCAGGGAGCACTCCGATTGCAGTTCCAAGAAAGACACCGAGGAAACAGTAAAGCAGGTTGCCGAGGCTCAGCGCCGTGGACAGGCCGAGGACGACGTTGTCAACATAATACATGAAGCAATCATCCTGGCATGTTGATGTAGGGAAGCGGCAGCCCCAGAAGTTTCACGAATATGTAGGAGAACGTGCCTGCCACGATGACCGCGCCGGCAATCGGCTTCGGTTTCAGTGCAAACTCCGGACTGGCGGTGGCCGACATCAGAATGAGAAGCAGTGTCGAGGGAAACAACCCGAGCACACGGCAGACGGCGGCGAAGGTGACCACTGAAATGACGACGGTCATGACAGGCGCTGCCCCCTTGGCCAACAGTTGGACCGAGGGCAACTGCGGTCGCCCGGCTGCCAGGCCTTTGAAGATACTGATTGCTGCGAAAGCCAGCAGTAGGGAGGAGACGACGATCGGCAGGAAACCCGGTCCCATGCGCGCGACGCTGCCCATCGGATAACCGAGGCCGATTGCAAGGCCTAACGCACCCAGCGTCAGGTAGATCAATCCAAGGCCAATGGCACTTTGCTTCAAGACGTCGTCCCCCCAGAATTTCATGAACGCAGAAGTGCCGGATGAGACGGCTCGTCTCATCCGGCACTTCAATGGGTCAGTTGACCGTGGCGCCCGAGATTCTGATGACCTCGCCCCACTTTTCAAGGTCGGCCTTGATCTTTGCGCGGAATTCGTCCCGTGTGGCGATCAGCGTGTCGCCGCCTTCGTCCTGGAGCTTCGCGCGAATTTCTGGATCGGCGATCGCCTTTTGGGCGGCATCGGTCAGCGTATCGATGATCGCTGCGTCAGTCCCTGCAGGCGCGAACAGCCCATACCACGTCCCGGCGTTGAAGCCTGGGTAGCCCTGCTCGGCGATGGTCGGAACGTCAGGCAGCGTGGGGCTGCGCTTGTCGGCCGAAACCGCAATCGGGCGCAATCCGCCGGCCCTGATCTGGCCGAGCGCTGTCGGGATGGACGACAGCATGAAGTCGATACGGCCACCGACCACGTCGACGATGGCTGGAGCCGCGCCCTTGTAGGGGATGTGATTGAAAGTCACGCCGGTCGTGGTCTCGAGAAGTTCGCCGGTCAGATGGGAGACGGTCCCGTTGCTCGACACTGCAAGGGTCAGGCTGCCGTCCGCCTTGCGGGCGGCGTCGATCAAATCCGCCATGTTCTTGATTGGAGAGTTTGCTGGCACGACCACCACGTTTGGAGCATCAGCAAGAAGCGAAATGGGGATGAAGCTCTCGATCGGGTCATAGGGCAAGGTGCTGTAAAGACCGGGATTGATCGCAAAATGAGATGTCTGGCCCATGAGGATAACGTAACCATCCGGCTCGGACTGGGCGACATATTCGGCCGCGATGCTGCCCGCTGCGCCGGGCTTGTTCTCGACCACGATGGGCTGACCGAGTTCTTCGCTCATGCGCTCTGCAACGACGCGCGTCACGACGTCCATGCCTCCCCCGGGTGATCCAGGAACGATGAAAGTGATGGGTTTGGCTGGAAAGGTTTCCGCGTGAAGTGGAGCACCTGAAAGCAGGGCGAAGCCGACCACGCCAGCCATAAGAAGCGAACGCCGTGAAGTTTTCGAAATTCTCATAATAGTCCTCCCGTTGTCGTTGAATTCATGCGGCCTTGGTTGGCCCGGTTTCTGTTCCGCTTTCTGGAACCGAACTGCCGTAGAGAAGCCCCTCCTTGATTTTCGGAAAGGTTATCGCAGGGTCGACGATCGGAAGCCCGTGCGCGGGCGCGATGTAGCGGGCGTCCAGCTTCTTCACGAGATATTCGAGACGATCGGCGTAATGCTTCATGTCGGTGAACTTTGTCCAGAACAGCGCGCGGTCCGCAAAGACAGCCGACACTTCCGGAATGTTGAGCGATATCGCCTCCTCGGCAAAAAGTCCGCAGTGTCCGTCCTCGTGGTAGTGGCTGTATGCGAAGCCATCTCCTGGAAACAGGACCCTTGCCTTGTCGTCGAAGCCCCACCAGGTTGTGCGCAGATCGCGGATAACCGGCTCGACGATGTGGAACTTGCGCCCGCCGAGATCGATGCTGTCGCCGTCCCGCATGGACTTCATGCGATGTGCAAATTGCGGGAAAGCCAGATGATAGTCCGACATGTCGCCGCACAGGGTCACGTCATCGTAGTCTTCCAGTATGCGACCCAGGCCTCCCGAATGCGGCGTTTCCTGATGGGTCACGAACAGGAAGCGTAGCGGAGGCTGCCCCTTGAGCAGGGTCTGCAACTGCCCGGCAAGAAGAGGGTAGTCTTTCGGATGGCCGGTCTCGACCAGCAGCGAGGCCTCTGTGCCGATGACCAGATAGGCCGCATTGTACGTATGATAGATCTTGCCGTTCGCATGCTGCTCCAGGCAGTCGCCGAGCCAATGAACGCCGGGAGCGAGCTCGCGAGGGGTGCCCTTGCGGTCCATGGAAGCAGTCATCGGATCAGGTCCCTGTCAACATAAGCACTTGGCATGACCGAGCGGTCGAGGCTCCGAAGCGCCTCGATCAGCCGATCGAACTGGAGGTCTACCGCCTCGCGACCTTCCGTGATCTTGCCGTAACCCGGGGCAATCCGTTCGATGGCGTAGTCTCGCCGCACGGCATCGATTTTGGCGCAGAGCTCCTCTGTCTTGCCGCCTTCCAGCCACCAGTAGCGCGTGTTCAGCAGAAAGCTGCGGATATGCGGCATGGCCGCGACGTCGTCGGCGCGGTCGATGACCCATGGTCCGTGCGTTGTCTTGCTCCATTGATGGGTGAAGCTGTCGGAACTGAACAGCGTGCCCGTGCTCGGGTCCATCACCCAACGTGTTCCAATCAGCCGAATCGGAGCCTGGAACGCCTGCAGCTTGCGTTCGCCCTTTGATCCGAGGTCGATCTCCTGGCGCCTGGCCACGAGGCTCGTCTTGAGCACGTAATTGTCCGGGCGCTCCACGTGGCGCGAGAAGCCGACCCAAAGCGAGGCATCGGGATTTCCGGAGTAACATTGCTTGGCCCGGAACGTCTGGGCGATCATCTCGACGTTGCAGACCGACATGTACTCGTTCAGCCGCAGAGGGTAGATCGATAGCTCGTCACCATCCGTCAGGAGCTGGCGCAAACTGGCGATGATTGCGCGACGATGTGCTGTGTAGCCTGTATCGAGCAGAAGGGCGTCGTTCCCTTGCTTCAACAGGTAGCAATGCCCCTTGGTGTAGCCCGTCGCATTGGCCGGGTAGGAACTCACGTTTCCGTCAAGCCGTATCGTGCTGGCCACGGAATAGAGCTTGTCCGGGACAAGCTCTATGACATCGGTGACTGGGCTGACTTGCGAATCGTTCATGGTTGAATGCGATCTTTCAAATTCGATGGCGACCTCAGGCAGAACAGCGCAGTCGGGCGCTTGTTTGCATGTTTGGCAGGAGGTCGGACGCTCCCATACCCAGGACAGCGGTATCGCGTCCTCCAACGCCTGCTGCCATGGACCCTCCCGAGAGAACCGGTTCGAATGCTTGACGAAATCGGCGTCGCCGGTCAAAAGAGAAGAACTGCTTTCGTTTTAGCTTTTCTAAAGAGCCCGTCGCTTCCATGCATCATGTCCCGCTGAACTGGCTCAAGACGTTTGAGTGCGTCGCGCGGTTGCTCAGCTTTCAGAATGCCGCGCGGGAGCTTCATGTGACGACTGGTGCTGTCAGCCAACAGATCCGCAAGCTGGAAGACGTCGTGGGCGCCTCGCTCTTTCTGCGCTCGCGCTCGCCGATCGCCCTGACCGTTATCGGCGAGGCCTATTTCCGGGAAATCCAGGAGCCCCTGGAAAAGCTCTATATGGCCACACGCCAGATCGAAAAGCACAAGTCCCCCGGCCCACTCAGGATCTGGGGTTCTCGATTCTTCATACGGCTCTGGCTGTTGCAACATCTCGCCAGTTTTCGCAGCCTACATCCGGACATTGAGCTTTCGATCGAGACCGGGAAGCCGAACGAAGGAGTGCCTTCGGACGTCGACATCGCCATTCGGGTCGGGCGTGACAGTCACCCGGACCTCAAGCACCAGGAACTGATGCCGCGCATAGTAATTCCGGTCTGCAGTCCGGCCTACGCCCGCGAGCAGGGTTTGACGGATGCCGGAGGTGAGCTGTCCCGCTACACTCTGCTATGCAGCAGCACCACTTCGGACGAATGGCAGATCTGGGCGGCGGCTAATGCGATCGACCATGGAAAGCTCTCAAACATCGTCACGCTTTCCAGCTCTGACCTGGTTCATGGCGCTGCGCTCGAGGGGGTGGGCATATCCCTTGGAAGGCTTGGCTTCATCGAGAAGGAGATTGAGCAGGGACACCTGATCGCCCTGCACGGCCATTCGGTTGATCTGGGTAAGGGGTTTGTCATCCACTACAGGCGCGATGCCATGCACGACCCGCGTGTGCGGGCCTTCTTTCGCTGGATCAAGAGCGAGGTGGCGGATACGATTGCAAATTCACACCATCTCCTTGGCTCCCGTTACGATCCCTCTGCCTCCTGGCTCGCGGCGCCGCATACCTCCCTCTGAGCCGGTAGCGGCATTTGCGATATCGGCGCTACGATTGCGGCCCTGGCCGGGAGTGATCGATCACCTAGATATTGCGCTTGTCACTTCGTCTCTCGGCGTTCACGCATGGCTGTCCATGCAGGAAGTGCTGCAGAGTTCCCGCTAGCACACGGACGCGCAAGTGAGACGGCGGCCGCAAGGGACCGTCGCGGGGCCGGCAGAAGCGCTGCCGTACAGCTCGTACCTGCATCGATGTGGAACATCCCATGACTTCGTGAGCGCGGCCCCTTGAGTCTGCTGGCGATAGCCATTACACGTTTGTCACCAGACCGGGCCCCTCTGGCAGTTCTCGCGAACTGTGATGTCGGACTGGATATCCAATCGGGTGGCCTGGTATTCATGGACTGCGATCAAACGTAATTCTTCAATTCCGGACCACGGCGCCTGCCGTGAGACGTGAATCCGTTTGATTGTCATCACTGCATGCCTGGCGCCCCATGCGAGAAAACGGGTGCCAAATGAGCGAATTCATTTCCGCAGAATCTCTCTCCGCCTTGCTTCAGGTCATCTTGATCGACCTGATGTTGGCGGGCGACAATGCGATTGTCATTGGTCTGGCCGCAGCCGGATTGCCGAAGGACCAGCGCAACAAGGCCATCCTCATCGGGATCGTCGCGGCAACAGTGCTTCGCATCGGCTTCGCGACGGCCACAACACAACTTCTTCAGGTCGTCGGCCTGCTGCTCGCCGGCGGCGTGCTGCTGCTTTGGGTTTGCTGGAAGATGTGGCGCGAACTCCGGATCAGCCACGTTCAGGAAGTCGAAGCGAACGAGGCGTTACAGGATCGCGACCTGAACCAGGACGGCAAGATTGCCGGTGGGGCACCGCGCAAGACCTTTGCGCAAGCGGCGTGGCAGATCGTCATCGCCGACATATCGATGTCCCTTGATAATGTTCTGGCGGTAGCGGGTGCAGCGCGTGATCACCCGAAGGTCCTGATCTTCGGATTAGTCCTCTCGATCGCGCTTATGGGATTGGCCGCAACGTTCATTGCACGTCTGCTGCAGGCACATCGCTGGATCGCTTATCTCGGACTGGCGGTCATTCTCTACGTGTCGCTGGAAATGATCTATCGCGGGATGCACGAGGTCCTTCCGCATCTGAACCTGTGAGCCCCGCCCAGGTGAAACCGGCGAGCGTGCTGCCGGTCCGGTTCCGCGACGCGAGGTGTGGCGGGATCGGGCTCGAAGGCAGAGGTAGGACTGGCAAGCCAGTGCGCGATGGCCGAATGACGGAAGATGGCGGAGAGCGTCACCGGGTCTGGCTGACCCTCGCGGTTCTACTTGCAACGCTTGCGTGGACAGGCGGGATAACAGAGGGCACCGCGACATTGCGGGGGCCCTCCAAATTCCAACGGGCTCACTGCCTGCGCCGAGGAACAAGTCATCTCATGCGACGGACATGCAGAGATACTTGATCTCGAGAAACTCATCGATGCCATACTTCGAGCCTTCCCGGCCAAGTCCGGAGGACTTTATCCCGCCGAACGGGGCTTCCGCCGTGGAAATCAGGCCGGTATTGATGCCCACCATTCCGCTCTCTAGGCCTTCGGCGACTTTCCAGACGGTCGACAGGTCTCGGCTGTAGAAATAGGCGGCAAGGCCGAATTCGGTGTCATTGGCGAGATCTATCGCCTCATCGATCGTGTCGAACGAGATCAGCGGCGCGACGGGCCCGAACGTCTCCTCGGTCAGGATCTTCATGCCCGGCCGCACGCCGGTCATGACTGTGGGTTCATAAAACGATCCACCCAGCGCCGATCGCTTTCCCCCGGCGATGACCTTTGCGCCCTGCGCAACGGCGTCGGCAACGTGCTCCTCAACCTTGTCCAGGGCCGCCTTGTCGATAAGTGGCCCGATGGCGACCCCGTCCGCCGTGCCGTCGCCGACCTTCAGGGCGTTGGTCGCGGCGACGAGCTTTTTCGAGAACGCTTCAAGTACACCGCTCTGGATGTAGATCCGGTTGGCGCAGACACAGGTCTGACCGGAGTTCCGATACTTTGCGATCAGGGCGCCCTCGACCGCCTTGTCGAGATCGGCGTCGTCGAAGACGATGAAGGGCGCATTTCCGCCGAGTTCCAGCGACAGTTTCTTGATGTCGTGAGCGCACTGCTTCATCAGGATGCGGCCGACTTCCGTCGAGCCGGTGAACGTTACCTTGCGCACCTTGGGATTGGTGCAGAGTTCCAGCCCCATCCCCTTTGAATCGGACCCGGTGACGATGCTGAGGACACCCTTCGGCACGCCGGCCCGTTCGGCCAGCTTGGCCATCGCCAAGGCAGATAGCGGGGTTTTTTCGGCTGGCCGGCCGACAAAGGCGCAGCCCGAAGCCAGGGCCGGTCCGACCTTGCGGGCGATCATGGCATTGGGAAAATTCCACGGCGTGATCGATCCGACCACTCCGATCGGTTGCTTGAGCACGATAATGCGCTTGTCGCCCTGGTGGCCCGGTATGACATCGCCGTAGATGCGCCGCGCTTCTTCCGCGAACCACTGGATGAACGAGGCGCCATAGGCGATCTCGCCGCGCGCCTCGGCCAGCGGCTTGCCCATCTCGGCCGTGAGTATCTGTGCCAGGTCCTCGACATTGTCGAGCATCAGTTGCTGCCAGGCCAACAGGATGCCGCAGCGTTCCTTGGCTGTAAGCGACCGCCAGCTCTTCTGCGCTTCATAGGCTGAATCTATGGCAGTCCTTACGTCGCTGGCGCCCAGGTTGGCGACGCGGGCGATCTCCTCTCCTGTCGCCGGGTTGACGACGGGAAAGCGCGTTGCGCCCTCGCTCCATTCGCCGCCTACAAAAGCCCGCTCTTCCAGGAGACTCGGGTCAGAAAGCTTCAACGACATCTGAAAAACCTCAAGATTGGTGCACTTCTCAATAGGCGGCGCGGTAAATCGCGAGTGCGTCGGCTTCGGAAACCGGACGCGGATTGTTGACCAGAAGCCTGGTCTGGTTCATCGCGTCCGAGGCGAGTCTTGGCAGGAAATCCTCCGGAATCTTCATCGCCCGCAAATTGGGTTGCAGGCCGCAGGCCAGTGCGAGTTCGGCCAGTTCGTCACAGAAGGCCGCTGCGCGCTCCTGCCCCTCCAAGCGGGACAGCGCCGGGAAGGCGTAGGGCGCCAGCTCAGCATAGGGTTGCGGCGACGTCTTGGAGTTGAACCGCAGGACGTGCGGCAACACCAGCGCGTTCGACAATCCATGCGGAATATGGAAGTGGCCGCCGAGCGGGTAGGCCAGCGCATGGACGGCGGCGACGGGCGAATTGGCAAAGGCCTGCCCCGCCAGCATCGAACCGAGAAGCATGTCTGATCGCGCTTCGATATCGGAGCCTTGCTGAACAGCCCTGAGGATCGAGCGCCCCATTAGCGTCAGCGCCTGTGTCGCCAACAGACGGGAGATCGGGTTGTTATTAAGGCTGATGGAAGCGTAGGCCTCGATGGCGTGCACCATCGCATCGATGCCCGTCGCCGCGGTGGTGTGCGGCGGCAGGCCGAGCGTCAGTTCCGGATCGAGCAGTGCGATGTCAGGCAGGATGACGGGCGAGACGACACCCATCTTCTCGTTTGTCCCGGTGGTGACAATCGAGATCGGCGTCACCTCGGACCCGGTGCCGGCGGTCGTCGGAACCAGGATCAGCGGAAGGCGTGGTCCCTTGGCATTGCCGACGCCGTAGATATTCTTGAGCTCTTCTTTGCCAAGCGCCAGGATCGAGACGAGCTTGGCGACATCGAGCGATGAGCCCCCGCCAAGGCCAACGACGCCATCGACCTTTGCGCGAGCCGCTATGTCCGCTGCTTCCAGAATGATGCCTTCGGGCGGATCGGCTGCGACGTCCTTGAAGAGCTCGACGGACACACCGGCCTCGTCGAGGAGCTTCAGCGCGCGTTCGACGATCCCGGTCTGCATCATTCCGGGGTCCGTAACGAGCATCACCCGCGCTCCCGCATGCGTGCGCGCGAGGTCTCCGATGCGCTTCAGCAGGCCCGCGCCGAACTGGATGCTCTTCGACGTGTTGAATGTGAACGGGGTCATCTGTCTTCTCCTTCCCTGACCGTTGCCGGTCAGCCTCCGAAACTGAATGCGACGACGGCGACGGCCAGGAAGACTGCGGCAGCAGCGATCACCAGGACGCGCAGACGCTCGCGTTCCGCGGGCCTTCTGTCGTGGCTGAGCCGCCTCGGCGGCTGGTAGGCCGGAATGTCGGTCGTGTAGGGGCTCGCCATCTCCATCCTGTAGGCAAGAAACCAGATCAGCCCGACGCCTGTCACCCAGCCAGCCAGCGCCCATGCCCACAGGGACGGCATGCCGACACGCCAGGAACCGCCCTCCACGCCGAGCGTCCCGAAGGCCGAATTGCCGAAGATCAGGCCAGGTCCTATCGCCAGGAACACCCAGGCGAGGCCTACCGACCAGGCGGTGGACGTCAGGTTTCTTGCGCGGGTGCTGACGCGCAGCGTACCGGAAAGGAACCGGCGTATCTCGACCGCCTCCTCGCCGAAAACGTTGCGGTTGGTGATCGCCGATATGATGAAGACGGCTGCGAGATTGGCGGCCATGCCCCAGGCTGCCGAGTGGATGGTCCAGGGCCAGCGGCCCCATGGCAGCTCGAGACCGAGGAAGGCCAGGACCTGGTAGCCGAGCGGCTCGGTCAGGATGACGCCGACGACACCGAACCCAACGCCGACCACCGCAGCGGGACGCGTGATCCAGCGCAGCCAGGTTACGCCGAGCAACGGGGTCCAGAGCTGGAAGGCCAGCGGCAAGGCCAGTCCGGCGAGGGCCGAAAGCGTTACCGGCGTCAGGGACTGAAGCAGCATGGCAACCACCGCCATGACGGCGATGACGATCCGTGTCAGCGTGACAGTCGACCGTCGCGACAGCGAACTGTTGAAGTAGGGCTTGTAGACGTGGCGTACGAGGCTTTCGCCCGCCGTCAGCAAGGCCAGCCCGGCGAGCAGTTGCACGCCAGCCGCGATGCCGATGAATATCCAGCCGGAAAACCACGGCGAGGAAGCCTGGAGCTTCAGCAACATGCCGCTTACCGACATGGCGGGATCGACCAGTCCCGCCGCGCCGATGATTGCCATGGCAAAGGCGATGAGCCCACCGAACACGCCGGCCATGACCCACGTCTGGCCGGCTCCGAAGCCGTTTCCGCCGCGCGTGGACAGCACGATCTTCAGGGCCAGGGGGCTGGCCTGGAAGCCCATGAAGGCCAGCGCCAGGCTGAGGCTGGCGACTGCTGTATCGGCCTCGGCCGGGTCGCCGCCGCGGCCCAGCCCGGAGGTGAAGTGGATGACCCCGTCGATGCTGAACAGGCTTGCGGCATCGGGCCTTGCGGCCAGTTCGGCCAATCCGCTGTTGAGGGCGGCGAAGCCTCCGCTCCAGAACAGCGCAAACCCTGCCAGCACCGCGGTGGCCGAATAGGCCACGACCGTCTGGATCACGCCGAAATAACCAACGGCTCGCATCCCGCCAATGACCACCCCTGCGAACAGGACCGTGCCAAGGACGACACCGGCGCCAAGCGGCGAAACCAGGCCGTCGGTCAGCAACGCCATCATCTGCGACAGCACCCGCATCTGCAGCCCGGCAAAGCCGATGGCAAACAGCAGCGCGATCGCCGTCGAAACGACGACCAGAAAATCGCTCTCGTAATAGCTGCGGAATATCTCGGCCTGTGAAGACAGCCGCAGGCGCTGGCCGACATACCAGATCCGCTTGAAGAACAGCACCCCGGGCAAGGCCAGCGCGACACCCGCCGTCAGCACTGCCGGAAGTCCGAAACCATGCGTCGCGATCATCTCGCTGCCGCCGAGCACGAACCAGCCGGAGACGCTGGCGCCAGCCAGGATCAGGGCTGAGATCCATGGCGACAGGCTGTGGCCTGCCGAGAAGTAGGTCTCATGGTCGCCGTTCTCGCGCGCCGCGACGCGGGCCCAGTAGAGCATGACCGAGACATAGAAGAGCCCGAACACCATCAGCCAGATCGGAGACGACTGACCGTTCATCTGTCGTTGCCCTCGTCCTGTCCCGGCTTGAAATGGAACTGCGAGAACGCGCCCCGAAGGCCGTGACGCGTGGCCAGGTAGGCGACCAGGCCGGCGACGAGAACGCCGAACAGTGTCAGTCCAGATGCGTAGTCGGCCATCGACAGTTCCCCGGCTGTCCAGGCCGCGATGAAGACCAGTGCCAGGGCGCCAAAGGCCCCGATGCCCAGGGCGGTCTCGCCGCGCCGAAAGCCTTTGCCGAAGATCTGGTTGACAATGATGTGTGCAACGAAGCCCGCGACGACCAGGAGAATGCCGATCAGCGCAAGGGGATAGGCATCACGGGTCAGCCCCTCCAGCAGGAAGCCTAGACCAAGCAAACCGAGAACGGCCCAGATCGAGAATACAAGCAGGTCGCGTTCAACCGTCGCCAGACGAGGCATTCGAGTTTCTCCGGGCATTCAACGCCGCGCGCCAGAGGGGAGCCGGCTCACTTGTCGCTCGATCGCTTCGAGGTCTTTGGCTTGGTCTCTGGCGTGGGCTTCTGCGCGTTGGGCTCCGTATAGACGACCTTGGAAAGGTCCTGGAGTGTGTGCGTGCGGTGAATGTTGTCGGCGTCCATGCCGATTTCGCCTAGCAGCATGTCGACGAAGGGTGCCTGCGAACGGTAGCGCAGCGCCGACGAAACAACCTGGTCGGCCAGGCTGCCATCGCGCGGACCGCTCCCGTCGCCGGAGCCCGAAGAGCCGCCGCCTCCACCCCCGGCGCCGCCGCCGCCGCCGGAGAAGCCCGGCATGCCGTCGACGTGGACGATCTTGATGCCCTCGATCTTCTCCATCGGCTTGACGCTCTCTCGGATGATGGCAGGCAGGTTTTCGACCAGCGCCTTGTGCAGGCCTGAACGGCGGTTGGCATCCGACCGGACGTTTTCCGCCTCGTTGATCTTCTGCTTGCCTTCGGCTTCCACCTTGTAGCGCTCGGCAAGGGCTGCGACCGCGATGCGATCGGCATCTGCCTTGTCCTTGGCGGCGACCTTCTCCGCCTCGGCGCCGATGCGGATCCGGATGGCCTCGGACTCCGCGCCCTTCTGCGCCTCGATCAGCTCGATGGACTTCTGGCGGTTGGCGATCTCGGTGTCGCGGATCGTCTGAACACGTTCCTGCGCCTCGATCATCTTGGCGCGCGCGCCTTCTGCTTCGGCCTGGGCTTCCGAGCGCTCTTTCGACTTGAGGGAGATAGAGATCTGCGAGACCTGCTCCTCGATCTGCAACGCCTCGCGGCGCTTGATCTCGAGCAGCTCGATCTCACGCTCCATGTCGATGCGGGTACGTTCGACGACTTCGCGTTCCTTCAGCTTGATCGCCTCGATCTCGCGCTCGCGCCCGGCATTCTCGTTGGCGATCTCCGACTTGCGCATGGCGCGCTGGATCGAGACCTCCGCCTCGTGGTCGAGACGCGCATACTCGGTGTCGCGCTGGATCTCGAGCGACCGCTTCTCGGCCTCGAGGTTCTTGGCGCGTATCGCGATCTGCGTATCCTTCTCGATGTCGTTGCGCTTCTTCTTGCGGCTCTCGATCTGCTCGGTGAGGATCGTCAGGCCTTCCGCGTCAAAGGTGTTCGACGGATCGAACAGGCTTATATCCGTCTGGTCGAGCGAGGTCAGCGAAACCGATTCCAGCTCCAGCCCGTCCTGCTTGAGGCTCTCGGCGACTTCCTTGCGGACCTCCTTGACGAATTCCTGGCGGTTTTCGTGGATGTGCTCGAGCGTCATCTTGGCCGCCGCGCCACCCATTGCGTCGACGAAGCGACCCTGGACCAGATCCTTGAGCTGATCCGGTTTCATCGTGCGGTTGCCCAGCGAGCGGGCGGCCGTGGCGACGGCTTCGACGTCGGGCGCGACACGCACGTAGAACTCGACGGTCAGTTCGACACGCATGCGGTCCTTGGTGATGAGCGACTTTTCACGCGCCCGCGTCACCTCCAGACGGAGCGTGTTCATATTGACTTCGGTCAGGTCGTGCAGGATCGGCAGCACCAGCGCGCCGCCCCCCATGACCACCTTCTCGCCGCCAAAGCCGGTCCGGACGAAGGACACGTCCTTTGTCGAACGGCGGTAGAGCCAATGCAGCAGGTAGGCGCATACCGCTATGACGATGGCGGCCAGAATGATGATTGCGATCGTGTCTGCACCCTTCATTGGAGTGCTCCTTCACTGCTAGGCTTGTGGGAGTGCGTTGGGATTGAAAGCCGAAGATCAGCCATTGGTCTTCACCTCGCTGGCGAGCATGGCCGAAGCCAGCACCGCGACGCCGAACGCCATTCGATTGAGGAAGTCCGCCAGGTTGTAGGCGACGCTGAGCGAGCCGTCGTCGACATAGCCGCCGAACGACGTGATGAAGTTGCCCAGCGGGTAGATCGCCCAGCCGACCGTTACGATCAGCCGGAGCCAGAAATAGCCACGCTGCACCGGTTCGTTGAGCGAACCCCGAACGACTTCGTCCATGCGGCCGAAATAGAGCTCGCCAAGGATGTAGAGCCAGAAAACGAGACCGATCAGGAAGGCGAGGGTGGCGTGCATGAAGCCGGCCTCGCCGAGATAGCGCACGAAGACCATCAGAACCGAAACCACGACAAGGCGCCAGAACAGGCCGACGCCGAGCTTGCCAGACTGGGCCGCGAAGAAGTAGAGCGCCAGAACCTGCAGCGGCATCGAAACCGCCCAGCCGACATAGTGGTAGACGATCGGCACGCTGCCTGAGGCAGCCCATGCCGCGCGCGCCTCGTTCGCCGCGCCGACGCCGACGAGCGTGGCGATCGCACAGAGCGCTACGGCGATTTTCCAGCCGCGGCTGACCCATCCCGTCCCGAGCAGCAGCAACACGGAGGTGGCGGCCAGACCATACAAGGCGGCCGAATAGCTGGCAGCTGTGAGATCGGTCGTGTTGAAAACCGGCATCCTATTCCCCTCCGATCCTGAACTCGTACTTGTCCATGTCGCCGTTCCTATATCTGCGTTCTGATGTGCGGTGAGCGGGCGTAGAGCGCTACCATCGGCAGGATGAGCAGCCCGAAGATGAACTGCTGCCATTCGAATTCGAGACCGATTCCGATCAGGAATGAGGAGAGTACCTGCAGCACCAGCACGCCGATGACGGTGAAGCCATAGCCGCCTTGGCCGCCGAGCAGCGAGGTGCCTCCCACCACGACCGCCGCAAGCGTCAGGAACAGGTAGGGGTCGCCGACGCCGATGAAGCCACCGCCCGACCAGCCCAGCAGCAGGCTACCCGCCATCGCGGCGAAGAAGCCAGAAACGGCGTACATCATTACCCAGTAGACCGGCTCGGAAATCATGATCCGCTTGGCCGAGGTACGGTTGACGCCAAGCGCATAGAGGTAGCGTCCGTAGACGGTGTAGCGCATGCCGACGATGAGGATGACGACGATGGCAAGCCAGATCACGATGACCGGGGGCACCGGCAGGCCGAAGGTCGAACCGTTCATGGCGGCGAGGTTGGAGAGCCAGGGCGGCACGGTCCCGAACACGTTGCCGCTATAGGCCGAACCGATCGAGGTGATGATCTGCACGCCGCCCGAAATGGCGAATCCCGTGCCGAGCGTGACGATAAGAGCTTGGCCCTGCAGCCTGTAGCTCAGGAAGCCGTTGATGACGCCTAGCGTCGCGCCGATCAGCAGGACGAGAATGGTGGCCAGCCAGGGCGGCACGCCGAGGCCGATGAGGTAGAGCAGGCCCACATTGGCCGCGCCGATAATGAAGGGGATCGAGAGGTCGAGGCCGCCGAGCAGCGCGACCAGGGTCTGGCCGATGGAGGCGATGCCGAGGAAGGACGCGAACAGCAGCATCGACTTGATATTGTTGGCCGAGGCGAAGCCCTCGATATTCATCGCGCCGATCGAGAAAAGGCCGGACAGGACCATCACGCCGATGAAGCCCGAGCGGTTCTCCTGGAACTGCCGCCCGAGCGTGCGGGTCAGCACGATGATGGTCAGCAGGATCAGTAGGGAGATGACGTTCCAGATGTTGAAGAACGACTCGATCGTCAGCGACAGAGCCAGGAAGACCAGCAGGATGGCGATCAGCCCGTAGAGGGCCGGACGGAACTGTAGCCAGACCTTGCGGCCCTCGCCGATCTCCCCGTCTGCCGGCGGTGGACCGTCGCCGATGAACTGACCAAGCACGTAGCGCCATGCCCACACGAAGGCGCCGAGGGTCGCGATCGCCGACAGGATGATCGTCTGCACGGCGACGCCCTGGATGAAGCCGAAGATGACGCCGATAGCGGTCAGGACCAGGCCGACGGCAAGGCCGATGATGGTGGCCGGCAGCCCGAGGCGGGGCGTCGGGGCGATGCTGCTCATTGCCCCTCCTCCACGGCCGGCGTGTCTGCCGGCGCACCGTCATGGCTGATCAGATAGGCGCCGAGCAGGACGAGAGCGGCGACGACGAAGATCACCGCCGGCGCGATGCTGCGCCGGTCGGCCTGCGAAATCGCAATGCGGACGAACACGGCAAGGACAACCAGCAGCAGCAGCGACAGGACGATCGGAGCGGCCGCCTCGCGCAATGCCGCCTCGTCGGGAGTAGGCGACGCTACCTCGAGCGGGGCGACATAGAGCGCTTCGGGCGCGATCGGCCCGAGTGCTGCCGGTTGCGTAACCTCGGTCGCAGGCGCCCGATCCTGATAATCGTTGGTGGCGTGAAGGATGACGCCGAGCGCCACTACCGACAGGGCGACGAAATAGAGCACCGGCGAGAAGTTGCGGATGTGCCGCTGGATGAACGGGATGATGAGCGTCAACAGCAGCGAGACGACAAGGATCGTGCCGTAGGCGAGGTTGGTGACGAAGCTTTGCACCGCGCCGAAGTTGAACGTCGCGAGCACGAAGGTGATCAGATAGAGGTTGCTGGCGCCGAGGAACGAGCCGAACACGCCGCCGCGGCCGCCCGCGAGCGAGGCGCCACCGAGCACCAGGGCGGTGACGGCGATCAGCGTGTAGGTGGTGCCTTGCGACGGGTCTCCCGACGAGATCAGCGCCGTGAAGGTGATCGCAGCGAGACCCGAGAAGGCGCCCGAAATCAGGTGCGCGCCGATGCGCACGACGTAGATCGGCACGCCGCTGGTGTAGGCGGCGCGCTCGTCGGAGCCCATCAGCCGCAGGTGCGTGTAGAAGGCGGAACGTGTGAACAGCAGCCAGGCGGCCGTGGCAAGAACGAGGATGAGCAGGACTGGCGAGAAGATTGACGTGCCGAGTCCCCACTCCGACATCCATTGTGGCGCAACACCGCCCGGGCGCGGCAGGATGACGAGGTTCATGCCCGTCAGCGCGAGGTAGCCTGACAGGGAGACGATGATCGGCTGGACCCGAACGTAGATGACGATCAGCGCGAAGACGAACTGGTAGAGCGCGCCAACGAAGATCGCGTAGCCGAAAACCGCGAAGGGATTTTCGATTATGCCCGCGCCGTGCAGCTGGATCAGCGTGACATTGAGAAAGCCGATGAGCGGTCCGACCGAAAGGTCCACCGTGCCGCGACCGGCGATGACCACCGCCATCAGCGCGTAGGTCGCCAGGATCAGCGGCGTCGCAACGATGATCGCGCTGCCGATGCCATTGCTCGACATCAGGTTGGGAGACCGCAGCACGGCAAGCCCAAGCAGCAGGAAGAACAGCGTGATGGGAACAAGCAGGAACGGGTTGCCCCGTCCGCCCTGCGCAGGGTCGGCTTCCGCGACGACGGGGGCGGCGACCATATTCATCGGGACAGGCTTCGGGCCTGGCCGGTTTCGGCATCGAATTCGACCACGCGGATCGGATTTCTGCCATTTGCCGGCTTGGCCAGGGCTGGACGCGGCGATGCGGTAACAGGTGTCGCATGGGCCTGTTCGACAAGCTTTGCACGCTTGCGCGCGTCAAGTCCGGCGCGAATGTCATCGGGTATGGTGACAGCAACGCGTACGCCATCGCCACTGGCGCGCGCCGGCGCGGCTATGCCCGCATGGACGTCCTGCCCGGGTGTTAATCCCGACACGCCAGCCAGTCCGGAGCCGTCGGTCTGGCCGAACATCGCCTCGAGGATGGACTTCGGATCGAGCGCCCTGCCGTCGAAGGCGTCGAAGGGAGCGTTGTCGCGAAAGACGATAACCCGGGTGGCGAAACCAATGAATTCCTCGAGCTCGGAGGACATATAGAGGACGGATTTTCCTTCCGCCGCGAAAGCACGCAGATGCTTGTACAGTTCGGCCTTTGCGCCGACGTCGATGCCGCGCGCCGGATCATTGAGCACGATGATGTCAGGTCGCATGGCGAAGCCGCGCCCGATCAGCACCTTCTGCTGGTTGCCGCCGGACAGCGAGGTGATGCGGTCGTCGCGCATGCCGAACTTGATCATCAGGTTCTCGGCTTCGCGCTGGAAGATGGTGCCCAGCGTGGCGCGGTCGATGATGCCGAGAATCCCGGCCCGCCGCTTCTCGCGATAAAGCGGCATGACCATGTTCTCGAAGATCGACAGCGTGGCGAAGATGCCCTCGCGCTTGCGGTCACCCGACACGTAGGCAATTCTGTTGGCCACGGCATCGGCGAGGCTGCGCACGGCATGCATGACGCCGTGCCGGTCGCGCACTTCGACGAGGCCCGAATGCGCCTCGTTGATGCCCGCCAGTACGCGCACGAACGCGTCCTGCCCCTGTCCGTCCAGGCCCGCAATGCCGACGATCTCGCCGCGGCGCAGCGTGAAGTCGAAAGCGCGCGCGCCCGGTGCGATCGAGAGCCGGTCGGCCCGCATGGCGATATCGTCGGCGCGCGGCTGGGGCGCCTTGTGGTCGCGATGCGCGCCGGCCTCGTCGTCTCCCGTCATCAGCGCGAGCAGGTTCTTCTCGGTGATCTGGTCCCTCTCGAGGACGCCGACATCGCGACCGTCGCGCAGCACGGTGGCGCGGTCAGAAATTCGGATGAGTTCGGCGATCCTGTGCGTAACGATCAGCACAGTCGTGCCGCCATCGCGCAGGCTGCGCATCTTGGCAAAGAGCCGTTCGGTGGAATCGAAGTCGAGCGCTGCTGAGCTCTCGTCGAGAATCAGGATCTTCGGTTCGCTCAGCAGGGCGCGCGCAATGGTGATCCACTGCTTGAGACCGAGCGGCAGTGTGCCGACGATGGCATGAGGGTCGACCGGCTCTCCGGCAAGCTCCTGCATGAGCTCGGCGGCGCGGGCCACCTTCTTGTCCTGCGACATCTTCTTTGAGAAGAGCGAGTCGGCTCCCATGAAGATGTTGTCGACCACCGAACTTTCATCGGCGACGAGGACTTCCTGGTAGACCGTGGAAATGCCGAGCGCGCGGCTTTCGGCCGGCGTCGACGGGGCCTCCCCGAGGATGGATACCGAGCCGGAATCGATCGGCAGGATGCCGGACACCACCTTGGCCAGCGTGCTCTTGCCGCAGCCGTTGCCGCCGACGACCGCATGTATCTCGCCGGCACGCGCCGAAAAGCTGGCGCCGTCGAGCGCCCGCGTCGGTCCGAAATACTTCTTCACATTGCGCACGATAACCGTCTCGGGCGCCGGTGAGGAAGTCTGGATATCTGCGGTCTGGAGCGACATGGGGTCCAAGGGTCAGACGGTTCGGTTACGAGCAATTCCGGCCGCCGGGACATTCCCGGCGGCCGGATTGACGATCAGGGCTTGTAGGCCATCGGATCGGCTGGGTTGACGAAGAAGTCGTTGAGGTAGGCTTCGCTGCCCCAATTGTCCTTGCCGACCGCCAGCCAGTTCTGCGCGTTCTCGTCGCAATCCTCGGCGACTGCCTTCATGACGTCTTCATGCGTCAGTGTGACAGGTGCCACGAGCACCGACTGCACCTTCGGGCCCTGGCCCTGCAGGGTACGCATCATGATGTCCCAGATGAGCTGGATTTCATCGGCCGGGGGCCATGTCTGGACGGCCACCGAAATGAGGTCGGGGTTCTTGCGCCAGCTGCAGAGCGCACCCATCTCGCCGCCGACGGCTACCTTGACACCTTCACGTCCGGACTGGGCAATGGCGCGAAGCACGCCCATTTCCGCGGCCGACTGGACGACGATGCCGTCAAGCTTGCCCGGGTGGGTGGCGAGCCATTTCTGGACTTCGCCCTGGGCCACCTGGTCGGTCCACATGCCTGCAATGCTGCCGACGATCTCGATATCCGGCGAGGTCGCAAGACCCGCCTTCACGCCACGATCCTGGCTGTCGGAACCCGACGTGCCCGGAATTCCTTCAACGACCAGAACCTTGCCCTTGCCACCCAGTTCGTCGACCATTGCCTTGCCGATGTCGAAGCCGGCAACCTGGTAGTTCACCGATGAATTGATCGCGGTTTCGGCGGTCAGGTAACCGGTCAGCGAGAACACCGGCACACCCTTGTCATAGGCGTACTGGACGGTCTGGTTGAGGGCTGTCGGGTTCGAGCAGCAGACGATGATGGCGTCGACGCCCTGGTCGACAAGCTGGCGCATCTGCTGGATCTGGGTCGAATCGTTGAGGTTGGACTGGGTGACAACGAGTTCGCTGAGCAGGCCGAGTTCCTTCCACTTCGGAACGATTACGTTCTGCAATTCCTCCATGGCGTTCGCGCGCCAGGTGTTGCCGGCATAGGACGATGCGTAGCCGATCTTCCATGGCGGCGGGTTCTTGGCCTTGAAGGTCCTCAGCGGGCTAGCCCCGACCGGCTGCGACGGGTCGAGCATCTCGGGATTGTAGAGCTTGGCCGCGACGTCGGGATTGATTTCGTCGACGCCTTCGGCCTTCGCCATCAGGCTGCCGGCGGCGAGAATGCCGGCGGCCGCAATCACAGTGGTAATCCGTTTCATTGATTTCTCCTCCTGGTGTTGTGCAGCCCCTCGGCCGCGTTCATCGCTGAATGGGTAGAAAGTCCCTGGCTTCGATAAACTCTCTCGCGACCTTCCCTCTCCCTTGTCCCTGTCAGTCGTAGAAGTCGTAGGGAGCCTTCAGAAAGGTCTTCCAGTTGTCCGGGTCATGCCCGGTCACGACCATGGCGCCGGTGTCGTTTGCGATCTTGTGCAGCTTGGCGACCGAATCGGCGGCATCCGCCGACGACACCACGAGGCCCGGCAGCGCCTTGTTGTCCCAGTGATCCTGGGTGTAGGCGGCATCGATCGTCAGCAGCACCGGTCCGGTATTGGGAAGCGTGATCAGAAAGGACTGATGCCCGGGCGCGTGTCCGGGGGTGAAGATCATCCGGATCGTGCCGTCGCCGAACAGGTCGTAATTGTCGGTGTATTCACCGCCGAGGAACTTCCAGTTCAGGCCCGGGCGGTCGAAATCGGCGCGGATGTAGGCCCCGGCGGAAAACCAGTGCGGATTGAAGGCGTATTCGTACTCGGCCCGCTGCACGAAGATCTGCGCCCTTGGGAAATGGCCGATGGCGCCGGTGTGGTCCAGATGCAGGTGGGACTGCAGCACGTAGCGTACCGATTCCGGCGAGACGCCCACCATCTTGCACTGGTCGACGCAATTGTCGGCGATGTTCATCACCGGGTCGTAGGCGTCCACCACCGCGCCCCAGTGGCCGCGCTTGTCGATGGCGGCCTCGATGGCATTGCCGCCGTCGATCACCACATTGCCGGCAGGGTGCTTGATCAGGAACCACGGCACCGGGATCTCGAAATCGCCGTCGCCCTGGTTCATCTTGATGTATTTGAGCTTGGTCTTCAGCGTTCCGGTCTGGAACATGTGAAGCTCGATGCCCGACGACTTGCGCTTGCGACGCGGCGCTGCCTCTGGCGCCCGATCGTATCGCGCCGGGCGAGGTGCCAGGCTGCTCGATCCCCCATGTGAGGAAATCGAGCCGGAATCCACTTCAACGCGTTGGCCCTTGGCGTCGAACTCGACAATCTTCATGCGCAGCGTCCCAAGATTCCTACCCCGCCGGCATCGTGTCGGTCGCGGCTCATGAGGTGCGCTCGTCGATGATGCGCAGAGCCTCTTTCAGGTAGACGGCAAACAGCGGGTAATTCTCCGACATCGGGAAGTGCCCGATGTCTTCCATCTCGATGTAGATGCCGCCGGGGATCTGGCGCGCCGTGTTCTCGGTCGCGTCCGGCGGCGTCAGATAGTCGTAGGTGCCGGTCATCATGATCACCGGGCAGCGCTTGGCATCGATGCCGGCGAGCTTGCCGCGCAGGTCGTGGTCTACAGAGTAGAAGTAGAGGTCGCCTTTGAACGTCTCGGCCCCTTGCGTGTAGTAGTGCCAGGTCAGCCAGCGGTCCTTGTCCGGGCTCTGCGGCGCCATCAGATCCCACACGCCGGAAGCGCAGACCTGAGCGGCGTTCGCATGGGGATGCCGCCACCAGTCGAGAAAGAAGCCGGGAGCATGTTCGGCCGCTTCCACCGGGATAACCGCGCGAAAGCGATCGGGGTGGTGCAGCGCCAGCTGCAGTGCAACGTTGCCGCCGAAGGACGAACCCATGAAGATCGGGTTCTCCAATTCCAGCGCGTCGCAGAAGGCGACGATGAAGTTCATGTAGTGCTCGGCGGTGAGGCGGTATTCCTCCTTCCACCATTCCTTGTTGAGCGGCGGATCGGACTTGCCGTGTCGCGCGAGATCGTAGGCGATCACGTCATAGTCGGCCGTGACCTCCGGGTCTTCCAGCAGGTCGCGCCATTGATGATTGTGGCAGCCGGCCGTGTGCTGGCAGACCAGCGGTATGCCGGTGCCGTTGCGGAGGTAGAAGACCTTGTACTCGCAGCCATCGACCTCGATGGTGACGTAGCGGCCGATTACGGGCGAATGTTTGGCCATGCCTGTCTCCAAATATGTACGACGATGCGATCGGTGACGCGCTGCGCCGGGAACCGGTTCATACCGGCACTCCGACCCTGCGCAGCAGCTCGAACTGCACCGTGAAATTCCTCAGGTTCTGCATGAGAACGAGGATGTTGCCCTCGATCTTGAGGTCGCGCCGGAAACTGGCCGACCAGATGCCGTGATACATTGGTGCCGGCACCGGGCGGGCGAACTCGCGCCAGGTCTGCGGGCTGGCTCTCAGCGCAAAGTCATAGGAATCCATGGGAGCCGGGTCGACGTTGATCGCATAGACCTTGCCGTCCACCATCTGCACGATCACCTTGGCCGTGCCCATGTCCCACAGATAGGTGCAGGTGAAGTAGCGGGCCATGGCGCCGATGACCTGGTCGCGGTCCGATGCTTCGCTGAATCGGACGGCCCAGTCCTTTACGCTCATCGCCATACGCGCTCCTCCCAACAAGCGGCTACTCACCGGCTAGCTCAGCGAGCTGGTCGGCCTGCACATCTCACGCCCGAAGCCCTCCCTCGGAGCACCTTCAAGTGTTCAGCCTGCTGAACGCTTTTCAGTAGACAGAACGGTAGTCATCAGGGTAGACGACTGTCAAGGCCAAATCAAAAGGCTGCGGGAAATTTCTAGGGTGAAACATGACGCTCGCGGATTCGAATCCGAAACTTGTTCCAGCCGTTGATCGGGCGGCGCGCATTCTGGATCTGGTGGCACGCAACCGCACCTACCCCAGCCTTTCCGAGCTTTCGCGCGAATTGAACATTGCCAAGAGCAGCGTTCATACTCTTTGCAATACATTGGTTCATCTTGAACTCTTGATCCGGCGCCCTGACCAGACCTTCGGACTGGGGCCGCACGTGATGCGTTGGTCGAATGCGTTCACCCAGCAATCCGACGTCGCCACCGAATTCGCGACCATCTGGGACCATGAGACGGAGCTTCCGGGCGCGACGATCACCCTGACCGTTCTGGAGGGGGCGGAAGTGGTCTATATCGCGGCCCGCAACTCGGCCGTCAGTCACTCGCTGATCGACTTCCGGGCAGGGATGCGTCTGCCCGCGGCCTTCACTGCCACAGGCAAGGCGTTTCTGAGCCATATGAGCGATTTCGAGGTGAAGCGCCTCTACGCGGATGGCTTGCCGGCCCCCCGAACGCCTCACAGCGTCCAGACGATCGACAAACTGCTTGCCGAACTCAAGGAAATACGCCGCAACGGATATTCCTGTGACGATGAGCAGGTGGCCGAGGGCATCGTATGTTACGGTGCTTCCGTTCTGGATTCTCAGAACCGGCCGCTTGCAGGTGTAGCCGTCAGCCTCCTTGCGGAAAAGTTGTCGGAAGCCGACACCCGACGCATCATCGGAAACGTTCAGCGAATTGCGGCCCGTCTGTCCCAACGAATGGGCGCCGACCTCAGCGTCGCTACTGCCGGAGATATCGGAAACAGTTTCGAGGATGCCTGACGGTTAAGCTTGCGGGAGGTGATTTGGTGCCTGTTTCGAGAGCGAGAGTTGGGAGCGCCGGTCATCGGGACAGTTGCTCTGCAACCTCAACTTTGGCCGCAACCGGAGCAACACAGTGAACGCCGGCAGACCGGGACCTTCCCTTCGCAAAGACTATGCAGACTACTACGTCATCCAATCACGCTGGATGGACAAAGATGTCTACGGCCACATGAACAATGTGGTGCACTACTCTCTGTTCGACACTGCCGTGAACGGATGGCTCATCGAGCACGGACTTCTCGATCCACACAAAGGCGCGGCACTGGGGCTCGTCGTCGAGAGTGGCTGTCGCTATTTCTCGGAAATGGCATTCCCCGACATCATCACCGCCGGACTGCGCATCACGAAAATCGGCAATAGCTCAGTGCGCTATGAGGTCGGATTGTTTCGCAACGACGAGGATCGCGCCTCGGCCGAAGGGTTCTTCGTGCACGTGATCGTCGATGCGAAGACCCGGCGTCCAAAACCTATCGATGACAGCGCTCGGGATGCTCTCGAAGCCCTGCTGGTAATGTGACCCGCGAGAGCCGCTGAGTAATCGCGCATTCTCGATCAATCCGCGCGATCCGCATACCCGCCTGTTTAGCGGCTGACTCCGACTTCGACACCAAACCCAAGCGGCGCTCGGTCTCGTGGAAAGTCGGCGCAGCGCGCCAAATCCCGCTAAGGAGCGGAGCGCATAGGAAGATCCAGAGCGAAGTATCTATTCCAGCGCCGTGCGAACCAGGGCGGTAGGAGACGTGGGATGACATGAGGGGTGCGTTCACGTGACGCCGAAATTCACAGGTATGTCAGTGAGTTGCGGAAAATCTGGCGGAGAGAGCGGGATTCGAACCCGCGTTACGGTCTCCCGTAAACACACTTTCCAGGCGTGCGCCTTCAACCACTCGGCCACCTCTCCGCGTCGCCGGCTGACCGCTAGGCCTGCCGACGAGGGGCTGATCTAGTCGATTGCGCGGCGGATGCCAAGCCATTGCGGACCTTTATGTGGCCCGGCTGGCCCACCTCTCCGGGGTCTCGCGTGGAAATGTCGCGGGTGCATTGCTGGCGCAGCGTCGAAGAAGCTTCCGGCGGGCTTCAAATTCCCGTGTAAAGATTGCAGTGTAAGGGCTGCAATCATATGTGTCGCAGCGACTGATACAATCAAGGATCGCGATGTTCCGTTTCCTGTTCCGGCTGTTGGCCAGCCTCGCGCTGGCGGTAGCTGTCATCATGGCCGTGCTCGACGTCACGCGCACCATTGCAGCCTCGCATCTGGTACTGACGCCGCTCGGCGCGAGCTGGGTCAGTGCCTCGCCCTCGACGCTCGATGCGATGCAGGCCTTCCTGATCGAGAAAGCCCACCCCCTGGTGTGGAACCCGGTGATGATCTTCATCCTCGACCAGCCGGGCTTTGCCGTTTTCGGCATCATCTCGCTCCTCTTCTACGCCATTGGCCGCCGGCCCGAGCGCCGCATCGGCCGTTTCGCCGTCACCCGCTAGCCGATTCCGGGGCGGTCCCGCCGCTCCGACCAAGGAGACAACGATGTTTTTCCTGAGCGAAATGTTGAACAAGAAGCTTAACCTGCCGACGCCTGCCGACGCGCTGCCCGGCCGCGACAAGCCGATCCCGACCGCATCCGAGCACTTCGTATCGAAGCGCCCGCTCAAGGGACCCCACCCGGAAGGGCTGGAAACCGCGATGTTCGGGCTCGGCTGCTTCTGGGGCGCCGAGCGCCTGTTCTGGCAGACCGAGGGCGTCTGGGTGACGGCGGTCGGCTATGCCGGCGGCGTCACGCCCAACCCGACCTACCAGGAGACCTGCACCGGCCTGACCGGCCATGCGGAGGTCGTGCTGGTCGTCTTCGACCCGAAGATCGTCTCCTATGCCGATCTCCTGAAACTGTTCTGGGAAAGCCACGATCCGACCCAGGGCATGCGCCAGGGAAATGATGTCGGCACCACCTATCGCTCGGCCATCTATACGTTCGGCGAGGCTCAGCAGCAGGCCGCGATCGCCTCGCGCGATGCCTATGACGCCTCGCTGCGCGCCACGGGCCGCGAACGGATCACCACCGAGATCGCGCCGGTGCCGGAATTCTACTTCGCCGAGGAAGACCACCAGCAGTACCTGGCGAAGAACCCCTACGGCTACTGCAACCTGAAGGGCACCGGCGTCTCCTGCGCAATGCCCGCCGCCTGACCGGCGGCCCGTCGGGGCCGGCGCCGTTCTGCGCCGCCTGCCATCGGCGCCCGGCTGCAACCCGCGCAAACCGGCTGCCGGCGGCTTTAAGCTTTGCTTTTCATTGTTTTCCAGAAGGTCAAAATTCCGCGTGAATTTTGGCTTTCGGCATGCAAGACTGAATCATGAGCGGAGGGTGGAAGCCCCTGCCATGGCCGTGCAGCGCCGGGCGGACCCGGGAAAAGCGCGGCATGAAGCAAAGAAAACAACCGACAGGGTGTGGATCACATGAAACGTATCGTTCTTGGCCTTCTGGCCGCTTCCGCGATGTGCCTTCCGGCATTCGCCGCCGACATCAAGCCGGCGCTGCTCTACGATCTGGGCGGCAAGTTCGACAAGTCCTTCAACGAGGCTGCCTATAACGGTGCCGAGAAGTTCAAGTCCGAGACCGGCGTCGAATATGTCGAGTTCGAGGTATCGAACGCCTCGCAGCGCGAGCAGGCTCTGCGCCGCTTCGCCGAGGACGGCCGCAATCCGATCGTCATGACCGGCTTCTCGTGGGCCGAGTCCCTCGACAAGGTCGCCACCGATTTCCCGGACCTGCAGTTCGCCATCGTCGACATGGTTGTCGACAAGCCGAATATCCGTTCGATCGTGTTCAAGGAGCAGGAAGGCTCCTACATCGTCGGCATGCTCGCCGGCATGGCGTCCGAGACCAAGAAGGTCGGCTTCATCGGCGGCATGGACATTCCGCTGATTCGCCGTTTCGGCTGCGGCTATGTCGGCGGCGCCAAGGCTGCCGGCGCGACCGAGGTGATCCAGAACATGACCGGTGACACGCCGGCTGCCTGGAACGACCCGACCAAGGGCGGCGAGATCGCCAAGACGCAGATCGACCAGGGCGCGGACGTGATCTACGCCGCGGCCGGCGGCACCGGCGTCGGCGTTCTGCAGGCTGCGGCGGATGCCGGCAAGCTCGGCATCGGCGTCGATTCCAACCAGAACGGCCTGCAGCCCGGCAAGGTGCTGACCTCGATGCTGAAGCGCGTCGACACGGCGGTCTATGGCGCCTTCATGGACGCCAAGGACGGCAAGCTCGCCGGCGGCATCAACGACCTCGGCCTCAAGGAAGGCGGCGTCGATTATGCCGTGGACGACAACAACAAGGACCTGATCACGGCCGAGATGAAGGAAGCCGCCGAGAAGGCCAAGGCCGACATCATCGCCGGCACCATCACGGTTCACGACTACATGTCGGACGATTCCTGCCCCTACTAAGAGGCAGCCCGTTCATCTGAAAGAAGCCGCCGGGCGAAAGTCCGGCGGTTTTTTGTTGTCCGGAGTTTCTCGCGCCGGGCCTAGGGCAGGAACTTCTGCACCGAGGCCGGCATGTCGAGCGATGCCCGGCCCGCGACGTAGCCGAGCACGAAGGCCACGATCAGGCCGAGTGCGATGGCAAGGGCGCGGCGATTGGGAACCGAGTGCGGTGCCATCCGCGTGCCGGCCGGCAACGCAGCCGGTGCAATCGTGTCGCGCAGGGCATCCGAGCGACGCCTGCCGAACGGGGCCTGCGGGTCCGGCGGAGCCGCCTCGACGGGTGGCGGCGCAGGGCGCATCTGAGGCATCGAGGCCAACCTGTCCTCGACCACCTTCCAGGCGTCCTGCGGCGCCTTGTCGGGAGCGGCCATGCGGTCGAAGAGGTGCATGCGCTGCGCGATCTCGACCATCGCGTCGCGGAAGTCGGGGTCGACCTCGAGGTCGTGCTCGGCGCGCTCGCGTTCCTCGTCGTCCATGAGGCCGAGCACGTAGCGCTGCGCCCTGTCGATCCGGCTTCCCGACTCCTCCATCGGCATCCCCCCTACCAGTGCGGCGGCTTGGCCACCGGCACTTCAGACGCGTTCTGATGTTCGAATTCCACAAAGCGCTCGGTCAGCGCCTCGACCTGCTTGCGCAGCCGCTCGATGACCTTCCACTGCTCGGCGATCTGTGTGGAAAGCTCTTCCACCGTCCTGTCCTGTTCTGCAGTCCGCATCTCCAGCGCCATCAGGCGATCGGGCGACATTGACATGGCTTGACCTCTTCCGGGTGCGCAGCGAAGCGCGACTGCAATTCCGGCAGATCAATATCACCGCCGGGCCCCTTAGGGAAATTGACAAGCGCGCGCGTATTTATAGAGAGTGCGCACGGCCGCCACTCGATTGGCAGCAGACAGGCAGCATGCTAGCTTTTTGACCGGACGATAAAAACAACAAGGGTGGGACCCGGCCGCATGGCGCAAGCAGCAATCGAGCTGACAGGCATCAACAAGAGCTTCGGCGCCGTCCAGGCCAATCGCGACATCAACCTCGTCATCGAGCGCGGCACCATCCGCGGCATCGTCGGCGAGAACGGCGCCGGCAAGTCGACGCTGATGTCGATCCTCTACGGTTTCTACCAGGCCGACAGCGGCGAGATAAAGGTCGACGGCAAGCCCGTGTCGATCAAGACGCCAAACGATGCCATCGCGCTCGGCATCGGCATGGTGCACCAGCATTTCATGCTGGTCGAGAATTTCACCGTCATCGAGAATGTCATCCTCGGCGCCGAGAGCGAGGCGCTGCTCAACAAGAGCATCGCCAAGGCACGCTCCGAGCTCGAGCGGCTTGAGCGCGAATACGGACTGGAAGTCGACCCCGACGCGATCATCGAGGAACTGCCGGTCGGCCTGCAGCAGCGCGTCGAGATCCTGAAGGCGCTCTATCGCGGTGCCGAAATCCTCATCCTCGACGAGCCCACCGGCGTGCTGACGCCGGCCGAGGCGGACCACCTCTTCCGCATCCTCCAGCAGCTCAAGGAGCAGGGCAAGACGATCGTCCTGATCACCCACAAGCTGCGCGAGATCATGGCGATCACCGACACTGTTTCGGTCATGCGTCAGGGCACCATCGTGGCGACGCGCGAGACCGCCGGCACGACGGTCGAGGAACTGGCCGAACTGATGGTCGGCCGTCGGGTGCTGTTGCAGGTCGAGAAGGGCGAGGCCAGCCCGGCCGAGGTCAAGCTCGCGGTAAAGGGCCTGACGGTGAAGGATTCCCGCGGCGTCACCATGGTCGACGACGTCTCCGTCGACGTGGCGGCCGGCGAGATCGTCGGCATTGCCGGCGTCGCGGGCAACGGCCAGTCGGAACTGATCGAGGCGATCTGCGGCATCAGGCGCGCCGAGTCCGGCAGCGTGCTGCTCGACGGAAAGCCGATCGACGTGACCGGCATCGCCGACCCCGGCGAGTTGCGCGATCGCGGTCTCGCACACGTGCCGGAGGACCGCCACCATGTCGGCCTGGTGCTCGCCTTCGAGGAAAACGAGAACTCGATCCTCGGCTATCACGACAAGCCGCTTTACCTGAAAGGGCCCTTTCTCAACATCGACGCCATCCGCAACGACGCCCGCGAGAAGATCGAAAAATTCGACATCCGCCCCGGCGACTGCCGGCTGCGAACGGCCAATTTCTCCGGCGGCAACCAGCAGAAGATCGTACTGGCGCGCGAGATGGAGCAGGACCCCGGTGTGCTCGTCGTCGGGCAGCCGACGCGCGGCGTCGATGTCGGCGCCATCGAGTTCATCCACAAGCAGCTGATCGCCATGCGCGACCGCGGCAAGGCGGTGCTGCTGATCTCGGTGGAGCTCGACGAGATCCGTTCGCTTTCCGACCGCATTCTGGTGATGTTCGACGGCCGCATCGTCGGCGAACGCGGCGCCGAGGCAACGGAGGGCGAGCTTGGCCTGCTGATGGCGGGTGTCGAGCAGCAGGAGGCGGCTGAATGATTACGCCGGCGCTCATCGTCATTGACGTGCAAAAGGCCATCGACGATCCAGTATGGGGACGCCGGGGCCAGCCGGAGATGGAAGACCGCATCGGCGATCTGCTTGGCGCCTGGCGCGAACGGCGCCTCCCGGTCGTTCACATTCGCCACGATTCGACGGACATGGCCTCGCCATACCATCCGGGCAGCAGCGGCAACGAGTTCAAGCCCGAGGTTGCGCCGTTGCCCGGCGAGCCAGTGGTGGACAAACGGACCAACAGCGCCTTCATCGGGACGGATCTCATGGACGTGCTCGACGAGTTGCAGGTCGGCCAGCTGGTCGTCACCGGCGTGCTGCTGGAGAATTCCGTCGAAGCGACAGTGCGCATGGCCGGCAATCTCGGCTTCGACGTTGTCATCCCCGAGGACGCGGTGGCGAGCGTCGACCGTACCGACCGCCGTGGCAAGCACTGGCCAGCCGAGGATGTGCACGCGCTGACCCTGGCCCTGCTCGACCGCGAATACGCGCGCATTTCGGACACCCGCACCGTCATCGAGACCCTGCCATGAGCACCCCCTACGCAAAACTTCCCGGCTGGGCCGATTACGGGCTGATCCCGCTGATCAATCTGCTGGTCGCCTTCGCGGTTGCCGGCCTCGTCGTCCTGCTGGTCGGCGAGAACCCGTTCCACGCCGCCGTCATCCTCGTCGACGGCGCCTTTGGCAGCGGCCAGGGCATCGCCTACACGCTCTACTACGCCACCAACTTCATCTTCACCGGGCTCGCCGTCGCCGTCGCGTTCCATTGCGGGCTGTTCAACATCGGCGGCGAAGGCCAAGCTTACATTGCCGGCCTCGGTGTCGGCGTGGTCTGCCTCGCCTTCGACCATGTGCTGCCCTGGTGGCTGACCTTCCCGGTCGCCATCCTGGCCGCGGCCGCCGTCGGCGCGCTCTGGGCGCTGATCCCGGCCTATCTGCAGGCCAGGCGCGGCTCGCACATCGTCATCACCACCATAATGTTCAACTTCATCGCGGCCAGCGCCATGGTCTACCTGCTGGTCGGGCCGCTCAAGCCGCGCGGCGCGATGGCACCGCAGACCCGGCAGCTTGCCGAAGGCGCGCAACTGCCAAAGATCGGCTTCCTGCTCGAGCCCTTCGGCCTGACGGTGCGGCCATCGGTTCCCTTCAACCTGTCCTTCATCCTGGCACTCGTGATGGCGGTCGTCGTCTGGGCGATCATCTGGCGCACCAAGCTTGGTTACGAGATCCGCACCTATGGCTTCAGCCCCAAGGCGGCGCGCTACGCCGGCATTTCGGAGACCCGCATCATCATCATCACGATGATGATTTCCGGCGCCCTGGCCGGCATGATGGCGCTGAACCCGATCATGGGCGACCAGCACAATGTGTCGCTCGACTTTGTGTCGGGTGCCGGCTTCGTCGGCATCGCGGTCGCCCTCATGGGGCGCTCGCATCCGGCCGGCATCGTGCCAGCAGCCATCCTGTTCGGCATGCTCTACCAGGGCGGCGCCGAACTCGCCTTCGAGATGCCGGCCATCTCGCGCGACATGATCGTCATCATCCAGGGACTGGTGATCCTGTTTGCCGGCGCGCTCGAACACCTGTTCCGCCCGACGGTGCAGACGATCTTCGCCAGCCTCAGTCCCCGCTCGGTCAGCATGGCCGCCAAAGGGGAGCGCGCCTGAGATGGAATTCGTCGATACGCTGATCAACATAGGCAACTCGACCATCCGGGTCTCGGTGCCCCTTCTGCTCGCCTGCCTGGCGGGCCTCTATTCAGAGCGCTCGGGCGTCTTCGACATCGGGCTGGAGGGCAAGATGCTGGCCGGCGCCTTTGCCGGCGCGGCGGCGGCCGCCGTCTTCCAGTCGGCCTGGATCGGGCTCGGAATAGGCATGCTGATATCCGTCATGCTTTCGCTGGTGCACGGCTTCGCCTCGATCACCCACCGCGGCAACCAGATCGTCTCGGGCGTCGCCATCAACTTCATCGCCGCCGGCTCCACCATCATTCTGGGCCAGGCCTGGTTCAACCAGGGCGGCCGTACGCCCTCGCTGCCCCCAGAGGCGCGCTTCGGTTCGATCACGCTGCCCGGCGCCGATGCCCTGCGCGACGTGCCTGTCATCGGCCAGCTCTATTCGGGCCTGTTGTCGGGTCACAGCCTGCTTGCCTACGTCGCCTTTCTCGCTGTCCCCTTCACCTGGTGGGTGCTGTTCAGGACGCGCTTCGGGCTCAGGCTGCGCGCCGTCGGCGAGAACCCGGCTGCCGTCGATACGGCCGGCATCTCGGTCGCCTGGCTGCGCTATCGCGCCGTCATCTGCACCGGCATCCTCACCGGCATTGCCGGCTGCTACATGGCGCTCTCGCAGAATGCCGGCTTCGTCAAGGACATGACCGCCGGACGCGGCTACATCGCGCTCGCCGCGCTTATCTTCGCCAAGTGGAAGCCGGTGCCGGCAATGTTCGCATGCCTGCTGTTCGGGTTCCTCGATGCGCTGGCGATCCGTCTGCAGGGCACGCCCCTGCCTCTCGTCGGCAAGGTCCCGGTACAGCTCATGCAGGCGCTGCCCTATATCCTGACGGTGATCCTGCTCGCCGGTTTCATCGGCAAGGCGATCCCCCCGCGCGCCGGCGGCGTGCCCTATGTGAAAGAGCGGTAGTCATGGCGCACGATCTGTTCCTCGCGGCGCAGGCCGCGATGGCCAAGGCCTATGCCCCCTATTCGAAATTCCCGGTCGGCGCGGCGCTCCGCACCGCCGACGGAAAGATCTTCTCCGGCGCCAACATCGAGGTTGCCTCCTATCCCGAGGGCTGGTGCGCCGAGACCACGGCGCTCGGCCACTACATCATGGGCGGCGGTGGCGAGATCACCGAGATCGCGGTAACCGCGGAACGCATGGCGCGCATAACGCCGTGCGGCGGATGCCGGCAGCGCCTCGCCGAATTCGCGCGGCCGGATACGAAGCTCTTCCTCTGTGACGAGAGCGGCGTCGTCGAGACCGTCACGATGGGCGCGATGCTGCCCTACGGGTTTGCGGGGGACATTCTGAAATGACCAACGCCGAAGACGTTCTGGTCGAGAAGCTCAACGGCCTGGCGCCGGAACTGGCGATCGTCCTCGGTTCGGGCCTCGGCCCCATGGCGGCCGAGGTCGAGGATGCGGTTCGCATCCCCTATGGCGACCTGCCGGGCTTTCCGCAAAGCGGCGTGACTGGCCACGCCGGCGAAGTCGTTGCGGGCACCCTGGCCGGCCGGCCGGTGCTGCTGCTCGCCGGGCGGGCTCACTATTATGAGCACGGCGACGCTGCCGTCATGCGCCCGGTACTCGAGACGTTGGCCGGCATAGGCATCGGCAAGCTGATCCTCACCAACGCGGCGGGTTCGCTGAAGCCGGAGATGCCCGCCGGTTCGGTCATGCTGATCACCGACCACATCAATTTCTCCGGTAGCAACCCGCTCTTCGGCGAACCGAGCGAGCGGCGCTTCGTCGGCATGACCGAGGCCTATGACGCCCGGCTGAGCGCCGCGCTGAAGAAGGCGGCGGCAGCCACCGGGACGTCGTTGCACCAGGGCGTCTACATGTGGTTTTCGGGTCCCTCCTTCGAGACCCCGGCCGAGATTCGCATGGCCCGCGTAATGGGCGCCGACGCCGTCGGCATGTCGACCGTCCCCGAAGTCATCCTTGCGCGCTTCCTCGGCCTGCGGGTTGCGGCCTGCTCGGTCATTACCAATCTCGGCGCCGGCATGACTGGAGGCGAACTCTCGCACGACGAGACGAAGGACGTCGCGCCGCTTGGCGGCCGGCAGTTGTCCAAGGTGCTGAAGCACGTGCTGCGCGAAGGGCTCTTCGATGACTGAACCCCGCTTGCCGCAGCGACGGCCAACCGGCGTGACGCAATCGTCACGGTCCGTCCGGAGATAGACCGATGCTGCCGCAGGAAATCATCCGCAGGAAGCGCGACGGCCAGCCGCTCCCGGCGGATGACATCGCAGCCTTCGTCGGCGGCATCGCGACGGGCAAGGTATCCGAAGGACAGGTCGCGGCATTTGCCATGGCCGTCTTCTTCAACGGCATGTCGCGTGACGAGGCTGTCGCGCTGACGTTGGCCATGCGCGATTCCGGCGAGGTCCTCGACTGGTCGGACCTGCCCGGCCCGGTCACCGACAAGCACTCGACGGGCGGTGTCGGCGACAATGTCTCGCTGATGCTGGCGCCCATCGTCGCCGCCTGCGGCGCCTATGTGCCGATGATCTCGGGACGCGGCCTCGGCCACACCGGCGGAACGCTCGACAAGATGGATTCCATTCCGGGCTATGTCAGCCAGCCCGACAATGCGCTGTTCCGCAAGGCAGTGCTCGATACCGGCTGCGCCATCATCGGCCAGACCGCAGCATTGGCGCCCGCCGACAAGCGTTTCTACTCGATCCGCGACGTCACCGCGACTGTCGAGTCCGTGCCGCTGATCACAGCCTCCATCCTGTCGAAGAAGCTCGCAGCCGGACTGCAGTCGCTGGTGCTCGACGTCAAGCTCGGCAACGGCGCCTTCATGGCCAGGAGCCGCGACGCCACGGAACTCGCCACCAGCCTCGTCGAGGTGGCGAACGGCGCCGGGCTGCGCACCTCGGCGCTGATCACCGGCATGAACGAGCCGCTGGCCTCGGCCGCCGGCAATGCCGTCGAGGTCCACAACGCCGTCGATTTCCTGACCGGGAAGTGGCGCGACAAGCGGCTGCTCGAGGTAACTCTGGCGCTGGCGACCGAAATGCTCGTCTCGGCGGGAATCGCCGCCTCATCCAGGGAGGGCACCGAGCAGGCGACCGAAGCACTGGAATCGGGCCGCGCGGCGGAATGTTTCGGCCGCATGGTGTCGGCGCTCGGGGGCCCCGCCAATTTCGTCGAGAATGCCGCGCGCTATCTGCCCAAGGCTCCGGTCGAACTCGCGGTCGAGGCCGACGCCGGCGGCCGCGTCGGCGGGATCGCCACCCGCGACATCGGGTTGGCCGTCGTTGCGCTTGGCGGCGGAAGGACGCGGCCGGACGACGTGATCGATCACTCGGTCGGGCTGACGCGGCTGATGCCGGTCGGATCGGAAGTCGTGAAGGGCGAGGCGCTTGCCCTTGTCCATGCCCGTTCTGAGGATGACGCCCAGCGGGCCGCCGAGGCGGTCCGGTCCGCCTATGCCGTGTCCGATGCGCGGCCGCCGACGCAGAAGGCGGTCATCCGGCGCATCGCGCCCACCGCCTGACCGCTACTGCACGAGCAGCAGCGCGCCGTCCTCGACCTGGTATTTTGCCAGCCGGTTGAGGAAGCTGGCGCCGATCAGCGTGCCCGACAGCGCCGAATCGTCGAGCACCACGGCCTTGACGTCCTCGATGCTGATGCGGCCGATCTGCAGGCGGTCGATCATCGCGCTTGCGGCGCGCGCCTTTCCGTTGGCCGTGTTGACCGTGTACTTGAAGTCGCGCGGCGTCAGCGCGATGCCGATGCGCCTCGCAGTCGACGCGTTGATGGCGACCAGCGTGGCGCCCGTGTCGATGATCGCGCCGACATTGCGGCCGTTCAGCCTGAAATCGGCGGTGAAGTGACCATGCGGTCCGACCTGGATCTGAACCTTGCGGCCGAGCATGCGCTCCGGCACCGGCGCGACCGGGCGCACCACGTTGATTTCGGCGCTCGATATGTCGAACTCGGCTTCCTGCTGCAGCGCCGAGCGCAGCAGATGATCGACGGCTTCCGGGTTCGACTGGTAGAGAATCGGGATCGACGCCGACGAACCGGCGCAAATACCGAGAATCAAGAGTTTGCGCAGCATGGCCTTGCCCCTTCAGGCTCTGACCATAGCCGCGCCATGGTGTGCGCGACCTTAAAAAGCGGCGGCGAATGGCAACGCGGTGAACGGCTGGTAAACGGCTACTTGGTGCCGTAGAGGCGATCCCCGGCGTCGCCCAGGCCCGGAATGATATAGCCCTTCTCGTTGAGCTTTTCGTCGATCGAGGCGGTGAAGACCGGCACGTCGGGATGCGCCGCCGTGAAGCGGGCGATGCCTTCCGGCGCCGCCAGCAGGCAGAGGAAGCGCAGGTTGGTGGCGCCGCGTTCCTTCAGCTTGTCGATCGCCGCGATGGCCGAATTCGCCGTTGCCAGCATGGGATCGACGACGATCACCAGCCGGTCGGCAAGGTCGCTCGGCGCCTTGAAGAAATACTCCACCGCTTCCAGCGTCTCGTGGTCGCGGTAAAGCCCGATATGCGCCACGCGCGCGGCGGGCACCAGGTCGAGCAGTCCTTCCAGCAGGCCGTTGCCGGCGCGCAGGACGGAGGCGAACACCAGTTTCTTGCCCTCCAGCGTCGGCGCCTGCATCGTCTGGATCGGCGTCTCGATCGTCTTGGTCGTCAGTTCGAGGTTGCGCGTTACCTCGTAGCCGAGCAGCAGCGAGATCTCGCGCAGCAGCCGGCGGAAGCTCGCGGTCGACGTCTGCTTGTCGCGCATGATGGTGAGCTTGTGCTGGACAAGCGGATGGTCGACGACGGTGACGCCCTGCATGGTGTCTGCTCCTGAATTCAGATCTTGCGGAGCACCCTATCGGGTCTGGCGCGGGCAAGAAACGTCCGGACCGCCATCGACCACAGTTTTGTCGGTGTGTGAGGCCCTAGCGGCCGCCGGCCGGGGTCTTCAGGCGGGCCAGCAACTCGGCCCTGGTCTTCTTGTCGACGAAGGCCGCTTCGATGGCGGTCCGTGTGACACCGAGAAGCGCCTTTTCGTCCATGCCGAAATATTCCGCCGCGATCTCGTATTCGCGCTTCAGCGAAGTCCAGAAATAGGGCGGGTCGTCGGAATTGAGGGTCACCTTGCAGCCGGCCGCCCGCAGCGCCGGGAAGGGATGCTCCTCGAAACTCGGAAAAACCTTCAGCGCGATGTTCGAGCCCGGGCAGCATTCGAGCACGATGCCCTCGTCGGCGATGCGCTTGACCAGATCCGGGTTCTCGATGGCGCGCACGCCGTGGCCGATGCGCGATGGCCTGATGTGGTCGAGCGCGGCCTGCACGCTTTCCCAGCCCAGCAACTCGCCGGCATGGATGGTGATGCCGAGACCCGCCTCGCGGGCGATCTCGAAGGCCTTCACATAGTCCTCGAAGTCTCCCATGCGCTCGTCGCCGGCGACGCCGAAGCCGGTGACCAGCGGATGCCCGCAGCGTGCAGCGAAGCGCGCCGCCTTCTCGATCGCCTCGACCCCGACATGGCGCACGCCGGTCACGATCATGCGACCCTCGATGCCGGTCTTGGCCCTGGCGCGCGCCATGCCCTCGCCGAGCGCATTGGTGTAGGCGGCGGGCGACAGGCCCGACTTGATGGCATGGTCGGGCGAGGTGAACACCTCGGAGTAGATCGCGCCGTCGCGCGCCAGGCTGGTCAGGTAGTGGTCGGCCAGCCGCGCATAGTCTTCCTCGCTGCGCAAAAGGTCGGCGGCGAAATCATAGGCAGCCAGGAAGCTGGTGAAGTCGTGCCAGACGAAGGCGCCATCCTTTATGTAAGGCGAGAAGTCCCTGCCGTATTTCCGGGCCTGGGCGATGACGAAATCGGGCGACGCGGCCCCCTCGATGTGGCAGTGCAACTCCGCTTTCAATGGCATTACGTCATCCTTGTGCCCGTTCCCGACGCGGCCGAACACCGCGCCCCCGACCATAGCGCGGTCGGATATGATCAGCTATGGTCCCGCCGACTTTGAATGGTAATACGAGAATGTCAGAACAACGTTCCACTGCCGCTGAGGACATGGAGACCTCTTATGGTTTCCGCACCGTCGGGGCCGGCGAAAAGCAGCCACTCGTCAACGAGGTGTTTCACAAGGTCGCCAAGCGCTACGACCTGATGAACGACCTGATGTCGGGCGGCATGCACCGGCTGTGGAAGGATGCGCTTGTCAGCTGGCTCAACCCGCCAAGACGGGACGGCTGGAAGGTGCTCGACGTCGCCGGCGGCACCGGCGACATCGCCTTTCGCATCATCGATGCTTCGGACCGGCAGGCCCATGCGACGGTGCTCGACATCAACGGCTCCATGCTCGCCGTCGGGCGCGACCGCGCCGTCAAGCGCGGGCTCGAGGCCAACGCCGACTTCGTCGAGGCCAATGCCGAGGAACTGCCCTTTCCCGACGAGAGCTTCGACGCCTATACGATCGCCTTCGGCATCCGCAACGTGCCGCGCATCGATGTCGCGCTGGCAGAGGCGTTCCGCGTCCTGAAGCCGGGCGGCCGCTTCCTCTGCCTCGAGTTTTCCGACGTCGACATGCCGTTGCTCGACCGCGCCTACGAAGCATGGTCGTTCAATGCCATCCCGCGCATCGGAAAGGCGGTGACCGGCGACGCCGAACCCTATTCCTATCTTGTCGAATCGATCCGCAAGTTTCCCGACCAGAAGGCGTTCGCCGCGATGGTCTCGCAGGCCGGGTTCAGCCGGGTCGACTTCCGCAACTATGCCGGCGGCATAGCCGCGCTTCATTCGGGCTGGAAGCTTTGACGGACGTATGTCGATGAGCAGCCCGGGCGCTGCTCTCCGGCTCTTCAGGGCCGGCTGGATCATGGTGCGCGAGGGGGTCGTGGCGGCGCTGCCGGGCGACGATCTCACCGGCCTGCCGCGTTTTGGCTGGCGCTTCGCGCGCCTGCTGACGCGGCCACGCGCCATCGGCCGCGGCAGGAGCGACCGGCTTGCCTTCGCGCTGACCAGGCTTGGCCCCTCCTATGTCAAGCTCGGCCAGTTCCTGGCGACGCGCCCCGACGTCGTCGGCAACGACATGGCGCTCGACCTCGCCCAGTTGCAGGACCGGATGGGCACCTTTCCGCGCAGCCAGGCGGTCGAGGCCATAGAGGGCTCGCTCGGGCGCCCGCTCGACGATCTCTTCGTCAGTTTCGGGGAACCGGTTGCGGCCGCTTCCATCGCGCAGGTCCATACGGCTGAGGTCGGCGACGATGGCGACTCCAGGAAGGTCGCCGTCAAGGTCATCCGGCCCGGCGTTCGCCGTGCCTTCTTCCGCGACCTCGAAGGCTTCTTCCTCGCCGCGCGCATGCAGGAGCGCTACATCCCGGCCTCGCGGCGTCTGCAGCCGGTCGAGGTCGCGCGCACCCTGGCGCAGACCACCAGGATCGAGATGGATCTGAGGCTGGAGGCAGCGGCACTTTCGGAGATTGCCGAGAACACACGTGACGATCCGGGCTTTCGCGTGCCGCAGGTCGACTGGGTCCGCACCGGCCGCGATGTCCTGACGCTCGAATGGATCGACGGCATCAAGATGTCGGACGTCGAGGGCTTGCGCGCCGCCGGCCACGACCTCAATGCCATCGCCGCCAACCTCGTCCAGTCCTTCCTGCGCCACACGCTGCGCGACGGCTTCTTCCATGCCGACATGCATCCGGGAAACCTCTTCGTGGAGGCCGACGGTACGATCGTCGCGGTCGATTTCGGCATCACCGGCCGGCTTGGCAAGAAGGAGAGACGCTTCCTCGCCGAGATTCTCTACGGCTTCATCACGCGCGACTACCTGCGCGTCGCAGAAGTGCATTTCGAGGCCGATTATGTGCCGCGCACGCACAATGTCGCCGCCTTCGCTCAGGCCATCCGCGCCATCGGCGAGCCGATCCACGGACAGCCGGCCGAGACGATCTCGATGGCCAAGCTGCTGACGCTGCTCTTCGAGGTGACCGAGCTCTTCGACATGCAGGCGCGGCCGGAGCTGGTTCTGCTGCAAAAGACCATGGTGGTGGTCGAGGGCGTTGCGCGCACGCTCGATCCGGCCTTCAACATGTGGAAGACCTCCGAACCGGTCGTCGGCGACTGGATAGCCGGCAATCTCGGCCCGCGCGGGATCTTGATCGATGCGCGCGACGGCGCCAACGCGCTGCTCGCCCTGGCGCGCCAGGCCCCGGACCTTGCTGCGCGCACGGAACGGCTGTCGCGTGAGATCGACAGCATGGCAGAGCACGGCCTGCGCTTCGACAAGACGACCACGGATGCCATCGGCAGGGCCGAGGCGCGTGCAAACCGCTGGGGACGCGTCGCGCTGTGGGTTTGCGCACTCGCATTGGTGTGGATCGCCTACAGGCTTTCCTGACAGGCCGGAACATGCCACAATGATTGCACTGCAATCATTTAACCCAAGGCGTGCAATCACGTGGCCAGCATTACCGTCAGGAACCTCGACGATTCCGTCAAAGACCTTCTGCGCCAGCTCGCCGCGCAAAACGGCGTCTCGATGGAAGAGCAGCTGCGGCTGATGATCCGCGACGGCGTTACCGGCCGGTTGCCGGCGGCGGGGTCGTCGCAGCCGCAGCCGGTCGCTACGGCCACACGCGCCCCGGGCGACGCATCTGGCACATTGGCAGGCAAGCGCGTCCTCCTGATCATCAGCGGCGGCATCGCGGCCTACAAGTCGCTCGACCTGATCCGGCGGCTGCGCGAGCGCGGCACCGCCGTGCGCTGTGTCATGACCGCCGCCGCGCAGGAATTCGTCACGGCGCTGTCGGTCGGCGCGCTGTCGGCCGACCACGTCTTCTCAGACCTTTTCGACCGCCAGGACGAGCACGACATCGGCCACATCCGCCTGTCGCGCGAGGCCGACCTGATCGTCGTCGCCCCGGCCACCGCCGACCTGATGGCGAAAGCCGCAAACGGGCTTGCCAACGACCTGGCCTCGACGGTGCTTTTGGCCACCGACAAGCCTGTATTGATGGCACCGGCGATGAACCCGAGAATGTGGAACCACAAGGCGACCCGCCGCAACCGGGCCACGCTCGAGAAGGACGGCATCGCCCTTGTCGGGCCAAACAGCGGCGAGATGGCCGAAAGCGGCGAGGCCGGCGCGGGCCGCATGGCCGAGCCGCTTGAAATCGTGGCGGCGATCGAGGCGTTGCTCGCTCCCGGCCCGAAGCCGCTTGCCGGCCGCAGGATCATCGTCACCTCCGGGCCGACGCACGAACCCATCGACCCGGTGCGCTATATCGCCAACCGCTCGTCGGGCAAGCAGGGCCACGCGATTGCCGCGGCGCTCGCCCGGCTAGGCGCCGATGTCCGGCTGGTTTCGGGCCCGGTCTCGATTGCCGACCCGGAAGGCGTTTCCACCGTCCATGTCGAACGCGCGGAGGAGATGCGCGACGTAGTCGAGCAATTGCTTCCGGCCGATGCGGCGATCTTCGTCGCCGCGGTCGCGGACTGGCGCACCGCATCGTCGGCCGGCGAGAAGATCAAGAAGCAGGCGGGTAACGGGCCGCCATCGCTGAAGATGGTCGAGAACCCCGACATCCTCGCCGGCATCGGCCATCACCGGCAGCGCCCCTATCTGGTGATCGGCTTCGCAGCCGAAACCGAAAACCTGCTGGCCAACGCCCAGGCGAAGCTCGCGAAGAAGGGCGCCGACTTCATCGTCGCCAACGATGTCAGCCATGCGGGCGGCGTCATGGGTGGCGACAGGAATCGTGTCCGGATCGTCGCCAAGTCCGGCGTCGAGGACTGGCCTGATATGACCAAGGAGGACGTTGCCGCGCGTCTCGCGGAGCTGGTCGCCGAGCGCCTGAAATCTGTTGAGGTGTGACGCGGGAGTGATGCAGGATCGCGCTCGGCGGCTGCGCATCGCCTATTGCGGGCGAATTGAAAAGACTTGGCGCCGGCAGATGAGAGAACAAGCCTCATGGTGCAAAAGTCCGTCTCCGAGCTGAATTCGCGTTACGATCAGATGTTTCCGGTGCTGTCGTCGCACGATGTCGGCCGCATCGCCCCCTTCGGCACGCTCAGGCATTTCGCGGCCGACGAGCTGATCGTCGAGACGGGAAGGGTCGCGCCCGGCATGATCCTCGTCCTCAAGGGCCAGGTGGCGATGAGCCAGCGCGACGGTCTCGGCCACGTCAATCCGATCGTCGACCACGGCCCCGGTCAGTTCATCGGCGAGGTCGGGCAACTCTCGGGCCGGGCTTCGCTGGTCGACGCCAGGGCCGACGGCGGCGAAGTCGAGGCGCTGGTCATTCCTCCGGATCGGCTGCGTGCCCTGATGGTCGCCGAAGCCGATCTCGGCGAACGCATCATGCGCGCGCTCATCCTGCGCCGCGTCGGGCTGATCCAGAGCGGCGTCGGCGGCCCGCTGATCGTTGGCGACGACACCCTGCCGGACGTCGCGCGGCTGCAGAACTTTCTCAACCGCAACGGCTATCCGCACCACCTTGTCGATCCTGCAACCGACGAGGATGCCGCCTCGTTCGTCGCGGCCTCGCCCACCTGCCTGCGCAACCTTCCCTGGGTCGTGCTGGCCGACGGCACCACCTTGCGCAATCCGGGCGAGCCCGAACTGGCGCGCGCCATCGGCATGAATGCGCTCCGCGCCGAAACGGCGGTCTATGACGTGGCAATCGTGGGCGCCGGACCGGCGGGCCTTGCAACTGCCGTCTATGCGGCGTCGGAGGGGCTTTCGGTTGCCGTGCTCGACAGCCGCGCCTATGGCGGCCAGGCCGGGGCCAGCGCCCGCATCGAGAACTATCTTGGCTTTCCGACCGGCATATCGGGCGGTGCCCTGACCGGGCGGGCCTTCGTGCAGGCCCAGAAGTTCGGTGCCGACATGATGATCCCGACAGAGGTTCTCAGCCTCGACTGCAGTCTCGACGACGGCTTCTTCGGCATCCTGCTCGATGCTGGCGAGCGTATCCGGGCGCGCTCCGTAGTCATTGCCAGCGGCGCCCGCTACCGGCGTCCGCCGATTGCGGAACTCGACCGCTTCGAGGGCAAGGGCGTCTGGTACTGGGCCTCGCCGGTCGAGGCCAAGCCGACGGCCGGCCAGGAAGTCATCGTGGTCGGCGGCGGCAACTCCGCCGGCCAGGCCGCGGTCTACCTGTCCGGCCTGGCGTCCAAGGTTGACGTGCTGATCCGCGGTCCAGAACTCGCCGACAGCATGTCGCGCTACCTGATCGACCGCCTGGCGGCGACGCCCAATATCGAACTGCACCGACGTACCGAACTCGTGGCGCTCGACGGGTCCGATCGCCGCCTCGAGCGGGTATGGATGCGCGACAATGCAAGCGGACGCGAGACTGAGCGCGACATGCGCCATGTCTTTCTCTTCGTCGGGGCCGACCCGGCCACCGCCTGGCTCGAAGGCTGCGGCGTCGGCGTCGACAAGGCCGGTTTCGTCGTCACCGGCCAGCGCGCCGGCGCCCATCTAGAGACCAGCGTGCCAGGCGTTTTTGCCGTCGGCGACGTGCGCTCGGGCTCGGTCAAGCGCGTCGGCGGCGCCATCGGCGAGGGCGCGCAGGTGGTCGCCGCCCTGCACAGCTATCTCTCTGCCCGGCCCCAGCCGACGGCTTGAAGGAGGACGAAGCCATGGCCGACGAGTGCCGCCACGCAGAACAGGTCCAGGACGTGACGCCGAGCGCGCGCGGCTGCGAGGAATGCCTGAAGATCGGCAGTCCGTGGGTGCATCTGCGGCTCTGCCGCTCCTGCGGCCATGTCGGTTGCTGCGACGACTCGCCGAACCGCCACGCCACCAGGCATTTTCACCAGACGCGTCACCCGGTCATCGAGGGCTACGATCCGCCGGAAGGCTGGGGCTGGTGCTTTGTCGACGAGATCTTCCTCGACCTGTCCGACAGGAAGACGCCGCAGCTCGGGCCCATCCCGCGCTTCACCTGAGCCCGAAACGGGGACAGATCGAGGGGCTGCGCAAATTGTGCCGGCAAAAGCACGAGTGAATCCAATGGCTTGTGCGTAAATCGCCGAGCAGGACCCCGGCAATCTGTCAACAAGCACCCGCTTGCGGCGGAATACCCCCCGCAATGACCGTCCGTCGGGCGCTCCGGCGCGCCTCCGGCGGCTAGACGTCGAGGTTGGCGACGCTCAGCGCATTCTCCTGGATGAATTCGCGGCGCGGTTCGACATCGTCGCCCATCAGCCGTGCAAACAGCGAGTCGGCGTCGGTGGCGTCGTTGACCCTGACCTGCAGCAGCGAGCGTACGTTCGGATCGAGCGTGGTTTCCCAGAGCTGTTCGGCGTTCATCTCGCCGAGACCCTTGTAGCGCTGCATCGTCAGGCCCTTGCGGCCGGTGGCGAAGATCGTGTCGAGCAGGGCCATCGGACCCGAGATCGGTTCCGACACCTCCTTGCGGCGCAACACCGGCGATTGCTGGTAGATCTCGCCGAGCCTGGTCGAATAGCGGCCGAGCTGGCGGGCATCCGCCGAGTTGATCAGCGCGAGGTCGAGAAGGGCGAATTCCTTGACGCCGCGAACCGTGCGCTCGAAGACAAAGCCGCCCGGTCCCTCGTTGGAGGTGGACAGCCGGCCCGTCCAGCCACGTTCGGTTTCGTCGGCGATGGCGTCGAGCCTTGCGGCGACAGCATCGGCCATGCGCGTGGCATTGCCGAGGTCGGCCATCTTCTCCGAGTTGAGGGCGCCGGCGATTGCCGCCTGTTCGACCACAGTGCGGCTGTAGCGGGAGTGCAGGCCGTTGATCAGCGACCGCACCGCCAGCGCGTCGTCGACCGCGGCGCGAAGGTCCTGGCCGGTGCGGACTTCACCCGACGACAGGGTCAGCGAGGCTTCCTCGAGGCCCGAACCGATCAGGAATTCCTCGAAGGCCGCCTCGTCCTTGATGTATTGCGAGCTCTTGCCGCGCGTCACCTTGTAGAGCGGCGGCTGGGCGATATAGAGGTGCCCGCGCTCGATCACTTCCGGCATCTGGCGGAAGAAGAAGGTCAGCAGGAGTGTCCGGATATGCGCGCCGTCGACGTCGGCGTCGGTCATAATGATGATCTTGTGGTAGCGCAGCTTCTCGATGTTGAACTCGTCGCTGCCGATGCCCGTGCCAAGCGCCGTGATCATCGTGCCGATCATGTCGGATGACAGCATGCGGTCGAAGCGGACCCGCTCGACATTGAGGATCTTGCCGCGCAGCGGCAGGATCGCCTGGTTCTGGCGCGAGCGGCCGCCCTTGGCCGAGCCGCCTGCCGAGTCACCCTCGACGATGAAGAGTTCGGATTTCGCCGGGTCGCGTTCCTGGCAGTCGGCCAGCTTGCCCGGCAGCGACGTCACGCCCAGCGTGCTCTTGCGGGTGATGTCGCGCGCCTTGCGCGCGGCCTCGCGGGCGGCGGCGGCCTGGATCACCTTCTCGATGACGATCTTGCCCTCGGCCGGGTGTTCTTCCAGCCAAGTGCCAAGCGCCTCGTTGACCAGCCCCTCGACCACGGGGCGGACCTCGGAAGACACCAGCTTGTCCTTGGTCTGCGAGGAGAATTTCGGATCGGGAACCTTGACCGACAGCACGGCGGTCAGGCCCTCGCGGCAATCGTCGCCGATGAGAGAGACCTTTTCCTTCTTGGTCAGGCCGGAGGTTTCCCCGTAACCGGTGACCTGGCGCGTCAGCGCGCCGCGGAAGCCGGCCAGATGCGTGCCGCCGTCGCGCTGCGGGATGTTGTTGGTGAAGGCCAGCACGTTCTCGTGGTAGCTGTCGTTCCACCACATCGCGACCTCGACGGTGATGCCGTCGCGCTCGGCCCGGATGGCGACAGGCTCGCTGATAAGCGGCTTCTTCGAACGGTCGAGATATTTCACGAACTCTACCAACCCGCCGTCGTAGATCAGTTCCTGCACCTTGACGTCGGCATGGCGTGCATCGGTCAGCACGATGCGCACGCCCGAATTCAGGAAGGCCAGTTCGCGCAGCCGGTGCTCCAGCGTGCCATAATCGAACTCGACCATGGTGAAGGTCTCGGACGAAGGCATGAAGGTGATTTCGGTACCCGTGTCGGAGCCGGCGTCGCCGGTCTCGACGAGCGGCGAGTCGGCGACACCATGGGTGAAGCTCATCTCATGGATCTTGCCCTTGCGGCGGATCTTCATCTTCAGCCACACCGACAGCGCGTTGACGACCGATACGCCGACGCCGTGCAGGCCACCCGATACCTTGTAGGAGTTCTGGTCGAACTTACCGCCGGCATGAAGCTGGGTCATGATGACCTCGGCCGCGGAGACGCCCTCGTCATGCATGTCGGTCGGAATGCCGCGCCCGTTGTCGGTCACGGTGACCGATCCGTCCGGGTTGAGCGTCACCGTCACGAGGGTCGCGTGGCCGGCCAGGGCCTCGTCGATCGCGTTGTCGACGACTTCGTAGACCATGTGGTGCAGGCCCGAGCCGTCGTCGGTGTCGCCGATATACATGCCCGGCCGTTTGCGGACGGCATCCAAGCCCTTCAAAACCTTGATTGAATCGGCGCCGTATTCGGCCGGCACGCCGGGAATGTTCTCGGACTGATCGCTCATGAATTGCTTTCGTCTGACTGCTGCGCGACAGAGCGCGAAACCCGCCCCGAATCGGGCGCTTGAATATGCTCAATATATAGGCGCTCAGGCCTTGAATTCCAAGCTTTTGACGGTTTTGCACACCCTCGGCCGGGGAGGGCGGCCAGCCCCCCTTTTCGGCGCGCGCCATGGACGTTCCATCCGAGGCACACTAGATTCGCTGTTTGAAGGCGGAGACATTGATGGACACACTGCCAGCACCCTTCGTGCCGCCGGCGCCGACACCGCGCAAGACGCCCCCCTCGACGCTGGAAATGATCCGCATCGTCTACCGCAACCCGCTCGAACTCTGGGGCGAGCCTTCCTACAACGAGCCCTATATTTCGGTGAGCGGCATAGGCGGTCCGCTGGTCATCGCCAACGACCCGGCGCTGATCCGCCATGTGCTGGTCGACAATGCCAAAAACTACAGGATGGCGACGGTACGCCAGAAGATCCTGCGGCCGATCCTGCGCGACGGGTTGCTGACGGCCGAGGGCGACGTCTGGAAGCGCTCGCGCAAGGCGATGGCGCCGGTCTTCACACCACGCCACATTTTCGGCTTCGCGCGGCCGATGCTCGAGCGGAGCCTCGCCTTTGCCGAGCGCTACGAGACGGGTGGAACGGTCGATGTCGCCACCGACATGACCATGCTGACCTATGACATCCTGGCCGAGACGCTGTTTTCCGGCGAGATCGCCGGCGAGCCGGGCAGCTTTGCATCGCAGATCGACCGCCTGTTCGAGACCATGGGGCGCGTCGACCCGCTCGACCTTTTGCGCGCGCCCGACTGGCTGCCGCGCCTGACCCGGCTGCGCGGCCGCAAGACGATGGCCTATTTCCGCAAGATCGTCGCAGACACGATCACCATGCGCAGCGAACGCATGAAAAGCGCGCCAGACGAGGTGCCCGAGGATTTCCTGACGCTGCTTCTGAGGGCCGAAGGGCCGAGCGGGCTGACGCGCGGCGAGATCGAGGACAACATCATTACCTTCATCGGCGCCGGCCACGAAACCACGGCGCGGGCGCTGGGCTGGACAATATACTGCCTCGCCGAAGCGCCATGGGAGCGCGAGCCGATCGAGCGCGAGATCGATGCCGTGCTGGCGCGCGAGCCCGACCCGGTGAAATGGCTGGACGCCATGCCGCTGACGCGCGCCGCCTTCGAGGAGGCGCTCAGGCTCTATCCCCCGGCGCCATCGATCAACCGCGAGCCGATCGTGCCCGAACAGTGGCGCGATCTCTACATTCCGCCGAAGGCCGCCGTGCTGATCATGCCGTGGACGATCCACCGCCACCGCAAGCTGTGGGACCGGCCCGACGCCTTCATGCCGTCGCGCTTTCACCCGGAGAACCGCGACAGGATCGACCGCTACCAGTACCTGCCGTTCGGCGCCGGTCCGCGCGTCTGCATCGGCGCCAGCTTCGCCATGCAGGAGGCGATCATCGCGCTGGCCGTGCTGATGTCGAAGTACCGCTTCAACACGACGCCCGAAACCAGGCCCTGGCCCGTGCAGAAGCTGACGACGCAGCCGGAGGGCGGCCTGCCGATGACGGTCGAGCGGCGCAACCCGGCTGCCTAGGAGGCGGCGGGCTCGTCCTTCGGGAAGGGCTCGACGGTCCCCTTGAGCTTGATGGTCAGCGGCTGACCGAAGCGGTCCTTGGACTTGCCGGCCGGCACGCGGATCCAGCCCTCGCTGACGCAATACTCGCTGACGTCAGTGCGCTCCTTGCCATTGAACAGGATGCCGACGCCGCGTTCCAGGAGGTCCGCGTCGTAGAACGGGCTCTTGGGCTCGCCGCTCAGCCGGTCGGGAAGTGTCATGGTCGTCTCCAGTGGACAGTGCCTGTCTCGTCGCCGGGCGTCGCACCCGGCTGTCTGGCTGGGCAGATAGTTGGATTGTCCGGCCGGGTAAAGGGCCGCGGTCAGTTGCGCCCGTAAAACACGTTCTCGACATGCACCGGCCAGCGCCATGGCAGCACCGCCACCATGTCGAAACGGACGGAGAGCCGGCCGTAGTCAGGCTGCCGCATCAGCCAGAGATCGGCTGCACCCTCGATGCGTCGCTCCGAGTCACGCGCAATCGCCTCCATCGCATCGGAGAGCGTTCGCCTCGCCTTGACCTCGACGATCAGCACCAGGTCGCCGCGCCGGGCGATCAGGTCTATCTCGCCGAGCCTGGTGCGGTAGCGGCGGGCAAGGATGCGGTAGCCCTTGGCAAGCAGGGCCGCCGCGGCCAGCCATTCGCTCGAATGGCCACGCCGGTAGGCCTTCTGCCGTGTTCGCCGGTCAGCCGCCATCCCCGTCTCGAAGCTCCAGCAACCGCCTGTAAAGCGCCTGTTTCGGCTGCCCGGTCATGCGCGCCGCCTCGGCGGCGGCCTTCGATGCCGGCATCTCGGACACCAGCGACCTGAGCAGCCGATCGACATCCCCGGGCTGGTCGGGCTGATGCTCCGGCGGCGCGACGCAGATGACGATTTCGCCTTTCGGCGTCGGTGCCTCGCCATAGTGGGCGGCAAGCGCACCGAGGCTGCCGGTGCGCATTTCCTCGAAGGTCTTGGTCAGTTCGCGGCCGATTGCCGCCGGCCGGTCGCCGAGAACATCGGCCATGGCTGCGAGCGTGTCGGAGAGGCGGCGCGGCGATTCGAAGAAGATCAGCGTCGCGGGCGTGGCTTTCAGCGCCTCGAGCCGGCTGCGCTTCTGGCCGTCCTTCACCGGCAGGAAGCCGGCGAACAGGAAGGCGTCCGACGGCAGGCCCGATGCGGTGAGCGCTGCCAGCACGGCGGAGGCCCCGGGAATGGGAACCACGCGCTGGCCGGCCTCGATCGCCTGGCCGACCAGCCTGAAGCCAGGGTCGGAAACGAGCGGCGTGCCGGCATCGGACACCAGGGCCACGCTCTTGCCGGCTTCAAGCGCGGCGATCAGCTTCGGGCCTGCCTCGCCGGCATTGTGTTCGTGGTAGGCGGTCGGGCGCTGCCGGATGCCGTAGCGGTTGAGCAGGACGCGGGTGACGCGGGTATCCTCGCAGGCAAGCACGTCAGCCGCCGCCAGCGTCTCCAGCGCCCGCAGCGTGATGTCGCCGAGATTGCCGATCGGCGTGGCGACGAGGTAAAGCGCCGGCTCGAGCGGCCGGGCCACGATCTCGTTCTGTCCAACGACGTAGGTTCGTTGCGCTTGCGTCACGTCTGGCTTCGCTTCCCTGGTCTGTCGAAGGGCTTTCGGCCCGCCTCGCGGCTTCGTCCCCAACTCATGTCGTCGGCGTCATTGCGTCGCCACAGTCTGGAACCAAACAACGCTGGGCGGATTCTTATCGGAGTATCGAGGAGGATACGATGGCTTCGCTTATCATCCAGGACAGTTTCGAACCGTACTATGCCGGACGCCGCAAGTGGGTCTCGCCCTCGCGCGCCGAAAAAGAGCAGAATGACCGCAGCGCCCGCGCGCAGGAATCCGCCGAACGCAGCGAGACAAGAGCCAGCGACGACCGTCCGGAAGACGAGGCCAGGCACTGATGGCCAGCCGCTTCGATGCGTGCATGGCACAGCTTGCCGCCAGCCAGATCGCATTGCGCGGCGCGTCAAAAACGATAGGCCACGAGGACCGCGCCGGCCGAGATCAGGACCACCCCGAGCCAGTTCACCGGACTAAGCCGCTCGCCCAGAAAGACCGCGCCAAATACCGCCACCAGCACGACGCTTAGCTTGTCCACAGGTGCGACCTGCGACGCATTGCCGAGCTTCAGGGCGCGGAAATAGCAGAGCCACGATGCGCCGGTGGCCAGGCCCGACAGCGTCAGGAAGAGCCAGGTCCTGGCGGAAATCTCGCCCAGAGGCTGCCATTGGCCGCTGCCGGCAATGATGATGCCGAGCACCAGGAAGATGATCGCGGTGCGGATCAGGGTCGCGAAATCCGAGCCGACATTCTCGACGCCGACCTTGGCGAAAATGGCGGTCATGGCCGCGAAGGCCGCCGCCAGAAGGGCCCAGAATTGCCAGGATGCAAGGCTTGCGTTCATGGCTTCCCTCTCTAAGTAAGCTGTTGCTTACCTATATGATGCCGCCAGTACGGTTACCGCGCCAGGTCGGCGACCACTGCGTCGAGCACGATCATGCCGGAAGCCGTGGCACGCAAGCGCGAATTGCCGACCGGCGCCACCAGGCCCTCTTCCTGCAGCACCGACAGGCGCGCCGGCGAGAAGCCGCGGCCCGACATCGCCTCGTAGCGCGCAAGGTCGATGCCCTCGGCGAGCCGCAGTCCCATGAGCAGGAACTCGTCGGCCTCTTCAGCCCGTGTCAGCGTTTCGCCGCCGGTCACGCCGTGCCCCCTGGCCTCGACGAGGTTGGCCCAGGTCTCCGGGACCCGTTCGGCGATCGTCACGATCCGCCTGCCGTGCTCGACGAAGCGGCCATGCGCGCCGGGACCGACGCCGACATATTCGCCGTAGCGCCAGTAGGTGAGATTGTGCCGGCTCTCCGCCCCCGGCCGCGCGTGGTTGGAAATCTCGTAGGCGGGCAGCCCGTGCGCGGCGGTGACCTCCTGGGTCAGTGCGTAGAGGTCGGCGGCGAGGTCGTTGTCGGGGATGATGAACTTCTTTGCCGCATGCAGCGCATGGAAGGGCGTGCCTTCCTCGATGGTCAGCTGGTAGAGCGACAGGTGGTCGGCCGCATAGCCGATCGCCTGTTCGAGTTCGGCCGCCCAGTCCTCCGCCGTCTGGCCCGGCCGGGCGTAGATCAGATCGAAGGAAAGACGCGGAAAGATCTCGCGCGCCAGCTCGATCGCCTTCAGCGCCTCGGAGACATTGTGCAGCCGGCCGAGGAAGCGCAGGTCCTTGTCGTTCAGCGCCTGGACGCCGAGCGACACGCGGTTGACGCCGGCCGCCCGGTAGCCGCGGAACCGTTCCGCCTCGACCGACGAGGGGTTGGCCTCGAGCGTCACCTCGATGCCGTCGGGCACCGTCCAGTTGCGGCCGATCGCGTCGAGCACGGCGCCGACCGTCTCGGGGTGCATCAGCGAAGGCGTGCCGCCGCCGAGGAAGATGCTGGTGACGCTGCGCGGCCCGGTGCGCGCCCGCATCGTCGCGAGTTCCGTCGCGAAGGCGGCGGCGAACCGCTCCTGGTCGACAGGCTGGTGGCGGACATGGCTGTTGAAGTCGCAATAGGGGCATTTGGCGGCACAGAACGGCCAATGGACGTAGACGCCGAAGCCGGGGTCGCGGCCGACCGGCAGGAGATCGTTCATGCTGCCCCCAGGCAGGCCCGGGCGAATTTCTGGAAGGCGCGCGCGCGGTGCGACAGCGCCTCGGCCTGGCCGGGTTTCCAGCCGTGTTTCTCCTCGGCGGTCATTTCGCCGAACGTCCTGGCGTGCCCGTCGGGCAGGAAGACCGGGTCGTAGCCGAAGCCGCTGTCGCCGCGCGGCGGCCAGACCAGATGCCCCTCGGCCTCGCCGCGGAAATACTCCGCCTCGCCGTCGGGCCAGGCGAGGCAGATCACGGCGACGAAGCGGCCGGTGCGCCGGCCGGGCTCGGTCGCGCCGCGCTGCTGCAGTTCTGTCTCGGTCCGCTGCATGGCCATGCCGAAGTCGCGCGTGCCGTCCGGCCGCTCGGCCCAGTTGGCGGTATAGACACCGGGCGCGCCGTCGAGCGCGTCGACCACCAGCCCGGAATCGTCGGACAGCGCCGGCAACCCGGTGGCGCTCGCCGCCGCGAAAGCCTTGATGTAGGCGTTTTCCTCGAAGGTCGTGCCGGTCTCGTCGGGTTCGGGCAGCCCGAGTTCCTTCGCCGACTTCGCCTCGAAGCCGAACGGCGCCATCAGGTCGGAAAACTCGCGCAGCTTGCCCTCATTGTGGCTCGCCAAGACGATCTTTCGCTCCTCGAGCTTGCGCATCACAGTCCCCAGAGTCTCGGTTCGGCGAATTCGATGGAATTGCCGGACGGGTCGCGGAAATAGATCGAGCGGCCGCCATTCGGCCATTCGAAGTCGGCTTCGATGGCGATGCCGCGGTCCAGAAGGTGTGACTTCCAGGTCTCGACCTCGTCGGCTGTCGCGGCAAAGCAGAGATGCCCGGGTCCCGTCGCGCCGTGCGGCGGCACCGGCAGGCGGGCGTCGGGCGGCGGGCCGTTTCTGGTCGCCTCGGCATTGAAGAGCAGGAGCACGCCCGCGCCACAGCGGAAAAATACGTGCCGGCCCTCGACACTGGTGATCGGCTCCAGCCCGAGAACCTCGGTGTAGAAAGCAGCCGCGGCGTCGAGATCGGTGACGTAGAGGGCCGATTCGAGGATCGCGGAGGGCTGCATGCCTGCCTACGCCACCGCCATCTGCTGCAGGTCGACCAGCCGCGCGATGCCCTTCTTGGCGAGCGCCATGAGGTTGGCGAACTCTTCCTCGCTGAACGGCGCGGATTCGGCGGTGCCCTGGATCTCGACGATGCCGCCCTTGCCGGTCATCACGAAATTGGCGTCGGTGCCGGCGGTCGAATCCTCGGCATAGTCGAGGTCGAGCACGGCCTCGCCGGCATGCACGCCGCAGGAAACCGCGGCGACGTGGTCCTTCAAAACCTTGGCGACGCTGATCATCTGGCGGGTTTCCATCCAGCGCAGGCAATCGTGCAGCGCTACCCAACCACCGGTGATGGCCGCGGTGCGGGTGCCGCCATCGGCCTGGATGACGTCGCAATCGACGGTGATCTGCTGTTCGCCGAGCGCCTGCAGGTCGACCACGGCGCGCAGCGAGCGGCCGATCAGGCGCTGGATTTCCATGGTGCGTCCGCCCTGCTTGCCGGACGCCGCCTCGCGGCGCATGCGGTCGCCCGTCGAGCGCGGCAGCATGCCGTATTCGGCCGTCACCCAGCCCTTGCCGGAATTGCGCATCCAGCCGGGCACTTTCTCCTCGAGGCTTGCCGTGCACAGCACATGCGTGTCGCCGAACTTGACGAGGCAGGAGCCTTCCGCGTGCTTGGAAATGTTGCGCTCGAAGGAAATGGCGCGCATTTCGTCGAACTGGCGTTTGGATGGGCGCATCGAGGCTCTTTCTTCGGGAATCGGACTGGTCGCGGGCTTTTAGCCCCGCGCTCCCGGGAGCGCAAAGAAAAACGGCCCCTGGCGCCTTGTTGTGTTCCGCCCGACACCATCTATATCATTCCTCCGGAGGTGCTGCGCCACGATGACCACGCCGATCACCGATCAGAACCTGCAATCCCTCGATGCGCGCTCGCGCGAGATATTCCGCCGCATCGTCGATTCCTTCCTCAAGGACGGCGAGCCCGTCGGCTCGCGCAACCTGTCGCGCATGCTGCCGTCGTCGCTGTCGCCGGCCACGGTGCGCAACGTGATGAGCGACCTCGAGCATCTCGGCCTCGTCTACTCGCCCCATATTTCCGCCGGCCGGCTGCCGACCCAGCGGGGCCTGCGCTTCTTCGTCGACGCCTTCATGGAGCTTGGCGACCTGTCCGACGACGAGCGCCGGGTCATCGAGGCGCAGGTCAAGGCGTCGGGCAGCGGCGCCACCATGGAACACATGCTGACGGAAGCCAGCCAGATGCTGTCGGGCTTGTCGCGCGGCGCCGGGCTGGTGCTGACGGCCAACAACGAGGTGGCGCTCAAGCACATCGAGTTCATCCAGCTCGAGCCGACCAAGGCGCTGGTCGTGCTGGTGTCGCAGAATGGCGACGTCGAGAACCGGGTGGTCGAGCTGCCGCCCGGCATCACCGTATCGCAGCTGCATGAGGCGTCGAACTTTCTAAACGCCCATATCCGCGGCCGCACGCTGGCCGAGGCCAAGGCGGAGATCGCCCGCATCAAGGAAGAGACCCGGGCAGCCCTCGACACGCTGTCGCAGGATCTCGTCGAGCGTGGCCTGGCCATCTGGGCCGGGTCCGAAAGCGGGCTGCCGTCGCGGTTGATCGTGCGCGGCCGCGCCAACCTGCTCGACAACGTCACCGCCCAGGCCGACATGGAGCTGATGAAGCACCTGTTCGAGGACCTCGAGACGCAGGACGGGCTGATCCAGCTGCTCGGCCTTGCCGAAGAGGGCTCGGGCGTGCGCATCTTCATAGGGTCGGAAAACAAGCTGTTCTCGCTGTCCGGTTCGTCGCTCGTGGTGGCGCCCTACCGCGACAAGGATGCCCGCGTCATCGGGGCACTGGGCGTCATCGGCCCGACGCGCCTCAACTATGCCCGTATCGTGCCGATGGTGGACTATACCGCGCAGGTCGTTTCGCGCATGCTGCGCTAAGCATATCAACAGCCGGCCGGTGGCCGGCAGCAAGGCGGGACGGAACGTCCCAGGGAGCAGACAATGGCACTCGAGGAAATCAAGGCTCAGATCAGCCTGCTCCTGGAACAGATGGTCAACCAGCCGGAAGACGCCCACGAGGTGCACGAGAACCTGCGCGAGAAGCTGAACGAGCTTCGCGCCATGGGCATGCCGCTGCCCGACGATCTCGTCGAGCTCGAAAAGCGCCTCGAGGCCGATTTCCCGGCGACGCGCCCCTGATCGAAAGCCGTTTCCGGCCGAACCGGATTGTGCGAAAAGCCTGACTGCATTTCTCACGAGTGACGCGATGACCCTTGCCGGTTTCGTTACCTATTGCGGCGCGCTGGCGCTGGCTGCCGCCATTCCCGGGCCAGGCCTGACCGCACTGATCGCGCGGGCGCTCGGCTCCGGCTTCCGCTCGGCGCTTGTCATGTCGCTCGGCCTGATCGCCGGCGATCTCACCTACCTGACGGCCGTGGTGCTTGGCCTGGCGCTGGTGGCGCAGACCTTCGGCATGGTCTTCCTCGTCATCAAATGGCTGGGCGTCGCCTATCTGGGGTTACTCGCCTGGACCTTCTGGACCAGCGGCATCACGGCCGAGAATGTCGAGGCGCGCAGGGGTAAGGGCGGCCTCGCCGCGAGTTTCCTCGCCGGCCTGACGGTCACGCTGGGCAACCCGAAGACCATGATCTTCTACCTGGCCATCACGCCGACCATCGTCGACCTGAAGACGATCACGGCCGCAGACTACGGCGTGCTCGCGGCACTGACCGTCCTGGTGCTGCTGGTGGTGCTGGTGCCCTATCTGCTGCTGGCGGCCAAGGCGCGCTGGTTCCTGAGGACGCCGCGGGCGCTGCGGGTGCTGAACCGGACTGCCGCGGGCTTAATGGCGGGTGCGGCAGCGGCGATCGCGGCGCGCCACTAGCATCCTTCGCGCCAATTCCTTCTCGCGATCGTGCGTTTTGAGGAATCCGGTTTCTCGACTGCGCAAGTTTGAGCATGGCGTTCCCTCGGATTCTCGCGCGCGAGGCCCTATCTTGTGCGCAACAAGGGAGTGAAACGATGTCGAACCACGTTCCAGGCCGCGGCCGAGTCTACAATTCCATCACCGAAACGATCGGCGATACCCCGCTGGTGCGCCTCGACAAGTTTGCCAAGCAGAAGGGCATTGTCGCCAATCTCCTGGCCAAGCTCGAATTCTTCAACCCGATCGCCTCCGTCAAGGACCGCATCGGCGTGGCGATGATCGAATCGCTCGAAGCGGCAGGCAGGATCGCGCCTGGCAAGAACACGCTGGTCGAGCCGACCTCTGGCAACACCGGTATCGCGCTCGCCTTCGCGGCGGCCTCCAAGGGTTACAAGCTGATCCTCACCATGCCCGAGACGATGTCGCTCGAGCGCCGCAAGATGCTGGCGCTGCTCGGCGCCGAACTGGTGCTGACGGAAGGCGCCAAGGGCATGAAGGGCGCCATCGCCAAGGCCGACGAACTGGCCGCCAGCATCGAGGGCGCGGTCATTCCGCAGCAGTTCGAGAATCCGGCCAATCCCGAGATCCACCGCAAGACGACCGCCGAGGAAATCTGGAACGACACCAAGGGCAGCGTCGACATCCTGATCTCGGGCATCGGCACGGGCGGCACCATCACCGGCGTCGGCCAGGTGCTCAAGCAGCGCAAGCCCGGCGTTCACGTCGTCGCGGTCGAGCCGGAAGCCTCGCCCGTGCTGTCGGGTGGCCAGCCCGGCCCGCACAAGATCCAGGGCATCGGTGCAGGCTTCGCGCCGAAGATCCTGGACACCCACATCTATGACGAGATCGTCACCGTCTCGAACGAGGATTCGGTCGCCAATGCGCGCCTCGTCGCCCGCCTCGAGGGCGTGCCGGTCGGCATCTCTTCGGGCGCCGCGCTGCAGGCCGCGACCATCATCGGCTCGCGCCCGGAGAATGCCGGCAAGGACATGGTGGTCATCATCCCGTCCTTCGCCGAGCGCTATCTGTCGACGATCCTCTTCGAAGGTCTCGGCGGCTAGGTCAGGAGCCTAGGCAGCACCTCGCGGGTCAGTCGGCGTCCTTGCCGTAGCGCAGGACCTCGACTGTATCCAGCGTGACCAGGCCGCCCGTCATCATCGCTTCCAGCGCAGGCAGGAAGGCGTCGATCTTGTCGCGCGCGTCGACGATCTCGATGATGACCGGCAGGTCTTCGGACAGGCGCATGATCTTCATCGTGCGCAGCCTGCTCGAATGGCCGAATCCCATGCCGCCGCGCCAGGCGGTGGCGCCGGCGAGTCCCGCCTCGCGCGCCTTCATCACGATGGCCTCGTAGAGCGGGCGGCCGTCGTGCCGGTCGTCTTCCCCGACGAAGATGCGCAGCAGCGTTGCCTGTTTCGGTATCTGCATCGGTCCGGTTCCTCACATGCGGTTGGAGCGTATCGCCAGCACCTGGCCGAGCCAGGCGGCCGCGAGCCATGTCACGACGGAAAGGGCGATATAGAGACCGGCGAGCGGCAGGTGGCCGGCCTGGGCAAGCATCAGCGTCTCCAGGCTGAAGGCGGAGAAGGTGGTGAAGCCGCCGCAGAAGCCGGTCATCACAAGCTGCCTCTGGCGCGTCGAGGCCATGATGCGCCCGCCCGGTCCGGTCATCGTGGCATAGTAGCCGATGATGAAGGATCCGAGCACGTTGACGGTCAAAGTGCCGAGCAGGAACGCCTCGCCGAGCCATGCGACCGCAGCGAGCGACACCAGCGCCCGCGACACGCTGCCGATCACCGATCCCAGGCTGACGGCAAGGTAGAGCCCCGCCGTCTCGCGTGCATCGGCAGCCCCGGCCTGCGTTGCAGCGCGCTCCGTCATGAGAGGATTCCATTTGCCGCAGCGTAGCCAAGAGCGACGGCGGCCAGACAGAGGCCGAAGGACAGCACGATGTTCCACCCGGCGCCGGCCGATTGGCCATCGCGCGCCAGCGCAAGCGTCTCGCGGCTGAAGGAAGATACCGTCGTGTAGCTGCCGAGGAAGCCGATGCCGGCGATCTGCCAGCCGGGCGAGGACAGGGCCATGCCATTGAAGGAGACCGTCGCGGCCAGTGCGCCCATCAAAAGGCAACCGGTCACGTTTGCAGCCATCGTGCCCCAGGGAAAGGTTTCGCCGAAGCGACGGCCGACAAGTCCGGACACGAAATAGCGGGCCGGCCCGCCGAGCGCGCCGCCGAGCGCTATCCACAAGAGTCCGGCAACGATTTCCGGCATGCGTCAGGTTTCTCCGCGAGGGGCCGGGCGCTGCCCGCCATTCGAGGGCACGTATAGCGCAAATGGCCGCAACCGACTGCCCGGATGCATGGCGTCGATCGCGATGAAGCGCGCCGTGGGCCTCAGTCCTTCCACTTGATGGAGCAGCCGATCGAGGCGATCTGGTCGCGCGGCCCCGCGCCGCTGGCGGCCACCTCGCGCATCGCCTCGAACAGGTCGCGACGCAGCCCCGGCTCGTCCTGCCGGTTGCGCGAAGCGTCGAGCCTGCCGCGATACTGCAGTTCCAGCTTGTCGTTGAGGCCGAAGAAGTCGGGCGTGCAGGCTGCGCCGTAGGCGCGCGCAACCGACTGGTCCTCGTCATGCAGATAGGGGAAGCCGAAACCGTTTCGTTCCGCGAAGAGCTTCATCTCGGGAAACGAATCCTGCGGATGGCTGGTGGCGTCGTTCGAATTGATGGCGACGAAGCCGATGCCGAGAGGCGACAGGTCGGCGGCGTCGCGGACGATGCGGTCGATCACGGCCTTCACATAGGGGCAATGGTTGCAGATGAAAGCCACGACCAGGCCATTGGGCCCGGCCAGGTCGAAGAGCCGATGCTCCCTGCCGTCGACGCCGGGTAGCGTCGCGTCGATTGCCTTCCATCCGAAGTCGCAGACCGGGGGTGTGGCTGCCATGGTTTTCTCCTCCTGCCAGGTCTTCAACGCGCCTTGTCGGCCGCGTCCCTGATGGCGGCAATGTTGGCGCGATAGGCGGCTTCGTTGCCGCCCTTGAAGATGGCCGCGCCCGCCACCAGCACGTCGGCGCCGGCGGCCACCACCAGCGGCGCCGTCTCGGGCGAGACGCCGCCGTCGATCTCGATGTTGATCGGGCGGTCGCCGATCATCGCCTTTACCCGCCGTACCTTCTCGACCACCGCAGGGATGAAGGCCTGGCCGCCGAAACCGGGATTGACCGTCATCAGGAGAACGAGGTCGAGCCTGTCGAGCACGTATTCGATGACGCTTTCGGGCGTCGACGGGTTGAGCGAGACGCCGGCCTTCTTGCCGAGCGCCTTGATCGCCTGCAGCGAGCGGTCGAGATGCGGCCCCGCCTCGGCATGCACCGTGATGCGGTCGCAGCCGGCATCGGCGAAGGCGGCGATGTAGGGATCGACGGGCGCAATCATCAGGTGACAGTCGAACACCTTGTCAGTGCGGTTGCGGATCGCCTTGATGATGGGCGGCCCGAAGGTGATGTTGGGCACGAAATGCCCGTCCATGACGTCGAGATGGATCCAGTCCGCGCCGGCAGCCGCCACCGCTTCGACCTCTTCGCCGAGCTTCGAGAAATCCGCTGAGAGCACCGATGGCGCGATAAGGGTCTTTGGGGTCATTCCTGCCGGTCCCGTTGTCTCGTTCGTTTCATCTGCCTTGAACTGACCTGCCTTAGCGCAGATCGGGTGACAAATGACAGTCCGGATGCGCGGGACGCAGCGTCGCGGCTTCAATTGTTTGTCGGATGTTAAAGTCTTGGCCCCACCATGGTTGCATGGCTGGATTGGCGCTTCCGAAACTCAGATGGCTGCTTGCCGGCGGCTTGGCTGCGGGCATCTGGGTCGTGTCCCAGGAAAAGGGCGTGCCGCGCCCGCCGGAGCGGGTGCCGGTCTTCAAGTCGGTTGCCGCGCCGTCGCGGCCGGCCATCACGCTGCCAAGGCGCGTGGAGCGGCCGCCGCCGCGTCCCGAAAAGATCGTCACCGGGTCGATCTCGAAGCCCGACCGACCGCGCATCCTCAGGACGACCACCGCGGTGAACCTGCGTCAGCGGGCCGATGTCGGATCCGCTGTCCTCATGACGCTCGCCGGCGGCAGCCGAGTGCGCGAGATCGCCCGCTCCGGCAAATGGCGGCTGGTCACGATCGACGGCAGCAAGGGCTGGGTTCACGCCAATTATCTCGACGCCTCGATGGACAGGCCGAGACGGCCGAAACTTCCGGTCTTGGGGCGCCCGGCAAAACCGGCTAAACCTGCGGCCGACAAGAAACCCTGAACAGCCGCCTGCGCCGCGGCGCGGAGAGCCCATGCAGTTCGCCAAGATCGGCAGCGTCACGCTGCACTACCAGCTGATCGGCGCGCCGGCCGGAAAGCCGGTCATCGTCTTTGCCAATTCGCTCGGCACCGATTTCCGCATCTGGCGCGATGTGATCGTGCGGCTGGCCGGCGATTTCGCCATCGTGACCTATGACATGCGCGGCCACGGATTGTCGGATTCCGGCGGGGCGCATTCGACGATGGACGATCATGTCGCCGACCTGGCGGGCCTGCTCGACATGCTGGATACGCGGCAAGTGATCGTCTGCGGACTGTCCGTCGGCGGGCTGGTGGCGCAGGGGCTCTATGCCGCGCGCCCGGACCTGGTACGCGCGCTGGTGCTCTGCGACACCGCGCACAAGATCGGCACCAACGAGCTGTGGAACGGGCGCATCGAGGCGATTCGCGCCAATGGCATCGAGGCCATTGCGGACGCCATCCTCGAGCGCTGGTTCACGCCGGCCTTTCGCGCCGCGGGCAATGCCGACTTCGCCGGCTACCGCAACATGCTGATACGCCAGCCGGTCGAAGGCTATGTCGCGACCTGCGAGGCGATCCGCGATGCCGATTTCACCGAGGAGGCCGGCCGGATCGCGGTTCCGGCCATCTGCATCGTCGGCGACCAGGACGGCTCGACGCCGCCCGATCTCGTCCTGTCAACGGCAAAGCTCATCCCGGGCTGCCGCTACGAGGTCGTCAAGGATGCCGGCCACATACCCTGTGTCGAGCAGCCGGAAGTGCTGACGGAAATCATCCGCGCCTTCGTGGCGGAGATAGGCTAGGCGCGCATAAGCGGCCGATCAGAGGCTGTCCGGGTCGATGTTCATCTGCCTGAGGCACCTCCTGACCGGGAAGACCCAGACCTCGTTGGCGTCCTCGATGCCGCCGAACAGGAGGCCGACCGCCATCAGGCCGGCGCCGGAGCGGCAGAACACCACGGCACCGGAATGGCCCGGGCGGCAGCGGCCGACCGTCAGCCTGAGCTTGTGGAAGCCGGCATAGTTCAGGCTGTGGCCGTCAATGTCGATTTCGGCCGCGCCGGGCACGAAGCCGAGCCACACCGCCTCGTGCACGAATTCCATCGCCACGTAATAGAAGCGCCGGGAATCATTGTTGGCGATCTCGCCGCAGCCGACGAGGCGAAGGGCGGTGCCGCGGAAACTGCCGGATGCGATGGTGCCCGTCGCAACGTGCACGATCGCCGCGTCGCTGCGCACCACGCCGCCGAGCAGATCGTCGAAGTCGCTGACGATGCCCTGGACGATGGGGCCGTCCGGCACCTCGACGCTCACCAGGCCGGGTTGCTGGCCCGGGTCGGTGACGACATGGGCGTTGGTCAGGAACAGGTCGCGATTGCCGCGCTGGAAGACGAGGCCGACCGTCCCGTGCTCGTTGTCGGCGCCGATCACCACGTTGCCGCCGCGCATGTTGAAGCCGCGGGGCCTGCCGCCGAGTTCGCACACGTCGGTGAGGATGCGGCGCTCGCGCGAGCCGTCCTCGTAAAGCAGCGGGAATTCCGGCGGGACGGGTTCGCCCGATGCGGGCGTGCCCTTCTGCGCCACGTAGAAGGTGATGCAGGTCTCGGAGAGCTTCTCGCCCGCCCGGAATTTCTTCGAGACGCCGACATGGTGTGCGCCGTAGCGCTGAGCGAGGTCCTGCTCCTCGTCCACGATGGTTCGCTCGACGGTGGCGTATTCGGGATGCCTGACAATGTCGGCGACCACGGCTTCAGCCTACCCTTAGACCGGCCCCGGCGTTATGCCGTCGTCGCCTTCGTTCGGCTGGGCGGCTTTGCGGGGCGCCGCGATGACGGTGCGTTCTGCCGTCTTCACCCGGAGCAGGTTAGGCTCGACGAGCAGCGGCCGCAGGCCGACCAGGTTGCCGTCGTCGTCGAAGACGATGTCGTAGACCTGGAAGCGGTCCTTGATGCCGCCGGCGGAAGGGCCGGGTTTCGTTTCCGAAAAGCCCTTCACCTCAGGCAGCTTGCCGATCAGCGCGGTCAGCACCTCGATGAATTTCGTCGAGTCCATGTCCGATTTCACGTGGGTCAAGAAACCGTTCTGGAACGTTGCATCGAAGTCGTTCTTGGCGAGGAAGGCGCCGAACCGCAACGCGTATGGCCGGTTGTAGTTGGGCACCATTTCGACCTTCACGTTGTCGCCGGTGACGATAAGCAGCGGCTTCACGTCATAGATGGGAATGCCGTTGATACGCTCCCCGGGTTTGCGCGGTACCGCCGTGACATAGGCGCAGCCGGCCGACAGGCCTGCCGCCAGCAACATCAGGGCCGGCGGCACGAAACGAAGACATGCACTTCCTGAAACGCCCTTGCGCCACATTGATTTCCCCCTCGAAACCGGACAGGGGCATCATCTTACCTTCCGTTAGGGAAGTCAATCATGGATTGCAACAACACAATTATACAACTTATTGGTTGCGTGCGGACGAGCGTTCAGGCCGGCAGGGCATTCGTTGCCCTCCGGGTCAGAAATGCAGAAGTTCTTGCTGTTGGGTCTAGAAGGCCTTGAAGGTCAGCGTCGTCAGCGAGCGGACGATGCCGGGCACGTTGGCGACGTGCTCGTTGATGAACTTGCCGATGTCGTCCTCGTTGTCGACATAGATCTTCATCAGGAGGTCGTATTCGCCGCTGGTCGAATAGAGTTCCGAGACGATCTCGCGTTCGAACAGCGCGTGCGCAACGTCGTAGGTCTTCCCTGGCTGGCACTGCAACTGCACAAAAACCGCTCTCATCGCTGTATTCCCGTCAACTCTTCGATCTTCCGGATGCTCGCTTCATAAAGCCAGCGGCATCATTGCGCCAGCAGGGTCCGCGTCAAGGCATGGTCCGGATCGGCCAGCCCGTCAATGATGGTGAAGTGGTGGCGGTCCGGCTCCACCACCGTCGCGGTTGCCGCGCCGAGCCCCGTCCAGGCGTTTGCAAGCAGGGCATTCTGGCGGATGAACTCCGAGCGTTCCGCGCCGCCGACCCAGCAGGTGATGCGCGCATTGTCCATCGGCTCGAGCAGTGCCGGGCTTTCGGCGAGCGCTTCCGCCCGGTCGATGTGCAGTTCGGCGTTCATTGCCGTGCGCATCAGCGGGCGCAGGTCGTGCACGCCGGATATGGATACCGTGTTGCCGATCCGGCGCCGCACGGGCTGGCTTAGCGGCGAATTGGCGCAGATCATCCGCGATGCCAGGTGGCCACCGGCGGAATGGCCGGTCAGGTGGATCGGCCCGCCGATCATCTCGGCCGCATGCTCGATGGCCGCACCCACCTCGGCGACGATGCCGGCGATGCGGATTTCAGGGCACAGCGTGTAAGAGGGCATGGCGACGGCATAGCCGCTCTCGACGGCGCCGCGCGCCAGGTGCGACCAGTAGGAATTGTCGAAGCGCAGCCAGTAGCCGCCATGGATGAAGACGACGAGGCCCTTCGGTTCGCATGCCGGCAGGAACAGGTCGAGCCGGTTGCGCGCGCGCTCGCCATAGGCGAGCCCGAGCTTTGCCCGGCCCGCGCCGGCGCGTTCCTCGCGGTAGGCAGCCGACGGCGCAACCCAGGCCTCGGGCCAGCGGTCGCCACGCGGCACGTTGCTGCCGTTGGCATAAGCGTCGTCGAAGTCTGCAATGCGGTGGTAGATCATGCCCGGGCATCCTCCCATGCCGCTTCATAACGGCCCGGGCACAGGAGGCAAGCTGTTTGACGCCCCGCGCAATCGCCCGCTCGCATCTTCGCCTTGCTCCCCCGCCAGCGCTCCGATATTCTTCTGATGCAAATAATCTTCCGCGCAAGCAAGTCGCCGCCGACCGGCCAGGGACCGAGCAATGCTGCATCTGCCATATCCCGACGTCCTTGCCGGCCCGCCCAGGCCGAGCCGCATCATCCGTCCGGGCGGCGGCACGCTGGCAGCGGGCGTGGAGCGCCATGTCGTTCCGGGCGCCGGCGCCATTCTGCTCGAGCTAGAAGCCGGCGACACGATCACGATTGCCAACAGCGAGGGCGGGCAGGCTGCCGAACTCGTGGCGCTCGGACGCGACGGGAGCGGCGATCCGGCGGTGCTCGGCGTCAGCGAGGACAGCGATGCCGCCGGCCTGAAGGCCATGCTCGCGGCCGGCGACCAGAGCCTGCGCGCCTTCCGCCGCAAGCTCGAGCGGCGCAGCATCGACCTGTCGAAGGCCACCGCGCTGCGCATCTTCGACGCCGACACGCCTGCCGGGACCGAGGAAAGCTTCGTCGCAGCGCGCGACGGCATGCTGATCGTTGCCGCGCCCGGCGGCCCGATGGCGGTCGACGCGCACGACACGGCAACGCCGCTGGCGGTGACGCTGAAGCGCGCAAAACCGAAGCTGGTACATCGCTTCGAGCTTCCCGATCCGCTCGCCGACCCGCTGCTCGACCAGCGCATCAAGTCGGCGACGGCCCAGTCCTATTTCGTCAAGGCCGGCGACTACATCCAGATCATCGACATCGACGGGCGCCAGTGCACCGACTTCCAGTGTTTCTCGGCCCGCAAGCTCGACAAGGGCAAGGATCATCCGCTCGACGTGACGACGACGCGCTCGCTGATGGGCTCGAGCTACCCGATGCCCGGCCTGCATTCGAAATACTACGACCAGGACATGGAGCCGCTGGTCGAAGTGGTGCAGGACACCTGCGGGCGCCACGACGCCTTCGCGCTGGCCTGCGCGGCGAAGTATTATGATGACATCGGCTATCCCGGCCATGCCAACTGCTCGGACAATTTCAACCGGACGCTGGCCGACAGGGGCGTGACGCCGCGCGCCGGCTGGATGGCGATCAACTTCTTCTTCAATACCGCCATCGACGCGCAGGGACTGGTCGTCTCGGACGAACCGTGGTCGCGTCCCGGCGACTACGTGCTTCTCAGGGCGCTGACCGACATCATCTGCGTCTCCTCATCCTGCCCGGACGACACCACGCCGGCCAATGGCTGGGACCTGACCGACATTCACGTTCGCACCTATTCGGGCGAAGAAAAATTCTCTCGAGCCGTAGCGAAGCGCATGACCCCAGACGCCGAACCCGTATTGACCCGCGAGACCGCCTTCCACGCGAGCTTCGCAAACCACACGCGCAACTTCATCGAGTACAAGGGCTACTGGCTCGCCAATGCCTTTTCCAAGGCAGGGCCGATCGAGGAATACTGGGCCTGCCGCGAGAAGGCAGTGGTGATGGACCTGTCACCGCTCAGGAAGTTCGAGGTCACCGGCCCGGACGCCGAGGCGCTGCTGCAATATGTGCTGACGCGCGACGTCAAGAAGCTCGGCGTCGGCCAGGTCGTCTATTCGGCCATGTGCTACGAGCATGGGGGCATGATCGACGACGGCACGCTGCTGAGGCTCGGCCGCGACAATTTCCGCTGGATCGGCGGCGACGACTTCGGCGGCACCTGGCTGCGCGAGCAGGCGAAAAAGCTCGGCCTGACAGCCATGGTGCGCTCCTCGACCGACCAGATGCACAACATCGCCGTGCAGGGCCCGAACAGCCGCGAAATCCTGAAAGAGATCATCTGGACGTCGCCGGTGCAGCCGTCGATCGGCGAGCTGGAATGGTTCCGCTTTGCCGTCGGCCGCATCGGCGATGCGCAGGGCGTGCCGATCGTCGTCTCGCGCACCGGCTATACCGGCGAGCTCGGCTACGAGATCTTCTGCCATCCGCGCGACGCGGCAACCGTCTTCGACGCCGTCTGGGAAGCCGGCCAGAAGCACGGGCTGAAGCCGATGGGCATGGCCGCACTCGACATGGTGCGCATCGAGGCCGGCCTCATCTTCGCCGGCACGGAATTCTCCGACCAGACCGATCCCTTCGAGGCCGGAATCGCCTTCACGGTGCCGCTGAAATCGAAGACCGACGACTTCATCGGCCGCGACGCGCTGATCCGGCGCAAGGAGAACCCGTCGCACAAGTTCGTCGGGCTGGAGATCGACTCCAATGTCGATGTCGGCCATGGCGACTGCATCCATGTCGGCCGAGCGCAGATCGGCGTCGTCACCTCCTCGATGCGCTCGCCGCTGCTCGGCAAGAACATCGCGCTCGCCCGCGTCGATGTCGTGCATTCCGCGCTCGATACCGAGGTGGAAATCGGCAAGCTCGACGGTCACCAGAAGCGCTTGCCTGCGCGGATCGTGGGCTTTCCGCACTACGACCCCAAGAAGACCAGGCCGCGCTCCTGAGGCGACCGCCCAAGCACTGGGCACGGCCTGCCCGCCCAGCGGTCAGTCCGCTGTGGCTTTGTGCAGTTTTGCCCAAACTTCGGTTCGAAAGGCGATCGAAACCCGCAAAAGCGGGCTCGGGACCGCAATCACCATTGCGCGTGGTCAATGTTGGTATATAAATTTTCATAGCATGAAAAAGCGTCGTGGCTCCGCCGCGGACGATGGCCCGCCAAGAGGCCCGATAGGGGACTACCGACGACACAAGATCGTACAATGGGAGTTACGCATGTCGATGACCAGTAAGTTTGCGCGTTTTGGGGCCGGAGCTGCAGCGCTCGCGGCAGCAAGCCTCTTTATGCCTTCTGCCTACGCGGCGGCACCTGAATCCAACGACCCGATCAAGATCGCGCTGTTCGACTGGACCAGCGTCAACCTGAACGCCAAGATCATTGGCGGCATCTTCGAAAAGCTCGGCTACACCGTCGAATACCCGACCGCCGATTATCTCTCGAGCCTGACCACCGGCCTGACCAATGGCGACCTGACGCTCGCCATGGAGTTCTGGGACACCACGGCAGGCGAGGCCATGAAGGCCTCCGACGCGACGGGCCAGACCGAACGGCTTGGCCCCCTCGGCCCCAAGGCCAAGGAGGAGTGGTGGTATCCGGAATACATGAAGGAGAAGTGCCCGGGCCTGCCCAACTGGGAAGCCTTGAAGGACCCGGCCTGCGCCGAAGCCTTCTCGACGGCCGAGACGGCCCCCAAGGGCCGCTACCTCGGCGGACCGGTGACCTGGGAAGGCTTTGACGACGAGCGCGTCGAGGCCCTCGACCTGCCCTTCACCGTCATCCATGCCGGCACCGACGGCGCCATGTTCGCCGAACTGGAATCGGCCTATCAGCGCAAGGCGCCGATCATGCTGTGGATCTATTCGCCGCATTGGGCGCCCGCCAAGTACAAGGGCGAGTGGGTCGAATTCCCCGAATACTCGGCCGAGTGCTATGCCGATCCGAGCGTCGGCATCAATCCCGACAAGGCCTATGACTGCGGCAAGCCGTTCGGCGAGATCTACAAGTACTCCTGGGCCGGCATGAAGGACAAATGGCCGGTCGCCTACAACGTGGCGAAGAACTACTCGCTGACCTCCGACGAACTCAACGCGATGAGCGGCGAGGTCGATCTCGACGGCAAGTCCGCCGAGGACGTGGCTGCGGCCTGGATCGCTGCCAACGAGGCCAAGTGGAAGGCCTGGGCCGAGTAGGGCCAGCGCGAAATGGACAAACGGCCCCGTTCGGGTAACGATCGGGGCCGTATCTTGTGGACGCCACTCCAAAGGACGACCGATGAACAGTGCTGTTGAGGTGGGGCACGTGGCCGTGCCGGACGCCCGGCCCATAAAACTCGCCTGCCGCAATGTGTGGAAGCTGTTCGGTTCGGACGCCGAAAATTTCATCAAGAGCCGCGACGGCAAGGCAAGTGCCGCAGACCTGCAGCAGGCAGGCCTCGTCGGCGCCGCCCGCGCGGTCGACCTGGAGATCCGCGAGGGCGAGATCTTCATCATCATGGGGCTCTCGGGCTCCGGCAAGTCGACGCTGGTGCGCTGCATGTCGCGGCTGGTCGAGCCGACCTTCGGCAAGGTCGAGTTCGAGGGCAAGAACCTGCTGACGATCTCGGACGCCGAACTGATCGAACTGCGCCGCCATCGCATGGGCATGGTGTTCCAGAATTTCGCGCTTCTGCCGCACCTCAACGTGCTGGAAAACATCGCCTTCCCGCTGAGTGTCCAGGGCATGGACCGGGCCACCCGCGAGGCCCGCGCCCGCGAAGTGATCGACCTGGTCGGCCTTGGCGGTCGCGAGCATTTCTACCCGCGTGAACTGTCGGGCGGCCAGCAGCAGCGGGTGGGCATTGCCCGCAGCCTGGCGACCAAGCCCGAAATCTGGTTCCTCGACGAGCCCTTCTCGGCGCTCGACCCGCTGATCCGCCGCGAGATGCAGGACGAACTGATGCGGCTGCAGGATGTGCTGCACAAGACGATCGTCTTCATCACCCATGATTTCGACGAGGCGATCCGCCTTGCAGACCGCATCGCCATCATGAAGGACGGCGAGGTCATCCAGATCGGCACGCCCGAGGAACTCGTGGTCAATCCGGCAACCGACTACGTCGCAGAATTCACCCGCGACGTGCAGCGCGCAAAGGTCATTTCGGCGCGCAGCCTGATGCGCCCGTGCCAGACCGAAGGCCACCCCGGAACGGTGGCGCCGGAAGACCGCATCGCGACCTTCTCCGCCAGGCTGATTTCGGCCGGCAAGCCCTTCGCCGTCGTCAACGGGACCGGCAAGCCTATCGGCGAGGTGACGCCCGACGCCGTGATCGACCTTCTCGCCGGCATCGACCGGTCCGGAGCGCAGGCGTGACCATCGCGGCCGACACGCCTTCGGGCAGGGTGCGGCCAGTCCAGAAATGGCTGGCGGTCTGGGCCGTTGCTCTCGCGGCCGTGCTTGCCCTGGCCGTCTTCCGCGGCCATCTGGCCTGGGCGGTCAATTACCCCGCCGACCACGTCGTTCCCATCGCCGACTGGGTCAGCGCGATCATGACCTGGATGAAGGTCAATCTGAGCTGGTTCACCCGCTCGATCACCACCATCCTCGGCGTGCCGCTCGACTTCGCGCTCGACCTGCTCGCCAAGAATTTCAAGATCGGCCACGGGCTCGAGGCGACCGTGCTGCCCAGGCTCTCCTGGGTCGGTGTCGTCATCGCGGCCTTCCTTGCCGGCCATGCCGCGGGCGGCCGCAGGCTGGGCTACCTGGTCGGCGGCTGCTTCCTCTACATCGCGCTGTTCGGCCAGTGGACGAGCGCCATGCTGACGCTCGCGCTGATCGCCATCGCCGTGCCTTTCTGCATTCTCACAGGCCTGTTCCTCGGCATCTGGGCCTGGCGCCGGCCGTGGGCGGAGCGCCTGCTGGTCGCGCCGGCCCTCGACCTGATGCAGACGATCCCGACCTTTGCCTACCTGATCCCCATGCTGCTCCTGTTCGGCAACAGCCCGGTCTCGGCGATGATCGCCACCGCCATCTTCGCCACGCCGCCCATGGTGCGCGCCACCATGCTCGGCCTGTCGCGCGTGCCGGTGGAGATCGGCGAGTTCAGCGAGATGGCCGGCTGCACGGCGCGCCAGAAGCTGTGGCGCGTGCTGCTGCCTTCCGCGCGCCCGACGCTGATGGTCGGCGTCAACCAGGTCATCATGCTGGCGCTCAACATGGTCATCATCGCCTCGATGATCGGCGCCGGCGGCCTCGGCTACGACGTGCTGCTGGCACTGCGCGCCCTGAAGGTCGGCGAGGCGATGGAAGCCGGTCTTGCCATCGTCGCACTCGCCATCGCGCTCGACCGGCTGAGCCAGGCCATGGCGCGGCGGCAGGCGCTCGGCCATGTCCATGTCGAGGGCGACGCCGGGCTGCTGCAGCGCTATCCGCGCCTTGCTCTCGCAATCGCCGTGCTGGCGGCGACCACGCTGGCCGGCCTGTTCATCCCGGCCTTCGCCGAGGTGCCCAAGGCGATCACCTTCACCACCGCGCCGGCCTGGAAGGCGGCGGTGACCTGGGTGACGATCAACTTCTTCGACGCCATCGAGGTGTTCCGCGTCACGCTGATCCTCTACGTGCTGAACCCGGTGCGCGCCTTCTGCGAGGGCTTTCCCTGGCTCGGCGCCGTGTTCCTGCTCGGACTTGCCGGCTATCAGCTCGCCGGCGCCAGGCTTGCCATCCTGATCGCCGCGCTGACCGCCTTCTGCGCTGTCACGGGCCTCTGGGAAAAGACCATGGCGACGGTCTATCTCTGCGGCATCTCGGCCTTCGTCGCCTGCCTGATCGGCATCCCGCTCGGCCTGATGGCCTCGCGCAGCGACCGCTTCGAGAAGATCATCACGCCGATCATCGACACGCTGCAGGTGCTGCCCTCCTTCTGCTTCATCATCCCGGTGGTGATGCTGTTCCGGGTCGGCGACGTCACCGCCATGATCGCCACCGTTGCCTTCGCCGTGGTGCCGGCGATCCGCTACACCAATCACGGCATCCGCCAGGTGCCGCCCGGCCTCATCGAGGCCGCCGTGGTGTCGGGCTGCACCAGGCGCCAGACCTTCTGGAAGGTGCAGCTGCCGCTCGCCCTGCCGGAGATCATGCTCGGCATCAACCAGACCATCCTGATGGCGCTCGCCATGATCATCATCTGCGCCATGATCGGCACGCGCGATCTCGGCCAGGAAGTGTTCATCGCCCTGTCCAAGGCCGATTCGGGCCGCGGCATCGTCGCGGGCCTGGCCATCGCCTTCATCGGCATCATCGCGGACCGGCTGTTCAGCGCCTGGAGCGCGAGGGCCCGCGCCAAGCTCTGAAGGATAGGGAGCATTTCGTGGCCACACCGACTGTCGAAGACCTGCTCGCCCAGTGGATCGAGGCCTTCGACAGCCACGACCTCGACCGCCACATGGCTCTCTACACCGAGGATGCGACGCTGTTCGGCTCGGTCGACGAGCTGAAGGTCGGACGTGACGCCATCCGCGCCTATTTTGCCGGGCGGGCGCCCGATGTCCGCGTAAAGTCCTACCCGATGCCGCAGGTTCGCTTGTTGTCGGCAGACGTCGCCGTCACGGCGGGTTTCGTCGACTTCGCCGAGGGCGATACCCCAAGCCCCTACCGCATGACCTGGGTACTCGTGCGGCAGGACGGCGACTGGAAGATCACCCAGCACCACGGCTCGCCACGGCGCGGCACGTAGCCGCGACCATCCGCCTGCATCAGAGCGCTTTCTCGAACCAGAAGTCCGCATAGGGATTGGCGTTGTAGCGGGCGATCGCGTGGTAGCCCGCCTTGCGATACATCGCCTGCGCCTCAAGGAGCGCCCGGTTGGTGTCGAGGCGCACATGCGTCCAGCCGTATTCGCGGGCGATCGCCTCCAGCCGTGCAAGCAGCCGGCCGGCGAGTCCGGCGCCGCGCACCGACGGGCTGACCCACATGCGCTTGATCTCGCCGATTGCCTCGCCGTCGCGCCGCAGCATGCCGCAGCCGACCGGCGCGCCGTCGAGCCGTGCGACGAGGAAGGCGCCGTCCGGCGGCGCGACAAGAACCTCGTCCGAAGACGCGCCGAGCGCGGTATCAAAACCCTCCTCGAAGCGGGCGGCGAGTTCCGCGAAATATTGTTCGAGGCACCAGCGCGCGTCGGCGCCGTCGGAGGGTTCGATCTCCAGCATAATGCCGGCGGCGCGCAGCAGTCGTTCGACATCGGCCATCGCCGCGACCAGCCGGGCACGATGGGCCTCGCCGAGCGAGGAAAGCAGCGAGGCCGCGAGCTCGTCGGACAGGCCGTCATAGGCCGAAAATTCGGTGAGCCCGGTTTCGGTCAGCGTGACCCGGCGGCGGCGGCCGTCTGCCACGTGGCGCCCCACCGCGACGAGCCCCTGGCGCTCGAGCGAGCGCAGCAGGCGGCTGGCATAGCCTGAATCGAGATTGAGCCGGCCGCGCAATTCCTGCACCTCGGCGCCGTCCGGCCCGATCTCGAACAGGAAGCGCGCCTCGCCGAGCGGCCGGCCACGGTGGAGATAACCGTCCTCCAGCGCGCCGATGCGCTGGGTGACGGTGCGGTTGAAGCGCCTGACGGTCTCGATCTGCTGCCGGTCCATTACCTGACTTTAGTCAGGTAATTTCGCCTCAGCAAGCAGATGGAAAGTCGCCGGCCTATTTTTCGGCCAGATAGGCTTCCATGGAATCGTCCATCGCCTCGAGCCAGGGCGTGTGGTGCTTGGGCGACATGGTGCCGGTCATCAGCGAGCGGTAGGCATTGTTGCGGAAGCCCATGATGTCCTCTTCCTTGTGGTGCTCCCATTCCATGAAGGTCTTGTTGGTCGCCTCGATGTCGAAGCTCGGATAGTCGGTCTGGTCGATCAGCTCCTGGGTGTAGTCGCCCTGGAACCAGATCATCTGCTCGGCGTCGGCCAGCGTTTCCTCGCGCTCGCGCCATTTGGCGCTGTGCGCCTGCATCTCGGCCAGCGACGGCAGCTTGATGCGGCCGAGTATCACGTCGCGCGCGAACCAGGCCTGCGCGTCGAACATGTTGAAGGTGTAGAACTGGTCCTGCATGCCGATGTAGAACAGCGCCGGATTCTTCTCCCACACCACGCCCTCGTAGAGGTCGAGCGGCCACATGCGGTTGCCGGTCTTGAGCCTCAGGCCCTCGTCGAGGAAGGGGAAGTGGTGCAGGTAGCCGGTGCACAGGATGATGGCGTCGACATCCTTGGTCGATCCGTCGGCGAAGTGCGCCGTCTTGCCGACAACCTTCTGCAGCAGCGGGCGCTGCGTCCAGTTGTCGGGGAAGGTGAAGCCCATCGGCGCCGAGCGGTAGGTCACGGTGATCGTCTTGGCGCCGTATTTGTGGCACTGCGAGCCGATGTCCTCGGCCGAGTAGGAGCGGCCGACGACCATCACGTCCTTGCCGGTGAATTCTGTCGCGTCGCGGAAATCGTGGCTGTGCAGCACGCGGCCCTGGAACGTCTCGAAGCCCGGGAAATAGGGCACGTTGGGGGTCGAGAAATGGCCCGACGCCACGACCACGTAGTCGAACTCTTCCGAATAGGTGACGTCCTTCTCGCGGTCATGCACGGTGACGGTAAATTTCTGGGTGTCGTCCGACCAGGTCACCATGCGCACCGGCGTGTTGAAGCGCACCCATTTGCGCACGCCCGATTTCTCGACGCGGCCCTTGATGTAGTCCCACAGCACGGCGCGCGGCGGGTAGGAGGCGATCGGCCGCCCGAAATGCTCCTCGAAGGTGTAGTCGGCGAATTCCAGGCATTCCTTGGGGCCGTTCGACCAGAGGTAGCGGTACATCGAGCCGTGCACGGGGTCGCCATGCTCGTCGAGGCCGGTGCGCCAGGTGTAGTTCCACAACCCGCCCCAGTCCGACTGTTTCTCGAAGCAGACGACCTCGGGAATATCCGCTCCCTTGGCCGCCGCGGACGCGAACGCCCTCAACTGGGCAAGGCCCGATGGTCCGGCTCCGATTACGGCTACGCGCTTCTGCATTCCGACGCTCCCCACAGCTTGTCCGATACGAAAGAAATTTCACTGTGAGGACAATAATTTGTCCTGTATGTCTGTCAATGCGCGATCGTCAGGCTGCGGCGTTCCGTGCAACGCTTGAGGTTCTATTCCTGCCAGTGTATTTGGCGCCCGATAAGTTCACCGGAAGTGAAAAGCGACCGGAACCAAGGGTAGAGAAAGACCGACCATGGCTGAACGCAAGACGAATGGCGCAAGACCGGCGGCGGACGAGCCGCTGAAGTCTCTGAAGGGCACGGTCGGCGACATCCATGCCATCCGCCCGCCACTGACGCAGAACCCGCACGCCGTGCGCGACACGCGCGAAAAAGTGCTGGAAGTGGCGATCGGCCGCGAGGTGCGCGCCTTTCGCAAGAAGCTCGGCATCACCGTTGCCGACCTTGCCGCCGCCACCAGCCTGTCGCTCGGCATGCTCTCGAAGATCGAGAACGGCATCACCTCGCCATCGCTGACCACGCTGCAGGCGCTTTCCCACGCGCTCGGCGTGCCGGTCACCGCCTTTTTCCGCCGCTTCGAGGAGGAGCGCAACGCGGTCCTGGTCAAGGCCGGCGAGGGGCTGGAGATCGAGCGCCGCGGCACGCGCGCCGGCCACCAGTACAACCTGCTCGGCCATGTCGGCTCCAACACCAGCGGCGTCGTCGTAGAACCCTATCTGATCACGCTCTCGGAGGATTCCGACGTCTTCCCGACCTTCCAGCACGAGGGCATGGAGTTTCTCTACATGCTGGAGGGCGAGGTGGTGTACCGGCACGGCTCGAACCTGTTCCGCATGCTGCCGGGCGACAGCCTGTTCTTCGACGCAGACGCGCCGCATGGGCCCGAGGAACTGACGACGCTGCCGATCCGCTATCTGTCGATCATCTCCTATCCGCAGGGCAGCTCGGGCGACTGAAGCCTTGGCCGATGCCGGCCCACGGTCTATCCTGCCCGACGCTGCGCCTTTCAGCGACGCCCCGTCGCGGGCGAGCGCCGGGAGGATCTGCCATGATAACGCTGTTTGTCCGCCACACGGTCGCCGACTATGCCGCCTGGCGCAAAGCCTATGATGCCTACGGCCCGGTTCAGACCGAGATGGGCGTGAAGGCGCAGGCCGTCTACCGTTCGATTGACGATCCCAACGACGTCACCGTAACGCATGAATTCGAGACGGCGGAGGAAGCGCGGGCGATGTTGAGCAGCGCCGACCTGCGCAGCAAGATGCAGGAAGCCGGCGTGACCGGCGCGCCGACCGTCTGGTTCGCCAGCAAGGTCTGACCGGCGCGCTTCCTCACGGACCACGCCTGGCCGTATCGACGGCGGAGGCCGGAGCCCGCTGGGGGACGCGGCTATTTCGCCAGATCTTCCATCTCGGTCGAGAGCGGCCGGATGCGCGGGTCGGGCAGTTCTGCCCCCTCGTCCGACGCCGCGGGCACAGGCGCGCGCGGCGAAGCGCAGGCGCACAGGACAAGGATGAGAATCAGGGACAGGGGGCGGATCATTCGCGCTACCCTAGCGCGCGCTGCCCGGCGGGGAAAGCCGGGCTTTTTCGCGGCGCGCCGCGGAACCCGTCACGGCATGGGCGGCCGGGGCCAGGCCCGAGGATGACAACGTCGAGCGGTTCGCGGCCAATCGCCGGCGACCACGAGACCCCGGACCCATCGGTCATGGCGGGAGCCGGCCAGACAGCAGCGCGGCGGATGTGGCCGCCTTACCGTCCGATGACGATGGTCGTCGTCGCCTTCTCGACGCAGATCGTGCAGCAATCCTCGCAGAGCTGGTCGCGTTCGGGGCCGACGCCCCAGAAGGTGCCGGCGTCGCCGTTCAGCCAGGCGCCGTAGCAGATGTTCTCGCCGGCCTGGCACTTGATGGGCACGGATTTCTTCTCGCCCTTTTCCAGGAAATAGACCTGGTCGTCGCCCGGCCACACCGTGTTGCGGTCCGTGCTGGAGAGTTCCACGACGACGCCGAGCGGCGCCTCGTTCTTCATGAAGAACGCCATCTGGTCGGCCTGCGCCGGGGCGGCGATGAGGAGGGCGAGGAGGATGAGGCGAATCATGATGATGTCCGATACTAGGTGGTTATCTTGGCATAGATTTCGTTTCGGCGCGCGGCAGCTATATGGCGATTCTTCTAGCTCAAGACCCCGGGCTGCTCCTCCGCCAAAGTCCGACGCCGGACCCGCGGCGTCCGGCTGCACCACTAGGTGAAGTTGGCGGTCCATTTATCACTCCGCCGATTTCTATTTGCTCCAGTGACCGAGAACCCATTCCCACGCGTGGCGGTCATAGTCCCAGCGCCAGTGCGCTCTTATCCACTTCGTTTTGCCGAACGGTTGAAACGTCTTCATGTTCTGCATGCGATCGACCGGCTTGGGCGGGCGAGGCGGGCGAATTTTCTTGATGGCCTTCAAGGGTGTACCTCTCTAACAAATGAGCGCGGCGATAACGTCACGCCGCGCTCAGGTTCTCACTTCTTGCGGTTCGGGCGCTGCGTTAGCGCCGAAGCTGCTGCTGTTTTGGCGGCTTTCGACGAGGTTGGGCTGCGTAGAACCTTTGAAGCCGCCGAAGCGGCCCTTGCACTGGTCACTTCACTGTTTGACTTGCGGGCGATTGGAATCACCTCCTTTCGGAATTTTCAGACTGCAATCTCTCAACTAGAATGGCAGGTGGGAGAGCAGTGAGCACATCCATCGGCGCTGTGGTCGGTCTCGCGCGCCTTTGCAACTGCGCCGTGGCAACTCGAATACTCACCGAGATAATGCTGGTTGGCCTTGGCAGGCATATACGAGCAGCCTTCCTTGTGAACCTCATGGTCGCCATTCCACTGACCGTTTCGATTCTTGTAGTAGCTGGGCATCAAAATTCTCCGCATCTTGGCCGGCGTGGGAGGCGCGCCAGCCCATGTTATTGATGACTCGGCAACTCTGACTGCAACACAACTTGATCGGCCGGCCTATTGACCATCCGAATCAGTCTGTGATTCACAAGAAGTGTTTCACCGACTGGTACGCTGGTAGCGTGTTTTGACATCACTGTCCAGTCAGTGAAACACCGATACCATTTTACAATACACAAGGAGGCACGATGAAAATCGACGAACTCGCGGGGCTGATCCTGAAAAAGAGAGGGAGCATGGGTGTTCGCGCTGCAGCAGCCGAAATTGGGATTAGCCCAACCACGCTGTCGCGAGTGGAGAACGGGCACATTCCAGATATGCAGTCCCTTGATAAGCTTTGCGGCTGGTTGGAAGCTGACATGGAGCAGTTCACCGGAATCGGTGGCTTGCAAATCGCGTTCAAGAAAAAGCAAACAGTGCCCGCTGCAACGGCCAGATCGTTAGCAAGCTTGATAGAACTTGCCAGCGCCAAATTCGCGCAGACAATAGACTCTGAAGGTCATTGAGTTGCTTCCGCGTGGCTTTAAATCTCAATGTGAGCGAAAATCTAACGAGCTGCGTCGAAGTCTTGGACTCTTTCCGACTTCTCCTCTGTCAGCTTTCGTGTATGCCGACCGACTTAGTGTTGTAGTCTGGAGCGACAAAGATATAACCCAACTCGGGGATGCCGACCGATTTCAGTTGACTGAGGTCGATCCAGATAGCTGGTCGGGCTTCGTCATACGCATGAAGCAACGCCATCTTGTTGTTTTTAACTCGGTACAAAGTCCCCCGCGAATAAACAGCGTGGTGATGCATGAGCTTGCTCATATTGCACTTGGGCATGAGCTCTCTTCTGTCGGGGTGACTTCGGAAGGACATCTCATCCCTACTGTTTACAGCCAGGATCAGGAAGATGAGGCAAATTGGCTGGCTGGCACGCTCTTGCTTCCAAGGGCCGCCCTACTTGAGATCAGAAGCTGCGGGCTCAATGATTCGGAGGCCATGCGACAATTCTCGGTAAGCGAAGATATGCTCAGATGGCGATTCCGAATGACAGGCGTTGACTATCAATTGGAAAATGCGAGACGACGGCGGTCCAACTGAGATCGCCTTTCATTAGGATGTCCTCTGCCAATATGGCGTAAAGTAAGATCGCGGGTACTGCGATTGCCCCCCCTCCTGCCAGTCCTGTCAGGAGGGCTCTGCTATGCATGCGCGCGCAGTGGAGGGATGCATGGCCGGGTTTGACGATTTCGATTTTCTGGAAGGCGAATGGACGATCCGCAACGAGCGCCTGACGGCGCGGCTTGTCGGCTCGACCGACTGGGAGTTCTTCGAAGCCACCTCGCGGGTGGAGAAGGTGATGCGGTCGCCCGACGGGGTGTTCGGCGGCAATCTCGACCAGATGTTCGTGCCCGCGCGCGGCTTCACCGGGATGACGCTGCGGCTTTACGATCCGGCGACCGGGCTGTGGTCGATCTACTGGTCGGACACGAAGAGCCACCGGCTGTTCCCGCCGACGGTCGGCCGCTTCGCTGGCTCCAGCGGCGAGTTCTTCGGCGATGATGTGGAGGGCGGCCGGCCGGTGCGGGTGCGGTTTTTGTGGACGGCGGGCGAGCGTCCTGTGTGGGAGCAGGCGTTTTCGACGGATGGCGGGGTGAGTTGGCAGAAGAACTGGGTGATGCGGTTCGAGAGGTAGGGGGGGCGGGGCTCCAGCGAGCGGCTTCAGCGCTGGGGGGTGATCCTCCCCTGTTTACGGGGGAGGGGGACCATGCGAAGCATGGTGGAGGGGGCGCGTCGAGGCGATCGATGAGGGCGGAACCACGGACATTCCAGCGCGCGAAACGGCTCCGTCGGGAGATGAGCCTGCCGGAAGTGATCCTGTGGGATTGCATTCGCGCCCGCCGCCTGAACGGGCTGCGTTTTCGGCGAAAGCATCCGCTGGGTCCATATGTGCTTGATTTCTTCCATGCCGAGGGAGGGCTGGCGGTCGAAGTCGACGGCGCGCATCATGACCTGCCGGAGCAGATGCAACATGATCTGCGAAGAGATCGATGGCTGGCGGAGCAGGGCATTCGTGTCATGCGCATCGCCGCGAGCGACATTCTGGACGAGCGAAAACTGGAGGGAATGCTTGTGATGATTGCGGAGGCGGCGGGAGGTTGAGGGGCGAGGCCCCCTACACCATGAGAGGGGCGCCGGCCCCCTCCACCGCCTTCGGCGGTCCCCCTCCCCCGTGAACGGGGGAGGATCGGGTGGTGCGCCGTGATCCTCCCCTGCGAAGCGGGGGAGGTGGCCCGAAGGGCCGGAGGGGGCGCTCTTCCTAATCCCCCATCTTCAAAGCCTGGATGAACGCTTCCTGCGGAATATCCACCTTGCCGAACTGGCGCATGCGCTTCTTGCCCTCTTTCTGCTTGTCGAGGAGCTTGCGCTTGCGGGAGACGTCGCCGCCGTAGCATTTTGCCGTGACGTCCTTGCGCAGCGCCGAAATGGTCTCGCGCGCGATGACCTTGCCGCCGATGGCCGCCTGGATCGGGATCTTGAACAGGTGGTTGGGGATCAGCTCCTTGAGCTTCTCGCACATCACGCGGCCGCGCTTTTCGGCGGCCGTGCGGTGAACCAGCATCGACAGCGCGTCGACCGGTTCCTCGTTGACCAGGATCGACATCTTCACCAGGTCGCCTTCGCGGTAGTCGGTCAGCGCGTAGTCGAAGGAGGCATAGCCCTTCGAGATAGACTTCAGCCGGTCGTAGAAATCGAACACCACCTCGTTGAGCGGCAGGTCGTAGACCAGCATGGCGCGCTTGCCGACATAGGAGAGGTCGGCCTGCACGCCGCGGCGGTCCTGGCAAAGCTTCAGGATGGCGCCGAGATAGTCGTCGGGGGTGAGGATGGTGGCGCGGATCCACGGCTCCTCGATCGAGGTGATCTTCATCACGTCGGGCATGTCGGCCGGGTTGTGCAGCTCCTTCTGCGTGCCGTCCGACAGGTTCAGCTTGTAGACGACCGAGGGCGCGGTGGCGATGAGGTCGAGATTGAACTCGCGCTCCAGCCGTTCCTGGATGATCTCGAGGTGCAGCAGGCCGAGGAAGCCGCAGCGGAAGCCGAAGCCCAGCGCTGCCGAGGTTTCCATCTCGAAGGAGAAGCTCGCGTCGTTGAGGCGCAGCTTCCCCATCGCGGCGCGCAGCTCCTCGAAGTCTGAGGCGTCGACCGGGAACAGGCCGCAGAAGACCACCGGCTGGGCCGGCTTGAAGCCGGGCAGCGCCTTGACGGTGGGGCGCTTGTCCTCGGTGATGGTGTCGCCGACGCGCGTGTCGGCCACTTCCTTGATCGAACCGGTGAAGAAGCCGAACTCGCCGGGGCCGAGCTCGGCGACATTGACCTTGGCAGGCGTGAAGACGCCGGTGCGCTCGACGAGGTACTTTGCGCCGGTGCCCATCATGCGGATGGTCTGGCCCTTCTTGAGCACGCCGTCGATGATGCGCACCAGCACGATGACGCCGAGATAGGTGTCGTACCACGAGTCGACCAGCATGGCCTTCAGCGGTGCGGTGGCGTCGCCCTCATGCGGCGGCGGCAGGTCCTTGACGATGGCCTCGAGCACGTCGGGGATGCCGAGGCCCGTCTTGGCCGAGATCAGCACGGCGTTGGAGGCGTCGATGCCGATGACTTCCTCGACCTGCTCGCGGATGCGCTCGGGCTCTGCGGCCGGCAGGTCGACCTTGTTCAGCACCACGACGATCTCGTGGTTCTTGTCGATGGCCTGGTAGACATTGGCTAGCGTCTGCGCCTCGACGCCCTGCGAGGCATCGACGACCAGCAGCGAACCCTCGCAGGCGGCGAGCGAACGCGACACCTCGTAGGCGAAGTCGACATGGCCCGGCGTGTCGATCAGGTTGAGGATGTAATCCTCGCCATCGGCGGCGTGGTACTTCAGGCGCACGGTCTGCGCCTTGATGGTGATGCCGCGTTCTCGCTCGATCTCCATCGAGTCGAGAACCTGCTCCTTCATGTCGCGCAGCTCCAGCCCGCCGGTCAGCTGGATCAGCCGGTCGGCCAGCGTCGACTTGCCGTGGTCGATATGGGCGACGATGGAGAAATTGCGGATGTGGGAAATCGGTGTGCTCATGGTCCGGCGCTTTAGCAGGCAGCACCCTCAACGACAAGCGGACAAAGGCGGCGCGCGATTTGCCGCGTCAGGCCCGGGCCTGCTGCCAGGCGGCGAAGGCGGCTTTCAGCGCCTCGCCGCCGCCGGCTGCAACGGAAGCGTCCGGCGAAAAGCGTGCGGCCATCATCTTGCGCCCGAGCATATGGTCGGCCGGCCGGTTGACGGTCTCGATGCCGACAAGCCGGCCTTCGCGGTAGTGGAACACCGAAAAGCGGTTGTCTTCCGGTTCGCCGGTGACGAGCTGGCTGTCGCTGCCGGCGGTGAGCCCCACCATCTGCAGCTTCATGTCGCCGATATCGGACCAGAACCAGGGCACGGCGCGATAGGGCTCGGCATGGCCGGTGACGGTGCGCGCGGCGAGCTTGGCGTGGTCGGTGGCGTTCTGCACCGATTCCAGGCGTACATCGGCCCCGGTCTGCCAGTGGCGGAATTCCGCCACGTCGCCGATGGCGAGGATGTTCTGGGCGCCGGTGCGCAGTTGCTGGTCGACGGCGATGCCGTTGCCGACGGCAAGCCCGGCCTCCTCGGCGATCCTGCTGTTGGGCACCACGCCGATTCCGACGATGAGCAGCCTTGCCGCGATGCGCTCGCCGGCCGACGTCTCGACGGCGCCAATGTCGCCGGCCTGGCCTTCGAGCCGGGCGATGGTGGTGGCGGTCAGGATGCGCACGCCCGAGGCTTCGAGCCGGCGCGCGACATGCGCGGCGACGACGGGCGCGACGGCGCGGGCCAAGAGCCGGTCCTGCGCCTCGATGACGGTGACGCGGCGGCCGCCGGCGGCAAGCGTGGCGGCAATCTCCAGCCCGATGAAGCCGCCGCCCATCACGACGACGTCCTCGGCGCCGGCGGCGCGCTCGCGGATGGCGCGCGCATCGGCAAGCGAGCGCAGCGACAGCACGCCGCCGAGCGGCCCGCCCTCGATGGAGAGCGGCCGCGGCCGCGCCCCGGTGGCGATGATGGCATGGCCGAAGGGAATGGTGGTGCCGTTCAGGAGCCGCACGCGGCTGGCGGCGGGGTCGATGGCCGCGACCGTCTCGCCGGTGATCAGTTCGATGGCCGCACCGCTGTAGAAGGCCTCGGCGCGCAGGATCTGCGGCTTTGCGTCCGGGTCCTTGATGAAGGTCTTGGACAGCGGCGGCTTGTGGTAGGGCAGGTCGCCCTCGTTGCCGATCAGCGCGATGCGCCCGGAAAAGCCTTCCTCGCGCAGGCTGGCCGCGGCCTGCACCCCCGCATGCCCCGTTCCGATGATGACGACGCCGTTCTTCATGCCAGTCCGATCGCTCCGGCCCCTGTGCTGCCATCGCCGCCGGCCGGGCGCATGGCTGGCGGCGGCGCGAAGGGCGTCATCCGGGTCGCACCCGGAACGCCGCCCTGTCAAGCGGCCAGCCGGGGCGAAGCCTGCGGCCTGGCGGGCTAAAACATGACCATTCCAGTTTAGAATAATTCTAAACTGTTGATCTAAATGACTTTTCTACCCCGGTTATTGTTGACAATGACGGTCAAGATGCTGTTTAGAAGCCGTGCTCCGACGAGCATTCGCCTTTGGTGTCCGGGCCTTGAACCCGTTCGATTGGAGGATCTGGTGGCTGTCCGTTTCAAGCCGCGCGGTGGCGCGGCCCCTTCAGCAACGATCCCGATTTCGTGCATGGCCGGACGCCTGGCGGGCGAGCGCGCCCGATCGGCCGCGAGTCTGGGCGCCGAAACACCTATTGAGGAGAGACAGATGATCAGAACCACCGGGACAGGGCAGGGCAGGCTGGCAGCACTTGCCGCGGCCGCCCTGCTGACCGCCGCGGCGTTTGCCTTGCCGGCACGCGCCGAGACAGATCCGAAGGCGGTGCTGGAGACCTATGCCGAAATCGCCAAGGCCAAGTACGAGGATTCGCTTGATACGGCCAAGGCGCTCGACGCCGCCATCGAGGCGCTGATCGCCAATCCCTCCGAGGAAACCCTGGCCGCCGCCCGTGACGCCTGGAAGGCGGCGCGCATCCCCTACCAGCAGACCGAGGTCTATCGTTTCGGCAACCCGATCGTCGACGACTGGGAAGGCCGGGTGAACGCCTGGCCGCTCGACGAGGGGCTGATCGACTATGTCGACGCCGGCTACGGCACCGAATCCGACGAAAACACGCTCTACACGGCCAACGTGATCGCTAACACCTCGATCGAGATCAACGGCGAGACCGTCGACGCCACCGAGATCACGCCGGAATTCCTCTCCGGCACGCTGCAGGAGGCCGGCGACATCGAGGCCAATGTGGCGACCGGCTACCACGCCATCGAATTCCTGCTCTGGGGCCAGGACCTGAACGGCACCGGGCCGGGCGCCGGCAACCGACCCTATACCGATTTCGACACCGCCAACTGCACCGGCGGCCATTGCGACCGCCGCGCCGCCTATCTCTCGGCGGCGAGCGACCTGCTGGTAACCGATCTCGAGGAAATGGCCGCCAACTGGGGGCCGGAGGGCGAGGCGCGCAAGAGCCTGCTGGAGGGCGACGTCAATGCCGGCATCGGCGTCATCCTGACCGGCATGGGCTCGCTGTCCTACGGCGAACTGGCCGGCGAGCGCATGAAGCTCGGCCTGCTGCTGCACGATCCGGAGGAAGAGCACGACTGCTTCTCCGACAACACGCACAGCTCGCACCTCAACGACGCGCTCGGCATCCGCAACGTCTATCATGGCAGCTACACGCGGGTTGACGGCACCAAGGTCGAAGGCCCCTCGGTCGCCGACCTGGTGAAGGAGACGGACGCCGCGATCGACGCGGAACTTTCGGCCAAGCTCGACACCACGGTTGCCGCCATGGAGGCGATGGCCAGGCGCGCCGAAGGCGGCGAGGCCTACGACCAGCAGATCGGCGAAGGCAATGCCGAGGGCAATGCGGCGGTGCAGGCCGCCATCGACGGGCTTGTCGACCAGACCCGCTCGATCGAGCGCGCTGTCGCGGCCCTGAAGCTCGACAGCATCGCCTTCGAGGGATCCGACAGTCTCGACTCGCCGGACAAGGTCTTCCAGTGAGCCGTCAGAACACCTAGATCTTAGCCAGGCGGCGCGCGACGAGCGTGCCGCCAGCCACTTCCCAGAGCGTGCCATGCTTGTCTGTCACTGCAACCTGATCACGGAAAGGGAGATCGAGGACACGATCATCCAGCTGCTCGATCAGGATCCCTGGAACCTGATCGTTCCGGCCAAGGTGTATCACACGCTGCAGAAGCGCGGGCGCTGTTGCGGCTGCTTTCCGAATGTGGTGGAAACGATCATAAGAGTTACCGAGAACTACCATTCCCGATCAGAGGTGAACGGGGTGGATATCGTTTCACACCTGGACCGCGTGCGAGGATTGCGCGGCCAATTTGGGAGCAAGGGCCATGAAGGGCGAAAAGCAGATCATAGAGCGGCTTAACGAGGCTCTGTTCCTGGAGCTTGGCGCCGTCAACCAGTACTGGCTGCACTACCGGCTGCTCGACGACTGGGGCTTCAAGAAGCTCGCCAAGAAGGAGCGCGAGGAATCCATCGAGGAGATGCACCACGCCGACCGCATCATCGAACGGATCATTTTCCTGGAAGGTCACCCGAACCTGCAGTCCCTGGCGCCGCTGCGCATCGGCCAGAACGTCAAGGAAGTGCTCGAGTCCGACCTGGCAGGCGAGTACGACGCGCGCACCTCCTACAAGAAGTCGCGCGAGATGTGCAACGAGGCGGGCGACTACGTGACGATGAAGCTCTTCGAGGAACTGCTGAAGGACGAGGAAGGCCATATCGACTTCCTCGAGACGCAGCTCGAACTGCTGAACACGATCGGCGAAGCCAAGTACGGCCAGCTCAACGCCGTCTCGGCCGACGAGGCCGACTAGGACATGAGAGCGTGCGGCACGACCTGACCTTTTCGCGCCGCGCGCCAGTGCCCGGAGTCCGGCCCACCTGGCCGGCCTCGATCATGCGCGTCCAATTGCTGGCCCTTGCAGCTTTTCTCGTCATGCCGGGGCTGGCGGCCGTCGCCGGCGACGTGCCCGCCGGGCTGCAGACGGTGCGCCAGGACCTGACGCCCGAGGACCTTGCCCGCGTCACGGCCATCACCGCGCCGACAACCGACTTCTCCAAGGCGGAGCCTTTCGAGCTGATGCAGGGGGGCGCCGGCACTTCCCGCAAGCGCATCAACCAGGACGCCTTCTCGCATTCCTCGGCCAACCTGACCTTCGAGGAAGAAGGCACGTTCAAGCTCGGCAACGGGCTGTTCCGAAAGCTCTGGGTCTCCTCGCCCTCCTCGACGCAGGCCTCGGACGGGCTCGGGCCGTTGTTCAACGCGCGCGCCTGCCAGAGCTGCCACCTGAAGGACGGCCGCGGCCATCCGCCCGAGGCCAATCCCGACGCGACCTCGATGTTCCTGCGCCTGGCGCGTGAGGCCGAGACCGCCGAGGAGAAGGCGGCGATCGCCGAGCACAGGGTGCTGAATTTTGCCGACCCGGTCTATGGCGGGCAGCTGCAGGACCTCGCTGTTCCGGGTCTCGCCGGCGAAGGCAGGATGGCGATCTCCTACAGCGAGGTGCCGGTGACGCTGGGCGACGGCAGCACGGTTTCGCTGCGCCAGCCGAGCTACAGCGTCGAGAACCCCGGCTACGGACCGCTTGGCCCCACGACCACGCTGTCGCCGCGCGTGACGCCGCAGATGATCGGGCTCGGCCTTGTCGAGCAGATCCACCCGGCCGACATTCTCGCCAATGCCGATCCCGACGACGGCGACGGCGACGGCATATCGGGCAAGGCCGCCATCGTGCGTGACGGCAGGAGCGGCGAGCTGACGCTCGGCCGGTTCGGCTGGAAAGCATCGCGCTCGACGATCCGCGAACAGTCGGCCGAGGCCTTCGTCGGCGATCTGGGCATCTCCAATCCCGACATCAAGCGCGCGCATGGCGACTGCACCGAGACGCAGGCCGCATGCCTTGCCATGCCGACCGGCGTGCAGGAGCGGCTGGGCGACACGGAAGCACCCGACCCGGTTCTCGACCTCGTCACCTTCTATTCGCAGAACCTCGCCGTACCGGCCCGCCGCAAGGTCGAGGACCCGGCGGTGCTCAAGGGCAAAAAGCTGTTCTACGATCTCGGCTGTGCCTCCTGCCACACGCCGAAATTCGTCACCCGGCGCGACGCGCCCAACAAGGCGCAGGCCTTCCAGCTGATCTGGCCCTATTCCGATTTCCTGCTGCACGACATGGGCGAGGGCCTCGCCGATGGCCAGCAGGTGGGCGACGCGACGGGCACGGAATGGCGCACGCCGCCGCTCTGGGGCATCGGACTGACCAAGCGGGTCAACGGCCACACCTTCTTCCTGCATGACGGGCGCGCCCGCAATCTCGACGAGGCGATCCTGTGGCATGGCGGCGAATCCGCTGCCTCCCGCGACGGCTATGCCGCGGCAACGGCTGCCGAGCGCGCCGCACTGATAAAATTCCTGGAGTCGCTCTGATGCGCATTCATCTCGCCGGCTCACTGTTGCTCGCGCTCGCTTCCGCTCTTGTCTCGCCGGCTCTCGCCAACGAGAAGGCGACGGGCATCATCACCGGCGCGATCAACGGTTTCATCCGGCCGGGCTATGCCGCCTTCCATCAGGCGACAGGCGAACTCGTCGAGGCCGAACAGGCGCTCTGCGCCGCGCCGTCGCAGCAGGCGCTCGACGCGGCGCGACAATCATTCGGCAAGACGGTCGACGCCTGGTCGAGGATCGAGATTATCCGCTTCGGACCGGTGAGCGAGGACAACCGGCTGGAGCGCGTGCTGTTCTGGCCCGATCGCAAGAGCACCGGCCTGAAGCAGGTGCAGGCAGCGCTCGTGGCGGAAGACGCGACGGCGACGGATGCCGACAGCCTGGCGAAGAAGAGCGTCGCGATGCAGGGGCTGGGGGCGCTGGAGTTCGTGCTGTTCGGCACCGGCTCGGAAGGGCTGGCCGAGGCGGGCGAGGACTACCGCTGCGCCTTCGCTGCGGCAATAGCCGGCAATCTCGACGCCATCGCCGGCGAGGTCGAGACAGAATGGGCCGAGCCGGACGGCTTTGCCAGGCAATGGGCCAACCCCGGACCCGACGACCCGCTTTACCGCGATGGCACCGAGGCGGTGACCGAACTGATGGACGTCTTCGTCACCGGCTTCGAGCTCGTCCGCGACGTGCGGCTGGGTGGCTTCCTCGGCGAGACGCCCGAAAAGGACAAGCCCAGGCAGGCGCTGTTCTGGCGCTCCGGCAAGACGATCGATGCGATTGCCGAAAACCTTGCCGGCATGGCAGAGCTGTTCGAAGCATCGCGGCTTGGCGAGGCCGTGCGCGACGACGCGCGCTGGATCGGAAATTCGGCGAGGTTCGAGTTCGGCAATGCGGCGAGTGCCGCGTCTGCAGCCAATGGACCTGTCGCGGATGTGCTGGCCGATCCGGCGCGGCGTGACAAGCTCGTCTATCTCGGCCTCGTCACCTCCAGCCTGTCGGAGATTTTTGGCACCAGCCTGTCTGGCGAACTCGGCCTGACCGCCGGCTTCTCCTCGCTCGACGGCGACTGACCATGAAGTCGCCGCTGATCGACCGCCGGGATTTTCTCAGGGCAGCTGGCGTTACCTTCCTTTCGGCGCTGGCGCCGAGGGCGCTTGCCGCGACGCTTGACGCGGACGCCGTCTTCGCCACCGCCTACCAGCAGCGCAGCGGCGCCTATGGCGTGGCGATCCTGTCGGAAGCCGGTAGGATCCTGCACACGGTCGACCTGCCCGACCGCGGCCACGACATCGCCTTCGACCCGGTATCCGGCCGCTCGGTCGCCTTCGCGCGCCAGCCGGGGACCTTCGCGGTGGTGTTCGACCCGAAGGGCAGAGCTGCGCCGCTGACCATCCAGAGCGTCGCCGGCCGCCACTTCTTCGGCCACGGCGTGTTCTCGCCGGACGGGGCACTGCTCTACGCGACGGAGAACGATTTCGAGAACGCCGCCGGCATGGTCGGCGTCTATGACGCGCGGGCGAATTTCGAACGGATCGGCGAGTTTCCGACGCATGGCGTGGGCCCGCACGAATTGCTGCTGCTCGATGACGGCCGCACAATCGCGATCGCCAACGGCGGCATCGAGACGCATCCGGACTTTGGCCGCGCCAAGCTCAACATCCCGACCATGAAGCCGTCCTTCGTGCTGGCCGACCGCACGACGGGCGAGCTGATCGAGAGGCACGAGTTGCCGGCCGAGCTGCACAAGCTGTCGATCCGCCACATGGACATCGACGCCGCGGGCACGGTGTGGTTCGGCTGCCAGAACGAGGGTCCGGCGAGCGAGCGGCCTGCGCTGGTCGGGCGCGCCGTGCGCGGCAAGGAGCTGCAGCTCGTCGAGATGCCGGAGAAAGTGCTGTCTGGCTTCCGCAACTATATCGGATCGGTGGCGGCCAACCGGCAGGCCGGCACGGTGGCGGTCACCTCGCCGCAGGGCAATTGCCTGGTGGTGATGGACGCGGCGAGCGGCGCCGTGGTGTCGGCGACGGCGCTGACCGAGGTCTGCGGCCTGGCGCCCGACCATGCCGGCTTCATGGCGACCACCGGCACGGGCGCCGTGATCGAGCCGGACGGCACGGCATCGCAGGACGACGACCGCGTCTGGGACAACCACGTTCTCAGGATCGCGCCGGCGGTCTGACCTCCGGCAACGCCCCCCGTTTCGCGCGGGCTCCCGGCTACTTCTTGGCCTTCGCGGGCGCCTTGGCTGCTTTTGGCTTGGCCGCAGCCTTGGGTTTGGCGGCCGCCTTGGGCGTGGCCGATGCTTTCGGCTTTGCCGCCGCCTTCGCGGGCTTCGCCGCCTTGCCGCCGGCCATGTCTATTTCGCGCTCGGCCTGCTGCCAGTGCCTGTCATGCGAGCCGCTCGGCCGTCCTTCCGCTTCCCAGATCGCATGTGCGCGCTTGCGGATCTGTTCGTCCCGGGTGCCTGTCATCGCCGCCTCCGAATGTGTTCCGACAATTCACAATAGCGAAAGGCGGGCACTCTGGCATGGGAATTTTGCGAAACCGCCCGGCAGGATTCAGACGGTGCCTGAAATGTCGGCAAAGGCCATCGCCTTGCGGATGATGCCGACAAGCTTGTCGCCGGCGATTTCGGGCGCGCCGCTGTTGTCGAGCGCGATGGCGCTGCCGGTCGTTTCGCAGGAAATCGTGCGGGCCAGCCGCGCCAGCACCTCTTCGCGGGACTCCCGGCCACGGCCGGCAAGCCGGGCGGCGAGGATCTCGGGGTCGGCGGTGACCTCGACGACGGCGACGTTGGCGTAGCGTTCGCGCAGCGCCGGCAGGGCGCCGCGCGACAGGTTGGCGACGGCGACATGGCCATTGTCGAGCGCTAGGTCGATCTCGGCCGGCAGGCCGTAGCAGAGCCCATGCGCCTCCCAAGAGAGCGCGAAGGCGCCGTCGGCCAGCGCCTTGGCGAAGGCGGCGTCGGAGAGGCTGTCATGCTCCTCGGTCTGGCCGTCGCAGGGCCGCGTGATGACGCGGCGCACGAAGTCGATCTGCGGCTCGCCGGCAAGCGCTGCGCGCGCATGCGCGATTAGCGTGTCCTTGCCGGCACCGCTCGGGCCGACCACGGCGACGAAGGCGCCGTTGCGGATCGGCAGGGCGCGGGACTGCTCCCGCTCGAGCATTGCGGACGCCATCATGCGACGCGGCGTCCCTGGCGCCAGACTGTGCGCACGACCGGGATGTGGTCGTCGACGCGGACCCGGACAAGGTCGGCGCGGCGGCCGGCCTCGATGACGCCACGGTCGTCGAGCCCGACGGCCTCGGCGGGGTTCTTCGACACCATGGCGACGGCCTGCGGCAGCGAGATCGCCTCGACGGCCTCACCAAGGAAGAAGGCCGACTGGATGAGGCTGAAGGGGATGTAGTCGGACGACAATATGTCGAGCATGCCGCCGGCTGCCAGCGTGCGCGCCGAGACATTGCCCGAATGCGAGCCGCCGCGCATGACGTTGGGGGCGCCCATCAGCACGCCGAGGCCGGCATCCTTGGAGGCGCGCGCCGCCTCCTCGGTGGTCGGGAACTCGGCGACGCGGATGCCCTGTTCGATGGCTTCGTCGACATGCGCGATGGTGGCGTCGTCGTGGCTGGCCAGCACGATGCCGCGCTCGCGGCAGGCTTGCGAGATGGCGATGCGGTTGGGGCCGGAATTCTTCGCCGACTGCGCCATGCGCTTCTCGCAATAGTCGCGGAAGGCCTCGTCCGACAGCTTCAGCTTGCCCTGGTAGTAGAGCGCGTAGGCCTCGAGCCTGGCGAACTGGCGCTGGCCGGGCGCATGGTCCATCAGCGAGGCCAGCTTGACCCGGGCGTCGCCGTCGAACTGGTTGAAGGCCTCGACGCAGTCGGACGCCGAGACCTCGCAGCGCAGATGGATGAAGTGGTCGGCGCGCAGCCGGTCGCGGGCGACGCTCTCCTCGATCGCGCCGGCGAGCTTGCGCATGTCCTCGATGGTCAGGTCGGCGTCGTAGTCCATGCCGACGCGCAGCGCGTCGAACACGGTGGTGATGCCGGCCGTCGCCACCTGGGCGTCGTGCGCCAGCACCGAGGCGACCGGGTTCCAGCGCACTTTCGGGCGGGGCGCGTAGTGGCCCTCGAGATGGTCGGTGTGCAGTTCGACGAGACCCGGAATGACGTAGTCGCCTTCCATGTCCTCGCCGGTGCGCGCGTTGTTGCTGGCGACCTCGGCGATCTTGCCGTCGCGCATGACCAGCGAGCCCGTCACGACTTCGTCGGCGAGCACGATCCTGGCATTGGTGAGTACCGTTTCGTTCATTCAGGCGGTCTTTCTTTCGAGTCGGCGGCCGAGCCGGTGCCAGGATTTCACCACGAAGGGCGCGCCGGGCTCCGGCTCGACGAACAGCGCGAGGCCGTCGAGCGATATGGGTTTGGCGAGCGCCGGGGCGAAGACCTCGTCGATCGCGGCGCGCACGCGCGGCAGGTCGGGGTCGGCGACGCGGCCGGTCAGCGTCATGTGGAAGCGGAAGGACTGGAAGACGTAAGGGTAGCCCCACTGGCAGAGGTTGCGGAACTCGTCCTGCGACAGCTTGTCGGGATTGCGGCGGCGAATGTCAGCCTCCGACAGGGGCGCGCGGAACGCTTCGAATTGCTTGACGATTTCGCCAGCGAAACGATCGAGATCGGGCGAAGGGGCGGCCGGCGCAAGCGCCAGGAAGCCATCAAGCCGGGCGGGCGCCAGTCCTGCCAGGCCGACCGGTTCGGCGGCGGCCGAAAACGATGCCAGCGCCGCGTCGAGCTCGGCTTCGGTCTTTCCCTCGGCCAGCACGAAGGGGGCCTTCAGCGTCGCATGGAAGCCGTAGCGGCGCGCGCTCGCCGTGTGATAGGCGATCTCGGCAGGCGACAGCGCAGTGACTGCCGGCGCCTGTGGGACGGTGCCCGTGAAGGGGTCGCGGCCAAGCCAGCTCGCGGCGGTTCGCGCAAGCGGATCGTCCTGACCCGGGGTGAAATAGATGGCGTAACGCATCGAAGATCCTCGTCGGCTTCGACCCATTAGGTGATTTGCATGACGAAATGACGAAGCCGGCTTAATTGGCCCGGCTGATAGCAGAGGCTCGGTCCCAAGTCATCATGCCAGCCAGCGCGGGCAGGCTGGCCGAAAGCGTGGCGTCACGCCTTCATCAGCCATTCGTGCTCGGCTGCGTTGTGGAATTTCCATGTCCGCTTCGGCCCGGCCATGACGTTGAGATAATAGAGGTCGTAGCCGTGGCAGGTCGCGCAGGGGTGATAGCCCTTGGGCACCAGCACCACGTCGCCATCCTCGATGGCCATCGCCTCGTCGAGCGATCGGTCGTCGGTATAGACGCGCTGGAAGCCGAAACCCTGCGGCGGGTTGAGGCGGTGGTAGTAGGTCTCCTCGAGATAGGATTCGGCCGGCAGATTGTCCTGGTCGTGCTTGTGCGGCGGGTAGCTCGAGGTGTTGCCGGCCGGCGTTATGACCTCGACGACGAGCAGCGAGTCCGCCGGCTCGTTCTCCGGCAGGATGTTGGTGACGTGGCGGACGTTGCTGCCCTTGCCGCGCACTTCCTGGCCGAGGCTTTCGGGCGCAATCACGCGCGCCGGCAGGTCGCCGCCGAGACCGGGCGCACTGCAGACGGCGAGTTCGAGATCGGTGTCGGCGGTGACGCTCCAGTCGGATCTTTCAGGCACGTAGACCGACCATGGCTTGCCCTCGAAGGGCGACATGCGCTCGCCGAGCAGGCCGAGATCCTTGCCAGCGGCGGTGACCTTGCCCTTGCCGGTGACGAAGACCAGGCAGACCTCGCGGCCCTCGGTCCTGGCCGAGACGCTTTCGCCGGGTTTCAGGCGGTGCAGGTCGAAGCCGACATAGGTCCAGCCAGCCGTCTCCGGCGTGACGTGGGCGACGCGGCCGTGGCCCCTGTCGGCCTTGACGATCAGCTTGGACATCTCACTTCTCCTTTTCGTCGGCGGGCGTCTCGCCGGCATCGGGCGCCGGCGCATCCGGATCGACCGGCTTGTAAAGATAGAAAAACTGCCAGATCGCGTAGGCGGTGAAGGCGGCTGCCGCCATGCCCCAGCCCGTCGAGCCCATGGAATATTCGAAGACCGCCCAGCCCGCGCAGACGAGCACCACCAGGATGCGCCGCCAGAGCGGCCGGAAAAACGGGTGCTCGTGGTCCTTCATGCCTGTTCACCATGCCTTTTCATTGCGGGAACCCCCGGGTTTCGACGCTGTAGCCGGCGGCCGTCATCACCCGCATCAGTTCCTTGTGGCCGACCTGCGCCATCTTCAGCGGCGGGTTCTTCTTCGGGTCCTGCTCGGCCTCGACGACGAACCAGCCCTCATAGCCGTAATCGGCGAACTTTTGAACGATGGCGCCGAAATCGAGCGACCCGTCGCCGGGCACGGTAAAGGCGCCGAGCGCCACGGCATCGAGGAAGGATTGTCTGCTGCGGTCGAGGCCGTCGATGACCGCCATGCGCACGTCCTTGACGTGGACGTGGCTGATGCGGGCGTGGTGCTTGTCGATGGCGCGCAGCACGTTCCCGCCGGCAAAGGCGAGATGGCCGGCGTCGAGCAGCAGCGGAATGCCTTCGCCCGAATGGCGCATGAAGGCATCGAGCTCCGGCTCGGTCTCGACCACCGCCGCCATGTGGTGGTGGTAGGCGAGCGGCATGCCCTCGTCCGCGCACCACTCGCCAAACTCGGTCAGTTTTTTCGCATAGGCCTTCATCTCGTCGTCGGAGAGTCTTGGCTTTGTCGCCAGCGGCTTCGAGCGGTCGCCCTGGATCGAGCGGCCGACCTCGCCATAGACGATGCAGGGCGCGTCGACCGCCTTGAACAGCTCGATCATCGGGCGGATGCGGTCCTTGTTGGCCGCCATCTCCTCGTTGACCAGCGTGCCCGAGAACCAGCCGCCGCACAGCGTCACGTCGGCCTTCTTCAGGATCGGCAGCATGACTTTCGGGTCGCTCGGAAAGCGGCGGCCCATCTCCATGCCGGTGAAGCCGGCCGAGCGCGACTGCGCCAGGCACTCCTCCAGCGACACGTCGTCGGAGAGTTCTGCAAGATCGTCGTTCCACCATGCGATGGGGGACATGCCCAGTCTGGCTTTCAAGTCTTTCGCTCCAGTGTCAGAGCCTCCCCCTCGTGGGGAGGTCGCGGGTGGGGGTAAGTCTGGATGCTGCGCGCCGACCCTCCCGCAAGGGAGGGCAAGCCAGCGCTAGTTCACCAGGTGCTGCATCCTGCGGTTCTTCTCGTAGTCCGCGCGCGCCTTGTTGACGCTCGGGCGTTCCGAGACTTCCGGCACCGCGACATCCCACCAATGGCCGCCGGCATCGGTCGAGATCAGCGGGTCGGTGTCGATGACGATGACCGAGGTCTTGGTGTCGGCCTCGGCCTCCTTCAGCGCACGCTCGAGTTCGGCGATCGAGGCGACTTTGCGCGCCACGGCACCCATCGAGGCGGCATGGGCGGCGAAGTCGATCTCCGGCATCACCTCGTGTTTGGCGTCCTTCAGCAGGTTGTTGAAGTTGGCGCCGCCGGTCGCCATCTGCAGCCGGTTGATGCAGCCGAAGCCGCGATTGTCGAGCACGACGATGGTGAGCTTCTGGCCGAGCATGACGGAGGTGGCGATCTCGGAATTCAGCATCATGTAGCTGCCGTCGCCGAGCATGACGATGACGTCGGCATCGGGCTTGGCGAGCTTGACGCCGAGCCCGCCGGCAATTTCGTAGCCCATGGTCGAGAACCCGTATTCCATGTGGTAGCTGCCCGGCGCGCCGGAAGGCCACAGCTTGTGCAATTCGCCCGGCAGCCCGCCCGAGGCGCAGACCAGCGTCGCGCCGGAGCCGCGCGCCCGGTGCACGGCGCCGATGACATGGGCGTCGGACGGCAAGGTGTTGGTCGGGTCGGTGACCGCCTTGGCGGCCTTCAGCCAATCGGCACGGGCCGAGTGTGCCGTCGAGACCCAGGCATCCGGCGACTTCCAGTTGCCGAGCCGCGCCTCGAGCGCTTCGAGCCCGGCTTTGGCGTCGGCGACCAGCGGCAGGGCGCGGTGCTTGCCGGCATCGAATGCCTGCGCGTTGAGCCCGATAATCCTGACGCCATCGGCCTTGAACAGCGCCCATGAGCCGGTGGTGAAATCCTGCAGGCGCGAGCCGACCGCAAGTACCACGTCTGCCTGCTCGGCGAGCAGGTTGGAGGCCGACGAGCCGGTGACGCCGACCGAGCCCATGTTGAGCGGATGGTCGTGCGGCAGGCTCGACTTGCCGGCATTGGTCTCCATCACCGGAATGCCGTGCGTCTCGGCGAAAGCCTTCAGCGTCGCGGCGGCTTCGGAATAGAGCACGCCGCCGCCGGCGATGATCACCGGCTTCTTCGCGGCCTTCAGCGCGGCAACCGCCGAGTCGAGTTCGCCGGCGTCCGGCTGCGGCCGGCGCGGCGTCCAGACGCGCTCCTTGAAGAAGGTTTCCGGATAGTCGAAGGCTTCGGCCTGCACGTCCTGGCAGAGCGACAGGGTGACCGGGCCGCAGTCTGCCGGGTCGGTCAGCACCTGCATGGCGCGGTGAAGTGCCGGGATGATCTGTTCGGGCCGCGTGATGCGGTCGAAGTAGCGCGATACGGGGCGGAAGCAGTCATTGGCGCTGACCGTGCCGTCGCCGAAGCTTTCGACCTGCTGCAGCACCGGGTCGGGCGCGCGGTTGGCAAAGACGTCGCCGGGCAGGAACAGCACCGGCAGCCGGTTGACGTGGGCAAGGGCTGCCGCGGTGACCATGTTGGTGGCGCCCGGCCCGATCGACGAGGTGGCGGCCATGAAGCGGCGGCGGAAGCTGGCCTTGGCGAAGCCGATCGCCGCATGCGCCATGCCCTGCTCGTTATGGGCGCGGTAGGTCGGCAGCTCGTCGCGCAGCTGGTAGAGCGCCTCGCCGACGCCGGCGACGTTGCCATGGCCGAAGATCGCCCAGACGCCGCCGAAGATCGGCAGCTTCTCACCGTCGATCACCGTCATCTGGCGCGCCATGAAACGGGTCAGCGCCTGCGCCATGGTCAGGCGGATGGTATTCGTCATCGTCTTCTCCTCCCGTCTCTCTATGCCGCTTTCCGGCCGCGCACGGCAAGCCAGGATTCCGTCAGGCGCTGGAAGCGCGCCGCCATGTCGTCGATGGCGGACTCGTCGGAAATCTTGCCGGCAAGCCACTTTTCCGCGGCGTCGGCAAACAGCGTCCGGCCGACGGCGAAGCCCTTGACGATGGGTGCGTTGGCGGTGGCGGCGAAGGCCGCCTCGAGTTCGGCCTGCGGCGCCTCGAGGCCGAGCAGCACGATGCCGCGGCACCAGGGGTCGTGCCTGGCAATTACCGTCTCGATCTTCGCCCAGGCCTCGGGAGAAGACTGTGGCTCGAGTTTCCACCAGTCGGGCTTGATGCCGAGCGCATAGAGTTCTTCGAGCGCGCGCGGGATGGTGTTGTCGCCGAGCGCACCGTGCTTGCCGGCGATGATCTCGACGAGGAGTTCGCGGCCCACTTTCCGCGCGCCATCGAAAAGGCTGCGCAGCTTCTGCTGCTGTTCCGTCTTCAGCTCGGCGGGGTCGTCGGGGTGGTAGAAGCTCAGGCACTTTATGCAGTGATCGACCGGCCATTCGACCAGCTGTGAGCCGATGTCCTGGCTGAACTCGAAGCGCAGCGGCCGCGAGCCCGGCAGTTCGACCGGGCGGCCGAGCCAGGAAAAGCCGTGCCTTGCATATTCGAACATCGCGTCGCGGCCATGCTTCTCGTCGAGCAGCATGCCGTAGCCCGGGCGACCATCGGCGACGCGCGCCGCGGCCTTGACGGCGAGCACCTTGAAGTCGCCGATGCGCGCGGGATCGGCGCCGACGCGGGCGGCGATATCCTCAAGCTGGATGCGATGGTCGCAGGCAAAAGCCATCAGCGCCGGGATGTCGTTGCGGCGCGTTGTCGCCCAATGGATGTGGCTGAGCGCCTCGTCCTTGCGCAGCGCGCGATGCGGGCTGCCGTTCCTGAGGAAATACTGCAATTCCTCGAAGCTCGGATATTCCGGCGCGCAGAGCAGCCGCGACACGGCGAAGGCGCCGCAGGCATTGGCCCAGGTGGCGGCAGTCTGAAGGCTTTCGCCGCCGAGCCAGCCGCGCAGCAGGCCCGACATGAAGGCGTCGCCGGCGCCGAGCACATTGTAGATCTCGATCGGAAAGCCCTTGCCGACGATGCCGTCCTCGAGGTCGTCGCTGATGACGCCGTCATAGACGATGCAGCCCATCGCGCCGCGTTTGAGGACGATGGTGGCGGATGACAGCGAACGGATGGTCTTCAGCGCGCCAAGCACGTCGTCGGCGCCGGACGCGATCATGATTTCTTCCTCGGTGCCGACGATCAGGTCGCAATCGGGCAGCACGGTCTTCAGCCGCGACGAGACATGGTCGGACTTGACGTAACGCTCGAAGCCCTCGGCGTGGCCGGCGAGGCCCCAGAGGTTGGGGCGGTAGTCGATGTCGAACACCACCTTGCCGCCACTCGCCCTGGCAATGCGGATCGCCTTGCGCTGCGCGGCGTCGCTGTTGTCGCGCGAGAAATGCGTGCCGGTGACGACGATGGAACGCGCCGAGCGGATGAATGCCTCGTCGATATCGTCTTCGGACAGCGCCATGTCGGCGCAATCCGTGCGCATGAAGATCATCGGCGAGACGCCCTCGGCCTCGACGGACAGCAGCACCAGGGCCGTCAGCCTTTCCCTGTCGGTGGCAATGCCCTCGACCGAGACGCCCTCGCGCACCAGCTGCTCACGGATGAAGCTGCCCATCTGCTCGGCGCCGACGCGGGTAAGCAGCGCGGAGCGCAGGCCGAGGCGCGCGGTACCGACCGAAATATTGGCCGGGCAGCCGCCGACCGACTTGGCGAAAGAGGCAATGTCTTCGAGGCGCGAACCGATTTGCTGGCCGTAGAGATCGACCGAGGCGCGGCCGATGCAGATGACGTCGAGCGGCCGATCGTCTGCGTGCGTTTCGGTCATGGTGTTGCCTCCCGTCGAACGGCTGCTAGCATCTTGCACATCTGCATAGGAAGCGTGGAATGAAACACACATTCCATTTGACAGTCAATGTGGAATGTTTATTCTGCGCGCAACTTCACAGCACCACGACAACAAGGACGGCTCCATGATTTCCATCGCGCTGCTTGGCGCCGGCCGCATCGGCCAGATTCACGGCAGGAACATCGCCGCCTCGCCGCGCGCGAGACTGGCGGCCATCGCCGACCCGTTTCCGGAGGGCGCCAAGGCGCTGTCGGCCGCGACCGGGGCGCCCATCCGCACGGCCGAGGAGATCCTGGCGGATGCCAGCATCGACGCGGTGCTGATCGGCACGCCGACCGACACCCATGCCGACTATATCGATGCGGCTGCCAAGGCCGGCAAGGCGGTGTTCTGCGAGAAGCCCGTCGACATGAGTTCGGCGCGGATCAGGGAAACGCTGGAGCGCGTCGATAAGGCCGGCACCGCACTGATGATCGGATTCAACCGGCGCTTCGATCCGAACTTCGCGGCGCTCCAGAAGCGGCTCGCGGACGGCGCGGCCGGCAATGTCGAGCTGGTCACCATCCTGTCGCGCGACCCCGCACCGCCGCCGGTCTCCTACATCAAGCATTCCGGCGGCCTGTTCCGCGACATGATGATCCACGATTTCGACATGGCGCGCTTCCTGCTCGGCGAGGACGCGGTCGAGGTGTTCGCCGTCGGCTCGGCGCTGGTCGATCCGGCGATCGGCGAGGCCGGCGACGTCGATACCGCCGCCGTGGTGCTGAAGACGGCGTCCGGAAAGATCTGCCAGATCTCCAACTCGCGCCGCGCCACCTATGGCTACGACCAGCGCATCGAGGTGCACGGTTCGAAGGGCATGCTGTCGGCCGCCAATGTTCCCGAGACCACCGTGTCTTTCGCGGGCGCGGACGGGATTGTCGCCGACCCGGTGCAGAACTTCTTCCTCGAGCGCTACGCTGCCGCCTACAGGCGGGAGATTGAGGCTTTCATCGACGTCGTCGAGAAGGGGACTAGGCCAAGCCCGAGCGGCGTCGACGGGCTGAAGGCGCAGATGATGGCCGATGCGGCCACGCAATCCCGCGAGACCGGCAAGCCGGTTTCGATCGGCTGAGGAGGAAAGCATGTTCGATGCATCGTCGCTGAAACTGTCTTCGCTCGAAGGCAAGGTCGCCATCGTTACCGGCTCGACGCAGGGGCTGGGCGAAGCGATTGCGCATCTCTTTGCCGAGCGCGGCATCGCCGGTCTGGCGATCACCGGCCGCAATGCAGAGCGCGGTGCGAAGGTGAAGGCGGCGCTCGAGGCGAAGGGCGTGAAGGTGATCTTCGTCGCCGCCGACCTCGCCGACATGGACGACACCCGCAAGGTGGTCGCCGAGGCCGACAAGGCCTTCGGCCGCATCGACATACTGGTCAATTCGGCCGGCATCACCGACCGCGGCACCATCTGGGACACCGACCCGGAACTGTTCGACCAGATGTTTGCGGTCAATGTGCGCGCGCCGTTCTTCCTGATGCAGGACACGCTGAAGGTGATGAAGCGCGAGAAGATCGAGGGCTCTATCGTCAACATCATCTCGATGTCGGGGCATGGCGGGCAGAGCTTTATTACCGCCTACTGCTCGTCGAAGGGCGCGTTGATCACGCTGACAAAGAACGTCGCCTATTCGGTGCTCAACCACCGCATCCGCGTCAACGGCCTGACCATCGGCCACATGGACACGCCGGGCGAGGACCGCATCATGAAGACCTATCACGGTGCTGAAGAAGGCTGGATCGAGGATGCGAAAAAGCAGAAGCCGTTCGGCCGCCTGCTCGATACCGCCGAGGTGTCGCGCGCCGTCGCCTACCTGTCGAGCGCCGAAAGCGGCATGATGACCGGCTCGATCATCGACTTCGACCAGCAGGTTCTGGGCACGGGCGATTCACCGCCGATCCCGCCGGCTGTCTGAGGAGAGCGCCTAGCGCTCGCTGCGCCGTCCGGCGACCGCGACGGCAAGCGTCATGGCGACCGCCATGGTGGTTGCCAGCGAGCGGAAACCCTCGAAATTCGCCTCGGCGACCTCGATCATCACATCGGCCGGCGCGGCGATCGGCGACATCAACGAATCCGTGATGGTGACGATCTTCGCGCCGCGCGTCCTGGCCGCCCCGGTCAGTGCCACCGTCTCGCTGGCATAGGGCGCGAAGCTGATGGCAAGCGCGGCGTCCTTCGGGGTGATGAAGCTCGCCTGTTCGGAGCCCATGCCGGCGACCCCGTCGACCAGGATGCTGCGCACGCCGAGCTTGCCCATGGCGTAGCTCAGATAGGAGGCAATCGGGAAGGAGCGGCGCAGGCCGATGAGATAGATGATCTCGGCGCCCGCGAGCACGTCCACCGCCCGGTCGATCGCCGCGTGGTCGAGCTTCTCGCGGAAGCTGGCAATGGACCGCTCGCTGGCTTCCAGGAACCCGTCGAGCACCAGCCCCGACTTGCTGCCGGCGATGCCGTGATCGCGCAGCTGCGCCAGGCGCTCGTCATAGTTCAGCACGCGTTCGCGCAAACGCGAGCGGAACACTTCCTGCAGTTCGGAAAAACCCTGGTAGCCGAGCGCGTGCGAAAAGCGCACCAGGGCCGAAGGCTGCACTTCGGCGCTAGCCGCGATGCTGGCGACCGTGCCGAAGGCGATCTCGTCGGGAAATTCGAGCGCGTAGGCGGCGACCTGCGCGAGCCTGCGGGGCAGGTCGCCGGCCCGGCCGGCAATGGCCGTGCGCAAGGCCTGGTAGTCCCTGGGTGCGTCCTGCGTCGCCGTCATCGCCCTGCCCGTTCGAAACGTTTCGACAGGAATAGAACAAAAATTCCAGACCGAACAGACGATGCAGCTTCTATTCCATTATGCGACGCGGTAGATCGGAAATGCGCCGCCGCTGGCGGTGGTCGGAGGGAGCTGTTGCATGCAAGAGATCGGCGTCGGCCTGATCGGAACCGGATTCATGGGCAAGGCCCATGCGCTGGCCTGGAATTCCGTGCGGCCGGTTTTCGGCGACGTGCCGGCGGTGCGGCTGGTGCATCTGGGCGAAGCCAATGTGGAGCTTGCCGAGAAAAAGGCCGCTGAATTCGGCTTCAAGAAAGCGTCCGGCGACTGGCGTGAGGTCATCGCCGACCCGGCAGTCGATGTCGTGTCGATCACCACGCCCAACCGCTTCCACCTCGAAATGGCGCGGGCAGCACTCGCGGCCGGCAAGCATGTCTGGTGCGAAAAGCCGATGGCCCCGAGCCTCGCCGAGGCCGAAGAGATGCTGGCGGCCGCCCGCGCCTCGGGCAGGACGGCGGTGCTTGGCTACAACTACATCCAGAATCCGACGATCCGTCACATCCGCAAGCTGCTCGACGAGGACGTGATCGGCGCGGTGAACCATGTCCGCATCGAGATGGACGAGGATTTTCTGGCCGACCCGGAAGCGCCGTTCCAGCAGCGCCACGAGGCCTCCAACGGCTATGGCGCGCTCGACGATTTCGGCGTGCATCCGCTGTCGCTCATCCAGACGCTGTTCGGCCGCGTCACCCGCGTGATGTGCGACATGGCAAAGCCCTATCCGACGCGCCGGACGCCGGAAGGAGAACGCGCGGTCGAGGTCTACGACATCGCCACCATCCTGCTCAGGCTGGAGAACGACGCCTCGGGATTCATCGCGGTGAGCCGCACCGCCTGGGGCCGCAAGGGGCGCATCGCCATCCAGATCTTCGGCGCAAAAGGCTCGATCCTCTACGACCAGGAGCGGATGAACGAGTTCCAGCTCTATCTGACCGCAGACCGGCCGACCGAGCAGGGTTTTCGCACCGTCCTGTCGGCGCCGCACCACAAGCCCTACGACCGCTTCGTCCCGGCGCCCGGCCACAGCCTCGGCTTCAATGAGCTCAAAACCATAGAATGCCGGCAGCTGATCGGCTGCATGCTCGGCGAGGACAGCGTGGCGGTGACTTTCGAGGAAGGCATCCTGATCGAGCGGGCCGTCGACGCCATGGCGCGTTCCTTCAAGCAAGAACGCTGGGTCGAGGTCTAGGCGGGGCATTCCGGTTCAAGCCGCTCTCACCCCGAAGTGAACGCCGCTTGCTTATCCGTGCATTGACCCCGCTTGCGCGACAATGCTCAAACGCCGGACGACCGCAAAGGATCGGGAGGCTGGATTGAAACAGGCACTTTTGGGCATTGCATCGCTGCTCGCCATGACGCTGGCGGCGGCGGCGGGACAACCCGATGCCGCGAAATGGGACGCCGTGCTTGCCGAGGCGAAGGGCGAGACCGTCTATTTCAACGCCTGGGGCGGCGCCGAGAACATCAATGCCTATCTCGAATGGGCCGGCGACGAGTTGTCCCGGCGCTACGGCGTCACGATGGTGCATGTGAAGCTCGACGACACCGCCAATGCGGTGGCCAAGGTCGTCGCTGAAAAGGCCGGCGGCAAGGATGCCGGCGGCACCGTCGACCTGATCTGGATCAACGGCGAGAATTTCGCCTCGATGAAGGAGCAGGGCCTGCTGTTCTCGCCCGGCTGGGCCGAAAGCCTGCCCAACTGGCGCTATGTCGACATCGAGAGCAAGCCGACCATCCGCACCGATTTCACCATTCCCGTCGAGGGTCTGGAAAGCCCCTGGGGCATGGGCAAGCTGGTCTTCTTTCACGATTCGGCGCGCACCGACGCCGCCTCCATGCCGGGGTCGGCGAAGGAACTCTTGGCCTGGGCGAAGGAAAACCCGGGTCGGTTCTCCTATCCGCAGCCGCCGGACTTCGTCGGCTCGTCCTTTCTCAAGCAGGTGCTGAGCGAACTCGTGGCCGACCGGAGCGTGCTCCTGAAGCCGGTGGACGAGGCGACGTTCGACGCCGTGACCGCGCCGCTGTTTGCCTGGCTGGACGAGATCAACCCGCTGCTGTGGCGCGGCGGCAAGAGCTTTCCGCAGAACTACTCCGCCATGAAGCAGCTGCTCGCCGACAACGAGGTCGACATCATCTTCGCCTTCAACCCGTCCGAGGCGTCGAGCGGCATCGCGGCCGGCGAACTGCCCGACACGGTGCGCTCCTTCACCTTTCCAGGCGGCACGCTGTCCAACACGCATTTCGTGGCGATCCCCTACAATGCAGCCGCCAAGGCCGGCGCCCTGGTGCTGGCCGACTTCCTGATCTCGCCGGAAGCACAGGCACACAAGCAGGACCCGGAGGTCTGGGGCGACCCGACGGTGCTGGCGGTCTCGAAGCTCGACGCCGCTGACCGCGCCCGCTTCGACGGGCTGGACCTCGGCGTCGCGACACTGAAGCCCGACGAACTCGGCCCCGCACTTGACGAACCGCATCCGAGCTGGATGGATCGGCTGGAAACCGAATGGAAGCGGCGCTATGGGGCTGCCAACTGAGCCATCGCCTGCGTCACCGGCTGACCAGCCCGTGAGGCCGGCCGGTCTCGGCCGCCCATCGCCAGCGCCATGCTGACAAGGCTCGGGCCGCCTTTCGCCATTCTGCTGCTCGCCGGCCCGATCGTCGCCGGGCTGGCCGGCACAGTTCTGCCGGCCCTCGGCTATTTCCCGGCGCTCGGCGGCTTTTCCCTCAGCCTTGCGCCCTTTGCTGCCGTTCTTGCCGAACCCGGCATCTGGATGTCGGTGGCGGTAAGCCTCGGCACCGGGCTTGCCGCCACCGCCATCTCGCTTGGCGCGGTCATGCTGTTCGTCGCCGGCTGGTCCGGTACGCGAATCTTCGCCCGCATCCAGCACCTCGTGTCGCCGCTGCTGTCGGTGCCGCACGCTGCGGTGGCCTTCGCGCTAGCCTTCCTGATCGCGCCGTCAGGCATGCTGGCGCGTCTCGTGTCGCCGGTGCTGACGGGCTGGCACCAGCCGCCGGACGTGCTCATCGTGCACGACCCGGCCGGGCTGACGATGACGGCGGGGCTGATCGTCAAGGAAATCCCTTTCCTGCTGCTCATCGCGCTGGCCGCCCTGCCGCAGACCGACCCGGCCCGCACAAGGGCGCTTGCCGCTTCGCTCGGCTATGGCCAGGTCGCCGGTTTCCTGCACGGCACATGGCCGCCGCTTTACAGGCAGATGCGGCTGGCGGTCTTTGCCGTCATCGCCTTCTCGACCTCGGTCGTCGATGTCGCGCAGATCCTCGGACCGACGACGCCGGCGCCGCTCGCCGTCCGGCTGATCGAGTGGATGCGCGACCCCGACCTCTCGATGCGCTTCTTGGCCTCGGCAGGCGCGGTCCTGCAACTGGGCGTGACGGCGCTGGCCATCGCGATCTGGATTGGCTTCGAGCGCCTCTCCACCGCCATGTGCCAGCGCATACGCGATACCGGCTGGCGGTTTCGCGGCGACGCCTGGCTGCGGGGTGCCGCACTCGCGGCGGTGATGCTGGCAGCCTTTGCCGTGTTCGCCGGCCTGGCCACGCTGGCGCTCTGGTCGGTGGCCGGCCTGTGGCAGTATCCGGACGCGCTGCCCGACTGGCTGACGCTGAAGACCTGGATGAAGACGCTGCCGCGCGTCGCCGGGCCGCTGGCGACGACGGTTCTCGTCGCCACCCTGTCGACGCTGCTTGCCGTGGCGCTTTCGCTGCTGTCGCTGCTGCGCGAGGACGAAACGGGCCGGCGCGGCGGGAGCGGCGCCCTGATGCTGCTTTACCTGCCGCTGATCGTGCCGCAGGTCGCCTTCCTGTTCGGGCTGCAGTTGCTGCTGATCCTGGCCGGTGCGGAGGCAAGCCTGCCGTCGCTGGTCTTCGCCCATCTCGTCTTCGTCATGCCCTATGTCTTCCTGTCGCTATCGGATCCCTGGCGCGCCTATGACAGGCGCTACGAAGCGGTTGCCGCCGGCCTCGGCAAGCGGCGCTGGAGTGTGTTCTTCCGCGTCAAGCTGCCGATGCTGGCGCGACCGGTGCTGACCGCGGCGGCCGTTGGCTTTTCGGTTTCGGTCGGGCTCTATTTGCCCACCGTGCTGATCGGCGCCGGGCGGCTGGAGACGATCACCACCGAGGCGGTGGCGCTGGCCTCGGGCGGCAACCGGCGCGTCATCGGCGTCTATGCCTTCCTGCAGATGGTCCTGCCGGCGCTGGGCTTTCTGGTTGCGATCTTCGGTCCCGCGCTGATATTCCGGCATCGCCGCGCCATGCGGGTATAGGCCGGGCGGGCGGATACGGGATTGAATGACTGAACAGGGTCTCCACCTCGACCACGTGTCGATCGCGCTGAAGGGCAAGACGCTGCTTGCCGTCGACCGGCGCGTGGCGCCGGGCGAGGTGTTCACCGTGATGGGGCCATCGGGCTCCGGCAAGTCGACGCTGCTCGCCTTCATCGGCGGCTTTCTCGACCCGGCCTTCTCGGCCTCGGGAAGGGTGTTCATCGACGGCGCCGATCTGACCGGCCTTGCCGCGCAGGACCGGCACGCGGGCATCCTGTTCCAGGACCCGCTGCTGTTTCCGCACATGTCGGTCTGCGCCAACCTTGCCTTTGCCATCCCGGCCAGCGTGAAGGGCAGGTCGGCGCGGGCGGCGCTTGCCGATACCGCGCTCGAGGATGTCGGCCTCGCCGGTTCCGGCGCGCGCGATCCCGACACGCTGTCGGGCGGCGAGAAGGCGCGCGTGGCGCTCGCCCGCTCGCTTCTCTCGGGCCCGCGCATGCTGTTGCTCGACGAGCCCTTTTCCAAGCTCGACGCCGGGCTGCGGCAGCAGGCGCGCCAGCTGGTCTTCGACAAGGCGCGCGCCATGCGCCTTCCGGTCGTGCTCGTGACGCATGACGAGGCCGACGCGGAGGCCGCCGGCGGCGCCATCCTGCGCATCGACGACTGCTGATGCGCGACCTGCCAGTCCTGCCGGTCACCGAGGTGCTGCCGGCGCTCGCCGGGGCGCTCGAGGCCGGCCGCAGTGCGGTGCTGGTCGCGCCGCCCGGCGCCGGCAAGACGACGCTGGTGCCGCTGGCGCTGCTCGACGCACCCTGGCTCGGCGACGGCAAGATCGTGCTGCTCGAGCCGCGCCGGCTGGCCGCCCGCGCCGCTGCCCGCCGCATGGCGTCGCTACTCGGCGAGGAGCCCGGCGAGACGGTCGGCTATGCCATGCGCATGGAAAGCAGGATGTCGGCCAAGACCCGCATCATGGTCGTGACCGAGGGTGTGCTGGCGCGCATGATCCTCGACGATCCGGAACTGCCGGGCGTCTCGGCGGTGATCTTCGACGAGTTTCATGAACGCTCGCTCGACGGCGATTTCGGGCTGGCGCTGGCGCTCGACGTGCAGGATGCGCTGCGCCCGGACCTCAGGCTGCTGGTGATGTCGGCGACGCTCGACGGCGCCCGCGTCTCGACGCTGCTTGCCGGCGCGCCGGTGATCGAAAGCCAGGGCCGCAGCTTTCCGGTCGAGATCCGCCACGAGGAGCGCGTGGCCGGCACGCCGATCGAGGACGCCATGGCCAAGGCGATCCGCGAGGCGCTGGCCGCCGAACCCGGCAGCGTGCTCGCCTTCCTGCCCGGCCAGCGCGAAATCCTGCGCACCGCGGAACGTCTGGAGGGACGCATTCCCGACAATTGCGATGTCGTGCCGCTCTACGGCATGCTCGACGGCAAGGCGCAGGACATGGCGATCAGGCCGGCGCCGGCGGGGCGCCGCAAGGTCGTGCTGGCCACCGCCATCGCCGAGACCTCGATCACCATCGACGGCGTGCGCGTCGTCATCGATTCCGGCCTGTCGCGGCTGCCGCGCTACGAGCCGGCGACCGGGCTGACCAGGCTGGAGACGGTGCGCGTGTCGCGCGCCTCGGCCGAGCAGCGGGCCGGCCGCGCAGGCCGAACGCAGCCGGGCGTCGCGATCCGACTGTGGCGTGCCGAGCAGACCGCCGCCCTGCCGGCCTTCACGCCGCCCGAAATCCTCGAGGCCGACCTGTCCGGCCTGATGCTCGACTGCGCCGCCTTCGGTGTCGCCGATCCGGCGACGTTGCGCTTTCTCGACCCGCCGCCCGGCCCGGCGCTAGCCGAGGCGCGCGCCCTGCTCGAGGAACTCGACGCAATCGACGGTGCCGGGAGGCTGACGCAAGCGGGCGAGGCGATGCGCCGGCTGGCGCTGCCGGTCAGGCTGGCGCACATGGTGGCGGTGGCCGCCGAAACCGGGCGCCAGCGCGAGGCGGCCCTGCTCGCCGTATTGCTGACCGAGCGCGGGCTGGGCGGTGACGCGGCCGATCTGGAGCGCCGCCTGTCGCGCTTTGCCACTGACCGCTCGCCGCGCGCCAGTGCCGCGCGGCAGCTTGCCGAAAGGCTGGCCAAGGCCGCGGCTGCAAGGGGTGGACAATCTTCGCGCGGCGGGGACGGCGCGGCCCGTGCCGGATCGGGCTCCGCCGGCGCCCTGCTGCTCGCCGCCTGGCCCGACCGCGTCGCGCGGGCGCGCGGCGAACGCGGCCGCTTCGTGCTCGCCAATGGCAGCGGCGCCCAGCTCGACGCCGCAGACCCACTGGCCGGCGAAACCTATCTCGTGGTGGCCGACCTGCAGGGCAAGGCGCAGAATGCCCGCATCGCGGCAGCCGCCGCAGTTGCGGAGGAGGATATCCGCGCGGCGCTTGGCCACCGCATCGAGACGCATACCGAGAGCGCCTTCGACCCGGCGCGCGGCGCTGTCAGGGTGCGCGAGGCGGTGCGGCTCGGCGCCATCCGGCTCAGCGAGCGCATGCTGCCCGCCCCCTCGGGAGCGGAGGCCGACCGGGCGATCCTCGACGCGATCCGCGCGCACGGGCTCGGCCTACTGCGCTGGAGCAAGGACACCGAGACGCTGCGCCAGCGCCTCGGCTTCCTGCATCGCGGCCTCGGCGCGCCGTGGCCCGATGTTTCCGACGCGGCGCTGGTCGCGGGGCTCGACGACTGGCTCCTGCCCTTCCTGTCGGGCGAGGCGTCCTTCGCGCGCATCGATGCCGGCGTGCTCAATGCCGGACTGATGTCGCTGGTGCCGCACGACCTGCAGCGGCAGCTGGCGAAGCTCGCACCGACGCATTTCGACGTGCCGTCGGGCAGCCACTTGCCGATCCGCTACGATGGCGAGCAGCCGGTGCTGGCGGTGCGCGTGCAGGAACTCTTCGGCCTCGACCGCCACCCCGCGGTCGCCAGCGGTACCGTGCCGCTGACGCTCGAGCTTCTGTCGCCGGCGCACCGGCCGATCCAGACGACGCGCGACCTGCCGGGCTTCTGGCGCGGTTCATGGGCCGATGTGCGCGCCGACATGCGCGGCCGCTACCCGAAACACGTCTGGCCCGACAACCCGCTCGAAGCCGCCGCCACCAGCCGCGCCAAGCCGCGCGCCAAATAGCGCTTGGCGGCGACCGGCTGGCCGGGCATATACGCCCGATGACCAGCGACCTCGACACGCCAGACCTCGCCCAGAGCCAGCGGCTTCGCCTCAACACGCTGATCCGGCTGCGCTGGCTGGCCATTGTCGGCCAGAGCATCACGGTGGTGATCGTCGCCTATGGCTACCAGTTCCCGCTGCCGGTGGTGCCGTGCTTCGCGCTGATCGCGACCTCGGCGGCGCTCAATCTCTATCTGGCGCTGAACTACCCGGCGACATACCGGCTGAGCACGCCGGCGGCCTTCGCCATCCTGACGCTCGACGCCCTGCAGCTTGCCGGCCTGCTGTTCCTGACCGGCGGCCTGACCAACCCGTTCTCGCTGCTGATGATCGTGCCGGTGGTGGTCTCGGCGACCTCGCTGCCGCTGCGCATGACCGCACTGCTCGGGGTGATGGTCGTGGCCATGGCGAGCGTCCTGGTGTTCTTTCACTTCCCGCTGCCCTGGTTCGACGGCACGGCGCTCGCCATGCCCTTCATCTATGTCGCCGGCATGTGGATGGCGCTGTCCTCGTCCATCGCCTTCACCGGCATCTACGCCTTCCGCGTGGCCGAGGAGGCCAGGCTTCTGGCCAACGCGCTTGCCGCCACCGAGCTGGTTCTGCAGCGCGAGCAGCATCTGTCGGCGCTGGACGGGCTGGCGGCCGCCGCCGCGCATGAGCTCGGCACGCCGCTCGCCACCATCGCGCTGGTCGCGCGCGAGATGGAGCTGACGCTCGGCAACGACGCCACCTATGGCGAGGACGTGCGCCTGCTGCGTTCGCAGAGCGAGCGTTGCCGCGATATCCTGAAGCGCCTGACCAGCCTCTCCTCCGAGGGCGAGATGCACCTTGCCCGCCTGCCGCTGACCTCGCTGGTCGAGGAGGTGATCGCGCCGCACCGCGACTTCGGCATCGCCATCCGTCTCGAGCCCGGCGAACAGTCGGGCCCCGAGCCGGTCGGCCAACGCAACGCCGGTGTCATCTACGGTCTCGGAAACCTCGTCGAGAACGCCGTCGATTTCGCCGCCGCGAGCGCCACCGTGCAATGGAGCTGGAACGACGAGGAGGTGACCCTGCGCATCGCCGACGACGGGCCGGGCTTCCCGCCGGAGATCATCGGCCGCATCGGCGATCCCTATATGTCGACGCGCCAGGGCGCCGAGCGCGGCGGCGGGCTGGGGCTTGGCCTGTTCATCGCCAAGACTCTGCTCGAGCGCTCGGGCGCCACGCTGTCGTTCAAAAATCATCGCGCCCCGCATGAGGGCGCCTCGATCGAGATCGTCTGGCCGCGCGCGCTGTTCCTGGCGCGCGGGCAGGCGGCCGACCAGGCACTGCCGGATGCGTTTGCGGACGCCCAGTTGGATAAGCCGGCACAAGACCTATATGGTGCGAAGCAGGACTAGAGACGGGCGCAGCGATGACAGCAGACGACAACCCCGATATCGGCACGATCGGCGAGGATGCCTCGCTCCTGATCGTCGAGGATGACAAGCCGTTCCTGACCAGGCTTGCGCGCGCCATGGAAGGCCGCGGCTTCGCGGTCGACACGGCCGAAAGCGTGGAAGAGGCGGTAGCCAAGGTGCGCGCCAATCCGCCGGCCTATGCGGTCGTGGACATGCGGCTGGCCGACGGCAACGGGCTCGACGTCATCGCCGCCATCCGCCAGAAGCGGGAGGACACGCGCGCCATCATCCTGACCGGCTACGGCAATATCGCCACCGCCGTGACCGCGGTGAAGCTCGGCGCCGTCGACTATCTGTCGAAGCCCGCCGATGCCGACGAGATCTTTGCCGCGCTGACCCGCTCGGCCGGCGAGCGCGCCGCGCCGCCGGAAAACCCGATGTCGGCCGACCGGGTGCGCTGGGAACACATCCAGCGCGTCTATGAAATGTGCGAGCGCAACGTTTCGGAAACCGCGCGGCGGCTCAACATGCACCGCCGCACCCTGCAGCGGATCCTGGCCAAGCGCGCACCGCGCTAGCCTACTCGCTTTCGCCGTCGAGCGCCGGCACCGACACGCCGGCAAGCTCTGCCGCAAGCAGCCGCGCTGCACCGGCGCGCGCCAGCCTGAGCATCATCGCCTTGCGCGTCGCCGGCGCCAGCCGGTGCTCCGGCGCATCGCGCAGGATCTCGGCGCCGTAGCCGTCCGACAGGATGAAACCGCATTCCTCCGGGAAGATGTCCGCCGGCACGCCCGGATGCGTGGCGAAGAAGAAGCGGTCGGAATGCAGCCTGTAGTCCGGCCATTTGCGGTCGACGCGAAAATCCTCGACCGACGATTTAATCTCGATGATCCAGACGTCGCCCTTGGCCGTCAGCGCCACGAGGTCGGCGCGCCGGCCGGTCGCCAGGCTGAGCTCGGGCAGGACGTGCGCACCCATCTGCGCCAGCAGCCGCTGCACGCCGCGCCGCACGAGCAGGGCGCGGTCCGACTGGCGGCCGTCGATCAGCGGGTTCTGCTGCAGGGGCGAGACGATGGGCATGGCCGCACCATGACAGAGTCTGTTCACGATTTGAACCCGGTTCTGTCAGCTGGGAACTGGCGATGCGCAGCCGCGTTATCCGGGCCAAGATTGCGTGAGAGTGTGCGCCATGACCCAGCCTGGAAGACCGTCGCCGCGGCCGGAACCCTTTCCGGTCCCGCAGCCAGCCCCGGTTCCCCCCGACCCGGCGCCGCCGCCGGGCCCGATACCGATACCGCCGGTTCGGCAGCATTTCGGTTTTACACGCCCGGTTCAACTCGTCGGATGAGACGTCGATGGAAAAACTCTTCACCAGAATTGCCAACGCGGTCGCCCGCGCCGCCGGCCGGCCGATAACCTTTCTTGGCTGCTGCCTCATCATCGTCCTGTGGGCGATGACCGGTCCCGTCTTTCACTACAGCGACACCTGGCAGCTGATCATCAACACGGGCACCACCATCATCACCTTCCTGATGGTGTTCCTCATCCAGAACACCCAGAACCGCGACGGTGCGGCGGTTCAGACCAAGCTCGACGAACTGATCCGCGTCAGCAAGGGCGAGAACTCCTTCATCGGCATCGAGCACCTCTCGGAGACCGAGGTGCTGGAATTCCGCAGCCGCTGCGAGGCCGCAGCCAAGCAGCATGACCGGCTGACCGCCGGAGGCCTGGCGCCGGCCGCTGAGTGACGGCCGGCGCGTTCTGCTTCAATAGCCGCCGATGATCGGCAGGATTTCGCCGGTGATGTAGCTCGAGCATTGCGGCGAGGCGAGGAACACGTAGGCCGGCGCGATCTCCTCGGGCTGGGCCGGCCGCTTCATCGGCGTGTTGCCGCCGAATTCCGAGACATCGCCTGCCTGTCGGTCCGACGGGTTGAGCGGCGTCCAGACCGGTCCGGGCGCCACGGCGTTGACGCGAATGCCCTTGTCCAGAAGGTTGCCCGACAGAGCCCGCGTGAAGGCGTGTATGCCGCCCTTGCTCATCGAGTAATCGACCAGTTCCTTCGAGCCCTCGATCCCGGTGACGGACCCGGTGTTGACGATCGCCGAGCCCGGCTTCATGTGCGGCACGGCCGCCTGGGCCATGTTGAAATAGCCGTAGAGATTGGTCTTCAGCGTGGCGTCGAAATGCTCGGGCGTCAGGTCCTCGAACTTCGTAGAATGGACCTGGAAGGCGGCATTGTTGACCAGCACGTCGAGCCCGCCGAGTTCCTTGACCGTGCGGGCGACTGCCTTGATGCAATGGGCGCGCAGGGCCACGTCGCCGGAGATCAGGATTGCCTTGCGGCCCTCCGCCTCGACCGCCGCCTTGGTGGCGTGCGCGTCCTCGTGCTCCGTCAGGTAGGCGATGGCCACGTCCGCGCCCTCGCGCGCGAACAGCACCGCGACGGCCCGGCCGATGCCGGAATCGCCGCCGGTCACCAGCGCCACCTTGCCCTCAAGCTTGCCCGACCCCTGGTAGTAGGGAGCGTCATACATCGGCGCCGGGTCGATCAGCCGTTCCTCGCCGGGTTTCGGGTGATGCTGCTTCGGGAATGGCGGCGCCGGGTATTCGCGCGCGCCGAGCTGCGCGGCGACGGGCTTTTCGTCCTTCCCGTCCTCGCGGTCGTTCCTGTCGACGGTCGCCTGGATCTTGCGCTGCCTGGCCGCCGCCGTTTTGGCGTTGCCGTTCTTCTTGGTGCTGGTCTTCGTCGCCATGTCGGTCTCCGGTTTCATGCGTCCACCCCAAACGCGCGAAGCGCCGGAAGGTTGTGGCGGCAGGAAAACACGGCGTCGAGGCGGGCGAGCTAGGCCTGGCGTTCCGCCTCCCATGGCTCGATCCGCCGCGATTGCAGCAGTGCGAAACCCGACACGGCGGCAAAGAAGCCGCCATAGACCCACAGCAGCCCGGTCGGCTCGAACCGCCAGATCAGCATGATCGCCGCCGCCGCACCCGCCCCGACCGTGGCGAAGACCGCAACGCCGAGCACCAGCCGCCTCGCGTTCAGGTAGGAAAGAAACAGCGTGGCCGGCTGGTAGAAGCCGCTGACCATGATGATGAGCGCTGCGGCCGGTGCGGCCTCGGGCGGAACGACATTGTTCGGCCCGAGCAGGAGATCGAAGACAAAGGGCGAGAAGAACAGCACCGCGCCCGCCGGGACGGCCGTTGCGGCGGCGCAAAGCAGCGTGACCCGCCACAGGCCGCGCTGCGCCTCGACGCGCTCGCCGTCGATGAGGTGCCGGCTGATGCGCGGCAGGAAGATCTCGGCCAGCGTCCGTGTCCCGGCCATGGCGAGGCGGGCGACCTTCATTACCGAATCGAACACCACCAGCACCGGCCCGACACCGAACAGCGCAGTCAGCACCGCATAGGGCGAGTTCAGCACCAGCAGTTCCGACAGGGCGAAGGCGAGCGAGGCCCAGAACTGTTTCCAGTAGGCAAGGAATCCCGTGCGCGCGGGATTGGCCGGGCCGGCCGCCAGCACCGGCGCGCGGCGGGCGGCTCTCAAAACGACCGCCATGAAGAACACGATGACGACGGTCGTCGCCATGCCGTAGAGCAGGAAGTCACCGGTCAGCCAGAACAGGCCGAGCGCCAGCAGGAAGGCGAAGCGGCGCAGGATGGAGACGAAGGCGAAGCGGCGGCCGAGATCGGCCGCCCATGCCGTCGATTGCAGGTCGAAGGACCAGTAGTTGGTGAAAAGGCAGCCGAACAGGAAGAGCGCGTTGCCGAGGTAGCGCACGGGGTCGTCCGTGCCGAACCACAGCGGCACCGCGAAGGAGAGCAGGAGAAGCAGGCAGGCCTGGCCGGCCAGGAACCACACGACCGCGCCGCGTGCCGCGCCGGCCATGCCGGCAGCCGCCGGGCGCAGCGCCATGTAGTTGGCGCGCCCGATCGCCTGGTCGGCCGGCTGGATGTAGAAGCCGACGGCGGTCAGGAAGACGATCTCCGCATAACGCGGCTGGTCGAGCAGGCGCGCAAGCACGAGAAGCTGCAACAGACTGAAACCGAGATTCATCGCCGTGTGCAGCACGTGCAGGGCGCCGAATCCGGTCGCCAGGCCGCGGATGCGGGACATCCGGCCGGTTGGCGCGGGCTGGGACAGCTCCTGGGTCATCTATTTGCTACGGGCCGCGTCGCGGCCTGCTCACTTGCGCGTCGAGGAGGCGACGGTCCAGGTCTGGAAGCGTTCGCCACGGATGGACTTGTAGACACCGATCGCGGTGGCCCACATCGCCACGAAGATCTCCCACATGCCGGTGACGATGGGCAGGTTGAACCGTGCCGCGGCGGTTGCCGCCAGAGCCAGCAAGGCGACGTAGGCCGCGAAGGCGGCGGGCCCGAAGGCAAGCCAGACGATCGCCGACGAAGCGGCCGCCCCGGCGACCAGGAAATAGCCGGCCAGCCAGCGCAGGAACTTGTGCGACAGGTACTTGTAGACCGTCAGCCCGTCGAGCCGGGCGATGCGCGGCCACAGCAGCCGGTGGCAGTTGAAGGCGCGGCAGGCGATGCGCACCTTGCGGCGGAATTCGTCGCCGCGCACGGTGGCCGATCGCTCGTAGGCCACGAAGTCGCCGCCGCGCACCAGCCGGTAGCCGGCGCACAGGATCGACATCGAGGTGTGGAAATCGTCGATGATGTCGGCCGGCGTCGGGCGGTGCAGCTTGCGTCGGATGGCAAACAGCGAGCCGTCGGCGCCCATCACCGAGCCGGTGTCGCTCTCGAGCTGCTTCACCCATTCCTCATGCTTCCAGTAGAGCGCGCCGATGCGCGCGGTCTCGCTCTCCTCCTCGTTCTGGTAGCGCAGGTGGCCGGTGACGCAGCCGACCCCTTCGTCGGCAAAATAGCGCGCCAGGTTTGCGGCGGTGGCCGGGTCGATCATCACATTGGCGTCGGTATAGATGACGATCTCGGCGTCGGTCATGGCGATGAGCCGGTTCATGCCGGCGCTCTTGCCGCTGCGCGCTTCCGCCAGCGAGATGGCGAACTCGCCCTCCACCGAGTGCAGCACCTCGTTGGTGCCGTCGCTCGAGGCGTCGCTGTGGATCAGCAGCTGGCAGTCGCCAAGCGCGTCGCGCACCGCACGCATGTTGTCGATCTTCTGCTCGACCACGGAACGCTCGTTGTAGACGCAGCAGACGATGGCGAAGCGCGTCGGCTCCGGCAGTGTCGGCCTGAGCGGCTGCGGCCGCAGGCGCCGCACCGCCATCAGGCTGAGCGGGTACGTGACGTAGGGATGCAGCACCACGAGCACGCAGGCCACCAGGCTCGCGATCAGCCAGATCATGTCATGCGCCCCCGTCCTGTTGCCGCCTCGGGCCGCCGCCCGCCCATCTTCAGCTCCGCGCCGCCGCCCGCCGCCGCCAGGCCAACCTCATGCATGTTCATTCGCCGGGCTACCTCCTCTGCGGGTCCCTGCCTCAGTTCCAGTTGACGGTGTTGCGCCCGGCCGACAGGGCCGTCGTCGTCTCGCCGACCGCGTTGATGAGCTTCAGGTATTTCACGACGGCCGCGTTGCCGATGTAGAGCACGTCCTTGTTGTGGACGGGGAACTGCGAGGCGAGGAAGAAGCCGCCGGAATCGCGCAGGTCGAACTGGTAGATGACCGGGATCTCGTCGCCCTGGAACTTGTCGACCGGCACGCCGAGCTTGGCCGCGACCTTGCGGCTTTCCATGCGGTAGACGACCACGGCGCCGGGATTGGCGCGGTTGTCGAGCAGGCCGCCGGCCTTGCCCATCGCGTCGGACAGGCTGATCTGCTCGTCGGCGAAGTCGAAGCGGCCGTTCTCGCCGGACGCGCCGAAGGCGATGAAGGCGTGCGGCTCGCGATAGACATAGATGGTGTCGCTGGGCAGCACGTAGATGTTGTTCTTCGGCTCGCGCACCAGCTTCTGGAAGTAGATGGTCTCCTTCTTCGAGCGGCGCTGCAGCGTGACATAGGTCTCGTAGCCGGGCTGCTTGGGCCCGCCGGCCCTGGCGATCACGTCGAGGATGCGCTCGCCGTCGGCGTTGATGGCGAATTTCGACGGCGAGTTGACGTCGCCGAGCACGCTGACCTCCGACGAGGTCTGAGACTTTACGGACACCACCGCCTGCGGTTCGATCGCCCGGCTCTCCAGGCGCTGCTCGATGACCCGCTGGATGGCGGCAGGCTCCTGGCCGGCGGCGCGGATCGAGCCGGCATAGGGCACCGATATGTTGCCCTCGCTGTCGACCTTCTGGTCCGGCAGGTTGACGAAATTGCCCGAACTGCTGGTCGATTCCAGCGGGATGAAGAGCCCGCCGGGGCTGGCCTCGAAGATGGTGACGGCCACGATGTCGCCGACGCCGAGCCTGATCGCGGCGGGTCCGCCGCCCTTCAGTCCCGCCAGCCCGTTGTCGGGACGCGACTTCTCGAGGACCTTGACCACCGCCGGCGTGACGTTGACGACGGCATGCGGAGCGCCGGCCGGCGGATTGACTGCCGCGAAACTGTTCGGCCCGATCTCGGGCCCGGAAGAGGGTAGGGTATTGCAACCGGCAAGGGCCAGGCTGCTGACAAGGAGGACGGAAATCGACTTAGCAGAGAACTGGCACACACAACCTCACTTCGCCCCACCCTCAGCCTATAGGTGCACTGCACAAATGCGAGTCCTGAAATTCCGGAATGACCCTGACGGGGCAGTTTTGATGCCGGTGTTGCCTTGAGAACACACAACAAGATGTTCGTCAGAATTATGTCAGCACCCGGAATGCGCAATTGGCGCTCCTCGTCACAATAAAAACAAAATCAACTACAGGCTGTGCGAACGAATATACTTTTATCCGATTTTTAAATTATCTGCTCGCAATCGATTTCGTTTCCATATGAACTGATCAAACAGGGATCGCCGGCCGCGTGTAATTCAACAATTTTTACGCAGCTGAAACATTCTGTCACTGTGCGTTTTGTTTGCAGTGCAGCATGCTGGTCCATGAAACCGCGGCAGGTAAGGGGTGGCCCTACCGCAGATCGGTAGACAATCGGCCATGCAGTCCGCACCGGCGCCTTCCAAGACGATTCCCCGCCCGGCGGGACCGGATCTGCCTGTCGTGCGCCAGGCAGCCATCGGCGGCTATGCCGGCATCCTGGCGCTGTCGGCCGTCTTCAATCTCTTCATGCTGTCGGGCTCGCTGTTCATGCTCTTGGTCTACGACCGGGTGTTGCCGAGCGGCAGCCTGCCGACACTCATCGCCCTCTTTGCGCTGGTCGCCGGCATCTATGTCGGACTCGGCGCGCTGGAGACCCTGCGCCTGCGTGCGGCCACGCGCATCGCAGACCGTTTCGGCGACGAGGCGGGACCGGCCGTCATGCGCGCCGCCGTCGCGGCTCCTGCGATGACAGAACCGGGCCGGGCCATGCGGCCCGTCAACGCGATGCAGGACTTCGACCGGCTGCGCGGCTTCATCGGCTCGCCGGCCGCGATCGCCCTCTGCGACCTGCCCTGGCTGCCGATCTACCTGGCGATTGCCTTCCTGTTCCATCCGGCGCTTGGAACGCTGGCGCTCGGTGGTGTCGCCCTCCTGGTGGTGCTGACGGCGCTCGGCGACCGGCTGGCGCAGGAGCCGGCGCGTCTTGCCGGCGTGGAGAATGCGCGACGGGCGCGGCTGTTCGAGACGGCCATGCGCAACGCCGGGACCATCGCCGGGCTCGGCATGCGCGGCGCCTTCTCCGGCCGCTTCGCCGCGACTGATCAGGCGCTGCGTTTGGCGGTGCGTGGCGCGGCTGACAGCTCGGCCCTCTTCATCGGCCTGTCGCGCGGCATCCGGCTGCTCCTGCAATCCGCATCCCTGGCGCTTGGCGCCTATCTGGCGCTGCGCAACGAGATCACGCCGGGCATGATCATCGCTGTTTCGATCATCACTTCGCGCGCGATGGCGCCGGTCGAGCAGGCGATTGTCCACTGGCGCGGCTTCGTCGCCGCCCGGCAGGCTTGGCTTCGCCTGGCGCCGGTCATCCATGCCGCGGCCGAGGCCGGGCCGCGCACCGGGCTGCCCGCGCCGGCGGCGTCGCTCGCGGTCACGGGGCTCTCGGTCGACGCGCCGGTTTCGGGCCGCCGCATCCTCACCGGCGTGACATTCTCCGTTAGGGCCGGCAGCGCGGTTGGCGTCATCGGCCCAAGCGGGGCGGGCAAGTCGACGCTCGCCAGGGCACTCGTCGCGGTCTGGCCGGCGGCTGCCGGGACAATAAGGCTCGACGGCGCCGAACTGTCGCAATGGCCGCAAGACGACCTCGGCCGGCACCTGGGCTACCTGCCGCAGGAGGTCGAGCTCTTCGAGGGAACGGTTGCCGAAAACATCGCCCGCCTGTCCGCCCCGGTCGATTCCAGCGCTGTCATCGCCGCAGCCAAGCAGGCTGGCGCGCACGGCATGATCGTCGGCCTGCCAGACGGCTACGATACGCAGATCGGCCCGGACGGCATCACCTTGTCGGCCGGCCAGCGCCAGCGCATCGGCCTTGCGCGCGCGCTGTTCGGCCAGCCCTTCCTCGTTGTGCTCGACGAGCCGACCTCCAACCTGGATGCCGATGGCGACGAGGCGCTGCTCGGCGCCATCGCCGGCTGCCGCAAGCGGGGCGCCATCGTGATCGTCATCGCGCACCGCCCGGGCGCCATCGCCGCCTGCGACCAGGTGCTGGTCATCTCGGGTGGCGCGCAGGCCGGTTTCGGCCCGCGCGGCGAGATCCTGCGCGACCAGGGCAGGGGGCCGGTCAGGGTGGCGACCTCATGAGAATCCTCCGTCCGCAGCACTCCCCTGTCCGCCGCGAACTTCTCGCCGGTCTGCTCGTATGCGTGCTGATGGTAGGCGGCCTCGGCGGCTGGGCCGTCACGACACGGCTCGACGGTGCCGTGATCGTCGGCGGCCGCCTGACCGTCAGCGACCGCGTCAAGCAGGTGCAGCATCGCGAGGGCGGCATCGTCAGCGCCATCCTCGTCCACGATGGCGCGCGTGTCGCAGCCGGCGAACCGATGCTGCGCCTCGACGACACCGCAGCGCGCGGCAACCACGCCATCATCGTGGCGCAGCTGGTCGACCTGGTTGCAAGGCGCCAGCGCCTGCGCGCCGAACAGGCAGGTCTTCCCGACATGACAGGAACCGCCGCCACGATGCCCGGCATGGAGGGCCTCGAAGGCGATCTCGCTGCTGCGCTTGCCGCCGAGGCCACGCTCTTCCAGGCCCGCCGTACGGCCCTTGCCGGCCAGAAGGACAGCGTTGCCGAGCAGATCAGGCAGTTGCGGGCCGCGGTCCGCGGGCTGCAGGCCCGCCTGTCGGCGACGCGCGACCAGGTTCGCTACATGGGCGAGGAACTGGCCAGCGCCGAAAAGCTGATGCAGCAGGGGCTGACGACGCAGCGACAGATTTCGGCGCTGCGTCGCGGCAGGGCCGAGCTCGAGGGCAGCATCGGCCAGCTCGAATCCGACATCGCGCAGTCCAACATCGCGATCGCGCGCAGCGAGCTCGAGAGCCTGCAGCTCGACCTCAACCAGCGCGAACAGGCAGAGCAGGAACTGCGCGACGCCGATGCCCGCATCGCCGAGCTGCTGGAGCGCCGCAAGGCGACGCAGGACCAGCTCGAGCGGCTGATTGTTCGCGCTCCCGGTGCCGGCGTCGTCAGCCAGCTCGCCGTCCACACGGTGGGTGGCGTCATCGCGGCCGGCGCCGTGCTCGCTTTGGTGGTTCCCGCCAACGACCGGCTGGTCGTGGAGGCGCGCATCAGGCCGGTCGATATCGACAACGTCGCCGCCGGCCGCCCGGCGCGCATCAGGCTGCGCACGCTCGATGCTGGCTTGCTGGAGGATATCGCCGGCGAGGTGCTGTCGGTGTCGGCAGATGTCATCGAGCGCACGGGCGGACAGGAACCCTACTATCTGGCACGCATCGGCATCGACGAGGAGGCGAGGCTGCGTCGCGAACGCAAGCTGGTGCCCGGCATGCCGGTCGACGTCTTCCTGGCCACGACGGGCCGGCGCACCGCCCTGCAGTATCTCCTCGGACCGCTCAGGGACCAGATGTCGCATGCCATGCGCGAGGGCTGAAACCGCGAGCCGTCCATGCGAGGCTGGCGCCGTGCCGCCCCATGGGCGGCCGGCGAAGGATTTTTCATGACCGAGGCGACGGAAGACTATGCGGGCGGAACGCCGACCATCGGGTGGCTTCCCGGCGCCCTGGCCTGGGCCCTGCTCGCCGCCGCCGCTGTCGCCGTCGGGCTGCTTGCCTTCGCGGGAAAAAGCTGGCCAGGCGACATGGCCGCCTTCTTCCGGCCCCAGATCGCCGTGGCGACAGCTGTCCTCCTGCTGTGTGCGGTTGCCTTGCGCCGTCGCCGCCTGGCTGCGGTCTTCGGCGTCCTGCTTCTGTTGTCCGGCGCGCCGCTCTTCCTGTCCGGTGTGCCAAGGGCGCCCGACGCTTCGCATCGCGACCTGCGGATCGTCTCGGCAAACCTGCTCTACGACAATCCTGACAAGGCTGGCTTCCACGGCGTCGTGGCCGGGCTCTCACCCGACATTCTGGTGACGCAGGAGGCGAAGTTCGGCTGGCCCGAGGTGCTGCGGACCCTGCCGGGGCTGCCTTATGCGGCCGGGCCGGAAGTCTCGCGCTGGAACGGCAACATCGTGCTCAGCCGCTACCCGATGAAGGCGCAGCTGGTGCCGGACATGCCGCCCTCGGGCGATCCGATCGGCGGCGCGCAGGCGATCCGCGTCGAGGTGATGCGGCCGGACGCCGTGCGTCCCCTCGTTCTCTATGCCATCCACGCGCCGACGCCGCGCACGGCTGCCGGCTGGCGGACACGCAACCTCTATCTCGACACGCTGGCCCGGCGCATCGCTGCCGAACCGGCGGGCATCGACCTCGTGATGGCCGGCGACTGGAACACGCCGGTCTGGACACCGGCCTTTCGCGACTTCTTCGACCGCTCGCAGCTGCTTGCGACCGAGCGCTCCGCCTGGCCCGCGGCGACGCGGGTCTTCTTCGGCCTCGGCAAGCTGCTCGGCACCGCCGTCGACCATGTCGCGGTGTCGCGCGGCATCAGCGTAGCCGGCATTTCCACCGGCGAGAATTTCGGCAGCGACCACCTGCCGATCGTCGTCGATCTGGACCTGCCGGAAGGCGGCTAGCCGCCTGTAACCGGCACCGGCACCCCGATGCCGGCCTCCAGCGCGGCCAGTGCATGCTCCAGATGGGCAATGCTGGAGGTGCCGAGGATCACCGAGGTGACGCCGTCGCGCCGGGCCGCGCGCACCAGCGCCTCGCCGGGCGCGAGGCCCGGCTGCAGCCGCAGCACCTCGCGCGCCAGCACGCCGATCGAGCACTTCTTGATGACTTCCGTCAGCCCGGTTTCGATGGCCGCGTCGAGCACGTCGATCGGCAGCTCGACCATCTCGATGCCGGGCAGCGCCAGCGTTGCCTCGAGGGCCGGCAGGTCGTCGCAGGACATGCCGTAATGGCGAAGCTTGCCGGCGCGCTTCAGCGCCTCCAGCGCCTCGGCCGCTTCCAGCGTGACGTCGCCGGCCGGCGGGCTGTGCAGGAGCAGCGCGTCGACATGGCCGGTGCCCAGGCGTTTCAGGCTGTCATCAAGCGCGGCAATAATGTGAGCCGGCGAAAAGTCCGTCGCCAGATTGGCGTCGCGCTGGCCGACGACGGCCTTCCTCGCCGATCCGGCGCGTCCGAGCAGGGGTTTCAGCACCGGTTTCAGCGAGCGCATCAGCCGCATCCTGCGCGAGAAGCGCTTGCCGACCTTGGTCACCACGAAGACCTCGTCGCGGCGCCCGGCGATCAGCCGGCCGATCTCGCGTTCGCTGTCGCCCTGGCCATAGATGTCGGCCGTGTCGAACAGGTTGACGCCGAGTTCCAGCGAGCGTTCGAGCAGGCGGCGCATGTCGCGCATCGGAACGGGGTTGCCGAGCGAGCCGATGCGGCTGCAGCCGAGGCCGAGTACGGGAAGCGGGGTCTGCGCGGGGCCGAAAGCGCGCTGCATCATGAGAAACTCCGATGCCGCCGGCGCCCCAATGCCAACGGTCTTGCTGCAGTGCAACCAAATATTCCGCGCCCGTGTTGCAATTGCTAACACCAAGTGGAATAAAAATCACCAAGCATGGGGAGCAGAACCGTCGGCCGCCGTTGTGGCCGCAAGGAGCGTTCATCCGTGCTTGCATCATTTGCCGACATTCCGGACCGCGGCCTTTCCTGCGATGTCGCCATCGTCGGCGCTGGGGCGGCGGGACTGACGCTTGCCCGCACGCTTGCCGCCGAAGGCGTGGACGTTGTCCTCCTCGAGGCCGGCGGCGACAAAAAGACCAATGCCTCGCAGGAATTCTACCGGGGCGAGCTCGTCGACCCCGTCCGGCACCCGCATACCCATAACTACCGCGTCCGTGCGCTGGGCGGCACCAGCACGATCTGGGGCGGTCGCGCCATTCCCCTCGATCCGATCGATCTCGAGGAACGCCCGTGGGTGCCCGGCTCCGGCTGGCCGATCGCCTATGCGGAGCTTGGAGCGGACTACTCCATGGCACTCAAGGCGGCCGAGGCGGGCCTGCCTGCCTACGCGCCGGCCGACGCCCTGCCGGGCGAACAGGAAGAGCTCGCCCCGGGCCTCGACGGCGACTACGTGCGCACCACCGTCGAGCGCTTCAGCAGGCCGACCAACTTCTGGCGTCGCTACGGCGCCGAGCTCGCCAGATCGGAATCGGCGAAAGTGTTCCGCAACGCGCCGGTGACGCGTATCCAGCTCTCTGCCGACGGCAACAGCGTCGAGTGGCTGGATGTCGCCGGGCCCGATGGCGCGCGCAGGCGCATCACCGCCCGCAACTACGTGCTGGCGCTCGGCGGGCTGGAGACGACGCGGCTGCTGCTGGCCTCGAACGACGTCAGGAGGGACGGCATCGGCAATGACAGCGGCCAGCTAGGCCGCAACTACATGAGCCATCTCTGCGAGACGGTCGGAACGGTGACCTTCACCGGCCCGCCAGAGGGCATCGCATACGACTATGCGCAAGACGGCGACGGCATCTACCTGCGCCGCCGCCTGTGGCTGACCGACAGGGCGCAACGCGAGCACGGGCTGCTCAACACCACCTTCCGCACCCATCTGCCGGAGCCCGGCGACCCCGGGCATGGCGATGCCGTTCTATCGGCCATGTTCCTGGTCAAGGACATGGTGCTTTACGAATACAGCCGCAAATTCGTCGACAAGCCGGTCGGCTGGGCCGGCCGCGCGCGTCATGTCTCCAACATCGTCCGGCAGCCGCTTCGCCTGGCAAGGTTCGGCACAAACTGGCTGCGCAAGCGCACCTTCGCCGACCGCAAGCTGCCTTCGGTGGTGCTGGGATCGGCCGCCAACTCATACGCGCTCGAGTTCCATGCCGAACAGGCGCCCAATCCCGACAGCCGGCTGACGCTGTCGGCCGAACGCGACGCGCTCGGCATGCCCCGCCTGAAGGTCGACTGGCGCATCACCGATCTCGACATCGAGAGCCTGGAGAAGAGCTACGCCCTGCTGGCAGCCGAGCTGGAGCGGACCGGCACCGGCCGGCTCGACTTCGACAGGGAAAAACTCCGCGAGCGCGCGCACCGGCACGGCATCGTCGGCGGCCATCATATCGGCACCACGCGCATGGCGGCCGATCCGAGGCAGGGCGTCGTCGACACGGATCTGCGCGTCCATGGCGTCGGCAATCTCTACGTCGCCAGTTCGTCGGTGTTTCCGACCTCGGGCCAGGCCAATCCGACGCTGACCATCCTGGCGCTGACGCTCAGGCTGGCGCGCCATCTCAGCCATCCCGGCTGAGCGCCGGCGATCAGGCTGCTTCGGCTTCCGCCGGGCGCCCGCGCGCGGCCACGCAGATGGCGGTGAAGACGGCGACGCCCAGCACGGCAACGATCCACAGCGCACCGATCGACACCGGCACCGAGGTGCGCGCCATCATCAGCGCGAAGAGGAAGGGGGCGAAGGACGACGAGAACTGCCGTGCCGCGCTCATCCAGCCGACGCGCGAGCCGTAGCCCCGCCTGCCGAACATCTCGAGCGGCAAGGTGCCGCCAACGATCGACACCAGCCCCGAGCCCAGGCCGAACAGCACAACGAAGGCGGCAATGCCTGGCAGGGATGGCGCAGTCGCCAGCAGCACGGCCAGCCCGACGGCGAGCAGCAACGTTGCAATGACGGCAAGAAGCGCCTGCGACAGGCGCCCGCCGAACAGCATGTTGATGAGCCGGCTGGCGACCTGGGAGGGCCCGAACAGCGTCGCGGCCAGCGTGCCGGCGGTGCCGAGCCCGATGGCGGTGAGCAGCGGCACCATGTGGATGAGGATGGACGACAGCACCAGGCCGCCGATGGCGAAGCCCGCCATCATCAACAGGAAGACGATGCGGGTTTGCGCCGGATCGAGCGGCGCGGCCTGGGCGAGCGCCGGCGCGCTTGCGGGCAGGCCCGGGGCAAGCATCTGCCGCCGCCGCGACAGGCCGAGCAGCCAGGCGTGAATGGGCAGGCAGACGATGAGGTTCAGCCCGGCGAAGACGAAGTAGACCGCGCGCCAGTCGAGGAAGCCGTGCAGCCAGGTGGTGACCGGCCAGAAGATCGTCGAGGCGAAGCCGGCGATAAGGGTCAGGTGGGTGATGCTGCGCTGCGCGCCAACCGGCCCGATCTGCACGATGGCGACGAAGGCCGTGGCGTAGAGCACGAAGCAGGAGGCAAGCTCCATCGCCACCAGCGCGGCGATAAAGCTGAAGCGTTCCGGCGCCAGGGCGCAGGCGGCGAGCGCCAGGGCCGCGGCGGCCGAGCCGACCGTCATCACCCGCCCGGCGCCATGACGGTCGGCCATGCGCCCGGCGGTCGGCGCGAGCAGGCTGCCGAGGAAGAGCGCCAGCGACAGGGCCGCAAACACCCATTGCTCGGGCAGGTCGAGGTCGGCGGACATTGCTGGGGCGAGAATGGCAAAACTGTAGAACAGCGTACCGTAGCCGATGATCTGGGTGACGCCGAGCGCCCAGACGGCAAGCGCCGGCGCCCGGACGTCAGGCGAGTGCATGGGGCATGTCGCCTTCGCCGCGGCGGGCCGTTCCGCCTGTCACGCCTGATCTCATGCGGCGGCTCCGCAGCAGGACGACTTGCTCGCCGGTTCGATCACCACGGTCGAGCCGCAGCCGCAGCCGGATTCGCCGGCGGCCTTGGCATCCGCATCCTTGATGCAGCAGGCGTCGACGCCGGCCGGCGCGGGGCCGCCGCAGCAGCCTGAAGCCGCGGCCTGCGGAAGCGGGTCCGAATTGCACACGCCGGTCTCCGGCAGCACCAGCCGCACGTCGCGGGCCGCCTCGTGGTCGCCGGCGATGTCGGCCACCACCGAGCGGACCTGCTCATAGCCGGTCGCCATCAGGAAGGTCGGTGCCCGGCCGTAGGATTTCGAGCCGACAATGGTGAAGCCCGGTTCGGGGTGCAAAAGTTCGGCGATGCCATGTGGCGGAACGGTGCCGCAGGAGTGCAGGTTCGGGTCGATCAGCGGCGCCAGGGCAGGGGTCGCCTCGACGGCGGGATCGAGCGCGATGCGCAACTCGTCGAGGAAGGAAAGATCCGGCCGGAAGCCGGTAGCGACGACGATCCGGTCGACCTCGAGCCGCGTCGGCTTCCCGCCATGGCTCGCCTCGACCGCAAGGCCGTCCGCAGTGGTCTCGATGCGGCCGACCGAGAAGGGCGCCAGCATGTTCAACCGGCCTTCCTGCATTGCCTGCCGGGCGGCAAGGCCGAGTGCGCCGCGCTCCGGCAGCTTGTCGTTCAGCCCGCCGCCGAGCAGTCGCTCGACGCCGGCGCGGCGCAACGCCCAGAAGATTTCGGTTTTCGGCGCCTCCTCCTGCAGTTGCATCAGCGCCAGCGCGACATTGATCGCCGAATGGCCGCCGCCGATTACCAGCGTGCGCTTGCCGGCATAGGCCGCGCGCTCGGTGCCTGCCACGTCCGGAATGCCATAGGCGATGCGGTCCGCGGCCTCGGTCTCGCCGGGCACGGTGAGACCGTCAACGCCGATCGGGTTGGGCCGCATCCAGGTGCCCGAGGCATCGATCACGGCGCGTGCCGTGACGCGATGCTCGCCGTCGGCGTCGCGGTAGCGGACGACGAAGGGCGCTTCGGCGCGGCCCTCGTCGGCGAGCTTGTCGCGGCCTTCGCGGGTGATCGCCGTGACGGTTGCCCCGAGCTTCAGGTTCGGCGCGATCCCGGCAAGTGCCGCCAAGGGCTGCAAATAGCTGCGCACGATCTCGCCTCCGGTCGGCAGCAGGTCGTCGTCAGGCGCCTGCCAGCCCGCGCGCTCGAGCAGCCGGCGCGCCGCGGCATCGATATTGTAGCGCCACGGCGAGAATACCTTGACATGGCCCCATTCCAGCAAGGTCGCGCCGACGCTTGCGCCGCGCTCCAGGATCACCGGCCGGATGCCGCGCTCGACGAGGTGCGCAGCGGCGGCGAGGCCGACGGGGCCGGCGCCGATAACGACCACGGGAAGTCCGGTTTGAATTGCTGCGCTCATAGCTTCCTTCCTTCTAGTATATTCGAAATACAAAGGCAAAAAAACGCATCCTCATGCGCTCGCGATGCGGCCGACCGGCGGGCAGGTTCCGTCGGCGCAGCATTCGTCGGCCAGGTAGCCGATCAATTGCTGCATGCCGGGATAGTGCGCGCGGCAGATCAGCGTCGTCGCCTGCCGCTCCTGCGTCACAAGCCCGGTATCGACGAGGCGCTTGAGATGGTGCGACAGGGTCGAGGCCGGGATCGTCAGCCGGTCCTGGATGCTGCCGACGGCCAGGCCTTCGTCGCCCGCCCGCACCAGGGTACGATAGAGCTGCAACCGGGTCGGGTTCCCGAGGGCCTCGAGCTGGGATGCTGCTTTTTCGAGTTTCATGGAAATAGCTTTAGCGCCCGTAATGTCCTTCGTCAATCGAATTTCGATAATGTTGGAAATATTGCGGCCGGACTTCAGATCGATCGCTGGTTGACCCGCTTGGAAACCGCCTCGGCGCTCTCGACGCGTTCGGAGTAGCGGTCGGTCAGATAGGCGGATCGGTCGCGCAGCAGCAGCGTGAACTTCATCAGTTCCTCCATCACGTCGACGATCCGGTTGTAATAGGAAGACGGTTTCATGCGGCCCGCCTCGTCGAACTCAGCGAAGGCTTTTGCGACCGACGACTGGTTGGGGATCGTCACCATGCGCATCCAGCGGCCGAGGATGCGCAGCTGGTTGACCGCGTTGAAGCTCTGTGAGCCGCCCGACACCTGCATCACGGCGAGCGTCCGGCCCTGCGTTGGCCTGACCCCGCCGAGCGACAGCGGCAGCCAGTCGATCTGCGTCTTCATCACCCCGGTCATCGCACCGTGGCGCTCGGGCGAGCACCAGACCTGCGCCTCCGACCAGACAGAGAGGTCGCGCAGCTCTTTGACCTTCGGATGGTCCGCCGGCACCGAATCGACGAGCGGCAGCCCGGCCGGATTGAAGATGCGAACCTCGGCACCGAATTTCTCCAGGATCCGCGCCGCTTCCTCGGTGGCGAAGCGCGAATAGGAGCGCTCGCGCAGCGACCCGTAGAGCATCAGCACCCGCGGCCTGTGCTGCGAGCGCGGCGCGTCGAGCAACGCCCGGGTGTCGATCGGCCTGAACTGGTCTTCGTCCAGATTGGGCAGCGGCTCGCCGGGCTTTCGCGGGTCGTCAGGCAACCGGCTTGCTTCCGGTCGCGACTGTTTCGCCGTCTTCCTTGGTGAAGGTCCCGATGTCCTTGTTGGGCAGCACCTTCAGCACGGCTTCGGACGGCCGCGCCAGCACGGCGCCGAGCGGCGTCACAACGATCGGCCGGTTGATCAGGATCGGATGAGCCATCATGAAATCGATCAGCTCGTCGTCGCTCCATTTCGGGTCTTCGAGCCCGAGTTCGGCATAGGGCGTGCCCTTCTCGCGCAGCAGCTGGCGCGGTCTCATGTCCATGGCGGCGAGAAGTTCGACCAGCTTCTCACGCGACGGCGGCGTCTTCAGATATTCGATGACCTCCGGCTCCTCGCCGGACTGGCGGATCATCGCCAGCGTGTTGCGCGAGGTGCCGCATTGCGGGTTGTGATAGATCGTGACGGTCATGTCAGCCCTTCGGGAACCAGTGTTGCGTCCGGTTGGCGAAGGCGACCAGCGACAGCATGACAGGCACTTCGACCAGCACGCCGACCACGGTCGCAAGGGCGGCGCCCGAGTTCAGTCCGAACAGGCTGATCGCCACGGCCACCGCCAGTTCGAAGAAGTTCGAGGTGCCGATGAGCGCGCAGGGCGCCGCGACGTTGAAGGGGACCTTCCAGGCCTTCGCCGCCGCATAGGTGATCGCGAAGATACCGTAGGACTGAAGGATCAGCGGCACGGCGATCAGCACGATGAGCATGGGATTGGCCAGGATCACGGTGCCCTGGAATCCGAACAGCAGCACCACTGTCGCCAGCAATCCGACTACCGACAATGGCTTGAGCCGGCCGGTGAATTCCGACACCGCCGCTTCGGCCGTCGTGCCGCCACCGGCACGCCCAATCAGCCAGCTTCGGGTGATCGCGCCCGCGACGAGCGGTATGACCACGTAGAGAACCGTGGAGAGGATGAGGGTTGCCCACGGCACCGTAATGTCGGTCACGCCCAGCAACAGGGCGACGATCGGGGCGAAGGCGAAGATCATGATGACGTCGTTCACCGACACCTGCACCAGCGTGTAGGTCGCGTCGCCGCGCGTCATCTGGCTCCAGACGAACACCATTGCCGTGCAGGGAGCTGCGCCGAGCAGGATCAGCCCGGCAATGTACTGCTGGGCGTCGGCCGGCGCGATCCACGGCGCGAAGACATAGTTGAAGAACAGCACGCCAAGCGCCGCCATGGTGAACGGCTTGATCAGCCAGTTTACGACGATCGTCAGCGCGAGGCCCTTCGGCCGGTCGCCGATGTGGCGCAGGCTGGCGAAGTCGACATTCACCATCATCGGGAAGACCATCGCCCAGATGAGCACGGCGACGACGAGGTTGACCGAGGCGAACTCGAGCCCGGCCAGGAAGCCGAACACGCCCGGCATCAGGGTGCCGAGTGCGATGCCTGCGGCGATGCAGAGCGCGACCCAGACCGAGAGCCATTTCTCGAAGAAGCCGATGGAAGGCGCAGCGATCTTGCGCGCCGGGTAGGCATGGTCTGTCATGTGTTGTCCTTAGCCGGCTTTCGGAAGCTCTGCGCCGATCTCGTCCAGGCGCTTCTGCAGGGCGAGCCTGTCGAGCATGTTCATCGGCAGGCTGGTGAAGATCGAGATGCGGCTGTTGAGCATGCGGTAGGTGTCGGCAAAGGCGAAATGCTTCTCGGCATCCGTCCCCTCCGCCGCTGCCGGGTCCGGCACGCCCCAATGCGCGGTCATCGGCTGGCCGGGCCATACCGGGCAGGCCTCCATCGCGGCATTGTCGCAAACGGTGAAGACGAAGTGCATCTGCGGCGCGCCAGGTGCCGCGAATTCCTCCCAGCTCTTCGAGCGGGCGAACGACGTATCGTGGTTGAGGCTCTTCAGCAGCTGGAGCGCATAGGGATGAACCTCGCCCTTGGGTTGCGAGCCGGCCGAGTAGGCCTTGAAGCGGCCCTGCCCGACGCGGTTGAGGATGGCTTCGGCGAGAATCGACCGGGCCGAATTGCCGGTGCACAGAAACAGGACGTTGAAAGGTTCTGCGGTCATGTCATTTCCTCCTGGCAATCGCAGATGACGGCATCGATGACGGGCCGGCAGAGCTCCGGCGACCCGTTGCAGCAATCTTCCATCAGGTAGGCCAACAGGTCGCGAAAGCCGGTCATGTCGGCGCTGTAGCGCACGCTGCGGCCGTCGCGGCTGGCGCGCACCAGCCCGGCATGGGTTAAAATCTTGAGATGCGAGGACATGGTGTTCTGGACGGTGCCAAGGCGGGTGGCGATCTCGCCCGCCGGCATGCCTTCGGCACCCGCCTTGACCAGTAGGCGGAAGGTTTCAAGGCGCGTGTCCTGGCCGAGGGAAGCCAGGGCGGCGAGGGCGGTAGTCTTGTTCATATATCCAGAAATCTCGATTAATTGAGCTCATAAGTAGCAGCCCTTTTCCGCAATGGGAAGGGGTACGAGCGGGAATCTTATCATGGACATGCTGTTTTGCGCGGCCGCCCGCGCGACCCCGGGCTGCCGTTGACGATATGGGGCAATCCCGGTCTAACTCCGGCGCATGGAGACGCTGCTCAGTTCATCGCTCTACGGCATCCTGCTCACCCTGGCGGACCTCGCCGTGATGGCGCGGATCCTGCTGCGGCCCAACCGCGATCCGGCCTCCCGCATCGCCTGGCTCGTCGTCGTCGGCGCCGTGCCGGTGATGGGCATCATGATCTATGTGCTCTTCGGCGAGGTCAGCATCGGCCGCAGGCGAGTCAAACGCATGCGTGAGGTGCTGGCGCGGCTGCCGAAGGCCACCGACCACGGCACGCCGGCACCGGTTCCCGACCACTACGCCAGCCTTTTCCAGCTCGGTCATTCCATCGGCGGCTTCCGGCCTGTCGGCGGCAATGCCGCGCGGCTGCTCGCCGATTCCAATGCCACGATCGATGCGATGGTCGCCGACATCGACGCTGCCACCGATCATGTCCACCTGCTGTTCTACATCTGGCTTGCCGACAATAACGGCCGCAAGGTGATCGAGGCGCTGATCCGCGCCGCCGGGCGGGGCGTCACCTGCCGGGCGATGGCCGACGACCTCGGCTCGCGCGCCCTGATCCACTCCGAGCACTGGCAGGCGATGCGCCGCGCCGGCGTCAGGCTCGCGTCGGGACTGCCGATCGGCAACCCGCTTCTGCGCCCCTTTGCCGGCCGCATCGATCTGCGCAACCACCGCAAGATCGTCGTCATCGACGGCGCCATCACCTATTGCGGCAGCCAGAATTGCGCCGACCCCGAGTTTCTGGTCAAGGCGCGTTTCGCGCCCTGGGTCGACGCGGTGGTCCGCTTCGAGGGTCCGATCGCGCGCCAGAACCAGGTCCTGTTCGCCAGCGACTGGATGGCCGGCGTCGACGAGGATTTCGGCGATCTGCTGCACGTCCCCGCGCCGCAGCCGGCGTCCGGCGCCATGCCGGCCCAGGTGGTCGGCACTGGCCCGACCGTGCGCCCCGCTGCCATGCGCGAGCTCTTTGCCTCGCTGATGTTTTCCGCGCGCCGCGAGATCGTCATCAGCACGCCCTATTACGTGCCCGACGAGGCGTTGCAGGACGCGATCTGCACATCGGCCTATCGCGGCGTCGAGACGACGCTGATCGTGCCGGCGCTGAACGACTCGCGCATCGTCAGCGCTGCCAGCCGCAGCTACTACGCCGAGCTGATCGCAGCCGGGGTGAAGCTCTACGAGTTTTCCGGCGGCCTGCTGCACGCCAAAACGTTGACGGTCGACGGCGAACTGACGCTGATCGGCTCGGCCAACATGGATCGCCGCAGCCTCGACCTGAACTATGAGAACAACATATTGGTGCACGACGCCGAGCTGACCGCTGCGCTGCGTGCGCGCCAGGCCGACTATGTCGGGCGCTCGACCCGCGTCACCCGGGAGGCGGTCGAGGCCTGGCCGATGACGCGCCGCCTGTGGAACAACGCCATCGCGACGCTCGGCCCGCTGTTCTGACGGGCATGCAGACCGTAGCATTCCGCAACGCGGCGACGTGCGATTCGGCAAGAAATTCAGCTGGCGTTGAGAAAAGAAGCCGGCAAATGGATTGCGTGGCCGGCCCGGTTCTATTTGGCGGCGCGCAGCGCCAGCTCGATCGCCTCGACCATTTCCCGTCCCTCGAAGGGCTTGCTGAGAAAGCCGATCGCGCCGGCGCTCATCGCCTTGCGGCGGACGCGTTCCTCCGGGAAGGCGGTAATGAAGATCATCGGTATGCCGTTGCCCAGCGAGCGCAGCCTGGCCTGGAGGTCGATCCCGCTCATGCCCGGCATCTGAACGTCCGAAATCACGCAATCGGCGTCGCGCAGCCTCGGTGAACTGAGAAAGGCCTCGGCGGAATCGAAGGTGCTGGTTTCGAAGCCGAGCGACCTGACGAGGCTGGCGGTCGCCGTCCGAACGGACTCATCGTCATCGATGATCGAGATCATCGCGGGCTGGCGCACAATGGCAATCCTTTGGGTTCGTCTGTCTGAGCAAAGGCGCACGCCTCACTTTCGGTTCCAGCTATCCTCAAACTTCGCCAATCCCGCAATCATATCAAGGTTTGTATAGTCGGCTGGCTTGATCTCCGTCCCCGGGGCCGCGCGGCGCCGGACAGGGCGAAGCGGCGATCTCTTGGCCGTTGGCTCCGCAGGCCCTAACATGGCCCGCCGGCGCGCGGCAGCGTGCCGGATCCGCTGTCGATCCGCCTGGAGGAACATGACGCAAATGCCCGGTACGCCGGCTGTCGAGACCGATGTGCGGCGCCGCTACGCCAGGCTAGAGCGCGTCGTCATCCTGGTGATCGCGCTGGTCGGCCTGGCTGTCGCCTGGCTGGCACAGTCGGTTGTCGCGGATCGGGCGCAACACACGGTGTTCGCCACCGCGCGCGAAGCGCTCGCGCTGCAGACCGAGACGCTGTCGGGCGTACTCGAGAAATACCGGCTGCTGCCGCCCCTGCTGTCGCATCGCAACGACATCATCAACGTCTTCGCCGATGCCAACGCGCCGGGCGGCATGCAGGCCGCGCATGAAATGGCGCTGGAGATCGCCGGCTATTCGGGCGCCATGGATGTCGCCTTCGCCGGGCCGTTCGGCCGCGTCTTCGCGTCGGCTCGAGGCATCTTCGACAATTCGCGCCTCAACGAGGAAGCACTGCTCGAGGCCGCGCGCCAGGGCAGGCTCGGCCGCGAATCGCTGTCGCCGCAGGAGCATGAACGTGCCTACGTCTTTGCCTCGGCTGTCCGGCGCGGCAACGCGCTCATCGGCGTCATCGCCATCTATGTGCGCATGGACCAGATCGAGCAGACCTGGGCGCTGTCGGCAAATCCGATCGCGGTGACCGGCCTGGACGGCAGCATATTCATCTCCAACCGTCCGGCCTGGCAGGGCCGCCAGCTCTTCGGCGGCGTCGATGCGCTGTTTGCGGAGGAGGGTGCCGGCGAAGGCCGCACGGTCAGCCTGGCCGCCGGCGACGGTCCCAGCTATCTGGCGGCCAGCCGTCCTTTGCCCCTGATGGGATGGACGCTGCACGTGCTTGCCGACCGGAGCGCGGTCGTGTCGGCGCAGCTTTCCGCTGTCCTCATCACCGTCCTTGCGGCACTGCTGGCCGGCAGTCTCGCCTTCTTCTTCGTCAAGCGGCGCGAGGCCACCGAACTCAGGCAATTGCGCGCGGACGCCAGCGCACAGCGGCTGGAAAACCTGGTGCGCGAGCGCACCGCCGACCTGACCGAGGTCAACGCCGCGCTCGCCCACGAAGTCAAGGAGCGCACCGAGGCCGAGGAGCAGCTGCGCAAGACCCAGGCCGAACTCATCCAGGCCGCCAAGCTCGCCGCGCTCGGGCAGATGTCGGCGACGCTCAGCCACGAGTACAACCAGCCGCTGGCGGCGATCCGCACCTATGCCGACAACGCCGCCGAGTTCCTGGCGCGCGGCAAGGCCGCGGCCGCCACGGAAGCCGTCGCGCGCATCGCCGGTCTCGTCGACCGCATGTCCGAACTGTCGCGCACGCTTTTGTCTTTTGCCCGCAAGCCCGGCACGACGGTCGAGGACGTGCTGATCGCGCCTGTCATCGACGAGGCTCTGATGCTGGCCGGCCCGCGCGCCCGCAAGGCCGGCGTCACAATCCGCCAGGAAGGCGTGCTGCCGGGCGTGGCGGTGCGCGGCGGTCATGTCCGGCTGACGCAGGTCGTCGTCAACCTCGTCAACAACGCCGTTGACGCGCTCACCGGAATAGGTTCGAAAGCCGCGGTCGACAATCCCGAGATCGTCGTCCGGCTGACCCGCCGGCGTTCGCGCATCGCGCTCAGCGTCGAGGACAACGGGCCGGGGATTCCCGCAGAGGTGCACGAGCGCATGTTCGAACCGTTCTATTCGACCAAGGGCGTCGGCGAAGGCCTCGGTATCGGCCTGTCGATCGTCTACAACATCGTTCGCGAATTCGACGGCTCGGTCAGCGTGACCGAACGGCCCGGCGGCGGCGCCATCGTCACCGTGCTGCTCGCGCCCGCCCGCCAGACCGCTTTGCGCAAGCTTGCCAAAGCATCATGAGCGAAGCGCGCGTCCTGCTCGTCGACGACGACGACGACCTTCGCCCGGCCCTCGTTCAGGGGCTTGAGATCGAGGGTCTCGATGTCGACGCCTTTGCGCGCGCCGAGGACGCGCTGCCGCGCGTTACCCGCGACCTCTATGGCGTCGTCGTCAGTGACATCCGCATGCCGGGCACCGACGGCATGGCATTGCTGCGCCAGGTGCTCGAGATCGACCCGGCCATGCCGGTCGTGCTGATCACCGGCCATGGCGAGGTGGCGCTCGCCGTCGAGGCGATGCGCGATGGCGCCTATGATTTCATCGAGAAACCATTCCCGGTTCGCCGGCTCACCACCGTCGTGCAGCGGGCTATCGAGAAGCGCCGGCTGGTGCTCGAGAATCGCCTGTTGCGCGAGAGCCTCGACGCCTCCGGCGACCTCGGCTCGCGGCTCGTCGGCCGCAATCCGGCGATGGCCCGACTGCGCGAAGAGATACTGGCGCTCGCCGATACCGACGCCGACGTGCTGGTGCTCGGCGAGACCGGCAGCGGCAAGGAGGTGGTGGCGCGCGCCCTGCACGATTTCGGCAGCCGTTCGAAGGGCAACTTCGTCGCCATCAATTGCGGCGCCCTGCCGCGCGATATCTTCGAGAGCGAGCTGTTCGGCCATGAGGCCGGCGCCTTCACCGGCGCGCAGAAGCAGCGCATCGGCAAGCTGGAACATGCCGACAAGGGCACCGTCTTCCTCGACGAGATCGAATCGATGCCGCTCGACCTGCAGGTCAAGCTTCTGCGCACCATCGAGCACCGCACGATCGAGCGACTCGGCTCCAACAAGTCGATCCCGCTCGACGTGCGCTTCATTGCTGCCACCAAGGCCGATCTGCAGGAGGAGAGCCGGGCCAAGCGCTTCCGCGCCGACCTGTTCTACCGGCTCAACGTTGCGCGCCTGCAGATACCGCCGCTGCGCGAGCGCAAGGACGATATTCCGCTGCTCTTTGCCCAGTTGGCGCGCGAGGCGCGGGCGCGCTACCGCCGCGACATGCCGCAGATGACGCCGGCGCTGGAAGCAGCGCTCACCGGCAACGACTGGCCGGGCAATGTCCGCGAATTGCGCAACGCCGCCGACCGCTGGGTGCTCGGCCTGTGGCGCGGCGTCTCGGCGGGCGATGGCCAGGCCGACGACGGCGACAGCCTGGCGCAGCGGCTGGCCGCCTTCGAGAAGTCGGTCATCGAGACGGAACTGGCCCGCCATGGCGGTCGCCAGAAGGAGACCTACGAGGCGCTCGGCATTTCCCGCAAGGGGCTCTACGACAAGATGCGCAAGCTGGGCATCCGCGCGGGCGAAGACGGGTAGGATTCTACCCACCCAGCGGCGCCGATGGGTCGAACGGGTGACATGGCGCCGGCGTCTCGCGGCGGCCAGAGCACTGCATCCCCATGCAAAGACCGGAAAACCGCCGGATCTCCCGCCCCAACGAAGATTTCTGCCACTTGGCACGTGCCTTGCAATACACTCGGCGGATTGCCGCGAGGAGCGGCGTCTCGGGGAGGAAATCGTCCATCAGCGACGGGCATGCACCGCGTGCCGCCGCCCTGACGAATGAAGTGAGCGGGCCAGGCCCGCCAGTGGAGGACTGTCATGAAGAAACTTCTCGGCGCCGTCTCGGCGCTATCGCTTACCCTGTTCGCCGGCCAGGCACTTGCGTCCGAAGGCTGCGACAGCGGCGAAATGGTCATCAAGTTCAGCCACGTGGTTGCCGAAAAGGGCCACCCCAAGGGCGAAGCCGCAAAGAAGCTGGCCGAGCGCGTCAACAAGGAGATGGAAGGCACCGCCTGCATGGAGGTGTTCCCGAACTCCACCCTGTTCGACGACGACAAGGTGATGGAAGCGCTGCTGCTCGGCGACGTGCAGCTCGCCGCGCCGTCGCTGTCGAAGTTCGAGGCCTATACGCTGAAGTATCGCCTCTTCGACCTGCCCTTCCTGTTCGCCAGCCTGAAGGACGTTGACACGTTCGGCTCGTCGGACACCGGCAAGGAGATGCTGAAGAGTGCCGAATCCGCCGGCTACACCGGCCTCGGTTACTGGCTCTCGGGCCTCAAGCAGTTCTCGGCAAAGAAGCCGCTGCTGATGCCCACCGACGCAAACGGCCTGAAGTTCCGCATCCAGACCTCCGACGTGGCCGATGCCATGATCGAGGCAATCGGCGGTTCGGCCCAGAAGCTCGCCTTCAAGGAAGTCTATGGCGCGCTCCAGACCGGCGTTGTGGATGGACAGGAAAACTCCTGGTGCAACATCTACACCCAGAAGTTCTTCGAGGTGCAGGACGGCATCACCGAGACCAACCACCAGACGCTGGCCTACCTGTTGGTCACCTCCACCGAGTGGCTGAACGGCCTGGATCCCGCGGTGCGTGACCAGTTCATCAAGATCGTCGATGAGGAAACCGCTGCCGCCAATGCCGACGTCGGCAACAAGGAGGCGACCTGCCGCCAGAACATCCTCGACGCCGGCGGCACCATCCGCGAACTCGACCCGGCGCAGCGCCAGGCCTGGGTTGACGTGATGAAGCCGGTCTGGGCCAAGTTCGAGGGCGACATCGGCACCGATGCCATCGCCGCCGCCGTGGCGGTTGGCGCCAGCAACTGATAGGGTCGTGACCTTCCCGCGCGGCGCACGGGCGCCGCGCGGGCAACCATAAGAGGTCCGCGCCATTGGATGCGGCCGCTGCGTTAGGGGGAGGATACCGATGGCACTGCTGATGCCGGCGTTTCTGCTTGTCCTGCTTGTCGTCCTGCTCTTCTTCGCCGAACGACGCTGGCCCGCCGGCGTGGATCGCTTCGAGGAGAACGTGCTTGCCGCGCTCCTCGCCATCATAACGCTCGTCTCCTTCGTCCAGGTCGTGATGCGCTACGGCTTCAACACCGGCTGGTCGGGCGCGCTCGAATTCACCCGCATCATGTTCGCCTGGATGATCCTGTTCGGCATGGGCTTCGGCATCAAGCGCAGCGTCCATCTCGGCGTCGACGCCTTCATCCGCATGCTGCCGCCCGGGCCTTTCCGCGTTGTCGCCCTGTTCGGCGCCTTCGCCACCTTCCTCTATGCCTTCCTGCTGCTCTATGCAGCCTGGCTGTCGATCATCGGCATCAATGTCAGCACCAACTGGCGCCAGACCGGCGCCATCGGCTACTGGACCTTCATGTTCCAGCAGGGCACCGGGCTGGACGATCTGCGCTATCCCGAAGTCCTGCAGAACCTGTTCGGCCTGCAGGAGCGCGTCCACCGCTGGCTCGCCTATGTCATGCTGCCGATCGGCCTCGCGCTGCTCGCCTACCGCAGCCTCGAGGCGATGCTGGCGATCTGGCGCGGCCAGCGCGAGCTCGTCATTGCCGGCCACGAGGCTGAAGAGCTCGTCGCCGAAAACAAAGACATCCTGAAGGACTGAGGGCGCAGACATGGAAGCCGCAATCCTCTTCGTCCTCGTCCTGTTCCTGCTTTTCGCGGGCGTGCCGGTCGCCATCTCGCTCGGCCTGTCGTCGCTGATCCTGATCGCGGTGTTCTCGCAGGACTCCATGTCCTCGGTCGCGCTGCAGCTCTTCACCGCCTCGCAGAACTACACGCTGCTGGCGATCCCCTTCTTCGTGCTCGCCTCGGCCTTCATGTCGACCGGTGGTGTTGCCGCGCGCATCATCCGTTTCGCCATCGCCTCGGTCGGCCACATCCGCGGCGGCCTGGCCATTGCCTCAGTGCTGGCCTGCATGCTGTTTGCCGCGCTGTCCGGCTCCTCGCCGGCGACCGTCGTGGCCATCGGCACCATCGCCATCGCCGGCATGCGCAAGGTCGGCTACACGCGCGAGTTCGCCGCCGGCATCATCGCCAATGCCGGCACGCTGGGCATCCTCATCCCGCCTTCCATCGTCATGGTGGTCTACTCGGCCGCCACCGACGTGTCGGTCGGCCGCATGTTCCTGGCCGGCGTCGTGCCGGGCATCGTCGCCGGGCTGATGCTGATGGGCACCATCTACGTCATGGCGCGGGTCAAGAACCTTCCGGCCGAGCCCTGGCACGGCTTCGGCGAGATCATCGCCGGCGGCAAGGAGGCGGGCTGGGGCCTGTTCCTGATCATCATCATCCTCGGCGGCATCTATGGCGGCGTCTTCACGCCGACCGAGGCCGCTGCGGTCGCGGCCGTCTATGCCTGGTTCGTCGCGCTGTTCATCTATCGCGACATGGGGCCGCTCGCCGGCATCCGCTGGATTCAGGACACCGACGCCAAGCGCGCCCGCGTCGGCTTCTCGTCGCTGGTCTATGCCGTCGCCTTCTTCTTCGTCTGGATGATCCTGTCCTTCTTCGTCGCCGGCGAGTGGGAAGGCGTCACCGGTACCGGGCGCGCACTGGTCGGCCTGGTCCTCTCGCTCGCCATCATGGTCGCCTACGCGCTGTGGCGCGACCGCGAGTCCAACCCGCTCAACATTCCCGGCTACCTGGTTGCCGGTCTGCCGATCTGGGGCCGCAATTTCGGGCAGATCGGCCGGGCGCTGCCGCGCATGTTCTTCAACGACGACACCCGCAAGGTGCTGGTCGACGCATCCAAGACGACGATCATGCTGATGTTCATCATCGTCAACGCGCTGCTCTTCGCGCATGTGCTGACGTCCGAGCGCATTCCCGATGCCATCACCGACATGATGCTCGGCTATGGCTTCAACTGGTTCACCTTCCTGATCGCGGTCAACGTGCTGCTGCTCCTTGGCGGCCAGTTCATGGAACCCTCTGGCCTGCTGCTGATCGTCGCGCCGGTTGTCTTCCCGATCGCCATGGAACTCGGCATCGACCCGGTGCATCTCGGCATCATCATGGTGGTCAACATGGAGATCGGCATGATCACGCCGCCGATCGGGCTGAACCTCTTCGTCACCTCCGGCATCACCGGCATGAGCCTGATCCAGGTCGTGCGCGCGGCACTGCCCTTCGTGGCCGTGCTCTTCGCCTTCCTGATCATCGTCACATACGTGCCGGTGCTGTCCACCTGGTTGCCCTACAGCCTGATGGGCCCGGAGATCGTCACCCGCTGACAAGGCATCGCGGCCGGCTGCTAGCCGGCCGTATCCTGTCGCACATAATAGGCGTCGTAGTGCTCGTCCGGGCCGGCCCGGGAAATCTCCACGAAGCCTTCCGAGGCCAGCAGCGCCAGCAGTCCCGCCTTGCCGTCGCCGGCCAGGTTGTGTTCGGAGACCTCGATGATGATCGCCTTGATCGCCGGATAGAACCGCGTCCGCCGCAGGATCGAGAGCACCGCCGCCTCGCTGCCCTCGACGTCGATCTTGGCCAGGATGTCGCCTTGCGGCTCGCCGACCAGCCGGTCCAGTTCTGTCGCGCCTATCGCCCTGGCCCGAACAGTGCCCGGGCCTCGTTGCGGCATCACCTTCGACATGCCCGAATGGGCTGGATCATGGGACAGTTCGACATGACCGCCGGCAGCGCTGATGGCGCAGCAGTGGGCGGTGACCTTTGCCGCACTGTTGCGCTCGAGATTGGCGCGCAGGCTGGCGAAGACGGAAGGCAGGGGCTCGAAAGCCAGCGCCCTTCGGCAGAGCGGCTGGCGGTCGGCAATCAGGCTGAACAGGCCGAGATTGGCGCCGATGTCGAGAAACAGGAACTCGCGCCCGTAGCCCGAGATCCGCTCGGCGACGAACGGGCCATAGCCTGTCAGGCAGAGCTCGAAGGTGCGGTCGCCCGGCGTGTCGAGAAGCAGCGGGCCATAGACCGATCTCCGGAACGCAGGCCCCGACGGGTTGAGCAGCCGCCGGGCGGCGTCGGATAGTCGCCGGGCGGCGCGCGAAGCTCTCATGCGTATCGGCGCTCCTGTTTGTCGGACGGTCGCATGGGCAGCGCTATCTCAGGAACCGGGGACGCAGCGGGCGCGGCAGGCATGTTGCTAGGCGATGGATGCGCCGGCGCATCGGTGTTGCCCAGTCACCCAGCAGTCTGTGCGCATCGGCATTGGCAGCGATCAGTTCGAAAGCCTCCGCCCACCCGATATGGTTGACCAGCAGCCGCCCCATCAGGCGCCGTGGGATCAGCGGTTCGAGATCGGGTGCGACGGCGCACCATCGCTCTGCGAGCGCCGCTCGGACTGCCTTATCGGTCGCCTCCGGTGCCAATCCCATGCGGCAGGCGTCGCCAAGAAGTCGCTGATGAGCCCAACCGTTGTTCGAGTGCAGCCGATAGCTTCCAAGCACGTGCTCGATCCGGACGGTCCCGCCAAGCATATGGGCAGCCGGCGCAAGATACGCGTCGGCGCAATGCCGGATCCGGTCAGTGTCGAGAGGGCGGATGGCCTGGATCGCGTCGCGCCGGAACATCATCCCCGACGTGGTCGACCAGCGCCACTTTGGCACCAGCCGATTGACAAAGACGAGCGTGTCGCCGCCCTCTTGAACCTCGTGGAAGAGTTTGCGACCTCGACCCGTTTGCCGCATGTCACCGTCGCGAAACATCGGCAAGCCGCCTGCCACGATTGTGTTGGTGTCATCGATAATGTCCGCGTCCGACGACGAGATCGCCCTGATGCCGTTCCTGCTGAGATGGGCCCTGACATGCCGTTCGATGAAGTCTCGGCTCCAGACGTCGTCCGCATCGAGAAATGCCACGAAAGGCGAACTCGTTGCATCAAACCCCTGCATCATGGTCGTCATCTGGCCGCCATTGGCCGTCCGCTCCAGGAAGCGAAAACGATCATCTCCCATCTCCGCCAGCACTGCGCGGATTCTTTCCCGGGAGTCGTCGGACGACACATCGTCGATCACAACACATTCGAAATCGACGTGGCTCTGCGACGCGACCGACCGGATTGCCGCCTCGACGAATTTCGCCTGATTATAGCAACCTACGATGACGGCGACGCGAGGGCTTCGTGTGTAGGAGGTAAATGGATAGGGAGCTTGATGAGTCATGATCTTGGTTGCGGATGGTGGGGTTCTTCGGAGAGGATTACTTGAGTCTCACGGCGGAGGCGATAGACCAACCTGATGATCCATAGCCGATCGAAATCTTCGTGCGACCAGTCGGGCCGACAACGAACCCCCGCTGACGACCTTGCGTCCGATCTCGGTTTTCGTCCGCCCACGTCCAGCGAACTGACCCGCATCCTGTTGCGTCACGCGAGGTCGGGTTTCAGAAGGCGCCGGCCCTTCTCGAGAGCGACCATTCTCCAGTCGAGCCTGATCTCCGCCGATCCGTTCATCGCCTACTCCGGCATCACCCAGGCGCCGCTCGGACTGGCGAGCGAGCTGCCGTGGCGGTGGCGAAACCGCAACGCGTGGTTCCTGCTGTCGCCGACCTGGTCGCTCGAGGGCGACTTCTTCGCCAAGGCCCTGCGCGGCTATGCCGTCATGCACCGCCTGTTCAACCCCGGGCATCGCCTGGTCTTCCTGTGCAACACCGAACAGGAGGTCGCGCAGATGCAGGAGGTCGGCGAGGCGGCGCTCTTTCACATCAAGACATCGGTCGTCTCCGAGCATGTCTTTCGACCGCTGGACGATGTCCCGGTCGAGTTCGATGCGATCTACAATGCCCAGTTGCGTCCGTGGAAACGCCACGAACTCAGCCTCGGCGTCGAACGATGCGCCTTCCTCTACTACCGGGATGAGACCGGTCCCAACACGGCACGCGACGAGGCGGCCCTGATCGCCGGCCACACTGCCCGCGCACCGGGGCACGTCTTCATCAACCGGTTGGACGAACAGGGCTTCGCCGTCCGGCTGGCGCCTGACGAGGTCAATGCAGAGCTCAACCGCGCGTCTGTCGGGCTCTGCCTTTCGGAAGTTGAGGGGCCCATGTTCGCCAGCGTCGAATACCTTCTTGCCGGGTTGCCGGTCGTCTCGACGCCGAGCCGCGGCGGTCGGCAGCACTTTCTCGACAATGATTACTGCCTGACTGTCGACCCCGACCCGCGATCGGTCGCGGAGGCGGTCGCGGCCCTGCGGGCGCGGCAGATACCAAGGGAATATGTCCGCCAGAAAACGCTTGAGCGGATGCGGCCGCAGCGGCAGGCCTTCATCGACCTCCTGAACCGCATCCTCGCCGAGGCGGGCTCAGACCGCACGATAGTCACGCCCTGGCCGTTCCGGCGCCCGGTCATCATGCAATGGCGCCGGAGGGGCAGAACGGTCTGCCGGGCGCTTGCCGGCGAAGTGGACGCTTTCCACGTGCCCGAGGATTGACGGCCATCCGCCGGGTTGCCCACCGACGCTGCCGGCCCCGCCGCTAGGTCGCGCCTTCGGTCTTGATATGCAGCGTCTCGCCGCAATGCTTGCAATGCACCGCGTCGGGGTCGTGGCGGGTCAGGCCGCAGGTCGGGCACTCATAGGTGACCTTCTCCGGCCGCAGCAGCACCTGTGCCAGACGCAGGAACAGCGTCACGCCGACGATCATGATCGCCACCGAGATCAGCCGTCCTGTCGTCCCCGGCAGCGTGATGTCGCCGAAACCTGTCGTCGTCAGCGCCGTCACCGTGAAATAGAGCGCGTCGGCGTAATTGCCGATGTCAGGGTTGCTGCGATACTGCGTCTCGTAGACGAGGCCGGTCATCACGAAGATGAAGACACCGAGGTTTATCACCGCCGCCAGAACGTCGGCATGTCGCGACACGATCTTGAAATCGGCCTTCAACCGGGCCAGCACCTGGTAGGTGTAGAGCAGGCGCAGGGTGCGGAAGATGCGCAGGAAGCCCAGGCCCTCGCCGGCTACCGGCGCCAGGAACGAGACGATCGCGACGATGTCGGCCAGCGTGCCGATATGCAGCAGCGACTTGAGGCGCTTGCGTGACAGGGCTATCCGGGCGACGAAGTCCGCAAGGATGATGGTGCCGATGACGCCGTCCAGAACTTCGACAGCCATGCCGCGCGGCGTGAACGAGGTGGCGATGACGAACAGGATGGTCAGCACGTCGAAGACCAGCAGCGCATAGCGAAACGTGTGCGCCCGCGGCGTGTTCTGTTCGTAGAGTTCGCGGATGGTCTGGAAGTAGGTCTGGTCTGCCGTCAAGGAGCTATTCCACCACACGTTGCACAAGCCGCCGCAGGCTAAGCCCTTGCACGACGATTGTGAACACGACCACCGTATATGTCGCGGCGAGCAGCACCGATTTCTCGGCCACTTCCGGGATCGACAGCGCCAGCGCCACCGAAATGCCGCCCCTCAACCCGCCCCAGACGAGCACGGGAATGGTTCCCCGCACGAAATCCTGGCGCGCCGAAAGCGCCAGCACCGGCATCGATACGGCGAGCAGCCGGCCGAGCAGCACCAGCGGAATGCTGACCAGCGCCAGCCAGACGAAGGACGGATCGTAGCGCAGCACCAGCACTTCGAGCCCGATCAGCAGGAACAGCACCGAGTTGAGCATCTCGTCGATCAGCGTCCAGAACCCAAACAGGTAGCGCTGCGTCTCGTCGCTCATGGCAAGCGCGGCACCCCTGTTGCCGATCAGAAGCCCGCCGACCACCACCGCGATCGGTCCGCTGAGATGCAGTTTAGCCGCCAGCGCATAGGCGCCGGTCACCAGTGCCAGCGAGATCAGCACCTCGATGGGATAGTCGTCGATCGCCAGCATGGCGCGGTAGGCGATGTAGCCGGCGATCAGTCCGAGCAGCGCGCCGCCGAGCGCCTCGACGACGAACAGTTCGGCGACATGCGCGAGGTCCACGGCCCCGCCCTGCAAGCCGACGGCGAGGGAAAGGATAACCGCGAAGATCACGACGCCGACGCCGTCGTTGAACAGCGACTCGCCGATCATGTCGACCTCGAGCGACTTCGGCACGCGCACCGCCTTCAGCGTCGACAGCACGGCCACCGGGTCGGTCGGGCTGATCAGCGCACCGAACACCATTGCCCAGGGCAGGGAGATGTCGACGCCGACAAGCTGCGCAAAGCCCCAGAAGCCTAACCCGACCACCGCCGTCGAGATCAGTACGCCGAACGTCGCCATCGTTCCGACCACCGCAGCGCGCATGCGCAGCAGCCCGAGATCGACATGCAGCGCGCCGGCAAACAGCAGGAAAGCCAGCATACCGTTCAGCACGGTGTTCTGGAAATCGAACTCCCCGACCAACTGCGTCAGGTCCTCGTAGAGCGAGATCTCCGGCACCGACAGTTCGAAGGCGATCAGCAGCAGCGACGAGGCCAGCCCCATCACCAGCATGCCAATCGTGTTGGGCAGCTTGATGAAGCGATGGTTGATCCAGCCGAAGGTCGCCGTCAGCACAAGCAGCAGCGCGATCAGGTCGAAGGCTGACAGGGTCATGTGCATGCGGCCTCCCGGGGCAGGGTCCTGGCCGTGTCGGCCCTCATCGTGCGTTCCGGCTGTGCAGGGCGAATTCGAGCGTAAAGGTCGTGCCGCTCGCGAAATCGTAGGCGAAGTTGCCGTCGAGCTGGTCGACCACGCCCTTGATCAGCTTGCTGCCCATTCCCGTGCGCACCGCGTCGGCATCGAAGCCGACGCCGTTGTCGGCGATGACGAGCCGCGCGCGCCCGTCGCCGATCGGCTCGAGCCGGATACTGATCTTGCCCTTGCGGCGGTCGGCGAAGGCATATTTCAGGCTGTTGGTGACGATCTCGTTGGCCACCAGCGCCAGCGGCGTGGCCTGGTCATGGTCGACCACCATCGACTGCAGGCCGTAATCGACATCGACATCCTTGGCATAGGTCTCGACCAGCGCCTTGATCACCGACCGCAGCATCTCGCTCGCCTCGACGTCGGCGAACTGGTCGAAGCTGTAGATGTGCTCATGCACCGAGGCCATTGCCGCGATGCGGCCCCTGAGGTCGGTCTTGGCGTCGTCGGGAATGTTCTGCAGCCTGACCAGCGACTGGATCGACTGCAGGTTGTTCTTCACCCGGTGATGGATCTCGCGCAGCAGCAGCTTGTTGCTCTCCAGCGCCGTTGCCAGTTCGCGCCGCCGCGTGGCGTCCCGCTGCAGCAGCTGCGTGATCCACAGCGAGGCGGCCGCCAGCCCGAGCGCGGTGGGCAGGGCGAGCAGCAGGGTGATCAGCGCATTGTTCCAGAACAGCGCCATCGCCTCGCGCTCGTCGATCGATGCCAGCGCAATGAACCTGGTGCCGGGCACCGTTCGGAAGCTCACCAGGCGCTCGACGCCGTCGATCGGGGACGGGCCGCTGTAGGTTCCGGTCGGCGCCTGCTTCAGATGGTCGGTGAAGAGGGTGTAGTTGCTCATGTCGAGCGGCTTGTCGGCAAGCGGGTAGCGGGCCACCAGCATGCCGTCGTCGCGCACCAGACTGATCGTCGAGTTGGCGCCGAGGTCCAGCGAGGCCCACACGCTGGCCAGCAGCGCCACGTCGAAGGAGATGATCGCGGCGCCCGCGAACTTTCCGTCGCGCACCAAGCGGCGGCTGAACACGAAGATCTGCTTGTCGTTGAGCCGGCTCACCATCAGTCCCGACAGGTAGGACGACTTGCCCGCGGCAAGCACCGCGAAATAGTCGCGGTCGGTGATGTTGATCGGCTTCACCTCGGGGTCCGTGGAGTAGATCGTGTCACCCTTGGCATCGACGACATAGGCCTTCACCTGGCCCGGCAGGCTGTCGACCGCCTCGCGGATGTCCTGCACCTTGCCGCTGCGCGGCTGCAGCGACGGCCCGACCGTGTCGTCGATGCGGCGCAGCGCCTGGCGCGCCACCTCGCTGATCCACAGCGCATTGGTCGCCACCACCTGCGAGGCGGCTGCGACGCGGTCCTCGCCGCGCATGCGGGCGGCCTCGTGCGCCTGCGTCAGCCACAAGGCTATGAAGGCGGCGAACACCACGAAGAAGGCGAGGATGAGCAGCACCGCCGACCTGACCGTGATGGGCGCCGACGCAGCTGGATTCGATCTGCCGGTTGCTGCACCGTTCTCGGCCTTGCTCATGCGTGTTGTCCGCTGTCGTGTCGCGATCTGGTCGGTCCTGACACTAAGTAGTGCGCGCCGCTTCCGCCACCAGTTCGTGCACTCATGTAAGCGAATGCAATCCCGGGGTTGCCGATCCGCTCCTCACCGGGCGCGACAGCATCACGCGGCCTTGTCCCGGACCTGGTAGTCCTTGATCGCCGTGAAGCGGATCGCCTTCCAGCGCTCGGCCTCGTAGTTGAGCGAGAACTCGTGCTGGGCGAGGAACACCGGGTCGCCGTCAAGATCGCGGGCGATGTCGCCATGATGCGCCTCGACGAAACGGTAGAGCTCCGCCGGGCTGTCGGCGTCGATCCAGCGGCAGACCGAGAAGCGCGCGACCTCGAATTCCACCGGCAGCGAATATTCCACCGACAGCCGCTCCTTCAGCACGTCGAGCTGCAGCGCGCCGACCACGCCGACGATCGCCGGCGAGCCGTCTTCCGGCGAGAACAGCTGCACGACGCCTTCCTCGGCCATCTGCTGCAGCGCTTCCTTCAGCTTCTTGGCTTTCATTGCGTCGCCGAGCCGCACCCGGCGCAGGATTTCCGGCGCGAAGTTCGGCACGCCCCGGAACAGCAGTTCCTCGCCGTCCGTCAGCGTGTCGCCGATGCGCAGCGTGCCGTGGTTGGGGATGCCGACCACGTCGCCGGCGAAAGCTTCGTCGGCGGTGATGCGCGAACGCGCGAAGAAGAACTGCGGCGCCGAAAGGCTCATCGGCTTGCCGGTGCGTACCAGCTTCGCCTTCATGCCGCGTTTCAGTTCGCCCGAGCAGACGCGCACGAAGGCGATGCGGTCGCGGTGGTTCGGGTCCATGTTGGCCTGGATTTTGAACACGAAGGCGCTCATCGCCGGCTCCGTCGCGTGCACCATCCGGGTGTCGGCTTCCTGGTCGCGCGGCGGCGGCGCAAACTCGCCGAGCGCCTCGATCAGGTCGCGCACGCCGTAATTGCGCAGGGCCGAGCCGAAGAAGACCGGCGTGAGATGGCCTTCCAGGAACGCCTGCTTGTCGAAGGGCCGGCAGGCCTCGCGCGCCAGTTCCAGCTCGTCGATGAAGGTCTCGCGCTCGTTCTCCGGCAACAGCCCGGCGACCTTGTCGGAATCGGGGCCGTTGACCTTGGTGCGCTCCTTTTCGGCATCGCCGCGGCGCACCGCGTTCTGAGCCAGGTGATAGGTGCCGGCAAAGCTCTTGCCCTGGCCGATCGGCCAGGTAATCGGCGCCGTGTCGAGCGCCAGTTTCTGCTCGATCTCGTCGAGGATCTCGAACGTGTTGCGCGCCTCGCGGTCCATCTTGTTGACGAAGGTGACGATCGGGATGTCGCGCAGCCGGCAGACCTCGAACAGCTTCAGCGTGCGCGGCTCGATGCCCTTGGCGGCGTCGATGACCATGACCGCCGAATCGACAGCCGAAAGCGTGCGGTAGGTGTCGTCGGCGAAGTCCTCGTGGCCCGGCGTGTCCAGCAGGTTGAAGACGTTGTCGCCGTATTCGAAGGTCATCACCGAGGTGACGACCGAGATGCCGCGTTCGCGCTCGATCTTCATCCAGTCGGAGCGCGTCTGGATCTTGTCCTTCTTCGCCTTCACCTCGCCGGCAAGCTGGATCGCGCCGCCGAACAGCAGCAGCTTTTCGGTCAGCGTCGTCTTGCCGGCGTCCGGATGGGCGATGATCGCAAAAGTGCGCCGGCGCGCCACCGCTTTGTTGATGTCTTCTGCCAATGTCGTGAAATCCCGTGTGGCGCGGCTTTTAGCAGCCGGGATTCGACCTGTCGAACGGAAATGGCGTCAGGCGATCGGATGGAACCGCCGCAGCGACAGAAGCCCGAGCAGAATGAAAACCACCAGCAAGATGCCTTGCGCGATCGTGAAGGGCGGCTCGTTCCCGCCCGGCGCCAGCGCGTTCAGCGCCGGCACCTTCAGGAAGGACTGCACCACCAGCACGAAGACGTTGAGATAGAGCGACAGGACAGCGCCGGCGACATAGACCCAGCGCCAGGGCCCGCGCAGGCGGAAGGCATAGAGCGCGGCCAGCGTGACGAGCAGGACGAGGCTCGACACGATGCCCACGCCCAGCGCCGGCGTGAAGGCGGTGATCGGAAACAGGAACCCTGTCAGCGTGGTCAGCACGGTCGTCAGCAGGAAGACGAAGGTCAGGCTGCTCACGCGGTTGGCGGTCAGCATGCCCCAGACGACGATCAGGCCGGTGGCGATGGCAACCAGGCTGATCAGCACATGCAGGGTGGTGAAGGTGGAAACGGACATTCCCAGGATCATGGCGCGGCTCCCTCAAACCATGCCGTCACGGAACGCCCGCGAGCGCCATTTGTAAATCCCCGCGCGGCCTCGCCATGCCAATAATTTGGCCGATATGTCCAAAACACACGTCGGGCGTGGCGCCTCGGCTTTCACCCGGCCGGGCGCTGCGGGTCAGCCGGCGAGGGCGAGGCCCTTGAAGGACGGCACGAAGGGCTGGATGCTCATTGCCCCGTCGGCCACGGTGACGAAGCTCGATTGCGCGACCGCCTGCCAGTTGCCGCCCTCGCGGTCGAAGGGCTCCGAGACGAGGCAGCGTCCCGCGCCGCCGCGCATCTCGCCGGTATAGAGCGTCGGCGCATGGTCGTCGGTCGCATAGCGGATGGCAAATAGCGACCGCCCGTCCGAGAAGGCGGCGGTCAGCTTCAGCGACGGTTCGATGCCGGCGCGGTTCGCAGCGTCGATCACGCGTCCGGTGGCGCGCAGCGCAGCGCCTCGCGGGTCGGCGTCGAGCCCCTCGTCCAGCATCAGCAGGAAGAACAACTCCGAATCGGTGGTTCCCTGCTTCTGGTCGTAGAGTTCGTCCGGGATGGCATTCTCCAGCGACCGGCGAATGCGCTCGAAGCCGCCGATCTGGCCGTTATGGATGAACGACCAACGGCCCGACACGAAGGGGTGGCAATTCGCCCGGCTGGTCGCGCCGCCGGTGGAGGCGCGGATATGGGCGAGGAAAAGCGGGGAGCGGATCTGCCGGCAAAGGCTGATCAGGTTCGGGTCGGACCAGGCTGGCAGAATGTCGCGATAGAGACCGGGTTCGGGCCGGTCGCCATACCAGGCGAGGCCGAAACCGTCGCCATTGGTCGGCGACTTGGCTTCCTGCGCACAATGGCTCTGCGCGATCAGCGAGTGGCAAGGCGACGTGACGATGTCTTCGAGGAAGACTTCCTGCCCGGAATAGGCCGCCCACCGGCACATGAACTATCTGCCCCTGTTGTGCGTCCGCTCGTAGAGTTCGCGGATGATCGTGCTGGCCGTAGTTTCGAACAGAAAAGGCAAGAAAGCGTGAACGAGCGCGGCGAAGCCGGCGGCAAACAGGCGCGAGGCGAACCAGCCCGCAAAGGCCATGTGGCCGAAATAGGTTTCGTCCACCGATGCCGGGTGTTCGACGAAAAGCCTGGCAATTCTTGTGGTCATGAACCGTTCCCCTTCCCTCAGCGAGGTCGCCAATATGCGCGGCTTGCCGGAAGAAAACATCTCAATCTGTCCTTGCAATTGGTTCATCGATGGGACATTCATCCCAACATGACGTACATTCTGGATGAAATTGATCGACGGATCCTCGCGGAACTCCAGCGCGACGCCACGCTGTCGGCCGATCATATGTCCGAGCGCATCAACCTCTCTCGCAATGCCTGCTGGCGGCGCATGCGGCGTCTCGAGGACGACGGCTTCATCACCGGGCGTGTCGCCCTCGTCGATGCCGAAAAGCTCGGCCTTGGCCTTTCGGTCTTCATCCTGATCCGTACCTCGAACCACGACCGCGACTGGCTTGCCCGCTTCCATGGCGCGGTCGCCACCTTTCCGGAGATCACCGGCGCCTACCGCATGTCGGGCGACCTCGACTACGTGCTGCGCGCCCGCGTTGCCGACGTTAAGGCCTATGACCGGCTCTACCAGCGGCTCATCGCCAAGGTGCCGCTGTCGGACGTTTCGGCCTCCTTCGTCATGGAGGAGATCAAGGAAACCACGGTCGTGCCGGTGGAACTGCGCTGAAAAAAGCGGTTGATCGCGTAACGCCGCGATTGACCGGCCGGCCGGATTTTTCGATAGGGTCGCGGCCATGAAGAACGACCCGCAAGTTTCCCCGACCCTCGGCCTTGTCCGGCTCCCGCATGGCGAGGGCCTCGACCTGCCATCCTACGAGACCGCCGGAGCGGCCGGGATGGACCTTCGCGCCGCGGTGCCGGAGGACCGGCCGCTGCTGCTTCTGCCGGGGCGTCGCGCGCTCGTGCCGACGGGGCTGGTCTTCGAGATCCCGGAGGGATTCGAGGGCCAGGTGCGGCCCCGCTCCGGCCTCGCCTTCAAGAACGGCATCACCTGCCTCAACACCCCCGGCACGATCGACAGCGACTACCGCGGCGAGGTCAAGGTGCTGCTGGTCAATCTGGGCGACGAGGATTTCGTCGTCACCCGCGGCATGCGCGTGGCCCAGATGGTCATCGCGCCGGTCACCCGCGCCGCGATCGAGGAGCGCACCCTGGCCGGCGAGACCGTCCGCGGTGGCGGCGGTTTCGGTTCGACCGGCACCGGATGACATGCTGTCAGGAGCGCCCCTGGTCCAACGATAAGGGGATTTTCCGGGGGCTCCGCCTCCGGTAGGATGCGTCCGTTCGGAGCGTGAATCCGTCCGGCTCTCGCCGGGCGACATTTCGGGACGGCGACCATGGACAAGGGCAAGATTTTCCGCGACCTGCATCGGGCAGGTGCGCCTTTCATCATTCCGAACCCCTGGGACGTCGGCACGGCCAAGCTGCTTGCCTCCTGCGGCTTCCGGGCGCTCGCCACGACCAGCGCGGGTTTCGCCTTCTCGCGCGGCCTGCCCGATGGCGGTGTCGGCTTCGAGACGATGATCCAGCATTGCCGCGAGATGGCAGCCGCCACCGACCTGCCGGTATCGGCCGACCTCGAGCGCGGCAAGGGCGATTCGCCCGAGAGCGCCGCCGAGACCGTCTTCGCCGCCGCTGCCGCCGGGCTTGCCGGCTGCTCGATCGAGGATCACACGGGCGATGCCGCCGATCCGATCTACGACTTCTCGCTGGCCGTCGAGCGGGTGGCCGCCGCTGCCGAGGCCGCCCGCGCCCTGAAGAGCGACTTCGTCTTCACGGCGCGCGCCGAGAATTACCTCTGGGGCCGGCCCGACATCGACGACACGATCAGGCGCCTGCAGGCCTTCGAAGCGGCCGGCGCCGACGTGCTCTATGCGCCGGGCCTCGCCGATACGGCCACCGTCGGGAAGGTCTGCTCCGCCGTCTCCAGGCCGGTCAACGTGCTTGCCGTGGCGGATTTCTCCGTCGCCGCGCTCGCCGCCGCCGGCGCTGCCCGCATCTCGCTCGGATCGAAGCTGACCACCTATGCCTTCGGCATGGTCGAGAGGGCGGCGAAGGAAATGCTCGACGGCGGCAGTTTCGGCTTCGCCCGCGATGCGATGCCCTTCTCGCGCGCCCAGGCGCTGTTCGCCCGGCCCGACGAGTGACGGCGCTTTAGCGGCGCAGGCCTGCCGGCGCGGCATCGCGCGCCGCCACCATCTTGTGCAGGTGCACCATCATCGCCGCGGCAAACAGCGGCGTCACGAGGTTGAGCAGCGGCACGGCCAGGAAGCCGGCGATCACCAGCCCGGCGAGAAACACAGTGCCGGCATATTTGCGACGCAGCGCCTTGGCCTCGGCCTCGGGGCGGAAGCGCATGGCGGCGAATTCGAAGAACTCGCGCCCAAGCAGGTAGCCGTTGACGATGAAGAAGGCGCCGATGTTGATGCCCGGGATAAGCAGCAGCAGCAGCGCGAACAGATTGCCGAGGATCACGACGAACAGGAATTTCAGCGACATCACCAGCGCCGGAATGACCGGCACCGCGCGGCCCGGCGGGTCCTGCGGATAGGCCACGCGCTCCACCGTTTCTGCGGCATCGTCGAGAAACAGGCCCGCCACGATCGCCGTCACCGGCGCGATCAGCAGCGCCAGCACCAGCGCCAGCCCGATGCCGGCGGCGATCGCCGTGACGAAGCTCAGCCAGCCGGCCCAGCTCGGCAGGCCGGGCATCAGCGCGTCGATCCACGGCAGCGCCAGCCAGTCGAATGTCTCCTTCAGCCCGAACCACAGGCCGGCGAGCGCCAGCAGCGTCAGGCCGAGCGTCTTGAAGAAGACGGAGCGGAATTCGGCGGTGAAGAGATTGCCGGCGGCGGCGCGGGCGGCGTCGAGGATCATGGTGGCTCCCGGTTTTCACCAGTCAGATAGGCGAGGCGGCCCTGCGCGGCAAGAAATGCCGGCCGGCGGGTTTCCAAAAATCGACCGGTCTTGTAGACCCGCCGGCGGCCGGCATGCCAAATAGCCCGGCCCGCCGCGTCCCGGAGACCTTCATGAGCGAATACGACGTGCTCTGCATCGGCAATGCCATTGTCGACATCATCGCCCAGTGCGACGACGACTTTCTCGCCGACAACGGCATCATCAAGGGGGCGATGAATCTCATCGACCCGGAGCGCGCCAACCTGCTTTACAGCCGCATGGGCCCCGCCATCGAGGCGTCCGGCGGCAGCGCCGGCAACACGGCGGCCGGCGTCGCCAGCCTCGGCGGCCGCGCCGCCTTCTTCGGCAAGGTCTCCAAGGACCAGCTCGGCGACATCTACACGCACGACATCCGTGCCCAGGGCGTCGCCTTCGACACGGTGCCGCTGGCCGGCGAACCGGCGACGGCGCGCTCCATGATCTTCGTCACGCCCGACGGCGAGCGCTCGATGAACACCTATCTCGGCGCCTGCGTCGAGCTGGGGCCCGAGGATGTCGAGGCCGACAAGGCGGCCGGCGCCAAGGTGACCTATTTCGAGGGCTACCTGTGGGATCCGCCGCGCGCCAAGGAGGCGATCCGGCTGACGGCCGAGCACGCCCATGCGGCAGGCCGCGAGGTCTCGATGACGCTGTCGGATTCCTTCTGCGTCGATCGCTACCGCGAGGAATTCCTCGACCTGATGCGTTCGGGCACTGTCGACATCGTCTTCGCCAACGACAACGAGATCAGGTCGCTCTACCAGACGGACTCGTTCGACGACGCCGTCGAGCTGATCCGCAAGGACTGCCGGATGGCGGCGGTGACGCGCTCCGAGAAGGGGTCGGTCATCGTGCGCGGCGACGAGACGGTCAAGGTCAGCGCCATACCGCTGGCGAAGCTCGTCGACACCACCGGCGCCGGTGATCTCTATGCCGCCGGCTTCCTCTATGGCTACACGGCCGGCTTCGACCTCAAGCGCTGCGGCGATCTCGGCTCGCTGGCCGCCGGGCTGGTCATCCAGCAGGTCGGCCCGCGCCCGCGCCAGAACCTGCGCGACGAGGCGATCAGGGCGGGCCTGCTCCAGCCCTAGCGGCTCACGCCGCGATGCGCGGCCGTCCGGTCGCGACGGCCACCAGCCTGGCCTCGATGAACATGCGCTGGCCCTCGACGACGGAGGTCTTCATCTCGCGCGTCACCGCGATCTCGGCAGCGTCGGTGCCTGCATTCTGCGCACGGCCGGCGACGGTCTCGCGGATGCGTGCCTCGGCCGCCGCAAGCGCCTCTTCCTCGTCGCGGAAATCGCGCAGGTGCTCGCCTGCCGACAGCCGGAAGATGCCCTCGACCGGCTGGCTGACCAGCGCCTCGGCCGAAACCCGGACCTGGCCGACCACGGCGCCCAGCGCATTGGCGACGTCGGTGTCGTCCGGCACGATGCAGCGGTTGCCGATCAGCGGCGGCAGCCCGCCATAATGCAGCGGCGCCGAGGCGCCGAGCCCGATCACCGGCCGGTCGAGCGCCACCGACAGCCGGGCGATGCCGGCCTTGCCGTCGACCGCCCGCTGCACCAGCGCATGCGCCACCGTGGCGGCGCCGTCCAGCCCGTCTTCGGCGAAGGCGGTTTCGAGAATCAGTTCGGCCGACTGGCGCGTCAGTGCCGTCAGCACGCGCTCGCAGAAAGCCTCTGGCGAGGGCGCGATCGCATGGCCGCGCCCGTCGCGCCGGCGGATGAAGAGTTCGGCGCCGAGCCTGGCGGTCGCGGCGTCCCAGTTGGCCTGCCGGCCGAGCACATGGGCGGCGTCCGACGGGGTGAAGCCGGCGATGTGGATCAGCCCGCGCGCCACCAGCCTGTTGACCGTCGCGCCCTGCGCGGTGGAGGTGAGCAGCATGTCGAGCGGCAGCGGCACCATGCCGATTGCCTCGTAGAGCTTCGCCTCGGGCGGCGTCAGCCCGGCGGCGAGCCTGTCCGGCACGCCGGTGCGCACCGCGAAGCGGCCGTCGAGGCGGCCGGGATTGGGCGCCCGCAGCTGGCGCTCCAGCGGACCCCGGACGGCGGCGCCATGCGCCATGCCGGCAAGCGACAGCGGCAGCAGCCGGCGCGGCCCGAGCAGCAGTTCGGGGTCGAGCGCGCCCGGTTCCAGCGCCACTTCGGAATCGCCGCCGAGCCCGAAGGTGCGCATGGCGACGGCCTCGACCATGGTGCGGTAGCCGCCGACGGTGGCGCCCTCCGGGTCGAGCCGCGGGCGGCCGCGGTCGAGCACGGCCACGTCCGTGGTGGTGCCGCCGATGTCGGAGACCATGGCGTCGTCGAGCCCGGTCATGTGGCGCGCGCCGACGAGGCTGGCGGCCGGGCCGGACAGGATCGTCTCGATCGGCCGGGCGCGTGCGAAGGCGGCCGAGACCAGCGCGCCGTCGCCGCGCACCACCATCAGCGGGGCGGCGATGCCGCGCGCTTCCAGAAACCCTTCGGTCGCCGCGACCAGCCGGTCGATCATCGAGATCAGCCGCGCGTTGAGCAGCGTCGTCAGCGCGCGGCGCGGGCCGCCGAGCTTGGCCGACAATTCGTGGCTGGCGGTGACCGGCAGGCCGGTCTTCTCGCGGATCAGCTCCAGCGCGGCGAGTTCGTGCGCCGGGTTGCGGGTGGCGAAATAGGCGCAGACGGCAAAGCCCGAGACGCTGGCGGCAAGCTCGGGCAATGCGGCCTCGAGAGCGGCAAGGTCGAGCGGCTGCGGCTTGCCGTGCACGTCGTGGCCGCCGGGCGCGAAGACCACCGGGTCGCTGCCGAGCGCGGCTCTCAGCCCATCGCGCTCGAGGTCGGTCGGCGAAAAGCCGATCATCACCAGCGCGACGCGGCCGCCCTGGCCCTCGACCAGCGCGTTGGTGGCGAGCGTCGTCGACATCGAGACGAGCTTGATCGAGGCGGGCGCGCTGCCGGCCTCGGCAAGCACGGCGTCCACCGCGCCCGAAATGCCGACCGCGAGGTCGTGGCGGGTGGTCAGCGCCTTGGCCTTGGCCAGCACCGTGCCGCGCTCGCCGCCGGCCTCGGTCCACAGCACGGCATCCGTATAGGTGCCGCCGGTGTCGATGCCGAGATAGAGGGCGGGTTGTGCGGTCATCTGGGGGCGTTCCGGCGCGTGCGTTGGCTTCAGGCCCTGTAGCGCATCGCCGTCCGCCACGGAAGCCGTGCCCGTTACGCCACCGCTGCGCCTCAGCACCCCAAACACGCGTCATCCCGGCCAGGCGGCGCAGCCGCGCCGAGCCGGGACCCATTGAGAACCGCAGCCGGGCGGCGGAAGGGTGCAGGCGGTGCTGACACGCAACCGCACGAGGACCGGGCCGTGCTCTACGATCTTCCGGCCAATGGGTCCCGGGTCACAGCTCGCTGCGCTCGCTCGCCCGGGATGACGATGCGTGCCGGCTAGCGGCTGTGCCGCAGCGTGATGTCGCCCGACATGACCGTGTGGTGCTCGACGAATTCAGGCGGGTCGATCAAGTAGATCTCGTCGACCGTGTAGTAATGCGCGCGCTCCGGCTCGTCGCCGACGAACTCCTTGATGGCCTCCATGTCGGTCCACCACGACAGCGCGGTGATTTCCGTGGTGCCGTCGCCGAGGTCGCGCGTGGTGATCTGGTAGCCGAGATTGCCGGGCAGCATCTGCAAATCCTCGCCGCCGGTCTCGGTCATATAGCGGGCATATTCGGCGGCGCGCTCGGTCGCGACCTTGCCGCACCATTTGCGAAGGATGACCGTGTGATTCATGCGCGCCTCGTACCGGGAGGGCGCATGGTGACATGGGGCGGGGAGGGAGTCGAGTTGGGTCGGATGACTGCCGCGGCCCGAGGTTGCCGGAACTGGCGAGTCGGAAGAAGAAGTAGCTGGAGCCCTCGTGGTTCGAGGCCCGCCCACGGGGAGTCCAGAAGACTATTCGAACCCCGAGCAGGGCGGGCACCTCACCATGAGGGTGTCGGCGTTTGCCCGCCAATCACGACGAACGAGATATGCAAACTGCATATGCAAAACCTCAGATGACGCTTGCGTAGCCCTCATGGTGAGGTGCGCAGTGGAGCGAAGCGTAACGCAGCCTCGAACCACGAGGGCGTCTGGCACGGTCTTTCCTCGCCGCGTGATCTCCCTTTGGACACGCTCAGGATGTATGTTTTGGAGTGCGCCAGGTGGCTTGCGAGGCAAAAGTGCTCGGCATGGAAGTGACCGTCTATATCGTTCGCTGCTGCGACGGCTCCTACTACACGGGCCTCACCAAGCAGGAGATCGAGGCGCGAGTCTGGGAGCACAACCAGGGAATCTACGACGGCTACACGCGAAAGCGGCGGCCGGTCGAACTGGTTTTCACGGAGACCTATGACCGGATCACCGAGGCGATCGAACGCGAAAGGCAGATCAAGGGGTGGAGCCGGGCCAAGAAAGAGGCGCTGATCGCGCTGGCCTATGAGAGTCTGCCGGAACTTGCGAGTCGGAAGAAGAAATAGCTGGAGCCCTCGTGGTTGGAGGCCCGCCCGCTGGCAGTTCGGCACTCTGCTCGACCGGTGAGCAGGGCGGGCACCTCACCATGAGGGTGTCGGCGCTTGGCCGCCAATCACCGCCGATGATTGCAATCTTTTTTGCAGCCGGTCCGAGGACTGAGGCGCTTGCGTAGCCCTCATGGTGAGGTGCGCAGTGGAGCGAAGCGAAACGAAGCCTCGAACCACGAGGGCGCCAGGCTCCGTCTTGTGGGGCAGGCGCCCGTCCCCCCTCAATCCGGGCCGAACCCCGGGCTCGTCTCCGCCCCGTCATCATGCTTCGCCAGCCACTCCAGCAGCGTCGGGCGGTAGAGCGTCAGGCCCTTGTAGGTGGCGAGTTCCTCGGGCAGGTCGCGGATGACGCGGTGGAGGCGGCGGGCCCATTTCCTCGAGGTGACAAGCTCGTCCATCTTGATCAGGTAGCAGCGGATCGGGAAGACCATGGCGTTGGAGCGCGGCAGGCGCCAGAAACTCTGCAGCTCGACGCGCAGATGCACCTTCTGGCCGACATTTTCCGGCGTCACCGTGGCGCGGTCCGCACCCCATTTGTGATAATTCTCCGGGCTGGTGTCGAGCCGCGGGTTGATGGTCATGGTCCAGTTCAGCCGGCGCGCCGGCTTGCCCTGCTGGATGTTGGTGAGGAACTTCAGCGCGCGGGTAAAAATGCCCTTCTCGTGCGCCAGCGGCACGGGCGCGTGCCACTCGAAGAAATTCATGCCGATGTCGAAATCGAGCGACCAGTCGGCCTGGGTGGTGACGATACCCGCATCCATCCACAGATTGCCGTCGCGCTGGTCGAGGATGCAGAAGTCGCCCTGGCTCTGGCGGGTGATGTATTCCATCGGCCCGTAGGGCAGCGTCGTCAGGTCGCCGAAGACGAAATGGTGGTCGATTCCGAGCGGCCGGTTGATCCAGTGCCACTTGTCGCCGTCGCGAGTCAGCGAAAAATGCTCCGGATAGCCTTTCGCCTGCTCGGTCATCAGCAGTTCCAGGAGGTCCCAGCCGGCCAGCGTCATGTGCGGCAGCGACTGGCAGCGCAGCGGGTCTTCCGCCAGCACCAGCGCGCGGTCGCGCATCTCCGAGACATAGTGCTCGTCGACGTCGATCAGGTTTTCCAGCACGCTGCCCTTCGGCCCCGGCACATGCGGCTCGATGTTGACCGCATACATGTAGCTGTCTTCGTGGAACGGGAAGGGAAAGCGCCTGATGTGCTCCGGCGAGTTTTTGAAGGTGAAGTCGTCGCGGAACGTCTCGTCGCGGAAAACGATGCCCATCGTAAGTAGATCCTTACCGTTCGAGAACCAGTGAGCGGCCCTCGAAGCGCGACACGCAGGGCATGATCTTCTTGCCCGAGCGGTGCTCCTCTTCGGTCAGCCAGTGGTCGTTGTGCAGGAACTTGCCGTCGCAGGAGACGACGTTGGTCTCGCACTGGCCGCAGACGCCGCCGCGGCAGAGATAGGGCGGATCGACGCCGGCCGCCTCGATGGCCTCGAGCAGGCTCTGCTGCTCGCCGACATGGATGGTCTTGCCCGAGACGGCGAGCTCGACGTCGAAGGGCACGCCCGGCTGCGGCGCGGAAAAATGCTCGAAATGCACGGTCTCGGGTGGCCAGCCGGCCTCGGCCGCGGTCCGGCGCACCCAGTCGATCATCGGCGCCGGGCCGCAGACATAGAGATGCGTGCCGAGCGGCTGCGAGGACAGCAGCCGCGTGAGCTCGATCTTCTCGCCGCGGTCGTCGTGGTAGAGGTGGATGCGCCGGCCGTAGCGCTCGGCGAGCACGTCGCCATAGGTGAACAGCGAGGCGGTGCGGCAGGCATAGTGCAGCTCGAAATTGCCGCTTGTCGCCGCCAGTTGCGCGGTCTGCGCCATGAAGGGCGTGATGCCGATGCCGCCGGCGATCATCAGGTGCTTCTTGGCACGCAGGTCGAGCGAGAACAGATTGACCGGGTAGGAGATGACCATGCGGTCGCCGGGCTTTACGGCGCGGTGCATGAACAGCGAGCCGCCGCGCCCGGCATCGTCGCGCCGCACCGAGATGGTGTATTCGGACGTGTCGAGCGGCGACGACATCAGCGAATAGGGGTTGAGGCGCGTGGTGTCGCCGTCGCGCATCTCGACCACGACATGCGCGCCGCCCGAGAAGGTCGGCAAGAGGCCGCCATTGGTCGGCCGGAAGTGGAAGCGGGTGACCAGTTCGTTGACCGGCACCACATCCGCCACGGCGACGTCGAGTTTCGTCGTTCCGGTGCTCATTTGAACATCTCCTCCATCGGAGGCACTTCGCTCGGGTCCTCGGCGTTGATGCACACGCCCTGGAAGGCGGCGATGCGGCGCGAATAATGGTCGCGTACCAGAAGCATGAGGCCGCAATGCGAGCAGCGCGCCGGCTGCGTGGTGACATCCTCCGTGATGCCCTTGCAATGCACGCACTGCACGCGCCGCGCCAGCGAGCCGCGCTGCTCGGTCTGGATCGACTTGTGGTCGATGCCGGCCTCGAGCGCTGCCTGCATGGCCTGGCCGATCAGCCCCTCGGTGCCGGCGAGATAGAGGCGCAGCCCCATATGGGCGGTGGACAGCCGCTGCTTCAGCCGCGGCAGGGCCGCCGCGATTGACGGTCCCTCGTAGAAGCGCGCCGGCTTCAGCGCCTTCAGCGCGGCAATGTATGTCTCGCCGGTGTCGCGCGGGATGAAGACGATCTCGGCTTCGGCGAAGAAATCCGCCGGCGCCGATTTCGCGAGGTCCAGTATGGCTGCCGCGCCCTCGGCGTCGGCGATGAGGAGATGGTCGCTGCCCGGCTGCGGCGAGAGCGTGCCGTAGACCGGGCGGCTGATGATGCTTTTCACTGCCATGCCGGGATTATGCCTCAGCCCTTGGCCGTGCGCTTGGTTTTCTTCGGGTCGTCGAAGGGCAGCGGCTGCGCCGTTGCCTTGATGACGCCGCCGGCATTGTGGATCTCGAGCGGCGTGCCGGCGATGGCCGTTTCCGGCGACAGCCGGGCGATGCCCATCGATTTCTTGACCAGCGGCGAATACATGGCGCAGGTCACGACGCCGACCTGCTTGCCGCCGGCATGCACCGGCGCGCCCTCGTCGGCGGGCGTGGAGCCTTCCAGCAGCACGCCGAAGATCTTGAAGCGCTCCTTGCCCTTCAGCCGGTAGTGTTCCTCCGCGCCGCGGAAGCCGGTCTTGCCCGGGCTGACGGTGAAGTCGAGGCCAAGTTCCCACAGCGTGTCGCCGGGGCCCTCGTTCTCGAACGGGTATTTCTGCGAATTGTCGTAGGGATAGAACAGCAGGTAGCTCTCGACGCGCAGCATGTCGAGCGTGGTGAAGCGGCACGGAATGATGCCCATCTCCTTGCCCTCGTCGAGGATGCGGTCCCAGATCGTGCCGGCGTCCTGGCCGCGGCAGAAGATCTCGTAGCCGCGCTCGCCGGTATAGCCGGTGCGCGAGATCATCACCGGCAGGCCGAAAAGCTGCGTCTGCATGTGGTGGAAATAGGGCAGGTCGCGGATGCCCGGCACGTGCTTGGCGAGGTAGTCGACGGCCAGCGGTCCCTGCAGCGACAGGTCGTGCAAATTGTCGTCGAAGCGGATCGACACGTCGCGGCCCATCGCCGCCTTGGTCAGTTCCTCGTGGCCGGTGCCCGAGCCGTGCACCACCATCCAGCTGTTCGGCCCGGTCCGGTAAAGCAGGCAGTCGTCGGTGAACTTGCCGGCATCGTTGAGCATGCAGGCATAGGCCGACTTGCCGGGATAGATCTTCTCGACGTCGCGCGTGGTGGCGAGGTCGAGCATGTGCGAGGCGTGCGGCCCGGTGACATGCACCTTCTTCAGTCCCGACACGTCCATCAGGCCGGCCTTGGTGCGGATGGCGGTGTACTCGGCGTCCGGATCGCCCGAGTAGCTCCAGGCCGTTCCCATGCCGCTCCAGTCCTCGAGGTTCGAGCCGAGCGCCCTGTGGCGGTCGGCAAGGGTCGAAAATCTCCAGGATCTGGTCATCGGTGGCTCTCCGCTTGGTGTCCCGAATTGATTAGCCGGGGGACGAATGAACGTCGTCGGCTCGCAGATATTGACTCAAATTCGCAAAAGCGCGCAATACTAAGATGCAAAAAGTTTTACTGACAGGCAAAAAATTGCCTGTCTCCAGACGGAGGGGACGTCGAATGGAAGGGAATCTCAACGCGTTAACGGTGGTATTCACCGAATTTTACTACTGGATCACGGTCGTCGTGATGTTTCTGATTCACGTCGGATTCTGCATGTACGAGGTCGGCGTCAGCCGCCGTCGCAACCACATGCACACGCTTATGAAGAACACGATGGTGATACCGCTGGTCACCGTCACCTTCTATCTCTTCGGCTGGTGGATCTATTTCGGCTTCCAGGGCGGCCCCGGCATCACCGGCGGCATTGGCGACGCGCCCTTCGCCGAACCCTGGAGCGCGCTGATGGCCACGCATCTCAGCGGGCCGTCGCCGGATCTCGGCGTCAGCGGCGACGAGGCGGCCCTCTGGTCGCGCCTCAACGGGGTGTTCTGGGCGGCCTTCCTGCTGTTCTCCTGGACCACCGCATCGATTGTCTCGGGCGCCGTCATCGAGCGTATCCGCTCCGGGGCGTTCTGGATGCTGGCCGTCGTCATCGGCTCCTTCGCCTGGATCATCGACGCGGCATGGGGCTGGAGCTCGCAGGGCTGGATGGTCAAGCTGCTCGGCTACCATGACGCCTACGCCTCGGGCGTCGTGCACGGCATTGCCGGCGGTTTCGCGCTCGGCGTGCTCATCGTGCTCGGACCGCGCCTCGGCAAGTTCCGCGCCGACGGTACGCCGCGCGATATCCCGCCGCATAACCGCTGGCTGGTCACGATCGGCCTGTTCCTGATCTATACCGGCTTCTGGGGCTTCTACGCGGCCTGCAACATCCCGATCATCTCGCCGGAAGGCATTGCCGGGCAGATCACCGGCGAGACCTGGACGGCCACCAACATCTACCTCGCCCCGACGACGCTCTCGGCGATCACCTTCAACTTCATCATGTCGCTGTCGGGTGGTATGATGGCGGCCTATGTCGTTTCCAAGGGCGATGCCTTCTGGACCTACTCGGGCGGCCTCGCCGGCATCATCTCTGCTTCGGCCGGCAACGATCTCTACCACCCGATCCAGGCGCTGATCATCGCCGCGGTCGTCGTGGTTGTGATCTACAAGCTGCACTACTGGGTCGAGCGCCGCTTCAAGATCGACGACGCGGTCGGCGCGGTTGCCGTGCATGGCTACGCCGGCAGCCTCGGCGTCATCATCGCCGGCTTCATGCTGTGGGGCCAGCCGTCATCGCCCTATGAAGGGTTTGCCACGATCAATCCGCTCGGCAATTTCCTCGGTGCGGTGATCATGTTCGGCTTGCTCGGCTTCCTGCCGGGATACATCTGCGCAAGGATCCTGAATGCATTCGGCATCCTGCGCATCCCCCGCAAGGTCGAACTCGAAGGCCTCGATTTCGAGGGCGACGAAACCTACAACGCCTCGGTTGCCGAAGTCATCGCAGCCGAAAAGGCAATGGTCTGAACCTCGGGAAAGGAGAGAATCCATGTCAACGAATGGACTGACAAGCTGGGCCGTCGACCTGAAGGACGTCGGCGCGATCTATCCCTTCCAGGGAACCGAGACCGTGCTGGTCATCATACTGCTGGTCTTCTGGATAGGCTGGCACGTGCTGCAGACCCGCGCCGAAACGCGCGAGTTCGAGCATGACCTGGCCGCCGACAAGAGCGGCGACGAGCAGCGCAAGGCCATAGACCGATACTGAACTGGAATGGCGGGACGCCGGCAATTCCGGCGGCCCGCCAACCGGTTGGGACAACTTGTCTCACATGAAAAAAAGTTTCATGTGAGTTGAACTCTGATTGTGAAGCTGATAGGACCTGGATCCTGTCAAAAGCTGGAGACGCGCGCCATGTGCGGCATTGTGGGTCTGTTCCTGAAGGATAAGTCGATGGAGCCGCAGCTTGGCGCGCTCCTTTCCGAGATGCTGGTGTCGATGACCGATCGCGGTCCCGACAGCGCCGGCATCGCCATCTACGGTGCCGGCGACGGCAAGCACAGCAAGATCACCATCCAGTCGGCCTCGCCCGAGCGCGATTTCGCCGGCCTCGACAAGGATCTCGGCGCCAAGCTCGGCGCCGACGTGTCGCTGGTCGCCAAGTCGACCCATGCGGTCATCGAGGTGCCCACGGCAAAGCTCGACGCCGCCCGCGAGGCGCTTGCCGAGCTGCGCCCGGACGTCCGCATCATGGGCTCCGGCGACGTCATCGAGATCTACAAGGAAGTCGGCCTGCCTGCCGACGTTGTCGAGCGCTTCGCCCTGGCCAAGATGACCGGCACGCACGGCATCGGCCACACGCGCATGGCCACCGAATCGGCGGTCACGACGCTCGGCGCGCATCCCTTCTCGACCGGCCCGGACGAGTGCCTCGTGCACAACGGCTCGCTGTCCAACCACAACAATCTGCGCCGCGAGCTGAAGCGCGACGGCATGAAGTTCGAGACCGAGAACGACACCGAGGTCGCCGCCGCCTATCTTTCCAACAAGATGGCGCACGGCATGAATCTCGGCCAGGCGCTCGAGGCCGGCCTCTCCGACCTCGACGGCTTCTTCACCTTCGTCGTCGGCACCAAGGACGGTTTCGGCGTCGTGCGCGACCCGATCGCCTGCAAGCCGGCGGTGCTGGCGGAGACGGACCGCTACGTTGCCTTCGGTTCGGAATATCGCGCGCTTGCCAATCTGCCCGGTATCGAGGACGCCAAGATCTGGGAGCCGGAGCCCTCCAAAGTTTACTTCTGGGAACATTGAGCATCATGCCGACAGTCGATCTGGCCAAATCCACCCTGCGGGAGCTCAATCATGCTCTGCATAACATCAAGGACGGCTCCAACGAGACGGCCTGGGAAGTCGTAAACCCCAAGGGCAGCCATTCGGTGGCGGTCGGCGTCGATGCGCCGGTCAAGGTCGATGTCCACGGTTCCGTCGGCTACTACTGCGGCGGCATGAACTCGGAGGCGACCATCACCGTGCATGGCTCGGTCGGTCCCGGCGTCGGCGAGAACATGATGTCGGGCGCCATCTTCGTGAAGGGCGACGCCAGCCAGTATGCCGGCGCCACCGGCCGCGGCGGCCTGCTGGTCATCGAGGGCAACGCCTCGTCGCGCTGCGGCATCTCGATGAAGGGCATCAACATCGTGGTGCATGGCAATATCGGCCACATGTCGGCCTTCATGGCGCAGTCGGGCAACCTCGTGGTGCTCGGCGACGCGGGCGATGCGCTGGGCGATTCCATCTACGAGGCGCGGCTTTTCGTGCGCGGCAAGGTCAAGAGCCTCGGCGCCGACTGCATCGAGAAGGAGATGCGGCCCGAGCATATCGAGCTGCTCGCCGGCCTGCTCGAAAAGGCCGGGGTGACCGGCGTCAAGCCGGAAGAATTCACGCGTTACGGTTCGGCCCGCACGCTCTACAATTTCAACATCGACAACGCCGACGCGTATTGAGGCGGACAGCATGACATACAAGAACCCGCCCACCACCCCGCGCAAGTCCGCGACCTTCGACGACTACACGATGTCGGAAATCCGCCGCGCCGCGGCGACCGGCATCTACGACATCCGCGGCGGCGGCGCCAAGCGCAAGGTCCCGCATTTCGACGACTTGCTGTTCCTCGGCGCCTCGATCTCGCGCTACCCGCTCGAAGGCTACCGCGAGCGCTGCGACACCAGCGTTGTGCTGGGCGCGCGCCATGCCAAGAAGCCGATCGAGCTGAAGATCCCGATCACCATCGCCGGCATGAGCTTCGGCTCGCTCTCCGGCCCGGCCAAGGAAGCACTCGGCCGCGGCGCCACGCTCGCCGGCACCTCGACCACCACCGGCGACGGCGGCATGACCGAGGAAGAGCGCGGCCACAGCCAGACGCTGGTCTACCAGTACCTGCCGTCGCGCTACGGCATGAACCCGCGCGACCTGCGCCGCGCCGACGCCATCGAGATCGTCGTCGGGCAGGGCGCCAAGCCCGGCGGCGGCGGCATGCTGCTCGGCCAGAAGATTTCCGACCGCGTCGCCGAGATGCGCACCCTGCCCAAGGGCATCGACCAGCGCTCGGCCTGCCGCCATCCCGACTGGACCGGCCCGGACGATCTGGAAATCAAGATCCTCGAACTGCGCGAGATCACCGACTGGGAAAAGCCGATCTACATCAAGATCGGCGGCGCCCGCCCCTACTACGACACCGCGCTCGCCGTTAAGGCCGGCGCCGACGTGGTCGTGCTCGACGGCATGCAGGGCGGCACCGCGGCGACCCAGGAAGTCTTCATCGAGCATGTCGGCCAGCCGACGCTCGCCTGCATCCGCCCGGCGGTCCAGGCGCTGCAGGATCTCGGCATGCACCGCAAGGTTCAGCTGATCGTCTCGGGCGGCATCCGCAATGGCGCCGACGTTGCCAAGGCGCTGGCGCTCGGCGCCGACGCGGTCTCCATCGGCACCGCCGCCCTGGTGGCGCTCGGCGACAACGATCCGCATTGGGAAGAAGAGTACAATAAGCTCGGCACCACGGCCGGCGCTTATGACGACTGGCACGAGGGCAAGGATCCGGCCGGCATCACCACGCAGGACCCCGAGCTGATGAAGCGCGTCGATCCGATTGCCGCTGGACGCCGCCTGGCAAACTATCTCAAGGTGATGACGCTGGAGACGCAGACCATCGCGCGCGCCTGCGGCAAGAACCACGTGCACAACCTCGAGCCGGAGGATCTTTGCGCGCTGACGCTCGAGGCTGCCGCCATGGCTGGCGTGCCGCTGGCCGGCACCAGCTGGATACCCGGCAAGAACGGTCTCTGAACGGCCATACCCGGGAACGAAGGACAAGCCACCGGAACGGCATTCGGCAAAAATGATGGGGAACTCTATTGGCTACTGATCTCGCGCAATTCGCCAAGAAGAACGGCGTAAAGTATTTCATGATCTCCTACACCGACCTGTTCGGTGGCCAGCGCGCCAAGCTGGTGCCGTCGCAGGCGATCGGTGACATGCAGAAGGAAGGCGCCGGTTTCGCCGGCTTCGCCACCTGGCTCGACCTGACGCCGGCGCATCCCGACATGCTGGCCGTGCCGGATGCCGACAGCGTCATCCAGCTGCCGTGGAAGCCGGATGTCGCCTGGGTCGCTGCCGACTGCATCATGGAAGACAAGTCTGTCGCCCAGGCGCCGCGCAACACGCTGAAGCGGCTGATCGACGAGGCGGCCGGCGAGGGCATGCACGTCAAGACCGGCGTCGAGGCCGAGTTCTTCCTGATCTCGCCGGACGGCAAGCAGATTTCTGACGAATACGATACCGCCTCGAAACCCTGCTACGACCAGCAGGCGGTGATGCGCCGCTACGACGTGATCGCCGAGATCTGCGATCACATGCTGGCGCTCGGCTGGGAGCCCTACCAGAACGACCACGAGGACGCGAACGGCCAGTTCGAGATGAACTGGGCTTTTGACGATGCGCTCGCCACCGCCGACAAGCACTCCTTCTTCAAGTTCATGGTTCGCTCTGTCGCCGAGAAGCACGGCCTGCGCGCCACCTTCATGCCAAAGCCCTTTATGGGCCTGACCGGCAATGGCTGCCACGCCCACATCTCGGTCTGGGACAAGTCCGGCAAGACCAACGTCTTCGCCGACAAGAACATGGAGCTCGGCCTCTCGGCCAAGGGCCGCACCTTCCTCGGCGGCATCATGAAGCATGCCTCCGCGCTGGCCGCCATCACCAATCCGACGGTCAATTCCTACAAGCGCATCAACGCGCCGCGCACCATTTCGGGCGCCACCTGGGCGCCGAACTCGGTGACCTGGACCGGCAACAACCGCACCCACATGGTGCGCGTGCCGGGCCCAGGCCGTTTCGAGCTGCGCCTGCCCGACGGCGCCGCCAACCCCTATCTGCTGCAGGCCGTCATCATCGCCGCCGGCCTCGACGGCGTGCGCACCCAGGCCGACCCGGGCAAGCGCTACGACATCGACATGTACCAGCACGGCCATACGGTGAAGGGCGCGCCCAAGCTGCCGCTCAACCTGCTCGACGCGCTGCGCGAGTTCGACAAGGACAAATCGCTCAAGGCGGCGCTGGGAGAGGAATTCTCGTCGGCATACCTAAAGCTCAAGCATGGCGAATGGAATTCCTATGCTTCGCACCTTACGCAGTGGGAACGCGATCACACGCTCGACATCTAGCATGCGAAAGCGCGCCGGGCGGGTCCGAGACGGCAGGAAATGAAATACTCGATCTTCTCCCTCGCCCGCGCGGCGCTCAACGGCCACAAGAACTGGCCGCGTACTTGGCGCGACGCAGCGCCAAAGAAGCACTACGACGTGGTCATCATCGGTGGCGGCGGGCACGGACTCGCCACCGCCTGGTTCCTCGCCAGCCGCTACGGCATCAAGAACGTCGCGGTGCTCGAGAAGGGCTGGATCGGCTCCGGCAATGCCGGCCGCAACACCACCATCATCCGCTCCAACTACATGCTGCCCGGCAATATCGGCTTCTACGAGCTGTCGATGAAGCTGTGGGAGACGATGGAGCAGGACCTCAACTACAACACGATGGTCAGCCAGCGCGGCATCGTGAACCTCTACCATTCCGACGCCCAGCGCGACGCCTATGCGCGGCGCGGCAACGCCATGCGCATCAACGGCATCGACGCCGAACTGCTCGACCAGGACGGCGTCAGGAAGATGATGCCGTTCCTCAATTTCGAGCATGCGCGCTTTCCCATCCAGGGCGGCCTGCTGCAGCGCCGCGCCGGCACCGCGCGCCATGATGCCGTGGTCTGGGGCTATGCCCATGCCGCCGACAAGCTCGGCGTCGACATCATCCAGAACTGCGAGGTCACCGGCTTCACGCGTGACAAGGCCGGCAAGGTCATCGGCGTCGAGACGTCGCGCGGGGCAATCGGCGCCGGCAAGGTCGGCATGTCGGTCGCCGGCAGTTCATCGCGCGTCGCCGCGATGGCCGGGCTGCGCCTGCCGATCGAGAGCCACGTGCTGCAGGCCTTCGTCTCGGAAGCCATCAAGCCGCTGATCCCGGGCGTCGTCACCTTCGGCGCCGGCCATTTCTACGTCAGCCAGTCCGACAAGGGCGGCTTGGTCTTCGGCGGCGACATAGACGGCTACAACTCCTACGCCCAGCGCGGCAACATGCCGACCATGGAAGACGTCTGCGAGGGCGGCATGGCGCTGATGCCGATCATCGGCCGCGTACGGCTCCTGCGGCAATGGGGCGGCATCATGGACATGTCGATGGACGGCTCGCCGATCATCGACCGCACGCCGGTCGAAGGACTCTACCTGAATGCCGGCTGGTGCTACGGCGGCTTCAAGGCGACGCCGGGCGCGGGCCTGACCTTCGCCCACCTGCTGGCGCGCGACGAGCCGCACGAGGAAGCGGCGCGCTACCGCCTCGACCGTTTCCGCACCGGCTGGACGATCGACGAAAAGGGCATGGGCGCCCAACCGAACCTGCATTGAGAACGGCCAAGAAGAGATGCGCATAGCCTGTCCATATTGCGGTCCGCGCGAGAACGGCGAGTTCAGCTATCTCGGCGACGCCACGCCCGTGCGCCCGTCGCTCGAGCAGGGCGTCGATGCAATGCTCGATTACGTCTTTCTGCGCGACAATGTCGCCGGCGAGATGCAGGAACTCTGGTACCACGGCGGGGGCTGCCGCGCCTGGCTGAAGGTCACGCGCAACACGCTGACGCATGAGATTTCCGCCGTCGAGGCCGCGCGCGGCGCCGGTGCTGCAAAGGTCGGCAAGCGATGAGCAGCCAGTCACATCGCCTCGCCTCCGGCGGCCTGATCGACCGCTCGACGCCGATGAACTTCACCTTCGACGGCAAGCCGATGACCGGCTATGCCGGCGACACGCTGGCCTCCGCGCTCGTTGCCAACGGCGTCAGGCTGGTCGGCCGCTCGTTCAAGTATCACCGTCCGCGCGGCATCCTGACCGCCGGATCGGAGGAGCCCAACGCACTCGTCGAGCTGCGCAGCGGCGCAAGGCGCGAGCCCAACACCAAGGCAACCACGGCCGAGCTCTATGACGGTCTGGAGGCGGCGAGCCAGAACCGCTGGCCGTCGCTGCGCCACGACTTCCTGTCGGTCAACCAGCTTGCCTCGCCGATCTTCGTTGCCGGCTTCTACTACAAGACCTTCATGTGGCCGGCCGCGCTCTGGGAAAAGCTCTACGAGCCGCTGATCCGCCGCGCCGCCGGTCTCGGCCGCGCCGCCGAGGCGCCCGATCCGGACAGCTACGAAAAGGCCTGGGCGCATTGCGACGTGCTCGTCGCCGGCGGTGGCCCGACCGGCCTTGCGGCGGCCCTCGCCGCCGGCCGCACCGGCGCCCGCGTCATCCTGTGCGACGAGGGAACGCAGTTCGGCGGCCGCCTGCTGTCGGATGGCGGCGAGATCGACAGCATGCCGTCCGGCGAATGGGCTGCGAAGGCGCTTGCCGAGCTCGAAGCCCTGCCCAACGTCCGCATCATGGCGCGCACCACCGTCACCGGCGTCTATGACGGCGGCGTCCATTCCGCGCTCGAGCGCGTCAGCGACCATTTGCCAGTGCCGCCGGCGCACACGCCGCGCCAGCGCCTGTGGCGCATCGTGGCCAGGCGCTCGGTCGTCGCAGCCGGCGCCATCGAGCGGCCGATCGTCTTCCCCGGCAACGACGTGCCGGGCGTCATGACGGCGTCGGCCATGCGCACCTACATTTCCCGCTATGCGGCGACGCCGGCGCGGCGCATCGCGCTCTTCACCAACAATGACGACGGCTGGAAGACGGTCGAGGCCGCACTTGCCGCCGGGCTGGCGGTTGCCGCCGTGGTCGATTCCCGCGCCGAGATCTCGGCCGCGCAGCGCGAAACGGCCAGGGGCGCCGGCTTCGCCATTCTCAACGGTGCGGTCGACAGGGTCGACGGCGGCAAGGACGGCATCGGCTCGATCTCGGTCGCGCTCGCCGGTGGCGCCCGCGCCACCGTCGAGGCCGACGGCCTCGCCGTCTCGGGCGGCTGGAACCCGGCGCTGGCGCTTACCTCCTATCACCGCGGCCGGCCGAAATGGCGCAACGACATCGCAGCCTTCGTGCCCGACTCGCCGCCGCCCGGCATGCATGCCGCCGGTGCCGCCAACGGCTCCTTCGGGCTTGCCGCCTGTCTTGCCGACGGCCACGCCGCCGGCGCCTCGGCCGCGTCCGATCTCGGCTTTTCGAAGAGCGCCGGCAAGGCATCCTCCGCCGCCGACGCGCCGGAAACGCCGCTGTCGCCGGTCTGGCATGTCGCCGGCAAGGGCAAGGCCTTCGTCGATTACCAGAACGACGTCACCGCTTCCGACATCGAACTGTCGGCGCGCGAGGGTTTCCAGTCGGTCGAGCACCTGAAGCGCTATACCACCCTCGGCATGGCGACCGACCAGGGCAAGACCTCCAACGTCTCGGGCCTCGCCATCATGGCGGCGGTCACCGGCCGCTCCATTCCCGAAACCGGCACCACCATCTACCGCCCGCCCTATGTGCCCACGTCCATGGGTGCGCTGGCCGGCACCAACCGGGGCGAGCACTTCCACGCCACCCGCCTGACGCCGTCCCATCACTGGGCCGAGGAGCAGGGCGCGGTCTTCGTCGACACCGGGCTGTGGAAGCGGGCGCAATGGTATCCGCGCGCCGGCGAGAAGGACTGGCTGGAATCGGTCACCCGCGAGGTCAGGACGGTGCGCTCGGGCGTCGGCTTCTGCGATGTCTCGACGCTCGGCAAGATCGACGTGCACGGCCCCGACGCCGGCGCCTTCCTCGACCGCGTCTACATCAACACCTTCTCCACGCTCGCCGTCGGCAAGGCGCGCTACGGGCTGATGCTGCGCGAGGACGGCATGGTCTATGACGACGGCACCACGTCGCGGCTCGCCGAGGATCACTATTTCCTGACCACCACCACGGCCAAGGCCGGGCCGGTGATGCAGCATCTCGAATTCTGCCGCCAGGTGCTGTTCCCGGAACTCGACGTGCAGCTCACCTCGGTCTCGGACCAGTGGGCGCAGTTCTCCATCGCCGGGCCCAAGGTCCGCGACCTGCTGCGCGAGATCGTCGATCCCGAAGAAGACCTGTCCAACGAAGGATTCCCCTTCATGGGCGTGCGCGAGGTCGCGCTGCGCGGCGGCATAAGGGCGCGTCTCTTCCGCATCTCCTTCTCCGGCGAGATGGCCTTCGAGATCTCGGTCCCGGCCCGTTTCGGCGACGCGCTGGTGCGCAACCTGATGCGCGCCGGCGAGCCCTTCGGCATCATCCCCTACGGCACCGAGGCGCTCGGCGTCATGCGCGTCGAGAAGGGGCACGTCGCCGGTCCCGAGCTCAACGGCACCACCACTGCCGGCGACCTCGGCCTCGGGAAGATGATGTCGTCCAAGAAGGACTATATCGGCCGCACCATGGCCGGCCGCGACGCGCTCACCGCGCCCGACCGGCAGGTTGTCGTCGGCATAAGGCCGACTGACAAGGCGCGCCGCCTGCGCTCGGGCGCGCATCTGATCCCGATGGGCGAGATGCCCGAACCGTCGACCGATCACGGCTATGTCACGTCGGTCTGCTTCTCGCCGATGCTCGACCAGTGGATAGGGCTCGGCCTGCTTGCCCGCGGGCGCGACCGCATCGGCGAAGTCATGCGCGCGCACGATCCGCTGCGCGGCGAGGACTACGATGTCGAGATCTGCAACCCGGTCTTCTACGATCCCGAGGGAGGACGCCAGCGTGGCTGAATTGTCCTGGGTCGCGACGGCGCCGCTGTCGCATGTTCTGAAGCCCGGCCATCACGGCGCCGAGACCGGCGGATCGGGCGTTGCCTATACGGGCCTGAGCGATTTCGCGCTGGTTCAGGTCATGGCGCGGCGTGGCAAGGCGAGCGCGCTGGCCAAGGCCGCGAAGGCACATTTCGGCGTCGCCGCACCCTTAAAGCCCAAGGCCGTGGCGGCGGGCGGCAGCCTGCTCATCTGGTCGGGTCCCGACCAGTTCCTGGCGCTCTCCCCGCGCGATGGCCTCGCCTCGCCGCTGGCATCACTTGCCGGCCCCCTTGCAGGCGCGGCGTCGCTGTCGGACCAGTCCGATGCCCGCGCGCTGATCCGCATCGCCGGACCGCGGGCGCGTGACGTGCTGGCGAAATTCTGCTCGCTCGATCTCGACGCCTCGGTGTTTCCGGTCGGCACTGCCGCGGCGACATCCGTCGACCACACCGCCGTCACGCTGTGGCGCGGCGAAGACACGGCAGGCGGCGCGGCCACCTTCAACCTTCTCGTCTTCACCAGCTTCGCCGAGAGCCTCTGGCACATGATGCTGGACGCAGGCGCCGCCTACGGCATAGAGGTCGGCGAGGCGTCATACGGCGTGTGACGCCCGGCACGGCCGAACAGCGGCGGGGACGACCTCGACCAGCTCTAGCGAACCGGAAGGGACGGCCCTTTCATTACGGGAGAATGCACGATGCATTGGCTCATTCTGTTTGTCGCCGGCCTGTTCGAGATCGCCTGGGCCATGGGCCTCAAATACACGCACGGCTTCACCAGGCTGACGCCGACCGTCGTCACCATCGCCTGCATCCTGGCCAGCCTCGGCCTGCTCGGCCTGGCGCTGAAGGCGCTGCCGGTTGGCACCGCTTACGCGGTCTGGACCGGCATCGGCACGGTCGGCACGGCGATCCTCGGCATCTGGCTGCTCGGCGAACCGGCAACGCCGGTCCGCATCACCTGCATCGGCCTGATCGTCACCGGCATCGTCGGGCTGAAGCTCGCCGCCTGACGTACCTCAGCGATACCCTGCCGCCTGCAGCTCGAACAGGTCGGCATAGACGCCTTTGCTCGCCACCAGCTCGTCATGCGTGCCGGATTCGAGAATGCGCCCGTCGGCGATGACCAGGATGCGGTCGGCCATCCTGACCGTTGAAAACCGGTGCGAGATCAGCACCGTCGTCTTGCCTGCGGCCAGGCCCTTGAAGCGCTGGAACACTTCGGCTTCTGCCTTGGCGTCGAGGGCTGCCGTCGGTTCGTCGAGGATGATCAGCTCGGCCTGCCGCATATAGGCGCGGGCGATCGCCACCTTCTGCCATTCGCCGCCCGACAGGTCGCGGCCATTGGCGAACAGCTTGCCGAGCGGCTGCTCGTAGCCGAGCGGCAGCCTGTCGATGACGCCGGCCGCCAGGCTCTGTTCGGCGGCGGCGACGATCTGCTCGCGGTCGATGCCGGCCTCGATGCGGCCGACGCCGATGTTTTCGGCCGCCGTCATGGAGTAGCGGATGAAGTCCTGGAAGATGACGCCGATATGGGTGCGCAGCTCGGCAAGGTCGATGTCGCGCAGATCGATGCCGTCGATCAGGATGCGCCCCTCGTCGGGGTCGTAGAGCCGGGTCAGAAGCTTGACGATGGTGGTCTTGCCGGCGCCGTTCTCGCCGACCAGCGCCAGCGCCTCGCCGGCCTTCAGCGTAAACGACAGGTCGCGCACCGCCCAGCGCTCGGTGTCGGGATAGCGGAAGCCGACGCCCTCGAAGACGATGGCCTCGCGGATCGGCGCCGGGAAAGGCTTCGGTACGGCCGGCGCGACGATGGTCGGCTTGATGTCGAAGAAGGAGAACAGATCGTCGAGATAGAGCGACTGCCCGGCGATCTGGGTCACTCCGATCAGCAGCTGCTCGAACAGCCCGTGCAGGCGCAGGAACGAGCCGGCGAGGAAGGTCAGGTCGCCGAGCGTGAATTCGCCGTCCACCGTGCGCCAGACGATATAGGCATAGGCGCCGTAATAGGTGGCCGAGCTGAGCGCCGCAAACACCCCGCCCCAGAAGGCGCGCTGCGTCGCCAGCCTGCGGTTCTCGATGAGGATCGTCTCGGCCAGACGGCGGAAGCGCGCCACCAGGAAGGAGCCCAGCCCGAACAGCTTGATCTCCTTGGCGGTCTCCGCACTGGCGCCGATATAGCGCAGATATTCGAGCTCACGCCGCTCCGGCGAGCGCAGCCGGTTGAGCCGGTAGGAGCGCGTGTTGAACTTCGATTCCGAGATCACCGAGGGGATCAGCGAGATCAGCAGCAGCAGGATCAGCCAGGGCGCGTAGAACAGCAGGCCGGCCGCCAGCGTCAGGATGGTGATGATCGACTGGCCCTGCGCGAAGATCTGCGACAGGAGCTGGTTGCGTCCCGCCGCCTGGCGGCGCGCCCGCTCGAGCCGGTCCTGGTATTCGCTGGATTCGAAATGCCTGAGATCGAGGCCGGCGGCATGCTGCATCAGCTCCATGCTGACCGTGTTGGAGTGCAGCTCGGCCAGCAGGCTGTCGGCAAGTGACGCCCCGCGCGACAGGAGATCGCCGGCCAGCACCAGAGCGAATTCCAGCGCCAGGAGTTCGGCCACCGTGGTCAGCCGGCCGCTCGCCAGCCAGTCGGAGAAGCCGGGGCCCGGCGAGGGCATCCCGGTCTGCAGCACCACCTCGTCGATGATCAGCTTGCCGACGTAAAGCAGCAGCAGCGGCTGCACGGCGCGCAGCAGGCGCAGGCCGATGGCGGTCGCAGTCAGCGACCGGCTCGTGCGCCAGATCTGCTGGAACAGCCGCTTCAGGTGCTTGAGCGTCGCCAGCCGCTGGCCGAGCGGCACGTTCTCGTTGCCACCGCCGCTTCGCAGGGCCAGCCTTGCGGCGAAATTCTCACTGGAGCTCATCTGCGCCTATAGATGGTGCAGGCCGGCCTTCTCTGCAATGCGCGCCTCCCCAAGGGGAAGGCCTTTTGGGCCCTCGCGCAATTGACAGGCCGGCGACCGTCCCGCAGGTTGCGGGCCGCGGTGCGGACGCCTCGCGAACGACAAACGGGACTTCGGATGACTTCCGCCGCGATTACCCTTCTCGCCCTGCTTCTGGTCAAGCACTGCCTTTGCGACTTCGTCTTCCAGACACCGTGGCAGCTGTCGCAGAAAGGCACCTACGGCGCGCCGGGCGGCCTCGTCCATGCCGGCTCCCACGTCACCGGCACCTTCATCGCGCTGCTGGCGGTGATGCCGTCGCCTTCCGTCATCCTGACGGTGCTCGTCGCCGAGTTCGTGGTTCACTACCATATCGACTGGGTGAAGGAGCAGGTCGTCAGGCGCTGCGATATCCGCGAGGGCGCCCGCTTCTGGAACGCCATCGGCGTCGACCAGCTTCTGCACAACCTGACCTACCTCGCCATACTCGTCTATGTGACGGCCTGAGGGGGAGGCGGCCGGCGGGCCGCTCTCCCGGATCGGAGGCCTAGGCCTTCTTTGCCAGCATGGCCCGTGCCTGCTTGGCCCCGAGTGCCTCGGGCCGTTCGCAGGTCGTGCGCATGGCGACGAACTTGCCCGTCTCGCCCGACTTCAGGATGCCGGTCATCACGTCGATGGCGTGCAGCGCCATGTCGAGCGAGCAGCGATGCGGGCGGTCCTCGGCGATCGCCAGCGCCATGTCGGCGAGTCCCGCGGTGCGGTAATTGGCCATCATGCCGCGCGCATGCTTCTGGTTGGGCACGCCAAAGGGATGCTGCCACTTCGGCAGCTTCTTCACCGGCTTGTCCTGCTTCGTCATGGCGAGATCGCCGCCGAAGAAGTTGGGGTCGGGCACGTGCAGCGTGCCGTCCTCGCCATAGAGTTCCATCGGCGAGTGGCCGTGCTGCCAGACGTCCCAGCTGGCGTTGAAAGTCACCACCGCGCCGCTCTCGAATTCCATGATCGCGTGGATGGTCGTCGGCGTCTTCACCGGCACCTTCTCGCCAAGCCGCGGGCCGTTGCCGATGGTGCGCTCCTTGCTGGGCGTCGAGGTCAGCGCCGTGACCCGCTTCACCGGCCCGATCAGCTGGATCAGGTTGGTGATGTAGTAGGGCCCGAGGTCGAGGATCGGTCCGGCGCCCGGCAGGAAGAAGAAGTCCGGGTTCGGGTGCCAGTGCTCCATGCCGTGGCTCATCACATGGCAGGTACCGCCGGTGATGCGGCCGACCGCGCCGCTGTCGACCAGGTGGCGCGCCTGCTGGTGCGCGCCGCCGAGAAAGGTGTCGGGCGCGGAGCCGACGCGCAGGCCCTGCTTGTCGGCGCGCTTCTTCAGGTCGAGCCCTTCCTTGACGTCGAGCACGAAGGGCTTTTCCGAATAGACGTGCTTGCCGGCGTCGAGCGCCTGGCGCGAGATCGCGTAATGGACTGCCGGCACGGTCAGGTTGACGACGATGTCGACGTCCTTCGCCTTCATCAGGTCCTCGACCGTCGCCTCGGCGCGGACGCCGAATTCCTTGGCACGGGCCTTTGCCGCCGCCGGGTTGATGTCGGCGCAGGCCGTGACCTTGATGCCCTTGAACAGCGGCGCGAGCGAGAAATACGCGGCCGAGATGTTGCCGCAGCCGACGATGCCGACTCCGAGTTTGCGTGCCATGGGGAGTGCTCCTGAAAATCTCTTGCTAGTATGAACTGACGGCTTCGATGGAACGGCGCGCGAAACGCTCGATGTCGTTTGGATTGTCCTGCTCCATGACGAAGTGCTTCGCCGGCGTCTTCGCCCGCAACGCTTTCAGCATCGCCGCCCAGTCGATGGTGCCGTGGCCGACGTCGCTCCAGCCGTCCTCGTCCAGGCCCTGGCCCGGCTTGGCGATGTCCTTGACGTGCACTGCCACGATGCGCTTGCCGAAGCGGTCGATCCAGGCGAGTGGCTCCGAGCCGCCGCGCACCAGCCAGGCAAGATCCATTTCCCAGCCGAGGTCGGGAGCCGATTCGAAAATGTGCTCCTGCGGCACGCTGCCGTCGGCGAGCTTCTTGAACTCGAAATCGTGATTGTGCCAGGCAAAGCCGTAGCCGGCCTTCGTGGTCTTTTCGCCGATGGCGGCGAGGCGCTCGCCGAAGCCGCGCCAGCCGGCGGCGTCGGCCGGCCGCGCCTCGGCCACCAGATAGGGGCAGATCATGGTCTTGACGCCGAGCGCGTCGGCCAGCTTGCGCGCACCGTCGAAATCGTTCTCCAGCATGTCGACGGGGAAATGGCCGGTCGGCATCGCCAGTCCGTTCTTGTCCATCTCCGCGCGAAAGCCGGCGGGGTCGGCGTAGACGCCGCCAAAGCCCTCGACCTCCTTGTAGCCGAGACCGGCAAGCATCTTCAGGATCTTGTCCCACGGCTGGAAATTGCGGGCGCTGTAGAGTTGAAACGACCAGTTCATGTGAGTTCCTTCCAAGAATGTCTCGGGCCCGGGAGGCCGGCTAGAGTCTCTCGCCCGATGCCGCATCGAACAGCGATGCGTTCATCGGATCGAATCCTATTGTCACGTTTTCCCCGACGCGCGGCGTGCGCTCGGAGGAAACGCGGATGGTCAGCGCCTGCTTTCCGAGCCGCGACCAGACCAGCGTGTCGGAGCCCATCGGCTCGACGATCTCGACGGGCGCGGTGGCGGTGAACGGCCAGTCCTCGCCGCTGTTGACCGCGACATGCTCCGGCCGGATGCCGAAGGTCGCCGGTCCGGCTTTCGCGCCTGCCTTGTCGAACTCGTAACGCGCAAGCGGGATGTCGAGCCCGTCGAAGCGGAAATGCGCCGCGCCGTCCTTCAGGGCAACCTCGCCCTCGATGAAATTCATGCCCGGCGAGCCGATGAAGTCGGCAACGTAACGGTTGACCGGCCGGCTGTAGATGGTCTGCGGCGCGTCGAGCTGCTGGATCAGGCCGCTGCGCATCACCGCGATGCGGTCGGCCAGCGTCATCGCCTCGATCTGGTCGTGCGTGACGTAGATCATCGTGTTGGCGAGCTTCTGGTGCAGCCGCTTGATCTCGACGCGCAGTTCCGAGCGCAGCTTGGCGTCGAGGTTGGACAGCGGTTCGTCGAACAGGAAGACGTCGACGTCGCGCACTAGCGCACGTCCGATGGCGACGCGCTGGCGCTGCCCGCCCGACAGTTGCGACGGCTTGCGGTCGAGCAGCGGCTCGATCTGCAGCACGTCGGCGGTGCGCGCGACGCGCTTGGCGATCTCGTCCTTGGCGACGCCCGCCGTCTTCAGCCCGAAGCTGAGATTGCCCCTCACCGACATCTGCGGATAGAGCGCATAGGACTGGAACACCATGCCGATGCCGCGGTCCTTGGGCTCTTCCCAGGTGACGTTCTTGCCCTTGATGTGGATCTGCCCGTCGGTGACGTCCATCAGCCCGGCGATGCAGTTGAGCAGGGTCGACTTGCCGCAGCCGGACGGTCCGAGCAGCACCAGGAACTCGCCGTCCTGGACGTCGAGATCGAGGTTCTTCAGCACCGAGACGGTGCCGAAGTTCAGCGACAGGTTGCGGATGGAGACGCTGACGTCGGTGCTTTCCATGCCGCTCATCCCTTCACCGCGCCGGCCGCGATGCCGCGGACGAACAGTTTGCCCGAAACGAAATAGACGATCAGCGGCACCAGGCCGGTCAGGATGGTTGCGGCCATGTTGACGTTGTACTCCTTCACGCCTTGCACGGAATTGACGATGTTGTTGAGCTGCACGGTCATCGGGTAGGTGTCCGGCTTGGTGTAGATCACGCCGAACAGGAAGTCGTTCCAGATGCCGGTGATCTGCAGGATGATGGCGACCACGAAGATCGGCAGCGCCATCGGCAGCATGATGACGAAATAGATGCGCCAGAAGCCGGCGCCGTCGACGCGCGCAGCCTTGAAGAGTTCCTCCGGCACCGAGCTGAAGTAGTTGCGGAAGAGCAGCGTCAGGATCGGCATGCCGAAGATCGAATGCACGATGACGAGGCCCCAGAGCGTGCCGTAGAGGCCCATCTCGCGCAGCAGGATGACGATCGGGTAGATCATCACCTGGTAGGGAATGAACGCGCCGACGATCAGGATGGTGAAAAAGGTGTCGGCGCCCTTGAAGCGCCAGTTGGCGAGCGCATAGCCGTTCACCGAGGCCACCGCGATCGAGAAGATCACCGAGGGCACGGTGATCTGCACCGAGTTCCAGAAGCCGCGGGAGAGCCCGTCGCAGTTCAGCCCGGTGCATGCCGTGGCCCAGGCCTTGACCCAGGGTTCGAAGGTGATCTCGACCGGCGGCGAAAAGATGTTGCCGAGGCGGATCTCGGGCATCCCCTTCAGCGAGGTCACGATCATCACGTAGAGCGGGATGAGGTAATAGACGGCAACCACGATCAGCGTGCCGTAGAGAAAGATGTTGCGCCGCGACAGCACGCGGCGCGGCTTGGCGCCGCGCGGGCCGGATAGCTGGCCGGCGGCCGGGTCGATGCCGACGGCGACCGTGTTGAGGGTTTGCACGTCAGCCACGCTTCTTCCCTCCGAACTCGAGATAGGCCCATGGCACGACGATGATCGCCACCGACAGCAGCATCATGGTCGATGCGGCAAAGCCCTGGCCGAGATTCTGGGCGAGGAACATGTAGTCGTACACGTATTTTGCCGGCACCTCGGAGGCGCCGCCCGGGCCGCCGCTCGTCTGCGCCACGACCAGGTCGTAGAGACGCACGATGCCCGAGGCGATGATGACCAGCGTGGTGATGAACACCGGACGCATCATCGGGATGACGATGAACAGGTAGGTCTTCCAGGTCGGGATGCCGTCGACGCGCGCGGCCTTCCAGATATCCTCGTCGATGCCGCGCAGGCCGGCCAGCATCAGGCACATGATCAGTCCGGTGCCCTGCCACAGCCCGGCGATCAGGATGCCGTAGATGACGATCTGCTGGTCATAGAGCGGATTGAAGTTGAAACTTTCCCAGCCGAGGCTGCGCACGATGTGCTGCACGCCGAAATCGGGATTGAGGATCCACTGCCAGGTCAGTCCCGTGACGACGAAGGACAGCGCGAAGGGGTAGAGGAAGATCGTCCGGAACACGCTCTCGAAACGGATCTTCTGGTCGAGCAGCGCGGCAAGGATGAAGCCGATGACCAGCGAGAAGATCAGCGACAGCACGCCGTAGACGAGCAGGTTCTCGATCGAGGTGAACCAGCGCGACTGCGACCACAGGCGCTCATACTGGTCGAGCCCGACGAATTTCAGTCGCGGCAGCAGCTTGGAGTTGGTGAAGGAGTAGACGATCGTCCACGCCGTGCCGCCGAGAAAGACGACGAGCGCGGTCAGGATCATCGGCAGCGAGGCGATCTTGGCGTTCAGGTTCCTGAACAGCTGGCTCGGGCGGCGGGTCGTGGTTCCGCTGATGCTCATCATGGGCTCCGGCTGCGCGCGGACAGGCCGGTCCGCTTGCGGATCGGCCTGTCGCGTTTGGCGATAAGATCAGTCGGCGGACGCGATGATGGCCGCGTAGCGCTTCTGAGCTTCTTCCGGTGTCATCGAGGGCGTCTTGAAGAACTCGACGAACAGGTCGTTGAGCTGGTTGTTGGTGTCCTCGGTGTTGAGCTGGTTGGTGTCGGGGATGATGTTGCCCTTGGCGAGGATGTCGAGGCCCTTCTTCATGCAGTCATTGGCTGCCGAGACATCGACGTCGCCGCGCACTGGCACGGAACCCTTCTTCAGGTTGAACGCAACCTGCGTGGACGCGTTCAGCATCGTCGATGCCAGCACTTCCTGGGCTGCGGTCTTGTCGGCATCGTCCAGCTTCGGGAAGTAGAACGAGTCGCCGCCCGTCGAGATCAGCTGGTTGACGCCGAGGCCCGGCAGGCAGGTGTAGTCCTTGCCGGCGACCTGTCCGGCCACCTGGAACTCGCCCTGCGCCCAGTCGCCCATGATCTGTCCGCCGGCCTGGCCGGTGATGACGAGGTTGGTCGCCTGGTTCCAGTCCTGGACGTTCGACTTGGCCGACATCTTGCGCGCGTCGTCGGCGGCCTTGAACACTTTCGCGATCTCGGGCCCTGCGGCCACTTCCGCGTCGTGGTCCTGGTAGACTTTCAGGAAGACGTCCTTGCCGGCGATGGCCGGGATCAGCACGTTGAACGTGCCGGTCGTCTGCCAGGACTGGCCGCCGATGGCGAGCGGGATCTTGCCGGCCTTCTCGAGTGCGGGCCCGGCGGCGACGAATTCGTCCCAGTTGGTCGGAACCGGCACGCCGGCATCCTCGAACGCCTTGTTGGAAAGCCACAGCCACTGCCAGGAGTGGATGTTGACCGGCACGCAGTAGACTTTGCCGTCGACCGTGCAGCCTTCGAGCAGGCTGGCCGGACGGATGAAGTCCTTCCAGCCCTCTTTGGCGGCCAGATCGGTGAAGTCGCGCATCAGGCCGGCTTCGACCAGTTCCTCGGCCTGGCGGCCGGTGTTGAACTGCGTTGCGGCCATCGGCGAGCCGCCGGTGATGCGGCTGACCATGACTGGCCGCGCCGTGCTGCCGCCGCCGGCGATGGCGCCGTCGACCCATTTGTTGCCGGTGGCGTCGAACGCCTTGGCGAATTCGGCGACAGCCGCTGCTTCGCCGCCCGACGTCCACCAGTGGGTGACCTCGAGGTCGGCTGCTCCGGCTGGTGCTGCCAGTGTGATGGCTGTCGACGCGGCAAGCGCGGCGGCCAGGAAATGATAACGCATTTATACTCCTCCCAGAATCTGAAACGTTACAGATCGGAGGATAGGGGAGGCATTTCGGAATCGCAATGCGCAAATCGGCGTAGAGCGGAATTTTTTCGAATGTCGAACTAAAGGCGCGGGCGCGCCGGCATGTTTCGGCGTCCGGTCCAACTCTGCTGCAATGCAACAGAATTGGCCCCTTTAACCCTGTAAGCCGCTGATCCTGCACCCGTTTGCACTGCGAAACGCCCACCGCTCGACTGCCTGGGCTCTTGCGCCTTCGACTGCGTCCTGAGGGCAACAGGAGTCAGTACTGTAACGTTACAGAACTTGCCTCGGCCCGATTTCCCGTTCACTGTGCGTCAACAACGTTGCCGCTTGCGGCACCGGCGGTTAAGAGGCGGGACAATGAACAAGCCGCATGACCCAGCGTCCGACATGCCCGCACCGTCGGGCGCCGGCCGGCCGACCCTGAAGACGATCGCCTTCATGACCGGTCTGGCCGTCACCACCGTGTCGCGCGCGCTGAAGGATGCGCCGGAGATCGGCGAGGAGACGCGCCGCCGCGTGCAGCTCGTCGCGCGCCAGGTCGGCTACCGGCCGAACCGCGCCGGCGTTCGCCTGCGCACCGGCAAGACCAATGTGATCAGCCTGGTGCTCAACACCGAGGAGCAGATCGGCGGCTTCGTCTCCGACATGATCTACGGCATATCCGAGCAGCTCGCCCAGACGCCCTACCACCTGATCGTAACGCCCTATTCGCGCAACAACGATCCGCTCGAGCCGGTGCGCTATGTCGTCGAGACCGGTTCGGCCGACGGCATCATCATCTCGCGCACCGAACCGGACGACAAGCGCGTCCGCTACATGATCGAGCGCGGCTTTCCCTTCTCCGCCCATGGCCGCACCAACATGGGCGTGGCGCATCCCTTCCACGATTTCGACAACTACGCGTTCGCCAGCGAGGCCGTCGCCAGGCTCGCGGCGCTCGGCCGCCACAGGCTGGCGCTGCTCGCGCCGCCCTCGGCGCTGAGCTACCACCGCCACATGCGCGACGGCTTTTCAGACGCGCTGGCCGAGCACGGGCTGGACGAGGTCGCCTTCGACAACGTCACCGTCGATCACTCGATCGACCAGATCCGCGCCCGCACCCTGCAGCTGATGCAGCGCCCCAACCGGCCGGACGGCATCGTCAGCGGCGCCGGCGGCGCCACCTTCGCGCTCGTCGCCGGCATCGAGGACGCCGGCCTGAAACTCAGCGAGGACATCGACATCGTCTCCAAGCAGTCGGCCAATCTCCTGCACCTGTTCCGGCCGCAGCTTCTGGTCGTCAACGAGAACATCAGGCTGGCCGGGCGCGAGCTCGCGCGTAACGTCGTGGGTGCCATCGACGGCGCGCCCACCGAGGCCCTGCAGAGCCTTACCCAGCCGGGCCCCGTCGTCGCGTTCAGGGATTAGGCGAACCCCGCCGTTCCGCGGGAGCGGTCAGGCCGGCCCGACGATGCCCCAATGCACCCCGAACGGGTCCCTGAGCTGGCCGTATTTGTCGCCCCAGAACTCGACCTTGATCGGATGCACGATCTCGGCGCCGGCCTCTGTCGCCCGCTTCCACCACGCGTCGGCGTCGTCGACGATCAGGTGCAGCACGATGTGGGCCGGCGGCGCGTCCGCGACGCCATGCTCGGGGAAGGGGTCGTTGAACATCATCGCCCCGCCATTGATCTCGACATGCACATGCATGGAGCGGCCGTCGGGCATTTCGCGGCGGTCCGCCAGCCTGGCGCCGAAAGCCTTTTCATAGAAGGCTGTTGCCGCCTTGCTGTCGCTCACCGTGAAATAGGCGACCGCGCCGGGTATCGCCTGCGTCTTTGCATCGGCCATGCTTTTCTCCCGTTCACAACGTCTGCAACAGCTCGGCAAGCTGGTCGGTGCATCGCTCCCAGCCCTCGTGAAAGCCCATCGTCTCGTGCGCCTCGCGGTCTTCGGCGGTCCAGTGGCGCGCCAGCGCGGTGTATTTCGTCTTGCCGTCCGGTTCCTCCTCGAAGCTCAGGATGACCGTCATGAACGGCTTGTCGGATGGCGCCCAGTCGCTGGTATAGGCGTCGGTGAAGACGATCTTCCGGTTCGGCACCACCTCCAGGTAGACGCCCTCGCTCGAATGGTCGTTGCCCTCGGGGTCGCGCATCACCACGAGCGTGCTGCCGCCTGGCCGCGGGTCGGTCCGGGCGCCCGATACGCTCCATGGCCGCGGCGCGAACCATTGCTTGATAAGCTTGGGCTCGGTCCATGCGCGAAACAGCTTTTCGGCCGGCGCGTCGAACAGGCGCGTCAGCACGAGGTCGCGGTTGGTGGACGGATTGACCTGCATGTTCACGATTGTTCTCCCTGCTTATGCTGTGCACCTAGGACGGCCCGGCATCGGCGATTCCGACAGGGCCTCGTCAGGAATTGCCAAGAGGGGTCGCAGCCCGCGAAAGCGATCAGCCCGGCGAGGCGCCTGCAATGCTGTCGTCGGTCTCGCGTTCGAGCCTGTCGAGATGCATGCGGATATGGGTGGCCTCGGCGGTCGTGTTGGCAAGCGCGATGGCGCGGGCAAAGGCCTCGCGCGCCTCGGCACGCCGCCCGAGCTGCATCAGCAACCCGCCCTTGACGCCGAAGAAATGGAAATAGCCCGACAGCCGTGCCTCGAGCGGCTCGATCATCGCCAGTGCCTCTGACGGACCGCGCGCCTTGGACACGGCGACGGCGCGGTTCAGCGTGATGACGGGCGACGGCTGCAACCGCTCCAGCGCGCCGTAAAGCAGGTCGATCTGCGCCCAGTCGGTGTCCTCGGGCCGCTTGGCGCGCGCGTGCAGCGCGGCGATCGCCGCCTGGATCTGGTACGGGCCGGGCCGGTGGTGGCGGATCGCCTTGTCGATCAGCGCCAGCCCCTCGGCGATCATCTTGTGGTTCCACAGGCCACGGTCCTGGTCTTCCAGCAGCACGACCGCGCCATCGCCGTCAAACCGGGCCGCCGCCCGCGCGTGCTGCAGCAGCATCAGCGCGGCCAGCCCCATGATCTCGGGCTCGGACTGGAACAGCTTGAGCAGCAGCCGCGCCAGGCGGATCGCCTCGTCGCAGAGCGGCAGGCGCATCGCCGCGTCGCCGCCGCTCGCCGAATAGCCCTCGTTGAAGACAAGATAGACCATCGCGGCAACCGCCCCGAGGCGCTCGGATCGCTCCACCGCGCCCGGCGCCTCGAACGGCACGCCGGCCTGCGCGACCTTCGCCTTGGCGCGCGTGATGCGCTGCTCCATGGCGCTCTCGCCGACCAGGAAGGCGCGCGCGATCTGCTTCACCGACAGACCCGACACGATGCGCAGCGCCAGCGCCACCTGCTGCGTCGCCGGCAGGTCGGGGTGGCAGCAGACGAAGAGCAGTCGCAATATGTCGTCGCGATAGTCGGAATCGTCGAGCCGCGCGGCGATCTCCTCCTCGGCATCGTCGAGATCGGACAATGCCTGTTCGTCGGGCAATGGCTGGTTGCGCGCGCTGCGGCGCACCGCGTCGATGGCGGCATTGCGTCCGACGAAGATCAGCCAGGCGACGGGATCGCGCGGCGGCCCGTTTTTCGGCCAGGCCTTCAGCGCCCTGAGGCAGGCGTCCTGGAATGCCTCCTCGGCCGTGTCGAGGTCGCGGAAATAGCGCAGCAGGGCGGCCACCACGCGCGGTCGCGCGGAGCTCAGTGACTGGCTGATCCATTCCATATCCGTCATGCGGGCAACGTCCAGGGATGGAAGATCCCGATGGGCCGTATCTCGTAGGAGCCGGGTCCCGGGTTGGCTTCGGTCAGTTCGCGCGCGATGTCGAGCGCCTCGTCGAGCGAGGCGCAGTCGACGACGTAGAAGCCGAGCAGCTGTTCCTTGGTCTCGGCAAACGGGCCGTCGAGCACCAGCGGCTCGTCCTTGCCCTTGCGCAGCGTGGTGGCCGCGGTCGTCGGCAGCAGGCGCAGCACCGGGCCGAGGCGACCCTCCTTATGCAGGCGTTCCTGGATCGTCAGGAGGCGCGCCATGCAGGCCTCGTCCTCTTCCTTGGTCCATGATCCGACGACGTCTTCGTCGCTGTAGCAGAGAATGGCGTATTGCATGTGGTATCGGCTCCCTTTCGAAGGACGAAAGGGTAGAGCCAACCCCGACAGTGCGTCGAGATTATTTCGCGGCCGCCGCGCCATTGCATGCGGCACGAAGCCGAACCAAACTGTCCGGCGACACGTCTCATGCCGGGTGAACCATGCGCTCCACGAAAGTCGTCCATGTCGTAAGCTGCCACGCCGAAGGCGAAGTCGGTGACGTCATCGTCGGAGGCGTCGCACCGCCGCCGGGCGACACGCTGTGGCAGCAGAGCCGCTTCATCGCCAGCGACCAGGCCCTGCGCAACTTCGTGCTCAACGAGCCGCGCGGCGGCGTCTTTCGCCATGTGAACCTGCTGGTACCGCCGAAAGACCCCCGCGCCGCGATGGGCTTCATCATCATGGAGCCGGAGGACACGCCGCCCATGTCCGGGTCGAACTCGATCTGCGTGGCCACCGTCTTGCTCGACAGCGGCATCGTGCCGATGACCGAGCCGCTGACCCGCATGACGCTCGAGGCGCCGGGCGGGCTTATCGATGTCGTGGCCGAGTGCCACAACGGCAAGGCCGTGCGCATCACCGTCACCAACGTGCCGTCCTTCGCGGCAAAGCTCGGCGCGAAGCTGGAAGTGCCCGGCCTCGGCACGCTGCAGGTCGATACCGCCTATGGCGGTGACAGCTTTGTCATCGTCAGCGCCGAGAAGCTCGGCTTCGAGCTCGACGACAGCGAGGCGCGACAGCTTGCCGAAACCGGCATGAAGATCACCGCCGCAGCCAACGAGCAGCTCGGCTTCTCCCATCCCGGCAACACCGGCTGGGATCATATATCGTTCTGCGCCTTCGCTGGTCCGGTCTATACCGAGGACGGCGAGCCGATGACGCGCTCGGCGGTCGCCATCAGGCCGGGCAAGATCGACCGTTCGCCGACCGGCACGGCGGTCTCGGCGCGCATGGCGGTGATGCATGCCCGCGGCGAGCTGCAGGTCGGCCAGAGCCTGACCGCGGTCTCGATCATCGGTTCGCGCTTTGTCGGCAGGATCGTCGGCGAGACGGACATCAACGGGCACAGGGCCATCGTTCCGTCGGTCTCGGGCAGGGCGTGGATCACCGGTACGCACCAGCACATGCTGGATCCCGACGACCCCTGGCCGGGCGGCTATCGGCTGACCGACACCTGGCCCGCGATGGGCTGAACCCGGCTCAGAATTTTCGGGACTTGCGCTTCTTCGGGGCCGGCTTGGCCAGCGACGGGAACAGTTCGGAATCGCCGTCGGTCGTCACGGCGTCCGCATCCTTTGGCGCCGCGGATGGCACCGGCGCCTTGACGGCCTTGCCTGGCTTGTCGTCAAGCGGCAGGTCCTTGCTGGTGAATTTGATCGCCATGGCTCAGTCGTCGAAATCGTGGCGCGGCTTGTCGCTCGGATTGCGCAGCCTGCCGATCAGCGCCATCACGGCGGTGATGTTCATTTCCTCGGGCGACCAGTTCCTGGTCTCCTCGATGTGCTTCGGCGCCAGTTCGCGATGCGTGCTGCCGCTATAGGCGGCATCCGACGTCACCGTGCTCTGCTTTGTCTTGGCATCTTCGGAGATGTATTCGATCAGGTAATTGGGGCATTCGGGCCGGCCGCGAACGCCGATCCTCACCTGCGCGTCGCCATGCGCGCGCTTGCAGCGCTCCAGCTTCTCGAGCACACGGCGCACATATTCGACCGGACGGTCGAGCATGCCTGCAACGTCGGCAATGGTGGAATCCCCGGGGATTGTCGTCACGGTCGCGCGGCGGGCCATCAGCGCTTGGTCCCGCGTTTTGCAGGCGCGCTGGCCTTGGCGATTTCGGCGGCGGCGAGTTCCTCGGCTTCTTTCTCGAGGCGCAATTCGCGCAGCCGTGCCGTCTTGGCCTCGCGCGCCTGGCTGGCGGCGTCCTGCTCGGAAAGAATCCGGTTGAGCGACAGCATCTGCGTCTGCGTCTTGCTGAACATGGTTTCCGCGTGGTCGCGGCTCTTGCGTGAGTTCTCGGTCAAGCTTGTGTCCTCTGGGTGATGTAGCGGGTCACCGCTACGAAAAAGGCCAGGCAAAAAAGCCTGACCTCTCTGTTGGCATTCACGCTGCCGGTGCCGGTACATCCGCGGTCATCGGCGCTGTTGAATGCCGTCTAGACTGCTTGCAGCTGGTCGGCTGCCATCTTGCCCGACTTGTTGTCGCGGACCATTTCGTAGCTGAGCTTCTGCCCTTCCACGATGTCGCGCATTCCGGCGCGCTCGACGGCCGAGATGTGAACGAAGACGTCGGCGCCGCCGTCGTCAGGCTGGATGAAGCCGAAGCCCTTGGTGGCGTTGAACCATTTTACTGTGCCGGTGCTCATGTCGAACCCCTTTCATTGGCATATTATCGCGCTGCCTTGCGAATGCAGGGCGGCATCTAGTCTCGATTTTTGAAGAGGAAGTTCGTCAACCGCGCGCCTCGACGCGCATGAGCAAAAGTCGTGCAAACCAATAATCGATTGAAAAACCATATACATTTTTCGTTCCCGAGTCAAATATTTGTATTCAGCCGCGCGAATTCTTTGCCCCGGCGACGGGCGGAGCTTCTTCTTTCGGGTGCCGCCGGCGACAGGGCCGGCGATTGCGATGAACCTTTCCAGGCCCCGCTGCGACTGACCTCCAGGCGCCGCAATGGTGCGGCCCTGGAAAGGAAGCACCCCATGACCAGAAACACGAAGTGTTGCGGGTCACCGGGATCGTCCGGCATGCAACGCAGCCACCGTCGTCGAGACGGCCTGGCGGCGGAGCATGTCGGACCGATTGCGTTGACCCAGCGTAATACCCGTCGTAACGTTCCGCCCGGGGACGTACAAATCGCAAAGGGAGATAGTGCCGGACAAGCGTGCTTGGCACCTGGTAGCGCGATTCCCCCGGCATTCTTTCCCCGCCACCACGGGAGAAGAAGCATGCCCTCCAACCGCGGAGCCCGGTCTTCCTTCGCTTCGTCCGCCGGTCAATTGAGCAGGACTCTTGCCGCCGGCAGCGGCCTGATGGCCCTGGCGCTCGGCGCGAGCCTGTGGCTGGCAAGTCCCGGCCACGCGCAGGACGCCCGCATCATCCAGCCCGGATCGATGGCGGTGACCGGTTTTTCCGGCACCTGGATCCCCGGCTTCGACGAGGGCCTGCCGCCCGGCGTCGATCCGGTCGATGAAACCTTCATCGACACGTCGCGCGCAACCCTGCGCGTTTTCGACGTTTCGGTGCTCGGCGCTCCGTCCGGCCAGGTCGTCTACACGCCGCAGCCCTTCGAGGTGCTGGCCAGCCAGATCGGCCAGGTCTTCGGTCTCGCCTATGACGACGGCGTGCGCGACGGCGAGCCCTCGGGCGTTCCCGACCTCTACGCCGCGGCCACCTCGCTGCACGGCATCCGCATCGTCACGCCCGACGCCGACGATGACGGCCGGCCCGAACGCGAGCGGCGCGGCATTGCCGGCGCCAGCTTCATGGACGGCCAGTTCGGCCTCGAGAACGGAGGCGGTCCCGGCACCATCTGGCGCATCGACGGCATCACCGGCGCCGTCACGCTGTTTGCCGACATCGAGTCCAACAGCGGTCCCGGCATCGGCAACATCGCCTTCGACAGGTCGCACCGGCAGTTCTTCGCCAGCGATCTCGACAGTGGCCTGATCCACCGCATCGACGCCGACGGCACCGTCATCGACAGTTTCGATCACGGTGTCGACGGGCGTCCGGCGCGTGGTCTCGACGCCGTCGCCGACGATGGCGCCGTGATGGACATCCAGGGTGCAGCCTTCGACAGCGAGGACCCCGACAGCTGGGGCTTCACGCAGGACGAGCGCCGCGTCTGGGGCGTCGCCGTGCATGGTGGCCGCATCTACTATGCGGTCGGCGAGGCGGCGGAAATCTGGTCGGTCGGCCTGACGCGCGAAGGCGAATTCGCCGGTGACGCGCGCTGGGAACTGACGGTCGAGGCCGACAAGGACCTTGCCGTCACCGACATCGCCTTCGACAGCCGGGGCTTCATGTACCTGGCGCAGCGCGGCGAGACCGAGAACCGCTTCAACTATTCGCAGTTCGCCGATTCCGGCAAGGGCGAGGTGATCCGCTACTGGCGCGAAAGCCCCGACGATCCGGAAACGGAATCGATCTGGGTGCCGGTGCCGCAGGAATACGCGGTCGGATTTCCCGAGGGCAACCGCCAGTCGGCGGGCGGCCTCGACCTGCAATACGGCTATGACAGCGAGGGCTACTTCAACCGCAACGCCTGTTCGGCCACCCTCGTCAAGACCGGCGACAAGCTGCGCGACAACCCCGCACTTGCCGACCAGCTCGCCGCCGGCGGCCCGCTCGCCGTCAACGGCGTGCAGATCACGGCGACCTCGCTGGTCAAGCCGCAGAACGTGCCGCCCTTCGGCTCGTGGTTCGTCGATTTCGATTCCTTCTACGAGGATCCCGAGATCGAGGGCCATGTCGGCGATGTCGAGGTCTGGCACCCCTGCGACGGCCGCGCCGGCTACTACGAGGATATCCCGGGAGGCTACCTGCCGCCCTATTATCCGCCGGAGTTCCCGCCGGACGGCGATCTGCCACCCTGTCTCGATGTCGAGGACGTGCAGTATTTCTGTACGCCGGCCGGCCTCGAGGCCGATCTCTATCTCCATGACCAGGCCGGCATTGGCGGCGATACGATCATGGCTGACTCCAGGACGCCCGGCGTCGGGGTGACCCCGCCCGTGCAGACGCAGGCTCCCGGACTGCCATACACGATCGGCATCACCGGCCATTTCCCGGGCGACAGGGTCGATGTCGGGCTCTGCTTCTACAAGCAGTCCGACGCCGATGCGGGAGGGTACTACCCCTGCTGCAAGGTGACGCTGCCGCTTGAGACCCCAGCCATCAGCTGCGAACCGTGAGGGAGGAAAAGATGAGCAATCTCGCACTTTTCCCGCTCGACGCGGGCAGCAAGCCAACCGTCATGGAGACGATCATGAAACCCCTGTCATACGCCGCGCGCCCAGCGCGCTGGCTGATGGCGGCCGGGCTCGCGCTCGCCGCCATGCATGCGCCGCAGGCCTCGGCCCAGACGACCGAGCTGTCCGGCGGACTCAATGTCGAGAAGGGCGGTCATCCGAATCCCCCGTCGGGAGAGGCCCTGCCCTTCTTCGAAAAGACCGGCGTCCAGCGCGACTGCGACTACGTCGTCTACAATCTGCGCTTCGGCGCGCGGGGCGATCCGGCGAAGTTCGTCGATCCGGCTTTCGAGGCCAACCTGAAGAATGTCCGGATGGATTTCCTGGACACGCTTCCGGCAGGTCTCGAAATTGTCGACGTTGCCGTGTCGGGTGATGCAACCGACGCCCTTGGCGGGCCGCTTCCGGCGGCCTCCATCTCGACAACGACCAACCCCAACGACACCGCGTCACTCGATGACTTCCGCCTGACCACCGCCGATCTCGACGGTTCGGGCGAAATCGACCGCCGCTATGTCGATATCGTCATCACCGCCAAGATCGACCAGGCGTCGTTCCCGGCGCCGACATTGGTCGACAACCAGGGCTTCGTCACGCTCGGCCTGGCAGGCGGCGTGGAGATGGAAGTTCCCTCGCACGATCCGGCCCTGCCGGATGATGGCGACTTCACGACCGGCGAACCGACATCGATCCTGATCGACGTCACCGGCTGCGAACCTCCCCCGCCACCTCCGCCTCCGGGCGACGACGAGGCCTGCTTCTCGGTCGAGACCGGCGACGTGGACTGCGTGCCCGGTGGCGGCGCCTTCATCTATCACATGCCTGTCGGGCCAGAGCTCGGCGGCAAGTGGGTACAGGTTTCGACCACCACCCCCGGCATCACCATCGAGCCGCCTTTCCAACTCGCCCCGATCGGCGGTGGCGTCCTGGCATGGACCATCACCGGCGCCCTGCCGGGCGATGTCGTGCATCTCGTGGTCACCGGCATCGACAGCTATGCCGGCCCGGAGGAGGGCGTCGGCCTCTGCTGCACGCAGACCGTTGACATCGTCATTCCGGAGGACCTCGACTGTCCGCCTGAAGAGAAGGAGCCCGACATCCAGGTCGAGAAGCGCGCCGACGTGGCCCGCTGCACGCCCGAGGGTGGTTGCGACTTCACCATCCGGGTCACCAATGTCGGCGACGCCGACTACAACGGCCCGATCGTGCTCGACGAGGTGACGACCCCCGGCAATGCTGCCGTGGTCTCCGGCCCCAACGCACCCTGGGCCTGCGTGCCGATGGTCAGCCCGATGAGCTGCACCCATCCGGCCACGACGCTCGCTCCCGGCGAGTTCGTCGAGCTCAAGCTCGGCTTCGCACCGGGCGCCGGGTGGGACTGGAACACCATCCGCAACTGCGCGGAGTACGACTACACCGCCAGCGGCAAGCCGGAAGTCTTCGGCTCGACCGCCAACGACAGGGCCTGCGCCTCGATCCCGATCTGCATTCCCGGACGTGACCGCGAATGCACGCCGCCCGAGGAGAAGCGTGTCGACCTGCGCATCACCAAGGATCCGCGGACATTGTCCTGCAGCGCCGATGGCGTCTGCACGTTTGTCATCCGCGTCTTCAACAACGGTTCCGACCCCTATGTCGGTCCGCTGACGGTGATCGACGACTACCCGACGGGCGTTCCCGCCTCGTCGACCTTCGGACCGACTCCGCCCTGGGCCTGCGGCCCGATCGGTGGCGGCCAGTTCCAGTGCGATCACCCGGGCGTCAATCTCGCGCCGGGTGCCTTCATCCCGCTCGGGGTGACGGCGATCGTGCCGGGCGACTATCCGGGCGATCTCATCCGCAACTGCGCGGAAGTGAACGCGATACCCGGCGAGGCCAATCTCGCCAACAACAAGGCATGCGCAGACATGCGCATTCCCACCCGCAATCCCGGCCAGCCGGCATTGCGCATCCAAAAGACCTGCGACGGCGGCGTTGTCGGCGCAGCGGTATCGTGCCGCATCACCATCACCAGCACCGGTTCTGCGGCTCCTTCCGGTCCGGTTCGCGTCAATGACGCGGCCACCGTCATCGGTGCCGGCGTGCCGGTCCAGATCCAGACCGTCACTCCTGACGGCGCGGAGTGGACCTGCGGTCCGGTTCCGGCCGACACGCTGTCGTGCGAAATTCCAGGCGCCGTCATGACGCCCGGAACGAGCCGTCACTTCGACGTCACGGTCAATGCGCCGACGTTCGGACGGTTCGAGAACTGCGCACGCGGTTCCTTCGGTCCCGCCCCGGGAGACGACATCGTCTATCCGTTCGGCGAGGCCTGTGCCCAGGGTGGCACAACCCTCAACGTCGAAAAGACGGGCGACGCGGAATGCCAGCCTGGCGAGCCGTGCACGTTCGAGATCACGATCACCAATGAAGGCCCGTCCGGCTTCTCCGGTCCGGTCCGCATCGGCGACGCGATCGGCGTGGAGGGTCTCGGCAGGCTGGAAGGCGTTCCGATCACCTCGATCGAGCCGCCCTTCGGTTGTTCGCCTGAACCGGCGACGCTGCCCCTGTCGTGCGTCGCCAACATGACGCTCGGCGCCGGCGAAAGCCGTGTCCACAGGATGACGGTTGTCATCCCGGATGACGGTCGCTTCGCCAACCTCAACGGGCCGGCCAACGGACGCAACTGCGTCGGTGTCCTGCCTCCGGCGGTGCCGGTGGCCAGGCAGGGAGCGGCAGCTGCCAATACCGAGCTGGAGCACCAGGGCGATCGCGGCGTTGCCTGCCACCCCTTCACCATCATCAGCGAGGTGGAGAACCAGTGTTCGGAAGGCTTCGTGATGAACGACGCCGGCCGCTGCGTCTGCCCGGAAGGCACCACCTTCCGCAATGGCCAGTGCGTCGGTGGCTCCACCACTGTCCCGATCCCGCAGCCGAGGCCTGATCGCTGCACGCTGCTGCCGGGGCAGATCCGCACCAAGGACGGCCAGTGCGTCTGTCCGCAGGGTACCGATTTGAGGAACGGTCGCTGCGTCGGCGACACGCCGCCGCCTCCGCCCCCGCCCCCGCCGCTTTGCAAGCTGCTGCCGGGACAGATCCGGACCCAGGATGGACGCTGTGTTTGTCCGCGCGGTACGGAACTCAGGGGCAACCGCTGCGTCAGGGACGTACCCCCGCCGCCGCGTGAGTGCACGCTGCTGCCGGGCCAGATCCGGTTGCAGGACGGGCGTTGCGTCTGTCCGCGTGGCACCAGCCTCGTCAGGGGTGCGTGCCGCAAGGACCAGCCGCCGCAGTGCCGTCTGCTGCCGGGCCAGATCCGGCTGAAGGACGGGAGCTGTGTCTGCCCGCGTGGCACCGAACTGCGCCGCGGCGCCTGCCGCAAGGTCCAGGTCGAATGCCCGAAGGGTACGACGCTGAGGAACGGCCGCTGCGTCAGGATCGAACGTGAGCGCTGCCCGCGCGGCACCGTCGGCACCCCGCCGAACTGCCGCAAGGTGCAGGTGGAGTGCCCGAAGGGTACGACGCTCAGCAACGGTCGCTGCGTGAAGATCGAGCGTCAGCGCTGCCCGCGCGGCACCATCGGCACCCCGCCGAACTGCCGCAAGCTGCAGCTGAACAACAACAGCCGCGACCTGTTGCAGCAGCTGCAGAGGCGACAGAACCAGATTCAGTAGGCACTGAAGTCTGAAGACGAGAGCCCCGCCGGTCCGCCGGCGGGGCTTTTTCTTGTCCGGCTGTAGCTCAGGGCGCGTCGGGCGTCGGCGCCCGGGCAGTGCCGGCGCGGCTTGCCATCCAGATGGCGAACGCCACGCCGACCAGCACCGCCGCGACCGCGAAGGTCACCTGCATCCCCGTTGTCATGGCAGCAGGCCTTGCTGTCCGGATCTCGCTGACGGAAGCCGCAAAGGCGAACACTGCACCCATCACCGAGGCCCCGGTGATCAGCCCGACATTGCGCGACAGGATCAGCAGGCCGGAGATGACGCCCCGCTCGTCCGGCTTCACGTCGCTCATGACCGCGGTGTTGTTGGCCGCCTGGAACAGCTGGTAGCCGGGCGTCATCACGGCGATGGCGGCGATGTAGCCGGCAAGGCCGAAAATGGGCGGCAGCAAGGCCAGCGCGACGCATCCGGCCGCCATCGCGACCAGCCCGATCGTGACCACCGGCTGGGCCTGCAGCCGGTCGACCATGCGCCCGGCCGGCACGCCGCTCAGCGCCGAGATGACCGGGCCGATCGACAGCACGAGGCCGGTCATGGCGGTGCTCAGCCCGAGCGCGCTCGACAGGTAGAAGGGGCCGACGACCAGCGTCGCCATCATCACGGTCGAGACCAGCCCGTTCATTGCCAGGCTGGCGCTGAGCGAGGCCTCGCGCAGCGCCGAGAGCCGGATCAGCGGCGAGGCGACCTTCTTCTGCGCCAGCACGAACAGCCCGACGGCCAGTGCGGCGGCCGCGATCAATGCCGCATTGAGCAGGCCGAAGTGTCCGCCGCCGGCCGTCGTCGCCAGCGCATAGGCGCCGAGCCCCAGTGCCAGGAGCAGGGTGCCGAGGCGGTCGAAGCCGGCGCGTTCGCTTGCGTCCCGGCGGCGGTCGGCTGGCAGGGTTTTCAGCGCCAGCCAGAAGGCGGCGATGCCGAGCGGCACGTTGACGAGGAAGATCGCCTGCCAGCCGGTTGCGGCAAGCAGCAGGCCGCCGAGCGAGGGCCCGAGCGCCGTTCCCACCGCCGACATGGTGCCGAGCAGGCCCATTGCGCTGCCGGTTCTTTCCCGGGCAACTGCCGAACGCACGAGGCCGATGGTCAGCGCCATCATCACGGCGGCCCCGGCGCCCTGAACCGCCCGCGCCGCAATCAGCATCGGCAGGGCCGGTGAAATCCCGCTGAGCAGCGATGCCGCGGTGAAGACCGCGATGCCGGCCAGCATCACCCGCCGGTGACCGAAGATGTCGCCGAGCCGCCCCGCGCTGACGATCAGCGTGGTGATGGCGAGCAGGTAGGCGAGCACCACCCATTGCACCTGCTGGAACGAGGCCGCGAATGCCTCGGCCAGTGTCGGCAGCGCCACATTGGCTATGCTGGTGCCGAGCGACGAGAGCAGCATGGAGAGCGAAAGTCCGGCGAGCGCCCAGCCAACCGGCGGCGTCTTCACGGCGGCTTCGGGGACACTCACTGCGGACTGCGCGGTCTGGGGTTTCGACATTTGTCTCGTCTCCTGCGGCCCCGGCGCGGGGCTCCCAGAGACCTAGTCGCTTTCCCCGGATTGCGGAACGCGCAGCATTTGCACTCTATTCGTGCACCAAACGCCATGTCATGCTAGACAGGCATGCATGGCCCGACCCGACCTCAACCTGCTTGTCACGCTTGATGTGCTGCTTGCCGAAGGCAGCGTGGCGCGCGCCGCCAAGCGCCTGAGGCTCAGCCCCTCGGCGATGAGCCGGGCGCTTTCGCGGCTGCGCGAGACGACCGGCGATCCGCTGCTGGTGCGGGCCGGGCGCGGTCTCGTTCCGACGCCGCGCGCGCTCGAACTGCGCGCGCAGGTCGGCCGGGTGGTCGGCGATGCCGAGGCGATCCTGCGGCCGGCGGAAAGACTCGATCTTGCCAGGCTCGACCGCTCTTTCACGCTGGGCAACAGCGAGGGTTTCGTCGAGACCTTCGGCCCCGCGCTCATCGCCCGCGTCGGCCGCGAGGCGCCGGGGGTCAGGCTGACTTTCGTCACCAAGCCCGACCGGGAAAGCACCCGGCTGCGCGATGCATCCGTCGATCTCGAAACCGGCGTCATCGGGCCGGAGATCGGCCCGGAGGTGCGCACGCAGGCGCTGTTCCGCGACCGCTTCATCGCCGCCGTGCGGACCGGTCACCCGCTCGCCGAGCGCGAGGAGCCGGCAAGGCTCTATGCGAACGGCCGGCACATCCAGGTCTCGCGCCGCGGCCGCGATGCCGGTCCCCTCGACGACGCGTTGCAGGCGGCGGGGATCAGGCGCGACATCGCCACCACCGTCGGCGGCTTCGCCACCGCGCTGGCGCTGGCGCGTGCTTCCGACCTGGTCGCCACCGTGCCCGAGCGCCACACCACGGCGGCGCGTGCCGGCATGCTGAGTTTCGCGCTGCCCTTTGCCATGCCCGAGATCACCGTGTCGCTGCTCTGGCACCCGCGCCTCGACGCCGATCCGGCGCATCGCTGGCTGCGCGGCTGCGTCCGCGAGGCCTGCGCCGGCTGAAGCCTGGCTCAGCCCTCTTCGGCGGCGACGAAGACCTTGCGGCCCTCGATCCAAACGCCGCGCACGTCGAGATTGTTGGAGAGCGCCACGATGTTGGCTGCCGCACCCGGCGTGAAATGGCCGAGCCGCTCGGCCTGCCCGGCGGCCTCGGCCGGGTAGAGCGAGGCCATGCGCAGCGCCTCCGACAGTTCCAGCCCGACCGTCTTGTGCATGAAGCGCACCGCCGAGATCATGTCGAGGTCGGCGCCCGCCAGCGTGCCGTCCTCGAGCGTCAGCCGGCCGCCCTCGCGCTTGATGGTGCGGCCGTTGAGCAGGAAGGACGTCATGCCGGTGCCGATGGTCGCCATCGCGTCGGTGACGAGGAAGATATGCCCGGGCCCGCGCTTGGCCCTGACGGCAATCGCGATCGTCGCCGGATCGACGTGAAAGCCGTCGGCGATCAGCCCGGCCGACAGTCCCGACGTGTCGAGTGCCGCACCCACCAGTCCCGGCTCGCGGCCGGTCAGCGGGCTCATCGCGTTGAAGAGATGCGTCACCACGCTGGCGCCGGCATCGGCATGCGCCACCGCCGTTGCATGGCTGGCGTCCGAATGGCCGAGGCTGACGATGATGCCGGCGCCGGCAAGGGCGGCGATCTGCTGCGGCGACACCGATTCCGGCGCCACCGTGGTCAGCAGCACGCGCAGTTCCCTGCGCGCCGCGATCAGCGCCGCCTGGTCGGCCTCCGTCATCGGGCGGATCAGTTGCGGATCATGCGCGCCCTTGCGCCCGATCGACAGGTGCGGCCCCTCGAGATGCAGGCCGAGAAAGCCCGGGACCCGCATGGCGGTCGCCCTGGCGCCGGCGCTGACCGCCGCCGCCGTGATCTCCGGCGTATCGGTGATCAGCGTTGCGAGCAGCGCGGTCGTGCCGAACTGCGCATGCGCCTTGCAGATCGTCTCGATGCTCTCGAGCGATGGCCGGTCGTTCAGCATCACGCCGCCGCCGCCATTGACCTGCAGGTCGACGAAGCCCGGCGCCAGCATGCCGGCGCCCGATTCCGTGATCTGCGTCGCATAGGGCGTCTGGTAGCGTTCCATTACCGCTTCCACCAGCCCGTCGCGCACCATCAGCACGGCGTCGCGCAGCCAGAACTCGCCGTCGAAGATCCAGGGTGCCGCAAGGGCGAAGCTGTCGCTCATAGCGTCTCCGTCACCTTGCGCAGGTTCGGCGGCTGGTCCGGGTTGAGCCCGAGCCGCACGGCAAAGGCCTCGACGAAGGCGTAGAAGGAGACGATCAGCGCCAGCGGGTCGGTCAGCGGGTGGCCGGTCGCGGCATGCGGCAGCATCGCGGCCTGCTTCGAAAGGCGCGAGGTGATGAAGGCCGCTGCACCCTTGCCGGCCAGCGTGTCTGCGGCCGCGGCGATGGAGGCCTCGGAAGCGTCCCGCGCGGCCAGCGCCAGCACCGGAAAGCCCGGCCCGACCAGCGCCAGCGGCCCGTGCATCACTTCCGCCGCGCTGTAGGCCTCGGCATGCATCGAGCAGGTTTCCTTGAATTTTAGCGCCGCCTCGGCGGCGATCGCCGTCGAGGGGCCGCGCCCGAGGATGAACAGCGACGTCTCGCCCGAAAGCGCCGCGCCGATCTCCATCCAGTCGCAGTCGATGGCGTCCTGGAAATGCGCCGGCAGCCGGTGCAGCGCGGCCAGCAGTTCCTCGTCGTCCGTCCAGTGCGCCAGGAGCAGCAGGCCGGCCAGCGCCGAATTGACGAAGCTCTTGGTCGCCGCGACGCTCGTCTCCGCCCCCGCCATGATGTCGATGGCGTGGTCGGACGTCGCAGCCAGTGGCGATCCGGCGGTGTTGGTCAGCCCGATGGTGAGCGCCCCGCCATCCCGCGCGCCTTCGGCCATGGCCACGATGTCGGGGCTCTTGCCCGATTGCGAGACGCTGATGCAGGCCGAGCCGCGCAGCCTGAGCTTCGCGCCGTAGATCGATGCGATGGAGGGCCCGAGCGAGGCCACGGGCACGCCGGCCGACAGCTCGACGGCGTATTTCAGGAACGACGCGGCGTGGTCCGACGAGCCGCGCGCCACCGTTGTCAGAAAGCGTGGCGACAGGTCGCGCAGGTGCTTGCCCGCGGCGGTCAGCGCGCCGCCCGAGGCGTCGAGCAGGCGGGCGGCCGCATCAGGGATCTCGGCGATCTCGCGCCGCATCTGCGTCGTCTTGGTCATGCAGCGCCCCCGCTGCCGTCGGGCGCGTCCGGCAGGCGCAGCTCGACGACGAAATCATAGGTGTCGGCACGATAGACCGAACGGGTGAACTCCACCACCTTGCCGCTCGGCAGATAGGAGATGCGTTCGATGTTGAGGCTGGCCGAACCTGCCGGCACGGCGAGCAGCTTCGCATCGGCTTCGCCCAGATTGGCGGCCGAGATGCGCTGCACGGCGCGCGTCGGCCGCTGCCCTGTCTTTTCCAGCGCCGCATAGAGCGAGGCGTCGATCTTCTCGGGCTCGGGCAGCACGCTTGCCGACAGCGAGGCGCGCTCGATGGCGAGCGGCGTGCCGTTGGCCATGCGGATGCGGCTGACGCGCGCCACCGGCTCGCTGGCCGTCAGCCCGAGCGCCATCATCTCGTCGGGCGAGGGCGCGTAGAGGCCGCGGTCGAGCCAGGTCGATTCCACGCTCAGCCCGCGCCGCGCCATGTCTTCGGTAAACGAGGTCAGCCGCGACAGCGACTGCTCGACCCGGCCGAGCCGCGGCGCCACGAAGGTGCCCGAACCGTGCCGCTGCACCAGCACGCCGCCCCTGACAAGGCTCTGCACCGCCTTGCGCACGGTCACCCGCGACACGTCGGCCTTGATGGCGATGTCGCGCTCGGAGGGCAGCGCGTCGCCCGGCCCGATGATGCCGGCATTGACCGCCGCCTCGATGCTCTTCTTCAGCTGCAGGTAAAGCGGCGCGCCCTTTTGCGGCGCGTCGCGCACGCTGCCGAAGATCTGGTCCGCGACGTCAGTCATTTTCGGGCCCGCCGTAGAGCCGCGCGGCCATCGCCACCGCGCCACCCAGCGCGTCCTGCATCGGCGGCTTCAGCATCGCCTGGAAGCGCGGCGCGAGCCTCGCCGCATAGATCGGCGCCAGCCCGCCGAGCAGGCAGAGCGGCGCCTTGCCGTCGAGGCCGAGCGCATCGAGCGACGCCTCGACGTCGGCCACCGCCTTGGCGACGATCGCCTGCGCCACCGCGTCGCCGCGCCCGGCATGCTCGAAGACCTTGGGTGCGAAGCCGCCGAAATCGCCGGGGCTTGCCGTCGTGGTGAACTCGACCAGCACCTGCGGGTCGTTGCGGAACACCTTCATGATCTCGCCGGTCAGCGGCGAGGCGGCGCGGATGCCGTCATGCGCCAGCAGCGTCTGTTCGAGCAGGTCGCGCCCGACGCGTGCGCCGCTGCCCTGGTCGCCGACCTGAAAACCCCAGCCGCCGATGGCGCGCGAGGCGCCGTCCTTGCGCACCATGTAGGCGGTACCGGTGCCGAGGATCGCCATGGCCCCGTCGCCGGCGCCGACCGCGCCCTCGAGCGCGATCAGCGCGTCGGTCTCGACGCGCGACGAGCCGAAGGGCAGGATGGTTTCGAGCTGCTGCGCATACGTGCCGACATTGGCGCCGGCCAGCCCGAGCACAGCCGGTGTCTGGGAGATCAGCGCGGGGTCGGCGCCGGCATCGGCGAAGGCGCGCTCCGCCGCCTCGACGATGTGGGCGCGCGCGCCCGAGAGATCGGTGCGCACATTGGCGGCACCGCTCTTGCCGCGCCCGACGATCTCGCCCGTCGCGGTCGCAAGCGCTGACCTGCAACCTGTTCCGCCGCCGTCGATGCCGAGCACAAAGCGCACTGGAAGCCCTCCTACGCGGATAATACCAATAAAATACCAATAGCCAAGGCTTAATTTGACTTGATGAAACGTTAAGGCGTAGTTTATTGAATTTACGTAACTTTCGGGCGCAAGGCCCGTCGGCTGCGGAGGAAATCGTTAACGCCGCTGGACAAGTGGTATTTTTTTGGTATCGTCTCTGGCGAGGAGAAAACCAATGGCGCAATTGCGGACCGAAGCATTGCATGAACACGCGGAAGGGCTGGACATGCAGCCGCCTGCGGCCGTTCTCGGTTTTCTCGCCGACGCCCAGGTCGAAGCCGCCCGCAGCGTGCAGGGTGCCATATCTCAGATCGCGGCCGCGGCCGCCATCGCAGCCGAGTGCCTGGGCAGTGGCGGCCGGATTGCCTATGCGGCGGCCGGCAGTTCCGGCCTGATGGCGCTGGCCGACGGGCTCGAACTCCCCGGCACCTACGGCATCACCCGCGACCGCATCGTCATCCTGCTTGCCGGCGGCGCCGCTGCCTTCCACGACCTGCCGGGCGGCCCCGAGGACGACGCCGTTCAGGCCGCGAAGGAGGTCGCCGATGCCGGCCTGAAATCCGGCGACTGCCTGATCGCGGTGTCGGCGAGCGGCACTACGCCCTATGCGGTTGGCGCGCTTGAGGAGGCGGCGCGCCGCGGCGTGCGCACCATCGCCATCGCCAACAATCCCGGCACGCCGCTGCTGGAAAAGGCCGAGGCGCCGATCCTGCTCGCCACGCCGCCCGAGCTCATCGCCGGCTCGACCCGCATGGGCGCCGGCACGGCCCAGAAGATCGCGCTCAACATGCTGTCGACGCTCGCCGCCATCCATCTCGGCCACGTCCACGACGGCTACATGGTCAATCTGCTGGCCGACAATCTGAAGCTGAAGGGCCGCGCCGCGCGCATCGTCGCCGCGGTTGCCGGCTGCAGCGAGGCCGACGCTCGCACGGCGCTGGAAAAGACCGGCGGCGCGGTCAAGCCGGCGATCCTGGTCGCGGCAGGCGCCGCCGATCGCGCGGCCGCCGAAAAGCTTCTCGCAGGGACCGGCGGCCGCGTGCGGCCGGCTCTCGCAACATTTGAGGGAAGCCGGGAGCAGCGCTCCCGGTCCGCCAACAACCGAACCTGAAACAGGTCAACAGGGAGACTGACATGACACGCAAGACGCTTACCGGACTGCTTCTCGCCTCCAGCATTCTCGGCACGGCCGGGATGGCGATGGCGCAGGATACCACCATCACCATCGAGAGCTGGCGCAACGACGACCTGCCGATCTGGCAGGAAAAGCTGATCCCCGCCTTCGAGGCCAAGAACCCCGGCATCAAGGTGGTGTTCGCGCCGTCCGCGCCGACGGAATACAACGCCGCCCTCAACGCCAAGCTTGACGCAGGCTCGGCCGGCGACCTCATCACTTGCCGCCCCTTTGACGCCTCGCTCGAACTCTACAACAAGGGCCACCTCGCCGATCTGGCCGACCTGCCCGGCATGGAGAACTTCTCCGATGTCGCCAAGTCGGCATGGACGACGGATGACGGCGTCCATGATTTCTGCGTGCCGATGGCCTCGGTCATCCACGGTTTCATCTACAACAAGGATGCCTTCGCCAAGCTCGGCATCGAGGTGCCGACCACCGAGGCCGAGTTCTTCGCCGCCCTCGACAAGATCAAGGAAGACGGCACCTACATCCCGATGGCCATGGGCACCAAGGATCTCTGGGAGGCCGCGACCATGGGCTACCAGAACATCGGACCGAACTACTGGAAGGGCGAGGAAGGCCGCAACGCGCTCATCAAGGGCGAGCAGAAGCTGACCGATCCGCAGTGGGTAGAGCCCTACGCCACGCTCGCCAAGTGGAAGGATTACCTCGGCGACGGCTTCGAGGCGCAGTCCTATCCCGACAGCCAGAACCTCTTCACGCTCGGCCGCGCCGCCATCTACCCGTCCGGTTCGTGGGAGATTTCGGTGTTCAACCCGCAGGTCGATTTCGAGATGGGCGCCTTCGCGCCGCCGGTCAGGAATGCCGGCGACACCTGCTACATCTCGGACCACAACGACATCGCCATCGGCCTCAATTCCAAGAGCCCGAATGCGGAGGCGGCAAAGACCTTCCTGTCATGGGTCGCCTCGCCTGAGTTCGCGACCATCTACGCCAATGCGCTGCCGGGCTTCTTCAGCCTGTCCTCGGAGCCGGTGAAGATGGAAGATCCGCTGGCGCAGGAATTCGTCTCCTGGCGCGACAAGTGCGAGTCGACCATCCGCTCGACCTACCAGATCCTGTCGCGCGGCACGCCCAACCTCGAGAACGAGACCTGGGTGGAATCGGCCAACGTCATCAACGGCACGGATACGCCGGAAGCGGCTGGCAAGAAGCTGCAGGATGGCCTCGACAGCTGGTACAAGCCGGCTAACTAAGGCTCAGCTGGACCCTCCCGTTGCAGGGAGGGTCGCAGACCAGGTGAGCGGGGTGGGGGTCTAGGCAGATCATCCCCACCCCGCCTCCAGACGGCACGTCAGGAAAACGTCCCGACGACCCCTCAAGGGGAGGGCAAGGCGCGGCCTTGCCTGCGGCCCGAATACGGGCATCATTCAACCGGCAGCATGGAGGGAGGCGACGATGGCGACGGCGAAAAGACCCATCCGCTGGCATGTCGCGGTCTTCCTCGCGCCGGCCGTCCTCGTCTACACGGCGGTGATGATCGTGCCGCTGTTCGGCACCCTGCAGCTTTCGCTGTTCAACCGGTCGGGGCAGGAGGCCGTCTTCTTCGCCGGGCTCGACAATTTCCGCACCCTGTTCTTCGACCCGCGCTGGTCGGAAAGCTTCTGGAACGCGTTGTGGAACAACACCTGGTTCTTCATCATCCATATGCTTGTGCAGAACCCGATCGGCATCGCGCTGGCCGCCCTGCTTTCCAGCCCCAAGCTGCGCTTCTCCGCCTTCTACCGCACCGCCATCTTCATCCCGACCATCCTGTCCTTCGTCATCGTCGGCTTCGCCTGGAAGCTGATCCTGTCGCCGCTCTGGGGCGTCGCGCCCAATCTGCTCGACATGGTCGGCCTGAAAAGCCTGTTCGCGCCCTGGCTCGGCAAGGAGGAATATGCGCTCACCACGCTCGGCCTGATCTCGGTCTGGCAGTTCATCGGCATCCCGATGATGCTGATCTACGCCGCCCTTCTGTCGATCCCCGACGAGGTCATCGAGGCCGCCGAATGCGACGGCATCACCGGCATGGGCCAGTTCTGGAAGATCAAGCTGCCGCTCATCCTGCCCGCCATCGGCATCATCTCGATCCTTACCTTCGTCGGCAATTTCAACGCATTCGACCTGATCTATTCGGCGCAGGGAGCGCTCGCCGGACCGAACTACTCGACCGACATCCTCGGCACCTTCCTCTACCGCACCTTCTTCGGCTTCCAGTTGCAGACCGGCGACCCCTACATGGGCTCGACCATTGCCTCGATGATGTTCTTCATCATCCTGGCCGGCGTCTGCCTATACCTCTTCGCCATCCAGACGCGCCTGCGTCGGTACCAGTTCTGAGGGGAAGATGATGAACGCCCGGCGCTCTGAGTTGCCCCCCTCTGGCCTGCCGGCCATCTCCCCCACAAGGGGGGAGATCATCTGTCGGGCAGGTCGCCGTCAATCTCCATGGCTTGCGGACAAGGCGAGGCGGAGCGGCTTCCAATCTCCCCCCATGTGGGGGAGATGTCCGGCAGGACAGAGGGGGGTGCTGTCCCACAGACGCGCCCATGTTGAGTTGGAGACGGCAGCATGACCCGTTCCACCCACTCCATCCCGCGCTCCATCGCAGCCCACGCGGTGCTCATCGCCTACACGGTCATTGCGCTGTTCCCGGTCGTGGTCATCGTCATCAACTCCTTCAAGTCGCGCAACGCCATCTTCCGGTCGCCGCTGTCCTTCCCGACCGAAAAGACCTTCGACCTCGTCGGCTACGCGACGGTGCTCAACCAGGGCGACTTCCTGCTCTATTTCCAGAACAGCTTCGTCGTCACCGTGGCCTCGCTGTTCTTCGTGCTTCTGTTCGGCGCCATGGCCGCCTTTGCGCTCGCCGAATACCGCTTCCGCGGCAATTCTCTGATGGGGCTCTATCTGGCGCTCGGCATCATGATCCCGATCCGGCTCGGCACCGTGGCCATCCTGCAGCTGATGGTGGCGAGCGGGCTGGTCAACACTCTGACCGCGCTGATCCTGGTCTATACCGCGCAGGGCCTGCCGCTCGCCGTCTTCATCCTGTCGGAATTCATGCGGCAGGTGTCTGACGACCTGAAGGACGCCGGGCGCATCGACGGTCTGTCCGAATACCGCATCTTCTTCCGCCTCGTTCTGCCCCTGGTGCGCCCGGCCATGGCGACCGTCGCCGTCTTCACCATGATCCCGATTTGGAACGACCTCTGGTTCCCGCTGATCCTGGCACCCTCCGAAGCCACCAAGACGGTGACGCTCGGCGCGCAGCTCTTCATCGGCCAGTACGTCACCAACTGGAACGCCGTGCTCGCCGCCCTTTCGCTCGCCATCCTGCCGGTGGTCATCCTCTACCTCATCTTCTCGCGGCAGATGATCCGCGGCATCACCTCCGGAGCGGTAAAATGACGGGCGACCGCCGCCCGGATCGCCCGGCACGACCTCAAGCAAGGGGAGCGGCATCTTGGGCTCGCTGACCATCGACAATGTGAAGAAGTGCTTCGGCAAGGTCGAAGTGCTGAAGGGCATCGACCTCGAGGTGAAGGATGGCGAGTTCGTCGTCTTCGTCGGCCCGTCGGGCTGCGGCAAGTCCACTCTGCTCCGCGTCATTGCGGGCCTCGAGGATTCCTCGTCGGGCGACGTCAGGATCGACGGCGACAGCGTCGTCGGCGTGCCGCCGGCCAGGCGCGGCATCGCCATGGTGTTCCAGACCTACGCGCTCTACCCGCATCTGACGGTCCGCAACAACATGAGCCTCGGCCTCAAGCAGGCCGGCACGGCGGCGGATGAAATCGCCAGGCGCGTCGATGTGGCCTCGACGATGCTGTCGCTCGACCCCTATCTCGAACGCCGCCCGGCCGAGCTCTCCGGCGGCCAGCGCCAGCGCGTCGCCATCGGCCGTGCCGTGGTGCGCGACCCGAAGCTTTTCTTGTTCGACGAGCCGCTGTCCAATCTCGATGCGGCGCTGCGCGTCAATACTAGGCTGGAAATCGCGCAGCTGCATCGCCGGCTCAAGGCGACGATGATCTATGTCACCCACGACCAGGTCGAGGCGATGACGCTGGCCGACCGCATCGTCGTGCTCAATGCCGGCCGCATCGAGCAGGTCGGCAAGCCGATGGAGCTCTACAATTCGCCGGCCAATGAATTCGTCGCCGGCTTCATCGGCTCGCCGAAGATGAATTTCATCGACGCCGCCCGTCTCGGCGACAGCGAGGCCAGGACGATCGGCGTGCGTCCCGAGCACCTGACGGTCGATCCGGCATCGGGCACCTGGAAGGGCACCGTCATCCACGCCGAACACCTCGGCGCCGACACCAACATCTATCTCGATACGGAAAAAGCCGGCTTGCTCACCGTGCGGATTTTTGGGGTCTACGACGCCGAGCCGGGCTCGACGCTCTATGTCACGCCGGACCCCGAGAAAACCTACCGTTTCGACAAGGAAGGCAGGCGGATCGGCTGACCGGGCCTGCTTGTTGAAAGATTTCGGGTGCCGCGCGCAGGCAATCCGGCGCAAGCCGCTGTTTGGAAATCCGTTTTCTCTGGAACGATCCGACGCCCGGGCGGGATTTATCCCCGCCCGGGCGTCGTTCAGGTGATGCTCAGGCGTCGGCCTTGAACGTCTGCTTCTGCGTGCCGAGACCTTCGATGCCGAGCTCGACGACGTCGCCGTCCTTGAGGAACATCGGCGGCTTCATGCCGAGGCCGACGCCGGGCGGCGTGCCGGTCGAGATGATGTCGCCGGGCAGCAGCGACATGAACTGGCTGAGATAGGAGACCAGGTGCGCGACGCCATAGACCATGGTCTTGGTCGAGCCGTCCTGCATCGTCTTGCCGTTGACCGTCAGCCACATCTTGAGGTTCTGCGGGTCGGCGACCTCGTCCTTGGTGACGAGCCACGGGCCGGTCGGGCCGAACGTGTCGCAGCTCTTGCCCTTGGTCCACTGGCCCTGGCGCTCGGCCTGGAAGGCCCGCTCGGAAACGTCATGCGCCACGCAATAGCCGGCGACATAGTCCAAAGCCTCTGATTCCGATACGTATTTCGCCGGCTTGCCGATGACGATGGCGAGCTCGACTTCCCAGTCGGTCTTTTCCGAACCGCGCGGGATCAGCACGTCGTCGTTGGGGCCGACGATGGCCGAGGTGGCCTTCATGAAGATGATCGGCTCGGATGGCACGGTGGCGCCGGTCTCGGCGGCGTGGTCGGAATAGTTGAGGCCGATGCAGATGAACTTTCCGGTGCCGGCAACGCAGGGTCCGAGGCGCGGATTGCCCTCGACCAGCGGCAGCGACCTGGCGTCGACAGAGGCCAGTTTCTTCAAGGATTCCGGGCTGATATCGGCACCGGCGATATCGGCCACGTGGCCGGACAGGTCGCGGATGTTTCCGTCCGCATCGATCATGCCCGGACGCTCGCGTCCAGGTTCTCCATAGCGCAGCAGTTTCAAGAAAAGTCCTCCTCAGTCGCCGTAAGGCACCCAGACATTTTTGACTTCGATGGCGCGTCGCAGGAACTCGTCCCCCGCGGCTGCCCCGGATGCCCAGTCGAGCGAGCGGCCATTGCTGGTCCAGACCCGCTTGAGATTTCCGGTCGACTGGGCTTCCGCGTTTTTGCAGGTGTCGGCGTCTGCGACAACCCACAAACCGTCGATATCGTCGTGTTTGGCCATCACGCCGGCGAGTTCGGCGGCCTTTCCCGTGACGATGTTGAGTGCGCCGGCCGGCAGGTCGGACGTCTCGATCACCTGGTAGAGATCGGTCGCCACCAACGCGTGCCTGCGGCTGGGCACGGCAACGACCGTATTACCCATGGCTAGAGCCGGGGCGACCAGCGAAACGAGGCCGAGCAGCGGCGCCGCATCGCCGGCGACGATGCCGACAACACCGACCGGTTCGTGCAGCGCCAGCGTCACGGCGCGGGCCGGCGGCTGGTGCACGCGGCCCTCGAACTTGTCGGCCATGCCGGCATAGTAGAAGAGCCGCTCGACCGAGGCCTCGACCTCGGCGCCGGCCGCCTTGGCCGAGACGCCGGTCAGGTCGGCAATGCGCGCCGAAAACTCATCCGACCGGGCCGACAGGTTCTCGGCGAGGAAGTAGAGCACCTGCGCCCGGTTGTAGCCAGTGGCGGCGGGCCATGCCTTGCAGGCGCGCGCCGCCGAGACGGCGTCGCGGATGTCCTTGCGGTTGCCGAGCCCGACTTCGCCGGCCAACCGGCCTTTGGTATTCACGACGGCCATCGAATAGCTGCCGTCCGGCCTGACCTGCTTGCCGCCGACATAGAGCTTTGCCGTGCGGTCGATGCCGGTGGCGTCGCTGTCGGCCGGCGCGGCAGCGGCAGCCTCGCTGTCAGGCTTGATGGCGGGGCCATAGGGCGGCTTGCTCGCCAGATATTCGAACATGCCTTCCTTGCCGCCCTCGCGGCCGAAACCGCTTTCGCGGTAGCCGCCGAAGCCGCAGGCGGCGTCGAACATGTTTGTGCCGTTGATCCAGACCACGCCGGCCTTGAGCTGCGGTGCCGCGTGTACGGCGAGGTTGATGTTCTCGCTCCACACGCTCGCCGCCAGACCGTAGCGGGTGTTGTTGGCAAGCTCGATGGCTTCCTCGGTGGTGCGGAAGGTCATCGCCGCGAGCACCGGGCCGAAGACCTCTTCCTGCGCCAGCACGTTGGCGGGCGCGACGCCGGTGGCGAGCACCGGCAGGTGGAAATAGCCGGTCTCGGGTAGGGCGCAGTCGGGCTGCCAGCATTCGGCGCCCTGTTTCGCGCCCTCGGCGACGAGGCCGCGCACGCGGTCGAGCTGGGTCCTGTCGACCAGCGGGCCGATATCGGTGTTCTTGTCGAGCGGGCTGCCGACGATCAGCTTGCCCATGCGCGCCTTGACCTTGGCGATGAAGGCATCGGCGATGCCCTCCTGGACGAGCAGGCGTGAACCGGCGCAGCAGACCTGGCCCTGGTTGAACCAGATACCATCGACCAGCCCCTCGACGGCGCTGTCGAGGTCGGCGTCCTCGAAGACGATGAAGGCCGACTTGCCGCCGAGCTCGAGCGACAGCTTCTTGCCGGAACCGGCCGTCGCGCGGCGGATGATCTTGCCGACCTCGGACGAGCCGGTGAAGGCGATCTTCTGCACGCCGGCATGCTCGACCAGTGCCGCCCCCGCATCGGGGCCGCCCGGCAGGATGTTGACGACGCCCTTCGGCACCCCTGCGCGGGCGCAGATCTCGGCAAACAGGATGGCCGTCAGCGGCGTGAACTCGGCGGGCTTCAGCACCACCGTGCAGCCGGCGGCGAGCGCAGGCGCAATCTTCCAGGCGAGCATCAGCAGCGGGAAGTTCCACGGGATGATCTGGCCGACGACGCCGGCCGGCTTGTGGTCCGGGAACTCGCGGTCGAGCGCCTGCGCCCAGCCGGCGTGATGGATGAAGTGGCGGATCGCCAGCGGCACGTCGATGTCGCGGCTTTCGCGGATCGGCTTACCGTTGTCGAGCGTCTCGAGCACGGCAAGGAGCCGCTGGTGGCGCTGCATGCCGCGGCCGATGGCGTAGAGGATCTTGGCGCGCTCAAAACCCGACTTCGCGCTCCATTTCGGCAGCGCCTTGCCCGCGGCGGCGACCGCCGCGTCGACATCCGCGGCGCCCGCATCCGAGACCTTTGCCAGGAGCTTGCCGGTCGCCGGGTCGCTGGTGTCGAAGCGCTTGCCGTCCTTGGCGGCGCGCCATTCGCCGGCGATGAAGAGCGACTTGTCGAAGTCGCGCGCGGCGACCCAGGCGTCGGCCTCGTTGCGGGCTTCCGGGGCCGGGCCGTAATCCATGGCTGCGTAGCGTTCGAGAATGTTCATTGGTCTGTTCCAGGCAGTGCGTTCGAGAACCCGCTCAATGGGTGAGGGGGAGTGTTTCCATCCGGGCGCCGGCCTAGGCCATCGCATGGCGGTGGTTGGCGGAGTAGTGGCCGGTCAGATGGTGCTCGAGCTGGCGCTCGATGTCGGTCAGCAGGCTCGAGGCGCCGAAGCGGAAGAGTTCCGGCTCCAGCCAGGGCCGGCCGAGCTCTTCCTTCATCAGCACCATCCAGTCGAGCGAGGCTTTTGCGGTCGAAATGCCGCCGGCCGGCTTGAAGCCGATCAGGTAGCCGGTTTCCTCGAAATAGGCGCGGATGGCGCGCACCATGACGAGGCCGACAGGCAGCGTGGCGTTGACGCTTTCCTTGCCGGTCGAGGTCTTGATGAAGTCAGCGCCGGCCATCATGGCGACCATTGAGGCCAGCATGACATTGCGCAGCGTGGCGAGATCGCCGGTGCCCAGAATGACCTTCAGGTGCGCCTCGCCGCAGGCGGCCCGCATGGCGACGATCTCGTCGTAGAGCTCCTGCCACCTGGCGCCGAACACCAGGCCGCGCGGTATGACGACGTCGATCTCGTCGGCCCCGTCGGCAACCGAGGCTTCGATCTCCTGCAGCCGGGTCTTGAGCGGCGCAAGGCCGTGCGGGAAGGCGGTGGAGACGGCGGCGACATGCACGCCGCTGCCCTTGAGCGCGGCGACGGCCGTGGCGACGAAGGGATGGTAGACGCAGACGGCGGCAGGACGGATTTTCGTGTCGCCGAGGTCGAGCCCTTCGGCAATGTCGGCGCGCAGCGGGTTGAGGGCCTTGGCGCAAAGCCGGCGGACGCGCTCGTCGGTGTCGTTGGAATTCAGCGTCGTCAGGTCCATCAGCGAGATGGCGCGCAGCAGCCAGGCCGCCTGGTTGTCGGCCTTGATGGAGCGGCGCTTGTTGATCGTGCCGGCGCGGCGCTCCAGCGCAGAGCGGTTGACGTTGCGCACGGATTCGAGAAAGCCGAGGTCGAGCTTCATGCCGGGGTTGCGCGCGATGCCATGGCCGGAGGTGGTGTTGGCCGCCACGCGCGACGGCAGCGTCGTGACCCTTGCGGCCATGGGCGCGACGATTGCTTCTGCTTCGCGAATGCTGCTGCTCATCTTCTGTCCTTCCCTGGACCGCCCCTTGCCGCCGGGCGGCTTGGATCGCGGACGGGGCGCTTGCCCCGGCCCTCACGCGATCGGCACAACGATAACCCGTGCAGCGTCGCTCCACGAGTCCTCAATTGCGCGGTTCATAGTCGAAATGGCTGCGGATTGCAGCCGATTTTTGACCGGACGGTAAAATCATCGTGCCGCTTGTCGACCTGCCGGGGCCGGCGTGTATAGCTATGGGCCCTGCGGCATCCGCCGGGGGCGGATCGGGCGTAGAGGAGAGTTCGATGGCGGCACTGAGCATGGAGAATCCTGTTTTCGTCAGCTACATGGTCGCCGCGTCGATCATGATCCTGAAGCTGATGGGGCAGGGATGGATGACGGTGTTCCGGATGCTGAAGAGCGATGCCGGAATGCTCAACCCCGAGGACCTGCTGCCCGGGCCGGCAAACCGCAATCCGCGCCCCGAACAGTTGCTCGCCAACGACTATGTCGAGCGGTCGCGTCGCATGCAGCGCAACGACCTGGAAAACATCCCGGCCTTTCTGGCCGCAGGGCTGATCTTCGTCGCCGCGCAGCCTTCGCTCTGGCTGGCCAACAGCCTGATGATCGCCTTCGTGGTCGCCAGACTGTTCCACGCTGTGGCCTACGCGACCGGGCAGCGTCACGAAGTGCGCGCCACCTTCTTCTCGATCGGGTCGATTGTCGTGATCGTCATGGCGCTCTACGCGCTTGCAGCCGCGCTGGCCTGACCGCGGGCCATGGACACGGGACGGGCGCCAGAGGTGCCGTCGGCACCAGAGGTGCCGGAGTCAGCCGACGAAGGCGCGCTCGACGACGAAGCTCGACGGCTTGCTGTTGGAGCCTTCCTCGAAGCCGAGCTTCTCGACCAGTTCCTTGACGTCGTTGAGCATGTGCATCGAGCCGCAGATCATGATGCGGTCGGTTTCCGGATCAAGCGGCGCGATGGCGAGGTCCTCGTAGAAGCGGCCGCTCTCGATCAGCCGCGTGATGCGGCCCATGCGCGGCGTGATCTCGCGCGTCGTGGTCGAATAGAGCGTGACGCGGCCCTCGGTCATCTCGCCGATCAAGGGGTCGGCGGCGAGGCCCTCGGCGAGCTCGACGCCATAGGCGAGCTCGGCATGGTCGCGGCAGGTGTGGGTGATGACGATCTGCTCGAACTTCTCGAAGGTCTCGGGGGCGCGCACCAGGCTGGCGAAGGGCGCGATGCCGGTACCGGTCGAGATCATGAACAGCCGCTTGCCCGGCGTCAGCGCGTCGTTGACCAGCGTGCCGGTCGACTTCTGGCGCATCAGCACCGTGTCGCCGGGCACGATCTTCTGCAGCTCGGAGGTCAGCGGGCCGTCCGGCACCTTGATGGAGAAGAACTCGATCTCCTCGTCCCAGCTCGGGCTGGCGATCGAATAGGCGCGGAAGACCGGCTTCTCGGCATTGGGCAGGCCGATCATCACGAATTCGCCGGAGCGGAAGCGGAAGCTCTGCGGCCGGGTGATGCGGAAGGAGAACAGGCGGTCGGTGTAGTGGCGCACCGAAACCACCGTCTCGGCATGCACATTTGCCGGGATCGGGAAAACGACGCCGGGGTCTTTCCGAAGGGCTGAAACCTGCTGCATCACATCGACCTTTTTCCGGCGCAAAGCCGTACCCGCACTGACCGCGCCCGTTTCGCGCACGCCGTCAGCTTCGGCGGAATTGAGGGAGTCTTGTCTTGCATATTTATTAGTGTACAAACGATTATCGCGTCAAGATTGCGATGCGAAACAGGCTTCCAAACTGACGCGCGAGCGTAGGTCCGGCATTCCGGTTTTGATGCATGGTTGAGAAAAATCGAGCATTGCGCGGCAAAGTGGTCGCAGGCATCGACGTCGGGGGCACTTTCACCGACCTGATCCTGATCGACGGTCGCGAAGGCGGCGGCGTCAGCATCGCCAAGACGCCGACGACCACCGACAACCAGGCCTATGGCGTGGTCGCCGCCCTCGGCGCGACGAAGTTTCCGGTACCCGAGATCGACCTCATCGTGCACGGCACGACGACCACCACCAATGCGGTGCTGGAGCGGCGGCTCGCCAGGACCGGCATGATCACCACCGAAGGCTTTCGCGACATCATCGAGCTCGGCCGCCGCACGCGGCCGCAACCCTACGGCATGACAGGGACCTTCGTGCCGGTCATCCCGCGCAATCTGAGGCTCGAAGTGCCCGAGCGCGTCGAGGCCTCGGGCAAGGTGCGCCTGCCGCTCGACGAGGAGGCGATGCGGGCTGCGGTGAAGCAGCTGATCGACGCCGGCTGCGAGTCGCTGGTCATCCATTTCCTGCATGCCTATGCCAACCCGGCGCATGAGCAACGCGCCGCCGAGATCGCCGCCGAGACCTGGCCGAACGCCTACATCACCACCGGGCACTCGCTGCTGTCGGAGGCGCGCGAGTTCGAGCGCGGCGTGACGGCGGCGGTCAACGCCTCGGTGCAGCCGATCCTCGAGCGCTACGTCAACCGGCTGCGCGGCGAGCTGGAGGGGCTGGGCTACGCGCGCGACTTCCTGATCATGAACGGCAATGGCGGCATGATCTCGGCCCGCTTCGTGACGCGGGAATCGGCGAAGACCGTGATGTCGGGTCCGGCCTCTGGCGTCATCGCCGCCGCCTATACGGGCAAGCGCGCCGGCTTTGAGAACCTCGTCACCTACGACATGGGCGGCACCTCGACCGACGTCGCGCTGATCCGCAACGCCGAGCCGGCCGTCTCCAGCGAGACCGAGATCGAATACGCCATGCCGATCCACGTGCCGATGGTGGCCGTGCACACGGTGGGTGCGGGCGGCGGCTCGATCGCCCGCGTCGACGCCTCGGGGCTGATCCAGGTCGGGCCGGAAAGCGCGGGCGCCAGCCCGGGGCCGATCTGCTACGGCCGCGGCGGCGAGGAGCCGACGATCACCGACGCCAATCTGCTGCTCGGGCGGCTCGACCCGAAAAGGCTGCTGGCAGTCGACGCGCCGGTGACGGTCGAGCATGTGCGCAAGATCTTCGAGGAGAAGATCGGCCGGGCCGCCGGTCTCGACGCCGTCCAGGCGGCGGGCGCAGTGCTGAGGCTCGGCAACATCAAGATGGCGGGCGCCATCCGCATGGTCTCGGTCGGGCGCGGCCACGATCCGCGCGATTTCGCACTGTTTGCCTTCGGCGGCGCCGGGCCGCTGCACGCCTCCGCGCTGGCGCGCGAGCTCGGTCTGCCGACGGTGCTTGTGCCGGCAAGGCCTGGCATCACCAATGCGCTCGGCTGCGTGGTGGCGGACCTCAGGCACGATTTCGTCAACACCGTCAACCAGCCGGTGGCGCTGCTCGACGAGGCGGCGATGCGCGCGGTGCTCGAGCGGCACCGCGAGGAGGGCGAGGCGCTGATTGCCAAGGAGGCGGTGACGCCCGAGACGATCCGCACCATCCATTCGGCCGACATGCAGTTCGTTGGCCAGACGCATATTCTGAACGTCGAGCTGCCATCTCCAGATGTGGACCGCGCGACGCTGCAGGCGCTGTTCGAGAAGGCCTATTTCGCGCGCTTCCGGGTCGAGCTGCCGGAAATCCGCGCCAGTCTCGTCAACCTCAACACCTCGGTGATCGGCGCGCGTGCCGCGGTCGACCTGTCGCGGCTGATCGACCCGGCGGGAAGGGCAGCGACGCTCGACGGCGCGCTGCGCGAGACGCGCCCCGTGTGGTTCGACGGCACGTGGCAGGACACGCCGGTCTACCTGCGCGAAAAACTGCCGCTCGACGCCATTGTAGCGGGCCCGGCGATCCTCGAGCAGATGGATGCCACGACGGTGCTGGAGCCCGGCGACCGTGCGGTGAGCGACGCGGACGGCAACATCATCGTGGAGGTGGGGAAGTGAGCCTCGACGCCATCACGCTGTCGGTCATCCAGGCGGCGTTGCAGCAGACCTGCGACGAGATGGACCTGACCTTTTCGCGCGCTGCCTTCTCGCCGGTCATTGCAGAGGCGAACGACCGTTCGGACGGCATCTATTCGGCGGTCGACGGCGCGCTGATCGCGCAGGGGTCGCAGGGCCTGCCGGTCTTCGTCGGCGTCATGCAGTATTCGACGAAGACGATCATCGAGATGATCGCCGACGGCCGCTGCCTGGCGCCGGAAGAGGGCGACATCTACATCGTCAACGACCCCTATCTCGGCGGCACGCACCTGATGGACGTGCGCTTCGCCATGCCGGTCTGGCGCGACGGCAAGATCTTCTGCTGGCTGTCGAACACCGGCCACTGGCCGGATATCGGCGGCTCGGTGCCGGGCGGCTTCTCGGCCTCGGCCACGGCGGTCGAGCAGGAAGGGCTGCGCCTGCCGCCGGTAAAACTGTTCAAGAAGGGCAGGCTCGACCCGGAAATCTACGCCATCATTACCTCCAACATCCGCGTTGCCGACCAGCGCATCGGCGACATCCGCGCCCAGGCCGCCGCGCTCCATGTCGGCCAGGACCGGCTGTTCGCCATCCTCGACCGTTACGGTGACGAAACGGTGGTTGCGGCGATTGCCGAACTGCGCCGACGCGCCGCCGAGCAGATGCGCGCCAACATCGCCGCCATGCCGGACGGCATCTACCGGTCCAAGGCCTTCGTCGATTCCGACGGCGTCGTCGACGAGCCGCTGACGATCGCGCTGGCGATCGAGAAGAAGGGCGACGGGCTGACGTTCGATTTTTCGGGCTCGTCAAAGCCCTGTGCCGGGCCGATGAACAGCGTGCTGGCGACGACGCTGTCGTCGGTCTATCTCGCAATGCGCCACATCTTCCCCGACGTGCCGATCAGCGCCGGCGCCTTCGAGCCCCTCGACGTGATCCGGCCGGAAGGCACGTTTCTCGACGCCAAATACCCGAGGCCGGTGTCGGGCTGCGCGGCGGAGGTGTCGCAGCGCATCGCCGAGGCCGTGTTCGCCGCCATGGTGCAGGCGCTGCCCGACAAGGTGACGGCCGCCCCCGCCGGCTCGAGCGGCAATTTCGCGCTCGGCGGCCACGACCCGGCGCGCGGCCGCGACTTCGTCATGTACCAGATCTCCGGCGGCGGCTACGGCGGCAACGCGGGCGGGGACGGGCTGTCGAACGGCTGCTCGACCATCGGCATCTCGAAATCGCCGCCGGTCGAGATCATGGAACAGGCCTACCCGATCCTCTACCGCCGCTACGCGCTGCGCGAGGGTTCGGGCGGCGCGGGAAAGCATCGCGGTGGCTTCGGGCTCGCCTACGAGGTCGAACTGCTGCGCGGCGAGGCGCGCGCGTCCTTCGTCATGGACCACGGCCGCGTCGGGCCGCAGGGGGCGCTCGGCGGTCAGGACGGCGCGGTGAACAGCGTGACGGTCTGGCGCGACGGCAAGGCGCATGTCCCGAAACACCTGTCGAAGGAACAGGACATTCCGCTGAAGGCCGGCGACCGCGTCGCGGTCGGCACGCCGGGCGGCGGCGGCTATGGCGACCCGGCGCAACGCGACCCGGCGCTCGTCAGGCGCGACGTGGCGATGGGCTATTATACGCCCGAGCAGGCGGCAAGGATGTTCGGCGCCGCTGCGAGTGACGTGGACGGTACGCCGATGAAGGGCGCGTGAGTCGCCCCGCCGGCATTTGCCACTGCCGCTCTCTCGACCCTAGAGTAAGCCGATGACCACGATTGCATGCATCGGCTGGGGCTCTCTCATCTGGGACCCGCGCCAGCTGCCGATCCAGCGCCACTGGTTCGAGGACGGCCCGCTGCTGCCGATCGAGTTCGTGCGCCAGGCGCGGGACGGCCGCGTCACGCTTGCCATAAGTCAGGCGGCGCGCCCGGTGCGCACGCTCTGGGCGATCATGGACCTCGACGATCTGGGCGAAGCGCGCGCGGCATTGCGCGACCGCGAGGGCTGCACCGACGAGCGCATCGGCTTCTGGCCGGGCGGCGCAGCACCCGAAGAGCATCCGCACTTCGCCCCCTGGGCCGCGGCGCGCGACATCGACGCCGTCGTGTGGACCGGACTGAAACCCGTATTCGGCGGGGTCGACAGGACGCCGTCAGAAGACGAGGTCGTCGACTATCTGCGCGGCCTGAGGGGCACGGTGCGCGAACTCGCCGAGCGCTACATCCGCCGCGCGCCGCGCCAGACGGACACCGCCTATCGCCGCCGCATCGAGGCCGAGTTCGGCTGGACGCCGCTCGACAGCTGGCCGCCGGTCTGAGGCCGCCTCAAGCCGGCTGATCCTCGATCTCCCAGAGCTCAGGATAGGTTCGCACAAAGCCGCTTTCGTCCATCACGAGCATGGCAGCGTAGTCGTTGTCGGGCGACTGGTAGGCATAGAGCAGCGCGTCGCGGCGCTCGTAGATCTGCGGCAGTTCGACCAGCGTCTCCCTGCCGATGTCGAACCAGGCGACCGAGAAGGCCGACCGCTCGCCGACGGCGAGCCCGATGCGCGAGAGCTGCTGGAAATTCGTTGCCGGCGTGAAGCCGAAGTCGAGGTCGACGATGTGCGGCAGGCTCTGGTTCCTGCCGTCGAGCGTCCAGCCGTCGGGCGTGCGCTCGATCGAATGGGCAAAACGCCGGCCCGCGGCGATGCCGGCAACCCTGCCGCGCCGCGCGCACCAGTCCGCGTCGATCTCGACCGCATAGTCGACGGCGACCGGACCTTCCGGGGCGAGGAAGGCGGCCGCTCCGGAGAGCAGCCACCCCTCCGGCGCCGGCGCGACCAGCGCGGCGTCGTGGCCGGGCGTATGAAGATTGCGCCAGAGGACGGAGCGGGAGGGCGGCATCGGCTTCGCGGCGCCGGAAGGCTCAGGCGAGCTTGGCGAGCAGTTTCATCAGCGTCGCCGCTTCCTTGGCGGTCAGCGGCGCGACGGTCTCGGCGGTGATCCGTTCCGCCGCCGGGACGAGCCGGGCGACCGCGTCGCGGCCCTCGGGCGTCAGGCTGACCAAGAGCCGCCGCTTGTCGACCTCGTGCCTGGTCAGCTTGACCAGGCCGCGCGCCTTCAGCCGGTCGATGACGCCCTTGACGGTGGCGGCATCCATGGCGATCAGCTGGCCGAGCTGGTTCTGCGAGGTCTCGCCGACATCGGCAAGCTTGGCGAGGGCAGCGAATTGCGGCGGCGTCAGGTCGGCGATGTGCGAGGCGAAGATCGAGACATGGCGCTGGTGCGCCTTGCGCAGGATGAAGCCGATCTGGTCCTGCAGCCGGTAGGTCTCGGCCGCATCCGCGTCGACCAGCTTGAGGATGTTGTCCTCGCCGCTCACCTCTGGCCGTCCCAGACCGAGATGGCGTCGGCTTCCAGCCCGCCCATGCGGCTGTGCACGCGGCCGCCGCAGGCCATGGCCAGAACGAAGAGGATCTCGTCGGGGCGCGGGCCGTCGGAGATGCCGACCTCCATGGCGTCGAAATGGCTGCGCACGTAGGCGGCGTTGATGTGGCCGAGCGGCACGTCGAGCCGCGAGCCGAAGGCGCCGACCTTCATCGCCGAGGGAACGATGGCCTTGGCCTGGCCGAGCTTCTCGCGCATCGCGTAGCCGCCTGGCACGTGCCAGAGCGCGCCATGCTCGATCTCGCCCGCCGTGCCGACGATGGCGCCCTTGCCGTAGCCGTCGATCCGCTTCACGTCGCCGCCGAGCGCCGCGATCAGCCGCTCCGTCAGCTCGAGACCAAGCGGTTTCAAATCGTCCATGGCGCTTTGCAGCTCCTCGGCATAGCGGCCGGCGAAGGGGTTCCTGACCAGAGCGAGTGCCGCGGCGCGCCGCTTCGGCTCGGCCGGCGCAGGTCCGCCCTCGTGGCGGATTTCCTCGACGAGAACGGCAATCTTGCGGACCGGAAAATCAGGCATGAACGGGTATCCTCCCAGGCATTGTCGTAGTCGGCTCGGCCGGCGCAATCAATCCGCAGATGCGGCTTTCTCCGGCGAGAAAGAGCGCGGCCGATTGGATGAACCCGCGGCGGCGCAGGCTTTCGGCTCGCTCGATGCCGCGATCGAGGGCGGCGGCAATGTCGCGCGGCGACAGCGGCCCGACGCCCTGCGTCACCGGCCGGTCGCCGAGATCGCTGTCGGGTGCGAGATCGCTGGCAGGCAGCCGCGTGACCGCAGGGTGTCCCGGCAGGTCGACGGCATTGGCGATCAGCGTCGCGGCGGCGTCGGCGGCGGCAGCCGAGTCGGCCAGCACGGTGACGGCGTCGGCGATGCCGAGCGAGAAGCTGCGGCCGCGCCAGCCGCTGGTGGCGACGCCGCGCACGGCGTCTCCGGCGCGGATCATCGCGCGGTCGGCAAAACCGTTGCCGGTGCCGGCGACGGCGAGCGTCAGCGACTGGCCCGCAGCAAGGAAGAGCGCGATGTCGCCGCCATTGTTGACATAGGCTTTCTGCAACCGCCGCCCGGCCGTCAGCGCGGCCAGCATTTCGTCGGCGACCGAACCGGCGACGGCGGCCATGGGCGTGATGAAATCGTCGCCCGCCAGCGGCGACACAGCGGCTTCCATGCGGCGGGCGGTGATCCCGTGAAAACGGCGCGGCGCGGGACCGGAAGGGCTGCGCAAGGCCGGCAGTTCTCCGACCAGTTCGGTCAGTATCGTGCGGATGCGATCCGTCGCCTGGGCATAGGCGGCCGCGCGTTCCTCGTCCGGACCGAAGGCCTCGACGATCAGGTCGATCGGCCCGTGATTGAGGTGCAGCCGCCGCCCGTCGGGCAGCATCGCCGCCTGCGGTTCCATCGTCACGGCATCGGCCCGGCGCGGCGCAGCTGCGCCAGCGGCGGCCAGGGGTTGAGCCCGGAATCCTCGCGGCGCTCGCGCGGGTTGAGATATTCGCCGCCCGAGGCGACGATGTCGTCGACGCTGCGGATGGCCGAGGCGTGGCCGCCGAGCGCGAGGTAGTCGTCGCGCGTCAGCGTGAACTCGATCGGCGCCACCAGCGCCGGCGTCGGCACGTAGCCGAAGGCGTTGTCGGGCACGCGCATGACGTCTACCATCAGCGTGATGCCGCCGCCGGGCCAGACATAGACCGGCGCGCCGCCGACCGTGACATAGGTCTTCAGCCCCTGCACGGAGCGGGTCAGGTTGACCGGGTTTTCCACCACGCCGGCGCGCAGCGAGCCGCCGGCGCCGCCGACGAAGAGCACGGTGCAGAGCGCCGGCTCGCAGTTCTCCTCGATCAGCTCGACCGACTTTCTCAGCCGCTCCGGGAACGGTTTTTCGACGGGCTTCAGATCTCCGTCCAGTTCGTAATAGGCGAACTGCTCGCCTGTGGTCGACACCATCATCAACGACATGCCGGGCCGCGCGCCCTTCTTGGGGTTCCAGTCGCCGAGGATCGACAGCGGGTCGGAAATCGTCGTGCCACCCCAGCCGAGGCCGGGCTCCGAGACCTTGAAGTAGCGGCCGGGCGTCGAGCGGCGGCCGATGATCTTGATGCCGGTGTCCTCCCAGCCCAGGACCTTACCGGCCTGGTGCTCGGAGACGACGCCGGTGATGTGGTCGTCGACCACCACGACCTCGTCGACCAGGCCGCGCCATTGCGTCGCGAACATTCCGATGGTGGCCGAGCCGCAGCCGACGCGCATGCGGTGCTCGACCGCGCCGTCGATGACGGGCGGCTTGCCGGCCTCGACGATGACGGTCGCGCCGCCGTCGATGACGAGTTCCACCGGTTGCCGGTTGCAGAGCTTCAGCATGGCGTCGCAGGTGGCGCGCCCCTCGGCCTTGGAGCCGCCGGTCAGGTGATGCACGCCGCCGAGCGACAGCATCTGCGAGCCGTACTCGCCGGTCGTCACGTGGCCGATCGCCTCGCCCTGGGCGCGCACCGTCGCGGTCTCCGGCCCGAGATGCCGGTCGGTGTCGATCTTCACCTTGACGCCGCAGTAGGAGAAGATGCCCTCGGTGACGCAGGTAACGAGATCGACGCCCTCGACCTGCTGGCTGACGATGAACGGGGCGGGCTTGTAGTCGGGATAGGTGGTGCCGGCGCCGATGGCCGTGACGAAGCGGCGGTCGGTGTTGACGAGCTCGCCGTTCCACGCGCCGGCGGCCGCGAGCGGCACCGCCTCGCCGCCCGTTTCGGCGCGCTGTTCAAGAATGGTGAGCGGCTCCAGCCGCACGATCCTGCCGCCGCTGTTGCCGTAGCGGTCGCAGGCGCCTGTGCGGCCGTCGGCGATGTAGCACATCACCGGGCAGGCATCGCAGCGGACTTTCTCCGCCACCTGCTTTTCGCCGGGTTCATGCGTCTCGAAGCGTTCGGAGAGTTCGCTCATCCCGCCTCCTTCGCCCGGATGGCGGCGAGCACGCGGCTCGGCGTTGCCGGGATTTTCGTCACCAGCGCGCCGGTGGCGTGGCGGATGGCGTTGAGGATCGCCGGCGCGGTCGGGATCAGCACGTGTTCGCCGAGCCCCTTGGCGCCGAAGGGACCTTCGGGGTCCGGCACCTCGACGAGGATGGACTCGACCGGCGGCACGTCGCCGATGGTCGGGATCAGATAGTCGTGCAAATTCTCGGTGCGGCCGGGGATGTATTCCTCCATCAGCGCCATGCCGATGCCCTGCGCGATGCCGCCCTCGATCTGGCCCTCGGCGAGCAGCGGGTTGATGGCGCGGCCGACATCGTGCGCGGCGGTGATCTTCAGCAGACTGACCGTGCCGAGCCGCATGTCGACCTCGAGCTCGGCAATCTGCGCGCCATAGCCATAGACCGCGTAAGGGCTGCCCTGGCCGTTCTCGTCGAGCGGCGTGGTCGGCGGGTCGTAGGTTTCCTCCGCCATGAAGACCAGCCCGTCGAGATCTGCGGGGAGCGAGGCGAGCTCGATGCGGCGCGTCGCCTCGCCCTCGGCGATGACCAGCGTGCCGCCGTCGAGCCCGAGCGTGGCGCCACCCGACACGTTGGCAAAGCGCAGGATCGACTCGCGCAATGCCCGCGCGGCCTTTTCGGCCGCCTTGCCGGAGACGAAGGTCTGGCGCGAGGCCGAGGTCTTGCCGGCGTCGGGCGTCATGGCGGTGTCAGCGCCGCGCAGCCGGACAGCCGCCAGCGGCAGGCCGAGCGCGTCGGCGGCGATCTGCGCGATCACGGTGTTGGAGCCCTGGCCGATATCGACCGCGCCCTGGTGCAGCACGACGTCACCGGCCGGCGACAGGCCGAGCTTGATGGTTGAGGGGTTGGGCAGCGAGGTGTTGCCGCAGCCATACCAGCACGACGCGATGCCGACGCCGCGCCGGGTGAGCGTGGCGCTGGCGTTGAAGGCCTCGGCCTCGGCCAGCGCGCGCGTCCAGGCGGGTTTCAGCGCTTCGAGGCAGTCGGCGATCCCGACGCCGGATGCAAGATGCTGGCCGGTGACCGTTTCGGAGCCGTTCCGAAGCGCATTCTTCATGCGGAATTCGAGCCGGTCGAGGCCGGATTTTTCGGCCAGTTCGTCGTAGAGCGTTTCCTGCATGATGGCCGCCTGCGGCACGCCGAAGCCGCGGAAGGCTCCCGAGATCGGCCCGTTGGTGTGGATGGCGCGGCCGGTGGCGCGGTAGTTTGGCGTCGCATAGGGGCCCGACGCGTGCACCGGCACGCGGTTGGCGACCGTCGGCCCCCAGGAGGCATAGGCGCCGGTGTTGAAGTCGCCGTCGAAGACCATGCCGGTGACGCGGCCCTCGGCGTCGGCACCGATGCTGGCGGCCATCGAGGCGGGGTGGCGCTTGGTCGTCGACTGCATCGAGGCGGTTCGCGTGTAGGCAAGGGCCGCCGGCCGGCCGGTCTTCAGCGCGACGAGACCGATCAGGGGCTGCAGCGAGACGTCGAGCTTGGAGCCGAAGCCGCCGCCGGTGGCCGTCGGTACGATGCGCACCTTGTCGGGCGCGAGGCCGAGCACCTTGGCCGTCTCGTCGCGGTCCATGTAGGGCGCCTGTGTGCAGGCGGTGACGACCAGCGTGTCGCCCTCCATGCGGGCGAAGCCGGCTTCCGGCTCGATATAGGCATGCTCGACGTAGGAGGTTTCGATGCGGCCCGAGGCGACGAAGGCTGACCCGGCAAGCGCGCCCTCGGGATCGCCGCGCGAGACACTCCCGGCAGTCAGGAGATTGCCGGCGCGCGAGGGATGTAGCAGGTCGCGGCCCGGCGCCTGCGCCTCGGCCGGTGTGAGCGTATGCGGCAGTTCGGTCCAGGTGACGGGGAAGGCGGCGGGGTCGACAGCGGCGACGTATCCGGGCTCGACGGCGATCAGCGCGACGGCCTCGCCGCGGAAGCGTGCGAGGTTCTCGGCGAGCGCCGGCTGGTCGGCGAAGGGCGCGATGACGCCGAAACAGTTGACGCCGGGAATGTCGGCGGCGGTGAAGACGGCGGCGACGCCCGGCGTGTCGCGCCGATAGGCGGCGAGGTCGCCGAAGGCGAAGCGCGCATGGTGGTGCGGCGACCGCACGACGAGCAAGGCGAGCGCGTCTGCGGGAAAGCTGTCGGCGCCGAATTTTTCACCCCCGGTGACCTTCGGGATACCATCGAGGCGGACCGGCGAGGCGCCGACCGCGTGGCCGGAACCGGGCAGGCGGGCATCGTGCGGCGATCCGTCGGCGAAGCGCCAGGCGTCCATCACCGCGGCGATGATCTTGCGGTAGCCGGTGCAGCGGCAGAGCACGCCGCCGAGCGCGTCCTGCACCGCCGCCTCGTCCGGCTTCGGGTTGCGTTCGAGCAGCGCGGTGGCGGCGACGAGCAGGCCGGGCGTGCAGATGCCGCATTGCGCCGCGCCATGCGAGAGGAAGGCTGCCTGCAGCGCCGAAAGCGTGTCGCCGCCGAGGCCTTCGACGGTGCGCACGCTGCGGCCTTGCGCCGAGGCGGCGGGCACCAGGCAGGCACAGACCGCCTCGCCGTCGAGCAGCACCGTGCAGGCGCCGCAGTCGCCGGCGTCACAGCCGATTTTGGTGCCGGTCAGGCCGAGGCTGTCGCGCAGCACGGCCGAGAGCCGCGTCGCCGGATGAACCTGCGCCGAGACCGGCTGGCCGTTGACCGTGAGTCCGATGGCGTGGCCGAGCGCGTTCATGCCGCCACCGACTGGCCCGAGGGAGCGGACGCCTGTGCTAGCGCCCTCAGCACGATCTCGCGCGCCGCCGCACGCCGGTATTCGGCGGTGCCGCGCACATCGTCGATCGGCGTCAGCGCGGCGAGGTCGGCTTCCGCCACCGCGCGTTCGATGTCGGGGCCGGGTTTTTGGCCGACGAGTGCCGCCTCGAGGCCGGCAAGCCTCTGCGCCACGGCAGAGCAGGAGCCGACGGCGATTGCGGCCGACGCGATGGAACCGTCGCCGGCGAGCTCGATCCGAGCGGCCGCCATGGCGATGGAGATGACGAGATAGCGCCGCGCGCCGAGCTTGACGAAGGCAGAGGTGCCATGCGTGGAGTTTTTCGGCACGCGGATGGCGGTGACGAGTTCGTTCGACAGGAGCGCGGTCTTGCGGTTGCCGAGGATGAAGTCGCCGAGCGGCAGCACGCGGCTGCCCCTGATCGAGCGCAGTTCGACCTCGGCGTCGAGCACAATCAGCGGCGGCACGCCGTCGGCTGCGGGCGAGGCGTTGCAGAGATTGCCGGCGATGGACGCCATGTTCTGGATCTGCACCGAGCCGACCTCGCGCGCCGCCTGCTTCAGCGCGTCGAAGGCGGGCGGCAGGGGGTGGCGCAGCAGTTCGGTCCAGGTCGTGCGCGCGCCGATGACGACATGCGAGGCGGTATCGGCGATGCCGCGCAGCGCGTCGAGGCCGTTGAGGTCGAGGATGTTGCCGGTCAGCGGGCGGGTGCCCTGGGCGGGATAGAAATCCGTTCCGCCGGCCAGCATTCGCCAGCTTGCATCGCCGAGCAAAGTCAGCGCCTCGTCCAGACTGGTGGGTTTCGCGTAGCGGCTCACGCAATGCCTCCCGGCGCCCCAGGGCCGGCAAATATTCGTTCGTATGCAAATGATATCAAGCCGGCCCGAATTGTCAAAACAAGTCTTGGCCGACGGGTCGTGGCGTCGGGGCGCGGGAAAGCCTTGACGCGACCGCCCTATCCATCGAAGTCTGCGGCCTGTCGCCACAGAAAGTTCTCAGGGAGTGTTTCATGGTCAAGCAGGCGCTGGTCATTGTCGATGTGCAGAACGATTTCTGCCCGGGCGGCGCGCTGGCGGTTGCCGGCGGTGACGAGATCATCCCGCTCATCAACCAGATGTCGCCGGGCTTCGAGCATGTCGTCCTGACCCAGGACTGGCACCCGGAGCATCACTCCAGCTTTGCCTCGAGCCATCCGGGCAAGGCGCCGTTCGAGACGATCCAGATGCCCTACGGGCCGCAGACGCTTTGGCCGGACCATTGCATCCAGGGTTCCTTCGGCGCCGAATTCCACAAGGATCTCGACCGTTCGCGCGCCGAGTTGATCGTCCACAAGGGATTTCGGCCTGAGATCGACAGCTATTCGGCCTTCTTCGAGAACGACCGCACCACGCCGACCGGACTGGCCGGCTACCTGCACGAACGCGAACTGAACAACGTGACGCTGGTCGGCCTCGCCACCGACTTCTGCGTCGCCTATTCGGCGCTCGACGCGGCGGGTCACGGCTTCGACACGACGGTGCGTCTCGATGCCTGCCGGGCGATCGACCTCAATGGCTCGCTGGAGGCGATGATCGACGCGATGAGGAAGGCGGGCGTGAGGCTCGCCGGAGCCTAGCCGACGCCGACATAGCGCATCACCAGCGCATGGTCCTCGCGCAGCCGCTCGACATCGACGGTCTCCTTCAGCCGGCCGTTCTCGATGAAGGAGACGCGGTCGGCGACCGACAGCACGGCGTCGACGCGCTGCTCCACGAGGATGGTCGAGACGCCGCGTTCGCGCAGCTTGGCCACCGTCTCGCGGATCCTTGCGATCATCGAGGGCATCAGGCCCTCGGTCGGTTCGTCGAGCAGGAGCACCTGCGGTTCGAGGCAGAGCGCGCGCGCCATGGCCAGCATCTGCTGCTCGCCGCCCGACAGCGTGCCCGACTGCTGTTTCAGCCGGTCGCGCAGGAGGGGAAACAGCTCAAGCACGCTTTCGCGCGTCGCCTTGCCCTTGCCGCGCGTCATCAGGCCGATTTCGATGTTCTCGGCAACCGTCATCTCCGCGAACAGCCGGCGGCCCTGCGGCACATAGGCGACGCCGGCCTTGGGCACTTCATGCGCCGGCAGCTTCGTCAGCTCGGTTCCGTCGAGCATGATCGAGCCGGCGCGCGCCGGGATGAGCCCCATGATGGCCTTCAGTGTCGTCGTCTTGCCGGCGCCGTTGCGGCCGAGCAGGCAGAGCACTTCGCCCTGCCTGAGATCGAGGTCGAGCCCGTGCAGCACCGGTGTCTCGCCGTAGAAGCAGTCGAGGCCGCGGATGGTCAGCGCGTCACTCATCGGCCGGCGTCCCCAGATAGGCGTGCTGCACGTCGGCATTAGCGCTGATCTGCTCCGGCGTGCCCTCGGCGAGGATGGTGCCGCCATTCATCACCGTGATGCGGTCGGCAAGCTTCATCACCACCTGCATGTTGTGCTCGATCAGGAGCACGGTGGCGCTGCCGGCGATCTCGCGCACCAGCGTGATGAAGCCGTCGATCTCGCCGTCGGAAAGTCCCTGGGTCGGCTCGTCGAGGATCAGCAGGCGCGGCTTGAGCGCCAGCCCCATCGCCACTTCGAGCAGGCGCTGGTGGCCGTAGGACAGGTGGCCGGCAAGCACATCCTCGCGGCCGGCAAGCCCGGTACGAGCGAGCGCCTCCATGACGCCGGCATGAACGGCCTTGTGGCCGTGCCCGCCCTGCAGGGTTCGCTGCACCGGCAGGGCGACATTGTCGTAGGCGGTCAGGTTGGCGAAGACGCTGGTGATCTGGAAAGTGTAGGCGATGCCGTGCCGGACACGCTGGTGCGGCGGCATCGAGGTGATGTCCTCGCCGTCGAAGACGATCATGCCCGCGCTCGGGTGCACGCGGCCGCAGACCAAGCTGACGAAGGTGGTCTTGCCTGCGCCGTTGGGGCCGATGATGGCGCGGATCTCGCCGGGCATCAGCGAGAAGTCGACGCCGTCGACCGCCTTCAGCCCGCCATAGGATTTCCCCAGCCCCTTGGTGGTCAGCAGCGGCATCATGGCAGCCACCTCACCCAGCGGTCGCGGATGGTGCCGAGCACACCCTTCGGGAAGTAGAGCACGAGCAGGATCAGCGCGATGCCGACGACCAGCATGTAGGCCGAGGTGTAGCCGCTGGTGACGTCGATGACATAGTACATGAAGACCGTGCCTACGAGCGGCCCGAGCGTGGTGGCAGCCCCGCCGAGCAGCACCCAGAGCAGCGGCAGGATGGAATACTGCACCGAGGCAAGCGTCGAGCCGACATAGCCGAAGAGCAGCGCGTAGGCGGCACCGGACGCGGCGCAGATGACGCCCGAGGCAACGACGGCGGCGAGCTTGTTGGCGAAGGTGTCGTAGCCGAGCATCTTCGTGCGTTCTTCGTTCTCGCGGATAGCCACGAGCACGCGTCCGAAGGCCGACCGCGCGATGAAGAGGGTGGCCACAAGCACGACAGAGAACAGGCCTAGTGCGGCCATGTAGCGGGTCACCGGTTCGGTGAGGTCGAGCGTGACGCCGCCGACTTCGATCAGCCGCTGCGACTGCTGCAGCACGAGGCCCTGGTCGCCGCCGGTCCATTGCGCAAAGTAGAGGATCGAGAGGTAGAAAACCTGCGCGAACATCATGGTGACGATCATGAAGGCGACGCCGGTGGTGCGCAGCGCGAGCAGGCCGATGACCAGCGAGAGCGCGGCGCCCGAGACGAGGCCGGCGCCGAAGGCCGCCGGCACGCTCCAGCCGAGATGGTAGATCGCAAGGCCGGAGCCGTAGAGCCCGGCCGAGAAGAACATGGCGTGGCCGAGGCTGAGCAGGCCGACATAGCCGAACAGCAGATTGTAGCCCATGGCAAAGACAGCCAGCACCATGATGCGGGCAAGCAGCCCGTGGTGATAGTCGGGCAGCATGAAATTGAGCGCGAAGAGCAGCGCGATGACCGCGACATGCAGCGCCGCCGGCTTGAACCCGTCGTGCCTCATCGGCGGGCCGTGCCGAACAGGCCCTGCGGCCGGAAGACGAGCACCATGGCGACGACGAGCGTCGCGATGATCTTGGCGAGCGTCGGCGAGAAGAACACCGAGATGACGCCGTCCGAAACGCCGATGAGCAGGGCGGCGACGACCGTTCCGCGCAGCGAGCCGAGGCCGCCGATGATGACGACGATGAAGGAGAGCAGCAGTGGGTCGAGCCCCATCAGGTAATGCGCCTGGCTGATCGGCACGATGAGCACGGCGGCCACCGCCGCCAGCATGGCGCCGAGCGCGAAGACGCCGGCATAGACGCGCTCGACCGGGATGCCGAAGGCCTGTGCTGTCTCGCTGTCATATTGCGTGGCGCGCATGACGAGGCCGATGCGGGTGCGCGTCAGCACGAACCAGGTGGCGATGAGCAGGATCGCCGAGGCGCCGATGATCGACAGCTTGTAGCCGGAATAGCCGAACCAGGGCAGCGAGATGCGGTAGTTGAATGGCGCCGCGACCGGGCGCGCATCCGGCCCGTAGAAGGTGAGCGCCAGCTGCTGGATGATGTAGAGCAGGCCGATCGTGGCGACGATGGTCGCTTCCGGATTGTAGTTCAGACGCTTCAGCACGAGCTGCTCGGCAAGCAGCGCCACCGCGCCGACGATCAGCGGGCTGATGACGAGGGCGGCGAGGAAGCCGATGGCAGGATTGCCGCCGAGCGTCGCGGTGACAGCCCAGGCGAGCACAGCCCCCAGCATGAAGAACTCGCCATGCGCGACATTGACCACGCGCATGACGCCGAACACCAGCGACAGGCCGAGCGCCATCAGCGCCAGCACCGCCGACGTGACGAGCCCTTCGAGCGTGGCCAGCAGGAGATGCGGTCCGAATGCCATTCAGTCTGAGCCTGGGCCCTCTCCCGCGAGGGGAGAGGGAATTGCAGAAATCAAAGCGGCTGCGTGGTGTAGTCGCCTTCGGGCTCGTACATGCCGTCCTCGATCGAGGTCTTGTGCACGACGTTGAGCCGGCCACCCTCGAGCTTGGAGATGTTCTGGATGCCGAAGCACTGGTGGATCTTGCCGTTGAAGATCTTCGGGCCCTGCGGATGTTCGGGGCCCTCGGCGAACTCGGTCAGCGCCTCGGTCGCCTCGACCAGCTTGGCGGCGTCGTCGCGGCCCTGGTAGCCGGAATCCTCCATCGCCTTCTTGATGACGTAGAGCGTCTCCCAGCAGCCGAACATGTGGGCGGCCGTCGAGATGTCCTTCGGGTCGTCGACCGAGGCGCCATTGTCGTCGATGCCGACGGCGGCGCGATAGGCCTTCTGCGCGTCTGAATCGTCAGGTTGCGCATAGCGCGGCGAGCCTTCCCAGAAGTGACTGCCTTCCAGGAACTCCAGCCCAGGGCTGTTGACGTCGACTGCCTCGAGGCTGTCGATGAAGCCGAAGAGCTGCGGCCGGTTGGAGCCGTAGAACTCGCCGAGTTCCTTGACGAAGGTGAGCACCGCGGGTCCGACCATGACGTGGTAGATGACGTCGGTGTCGGCCGGAATCTGCGGGAAGTACTTGGTGAAGGAGCTCTCTGTCGGCGGAATGGCGATCTGCGCGATGACGTCGGCGCCCTGCGCCTTCAGCGCCGGCGGCAGGTAGTCGCGATGATCGTAGCCGAAGGCGAAGTCCGGGAAGATCTGCGTCACCTTCTTGCCGGCGTTGGACGCGATCCACGGCGCCATGGCCTGGATCTGGCTCTTCACGTCGGTGATGCCGGGCTGGAAGACGTAGCGATTGAGCTTGGTCGAGGCGACGTGATGGCCCTCGCTGACCACGTAATAGGGCAGCTTGTTTTCGCCGGCCGCCGGCGCCGAGCCGATCACCACATGCGAAAAGAGGGTGCCGAAGGCGACGTCGACCTTGTGCTGGTTGGCGAACTTGCCGACCACCTCGGCGCCGCGGCCCGGATCGGTGCCGTCATCCTCGACGATGATCTCGACCTGGCGGCCGTTGATGCCGCCGGCGGCGTTGATCGCCTTGACGGCGGCGTTGGTGGTGCGCTCGTACCAGCGGCCGTAAGAGGCGCCGATGCCGGTGCGGTGGGCCTGGAAGCCGATCCTGATCGGCTCCGAGCTCTGCGCCTGGCTGTAGCGGACGAAGCCCGGCCCGGCGACGAGGCCAGCGGCGGCGCCGAAGCCTTTCAAGGCCGTGCGGCGCGTGATTGATTTCCTGATGAAGCTGCTCATGCCGGTTCCCCTTTTTTGTAAAAATTCCAGCCGAATTTTCAACCTGTTCGCGGTCGTTGCAGCGCCGCGAAAATTGCATGTGTACAAACTAAATCACCAAAGGTTCAGCGTGGCAAGGGAGGTTTCCGCAGCGGCGTATCGGGACGCCCGCAGGAGGCGCTTAGGCGGCTAGCCGACCGTCGGCGTCGACAGCAGCCAGAGGCCGAGAACCGTATAGGCGACCATCAGCAGCGTCAGCGGCAGCTGGCTGAGGAGTGCTGCGCGCGGCGTCGGATGGAGTCGGAAGGCCAGCCGGTGCGCGGCAAGCACGGCGAGCACATGGCCGCCGATGATGGCTCCGGCCTGGAGATTCCAGATCGTCCAGGCCGCGGCCGACCCGGTGGCGAGCGCTGCCTCGACCTGCCACCAGGCGGTGCCGAAGAGGTTCCAGCCGCGTGCGAAGGGATCGGACAGCGCCACCAGCGCATATTGCCCGTTGACGAGCAGAGCGGTCAGGTAATGCGCGAAATGGTAGGCAAGCGCGATCGGCACGATCGACCACACGAGCAGGCCGGCGGCCGCCGCAAAGCCGCTCTCCCTACCGCGGGCCAGCGCCTCGCCGGCGGCGACTGAGACGAGATAGGCGGCAGCGAGCAGTGCCGAGACGGCGAGAAGGCCGGTGCCGTTGATGCCCATCATCGCGGTGCGGCCCGGGAACTCAAGCGGGTTGATGCCGTTCGTGCCGAGCCAGAAGAATGTCTTTGAAAGCCCGTCGAAGGAGACCGAGCCGAGCGCGGCGAGGAGGAACAGGGTGCCGGAAAAGGGCAGCGGCTCCGTGGTGGCGAGCTTGGCGCCCGGCAGGCAGAGTGCAAGCCGGTTCTTTCCGTCCGGCGATGGCGTGCGCTCGACGATGCCGAAGCGCGCCACCATGGCGAAGAACACCGACAGGAACTCGCCGCGACGGCTCCATTCGGCATGGCCCAAGGCAAGCATGGCGGCGAAGCTGAAGAGCCAGTAGAGGCCGACGACGAGGCCGAGTTTTTCGGGGTCGTCGGGCGCCGGGTAGACCAGTTCGAACCAGGCGAAGGCGAGAAGAAGCAGGAGCGCCGGCCACATGGCGAGCCATGCCGGCAAAGCGAGCGGCGGGGCGTCGGCGGCATTGCGGCCGATCAGCCGGCTGGCCAGCCGCCAGGGTCCGTACCAAGGGTCGATCCAGCGCCAGAGATTGCCGAACATGCCCTGGACGAATGTCAGCCCGACCCAGAGAAGCGTCCAGACGGTGAGCGGCAGCGGGTTGGACAGCGGATCGCGGCTGCCGAGGAAGCCGGCGGCAACGAGCGTGGCGAGGAAGGCGAAGGAGACAAGGCTAGTGGCGAGCCTGCCGCTTTCGCCGAGCGTGCCTATGGGGAGGCGGGCGGCGAAGGCGCGCTCGAGCGCGTCGCCGCGCAACAGGCCGAGCACGGCGAAACTGGCGGCGACCGCCAGCGCCCCGCCGACGAGATAGTAGCCGGTCGGCAGGATGAGCACGTGGCCGCGCTCGGACGCGTGGGCAAGCGCGTCAGTCGGGAGGAGCGGAAGCACCGCGGCGAGGAGGGCCGGCATCCACCTCGGCGAAACCCCCAACCGACCGGCGGGGGGGTGGTCGCCTGATGGAGCCGTCGTGCCCGCCGCCAAGGATCACACCTTGACGCGGTGCTCGACGCGCTCGGCGGTGCCGAAGACGCGCAGATAGCGCGCGATCTCGTCGGGGTCGCCGGTCGCCTTGGCCGGGTTGTCCGAGAGTTTCACGGCCGGGCGGCCATTGGCCGATGTGACCTTGCAGACCAGCGAGATGGCGTCGAGCCCGTGCGTTTCCATCGGCGCGCAATCCTCGAAGTCGTTGGTCAGGTTGGTGCCCCAGCCGAAGGCCATGCGCACCTTGCCGCGGAAATGGCGGTAGGTCTCCTCGATGGTTTCCAGCTCCAGCCCGTCGGAGAAGATGAGGAGCTTTTCCCGCGGGTCGACGCCCTTGGAGCGCCACCACTCGATGATCCTCTCGCCGGCCTCGATGGGCGGCGCGCTGTCGGGGCGAAAGCCCGTCCAGTCGGCGATCCAGTCGGGCGCGTCGCGCAGGAAGGAGGCCGTGCCGAAGGCGTCGGGCAAGACGATCAGCAGGTTGCCGCCATAGTAGCGCTGCCAGTCCTGCAGCACGCGGTAGGGCGCGGCGCGCAGTTCCTCGTCGCTCTCGGTCAGCGCGGCGAACACCATCGGCAGTTCATGCGCGTTGGTGCCGAGAGCCTCGAGGTCGGTGTCCATGGCAAGCAGCACGTTAGAGGTGCCGGTAAAGGCTTCGCCGATGCCTTCCTTCAGCGCCTCGACGCACCAGCGCTGCCACAGGAAGCTGTGTCGGCGCCGCGTGCCGAAGTCGGAAATCTTGAGGTCCGGCAGCTCGCGCAGCCGCTCGGTCTTGGCCCACATCTTCGACTTGGCGCGGGCATAGAGAACGTCGAGCGCGAAGGGGCCGAAGGGCTTCATCGCCGAGCGCGAGCGCAGCTCGTTGATGATGGCGAGCGCCGGGATCTCCCACATGGTAGTGTACATCCAGGGCCCGTGGAACTCGAGCTCGTACTGTCCGTCGCGCTTGGTGAGTTCGTATTCGGGGAGCTGGAAATTCTCGAACCAGGCGAGGAATTCCGGTTCGAAGATCTGCTTGCGGCCATAGAAGCTGTTGCCGCCGAGCCAGATCATTTCCTTCTTGGCAAGCCGCAGCGTGCGCGCATGATCGAGCTGCTCGCGCAACTCCTGCTCGTCGATCTCGTCGGCCAGCCGGACGCGCTTGGTGCGGTTGATCAGCGAGAAGGTGGCGTCGACCTTCGGATACATGCCCCAGATCATCTGAAGCATCAGAAGCTTGTAGAAATCCGTATCGAGCAGGCTGCGCACGATCGGGTCGAGTTTCCAGGCGTGATTGTAGACGCGCCGCGCGATATCGGTCTTTGCCATCGAATACTCCCAGGACAGCCGATGGTTCACATAGCATCGTTTTTCCCGCTATGCGCGCGTTCAGCCGCTGGACCGACAAAAACACCAAATCCCGGACAGGCCAAGTGCCGGTCCGGGCGGCCCGGCGCGACAATTGCGATTGATTTTCCGCGCCGGCTCCCGCATCACTTCGCGCCTCACGGAGACCGACAGACATGGCATTCGACCGCGAAAAGCTCGAGGCATTGCGCGCAAGATTTGGCGACAGCCAGGGCGGCGAGACCTTCGACCCCCGCTTCAAGCGCGTTGCCGAAAAGATCTTCTCGGAGAGCGGCACGCGGCTGGCGCCCTATTCCGGCATCCCGACCTTCCTGACCGCGCCCCACCGGGAGGTTTCCCCGGACAAGCCAGACTTCGGCGACCTGCAGGTGGCGATGATCGGAATGCCGATGGATCTCGGCATCACCAACCGGCCGGGCTCGCGCTTCGGCCCGCGCGCGCTACGCACCATCGAGCGCATCGGCCCCTACAACCACGTACTCGACTGCGCGCCGGTGCACGAGTTGCGCGTTGCGGACATCGGCGACGTGCCGTTCCGCAGCCGCTACCGGCTGGAGCAGAGCCACGAGGACATCGAGCGCCGCGTCGGCCAGATCGTCGATGCCGGCGTCGTGCCGCTGTCGGTCGGCGGCGACCATTCGATCAGCCACCCGATCCTCAAGGCGGTCGGCAGGAAGCGCCCGGTCGGCATGATCCACATCGACGCGCATTGCGACACCGGCGGCCCGTTCGACCAGACCAAGTTCCACCATGGCGGTCCCTTCCGCAACGCCGTGCTCGACGGCGTGCTCGACCCGACGCGCACCATCCAGATCGGCATTCGCGGCCCGGCCGAGTATCTGTGGGAGTTCAGCTACGAGTCCGGCATGAGCGTCATCCACGCCGAGGAGATCACCGGGCTCGGCATTCCCGGCATCGTCGAGCGGGCGAGGAAGATCGTCGGTGACGGGCCGACCTACATTTCCTTCGACGTCGACAGCCTCGACCCGGCCTTCGCGCCGGGCACCGGCACGCCGGAGATCGGCGGCCTGACGACGCGCGAGGTGCTCGAACTGCTGCGCGGGCTGAAGGGCCTCGACATCGTCGGCGGCGACGTCGTCGAGGTGGCGCCGCAGTACGACGCCACCACCAACACGGCTCAGGCCGGCGCGCAGGTGCTGTTCGAGATACTCAGCCTGATGGTGTTCAGCCCGTCGATCACGGGCCGGAAGGCCTGACGCTTCAGGCGGGCCGCACCGGCGCAGGAAGCCGGTCGCGGCGCAGCCAGCGGACGACGAGCAGCAACGCCACGACGCCGAGCCCGGTAGACAGGCCGATCCAGATACCGTCGCCGGCGAAGCCGAAGCGGAAGGCCAGCAGGACACCCAGCGGCAGGCCGATGCCCCAGTAGCCGATGAGCGCGAAGAGCATCGGCACGCGGGTGTCGTGCAGGCCGCGCAGCATGCCGCTCGCCACCGCCTGCGCACCGTCGAAGATTTGGAACAGGCCGGCAAAGACCAGGAAGCCGACGGCAAGGCCCACGACATCGGCGTTCTTCGGGTCACCGATGTCGATGAAGGCGCCGATCAGCCGGTAGGGGAAGGAGATCATCAAGAGCGCCATGACCGCCATGAAGCCGACGCCGAGCACGAAGGCCGTCCAGCCGGCGCGGCTGACCGCCTCCGGGTCGCGCCGCCCGTTGGCGCGGCCGACCCGCACCGTCGCCGCCTGGCCGATGCCCATCGGCACCATGAAGGAGATCGAGGCAATCTGGATGGCGATGGCGTAGGCGGCAATCGAGGCGGCGTCGATCAGCCCCATCAGGAAGGTGGCGGCGTTGAAGATCGAGACCTCGAAGGTCAGCAGGCCGGCGATCGGCAGGCCGAGGCCGAGCAGGGTGCGGAAGCGCGGCCAGTCGGCACGCCAGAAGCGGCCGAACAGGCGGTAGCGCCGGAACCGCCGGTCGAACGACACGACTGCCGCCAGTCCGCCGAACATCAGCAGGCTGGACAGGGTCGTCGCCCAGCCGGAGCCACGCAGGCCGAGTGCCGGGAAGCCGAGATTGCCGTACATCAGGCACCAGTTGGCGAGCACGTTGAAGGCGACGGCGGCGAACACGATGACCAGCGCCCAGCGCGGCCGCTCCAGCGCGGAGATGAATGAGCGCAGCACGATGTAGCCGTAGAAGGGCAGCACCGCCCATTGCAGCGTGCGCACATAGGTCGCCGCATGCGCCGACAGCGCCGGCTCCTGGCCCATCGCGATGAGGATTGCCTCGGCATTCCACAAGAGGATCCAGATTGGTACGGCCACCATGATGGCGATCCAGAAACCCTGGCGGACCGTGCGGCGGACGTCGCGCACGGAATGCCGGCTGCGGCCGAGTTCGGTCGAGATCATCGGAGAGACGGCGAGCATCAGGCCGAGGCCGAAGATCAGCGGCGCGAAATAGAGGTTGGAGCCGAGCGAACCTGAGGCAAGTGCCCGCGAGCCGAGTCGCCCCATCATCAGGACGTCGGTCGCCGTCATTGCCGTCTGGCCGAGATTGGTGAGAATCATCGGCCAGGCCAGCAGAAGCATTGCGCGCATTTCTGTGCGCCATGGGTTTGCCTGGGCGGCTGCCCCGGCATCAACAACAGACATGGTCCTGTCTTTCGGCGCGCGAGCCGGATGGCGGCTGGCGCTGGCTTGGCGGCGGGCGAATGGCGACCGCGGCAAGTGAACTTGGCCTTCTGGATGAAGCCGAGGCATCGCGCAAGATGCGTCAGGCCGGGAGATGTTGAGCCAGAGCGTCAGGCGGGCTTGCGGACCCGCAAGGGCAGCATGGCGACGATGCCGAGCGCCGGGCCGATGGCGAGGCCGCCAAGCACCAGCGGCCAGCCGATGGCATGCGCCACGACAGGCGTCATCTGCACGGTCACGATGGTCAGCGCGAAGCCGATCGCGGTCTGGAAAGTCATCAGGGAGCCGGCGAGATGCGGAGGCGCCGCGTCGGCGACGAGCGCCGAGAACTGCGCCGAATCCGGGATCACCGCGATGCCCCAGATCATCACCAGCCCGAAGGTGAGCCAGACGGGGCCGCCGAAGGTCGCCGCGGTGAGCACGGCGGCGGTGCCGCTGACGGCCATGGCGATGATCGCCACATTGGCCTTGCCCATGCGGTCGGCCGCGCGCCCAGCCGCCACGCAGGCGAGCGCCCCGAGGGCAATCGTGAGAAAGGCGGTGAGCTTGCCGAGGCTCTCGGCCGCCGCAATGTCGAGCGAGGCGCGGTAGGAGACGGCCGATGCCGCGCCGATCCAGGCCCAGAAGGCGAAGAGCTCCCACATGTGGCCGAAATAGCCGAGATAGGCGGCGCGGATCCGGCTGTCGGTCCAGGCGAGACTGATCGCGCCGGGATCGAATGTCGGCGCCCTTGCATGATGCGGCCCGAGCCCGACGCCGAGCACGACAAGGCCGCCGGCGCCGGCAAGGGCCGAGACGGCGACTATGGTCGAGCGCCAGTCGGCTCCGCCGAGGAAGGAAGCGAGGTAGGGCAGGCCGTTGCCGAGCGTCAGCGCGCCGACCAACAGGCCGACGAGGAAGCCGCGGTCGCGCGTGCCCCAGCCGACGACGATCTTCATGCCGACCGGGTAGACGCCGGCAAGCAGGGCGCCGGTGACGAAGCGGGCGAGGATGGCAAGGTTGCCGCCGAGCGGGAGCACGAGCAGCATGGCGTTGGCGAGGGCGGCGAGCATGGCCGAGACGGCGAAGACCCGGCGCGGGTCGTAGCGGTCGGCGATGCCGCCGATCGAGGAAACCAGTGCTCCCAGCACGAAGCCTGCCTGCACGCCGCTCGACAGCAGCGCCTGGCGGTCAGGCGAAATGGCCGCCTCGCGCGCCATGTCGGGCAGCACCGCGGCCGAGGCGAACCACAGGCTCATGCCGGCAATCTCGGCGACCACCAGCAGCGAAACCGACAGCAGCTTGGACGGGCTGGACCCGGGCATGTCCGTTTCTCCTCCCTGGGCACGGCATGCCGTCGCCGACGCGCCGGGCAGCCGGAAACGGCGCCGGCGCCTGCTGCCGACTATGCAGAATTCGCGGCCCGTGTCCCCTGCATTCTGGTTGCAACGGCCCTGCGCCTATCGCATGGCGGGCAGCGCGTGCGTTCATGTGCGCTGCCGCCGTGGACTATTGCCCTTGCGTCAAAGCTCTGGTCATTTCGCGCGCATGAATTTCATCCCGCCCGCCGTCCGCGGCCCGCTCTTCATGGTCATTGCCACCGGCTCCTACGTCATCAACGACACGATGATGAAGCTCGCGACCGTCGGCCTGCCTGCCTACGAGGTCCTGTTTTTGCGCGGCGTGGCGGCGGCGCTGTGGGGCTTTCCGCTGGTGCTGCTGCTCGGTTACGGTCGGCAGCTGGCTCATATTGCCGACCGGCGGGTGCTGCTGCGCAATCTCTTCGAGCTGGGTGCCATCATGTCCTACGTGGTGGCGCTGGCCAACATGCAGATCGCCGACGCTGTCGCGCTCGGGCAGATCGCGCCGCTGCTGATCCTGCTTGGCGCGTCGGTGCTGTTTCGTGAGCGTATCGGCGGGCTGCGCATGGCGCTGATCGGGCTCGGCTTTGCCGGCGCGCTGATGGTGGCGCAGCCGACCATCGAGGGCATCTCCGTCTATGCAATTCTCGGGCTGGCCAACGCCTTCTTTTCCGCAGCGCGCGACCTGTCGAGCCGGCGGGTCGCCGCCCATGTGCCGGGCATGATCGTCGCCATCTCGGCAGTCGTCGTCGTCATGGTGGGCGCCGGCATCGCACATCTGCTGCTCGAGGAATGGGTCGTGCCGGGGCCACGCCACCTGCTGCTGCTCTTCGGTGCCGGCCTCTTCCTGGTGTTCGGCCACTTCTTCATCTTCATGGCCTACCGCGTCGGACAGGCCGGCGTCGTCGCGCCCTTCTACTATTCCTTCACGGTGTGGGCGGTGATCTCCGGCCTGGTCGTGTTCCGCGAGCTGCCGAACACGCTGGCGATCGTCGGTATCCTGCTGGTCGTGGCGAGCGGCCTCGTCATCATCTCGCTCGACGAGCGGCGACGCCGGCTGACCGTGGTCGCCTGAGCCGGGAGAGACGCGGCGCTACCTGATGGCGTCGAGCTTCTGGCGCTGCTTGTGCATCTCGAGAAAGACGCGGAAATCGCGGTCGAAGCGCGGCCATGCCGCCGGGTCTGGCGCACGCTTGCGACCGTGCTGCCGCATGGCCGCGCAGGCGCTGGCCAGGTCGGGATAGAGCCCCGCACCGGTCGCGGCCACCATGGCGGTGCCGGCAAGCACGGCGTCGTCGGCGACGGGCTGGACGACGGTGCAGCCGACGGCGTCGGCATAGAGTTCCATCAGCAGCGGGTTCTTGGTGTGACCGCCGGTGACGTGCAGCGTATCGATGACGAAACCGCAGGCGTTGAGCGTCTCGAGGATGTGGCGGATGCCGAGCGCGATCGACACGCAGGTGCGCCAGTAGAGCCGGCACAGGCTGTCGAAGGAGGCGTCTAGCGTCAGGCCCGAGATGACGCCGAGCGCGTGCGGGTCGGCGAGCGGCGAGCGGTTGCCGTGGAAGTCGGGCAGCACGTGCAGGCGGCCGGCGAGGTCGAGGCCCTCCTCCTCGCGCAACTGCATGATGCGCTCGACGATGGCGCGGTGACGCTCCGGCGTCGGGTTGCCGCCGGCGCCGTGCAGCCGGACGATGTGGTCGAGCAGCGCGCCGGTGACCGACTGGCCTCCCTCGCTGATCCATATGCCGGGCAGCGCGGCGCCGAAATAGGGGCCCCATCCGCCAGGGAAGGAGCGCGACTCCGACGACATTGCCATGACGCAGCTCGACGTGCCGGCAATCAGCGCGAGGTGATGCTCGAGCCCTTCCGGATCCCTGGCGAAACCGCCGAGCACGCCGAGCGCGCCGGCATAGGCGTCGATGACGCCCGTCGCGACGCGGCAGCTTTCGGTGAGGCCGAGGTCGCGCGCTGACTGGGCGGTGAGCGGCCCGAGGTCGAAGCCGACCGGCTTGGCGCGGCCCGGCAGCTGCCCGCGCTCCAGCATGTCCTCGAGGCGAACTTTGGCGAAGAAGTCCTGCTGCCAACCTGGCTTTTCATGCGCAAGATAGGTCCATTTGCAGGTGAGCGTGCATTGCGAGCGCTCGATGGAGCCTGAGGCGCGGCAGGTCAAGAAGTCGGTCAGGTCGAAAAGATAGCCGGCTTCGTTCCAGCTCGCGGGCAGATGCCGCTTCAGCCACATCAGCTTGGGCGTCGCCATTTCCGGCGACATGACGCCGCCGAGATAGTCGAGCACACGGTGGCCGCTGGCGGTGCATTCGTCTGCCTCGGCGAGTGCCCGGTGGTCGAGCCAGACGATCGTGTCCCAGCGCTTCTCGCCGGTGGTCGAGACACTGACCTGACCGCCATCGACATTGCGCACGACGAGCGAGCAGGTGGCGTCGAAGCTGATGCCGGCAACGCTCTCGGCTGGAACGCCGGAATTCTCCAGTGCCGACCTGACAGCATGACAGACGGCGGCCCAGATATCCTCCGAATCGTGTTCGGCATGGTCTGGCTTGGGGCGGTTCATGGCGATCGGGTGCTCGGCCCGCCCGAGCATGCGGCCGGTGCGGTCGACGATGCCGGCGCGCGCACTGCCCGTGCCGACGTCTACGGCGCAGACATGCACCGCCGTCACCTCAGGCCTGCGAGCATTTCCGGCAGCTGCCGCATATCGTCGAAGGTGCGGTCGGGACGCCGCTTGGCGAGTTCCGCCACGAGCGCGGCATGTCCGGCATGCGAGGCGCCGGTGAAGGCGAAAACGCGCATTCCGGCGCTGTGCGCGGCATCGATGCCGGCCGGGCTGTCCTCGATGACGAGACAGTCGCCGGCGGCCACGTTCATGGCGCGCGCCGCGTGCAAAAACAGATCCGGGGCCGGTTTGCCTCTCCTCACCATGCCTGCACTGTACAGACGCGGCTCGAGCATTTCCAGCAGTCCCGTGATGCCAAGTGAAAGCCTGATGCGGTCCAGGCTTCCCGAGGAGGCGACGCAGCTCGCGACGCTCAGCCGCGCCAGCGTTTCGGCAATGCCCTCGACCGGCCTCAGCTGGCTGCGGAAGCGGCGCATCAGTTCGGTCCGCATCTCGCCGAGCTGCGGGTCGGTGAGCTCCAGGGCGAACTCGTCACGCAGCACTTCGCGCACGGTCGCCATGCTGCGGCCGAGGAAATGGCGGTAGGCCTCTTCCTCGCTGACGCTGCCGCCGGCCCGGCCGATCATGTCGAGCAGAACGGCAATCGAGATCGGCTCGCTGTCGACCAGCACGCCGTCGCAGTCGAAGATGACGAGGCGAGGAGGTTGCTGCACTGACAAGCGGACCAGCCTCAGGCAGTGCCGTTGAGATAGGCCTGGAGCGTGGCGCGTGCGCCGTTGGCCCAGAGCGCGGCGAGGTGGCGGGCGAAGGCATCGGCAAAGACGCGCGACTTGCCGACGTCGCCGTAGATGTCGGCCATGGCGAGCCAGGCGCCGGGGTCGGTGCGGGCAGCACTGGCCATCGCCTGCATGCGCTCCCAGTTGGGATCGTTCGCCTCGATGACGGCGCCGGAATCGGTAGTGCCGAAGCAGTAACGGCACCAGAGTGCGGATTCGAGCGCCAGGCCGTCGATGCCCTTGCCGGCCTTTAGTCGGTCGGCGATGGTCGGGATGATGAATTTCGGCTGCCGGTTGGAGCCGTCGAGGCAGAGCCGCCTGACCGTGTCGCCGATCGTCGGGTTGGAGAAGCGGCCGACGACCTCGGCAGCGTAGTCGGCGAGCACGACGCCCGGCACCGGCGGCACCGTCGGAATGATCTCGTCTTCCTCGATCTTCTGCAGGAAGCCGCGCACCAGCGGCTCTTCCATCGCCTCGTGCACGAAGTGGATATCCATCAGGCCGGCCGGATAGGCGATCACCGCGTGGCCGCCGTTGAGAATGCGGATCTTCATCAGCTCGAAGGGCGCGACGTCCGTGACGAACTGGACGCCGACCTTTTCCAGCGCCGGCCGCCCGTCGGTGAAGCGGTCCTCCAGCACCCATTGCTTGAAAGGCTCGCAGAATACCGGCCAGTTGTCCCTGACGCCGAATTCGCGCTCGAGGATCTGGCGCTCGCGCTCGCTGGTGGCGGGCGTGATGCGGTCGACCATGCCGTTCGGAAAGGCAACGTGCTCCGAAACCCAGGTGGCGAGGTCCTCGTCGACCAGGCGGGCGAGCCCGATGACGGCGTCGGCTGCGACATGGCCGTTATGGGGAATGTTGTCGCAGGACATCACCGTGAAGGGCACGCCTTCCTCGTCGCGCCGACGCATCAGCCCGGCGAGGATCAGCCCGAACACGGTCCTGGGCGCCGACATATTATGCGCGTCGGCGACGATGTCGGGATGCGTCGGGTTGAATTTTCCCGACGCCGGGTCGATGAAATAGCCGCCCTCGGTGATGGTCATCGAGACGATGCGGATCCGGGGATCGGCGAGCTGGTCGATGATGGCCTGCGTGTCGCCGGGCGTCAGGAAGTCGATCATCACGCCGGTGACGCGCGCCTGCCTGTGGCCGGCATCCTGCTCGACCACGGTGGTCAGCCAGTCCTGCGCCTCGAGGCTGGCGCGGCCGACCTTTTCGCCGTCGAAAACTCCGGCGCCGACCAGTGCCCAGTCATGCCCTTCGCCGGTGTTGAACAGGTCGTCGAGATAGACGGCCTGGTGCGAGCGGTGGAAATTGCCGACGCCGAAATGCACGATCCCCGGCCTCAGCGCATCGCGGCTGTAGCCGGGCCTGCCGACGGTTTCGGGCAGGTTGGTGAGCGTCTTGAGCGACAGGGTTACGGGCATGACAGGTCTTCCAATCAGAGCGCCATTCCATCGGCGCCGAAGCGGTGAAGCTTGCTGGAGTCCGGCGTCAGGTAGATCGTGTCGCCGTGACGGGCCGCGATCTCGCCGTCGCCGCGCACGGTGAGCGGACCGACGTCGGACTGCACGTGCAGGAAGGTGTCGGAGCCCAGATGCTCGGCGACGCCGACGGTCGCCTTCCACTCGCCCTCGGTCTTCGAGATCGCGAGGTGCTCGGGACGGATGCCGATCGTGTGCGCCTTGTGCTTCGTGGCGGGTGCGCCTTCGATCAGGTTCATCTTGGGCGAGCCGATGAAGCCGGCAACGAAGAGGTTCTTCGGGTTCTTGTAGAGGTCCATCGGCGAGCCGACCTGCTCGATGTTGCCGGCGTTGAGCACGACGATCTTGTCGGCCATGGTCATCGCCTCGACCTGGTCGTGGGTGACGTAGATCATCGTGGTCTTGAGCTGGTTGTGCAGCTCGCTGATCTCCAGCCGCATCGTGCCGCGCAGCGCGGCATCGAGGTTGGACAGCGGCTCGTCGAACAGGAAGGCCGAAGGCTGGCGCACGATGGCGCGGCCGATGGCGACGCGCTGGCGCTGGCCGCCCGACAACTGGCCGGGCCGCCGGTCGAGATAGTTGGTGAGGTTGAGCACCTTGGCGGCGTCGGCGACCTTCTTGTCGATGGTCGCCTGGTCCTCGCCCGCCATCTTGAGCGGAAAAGCGATGTTCTTGGCTACCGTCATGTGCGGATAGAGCGCGTAGGACTGGAACACCATGGCGAGCTTGCGCTTGGCCGGCGCCTCGCCGGTCACGTCGCGCCCGTCGATCGAGATCGAGCCGCCGGATGTGTCCTCCAGCCCGGCGATCAGCCGCAGCAGCGTGGACTTGCCGCAGCCGGACGGGCCGACGAAGACCACGAACTCGCCATCCTCGATGGTCAGGTCGAGGCCCGGAATGATGACCGTCGCCCCGAAGGACTTCGACACGTTGTTGAGCGTGATGTTTCCCATTATTTCCTCCCCCGGGGGACGTAGGTCCAGTGTCGATCGAAAGGCCGGCGCGTCACTTGACGGCACCGAATGTCAGGCCGCGCACCAGCTGCTTCTGGCTGAACCAGCCCATGATGAGGATCGGTGCGATGGCGAGCGTCGAGGCGGCCGACAGCTTGGCCCAGAACAGGCCCTGCGGGCTCGAGAACGAACTGATGAAGGCGGTCAGCGGCGCGGCGTCGATGGCCGTCAGGCGGATCGTCCAGAAGGCCTCGTTCCAGGCCAGGATGATGTTGAGAAGCATGGTCGAGGCGATGCCGGGCACCGCCATCGGCGTCAGCACGTGGATGATCTCGTTCCACAGCGAGGCGCCGTCCATGCGGGCGGCTTCCAGAATCTCGCCCGGGATCTCGCGGAAATAGGTGTAGAGCATCCACACCACGATCGGCAGGTTGATCATGGTCAGCATGACGGTGAGGCCGAGGCGCGAGTCGAGCAGGCCAAGGTCGCGGAAGATCAGGTACATCGGGAAGAGCACGGCGACTGCCGGCATCATCTTGGTCGACAGCATCCACATCAGGATGTCCTTGGTCCGGCGCGTCGGCGAAAAGGCCATCGACCAGGCTGCGGGCACTGCGATGAGAAGCGCCAGGAGCGTCGAGCCGAGTGCCAGGATCACCGAGTTCATGAACGGCTTGAAGTAGTTGTACTGGCTCTGCACCTCCTCGTAGCTCTCCATCGTGCCCGACGGGATGAGGTTGAAGCCGGCGATCGCCTCGGTCTCGGATTTGAACGAGGTGATGATGGTGTAGAGGATCGGGAAGAAGATCAGGAATGCGACGATCCAGGCGGCTGCCGTGACGATGGTCTTGTGCTGATTGCTGACTGCGCGGGCCATGGTTTTTCTCCTCCGTCCTACTTGTCGAGGTTCTTGCCGACGGCGCGCATCAGGAAGATGGCGACGATGTTGGCGAGGATGACGGCGATGATGCCGCCCGCGGATGCCTGGCCGATTTTGAACTCCAGCGAGGCTTTCTGGTAAACGAGGAAGGGCAGGTTGGTAGACGCGTAGCCCGGGCCGCCATTGGTCGTGACCAGGATCTCGGCATAGACGGCGAGCAGGAAGATCGTCTGGATCAGGATGACGACGGTGATGCCGCGCGCCAGGTGGGGCAGCGTCAGATAGATGAAGCGGCTGACGAAGCCGGCCCCGTCCATCTCGGCGGCTTCCTTCTGCTCGCCATCAAGCGACTGCAGCGAGGTGAGCAGGATCAGCGTCGCGAAGGGCAGCCATTGCCAGGCGACGATCAGGATGATGGAAAACAGCGGATATTGTGCGAACCAGTCGATCGGTTGCAGCCCAAAGAAGCGGGATATGTCGGCAAAGACGCCGTAGCCCGGGTGCATGATCATGTTCTTCCACACCAGGGCGGCCACCGGCGGCATGACGAAGAAGGGCGAGATGACCAGGATGCGCACGACGCCCTGGCCCCACATCGGCTGGTCGAGCAGCAGCGCCAGCATGATGCCGCCGATGACGGTGATGGCGAGCACGCTGCCGACGAGGATCAGCGTGTTGAGGATCGACTGCAGGAAGGCCGGGTTCGCGTAGAACAGCGCATAGTTGTCGAAGCCGACGAAGCCGTCGCGGATCGGGTTGAGCGGATTGTACTGCTGGAAGGAAAACCACAGGGTGATGCCGAGCGGGATGACCATCCACACCAGCAGCATGATGACCGACGGGGCCAGCATGAAGCGGGCGAGTGTCTGAGTCTGTCGAGTAGCCATAACGATCCCTCCCCGGTCCGGTCACCAGAGTCAGTCCTCAGCCGGACGGAACATGCTTGATATGGTCAGATCTTGCGTTCTTCACGGCCCGCAGCATGCCGCGCCTTAGCGCAGGGGCAAGCTCATTTTCCGCGGCCGTGTAGGGTGGTCGCCCGGCAGGGGCCGGACGACCAAGGCACCGGGAGGTTGCCTTACTGGATGTAGCCGCCTTCGGTCATGGTGGCGGTCGCGGCGTCCTGCGCCTGCTTTAGCGCATCGTCGACCGACATCTGGCCGGCAAGGGCCGCCGAGAAGAGCTGGCCAACGGTGGTGCCCAGGCCCTGGAACTCGGGGATGGCGACGAACTGCACGCCGACATAGGGAACCGGCTTGACGGTCGGCTTGGTCGGGTCAGCCGCGTTGATGGAGTCGAGCGTCATCTTGGCGAAGGGCGCTGCCTCCTGGTACTTCGGGTTCTCGTAGAGCGAGGTGCGGGTGCCGGGGGGTACGTTGGCCCAGCCTTCCTTCTCGGCGACGAGGGCCAGGTATTCCTTGCTGGTTGCCCAAGCAACGAACTTCTGCGCCGCATCGGCCTTCTGCGATCCGGCCGGAATGCCGAGCGACCACGCCCACAGCCAGTTGCCGCGCTTGCCGAGACCCGTGTCGGGCGCCAGGGCGTAGCTCACCTTGTCGGCGACGGTGGAGTCCTTCGGGTTCGACACGAACGAGGCCGCCACGGTGGCGTCGATCCACATGCCGCACTTGCCCTGCTGGAACAGCGCCAGGTTCTCGTTGAAGCCGTTCGAGGAAGCACCGGCCGGACCGGCGTCGTTCATCAGGTCGACATAGAACTGCAGCGTGTTCTTCCACTCGGGCTGCTCGAACTGCGGCTTCCAGTTCTCGTCGAACCAGCGAGCGCCGAAGGAATTGGACGTGGCCGTCAGGAAGGCCATGTTCTCGCCCCAGCCGGCCTTGCCGCGCAGGCAGATGCCGTTGATGTCGTTGTCGCGGTCGGTCATCTTGCGCGCTGCGTCAGCGACGAACTCCCAGGTCGGCGCGTCGGGCATGGTGAGCCCTGCCTTCTCCATCAGGTCCTTGCGGTACATGATGAAGGAGCTTTCGCCGTAGAAGGGGGCGGCATAGAGCTTGCCGTCAACCGACAGGCCGCCGGCGATCGCCGGGATGATGTCGCCAGCGTCGTAGTCGGCGCCGAGATTGTCGAGCGGCAGCAGCCAGTTCTGCTTCGCCCAGATCGGCACTTCATAGGTACCGATGGTCATCACGTCGTACTGGCCGCCCTTGGTGGCGATGTCGGTGGTGACGCGTTCGCGCAGGACGTTTTCCTCAAGCGTGACCCAGTTGAGTTCGATGCCGGGGTTTTTCGACGTGAAGTCGTCCGTCAGCTTCTGCATGCGGATCATGTCGCCATTGTTGACGGTGGCGATGGTGATCGATTCGGCGTGCGCGGCGACAGCGAGCAGGCTCGCGGAGCACAGACCCAATATGAGCGTGTTCAGTTTCATTCAGAATTCCTCCCATTGATACCAAGTGAGCATTTGCCTTGGTTGTGGGCAATTATTCACCAGATGGACCTTAAGTCAACCGTCATTCGATGCTGCACCGCAGCATGGATGGGGGTGAGCGGCCCTTGCGGAAGGTCTGCAGGAGCAGCGGGGCGAGGCGGCGGCAACGTCGGCGACGGACTGTCAACAGGCGACCTGTCCCTCGGGCATTGTCGCAAGCCCGCCGCCCTGCCAATCTGGCGCAATGGATAGTTCGACGCCGAAGGCCCAGAAGACTCCTCAGCAGAGACCGGCCGCCACTGCGGCGGCGTCATGGTGGTCGGAGCGCATGCTGCGCAACGCCAGGCTGGGCTCCGGGCTGGTGATGATGGTGTTCATCATCATGCATTTCGGCAATCTGTCGCTCAACCTGATCTCGCTCGAGGCTGCGGAGGCCGGGCGCCTGTGGTTCCTCGCCATCTGGCGCAATCCGGTGGGCACTGTCGCGCTCTACGGCGCGGTGGCGGTGCATGTCGCATTGGTGCTGCGCAGCCTTTACCGCAGGCGCAGCCTCGTGATGCCGTTGCGCGAAGCCGCCCAGGTGGCGGCCGGCCTCGCCATCCCGCTGCTTCTGGCCCTGCATGTCATGGGCACACGCGTCTTCCACGAACTGACCGAGGTTCCCGACACTTATGAGTTCGTCGTACGCGTGCTGTGGGTCACCAATCCCGGCGTCGGCCTCGCCCAGGCCATCGCGCTGGTCGTGGTCTGGGCGCATGGCTGCCTCGGGCTGCATTTCTGGCTGCGCTACCGCCGCTGGTATCCGACCGCCGCGCCCTGGTTCCTGATCGCCGCCGTGCTGGTGCCGGTCGTCTCGCTGCTTGCCTTCGCCCATGCCGGCCAGCTCGTCGCGCTGATGGAGCAGCAGCCGCTGCCCGACGGCATCGACCAGTCTCTGATCCCCGGCGCAATCGAGACCGTCTACATGCTTGTCGACGTGGCCTACGCGTTCTTCGCCGCGCTGATTGTCGGCTTGTTCGTCCTGCGGGGGCTGCGCAGCAAGCGCGAGAGAAGCAGTCTCGTCGAGATCCGCTACGAGAGCGGCCAGACGGTTCGCCTGCCCAAGGGACACAGCGTGCTCGAGGCGAGCCGCGTCGGCGGCGTGCCGCATTATTCGGTGTGCGGTGGCCGCGGCCGCTGCTCGACCTGCCGCATCCGCGTGACGAAGGGGATGGAGGGCCAGCCCGTGGCGGGCTCGGTCGAGGAACTGACGCTGATGCGTATCAATGCCGGGCCGGACGTGAGGCTGGCCTGCCAGTTCCGCCCGGTGCACGACCTGACCGTCATGCCCCTGCTTGCCGCGGGCACCGAGCGGGCTCTTCCCATCGGCGGCCGCCAGGCGACGCCCGGCCGGGAGCAGGAGATCGCCGTGCTGTTCTGCGACATAAGGAGCTTCACCGCGCTGGCCGATCACCGCCTGCCCTATGACATCGTCTTCCTGCTCAACCGCTATTTCGCCGTTGTCGGCAAGGCGGTGGAACAGTCGGGCGGCCAGCTCGACAAATTCATAGGCGACGGCGCCATGGCGCTGTTTGGCCTCGGCACGACCAAGCAGGAGGCCTGCCGCCAGGCGCTCGCGGCCTCGGCCGCCATCATCGCCGACCTGGCGCATCTGAGCGAAGAACTGGCCGCCGAGATCCCGGCGCCCCTGAGGGTCGCCATCGGCATCCATGCCGGCCCGGCAATTGTCGGCGCCATGGGTTATGGCGGCGTGATGGGCGTGACCGCGATCGGCGACACGGTCAACATCGCCAGCCGGCTGGAGTCGGCGGCCAAGGAGTTCGATGCCTCGATCGTCATTTCGGACGATGCGGCGATGCTGTCGGGCATCGACATGTCGGCCTACGAGACGCGCGAGATCGCCATCCGGGGCAGCACCCGTCCGCACAATGTGCGGGTGGTGCCGCAGGACGCCGCTTTTGCCGCGGTCATGGTGGAAGCCGAAACGGCGGCGTAACGCGCGGCTCGCTGTCAGCGCACGATCGACATGTAGCGGCTCGCCAGCATGTCGCGTCCGCCGAGCTCGGCGCTGCAGTCCGATTTCATGGAGGAGTTTCCCGTCATCTCGATCGTCTTGCTGACCAGCCTGAGGCATGCGGTGAGTGTCGAGGTCGCCGAGTTGCCCGCAAAGAAGACATGGGCGCCGGGTGCATAGACGAAGCCGCTGACGAAGGAACCGGACGTGCCGTTGATGGCTATGGTGTTGGTGTTGGTCTTTTCCTGGAAGATCGTGATGCCCGCATAGGGCCCGCTGGTCGGCGGCGTCAGCTGTAAAATCGCGTTGCCGTTGACCGAGAACTCGGCGCCTTCCATCAGGAAGATGGTGACGCCCGAGCCGACCAGCTTGCCGTTGCCGCCGAGCTTGACCTGACCGCCGCGCAATATGTAGGTGCCGGGCTGCAGGGTGACGTCGCCCGAGATGGTCTTGTTGCAGTAGGTGCCGGGCGACAGCGTCTTGGTCTTGCCGCCGGGCAGGCCCTGGCAGCCGGTATAGCTTGGCGGCACGACACCGAGCAGCGGGTCGAAGGAGGGATACTGGTTCTCCATCGGCGCCGCGCAGTCGAGCTGGACGTTGGAGATGTTTCCGAGGCCCGACGTCCTGCCGACGGTGTTGACGCACAGCGCCTCGAGGAGCGCGGCGCCGCCGCGATAGATTGCGGTGGACGACTTCGAGTTAGCGGCGATGACGCACCCCTCCATCACCACGTCGGTGGAGCCCTGGATCTTGACGGCGGAATCGGCCTTCGGATCGAGCGCCAGGACGCAGGCGGGAGGTCCCTTGCGGATTCGCACAACGCTGCGGCGGTGGACGGTCCAGTCCATGCCGCCGACCAGGCCCTGGTGAACGAGGCCCGACGTCGCGGTGATGAAGAACTCGTCGCCGTCTGCGGTGGCCATTGCGGCGAGATCGTCGGGCAGCTTGTCCTCGTAGTCCATGGACTGCGTGCCGCTCGAAATGCCGGCCATGTTGGCGTCGAAGGAATCCTGGCCGACCTGGCCGAGCTCGTCGTCGGACATGCCCTGGTAATAGCCGGTGGCGATCGCCAGCGCTGCCGCGTCGAGCGAGTTCTGCAACTGCCCCGTCTTGTTGAGGGTCATCGTGTAGTCGATCGCGCCGGCCATGCCGGCGAGTATCGGTACCGCGGCAATGGCAGTGATCGCGCCGAAGTTGCCGCTTTCGGATTGCCAGAATTTGCGAAGCATCAGTGCGGTCCCAAGCCCTCGAAGACCCGACCGTCGCGCCTATCCCCTTACCGTTTCGTAGGCGAAATCCGTCGAATTTTATGCAACCGCAACAAGCCGCGCCAAAACACGGCCGGCCGCTGCGAAAGCGGCCGGGCGTCAGGCACTTGCTTCATGTATGCCGGGGATCTGCGGGCTTCGCCGCCCCCCCTTCCTGCCGGTCAGAGGGCGGGTTCGGGAGCCTCCTCGAGCTCGCCGGTGTCGAGATCCGTGTCGGTCTCGGGTGTCTCTTCCGTGTCCACGGCCGCCGTCTCCTGCGGGTCCACGGCCTGCGCCTCGAGCACGCTCTTCATCTCGTCGATCTTGCCGACGGCGGTGCCGACGCCGAGGACTTCCTTCGACCACGACACGACCGCCTCGTTGACCGTCTTGTTCGACATCGCCTCCAGCGCCGCCTGCAGCGACGCGTCGTCCGTTCCGACTGCTGCCGTTTCGGCCGCGGCCTGGGCCTCGGTCGCGGCCTGGCTGGCGGTTTCGACCGCGGCTGCCTGCTCGCCGATCTCGGCTTCGAGCGCCGACATGCGGCTGGTGCGCTCGGCCTGCTCCTCTGCGGTCAGCCCTGCCACGGCTTCTTCGGTCATCGCCGACAGCGTGCCGAGCTCGGCGTTGAGCGCATCGAGCTTTTCCTGCTCGGCAGCGGCCGCGGTGTTGGCCGCCTCGACCTTGTCGAGCGCGATCTCGTATTGCGCCGAGGCGACGACGAAGGACTGCACCGCCGCGAAGCGCGGGCTCTTGGCGTTGAGATAGGCGTTGATGTTGCGGTTCAGCGAGTTGAGTGCGCCGAGTTGCGCGTGAATGTTCTTTTCCTTGGCGACCGCCGCGACCTGCTGCTTGGCTGCGGATTTTGCCGCGCCCTTGTTCGTCTTGGCCGTGCTGGCGGTCTTCGTCGTGCTGGTCTTGGCCGACTTCGACTTGGAGGCCGTGCTGCTTGAGGATTTGCCGGCGCTCTTGCCGCCGCCGGCGTTGCCGCCGCCCTTGCCGCCGCCGTTGCCGCCGCCCTTGCCGCCGCCGTTGCCCCCACCGTTACCGCCGCCATTGCCGCCACCATTGCCGCCGCCGCCACCGCCCCCGTTGCCGCCGCCATTGCCCTTGGCCCAGGCGCTGCCATCGCCCGAAAAACCATCCGGCAGGTCGAGCGGGAGGGCGCCGAGCGCAACGCCGCACAATGCTGCGACGAGGAAGTTCCTGGTTCGGATCATGGCTATGGTCCTCCGGCATCAATCGAGCAAGGCGGGTCGCCTTGTGCGTCCCGCCGGACCGGCACCATGATCGCCAAACGTTAAGGGCGGCTGACGCAGGAGGTTAGATTTCTACGCATTCATCATCGGCTGGCCGTGCGGCACGGCGCGCTCCCCGCTTGCCGGGTTCTCCCGTGGGGGCGCCGGGGTGCCGGGCAAGACCGATCTTGATCGTGACGAGGATCGGCGCGGCAATCACGAACAGCAGCGACACCGCGAGGAAGGCCGTGTCGAACGCGATCACTGCGGACTGGCCGGCGACGGACTTGCCCAGCAGGCCGGCGGCGACGCGTGCGGCCGACGCAGCGTCCAGCCCATGCGCCGCGAGTAGCGCCGCTGTCGCCCCAAGACGCTCGGTGACCGCCGGGTCGCCGGATGTCACATTGGCGGCGAGTACAGCCAGGTTGCCGGCGACATTGTCGGTGATCATCGTCTGCAGGGCGGCCACCCCCATCAGCCCGCCGAGCTGGCGCCCGGCATTGAAAAGGCCGATTCCCGTGGCGAGGTTGCGGTCTTCCAGGCGCGTAAAGGCGACCAGTGTGATCGACAGGAACAGGAAGCCGAGGCCAAGGCCCCGAAGCAGGATCGCCGACATCATGTCGTCCATGCCGCTTTCGCCGGTCGAGCCGGACAGCATCCACATCGCCAGCATGATAAGCAAGATGCCGAAGGGCACGGTTGCGATCGGCGGCACGTGACGAGCCTGCATCAGCCAGGCCGCCAGCAGCAGCGAGGCTAGGAACAGGCCGCTGCTCGGCAACAGCAACTGTCCGGCATCGGTCGGCGTGAACGACAGCACCGAGACGGCGAAGGCCGGGATAAGGTAGGCGCTGCCGAAGAGGGCGGCCCCGGCGACGAAGCTGACCGCGAATGCGAAGCAGAAATCGTCCGAAAGAAACAGGCCGGCAGCGACCAGACGTCGATCCCCGGCGAGCATCTGCTGGCCGACAAAGGCGAGCAGCGCCGCCGTGCCGGCGACGGTCAGCCAGACGATGCGCGGCTCCTCGAACCAGTCCCAGCGGCTGCCTTGGCCGAACACATAGGTGAGGCAGAATAGTGCCGCCGTGACGAGCGACAGACCGAACCAGTCGACGGGGCGGCGGGAGGTCGCCGTGTGAACCAGGTGATCCGCAGCCAGAAGCAGCCCGGCGGCGGCCAGCGCCAGCGGAACCACGGTAAAGAAGATCCATGCCCACGACAGGCTGTCGATCAGCCAGCCCTGAAGCGCCGGCGCGATGGTCGCCGGGGTGACGACGGCGCCCATGGCAAACACCGCCTGCAGGATCGGCTGCTGACGGCGCGGCAGGGCGAGAAAGATCAGCGCCTGGCCGGCGACCAGCAGCACGCCGCCCGAAAACCCCTGCACGGCGCGCAGGGCGACCAGCAGGTCGAGGTGATCGGTGCCGGCGGCAAGCGCGCATGCCGCGCCCATGCAGAGGGTCGCGGCGATGACCAGCCCGCGCGGCCCGATGCGGTCGAGCAGCGGCGCGGCAGCCATGAAGCCAGCGAATTTCAGCGCGGTATAGGCAGTGTCGAGCCAGGCGAACTCGTCGGGGGTCGCATGGGTGTCGCCGATCATGTCGGCGCGACCGAGCGACAGCACTGTACCGGCGATCGCCTCGGTCAGTGCGGCAAGCACGATGCCGGCGACAAGCAGCGTTGCCGCCGGCGAACGGACGCGGGTCGGGGCGCTGGCTTCGGTCGCGTTCATCCGGTTGCTTCCCGGGCTCTAACGGGGCGCACGTCGCCCGGCATGAGGCCGGAAAGCCCGAAGAGCTCGGCCAGGTCGTCGAAGCCGGCGAGCCGCCAGCGGCCGATGGACTGCGGCCGGGATGCGCCAACCAGCCCCGCGAACTGCTCCGACATCAGGAGCGGCGCGCCGGTGGCGCTGCAGACCGACTGGATGCGGCTGACAAGGTTCACATCCGGGCCGATGACCGTGAAGTCGAGCCGCTGGCCCGAGCCGATATTGCCGTATCCGACCTCGCCATAGTGCAGCGCGATGCCGGTGTTGAGTTCCGCGTCGGGCGCGGTGAAGCGGCCGAGGCCGTCGAGCGCGGCAAGCGCGCCGTTGAGGGCGGCGGTCGCGGACGCTGCCGGATTGACGCCGTGGAAGAAGGCCAGCACGGCGTCGCCCATGAACTTGATGACCTCGCCGCCGGCCCGGTCGATGGCAGGCACGACGCGGTCGAAATAGGCGTTCAGCAGTTCAAGCACGCGCGCGCCGGGCAGCCGGTTGGACAATGCCGTGAAGCCGCGCAGGTCGCAGATCATCAGGCCGGCCTCAAGCATCTCGACCTCGCCGCGGCGGATCTGTCCGGCCATGACGCGACGCGCGGTGCCGGTACCGACATAGGTGTTGAGCAGGGTGCGTTCGACGCGCCGCAGCGTGCTGAGTTCGCAGACATTTCGCAGCGGCGGCACGAGACGTCCGAGTGCGGCGCGCTGCGGCGCGCTGAAGCCGGACTTGCGCGCGGTCGAGAAGGTGGCGGCGCTGACCAGGCCGTCGGCGGTGGCCAGCGGCACGATGACGAAATCGATGAGGCCGCGCCCGCGGAAGAGGTCGGTGCCGAGCCAGGCCGCCTCCGGCGTGCCTTCGGTTCGCAGCGCGATTGGCCGGCGCGTTTCCATCACCTGCCGCAATGGGCTTCCGGCAAAGCCCGGCATCGTCTCTATGTCGTAGCTCCTGTCACGAACCTCGACTATCTCGCCGGGCGCCCAGGCGACGCTGCGTCCGAGGATTTCCGGGTGCAGGCCCCGCAGATGAAGCGTCAGCCGGTCGACCGGCAGGCCGGCTGCGCGCAGCCGCCGTCCAAGGCCCGCGGCGAGACCGGCGTCGTCGAGCGCATGACAGTCGTCGCCGACCAGCCATTCGATCAGCCCGGACACGGCGGCCGGCCGCAATCCGCCCGTAACGGGCGGCGGCCTCGAGACGAGGGCTTCGGCGATCATGGCCTTGCGCATGGCTTCAGGAACCGGCTGCCGGTAGGATCGGCACCGGGGAGGCGATCCGGCTTACCGTCTTTGCAACCGCGGCGTCGCCGGGCCACTCGACCTCGACGCGGGCCGACAGGCCGGGCACCAGCCGGCCGGGGAGGGGATTGCCGAGGAAGCGGATCTTTACCGGGATGCGCTGCACGACACGGACGAAATTGCCGGTCGCATTGTCGGCGGGCAGCAGGCTGAAGGCTGACCCGCTGCCCGGCGCAAAGCTGTCGACCGCTCCCTCCAGCGCCTCTTCCGGATAGCCGTCGATGGTGATGCGCACACGCTGGCCGGGTCTCAGGTGCTCGATCTGAGTTTCCTTGAAATTCGCCACCACGAAAAGATCGTCTACAGGCACTAGATCGAGCAGCGGCACGCCCGGCGCCACGAGGCGGCCGATGCGGACCTGCCTGTTTCCGACGACGCCGGAGACCGGAGCGTGGACGATGGTGTTGTCGAGGTCTATCTGGGCGAGGTCGCGCGCGGCGCGCGCCTGCTCGACGGCGGCGACCGCGGCCTCGCGCTGCGTGTCGAGCACGGCGATGCGCTGCTGTTGCGCCTCCACCGTAGCGCCTGCTGCCGCGACCCCGGCTTCCGCCTTGGAGCGCGCCGCGTCGGTCTGGTCGACCTCGGCCTGGCTTACAGCGCTGCTGCGTATGAGTTCGCGACGGCGGTCGGAGGCGCGGGTCGCCAGGCTGAGCTCGGCCTCTGCCGCTCGGTGCTGCGCCTCGGCCTGGCGGATCAGCGCATGCTGTAGCTGCGTTTCGGCGTCGACATTGGCCAGCCTCGCTTCTGCGGCCTCGACATTGGCTGCTGCCTGGGCGAGGCGCGCGCGGTAGTCGCGGTCGTCGATGCGAAACAGCACGTCGCCGGCGCGTACGGCCTGGTTGTCGTCCACGTCGACTGCGACGACGTAGCCGGCGACCTTGGGCGCAAGCGAGGTCACGTCGCCGCGGACATAGGCGTTGTCGGTCGAGGTTCCACCGCTGAATCGCGCCAAGCCGAGGCCGCCGGCGGCGACCGCCACGGCGGCGAGACAGAGAACGATTCCGACGCGTTTGCTTTTGCTGGCCATGCAGGCCTCCGGTAATGAGCGTTACCATTGACAGATATGGTAATGATCGTTACCAGTCAAGTCATACGAACGGATGGATTCATGGCCGATACGCGCGACCCACAGTCCGGCACACGCAGGCAGGCGCTCCTGCAGGCCGCAGCCGACGTGTTCTTCGAGCAGGGCTACGTGGCGACCAGCATCGACGCGATCATCGAGCGCGCCGGCGGCTCGAAGCGCAACATCTACAGCGAGTTCGGCAGCAAACAGGGCCTGTTTGCCGCCATCGTCAGGGAAAATTCGGACAGCGCGCTGTCGACGCTTGCAGCCGACGACGTCGAGGGGCTCGACCTCGCGGAGACGCTTGCCGCCTTCGGCCGGCATCTCCTGGACGTCTATATGTCACCGACGGTGGTCGGCATCTACCGCATCGCCGTCACCGAGGCCCATCGCTTCCCCGAACTGGTGAAATCCTTCTACGAACAGGGGCCGGGCCGCACCACGTCGCGGCTGGCCGAGGTGCTGGAGCGGGCCATGCAAAGGGGTGAGATCCGCAACGGTGATTGCGAGCGACTGGCGGATCACTTCGTCGGCATGATCCGCGACAACCTGCACCTGCAGGTCGTTCTCGGCCTGCGCCCGGCACCTTCGCAGGAGGAAGTGTGCGCGGCGGTCGGGTCCGCTGTCGAGGTATTCCTAGAAGGGGTTCGGGCGAGGTAGCAGGGCGGCACCCGAATGCCATGAACTGATGATCGGGAAGGGCTACCTGCCCCGTCGCACGCCGGACGGTTCGGCCACTCGAATGCAGGTAGTGTCACCGGTTCCGCGACGACGAATACGCATCTCCGCACGGGGCTTGCCTGGCCGGAAGCGTCCCGTCAGACAAGTTGGGCAAGTCTTGCGGAAACATAGTCTTTGACCTGCTTCAGCGCGTAGTCGCGCGGGATGCCGTCAGGCTGGAGGCCAAGCCTGAGCCACAGGCCGTCGATCATCGCGGTGACCCCGAAGGCAATGTCCTGCGCGTCTGCCGCCGGGACGATGTGGCGCAGGCCCGACAGGAGGTTGGAGCGCATGCGCGCGTGAATGACAGTCTGGATACGCCGGAGCTTGTCGTCGCGCGGTACCTCGGCGCACAGAGACAGCCAGGCATGGCCGAGCGGCGGGCGAAACAGGTGCGGCTCGAAATTGCCCTCGATGACGGCATCGATGCGCTCCATCGGGGTCCGCGCCCGGTTCAACCGCGCCACGACGACGTCGCGCAACACGGCATTCGACTCGCGCATGGCGTGTTCGAACAATTCGCGCTTGCTCTTGAAGTAGTGGAGCACGATTCCCTTCGAGGCACCGGCCTGTGCAGCGACCTTCTCGATCGTGGCGCCGGCTATCCCCTCTCGCTGCAAAACTTCAAATGCCGCCTGACGCAGCTCCTTGCGGCGGATGTCACTGAGGCGCGTGAGCTTCACGGTCTGCTTCCCCGAAATTGGTCGGCGCAACGTGTCAGCTTAGGCTCGCGAGATCAACTATTGACCCGCCGGTCAATATCCAAGACAATGGGTCAACAAAAGAAGGGGAGTGTTCCGAAATGAAGCCTATCCATCGCATTGTCGCGAGCTGCATCGGGCTTGCTGCCTGCTCAGTTCAGGCCGCTCATGCCGGAGACCCAGCCGAATGCCGCGTTGTTCGCATGGCCGAGCCGGGCTGGAACGATCTTGCTTTCACCACGGGAGTGGCAGACGTCCTGTTCAATGCGCTCGGCTATGAGGCCAAGAGCGATGTGCTTGGCATCAACGTCATCTACGAAGGCATGAAGAACAGCGATCTGGACGTCTTTCTCGGCTACTGGGACCCCGCAATGGTCACCTATTTCGACCCGTACAAGCAGGACGGCTCGGTCGAGACCATTGGCGTAAATCTCACCGGCGCAAAATACACGTTTGCGGTGCCGACCTATGCATGGGAGGCCGGCGTCAAGGACTTCAAGGATCTCGACAAGTTCGCCGACGAGTTCGACCGCAAGATGTACGGCATCGAGCCCGGCTCCAACCAGCTGATGCTCGACGCAATCGCCGATCTCGGCCTGAAGGGCTGGGAAGTCGTGGAATCCAGCGAGGCGGGGATGCTGTCGGAGGTCGGCTACAAGATCAAGGAAGAGAAGTTCGTGGTCTTCCAGGGATGGGCGCCGCATCCGATGAACGCCATGTACGACTTCAGGTACCTAACCGGCGGCGACAAATATTTCGGCCCCGATTTCGGCGCGGCGACCGTCAGCACGCAGGCTCGCAAGGGTTACGCCGAGGCGTGCCCGAATGCCGCCCGGCTGCTTAAGAACCTCACCTTTGACATCGACTTCGAGAACGTCGGCATGGGTTACCTGATCAATGACGGGATGAAGCCCGCCGAGGCCGGTGCAACGGCCATCAAGGCCAATCCCGACAGGCTCGATGGTTGGTTGGCGGGCGTCGAGACATTCGATGGCAAGCCCGGCCTGGAAGCGGTGAAGGAAAAGCTCGGGCTGTGACCCCTGCCGATCAGCAGGGTTGGAGCGGGCGAAAGGAAACGGTCGCTATCGGAGGTGCCGAATTCGCCTATGTGGAGATTACAGGCAGCGAACCTGCGCTGCTGCTGATCCACGGGTTTACCGACACGAGCCGCAGCTTCTCCCTGCTGGCGCCGCACCTTGCAGGTCGGCGCCTTCTCATTCCGGACCTGCCGGGACATGGCGATTCACCCAACAGTACTGGCGGGGTGAGGCCGAAGGATTTCGCGGCCGACGTCGGCTGCCTGATCAAGGCGTTGGATCTCGACAGGCCGATCGTCGTCGGCCATTCGATGGGCGGCATGATCGCCATCGAACTGGCGGCCGGGCGTCCTGATCTTGTGGGCGGGCTGGTGCTCCTGGCGACGACGCTGCGGGTCGACGTGACCGATGAGGACGCTGTGGCGATCGGCGTTCTTGCCCTGCAGGATCCGATTTCGCCGGCCGATCCATTCTATGATTTCTGGCATGCCTGCGAGGTTCCGGTTGCGCCCGACTTCTTGGCCAGGACGGCCGAGGAGGCTTCAGCCATGCCGGCCGGCAGCTGGCGCAGCATCTTCGACGAGGTTCGGCGCGCCGACCTGACGGAGCGCGTGCGAAAGGTGCGCGCAAAGACGCTGATCGTTAGCGGCGGCCGCGACCCGCTATTCGACAGGACGCACCAGGAACGGCTTCGCGCGACCATCCCGACGGCAGGGTTCGTCGAGGCCGAGCAGTGCGGCCATAATGTGCATTGGGAGAATCCGGCACTGGTAGCCGAAGCGATCATCGGACACTTCGGCGGTCACTGAAGACGGGCGGTGGCCGGCGACACGCAGGCGTCTTCCAACGCCGGCGGACAACTGACGCGCGCCTGCTCCAGGCCGTATTGGAACGGCGGCTGTCCGATATGGCGAGCGAACACGAAGCTGAAGGCGCTGGTCGAGCCGTAGCCGCGGCGTTCAGAGATCTCCGCGACGCCGCCTTTGCCGCGTCAGGCCGCTGCGAGCAGCGCTTCGGCGGTCTGCTCGTCGGTGATCAGCCCGTTGACAAGCCGGCGCGTCACCGCGGCGAGGATGCCGGGCAGCTTCTTCTCGCCCATCGCCAGCGCGACGACCAGCGAGCGCTCTCGCGAGGGCAGCGGCGCCGACGCCACGCGGTCGTTGATGACGTCCTCGATGAGGCGCCCGTCGCGGTCGAACACCCAGCCGACAATCTCGGCGACGCCGCCGGCCTTCTGCAGGGCCTTAAGTTCAGCCTCGGTGATGAAGCCGTCCTCGTAAAGCGGCGCCTTGGGCCCGAGGTCGCCGATGCCCACGAAGGTGACGTCGGCGCGCGCGGCGAGCGCCAGCGTCGGCTGGATCATCGGCTGGCTGTGCAGCATGGCGCGCTCCTCCGCCGAGGACGAGATGACCGGCAGCGGCATCGGAAAGGATCGCGCCTTGATGCGGTCGGCCATGGTGAAGATGACGTTGTAGAAGGCGGCCGAGCCGTCGGGCGCGATGTTGCCGGTGAGCGACACGACCTTGTGCTGCGGGCAATCCATCGGCGCCAGCTGCTCGATCGCCGCCTTGAGCGTACGCCCGGTACCGATCGCCATGACGATCGGCTCGGTCGAGCGCAGCCAGCGCTCGATTTCGCCGGCGGCCGCTTCCGCGATGCCGATAGTGGTCGACGACGAATCGCCGCTGCTCGGCACGACCTCGGCAAGGTCGAGCGCGAAGCGCGCGGTCAGGCGCCGCGCGAGTTCCAGGCAATTGGCGATGGGATGGTCGACGCGCACCTTGATCAGCCCCTCCGACACCGCGAGCGAAACAAGCCGCTGGGCCGTCTGGCGCGACACGCCGAGCTTGCCGGCGATCTGGTCCTGGGTGTTGCCGGCGACGTAATAGAGCCAACCGGCGCGCGCTGCCTCATCGAGCCGCGGATTGCCGCCTTCCTGCCGTAAACTCATGCGCACCCCTTCTGCTGCAGGGCCAGCCTTTCGCGGGGACCCGCTCGGAGTGTTGCAGGGAATGGCCTGATGCGCAATTATCTATTGCCCGGGCAAATGCCCGTGCCGCTGCCGACGTCCTTTCCTTGTTTGCCCAGACCTATCTGTGCGCGACCGCCGCCGCCGGTCGCATCGCGGTTTATCTCGCGCGCCGAAACCTCTAGGACTCGTCGAAAAGGAGCTCCGCATGAAGCCGAAGGCGGTCTACTGGGACATGGACGGAACGCTGGTCGACAGCGAGCCGCTGCACGATCAGGCCCTGTCGGCCGCACTCGAGAGCGTCGGCATCGAACCGCCGGCCGACCTGCACGAGCGGGTACTCGGGCAGGCTGCGCGGCCGGTCTACGACATGATGCGGCGCGACTTCGGGCTGAAGCTGCCCTTCGACGACTGGATCCGGCGCAAGTACGATTTCTACCTGCTGCACGCCGTGACGCTGAGGCCGCGGCCGGGAGCGCTAGAGATCTTTCGCGACCTGCAGCGCGCCGGCGTGGTGCAGGCGGTGGTATCGAATTCCGACCGGCTGATCATCGACGCCAATCTCGGCGCCGTCGGCATCGTCGAGCCGGGCATGAAGACGGTGAGCCGCAACGACGTACGCCAGGGCAAGCCGCATCCGGAGCCCTTCCTGCGCGCCGCCTGGCTGACCGAAGTCGACCCGGCCGAGACCTTCGTCATGGAAGATAGCGTGACGGGCGCGACGGCGGGATTGGCGGCCGGCATGAAGACGATCTTCTGGCCTGAGCGGCCTACCGCCGGGCCGCGCGACGCCCTGCACGCCGAGACGGCCGAGGACGTCAGAAGGCTTCTCGGACTGGACTGATCCGGTCCGGAGCCGGCGCCCGCTCTGCGAAGGATTCATTGGCCGGTTAGAGCGCGCCCGAAGCGGTTGACCCGCAAGAGGGCGCGGTCAGCCGCCCTGCGCCATGGCAACATCGTGGCCTGCGTAGGGACGCCAGCCATGCACCCGGTCGCGACCAGCCGCCTTGGCGCCGTAGAGCGCCTCGTCTGCGCGCCGCACCAACTGGCCTACAGAGGCCGCGCCATCGCCGTCAAAGGTCGACACGCCGATGCTGACGGTGAGATGCTTCTTCTGGCTGGCTTCGTGCGGGACCTTCAGCGCGCGCACCGCCGACTTCAGCGCCTCTGCTATGACGAAGGCGCCGCGGGCATCGGTGTCGGGCAGGATCACCGCGAATTCCTCGCCGCCGTAACGGGCTGCCAGATCGCTCGGACGCCGCGCGGTGGTCTCGATACAACGGCTGACGATGCGCAGGCACTCGTCTCCGGCAGGATGGCCGTACTGGTCGTTGTAGAGCTTGAAGAAATCGACATCGATCAGGAGCAGGCTGAGCGGGCTGCCGGAGCGCCTGCTGCGCGAGAATTCCCGCTCGATCGCATCATCGAATGCGCGCCGTGTTGACAGGTCGGTCAAACCGTCGCGGTGCGCAAGATGGTTGAGCTTTTCGTTCGCCGCCAGCAGTTCGGACTCCGCCGTCTTGGCGCTGGTGATGTCAGAAAAGACGCTGAGCCTGCCACCATCGTCGGTCGGCCGCGCCCGGACGTCCAGCCAGCGGCCATCGCCCAGCTGGATCTGCTGATTGCCGACACGGTTGGCGTCGACAATGTCTTCGATCCAGGCCTCGATCCGGTCGGCAGGCATGACGATCTCGCCGGTCTCAGCGGCAGCACGCAGTATGTCGCGTTGCATCGCGCCCGGAACCCGCAGATGCGCGGTCTTCGGAAACATCGAGCGATATTGTTCGTTGCACAGCAACAGGCGCCGCGAGCTGTCGTAAAGCACCAGGCCGTCTGCCATGTGCGTCAGCGCGTAGCTGAGCTGTGCGCGGCTTTGGGCGAGCTCGCTTTCCAGTTCCTTGCGGCGGGTGATGTCGCGGTTGTGGGTGATCAGACCGACCACGTCGCCATGATAGTCCGTAAGCGGCGTCTTCATGCTCGACAGCCAGGTATCGACGCCGTCGGCACGCGTGAAGCGCTGCTCGATGTTGATCGACTTGCTGGCCATCAGGGCCGCCATGTCGACCTGCTTGAACTCACGCGCCACCGCCTCCGGGTAGAAGTCGAAGTCGGACTTGCCGATCAGCGCCTCGGTTTCCTCGGCCTGCATCAGGTCGGCAGTCGCCGGATTGGCGAGGATGAAGCGCCCCTGCAGGTCCTTGACGTTCAGACAGTCAGGCAGGGCGTCGACGACGAGTTTGTAGATGCGCTTGGACTGCAGAGCTTCAATGCGCCGGCGCTCCTGGTACAACGCAAGGCCGACAAGCACGATCGTTCCAAAGTCGAGAACTGCCGAGGGCAGGGCAGCCGTCTTCATATAGGCTTCGACGATGTGCCACGGCAGCACGACCAGGCCGATACGCGATGCGATGGCGACCGCCGCCGCGATGATCAATATGTCGCGCCGCATCGGCGGGCGGCCCCGCAGCAACTGGTGGCCAGCTGTGGTGACGATCATCGCAGCGAGAACAGAGAGCGTGCCGGCAAACGCGCCGGCGCCGCCTTCGTGAATCCGGAAGGCGCCGGCCATGACGCCGGTGATCAGTCCCGCGACAGGTCCGCCGAACAGGCCCGACAATGCGATGGTGACAAAGCGCAGGTCGATCATGACTCCGGGCATGAGTTTGACCGGCAGGCTCATCACAACGATGGCGGCCATGCCCATGAGGAGCCCGAAGGCGGCGGAACTTGTCCGCGCGCCGAGCCGGTCGACCCACACATGGGTATGGATCCAGACCGAGACGAACATCGCCACGACCGCGAAATTCGCGAGCAACTGGGCCCAGGCAGACGTCATGTCGCCTTCTCCTACGCATAACACTTGAGTTGAGGCCTAAGCGGTCAGTGACAACAAACCGTTACCGCAGTCTCACAAATGGGTGTTTTTGACGGATGACATGCGATTTTTACAATATGACGCAAGGGCATGATGCGCGGGCCTTGTCGCCGCGACGGCGCAAGGCGACAGGCCGTGCGCCTCGATGATGGGCGAAAGCCGGTTTCAAGGCGTGAAAGAGCGCCGCCGCGGAGCCGCAGCGGCGCATCGCGAGCAGGCGAGTTCAGTGCCGGTAGGCGGGTTCCTGCTCGTCGAGGATCAGCTTCAGCTCGGCGAGGTGCCGCTCGGCCTGACCCGGATAGTCGTCCATCTCGGCGGCCGTCTTCTCGGCGATGGCGTCAGACAGGACGCGCAGCTTCTGGCCGGTCCACAGCGCCTTGACGTAGGTCTCGGCGGCCCGCTCGAAATAGAACATGCGGTTGAACGTGTCTGCGACGCTGTCGCCGATGACCATGACGCCGTGATTGCCCATGATCATGACCTTCTGCTTCGGGTCCGTGAAGAGCGTGGCGCAGCGCTCGCCCTCTTCCTCGAAGGCGAGGCCGCCGTAATTCTCGTCGACGACCTGGCGGTTGAAGAACATCGCCGAATTCTGGTCGACCGGCGGCAGCTTCGAGTCAGCCATGATGGCAAGCACGGTGGCATGGATGGAATGCACATGCATGACGCAGCGCGCATGCGGCACACGGCGGTGGATGGCGCCGTGCAGGCCCCAGGCAGTCGGGTCAGGCGCGTTCGGCCCGGTCAACGTCTCGGGATCGTTGGCGTCGATCAGGAGCAGGTCGCTCGCCTTGATGCGCGAGAAATGCACCTGGTTGGGGTTCATCAGGAACTGCGTGCCGTCGTCGTTGACGGCGAGCGAGAAATGGTTTGCCACCGCCTCGTGCATGTTGAGCCGGACCGTCCAGCGGAAGGCTGCCGCGAGATCGACGCGCTCCTCGTAATGGGGCAGGTTGGTCTGGGGCGGCTGCTGCAAGCGGGCTATGGACATGGCAGTCTCTCTGGCTGTGGATGGACTTGCCGCACACTAGCCGGTTCCCCCGCGGGATGCAGCCCCCTTTGCGCGGTGGACCGCCAATCCGCGGTGGTTGGCGCATCGGCTTTCTAACGGCCACGAATGGCTGTAAGACTCGCCCGCAACGACATGCGGTTTCGAATAACCATCATCCTGATGATCGCGCTGGGGGGCCTTACGGCGGTCGCCACCGGCACGGTGCTCGTCATTTCGGCTTCGGCCAGCATCAAGAACACGCTCGAACTGACCAGACAGCGCGCGGAGCTGACGATTTCGGCGCTCGAGCGGGCGGTCGCCGACCATCTTCAACCCGGCCCCGACCTGATTGCCGGCATCAGCAGCCGCGTCGCCGACGGTTCGCTCGACCTGACGGACAACCGGCGCCTGACGGACGTTCTGGGCGGCTCGCTGGCTCCGGCGCCGCAACTCGGTGGCATCGTGCTCTGGCGCAAAAACGATAGTGGCGTATCGGTGTACCGGACCGAGACTGGCGGTATCGGGGTCACCGAGAATCCCGAAGCCGATGTTCCGCAGTTCTCCGCCTTCATGTCCGGCCTTGCGACATCGAAGGACATGGTCTGGGCGCCGCCCTATCATCTCAACAACGAAACCTACATCACCATCGGCTCGCGCCTCGCGAACAAGGGCGAGGTTGTCGGTTCGGTCGCCACCGGCATCTCGCTCGAGGCCCTGTCGCGCTTCGTCAGCAAGCTCAACCAGAACGGGCTGACCGCCTTCGTGCTCTACGGCGACGACCACGTGCTGGCGCATCCGGCGATGCTGGATGAAAGCCGCGAAAAGCTGCTGTCGGCCGAAAGGCCGATGCTCTCGGTGACGGAGATTGGCGATCCCGTGCTGGCGGGCTTCTCGCAGGCCGAGAAGGTCAAGCTGCGCGGCTGGGAAGACCTCGATATCCGCGAAACCGGACAGCGCGAGTCGGGCGACCTGATCCTGTCGCGCACCAGCAACGCCTATGGCGCGGTGCCGTGGCGGATCGGCATCCACGTTCCTGTGGAAGCGGTGAGCGAGCAGATCAGGCGCCTGATCGGCTCCATCGCCATCAGCATCGGAATGCTGGTTGTATCGCTGGCGGCGGCATTGCTGCTGGCGCGGCGGATCGCCAGGCCGATGCGTGCCGTGGCCTCGGCGGCGGGCAAGATCGAGCGCTTGGAACTCGACACGATCCGGCCTCTGCGGGGCTCGATGATCCGCGAGATCGACGACCAGGCGGTTTCCTTCAACCGCATGATTCAGGGCCTGAAGTGGTTTCAGGCCTATGTGCCGCACCAGCTGGTGCGCCGGCTGATGACCGTGACGGGCGGGCCCGTCACCGACGCACGCGAGGCTGAGCTGACGGTGATGTTTGCCGACATTGTCGGCTTCACGCCACTGTCTGAAAGCCTGCCGCCGGCCCGCGTGGCGGCGCTGCTCAACGATCACTTCGAGATGCTGGGTGCCTGCATCGAGGCAGAGGACGGCACGCTGGACAAGTATATCGGCGATGCGGTGATGGCCTTCTGGGGTGCGCCGGAGCCGATCCAGGACCACGCGGCGCGCGCCTGCCGGACCGCCCTGGCCATGGCAAGCGCGCTTGCGGCCAGAGAACACGAAGTGCAGGGCGAGAAGTTCCGCCTGAAGATCGCGCTGCATACCGGGCCGCTGATCGTCGGCAATATCGGCGGCCGCACGCGCATGAACTACACGGTGATTGGCGACACGGTGAATGTCTGTGCGCGCATCGAGGCGCTGGCATCCGACTATATCGGCGACGAGGCAGTCACGATCCTGGTCAGCGGCGATGTCGTGCAGGCGGCGGGCGCCGGCTTCCGCTTCGAGCCGCTGGGCGACGTCACCGTCAAGGGACGCGAGCAGAGCGTGGCCATCTGGCGGCTGGTTGGCGAAGCAGGTCCGGCGGCAGTACATGCCGAAACGGCGAAGGCCGGCAGCGGGACGGCCTAGGCTGCCGGGCGCGCCATGCGCAACCCGCCATTCTCGACGATGTAGTCGATCACCGCGTCCAGCCCCTTGCCCCGCGACAGGTCGGTGAAGCCGAAGGGGCGCTTGCCGCGCTGCCTGGCTGCGTCGCGTTCCATGACGTCGAGATTGACGTTCACATAGGGCGCGAGGTCGCTCTTGTTGATGACCAGGAAGTCGGAGCGGGTGATGCCCGGTCCGCCCTTGCGCGGGATCTCCTCGCCCTGGCAGACCGAGATCACGTACAGCGTCAGGTCAGCGAGGTCGGGCGAGAAGGTTGCGGCGAGATTGTCGCCGCCCGATTCGATGAAGACGATGTCGAGGTCGGGGAACTTGCGGTTCATCTCGGCGATCGCCTGCAGGTTGATCGAGGCGTCCTCGCGGATCGCCGTGTGCGGGCAGCCGCCGGTCTCGACACCCATGATGCGGTCCTCGGGCAGCGCCTGCAAGCGGGCCAGCATCAGCGCGTCCTCGCGCGTGTAGATGTCGTTGGTGACGACGGCGATGGAGAACTCGTCGCGCAACGCCTTGCAGAGCTTTTCGGTCAGCGTCGTCTTGCCTGAGCCGACCGGCCCGCCGATGCCGACGCGAAGCGGCCCGTTATGCGATGTCATCCAGAAAATCCCCTGATGCCGAGAGTGAAAATGCCGGCGCCGATGAGCAGGCAGAGCGGCGAGTAGTAATAGCGATCAAGACGCGCGAAGGGCTCGACCGGGGTAAGCCGGCGCCAGGCAGATGTGTAGCCGGCAATGCCGCGCCCGACGAAGATCAGCGTGATGGTGAGCGCCGAGGGGCCGAGCAGAAAGAAGGGTATGGGGCTCTGGATCAGGCCGCCCAGCACCAGCGCGACGATGGCCGAATAGACGAGTAGCGACGCGACCAGGAAGCTGGCGATGGCAGAGGGCGGCGACGGTTCGCCGGCAAAGCCCGCGACGCGGGCTGCGAGATCGGCGGCGTCGGTACCCGGCCACAGGCCGCCGAGGCCCCAGTAGACATGCAGGGCGGCGATGAGCAGCAGCACGCCCGCTACCAGCAGCGCCAGCATCATCATGTGCGGAACAGCCTCGAATATTGCGTCTCGTGATTCATCGCCATGATGTCGGAGAGTATACTGGCCGAGCCGAGACCGTCGAGGGTGGATTGCGCGGCGCGGGCAGCGACCGCCAGCACGCGCGGCTCGAGGGCGGCGATCGTGGCGACCGCGCCGGACTGGCCGGTAACGGAGAGCCGGATCCCAGCTTGGGCGAGATTTGCGCAAAAAGCTTGCAAATAGGCGGCGAGCGCGTCGGAAAGCGGCACGGCATGCGCGCCGGACACTGCGCCGACCGCGATGCAATAGGCTGGTGTCTCCGGCAGCCTGCCGATGACCGGATGCGGCCAGCCGGCGGCAGCGGCAAGGAAGGCTGCGCCCTGCAGCGTGGTTTCGCGGTGACGCTCCAGCGACCCGGCAAGCGCTTCGGCCAGTTCGGCCAGTTCGCCGAATTCCTCGCCCGCGTCGGCTCGCCGCCATGCCTCGGCAAACAGCACCGCGTCGTTCCAGCCGGAACCGATCTCGATCAGCGCGCCGAGCCATGCCTCAAGTCCGTCGCGGTCGGCGACGCGTCCGTCATGCACGGCGCGCTCCAGCCCATGCGAGTAGGAGAAGCCGCCGACGGGAAAGACCGGTGAAAGCCACGTCATAAGACGCAGCAGCCCGGCCCGCTGCTCAGCCATGGCTGTGGCCATAATGCGGATCGCCGGGCAGGCGTCCATGGGCGTCGCGCTCGCCGTGATCGTGGTGGCCGTGGTCATGCGAATGCGCGCCGTGGCCATGCGTTCCATGCCCGGAATAGGCGCCGGCAAGCGGGGAAAATGGCTCGACCGTATCGGCGACGGTGGCCCCGAGCCCTTCGAGCATGGCCTTGATGACATGGTCGCGCAGGATGAGGATGCGGCCGGGCTCGATGGCGGCGGCGAGATGGCGGTTGCCGATGTGCCAGGCAAGTTCCGTGAGGTGCAACGCATCGCGCGGCCGGATGTCGTAAAGCTCTTCGGCCGCGGCAACGATCTCGGCCTGGCGGCCGTCCTCCAGCACGAGCAGGTCGCCATGCGCAAGCACGATGGTTTCGGGCAGGTCGACCAGGACCTTCTCGCCCTGCGCCAGTTGAATGACGCGGCGGCGCAGATGGCGCTCGTCGTGGACGAGTTCGGCATGGTCGAAGGGCTCGGCTCCGGCCGGGCGCTCGGCGGCGCGGATGACGGAAACGGCGCGCGCCAGCTTGGTGAAGTCGGTGTTGAGCGAGAGTTTCAAGGCGTGTCCTTTGCGGGTATTCCCGACACCTAGAACAGAAAATACCGCTGCGCCATCGGCAGTACGGTGGCCGGCTGACAGGTGAGCAACTCGCCGTCGGCACGCACCTCGTAGGTTTCGGGGTCAACCTCGATATGGGGCGTCGCGTCGTTCAGCACCATCGAGTGCTTGCCGATCCCGCCGCGCGTGTTCTCGACTGCCACCATCTGCTTGTCGACGCCGATTTTTGAGCGCAGTCCGTCATCGAGAGCGGCCTTCGACACGAAGGTGACGGAGGAGTTGGTGATCGCCTTGCCGTAGGCGCCGAACATCGGCCGGTAGTGCACCGGCTGCGGCGTCGGGATCGAGGCGTTGGGGTCGCCCATCGGGGCGGCCGCGATCGAGCCGCCGACCAAGATCATCTCCGGCTTGACGCCGAAGAAGGCGGGGTTCCACAGCACCAGGTCGGCGCGCTTGCCGACCTCGACCGAGCCGATCTCCTTCGACAGGCCATGCGCGATGGCCGGGTTGATGGTGTATTTGGCGATGTAGCGGCGCACCCGGACATTGTCGTTGTCGCCGGTTTCCTCGGGCAGGCTGCCGCGCTGCCGCTTCATCTTGTCGGCGGTCTGCCAGGTGCGGATGGCGACCTCGCCGACGCGGCCCATGGCCTGGCTGTCCGAGGCGATGATCGAGAAGGCGCCGATGTCGTGCAGGATGTCTTCGGCGGCAATGGTCTCCTTGCGGATGCGGCTCTCGGCAAACGCGATGTCTTCCGGAATGGACGGCGACAAATGATGGCACACCATAAGCATGTCGAGATGCTCGGCGATGGTGTTGATCGTGTAGGGCCGCGTCGGGTTGGTCGAGGACGGGATGACGTTGGGCAGGCCGCAGACCTTGATGATGTCGGGCGCATGGCCGCCGCCGGCACCCTCGGTGTGGAAGGCATGGATTGTGCGGCCCTTGAAGGCGGAAACCGTGTTTTCCACGAACCCGCTCTCGTTCAGCGTGTCGGTGTGGATCATCACCTGGACGTCGTGCTCGTCGGCGACGGTCAGGCAGCAGTCGATGGCCGCGGGCGTCGTGCCCCAGTCCTCGTGCAGCTTGAGCGCGCAGGCGCCGCCGAGCACCATCTCCTCGATCGCCGCCGGCAAGGAGGCGTTGCCCTTGGCCGACAGGCCGATGTTCATCGGGAAGGCGTCGAACGACTGGATCATGCGGGCCATGTGCCAGGGGCCGGGCGTGCAGGTGGTGGCCAGCGTGCCGTGCGCCGGGCCGGTGCCGCCGCCGAGCATGGTGGTGATGCCCGACATCAGCGCTTCCTCGATCTGCTGCGGGCAGATAAAGTGGATATGCGCGTCGAAGCCGCCGGCGGTGAGGATCTTGCCCTCGCCGGCGATGATTTCGGTACCGGGGCCGATGATGATGGTGACGCCGGGCTGGGTATCCGGATTGCCGGCCTTGCCGATGGCGGCAATGCGGCCGTCCTTGAGGCCGATATCGGCCTTGAAGATGCCCTTGGCGTCGACCACCAGCGCATTGGTGATGACCGTATCGACAGCGCCTTGCGCGCGGGAAACCTGGCTCTGGCCCATGCCGTCGCGGATCACCTTGCCGCCGCCGAATTTCACTTCCTCGCCGTGGATGCAAAAATCCTGCTCGACCTCGATGAAGAGTTCGGTGTCGGCGAGACGCACCTTGTCGCCGACGGTCGGGCCGAACATCTGGGCGTAGGCGGCGCGGGATATCTGTGCGGGCATGGCTTCGTCCGTTCCGGGTGTTAGCTGCTATTGGGGTCCGTCGATGTATCGCATGAGTTCCTGGGTGCGCAGGCGCGTGGTTTCGGCGAGGCACATCGCAACCAGCATCGGCTCCATGGAGCCGCCGCGCGCCTCGAAACCTGCCAGTTCGCAATGGCCGTCGCGATAGGCGATCCAGCCGCGCTGTTCGGCGAGAAGAGCCTTCTCGGCACCCTTCAGATCCTCTTGATACTCTGCGTCCTCAGCCTTTGCGGCAGCGCGCGCCTCTTTCCAGACGGCGTTGAGTTCGGCATCGGCAGCATCGTAGTCGCGGCTGGCGCAGATCGTCATGTCCTGCTGCGCCATCACGTTCTCGCAGTCCAGTTTCTCTTCGGCGGCCAGAGGCGAAGCGGCTGTGCAGAGAAGGGCGAGGGTGAGAAGTATTCTCATGGCCGGCTCCATGCCGGGCGCGTGCCGAGGGCTCCCCGAGGCCGGGGGGCCGTGCTCGAAAGTCCATTTTCGCCGCAATCGCCGGGCACGATGGCGGCGGGGCGAAATGATGGAACCGGGCCGCACACCCTGCGTTGCGTCGCAGAATGAGAGAGGACGCCATGCATTCCGGACGAACATTCCGCGCCGTCTCGCTTGCCGCGCTGACCATGCTGGCCGCGGCGCCAATTGCGCAGGCGCAGGGCCTCGACAGCGACCAGGCGATCGATACGATCGTCGGGTCCGAGGTCGACGAACAGGAGACGCGTTCGATTGCCGCCATCGACGATGTGCTCTCGGCGATCGACAAGACTGTCGAAACGACGGGCAGGGTGCGCAAGGTGACGACGCTCGACACGGTCGACATCGTCTTCCTGAGCGATGCCGCACAGGCCGAGGGCGGTCCGCCGCCCCAGATCGAGGCAAGCATCGCCGCACACCAGGACGAGATCGCCGAGCTGCGCAAGGAACTCGAGGGCAACGCCATGCTGTTTCACGCTGTGGATTCGCGCAACGTGCTGATGCGCGACATCATCGCCGTGGCGTTCAGCGATGACAGCAAGGTGACGATCTATGCGGCGACCAAGCCGCCGAGCTGAGCCTGAACGGCCCGATACCGACACACCTGTCGGCGCCTTCCTGCTCACAGCTTGCCCATGACCTGCTGGCGGAAGCCGTAGATTTCGCGCTTGCCGCCGACAGGGACCAGCGTGACATCGCGCTCCTGGCCGGGCTCGAACCGGACGGCGGTTCCCGCCGCGATATCGAGCCGCATGCCGCGCGCCCTGTCGCGGTCGAAGCGCAGCCCCTCGTTGGTTTCGAAGAAGTGGTAGTGGCTGCCGACCTGGATCGGTCGGTCTCCTGTGTTCGCGACGCGAAGGGTCACCGTGGCGGCGCCCTTGTTGAGTTCGATCGAGCCGGGGGCGGTGATGACTTCGCCGGGGATCATGGTCAGGCTCCCATCGCCACCACGAGACCGGCGACGGCGGTCGCGCCACCCATGAAACGGATCAGGATGCGGCCTGCGGAGCTACCGAGCAGGCGGCCGAGGCCGATGCCCGCCAGGTGAAGCAGCGCCGTCGAAACGGCGAAACCGAGGCCGAAGCCGAGTGCGTTCGCTCCGCCTAGCTCACCCCCATGCGCGTAACCGTGGAACAGGGCAAAGGAAGCGACCAGCGCCATGCCGGCGCCGACCGGCACCGTGTAGGCGGCCGCTGCAAGCAGACCGAGCACCACCACCGAGGCGAGGATGGTCGGCTCGACGAAGGGGAGCGCCAGGCCTGAGAGCGCCAGCGCGAAGCCCACTGCCATGGCGCCGACGAAGGCTGCCGGCACCAGCCAGACGGCGCGCCTCTCGCCCTGCGCGCCGAGGAGCGAGGCCCACAGGCCGACGGCCAGCATCGCCAGCACATGGTCGAGGCCGAGGAATGGGTGCGCCATTCCCGCCGCGAGCGAGCCATGGTCGAGGGCACCCGGATGCGCGAGGGCCGGCGACGCGGCGGCAAGCGAGGCGATGGCGGCGAAGGCGAGACGTCTGGTCATGGATGGATTCCTGTTCATTCAGGCTGTGAAATCGGTCTCAGGCAGCCCGTGCAGGCGGCGAACATCCCTCTGCCTTGAGCACGCGCTCCGTCGAGGCGGGGTGTTTTGCCAGCATGGCCGCTGGACGGATAGGGCGCGGCGAGAAACTGCCACCGCAATTGGGGCAGACGCCGCCGAGCACAGCTTCGACGCAATCGGCGCAGAAGGTGCATTCATAGGTGCAGATCATGGCATCGGTCGCGGCTGGCGCAAGGTCCTTGTCGCAGCATTCGCAATTTGGCCTGAGGTCGAGCAATGGAGAGCCTCCTAGCGGATCGGTTCGTGCACGGTGACGAGCTTGGTGCCGTCGGGAAAGGTCGCCTCGACCTGCACGTCGTGGATCATCTCGGCGATGCCCTCCATGACCTGGTCGCGGGTGATGACATGGGCACCGGCTTCCATGAGATCGGCAACCGTGCGTCCGTCGCGCGCGCCCTCGACGACGAAATCGGTGATCAGCGCGATGGCTTCCGGGTGGTTGAGCCTCACGCCGCGCTCCAGCCGCTTGCGCGCCACGATTGCCGCCATGGCGACCAGCAGCTTGTCCTTTTCCCGGGGCGTCAGGTTCATGCTGCCGAAAACTCCTAGATTGACCAAACCTTGGGCAGGCCTGCCTGTCCATTGAGCAGGCCGATCAGCGGCACCAGCCGCTGGCGCAGCCGGTAGCTGTCCCCGGCAGCGAGCCTCGCAAGAAGCTTGCCAGTTCCGGCCACGCTCCAGGCGCTGGCGCCGCCGTCCTCGCCGACGATGTCACGCACCGCGGCGAGGCGCTCCTCAGCGTCCGGCGCGACGACGAGCAGCGTGGCAACGGCGATGCCGCCGCCGGTGACGGCGCCAAGACCGAGCGTTGCGGCGGTGTCGGGACCGATGGCGAAATCCTCGGCATGGATCAACCTGCCGTTCTGCCGGATGCGCCAGCGGTCGTGAAAGTCGGCTTGCCGCACGGCCTCGCCCATGGCGAGCCGGCCGAACACGGTGGCCTCCAGGATCAGCGCCTCGGCGCCTTCGGCGAGATCGGCCTCGAGCCTGCGGGCGAAGGCAGAACGGTCGAAGACGATGGTTTCCTGCGGCAGCCAGGCGAGTCGCGCGCCCGGGCCCGCGATCAGCCGGACATCGACTTCTGCGCGGCCCAAACCGGTGCGATAGAGCCTTTCGCAGGCCTGCGTCGTGACGGTGACCGAGGCGCCGGCCTCGGCTTCGACCTGCCAGGCGACACGGTCGCCGCCCGTCAGCCCCCCGGCCGTGTTGATGAGGACTGCTTCCAGCGGGTCGGCGACGGCGGCCGGCATGCGGATCTTTGCGGCACCGTCCTGGTGCAGCCGGGCAAGCCGGGTGCGCCCGGCAGCGCGCCGGACGACAAGCCTGCCGCGCGCCGCGACGCGTTGCGCCGCGAGCTCGAGCATATCGCCGGAATCCATCAGCATCTCTTCATTTTTCCTGCCATATGGTCGGGCACCCGGAACGCTTTGTCGAGCACTTCCGTTGTTGCCTCGCGACGTTTCGCTTCCTATAGAAGACAGCTTCCGGGCAGTTGCCCAAAAATCCAGCGTCAGCCCGACGGCCATGCCGCAGGACGGAAGATCAGGGGAATCTGCGTTAGCCATAGGGGGGCAACGCACTATTTTGGAAGGACGCAATGGCTGATCAGCTTGCAGACGACATCATCGCCAAGATCAAGGCTCACGCCGAGCCGGACGGTGGCGAGATTGGCCTGGATACGGAGCTGACCGCACTCGGAATTCATTCGCTCGAGCTGACCGAGATCATTTTCGATCTCGAAGAAGCCTACGACATCGAGATCGAGATGAATACTGTCGAGGCGTGGAGCAACCTGTCGAATGTCGGTGACATGGTTGAGGCCGTGCGCGACCTGATCGCCAAGAAAAACGCCTGACGTGACAAGACAGCGTATTGCCGTCACCGGCATTGGCGGCATCTGCGCGCTCGGCAATTCCGCACCTGACATCTGGGCCGCGATGCGCGCCGGCCGCTCGGCCATCGGCGAGATCGAGCACGCGCCGATACACGAGCTGAAATACCGCATCGGCGCCGAGATAAAGGCGCTGCCGGAGCATGGCCTCGACCGCAAGCGGATGATGACGATGGACAGGTTCAGCCTGCTGTCGGTGATCGCCGCGGGTGAGGCGCTGCGCCATGCCGGGCTGACGGTCGACGCGTCCAACACGCGCCGCGTCGGTACGGTGGTCGGCGTTGGCACCTTCGGCGTCGAATGCGTCGAGGAAAACTACCGCACGCTTTTCATCGAGAAGAAGCCGCGCGCTTCGGTGTTTTCGGTTCCGCGTACGATGCCGAGCGCACCTGCCGGCCAGATCAGCATGCAATACGGCCTGCGCGGGCCCTCCTTTGCCGTCACGTCGGCCTGCGCCTCGTCCAACCACGCCTTTGCCTCGGCCGCCGACCAGCTGCGGCTCGGCCGCGCCGACGTGATGATCGCCGGCGGTGCCGATGCGCCGCTTGTCTATGGGCTGATGAAGGGTTGGGAGGCGCTGCGCGCGCTGGCCAGAGAGACCTGCCGGCCGTTCTCGGCCGACCGCGACGGGCTGGTGATCGGCGAGGGTTCCGGCATGCTGGTGCTGGAGACCTTCGAGCACGCGACAGCGCGTGGCGCGACCATCCTCGCCGAACTGGCGGGCGTGGGCATGTCGGCCGACGCCGGCGACATCGTGGCGCCCACGGTCGAGGGGCCGACGGCAGCCATGCTTGCCTGCCTCGAGGATGCCGGCCTGGCGCCCGGCGACATCGACTACATCAATGCCCACGGCACGGGCACAAAGGCCAATGACCAGATCGAGACGGCTGCGATCAGGCGCGCCTTCGGCGCCGATGCCGACCGCCTCTCGGTGTCCTCGACCAAGTCGATGCACGGCCATTGCATGGGCGCTTCCGGCTCCATCGAGGCGATCGCCTGCATCATGGCGATCCGCGAGAGCATCGTGCCGCCGACCGCCAATTACCGAGAGGCGGACGCAGACTGCGACCTTGACGTGACGCCGAACGAGGCGCGCCGGCGCGAAGTGCGGGCGGCGATCAGCAATGCCTTCGCCTTCGGCGGGACCAATGCTGTGGCGGCCTTCACAAAGGCTTGACCGGGCGGGATGCCGGCCTATCTGGCGTCCCGGCTGCACTGTGCCCATCTTCGGCTTCCGGCGGCAGCGTCGGAGACAACCCACCCGCATCGCTTTGGAGCCTCGCATGACCGGTCTCTCAGCCTTCCCCATCGCCTCCCGCTGGGAGGCCAAATATCCCGACCGCCTGCAGCTCTATTCCTTCCCGACGCCGAACGGCGTGAAGGTGTCGATCGCGCTGGAGGAGATCGGGCTGCCATACGAGGCGCACACCATCAACATCTCGGCCAACGAGACCTGGACGCCGGAATTCCTGTCGCTCAACCCGAACGGCAAGATCCCGGCGATCATCGATCCTGACGGGCCAGGCGGCGAGCCGATCGGCCTGTTCGAGTCCGGCGCCATCCTGCTCTACCTCGCCGAGAAGACCGGCAAGCTGATGCCGCTCGATCCGGCGCTGCGCTACGAGACGGTGCAATGGGTGTTTTTCCAGATGGCAAATATCGGCCCGATGTTCGGCCAGCTCGGATTCTTCTACAAGTTTGCCGGCAAGGAAATCGCCGACAAGCGGCCGCTGAACCGCTACGCCGACGAATCAAGGCGGCTGCTCGGCGTGCTGGAAACACGGCTGACCGGGCGGCGCTGGTTCATGGGCGACGAGTTCACCATTGCCGACATCGCGCATGTCGGCTGGCTGCGCAGCCTGCTGCAGTTCTACGAGGCGGGTGAACTGGTGGGTATCGATGCGTTCCCGAATGTCCAGGCGTGGCTCGAGCGCACGCTGGCGAGGCCAGCCGTTGCGGCCGGGCTGACCATTCCGGCGCGTTCCTGAACCGCCGGAGCGGCTAGCGCTTTTCCTTGGAGGGCGTGTCGGACTTGCTGAACAGCGAGGTAATACCCTTAACGGCGCTGCCGATACCGGCCAGCGCGCGTGCGGCGATCGACTGGTCGTCGGTCGCCCTACGGCCCTTCTGACGGGTCTGCCCGGAAGCTGTGGCGGACATCACCTGCCTCGGCGCTGCCTTGCCGAATGTCTTCTTGACGTCCTTGGTGCGCTCGGCGGGTGGCGTGCCGCCAGCTGGCGGTTGAGGACGTACTGTGCGCTTGGTGACTGTCTTGCGTGGCTTCGCGGCCATTGCTTGCTCCCTGGCCCGCAAAATGACGCGGGACCCTTCCGGAAGAACGTCCCGAATTCCTTTCAGTTCCGTTAACGCTGGCCGGCCCCCGGCCTCATATCACCAGGTCCGCCTCGCGGCGGGAGCCGAGAACCCGGTCGACATTGGGCATGTCGTTGCCAGCCACCCAGGCGCGGGCCTCGTCGTCAGGCCTGCCATGCTCGCGCCAGCGTTCCAGCAGGCGCCGCTCGAGCTCGAAGCGCGGCACGTTGACGAAGATGGAGAAGTCGAAGCGCTCGCCGAGACCCGACCACGGCTTTTCGTCTAGCAGCAGGTAGTTTCCTTCGACCAGGATGAACTTGACCTCGGGGGCGATCACCGCCGCGCCGGCGCGCGACAGTTCCATCGAGCGGTCGAACACCGGGATGGCTATGTCGGGTTCGCCCGAGCGGATGCGCTTCAGGAGGTTGTCGAAGCCTGCGAAGTCGAAGGTTTCGGGCGCGCCCTTGCGCTGGCGCAGTCCACGCTGCTCGAGCACCCCATCGTCGAAATGGAAGCCGTCCATCGGCACGACGACGGAAAGACCCTCTGGCAGGACTTCGTGCAGGCTGGCCGCGAGTGTCGACTTGCCCGAGCCGGGGGGGCCGGCGATGGCGACGAGGAAGCGCTGCTTCCCGGTGGCTCGCTTGAAGATGGCGGCGGCGATCGAAGCGATCTCGGACATGGTCTCCTCGGCGGTTCCTGGACGGCCATCTTGCCGTGCCGCGGCCGGGATTTCAAATGTTTCGCCGTCGAGTGCGCGGGAGGTTCGGTCCTAGAACTTGCCAGTCGCGCCGTAGAGCGAGAAGATCGCGCCGCCGCCCGTCTTGCTGCGTTCGAGCGCCTGTTCCGCCTTGACGAGAATTTCGTCGTTGCTGGTGGCGTCCTTCGGCGCGAAGGCGATGCCCATGGACAGGCGGACGATGATTTCCCGTCCGTCGATCTCGAACGGCCGGGCAAAACGGCTGAGAACACGGCGCGCCAGCACCGTCGCGTCGGCGATCTCGTTGATGCCGGTCTGCAAGATCGCGAATTCGTCGCCGCCAAGCCGCGCCACCGTGTCGTTCTCGCGGATCGCACCCGAAAGGCGTTCGGCGGCGGCTATGAGGAGCTTGTCACCCGTGCTGTGGCCGAGGCTGTCGTTGATGGTCTTGAAACCGTCGATGTCGATGCTGTGCACCGCCATGAGCCCGTTGCGCTTGGCGAGCGCGATGGCCGTTTGCAGTCGGTCGGTGAACAACGTCCGGTTGGGCAGGTTCGTCAGCGCGTCATGATGGGCCATGTGGGCGATCATCGACTGCGCGCGCCGCTGCTCCGTGACGTCGAAATAGGTGGTGACGAAACCGCCGCCGGAGACGGGAGAGCCACGGACCTCGACGACGGTGCCGTTCGGACGGGTGCGCTCGAAGACATGCGCCTTGCGCTGGCGCGCCCGGCGCATGCGTTGCGATACCTGTTCCTCCGGGTCGCCGGGTCCATATTCCCCGCGGCGGGCATTGAAGCGGAACAGTTCCTCCATCGACGGATAGCCGGCGGAGAACAGCGTGTCGGGATAGTCGAGCATCTGGCGCAGGCGCCCGTTGCACAGCACCATGTCCAGATCGGCGTCGAAGACACAGATGCCGCCCGGAAAATTCTCCAGCACCGCTTCGAGCAGGCGCACCCGCTCGCGCAGACCTTCCACGAAGCCGCCGAGATGGCCAATTGCCGACGCCAGCTGCTGGAGTTCGTTCCCCGGATCTGAACTGGCCCTTTTGGCCTGCCGCATTGCCCACCTGTCGCGCATCGGCGCTGTCTCTCGGCGTAAACGCTAGTAAACAATGCTTGCGGATCAATTAATCAGGCCGTCGGAGAGCAGAAGTCACCGCACTTGCTATCGCTTGAAATGGCGCACCGGCGATTGTGTTCCGTCGGAATAGGTTACCTGCACCGACATCGAGATGACGTCTTTGACAACCTTGAAATAGGGCATGTAATCATTGGGAATCGCGTAGGGCTCCTCGGCGTCGCAGGGCGGCAGGTCGAGCGCCTTGTCGAGTGCGTCGCCATTGAGGCTGTAGCGCACTTCCTTGATGCCGCAGCGGTAGGAGACCATCTGCGTGAAGTAGACGAGGCCGGTATTGCCGCTGGCGTCAAAGGCGATCCACGAGGTCCAGAACTGGTCGAGCACCTGCTTGTTGCCCTCCGCAAGTGCGGCGTCGGGATCGAAGCGGATGTCGAACGGACCGTTCTCCTGGCCCCGGACGTCGGTGTATTTCAGCGACACGGTTCCGGCCGGGGTGTCATTGGGCACGACGAAGCTGGGATTGGGCATCGGCTTGCCGGTGGTCTGGTCGTTGTAGGCTAGAAAGCCGGTCTCGGTGAACGGTCCCTCGTTCCCGAGGCGCCATGAGATGCTGGAGGCGGATTCCGGCAGGGTGATCGTCACCATCCAGCCCTGATTGGAGCGTTGCGGCACCAGCTTCGGCGCAAACAGCGCCGGGTCTAGCACATTGCCGAGGGCTGCCAGCCTCCGTCGGGACGAATCCAGCCATTCGGCAAGCTGCGTCTGGTCGATGAAGAAGGGCAGCAGCCCGCCATCGGATTCATAGGACAGGAATTTTTCCAGCGCCTCGGCCTCGGCGCGCTTGTCGGCGAGGGACTGGGTGCCGAGCCTGTCCTCGGAGAATTCGAGCGAGCGCAGGTAGTAGGCCGGTGCGTAATCGGGGTTTGCCGCAATGAAGTCGTTCAGCCGCGAAATGCGCTGGGCGTCGTCGAACTGCAGCGCATGGACCAGCTGGATCGACAGCGCCTTGCCCTTGCCGGCGAGCGTGCCGAAGACTTCGCGGGCGCCGGCCCGGCCGTCCTGGACGCGCAGCAGGGTGGCAAATCTGGTGTAGGGATCGACAGCATCGACGTCGAAACCGGCAAAGGCGAGGTAGGAGCGGCGCGCGTTCAGCATGTCGCCTGACTGCTCGTAGGCGCGGGCATTGTGATAGAACTGGTCGGGACGCTCGGGGTCCGCGATGATGCCGCCCTGCTGCGACAGGGTGGCGAAACCGCTGGCGATGGCCTCGACGGAGGCAGCGATCTTTTCGGTCGTCGCCTGAAGCTCTGCGGCCTGCTCCTGGCTCTTTTGCTGGCCGGCAGCGATTTCCTGCGTGGTCCTGTCGACCTTTTCGGTAGTCTGCTGAACCTGCTGGGTGGTCTGCTGGACCTCTTCGGTCGTCTGCTGCACTTCCTCGACCGTCTTCTGCGTCTCGGTAACGGTCTCCTGGATCGCTTCGACACGGGCCGAAACGATGCCCATCGACTGCTGCAGCCCTGCAATTGCCGGCACCAGAGAGGCGAGCACGCCGTCCTCGGCGTCATCGGCCTGCTGCAGCGCAAAGACGCCGCCGGCGATCGCCGCTGTGGTGGTGGCGAAGACCAGCGCGGGCAGGGCCTTGGTCGCTAGCACCAGCCGAAGCACGATGGCGACGGCGACGACCATCGCGGCGATCGCGGCGACCAGCGCGATATAGGCGGCGAACGGGGCGAGCGGCTGCAGGATGTCGGCGATGAAGCCGCCGACGGCGCCGAGGCCGGCCGCCCATTTGCCGCTGCGGCCGAGCGAGGCGCGCAGCACCGATTGCGCGCCGCCGATTGAACTGGTTTCGGTCATGAGAGCTCCCCTCGCAGGTATCCGGCATACCGCAGCGGAAGCCCGATCTCAAGAAGCCGGAGGCTGGGGACCGTTTGCGGCCGATTTGTCCTCACCTGTTGCATAAAGGGAATGGCAACTGGGACGGTCATGGGTTAGTCGGGGGCAGGCAACCGACAAATGGCGTCATCCCAACGCACCGCATGATCCAGCAGCATACCCTGAGCCGTCAGACCTTCCCGTCGCCTCTTGCACTTCTTCGCCGCGCGGCGATCCTGTGTTTGATGCTGGTGGTAGCCGGCTGTTCGACCACGAGCACGCTGGAGCCGCCGGCACCGGTCAACCTGCCCGGCCCGGCCTCACGCTATTCCGAACTCGTCATCGACGCCTCGACCGGCGCCACCCTGCAGCAGATCGATTCGCGGGCGACGCGCTATCCCGCCTCGCTGACGAAAATGATGACGCTCTACCTGCTCTTTGAGGCGCTCGACCAGGGCCGCATAACCAAGTCGAGCCAGATCCCGGTATCCGCCAATGCGGCACGCCAGCCGCCGAGCCGCCTCGGGCTCAAGGCCGGGCAGACGATCGACGTCGAGACCGCGATCGAGGCGCTTGCCGTCAAGTCGGGAAACGACACGGCAGTGGCGGTCGGCGAGTTTCTCGGCGGCGGCAGCGAGGAGCAGTTCGCCCGGCAGATGACGGCGCGGGCGCGCCAGCTCGGCATGTCGGCCACCACCTTCAGGAACGCGTCCGGCCTGCCCGACGACGAGCAGCGCACGACGGCGCGTGACATGGCGGTGCTCGGCCTGGCCTTGCGCTCGCGTTTCCCGCAGCACTTCCATTACTTCTCGAAGCGCGAGTTCACCTTCAACGGCCGGACCATTCGCGGCCACAACGACCTGCTCGGCCGGGTACCCGGCGTCGACGGCATAAAGACCGGCTACATTCGCGCCTCGGGCTACAACATCGTCACCTCGGTCACCAGGGGCTCGCGCCGCCTCATCATCGTTGTCATGGGGGCCGACAGCGCCCGCGCACGCAACGCGCAGGTCGAGGTACTGATCGACAAGTATATGGCTCAGCCTTCGTCCGATGGGATGCTGGGCGCGCTTTTCAGCAAAAACTGACACCCATCGCCGAAAGCCGCGGCGGAAAATGACGCCCGGTTTGCCCCAGCGCAAAGACCTGGCGGGCCGATTGCGCATTGTCGCAGTGAACGCGGCCTTGCCGGCGACAGACGATGCAGGTTGAACAAATGCCCACGAGAAATCCTCAAGCGACGCCGCCTGCGGCCGAGCAGCCGGTCGAGCATGCCGGACTGGACCGCGCCTTCGTCGGCAGGCTGGTCCGCACCTTCTACGGACGCATCAGGCGGGACGAGCGTCTCGGCCCGATATTCGCGGCCGCCATCACCGGCGACTGGGAGCCGCATCTGGAGAAGATGACGGATTTCTGGTGCTCGGTGATGCTGAAGGATGGCAGCTACCAGGGCCGCCCGGTGCCGGCCCACGTCAAGCTCACGACCGTCGTCGAGAGCGATTTCGCAATCTGGCTCCGCCTGTTTGGAGAGACGGCATACGATCTGTGCCCGCCCGATGTCGCGGCTGCCTTCATCGAACGAGCCGAACGCATTGCGACCAGCCTCAAGCTCGCGATGTTCTTCCGGCTTCCGCCGCATGGCATAGGGAGCGTGCCAGCCTGACGGCGAGACGACGCGCAACGACAGAGGCGCACCGGGCGATTGACCGGGATCAACGCGCCTGCTGCCGGCCTGCGCGATGATGCCCGCCATGTTCACCCGCCAGACTGCGGACCTGGTCCGGTGGCCGGCAGCAGGAGGACGCAATGATCATCAGGGAAATGAACAAGTCCGAATGCGCGGCAGTGATTGCGCAGGCGCGCGTCGCGCGGCTTGCCGTCAGTCGTGAGGACCAGCCTTACTTAGTGCCGGTGCACTTCGCCTACGCTGCTCCCTTCTTCTACAGCTTCACCATGCCCGGTCAGAAGATCGAATGGATGCGCCAGAACCCCAAGGTCTGCATGCTCATCGAGCAGTATTCAGCCGGGCGCGAATGGCGCAGCGTCGTGGCCTATGGCCGGTTCGAGGAGTTGCCAGACCGAATCGGCTGGAAGCGTGAGCGCGACCACGCCTGGTCGATGCTGGGCAAGCAGGCAAGCTGGTGGGAACCGGGCGGGTTGAAGCCGGTGCCGGGCCCGTCGGCAAACGCTGCTGAACACCTATTCTACCGCATCGAGGTCGAGAGCATGACCGGCAGGCAGTCGGTCGACGCCGATTGAGTCCTGCCGGCTGCCTCAGGTGATCGCTTCGCGCACCTTGGCCGAGACCCATTCCGAGACCACTACCGTGCCGAGGATGACGACGAAGATCAGCGTCACCTGCGGCCATGCAAGCGTGTTGAGCGAGGCCTGCAGCTGCAGACCGATGCCGCCCGCGCCGACCAAGCCGAGAATGGTGGATTCGCGGATGTTGATGTCCCAGCGGAACACCGAGATGCCGAAGAAGGCAGGCAGCACCTGCGGAACGATGGCGTAGTCAATCACCTGCGCACGCGAGGCGCCGGTGGCCGCCACCGCCTCGACCTGGCCCTCGTCGATCTCCTCGATCGCCTCGTAGAGCAGCTTGGCGACGAAGCCGATCGAGCGCAGGCCGATGGCGACGATGCCGGCGAGAATGCCCGGCCCGATGATGGCCACCAGCAGCAGCGCCCAGATCAGCGAGTTGATGGAGCGCGAGGCAACGATAATGAACAGTGCCGCCGGCCGCACGAAATAGAGCGAGGGCGTGGTGTTGCGGGCCGCCGCGAAGGCGACCGGCACGGCGATGAGGATGCCCAGCATCGTGCCAAGCGTGGCGATGTTGAGCGTGTCCCACAGTGGCCACCACAGCCGCTCCATGTATGACCAGCGCGGCGGGAACATGCGGCTGCCGAGATCGGCAGCCTGCTCGGGTGCGTCCATGACGAAGGCCCAGATCGTGTCCTTCGTCATCACCTGCCAAGAATAGACGAACAGGATAGCGAGCGCGAACCAGCCGCCCCACAGCGTCCACTGCGCCGCCGTCGTGCGTTTCCTCCAGACCGGCACCGTACCCTGCTCCACCGGCATCACTGCACCCACTTGCGGACGAAGCCCGACGAATATTCGGCCAGCATGACGATGGCGATGATTATGAGCAGGATGGCGCCTGCGGAATCGTACTCGTAGCGGTCGATCGATGTGTTGAGCGTGGCACCGATGCCGCCGGCGCCGACAATGCCGATGACCGAGGATTCGCGGAAGTTGATGTCGAGGCGGTAGAGCGCCAGGCCGATCAGGCGTGGCATGACCTGCGGCTGCACGGCGTAGTTGACCACCTGCCACCAGGAAGCGCCGGTGGCACGCACCGCTTCCGCCTGGGCCTCGTCGATGTCCTCGATGTCCTCGGCGAGCAGCTTGGCCATGAAGCCGATGGTTGCGAAGGTCAGCGTCAGGAATCCGGCAAAGGGACCGAAGCCAAACATCGCGACGAACAGGATGGCGACGATGATCTCCTGCAGGCTGCGCGAGGTGGCGACGATCGAGCGGCAGACGAGATAGACAGGGAGCGGCGCGAGGTTGCGCGCCGCGCCAATGCCGACCGGGATGGCCAGGAGCACGCCGACGATGGTCGAGGTGACGGTCATGGTCAGGCTTTCGACGAGGCCCGAACCGATGTCGCGCCAGCGCGAGGTGAAGTCGGGGACAAGGAAGCCCTGCAGGAAGCGCCAGCCACGCTCGAGCCCCTCGTAGACGCGCGCCCAGTTGACCTCGACGCTGGAGACGGCGAGCACGAGGTAGATGACGGCGAATGCATAGATGCCCCAGCGCCAGCGCCAGTCCTTGATCAGGATCGGCGGACGCCGCCAGGTGCGCACGGCTTCGGCAGCCATCAGGCGAGACCCGCCATGCGCTCTTCGTCGGTGATGGTATCGTCGTGGTGGTCGCCGTCCTTGCGGCGCATCGCCGTCCAGTCCTCCTCGCCGTAGATCGAGGTGAGCACGTCGTCGGTGAGTTCGTCGGGCGTGCCGTCGAAAACCACTTCGCCGGCCTTCAGGCCTATGATGCGCTGGGTGAAGGCCTGGGCCAGCACAACGTCATGGATGTTGATGATCGCGGGCAGGTTGCGCTCGGTGCAGATCTCTCCGATCAGCCGCATGATCTGGCGCGACGTTTTCGGGTCGAGGCTGGCGGTCGGCTCGTCGATCAGCAGCAGTTCGGGATCCTGTTCCAATGCGCGCGCGATGCCGACGCGCTGGCGCTGGCCGCCCGACAGGGCGTCGGCGCGCTTGTCGGCGTGGTCGGTTAGGCCGACGCGGGCGAGCAGCGCAAACGCCTTGTCGACATCGGCCTGCGGAAAGCGGCGGCTGAAGGAACGCCAGAACGGCACGTAGCCGAGGCGGCCCGACAGCACGTTCTCCATGACGGTCAGCCGTTCGACCAGCGCGTATTCCTGGAAGATCATGCCGATGCGCCGGCGCGCCGTGCGCAGGCCGGCGCCGGACAGGCCGGTGAGTTCGGTGTCCCCGAGAAAGATCTTGCCGGCGGTCGGCTCGACCAGCCGGTTGACGCAGCGGATCAGCGTCGACTTGCCGGCGCCGGAGGGGCCGATCAGCCCGACCACCTGGCCGGCCTCGACGGTGAAGCTGACATCGTTCAGCGCGCGGTCGCCGGTCTTGTAGGTCTTGCCAAGATTCTTGACTGTGAGCACGGTCGCCCCTTCTTTCGCCTCGGAGGTTCAGGCCGGGACAAGCCCGGCCTGTCGCAAGTGCGGGGTCGCGCCTACTGGCAGGAATACTCGACGCCGTTGGCCTCGTCGATCTGGCGGATGACCGCCCAGTTGTCCTTGAAGGTGATCGGGATGAACTTGGCCTCGCCGGACTTCGAGAACTCTTCCTGCAGCTTCGAGCCCTCCCACGGGAAGGAGAAGAAGCCGTCCTTGATCTTGTCCTGAAGTTCCGGGGTCAGATTGTTGGCGACGCCGTAACCGGTGGTCGGGAAGGTATCGGACTTGTAGACCGTGACGATCTGCTCCGGCTTGACGACGCCGCGCTCGAGCATGCGCGCCATGACCGAGTTGGCGATGGCCGCCGCCGGATAGTCCTTGTTGGCGACGCCGAGGATCGAATTGTCGTGCTTGCCGGAGAAGACCGGCTCGAAGTCGGTGCCGGCGACCATGTCGTACTCTGCCTTCAGCAGCGCCGACGGCGCCTTGAAGCCGGAGTTGGAGGTCTCGGAGGTGAAGGCGAGCTTCTTGCCCTTGATGTCCTCGACCTTCTCGATTCCCGAGCCCGGATAGGTGATGATCTCCATCTCGTAGCCGAAGGAATCGTCGGCCGAGGCCATCATGGCGAAGGGGCGCAGCCCGGCGCAGGCGACGGCGAGCGGGTTTGAGCCGGTGTTGAAGCCGGCGATGTGCAGGCGGCCGGCGCGCATCGCCTCGATCTGCGCGGCGTTCGACTGGACGGGGAAGAACTGCACCTTCTTGCCGGTCTTTTCCTCCATGTGCTTGAGGAAGCCGTCCCACACTTCTGCATAGACGGCCGGGTCCTCGACCGGCGTGTAGGCAAAGATGAGCGTCGACGGGTCGACCTGCTGGCTTGCGTCGGTGGGGATGTCGGCGATGAGGTCGCCATCGGCGTCCTGGTAGCGGCTGTCCAGCTTGAATTCGGCCTGGGACACAATGGTGGTGGCGAGCAGCATCGCAGCTGCGGCGAGCAGTTTTTTCATGAATTCCTCCCTTTGGATGTGCAGCCTGAGCCGGACCCGGCGAAAGGCTGCAGCAACGGCTTGCAGTTTTGGGGCACCGGCCTTCAATGTCCACCCCAAATTCGACAACCGGCAAACTATCCTGTGGCCGGAAACGAAGCCACGGCCGCGGCCTGGCCGGTCTTGCTGCATCGACCCTTCAACGCGCCCGGCGCATCTGCTATCAGCGGCAGCAGATTCCTCCCACAGTCGAGAGCAGGTGCCCATGGGACATGACAATGAAGCGCGGATGCAGTTCGCGGCAGAGCTGGCAAAGCGCGCCGGCGATCTGGGCATGGAGTATTTCCGCCGCCTCGACACGCTGACCATCGAGAGCAAGGGCCACCAGGACTTGGTCTCGGAAGCCGACCGAGACGTCGAGACCTTCATCCGTTCTGCGCTTGCCGAAAAATATCCGGACGACGCCGTCGTCGGCGAGGAGCACGCCCCGACGCCAGGCACCTCGGGCTATTCCTGGGTCCTCGACCCCATCGACGGCACGGCGAATTTCGTGCGCGGCATTCCGGCGTGGTGCGTGGTTATCGCCGGCTTCAGGGACGGCCAGACGGATGTCGGCGTGATCCACGAGCCGTCGACCGGCGAGAGCTTTTATGGCCGGCGCGGCGGCGGCGCCTATCTCAACGGCAAGCCGATCCGCGCGACCGGGGCAACCAGCCTGACCGAAGGCTCGCTCGGCACCGGCTTCTCCAACCGCGCGGAGGCAAACAATGTCGTGGGCCTCATCGCCGACCTGCTCGGCCAGGGCGGCGTCTATTTCCGCAACGCCTCGGGCGCGCTGATGCTCGCCTACGTCGCCGCCGGACGCCTGCTCGGCTATGTCGAGGAGCACATGAACGCCTGGGACTGCCTGGCTGGCATGCTGCTGATCGAGGAGGCCGGCGGCAAGGTCGCGCCGCATCCGGCCGAAGTGCTGACCAAGGGAACGCCGGTGATCGTTGCCGGCCAAGGCGTCTACGACAAGGTCGAGGCGCTGGCGCAGGCCGCCTTCAGGAGCTGATGAGCACCGGGCCGCGCTCCGGGAACGCAAGCCCAACCAACTCGCCGGCCTTGGGGCCGGAGTCGACATTCGACGAGACGACAAAAACCTCGCCGAACTCCGTGCCGACGATGAATTCGAGATGGCTACCGACATAGGTGGCCTTCTCGATCGTGCCAGGCAGTGTGCCGGGCGTTCCCGCATCGGCAATGTTGATGCGGTTCGGCCGCGCCGCAAGCTTTGCCGCACCGGCCGAGTGGCCCCGCGCCGGCAGGTTCAGCGTCACCGGTCCTAGCCGGACCGCCGCCACCTCGCCTTCTACGGAAACCACCTCGCAGTCGAAGATGTTGGCCTCGCCGATGAAGTCGGCAACGAAGGCATTGGCCGGCGCGTCGTAGAGCTCGCGCGGCGTGCCGTCCTGCGCGATGACGGCGTTGTTCATGACGATGATGCGGTCGGAAACCGCGAGTGCCTCTTCCTGGTCGTGCGTGACGTAGACGACGGTAAGGCCGAGCTTCTGCTGGATCTCGCGGATTTCCTCGCGCACGCGGCGGCGCAGCTTGGCATCGAGATTGGAGAGCGGCTCGTCGAACAGCAGCACCTGCGGCTCGAGCACAAGCGCGCGCGCCACGGCGACGCGCTGCTGCTGGCCGCCCGAGAGCTGGCTGGGCAGCCGGTCGCCGAAGCCGGTCAGGCCGACGAGTTCCAGCCCGGCATTGGCGCGGTCGTTGATCTCCTTCTTCGGGAAGCCGGAGAAGCGCAGGCCGTATTGCACGTTTTCCATGACGCTCATGTGCGGAAACAGCGCATAGGACTGGAACACCATCGACACGTCGCGGTCGGTGGCGGGCAGCGAGGTGACGTCGGCGCCGCCGATCAGGATCTGGCCGCTGGATGCCATCTCGAGCCCGGCGATCATGCGAAGCGTCGTCGTCTTGCCGCAGCCCGACGGGCCGAGCAGGGTGACCAGCTTGCCTGCCTCGACGCTCAGCGAGACGTCGTTGACCGCGGCCACCTTCGACTTGCCGTAGAACTTCGAGACGTTGCGAAACTCCACCGATGCGGCGTTGCTCTTGATCTCGGCCATCAGCCGCCTCCTGAAAATGCCGGTTGCCGGCCGGGCAGGCTGACATTGGTGCGCGATTGGGAAAGGTCGCCGTCGCCGCTGCTGCGGCGGCCGATGTTTCGGCTGCCGACGGCGAGCTGCATCAGGCCGATGACGGCGAGCATGACGGCGATCAGCACCGCCGAGTAGGCGATGGCGATGCCGTACTCGTTGTTCTCGACACGGCCGATGATGTAGCTGGTCGACATGTCGTAGCGGGCCGAAACCAGGAAGATGATGGCGCTGATAGCGGTCATGGCGCGCACGAAGGAATAAACCAGAGCGGCGAGGATGGCGGGCCTCAGCAACGGCAGCACGATCTTGCGGAAGGTCTGCCAGGAATTGGCGCCCAAGGTCAGCGAGGATTCGTCGAGGCTGCGGTCGATCTGCGACATCGACGCGACGCCGGCGCGCACGCCGACCGGCATGTTGCGGAAGATGAAGGACAGCACGAGGATGACGCCGGTGCCCGTCAGCTCGATCGGCGGCACGTTGAAGGCGATGACGTAGGAGACGCCGATCACCGTGCCGGGAATGGCGAAGGACAGCATCGTGCCGAACTCGAAGGCATCCTTGCCGGCGAAGTCCTGGCGTACCAGCAGGTAGGCGGTCAGGAGTCCGATCGCCGCGGTGAGCGGCGCCGACACCAGCGCGATGGTGATTGTGGTCCAGAAGGAGCTCCAGGCCGCGCCCTTCCAGTGGATGCCGAACTCGGTCCAGCCGATGGCGAAGGACTTCACGTAGTGGACAAGCGTCAGGCTGTTGTCGACGCCCCACAGCTTGACGAAGCTGCCGTAGAAGATGGTGGCGTAGACGAAGATCGTGAACAGCGCCCAGAAGCCGGCGATTGCGAAGACGGTGTATCGCAGGCCGGTGGGCAGCAGCGGATGAACGCCGGAATCACCCTTGCCCGAGACGGTGGTGTAGGATTTCTGGCCGAGCCAGAAGCGCTGCGCGTAGAAGGCGCCGAGCGTGAAGGCCAGGAGCACGATGGCGAGCACCGCGGCCTGCGCCTGGTCGTTCTGGGCGCCGACGATGGCGAAGAAGATCTCGGTCGAGAGAACGTCGAAATTGCCGCCGAGCACCAACGGGTTGCCGAAGTCGGCCATGCTCTCGATGAAGCCGAGCAGGAAGGCGTTGGCCAGCCCCGGGCGCATCAGCGGCAGCGAGACAGTGCGGAAGGTCTGCCAGCGGCCGGCGCGCAGCGTCTGGGCGGCTTCCTCCATCGACGGGCTGATGCCCTCGACGACGCCGATCAGCACCAGGAAGGCAATCGGCGTGAAGGCGAGGAGCTGCGCGATCAGGAGGCCGGGCAGGCCGTAAACCCAGCGCGTCGCCTGGACGCCGAAGAGTTCGGCGAACATCTGGGTGACCGCGCCCGATAGGCCGAACAGCAGGATGATGGCAAGGCCGATCACGAAGGGCGGCGTGATGATGGGCAGCACGGTCAGCGCGCGCAGGATGCGGCCATAGCGGAAGCCAGTGCGCGTGACGACCAGCGCGAAAACGAGGCCGAGCAGTGTGGTGAGTACGCCGACGAGGATGGCGAGGAAGAGCGAGTTCCAGGCGACGCCGCAGCCGATGTTCTGCGTGACGCAGCCGATTCCCCAGAGGCGCTCGCTGAAGATCTTCTCGACGAAGCTGGAGAGCGAATAGGTGCCCTCCTGCGTGATCATGGCATTGGCCAGCATCTGCAGGATGGGCATGAAGATGAACAGCGCCACGACGGTGATGACGAAAGCGATGGTGCTGACGACGAAGACGTCGCCGCCGACCACGCCGCGGCCGGCGAGGCCGACGGAAAACAGGAAGAGGAAGGCCCCGGCGCACAGCATGGCGCCGTAGCCCATGCCGAACTGGCGGTCGCCGAGCTCTCCGAACAGGGCTGTCAGCCATTCGAAACGCCAGCCGCGCAGGCCGATGGCGAACCCCTGCAGCATCAGATAGGCAAATCCGATCGCACCGACGGCGATCAGCAGGCGACCGAAGAACGGGTCGTTTTTCTGCCGGTTCCAGAGCAGGAACGGCACAAGCAGCAGCAGTCCGACGGGCGCCAGCCAAGGCTTCTCGCCCTGCAGGGCCAGGAACAGCGCCGGCGCCACGTCGCCGTCGAACGGGTAGCCATCGAGCAGCCAGGAGAGCGTGAAGAAATTGGAGTCCGTGCCGTACCAGGGCAGTACGGCAAAACCGATCAGTCCGACCGCCACCCACAGGGTGACGGTCGGATGAAGGCCATGGACCTCTTTATGCTGCCGCACGGTTTACTGCGGCAGGGTCGAAACCTCGTCGTCCCACTTCTTCAAGAGCCGCTTGCGTTCGTCGCTCGAGCCGTACTTCTTGAAGTCGTAGTCGATCAGCTTGATCGTCGACAGGTCGGGCGACAGCGGCGAGGCGGTCGCATTCTTGTTCGACGGCAGCTGGTAGGAGTTGGCATCCTTGGCACGCGACTGCATCTCTGCCGACAGCGCCCAGTCGTAGAACTTCTTGGCCGCTTCGGGATTGCGCGCACCCGCGATCAGCGACATCGAGCCGATCTCGTAGCCGGTGCCCTCGCAGGGCGCCACGGTGACGATCGGGAAACCGGCCGCCGTCTGCGCCACGGCATCGTGCATGAAGACGATGCCGACGGTGGTTTCGCCGAGGCCGGCCGCCTTGATCGGGGCAGAGCCCGACTTGGTGTACTGGTTGATGTTCTTGTGCAGGGCCTTCATGTAGTCGAAGCCCTTGTCCTCGCCGAACAGCTGCACCATCGTCGCCAGCGTCGTGTATGCGGTGCCCGACGAATTCGGGTTGGCGATCTGCACATGGCCCTTGAACTCGGGCTTGGTCAGGTCTTCCCAGCATTTCGGCTCGGGCAGGCCGTTCTTGGCCAGCAGGTCCTTGTTGTAGCCGAAGCCGAGCGCGCCCGAATAGACGCCGATGGTCTTGTCGCCGGCCGCTTCCGCCTGGCGGATCGCCCAGGGCTGCAGCTGGTCGCGCATCGGCGAGACATAGGCCTCGGTCAGGCCTTCCTCGGCAGCCTGCAGGTGCGGGTCACCGGTGCCGCCCCACCACACGTCGCCCTTCGGGTTGCTGGCTTCCGCCTTGACCTGGGCGAAGGTTTCGCCGGAGCTCTTGCGGGTCATGTCGACGGTGATGCCGGTCTCGGCCTCGAAATTGGTCTTGATCTGCTGGCACCAAACCTCGTCGGCGCTGCAGTAGAGCGTCACGCTTTCGGCACGCGCCAGCGCGGTCCCCGAAAGCAGCATTGCGGCCATCGCGGCCGTTCCAAGATAGTGCTTCTTCATGAGCGGTTCTCCTCCCAAATTATTTCGCCGTCTAACAAGTAGCAAATTCTGCTATTACGGCAACCGATCCGTGGCAATTGTGTTGGAGTGCAATTCCGATACAGGGAGTCACGGAGCGTTTGGAGAGCGCCGGCAGACAGCTGGCGGAATGCATCGGCAACAGGGTAGGGTCCAAAAGACGGCATGGTCAAGCAGAAGCTCATCGTTGCGAAAGCCAAGAAGGGAAAGCCGATCCGGCAGGTCGCTGCCATTCCGTTCCGGCTCGATGCCGAGGGCAAGGTCGAGGTACTGCTGATCACGTCGAACACCACGAAGCGCTTCATCGTTCCCAAGGGCTGGCCCATGAAGGGCAAGAGCGGCAAGAAGACCGCCGCGATCGAGGCGCGGGAGGAGGCGGGGGTCAGCGGCAAGATGCTGAAGACGCCGCTCGGTACTTACGACTACTGGAAGAGGCTGAAGACCCGCTTCGTCAAGATCCGGGTGACGGTTCACATGCTCAAGGTCGAGGAGGTGCTGGCGGACTGGGAGGAAAGCGCCAAGCGACACCGCGCATGGCTGTCGCCGGAAGATGCCGCGCTGCTGGTTGACGAACCGGAGCTCGGCACGCTGGTCCGCTCTATAGACTTCAAGGGCGTTGCCGCGGCGGCTTGAGCAGCGTGGCGCGGCTAACCGCGCGGAACGAAACTCACCTGAAATTTCCGTAGGCCTGGATCGCTTGCCGCGCCGCCGCGAACCGTTCGGCGCGTCCGGACGGGGCGTCGCCCGGCAGCACGCGGCGACCGCTGCGCCTGAAGTCAAAGGGTTTCCCCACCGCCTCCGCCGCGAGTGCGGCGGCACCGATGGCGGTAAGCTCTGGCTGGTCGGAGACGATGATCTCGCGCTGCAGCGTGTCGGCCAGGAACTGGCAGAAGTAGTGGTTGGCGGCCATGCCGCCGTCGATCGATACCGGCGCCGAAAGCGGCGCGGTCTCCTGCAGGGCGCCGGCCACCTCGCCCATGCGCAGCGCCACGCCCTCGAGCAGCGCCTGCATCATGTCGGCGGGCGAAGAGTCGAGCGACAGGCCGAGCCAGGCGCCGCGCGCAGAGCGGTCCCAATGCGGGCAGGCAAGCCCGGCGAGCGCCGGCACGAAGGCGATGCCGCGGTCGATTGCTGCCGGCGCGTCGAAGGCGTCGATCTCCGCAAAGTCGGAAAACAGGCCTAGGCCGCGCGCCCAGTTGACGGCCGAGGAGGCGCTGTAGACGCCGCCGTCGAGCGCGAAGGTCGGCGCCTCGCCGGCCTTTTGCCAGGCGACGGTGGGCAGCGGCCCGCCGGCCTTCGTGCGCAGCAGATCGCCGGTAACGGCAAGCGCGAAAGCGCCGGTGCCGAAGGTGATCTTGGCGTCGCCGGCCTCGCGGCAGCCATGGCCATAAAGCGAGGCCTGCTGGTCGACGATGGAGGCGGCGAGCGGTACCGACCTTCCGCCGACATCGAGCGCGCCGAAATCGCCGGTGCTCGGTACGATCTGAGGCAGGGCGTCGACCGGGACGCCGAAAAGGGCGCAGAGTTCGGCGTCCCAGCCGCAGGTGGCAAGGTTCATCAGCGAGGTGCGCGAGGCTGTGGCGACGTCGGTGACGAAGCGCCCGGTCAACCGGTCAAGGAAGAAGGCGTCGGTTGTGCCGAGCCGCAGCTGCCCCTTGGCGGCCAGCCGCGCCGCCTCCGGGATTTCGCGCATGATCCAGCCGAGTTTGGAGGCGGAAAAATAGGGGTCGAGCGGCAGGCCGGCGCGCTCCAGCACCGTGGCCTCGAGCCCGTCGGCGGCAAGCCTTTCGATGTCGGATGCCGTGCGGCTGTCCTGCCAGACGATGACCGGGCTGATGGCGCGACCGGTCCCGGCGTTCCATGCAAGGCAGCTCTCGCCCTGGTTGTCGAGGCCGATGGCGCCGATGTCAGGCACGGCGCCGGCCGCGTCGAGACAGGCTCGCAAATTGCCGATTAGTTCTTCCGGGTCGTGCTCGACCCATCCGGCTTGCGGGTAGATCTGGCGGTGCGGCAGCGAAGCAAGCGGGGTTACCTTGCCTGCCGCGTCGACGACGAGCGCGCGCGTGCTGGTAGTGCCCTGGTCGATCGCCAGCGTGTTCACTTTGCCTGCTCCCGCACGAAGAATTCTGCGGTACCCTTCCGGCCATCGGGCAGCATCGAGACCGGCACCGTCAGCCGCCGTTCTGGCATGGCCGAGAGCGGCTTAGACCACAGCTCGGTGCCGTCGATGCGCAGGCCGAGCCGCCCCTCAACCGGGCGCGTGACGCGCAGCTGGATTTTCGTCGTCGAACGCGGGCTGCCCGCCGGATAAGCGACCCGCTGCGGCACGGCGTATTTCAGCGCGTCGCTGGCCATCACCAGCCGCAGCCCCTCGCGCGGCTCGGGAAGGCTGCTCTTCAGGTCGTGTGCGATCGTGTTGCCGGCGCGGCGGCCCTCGGCCCAGCTCCAGCCGGCGGTTTCCACTGCACGCAAGAGGTTGCCGGCGGCGAAATAGGCCGGGTCGGAGCAGCGCCCGAACTGGTCGATGTCCGGCCCGCCGCTGGCGGGGTCGACGGCGAGGTGGCTGGCCCTGAGCAGCGAAGCCTCGGGCAGGAAGGCGCCGGTAACGATGACGCCGTCGCAGTCGATGTGGCGCGTGCCGCCGTCGGGTGTGACGAGGTCCACGCCGGTGACTTTCGAGCCGCCATGGATTGCGGAAATGCCGGTGTCGAGGAGAAGCGGAATGCGCAGGAGCTTGGGCAACAGGCGGGTCGGCCAGCGGGCCGTGACGCGGCTGGCGGGCTCGACCATGGCGACCGGGCGGATGCCCATGTGCCGGCAGGTCAAGAGTGCGGAGAAGGAGACGAGCTCGGTGCCGAGCACGACGGGACGCGAGAAGGGCTTCTGGTGATTGAGATAGACGAGCCCCTGCAGCGCTCCGGTGGACAGGACGCCGCCGGGCTTTTCGCCACCGATCAGCCGTGCGGCGCGGCTCTTCTCGCGCACGCCGGTGCACAGAAGCACGCGCTTTGCCGCGAGCTCGGCAGCGCCTTCTGGCGTCGACAGGCCGAGCCGGCCGCCGGGGTTGAGCGCGGTGACGGTGACGGAAGTGCGGATGTCGACGCCCGACTTCAGCGCGCGGGCGACCAGCCGCGCGGCGTAATCGGGGCCGCGCAGCACGCGGTTGAACTCGCGCATGCCGAAGGGATAGTGGCCGCAATGGCGCGGTATGCCGCCGGCCTGCGCCTCGCGTTCCAGAACAACGACCGATGCGACGCCTGCCTTGCGCAGCGCAACGGCTGCGGCAAGGCCCGCCGGCCCGCCGCCGACGATGGCGACGTCGCAGCTTTGCGGCGTTGAATCAGCCATCGGCGGTTTCCGTCATCGCAACCGCAAGCCGGTCGCGCGTCATCGCGGCAAGCTCGGCCGAGCAGTAGAAGCCCTGGCAGCGGCCCATGGTGACGCGGGTGCGGCGCTTCAGCCCGGCAAGCGTTTGCGGCGCCAGGGGGCCTTCCATCGCGGCCTCGACCTCGCGCCTGGTGACCAGCTCGCAATGGCAGACGATGCCGGCATTGCCCGCGGCGCGCCAGTCGCGCTGGCCCTCGTCGGTGAGCGCTGGAAGGCGCGGCCAGACGGGCTCGGCAAGCGGCTGAGCCGGGAGGCCGAGCTTAACGGCGAGCGCCTGCACGTAGCGCGCCACGCCGAGTGCGGAGCTCAGGCCGGTCGAGCGGATGCCGCCGACGGTGATGTAGGCTTTGCCCTCATGCGCGCGGATCCGGTAGTCCTTGTATTCGGTCGCCGGACGCAGGCCGGCATAGATAGCGGTGACCTCCTCGCCGGCGAGCGCCGGCAGGATTTCCTCGCCGCGCCGGCGCAGCGCCGCGAGCGCGCCGGGCACCAGTTCGGCTACGCTGCGGTCCTCCTGCTCTTCGGCAGTCGGTCCGACGAGCAGGTTGCCGTAGGCGGTGCGGCAGACCACGATGCCCTTGGTCGTCTTGCTCGGGACCGGCAGCAGGATGTGCGTGGTGAGCCGCGCGGCGGTCTTGTCGAAGACGACGAACTGGCCCTTGCGCGGCTTGATGTGGAAATCGCGCCGGCCGGTCAGCCGTTCGTCGACGATATCGCCATAGAGCCCGGCGGCGTTGACGACGAGGCGCGCCTGCACGCCGCCACGGCTTGTCTCGAGCCGCCAAGCGACGCCGTCATAGATGCCGCCCAGAACCTCGCAATCGCGCCGGAGCACGGCGCCGTTCTCGATCGCCTGCAACAGATAGGCGTGCGGCGCCGACCACGGGTCGATGAGATGTTCGCGCGGCACGCGGAAGGCAGCGCGCAGCGTGCCGGCAAGCTCGGGCTCGAGCTTCAGCGCCTCGGCCGCCGTAAGCGGCTGAATGTCGGTGATACCATTGGTCCGCGCCTGCTCCATCAGTCCGGGCAGGGCCGCTTCCTGTTCCTCGGTCCAGGCGAGCACGAGCGCGCCAGCCCGCACGAGCGGCAGGTTAAGGCGCTCGCGAATGTCGAGATACTCGGCGTAACCGGCTTTGATGCAGGCGAGTTCCAGCGAGCCGGGCGGCGCGTCGAAGCCGGTATGCAGGATCGCGCTGTTACCCTTGGAGGCGCCGTCGAGAATGTCGAGTGCCTTTTCCAGCATGACGACGCGGGCACCCTCCAGCGCGAACTTGCGCGCCACGGCGCAACCGATGACCCCGCCACCGATCACGGCAACGTCGAAAACCTCGGAGGAACTGTCCTGCGACATCGGTTGAGCGACTCTCCCGCCTGGCTCGCCGCCACGTGAGTGTGAATTGGGCAGTCATGCCCACGGAATGACCAATTAGTCAACGAAATCGGACTAATGACCACAAAACTTTGCCGCATCCAACAAAAAGCTGTTGACTTGGGCGCTGCCGCTTGTTTCGTGTCAATTTGGGGGCGGAATGAAACCAAAGCAACGGCAAAGCCAGATCGCCGCGATCATCGACAGGGACGGGCAGGTCTCGGTCGATGCGCTGGCGGTGCGCTTCGACGTGTCGACCGAAACGATCCGTCGCGACCTCGGCCTGCTGGCCGAGGCCGGCATCGTGCAGAAGGTGCATGGCGGCGCCAAGCGGCCGCGCCTGCAGTCGGAGTCGAGCTTCCAGCAGCGCATGACCGAGAACGCCGAGGCCAAGCGGCAGATCGCCGTGAAGCTCGCCGGCGTCATCGAGCGCGGCGACACGCTGTTCATCGACACCGGGTCCACGACGCTGGCCTGCGCCGAGGAACTGGCGCCGACCGGCGGCATGACCGTGATCACCAATTCGCTGCGCGTCGCGCAGGTGTTCGGCGCGGCCGGCGGCGACAACGCGGTCTACCTGCTCGGTGGCGGCTACAGCAGCGACAATGCCGAGACTGTCGGCCCGCTCGCCATCCGGCAGGTCGAGGCCTTCCAGGCCGACTACGCGGTGCTCACGGTCGCCGCCATCGACGCCAAGGCGGGCGTGATGGACGCCAATTTCGACGAGGCGCAGATGGCGCGCGCGATGATCGGCCGGGCGCGAAACGTGGTCGTGGTGGCCGACGCCACCAAGTTCGACCGCCGTGCGGCCTTCCAGGTCTGTGCGCTGTCCGATCTAGACCTGCTGATCAGCGACACGTCGCCGGACGCAATGTTGACCGCGTCGCTGCGTGAGGCCGAGGTGACAATCCGATGAGTTCCGGCCACACTGCGATTTCGTGCCTATTCTCGACACAGCACCAGGGGCAAGCATGCCAGCCGCGATAAGACACTACGTGCGGATAATCGACCGGCTGTCCGACTATGTCGGCTACCTGGCCATGATGCTGATCTTCGTCATGGTCGGCGTACTGCTGCTCGACGCGGTGACCCGCAACGTTGTCCACATACCGCTGCACTGGTGCATCGAGTTCGCCCAGTTCACGCTGGCGGCCTATTATTTCATGGGTGGCGCGATGACCATCAAGGACGATTCCCACGTCCGCATGGATCTGTTCTACGAGCGCCTCTCGCCGCGCGGGCGGGCCAAGATGGACCTGGTCACCATCGGCTGCATGCTGTTCTACCTGTCGGTCATGCTGATCGGCTCGATCTCCAGCCTGAAATACGCCATCGAGACCGGTGAGCGGCGCTTCTCGATGTGGAATCCCTCGATGATCCCGATCAAGGCGCTGATGGTCGCCTGTCTCATTCTCATGCTCCTGCAGGGTGTGTCCCTCGTCTTCAAGCATATTGCCACACTCCGCGGAGCCGACCTTTCATGAGCTATGAGCTTATCGCCATACTGATGTTCGCATCCATGATGGTGCTGCTCATGACCGGGCAGCGCGTCTTCGCGGCGATCGGCTTTGTCGCGGCTGGCGCGGCGCTGCTGCTTTACGGTCAGGGCGCCGTGGAGATGCCGTTCAGCGCGACCTTCAAGCTGTTCAACTGGTTCCCGATGCTGACGCTGCCCCTGTTCATCTACATGGGCTACATCCTGGCCGAGTCAGGCATCGCCGAGGACCTCTACCGCATGCTGCATGTCTGGTTCGGCCGGGTGCGCGGCGGGCTGGCCATCGGTACGATCTTCCTGATGGTCATCATTTCGGCGATGAACGGCCTGTCGGTCGCGGGCATGGCCATCGGCGCGACAATCGCGCTGCCCGAGATGCTGCGCCGCGGCTACGACAAGGTGCTGATATCGGGTGTCGTGCAGGGTGGCTCCTCGCTCGGCATCCTGGTGCCGCCGAGCGTCGTCATGGTGCTCTACGGCATGATCGCGCGCCAGCCGGTGAGCCAGCTCTGGCTGGCCGGCGTGGTGCCCGGCCTGCTGATGGCGGGCATGTTCGTCATCTATGTGGTGATCCGCTGCCGCATCAACCCGGAACTCGCGCCGGTGGTTTCCGATGAGGAACTGAAGATGCCGCTGCGCGAGAAGCTGGCGCTGCTGCGCGCCGGCATCATCCCGTTCCTCATCTTCTTCACCATGACCGGCCTCTTCGTCATGGGCATCACCAGCCTCGTGGAGAGCTCCGCGGTCGGCGCCACCTCGGCGACCATCGCCGCGGCGCTGAAAGGCCGGCTGTCTTGGAACCTCATCACCGAGACGGCGCGCAAGACGCTTGCCATCTCCTGCATGTTCCTGTGGCTGATCCTGGCGGCACTCGCCTTCGGCGCCATCTTCGACGGGCTGGGTGCCGTGCGCGCCATCGAGTCGCTGTTCATCACCAGCTGGGACCTGTCGCCCTGGCAGGTGATCATCATGATGCAGGTGTCCTTCATCATCATGGGCATGTTCCTTGACGACACTGCCATGCTGGTCATTGTGGCGCCGCTCTACGTACCGCTGGTCAAGCTGCTCGGCTTCGACCTGGTGTGGTTCGGCGTGCTCTACACCATGACCTGCCAGATCGCCTACATCACCCCGCCCTTCGGCTATAACCTGTTCCTGATGCGCGCCATGGCGCCAAAAGAGATCGGGCTGAAGGACATCTACCGCTCGATCTGGCCCTTCGTCGTGATGATGGCGTTGACCATCGCGCTGGTCATGATCTTTCCGCAGCTGGCACTCTGGCTGCCCCACCATGTCAGGGGGATCTGAACCCCCGACTGCCGCCAACGGCCCGCAGAGGCCGCAACACCATTTCCACCAGAGGAGTAAAGTGACGATGACGAAAGACAACAAGACGCAATCACCATCCGAGAAGATCCTGGCGAGCCGCCGCACCTTTCTGCGCAATGCGGGCTTCGGCGGCGCGGCCCTTGCCGGCTCGACGCTTGCCGCGCCGGCCATCGTGCGGGCACAGGCACCCATCAAGTGGCGCCTGCAGAGCTATTCCGGCGCGCCGCTCGGCGCGCACGTCATCAAGCCGCAGATCGACGCCTTTAACGCGGCGGCCAATGGCGAGATGGAGATCGAGCTCTATTACGCCGACCAGCTGGTGCCGACGGCCGAGCTGTTCCGCGCCATGCAGAACGGCACCATCGACGCCGTGCAGTCGGATGACGCCACCATGGCCTCGCCGGTCGATATCTCGGTGTTCGGCGGCTACTTCCCCTTCGCCACGCGCTACAGCCTCGATGTGCCGTCGCTGTTCAACTACTATGGCCTGAACGAGATCTGGGCCGAGGCCTATGGCGAGGTCGAGAACGTGACCTGGCTGTCTTCGGGCGCCTGGGACCCGCTTCACATCTTCACCGTCAACAAGCCGATCCGCAGCCTTGCCGACATGAACGGACTGCGCGTCTTCGGCGTTCCGACGGCCGGCAAGTTCCTGTCGAAATACGGCCTGATCCCGGTCACCGTGCCATGGGACGACGTCGAGGTGGCGATGCAGACGGGCGAGCTCGACGGCGTCGCCTGGTGCGGCTTCACCGAAGCCTACGAGGTCGGCTGGGCGGACGTCTGCAACTACGCGCTGACCAACTCGGTCACCGGCGCCTGGTTCGGCTCCTACTTCGCCAACACCGAAAGCTGGAACAAGGTGCCGCCGCACCTGCAGCAGCTCTACCGCTCGACCGTCGACCAGTCGCACTACTATCGCGACGTCTGGTACTGGGGCGGCGAGGCCAAGCTGCGCGTCGAGGGCGAGAAAATGGAACTGACCTCGATCCCGGCAGAGGAGTGGGGTAAGGTTGTCGACGATTCCGAAGCCTTCTGGGACGAGATCGCCTCGGCGAGCCCGCGCTCGGCCAAGGTGGTCCAGGCGTTCAAGGACTATGCCGGCGTGATGAAGAAGGCCGGCTACCCCTACCGCTGAGCGGCAGGCGGAAACCCTCCCGGCAAGCCGGGTAGAAGATCGGGATGGCGGGCTTCGGTCCGCCATTTTCGTTTGCGGCAGTCTCTGAATGCCCCGCCCGGCGGTCAGCGCGTCGCAGCCATCTCTGCATTGCTGCGCAGCATGGCCATCAGCTGTGCGGCACGTTCGCCGGCGGCCTCCTCGTCATGGCGAACGATCGCCTCGATCAGCTCGACATGGTGGCGGGCGGAAACTGCAAGCCCCGTCTCGCGGTGGAAGCGGTACCAGAAGCGGCGGCTGTGCGTCTGCAGCGGCGCGGCGAGCCGGGCGGCAAAGACATTGTCGGCGGCCAGCGCCAGCGCCTCGTCGAGTGCCTTGTCGGCCTCGAGGAAGGCCAGCACGTCGGAAGAGGCCGTTGCACGCTGCATGGCCCGCGCCGCCTCCTCGAAGAGCCGCGCCGTCTCCAGCGTGACGAAGCGCGCGGCAGACCGCGCCAGCACGATCTCGACGCCGGCGCGCGCGTCGATGACGCGCAGCCAGTCGCCGGCATTCAAGGGCGCGATGGCAAGCCCGGCGCGTGGGCGGATCTCGATCAGGCTTTCCCAGGCCAGCCGCTGGATCGCCTCGCGCACCGGCGTGCGGCCAAGCGCCAGCCGGTCGATCAGCGCTCCCTCGGTGGTGGTGCTGCCCGGTGCAAGTTCGAGGGTGACGATCAGCCGCTCGAGTTCGCGGTAGGCCCTGATCGCGGCCGGCTCCACCCTGTCATTAAGCATCATTAATCCTGTCGCCGGCCGGATAAGGTTCGGCCCGGTGCGACACTACAGATGGCTGATATATCAAACAAGCGACGAGCGCCGTTGCCCCCAGGCAGTGAAGCCTAGCCGGCGCCTGGCCCCGGTTCTTCGGTCGAGATCGCGTCGGTGGTGCGCGTCGAAGGCTCGGGCGAACCATCGGCGCGCTCGATCGAGATGTTGATCGGTCCGGCCTCCATCTGGCCGAACGGCGTGGCAAAGGCGATCTCGGCCGCATCGCGGCCGGCGCCGATGCGGATGAGGCCGTCGAGATTGGCCTGGCGTGTGCCGTCGAACAGCCACCAGCGGCCGTCGAGATAGGCCTCGAACACAGCGTGGAAATCGCCGGGCTCGAGTCCGTGCGCGTAGCAACTGACAAAGCGCGCCGGGATGTTGAGGGCGCGGCAGAAGGCGATGCCGAGATGCGCGAAGTCGCGGCAGACGCCGGCCCGCATGATCAGGCTTTCGTCGGCAGTGGTGAACTGGTCCGAGGAGCCGCGCTGGTAGTCGAGATTGTCGTAGAGCCAGTTGCAGATCTGGGTGACACGCTGGTGGCCGGGCGGAACGTTCCCGAATTCGCGCTGCGCGAAGGCAGCGAGCCTGTCGGAAGAGACGAAGCGCGACGGCAGCAGGAAGGGCATGATGTCGAGCGGTAGGTCACCGAGCGGCGTCTCGCGCACCGTCGCGGGATCCGCACGGTGCACGTCCAGTGTGACTTCCGCCTCGTAGTGGACGTCGAGCGGACCGGCATCGGCCTCGACGCTGACATACCGGTTCTGCATGTCCGGCACCGTGTGGCTGCGCCGCGTGAGTTCCGACGAGAAGGTCAGAGTCTCGACAAGGCCGCGGTGCCTCGGCAGCCGGGCCACCTCGATGTTGAAGATGAAGAGGGTCGGGCTCATGACCTGATAGGAAAGGTCGCAGCCCAGTCGATAGCGGACGGTCATCGTTCTGGTCCTTGCAGAGATCTGCTGACATCAGGAGTTGGCGCATTGCCGTCATCGAAGCAGAATCCGGCGGGCAGGGGAATGACTGGGGTTGTAGCGGCCTTTTTGCCGATCCTTTGGAACGCGAAAGGCGCCCGGCGCGGCAGAAACCGCGCCGGGCGCCTTTCCGGGGTGCCTTAGAGCTTGACCTTTGGTTCACGCGCCCAGAGCCGCAGCTTGCGGCAGCTCTCGATGAAGCTGGCAATGCCGGCAGCCGAACCGAGCTCGATGAAGCCCTCGTCGAGTTCGACCTGCGCCTTGTCGAAGAGCGGCTGCGCCGCCTCGACATGGCCGATGAACTTGCAGTGGGCGAAGGCATCGGCGACGAAGTCGCGCGCCGTAGCCTCCTTGGTGAGCTTCTCGGCGCCCTCCGGGCTGACGATCAGCGCCACCGCGTCGTAGAGCACGGACGGCCCGCCGTCGATCATCTGCTGGCCCTCGATGAAGGTGCCGTCAGCCGCCTCGACGCCGCCGACCTTGGGCGCGACGATCTCCATCATGGCGCCTTCCTTCTTTAGCGCCGCAGCGAGCTTCTTGACGATGCCGGCGTCACAGCCGTCACTGACCAGCACGCCAACTTTTCGGCCGGCAAAGCTGTCTGGCCCGTTCTTGACGATCGACAATGCGTCGGAGAGGGGCAGGTCGTCGCGCGGCGCGACCGCGGCATCGGCCTTTTTCGGCAGCTTCCTGATACCGAGCTTTTCGGCAACGGTCTCGGCCAGACCCTCGTCGATGTTGAGCAGGTGCGAGACCATGCGTTCTCGGATCACCGGCGTCTCGACCTTCGACAGCTCGAAGGTCAGCGCCATGGCAATGTGCTGCTGCTCGGGAACCGTCTGGCTGATGAAGAACTGCCGCGCCTGGCTGTAATGGTCGGCGAAGCTTTCTGGGCGAAGACGGACCTTCTGGCCCTCCTCGGCGTCAGCGAAGGAGCGGAAGCCGCGCTGCGGATCTTCGCGCGGACCCATGCCCCAGGAATTGGGCTCGTAATTGGCGCGGCCAACCGGGTTGCGCATGGCCATATGACCGTCCTGCTGGAAGTGGTGGAACGGGCATTTTGGCGCATTGATTGGCAGGTGGCTGAAGTTGGTCGAGCCCAGCCTTTTGATCTGCGTGTCGAGGTAGGAGAAGTTGCGGCCCTGCAGCAAAGGGTCGTTGGAGAAGTCGATGCCGGGCGGCACGTTCTGCGTCATGAAGGCCACCTGCTCGGTCTCCGCGAAGAAATTGTCGGGCATGCGGTCGAGCACCAGACGGCCGACCGGCATCGGCTCGATGATTTCCTCGGGGATGATCTTGGTCGGGTCAAGGACGTCGAAGTCGAAGCTGTCGGCAAATTCCTGGTCGAACAGCTGCACGCGGAGCTCCCATTCCGGGAAGTTGCCGGACTGGATCGACTGCCAGAGGTCGCGGCGATGAAAATCGGGATCGGCGCCGTTGATCTTGACCGCCTCGTTCCACACTACCGACTGCAGGCCGAGCTTGGGCTTCCAGTGAAACTTGACGAAGGTCGATTCGTCGCTGGCGTTGACGAGCCGGAAGGTGTGGACGCCAAATCCCTCCATGAAGCGGAAGGAGCGCGGGATGGCGCGGTCCGACATCACCCACATGATCATGTTCATGCTTTCGGGCGTCAGCGAGATGAAATCCCAGAAATTGTCGTGCGCAGACTGAGCCTGCGGGAAGGCGCGGTCGGGCTCGGGCTTCACCGAATGGATAAGGTCGGGGAACTTGATCGCGTCCTGGATGAAGAAGACCGGAATGTTGTTGCCGACGAGATCCCAGTTGCCCTCCTTGGTGTATAGTTTCACGGCGAAGCCGCGCACGTCGCGAGCCACATCGAACGAACCCTTGGAGCCGGCCACCGTCGAGAAGCGCACGAAGGCCGGCGTCTTCTCGCCGGCGCGCTGGAAGATGTCGGCGCGGGTGTATTCGGCGAGCGAATCGTAGGTCTCGAAATAGCCGTGCGCGCCATAGCCGCGCGCATGCACCACGCGCTCGGGGATGCGCTCGTGGTCGAAATGGAAGATCTTCTCGCGGAAGTGAAAGTCCTCGATCAGCGTCGGGCCGCGCGTGCCGATCTTCAGCGTGTTCTGATCGTCGGAGACCGGGACACCGTGCGCGGTGGTCATCGCCTCGGTATCGCTGCCGGCGGTCTGGTGCAATTCGCCGCCGTTGCCGCGCGCGAGCTTTTGGTCGTGGATGGTGACGGCGGATCCGTCGGACCGGCCGGTCCTTGCTGTCTTGCTGGGCTTGCGGGCCATTGAAATACCTCGGATTGTTGGACTGGAAGCGGGCAGGGGCGTGGTTTGCAGGTCGCGCGGGGCCGAAGACCTCGAAAGAAACGACCCGGGAAGACAGGGCTTCCCGGGTCGGGTCGTCAGGCGGCCTTCTTGGCCTTGGCCCGCTGGTTGGCGGAAGCATCCGCGAGCTTGGTCAGGTCGCCGTCGGTCTTCGATTCTTCCTGCAGCGTGGCATCAAGCAGCTTGGCGGCGTCGTTCATGCCAAGCTCGGTCGCCCAGCGCTTCAGCGTGCCGTAGCGGGTCATCTCGTAATGCTCGACTGCCTGCGCCGAGGAGATCAGTCCCGCGTCGAGGGCGGCCGTGTCCTTGAACTCGTCCATGATTTCTTCGCCCTCGGCGATGATGCCTTCGATGGCATCGCAGGTCTTGCCGCGGGCCGGCTTGCCGAGCAGTTCGAAGACCTGCTGCAGGCGCTCGATCTGGCCCTCGGTTTCGGTGTGATGCTTGTCGAAGGCTGCCTTGAGATCGTCGGACTGGGCTGCGCGTTTCATCTTGGGCAGCGTCTTCAGGATCTTGCGCTCTGCGTAGTAAATGTCTTTCAGCGTGTCGTGGAAGAGATCTTCCAGCGTCTTTTCCTTGGCCATGTTCTGTCCCTTTGACTTGGAGTGGGATCACGGGGGCGTGATCTGTCCTTCAACTCACGATGGCGGCTGGCGTTCCCGGGCTACCGACGATTTTTATGGGGCAGGTGCGGGATGGCCTGCCGACGCCCATGCGCGGCCGGATGCCGGGGTGAAGCGCAGATTACACTTTAAATGACAGGCTTTTGGCGGCACGGCGCCGATCACGACGCCGTGTCCGGAGGAGGAAATTTTCCCGGAACTTTCCGTCCGCCCGGCGGTTCGTTTGGCAGTGCAGCTACCGACTGCCGGAACGAAACAAGGAAGGAAACCACCATGAAAATTCTTCTCGCAGCATCCATGGCCCTTATGATGGCCGGCGCCTCCTTCGCTCAGGAAACCTCGTCGACCTCGGCGAGCGATCGCGGCGGCTCTGACCCGGCGAACTATCTCAATAGCCCGAGCGTCCACCAGTTCTACACCGACGATTCGATGACCACACTCCGTTCGAAGGAAGAGATCAAGGCCGCTTGGGAGGCCATGTCGGAGGAAGACCAGGCCAGCCTGTCGACGGCCTGCGAGGCCAACACGGATCCCAACCGCGACGAGCTCTGCCTGTCGATGCGCACCAACTAAGCGCAGACTGATAGGCGCCGCATAGGCGTTGGAGGAAGCCGCTGCCGACTTAAGGTCGGTGGCGGCTTTTTCTTGCCGCATCGGCCTGCGCAACTTCGGACAGTGTGTACCAGTTTGGGCCGCTCGATTGCCCGTGTCCATGGGCGGCACGTTTGCTGTTTCAGCAGCGAAAGAATCAGTGTGTGGGCTGCCCCACGGATTGCCCGATGTCAACCATTTTTACCGACGCGGAGCCTAAGGAAAGTGTTTCAATTCGATACAGCAATCCCCTGAGGGCTTCATTAGTTAAGAGTTTTCAGCACCTTAACCTCCTTCTCTCGTTAACTATACATTAACGATAAAGTTGCCGCCCTGTGGAAAACCTGCAACTTTAACGTGGGACGGACAAGTGGTGGGTATGGGTGCATGCGTAGTCTCGGGTTGAGTCGTAACCGTTGCCTTGTTGCTGGTGGGGCAGGCTTCATCGGAAGCAACCTTGTCCGGGCGTTGCTGGCAAGGGGAATGCAGGTGGACTGCGTCGATGACCTGTCGACAGGACGAGAGAGTGATATTGTCGATCTGAAGCGGGATCCAGCATTCCGGTTCATCCAGCTCGATGTCTCCAATGCCGAAGACTGCACACGCTTCTTGCGGCGTCATTATTCCCAAGTATATCACCTGGCGTGCCCGACCGGCGTGCCCAACATCGAGCTTCTCGGTGAGGAGATGCTGCTGGCATCCTCGGCAGGAACCTACAACCTGCTGAAAATCGCCCGCACCTCCGGTGCACGTTTCCTGTTCACCAGCACTGCGGAAGCATACGGCGACCCGCAGGTTTTCCCGCAGGCGGAAACCTACGCCGGCAATGTCGATCCGGTTGGTCCGCGCAGTGCCTACGAAGAAGCAAAGCGCTTCGGAGAGGCGCTCACCTGCTATTACGGTCGCAAGTACGGGGTCGACGCACGCATCGTACGCATCTTCAACACATACGGTCCGCGAATGTCTCCGGAAGACCAGCGGGTCATTCCTCAGATGATCGGCAGCCTGATCAATGGCCAGCCGGTCTTGATCTATGGGGACGGCTCGCAAACGCGTACGTTCCTGCATGTCGATGACCTGATCGACGGCCTGCTTACCGTGATGGAGCGCGGGTCGAACGGCGAGGCCTACAACATAGGTGGCAGCAGGCAGCTCACCATCAAGCAGTTGTTCGAGGCCGTGAAGAAGGCGACCGGTTTGTCCGGGAGAGCTGTCTTCCAGAAGCACTTCATCTCGGATCATCGCGGACGCTGGCCGGACACATCGAAGGTCGAGGCCCTGGGATGGAGCCAAAAGGTCAGCCTGGCCGACGGCTTGAGAGAGATGTACGCCGAGTTCGTGTCCTCGAAGGATGAGCGTCGCTCGGACGAAGTGACCCTCGTTGCCTCGTTCGCAATGAATGGCCGGAGCGGACGGCCTCAGGCACGTGTATGACAACGTTGTTCAATAGCGGTTGGCTGTTGCCGATAATCGCTGCGTCGCTCGGTGTCAGCATAACCTTTTGGTGCACCGTCGGCATTGCCCGCCTCGTATCGGAAAACCTGTTTGCGCCTCGGCGCCGGCAACCTCTGCTGTCGGTCGACGATGTCGCGGTGGTCATTCCTGCACACAACGAGGAAGTGGCCCTGCCAAAGTGTCTTGCCGCGCTGAGGGCGATTGTTCCTGCCTCCCAGATATTCGTGGCGAGCGACGGCTCCAGGGACCGGACGGTAGAGCTGGCTCGTGAAGCCGGATGTAACGTTCTCGATATCCAGCCGAACGGTGGCAAGGCAAAGGCGCTCGCTACCGCTCTCGTAGAGTTCGACCTTTGCGGTCGATACCAGGCCGTCCTTATTCAGGACGCCGACTCCGAAATCGACCCGCACTATCTCGAGCATGCACTTCCGCTTCTGGACGACCCGAGAAACGCGGTGGTCGCCGGCCATGTCCTTTCCCGGTGGCGCAACCAGTTCTGGCCCAGTCCCGACTTGCTCTACGCCGCGTACAGGACCCGGCTTTACCGTCTCCTGCAGACGGCTTTTCAGTACGGCCAGTCATGGCGTTGGACGAATGTGAGCTATATCGCGCCGGGGTTCGCCAGCATGTATCGCGCGAGTGTTCTTGAGCATATCGACATCACGGCACGCGGGCTCGTGATCGAAGATTTCAACATGACCTTCGAGGTGCAGCGCAAGCGGCTTGGCCGTGTCGCCTACACGCCGACAGCCCGCTGTTCGTCCGAGGATCCCCTCACGCTGAACGATTACCGCAAGCAGGTTCAGCGTTGGTATCTCGGGTTCTGGCAGACAGTCTGGCGCAACGGTGTCTGGCCCAGCATGTTCTGGCTGTCGCTCGGCGCGCTGCTGATCGAGCTGCTCACGATTTCCGCGTTTGTGCTCGCCTTGCCAGTCATGCTGGCGTTGTACCTCACCGCGGGTATCCACGTTCCGGCTTTCTCGCTGCTCGACATGGATGTCGAAATGATCTCGCCGGTCCCGCTGGTCGCTCTCTTCCTTGCGACGGATTACGCACTAACGGTTGTCGTATCCCTGGTGGAACGTCGTCCGAGCATGCTTCTGTATGGACTTCTTTTCCCGCTGATCCGCCTTCTCGACGCCGCGCTCTTCTGGCGCGCCCTGGTTGTTTCGTTCATCGCCCAATCGGATGGTCGCTGGGTCAGTCCCCAGCGCTACGGACCCATCACGACCGTGGTCGAAGCATGATCCGCCGGATTGGAAAGGAGCCGACATGAACGTTACGAGGCGCAATCTTCTCCTCGGTGCGCTAAGCGTACCGGCAATGTCCATATTGGGGCGCTCAGCCGCCAGGGCGGCATCGGCTACGTTGCCCAACCCGCTCGTCATTACGATCAGCGGTGCCGACCCCGCATCCGATCCTATTCGGCTCGCGACGATCGTCAGCCCGTTCCAGATCCGCGGGATCCCCGTCACATTGACGGTCAATCCTCATGGCGGCGAAGGCGCCTTGCTCGAATATGATTCCAAGATGGCGCGATACCTGCGCGACATCATCCAGCAAGAGCGCCGAGACATCGAGATCGGGCTTCATGCAGAGACGCTGGAAGCTACGGATCCGTATTTCCAGTTGCGTCAGGTAAGCGCCGCTCAAGCGCACTTCTCCAAAGCCATCAACCAGTATGAGCGGTACAAGGACAAGGCTGTTACGACAGCATGCACCTTGACCACCAATTCGCCGCTCGCCTCCTATCAGGACGGAGCAGCGATACGAGCGGCGGGAATTCGCTCGATAATTCGGTTGGCTGCCGGCGTGAAGGATGCAGCCAACCTCCAGCCCGACCAGGGCGGTTACTGGACGACCGAAACCGGCCTTGTGAACCTGTTCGGCTCGCCCAAGAGCAGCAGCCGTCCTTCGCGCAAGCGCAAACCCAACCCTGCCTCTGTTGCGGCGGGAATAGACAAGCTCGCGAATTCTGACGAGCCAATCATCGTTGACATTCCCTACGCTTCTTTTGACAAGATGAGCGAAGGCGATCTTGCAAGCTACGCTACCGAGATTGCCCAGGCAGCGCTTCACGCCGTGGAATCAGGTGAAGCAAGAACTGTCCTGCCGATGGAATTGCATCGGCAAAGCCACCCCGACAACCATCGCTTCGTTGTAGTCCGCTTCGACGATCTTAGGGTCAACGCGAAGTCCGACATCACACAAATGGCGTTCGTCGAGGAACTGATCAATGCCGGTTACCCCGTCACCGAAGCGGTGGTCCCCGCTCCGTCAGACTACTTCCTTTCCGCCGACGGCGCGGTCGAGGCATATCTGCGGCGCATGTTGCAGCATCCTCGATACGACGTCTCCACGCATGGATGGCGCCACCTTCCATCGGAGCTGGTCGGCAACTCGATTGAGAAGAACCTCGATCTGATCCGCTACGGCGTGGCCGAGGTCTCGCACGCCAGCGGCCGCATCCCGGCGTCTTACATTCCGCCGAACAACGCCTATGACGAAAACACGCTGATAGCCCTTGCGGGCATCGGCGCGACCATCATCAGCGCGGAGAAGCGCGATTTCCGATGGTTTACCGGGATGGACGAGCGGGGTCTTCTGCACGCTTCCAACACCGTCATGTTCGAAGAATCGTGGGAGGCCGATGCCCCCTATCACGACACGCAAACGGTTCTGGATCTGGTCGGCGACAAGAACGACGCCGTTTTCAGCGTCCACCTCAACACGGCGAACACGCCACAAAGGATCGAGCAGATAAAGGACGTCATCTCGACCCTGTCCGGACAAGCCGGCACGAAGCTCGTCAACTTCGAGGAGTATCGAAGAATGGTCTTGCCGCCATTGGCAGCATACGACCGAATCTGCGGCGCGCGCGCCGAGGTGCAGATCCGCGACTGGAACCCCGTCGACATGACCGATGCCGAGAGGGGCCTGCTTCTCAACGATGCCGAACTTGCGTGGCGGTACTTCGATTGGGGAATGAAGACCTTCAACGGCATTGCTCCCGGCACCTCATGGATGGAGGATGGCAGCCAGCAGGGCTACCCATTCGCCACCATGTGGGACGTTGCGAGCATGGTCATGGCGACGGTTTCAGCCAAGCGACTGGGGCTGATCGACAATGGTGAACTGGAGGAACGCAGCAGGCGTATCATCGAGTTTCTTGGCGAACAGACCTTCCGCTATGCCGGCGTCAAACTGCCGCCGGCAGAGCGCAGGCTGAGCACCCAGGCAGGCGAACGCACCGGATTTGACTCCGCGGACACAGGCCGGTTGCTCATCGCGCTCAGGGTGCTCGACATCGAGTCGGGAAGCAGTCTCGGGATCGACAAACTGGTTGGCAGTTGGGGCCTTCACAAGATCCTGATCAAGGGAGAGATGCATCTTGTCAGCGGGAAAGGCCGCCTGACATCGGTCCACGCCAACAGCTATGCGAACTATGTTGCCAACGGGTATCGCCTGTGGGGTTTCGAGACCAAGCCAGTTTTCGGCGAACAGGACCCAAGTCGCAATATGGACGATGCCGTCGAAGCCCTGCGCGAGATTGCCGACCGCGGCCGCATCGCAACGGAACCGCACCTGACGGAAGAAATCGAACTCGGCGGCTCGCCGCACGGACGGCTTTCGTCGGACATCCTTCTCGATGCGCAGGTCAAGCGCTTCCAGGAGACGGGAGTGCTGACCGCGGTATCTGAAGGTCCGGTCGCCTTTGCGCCCTACTTCACATACCAGGGCTACCAGATCACGCCTGACGGGGGTGAATTCGTGGTCGATGCGCCGACCAGCAAGCAGGCGGGCAAGACAGCAAGACGCGAAGCGGACCTCAGGATGGTCAACAGCAAGGCATCCTACCTTTGGTACGCCTGCCGGCAAGGTAACTACAGTGACAGGCTGATTTCGCTCATTCGCGACAAGGGCAAGCTTCCGGAAATAGGTTTTGCATCCGGTGTCGGCGAAACCAGTCAGTCGGCTGTCGAAGTCGCCGACGTGAACACCAACGGCATCATTCTCGAAGCCATTTCCTACATCGTGAACGAACGAACGCCCTTTCTCGATCGCGAAGTCACATCGGGTATCCGGGACTAGTGCGATGACCAGGAACCTGGCTCCAAGCAATGCAATCAATCCGGCGCGCCCAAAAGCGGCAAGGCGCCATTTCGAGGAGAGCTCCAAATGCTAGTCGCAGAACATGCACGGGCGGCTTCGCTGTTTTCCAAGCTTGAGACGCGTACCGCTACGGTCGGCATCGTGGGTATGGGCTATGTCGGCCTCCCACTGGCTTCGGCCGTCGCGCGGGCCGGCTTCAATGTCATCGGATTCGACATCGACCGGTCGAAAGTAGAGAAACTCAATGGCGGCAAATCATACATCGATGCGGTGAGCGACGCTGCGCTGCAATCGCATATGGCCGAAAAGCTGTTCAGAGCAAGTTGTGACTTCGCCCAGTTCGAGGAATGCGACGTCATCGCGATCTGCGTTCCCACCCCGCTGACCAAGCAGCGCGAACCCGACCTGTCATTTGTCGAAAAGACCACCCGGTCAATCGCGCAACATCTGCGCAAGGAGCAGCTCGTCCTTCTGGAATCGACGACCTATCCCGGCACGACCGACGAGTTGATGAAGCCGATCCTGGAAGCCACGGGCCTGCGCTCGGGCCGCGACTTCTTCCTCGGCTATTCGCCGGAACGCGAGGACCCGGGAAGTGCGGGCTTCGAGACCGCGACCATTCCCAAGGTTGTCGCGGGCGACGGCCCGGTTGCCTCGAAGCTGGTCGCGCAGTTCTACGGTTCGATCGTCGAGAAGGTCGTGCCCGTCTCGAGCATCAAGGTCGCGGAAGTGGTCAAGCTGACCGAAAACATCTTCCGGGCCGTCAACATCGCCTTGGTCAACGAACTTAAGGTGATTTACGACGCCATGGGGATCGACATCTGGGAAGTCATCGAAGCCGCCAAGACCAAGCCATTCGGATACATGCCCTTCTATCCGGGCCCGGGATTGGGCGGCCACTGTATTCCGATCGATCCCTTCTATCTCACCTGGAAGTCACGGGAGTTCGAGGTGTCGACCCGCTTCATCGAACTGTCCGGCGAAATCAACGTAGCAATGCCGCACTATGTCGTGAGCAAGCTGATCGACGCCCTGGACACACGGCTTGGGCTGCCGCTCAGCCAGTCTTCGATCCTGATCGTCGGCGTCGCCTACAAGAAGAACGTTTCGGACGTCCGGGAGAGCCCCGCGCTGAAGCTGATAGAACTGCTTGAGAACCGTGCTGCCGACATCGCCTATCACGATCCGCACGTTGCCCGCATTCCCAAGACCCGCAAGCACCCGACGCTTGCTGGCAAGGATTGCATCCGCCTGTCGCGAGACTCGATTGCCGCCTACGACGCGGTCGTCATCGTGACCGATCACGACGATATCGACTACGCGCTTCTCGCCAACCATTCGCGATTGATCATCGACACACGCAATGCAATGCAACGCGCCAACATCATCTGCGATCGCGTGGTGAAGGCCTGAGGCCGCTCGGATCGGCGCTTCTGAGGGCGGGCCAGCCCTCGTGCGAAGCGCCGGCTTCCGGGAGTGAGGCAGCGAGATCGTGGACCCGCGCTGGGCCTCGTGAAGCGCCTACGGGCGTGTCGCGCGCGGCATCCCTCTCGGCCTCAGCATGCGCCGTTGCGCCGCGATCCTGAAAGGCGCGTTGGCCGCGCCATAACCCCGGTACCCTCCGCGCCGCTCGACGATCTCGAAGAAGAACGCCTCGCCGAAGTTGCCGCTGTAGAACTGGAAGAACTCGCCGTGCCCGTCGCGGTCGTAGAGGATGTTGAGGTCACGCAACGTCTCGACGAACCCGCCCTCAAGGCCGAAGCGGGCCGCGATATCGTCGAAATAATTGGGCGAGATGACCAGCGGCTTGAAGCCACGGTCGCGCAGGCGCCGCGCGGTCTTAAAGATGTCGCCCGTCCGAAAGGCGATATGCTGGACGCTGGACCCGAAAGTCTCGGCGATAAACGTCCCGGCCAGGGTCTTGCGGTTTTCAGCGCCGTTCAGGGTCAGGCGCAGCGAACCGGACGCGTTCTCGATCACTTGGCTGCGAACCAGCCCGGCCGGGTCGACGACGTCGACCATCGGCGACTTATGCACCTGGAAGATCGAGGTGTAGAACAGGATCCAGGTCAGCATCTCTTCGTAGTTCATGGTCTGGGCCACGTGGTCGATGCTCCGGAAGGCGCTGTCGCCGGCATCCGAGCCGGTCGGCTCGAATTCGATCTCCCAGACGCCCTCGGTCTTGCCATCGACAAAATAGAGTACGCCGCCGCCAACGCCCCTAATGGCAGGGATGGCCAGTTCGCCCGGCCCGTGACGCTGCTCGAAAATGTCGGCGCCGAGCGCGCGCGCCCGCTCGACGGTTGCCGTGGCATCCGCCACCTTGAGGCCGATTGCATAGGCCGACGTACCGTGCACCAGATAGGACGAGTGCGCGAAGCCCTCCTTCTCGGTGTTGACGACAAGATTGACGGCACCCTGCCGGTAGAGCGTCACCTCCTTGTTGCGGTGCCGGGCGACGGCCGCGAAACCCATCGCCTCGAACAGGGTGCCAAGTTCCTGGGCCTCCTGCTCGTTGGCTGCGAATTCGACGAATTCGATGCCTTGCGCCTCGACGCGGTCGGGAATCTCGGGGACGTCGATGGATATTGCCGGCTCGGCACGCGCCACCTGGTCCATCAGGTAGATCAGCGAACGCCGGCCGTCGACGGCGATGGACCGCGGCGAGCCGCCCCGGAACTGGTCGTTGAAGATCTCTAGCGACAGCGGACCGTCATAGCCTGTTGCCGCGACCGCGCGCATGAACTCGGTTACCGGCAGGTCGCCTTCGCCCGGCATGTTACGGAAGTGACGGCTCCAGTAGAGCAGGTCCATGTCGATCAGCGGTGCGTCTGCGAGTTGGACGATGAAAATCTTGTCGCCGGGGATAGCGCGGATCGACCCGACGTCGATCTTGCGCGCCAGCGTGTGGAAGGAATCGAGGATCAGCCCGGCATTCGGGTGGTCGGCGCGCCGCACGACCTCCCAGGCATCGCGGTGGTCGCTGATGTGCCGGCCCCAGGCAAGTGCTTCGTAGCCGATGCGCAACGACCTCTTGGCTGCCCGCTCGCCAAGTTCGCGGATATCGGCTGCGGCCCGGTCTATCCCGCCCAGCGCGAGCGGCGAGACGTTTGAGCAGACGAGCATGAGATCGGTGCCAAGCTCGGCCATCAGGTCGAACTTGCGCTCGGCACGATCCATGGCGCTTGTGCGCTGTGGCTCCGGCATTCCCTCGAAGTCGCGGAACGGTTGGAACAGCGTGATCTCGAGCCCATGGTCGCGCACCATGCGGCCGACCTCCGCCGGGCTGCCGTCGAAGGTCAGAAAGTCGTTCTCGAAGATCTCGACTCCATCGAACCCTGCCGCCGCGATGGCCGCCAGCTTCTCGCGCAGGTCTCCACTGATCGAAACGGTGGCGATCGAGGTTTTCATCTGTCGATCATGTCGAGCAGCGCGTGCACGGCCAGCGCATAGCCTTTCGGACCGAGCCCGGCCAGCACCGCGGTCGCGACCGGGGAGACGAGCGAGTGATGGTAGATTTCCTCGCGGCGACGGATGTTCGAGATGTGAAACTCGATGATCGGCCCGGGAAACATCTTGAGGGCATCGAGGATCGGGATCGACCGGAACGTCAGCCCGGCCGGGTTGATCAGGATGCCCGCGCCGTCGTCGATCGCCTCGTGGATCCAGTCGACGAGCTGGTGCTCGGCATTCGACTGGTGGAACCGGACCGGCCAGCCCCCGGCGGCCTCCCGGCACATGGTCTCGACTTCGCCGAGGGTGACCGTTCCGTAGATCTCCGGCTCGCGCATGCCGAGCCGGTTAAGGTTGGGTCCGTTGAGCACGAAAATCGGTTTGTCGGCCATGAAGGTCCTCTTTCGTCAGCCCTGGTAGCCCAGCAGGCGCGGCAGCCAGAGCACCAGCGCGGGGAAGAATGTGATGAGCGCGAGCGAGGCGAGCATCGCGCCGAGAAACGGCAGCACGTCGCGCACGAGGTCGCGCAACGGGACGTCTGCGATGCGCGTCATGATGAACAGCAGAAGCCCGTAGGGCGGCGTGATCAGGCCGATCATGATGTTGACGACGACCACCACGCCGAAGTGAACCATGTCGACACCGAGCAGCTTGGCGGTCGGGATCAGCACGGGCACGATGACGAGCAGGATCGTCGTGCCTTCGAGAAGGCAGCCGAGCAGCAGCAGGATGACGTTGACCAGGATCAGAAAGCCGGTCGGCGAAAGCTCCCAGCCGGTAAGCAAGACGCTCAGCGACTGCGGAATATTCTCCACCGTCACCACGTAGTTGAAGATCAGCGCGCCGGCGATCAGCATGCCGACCGATGCGCTGGTGCGGGCGCTCGAGAGCACCGATTTGTAGAAATTGGCCGCGCTGACGCTCCGGTAGAGCACGACGGAGACGATCAGGGCATAGGCGGCAGCGATGGCGGCGGCCTCGGTCGGAGTCGTCGCGCCGCTGTAGATTCCGCCCAGAAGGACGACCGGCATCATCAGCGAGGGCAGTGCGCGCCACGTGATCATCGGCAGTTCGCGGAGCGGGGTAGGGGCCTCGACCGGAAAATTTCGGCGCCGCGAATCGACGCCGACGATCAACATCTGGGTTACCGCCATCAGCAGGCCGGGAACGACGCCGCCGAGGAACAGGAAGCCTATGGAGGCGTCGGAGACGAGCGCGTAGATGACCATCGGGATGGATGGCGGGATGATCGGTCCGATGACCGCCGTGGCGGTGGTCAGGGCGGCGGCGTAGCTCGCCGGATACTTGCCGTCCTTGGTCATCATCATCTGCATCATCTTGCCGGTGCCCGCCGCGTCGGCGATCGCCGAACCCGACATGCCGGCGAAGATGATGCTCTGCAGGATGTTCACATAGGCGAGGCCGCCCCTGAACCGCCCGACGACCGCGTTGCAGAAGGCGAGCAGACGGTTGGTCATGGAGCCGATGTTCATCAGCTCGGCCGCCAGGATGAACAGCGGCACGGCCAGGATGATGTAGTTGGAATACATCCCGTTGAGGATCTGTTCCGCCACCGTGCCGAGATCGAGGCCGGCCAGGAGCAGGTAGAGGATGGATCCCGCGATCATCGCGTGGCCGATCGGCAGGCCGAGAAAGGCCAGCGCCGTGATCGCGACCAGCGACAACGAGAACGGGCTGGCAAGGTTCATTTGCGCGGCTCGCTCGTCGGGCCGTCAGTATTCTCGGCGCTGCTGGCCATCAGGCTCTGCCACGCTAGCCAGATGTAGCGCACGATGACGGCGACGGCGAAGACGACGTAGATCGAGAACAGCCAGTCGAAACGGATCTTCATGTAGGCGGTGCTCTCGACCTTCATGAAGCCGACATAGTCGACGACCGCCGGCAGCGAGATGCCGTAGAGGCCGATCACGGCTGCTGCCGACAGAACCAGCATGACACGGCGGACCTGCGGGCCGACCGCCGAATAGATCAGGTCGAAGCGGATTTCCTCTTCCTCGCGCAGCACGAAGGCCGCGCCGAAAAGCACGATCCATATCCACATGACCACGCTGATCTCGTTGGTCCATCCGACCGGCCAGTTCAGGACGTAGCGGAACACGATCTGCAGGATGAAGGCGAAGAACATCACCGCCAGCATTAGCGCCAGCGCGTTTTCGGCGCGCCGGTAGAGCCAGCCGCCCAAGGTTCGAAGTCGCGTGCTCACCCTGTTCATTCCCCGGGCTGTCCGGCCGGTGCTCTGCCGGCCGGACGCCGATTGCCATGTTAGATGGCGTTGATCTTCTCGACCATGCCCGCGGGCCAGCTCGTGGCGAGATCCGAGGCCAGGTACTTTTCCTGGACATGCTTGCGGAACGCCGCGACGTCCGGCTCGTAGATCTTGAGACCCTTGGCCTTGAACGTTTCCACCAGCTCCTGTTCGCGGGCGAGGTGCTTCTCGGTCGAGAAGTCGATCGCCGCGTCGGCTGCAGCCTGCACCTTCGCCTGCTTCTCGGCGCCCATCTCGTCCCAGACTTTCTTGGAGATCGACAGGAGGTCGAAACCGACGAGATGCGAGGTCAGCACGATCTGCGACATCACCTCGTAGAACTTCATGTTCTCGACGTTCGGCAGCGGGTTGTCCTGGCCGTCAATCGCGCCCGTCTGCAGGCCGGTATAGACCTCGGCATAGGCCATCGGGGTCGGGTTGGCGCCGAGCGCCTCGCCGAGGAACTGCCACGCGTCGCCGCCGGGCATGCGCAGCTTGACGCCCGCCATGTCGTCGGGCGTCTTGATTTCCTTGTCGATCTTCAGGCCGAGCTGGCGAACGCCGAAATAGGTCGGTCCGAGCACCTTCACCCCGAGCTGGTCCTCGGTCATCTGCTTCATCTCGGCACCCGCATCGCTGGCGAAGAAGGCCTTGAGATGGGCGGCGTCGCGGAACAGGTAGCCGGCGGTCAGGATCGACCATGCCGGGATTTGCTTGGAAACATCCTGCGGCGCGATGTTGCCCATTTCCAGGTTGCCGCGCTGCAGCGCCACGAGTTCGGTCCCCTGCTTGAAGAGGTTGCCGCCATAGTAGCCCTCGAAGGCGAAGTCCTCGGCCGTTGCCGCGGCGAACGTCTTCATCATCTCGGCGCGGATGTCCTGCTCGGAGAAGACCGCCGAAAAGCGTAGCTTCGGCTTGTCCTGGGCAAAGGCGGGCGCTGCCGCGGAAGCGGCCAGAAGGCCGGTTCCGATCAGTACCTGTCGGCGGGTTGCGTGTGTTGTCATGTCATTCCTCCCTGTGGTGCACTATGACGTGGCGTTCATGCCGCCGTCTCGAAATAGCCGGCCATGGTCCGGCGATCTGGTGTTTTTCCGGTGAAAAGTTCGAAGGCCCGTACGGCCTGGTAGATGGCCATGCCGGCACCCGGAAGCGTGCGGCAGCCAAGGGCGCGGGCGCGCCGCAGAAGCTCTGTTTCCTGCGGGAAATAGATGATCTCGGCGACCCAGTGGCGCGGCTTGAGAAGGTTGGCCGCAAACGGCACGCCGGGATGCTTGGTCATGCCGACTGGCGTCGTGTTGACGATGCCGTCGGCCAGCGCCAGCGTGGCCTCGACGTCGGTCTCGGCATGCACCCGGTTGGCAAAGCGCCGGTGCATGGAATCGGCCAGCCTTGCCGCTCGCTCTCGGTCGCTGTCGATGATCGAAAGGCTTCCCGCACCGAGTTCCATCAATGCGTGGGCAACCGCCGCACCGGCGCCGCCGGCGCCGAACTGGACGACCCTGCGCATGGGCACGTCGTCCATGCTCTCCCGGAAGCTTTCCCCAAAACCCCAGCAATCGGTGTTGTGCCCCTCGGTGCCGGCGGGCGAGAGAACCACGGTGTTCACCGCACCGATCGCTTCGGCATCGGTGTCGAGCGCGTCGAGATGATCGATGATGGCCTGCTTGAAAGGGTAGGTGACGTTGAGGCCTGCAAATCCGGAAGTCCGCGCCTGCGAGATGACATCTGCGAGAGAGTCGTCGGACAATCCGAGCAGGTCGAAGTCGATCAGCACATAGACATAGGGGATACCCAGCCGCGCGCCCTCGCGCTCATGCATCCTCGGCGTGCGCGAGGCCTGGATGCCGCGCCCGATCAGCCCGACCATGATGGCGTGCTCCGGCAGCACGCCCGGGTCGGGAACGAGGCGTCCCACCATCTCCGCGATGATGCCGGCATGTCGGCTCAACAAATCCTCCCGTTCGAACCGCGACCCGAGCTCGCAAGGCGCATCTTCGGCGCTCTTGTCATTGGTCTTTCAAAGCCGGTATGGACTTCGGTACGACTTGGTACACAATGTACGAACTGGTTAGTTTAGTCAATCGCCGTCCGGCGGGAGGGACTGGTGCCGTGAATACCCAGAAAAGTGCCCGTCGGCGGGACGGTGATACTGTCACCCGGACGCAGGATCCGGAGGGGACGCGGCGCGACATTCTCGCCATCGCCACCGAGGAGTTTGCGCTGAACGGCCTGTCGGGCGCGCGCATCGACGAGATTGCGGCGCGGACCCGTTCCTCCAAGCGAATGATCTACTATTATTTCGGCGACAAGGAGGGGCTCTACCTGCGCGCCCTGGAAAATGCCTACCGCCTTGTCCGCGAGGGAGAGAACGGCCTGGACACGGCGGGATTGTCGCCGGTCGATGCCTTGCGCAGGCTCGTCGAGTTCACCTTCGACCACCACCATCGGCATGAGGAGTTCATCCGCATGGTGATGATCGAGAACATTCACCACGGGCAGTATCTGGAACGGTCCGAAGCCATCCGCGCACTCAACGTGACCGCCATCGACCACATCTCCGGCATCTATGAGCGCGGGGTGTCGGACGGCGTCTTCCGGGCGGGCATCGATCCGGTGGAACTGCACTGGCAGGTCAGCGCGCTGTGCTTCTTCAATGTCTCGAACCGCGCCACCTTCTCGAAGATCTTCGGACGGGATTTCGGGGCGGCCGCATCCCAGGCCAGCCTGCGCAAGAACGCGGTCGATATGGTTTTGCGGTTCGTCGAAGATAAGCGGTAGGGTGCGAGGTGGTTGCTACCTCGGCTGGTTGAGGTTGGGATCTCCGCCACGGCGCCTTTCGCCATGAAGTCCCAACAACACTCCTAGAATCGCAGGCTCTTCGAGAGCGCCAGAGAATCCTCGGCAAGAACCCGCACGTGGCTTCGCATCGATGTCGATGCGGTTTCGCCGTCGCCGCGGAGCAGGGCCTCGAAGACGGCCTCATGCTCCTTCATCGCGGTCTGGGTGCGACCGGGCCGGAAGGTGATGAAGCGTCGATAGGGGGACAGTCTCTTGTTCAGATGTTCGATCTGCTCGATCAGCATGCTGTTGTGGGAGGCCTGCTGGATCGAGCTGTGGAAGTCGCCGTTGGTCGAGAAGTATTCTTCGGGGTCGAAGGCGGAAGCCGCCTTTTGGCAGGCCTCATAGGCCTCCACGATGCGGGCCTTGTCGTCCGCTTCCATCCGCTCGCAGGCGAGCCGTGCCGCAACGCCTTCCATCTCGGCGACAACCTCGAACAGGTCCATCACCTCTCCAACGGTCGGTCGCGCCACAATTGCTCCAATGCGCGGCTGGAACTCTACCAGCCCCTTCGCCGCCAGGGCGCGGAGTGCCTCGCGCACGGGCGTGCGGGAAACCGAATAGTGGTTCCCGAGGGCAACCTCGTCGAGCTTGGCGCCCGGCGACAGGCGTCCCTCGACAATCTGCGTCTCGAGGTCGGCGCTGATGTCGCGGCCCAGCGCACCGCTCTTCCTCTTGCCCGCCTCGGGGCCGTCTGCCCTTCGCATGGCGATTCTCGCCGCACCGGCTTCCGGAATCATCGCTTAAACTTCCCTCCGCTTGCCTAAAATATGGGCTTGTGTCGCCGATGCAAGAAAGTTAGCCTACCATGTATACATGGTGCATGCACTAGGTATGACGCCTATCCGATAGGCGTGTAACAGGCAATCCCGAAGGACCTCCCGTCCGACGGAATTGCGCGTCTGGAGTGAGTTGGAGGTCTTGAAGATGTCGCCAGAAAGACCACCGCTCATGACCCGCGCGCAGCAGTTCCAGCTGCATGTCGGCGGCGGCTGGCGCGATGGAAGCGGTGAGGCGCGCGACGTTCTCAGCCCGGCGACGGCCGAGGTTCTTTGCACCGTCACCGATGCATCCCCTGCCGATGTCGACATGGCCTGCAGCGTTGCCGGAGACGCCTTCCCCGCATGGGCAGCGACCGACAGCGCCGAACGCGCCAGGCTGCTGCGGCGTCTCGGCGAGATCATCGGCGAGCGGATGGATGAACTGGCCGCCCTCGAATCGGCCGTCACCGGACGACCGATCCGCGAGATGCGCGCCCAGATGAGCCGGATCCCGGAATGGCTCGACTATTTCGCCGGCATCATTCTCGGGCTGGAGGGCGAGGCCAACGGCGTCAAGGGCGGCTTTCTCACCTACACGCATTACCGGCCTTACGGCGTCTGTGCCCTGCTGACGCCGTGGAACCACCCGGTCCTCATTCTGGTCAAGAAGATGGCCGCGGCCCTGGCTGCCGGCAACGTCCTGGTTACCAAGCCTTCCGAACTGGCGCCCGTATCGCCGCTGATCCTGGCGCAATGGGCGCATGAAGCGGGATTTCCCGATGGCGTCGTCAATGTGGTCACCGGCGGCGCCGAGACCGGGGCCGCGCTGGTCGGCAACCCGCTTGTCGCCCGCATCGACCTGACAGGAGGCACGGCAACCGGCAAGCAGGTCGCCGCGGCCGCAGCCGAAAGGCTCGTGCCCTGCACGCTGGAACTCGGTGGAAAGACGCCGGTCATCGTGTTCGAGGATGCCGATCTCAATGAGGCGGTTCCCGGCTCGCTGTTCGCGGCCTTCGTGGCGGCCGGACAGACATGCGTGTCGGGTTCGCGTTTCCTGGTGCAGCAGAGCATCTACGACCGTTTTGTCGAGCGGTTCGCCGGGCGGGTGAAGAGCCTTCGCGTCGGCGATCCTTCGGCGATGGGCACGGATGTCGGTCCCGTCATCTCGGCGCGGTCACGCGACCGCTGTTTTGATTTCATCCGGGACGCCGAGGCTTCCGGTGCCAGGCTGGCCGCCGGCGGGTCTCTCCCAGACCTGTCCACGGACATGGAGCGGGGGTTCTTTGTTCCTCCAACCGTGTTCGCCGACGTGCACCCGCAGATGCGGCTGTTTCGCGAAGAGGTATTCGGGCCGGTCGTCAGCATCACGCCCTTCGCCGACGAGGCGGAAGCGCTTTCACTGGCGAATGATTCGGAGTTTGCGCTCGGCGCATCCGTGTGGTGCCGGGACATCCTGCGCGCCCACCGGGTCGCCAGGCAGGCGAGGGCCGGCGTCACCTGGATCAACGACCACCACAAGAACGATCCACGCTCGATCTGGGGCGGCTACGGTGCCAGCGGCTACGGCAAGGAAAACGGCTGGGACGCCCTGAAGAGCTACCTGATCAAGGGCAGCGTCATCGTCCGCACCCAGGAAGGTTTCGCCGACTGGTTCGCCGGGGGCGATCGTTATGGCTGAGCGGGCCGCGGGCGAGGGGCCCGTCACGACCGCAGCCAGCAGCCTCGTCGACATCTCGGGCCTGTCTCTTGTATACGGCGCCAGGGTAGGCACGCCCGTCCAGGCCCTCGACGATATCGATCTCGCCATAGGCGAAGGGAGCTTCGTCTCGCTGATCGGGCCATCCGGCTGCGGCAAGAGCACGCTCCTGCGCGTTCTGGGTGACCTCCTGGCGCCAACCGCCGGCAGCGTGTCGATCGGTGGAAAGCGGCCAGTGGAGGCGCGGCTCGACCGCCAGATCGGTTTCGTCTTCCAGGAACCGGCGCTGCTCGAATGGCGCTGCGTTCTTGACAACATCGCCCTGCCGCTCGAATTGCGCGGCGTCGCACGTGCCGAACGGGACAGCAAGGCCAGGGAACTGATCAGTCTCGTCGGCCTGGAAGGGTTCGAGCGGGCGTGGCCGCGTCAATTGTCGGGCGGCATGCGCCAGCGCGCCGCGATAGCCCGCGCCCTGTCGACCGACCCGCGGATCCTGCTTCTCGACGAGCCTTTCGGCGCGCTCGACCAGATCACGCGCGACAGGCTCAACATGGAGCTTGCGCGCATCCACGAGATCACCGGGATCACCGTCGTCCTCGTTACCCATTCGATCCGCGAAGCCGTTCTGCTCTCCGACCGCATCGTAGTGATGACCCCCCGGCCCGGCCGCATTTCGAAAATATTCGACGTCGACCTGGACCGCCCACGCAGTCTGCGCAGCCGGGCGGACGAACGCTTCGACGCCTATGTCCGCCTCGGCAGCGACGAACTGGAGAAGGGTTATGCGGATGCCTGACACGGCAAACCGCAGCACCCTCAACGATGACGGACTGCTCGCCCAGGCGTTTCCGCCCGTCGCCATGTTCGTCATCATGATCGCGGCCTGGCAGGCCGTGATCTCCGCCTTCGCGATCCCCGTCTATGTGTTGCCGTCGCCGGGCGACATCTGGCTGGCCATCGTCAACAACCCCGGCCCGCTGTTCAGACATTCGGGGATCACCCTTTTCGAGGCTGTCGCCGGCTTCGTCATAGGCTCGATGATGGGCGCCGTGCTCGGCACGCTGTTTGCCTACTCCAAATTCGTCGCCCGCGGGCTGCTGCCATACGTCATTGCCGCCAACACGATTCCGGTCGTGGCAGTGGCGCCGATCATCATCATCTGGTTCGGCCATGGCCTCTCCTCGAAGGTCGCGGTCACGGCCTTCCTGTCGTTCTTCCCTCTCGCCCTGAACATGATGAAGGGCCTGCAGTCCTACGACAGAACGATCATGGACGTGTTCCACATCGCAGCGGCGACCGGGCCGCAGCGCTTCTTCAAGATGCGGCTCCCCAATGCCCTGCCCTACGTTTTCGTCGGCCTGAAGCTCAATGTGACCTTCTCGGTGATCGGCGCGATCGTCGCGGAGTTCGTGCAGGCCGACAAGGGGCTCGGCTTCGTGATCATGACATCCTACCGGACGCTCAACATGCCGCGTCTATGGGCGGCGATGCTGATGTCGGCGCTGATCGGCATGGCCTTCTTCGCCATCATCTCCATGCTCGAGCGACTGATCGTCCCCTGGCACTCCTCCCTGCACGACAACCGATGAATTCGTACCCCAAAAAGGAGCTACTGAAATGACATCAACAGTGAAAGCAGTACTTGTGTCGGCCGCCCTTTCCCTGGCCGCATCCACCGCCATGGCAGAAACGCTGCGCCTTGAATGGGTCATGCAGGGGCAGTTCGCGGGACCCATCGTGGCGCTCGAGAAGGGCTACTACAAGGAAGCGGGCGTCGATCTCGAACTGCTGCCGGCCGGCCCGGACATCAAGCCATCCGTGATGGTCGCCACCGGCGCGGACACGTTCGGCATCGGCCACTCCAACCAGGTCATATCGGCGCGCTCCAACGGCGCTCCGCTGGTCATGATCAGCCAGCATGGCCAGAAGAGCGCTACGACCTACATCGCGCGAAAGGAGAGCGGCATCAAGGCCATCGCCGACATGCCGGGACACAGCGTGGGCCTTTGGTTCGGCGGCGACGAGCAGGAGTTCCTGGCGATGCTGCAGAAGGCAGGCATCGACCAGTCCTCGGTAAACATCGTCAGCCAGGGTTACGACATCATTGCATGGCTGAACGGCGACTATGACCTGATGCAGGTCACGCTCTACAATGAGCTGCAGCAGGTCTATCGCGAGGGCTTCGCCAAGGAAGACCTCGTCTTCCTCGATCCGCCCGAGGATGCCTCCATCGTAAGCGGCGGCCTTTTCACGACAGAAAAAGAGATCGCGGAAAATCCGGAAAAGGTCCAGGCCGTCGTCGACGCCACGCTGCGCGGCTGGCAGGAGGCGATCGCCGATCCCGAGGCGGCCGCCGCGATCGTCATGAAATACAATTCCGAGCTCGTGCTCGCCGAACAGGTCGACCAGATCAAGGCAATGGGCGAGCTGTTCTGCGCCGGACCGACGCTGTCGGGCGAGTTCGGCAAGACCGAGATGAAGAACTTCGAGGTATCGCAGAAGATCCTGATCGACGCCAAGCTGATCGACAAGCCGGTCGACCTCGAGAAGGCCTTCACCAACGCGTTCTGGGAAAAGGCGCCGGCCGCCTACAAGACCATCGACTGCCCGAAATAGCAGTCCCGCCAGCAAAACGGGCAATGAAATGACAACGACGGTTCGCATCAGGCTTCTCTGGCACAAGCAGGCGCAGTTCGCAGGCTATCTGCTTGCCGAACAGCTGGGCCTGGCGCGCGCCAGGGGAGTCGACATTGCCTGCGACGGGCTCGACTTCAGCATGAAGCACGTGGCGGCGGTGCTGTCGGGGGCCAACCAGATGGCGGTGGCGAGCCCGTCGCATATCCTGGAGAGTGCCGATCCTTCCGCCCTGCGCTTCGTGCTGGCGATCCAGCAGCAAAGCCCGCTGGTCTATCCGGCGAGACTGTCCGACGGGATAGACAGTCTCGCCGACCTTGCCGGGCGCAAGGTCGGCGTGTGGCCCGGGCACGAGGACCTCGAGCTTCGCTGGATGCTGCAGAAGGCCGGCGTGGCAGACGACAGTGTCGAGCGCGTGCAACTGCCGGATACGGTCGGCCCGTTCCTGGCCGGCGACCTCGCTTCGGGACAGATGACAAGCTATCACGAGCAGCATCTGGTCGAGGACAAACTGGGCCGCGGGGCGCTGCGCATTTTCTCGGCGGCCGATTTCGACGCCTCGCTGCTGAAGGACGGACTTGTCGTGGCGGCCGACTTCGCGCGTGACAATCCGCAGACCGTCCAGGCGGTGGTCGACGCCGTGCTGGAAGGATGGACGATTGCTTTCTCCGAGCCCGAGCGGGCGGTGGCCGCCTGCGTCGCGGCGCGGCCGGATGTCACGGCCGACGAGCATCGCCGGCAACTGGCGGACATAAAGGCGCTGTCGCTGCAGGGCGCCACCTTAACGCATGGTCTCGGCTATCCGGACCCGCAACACATGGCGCGCGCGGCGGAGGCGCTGCTGGCCGTCGAGAAGCGGACCATCGACCTTGAGGGCATCCTGGACCCCGGCTTCTGGCAGTCCGCTCCCGCCCGGTTTCGCGAAAAGCTCTCCGCATGAGCGGCGAAATGCCCAGAACCGCCGATGCGGTCGTGGTCGGAGGCGGCATCGTCGGCACGGCGATTGCCCGGCAGCTGGCGCGTGACGGAGTGGACGCGGTTCTCGTCGAGCGCAAGGCGTTCGGCGGCGCCGTCAGCGGCGCGAGTCTTGCCTGCCTCGGAACGCACATGCACAGCCTCGACGAGCTCGAGGTGCTGGTCGAGAGCTGCGCGCTCTGGCGCTCGATCTCGGACGAACTCGGCGATCCATTCGAATACAACCGGTGTGGTCAGCTGCGCTTCATCCTGCGCGAAGAGGATCTTCCCGTTGCGCAGCGGTGGATAGATGGCGAGCGCGCCTTCGGCCTCGATCCCGAACTCCTGTCGCCTGAAGCGGTGCGCGACAAGGAACCCTTGCTGACCGGCCCGATCGTCGCGGCAAGCCATTCCCCCGGCGACGCGACGGTCAACCCGTTCCTGGCGGTTCGCGCGTTGCTGCGCGACGGCGGCAACGCCGGCCTGAAGGCCTTTGCCAATACGGCGGTGACCGGACTGCAGATGGATGGCGACAGGGTCGCCGGCGTGCAGACGGAGCGCGGCAGCATTGCCACCGGCAACGTCATTCTGGCTGCCGGACCATGGAGCGGACAGCTCGCCAGACATGCCGACCTCGACCTGCCGCTCGTGCCACGCCAGGCGCAATGCGTGGCTTCGGTGCGGCAACCGCCGAGCATCCGGACCGTGGTGGGAGCCTGCGAGTCGGCCGGTGGCGTCGAAAGCGGCTACACGCAGATCCAGCAAGCGGCCAGCGGCCAGATACTGTTCAACACGGTGACCGCGCCCGCCGCCACCAGGCCCGGCGCCGAAGACCGCATCAACGAGGCGCCGATCGGCTTCGTGCGTGACTCGATCCGAACGCTGACGATGCTGTTTCCGAGTCTCTCGGAGATTCTGATGCTGCGTTCATGGGTGCGCTTCGAGGCGGTAACACCCGATGATCGCTTCCTCGCAGGGCGGCTGCCGAGAAGGGGGTTGATTGCAGCGGCCGGCGACAACGGAACCGGCTTCTGCCGGGCGCCGGTGCTCGGCCGCCTGATCAGCCGCATCGTGCGCGGCGAGGCGGCAATGCCGGCCGACACACTCTATGCACCGTCGCGCTTCGCGGAGCTGCGCGCATGACGGAGTCCGTGATCCTCTTCGTCGACGGCGAGCAGGTGCGCACCGCAAGGGGGACCACGCTCGCCAGTCTGCTGCACGCGCGCAACGCAGCGCTGCGCACCAGTCCCGCCGGCCGGCCGCGCGGGCTCTATTGCGGCATGGGCGTGTGTTTCGAGTGCATGGTCCGGGTGGACGGCGAGACTGTCCGTTCCTGCGTGACCCAGGTGCGCGACGACATGCGCGTCGAGGTCGGGCAATGACGGGTTCGTCGCAGAAGTGCGAGGTCCTAGTCATCGGCGCCGGGCCGGCCGGACTTGCCGCGGCGGCCGCAGCCCGCGAAGCAGGCGCCGATGTGATCTGTCTCGACCTGTTCGCCCGACCCGGCGGCCAGTACGGCATGCAGCCGGCCTCGCCCGCCAGCCGCTTCGAGGCGGTCTCCCAAGTGGCAGAAGGGCGCGCGGCGGCGGCGCGATGCCTGGAACTCGGCGTGAAGCTGTTGACCGAGACAGAAGTATTCTGGGCCGAGCCGGGCTTCCGGGTCTTCGCCCGGCAGGGGCAGGAGGCCCTGGTCATAGAGGCGAACCAGATGATCGTTGCCAGCGGCGCCATGGAACGCCCGATTCCTTTTGACGGATGGACGCTGCCGGGCGTCATGACGGCAGGCGCCGCCCAGCGTCTCATCAAGGCCAATGGCACGCTGCCCGGCAACAGCACAGTGCTGGCCGGCAGCGGCCCGTTCCTCTTCGCCGTAGCCGACACATTCGCCAAGGCCGGCCTCAGGCTTCGCGCCTATGTCGAACTGCAGGGCCTCGGCTCAAGGCTGCTGCCTCTGTTTGTCAGGCATCCGTCGCGGCTAAAGGAAGCCGCGGGACTGTTGCGCGGACTGCGAGCCACCGGTGCATCGCTGCACCGGCGCCACGTCGTGGTCGAGGCGCTCGGCGGGCAAAGGCTGGAGGCGGTACGGCTGGCGCCCATCGGCGGCGATGGCAAGCCGCAGCGTTCCAGGTCCTTCACCATCGACGGCGTCGACAGCCTCTGCATCGGCTACGGCTTTCAGCCGGTCATCGACGTCACTTCGGCGCTTGGCGCCGAGCACCGACACGACACGCTGCTTGGTGGCTGGCGCTGCGTCGCCGATCCGCTGACAGGCGCTACGAGCGTGGCCGGCCTCTACGCGGCGGGCGAGACCACGGGAATCGGCGGCGCCGGTCCGGCACGGCTGAGCGGTCGCATTGCCGGGCTGGGGGCAGCGGCAGGGGCCGGCAAGACGGCGAGGGCAGATGAGATTGCGCGCCTCGCCCGGCAGCTCGCGGACGCCCGGGACTTCGCCCAGGGGCTCGCGCGGCTGTTTCCCTTTCCCGGGCATCTGGTCGACGAACTGTCGCCGTCGGGCACGCTCTGTCGCTGCGAGGATGTCTCGCGCGCCGACGTCGAGGCCGCCATCGACGATGGTGCCGGCGATGCGCTTGCCGTCAAGATGTGGACACGGGCCGGCATGGGTCCATGCCAGGGGCGCATCTGCGGCTCGTCGCTGGCCGAACTTGTCGCCAGGCGGATCGGCGTGAGTGTGGCCGAGGCCGGCTGCAACCGACCGCACATGCCGCTCCGGCCGGTGCCGCTCAGCATTGCCGGCGCTGCACTGGCGCAAGCAGACGGAGGATGCATCCGGTGACCCAGACCATCTCCAGTGGCGCCCGCTTCTACGCGCTGCGCCTGGTTCCAGGAACCGACGTGCTCGACGCCGTCCAGGATTTCGTGCGCGTGAACGGCCTGCAGGCCGTTGCCCTGGTGACGGTGGTCGGCAGTCTGACCGATGCGGTGATCCGCTATGCCAACCAGCCGGACGGTACCAGATCGAGCGGTCATTTCGAGATCGTCTCGATGGTCGGCACCATCGAACCCACCGGCGCACATGTTCACCTGTCGCTTTCCGACGGGTCGGGCCGGATGTTCGGCGGCCACATGCTGTCCGGCTGCCTCGTCTACACCACAGCTGAAATCGTTCTCGCTCATCTAAAGGATTTCGAGTTCACGCGGGTGCCGTGCGCTCAGTCCGGATACGAGGAACTCACCATCCGAAGTCACGGATAAACAAGAGAGAGAAGGGGACTGTCATGAAATTCGATACGCGCACACTTGTATTGATGGCGATTGCCATCGTCATCAACATCGTCGTCGGCCAGTTGGCCGTCTGGGTCAAACTGCCGCTCTATGTCGACGCGGTCGGCACGGTGCTCGTCGCCATCCTTGCAGGTCCAATCGCCGGAGCCGTGGCAGGCGTCCTGACCAATGTCATCTGGGGCCTGGTATCCGACCCGGTTGCCATGGCCTTCTTCCCGGTCTCGCTGGTCATTGGCCTCCTCGCCGGCTTCCTTGCAAAGGCCGGCTGGTTCCGCACGATCGGCAAGACAGTGGTCTCGGGCATTGTCATCGGCATCATCTCGACCATCGTCGCAGTGCCGATCATCGTCTACATGTTCGGCGGCGTGACCGGCGCGGGTACCGACTTCGCCACGGCCTACATGGTTGCGGTGGGAACCGAGCTGATCAACTCCGTAGCCATCGCCAACCTGGCAACGAATCTGGTCGACAAGATCCTGACCTGCGTCATCGCCTGGATCATCGTCAGCCGCATGCCGGGCCGTTTCACGGCGAGCTTCCCCTTCTACCAGAAGGCGAATGCGTGATCATGATCGGCCAGCCAGGTCCACATGCCGGAAAGTCACTGCTCTATGTGCCCGGTGACAGCTTCATTCATCGGCTGAACCCGTTGACGAAGCTGGTCGGACTTCTGTGGCTGGCCGCCACAACCTTCATGCTGCCCCCGGAGGGCATGGCGGCGATCTTCGTCGCCGCCCTGGCCTTCGGGGTCATCGCCGGAGCCGGTCGGGCATTCGTCCGCCGGCTCCTGTTCACCCTGCTGCCCTTCGCGATTGCACTCTTCGTCATTCACGGACTGCTCATCGAGCGGGCCGACACCATCGACTACGGACTGTTTTCGCTGAGCGCCGATGGCCTCGGCTACATGGGCCGCATTCTGGTCAGGGTGGCGGCGCTGCTTACCGTCTCGATGCTGTTTGTCACAACGACGCATCCGGCGATCCTGCTGAAGGCGCTCGACAGCCACGGCGTACCGCCGGGCATCGCCTATCTCATTTCCAGCCCACTGCTGCTGCTGGAGCCGTTCTCGACGCGCGCGCGCGCCATCCGCGACGCGCAACAGGCGCGCGGCCTCGATCTCAACGGCAGCTGGCGCGCCCGTGCCAAGGCGTTCCCGGCCCTGCTCATTCCATTGGTCACGCTGGCGCTTTCCGACCTCGACCATCGCGCCTCGGTGCTGGACGGCCGTGCATTCCGCGCCCGCCCGTTCCGTGTCGTGCTCGATGCGCCCGAGGACCGGCCCTACGAGCGCTGGCTCAGACGCACGCTCCTGGTCGCGCTGCCACTTCAGATCGGACTGGCCGCATGGCTCTGATTGATATCGACAATCTGGTCTTCTCCTATGGGCCGAAGGCGCCCCGGGTACTCGACGGCGTCAGCCTCTCGATCGAGCGCGGAGAGCGCATCGCCATCATGGGCGGCAACGGCTCGGGCAAGACGACGCTGGCGCAATGGATCGCCGGCTGGTTGCCGCGTCCGGGCATGGAAGCCACTACAGGCCATGTACATGCCAAGGACCGGCCGTGGCAGGACTGGACCGCGCTCGAGCGCGCCCAGACGGTGCAGTTCGTCGGCCAGATACCCATGCAGCAGTTCTCGGGTTTCGCCTTCACCGTCTTCGATGAGATGGTTTTCGGACCGGGCAATCTCGGCCTGGAGCCGGACGAGATCCGGCGTCGCGCCGAGACCGTGATCGACCTGTGCAACATGCGGCACCTGCTCGATCGCGATCCCTTCACGCTGTCGGGCGGCGAGCAGCAGCGATTGTCGATCGCATCCGCCCTCATCATGCAGCCCGAAGCCCTGGTCCTCGACGAGCCGACCGGCAATTTCGACCCGGAATCGCGCGATGCGCTGCTCGGCCAAATCTCGCTCCTGCCCCGCGATCTCACCATCATCCTGTGCGACATGGCGCTGAAGCCCGCGCTGGCGATCGCCGAGCGTTTCGTGCTGCTGGACGAGGGCAGGATCATCGCCGATGGAGCGCCCGACGAGATCCTTGACCATCCGCTGACCGCGGAGATTTTCGGTCTCCCCGCGGTGATGGAGGCAGCCGGTCTCATTCGCGACGCCGGTCACTGGCCGACCAGCGCGAAACTGCCCATGACGCCGTCCGCCGTGGTGGAGCATTTCGTACGGAGGGCTCACGATGCTCAAGGTTGAAGGCGTCGGCTTCCACTATGTTGCGGGCACCGAAGTGCTGCGCGACCTGAGCTTCTCGGCATCGGCGGGCGACATCGTTGCCCTGGTCGGCCGCAACGGCGCCGGCAAGAGCACCCTGCTACGGCTGCTGAACGGTCTGCTGAAGCCGACGCGGGGCACCGTCACGATCGACGGCAACGTCACGGCCGAGACGCCGGTTCACCTGATCTCGCGGTCGATTGGCACGGTGTTCCAGTCGCCCGAACAGCAGATCTTCAACGCAACCGTGCGCGACGAAGTGATGTTCGGACCACGCAACCTGCCGATCACTGCCGAGGAACGCGAGACGCGGGTCCGAGAGGCTCTCGAACGCACCCGGCTGACGGATCAGTCGGCCGTGCATCCGCTCGACCTCGACCAGGCCAAGCGCCGCTTCGTCGCGCTTGCCTCGGTGCTAGCGACCCGGCCGCCGGCGCTGCTACTTGACGAGCCGCAACGTGGCCTTGACGCGCGTGGACGGCTGTTGCTGGAGCGGATCGTGCTCGAGGAGCAGGCCAAGGGCTGCTGCGTCGTCATCGTCTGCCACGACATGGAATTCGTGGCCCGCCTCGCCACCCGCGTGATTGCGCTGTCCGACGGGGAGATTTCCGCCGACCGCCCCCCGGCCGAGTTCTTCCTCGACGCGAAACTGACGGCAGGCGCCAGCGTCGAGGCACCCGACATCCTGCGCGTGTCCCAGCAACTTGGCCTTCCGCCGTGCCTGACACCCGCAGCCTTCGCGGAAGCATGGGTTGCCCGATCCAGCGAACCTGCAAACCGGACCTGACATGCGACTGATCATAGATACCGATACGGCCGGCGACGACGCCTTCTCCATCCTGCTGGCCCTGAAAATGCCTGGCGTCACGCTCGAGGCCGTCACCATCTGCAACGGCAATGTCGACTTCGAGCAGCAGATCGAGAATGCCCTCTATACGCTCGAGATCGCCGGGCATGCCGGCCAGGTGCCTGTGCATCCGGGCTGCCCGCTGCCGCTTCTGCGCAAGCCGGTCGATGCCACCGAGTTCTTCGGCATGGACGGGATGAGCGACGCCAACTTCCCGAAGTCCGCGCAGCGTCCCGACGCCAGGCATGCGGTCGATGCGATCATCGATCTGGTGATGGCCAATCCGGGCGAGATCGACATCGTCGCGCAGGCGCCGCTCACCAATATCGCAACCGCCTACGCCAAGGAGCCGCGCATCGCCAAGGCGGTTCGCAACCTGTGGATCATGGGCGGCACCGACAATGCGATCGGCAACACGACGCCGGCTTCCGAGTTCAACTTCTACGTCGATCCCGAAGCGGCAAAGATGGTCATCAACGCCGGCTTCAACGTAACCCTGTCGACCTGGACGCTGACCATGAAGTCGGGGATCCTTCCCGCCGCGGCGCTGCGCAGGATCGAGACAATGGACACGCCGCTGGCGCGCTTCTTCATGCGCGTCAGCCAGGCGCCGTTCAACCGGACACGCATCCGCTACGGGTCGCCGCTCAGCACCCATCCGGATTCGCTGACCTGCGCATGCGCGATGGACGAGACGCTGATCCTCGAATCCGCCGACTGCCTCGTGGATGTGGAGACGGGGAGCGAACTCACCCGCGCCTATTCAAGCGTCTGCGTTCCGCTCGGCGCTGAGGAGGCGCAGGCCGACAAGCTCTGGCCGGCGGCGAAACCGAACTGCCGTGTCATCCGGCGCGCCGACACGGACCGCTTTGCCGAGCGAATGATCGCCGCGCTCGGAGCGTGAGCTCATATTCTGAAACTGCCAGCAGGAGAACGACATGAATCTGGATCTTACGGGAAAAACGGCACTGATTACCGGTGCCTCGAAAGGGATCGGGCTGGCCATTGCGCAGGTTTTCGCGCGCGAAGGGTGCAACCTGCATCTCGCCGCGCGCAACGGCGAGGCCATGCTGGCCGCCAAGGCCGAGATCAAGGCTGCCCACAAGGTCAAGGTCACGGTTCATCCGCTCGACTTGTCGAGCACCAAGGCGATGGAGAAGCTGGCCGCCGATGTCGGCGACATCGACATCCTGATCAACAATGCCGGCGACATTCCTGCCGGTTCGCTGGAGATCGTCGACGACGTCTCCTGGCGCAAGGGCTTCGATCTCAAGGTATTCGGCTACATCACGCTGGCGCGCGCTTTCTACACCAAGATGAAGGGCAAGGATGGCGTGATCCTCAACGTCATCGGCAATTCCGGCGAGAACTGGGATGCCAGCTACATTGCGGGCAGCACCGGCAATGCCGCTCTGATGTCGTTCACCAAGGCACTCGGGGGCGCCAGCCTTAACGAGGGGGTGCGCGTGGTCGGCGTGAATCCGGGGCCGGTGGCCACCGACCGGATGCTGAAGATCATGAAGCGCAAGGCAATAGACATGCTCGGCGACGAAGGCCGCTGGGAGGAGTTGTTCGACAAGTATCCCGGCAAGCGGCCCGCGACGTCCGAAGAGGTCGCCGACCTTTGCGCCTTCCTGTCGTCGCCGCGCGCGGCCTACATCACCGGCACGGTGGTCACCATCGACGGCGGCATTTCCGCCCGCGGCTCGGTCATCTGAGCCCGACATCAAGAGATTCAGAGATGAGTGATTTCAGCACGAGAAACCAGTATTTCGACGCGCTCTTCGCGACGGACGGCCTGCTGTGGATGGGCCAGAACACCAACCACATCCCCGCCCATCCGGCGGTGACGAAGGCGATGGCCGACTCGATCGCCAGGGCCGAGTTCAACGCCTACGCGCCGCCGCTCGGTTTCGAGGCATTGCGCAAGGCGATCGTCGCGGATCTGGGCGTGCCGGGCGTCGAGGCAGTGGTGACCGACGGCGGCGTCACCGCCCTTGCCACGATCTGCCGGGCGCGCTGCCGGCCGGGCACGGCGCTGGTGACAACCGATCCAACCTGGAAATGGCCCTGCCTTTTTGCCAGGCAGCAGGGCGCCGACGTCATCGAGATTCCGATCTACGATCCGGCAACGGACTACAAGCTGACGCCCGACGCTCTCGACAAGGCGGTCGATGAGCGCACGGCGATCATCTACATCGTCGACCCCAACAACCCGCTCGGCATCTGCTATTCCAAGGCCGAGATCGAGGCATTTTCCGAGATCGCCCGGCGCAACGACGCGCTGCTGGTTCATGACTGTACCTACCGCGATTTTGCGACCGGCCACTATCCGGCGCTCAACGCCTCGACGGACAACACCATCGTCACCATGAGCTTCTCGAAATGGCTCGGGCTTGCCGGCCTGCGTATCGGCACCCTGGTGGCAAAGGAGGAACTGGCTGCCGAAATGGCCTCATGGTCGACCGGCGTGCTCGGCAGCAGCGTCATCGCCCAGCGCGCGGCAATCGCCGGCCTCAAGGTCAAGGACGAATGGATGAAGGAGGTGCGGCGCATCAACGCCGTCAACCAGCGCAAGATCAAGGATACGGTCGAGACGCTGGGCTTTTCCGTGGCGGTCTATCCCTCGAACGGCAATTTCCTCGTCATCGAGACGGTGGCCGTGAACATCCGCCCCGAGGCGCTCGTCGCGGCGGCCAAGGAAGAGGGCATCATGATCCGGCAGGGCACCTATCATACCGAGCGTTTCGGCGACCGATTCATCAAGATCAGCACCTCGGTCCCGACCGAATGGGCAGACATCCTGTGCGACAAGCTGCCGGCACTGGTCGAGCGTGCCCGAACGCTGAACGACGTCGAAGCGCAATTCTGAGGACAGCGTCATGCGGATCAAGACGAAGGATGGCATCGAGCTTCACGTCGAGGAGGCGGGCAGCGGCATTCCGATCCTGTTCATCCACGAGTTCGGCGGCAATCACCAAAGCTGGGAGCCGCAGATGCGCTTCTTTGCGCGCCGCTACCGCTGCATCTCCTATGCTGCGCGCGGCTATCCGCCGTCCGACGTGCCGGATACGATAGACGCCTATTCGCAGTCGATTGCCGTCAGCGACGCCGTCGCCGTGCTCGACGGGCTGGGAATCGACCGAGCGCATATCGTCGGCTTGTCGATGGGCGGCTTCGCGGTGGTGCATTTCGGGCTGACCGTGCCCGAGCGAGCCCTGTCGCTGACGGTGGCCGGCGCCGGCTATGGCTGCGAAAAGGAGTTCGAGGACTATTTCCGGAAAGTCTCGCTGGAGGTCGCAGAGAATTTCGAGAAGCGGGGCGCCCGCGAGTTTTCCAAGGTCTATTCACTCGGCGCCAGCCGCGTGCAGTTCCAGAACAAGGATCCGCGCGGCTGGCAGGAATTTGCCGATCGTCTGGCGACGCACTCCGACAGGGGCGCCGGCATGACGATGCGTGGCGTGCAGGCGCGGCGGCCGTCCTTCTACGACCTCGAGGAGGAACTGAAGGCGATGGAGGTTCCCACCCTGGTGGTGGTGGGTGACGAAGACGACCATTGCCTGCAGCCGGGCATCTTCCTCAAGAAGACCATTCCGGCCTGCGGACTGTCGGTCTTTCCCAAGACCGGCCACACGCTCAACCTCGAGGAGCCGGCCTGGTTCAACGCGCTGCTGGCCGAGTTTTTTGCGTCGGCAGAAGCCGGTAGATGGGCAAAACGGGACCCACGCGCAATGCCCGGACAGATCATGCGCACCAGCTAGGCGGCGAGCCGATGACGGTACTGGACATCGACGAAGAACGACTGTGGACGCGGCTGATGCAACTCGCCGGGATCGGCGCGACGCCCGGCGGCGGCGTCGACCGCCAGGCGCTGACGGATGGCGAGGCGCAAGCGTGGCGGCTGGTGATCGGCTGGGCGGCAGAGGCGGGCCTTGAAGCGTCGGCCGACCGCGCCGCTAACCTGTTCCTTACCCTGCCGGGCCGCGACCGGAAGCTGCCGCCGCTGATGATCGGCAGTCATCTCGACACGCAGCCGACCGGCGGCAGGTTCGACGGCGCTTTCGGCGTGCTGGCCGCGCTTGAGGCGGCAACGGTGATTGCCGGACAGGGCGCAACGCCCGAACGCGATCTTGTCGTCGTCGCCTGGATGAACGAGGAAGGCTCGCGCTTCGCGCCGGGCATGATGGGATCGAACGTGTTTGCCGGTTTTCGTCCGCTGGAAGAGATCCGCGCTGCCGTCGACACGAGGGGGATTTCGGCCGGCGCCGAGATCGACCGGCTGCTTTCCGCATTTCCCGAGCTGCCGGTCCGCGATCCCGGATTTGCGCTGCTCGCCTATGTGGAGCCGCATATCGAGCAGCATGTCCTGCTGGAACAGGCCGGCAAGGCCGTCGGGATCGTAACCGCCATCCAGGGCAAGAAGACCTGGGAGATCGTCATTGGCGGAGAGAAGGGGCATGCGGGCACCCTGGCGATGGACCGGCGCAGAGACGCTGTTGCCGCCTTCGCACGCATCGCCGCGGCGCTCTACGCCGGCATCGGCGGTTACGACGACCTGGTGAAATTCACCATCGGGCGCGTCGACGTCGAGCCGAACGCGCCGTCAGTCGTCGTCGACGCCGTGCGCTTCCGCATCGATCTTCGTCACCCGGAGACGACGACGCTCCAGGCTTGCGCACAATTGGTGCAGGAGATCTGTGCACGGGAGGCAGCGCCTTGCAAAGTCGAGGTGAAGCCACTTGTGTCGACCGCATCGACACCGTTCGACGAAGGGCTGAGGATCATGCTGGGAGCCGCGGCGGCGGCGCGCGCCATTCCTGCTATGCCGGTACTGTCCTACGCCGGACATGATGCGCTTCAGATGGCCGGCGTGTGCCCGAGCGCCATGATCTTCATCCCCTGCCGCGACGGTATCAGCCACAGCGAGACCGAGTGGGCGGAACCCGCGCATGTCGCCGCCGGCGCCCGGGTGCTCCTTGACGTCGCCGCCGGCATCGAGAGCTTCGTCCGGTAATAGCCCTCAGGGAGCGTCGGCATTCCAGAGCTCGCCGCGCCGCCACGTCCCCGGCGGCACGCCGGTGATCCGCTTGAATTCGCGGCTGAAGTGGTAGACGTCGCAGAAGCCGCAGGCGGCAGCAATCTGGCCGAGTGAGGCATCGTTACGCAGCATCAATGATTGCGCCCGTACGACACGCTCGCGCGTCAGCCATTGCCGCGGGCTCGTCCTCAGGTGTTTTCGGAAGAGCCGGCGCATATGAGCTGCGCCGAATCCAGACAGTTGCGATATCTCCTGTGCGGTCCAGGCTTTGGACAGATCGCTGCGCACGCCTGCAATGGTGTGCGCCAGTCTCGCCGGCATGGCGCCGTCCGACTGCCCCGTCATGGTCTTGCCGACCAGCGAGAAGAATTCCCCGGCGAGCAGGTTCAGGCGCAAGTCGAGGCCGAACTCGCGCTGGCGCATCGCCGTGAACAACCGTTCGAACCAGTCAATCAGCAGCGGACCTTCTGTGATCACCAAACGCGTGCTGCGATCGCCGAATATCTGCGCGCGCAGCCAGGCCGGATCCGGCCCGTCGAAGCGAAACCAGAGCAACGTCCAGGGCTGGGCCGGATTGGCCGAATGGGCATGGGGCAGCTCGTTGGCAATCCAGACGAGCTGCCCCGGATGCACTTCGTGGCGCACGCCATCGGTTTCGACAAAGCCCGATCCGGAAACGCAATAAAGTACATCCTGGCCGCCATGAGCGATGCGCGCGATCCGGTAGTCGGCGGCTGCCGCTACTTTGCCGGCACGCGGGATGCTGAACGCGCTGCGGGTCCAGCCGTCAGCCGGAACATGATGCAGGTTTTCTAGGAAAGCGGTTCTTCGGGACATGCGCGTTTTATACAAAAATCGAGACCGCCCGTCCATTCCGTCAACTGCCATGCGACCGTAATGTCGGCATCAAGGCCAAGGGTTGCATCGTCAAGCGGTGCAGTCCGGCCAGACGGAAATTGCCTAGGGAGGTATCTATGCTCGCAATGTCCGCTGAAGAGGCGACCGCCTACGCCCGCGATGGCTACATCATCCGCAAGGGCCTGCTGAGCAACAACGAAGTCGATACGTTTCGCGATCGCGCGCGCGCCCAGCTCGAAGCCGAGACCAAGTCCGGAGCCGTGATGGCCAAGGGCGACAAGGAGGGCAAGACGACCTTGCTCAAGATGTGGACCAGAGCCGAGGACGACCAGTACGGCCTGCTGGCACGCGACGAGCGGATGGTCGATCTGGCAGAAGACGCCGTCGGCAAGCCGATCTACCTCTACAGCCACAAGATGACGATGAAGCAGCCCAACGAAGGCGGTGCCTGGGAATGGCACCAGGACTTCGGTTACTGGTACAACTACGGCTGCCTCGCGCCCGAAATGATGAGCATCTATGTCGCGCTCGACAAGGCGACCAAGGAGAACGGATGCCTCCAGGTCCTCAAGGCCACGCACAAGCTCGGCCGACTGAACCACATTCGCGAGAACGACCAGACCAATGTCGAGCAAGAGCACCTTGAGGCAGCGCTGAAGCGCTACGAGCATGTCTATGTAGAGATGGATGCCGGTGACGTTCTGGTTTTCGACGGCAATCTCCTGCACCGCTCGGATGCCAACCGTTCAGACACCTATCGCTGGGGATACATCTGTTCCTACAACGCGGTCGAGAACGCGCCGTTCAAGCGGGTGCGCGAGTACGGGAATTTCGAAGCTCTGGAAAAGGTGCCTGCCGGAAGCTTCATGATGAAGGCAGAGCAGGCAGCCTGAGTGATTCCCGGCGACGGCCGGGGCCAAGTGTGGTCCTGCTGCTTGCGGCAGGACCGGGAGTAGGCGGGGCACAGCGCACCATGAGGTGGTTGTTCCGCAGGGAGGAGTATGTATGGCAGACGCCGTGTCGACGGGCGCCCGCACTCGATCCATGGACCGGCTTTCGCTCGGGCGCCTGTTACGGGCGCGCGAGGCGGGCGTGTTCATCGCGCTCGCCGTTTTGTGCCTCTTTCTCACATTTGCAACCGACGGATTCCTGACGTCGACCAACCTGCTCAATGTCGGACGCCAGATTTCGCTTCTCGGCGTCATGGCCGTCGGCATGACATTCGTACTCATTGCCGGCGAGGTCGACCTCTCGGTCGGGTCGATTTATGCATTTTCCGGCCTGTCGACGGGGATGCTGATCATCGCCGGCTGGGCGCTGCTGCCGGCCATCGCGGTCGGCGTTCTCGCCGGCATGATCATCGGCATGATCAACGGATTGCTATCGACCTATGGCCGGCTGCCCTCGCTGATTGCCACGCTCGGCATGCTCAGCATCGTGCGCGGCGCGGCGCTGATCCTCACCAACGGCCAGCCGGTAACCGTCAACCTGCGCAATGGCGCGCAGCCCGAGGTGTTGTCCTCCTTTTCCTATATGGGGCAGGGCTATCTGTTCGGCGTTGTGCCGATGCAACTCGTGTTCTTCGTCATCATTGCAGCCTGTGCATGGGTCATCCTGTCCTGCACCAATTTCGGGTTTCGCATCTTTGCCGTCGGCGGCAGCGCCAAGGCCGCTCGGGTGTCGGGCATCTCGGTCAATACCATGAAGATTTGGGCCTTCGTGCTGATGGGCGCTCTCGCGGCCTTAGCCGGAATTCTCAGCCTCGCATTCCTGCCGAGCGGCCAGGCCGGCCGAACCGGGCTTGGCCTGGAACTTGACGTCATCGCCGCGACAATCGTCGGCGGTGCGTCGCTGTCGGGCGGCGAGGGCACCATCCTAGGCACCATTCTCGGGGTCCTGATCATCGGGGTGATGCGCAATGGGCTCGTGCTCATGGGCGTCTCGCCCTTTGTGCAGGAACTCATGATCGGCCTCGTCATCATCATCGCTGTCGGCATCGACAAGTGGTCGCGCCGCCGAACGGCCTGAGCAGAAACCGGAACCATCCGGCAATTGGAAGAATCCAAAGGGAGGACTAAGACCATGAAATTCAAATACGCCTTGCTGGCTGCAGCACTCAGCCTCATTCCATATTCCGCGCAGGCGGAATCAAACCTTTCGGACTTCCCGCTCGCCGAGCGGATCAAGGCCAAGATCGACGCCGGCGAGAAGCTCGACATCTATGTCTCCTACCATGACGTGTCGAACGAGTTCGCGCCCTTCATGAAGGCCGGCGTCGCCCGCGCTGCCACGGACGACAAGGTCAACGCAAACTTCATCGGTCCGGTCGGCGCCGACGCCGACGGCCAGATCAGCGAAATCGAGACGCTGATGGGTAAGATGGATGGTCTTGCCATTTCGTCCGTCTCTACGGACGCACTGGCTCCTGTCATCGAGCGCGTGCTGGCCGCAGGCATTCCGGTGGTAACCTTCAACACCGACAACCCGGACAGCAAGCGCCTCGCCTTCGCCGGCCAGGACCTGGTGCAGTCCGGCGTTGAGGCCGGCAAGCTGATGGCAGATGTTCTGGGCGGCAAGGGCAAGGTGATGATCACCACCATCGACGCGGCCGCGCAGTGGTCGCTCGACCGCGAAAAGGGTGCCCGCGAAGGGTTGGCAACGGCAGGCGACATCGAGATCGTCACGACGCTCAACACCGGGACAGATCCGCAGGAAATCTATTCGGCGATCGAGAATGCCATGCTGGCAAATCCCGGCATCACCGGCATCCTTTCGCTCGAGTGCTGCTCGACGCCTGCTGCCGGCACCTGGGTCCAGCGCAACAATGCGGCAGACAAGGTCAAGGTGGTCGGCTTCGATCTCCTCGACCAGACGGTCCAGCTTGTCGAGGAAGGCCAGATTCAGGCGACCATCGATCAGGCGCCCGAAAAGCAGGGCTTTGCCGCTGTCGATCTCATCGTGCAGTTCCTGAACGGCAAGCCTATCGACAATCTCGATACCGGCGTTGGCGTTTACACCAAGGACAACATCGCCGAAGCGACCACCAAATAAGAATGGGCAGGCCGGCTGCACTCTTGCCGCCGGCCTGTTCTGCCGCAAGATGAGCGCAGCACAGAACCAAACCATTGTCGAAGTGTGCGGGGTGACGCGGCGGTTTCCCGGCGTGCTGGCGCTTGACCGCATCGAAGTCGGATTCAGGGCTGGCGAGGTCCACGCCGTGGTCGGCGAGAACGGTGCCGGCAAGTCGACGCTGATGAACATACTGGCGGGCGACCTGCAGCCCGATGAGGGCGAGATCCGCGTTGACGGGCAAGCTGTCCGCTTCGCCTCGCCGCTGCTGAGCCGCGCCGCGGGCATCGTCGTCGTCTATCAGGAACTGGCTCTTTGCCCGTCCATGAGTGTTGCCGACAACATCATGATGTCGAGCATGGCGACCCGATCCGTCGCCTCCCTGGTTCCGCGCGAAGCAATGCGAGTCGAGACGAGGCAGGCCTTGACGCGGCTTGGGATGAGTGACCTCGATCCCGACACGCGCGTCGGGCGGCTCTCGGTTGCGGAGATGCAACTGGTGGAAATTGCCCGCGCCGTCCGCCAGAAGGCGCGGCTGCTGATGCTTGACGAACCCAACTCCGCGCTGTCGAGGCGCGAGAGCGAGCGCCTTTTCGAAGTCGTGCGGCAACTGCGCGCCGAAGGCGTGACGATCATCTATGTGTCGCATCATCTGCGCGAGGTGCTCGACATCGCCGACCGCATCACAGTCATGCGGGACGGTCGCACCATCGAAACAATCGACAATGACGACATCTCGGAGACGCGGCTGATCCGATCGATGGTCGGCCGCGATCTGGGTACGGTCACGCCCTGGGCGCTCGAGGCACCGGCCCTGGCCGAAGATGTGGACCCCGTGCTGTCGGTCGAGAACCTCTCTTGCGCCGGCATCGACAACATCAGTTTCGTCGTGCGCGCGGGCGAGATCCTGGGCGTTGGCGGCCTGCCGGATTCAGGCAAGGACATGCTGGGCGAGGCGCTGTTCGGACTGTGCCAGCGCACCGGCCGGATTGCCGTCGGCGGCACGGAACTGCAACCTCTTGACCCGCTGGGCTCGATCCGAAATGGCATGACCTACGTTCCGGCAGATCGCCGCGGGGCCGGGGGACTGCTGTCGATGAGCGTTGCGGAAAATGTCGTGGCGGCGTCGCTGCCTCGCTTTTCGCTGGCCGGCTTTCTGCGCCGCGCCGGTATCAGGCGCGAGGCGAGGGCGCAGGTCGCCAGGCTCGACGCGCGCATCTCGCATCTCGGGCAGCGCCTGGGTACGCTTTCGGGCGGCAACCAGCAAAAGATCATTCTGGGCCGCAGCCTGGTCACCGCACCGAGCATCCTTGTGCTGCACGAGCCGACGCGGGGCATCGATGTCGGCGCCAAGGCCGAAATCTATGCAATCCTGCGCGGCATCGCCCAGGAGGGGGTTGCCGTTCTGATGATATCCTCGGAAATTCCCGAACTGATCGGCAACGCCGCCAGGGTTCTGGTCATGCGAAACGGCCGCATATCGAGCGAATTGACCGGTGCTTCGGTCAATGAGGAAGCTGTACTGCAGGGGGCAATGGCATCGTGAGCATGGCGGACACGACAGGACCGATCATCACCATCGTGGGAAGCTTCGCGGTTGGGCTGACCATGCGCGCGCCCAAGCTGCCGATCTTCGGCGAGACCATGCTTGGCACCGACTTCGACATGGGTCCGGGCGGCAAGGGCTCCAACCAGGCAGTGGCCACGGCGCGGCTCGGTTCTCGTTCGTCCCTGCTTGCCATGCTCGGTACCGACAAGCTGGCCAGCATCGGCACCGAACTCTACGCGGCCGAAGGGGTCGACACGTCGCTCGTGCGCGTGCGTACCGAGCGCGCGACCGGCGTCGGCTTCATCATCCTCAACGACAAGGGCGAGAACTTTATCATCTTGGACATGGGCGCCAACGAACTCATGGACGCAACGAGCGTCGATGCCGGCGAGAAGCGCATTGCCGAGAGCGACGTGGTCATGACGGTGCTCGAGGTGCCGGTCGAGGCCGCCGCCCGGGCCATGGAACTCGGCCGCAAGCATGGCGCCAAGACGATCCTCAACCCGGCGCCGGCGCGGCCCCTGCCCGAGGCGGTGTTTGCCAATGTCGACTACCTAACCCCGAACGAGAGCGAGTTGCGCATCCTGCTCGGCTTCCCGGCTGACGACCCGCGTTCCTCGCGCGAACTCGCCGGCGAACTGCGCCGCCGTGGCGTTCGTAATGTCGTGGTGACGCTCGGCCGCACCGGTGCACTGATCCTCACCGACGAGCTCGACATCATGGTGCCAGCCGTGCCGGTGGAGGTGACCGACACGACGGGAGCCGGCGACGCATTCAACTCGGGATTTGCCGTGGCGCTGGCCGAGGGCCGAGACATCGTCGACGCTGTCCGCTTCGGTGTCGTGTGCGGCGCTATTGCCTGCACCAAGCTCGGCGTGGTGCCGAGCCTGCCGCAGCGGGCGCAGGCCGACGCTATGTATGAGAAAGCCATCATGACGACTTGGAAGGAAAGCCAGTGAACCGCAATCGTCTACTCAATGCCGAACTCGCGCATGCCATCGCTTCCATGGGGCATGGCGACCTGATGATCGTCTGCGACGCGGGGTTTCCCATTCCGTCAAGCGCCTGGCGCATCGACCTGGCGATCACGCCGGACGTTCCCGACCTGGAGACGGTTCTGACGCCGATCGCCGAGCACTTCATCGCCGAGAAGGTGTCCTATGCCGACACGCTGCCCGTCAACAACGTCCCGCTCCTGAAGAAGATCGAGCGGCTGTTTGCCGGCGCCGATTTCGTGCCGGTCAAGCACGAAGCCATTCTGGGCGAGATGGCAGCCAAGGCCAAGGTCATCGTGCGCACAGGCGCCTTCGATCCTTGGGGCAACATCCTGCTCTATTCCGGCGTCGACGTGCCTGCCTGGTTCTCAAAGGAAGGTGTCGTTGCCCCCGACTATTACGCCAAGAAGCTCAAGGGCTGAGGCAGCATGCCGCGAATCTTCGATTTCGGCGGCCGGGATGTCGAGCGCAGCCAGACCGTCGCCGGGCTTCGTGCCCTGCGCGGCAGCGGACGCCACGCCGCGCAGGTAACGGCCGAGACCGCCGATGAAGCGGCTGCGGCAGAAGCAGCCGGCATCGAGATGGTGGTCTGCCGCGCCGTCAACGTGCCGCGCGTGCGGGAAGGGTCTGGCAGGGTCTTTGTCACGGCCGCACTCGGCTTCGCCGACGCGGTGACGTCCGACGAAATCCTCAAGACCGCTTTCTCGGCGATCGTCGCCGGGGCAGACGCCGTCATCACCGGCCGCGGCGAGGCGACGGTGCGGATGCTTGCCGACGAACAGATACCGGTTATGGGCCATCTCGGCTTTGTGCCGCGCAAGTCGACCTGGGTCGGCGGCGTGCGTGCCGTCGGCAAGACGGCATCGGAAGCGGTGCAGTTGTTGGACCGTTTCCGGCGGCTCGAGGACGCCGGAGCATTCGCCGTCGAATGCGAGATCATTCCGGCCCAGGTGATGTCCGAGATCAACCGACGTACCGGGCTTGTGACCGTCTCCTTGGGATCGGGGCCGGACGCCGACGTCATATTCCTGTTCACGTCCGACATCTGCGGCGAGTCGGGGCGGCGGCCGCGCCACGCACGCGCCTGGGGCGATCTGGCATCGCTGCACCGGCAGGTCAGGGACGCACGAACGGAAGCACTGGCTGGTTTCAGGGCGGAAGTCGGCGCGGGCACCTATCCTTCACCTTCGGAGGTTTCCGGAATCGCGGAAGATGAGCTGGCGGCCTTTCGAAAGGCCATCGGTTGAAGAGGTGCGGTGCCTCTGGTCTCTATCGCAGATTTGTCCGTGATTGATCTTCGGTTCAGCTGTTTCCGACGACTCTCCCATAACCGGGGACGGCCGACGAGCTCGACGATTGGATGTTGAGGCGAAGCGCCGGCGCTCCGGAATCAGCCCGAGCGGCATTTTTCGTTTCGGAAGGGGCCGGTGGAAGGCCGTGCTTCGGACGTTCTGCCGGCCAGAGCATTTCGCCGAGTGGGCCCGCGCGTCCAAATTGTTTCATTTATTGGCGCACCCGAGAGGATTCGAACCTCTGACCTCTGCCTTCGGAGGGCAGCGCTCTATCCAGCTGAGCTACGGGTGCTGGCCGGGAACCGAAGCGGCTCCGGGCGCGGGAGCCTGACGGCCGCCGCGACCTGGCTGTCATAGCCGAAGAGACATGTCGCATCAACGGCCAATATGGAGGCTGCGCCGGGCTTGCGGGTGAACGGCGGGGGATGGAGCCGCCAGGACCTCACGGCAGGAGGTTTCCCGGGGATGCGCAGGTGTGGCCCCGCTCCCGAACGACCCTTGGATGGACGGCGGGCCGGCAGTCCGACAGACTTTCGCAACGCAGACGTCGCCTGTATGAAATCCCAAACCGGCGAGGGATCATGACGGGAGCAGATCAAGGACAGGTGACGCTGGGCAAGGTCCATCCGCCGGTGCCGGACCCACGATTTCTGCCGAAGATGCAGCGAAAGCTTAGGGCGTTCCAGCAGGCAATACGCTGCACGGCCATTCCCTGGCTTCTGGCGCGCGGCAAGAAGCCGATGACGGTCCAGATGGCGGAGGTCTACGACATTCTGCGCGTCTATCGCCGCTGGCCGGGATATTACTTCCGGTTTCGCGGGTATCTGAAAGAGCCGGACAGGGCCGGGCAACTCGTTTCGCCACGGCTGCTCAACAAGGTGCAGTTCGATCTGAACCGCAATGCCGACCTGCAGCTTGTCGGCGACAAGCGCCGGTTCAGAATCTGGATGCAGGAACTCGGCTATCCGGTCATTCAGGAGTTCTTCTCCAAGTACGGACCGGGCACGATCGTGGACGGTCAGGGCGTCCTGGTCCCGCTCGAGCAGGTCGCCGCCTTCCTGAAGCAGCGCAAGGGCGACCTGTTCGTCAAGCCGCTTGGCAGTTCGCTGGGCCTCGGAGCCTTCGTCTGGAAGCCGGGCGACAGCTCCGGATTCCTTGAAAACGAAAGCACCTGGATCATTCAGGAACGGCTGAAGCAGCACCCTGATATGAACCGGCTTTACCCCGGCGCGCTCAACACGCTGCGCATCCTGACGGTCAAACATGCCGGACAGATCCATGTCGAGATGCTCGTTTTGCGGATCGGGTCGGGTGGATCCTGCATCGACAATTCAGGCGCTGGCGGCCTGTCGGCCCGCGTTGACCCAGACACCGGCCGGATCGCCACCCCGGCGACGAGACGCTACGAGTTCGATCCGAGCCAGCGGCCTTATCGAGAACACCCAGACACCGGGGTGACGATTGAAGGGTTCGAGATTCCGTTCTTTCGGGATGGCCTTGAGATAGTCGTCGATGCAGCGTCGAAGATCAGCAGCTTCCGGTCGCTCGGATGGGACGTCTGCTTCATGGAGGACGGCCCGCTGATCGTCGAGGCGAACGCCCAGGCCTCGGTCGACCTCTTCCTGCGCTTTTGCGATGTCGCAAACACGGCCACCGGCCGGATGGCTCGCGAAACCTACGCGCGCCGCGGCGGGTAGGGGTCTTGGCGCGGTAGGATCAAGTTTCGTTCTTGCCGGCCAGGGTCGCTTCGTAAAGCGCCAACAACCGGTCGATCCCCTTTTCCAGATCGGCGTTTTCACGCAGCCATTGCGTCGCTCTCGCGGCTTGTGCCGGATCGTAGTCGTCGATGGCCCGATTCAGCGCATCGAGCGACACGGGGGAAGAGAACGACCGATAGGAAAAATTGCCCTTGTAGTATTGCCGGATGTTATCTCCAGTGAGAAAGCCTCCGACACCGTTGAAGTCGGTCACCACCACGCCCGCGCCCGCACAGCAGGCTTCCAGCGCACATCGGCCGGAGGCGAAGACGAGGTCGAACTCCGCGCAGGCCTTGGGCAGGTTGTCGACCCGGTTGAAGTAGCGCGGACCGACTGACCGCAGCATCCGACCATGCTTGAGCGCGATCCAGGAAAGTTGCGCGTAGAGACCATAGCCGCGCTTCTGCTGGCCGACGAGAAGCCAGCGGGCCGGCCTCGCGGGCAGAGGCGCACTTCTCGCCTCGAAGCGCCGAAGGTCGACGTAATTGTGGACCAGACCGTGCGTCGGCCGTCCGGTGTACCGTGCAATCTTCTCGATGATGCGCTGGCTCACGCCGGTGATCGCCACGATGTTCGTGCCCTCGACGCTGAAGCTCGTCGGCACGAACCGATGCCATTGCAGGACGGCGGGCGTGCTGGGAAACGCCCGGGTCGTTTCCTGCGCCATGGTCAGATCGTTGAAGTGAATGATGTCCGGCCGGAACGGGATCGCGGCAGGATCGGTGGAGACGCAAACCCCGTTGCTCTCGACCTCGGTCGCGATGTCGCCCGCCTCGCCCGTCAGGATGGCGACGCGATGTCCTCGCCGCGCCAGCCCGAGACTGTAGTCGCGGGTGACGATTTCAGTTCCGGTTCTTTTTGCGAACCGTTCGTTGACGATCAGACTATTCACTGTGGCCTGCGACGAAAAACGCTGGATACCTTTCGACCCGCCCGCGCTCTTTTCCTAGACGCGATGACTTGTCCGTGCTGAGCATGGTCTGCGGCGATGCTGGGCCAATTGCACGTGCTGACCAGCAGTGTTGCGATCTGATATGTGCCGTGTCGCAAAGCGATGGTAAGCATCAGCGGATCCGGGAAGGTCTCTTCGAGTTGGACAACCCGGCCGTCCGCATCTCGTTCCATCCCGAACGTGACGTTCAATTGCCTTGTTCGGTTGGCCATCTGCATGAGGTACTCGTCATCGACGTTCAATACCGCGGCCACCTTTTGAGCGCCTTGCCCGCCGGCGCAGGGGGCGGGTGCTGCTGCGCAGCCAGTCGAGAATGCCGGGCAAGAAACCATGCGCGGGTTTTAATATAATCGGGACTCGAAGCAAGGCATGCCGGCTGCACTGGATGCGACCGAGAACCTCGGCTACTGCGCGGCCATGCCGGTCAGCTTGCCGAGAGCCCCGCCCATCGCTTCGAAGGATTGATCGGCGCCCTCGATGGTATACTTGGCTTTCAGGGCCTCTGGCTTCTCGTAGCCGATCATGGTCGAGCCGTTCTCCTCCCAGACCAGCACGCGGATGGGCAGGTCGAGGCCGGCGCGGCGGTCGGCCTGGATGATCGGCGTTCCCACCTTGGGATTTCCGAAGATGACCAGAACGGTCGGCTCCATCTCGGCGCCAATCGACTTGGCTCCGGCAGCATGGTCTACGGTTGCAAACACCTTGGCGCCGGCAGCCTCGATAGCCGTCACCAGCTTCTCGACCGTAGTTGGAACATCCGACCTGCTTTGCGTGGTGACCCAGGTGTCGGCGGCCAACCCGGCATTCACGCCGAGGGCCAGGAATGCGGCTCCGATGATCAGTCTTTTCATGTCCATCTCCTTTGCGCCGGGTGAGCGCCGTGATCGCATCGCGTGGGGCGAGGTCGTCCTGCTCCGCAACGATACGACGATCCGGTTCGAAGTGACCGTCCCGGCATCTCAGGACTGTCGCACGGGCACGGACAACCCTCGTTCAAGAATTGCAGGGCATCGTTCACTTCATGGTGTGTTTCGCTCAGTTAAGCTCGGAGAGCCTTGCATGCGGCTCGTGCTGATCGAGCTGAGCCTTCAGACGGTTCCTGTATAGCTGCAGCAGGCCCGCGTGTTCGGTAGTCAGGAACCACGAGAGGCGCAGGTCCCACAGTTCGCCCTGGCGCGTAAAAACCTCGGGCCAGTCGATGCGGTCGTAGCCGCCTTCGGAATAGAAGGTGTATTCGGAAAACCATATGTCGCCGTCGGTCTCGTAGAGATCGACCCTTGCCGAATCGAACTCCCGCCCCAGCCTTTCGGCCGCAGCGAGGATCGCGTCCCAGTTGTCGGGCTTGTCGTGATGAACCGAGAAATAGCGGCCGCTGCACTCGGTGATCCGTGAGTTTCCGGCCCGATCGAACAGCACATCGAGCGGATTGTCGCCGAAACGGTCGACCTTCATGTAGACATAAATGCAGCGGTCGCCGGCCATGTAGCATTTGTATTCGCGGTCGACCGGGCGTCCGGAATGCATCACCATCTCTTCGACGAAAAGGCGGGGCGCGATGTCGCGGTAGCCCCACTGCATGCGGCCGCGGCCGTAATAGCGCCGGCGCATCCACTTTCGCGCCTTGCGCAGCATTTCCCGCCTGTCGTAGCGGCCGCCATGCACCAGGAAGTTCCAGCCGCTGCCGTGACTTGCCTTGACGACGCAATTGCCCGCCAGCACGGAGGGTGGGATCAGCGCCGGGTCTTCGCCCTCCTACAGCGTGGTAGGCAGCCGGATGTCGGGGAATTTCTCGCCGATATGCTGTTTGCAGCGCAGCTTGTTGATTCGTTGGGGCAGGCGCGGGTCGTGATCGAACAGCTTTCGCCACAACATCTTCTCATTGTAGTTGCGCGGCTGCGAGGGCCGCGGCCAGTAACCCATGTTCCGGAAGTAGCTGAGCATCAGGAAGGGGTGTCGGACATAAAGCCAGATGTCGAAGAGTCGAAAGAACCGATGCTGCATGCTGATGCTGAATGTTCCTCCCAGAAAGGTGGACGGTCATAGGGGATCGACGATCGCGTGGCTAGCCGCAGGGCCGTTTCACGGCCACCGCCGAGTCCGAAACCGCGCCTGCGAATGCCAGTCTTGGCGAATGAATGCGTGCTTGGCGGATCACCACACGATGGGGCTGCCGTCATAGGCGAAGAAGCCGCCGGACTGGTCTGCGGCAAGGCCGTCGAGCACGCCAAGCAGCATGGCTGCCGAACGCTCGGGCGTCAGCCGCTCGCGGTTGCCGGCGAAGGGGTCGGAAAGCGCCGTTTCGACCGTGCCGGGATGCAGTGCGGCCAGCACCGCCTGCGGTCGGGTCCGGGCGATTTCGATGGAAGCGGTCCTGACGATCTGGTTCTGGGCCGTTTTGGCGGCCCGGTAGGAAATCCAGCCACCGAGCCGGTTGTCGCCGATGGAGCCGACACGCGCCGAGAGCGTGGCGAAGAGGGCGCGACGATCCTTCGGCAGCAGCGGTACGAAATGCTTTATGAGGAGGGCCGGCCCGATGGCGTTGAGCCTGAACTGCGCGGCCATGGACGCGGCATCGATCGCCCGGATGGACTTTTCGGGTGCAGCTCCGTCGATGACGAGGGCGCCCGTGGCATTGAAGACGAAGTCGAGCCCATCGGTCTGCGCTGAGATGCGCAGGGCGGCATCAGCGACGGATGCCTCGTCGCCCACGTCGAAGGAGGGGTGATCGCGGCGCGACAGGCGCACGAGCCGGCCGCAGGCGGGATCGGCCTCGACAAGCCGCGCGATCGCCGATCCGATGCCGCCGGATGCGCCGATGACGAGGGCTGAGTAGCCTTGCCCGAGTGATGAGAGCCTTGTCATGCCGATCCGTTGCCTGCGACGGACCGGGGTAGCGGCCCTCCGCCTCACATGGCGTCCAGCGCCCGGAAGGCAAGTATCGAGCCCGCGTTGCGGGCAGACGTGTCGCCTAGGGTGCAAGTTCGATCCAGGCGGGTGCGTGGTCGCTCGCGCCTTCCTGCCCGCGCACCGCCCGGTCGACGCCGCCCGCGGCGAGCCGATCGGCCAGATTCGGGCTAAGAAGCAGGTGGTCGAGGCGCAGGCCGGCGTCCCGCTGCCAGCGCATGCGTTGGTAGTGCCAGAAGGTGTAGAGGCGCTCCTGCGGGTAGAGCTTACGCAGTGCGTCGATCCAGCTGCGGCCGACGAGCCGTCTGAACGCGGCGCGACTGTCGGGATGGATCAGCGCATCGTCGTCCCATGACTGTGTCGGGTAGATGTCGAGATCGGTCGGGGCGACGTTGAAGTCGCCGGCGAGCACGACGGGGGCGCCGCTTCTGCGCAGCGCGGTGGCATGCTTGTGGAGCCGCTTCAGCCAGGCGAGCTTGTAGTCGAACTTCGGGCCGGGCAGAGGGTTGCCGTTCGGTGCGTAGATGGAAGCGATGAGAATGCCGCGCACCGCCGCCTCGATGTAGCGCGCCTGCTGGTCGGACGGATCGCTGGGCAGTTCGGTACGGGTCAGCACCGGTGTTGAGTCGCGCGCGAGGATGGCCACCCCGTTCCATGTCTTCTGGCCAACCCAGACAGCCTGGTAGCCGGCCTTCGCCAGCACTGTCTGAGGGAAGGCGCTTTGCTCGGCCTTCAGCTCCTGCAGGCAGACGACATCGGGGCGCGCCAAAGCGAGCCAGGCCAGCAGGTTAGGAAGGCGCCTGTTGACGTTGTTGATGTTGAAGGTCGCGATTTTCATGGCGTCGTCCGGTCCCTGCCGAAGCCGGGCTGGCCGGCTTCCGTGCCGACCCAACGCCCGACGGCGGACATTGTGCCGTACCGCCGCGGGAAAATGCCTCCAAGGCGCTACGTTTGGGCGAGGAGCCTGCGTTACGCGTCGTCGCCCGAGGGGGACCAGCGGGCCGTCTTGCCGTCACTTCGCGAGGCCGGCATGGACCAGGCATCGTCGCCGACCGCGCGATAGGCCTCGAGGGCCTTTGCGTCAGCCGCCTTCGCCTCGTCATTGGCGTCGAGCGGAGAAAACAGTGCCTCCAGGTAGCCGGCAGGAAGGGCGCCGCTCGCCAGCCTGTCGAGCAGGTTGAGGGCGCCGAGTCCGCCGGCCTGGCCGGTATCCTCGAGGCCTACGAGATTCTTCTCGCCGACGATTTCCTGCATAACCGTGCGGGTCCTGACCTGCTCCCTGCCGATCGCGACGAGCTGTTCCCCAGTCTTTACCCACTCGACGCCGAGTATGACTTGGCGTTCGCCCGTCTTGACGCGCTCGATCCCGACGACCACCGTTTCGCTGCCGATGACCACCTGCTCGGTGCCGACCTGTACCTGCTCGGTGCCGATCACCTGAGCCTGCGTCGTTCCGGCGACAAGGCCGAGCTTGTCGAGTGGACTGCGCGAAAAGTCGAGAAACCCGTTTGCGACGTCGGCAATGGTCAGCGAAGTCTGTCCGGCGGCCTGCAGGCTGAGCTTGCCGTTGCTGTCGATCGAGGCGTCGAGGCCGCCCACGCTGTCGAGCGCCGAAACCAGCGCGCTGGCCAGCGATCCACTGGTGTTGTCGTAGGCGAAGTTCTGCGTCACGCCGCCCTGGGTCACGCTGATGCGCGACGACGACGCGAAGGTCACGATCGCCTTCTCGCCGTTCCCGACGGTCACGGAAAAGTCGGCGCCGGTGTCGATCTTGGCGTCGCTCAGGCCCTTCTTGTCGTCGAGCCGCTTGCTGCCCTGGACTTCTGCTGCCCAGACGTCGCGTGCTTCGAACACGGCGCGTGTCTCGAAAATGTCGCGCGTCTCGGTGATGTCCCGATCCTCGAAGATGTCCTCGGTGCCGATGACCTCGCGTTCCTCGAAGATGTCCTGCGTGCGTGCGACCGCGCGCGTCTCGTAAGCCTCCCTCTCGACCGTGCGGGTGTTCGCCTCGTAGATCGGCCGGTATTGGCCGCCGATCTCGCCCGGCCGGATGCCAAGGCGGGAACTCGCCTGCTGGTTGGACAGGCTGGCGAGGCCAGCGCCGGCCGTGGGCCGGTCCTGCGCCGCGCCGCGGCTGCCGAGAATGGTCAGTATGGCCGAACCTGTCTTGTCGATCTGCATCAGTCTGGTCTCCTGCGCGCATGGCGGGCAACGCCATAGTGCCGTGCTTTATCAGACCGGGCTTGCTACGGGTCTAAGCATCGTGCCGGCATTTTTGCCGCCGGGTTAACGGCGCGCTAACCATGCAAGCCCCCGCTGAAGCACGGGAAATCCGGGCAGACCTTGCCGCCATTGCGCGGGATCAATGCCTTTGCACGAGAGAGACGGGAGGATGTGCTAGCCTGAAGTTCACACGCCGTACCGGCGCGACCGTCCAGCGACGTGACGGTGGACCAAATACCCGAAGCGGAGGATCGACGACGGACCATGAATCCGCGACTCCTGATCGCCCTCTACCTCCTGATCGTGCTGCTGCCGCTTGGCCTAAGCTGGGCCGGCGAGCGTCCGCCCCGCTCCCTCTGGGACGAGCTGGCCTCCGGCGCAGGCATGCTCGCCTTTGCGATCGTGCTGGCGGAGTTCCTGCTTTCGGGACGCTTTCGCACGGTGTCGAATCGCATCGGCATGGATGTGACGATGCGGTTTCACCAGCTGCTGGCGCGCAGCGCGCTGGCGTTGGCGCTGGTCCATCCCTTCCTCTACAGCGCACCGACCAAGCCGGCCTATCCGTGGGACACAACGCGGCAACTGACGCTGAGCGACGATTTTTCCGCCTATTCCACTGGCCTGTTCGCCTGGCTGCTGCTGCCGGTCCTGGTGCTGCTGGCAATCGGCCGGAGCCGGCTCGACTATCGCTACGAGACCTGGCGGCTGATGCACGGCATCGGCGCAGCACTCATTGCCGGCCTGCTCCTGCACCACACGCTCCACGCCGGGCGCTACAGCCAGGACCCGCTGCTGGCTGGCGTCTGGAAAGGGCTGTTTGAAATCGCGCTGGCATCGCTGCTCTTCGTGTATCTGGTCAAGCCGGCGCTGAAGCGCCTGTCGCCCTGGGTGGTCGAGCGGGTGCGCAAGGTCGGCCTGAAGACCTGGGAGGTTACGATAGCGCCACAGGGGCACAAGGGGCTGCGCTACCAGGCAGGGCAGTTCGTCTGGCTGAATATTGGGCACGGCGCGGCGTCGCTGGCGGAAAATCCCTTCTCCATCAGCTCGGCTCCCGCCTCGGGCAACCGGCTTCAGTTCATCATCAAGGAACTCGGCGACTTCACCAGGACAGTGGGCGACATCGCGCCCGGAACGCGTGCCCATGTCGACGGGCCGCACGGCAATCTGGTGGTCACCGGCCGCAAGGAGCCCGGCATCGCCCTGATCGCCGGTGGCGTCGGCATCGCGCCGCTGATCGGCATCCTGCGCCAATTGCATTACGAGGGAGACGCGCGGCCGACGACACTCGTCTACGGCAACCGCGTCGCGGAGCAGATGGCCTGCAGGGAGGAGCTGGAGACGCTCACCCGCGAACATGGAACGCGGGTCGTGCATGCGCTCTACGAGCCGCCGGAGGGTTGGACCGGGCGAACTGGCATGTGCGACGGCGACCTGATCCGTGAGGTATTCGACAGCGCCGAAGCGCGCCAATGGCTTTACGTTCTGTGCGGCCCGCCGGCGATGATGGAGGTTGTAGAGACAGCGCTGATCGGCATGGGCGTGTCGGCCGGCCAGATTCTGTCCGAGAGGTTCGACTATGGATAGATGGCTGGCGAAGCGTTCCGCCGAAGGGCGCAACCGCGTCGTTTATCGCGTGCTGAATCTCGCGATCATTCTTGCCCTGCTCCTGTTCGCGCTGCGCGGCCTGCTGACAACAGGATAGGGCGCGACTGGGGATTCCTAGAAGCGTTCGACCCAGGGCCTGATCGACAGTTCTTCCGACCAGGTGGAGCGGTCCTGGCGGATCAGCGCCAGGTAGTTCTGCGCGATCGCGTCCGGGTCGAGCATGGAGTCCGGCTTGTCGGCGGCTTCGCTACGCCCGCGATTGCGGATGCCGCCGTCGATATTGACCCAGGCGACGTGGATGCCCTGCGGATGGAGTTCGCGCGACATCGACTGCGACAGGCCGCGTTGCGCGAACTTGCCCATGGCGAAGGGCGCCGACTGCGGGAACCCCTTCACGCCCGCCGAAGCGCCGGTGAACAGGATGGTGCCGCGCACGCCGTCTTCGGGCTCCTGCGCAAGCATGGTGCGCGCTGCCGCCTGTCCGACCAGGAAGGCGCCGTAAGCGGTGACCTCGATCGACCGCCTGACCTCCTCGGGATCGAGCTCGGTAACCGGCCCGCGCTGGCGCGCTGAGGGGTTGTAGATGACGACCCTGAGCGGCGTCGGCGTGCCGGCAAAGAGGGCGGCGACATCGGCGGGCTTGGAGGCGTCGCAGGCGATGGTGGAGGCGCCGGTCTCCTCGGCAAGCGCCGCGATCTTGCCGGTATTGCGCGCAGCGAGAACCAGCCCGTATCCCTCCCGCCCAAGCAGTCTGGCGAGCGACGCGGAGAGCCCGTCGCCCACGCCGACGATTAGTGCCGTTGCGTTGCTCATAAAGATAACCTTCTGGTCTCGCTCGAGTGAAGCCGATCGAAGGCCGCGGCACAAGCCGGCCGGATGCACGACATCCCGGCCGAACCGCGCGATCGCAAATTTGGCTGCGCAGGGGGACGGTGTTACCATGGGTCATCCTGCGATCAAGCGGGACAAAAAAGTCGGCCCATGGCACAGCCTGCGGCCGGTTGGGGGAAGCAAGCAATGGCACTTTACATTGTGACCGGCAGCTACACGGCTGCCGCGGCCAAGGGCATGATGGCAAACCCGGGCGATCGGGAGGCGGCGGTCCGCCCGCTGGTCGAGGCGGGCGGCGGCAAGATGATCTCCTATCATGTCACTACCGGTGAGAACGACTTCCAGATGATGGTGGAAACGCCAGATGGTGCTGCGATGCTGGCGCCGCTTATCGTTGCGGGTGCCTCCGGCACCGTGTCGAACCTGAAGACCGTGCAGGCCTTCACCAGCGCCGAATTCACCGCGGCCCAGAAGAAGGCCGGCCAGATCGCCGGCGGTTTCAAGCCCGCGGGCGCGTAACCAAAAGCCCCGCGGGAGCGATTTTCCGCGGGGCGCGATTACAGGTGGCAGCCGGGCTTGCGCTTGTGCGCCAGGTACTCGTCGATGAGCTGTCGGTAGCGGGTAGGGCCGAAGCTCGGGAAATGGCCGCCATGCACGATTGCAACCGGCAGGTCGCGCATGCGCTCCAGCGTCGCCAGATAGTCGCCGGCGTCCGAGTGGTAGGCATCGTCGATCAGCGGTCCGTCATAGACGATGTCGCCCGACAGAAGCGTACCGGTCTTGTTCTCGAACAGCGCGATGCCGCCCGGCGAATGGCCCGGCGTGTGGATCACCTCGAAAGCGCGGTCGCCGAGATCGACGACGTCGCCGGCCTCCAGGATGCGGCCGGCAGGCGCCGCCGGTATCCGGTACCGCGACGCGTCCCAGCCTTCGGGCGGGGAGATGAACATCTCGTCGGTGGCGTAGCGGTCGGCAAGCGTCCAGTCGTTGCGCGGATCGGCCAGGATCGCGGCCTCGGCGGCGTGCACGCAGCGGTCGGGAAATTCGTGGTGGCAGCCGATATGGTCGAAATGCGTGTGGCTGGCGACGCAGACGAGCGGCCGTTCGGTGACCAGCGGCACATGTCGGCTGAGGCTGACATGGCCGAGCCCGGTATCGAACAGCAGGTCGCGGTCGCGGCCGCGCACGTGCCAGATATTGCAGCGGAAGAAGGGCTGGATCCACGGCTCGTGGATCAGCGTGACCCCGTCGGCCATGCGAAGCGTCTCGTACCAGTGGCGGTGCGGGATCGGCGCTTCCATTGTGTCAGCGCGACATCAGGATCATGTCGGCGGCCGGGCAGAACAGCTCGACGGTGTCGCCGACCGAGACCGGGCGGTTCGACGGCACCTTGACGATGAAGGTCACCTCGGGGTTCTTGTCCGAGACGGCGAGAAGCCGCTTGAAACTGCCCTGGAACACTACGTCGGTGACCTTGGCTTCGCCGAGCGCCACCGAGGGCGGCACATCGACCAGCGTGATGTGCTCCGGCCGGATCGCCAGCGTCACGTCGAAACCCGGCTCGCCCGACGCCGAGATGGCGACCGGGCCGACTTCGGTGGCGACGCTGATCTCGTCCATGCCGAGATCCTGCACCTTTCCGGTCAGCAATGTGCTCTCGCCCATGAAGGTGGCGGTGAAGCGCGAGGCGGGTCGCGAATAGACGCGCTCGGGCGGTCCCTGGTCCTCGATGCGGCCTTGGTTCATCACGACGCAATGGTCGGCGAGCGCCATCGCCTCTTCCTGGTCGTGCGTGACATGAATGAAGGCGGTGCCGACGCGTTTCTGCAGGGCCTTCAACTCGTCCTGCATCTGGCGGCGCAGCTTCAGGTCGAGCGCGCCGAGCGGCTCGTCGAGCAGCAGCACGGCAGGCTCGACGACGAGCGCGCGGGCAAGGGCCACGCGCTGGCGCTGGCCGCCCGACAGCTGGTGCGGCTTCTTGGAATAGGCGTCGGCAAGGCCGACCATGGCGAGCGTCTCGCGCACCTTGGCGTTCCGCCTCGAACGGCCGACGCCGCGCATCCTCAGACCGAAGCCGACATTGTCGCCGACGCTCAGATGCGGAAACAGCGCGTAGTCCTGAAACACGGTTGCTGTCGGCCGTCGGGCCGGCGGCGTGGCGGTGCAGTCTTCGCCGCGGATGAAGACGCGGCCCTCCTGCGGCGCGAGAAAGCCGCCGAGGATGGAGAGCAGTGTCGTCTTGCCCGAACCGGAGGGGCCGAGCAGCACCGTGTAGCTGCCCGGCTCGACATTGAGCGCAATCTCGTCGAGCGCCTTGTGCGTGCCGAAGCTGTGCGACAGCTGGCGGATTTCAACGAGGGGCCCGGTCATGCGCGGTTCCTTCGCAGCAGGATGAGTTCGAACAGGATGGCCAGCACTACCGAGACGCCGAAGACCAGCGAGCCGATGGCGTTGGTGCGTGGGTTGAGGCCGGAACGCAGCAGGTTCCAGATCTCGACAGGCAAGGTGGTGTCGAAGCGGGTGAGCAGGAAGGAGATGACGAACTCGTCCCAGGAGAATGTCATCGACAGGAAGAAGCTGGCGAAGATCGCCGGCCACATGACCGGCACGCTGATCAGGAACAGCACCTTCCATTCCGGCGCGCCGAGGTCGCGCGCCGCGCGCTCGAGATTGACCTGGTTGTCGCCCATCTGGCTGTAGATGATGGCAAAGCAGAGCGGCAGGTTGATCACCACATGGCCGATGCCGGCGGCGGCCAGCGACTTCGGGATGCCGGCGGTGTTGAAGAGGATCAGGATGCCCATGCCGATGATCAGGTAGCTGACGGTAAGCGGCAGCGTGATCAGACCGCGCAGCAGGGCGGCGCGCGGCAGGTGATAGCGGGCGAAGCCCCAGGCTGAAAGGAACCCGAGCCCGACAGCCAGCGCGGACGAGATGACTGCCACCATGACCGAGTTGACCAGCGCCGAGGTCAGCCGCGTATCCCCGAGCACCGCCTCGTACCAGCGCAGCGACGGGCCGGTGAACGGCGGGATGGGGAAGGACGTCGCCTGCAGCGAGAACAGCACCAGCACGACGACCGGCAGGAAGATGAAGGCGTAGACGGCGAGCCCGTAAATGGCGACCAGCAACTTGCCCAGCACCCGCATCGCTCAGCTCCGCTCCAGCTTGAGCCAGCGGGCGCAGAACAGGTAGGCGATGGTGACGACCACCATCAGGATGATGGCGAGTGCCGAGGCGAGCGGGAAATCGCCCCGCCGGCCGATCTGCATCATGATCAGCTGCGGCATCAGCAGCTCGTTGTTGCCGCCGAGTATCTGCGGCGTGATGTAGTCGCCGATGCACAGCACGAAGGTCAGGAAGGCGCCGACCATGATGCCGGGCAGCGTCAGCGGCAGGATGACGTGCAGAAAGGTGCGCAGCGGTCCGGCGCCGAGATCGGCGGCCGCCTTGCGATAGCTGGGCGACAATTGCTTGAGGTTGGCGAAGATGGTGAGTGTCAGGAGCATGACGAAGAAGTGGACGAAGCCGATGACCGTGCCGGCCCGGCTGTTGGCGAGCTGGACGGGGTCAGACAGCAGGCCGGAACCGGTCAGCGCCTTGTTGACGACGCCGTTCTCCGAAAGCACAAGCAGCCAGCTGTAGGACCGCACAACGTAGGAGGTCCAGAAGGGCAGCACGGCGAGCATCAGCGCCAGCCGCTGCAGCCTCAGCGGCACGACTTCGGCGAGGATCCAGGCAAAGGGGTAGGCAAGCAGCACCGAGATGGCGGTGACGGTGAGCGTCACTTCAAGCGAATTGACCATCGCCCGCCAGTAGCTCGGATTGTCGAAGAACTGCCGGTAGTTATCGAACGAGGCACTGCCGTCGCCGCCGTGCTGCATGAAGCTCAGCACGCCCATCGCGACGAAAGGCAGCACGAAGAAGCAGACCGTCCACAGCAGCGCCGGCGTTACCAGTGCCCAGCCAGGCGCCCGACTGGATGGGCTTCCAAATGACGTGCTCACAGGCCCTGTTTATTGTGCCTGCAGCATCTCTGTCCAGACGTCCTGCATCTTCTTGTCGAGGTCGGCGTCGGGCGACGGGTAGCTCTGGGCGCGCGCCAGGAACTCGGGTTGTTCGTCGAAACGCAGCGCCTTCTTCTCGTCGTCGCTGAGTGCCGCCTTGGTGTTAGCCGGCATGCCCCAGTAGCAGGAAGAAGTGGCGAGGCGCGCCTGGCCCTCGGGGCTCATGATGTACTGGATGAACTTCAGCGCCATCTCCTTGTTCTCGGAGTCGGCGAACATGGCGAGCGACTGCGACCACAGCACCGCACCCTCCTGCGGGATCGAGAAGTCGAGCGCCGGGTTCTCCTTTGCCAGTCCGGCCGTCACCCATTCGCCACCGCCGACCAGAATGTCGACCTCGCCGGTGGCAAGTGCGGTCTGGCTGGCGACGACTTCGCCGACCAGCTTGGCGTTGGCCTTCATCTTCAGGAGAACGTCCTTGATGGCCGGCAGGTCGGCCTCGGTCAGCTCTGCCGTCTTCTTTCCGATCGACATAGCTGCCATGCCGATCACCGGCAGGTAGTAGTCGTAGATTGCGATGCGGCCCATGTACTTGTCGTCAGTGAGGGAGGCCATCGACTGCATGTCGGCCGGATCGACCTTGGTATTGTTGAAGCCGATCGTGTTGTAGCCGAATTTTTCGGTGATGCCGTAGCGCTTGCCGTCAACCATGGTCGCGCCGTCCATCTTCACTTCCGCGAAGAGGTCGCCGAAGGGCAGCTGGTCTTCCGGCAGCGGTTCGAACAGGCCTTTCTCGACGCCACGCGGAATGTCGATGGAATCGATCACCATGACGTCCCAGTCGCCGGGCTGCGACTGCTCGACGATGGCCAGACCCGCGCCGGTGCCCTCGAACTCCTTGACGTTGACCTTGATGCCGTTGGCCTCCTCGAAGGGCTGCAGCAGCGCCGGGTCGGCATGGTCGCACCAGATCAGCGCGTTGAGGTCCTTCGCCAAGGCCGGCGAGGCGGAAATAAGCGCAAGAGCGGCCGATCCAAGGCCCGCGGCGCGGGCAATGTTCTTCAGGTTTGCAAGCTTGTTCATGGTCTTAGGTCTCCTGTGTTCCCGGTGCCTTTCCGGCAGTTGCAAAAAAACTGAACCAATTACAAACTTGAGTCAATTCCGATTCCGAGGCAGTCTCGCCGCGCATGGTCGGATTACGCGCAAAACACAAGGCTGACAGGCACCGCCGCATCCTCGAGGCAGCGGCCGAACTGTTTCGCGAAGCCGGCTACGAGGGTGCCAAGATCGAGGCGATCGCGACGGCGGCCGAGGTCTCGGTCGGCACGATCTACAACTACTATCGCAACAAGGGCGACATTCTCGTCGCCATCGTCTCGATGGAGGTCAACGAGGTGCTGAACGCCGGGCGTGGCGTCGTTGCCACCCCGCCCGCCAACGTCGGCGACGCCGTTGATACGCTGCTCGGCATCTATTTCGAGCATTCGCTGATCTATCTCAGCAAGGCGATGTGGCGGCAGGCCATGGCGACCTCGATGCAGCAGCCGGACAGTCCGTTCGGGCAGACCTATTCAGCGCTCGATCGGGCGCTTGTCGACCAGACCTGCGAACTCGTCGACCGGCTGAAGCGCCTCGGCCTGGTGCGGCTCGACGCCGACACCCGCGCCACCGGCGAGATCATCTTCAACAACATGAACATGATGTTCACCGAGTTCGTGAAGCAGGACGCCATGCCGATTGCCGACCTCAGGGCAGCCGTTCGCCGGCAGAACAAGGTGCTTGTCGGTGCGATAGAGATGCCTGGAGGAACCGGCCAGACGAAGGCCTAGTCTGAGAAGACGGCACGTTCGAACAGGACAATCGGCTTGTCGTGATAGCTGGTCGCGAGCACTTCCCGGTAGCCGCATTTCTGCGCGACCTTGATGGATGCGGCATTGTCCGGGGCGATGATGCAGACGGTCCTGCCGCCGAGGTTGGCGTCGATCCAGGCCGCGGCGCGGCCGATCACTTCCGTGGCAAGCCCGATCCCCTGGAAGGCAGGCGCCAGCGCCCAGCCGGCCTCCGGGATGCCTTCGATTGACGGCTCGATGCTGCGCTTCATATCCTGGAAGCCAGCCTCGCCGACGAGGGCGCCGCCGGCCTTGGCTTCGATCGCCCAGTAGCCGTAGCCGAGCATTGACCAGGTGCCGGTGTGGCGCAGGAACCGGACCCACGACTCCTCGCGCGTGTGGGCCCGCCCGCCGATGAATCGCGTTACCTTCGGATCGGTCCACATCGCCTGGTAGGCGTCGAAATCCTCAAGCCGGTGCGGTCTGAGGATTACCCGCTCGGTCTCGATGACGGGAGCTTGCGTGAACTTGGTCATTAAAGGCATTCTCCGGCGACGCCGTCATTCGATTAGCAAATACGCGCCGCCGGACAAGAGCTAGTATAGGGCGCTGTGCCGACAAGCTGCAGGGTCAGGCTTGAAAGCGTGTTGCAGCACAGCCAACTTAGGTTGAGTATAGGTTGTGTCCGAGGGGGGGCGCTATGCATGTCGTCGATCTTTTACTTGCAATTGCGCACCATCTGCTGGTGTTTTCGCTGGCCGGAATCCTTGCCGCTGAACTGGTGTTGATAAGGCCGGGCCTCTCCGGGCCGACGCTGGGGCTGCTCGGCCGGATAGATAGCGCCTATGGCGGAGTTGCCATGGCGGTTGTGGCGGTCGGCATTTGCCGGGTCGTTTTCGGCCTGAAGGGGTGGGAATTTTACGTCTCCAACCATGCTTTCTGGGGCAAGATGATTGCCTTCGTGATCGTCGCCCTGCTGTCGATCCGGCCAACCATGCGCATTCTCGCCTGGCGACGTGCCGAACTGGCGACGGTCCCGGACGACGAGATTTTCGCCGTGCGCACCTGGATCAAGGGTGAAATCGCCTTCCTCGCCCTGGTTCTCGCCTTCGCCGCCATGATGGCGCGCGGCGTGGGCTACTGAGCCGCCGCGGCCACTATTTCGGGAACAGGTGCCAGTTCGACCAGCGGGGCCGGTATCGCGCTGGTCTTGACCGCCGCCTTGCAGATGTCAGCGATCACGCAATGCTCGCATTCGGGCCGACGCGCCTTGCAGACATAGCGCCCGTGCAGGATCAGCCAGTGGTGCGCATGGCGCATGTATTTGTCCGGGATGATGCGCACCAACCCGGCTTCAACCTCGTCGGGCGTCTTGCCGGGTGCCAGCCCGATCCGGTTGCCTATGCGCAGTATGTGCGTGTCGACCGCCATAGTCGGCTGGCCGAAGGCCATGTTCAGCACCACATTGGCCGTCTTGCGCCCGACGCCTGGCAGCTTGACCAGCGCGTCACGGTCGCCCGGCACAACGCCGTCATGGTCGCGGATCAGCGCTTCAGACAGCGCGATGACGTTCTTCGCCTTGTTGCGCCACAGCCCGATGGTGCGGATGTGCCCGCCGACCGCCGCCTCGCCGAGTGCCACCATCTTCTGCGGCGTGTCGGCTTCGGCAAACAGCGCCCGCGTCGCCTTGTTGACGCCGGCGTCCGTCGCCTGCGCCGACAGCACGACCGCGACCAGCAGCGTGAAGGCGTTGACGTGTTCAAGCTCGCCTTTCGGTTCCGGTCGCTGCACCGCGAAGCGCCGGAAGATCTCGTCGACCTCCTCCGGCGTATAGCGCGAGAACGGCCGCTTCGGCCGCGGCCTTGGCTTGGCGTTGGAGCCGTCGCGCAGGCGCAATTTGTCGCGGGTTTTCTGTTTGGGTTCTTTCATCGCCCCTCTATAATCGAGGCCCATGAGCGACACAAACCTCGCCCCAGACGAGCCCTTTTTCCGGGCGCTGCTGACGCCGCACCGCTCGCTTGGGCGCACCGGCTTCATGGTGCTGATGGGCACGCTCGCCGCCATCTGGCTGGTCGCCGGGGCGATCTTCCTCGCCCGCGGCGCCTGGCCGGTCTTCGGCTTCTTCGGCCTCGACCTGCTGCTCGTCTACGGTGCCTTCCGGCTGAACTACCGCGCCGCTCGCGTCCGCGAAGAGGTATCGTTGTCGCGCACCAGCCTCGACATCCGCAAGATCGCACCGTCGGGAAGGGCTGTGGCGCACCATTTCAATCCGTTCTGGTCGCGCTTCTCCGTCGCCCGCCATGCCGAGATCGGCATCACCAGCATGGCTGTCGATTCGCGTGGCGAAAGCGTCCCGATCGGCAGTTTCCTCAACCCGGACGACCGTGAGAGCTTCGCCTCGGCCTTCTCCGGTGCGCTGGCCAGGGCCAAGCGCGGTTAAGCTGGAAATATTCCGGCCTGAGCTGCAGGAATCGGGTGGAGAAGCGGCCCGCCGGCGAAGATATTGGCGTTCACGGGAGATTTTTGCCATGAACGCACACATGCCACTCAGAACCGAGACGATCCTCGAAACCGATATCACGCCGACCGGCGGCGATTACGAGACCGTGCGGCGCGTGATCGAGAAGATCAGCCTCGACTACCGCGACCAGCCCTCGCTCGAGACGCTCGCCGCCGAAGTCGGCCAGACGCCGACGGCGCTGCAAAAACTGTTCACCCGCTGGGCCGGCCTGTCGCCCAAGGGCTTTCTGCAGGCCGTGACGCTCGACCATGCGCGAAGGCTGCTCGACGAGGGCCTGCCGCTGCTCGAGGCTTCCTACGAGGTCGGCATGTCTGGTCCTGGCCGCCTGCACGACCTCTTCGTCACGCATGAGGCGATGTCGCCCGGCCACTACAAGACGCGCGGCGACGGCGTCACCATCCGCTATGGCTATCATCTGTCGCCTTTCGGCGTGGCGCTGGTCATGGTCACCGACCGCGGCCTTGCCGGCCTCTCCTTCAACGATCCGGGCGAGGAGCGTGCCGCATTCGCCGACATGTCCGGGCGCTGGCCGAACGCCACCTATGTCGAGGACATGTCGGCCACCGCGCCCTATGCGGCGAGGATCTTCGATCCGTCGGCCTGGCGTGCGGAGCAGCCGCTGCGTGTCGTCATGATCGGCACCGACTTCCAGGTCCGCGTCTGGCAGGCGCTGTTGAAGATTCCGATGGGCAAGGCGCGCTCCTACTCCTCGATCGCCGAAGAGATCGGCTCGCCGTCGGCCAGCCGCGCGGTGGGTGCCGCGGTCGGCGCCAACCCGGTCTCCTTCGTGGTGCCCTGCCACCGGGCGCTCGGCAAGTCGGGTGCGCTGACAGGCTACCACTGGGGCCTGACGCGCAAGCGCGCCATTCTGGGCTGGGAGGCAGGCCAGCTTTCGGCCTGACGCTTTCTGGTGCGATGGCCGCTGGAAAGCGGCGCCGACAAAGGCTAGCTTCCCGGAAAATTTCCGGGAGGCATCTTCTTGATCACGGTCATCGGCTCCATCAATCTCGACCTCATCGCCAATGTGACGCGCCTTCCGGCGGCGGGCGAAACCGTGCCCGGCGACGATTTTCGCACCGCGCCCGGCGGGAAGGGCGCCAACCAGGCGCTGGCGGCGGCGCGGGCCGGCGGCCAGGTGCGCATGATCGGCGCCGTCGGCAAGGACGCTTTCGCGGCCGAGGCGCTGGCCTGTCTCAAGCAGGGCAGGGTCGACCTGTCCGGAGTCGGCGAAACCCATGCGGCGACCGGCACGGCGCTGATCCTGGTCGACGAGAAGGGCGAAAACGTCATCGCCGTGGTGCCGGGCGCCAACGCCACTGTGCTGCCAGGCGATATGACAAAGGCCCTGCTCAAGAAGGGCGAGGTCGTACTGCTGCAGCACGAGATCCCGATCGCCACGGTGCGCAAGGCGCTGGCAACCGCGACCGCTGCCGGCGCCATCAGCGTGCTCAACACGGCACCTTTCCGCGCCGACGCCGCCGACCTCCTGGCCTCTGCCGACTACGTTGTTGCGAACGAGACCGAGTTCGACCTCTATGCCGACGCGCTGGAACTCGCGGGCGGCGACCGCGCTGCGCGCATGCGCACCTTCGTCGAAAAGACTGGCCGCACCGTGATCGTGACGCTGGGCGGCGATGGGGTGCTGGCGGCAACACCGAAGGGCGATATCAGTGTACCTGCGCTGAAGATCATGCCGGTCGACACGGTTGGCGCCGGCGACACCTTCTGCGGTTATCTTGGCGCAGGGCTTTCGGCCGGGCTGCCGCTCGAACAGGCGCTGCGGCGCGCCGCGGCCGCAGGCTCTCTCGCCTGCCTGAAACCGGGCGCTCAGCCGGCCATTCCGCACGGCAAGGACGTGGATGCGGCGCTGGCCAAGGAATAGGGCTGGCCGGCCGGGCACGTTCGTGTGGCATGCGTCAAAGTCTGCGGCCCGTATCAGCCACTTCGAATCTCCGGGTGAAACTGTATGCAAGGCCAGACAATTCGGGGCAGAGGTCCATGTTCAAGAAGTTCTCCCGCTCTATCCGATGGCGGATCGGCAACCAGGCCCGTGGCAAGCGCTTTGCAGCATCCCCGGTGTGGCCGGCTCTCAAGTCGTATGAAAATAGACCCGCGAAGAATGATCTCGAAGAGTTCTTCGACCGCAACATCGACGGCCCCGGTATCTGGAAGTGGCGGCACTATTTCGACATCTATGACCGGCATTTTTCGAAGTTCAGGGGCGCCGCTCCCACCGTGCTTGAAATTGGCGTGTTTAGCGGGGGCAGCCTGGCGATGTGGAAAGACTATTTCGGCCCCGGTGCAAAGATCGTTGGCGTCGACATCGAGCCGGCATGCAAACGCTATGAATCGACGGACGTCCGGATATTTATCGGCGATCAAGCAGACCGGGACTTCTGGCAGGGTTTGCGTCGCGAGGTCCCGAAGGTCGATATCGTCATCGATGACGGGGGGCATCTGCCGGAGCAGCAGATGGTTTCGATGGAAGAGATGCTACCCCATCTCGCGCCCGGCGGCGTCTATCTATGCGAGGACATTCACAGCGAAAGGAGTTCCTTTGCAAGCATGGTGCACGGCCTTGCCGATACGCTGAACAACAACCGGAACCAAACTGCGGGCACTGATCCGGAACGCCGTACCGTTGTGCCCTCGACGCCCTTCCAGAGCCGCATCAGGGGGATCCATCTGTATCCATTCGTGGCGGTTATCGAGACCAATGAATTGCCCCGAACGGAACTGGTCTCGACAAAGCACGGCACAAAATGGGAGCCGTTCCTCAGCTAGGCCGATCCACCATAGCAATGGACCGCAGCCCAGGCACCGGGTCGATCCCCAGTCGCTATCCATGGATCGCAGGCCAAGGCGAAATTACCTTGGCGAGGCATAGTTCGCCGAGCAAACAGGACGCGGCCGTAGATCAAGGCCACGAGTCGACCTGCAAGACGGCTGCCCCTGCGGAATACGGGGTTGGAACCCCGCACCTTCATGGGTTAAGCCTGACGGGCAGACAAAGAGGGTGTTTCCTGTGAACCTTTTCGAGCCCGGCCGCGACAGAGGCTTAGGAGCCGCGCGCCAGACATGAGCGCCGCACCAAGCCAGCAGTCCGACCTTGAACTGGTCGGTCGCGTCGCAAAGGGCGATCGAACTGCCGTGCGGCTCCTGTTCATGCGCCACCACGCCCGGATCTACCGGTTCGTGGCGCGCCAGACGGGATCGGAATCGATGGCAGACGATATCGCAAATGAAGTTTTTCTGGAGCTCTGGAAGCAGGCACCCGGCTTCGAGGGCCGTTCGCAGGTTTCGACCTGGCTGCTCGGCATTGCTCGCTTCAAGGCGCTGTCGCATCTGCGCAAGCGCAAGGAAGAATGGATCGACGACGCCGATGCGGCAGCGGTGCCCGACACTGCCGACACGCCGGAAGTCGCCGTCATGAAGGACAACAAGGCAGGTGCTCTGCGCGGCATGGTCGATGCCTTGCCCGAAGAGCAACGCTCGGTGATCGACCTTGCCTATTACCACGCCAAATCCGTTACAGAGATCGCCGAAATCCTCACGATTCCGGTGGCTACGGTGAAGACCCGGATGTTCTATGCCCGCAAGAAACTCGGCGAGGCGCTGCAGGCGGCCGGCTTCGAAAGGGGATGGCCATGAGCGAGCCCGCGAAGATGTCGCGCCGCGACGAACTGGAAACACTGCTGCCCTTCTACCTGACCGGTACTCTGGAGGGCGAGGACCTTGCCGCTGTCGAGGAATGGCTGGCGAGCGATCCCGCAGCCGCCGATGCGCTGGCCGAGGCCGAGGCCGAGTTCTCCGGTGTTTCGGCCGCCAACGAGGCGGTTCGGCCGCCGGCCGACGCGCTCGCCCGGTTCAACAGGATGCTCGACGCCGAGGCGGGCCCGGAGCGCCGTGCCTCGCCCTCGACGCTGGCGCGCCTCTGGCAGGGGTTTCTGGGCGTGCCCTCGTCGGTCGCCTGGGGTGCCGCCGCTGCTGCCATCGCGTTGCTGATGGTGCAGGCGGTGCTGCAGCCCATCGGGTCTGTCGGCGATTTCGAGATCGCCGGCACAGAGGAAGCGGCGGACATGCCGTTCGTCTTCGTCACCTTCAAGCCGGAGGCGACGATAGCTGACGTCTCGGCCTTCCTCGCCGAAAACGGCGCGACGGTGCTTGCCGGACCCGCTGCAGGGGGCGTCTTCAAGATCGGTATCGGGGCCGTGACGGCTGCCGACTATGACAGGATTGTCGGCCTTATTGCTGCCCAGCCTTTTGCCGAGACTGTGGTTCCCGGGAGGAAACCGGCCGATGGCGGCTAGAGGCGTTGCATTCCTGATTGCATTCTTGGCGGCGGTCCTGGTGGCCGCCCTGCCTGTCTCCGCGCAGACCAACGACCCCAACATCACCCAGGACCAGCTCGACTGCATCCAGACCATGGCAGCCGGCGGCGTTTGCGGCCCGGATGGCGGTACTGCCGCGCCGGGGGCTGTGGTGCTGCCCGAACTGATCTTTGACCTGTTTCCGCAAACGGCGTCGGGCGAACCCTCATCTCCCGCCGAACCCGCGTCCGCCGATACGGCAGCAACATCGGAGCCGGCAGCGACCGCAGGTGCCGATCCGTCGTCGCCCGCCGCGCCGCCGCCCGGCTCGCTCACGACCGCACCGCCGGTCGTGGCGCCCGTCGCGGTCAGCGGCGAATTCGTGCCCGACGAGGTGCTGGTAACGGTCGATGGCGACGCGGCCGTTGTTTCGGCGCTGGCGGCTGCCTTCGGCCTCGAGATCCGGTCACAACGGGTCTCGACGCTGCTCGGCTCGACGGTCGTGCGCTTCGGCATTCCGGACGGCCGCCCGGTCGGCCTGGTGCTCGCACAGCTTGCCGGCGACGCCCGTACACAGGCGCGCGTACCCAACTCCATCTACGACCTGCAGCAGGCGGCCGGCACGCAGAACTATGCCTTCCAGCGCATCGCGCTGAGGCCCGACAGCGCCAGCGGCGAAAATGTCCGCATAGCCGTCATCGATACCGCCATCGACGAGACGCACCCGGCGCTGAAGGGCGTGGTCGAGGGCATCTTCGACGCCATGCCGGGTGTCGAGGTGACGGTGCGCGACCACGGGACTTCAATTGCCGGACTGATCGCGGGCATCGGCGACCTGCCGGGCATGGCGCCCGGCTCCAGGATCTACCACGCACGGGCCTTCGAGGGTGGCCGCTCGACCATGGACATCATCCTCTCGGCGCTCGACTGGGCGGCAGAGCAGGACGTACGCATCATCAACATGAGCTTCGTCGGCCCGAAGAACGACATGCTCGAGGCCGCCTGCGCCGCGGCGCGCGGACGCGACATGGTGTTGGTGGCGGCAGCGGGCAACAACGGCCCCAAGGCCCCGTACGGCTATCCCGCCGCCTATGACAGCGTGATCGCCGTGACCGCGACCGACGACAAGGACGAACTGATGCAGCAGGCCAATCGCGGGCCCTACGTCTTCGTCTCCGCGCCCGGCGTCAACGTAATGGCACCGGTCGGCGGCGGCCAGGATCTCGTTACCGGGACCTCATTCGCCGCGGCCATCGTTTCGGGCGCCATCGCAAATCTGATCCACGCCGCGCCGGAGCGCTCGGCCGACTGGATCGAGGCGGCGCTGTCGGCGACGGCGAAGGATCTCGGGGAAGCGGGACGCGATGCTGACTATGGCTATGGCCTGATCGACGCGGCTGCCGCCGAAGTGCTCAAGTAGACTAGGGCGCGCTGCCGATCGAGGCGCGCACCACCAGGTCGACCGGCCAGACCTCGCCTTCGAAGTCGCTTTCGCGGCCGGTGATGCGGGCGGCGAGACGCTCGGCGATGCGCTGGCCGGCAAGCCGGATTGAGGAGCGTGTCGTTGTCAGCGGCACTGAAAAATTCTCCGGCCTCAGCCATGGAAAGACGTCGTCATGCGCGACCAGCGAGACGTCGCCCGGAACGGTGAGCCCGAGGTCGCGGATGGCGCGCACCACGCCGAGCGCCATGATCAGCGAGGAGCAGATGATGGCCGTCGGCGGCGTGCCGCTTTCCAGCAGGCTGCGCGCTGCGCGGTAGCCGTTCTCCTCGGTCATCGCCACTGAGCGGATCGAGGAAGGCGGCAGCGCCAGGCCGCTGTCGGCCAGCGCGCTCTGCGCGCCGCGCTGGCGGAAGATCGCGAAGGTCTGGCGGATGTCGCCGTTGATCAGTGCGATCCGGGTGTGGCCGAGCTGGATCAGAAGGCGCGCCGCGTCGTGGAAGGCCATTTCGTTGTCGATGTCGACATAGGCGTAGTCGAAGCCCAGACCTTCACTGCGCCCATGCACGATGAAGGGGATGCCGAGCCGGTTGAGCAGCGAAATGCGCCGGTCGGCCGGGCAGGGCGAGGAGACATAGACGGCGTCGACCTGCTTGTTGGCGACGATGCGGCGGTAGGTTGTCTCCTCCTCACTGGCGTCGGCGGGGCTGAGCACGAGGTCGAGATCGTGGCCGCGCGCATAGTCGCCGAGACCGGACAGGAACTCGACGAAATGCGGGTCGATGTCGACCGAGGCCCCTGTCGGCAGCACGTAGCCGATCATGCCGGCCTTGCCGGTGGCCAGGCGCCGCGCGCTCGGATTGGGCCGGTAGCCGTGCCGCTTGGCGGCGTCTGCGACGCGCCGACGCGTTTCCTCGCTGACCTCGGGATAGCCGTTCAGCGCACGGCTCACCGTGGTCTGCGACAGGGCCAGCATGTCGGAGAGCTGCTTCAGATTCAAAACAGCCTCCGCGCCTTCAAAGCGCTTTGAGACATCTGCGCATTTCCTCCCCGTGGCATGCACGCATTGCGTTCCAAGTTTAGCGCCAAATCAGGCAGAGTGAAGCAAAAACGGCGCGTGCAGCGCCGCAAAACTATAGTGCAGCGCACCAAACCTTCGCGCGCGGAAGAAATCGTGAAGACAAGCCGCTTGACTCGCGCACCAAATGGTGGCGAGATGAAAGTAGCCAAAGCGCTTTGGAACCCGCGTTCAAGCCGTTGCGATTGGTTTGATCCCGGGTCTCAGTTGAAGCACGTCGGCAGGCCGGAATGGAGGTTCCGCGCCTTGTCTTGCGATCCACAGGGAGGACCATCATGAAAAAGAGCCTATTGCTGGGCGTGGCGCTTGCCACTCTTGCCCTTTCCGCACCCGCCTCGGCCGAACTCAAATTCAAGCCGGGCGAGGATTCCAAGTTCACCTGGTCGAACTACGACGAGCTCAAGAACGTAGACCTCAAGGGCGAGACGCTGACCATCTTCGGTCCGTGGCGCGGCGAGGACGAGGCGCTGGTCCGTTCGGTACTGGAGTATTTCATCGAGGCGACCGGCGTCGACCTGAAGTACTCATCCTCGGAGAATTACGAGCAGCAGATCGTCATCGACACGCAGGCCGGCAGCCCGCCGAACATCGCCGTGCTGCCGCAGCCCGGCCTGATCCAGGATCTCGCCTCGAAGGGCCTGCTCACCCCGCTTGACGACGCCACCGCCGACTTCGTGCGCGAGAATTACGGCGCCGGCCAGTCCTGGGTCGATCTCGGCACCTACAAGGACAAGGACGGCACCGACAAATATTTCGCCTTTCCCTACAAGGCCGACCTGAAGTCGCTGGTCTGGTACGTACCGGAGAATTTTGAGGAAGCCGGCTACGAAGTGCCCAAGACCTGGGAAGAGATGCAGGCCCTGACCGACCAGATCGTCGCCGATGGCGGCGTGCCATGGTGCATCGGGCTTGGTTCGGGCGGTGCCACCGGATGGCCCGCGACCGACTGGGTCGAGGACATCATGCTGCGCACGCAGTCGCCCGAGACCTACGACAAGTGGACCAAGAACGAGATCCCGTTCAACGACCCGTCGGTCGTCGAGGCGCTGCAGATCTTCGCCGACATCGCGACCAACGACAAATATGTCGACGGCGGTGCGGCCGCGGTTGCCGCCACCGACTTCCGCGACAGCCCGAAGGGTCTCTTCTCGATCCCGCCGAAGTGCTACATGCACCGCCAGGCATCGTTCATCTCGTCCTTCTTCCCGGAGGGCACCGAACTCGGCGTCGACGCCGACTTCTTCTACCTGCCGCCCTTCGCGTCTCATGCCGATCTCGGCAACCCCGTGCTCGGCGGCGGCACGCTGTTCTCCATCACCAAGGACTCCAAGGCGGCGCGCGCCTTCATCGACTTCCTGAAGATGCCGCTGGCGCACGAGATCTGGATGGCGCAGTCGGGCCTGCTGACACCGCTCAAGACGGCGAACAAGGATGCCTACGCCAACGACGCGCTGAAGAAGCAGGGTGAAATCCTGGTCAACGCCTCGACCTTCCGCTTCGATGGCTCGGACCTGATGCCCGGCAAGATTGGCGCCGGCGCCTTCTGGACCGGCATGATCGACCTGGTCGGCGGCAAGCCGGCCGCCGACGTGGCGGCCAACGTCCAGACCAGCTGGGACGCCATCAAGTAACGGCGTCGAGCGTTACCTCGTCCACAGTCTAGATCCGGGCCATCGCGGCCCGGATCCAAGCGGCAAGCCGCCCGTACCGGCAGCGCCAGGCGCTCGGTCGGGTCCGGCAACAGGGGAGGAAGCCATGGCGGCGCAAATTCTGTCGGCCATCATCACCATCATCGTCGGCGTCGGCGGCGCGGTCGCCTATTTCTGGGGAGCCAACCGCCTCCTCGACTTGATCTTTCCCTCGCGCGGCGTTGCCGGGACGGCTGCAATCGACAATCTGCGCCGGCAGGGCCTGATCCGCCCCTGGCTGTTCATTGGCCCGGCGCTGATCATCCTGACCGTCTACCTGATCTACCCGGTCGTGCAGACGCTCTGGCTCTCCTTCCACGGCCGCAACGGCGAGGACTTCGTCGGCTTTGCCAACTACACCTGGGCCTTCGGCGACCGCGAGTTCCGCAACTCGATCTTCAACAACCTTCTCTGGCTCGCCGTGGTGCCGGCGGCCTGCACCTTCCTCGGCCTGGTGATCGCGGTCCTGACCGACAAGATCTGGTGGGGTACCATCGCCAAGAGCCTGATCTTCCTGCCGCTCGCCATCTCCTTCGTCGGCGCCAGCGTGATCTGGAAGTTCATCTACGAGTACAAGGGTGACGGCCAGACGCAGATCGGCCTGCTCAACGCCATCGTGCAATTTCTCGGCGGCAGCCCGCAGGTCTGGATATCGCTGCCCTTCTGGAACAATTTCTTCCTGATGGTGATCCTGATCTGGATCCAGACCGGTTTTGCCATGGTGATCCTGTCGGCAGCCCTGCGCGGCATTCCCGAGGAGACCATCGAGGCGGCCGTCATCGACGGCGCCAACCCGTTCCAGATATTCTGGAAGATCATGATCCCGCAGATCTGGGGCACTATCGCCGTGGTGTGGACGACGATCACCATCCTGGTGCTCAAGGTCTTCGATATCGTGCTGACCATGACCAACGGCCAGTGGAACAGCCAGGTGCTGGCCAACCTGATGTTCGACTGGATGTTCCGTGGCGGCGGCGATTTCGGCCGCGGCGCCACCATCGCCATCATCATCATGCTGGCTGTGCTGCCGATCATGGTCTGGAACATCCGCCAGGCGAACCGCGAGTCGGGAGATCACTGAGATGGCAAACGCCACGGGCAAAAGCTTCCTCGGCCGCTTCGGCGTCCACATCGCCGTGCTGGTTTTCGTCACCATCTGGACGATCCCGACTCTCGGCATCCTGGTGTCCTCGCTGCGCGACAAGGACCAGATCATCGCCTCGGGTTGGTGGAACGCCTTCTCGAGTTCCAGCCAGACCGAAGCCGGCCGCCTGCCGCCGCCTACGGCGCAGGTAGAGAAGGACGGCAAGTTCGTCCTCGAGGGAAACATCTTCGAGGGCGGCGAGGCACGCAGGATCAGCGCCTTCGGCCTGAAATCGGCTGCGCCGACCGAGTTCGAAGCCGGTGCGGTTGCCGACCTTGGCGACGGCGTCTCGCTGCAGCTCAACGAGGACGGCTCCTTCGTGATGACTTCTCCGGTCGAGATGGAGGGCAAGCGCGGCCAGCGCGTCTACTACGAGTCCTCCGCGCCGCCGCGTTTCACCACCGAGAACTACGAAACGGTGATGTTTTCGGAAGGCATCGGCCGCTCCTTCGTGAACTCGCTGACGGTGACCGTGCCGGCTACTGTCATCCCGATCATGATCGCCGCCTTTGCCGCTTATGCGCTTGCCTGGATGCGCTTTCCGGGACGTGCGTTGATCATCGCCGTCATCATCGGCCTGCTCGTCGTGCCGCTGCAGATGGCGCTGATCCCGCTGCTGCAGCTCTACAACGGCGTCGCCATGTTCTTCGGTGTGCCGTCGAAGACCTATCTCGGCATCTGGCTGGCGCATACCGGCTTCGGCCTGCCTTTCGCCATCTACCTGCTGCGCAGCTACATGGCCGGACTGCCGCGCGAACTGATGGAATCGGCGCGCATCGACGGCGCCAGCGACTTCGAGATTTTCATCAAGATCGTCCTGCCGCTGTCCTTCCCGGTTCTCGCCTCGTTTGCCATCTTCCAGTTCCTCTGGGTCTGGAACGACCTGCTGGTGGCCATCGTCTTCCTCGGTTCGGGCTCCGACCAGCTGGTGCTGACCGGCAAACTGAACGCGCTACTCGGTTCGCGCGGCGGCGACTGGGAAATCCTCACGACCTCGGCCTTCATCACCATCATCGTGCCGCTGATCGTGTTCTTCTCGCTGCAGCGCTACTTCGTGCGCGGGCTGCTTGCGGGATCGGTCAAGGGAGGATGAGCGCGATGCCTGCAGTATCGATGCCCGCACAGGCGCCGGCGCTCGCCGGCGACCGAGACTGGTGGCGCGGCGCGGTGATCTACCAAATCTACCCGCGCAGCTACCAGGACTCCAACGGCGACGGCATCGGCGACCTTGCCGGCATCATCCAGCGACTGCCCTATATCGCCGGTCTTGGCGCCGATGCGATCTGGATTTCGCCGTTCTTCAAGTCGCCGATGAAGGATTTTGGCTACGACGTCTCGGACTATTGCGACGTCGATCCGATGTTCGGCACGCTCGACGATTTCGATGCGCTGGTTGCCGAGGCGCATCGGCTGGGGCTGCGGGTGATGATCGACGAGGTGCTGTCGCACACGGCCAACGAGCATCCGTGGTTCTCCGAGAGCCGGTCGAGCCGCGATAACGCCAAGGCCGACTGGTATGTCTGGGCCGACGCCAGCCCGGACGGCACGCCGCCCAACAACTGGCTGTCGATCTTCGGCGGCTCGGCCTGGCAGTGGGACACACGCCGCCAGCAATACTACCTGCACAATTTTCTCGCAGAACAGCCCGACCTCAACTTCCACAACAGGGAGGTTCAGGACGCGCTGCTGGAGGTGACGCGCTTCTGGCTCGACCGCGGCGTCGATGGTTTTCGGCTCGACACCATCAATTTCTACTTCCACAGCCAGGGGCTGGAGAGCAACCCGGCGCTTCCGGTTGCCGAGCGCAATGACCAGACCGCGCCCTCGGTCAATCCCTACAACTACCAGGATCACATCTACGACAAGAGCCGGCCCGAGAACGTTGCCTTCCTCGAGCGATTCCGCGCCCTGCTCGACGAGTATCCGGCTGCCGCCGCTGTCGGCGAGGTCGGTGATGCGCAGCGTGGCCTGGAAGTCGTCGCCGCCTACACCGCCGGCGATAACCGGGTGCAGATGTGCTATTCCTTCGACTTCCTTGCGCCGGAAAAGCTGAGCGCTGAACGTGTCCGCGCAGTGCTGGAATCCTTTGGCCGGGTCGCCGAGGACGGCTGGTCGTGCTGGGCCTACTCCAACCACGACGTGATGCGCCACGCCTCGCGCTGGGCGCAGGGCGAGAGCGACCGCACCGCCTATCTCAAGGTGATCTCGGCGCTGCTGATGTCGCTGCGCGGCTCGGTCTGCCTCTACCAGGGCGAGGAACTCGGGCTCGGCGAGGCCGATCTCAATTTCGACGACCTGCGCGACCCCTACGGCATTCGCTTCTGGCCCGAGTTCAAGGGCCGCGACGGCTGCCGCACGCCGATGGTGTGGGAGGAGGCCGAGACCAATGCCGGCTTCTCGACGGGCCGTCCCTGGCTGCCGGTTGCCGCCGACCATCGGCCGCTGGCGGTCAACCGGCAGGAAGGCGATCCGCATTCGCTGCTGGAGCATTACCGCCGCTTTCTCGACTTTCGCCGCGCTCACCCGGCGCTCGCCAAGGGTGACATCGAGTTCCTCGCGGCAAAGGGCGACGCCATCGCCTTCACGCGGCGCGAGGGCAATGAACAGCTGGTCTGCGCCTTCAATCTCGGCGACCAGCCGGCCGAGATCGACCTCGGCGAGGGAGACGCGGTCCAGCCGTTGTCGGGACACGGCTTTGCCGGCGGTCTCGAGGGCAGGACGATCAGACTGAACAGCTACCAGGCGTGGTTCGGGCGCATCGCCTGAACTGCGGAAAACAGGTTTTTCGGGAGGAAACCACATGGCCGATCTCAGCCTCAGGCAAATCAAGAAGTCCTATGGCAATCTGAAGATCCTGCACGGCATCGACCTCGACATAAAGTCGGGCGAGTTCATCGTCTTCGTCGGCCCGTCCGGTTGCGGAAAGTCGACGCTGCTGAGGACGATCGCGGGGCTCGAGGAGATCACCTCGGGCGAGCTGAAGATCGCGGGCGAGGTCGTCAACGATGTGCCGCCCTCGAAGCGCGGCATCGCCATGGTGTTCCAGTCTTACGCGCTCTACCCGCACATGACCGTCTACGACAACATGGCCTTCGGCATGAAGATCGCGCGCGAGGAGAAGTCGGAGATAGACCGGCGGGTGCGCCAGGCCGCCGAAATCCTGCAGCTGACCAACTATCTCGACCGCCTGCCCAAGGCGATGTCGGGCGGCCAGCGACAGCGCGTGGCCATCGGCCGCGCCATCGTGCGCAACCCCAAGGTCTTCCTGTTCGACGAACCGCTGTCCAACCTCGACGCGGCGCTGCGCGTCGCCACCCGCATCGAGATCGCCAAGCTGAAGGAATCGATGGCAGCGACGACGATGATCTACGTCACGCACGACCAAGTCGAGGCGATGACGCTGGCCGACCGCATCGTCGTGCTGAAGGACGGCCGCATCGAGCAGGTCGGCACGCCGATGGAGCTCTATCACCATCCGGGCAACCTGTTCGTGGCGCAGTTCATTGGCTCTCCGGCGATGAACATCGTACCGGCGACAATCGACAAGGCCGGCGCCAAGACGCTTATCGCTCAGGTCGGTGGCCGCAAGACCGATGTCCCGGTGGCTACCCCTGCCGACGCGGCGGGCGCCAAGATCAGCTTTGGCGTTCGACCGGAGGATCTGCGCGTAGCGACCGGCGATGGCGCGCTGTTCGAGGGGCGCGTCGACTATGTCGAGCAGCTCGGCGAGGTGCAGATGGTCTATCTCGACGTTGGCATCGCCGACCAGCCACTGGTGGTGAAGCTGCCCGGTAATGCAGAGGTCAAGCGCAACGCGACGATGAAGGTGACGGCCGAAGCCGACACGCTGCACATCTTTGACGCCGAGGGCCGTTCCTTCGCCCGCGCACAGAGCACGGCACAGGCGGCCTGAGGATTGGCCAGCGCATCGACCCGGGCGCGCTGGGATGCGGACCCAAAAAATCCGCGTCGCGTGTCGGCGCGCCATGTCGCCGACCGTCCTTGCATCGACAGGAACCGGATTTCGGCCTAGATTCTGGGCGCTCGCGCGCATCCGGACCAACCGCTGCGGGGCCTTCCGGTCATGCTTGTGGAGGTGGTGATGGCAAGGAAAATTCTCGTTCTCCTGGGTACCAAGAAGGGCACGTTCATCGCCGAGAGCGATGAGGCGCGCAGGGACTGGAAGCTGCGCGGTCCCTATTGCGAGACCTGGCCGATGAACCACGTCATGGCCGACCCTTCGACCGGCACGATTTTCGGCGGGGGCGGCAATGAATGGTTCGGTCCCGCGGTCTGGAAATCCCACGATCTGGGCGAGACATGGAGCCATTCGAGCGAGGGGCTTGCCTATGAGGCCGGCGTCGAACCGATCAAGGCGGTGTGGAGCCTGGCGACGCGCGATGGCGCGCTCTATGCCGGCGTTCAGCCGGCCGGCCTGTTCAGGAGCGACGACAACGGAAAGACCTGGCAGCATCTCGACGGGCTGCAGAAACATCCGTCGCGGCCGCACTGGAACCCTGGCGGCGCGGGCCTGATCCTGCATTCACTGGTGCTGCACCCCGAGGACGACGGCCAGGTCTGGGTCGGCATTTCGGCCGCCGGCGTGTTTCACACTGCCGATGGCGGCGCGACCTGGGAGCCGCGCAACAGGGGCACGCGCGCCGACTTCTTTCCGGAGGGCCAGAACTACCCGGAATTCGGCCAATGCGTGCACTGCCTGGTGATGGCGCCGGGCGAGCCCGACACGATGTACCAGCAGAACCATTGCGGTATGTACCGCAGCAAGGACGGTGGTAGGAGCTGGGAGAGCATCGAATCCGGCCTGCCCTCCAGTTTCGGCTTCCCGGCGGCGGCGCATCCGCGCGATCCCTCGACGCTCTTCCTCGTACCGCTGAATGGCGATTCCGCCGGTCGTTACATGCCTGACGCCAAGGCGGCGGTCTGGCGCACGCGTGACGGCGGTTCGACATGGCAGGCGATGCGCGAAGGCCTGCCGCAGGAAAACGCCTATTTTGGCGTGCTGCGCCAGGCCATGGCGACAGACCGGCTGGAGCCGGCGGGCGTCTATTTTGGCACCGGCGGCGGTGCCCTGTTCGCAAGCGCCGACGAAGGCGAGAGCTGGATCGAGGTGGCGGCACACCTGCCGGCGATCTCCTCTGTCGAGACGCTGGTCGTCGATGCCTGAGATGGACGGCACTTCACCGCGGCCGGGTCACAACCGGCCGCCGAGGACAGTGGTCGTGCGGCTGCCGGGGGGTCTGGTTGACCTCTTTCCCGGCGCGCCGCGACGCCTCGAGGTGCCGGCCGCGAGTGTTGACGAGATGGTGGACCGGCTCGACGAACTGTTTCCGGGCATGCGCGACCGGCTCTGCGATTCGACGCCGGCGGTGCGCCGCCACATCAACATCTTCATCGACGGCGAAAGGGCGCGGCTCGGGACGCCGCTGTCGCCGGGCTGCGAGGTTTTCGTGCTGACGGCTATCAGCGGCGGTTGAACTCCCCAGGCGTGACGTCATTTCTTTGCAACTGACTGTCATCTGGCGCATAGTCAGGCAATGAAACGGCAGGCAGTGCGAAGAGTGGACTACGAAAAGGAATTGCGCCGGCGCGGCGTGAGAATCACCCGCCCGCGGCGCATCATCCTGGGTATCCTGTCGGAGACCGAGGACCATCCGGACGCGCTGGAGATTTTTCGCCGCGCGGTCGCGGTCGACAGCTCGATTTCGCTGTCCACGGTCTACCGGACGATGAAGCTTCTGGGTGATCTCGGCGCCATTCACAGGCACGCTTTCGAGGGTGGCCCGTCTCGCTTCGAGCATGCCACCGGCGATCATCACGATCACCTGATAGATATCGAATCGGGCGACGTCATCGAGTTCAAGTCGGACCGCATCGAGCAGTTGCAAAACGAGATCGCGCTCGCGCTGGGCTACGACATCGTGCACCACCGGCTGGAGCTTTACGGGCGCAAGCGCCGGACCGGCTGAGCGCCTGCACCCCGGCGTGCCAATCGGGAACTGGTGTGTTGACGAAGGCGCCAGCGCGCGGCAAACATCGCGCGCGCCGGCGCCCTGCCGGCGCCAATCGCCGATCCGGCGCACTTGAATTGGGATGAAACGATGGCGGAAGCGGAAATCGGATTGATCGGCCTTGGCGTGATGGGATCGAACCTGGCGCTTAACATTGCCGAGAACGGCCACCGCATCGCGGTTTTCAACCGCACGACGTCGCGGACCGGCGAATTCCACGCCCAGGCCGGCAGCCTGCAGGACATGGTTGTGCCCTGCGAGACGATCGAGGACCTTGCCGCCGCGATCCGTCCGCCACGCCCCGTCATCATCATGGTGCAGGCCGGCCAGGCAGTTGACGAGCAGATCGCGCACCTGCGCGGCGTGCTGTCGGAAAACGACATCGTCATCGATGCCGGCAACGCAAATTTCCATGACACGATGCGCCGCTTCAAGGACCTCGAGAATTCCGGCCTGACCTTCATCGGAATGGGCGTCTCCGGCGGCGAGGAGGGCGCGCGCCACGGGCCTTCGATCATGGTCGGCGGCACCGAAGCGTCGTGGAAGCGTGTCGAGAAGGTTCTGACGGCTATTTCGGCCAAGTATGAGGGCGAGCCCTGCGTCGCCTGGCTCGGAACCGACGGTGCCGGCCATTTCGTCAAGACCATTCACAACGGCATCGAATATGCCGACATGCAGATGATCGCCGAGATTTATGGCGTTCTGCGCGACGGGCTGGGCATGGGCCCGAAGGAAATCGCGTCTGTTTTCGCCACATGGAACAAGGGGCGTCTGAATTCCTACCTGATCGAGATCACGGCGTCCGTGCTTGCCGCCGACGATCCGAAGACCGGCAAGCCGATGGTCGACATGATCCTCGACCGCGCCGGCCAGAAGGGCACCGGCAAATGGTCGGCCATCGAGGCGCAGCAACTCGGAATCCCGGCGACGGCGATCGAGGCGGCGGTGGCCGCCCGCGTGATCTCGTCGCTGAAGGACGAGCGGGTGGCAGCCGAGAAGGCTTACGGCATGGGCGTCTCGCCGGTTTCGGGCAACAGGGATGCCATTCTGGCGGATCTCGAGCTTGCACTGTTTGCCGGCAAAATTGCTGCCTACGCGCAGGGCTTTGCAGTCATGTCTGCTGCCTCGGAGGAGTTCGACTGGAATCTGCCGCTGCCGACGATCGCAAAAATCTGGCGCGCCGGATGCATCATCCGCTCTCAATTTCTCGACACCATCGCCACGGCGTTTAACGCTGGGCCGGTAGCGAACCTGTTGATGGCGCCAGATTTCGTCCAGATGATGAAGGAGGCCAATCCGGCGCTGCGGCGCATCGTGGCGCGCGCCGCCGAGGCGGGCCTGCCGACGCCGGCACTGTCTTCCGCGCTCGCCTATTTCGATAGCTACCGGCTCGGCCGCGGTACCTCGAACCTCATCCAGGCGCAACGCGACTTCTTCGGCGCGCACGGTTTCGAGCGCATCGACGCCGACGGCGCGCACCACGGCCCTTGGGGCAGCGGCGCGGCCGGCTGAACAGACACACAGACAGACCCAACCGGGAGACACGAGCATGAGCTGGCAACCAGCCGACAATCGCTATGACGCGATGACCTACAATCGCTGCGGACGATCGGGCCTGAAGCTGCCCGCCATCTCGCTCGGCCTGTGGCACAATTTTGGCGAGGATACGCCGCATGCGACCAAGCGGGCGATCTGCCAGAAGGCTTTCGATCTCGGCATCACGCATTTCGACCTTGCCAACAATTACGGGCCGCGGCCCGGTTCGGCCGAAGCAGCGTTCGGCGAGATCCTGCGCACCGATTTTGCCGGCTACCGCGACGAGATGGTCATTGCCACCAAGGCGGGCTACGGCATGTGGCCCGGGCCCTACGGCGAATGGGGCAGCCGCAAGTATCTTCTGTCGAGCCTCGACCAGAGCCTGAAGCGCATGGGCCTCGACTATGTCGACATCTTCTATTCGCACCGCTACGACCCCGATACGCCGCTTGAGGAGACGATGGGCGCGCTGGACAGCGCGGTGCGCGCCGGCAAGGCGCTCTATGTCGGCATCTCGTCCTATAACTCGCAGCGAACGCGCGAAGCCGCCGATATCCTGCGTTCGCTCGGCACGCCCTTCATCATCCACCAGCCGAGCTACTCCATGCTCAACCGCTGGGTCGAGGAGGATGGCCTGCTCGACACGCTGGAAGGGTTGGGCCTCGGCTCGATCGTCTTCTCGCCGCTGGCGCAGGGCATGCTGACGTCGAAATACCTCAATGGCGTGCCGGAAGGCAGCCGCGCCACGCAGGGCAAGTCGCTGAAGGAGAATTTCCTGAACGAGGCGACGCTGGGCAATATCCGCTCGCTCAACGCGATCGCCGAGAAGCGTGGCCAGACACTGGCACAGATGGCGCTGGCCTGGGTGCTGCGCGGCGGCCGCGTGACAACGGCACTGATTGGCGCCAGCCGGCCCGAGCAGGTCGAGGATTGCGTCGGAGCTCTGAAGAATCCGGACTTCAGCGACAGCGAGCTGGCCGAGATCGACCGCCACGCGCATGACGCCAACATTAATCTCTGGGCAAAGTCGGCCGAGCGCGAAGGGCCGGCACGCTAGGCAACCCGGCCGGCAAGCGGGGGAACAATGACAGGCATTTCCAACCCGGTGCTGACCGGCTTCAATCCCGACCCGTCAATCTGCCGGGTAGGCTCGGACTACTACATCGCTACCTCGACCTTCGAATGGTATCCGGGCGTCCAGCTTCACCACTCCAGGGACCTTGTGAACTGGCGGATGGTAAAGCGGCCGCTCGACCGGGCAAGCCAGCTCGACATGCGTGGCAACCCGGATTCAGGCGGCATCTGGGCGCCCTGCCTGTCTCACGCCGACGGGCTGTTCTGGCTGGTCTATACGGACGTGAAGCGGCTCGACGGTAGCTTCAAGGACACGCACAACTACGTCGTGACGGCGCCTTCGATCGAGGGTCCTTGGTCGGATCCCGTCTACGTCAATTCGTCGGGGTTCGATCCGTCGCTGTTCCACGACGATGACGGTAGAAAGTGGTTCCTCAACATGCTGTGGAACCACGTTTCGAGCGGCGTCGGGGGGCAGCCGAAGCATCCTTCCTTTGCCGGCATTCTTTTGCAGGAATACGATGCGGCGGCGGGCAGGCTGGTCGGCCCGGTAAAGAACATCTTCGCGGGCAGCCCGCACGGCCTGGTCGAGGGGCCGCATCTCTTCAAGCGCAACGGCTGGTATTACCTGACAACGGCCGAGGGCGGCACTGGCTACGGCCATGCGGTGACCATGGCGCGCTCGCGGTCGATCGACGGCCCCTACGAACTCGACCCGGAAACCCATTTGATTACGTCGAAGGATGCGCCCGAAGCAGTGCTTCAGCGCGCCGGGCACGGCCAGATCGTCGAGACGCCGGACGGCGAATTCTACCATACGCATCTCTGTTCGCGGCCGCTGCTGGGCACGCGGCGCTCGCCGCTCGGCCGCGAGACGGCGATACAGAAAGTCGTCTGGACGGACGATGGCTGGCTGCGGCTGGCGCAGGGCGGCAGGGTGCCCGATGTCCAGGTTCCGGCGCCGCAGGGCGCGCAGGCCGAGTCGCAGGACGGTGCGACGCGCTATGATTTCGACGGGCAGGATCTGCCGCTCGATTTCCAGTGGCTGCGCACGCCTTATCCCGAGCGCATCTTCTCGCTGTCGGAGCGGCCGGGCTTCCTCAGGCTGCATGCGCGGGAATCGCTGGGCAGCTTCTTCGAGCAGGCGCTGGTCGCGCGTCGGCAGCAGCATTTCTCGCTGCTCATCGAGACGGAACTCGACTTCCGGCCCGAGACGTTCCAGCAGGCGGCGGGGCTGGTGCACTATTACAACCGGCACAAGCTGCATTTTCTGGCACTGACGCACGACGCCAGACTCGGCCGGGTGCTAATGATCATGAGTTGCCCGGGCGACTGGCCGGATGCGAGGCTCACATTCCCGCTGGAGACGCCGATCCCGCTTCCCGGCAATGAACCCGTCGGGCTGGCGGCCGAGATTGACGGTGCATCGCTGCAGTTCAGCTATCGCAACGGTGACGACTGGAAGCCCGTTGGACCTGTCCTCGACGCCAGTGTCATTTCGGACGAAGGCGGGCGCGGCGAGCATGGCTCATTCACCGGCGCCTTTGTCGGCATGGCCGCATTCGATACCAGCGGCACGGCGTGCTCCGCCGACTTCGACTATTTTGCCTACCAGCCGTCGTGATTCCGGAATGGCGGACTTCAGCCGCGGGCCTGACGCCCGCGGCTGAAAGAGGTCGCTACATCCCGGTCTTTCCGGCGATCCAGTCCTTGTAGTTGGCGACTCGTGTGTAGACGCCATAGGCATTGGCGTGGCCACAGGCGGCGGCTGCATCCATCGGGCCTTCGCCCCAGCTGACAATGCCGATCTGGACGGCGCCGTCAGGCTTCTCGACGAAGAGCGGGCCGCCGCTGTCGCCGTTGCAGGCGTCACGCACGCCGGTCGTGGTGCCGGCGCAGATCATGTTGTCGGTAAGCCGGTCGCTCATCGTGTCGACGATCGACTTGGTCGCGCTGGTGATACCCGTCTCGGAGTAGAGCATGCGCGGCGCGAAATTGCGCAGGATGAGCTCCAGGTCTCTGGCGTAGATCGCCCGGATGCCCTCGTTGCAGGCCGAGATCGGTTCGAGGTCGAGTTCAGCCTCCATCAGTGTCATCGGGAAGTTGCCGTCGTCCATGCGGCCCCAGCCGGTGACGCGAACCTTGCCCTTGTCGTCGCCTCGCGCCTCGACCAGCTTCACGGTCGGTGCGTCGGCCGGCTCTGCGAGCTTGAGCAGCGCGATGTCGTTGTCGAGCGTCGTTTCGTCGTAGCCCTCGTGCCGCACCACCTCGGCGACCATGAAGCGGCTGCCCTCCTCGAGGCTCGTCGCCCCGGTCAGGACAACCATGGTGTCGGGGCTGACCGTCATGCCGCCATCGGTCACGCAATGCGCCGCCGTCAGAACCCATTGCGGTGCGATCAGGCTGCCGCCGCAGAACTGCGCATTGGCCTGCGAGGCAACGCTGTCATCGAGCATGCTGCTGGACAGCAGCGCAACCTGGAAGGGCCATTCGCCGGGATCGGCCTCGTTGCCGCCAAAGACGCGATCGTTCGACCCGTCGTCGGACTTCGCTGCTTCGGCACGCGCCGCGGTGACGCGGCTCATCGGCGACAGTTCCGGCCGCATCTCAGCGCCACTGGCCGGAGCGATGCCGCCCATTCCAGCCGTGACGACGACCAGCGCCGCAGCTGCCAGCGGCAGTTTCGAATTCACAAAAATCAAGTTGACCTCCTGAGACAAACCATTCTGCCGGCGCTCGACCCAAGCCCGGGCGCACCGCATCATCTAAAGCCCCCCACGGGCCAAGAGATAGCAAATTGTCGTTTTCAATCTTGGATTTATTTGGGCAGTGTGTTCTGGTTGACGCAGGGTCGGGTTTTCCGGGGAATCGCGGGTGAACATGGGGCCGATGCCGCCGGGGGGTGGCCGGGCGGGAATCCGCGATGACCAAAATATCGACATGATTCCACTTATCTCATCCGGCCCTTGCTGACTTTGGGAGAGTCTCACTATGAAGAAACTTGCTAAGCTTATTGCATTGTCGACTGTCGTGTCGGCGGGCGTCTGGGTAGCCCCCGCCTTCGCGGAAATGGGTTCCGCCAGCCCGGGGACAGGGGAAGAGTCGCGCGGTTCTCCGGCGACCGATCACCAGCTCCAGGGCGAAACACCGAGTGCTCCGCCGAAGATCGAAGCCGGCGAAGAATCGCGCGCCGCGCCGATGCTCGACGAGGAAAAGGCCGTCGAGGCGTTGACCGTTGTGACGCGGTCGGCGGACGGCAATGTCACGCGCTCGGCACCGAGCGAAGAGGTCCGCGGGCTGGTTCTGAAGGAACTGGGCGCAGAAGAGGGCAAGGGTACCAGCGACATCGAGAAGTCCGAGGACCCGGCTTTCAGCGAAGGCGAAGAGGCCAACAGGCAGGTCTTCGGCACCGACGACCGCGTGCAGGTCGCCAATACCAAGGTTTATCCTTTCAAGGTGTTCGGCTACATCGAGGCCAAGTCGAAGAGTGGCGTAGGCAGCTGCTCGGGTACGTTGATCGGGCCGCGCACCGTGCTGACGGCAGCGCATTGCGTCTACAGCGTCGAGCACCAGGAATGGCTGACCGACGTGCTTTTCGCGCCGGGCCTCAACGGTTTCGGTGATGCTCCCTTCGGAGCGGTTGCCGCGGAATCGATGAGCATCCTTGAAGGCTTCATCACCAACTACCAGGGCTACTACGGCTCGGTCGTGCCGTGGGATCTCGGCATCATCACGCTGTCTGAGCCGATCGGCGACAGCCTCGGCTGGCTCGGCTATGCCAATTACGATGGGCTCGGCGATTTCACCGCCAATATCGTCGGCTATCCCGGCGACAAGGAGCCGCCGGCACTGATGTGGCGCGCGACATGCGAAGTGATGGCCGAGCAGGTCGGCGCGATCAACTTCTCGTATGATTGCGACACCTATCCGGGTTCCAGCGGCAGCTCTGTCTACGCCTACGATTCAAACTCCAAACAGCGCGTCGTCGTCGGTGTGAACATTGCGGAAAGCCCGTCGGCGAACACCGCTGTGCGCCTGAACGCCAGCTACGTCGCCTGGATCAACAGCCTCTGGAAGTAGGCTGAAACGGCGCGATCATCAGCGTTTGAAGGGGGCCGGCGACAGCACATGTTGCCGGCTCCCTTTGCTTATCAACATGCTGATTTGACTGGACAAGATCGTCTGCATACCTTTGCGGAAGGCCGGCTTTGGGGGCCGGGAGAAACGGGGTTTGGGCATGCAGTGCAGGATCGGGTTTGTCGCAGTCTTGCTGGCAGGTTTTTTCATCTCGCCGGCATTTGCCGAGCGCGCAGCGCCGGACGGCGCGTGGGCCAAGCGCGTTCAGGTCCTCTACGTCAAGGACAAGGGAACGGTGCAGCGCCACGCCGTGCGCGTCTGGGACAGCGAGCCCGAAAAGAACCTCGACTTCGTCTGGGAGCCTGCCGAAGACGGAACACTCGCCGCCGACGGCACGGTGAACGGCAGGGGCAAGCTCGTCTGGCGCGTGCGCGGCTCGGCGAGCTATGATCCGGATACGATCTACAGCACCTACGTCGGCGGCCTGAAGGACGGGCGGCTTGACGGCCAGGGCCGGCTGCAGTTCCGCTCCGGCGAACTCTTCGAAGGCCATTTCGTTGCCGGCCGGCTGGAGGGCAAGGGCCTGCATGTCGACACGGCAGGCAACCGCTACGAGGGCGGGTTCATCGCCGGCCGCCCGCATGGCGAGGGTCGCCTCGCCGAGACCACGGGCACAATCTACACCGGCTCCTTCGCAAACGGGCTGAAGCACGGCGAGGGAACGTCACAGTTGGCCGGCGGTGCTACCTATGTCTCGCGCTGGACGATGGGTCTCGAGAGTGGCCGACCGGAAGTAGTCGCCGACGCGACGCTGGGCGGGCTGCTGAAGGCGCAGTCGGGTGGCGATGCCGGCAAGGCCGAGATCGCCGTGGCGATCGAGCCGCGCATGACGCAGCGCGCCAGCGACAGTGGCGTCATGACCTACCAGCACCTCGTGCAGGACGAGTCGATCGCGATCTACCCCATCGACGATAGGATCAACGGCCTGTGGAACGGCAGCGGCCAGATTTCGACGGACAGCTGGATGTTCGACAACCGGGACTGGGATGCACCCGCCTATGTCGAGGTGGGCGTGCGCACGCGCGATGGCTCCAAGGTGAAGCTGGACCGGCTCGAACTTGCGGTCGCCAACAGCGAGGCCTACCGCAAGCCGATGCTGGCGACGATTTCACACCAGGGATGCACGGGCTTTCGCCCGTCTTTCTCGATCAAGAACTACGGCTGGGGCGATGTGCGCGACATGAAGATGACGCTGCAGTTCGCGACCGAGAAGGATGACATTCCCAGAAGCCGCGCCTTCTCGCGTGTCGTCGGCTCGTTCGATGAGGGCATCGATGTCGCCATCAAGGACATCTTCGACGAGGTCGGCGTCGAGACGGGGAGGCTGGCGAAGGCCCGCTATACCTGTCCGTCGCGCGAAGCGGTCGATGTGTGCAGAAGTCAGGTCTTCAACGATGCCGGTTTCGGCGACATCGCCGACTACGTGGAGGGAAACGACCAGATCTACACCAATCTGGCGGGGACTCTCGATTATAAATGGGCCGACGACAGCGGCACGGTCTACGACGCCAGCGAGACGTTCCGCGTCGACATCGCGCTGGCGGTGATCGAATATCCGATCGAGGCGGAATGCGGCGACCTAGCGCCCATGGCGCCTGAAGCGCTGCGCTACCAGGAGGTACACCTGCCGGTCGGCAAAAAGGACTACAGCATTGACATCCCGGTGCGCGGCAACCGCAGCATTTCGAGCTACATCGCACGCATGAAGCTCGATGCCGAGCCCGCCATGTCGTCGTTCCACCAGTTCAGCGTGGCGGCGCATTTCACAGACGGAAGCATTCGCAAGAGCAAGCCGGTGAACCTCTATTACGTGCAGCCCCGGCTGTCGAAATTCCAGCCGGGCATGGAGCCGCCGGTCTGCACCCTGTCGAGTGTCGGAGGCTGCTAGGGACGACGGACAAGCCCATCCGTTCAACGATTTGACTGAATTCCGACCCCTGTCTACCTTTAGGTAAGGTTGGCTGTGGGGGCCGAAGGTCGGGGGCACTGTCATGAAATTCGGGATTGGGGTTGTAGCGGTCGTTCTGGCTGGCCTGTCGGGCGCGCCGGCAATTGCCGAGAGTGCAACACCGGCCGGCGCATGGGCCGAGCGCGTCCAGGTCATCTACCAGAAGGACGAAGGAACGGTCGTCCGCCGCGCGGTGCGCGTCTGGGACAGCGAACCTGAAAAAAAACTCGACTTCGTCTGGGAACCGGCTGAACCCGACTCGCTTGCTGCAGACGGTAGCGTGACCGGCAAAGGCAAGCTCGTCTGGCGCGTGCGCGGATCGGCGAGCTACGATCCCAACACCATCTACAGCACTTATGTCGGTGAGATGAAGGACGGCCGTCCTGATGGCGAGGGCCGGCTGCAGTTTCGCTCGGGCGAACTGTTCGAGGGCCATTTCGCTGCCGGCCTCCTCAGCGGTAGGGGCGTCCATGTCGATACCGCGGGCAACCGCTACGAGGGCGAGTTTTCCGAAGGCCGTCCAGATGGCGAGGGCCGTCTGGCCGAGACGAACGGCAGCATCTACACAGGCACTTTCGCGCATGGTGTCAGGCATGGCGAAGGCGAGACCAGGCTAGCCGGAGGCGCGACCTACATCTCGCGCTGGACCATGGGGCTGGAGAGCGGCAGGCCGGAGATCGTCGCCGACGCGACGCTTGGCGGGCTCATGAAGGCGCAGTCGGGCGGCGACGCCGGCAGGGTGGAGATATCGGTTGCGATCGAGCCGCGCATGACGCAGCAGGCCATCGAAAACGACGTCCTTGCCTACCAGCACCTCGTGCGCGAGGAGGACATCGCCGTATACCCCGTCGACGAGGAGATGAACAATTTCTGGAACGGCACCGGGGTGATCCACGAGAGCGAATGGATGTTCGAAGACCGCGACCTCGATGCGCCAGCCTATGTCGAAGTCGAGATGGGCTCGACCGATGGAAAGCGTGTCGATCTCGACAGGCTGGAGCTGCAGGTCGCCAACAGCGAGGCCTACCGCAAGCCGATGCTGTCAATCGTCCCCCATCGCGGGTATAACGGCTTCAGACCGTCCTTCTCGATCAAGAACCATGGCTGGGGCGACGTGCGCGACATGACGATGAACTTCCAGTTCACCGGACAGGACGAGGGCAGCCCGGCGAGCCGCAGTTACAGCCACGCGGTCGGCAGCTTCGACCAGGGAACCGACGTCGGCATCCGCAATATCTTTGACGAGGCTGGCGTTGACACGCGAAAGCTGGAGCAGGGTCGCTTCTCCTGCCAGTCCATCGAGGCCATAAACGTCTGCCGTAGCCAGGTCTTCAACGAGGTCGGTTTCGGCGAGCTTGCCGACTTCGTGTCGGGAGACCAGTTCCTGACGACGACGGCTGTGGGCACCTTCGATTACAGCTGGGCCGACGATGCCGGCAATGTCTATCCGGCGTCGGAGCAGTTCCGCGCCGAGTTCTCGCTGGCGGTGATCGAGACCCCGAACCAGGCCGAGTGCGGCGCAGGTTATAACCAGGCGCCGGAAGCATTGCGCTACCAGGACGTGAACTTTCCCGTCGGCAAGCAGAACTACACCATTGAGCTGCCGGTGCGCGGAAACAGGAAGCTCACGCGACACGTGGCACGTCTGAAACTTGCGGCCGAACCGCGAATGTCGTCGTTCCACCAGTTCAGCGTTGCCGCGACATTCGCCGACGGCAGCGTGCGCAAGAGCAAGCCGGTCAGCTTCTTCTTCATGCGGCCGCGAGATTCCAATTTTCAGCCCGGCATGGAGCCTCCTGTCTGCACACTGTCGGACGACGCCATTCCCGGTTGCTGAGGCGCTCGCCTAGCCCGGCGTGTCGTAGAAAGCTGGGAGCGGGATGAGCCGCGCAAAGAAGGTCCCCTGCTCGAAGACACGGATCTCGAGCAGCGAACCGGACGACCGCTCGGCGGTCTGGTCGAACAGGAAGTTGCCGAGCGAATAGAGTTCCAGCGTGTCGCCGCCGCCGAGAGCGTTGAGCGCACCGCTTGCGACATGCGGGTGGGCGCCAACGATGGCCGAGACGGCGCGCAGCCGCATCTCGTCGGTAAGCATTCTTTCGCGAGGACCTGGCGCGGCGACGTACTCGCTGCCCCAGTGGACGAAGGCGACGACGGGCCTCAGAGCATCGGGCCGCACCAGGCGGTCGAGCAGCGGGGGGTCGATCAGGTCGAGCGCGTCGGTGCCGTTCCTGCCGATGTCGGTCAGGCCGACGATGTCGAGGCGGGGCAGTTCCAGCGCCTCGCCCTGGCCGAAAGCGGGAATGCCAGCCTGCTTCAGCGCTCCGAGCGTCTCTGCATAGCCGGCGTCGCCAAGGTCCATGGAATGGTTGTTGGCGAGGCCGACGCCAGCGACGTTCAGCCGCTTCAGCCAGTCGACGGCAAGCTCCGCCGGCATGCCGAGCGTCATGTGCTCGAGCGCCTCCGGCACGTTGGGCAAGAGCACGCCCTCGAGATTGACGACCAGCGGCCGCGACTTCGTCAGCGCCAGAATTTCGTTCTCCACACTTTCGCTGTGGCGCTCGTCGAGCAGGAAGCGCGTCATGGCGCGGCCGAACATGGTGTCGCCTGCGAGGTAGTAGAAGCGTTCCTTGCCCTCGGCCGGATTGTTGAAGCCCGGGCCGAAACGACCGAACAGGATGACCAGGTAACTCGTCGTCTCCTCGATATGGCCGGCCGAATATTGCTGCATGTTTTCGTTGGCGACGACCAGGGGCGCCGCGCCGAACAAGCGGCGCTGCAATGCCGTCTGGATGTAGAGCGCGCCGGCGGAGTCGGCGTGGTCCGGCTGGCGCAGGCCGGCAATCGCGTCGAGCGAGCCCGACGCGATTGTATTCAGCGTCTGCTGGTCGAAGCGGCGTGCCACGTGGTGCGGCAGGTAGTGCGAGAAGTCGGTCGACTGGACGATCAGCGTTTCGCCGTCAACAAGCGGCGCCAGCGCCTCGGCCATGCGCTCCCAGTCGGCGCGGCGGGTCTTGATCGAGATGGCGACGGGGATGACCGACGCCTCCGGAAAATAATGGTGCAGGAAGGGCAGCAGCGCGCGCACGCCGTGCTCCTTGTCGAACAGGCAGGACTCCTCGATCCAGTCCCTGCCGTCGAGCAACTGTCTCACCGCCGCGGCGTCGGTAGCCACGCGGCCCGTCGCGGTGTCGAAGCCATGTGTTGTGGTGGCGAAGGGTTTGTCCGACCGGAAGAAATGGTCCGGTGCGAGCAGGATGATGCGCTTATAGCGGAAGCCGGATGCGGCGCGAAAGCCGAGAGCGACCAGGTGGCTGGCGAGCAGATGATGCGGCGAAGTGATGCCGGTGAGACGCTCGTTGGAGGGTTCGTAGGAGGCAACCTCGGCGATTGCCTTGTCGAACAACGACCAGTCGCTGTAGAGGCGCGGGTAATCACCACCGGCAGGCGGGCATGCAGGCTCGGCAGCCCGGCTGCCGACGCCGAGCGAGACCAGAACTGCCAGTGCTGCGATCAGAGCCAGGAGCCGCCTGGCTGCTGCAAGTCCGAGCTGTATGAGCACCGGAGAAATTTGCCGGCTCACGGCTTTGCCATCAGCAGGTTCTCGACGCCGCCGGCATAGTAGAATGGCTTCTGCCGGGAATCGGTCAGTGTCGCCACCTCGCGCCCGACATAGTCGGCGAGGCCGAACAGCGTGACGCCGTCCTCCGAGGTCTTGGCCTCGCCCTCCAGTCCCTTGAGCAGCGTGTAGGTGAAGACGCCGTGGCCGAGCTCGGCCATTTCGAGCGCCGTGTTGTTGGCAGCTGTCGCCGAGAAGACGACGATGCGGGCGTCTGCGGCGTCCTTTTCGAGGCGAGGGTTGAAGGCGTTGCCGGCATGGCAGGTGTCGAGCATCATGAAGCGCACGCCCTCGGCGCGCTCCACCGCCTTCTGGATGTCGGACCACTCCACGAGCGAAGACCGTTTCCAGCGATCGGCATCCTGCTTCCGCCCGTCTGTCGGGATGAAGTAGTAGTCCTCGCCGATGTTGATGCCGTGGCCGGCAACGAAGACGATGGTCGTGTCGTCCGGTCCCGGCAGGTCGAGGAAGTCAGTCAGTTCGTCGCTGATCGTGTCGGCGTCGGGTTCCAGCACGTCGTCGAGAGCGGCGAGGCGGACAGCACCTTCCGAGGTTTCCTCGAGCGAATCCTGGTTGACGATGACCAGCGATTCCATGCCGGTGAAGAGCGGCGCGGAGTTGCGCTCCAGAACGTGTAGGAACGCGGTGGCGTCGTCGACCGTGTAGCTGAGGTCGCAGGGCCGCCCGCTGCACTCTTCCTTCAGGAACGGGTACTTCTCGACGCCGATGACTACGGCGTAGAGCTTGCCCTTCTTTTCGGCGGCGCGCTTCTTCTTGCCGAGTGCGGCCACGCTGCGCTCGGTCAAGTAACCGGCGGCGTTGGTGCCGGTGATGCGGATCTCGTTCTGGCCTTCCTGGATCGGCACCTCGATGATCGTAGTCTTGCCGCCACCGGTCACCGAGCGGGAGGTCAGGTCGCCGACATTGCGGCTGTTGGACAGGATCGAGAAGGCGGCGACGTCGGTCTCGGCTTCCTCGGCGCCGATGATCTCGATCGCCACATAGCCGTCGCGCACGCCCGACTGGTCTGCGGCGAGCTTGATGTCGAACTCGGGCGGCCTGCGCTCGAGCAGGCGCTCCAGCTGCCGCTCCGCGCCCGGGCGCATCTCGGAGACAGCGGCGCTCGAACTCTTCAGGATGATGGCGCGGCGCACCATTTCGGGGCTCCACAGGAAGGTCTTCAATTGCCCGGCGCGGACGAAGCGGCCTTCCTTGTCCTGGCCCTGGTTGACCTGCCAGCCGAAGCGCTCGTCGCCATTGTCGGAAGCGTAGTAGTAGCCCTGCGGCATCCAGGCGACCCAGTCGGTGTCGTCGACGTAGATCGAGACGATCAGTTCGCGCGTCCGGAGGTTCCAGAGCCGCAGCGTCTGGTCGGCGCTGCCGGTGACCAGCAGGCCCGCCTTGTCGAGCGCGGCCATGGCGTGGATCTCGCCGGTATGCCCGCCGCGGAATTCGCCGGCGAAGGCGCCACTCTCCGCACCGTACTCGATCAGCGTGCCGTCATTGCCGCCGGTGACCAGGTTGGTCCCGCTGTCGAGGAGCGTGAAGGCGCTGTGCAGGTATCCATTGGTGGCGTCGTTTTCAATGCGGTGCCGCGTTTCGCCGGCCCGCGCGATTTCGAGGATCGCGTTGTCGAGGTCGTAGCTGCCGCCAGCCGCCGCCTTCAGCGCCCAGTCGCCGGTGGCGAGGACGGCGCGGCGGTAGCGTTCCGCGCCCCCGGCAAGCGGCTCGGGCTGTTCGAAGTATCGCTCCAGAGACGGCAGGCCGAGCCGCATGGAGAGCTCTCCGAGCGCCTCAGGGCAGGCATTGCGATCAGGGCAGGGATCGACATTGCCCCAGGCGATCTCGAGCGTCTTCGGGTCGGCACCGACCGCCATCACCGGTTGGCCGCGACCCTGCAAGGCGCGCGTCATCTCGCCGGTCAGCGGGTTCCAGAGCTGGATCACGTGGCGGGTGCCGCCCGCGGTAACGACGGTGCCGCCGTCGGGCGAGACGATGCTCGCCGAGACCGTGCCGTCATGGCCGCGATAGTCGAGCACGGGCGCGTCGCCGTCGATCGGCCAGACCTGCGTCCGGTGTTCGTCGCGGCAACCATAGCCGCAGGACAGCACGATGCGGTCGCCCGTGCCGGTGAAGGAAAGCGCGCCGACGAGATAGTCCTGCGGCGGCAGTGCGTGGACAAGCGTGCCGTCATCCGCGCGGCGGATTTCGACGACGCCGTTCGCTGTGCCGATGGCAAACAGCGCGCCGTCCCTGGAAACCGCAAGCGACACGACGCTGGTGTCGCGCAGCGGCTCGGCATCTTCCGGCAATTCGATCTCTGCCTGCGTTGCCATATCGAAGAGGCGGATGCCGTTGTCGGTCGTCGTGGCGACGAGGCGATTGCCTCCGGCGGCAAAGCCTACCTGGCTGATGCGGTAGGAATCGGCGTCGAGCGCGACGAAATCGGACCAGCCGGATTCGCCTGCCGCATCCTGGCGCCACAGTTTGACGATGCCGTCCTGGCCGCCAGCAGCGATCACCGTTCCGTCGGGCGAGAAGGCGACGTCGTAGTTGGCGTAGTCGAGACCCTTCAGCACGGCCTTGATCTTGCCGGTAGAGAGATCGAACAGCCGGACGTCGCCATAGGGCGGGCTGTCGCCTAGGCCCGGACCGAAATAGCCGACGGCGGCGACGGTCTTGCCGTCAGGCGAGATGGCGATGCCGAATATCTTGCCCTCGTTGCCGGGGCCGATCTGGCCGCGCAGGGTGCGCAGCGATACGCCGGTCTGCCAGTCCCAGATGCGTATGGTCTTGTCGTCGGAAGCCGAGACCAGCAGTTCGCCGTCGGGCGTGAAAGCGAGGTCCTTGACGAAGGCGCGGTGGCCGCCGGTGTCTAGGTCAAGGAAGAACTGTGGCGCCTCCTGCGCCAGGGCGGGGTGCACTATGGCCATGCAGCCGGCGAGGGCGGCCGCTGCGACTAGGCCGATGAACCGGCGGATGGTGGAACGGCGTCTCGGGGCAGAAGTCATGGCGCTACTCCGGCCGGGCGGGCGCGGCGCCCGAACCCTTGAGATACTGCTCGATCGGCAGCGCGTAGGTCGGCGAGAAGGCCTTGCGTTGTCTGGCAACATAGCCGGAGAAATAGCTCCAGAAGGATTGCGCAAAATCGCGGAAATAGGCGTCGGCCACCTCGCGCGAGCAGAGTCCGCCCTCGACGCAGAAGGACACCCGGTTGAGGAAATAGACGATGCGGTCGAACTGGTCCTGGAAGTCGGCGAGCGGCATGGTGCCGCCATCCGCCGTCAGCGCCTCCATGCCGATGCGGCTGGCATAGACCGCCTGCTCGGAGGCGGTCGGGTTTTCCCCGACCAGGCTGGCATAGCGTTCGTTGAGCGAGCCGATGCGCAGCTTCAGCGCCCGCTGCGCCGCCTGGTAGTCGGGCTGCTCCCAGAGCTCGACGAGTTCGAGCGCGCGCTCGACGCGCTTTTCCTCGCGGGCGGCAAGATACTGGTAGACCGAGAAGATGGCGCCGAGCACCAGCGTGAGGCGGATGACCAGGCCGGACCAGGCATAGACCAGCATGCGCCAGTCCCGCTCTGTGAAGGGGTTGGACTCCTTCTTCACCTCATGCGCGCTGAGCCACGGCATGGCGCCGGCCGTCTCGGGGAGGGCGGCGGGCTTGTTCTCCGGCGCAGGCGCGGCCTTGCCGACGACTGTCTTCGCCTTGCTCATTCGCAACTGTCCAGCTCGATCGTCGCGGTCGGGTCGAGCGCCAGGTCGGGTTGCTCGAGCTTCGCCTTGAGGCAGCCGAGCTGTTCGGGCGTCAGGATGAATTCGACGTCTGGCTCCAGCGGGCCGGAGCCCGGCAGGCGCAGGGCATCCACGATGCCGCGCGACTGCTCGCAGGCGCTGAGATCGACGACAACGGCGCCCTCGGTCTTGCCGGCAAGCGAGGGGTAGGCTTCGAGGAAACAAGCAGCCAGCGCCGAGTTGGTCACCACTTTCTGGTCGCACAGGCCGCAGGGCTCCGTGGCGCCGGCGGCGGAGGCGGACATGAGCGCGCCAAGCAGGGCAACGCCGCGGTGCAATCTTGTCAGTCTGGTCACGGAACCACCTTTTCGGCAGGGACTGGCATTGTCGGGCAGGGCACGAGCCGTGTCAAAGCCGCGGCGTCGTCTCCATCGGGAAGATCATCACTGCCCCCTTGGCGCCGCTCTTGTCGCCGAGCTTCATGACGGAGCGCGTCGAGGGTGCCGCGCCGATGTCAGCCAGCATGTCCGCGAAGCCGACCGGTGCGTTGATGTCACGGGTGACTTTGGCGACCCCCGGCTGGGCGAGGAACGAAAGATCCTCGATCTCGCTAAGCGGCGGCGCCTCGGTCAGCACGGCAATCATCCGCTCACGCCCGAAGCTCGTGTCGGTAAAGGCGAACAGCCCCTCCTCGATGCGCGCGCCGGGCACCAGGCGCTGGGCGTCGATATGGGTGATGGAGTAGTCGCTGCCGACGTAGAGAATGTTGATGTCGACGACTTTGGTCGACTTGTTCTCGGCGAGGATGTGCACCTGGTCGTCGGGCATCAGCACAGGCACTGAGGCGGTCTCGAGCGGTTGCATCTCGTCGGCGCCGTCGCGCCGGATCATGAACTGAACGTTGACCTGGTCGGGCTTGTAGTCGCTGGCCGCCGCAAGCCGCGACAAGCTGGTGGCGCGGAAGATCTTGAGCAGATTGTCGGCCGTGCCCTTGGCGAGCCTGTCCGGGTCGGAGGGATCGATCGCCACCAGAGGCGGGTGTTCGCCGGTCGCGGTGCCGGCATCGCCAGAGGATGGCAGGAAGTAGAGCGCCGGGCCGGCGACGTTCGCGGATTTCGCCCCGGGAAAAGCGTCGCCGCGCATCACGGCGAGCCGAACGTCAGCCTCCGCGCCGGGTTCGACGATCTCGACATTGACGCCCTTGCCGTCGGTGGCGAGCTTTTCGAGCGCGCTGTCGACGAGGGCCACTTCGGCGTCGAACCCGTCGCCACCGGCAGGGCGCGCCACCTTGAGCCGATAGTCGACGGCCAGCTCGACGAGCCGCGCATAAGCGTTGGCCGGCATCGCGGCAAGGTCGAGCGCAGGCTTGCCCTCGAAGGCGACCGGCACGACCGTGCTCGTCAGGTTCTTTGCCGACTTCACCTCGAGGTAGCCGAGCGTCTCGGACAGTTCCGAAGCAGGCGAAGGAAGCACCGCCAGTTTCGTTCCGGGCGTCAGGCGATGCAGTAGGCCGGCCGGCAGGCCTGCCTTGCCGTCCTTGGCCTCGACCTGCCACTGCATGACGGTGTCGATCTTTTCCGAACCGAAGACGCGCGCATCGAGTTCGCCCTCGAAGAGCGGGGTGGGTCGCTGCCTTGCATCGGCGGAGTATTGCTGCAGTACGGCGTGGCCGAGCTGGCGGTAGGTCATGTTGGGGTTCTCCGCCAGCTTGGAGAAGATCGTGTAGGTGAAGAGCCCGTAGCTCTCCGCGCCTGGCGTTCCCTTGGGCAGCGGCATTTCCGGCGTCGTCTCGATGGTCTGGGCCGCGAAGAAGGCGACCATGCCGCCCTTGGCGATCGACTGCGCGCCGGTGGCGCTCTGGTCGGTGCCGGCGTCGATGCCGCGGCTGGAGGTTCCAAGCTCGAAGGCAGCCTCGCGGCGCGCGGCTTCGGCCTCCTGTGGCGTCGCCGCTGCCTCGGCCATCGCAGCCTGCACGGCCGACTCGGGAATGCCGAGATCGTCGAACTCGACCTTGCGGTCGTGCTCGCCGGCCGGCGCGATATCGCGTGTGGCGTCGCCCGAGTGGCAGGCATCGAAGATGATCCAGACGAAGGCGCCCTTGTCGCGGATCGCATCGAGAGCGGCACCGATCTCGTTGTCCATCAGCGCATTGGGGACGCCTTTTGTCCGGTCGGCCCATTTCGCCGTGTCGGCCGGCAGGAAGATCTCGTCGAGACCGTCGGTCTCGCTTCCGGGCTCGAGCGCCGGCTGCTGCGCGCCATGGCCGGAAAAATGCAGGTAGACGAAGTCATCGCGCTCGGCGCCCTCAGCGACTGCCTTCAGCGCATCGAGAATGTGCTCGTGGGTCGGCGAGGCGGCTGCGCCGTCAAGATTGTCGGCGAGCAACGTCACATTGGCTTCGTCGAAGGCGACAGGTGCGCTTGACAGAAGGTAGTCGCGCACCAGTTTCGCATCGTGGTTGGGTCCGACAAGTGAAGCCTTCTGCGGGAGCCCGGGATAGGCGGTGACGGCGACCAGCACCGCGTGGTTCGTCCGCGCCATGGCCGGCGCGGCCAGCATCGTACCGGCAGCCACCATCGTCGTGGCGGCCAGCAGGCCGACCCGCAAAAACTTCAACATATTGCTATTCTCCCAAGCCCTTTTTGTCCCAAGCACTGCAATCGTCCCCCAAGAATTGGGCAGTATTTTGAATGTTGTGGCCGCGATCAAGCCGAAACCGGCCGCGAACGCATTTGCATCGGGCAGCTTCCGCAATATCCTGCTGCCGGCCGCGGTGGAATAAAGCCGTGCCGATCGCCATATCAGGCTTGCCGGCCGCGAACGCGACTGGCTGGAAATCGGAGTGGAGTGGAATGCTGGCGACACGCGAGAAGCTGACCAAGAACCAGTTGCGCGTGCTGGAAAGGCTGGAGGGCGCTGTCGGTCCGCTGAGCGCCTATACGCTGCTCGACCAGTTGCGCGACGACGGTTTCCGCGCGCCGCTGCAGGTCTACCGCGCGCTAGACACGCTGATGAAGGGCGGCTTCGTGCATCGTCTGGAAAGCCTCAACGCCTTTGTCGCTTGCGCCGAGCCGCACGACCACAGCCACCGCATGACGGCTTTCGCGATCTGCGACATCTGCGGCCAGGTTACGGAATTCTCGGACCACGAGGTCGGCGAGCAGCTCGACGAGTGGGTCGGCTCGACCGGTTTCGCGGCCAAGAAGGCGGTTATCGAGTTTCGCGGCACCTGCGCCAAGTGCCTTGCCGAGGCGGCCTAGCGGGCGGTTGACCAGCCGAACCACAGGGCGACGCCGGCGAGCAGCGCCGACAGGGTCCGGCGCGCCACCGTCTCGCGGCGCGGCTCGTTGAGGAGTGGCTCCAACGATCCGGCAAGCACGACGATCGCAACATGGATGACCGTCGCAACGGCCACATAGACGGCGCTCAGGGTCAGCGTCTGCGGGATGATCGGCTGATCGAGCTCGACGAAGGTCGGCAGCACGGCGACGTAGAAGACGGCAGCCTTGGGGTTGAGCAGGTTGGTGACGAGGCCGCGCAGGAAATAGCGTCCGTGCGACACGCTCCCGCTCGAGACGACATTGGTTTTCGCCGTCCAGCCTTCCCAGGCGAGATAGAGAAGGAACAGGACGCCGGCCCAGCGCAGCCCCTCGTAGAGCAGCGACGAGGCCTGAATGAGTTCTCCGACGCCGAGTGCAGCAATGACGCCGACCAAGGCCAGCCCGAGTGCAACGCCGGCGACGGTGGCAAAACCGAAGCGCCGTCCATGGCCGGCCGCGACCAGCGCCAGATAGGTCATGTTCGGTCCGGGGGTCAGCTCGATGAGCGTGCTGGCCACGGCGAAAGATAGGAGCGTGGCCGGCGCAACCGAGAAGATGTCCGCCAAATCAGTGCGCCTCGTCCCAGTTGTCGGCGGCACGCGCGTCGACCTGCAAAGGCACCGACAGCGAAATCGCCGGCATGGCGGCCTCTTCCATCACTTTGCGGATGACCGGGATGGCGGCTTCGACACTGGCGGCCGGGGCCTCGAAGACGAGCTCGTCGTGTACCTGCAGCAGCATGCGGACGTCCGATAGGCCGGCGTCATCGAGCGACGCGTCCATCCGCACCATGGCGCGTCGGATGATGTCTGCGGCCGAGCCTTGGATCGGCGCATTGATCGCCGCGCGCTCGCTGTTGGCGCGGATCGACGGGTTGGACGCCCGGATTTCCGGATAGTGCGCCCGGCGCCCGAAGATCGTCTCGACATAGCCGTGCTCGCGAGCGAATGCCTTGGTGCTTTCCATGTAGTCGCGAATGCCGGGAAAGCGCTCGAAATAGCGCTTGATGTAGTCGCCGGCTTCCTCGCGCGGAATCGACAGTTGGTTGGCGAGCCCGAAGGCCGAGATGCCGTAGATGATGCCGAAATTGATCGCCTTGGCGCGGTTGCGCACCTCGCGCGGCATGCCTTCGACCGGCACGTTGAACATTTCGGACGCCGTCATCGCGTGGATGTCGTCGCCATGCGCGAATGCCGCCTTCAGCTGAGGAATGTCAGCGACATGGGCGAGGATGCGCAGCTCGATCTGGCTATAGTCCGCCGAGATCAGCTTGTTGCCCTTCTCGGCGATGAAGGCGGTGCGCACCTTGCGGCCGGCCGCTGTGCGGATCGGGATGTTCTGCAGGTTGGGTTCGTTGGAGGACAGGCGGCCAGTCGAGGTGGCCGCCATGGCGTAGGAGGTATGCACCCGCTTGGTTTCGGGGTGGATGTAGCCCGGCAGCGCGTCGGTGTAGGTCGACTTGAGCTTGGTCAGCTGCCGCCAGTCGACGATCTTGCGCGGCAACTCGTGGCCCTCGGCGGCGAGTTCCTCGAGTACCTGCGCGGTGGTCGACCATTGCCCCGTCTTGGTCTTTGAACCGCCCGGCAGGCCCATGCGGCCGAACATGATGTCGCCGAGCTGCTTGGGCGAGCCGATGGTGAAGCGCTCGCCGGCCAGCCTGTAGATATCGTCTTCAAGCGCTGCGGCACCCTGGGCGAGCTCGCCAGAAAGCCGGCTAAGCATCTGCCTGTCGACGGAGATGCCGCGCTGTTCCATGCGGGCAAGCACCGGCACCAGCGGGCGCTCCAGCCGCTCGTACACCGAAACCAGGCTCTTGGCGGCTAGGCGCGGCTTGAGCACGTCCCAGAGCCGCATCGTGACGTCGGCAGCCTCTGCGGCATAGGGCGTGGCGCTTTCGATCTCGATCTGGTCGAAGCTGCGTGCCGAGCGTCCGCTGCCGGCAAGTTCCTTCAGCGTCTGCGTCGCATGGCCGAGCCAGCGGTCGGCAAGGCCCTGCAGCGTATGCGCCGCCGTGCCCGCGTCGAGCACGTAGGAGATCAGCATCGTGTCATCGAACGGGCCAAGCTCGATGCCGTGCCGGGCAAGCACGATGTAGCTCGACTTGATGTCGTGGCCGATCTTTAGCACCGACGGGTCCTGGATCACGGGTTTCAGCAGGGCGATCGCCTCGCGCAACGAAATCTGGCCCTCGACAGGACCGCCCGAGAGCAGGTCCTCGGCGCCACTGCGGTGAGCGATCGGAATGTAGCCGGCGCGGCCCGGCCGGATGGCGACCGAGATTCCCCAGATCTCAGCCTGCATAGGATCTATCGAGGAAGTGTGCAGTGCGAGCGCAAGCTGTCCGGCCTCGAGGGCCTCGGCGGCCCAGTCGGCCAGCGTCTGCAAGTCGCGGATACAGGCGTAGTTCGACGTCTCGACCTTGCTGGAGACGGCCGCCTCGGCGCGCGCAGCGGCCAGTGCCGCCGGGGTGCCGCCGAAATGGGCCGCGATGGCGGAGCCAGGAGAAGCGCTGGCGGATGCGGATCCGTCGCCCGCAGCTTCGCCTTCGCCCGGTGATCCGGAGCCAACGTCAGGCCCATGCGCCTTGTCGCCGGTCTCTATGGCAACGGCTGCAGGGTCGATCTCGGTCGCCTCGGTACCAGTCGCCTCTGCGACGCGGCGGGTAAGCGTGGAGAATTCCATCGTCTTGAGGAAGGCGATCAGCTTGGGGCCGTCCGGCGGATGCAGCACGAGATCGGCCAGCCCCTCGGCGATCGCGACGTCGTTCTTCAGCGTTACGAGTTCACGCGAGATTCGCGCCTTGTCGGCGTTCTCGATGATCGACTGGCGGCGCTTCTCCTGCTTGATCTCGGCGGCGCGTTCCAGCAGCGTGTCGAGATCGCCGAACTGTTCGAGGAGCGTAGCCGCCGTCTTCGGGCCGATGCCAGGAACGCCCGGCACGTTGTCGACGGAGTCGCCGGTCAGCGCCTGCAGATCGATCATCTTCTCTGGCGGTACGCCCCATTTCTCGATGACTTCCGGCACGCCGATCTGGCGGTCCTTCATCGGGTCGTACATCGACACGCTCGGTCCGACGAGTTGCATCAGGTCCTTGTCGGAGGAGATGATGGTGGTGTCCGCGCCGGCCTCGTGCGCAAGGCGGGCATAAGTGGCTATAAGGTCGTCGGCTTCGAAACCGTCCATCTCGATGCAGGGCAGGTTGAAGGCCTTGGTGGCCTGGCGGATCAGGCCGAATTGCGGGATCAGGTCTTCCGGCGGCGCCGAGCGGTTGGCCTTGTACTCGGCATAGAGGTCGTTGCGGAACGTCTTGGACGAATAGTCGAAAATCACCGCGAAATGCGTCGGGACGACGCCGACATCGGTGTTGCGGGCCTCCAGCATCAGTTTCCACAGCATGTTGCAGAAGCCGGAGACCGCACCGACCGGCAAGCCGTCGGATTTGCGGGTCAGGGGCGGTAGCGCGTGGTAGGCGCGAAAGATGTAGCCGGAACCGTCGACAAGGAAGAGATGGTCGCCTTTTTTCATGCGCAAGGCCTAGCGCGCGGCCAAAAGCGTGTCCATCTCAAAGGCCACTTTTCGCAATCATTACTGACGTGTGGAAGGGCACCAAACGGCGATCACGGCTATGTTACACAACTGTAATCTTCGTGCCCTTGAATCGCCATGTTCAGATATCCAAATGATCGTCATCGGCGGTTTTTAGCCGAAGTCCGGAGTATGGCCCGTCCCCCGCCTAGACCGGACATTGCGGCAGCCTCATCCCCCCTCTCCGGGCTGCCGCATCGTTTGTAGTAAAGCCGCCGTGGTTGTCCCCTCCGCCACGGCGGCATTTTCTTGTCCGTTTTTGTTGCGAATCCATTGGATTTCGACCGGTTTGCCGCTGAATTGAGACAATCGACTGTCCCATTCCAACCTTTGATGCACTAGGGTTGCCGCGCAGATTCGAAAGGCAATCCGGCAATGTTGTCACTCCCCCCTGTTCTCGACCATCTCGACTCCAATCTTGATGCCAGCCTCGAGCGGCTCTTTGCGTTGCTGCGCATTCCTTCGATTTCGACAGATCCCGCATATGCGGCCGATTGCAGGCGCGCCGGCGAGTGGCTGGTAGAGGATTTGCGCTCGATCGGCTTCGACGCCAGCCTGCGCGATACGCCCGGCCATCCGATGGTCGTCGCTCACCACGAAGGACCCTCTGCCGACAGCCCGCATGTGCTTTTCTACGGCCACTACGACGTGCAGCCGGTAGACCCGCTGGAGCTCTGGACCGATGGCCCATTCGAGCCGGCGATCAAGGAGATCGAGCCCGGACGCAAGGTCATCACGGGGCGGGGCTCGTCGGACGACAAGGGGCAGTTAATGCTCTTCGTCGAGGCCTGCCGCGCCTACAAGAAGGTCAACGGCCAACTGCCGTGTCGCGTCACCATCCTGTTCGAAGGCGAGGAAGAATCCGGTTCCCCGTCGCTGAAGCCGTTTCTCGACGCCAACCGCGACGAGCTGAAGGCAGATTTCGCACTCGTCTGCGACACCGGCATGTGGGACGGCGAGACGCCGGCGATCACGGCGTCGCTGCGTGGCCTGGTCGGCGAGGAGATCACCGTTCGCGCCGCCAACCGGGACCTGCATTCGGGGCAGTATGGCGGTGCCGCAGCCAATCCGATCCGCATCCTGGCGAAAATCCTCGCGGACGTGCACGACGATACGGGCCGCGTCACCATTCCGGGCTTTTACGACGGCGTGGAGGAAACACCGTCGCAGATCCTGAAGTCATGGGAGACGCTTGGCGAAACCGCCGAGACAATGCTCGGCCCGATCGGTCTTTCCGAACTGGCCGGCGAGAAGGGTCGCTCGGCTGTTGAACTGGTCTGGGCGCGGCCGACCGCCGAGTTCAACGGCATTTCCGGCGGCTATACCGGCAAGGGCTTCAAGACGGTGATCGCGGCCGAAGCTTCGGCCAAGGTTTCGTTCCGCCTGGTGCACAAGCAGGACCCGAAAAAGATCAGGGCCGCCTTCCGGAAATTCGTCGAGGAGCGCATTCCGGCCGACTGTTCTGTCTCCTTCCACGAGCACGGCGGTTCGCCGGGCATCCAGCTGCCGTACGACGCGCCTTTCCTCAGCAAAGCCAAGGCGGCGCTGTCGGACGAGTGGCCGAACCCGGCCATCATGACGGGCGGTGGTGGTTCGATCCCGGTGGTCGGCGACTTCCAGACCTATCTCGGCATGGACTCGCTGCTCGTCGGTTTCGCACTCGACGACGACCGTATCCATTCACCGAACGAGAAATATGAGCTAACCTCATTCCACAAGGGCCAGCGCTCCTGGGCGCGCATCCTCGATGCCTTGGCCCGCTGACACCGGAACCCCGACATGACCATCCGCTTCCACAAGCACGACCTGCCGGACCTCGCCCACTACGCCGTACCGGCGGTGGCCATCGACACCGAGACGCTTGGGCTCAACCCGCACCGCGACCGGCTCTGCGTGGTGCAGATCTCGCCCGGCGACGGCACAGCCGACGTGATCCAGATTGCGCCCGGCCAGAAGAAGGCGCCGAACCTGGTTAAGCTTCTGCGCGACCGCAGCATCACCAAGCTGTTCCATTTCGGCCGCTTTGACATCGCCGTGCTGTACAATGCCTTCGGCGTCATGGCCGAGCCGGTGTTCTGCACCAAGATCGCCTCGCGCCTGACCCGTACCTACACCGACCGGCACGGGCTGAAGGACATCTGCAACGAACTGCTTGGTGTCAGCCTGTCCAAGGTTCAGCAGTCGTCCGACTGGGCGGCCGAGACCCTGACGCCCGAGCAGCTCGAATATGCAGCCTCCGACGTGCTCTATCTGCACCGGCTGCGCGAGGTGCTGATGGCACGGCTTGCGCGGGAAAACCGCGCCAAGGAGGCCGACGCCTGCTTCCGCTTCCTGCCGACGCGGGCCAAGCTCGACCTCATGGGCTGGGCCGAAGAGGACATCTTCGCCCACAGCTGAGCGCGGAACGCTTCGACCAGCGCCGCGTTGAGCGCGCAAACGGGAGACAAGCCATGAGCGGAGAGAGACCGATCGCGACGGCGCCTATGGACGGCTCGAAGGTCACGGTGCTGTGGAGGGACCGTGACGAGCAGGAAAACCGGTCGATCGCGCAATACAGATCGGTGCAGAGGCTGAAACCGACCGGCGGCGACTGGGACGAGACGGACGAGGGCTGGTGGGCCTTCGTCGACAGCGACACCCAGATCCGCGTTGAGCCGCACAGCTGGAAGCCTGACGGTCCAGACGAAGACGATTAGGCGGCGTCGACGCACCATCTGACCGCTCGCCGCGAATCCGATTGTCGATTATGATGCTCCCGCACCCTTTCGATTCGCCGCGAGCGGGTTGAAGAGGGTTCACCGGGAGGGGAATACCATGGGTATCGAAAGCCTGATCATCTTCCTCATCGTGGGTGCCATCGCAGGCTGGCTTGCCGGACTGCTCGTCAAGGGTTTCGGCTTTGGCCTGCTCGGCAACATCGTCGTGGGCGTAGTCGGCGCGTTCATAGCCGGATGGCTGTTTCCGAGGCTGGGCGTATCGCTCGGAAATGGCATTCTCGACGCAATCGTGTATGCGACCATCGGTGCCGTCATCCTGCTGGTGCTGATTCGACTGGTCAAGCGGGCCTGACGTCACAAGTCATTGAAACGATTGGGTGCGCCGATGAAACAGAACCAGCTTTATCTTGCATCGGCGCACTCATTGTCGCGGTCATCGCACTCGGCATCTACGTGTTTCGCGAGGAATCGAAGCCCGACGGCGTCGAGCTGCGGATCGACGACAAGGGCATATCGATCCAGCAGAACTGATCGGGCAGGGGTCGTTGCCGCCGCGCGCGGCGGCGTTTCAGCCGTTGCAGCCTTTAAGCTTAACCCCACCTTAAATTGCCGCATTTAGCTTTCACCCCGAGTCCCAGTCCCGGGACCGGAATGGCGGCTTCATGGCGAAACGAAACAACCGGCGCATCGAGCCGACATTCGACACTCCTGCAGGGGCCAAAGCCCGGGGGCTGTCGGTGACCGATGACGACCGTGTCGTACCCGCCGGCAAGGCAAAGAGCACACGGCGCAAGCCCGCGGCGAAGCGGTCTCGCAAGGCTCGCGGCGGCCGTCGCAAGTCCGGCATGTTCGGCCGCTTGGGCAAGCTGTTCTACTGGACCTTCGTGCTGGCGATTTGGGGCGGTATCGCGGCCGCCGGCGTGGTCGTCTACTACGGCGCCAAGATGCCGGCTGCCACGACCTGGTCGATCCCGGACCGCTCGCCCAACATCAAGATCGTCTCCGTCGATGGCAGGCTGCTTGCCAACCGTGGCATGACCGGCGGCGAGGCTGTCGGCCTGCACGAGATGTCGCCCTATATCCCGCAGGCGGTGATGGCGATCGAGGATCGCCGCTTCTATTCGCATTTCGGCATCGACCCGCTCGGCCTCGCCCGCGCCATGGTCACCAATGTCATGCAGGGCCGCTTCACCCAGGGCGGCTCGACGTTGACACAGCAGCTTGCCAAGAACCTGTTCCTGAAGCCCGACAGGACGATCGAGCGAAAGGTACAGGAAGTCCTGCTCGCGATCTGGCTCGAGCACGAGCATACGAAGGACCAGATCCTCGAAATGTACCTCAACCGGGTCTATTTCGGGTCCGGCGCCTATGGCGTGGAGGCGGCGTCCAGGCGCTATTTCGGCAAGAGCGCGCGCGATGTCAGCCTGTCCGAAGCGGCCCTGCTCGCCGGTCTCCTGAAAGCGCCATCTCGCCTGTCGCCGGCGCGCGATCCCAAGGCCGCGGAAGAACGCGCCCAGGTCGTACTGGCCGCCATGCGCGACGAGAAGATGATCGGCGACAAGGAACTGACCATGGCGATGAGCGCGCCCGCGACGCGCGCCGCCTCCTACTGGACCGGTTCGGAGAACTACGTCGCCGACCGCATCATGGAAGAACTCCCGGGCCTGATCGGCGACGTGCGAACCGACATCGTCGTCGACACCACGGTCGATCTCGACCTGCAGGAACTGGCCGAGAAATCGATCCGACGGCTGGTCAACGAGAACCGCAAGAAGCTGAACGTCAGCCAGGGCGCGCTTGTGTCGATCGATAATTCCGGCGCCGTGCGTGCCATGGTGGGCGGCTACGACTACGCCAACAGCCAGTTCGACCGCGCCTCGGAGGCACGCCGCCAGCCGGGCTCAGCCTTCAAGCCCTTCGTCTTCATGGCCGCGCTCGAACAGGGCCGTACGCCAGACAGCATTCGCAACGACGCGCCGATCAAGATCGGCAAGTGGACGCCCGACAACTACAACGGCAAATATTACGGTCGGGTCACGCTGGCCACTGCCCTGGCGAAATCGCTGAACTCGGTCGCCGCGCAGCTTGCCATGGAGGTCGGACCGGCGGCCGTGGTCGAGGCAGCCCACCGCATGGGCATCGAATCCGAGTTGCAGGCCAACACGTCCATCGCGCTCGGCACGTCGGAAGTGACGCCGCTGGAACTGACGGCGGCCTATGTACCCTTCGCCAACGGCGGCTACCGGCCGGACATCCATTTCATCACGCGTGTCACTTCGACCGATGGCGAAGTGCTCTACGAGAACACCGGCAGCGGCAATCCGCGCGTCGTCAGCTCCGAGGTCGTCGGCATGATGAACTCGATGATGACCGGTACGGTAGAGATCGGAACAGCCAGGAAGGCGGCATTCGCCTGGCCGGCCGCCGGCAAGACTGGCACCAGCCAGAATTCGCGCGACGCTTGGTTCATTGGCTACACCGCCAATCTGACCACCGGTGTCTGGTTCGGCAATGACGACGGCGCGCCAATGAAGAAGGTGACCGGCGGTGCGCTGCCGGCGCAGGCCTGGCACGAATTCATGGTCGCCGCGCACGAAGGCGTGCCCGTTGCAGCCCTTCCCGGCACTTGGCATTCCCAGGGCGCGGACAGGCCGCTCGTCGAGCCGCAAAGGCCGGTGGCCGAGGTGTCGCAGGGTGTGCCGAGCGCCAGCAGCCGCATGGACGACTTCCAACCGGCCAATGACGTTCCCACTGCCTCGATCGGCCGTCCGATGCCGCCAGCCGATGTCGGCGGCCCGGTCCGCAAGCGCAGCACCTCCATCCTCGACATCCTGACCGGTGGCTGACGCGGCCATCTGATTGCCCCTCGCAATGTCTGGTGCTCGGCGCTACATAGCGCAGTGGAGAACCCCGTCATGGCCGAAATTGATACCCGCAAGACGATCGTGCTGACCGGCGCCAGCCGCGGCATCGGCCATGCGACCGTGAAGCGCTTCTCGCGCGAGGGCTGGCGTGTCATCACCTGTTCGCGCCAGGCCTTTGCCGACGATTGCCCCTGGCCGGCGGGTCCGGAGGATCACATCAAGGTCGATCTCGCCGACCAGGAGGATGTCGGCATCGCCGTGTCGGAAATCCGCCACCGGCTCGAGGCCCATGGCGGCAAGCTGCATGCGCTGGTCAACAACGCCGGCATTTCGCCCAAGCTGAAAGACAATGGCCGGATGAACTCGATAGACACGCCGATGCATGTCTGGCGTGACGTCTTCCAGGTCAATTTCTTTGCGCCGATCATGCTGGGACGCGGCCTGTTCAAGGAACTGGCGGCAAGCGGCGGCTCGATCGTCAACGTCACCTCGATCGCCGGCACCAGGGTGCATCCATTCGCCGGCACCGCCTATGCGACCTCGAAGGCCGCGCTCGGTTCGCTGACCCGCGAAATGGCTGCCGATTTCGGCCCGCACGGCATCCGCGTCAACGCCATTGCCCCGGGCGAGATCGACACCGCTATCCTGTCGCCCGGCACGGACCGGATCGTCGAGACCATTCCGCTGCGCCGCCTCGGCTCGACCTCGGAAGTGGCCGACATCATCTTCTTCCTGTGCTCCAGCCAGGCTTCCTACGTGACCGGCTCCGAAATCCACATCAACGGCGGCCAGCACGTCTGAAGCGGCAATCGCGCCAAGCCATTCCGGCCAGGCGCAACTCGCGGAAGATTTTTCTGCCGCGACGGGTAGCGGCAGAAAACCAATTGCCTGCCAATCCGGGCAGCGCCACCCCATTCCTTCAGCGCCATCGGCCCCGGGCGTAAAACTTCCGACTACACTTTCGGAAGCCGTATGCCATGACCAAGGATATCGCCCGCCTCAACGCCTTTCCCGTCTTTATGCGGGTTGAAGGCAAGGCCGTGCTTGTCGTCGGCGGCGGCGAGGAGGCCCTCGCCAAGGCCAGGCTGCTCGGCCAGTCGAGCGCCCGACTGCGGGTGGTGGCTGAAGCTGCCGAGCCGGAACTGGTCGACTGGATAGCCGCCAACGACGCCGAGCTGGTTGCCGAAGCCTTTCGCCCGGAACATCTGGACGGCGCGGTGCTCGTCTTCGCGGCAACCGGCGACGAGGCGCAAGACAGCGCCATCTGCGCCGAAGCGCGACGCAAGTGCATCCCCGTCAACGCGGTCGACCGCCCCGAACTCTGCGACTTCTTCACCCCGGCGCTGGTCAACCGCGCGCCACTCGCCATTGCCATCGGCACCGAGGGCGCTGGACCGGTTCTGGCGCAGATCGTGCGCGCCCGCATCGACCGCTTGCTGTCGCCCTCGCTCGGCGCGCTGGCCGGTCTCGCCAACAGCTTCCGCGGCACGGTGGAAAAGATCGTGCCGAAGGGTGGCGAGCGACGACGCTTCTGGAACGAGTTCTTCAGCGGTGCGCCGGCGCGTGCCATGGAAATCGGCCACATTTCGGAAGCGCGCCGCGCCGCGACCGAACTGCTTGCACGCCGCGCCGGACCCGCTACGGGCCACATTGCGCTGGTCGGTGCCGGTCCCGGCGCCGAGGACCTGCTGACGCTGCGTGCGCAACGCCTGCTGATGGACGCCGACGTCATCGTTCATGACGCGCTGGTGCCCGAGGCGGTGGTCGCCATGGGACGCCGCGACTCGGAGCGGTTGCCGGTCGGCAAGCGCAAAGGCTGCCACTCGAAGTCGCAGGCCGAGATCAACGAGCTTCTGGTCGCGCTCGGACAAGAGGGCAAGCGCGTCGTGCGCCTGAAGTCCGGCGACCCGCTGGTGTTCGGCCGCGCCGGTGAGGAAATGCAGGCGCTGCGCGAGGCCGGCATTTCCTATGAGGTTGTGCCGGGCGTTACCGCGGCCTTTGCCGCCGCCGCCGATTTCGAGTTGCCGCTGACGTTGCGCGGCGTGTCGTCCTCGATGGTGTTCACCACCGGCCATGACCTCAAGGGCGGCACACTGCCCGACTGGGGCAAGCTGGCCATATCGGGCGCCACGGTTGCCATCTACATGGGTCGCTCGGTCGCCGCCGATGTCGCCTCACGGCTGATCGAGGCTGGCCTTTCGTCGGACACGGCGGTCGCCGTCGTCGAAAACGCCAGCCTCTCCAGCCGCCGGCGCTTCCACGGCACGCTGGCCGATCTGCCCTCGCTCGAGGAGCGCAGCGACCTCACCGGTCCTGTCATGACGATCATCGGCGACGCCGTTGCCGGCGCGAATTTTGAACGTTCCGAGCCGCTGGCGACACACAGGCGCGGGAAGCCCGCAGCGCGCCAGGCCGAAGGAGCAGTGGCATGAAGATACTGACCGCCAACCGCCTGACCGACGGCGAGGCCGTGTGGTTCTCGACCAGCAAGGGCTGGGCCGAGACCATCGGCGATGCCGAACTCGCCGGGGACAAAGAGGCGGAAGCCCACCTACAGGCCATCGGCGACGCGGCCTACGCCAACAACGAGGTCGTCGACGTGAACCTCATCGACGTCGAACTCACCGATGGCGCGATCGTGCCATCGCGCCTACGCGAGCGCATCCGCGCCGCCGGGCCGACCAACCGAAACGACCTTGGCAAGCAGGCCCGGCCGGACGCCGGGCAGGCGGCCTAGGGAAACAGGGAAGGGCGGACGCGCCCCGCGAGACGAAAATGTACCGTTACGACGAGTTCGACCATGATTTCGTGAAGGCCCGGGTCGCAGAGTTCAGCGACCAGGTGGAGCGCCGTCTTGCCGGCGAGATCACGGAAGACCAGTTCAAGCCGCTCCGGCTGATGAACGGCGTCTATCTGCAGCTGCATGCCTACATGCTGCGCGTCGCTGTTCCCTACGGCACGCTGAACTCCAGGCAGTTGCGCATGCTCGGCCACATCGCCCGTAAGTACGACAAGGGCTACGGCCATTTCACCACGCGCCAGAACATCCAGTACAACTGGCCGGCGCTGTCGGACATCCCGGCGATCCTGGCGGACCTTGCGAGCGTCGAGATGCACGCCATCCAGACCAGCGGCAACTGCATCCGCAACGTGACGGCGGACCATTTCGCCGGCGCGGCGGCCGACGAGGTTGCCGACCCGCGGCCCTATGCCGAGATCCTGCGCCAGTGGTCGTCGGTGCACCCGGAGTTTTCCTACCTGCCGCGCAAGTTCAAGATTGCGGTGACCGGGGCTGCGCGCGACCGCGCGGCCATCCAGACCCACGATATCGGCCTGCACCTGAAGAAGAACGACAAGGGTGGACTCGGCTTTTCCGTCTATGTCGGCGGCGGGCAGGGCCGTACCCCGATGGTCGCCAAGAAGATCAACGACTTTCTGCCGGAAGAGGATCTGCTCTCCTACTGCACCGCGATCCTCAGGGTCTACAACCTGCACGGCCGCCGCGACAACAAGTACAAGGCGCGCATCAAGATTCTGGTGCACGAGACCGGCGCGGAGGAATTTGCCCGCCAGGTCGAGGCCGAGTTCGCGGCGCTGAAGGAAGGCGAACTGAAGCTGCCGGATGAAGACATCCGCGCCATTGAGCGCTACTTCGCGCCGCCGGCTCTCGCGCCGCGCCCGGAGGGCGACGAAGCGGTGCGCCTGGCGCGGCTCGATTCGCGCGATTTTTCCGAATGGCTCGACCAGAATGTCGTCACCCATCGGCATCCCGACTATGCCGCGGTGACGATCTCGCTGAAGGGGATCGGCGAGGCTCCGGGCGACGCCAGCGACAGCCAGATGGAGGCGATCGCCGACCTCGCGGAGAAATATGCCTTCGACGAGATCCGCGTCAGCCACGAGCAGAATCTGATCCTGCCGCATGTCGCGCGCGCCGACCTCAAGGCCGTCTATGACGCGCTGGTGGAGATCGAGCTGGCGACTGCCAATTCTAACCTGATCACCGACATCATCGCATGCCCGGGCCTTGACTACTGCGCGCTCGCCAATGCGCGCTCGATCATTGTTGCACAGAACATCTCGAAGCGCTTTGCCTCGCTGGAGCGCCAGCGCGACATCGGCGAGTTGAAGCTGAAAATCTCGGGCTGCATCAATGCCTGTGGCCATCACCATGTCGGCCACATCGGTATTCTGGGCGTCGAGAAGAAGGGCGCCGAGCTCTACCAGGTAACACTGGGCGGTTCGGGCGACGAGAACACCTCGGTCGGCGAGATCGTCGGCCGCGGCTTCGGCCCCGACGAGATCACCGATGCCATCGAAACGGTCGTGGAGACCTATCTGCGCGTCCGGTCGGACCGCTCGGAGACCTTCCTTGACGCCTACCGGCGTGTTGGGCAGGCCCCGTTCAAGGAGGCGCTCTATGCTGGCGAAGCCAAGGCCGCCTGAGGCCGAAGTCGAAGCGCTGGCGGAAGCCGCCAGCCTCGACGCTCTCTACGGGCACCTCGCGCCCGAGAGGATCATCGAGCGCGCCCTGCGCGACCAGTTTGCCGGCGAGATCGCCGCCGTGTCGTCGTTTGGCGCGGATTCGGCCGTGCTTCTCAGTATGATCGCCAGCGTCGACCGCACGCTGCCGGTGATCTTTCTGGATACCGGCAAGCATTTCGGCGAGACTCTGTCCTACCGAGATGCGCTGATCGCCGATTTCGGCCTGACCGACGTGCGCGTCATCACGCCGGACGAGGCGGCGCTCGAGCAGCGCGACCCCGATGGCAATCTGCACCAGTCGGATACCGATGCCTGTTGCGCCATCCGCAAGGTGGAGCCGCTGGCGCGCGGTATTGAGCCGTTCCGTGCCTGGTTCACGGGCAGGAAGCGCTTCCAGGCCGCGACGCGCGCTGAACTCGCGGCGTTTGAGTCGGTAGGGCCGCGTATCCGCATCAACCCGCTCGCCCGCTGGACCACCGCCGACCAGGCCGACTACATGCGCAGCCACGCGTTGCGCGAAAACCCGCTGGTTGCCTATGGCTATCTGTCGATCGGCTGCTTCCCGTGCACCCAGCCGGTACAGCCGGGCGAGGACGCGCGCAGCGGCCGCTGGGCTGGACAGGCGAAAGTCGAGTGCGGCATACATCTGTCGGGCCTCGACCGCTCGCTCACCGACGCATCTTTGTAGGAATGTTGCATGGCTGACCCAACACCGGAGACCGCGCCGCGGCTCTGGACCCCAAGCGGCTTCCGCGAAGACGAGTGGACGCATGCCGAAAGTGCCGAGGCGCTGGCGGGCAACGGCCGCTTCATCCTGCCGTTGGCTGCCTTTCTTGAACTCGGCGAGCAGGAGCGCATATCTGCGCGCGAGCGGCTTGGCGTGCTCCTGCTGCCGGGCGATGCGTTGGACAAGATTGTCGGTCTTCTCGACCAGCTTTCGCTGGTGGCGCTTGCCTTTCCGGCCTTCAGCGACGGCCGCTCCTTCTCAAAGGCGGAACTCCTGCGCAGCCGCCATGGTTTCGAGGGCGCGGTACGGGCGACCGGCGATGTCCTGGTCGACCAGCTGCCGCACATGCTGCGCGTCGGCTTCGACGAGTTCGAGGTGACGAACCCGGTGCTCATCCGGCGGCTGGAGACGGGCGTGACCGGTGGAATAGCGCTGCACTACCAGCCGGCGGCAAAACCCGCCGAGCGGGCCGGGCGCTATGCCTGGCGGCGCGCCCGCGCCGACTGAACAGGCGGCCGGTCGGCAGTTTGCGGGACAGCCCCGCCAATCTGGTCCGACCAATTGCATTCGAACGAACCTCGCCATAAAGTGCCGCCCGACTGTTCTGTCGTTCAAATGTCGGTCGCTATCCAGGGAGGATGATTATGTCGGGCAAGAAAATACTGATGCTGGTCGGAGAGTTCAGCGAAGAGTACGAAATTTTCGTCTTCGAGCAGTGCATGCATGCGGTCGGGCACACGGTGCATGTCGTTTGCCCGGACAAGAAGGCAGGCGAGATCATCAAGACCTCGCTGCACGACTTCGAGGGCGGACAGACCTATACCGAGAAACTCGGGCACGATTACATTCTCAACAAGACCTTCTCCGAGGTCGATCCGGCCAGCTACGACGCGATCTATTGTGCCGGTGGCCGCGGCCCGGAATATATCCGTATCGACAAGCGCGTGCAGGCGCTGGTTCGCCACTTCCACGAGACTGGCAAACCGATCTTCACCATCTGCCATGGCGTCCAGATACTCATCGCGGTTGATGGCGTAGTGCGCGGGCGCGAAGTCGCGGCTTTGCAATATTGCGAGCCTGAAGTGACCTTGGCCGGCGGCAACTATATCGATGTTGCGCCGGACGGCGCCCATATCGACGGCAACCTGGTGTCGGCCAAGGGCTGGCCTGGCCTTGCGGCCTTCATGCGCAACTGCCTGAAGGTGCTCGGCACCGAAATCCGGCACGGCGAGCACCTGATGCGCGACGAGCGCAAGGCTGCCTGACGGGAGCCTACGAGACGGCGGGCTGTCAGGCCCGTCGTGTCTGCAATTCAATTGATCGGGAAAAGCGGGGCGGGCCTGTCGGTCCGCCTTCTCGTCATGCCGCCGCGCGGGCCTCGCGGAATGACACCAGCTTGCGCCGGTTCTCGTCCCACAGCACAAGCTTTACGCAGCGCAGGCTTTCCAGCAGCGTGATGCGGCCGAGATTGCGCAATTCGGGAAAGTCCCGCAGCACTTCCGGAAGCCGATAGTAGGGCACGCGACTCGACAGGTGGTGAACGTGGTGGATGCCGATATTGCCGGTGAACCAGCGTAGCACCAGCGGCAGGTCGTAATGGGAGGAGCCGTGCAGCGCGGCATGCTGAAACTGCCAGTCGTCGCCTTCAGCCCAATGCGTTTCCTCGAACTGGTGCTGCACGTAGAACAGCCAGATGCCCATGGCACCAGCCAGCGTCACGATAGGCAGGTGAACCGCCAGGAACGGCACGACGCCGCAGAACCAGATCAGCCCGCCGGCGAGCACCGCGATTCCTATGTTGGTGGCCATGGTCGAAACCCAAGGCGTCACGCCGGCGCGCATAAGCCCGAAGGGCAGGCGCTGCTGTAGGAAGAAGAGCCAGGCCGGTCCGATGCCGAACATCACGACAGGGTGGCGGTAGAGCCGATAGCGGAACTTGCCCCAACCGGACAGCGCGCGATATTCGGCGACGGTCAGCGTCGTGATGTCGCCCATGCCGCGCTGGTCGAGATTGCCGGCGCCGGCGTGGTGCGCGGCATGCGTGCGGCGCCAATAATCGTAAGGGGTCAGTGTCAGGACGCCGATGACCCTGCCAATCCAGTCGTCGGTCTGGCGATGCGCGAAGAAGGCGCCGTGCCCGCAATCGTGCTGGATCATGAAAAGGCGGACAAGAAAGCCCGCAGCCGGCAGAATCAGCACGAGTCCCCACCAGTAGCCATAGGCAACCGTGGCTAGGGCAAGAGCCCACAGCGCCACGAAGGGGATGACGGTGACGGAGAGTTCAAACGAGCTTCGCAGCCGGTTCGGCGTACGATAGGCTGACAGCGCTTTTACCCAAGCGCGCTCGTTTTGCGCGGAGCGCGGGTCGGGCAGAGTCGTGTTCATGGACGACCCTATGCAGAGCGGCGCGTATCAGGCAAGCGATAGAAGCGAGAACTTACGTTAATTCCCTGTCATGTTTGCGCTGCGGGCCTGTTTTCTGCGGCTTTCTTCGCGATCCAGTTCGTCGAGCAGGGTCGCGAAGCGGTCGTCCGTCTCTGGCGGATCGCCAAAGCTTGGAAGCGAGTGGACGAAGCGCGTCATTGCCGGGGAGCCGAGCTGGCGCCGGATTTCCACCGGCAGGCTGCCGGGTGTATCGGGTATTCTGGCGTTCATGGGTTCCAATGCCTTCTGTTGGGAGCAAAACTACCCGCGCATTGGAATGGTTCCAGCTTTCGGCGGCTAACGGACAGTGCGCCACAAGATATGGTAAAGTTTATCTAAATTTGTATCGATCGTGTTGACTGCCTGTAACAGCCGGTCCCGCCATGGCAGGTTTCGGCGATCGCTGTCCGAGGCCTTTACCCCTTGATTTTTGGCCGTCAAACATCGATATGCGGCACGACTTCAAACAGTGCCGAGATGACAGAACGCGATGAGCGACACCTCAAAAGACGAACGCGCGCCTGACGACGCCCAGATGCCCGAAGCCAATGCCGAGCGCCCGGAAGGGACGACCGACGGCGACTACGAGGCCCTGTTGCGCCTGATGAAGGAAAACGAGGAGCTGAAGGACCGTGCGCTGCGCGTTGCGGCCGACATGGAGAACCTGCGTCGCCGCACGGCGCGAGACGTGCATGATGCACGTGCCTATGCGGTGGCGAACTTTGCGCGCGACATGCTGTCGGTTTCCGACAATCTCCGCCGTGCCCTCGACGCCATTCCGGCCGAGGCGAAGAGTTCCGGCGACGCTGGCTTCACCGCCCTCATCGAGGGCGTCGAACTGACCGAGCGTGCCATGCTTTCCGCGATGGAGCGTCACGGGGTCAAGAAGCTCGCGCCGGAAGGCGAGAAATTCGACCCGAACTTCCATCAGGCAATGTTCGAGGTTCCCAACCCCGATGTTGCGGCCAATACGGTCGTTCAGGTGGTGCAGCCGGGCTATTCGATCGGTGATCGGGTGCTCCGGCCGGCCATGGTGGGCGTCGCCAAGGGCGGTCCCAAGCATGTCACCCCGGAAGCGCCGCCGGAGCCCGGTCCGGTCAACGAACAAGCCGAAAAAGACGCCTGATCTATCCGGCGCCATCGCATTCCGGTAAGCGGGAGCGATGAACGCAATCCAGCTTCTCGACTATGCCGGTGTCGCGGTTTTTGCCGCGACCGGCGCGTTGGCTGCCTCGCGCCGGCAGCTCGATATCATCGGCTTCCTGTTCCTGGCGAACGTTACCGCCATTGGCGGCGGAACCTTGCGCGACGTCATCCTCAACATCCCAGTCTTCTGGGTCGGCAATCACCACTACGTGCTCATCAGCGCCGCGGTGGCGGTAATCGTTTACTTCACCGCGCACCTTGTGGAATCTCGCTACAGGCTGTTGATCTGGCTTGATGCCGTCGGGCTCGCCGCCTTTTCGGTGATGGGTGCGGCCAAGGCCATGGCGATCACCGGCTCGCCTGTCGTCGCCATCGTCATGGGCATGCTGACCGCGACATTCGGCGGCATCCTGCGCGACCTGCTGGTCGGCGAACCCTCGGTGCTGATCAAGCCTGAAATCTACGTTTCGGCCGCAATGGCCGGAGCCGCCGTCTACACGCTGGCCGATATTGCTTACCTGCCGGGCTTCGCGGCAGCGCTGGTTGCTTTTGGTTGTGCCTTTGCCGTGCGCGGCGGCGCGATCAGGTTTGGATGGAGCTTTCCACCCTACCGGGCTCGGCCAGGCCGAAGGCCGGAAGACATTCCATGATGTCTCGAATGGCCCTGCGCGCCCCGGGGTTCAGCCAGGGCTAGTCACGCGCGCTGTCGGCCTCAGGCCGCGTAGCGCTGCCCCTCGCCGCCATAGTAGGTGACGTAGCGGGCCGCGATCTCCTTCACCGGCATCACGATGAAGACGTCGACGGTGCCGAACTGGTGGTCGATGACGCAGCCGTCGCCGATCCGCGCGCCAACCCTGAGATACCCCTTGATCAACGGCGGCATGGCGGCGAGTGCCGACTTCATGCTGACAGCCTCGGGCGGCATGAGATCCATCGAGCAGTAGCGCCTCGCCACGGCGCGGATGTCCCAGTCTGACGTGGTCCGGCAGTTCTGCGCCAGGAAAGACAGGGCCTCGGCATGTGCCGCCGGCACGACGCCTTGGAACGAGGCGCAGCCGGTCATGACGCCGACGTTGTGTTGGTTGATATAGGCCCAGATGCCCTGCCAGAGAACTTCGATCGTACGCTTGGAGCGGTATTGGGGCAGCACGCAGGAGCGGCCAAGTTCAAGGAACCGCTGGCCCGGATGCCGGGCGATCAGCTTCTTCAGCTCGAATTCGTCATCGGAGTAGAAACCGCCGGCCTGGTTGGCCGCCTCCTGACTCAGCAGCCGGTAGGTGCCGACGATCTGCCTGTGACAGGGGCCGGGGAGGGCGGTGTCGAAAACCAGCAGATGGTCGCAAATGAGGTCGAAGCGGTCGGCGTCGCGCCGCTCGGTAGTATCGAGTTCTGCGCTGTTGGCGCCGAGTTCCTCGTAGAAAACGCGGTAGCGGACTTCCTGGGCGGCCGAGATTTCGTCGAGACTGCGCGCCAGCCGGACCTCCAGGCTGCCGATCCGGCCAAGCGGAGCGCCGGCATCGAAGCGGCTCACGGCATTTCTATCGACCGCGGCCGGCGATAGGGCCTGATGGATTTCACGCTCCGGCAAGGCTGCACGCACAGGTGATTCTCCTTCGAGCCATCCCTCATGGCGCCGGGATACGGACGGAGTGCAACAGGATTGTGACACTAGCTTGCTCGCCGGGGCCGGGCAAGACAGCGGACTGTAGCCGGCTCAGCAGGATGGCAACGACATCGGTTCGGGGCGTATGTGCCCGCAGTCGTGACGGTGTGGACACGGCCTCAGGCCGCGGCGCGTTCTTCCACCAGGCGAACCAGCGCATCGGGATCGAGCGGCTTGGTCACGAAGCCGCTCGCGCCATGAGCGAGGATGGCATGACGGGTCTTTTCCTGGCTGTCGGCCGAAAGCACCATGATCGGAATCGGCGGGGAGCCGACCTCCTCCTCGTAGCGACGAATGGCGGCGATCGCGTCGAGACCGTCCATGACCGGCATGTGCAGGTCCATCAGAACGACGTCGTAGGGGCGCTTGCCCCCGGCACCGGTGACCGCCTCCACCGCTGCCTTGCCGTTGCCCACGACGTCGACTCGATGACCGGCCTTGAGCAATGTCGAACGCGCCAGCATGGCGTTGATCTCATTGTCCTCTGCCACCAGCACCGAAAGACCTGGCAACTGTCCGCGCCTGCGCGCCGGCTTGACGCCGGGCTCTCTTGCGGGCTCGACCGACGCCTCTTTCGTGGCCAAAGCAGACAGCAGCACGCGAAGCAGCGTCTCGCCGCGCACCGGGCGCGCGAGGAACGTCGAATAGCCGCTGGCGCGGAACTCACCAAGCATGCCGCGATCGGTCGGCGCTATCATGGTGATGGCGTTGGCGGCGTTGAAACCGGCTTGGCGAAGCCGCTTGAGCACGCGACCGTCAGCCTTCTCGATCGCCGCGTCGACCAGCAGCGTCTTGCAGCCCTGCGCCATCGTGGAGGCCTGCGAGACGGAACTGGCAATCGCCACGCTGCCACCATAGGCATGGATCGTCATGGCGATGGCGCGGGCCTCGACGAGGTTCTTCGACAGTACCACCAGCTTCTGCCCGGCCAGAATCTTGCCGCGCTCCTGCGGCGCTTCCGTAGCGCTGACCGCCGGAATCTCGAAGACGAAGTCAGAGCCTTCGCCGTGCTCGCTGGTGACCGACAGCGCGCCGTTCATCGATTCGATCAGCCGCTTGGAAATGGCGAGGCCGAGGCCGGCGCCGCCATGGACGCGGGTGGACGTACCGTCGGCCTGCTCGAATTCCTGGAAGATGCGGTCCATCTCCTGCGGCAGCAGACCGGGGCCGGTGTCGGCGACAGAGAAGCGTATCGCGCCGGGGTTGGAGCCGACCCGGGTGATTGTCAGCAGGATGCCGCCGGTATCGGTGAACTTGACCGCATTGCCGAGCAGGTTGAGCAGCACCTGCCGGACGCGCCCGGGGTCGGCAGTGATCAGCTGCGGCACCTCTGGCGCCACGTGGCAGCCAAGGCCGATGCCCTTGGCGAAGGCCTTGGCGGCGAGGAGTTCGACAACATTGTCGGCGATCTCTCGGGGTGACATGGGCTGCGGTTCGGCGTCGAAGCGGCCAGCCTCGATCTTGGAATAGTCGAGCAGGTCCTCGATCAGCGCCAGCAGAGCGCTTGCAGAGGTTGATACGGCACCGACATAGGTGCGCTGCTCCGGCGACAGCTCGGTGTCGGCGAGCAGCTTGGCCATCCCCATGATGCCGTTCATCGGCGTGCGGATCTCGTGGCTTACAGTGGCCAGGAAGCGCGACTTCGCCTGGCTGGCGAATTCAGCGCGCTCGCGCGCGTTTATCAACGCCGTTTCGGCGCGCTTGCGCGGTGTGATGTCACGCGCGATCGCGCGGTGCGAGACGTCGTCGCTTGCCTTGTCGCGCACCGAAAGCTCGATCCAGGAGAACCAGCGTGGCCCGCTGGCGCTGCGGATCTCGACGTCGGTGGAACTCAGGCACTCGCCTTCCGAGAAGGCGGCGTCCGGCACCACGCCGACGTCGATGCCGATCTCGGCCAGCGTCAGGCCGACCAGCTCGCGCTGATCCATGCCGACAAGCTCTGCAAACACCCGGTTGGCGTAGACAATGCAGCCGTCCCGGTCGCGGTGGACGACGAGATCGCCGAGCGCGTCGATGAGGCCGCGGAACCGCTCCTCGCTCTCCTGCAGCTCCCACATCCGGTCGGCAATGTTCTCGATCTCGGCGCGGCTGTGGGCGACGTTTTCGGAGAGGATGAGGGCGGCGCGACCTTCGGCCTTCAGGGCCCTGGCGAACAGGACGATGCCGGCAATGCCGGTAACCAGCAGGCTGACGACCAAGAAACCGGGAGCGCCCGTCAACCGGGCGACGCCGGCCAACATCAGAACAGCAACTATGGTGGCGAAGGACAGGAGGCGAGGCACGCGTTTGGGCAATACCGGAGCAAGCGGAGGCGGTGCCATGATGCGCCGGTTCACCGCTCCGCCATCCGGCCCTGCGGTGCCAGAATGCGCCTGCGGTTTCGCCCTGCTGTCAGAGTCCACGATCATGCGCAAACACTTGGCAGAGAGAGATTAGGGAAGCTTTTGGAGGAAAGATCGCATTTTAGCGGATCGGCTGGGAGCCAGCCGATCCGCCATTTGGCAAATCACATTTCGACGACGACGCGGCCGCGGATCTTGCCGTCGACGATATCGCGCGCCGAGGCGATAATATCGTCGAATCCGATCGTTCGGGACAGTGCGGACAGCTTGGCGTGATCGAGCTCGGTGGCGATGCGCCGCCAGGCCTCGAGCCTCATCGCGCGCGGTGCCATGACGGAATCGATGCCGAGCAGCGAGACGCCGCGCAGGATGAAGGGCGCGACGCTGGACGGCAGGTCCATGCCGCCGGCCAGGCCGCAGGCGGCGATTGCGCCACCGTAGGAGGTCATCGACAGCACGTTGGCGAGCGTGTGGCTGCCGACCGCGTCGACGCCCGCTGCCCAGCGCTCCCTGTTGAGCGGCTTGGCCGGGCCCGACAGTTCGTCGCGCTTGATGATCTCGGAGGCCCCGAGTTGCTTCAGGAAGTCGCTCTCCTCGGGCCGTCCGGTCGAGGCGACGACGTGGTAGCCGAGGCCGGAAAGAAGCGAGATGGCCACGGAGCCGACGCCGCCGGCGGCACCCGTGACGATCGCGGGCCCCATGTCTGGCGTGATGCCGTGCTTCTCCAGCGCCATGACGGACAGCATGGCCGTGTAGCCCGCCGTCCCGACGGCCATGGCATCGCGCGCGCTCATGCCGGCCGGAAGCGGTACCAGCCATTCGCCCTTGACCCGGGACTTACCGGCAAACGCGCCGTGGTGCGTCTCGCCGGTGCCCCAGCCGTTGAGGATCACCTTGTCGCCCGGCTTCCAGTCGGCGGTGTCGGATGCGACTACCGTGCCCGCGAAGTCGATACCGGGAACCAGCGGGAAGCGCCGTACGACCGGCGCCTTGCCGGTGATCGCGAGGCCATCCTTGTAGTTGATCGTCGTCGCTTCGATGGCAACGGTGACGTCGCCCTCCATGAAGTCGGCTTCACCGAGTTCGGTGACCTCGACGGATTGCTTTTTTTCCGCATCGCGCGAAATCAGGATCGCCTTGAATCTGTCGCTCATCTTCTTTTTTCCTGTTTAGGGCTGCAGATTGGAGTGCCGGCCGAACGCGGTCAATCGGCCGAAGGTCGATCCTTGTCGTCCTGCCGTGACCAGCCGAGGAACTCGTCGGCGAGCACGATCAGGGCGCCGATGGTGATGAAGGCGTCGGCCAAGTTGAACACGGCAAACGACCAGACGGGCGTGTGGAAGAGGATGTAGTCGATGACGTGACCATGCAGGGTGCGGTCGATGATGTTGCCGATGGCCCCGCCCACGATCAACGCAAAGCCCAGCCGCGCAAGGACCTGCCCGGGCTCCGTGCGGCTCGCCAGATAGAGCACGAAGGTAATGACGGCGAGAGAAAGGACGATCAGGCCCGTGTCACCGAAGGAGGAGAACATCGAGAAGGCGACGCCGGTGTTATAGGTGCGAAACAGCGCGAGGAAGGGCAGGATGTCTACCTGCTCGTGCATGACGAGCCCGGTCTCGACAAGATGCTTGATCCACTGGTCGAGCGCCACGGCGACGGCGACGACCAGCGCATAGGACATGAGCGGCTTCAAGCGTCGGCCTCCCCATCGCCGATGGCAAGCGCACCGCGCCGGACCTCGTAGAGCATGACCCCGGTGGCAACCGCGAGATTGAGCGAATCGGCCCGACCCGCCTGCGGGATCTTGAGCAGCCGATCGCAACAGGCAGCGAGGTCTTCGGGCAGGCCTTGCTGCTCGTTGCCCATCAGAAGAAGCACCGGGCGGCCCGAATAGTCGACCGAGCGGTAGTCGACCGCTCCCTTGAGATGCGTTCCGGCCACCAGGCCGGGAAAACCCTTCCGCCATGCAAGGAAGGCCTCTGGCGAGGCCTTTGCGACCGGTACGGCGAAGATCGATCCCATCGTTGCGCGCACCGTTTCGAGCGAGAACGGATCGGTCGTCTCGCCGACGAGGATGACGCCCTTTGCGCCAACGGCGTCGACGGTACGGATGACGGTGCCTAGATTGCCGGGATCGCGGACCCGGTCGAGGGCGACCCAGACGTCGTCGTTGCCGGGCCTGACGTCGCCGAGTGCGGTAAGGCGCTGTGCGAAGACGCCCACGACCGCCTGCGGGTTGTCGCGGCGGGTGATCGCGGTCAGGATCTTCTCGCTGACCTCCAGCACGGTACCGCCGGAGGCGACGGTGCGCGCGGCGATCTTTTCGATGGCGGCATTACCGCGCGCCGCCTTGGCATAGACCAGCGTGCGGATCGACCAGCCGAGTTCGAAGGCGTCGATGATCAGCTTCAGTCCCTCGGCCATGAAAGCGTGCTGCTGGTCGCGGTACTTCTTCAGCGCCAGGGACTTGATGTCCTTGATCAGCGGATTGGCAAGGCTGGTTATTTCCTTGACCTGGCCCGGCGCGCCGCTGGCACGATGCTCGCTCATGAGGCCACCCAGCGCGAGAAGAGCGATGTCGAGAGGGCACGGCCGGCCGACTTCTCGCGGATGATCAACTCCCCGGATTCGACGGTTCCACCCATGCCAGCGAAACTGTCGCGCATCAGTGCGTGGATGGCGAAGAAGGAGGCGCGGATGGAATAGGCCGTCAGCACGACAGCGAGCGGCTTCGGCGTCAGGATTCGGCGGCAGAGATCGGCCAGTGCCGGCAGGTCGGCGAAGAGCTGCCAGACTTCGCCCTTCGGGCCGCGTCCATAGGCCGGCGGGTCGAACAGGATGATGTCATAGGCGCTGCCGCGGCGTTCTTCCCGCTCGGCGAACTTCATAGCATCCTCGCAGATCCAGCGGATCGGCTTGTCCTGCAGGCCGGCTATCGCCTGGTTTTCGCGGGCCCAGCCAATTGCCTTCTTCGAGGCGTCGACATGAGTGACTTCGGCGCCTGCACGCGCGGCGACCAGCGAGGCGACGCCCGTGTAGCCGAAGAGGTTCAGCACTTTCACCGGACGTCCGGCCTTTTCGATCAGCCCGGCCATGTGATCCCAATGCGAGGCTTGTTCCGGAAACACGCCGACATGGCGGAACGAGGTGAAGCGGCCGAGGTAATGGATGCCGTCGTGGCGCATTGGCCAGGTCTCGCCGAGCGGCGTGCCGGGGAACCGCCAGCGGCCAAGGCCTTCCTCTTCGGTGTCGCCGGTGAAGATCGCGTCGGCATTCTGCCAGTCGCGCTCGGGCAGGGCGCGCAACCAGATCGCCTGGTTCTCGGGGCGGATGATGCGGTAGGCGCCGTACTGCTCGAGCTTCTGGCCGTCGCCGCTATCGAGCAGCGCGTAGTCGTCGTTCGGCTTGACCTCGAGGATGAGGGGCAGCCGTTCGGCCGGCAAGGGTGCGTCGCGGCGCTTCAGCGTGGCCGGCGGGCGCGGCGCCTGCCGCGGTTCGTCGGCGTCAGGGCGCGCCTGCGCGGGTCTTGCCTGCGACTTGGGCGCGCCGTGCTCGCGACGACGGTCTGGGCGTTTGGCGCGCTTCTGGCTCAACGAGACGGCTCTCCGGCGGGGGTGCTGGCTGCTTCTGCCATAGGCCAGAAGTCGGCGCAACAAAGCGCCGAACCTGCTACGGCAATCGATGATCAGGCGGCAGTGGGTCGCAACGCCTTGTAGACCGCGATGCCGGCGGCGAGATCCTCGAGTGCGGCGCCGACCGACTTGAAGAGCGTGATCTCGTCCCTCGTTTCGCGGCCGGTCTTCTGACCGCGCGCAAGCTCGTGCAGGTCGGCAACGATATGGTCCGGGTCGATGACCTTGGCTCTTAGGGGCTGCACGATATCACCCGCTTCCTTGCTGGCGCCGGCGCGCGTATCGACGAAGACGCGGGCGCGCCGCACCGCCTCGTCGTCGCTCTCGCGCATGTCAGGCGTGAAGGCGCCGACAAGGTCGACATGCACGCCGGGGCGCAGCAGCGCGCCCTTGACGAGCGGTTCGGTCGAAATGGTCGCCGACGAGATGATGTCGGTCCAGCCCTGCGCCTCATCGAGATCGGTGGCTACCGAGACCGAGACGCCCGGAATTTCGAGTGCGGCCGCCACCTTTTGGGCATTGGCTGGTGTGCGGTTCCATATCCGTATCTCGCGGATCGGCCGCACAGCGGCGTGCGCATTCGCAAGAAAGGGCGCAAGCGCGCCGGCGCCGACGATCAGCAGGCGCGAGGCATCTTCGCGCGCCAGGTAGGTTGCCGCGAGCGCCGATGCACAGGCCGTTCGCCACTGCGTCAGCCGCTGTCCATCGATCAGCGCGCGCGGCTCGCCGGTTGGGCCGTCGAGCAGGAGATAGAGGCCCATGACGGCCGGCTTGCCGATGCTGTTATTGTCTGGCGACACGGTGACGACCTTGACGCCGATATAGCCGTCCTTCGAGGTGCCCGCGGCCTGGAAATCCGACCAGGCCGGCATGATCAGCAGTGTCGAGGCCGCGCCGTCGGGCCGTTCGATCGTGTGATGATGGCGCACCGGCTGCACAGCGCCGGCCGAGAAGGCCTCGCGCAGCGTCTCGACCAATCCCGGAAAGGTCAGGGCGCCGTCGATATCGTCCGCCGAAATGGTCAGCATCTGTGGAACTCCGCCGGCCGCCGCCGGGCTGTTGCTAGGGATGCGGCAGCGCGACCTGGGAAGGAGCCTTGTCGCCGGGCGCCCGCGCCGCGGCCTGGCGCAGCATGTCTGCCTCCTGGCTGCGGTGGCGCGCCATCTTGCGGTAGCGGCCCTGCTTGAACCAGGTCGCCAGGCTGCCGACGATCATGCCGATGCCGACCGCGAGGAACAGCAGCACGAACAGTGGCAGTTGCATGGTCAGCGCAGGATTGCCCGGATTGAAGGGATCGAGCGTGAAGGCCACGGGATTGCGGTTGGCCACGGCCAACGCCACCAGGATGATGGCCAGGGGGACGACGATCGCAATCAGCACAAATCGGTTCAGCATGTTTTCTTCCGGTAGCTTCGGGGCGGCAGTCTCACTTGCTGCCGTTCAGCCGTTCGCGCAATTCCTTGCCCGTCTTGAAGAAAGGCACCCATTTCTCCTCGACCTCGACCGATTCCCCGGTGCGGGGATTGCGGCCCGTGCGCGCCGGCCGGTTCTTGACCGAAAAGGCGCCGAAGCCGCGAAGCTCTACACGGTTGCCATCGGCGAGTGCATCGGTGATCTCTTCGAAGATGGCGCCGACGATGTTCTCGACGTCGCGCAGAAACAGATGCGGATTTCGTGACGCAATGAGCTGCACGAGTTCAGATTTAATCATAGGAGCGATCCCCGCCACAATCACAGACTGAAGAATATGCGAATGATTTTATTGTCTTTTTTTATCGCTGCTGGTGACCCCGGCTAAGGGTGCCAGACGGATACGAGACCGTCAAGGAACAAGCGTTCGGCGCCAAGTTCGTGCAAAATGGTAGCGCTGTCCTCCGGAAGGCCGAGCAGCCGTGCTAAGGTCGCCACTGCCTGCGGCAAGGGAAACAGCGAGCTGTCGTCCCTCTGCTTCCACTCGATGACCTTCAATTCGGCGTCGACCCCCTTGGTTTCCAGCCAGCCGATCGCCGCGCTCTCGCCGCCGAGTTCGTCGACCAGCTTGTTCTTCAGCGCCTGACGACCGGTGAACACCGAGCCGTCGGCGAGAAGCGCCACTTCAGCGGCCGACAGGGGCCGGCGTTCGGCCACCAGTCCCTTGAACCAGTCATAACTGTCGAGGATCATTGCACGCAGCATGGCGCGTTCTGGCTCGGTCGTCGCGTTGAAGGGCGAAGGCTCGGCCTTGAGGGGAGAAGACTTCACTTCCTCGAGCTTGATGCCGACCTTTTCCATCAGGCCGGTGACGTCGGGAAACTGCACGAGAACGCCGATCGAGCCGATAATCGACGATTTCCGAGCGACGATGTGATCTGTCGCGCTGGCGATCATGTAACCTGCTGAGGCGGCCAGCGTGCCGACCTGGGCGACCACGGGTTTTTCGGCGGCAAGCAGGCGTACCGCGTCGAAGATGGCCTCACCCCCGGCAGTGGTGCCGCCAGGCGAGTCAACGGCAAGGATCACGCCCTTGACAGCGGGCTCCTTGCGGATCTTCTCCAGACGCTCGAGCAGTTCGTCGTCCTCGGTGATCGTGCCCTCGATGCGCACTTTTGCGATGTGATCGGCAGCCAGTCCGCCGAGGCCGTCGCGCATCGTCCATGCCGCGGCGGCCGCAAGGCCGACTGCAACGATGCCAAGTGCCGCAACCCGCCAGAAGGTGAGCTTGCGCCGCAGTCGGCGACGGTCGATCAAGTCGTCGGCCCGCATGGCCATGTCGAGTGCTCCCGTGCTGAAAATCCGTCGCGTTTTAGAACATGCGTTTCTCCACCGCCACCGCTTTCATCTGTCGCCAATGCTGCGTTCCCGCAAGACGGGCTGGTCAAACTTCCCAAAATAACCATATTGGGGTGCAAATCGCATGCCTGTAAGATTTCGTGATGTGCTGGCGGCTTGGGCACGAACGCGAGCTCGGGCGGAACTCTAACCGAAGTGGACCGCAGAGAAGGTCCATCGATCATGGTGCCCCCGGCATCATCCAAGGCGAACTGGATATTCGGTACCCGATGGGCGGAGCGATCTGTCCGTCGTTATCGGGCGAAGGCAGACGGAAGGCGGGCGCGTTGGCGCAAACGATCGGTACGACTGAAGATCAGGCGGAGCTGTCCATGGCGTCGATGCACCGGACAGTCCGGTCACGCACGGATGCGTTCGGCCGTGCCGCGCGCCATTCGCGCAATGTCCGGCGTCTGAAGTTCGTGCTGCCGGTCGCAGCGGTATTGCTGGCGGCCGGTTTCGTTTCCATGTCGATGATGTCGGCACCGCCGGCGGTGAAGATCGTGGAACAGGGCACGGACGTTGCTGACGGCAAGCTGGTGATGGCAAATCCGAAGCTTGAAGGCTTCACCAAGAAGGGCCTGCCCTATTCGATGATTGCCGGCCGCGCATTGCAGGATTTCGAGGAACAGGGCATCGTCACGCTCGAGGGCATCGATGCCAAAATGCCTCTGAACGAGGACAACTGGGCCCGCGTTCAGACTGAGAGCGGCGTCTTCAACCGCATCGAGAACACGCTTGAGGTGGATACCGCTATCACGGTGACGACGAGCGATGGCCTGATCGCCAAGTTGCAGTCCGCCTTTCTGGACATCAACAATGGCAACTTGAAAACAAGTCAGCCCGTCGATATTCAATCCAATGGCTCAACGATTACCGCAGGGTCAATGGCAATTCTCGACAATGGCAATCGCGTGATTTTCGAAACGAAGGTCCGCGTGAACATTGACCCGGACAGAGTAAAGGCTGCTGAGGCGGCCAGGAGAGACACCGATGCGTCCAACTAGGTCCCATGTATGTCTTGCGGCGCTGCTGGCGCTTGGTTTCAGCGCGGGTGCGGCGCAGGCTCAGGCCGAGAGCGAGAGCCGCATTTCCGGCCTGCGCCTCAATGGCGGAGAGCCGATCGCCATCGAGAGTGACAAGCTCGAGGTCCGCGAGGAAGACAACATCGCGGTCTTCACCGGCAATGTCGCCGTGACCCAAGGCCCGACCCTTCTCAAGGCAGGACGCATGACGGTCCATTACGCCAAGGACGGCGGCTCGGCCGCAACCGGTTCGTCGAACATCGAGAAGCTCGAAGTCGACGGCAAGGTCTACGTCAAGTCCGACAACCAGGTCGCGACGGGCGATTCCGGCGTCTTCGACATGAAGACGGAAGTCCTTGTCATGTCGGGCAACAAGGTGGTGCTGTCGGAAGGCAGCAACGTTCTGACCGGCTGCAAGCTGACCGTGCAGATGAAGACCGGCCGCGCCCAGGTCGACGGCTGCTCGGGTCGCGTCCAGATGAAGATCGATCCGAAGTCCAAGAAGTAATGGACAGTCAGCCGTCCTTCTTCTCGCGCCTGTTCGGCACGCGCGGGCCGGCAGCGCCTGCGATCCGCAGAAGTGACATCGCGGCCTTCAAGGGCACGCTGATCGCCAAGGGGCTGACCAAGAGCTACAAGGGCCGCAGGGTAGTCAACGGCGTTTCGCTCGGTGTCAGGGCCGGCGAGGCCGTCGGCCTGCTCGGTCCCAACGGGGCCGGCAAGACGACTTGCTTCTACATGGTCACAGGCCTCGTGCCCGTCGACCAGGGGACTATCGAGATCGACGGTTTCGACGTTACCTCCATGCCGATGTACCGCCGCGCGCGGCTCGGCATAGGCTACCTGCCGCAGGAAGCCTCGATCTTCCGCGGCCTGACGGTAGAGCAAAACATCCGCGCCGTGCTCGAAGTCGTGGAAAAGAGCCGCAAGCAGCGCGAGATCGATCTCGACGCCCTGCTCGAGGAGTTCCATATCTCGCATCTGCGCACCGCGCCGTCGCTGTCGCTGTCCGGTGGCGAGCGTCGCCGCCTTGAGATCGCCCGGGCACTCGCCAGCCGGCCGCACTACATGCTGCTTGACGAACCCTTTGCAGGCATCGACCCTATCGCCGTCGCCGACATCCAGCAGCTTGTCCGCCACCTGACTCAGCGCGGCATCGGCGTGCTGATCACCGACCATAATGTCCGCGAAACGCTTGGCCTCATCGACCGCGCTTACATCATTCATGCCGGCGAGGTGCTGACCCACGGCCAGGCCGACGAGGTGGTGGCCAATCCCGACGTCCGGCGCCTCTATCTCGGCGAGGGTTTCACGCTTTGAGGCGAGCCACTCCCGTTTTCCACCGCTGGACGGGTCGAAAACCATTCTATCGACCCCAATAACCCCCCGGTAAGCGGTCCCTGCTAGTCATTCGCCTTGACAAGCAAAAGCCGGGCCAGTTTTTATGACCGGTCGCATAATTGTCACCTGGAGCCTCTCGCTGCCGGGGAGACGGTTGCACGGGGATGTATCGGGTAATGGCGCTTTCCGCCAAATTGCAGCTTAGGCAGTCGCAGTCGCTGGTCATGACGCCGCAGCTGATGCAGTCGATCAAGCTGCTGCAGATGACGCATCGCGAGCTCGAGCAGTTCGTCGACGAGGAGATCGAGCGCAACCCGCTGATCGACCGCGCCGAGCCGCGCGACGATGCGGCCACCGATCAGTTGCAGAAGAGCAGCAGCGATCAGGGCGACGACGACTGGCAGGACGGAGAGCCGGCCTGGACGTCCAAGGCGATGGCCGACAAGCTCGACAGTTCGCTTGAGAACGTTTTCCCGGACGATCCGGGCACGGGCGAGCGCCTCGGCCCGGACCTGACAGCACAGTGGAAATCGGCCGGCAGCGGCAGCAACGGCAATGCCGGCGGTTCAGGCGATCCGTTCGACATGGACGACATGGCGGCCAGCGCCGTCACTCTGCGCGACCATGTCGGGGAGCAGATCGCCTTCGCTTTCGCAGAGCCGGCTGCCCGTCTGATTGCGCGCGAACTGGCCGACAACCTCGACGAAGGCGGCTACCTGCGGGCAGATTTCGCCGACATCGTGGAGCGCCTGGGCGTCGAGGTCGAAGAGTTCGAAAAGGTGCTCGCCATCTGCCAGACATTCGAACCAGCGGGAATATTCGCCCGCGACCTTGCCGAATGCCTGGCGCTGCAACTGGCGCAGCGTGACCGGCTGGATCCTGCAATGCAGACGCTGCTCGGCAACCTCGAAATGCTGGCACGCCGCGACTTTTCCGCGCTCAAGCGCCTGTGCGGGGTCGACGAGGAAGACCTTCTCGACATGATGGCCGAGATCAGGCTGCTCGACCCGCGGCCCGGAACCGGCTTTACCGGCGGTCACACGGACGCCATCGTCGCCGATGTCGAGGTGCGCGCCGCAAGTGACGGCAGCTGGACCGTCGAGCTCAACCCCGAGACGCTTCCCCGCGTGCTTGTGGACAACATCTATTTCGCCCAGGTATCGGGCCAGACCAAGAACCCGGCGGAACGCGATTTCCTGTCCGAGTGCTTGCAGAACGCCAACTGGCTGACGCGCAGCCTCGACCAGCGTGCCAAGACGATACTCAAGGTGACATCGGAAATCGTAAGGCAGCAGGACGACTTTCTGGTCCATGGCGTGCGCCACCTGCGCCCGCTCAACCTGCGCACGGTTGCTGACGCCATCGGCATGCATGAATCGACGGTCAGCCGCGTAACCGCCAACAAGTACATGCTGACGCCGCGCGGCGTGTTTGAACTGCGCTATTTCTTCACGGTCTCGATTGCCGCATCGGGCGGCGGCGACGCCCATTCGTCGGAATCGGTGCGCGACCGCATAAAGCAGATGATCGACGAGGAGCGGCCCGCAAATGTGCTCTCCGACGACGCGATTGTGGATATGTTGAGGAAAAGTGGCATCGACATCGCGCGTCGGACCGTGGCCAAGTATCGGGAAGGCATGAGCATTCCGTCCTCCGTGCAGCGCCGCCGCGAAAAACGGGCCCTGGCGACCGCCGGACGCTAATTCTGCGCCGGATTCCGCCCTGCCCAAGCTTCATTGACATTCCTCGATGAAGTGACTAGAAGCCCGCCCGCATGGACAGGGCAGATGGCCTGACTGTTGAAGGCGCCGTCCGAAACGGCTTGTTGATCAACCAGAAAGTTCGAACCGTAAATCGGCCTGGGTGCCGCTGCGAAGCTTGTGTGCATCCGCCACGAGTATAAACTCTCGGACATCCAGAGTCTGAACAGGGAAGGTCGATAACAAAATGAGCCTGCGGATCTCGGGTAAGCACATGGACATAGGCGATGCGTTCCGTACGCGCATCGAAAGCCGGATCGGCGACGCGGTCGAAAAGTACTTCGACGGCGGCTTTTCCGGGCATGTGACGGTGGAAAAGTCGGGATCTCGCTTTTCGGCTGACTGCGTCATCTTCCTGGACAGCGGCATGGACCTGCAGGCTGCAGGCGAGGCCTATGACCCTCAGGCAGCCTTTGAGGCTGCTTCCGACCGAATCGAGAAGCGACTCAGGCGCTACAAGCGCCGCCTGAAGTCATATGATTCGGCCGCAAACGCCAATCTAAAGGAAGACATGGCTTATCGGGTGATGGCGCCTGTGGCCGACGAGGATGAGGAGGTGCCGGAAGACTTCGCACCCGCCGTCGTCGCCGAATCAACGCTGTCGCTGCGGACCATGTCGGTGGCGAACGCCATCATCGAACTGGACACGAAGGACAGCCCGGTCTTTGTGTTTCGCAATGCCGGCAACAACCAGGTCAATATCGTCTACCGCCGCGGCGACGGAAATATTGGCTGGATCGACCCGTCAACGGCCTTGTCGGCCTGACGAAAATGCGTCTCCCGGCGATGGCCGGAAAGACCACGAGGATTTTTGCAATGGATCTCAGTGATCTCATCGAAGTTCCCGCAATCATGCCAGCGCTGAAGGCCAATTCGAAGAAGCAGCTTCTGCAGCTTCTGGCCGAGCGCGCATCAGCCATTACGGGCATTCCGGAGCGCGAAATCTTCGACACGATCTTGCAGCGCGAGCGCCTGGGTTCGACGGGCGTCGGCAACGGCATCGCGATACCGCACGGCAAGCTTGGCGGAGTCGAGCAGATCAGCGGTGTTTTCGCGAGGCTGGAAACGCCGATCGACTTCGAGGCGCTGGATGATCAGCCGGTCGATCTGGTGTTCTTGCTTCTCGCCCCGGAGGGAGCCGGGGCGGATCATCTGAAGGCTTTGTCGCGTATCGCCCGGGTGCTACGCGACGCGGATACGGTGGCGAAGGTACGCGGTACCCGTGACGCCACCGCCATTCATGCGTTGCTGTCAGAGACCCAAGGGTCGAAAGCAGCCTGAATCGATGCTTGCTGTCAGACCAGCGGGGCCTGACCGGCCCCGGTCAGTGAATGCTGACCGGCGTAAGGTCGTTTTCGAACGCTCCGGCGATCGCGCGTTCACGAGCGTCGGACAGCAGGATCGGCTGGCCATTGGCTGCAAACAGCGCCCAAAGCTTGGTGTTCGGGGCGATTTCGGGCAGGTTCGGGAACTTGCCCATCAGCTCGTCGCTGCCGATTTCGCGAAGATAGGCCACCGTGCCCTCGCCGAGATGGGCGAGGTCAGACTGCGTGAAGGTCTGGGTTTCGTCACTATGGGTCATGCTAGCCTCCAGTTTGCGGGGCGTCATTCCGACCGACCCGCCATCGAGCCAATATTTCGGAGCAGGACGAGATCAGTCTTTCACCGAAATGTTTATTTTTTGTACCAGCTTCTGCGGTTCTGGTCGGTCGAGATCAATCGCCAGCAGGCCGTTCTTCAGTTCAGCGGCCGTTACCCGCATTCCATCCGCCAGCACGAAGCAGCGCTGGAACTGTCGCGCAGCTATTCCGCGATGCAGATAGTCCCGTTCGGTTTCGTCGGTCTGCCTTCCCCGCACCACCAATTGGTTCTCCTCGGTTGTGACTTCGAGGTCTTCCTCGGCGAACCCTGCCACCGCCAGCGTAATTCTCAACTGCTGTGCGGTTCCATCGGTTCCATGCAGCCGTTCGATATTGTAGGGCGGATAGGAATCGCCGGTCTTGGACAGGCGTTCGAGCGTCTTTTCCATGGCATCGAAGCCGAGCAAGAGCGGACTCGAAAAAGGCGTCATACGGCTCATCGTTACGGTGTCCTCTGCGAGCGACATAATAGCGAAAGACCCGAAAGGCATCTTTCACACTGACCAGAGATATGGTTCCAGCCAAACTCAACTTCAAGCCTTTTCAGACGCCGCATTACAAGGAAACATCATGCCTTCCTCCATGCCCATCATCATCGACACCGACCCCGGCCAGGACGACGCAGTCGCCATTCTGCTGGCCTTGGCGAGTCCCGAGATTGATGTGCTGGGCATCACCGCGGTCGCCGGCAACGTGCCGCTCAGGCTGACCGAGAAGAATGCGCGGAAGATCTGCGAACTCGCGGGCAAGCCGGAAACGAAGGTTTTTTCCGGCGCCATACGCCCGATGGTGCGCCAACTCGTCACTGCCGAGGAAGTGCACGGCAAGACCGGCCTCAACGGCCCGCAACTGGCCGAACCGACCATGCCCCTGCAGCCGCAGCATGCCGTCGACTTCATCGTGGAGACGCTGATGCGCGAGGAAAGCGGCACGGTGACGCTTTGCGCTCTCGGCCCGCTCACCAATGTCGCGCAGGCGCTTAACCGCGAGCCCAAGATCGCGCCGCGCATCAAGCAGATCGTGCTGATGGGCGGCGGTTTCTTCGAGGGCGGCAATGTGACGCCGACGGCCGAGTTCAACATCTATGTCGACCCGCACGCCGCCGACGTGGTGCTGAAGTCCGGCGTTCCAATCGTCATGATGCCGCTCGACTGCACCCACAAGGCGCTGACGACGGCCAAGCGGACGGCGGCCTTCCGCAACCGCGGCACCAGGGTCTGCGTCGCGGTGGCCGACATGCTCGAATTCTTCGAGCGCTTCGACGAGCAGAAATACGGCACCGACGGTGGGCCGCTGCACGATCCCTGCGTGATCGCCTGGCTGCTGAAGCCGGAGCTTTTCTCCGGCCGTTTCTGCAACGTCACGGTCGAGACCGCCTCCGAACTGACCATGGGCATGACGGTCGCCGACTGGTGGGGCGTCACCAAGCGTCCGAAGAACGCTACCTTCATGCGCGACATCGATCACGAGGGATTTTTCGAGCTTCTGATCGAGCGAATCGGCCGACTTTAGGCGGCTGCCTCGTCCGAAGATGCCGCGGCGATGACGCGACATCCGTTCAGGATATTACCAGAAGAATTGCTGCTGCGTTTCCAGACGTGGCGGCGGCAATAGCATATCCCGCGTCTGACGAAGTGTTTCGCTCGGTTGAGAAACGTGTGGACCAGTCACGGAACTGCCCGATCCCTGCCTCAATTGTTGCCTTAGTCGCCCGCTAGCAACGCCCGCGAGTTAGGACGGAGAGTTTTCAAGGATGATGGGTATGAAAGCCGCAGTGACTGCGGCCGCGTTGACGGCTGTACTTTTTTCGGGCGCGACGCCCGCTTCCGCCCAGTGCGGCAGTGCCTCCTGGTATGCGCTTTATTCGCAAACGGCATCGGGCGAGCAGATGAACCCGGCCGAACTGACGGCCGCGCACCGGACATTGCCGTTCGGCACCAAGCTGAAGGTTACCAATCAGCGCAACGGCAAGTCCGTCGTCGTGCGCATCAATGACCGCGGGCCCTTCATCAAGGGGCGCATGATCGACCTGTCGAAGGCGGCTGCCAAGAAGCTCGGCTTCATCGACAAGGGCGTCACCAAGATCTGCATGGCCAAGGCCTGATCGAACGTCAGAGGAGCCTGGCTGCGGCGGTTGCCGCCATTGCATCGGCCAGGTCTAGACCCCATACCGAGCGGCAGTAGTCGCGGAAATCGAAGCAGGGCAGGCCCGGACAGACCTCGAACTCGATGAGGTGTACGGTGTCGTCCGGCTCTACCCTGAAGTCGGCAGAATAGACGTCGCGCAGGCCGAGCCCGCTCATCATGCCGGCCGCAATCTCGCGAATCTTCTGTGCCGCTCCGGGCTGGCTGTCAGCAACGGCAACCAGCACCGGTTCGCGGTACCTGCCGTCTGCGGCCGCCTGGCTGCCGGTTTCGCCATAGAGCGCCATGCTGTCGTCCATTGTCTGGAAGTCGTCGCCGGAATCGACGAAGAAGATGCCGAGCGCCTCGATCCCTGCGCCAGGCTCGACGCCGAGGAAACTCGCCCGCACGTTTCGGCCCGGGACATAGGGTTGCACGACCACGCTGTCGCGATAGGCCGAATGGACACGTCGGCTGAGATCAAGCGCGTGATCAAGCGCGTCGGTGCGCGAATCCGGCCAGATGCCGATCTTGGCGCCAAGTCGGTTGGGCTTGACGAAATAGCCGCGCGCCGAGGTTGGCGGCTCGACCAGCCATTGCCCGTCGCGGGCGAGCCCCGCTGGAGGAACCGGGAGGCCGAGCGCGGCGAGCACCGCGCCGGAGCGGAATTTGTCCTGACAAAGCGAGAACAGGGAATCGTCGGCACCGAGCGTTCGCAGTCCGTTCAGCCGCGCCAGCATCGGTCCTGCGCTGCCGCGGAAGTAGGCAATCCCGTCAGTCAGGGTCCAGACGAGTGTCGGCTGCACGGACTGGCGCGCAAGCTCCGCCGGCGCGTCGTCGAGCGCGACTGCCTCGAAACCCAGTCCACGCTCGTTGCAAGCCGCACCGATGGCGCCGAATTCGGGCGCGAGATCGGTTGCTTGCGCGAGGTACGACGAGATTTCCAGCGCCTGTCGTTCGGCGAACCCATCCTGCCTTAGCCGCGCGCGGCAGGCCTCCTCCGGTTCATAGACGAGGACCAGTCTGGGCCTGTTGTTGCTCATGCGCGCGAACCTCTGCTGTCAGATGGCGACGCGCGGATCGAACCGGCCGTTGACCGGCAGCTCGACCAGGAATGTCTTGCCGGCATGCGGATCGCCATCACGGGCTCCGGCGTCCATGTCCTGCCAGGCCGAGGTCACGGCGATGCGGTCGGCTCTGGGACCGACGAAGACAGGACAGGTAGTCTGCCGCGCCGGTATCGCGACCGACCTGACACGCCTTCCGTCGGGTGCATAGGCATCAAGGCTTGCCGCGCCCCAACGCGCGTTCCACAGGACGCCATCGGCATCAACGACCGATCCGTCGAGGCCGCCGGTGCCACCGCTCTGATCGAAGAACACTGACGGTTCGCCGTGCGGCAGTCCCGAGAGCGGATCGCAGTCGACCCGCATCAGGAGATTGAGGTCGGTGTCGGTAAAGTAGGCGGTCGCGCCGTCGGGCGAGAAGCATATCGAGTTGGGAATGGTGATGCCGGCATAGAGCGTGCGAAGCTCGCCGCGAAAATACCAGTAGATTGCGCCCACCTTCTTTTCCGCCTTCTTGCCCATCGTGCCGACCCAGAACGCACCCGACGGATGCACCCGGCAATCATTGGAACGCGTGACCGGATTGTCTGCCTCGATCGCCCTGTGCGGGGTGATCTCGCCCGAACGGATATCGCGTACATGCAGTCCGGTCTCTGTGGCGAGGAGCTGGCGGCCGTCGTCAATCACGGCCAGCGCGCTCGTCATCTCCGGCAGCTTGTGGACCTTGACGCCGCCGCCCGGCATCGGCTTCTCGAGTAGTCTTCTGCCGGTGATGTCGAACCAGAACAAGGTTCCCGTGTTCGGGTCGTAGGTCGGCCCTTCGCCGAGCTGGCACTCGATATCGGACAGGATTGAGACGGGTGTGTTCACGTGTCGGCTCCCTCAAAGACTTTATCCCGGGGCGCCGCCGAACTGCCGCTTTGCCCCGGTGCGCTCGCCAGCAAGAACTTCACCGCCGATGCGCCCGAAGCCGTGCGCATGGCGTGGGCGCCTGCACCCGCCGCCCCTTCGGCGTTCGCACGGGCGCTGTGAAAGCGGCAAGCATCGTCTGGTTCATAGGTATCCCCCGTCGACGACCAGCGTCTGGGCCGAAACCATGCGTGCGGCATCGGATGCCAGGAAAAGGCAGGGGCCCACGAGGTCGTCGGGATACATGACCTGATGGATGCTCTGCTTGTCGACATGCGCCTTGAGGGATGCCTGGGTAACCCAAAGCTTGCGCTGGCGCTCGGTAATGACCCAGCCGGGCGCCACCGCATTGACCCGGATACCGTCATAGCCGAGCCTTCCTGCAAGTCCCTTGGTGAGGCCGATGATGCCGGCCTTTGCGGCCGTGTAGGACGGCATGTCGGGGTTGTTCATCATGAAGGAGGTCGAGGTGAAGTTGATGATCGAACCCTTGCCGGCCTTTTTCATTCCCGGCGCCACGGCCTGCGCGGTGAAGAAATGCGGGCGCAGGTTGATCGCCTGGTTTTCATCCCAGAAGTCCGGTGTTACCGCGTCGACCGTGTGGCGCTGGTCATAGGCCGCGTTGTTGATCAGCACTGTAATCGGCCCATGCGCCTCGGACGCAGCGGTAACCGCTGCCCGCAGAGCATCAATGTCACGCAGGTCGGCGTTGAGATAGAGAGGCCGTCTGCCGGCGGATTTCTCGACGCGGTCGCAGAGTTCTCGGCTCGGCTCGTCGGCGATGTCGATGAAGGCGACCTTGCTCCCCTGCAGGGCAAATCCTTCCGTAAGGGCGGCGCCGATGCCACTTCCGCCCCCGGTGATAAGGACAGAGGCGTCCTCGAGGTCTGAAAACTTCGCTGAAGGTATCACCTGAAAATGACCTCCCTGAATGCTTGCCTGCCGGTGCAGGCACAACGTATCGGCGAAGGTGCGGATCAGGGCAAGGGTCGTCTCCAGCGATTTTTTGCGGCCGTGTACGTTGAGAACGGAGGCGTACTGCTCCATCTATCGGCCAACCAGGTGCTTGCGTGCAGGAGCGACAAGTGCTTGCACCCTATGGCGAATTGACCGTCTTGGCCTGGCATGGTCAAAAGCCGGTCGATTCCGAAGGCCGTATTCCGTTCACTGGAGCCCAATTGATGACCGATCGCGTAGAGATCTCTGGCCTGCGTGTTGCACGCGCGCTGCATGACTTCGTTTCTGGCGAGGTCCTGCCGGGAACGGGCGTAGACGAAGCCGGGTTCTGGAGCGGTCTCGCCTCGATCGTTGGCGATCTCGCGCCGCGCAATCGCGACCTTCTTGCCAAGCGCGCCGCCTTGCAGGAGACCATCGACGCCTGGCACCGCGATCATGGCGCTCCTTCCGACATGGAAGCCTACAAGTCGTTCCTGACCGATATCGGCTATCTCGTGCCCGAAGGCCCGGCCTTCAGCGTGACCACCGACAATGTTGATCCCGAGATCTCGACGGTGGCCGGGCCGCAGCTCGTCGTGCCGGTGGCCAATGCGCGCTATGCGCTCAATGCCGCGAATGCGCGCTGGGGTTCACTCTACGACGCGCTCTATGGCACCGACGCCATCCCCGAGGACGGCGGCGCCAACAAGGGCAAGGGCTACAACCCTATTCGCGGCGAAAAGGTCATTGGCTGGGTGCGCGACTTTCTGAACGAGGCCGTTCCGCTGGACGCCGCCGCCTGGCAGGACGCGCGCGGCTTCTCGATCGAAGGGGGCCGGCTGGAAGTCAGACTCGATGGCGGCAGCGTCGGCCTGAAACAGCCGGAGAAGTTCGCCGGCTACATCGGCGATAAGGCCTCGCCCGAGCGGGTTCTGCTGGCCAACAACGGCATCCACATCGAGATCCTGATCGACGCGACATCGACGATCGGCAAGTCCGATCCGGCCCACATATCCGATGTCTGGCTGGAATCGGCCCTGACGACGATCCAGGATTTCGAGGATTCGATCGCCGCCGTCGATGCCGACGACAAGGTCGCGGCCTATCGCAATTGGCTTGGCCTGATGAAGGGCGACCTCGAAGAAGAAGTCACCAAGGGCGGCAAGAGCTTCGTGCGCAGGCTGAACCCGGACCGCACCTACCCGGCGCCGGACGGATCGACCTTGGAACTGGTCTGTCGCTCGCTGATGCTGGTTCGCAATGTCGGACACCTGATGACCAATCCCGCGATCCTCGACGCCGATGGCAACGAGATTCCCGAGGGAATGATGGACGCCGCGGTCACGGCGCTGATCGCGATGCATGACATCGGGCCGAACGGGCGCCGCAAGAACTCGCGCGCCGGCTCGATGTACATTGTCAAGCCGAAGATGCACGGACCGGAGGAAGTCGCCTTCGCAGTCGAGATATTCGGTCGGGTCGAGAAGATGCTTGGCCTCGCGCCGAACACGCTGAAGATGGGCCTCATGGACGAGGAGCGCCGCACGACGGTTAACCTCAAGGAATGCATCAGGGCCGCTAGGGAGCGTGTCGTGTTCATCAACACCGGCTTCCTCGATCGCACCGGCGACGAGATCCACACCTCGATGGAAGCCGGTCCGATGATCCGCAAGGGCGACATGAAGCAGTCGGCCTGGATTTCCGCCTACGAGGCACGCAACGTCGATGTCGGGCTCGAATGTGGGCTCGCAGGCCACGCCCAGATCGGCAAGGGCATGTGGGCGATGCCCGATCTGATGGCGGCGATGCTGGAGCAGAAGATCGCGCATCCGCAGGCCGGCGCCAATACCGCCTGGGTGCCATCCCCGACGGCGGCGACGCTGCATGCCACCCACTACCACAAGGTCGACGTGCACGCCGTGCAGGCGAGACTGAAGGACCGGCCGAAGGCGAAGCTTGAGGACATATTGTCCATCCCGGTGGCCGTGCGTCCGAATTGGACGCCCGAGGAAATCCAGAAGGAGCTCGACAACAACGCGCAGGGAATTCTTGGCTATGTCGTGCGCTGGATCGACCAGGGCGTCGGCTGCTCGAAGGTGCCGGACATCAACGATGTTGGTCTGATGGAAGATCGTGCGACCCTGAGAATCTCCTCGCAGCACATCGCCAACTGGCTGCACCACGGCGTGTGCAGCCAGGCCCAGGTGATGGAGACGATGAAGCGGATGGCCGGTGTCGTCGACCGCCAGAACGAAGGCGACCCGCTGTACCACCCGATGGCGGCGAATTTCGAGGGCTCGATTGCCTTTCAGGCCGCCTGCGATCTCGTCTTCAAGGGGCGCGAGCAGCCGAGCGGCTATACCGAGCCGGTGCTGCATGCGCGCCGCCTTGAGCTCAAGGCATCGCGTGCGCAGGGCTGACTCCAGCGCTGACCGGGAACCGGCCGTCGCGCCTTTCCGTCGCGTCGGCTTTGCCGACAGGTTGTCGACGCCGCCATCCGGCTGGATGAAGCACCCATGAAACTGCTCGCCATCGACACCGCATCGGTCATTTGCGCGGCCTGCGTCTACGACACGGTGGCGCGACAGGAGGACGGCCGCGCCGTCCTCGATCTCGGCAAGGGCCATGCAGAGCACCTGATGGCGGTGGTTGGCAACGCTATGCAACGGGCGAAAATCACGTTTCCGGAGCTCGACGCGGTGGCGGTGAGCATCGGCCCCGGTTCTTTCACCGGCGTGCGGGTCGGCGTTGCGGCGGCGCGCGGTCTGGCCATGGCCCTGAAGGTGCCCGCAATCGGCGTGACGACGCTGGAGGCTCTGGCCGCCGAGGCGCGCCAGCGCTTCGGCGACGTGACGGTGATGAGCGCAATCGGCGCAGGGCGGGGCGAGATCAACGCTGCCGTCTACGGCGAGACGGGCGCAACGCTCGTCGAGCCCACCGTGATGACGCTCGATGAGGCCGTCCTTCTGGCGCGGCGCCGTTCAACTGTGGTTGTTGGTTCCGCCGGGCCGCGGATCGCTGTGGAACTGCCCGCAGTCAAAACCGGCTCAACATCGGCAACCGCCGATATCGGCTACTATGCGGCGATTGCCGCCGGCCGCGATGCGGGGGGCGAGAAGCCGCGTCCGCTCTATCTGCGCGGCGCCGACGCCAAGCCGCAGGCCGGTTTCGTCCTGTCGAGGCAGGCGACATGATGCGCATTCCCTTCCTGAAGCCGCGCGGCCGTGACTATTTCCTGGAGCCGCTGGCCCAGTCCGACAGTCCGGCGGTCTCGCGGCTGCACCAAGAGGATTTTCACCGGCCCTGGACCGATGGCGAGTTCGCCAGCCTGCTCGCGCAGGACACGGTGTTCGGCTTCGTGGCGCGAGAGACCGGCCGTGGCCACGAGGCGCCGGCGGGTTTCGTGCTCGCCCGGCTGGCCGCCGACGAGGCGGAAATCCTGACCGTTGCGGTGGCGCGCTCACACCGCAGGCAGGGGCTCGGCTGGAAGCTGATGGACGCGGTCCTGCGCGAGCTTCACCGTCAGCGCGCCGAGGCTCTTTTCCTCGAGGTCGATGAAACCAACGCGCCGGCAATCGCTCTCTACCGGCGCTTCGGCTTCTCCGAAGTCGGCAAGCGTCCGAACTATTACCAGTCGGCCACCGGCGCGTCGGGTGCGCTTGTCATGCGCCGGGATCTTCGCTAGCCAGTGGGTCTCTGTCGGGAGATGAAAAGCGCGCCATGATTGGCTGGGCAAGGCTCGTGATCGCGCTTTCCTGCGTCCTCCTGGCGACGCTGCTGCTGGTGCCGGTACAACTGCTGGCCATGCGGACGGGCTGGTTCAGCGAAAATTTCGCGCGCGGCCTGTGGCACAGGGTCAACGTCAAGGCGCTCGGCTTCCGCATCCACGTGGTCGGCGAAATGACCGCTCAACGGCCGCTGCTGATTGCCTCCAACCACATTTCCTGGACCGACATCGAGGTCATGGCCTCGCTCTTCGACATGACCTTCATCGCCAAATCGGACATCGACGCATGGCCCGGGGTCCGGCGGCTGTTCAGGCTGCAGCGGCCGATCTATGTCGAGCGCACGCGGCGGCGAAAGACGGGCGAGCAGGCCGTCGAGATTGCCGAGCGCATGGCGGGCGACCAGCCCATCGTGCTCTTTCCGGAAGGCACGACCGGCGACGGCAACATTATCCTGCCCTTCAAGACCTCGCTGTTCGGCGCGGCATCCCTGGCGATTGACAGCGGCGTCCGCGAAACCGTTCACATCCAGCCGGTGGCCATCGCCTACACGCGCATCCACGGCGTCCCGATGGGCCGTCTCCACCGCCCGCTCGCCGCGTGGATCGGCGACACCGAGCTGTGGCCGCACCTGGCCGACCTGCTGCGTGGCGGCGGAATCGACGTCGAACTGCATTTCGGCGAGCCGGTCGCCTTTACCGCCGGCACCAGCCGCAAGGAGGCTGCCAGGTTGGTGGAAATCCGGGTCCGTTCCATGCTGCAGGCTGCTCTGCGCAACCCGCTTCCGTCCGCGTAGAAGATCGACGGCAGATTCGCCTGTTTTTTGCCGCGGGAACGCATTAGAAAGCGCCGCATGGAACAAGAACAGCTTTCAGAGCGGCCTGGTGCCGCCCCGACCTCCGAGATCGGGACGGCCACAAAGAAGGTCTTCGTCAAGACCTATGGCTGCCAGATGAACGTCTATGATTCCCAGCGGATGACCGACGCGCTGGCCGCGGATGGCTATGTCGGCACCGAGGCGATCGAAGAAGCCGACCTCGTGCTCCTGAACACCTGCCACATTCGCGAGAAGGCCGCCGAGAAGGTCTATTCCGAATTGGGACGTATTCGCGGCCTTAAAGCCGAGCGGGCCCGAAATGGACTGGAGACGATCATCGGCGTTGCCGGCTGCGTGGCGCAGGCCGAGGGCCAGGAGATCATGCGGCGCGAGGGCGCCGTCGACCTGGTGATTGGGCCGCAGACCTATCACAAGCTGCCCGAGGCGCTGCGCAGGGTTCGCGGCGGTGCCAAGGTCGTCGAGACCGATTACGCCATCGAGGACAAGTTCGAGCACCTGCCGCAGCCGCGCCGGGCGCAGATCGCCGGCCGTGGCGTGACCGCATTCCTCACGGTGCAGGAAGGTTGCGACAAGTTCTGCACCTTCTGCGTCGTGCCCTACACACGCGGATCCGAAGTCTCGCGCCCGGTGGCGCAGATCGTCGCGGAAGCGCGACGTCTCGCCGAGAACGGCGTCCGCGAGATCACGCTGCTCGGGCAGAACGTCAACGCCTGGCACGGACTGGGCCCCGATGGCGCCGAGTGGGGCCTCGGCAGACTGCTCTTCGCGCTGGCCGAGATTCCCGGGCTGGCACGGCTGCGGTATACGACGAGCCACCCGCGCGACATGGACGACGAACTGATAGCCGCGCATCGCGACCTGCCGGCGCTGATGCCCTATCTGCACCTGCCGGTGCAGAGCGGGTCGGACCGCATCCTGAAGGCGATGAACCGGCGCCACACGGCTGAGGACTATCTGAGGTTGATCGAGCGCATCCGCGCCGCGCGGCCCGATATTGCCATGTCGGGCGACTTCATCGTCGGATTTCCCGGCGAATCCGAAAGCGATTTCGAGGCCACCATGGAATTGGTGAGAAAGGTCCGCTACGCGCAGGCCTACTCGTTCAAATACTCGCCGCGCCCCGGTACGCCGGGCGCCGAAATGGACGACCACGTGGCCGAAAGCGTGAAGGACGAGCGGTTGCAGCGCCTGCAGACATTGCTGTTCGAACAGCAGCGCGAATTCCTTTCCGGCCTGGTTGGCAGCGGCATGGATGTGCTCATCGAAAAGCCCGGCCGCAAGCCCGGCCAGCGTGTCGGTCGCTCGCCCTGGCTGCACCCCGTTATTGTTGATGAAACCGCCGGCGAAATCGGTGACATTGTCAGTGTGCGAATCATTAACGCAGGCCAAGGCAGCCTGTTCGCCGATCAGGCATGACGGCGGATGACAACGAGGAGAGTCGTTTGAGCGCTACCGAGTTGAAGGACCCGCCCTCAGGGGCGTCGGACATGGCGCATATCGTTCTGACATTCGACAACAACAAGCTGGCCAGCGCGCTCTACGGCCAGTTCGATGAGAACCTGGCGCGTCTCGAACAGAAACTCGGCGTCGACATCCACTCGCGCGGCAACCAGATCACCATCAAGGGTTCGTCCTCGGCGGCCGAACAGGCGAGGCGCGCGCTCGACAATCTCTACGGCATACTCCAGAAGGGCGCCGACATCGGCCAGTCCGACGTCGACGGCGCGGTACGCATGGCGATTGCAGCGGACGACCAGATGACGCTGCCGACGCTTGAGCGGAAGGGCAAGATGGCCGCCGCCCAGATTGCCACGCGCAAGCGCACCATTTACGCCCGATCGCTCAACCAGGACGCCTATATGCGCGCGCTGGACCGTTCCGAACTGGTATTCGGCATCGGGCCGGCCGGAACCGGCAAGACCTACCTGGCGGTCGCCCATGCGGCAATGCTGCTCGAGCGCGGCATGGTCGAGCGCATCGTGCTGTCGCGTCCTGCCGTCGAGGCCGGCGAGCGTCTGGGCTTCCTGCCAGGCGACATGAAGGAAAAGGTCGACCCCTACCTGCGGCCGCTCTACGACGCGCTCTACGACATGATGCCGGCCGACAAGGTCGAGCGGGCTATCGCCGCCGAGGTGATCGAGATCGCGCCGCTGGCTTTCATGCGCGGCCGAACATTGGCCCACAGCGCGGTGATCCTCGACGAGGCGCAGAACACCACGCCGATGCAGATGAAGATGTTCCTGACCCGGCTTGGCGAGAATTCGCGCATGATCGTCACCGGCGATCCGACTCAGATCGACCTGCCGCCCAATACCAAGTCGGGCCTGGTAGAGGCGCTTCGTATTCTCGACGGGGTATCAGGCTCCGTCACCGTGCGCTTCACCGACAGCGACGTGGTCCGCCATCCGCTTGTTGCGGAGATCGTCAAGGCCTATGACCGAGACTCCAAGATGGCGCGCGGCTTCGGCGCCAGCGAAGGGTGAAAAAGGCCGGCGCGCGTTTGCCGGCACGGATGTGATGCGTTCAACCTGGCCAAACATCGAGATCGATCTCCTTGTCGAGGCAGGGGCGTGGCCGCAGGAGTCCGATCTCCTCGAGATCACCTCGGATGCAGTCGGCGCGGTGTTGGCTGAGCTGGACCCGCCTTCGGGTGCGGCGACCGAACTCAGCGTCGTGTTTTCCGACGACGCCCATATCGCCGCCCTGAACGCCGAGTGGCGCGGCAAGGACAGCCCGACCAACGTGTTGTCGTTTCCGGCCTTTCCCGTAGCCATTGGCGCCCCGCTGCCGCCAATGCTTGGCGACATCATTCTTGCCAGTGAGACCGTCGAGCGCGAGGCGCGGCTGGAAGGCAAGGTCCTGCAGCACCACATATCGCACCTCGTCATCCACGGGCTGCTTCACCTGCTCGGTCACGATCACGAGAATGATGCGGATGCGGAGGCCATGGAGGGCATCGAGCGGGCCGCTCTTGCCAGACTTGCCATTCCCGATCCCTACGCGTAACAGAAGCGGAAACCAACCGGACGACGATGAACGATATTCCTGAGCCTGCCCCCAAGCCGGAGACGGGCGGTACAAAACCCGCCGCCGACGGCGCGGAAGAGGGACCTAGTCCCAGCACGACGGTGCCTGAGGTCTCGGCCGATCGGCCGACACTGCTTGGCCGCCTCTCGGGGCTCTTCAAGCCGCGAAACGGCTCCAACCTTCGCGACGAACTGGCCGATGCGCTGGCCGAGACGGACACCGGCGGCGAATCCTTCTCGCCCGGCGAGCGTGCCATGCTGCATAACATCCTCAGGCTGCGCGAGGTGCGGGTCGAGGACGTGATGATACCGCGCGCCGACATCGAGGCGGTCGAGATCAACACCAAGCTCGGCGAACTGATGGCGGTATTCGAGCAGTCGGGCCATTCCCGCATGCCTGTCTACGCCGAGACTCTCGACGACCCGCGCGGCATGGTGCACATCCGAGACGTCCTGGCCAACATCACCAAGGTCGCGCGCACAAAGAAGGGCCGCGGCGGCAGGAAGGCGGCAGCCGTGACGCTCGACCTCGGCAATGTCGATCTTTCCAAGACGATCGGCGAACTCAATCTCATCCGCACGGTGCTCTTCGTGCCGCCTTCGATGCTGGCCTCTGACCTGATGGCGCGCATGCAGGCGGCGCGCACCCAGATGGCACTGGTCATCGACGAATATGGCGGCACCGACGGGCTGGTCTCGCTGGAAGACATTGTCGAGATGGTCGTCGGCGACATCGAGGATGAGCATGATGACGACGAGCCGATGATCACGCAGTCCGGCGATGGCGTCTTCGTCGTCGACGGCAAGGCCGAGATCGACGACGTCGCCAAACTGATCGGCGAGGATTTCGCAGCCGGGGAGCATGGCGACTATGTCGATACGATCGGCGGCATGATCTTCAACACGCTCGGCCGCGTGCCGGCCCGCGGCGAGGTCGTCCAGGCCATACCGGGCTTCGAGTTCCACGTGCTCGATGCCGACCCGCGGCGCGTCAAGCGGGTCCGTATCGTCAACATCCTGAAGGCGGAGCGCCGCCGACGCGCCGCCCGAGCGGACCAGCCGACCTCCTGAGGCCTTCAGGCTGTTTGGAACAGCCCGCCCATCCTGCTAAAGCTGCCGTCGTGATTCTGGGGACCAGATCCGCGGGCGATTCGGCGCGGAAGCTGGCAAGGCATGAGCAGGATAGCGAATGGAGCGTCTGGCTGGGCGGATAATTCTGCTTTGGGGCTGGCGCCGCGCCTTGGTGGCTTTCACCGCGGGCGCGCTTGCCGTGCTGACGCAGGCGCCGTTCGATTTCTTCGCCGTCGGCTTTGTGTCATTTCCGGTGCTGGTCTGGCTGCTCGACGGCGCCACCGTACCGCGACCCGCTGCGCTGACCAGGCGCCTGGCGCCGGCCCTTTCGATCGGCTGGTGGTTCGGTTTCGGCTATTTCCTTGCCGGGCTTTGGTGGATCGGCAACGCGCTGCTTGTAGAGGCAGACAGTTTCGCCTGGGCGCTGCCCATCGCAGTTGTGGGCATTCCGGCGCTTCTTGCCATCTTCTATGCCTTCGCCTGTGCACTGGCTTGGCTGCTTTGGACAAACAACATCAGCAGGATCGCCGCGCTCGCCTTCGCCTTCGGTCTGGCGGAATGGCTGCGCACCTTCCTGTTCACAGGTTTCCCTTGGAATCCCATTGGTTTCGCTGCAATGCCGACGCCTCTCCTGATGCAGAGCGTCAAGCTGGTCGGCGTCATCGGCATGAATGCGCTGGCGGTGTTCATCTTCTCGATGCCGGCGCTGTTTGCGGCGCGCCGCAACCTTGGCCTGGGCGTGGCGGCCGCGCTGGCGCTGGTCGCCGCGCACCTTGGCTACGGCTTCTTAAGCATGGGCGCCAGGCTGCCCGAAACGGCCCAAACGCTCCCGGTGCGAATTGTGCAGCCTGCCGTGGATCTTTCCGAAAAGTGGGACAACAGCGTGCGCGACCGGATATTCGCCACCACGCTCGAACTGTCGGCGCGCCCGCCGGAGGCCGGAATGCCGGCGCCGAAGCTGATCCTCTGGCCCGAAACGGCGGTCCCCTTCCTGTTCACCGACCGGCCCGACGCGCTGGCCGCGATCGGCGAGATGCTGCAGCCGGGGCAATTGCTGCTGACAGGGGCGGTGCGCGCCGAACCCGGCAGCGGCACCGACGCTCCCCGCTATTACAACGCGGTCATCGCGATCGACGACAGCGGGGAGATCGCCGACGCCGTCGACAAGGTGCACCTGGTGCCCTTCGGCGAATACCTGCCTTTCTCCGGCCTGCTTGCCAGACTGGGCATAGAGCAGTTGGTGGCCGGTCCTATGAACTTTGTCGCCGGCAGCCAGCGTCACCCCCTGGCCCTGCCGGGCGGCATCGTTGGACTGCCCTTCATCTGCTACGAGATCATCTTCCCGGATATAGTAGCAGTTGACGTTACGTCACCTGGGGTTATTGTGAACGTGACTAACGATGCGTGGTTCGGGGAGACGCCTGGCCCGTACCAGCATTTTCGGCAGGCGCAGGTGCGATCTGTGGAAAGCGGGATGCCGCTGTTGCGTGCAGCCAACACCGGGATATCCGGTGTTATCGATCCGCGAGGGCGGATCGTGGACGGGCTTGCGATGAATTCCAGGGGCATTCTCGACGTCGAGCTGGCCGTGCCGGCCAGCGCCCGGAACTCTTATCCGCAGGCCCGGCTCGTCGGTTTTGCAATTCTGTTGATTCTGGCTCTCTTTGCTGCGGCAGGCAGGGTGTGGCACGGGATGCGGGCAGTTTGACAGGGTTTGTTGCGCGGCACATAGTTTGCCGCATTTGGAATGACGAGACCGGCTGCAGACAGGTATTAGCTATTTGGGGGGCTGAATCGGACGGACAGGTGACAATTGGTCCGTCGTGATCGGCGAGAAGAACCATGGTCGACAGCAGCAACAAGAAGAAACCGAATCCGACCGACATCCATGTGGGGAGCAGAATAAGGCTGCGCCGCAACATGCTCGGCATGAGCCAGGAAAAGCTCGGCGAGAGCCTGGGCATAACGTTCCAGCAGATTCAGAAATACGAGAAGGGCACGAATCGTGTCGGCGCGAGTCGACTGCAGGCCATCGCCAACATACTTGGCGTGCCCGTCGCATTTCTGTTCGAAGACATGCCTGGCGCAGAGCCGGCCGCCACTGGCGGGTTTTCGGAGGATGCCTCGACCGCCTTCGCGCTTGAATTCTGCACCAGCGCCGAAGGACTGCAACTGAATCGGGCCTTCGTGAAGATCGCCGACGCCAAGGTACGTCGCAAGATCATCGAACTGGTCAAGACGCTGGCCAGCGATCCCGCCGCCTGAGGGGCGGTCGCCGCTCGCCGGTCCGGAGTCGGGCGCCGCTCTCCGGGGAGCGGCGACACGCGGCTTGACGACCCCGGCTTGTCCTCGCTAACACGTTGTCCGCCTGAACTCGGCTTCCGCCGATCGGACTTTCAAGAGGGGACACCCGTGACGCGGCAAAACTACATTTTCACTTCGGAGTCGGTTTCCGAAGGGCATCCGGACAAGGTCTGCGACCGCATTTCGGACGAGATCGTCGATCTGGTCTATCGCGAAGTGAAGAAGGTCAAGCCGGAAGACGCCAAGCGCTATGAGCAATACGCCGTCTCGGACCCGTGGAGGGTTCGCGTCGCCTGCGAGACGTTGGCGACCACCAATCGCGTCGTGATTGCCGGCGAGGTCCGCGTGCCGCATACGCTGCTGAAGAAGGACAAGAACGGCGACGTCGTTCTCGACGCCAACAGTCACCCGGTGGTCAATCCGTCCAAGTTCAAGTCTGCCGCGCGCAAGGCCATTCGTGAGATCGGCTATGAGCAGAACGGCTTCCACTGGAAGACCGCAAAGATCGATGTGCTGCTGCACGGTCAGTCTCCCGACATCGGCCAGGGCGTAGACAACGCTTCCGACCGCCAGGGCGAGGAGGGAGCGGGCGATCAGGGCATCATGTTCGGCTATGCCTGCCGCGAGACGCCTGACCTGATGCCGGCGCCGATCTACTACAGCCACAAGATACTCGAGCTCCTGGCAGCCGGCCGCCATTCCGGCGAAGGCGATGTTGGCAAGCTGGGCCCGGACGCCAAGAGCCAGGTGACCGTTCGCTATGTCGACGGCAAGGCTGCTGAGGCCACGCAGATCGTGCTTTCCACCCAGCACCTCGATGGCAGCTGGGATTCGGCCAAGGTTCGCAAGGTGGTCGAGCCCTTTATCCGTGAGGCGCTTGGCGACCTGAAGATCGCAGACGATTGCAACTGGTACATCAACCCGACGGGCAAGTTCGTCATCGGCGGCCCGGACGGCGACGCCGGCCTGACCGGCCGCAAGATCATCGTCGACACCTACGGTGGCGCAGCGCCGCATGGCGGCGGCGCCTTCTCCGGAAAGGACACCACGAAGGTAGACCGCTCGGCCGCCTATGCCGCCCGCTACCTCGCCAAGAACGTGGTGGCCGCGAAGCTCGCGGACCGCTGCACGATCCAGCTTGCCTACGCCATCGGCGTCGCCCAGCCGCTCTCGGTCTATGTCGACATGCACGGCACAGGCAAGGTCGACGAGGCGGTGCTCGAAAGAGCGCTTCGCGTCGTGATGGACTTGTCGCCGTCCGGTATCCGTCGTCACCTCGACCTCAACCGGCCGATCTATGCGAAGACGGCTGCCTATGGCCATTTCGGCCGCAAGGCAGGACGCGACGGCTCGTTCTCTTGGGAGAGAACCGACTTGGCCAAGGCGCTCAAGGAAGCCGTCACCGCCTGACGGGAGACCGAACAGTGACAGTCGAGGGCAGGCGCAGCAGGGCGACCGAGGCGTTCTTCGGTCGGCGCAAGGGGCGGCCCATGAGTCCGCTCCAGCAGAATGCGCTGGAGCAGGGCATGCGACACTACGCCGTCGACATGAAGGCCGCGGCGCCAGCCGAGCTCACGACATTGTTCGAGCGTGACGTGACCGACGTGCGGCTGGAAATCGGCTTCGGAGGCGGCGAGCACCTGCTGCATGAGGCGAGGACGCACCCCGACACCGGCTTCATCGGCGTCGAGCCCTTCATCAATTCCATGGCCAAGCTGATGGGCGTGCTTGCGGAGGCCCCGCTTCGCAATCTTCGCGTTCATGACGATGACGCCACGCAATTGCTCGACTGGCTGCCGGACGCTTCGCTGTCGGGGATCGACCTTCTTTATCCCGATCCCTGGCCGAAGAAGAAGCACTGGAAGCGTCGGTTCGTCAGCCCGGAAAACCTCGACCGTTTTGCCCGCGTCATGCAGAGCGGGGCGCGCTTCCGCTTTGCCTCCGACATTGACACCTACATCAACTGGACGCTGCTGGCCTGCCGGGCGCATGGCGAATTCCACTGGCAGGCAGACGACGCGCGCGACTGGAATACGCCCTATCCGGGCTGGCCTGGCACGCGTTACGAAGCCAAGGCGCTGCGCGAGAAGCGGCGGCCCTGCTACCTCACTTTCGTCCGCCGCTAGGCGGCCGGATGCCCGTCCGGGCGGCATGCAGGACTTGAAAGCGTCTGGCGCTTGGTCTATATCGGGTTCAAATTCTTGGTCGGTTTGACGAAGAGTGGGTCCACCCGGTCCCGCTCTTTTTTGTTAGCTGGCCGTAGTGGAGACCCAATGACGGCCCTGGCAAACGAAACAACCGGTGACGATCGCATCATCCGCGAAAGCGGTGTGGACGCGCGCGTTGCGTCCATCGTTCAGCCGGTGCTGCGGGCGATCGGCTTCAGGCTCGTTCGCGTACGGCTGTCCGGGCAGAATGGCCTGACGCTGCAGATCATGGCCGAGCGCGAGGACGGCACGATGACCGTCGAGGATTGCGAAGAGGTCAGCCGTGCGGTGTCGCCGGCGCTCGACGTTGAAGACCCGGTGGACAAGGCCTACCATCTGGAAGTCTCCTCGCCGGGCATTGATCGGCCGCTGGTCAGGAAGTCGGATTTCGAGAATTGGGCAGGACACCAGGCCCGTATCGAGACCTCTATCCTGGTCGCCGAGCGCAAGCGCTTCAAGGGAACGATTGTGTCTGCCGGTGCCAATGGCGTCACCATCGAACGAGACCAGGCCCCCGAGGGTGCCGAAACACGGATAGAAGTACCCTACGAATCGATCGCCGAGGCCAGGCTCATCCTGACCGATGATCTCATCCGCGACGCCCTGTCCAAGGACAACCAGGCGCGCAAGGAAGCCAAGAAGCGTGCCGGCGAGCCGGAAGACGAAGCAGACGACGAAACACAGGATTGATCGAACACCCACACCGTTGACCGGTGCAGGAGTGGATGACCAAGGAGACGACGAACATGGTTGTTAGCGCCAACAGGCTTGAACTGCTGCAGATCGCCGACGCGGTTGCGCGGGAAAAGTCGATCGACAAGGAAATCGTCATCGAGGCGATGGCCGACGCGATCCAGAAGGCTGCGCGCTCGCGCTACGGCCAGGAAACCAACATCCGCGCCGACATCAATCCGACGACCGGCGAGATGAAGCTGCAGCGGCTGATGGAAGTGGTCGAGGAGGTCGAGGATTACGGCCGCCAGATCGCGCTGTCCTCGGCGCGTGAGCGCAACCCCGATGCCGAGGTCGGCGATTTCATCGCCGAGCAGCTGCCGCCGATGGAGTTCGGCCGCATCGCCGCGCAGTCGGCCAAGCAGGTCATCGTGCAGAAGGTGCGCGAGGCCGAGCGCGACCGCCAGTTCGACGAGTACAAAGACCGCATCGGCGAGATCGTCAACGGCACGGTAAAGCGCGTCGAATACGGCAACGTCATCGTCGACCTTGGTCGCGGCGAGGCAATCATCCGCCGGGACGAGCTGATCCCGCGCGAGAACTTCAAATATGGCGACCGCGTTCGCGCCTATGTTTATGACGTGCGCCGGGAGCAGCGTGGCCCGCAGATCTTCCTGTCGCGCACGCATCCGCAGTTCATGGCCAAGCTGTTCAACATGGAAGTGCCGGAAATCTACGACGGCATCATCGAGATCAAGTCGGTCGCCCGCGATCCGGGTTCGCGCGCGAAGATCGCCGTCGTTTCGCGCGACAGCTCGATCGACCCGGTCGGCGCCTGCGTCGGCATGCGCGGCAGCCGCGTCCAGGCCGTCGTCGGCGAGCTGCAGGGCGAGAAGATCGACATCATTCCGTGGTCGCCTTCGGCGGCATCCTTCATCGTCAACGCGCTGCAGCCGGCCGAGGTGGCCAAGGTGGTCCTCGACGAGGACGCCGAGCGCATCGAGGTGGTGGTGCCCGACGACCAGCTGTCGCTGGCAATCGGTCGCCGCGGACAGAACGTTCGCCTCGCCTCGCAGCTGACCGGCTGGGACATCGACATCCTGACCGAGCAGGAAGAGTCCGAGCGTCGCCAGAAGGAATTCGTCGAGCGTTCGACCCTGTTCATGGAAGCGCTGGACGTCGACGAGATGGTCGGCCAGGTTCTGGCTTCCGAGGGCTTCACCTCGGTCGAGGAAGTCGCCTTCGTCGAGCAGGACGAGATCGCCTCGATTGACGGCTTCGACGAGGACACCGCGGTCGAAATCCAGACGCGTGCTCGTGACTACCTCGAAAAGATCGAGGCAGAGCACGATTCCAAGCGCAAGGAGCTCGGTGTCGAGGACGAATTGCGCGAGGTCCCTGGTGTGACCACAGCCATGATGGTGACCCTCGGCGAGGACGGCGTGAAGAACATCGAGGATTTTGCCGGTTACGCGGTCGACGATCTCGTCGGCTGGAAGGAGCGCAAGGACGGCGAGACCAAGTTCTTCCCGGGCGTACTGGCAGATCACGCGGTGTCGCGTGCCGATGCCGAGCAGATGGTGATGACGGCCCGCCTGAAGGCTGGCTGGATCACCGAAGAAGAACCCGTCGAGGCGGAAGAAGAACCCGCCGAGCCGACCGGTGCGTGACGTGAGCCGGCCCGGAGACCGCATTGGAACAGATGAACGATCGCACCTGCATCGTCACACGCCGGCAATCTCCGCCGGATGAACTGATCCGTTTCGTTCTCGGGCCAGACAATTCGGTCGTCCCGGACATCAAGAGAAGTCTTCCCGGCCGGGGCTGCTGGGTAAGCGCCGACCGCTCGAGCGTCGACAAGGCCGCCAGAAAGGGGGCCTTCGCCCGGGCATTCAAGGCCGAGGTTACGGTACCGCCGGAACTCGGCGCTATGGTGGACAACGTGCTGGCAAAGTCGGCACTCGGTTCACTCGGGCTGGCCCGCAAAGCCGGAATGGTCGCGCTCGGTGCGACCAAGGTGGAGGCCAGTGTCCGCAGCGGAGCAGCGCTTTTCGCGCTGCATGCGGCTGAGGCATCCGAAGACGGCCTGCGCAAGATTACGCAGGCGCGGCGCGCCACCGCCTATGCCGGCGGGCCGCAAATCGCCGCCTACAAACTTTTTTCGGAGGCCGAATTGGGTTTGGCATTGGGCGGTACAAATGTGATACATGCAGCCGTTCTCGCGGGCGACGCGGGTAGGGCGGTTGAAAAGCGCATGGTTGCGCTTGACCGATACCGGGGCGGATCCCCGGACGAACGGGCAATGTTTGCGGCGATTGCTGACGAAGTTGATGCCGCAGAGGATATGGAATGAGCGATACGAAATCGGATGACGACAAGATCTTGAGTGTCCCTGCGAAGAAGACACTGACGCTGAAGCGGCCCGGCATGGAGCAGGGTACGGTGCGTCAGAACTTTTCGCACGGCCGCACCAAGTCGGTCGTCGTCGAAACCAAGAAGCGCAAGTTCTCGATTCCCGGCGAGAAGGCCGAGACTGCTGCCGCCGCTTCCGTGTTCACGCCGAAGCCGGCGCCCGCGGCGCCTGCGCCCGCGCCGGCCGCCGCCGCACCGACGCCTGCCGCCAAGGAGGCTCCAAAGGCCCCGGCCGAGCGTTCGGGCATGGTCCTGAGTGACCTGTCGACGAGCGAGATCGAAGCGCGCCGCCGTGCCCTCGAGGGCTCGAAGGTTCGCGAGGTCGAGGACCGCCAGCGTGCGATCGAAGACGCCAAGCGCCGCCTCGAGGAAGAAGAGCGCCGCAAGCGAGAGCGCGATGAGTCCGCGCGCCGCCAGGCCGAGGAGGAAGCTCGGCTTCTGGCCGAGGCCGAGTCGCGCCGCCGGGCAGAGGAAGAGGCACGCCGCCGCACCCCAGCCGCCGACCTGGTCGGCGCCGAAGAGGAAGCTGAAAGCAAGGCCAAGGGCCCTGTCCGCGGCGCGCCGATCAAGCGCATCGCGACGCCCGAAGTCACGCGTCCGGCCAAGCCGAAGGGCGAGGACGACCGCCGCCGTGGCAAGCTGACGCTGAGCAACGCGACCGCCGGCGAGGAGGCGCGTGCGCGCTCCCTGTCGTCGATGCGCCGCCGTCAGGAGAAGTTCAAGCGCGCCATGCATTCGGAGCCGCGCGAGAAGGTCATGCGCGAAGTGGTTCTGCCCGAGACGATCACGATCCAGGAACTGGCGAGCCGCATGTCGGAACGCGCCGTCGACGTCGTGAAGTACTTCATGAAGGAAGGCCAGATTCTCAAGCCGGGCGACGTCATCGACGCCGACACCGCAGAACTGGTCGCCGCCGAGTTTGGCCACACGGTTCGACGCGTCGCCGAGTCCGATATCGAAGAGGGCATGTTCAACGTCGAGGACAAGCCGGAGGACCAGAAGTCGCGTCCGCCGGTCGTGACCATCATGGGCCACGTCGACCACGGCAAGACCTCGCTCCTCGATGCCATCCGCAACGCCAACGTCGTTTCGGGCGAGGCCGGCGGCATCACCCAGCACATCGGCGCCTACCAGGTCGAGAAGAACGGTCAGAAGATCACCTTCATCGACACGCCGGGCCACGCCGCCTTCACGGCGATGCGTGCGCGTGGCGCGCAGGCGACTGACATCGCGATCCTGGTGGTGGCGGCCGACGATTCCGTCATGCCGCAGACGATCGAATCGATCAGCCATGCAAAGGCTGCCGGTGTCCCGATCATCGTTGCGATCAACAAGATCGACAAGCCGCAGGCCGATGCGCAGAAGGTGCGCGCCGAGTTGCTCCGCCACGAGGTTTTCGTCGAGTCGATGGGCGGTGAAGTGCTGGACGTCGAAGTATCGGCGACCAAGGGCACCAACCTCGACAAGCTGCTGGAGGCAATCCTCCTGCAGGCCGAATTGCTCGACCTCAAGGCGAACCCAGACCGTACGGCCGAAGGTGTCGTCATCGAGGCCAAGCTCGACAAGGGGCGCGGCGCCGTCGCCACGGTTCTCGTGCAGACCGGCACCCTCCTGATCGGTGACATCATTGTGGCCGGCGCCGAATGGGGCCGTGTGCGCGCGCTGATCAACGATCGTGGCGAACAGCTGAAGGAAGCGCCGCCGGCTATGCCGGTGGAGGTGCTCGGCCTTGCCGGCACTCCCATGGCAGGAGAACGCTTCGCCGTGGTCGACAACGAAGCCAGGGCACGTGAGATCACCGACTACCGTCAGCGCCTTGCGCGCGACAAGGCGGTGGCCAAGCATGCCGGCCAGCGTGGATCGCTCGAGCAGATGATGTCGCAGTTGCAGGCGAGCGGGCTGAAAGAATTCCCGCTGGTCATCAAGGGCGATGTGCAGGGCTCGATCGAGGCGATCGTGTCTGCGCTCGACAAGCTCGGCACCGACGAGGTCCGCGCCCGCATCGTTCACGCAGGTGCCGGCGGCATCACCGAGAGCGACGTGTCGCTGGCGGAGACGTCCGGAGCGGCGATGATCGGCTTCAACGTTCGTGCCAACCCGCAGGCTCGTGCGGCTGCGGAAGCTGCAGGCATCGAGATCCGCTACTACAACATCATCTACGATCTGGTTGATGACGTTAAGGCGGCGATGTCGGGCCTGCTCTCGCCGGAGCGCCGCGAGACCTTCATCGGCAATGCGGAGATCCTCGAAATCTTCGACATCACCAAGGTCGGCAAGATCGCCGGTTGCCGCGTAACGGAAGGCAAGGTCGAACGTGGAGCGGGCGTGCGCCTGATCCGCGACGATGTCGTCATCCACGAAGGCACGCTCAAGACACTGAAGCGCTTCAAGGACGAAGTGGCAGAGGTGCCGGGCGGCCAGGAGTGCGGCATGGCCTTCGCGAACTACGAGGACATGCGCGTCGGTGATGTCATCGAGTGCTTCCGCGTTGAGATGATCACCCGGACGCTCTAGGCGTCGGACAACGCAGTGCATGCGGATGGCGGCAAGACCGCCATCCGGAACGCGTGAAACATGTAGTGCGGTTTGATCCCGTGCCGCACGCTTTCGGGATCGAAAAAACAATGAACAAATCTGCCAGTTCCGGCCCCTCGCAACGCCAGCTTCGCGTTGGTGAACAGGTGCGCCACGCTCTCTCCGAGACGCTGCAGCGGGGCGAGATCATCGATCCACTGATCGAAACGACGGTGATCTCGATTTCGGAGGTGCGCATGTCGCCCGACCTCAAGATTGCCACCGCCTTCATCTCCCCGCTCGGGGCTCCTCACCCGGATGCGGTGGTGGACGCTCTGAACAAGCATGCAAAGTTCGTGCGCGGGCGCGTTTCGCATGCGTTGCGCCAGATGAAGTACATGCCGGAGTTCAGGTTCCGTCTCGACACCAGCTTCGACAATTTTTCCAGGATCAACGAGTTGCTCAAGTCGCCGGAAGTGGCGCGCGACCTCGACGCCGACGACAAGGAAGACGAATAATGGGCCGTCGCGGCAAGAAGAAGGGACGCCCGATTTCGGGCTGGGTTGTCCTCGACAAGCCGGTCGGCATGGGCTCGACCGATGCGGTCGCCAAGGTCAAGTGGCTGTTCCAGGCCGACAAGGCGGGTCACGCCGGTACGCTCGACCCGCTGGCGTCAGGCATGCTGCCGATCGCGCTCGGCGAGGCGACCAAGACTGTTCCCTATGTTCAGGACGGCGCCAAGGTCTACCGTTTCACGGTTGCCTGGGGCGAGGAGCGCTCGACCGACGATCTCGAAGGGCCGGTGACCGAACGCTCGGACCAGCGACCGGACGAGGTGGCGGTGCGCGCACTTCTGCCGAAATACACCGGCGTGATCATGCAGACGCCGCCACAGTTCTCGGCCATCAAGATTGCCGGCGAACGTGCCTATGACCTGGCCCGGGAAGGCACGACCGTGGAAATCCCGCCGCGCGAGGTCGAGATCGGTCGTTTCGACCTCGTCGAGATGTCCGCCGACGGACGCTCTGTGTTCGAGATCGAATGCGGCAAGGGCACCTATGTGCGCTCGCTTGCCCGCGACATGGGGCGCGATCTCGGCTGCTTCGGCCATATCGCAGACCTGCGCCGCACCGAGGTCGATCCGTTCACAGCAGAGGACTTCGTCACCATCGCGGAGCTCGAGAAGGCCCGTTTCGGCGAAAAGGCCGAGGCGGGCGCTGACACCGCCGACACCGCCGAGGCCCAGGCGGCCGAGCCGGAAGTACTGGTGCAGGACTTTTCAGCCATCGACGCGCTGCTGGTCGACACGGTCGCCGCGCTCGACTGTCTGCCGCAGGTCGCGCTCTCGGACGACGCTGCCCAGCGGATCAGGCTTGGCAATCCGGTAGTCATCCGTGGCCGCGACGCTCCGGTCGAGGCGGAGGAAGCCTGTGCCACCGCGCGCGGCAGGTTGGTCGCTATCGGCGCTATCGAGGCCGGAATGTTCCGGCCGAAGCGCGTCTTCGTCGGCTAGCCTCGATCCGGTGCCTTCCCATTGGATGAAGGCCGTAGAGCTATGAGCCAGCAAAGCGGTGCATCGCAAATGCTGCTGGCTTTTCCGGCAAAACTGGACTATATGCGCCGCAGCATGGCGCCAGGCGTCATGTGCATCGGCCTCCGCTGGACGACATCCCGGCTGCAGGCGTCCCGTTTCCAAGTCATTTGAAAGGAAAGAATCCGATGTCGATTACCGCAGAACGCAAGCAGGAATTGCTGTCCGAATTCGCGACCGTCAAGGGCGACACCGGTTCCCCGGAAGTCCAGGTCGCCATCCTTTCGGAGCGCATCAAGAACCTGACCGAGCACTTCAAGGACCACAAGAAGGACAACCATTCCCGCCGTGGCCTGCTCGCTCTGGTGTCTCAGCGCCGCAGCCTGCTCGACTACCTGAAGCGCAAGGATGAGAGCCGCTATTCGACCCTGATCGAGAAGCTCGGCCTGCGCCGATAAGAATTTGACCGGCGCGTCCTGACGAAGGACGCGCCGGTCACGCATTCGGGCTGCCGCATTGGTGGTCCGACCCGGCTCCGGATCAGTCAAGGGATTTGACGGAGCCTCCCATGGACGGTCATGGGGCAGGATTGCAGGATACTCGGCGCGGATCGCGCAGCCTGAATTTTCCGAGTTTCCCGTTGTCTTGCCCGTGGCTCGCCCGAACAGGAAGCCAGGCAGGGATACACGCGCCGGAAAATCCGCGCGGGCCCTGCCGCATCGAAGGACAAGACATGTTCAATCATCACAAAGTGGAAATCGAGTGGGCAGGCCGTCCGCTCGTGCTGGAAACCGGCAAGATCGCGCGTCAGGCTGACGGCGCCGTGCTCGCCACCTACGGCGAGACCGTCGTTCTCGCTACGGTCGTCTCGGCCAAGGAGCCGAAGCCCGGCCTCGACTTCTTCCCGCTGACCGTCAACTACCAGGAAAAGACCTACGCGGCCGGCAAGATCCCCGGCGGCTACTTCAAGCGCGAAGGCCGTCCGAGCGAGAAGGAAACCCTGGTTTCCCGCCTCATCGACCGCCCGATCCGCCCGCTCTTCGCCGCCGGCTACAAGCACGACACACAGGTCGTCATCACCGTGCTTCAGCACGACCTTGAGAACGACCCGGACATCCTGTCGATCGTCGCCACCTCGGCTGCGCTGACGCTCTCGGGCGTTCCCTTCATGGGCCCGATCGGCGGCGCGCGCGTCGGCTACATCAACGGCGAATACGTTCTCAACCCGCATGTCGACGAAATGCAGGAATCGCAGCTCGACCTGGTGGTTGCCGGTACCGACGCCGCCGTTCTGATGGTCGAGTCGGAAGCCAAGGAGCTTCCCGAGGACGTCATGCTCGGTGCCGTCATGTTCGGCCACAAGGGTTTCCAGCCGGTCATCGACGCGATCATCAAGCTCGCCGAGGTTGCCGCCAAGGAGCCGCGCGACTTCACGTCCCCGAGCTATGACGAGCTTGAGGCCGAGATGCTGAAGCTGGTCGAGGGCGAGCTGCGCGAAGCCTACAAGAACGTCGACAAGCAGAAGCGCTACGCCGCCGTCGATGCCGTCAAGGCGAAGGTCAAGGAAGCCTTCGGCGCGAAGGAAGACGAGACGCCCAAGTACACAAGCGAGCAGGTTGGCGCGGTATTCAAGGACCTGCAGGCTAAGATCGTCCGCTGGAACATCCTCGACACCAAGGCACGTATCGACGGTCGCGATCTCTCCACGGTCCGCAAGATCGTTTCGGAAGTCGGCGTTCTGCCGCGCACGCACGGTTCGGCGCTGTTCACCCGCGGCGAGACGCAGGCGCTGGTCGTCGCGACGCTCGGCACCGGTGAGGACGAGCAGTATGTCGATAGCCTGACGGGCATGTACAAGGAGAAGTTCCTTCTCCATTACAACTTCCCGCCCTATTCGGTCGGCGAGACCGGCCGCATGGGTTCGCCGGGCCGCCGCGAGATCGGCCACGGCAAGCTTGCCTGGCGCGCTATCCGTCCGATGCTGCCGGCACCGGAAGCTTTCCCCTACACGCTGCGCGTTGTCTCCGAGATCACCGAGTCGAACGGCTCGTCCTCGATGGCGACGGTCTGCGGCACGTCGCTGGCCCTGATGGACGCCGGCGTTCCGCTCGGCAAGCCGGTTGCCGGCATCGCCATGGGTCTGATCAAGGAAGGCGAGCGCTACGCTGTGCTCTCCGATATCCTGGGTGACGAGGATCACCTCGGCGACATGGACTTCAAGGTTGCCGGTACCATGGGCGGCATCACTGCGCTGCAGATGGACATCAAGATCGACGGCATCACCGAAGAGATCATGCAGATCGCGCTTGGCCAGGCCAAGGACGGTCGCCTGCACATCCTCGGCGAGATGGCAAACGCTCTGTCCGGCGCCCGCGCCGAACTCGGCGAGTTCGCGCCGCGCATCGAGGTCATGCAGATCCCGACCGACAAGATCCGCGACGTTATCGGTTCGGGTGGCAAGGTCATCCGCGAGATCGTCGAAAAGACTGGTGCCAAGATCAACATCGACGACGATGGCGTGATCAAGATCGCCTCTTCCAACGCCAAGGAGATCGAGGCGGCGAAGAAGTGGATCCACACCATCGTGGCCGAGCCGGAAGTCGGCGAGATTTACGAGGGCACGGTCGTCAAGACCGCCGATTTCGGCGCTTTCGTGAACTTCTTCGGTCCCAAGGACGGCCTCGTCCACATCTCGCAGCTTGCCAATGACCGGGTCGCCAAGACCTCGGACGTCGTAAAGGAAGGCCAGAAGGTCTTCGTCAAGCTGATGGGCTTCGACGAGCGCGGCAAGGTTCGCCTTTCGATGAAGGTCGTCGACCAGGAGACCGGCAAGGAAATCGCCCGCGAGAAGCGTGCCGAAGGCGAAGACGCCGCGTAAGCCTGCTTGCGACGATCGAAACGAGTTGAAGACGGGCGCGGCCATATGGTCGCGCCCGTCTTGCATTATGTGAGCCGACGATGAACCGTGACGCCCAGAGAACGCTGTTTCACCCTTTCGAGACCGGCGACATCGCCTGTCCCAGCGAGGGTCGACACATCCTCTATCATGGCGCGGAGCCGGGCTTTCGCCCCCCGGTGGAGTTTGCTGCGGAAATGTCTCTCGTGCAGGGCTTCCGCCCCTATTTCAATGCGCTGAAAGCTGCCGGACAGAAGGTCGCGCCGCGGCCGGACGGCGGCCCCTTCGACGGGGCGCTTGTGCTTGCGGGGCGCCATCGGGGCCAGAATGAAGCGCGCATCGCTGCGGCGATCGAGCGCGTCGTGCCTGGCGGCACGATCATGGTTGCCGGAAGCAGCGATACAGGGATAGCCAGCCTGCGCAAGCGGTTGGAGAAGCTGGTCGCACTCGAGGGCTACCTGCCGAAATATCATGGTGCGGCCATGTGGTTCGCCCGTCCCTCCGACGCTGCCACGGTAGTTGCCGCGCTGGAGCCGCAGCAAGGCCTTGCGGAAGGCCGCTTCGTGGCAGCGCCCGGAATGTTCTCGCATGACCGGATCGATGCTGGCTCGCGTCTGCTCTCCGAGCATCTGCCAGATGCAGCGAAGGGTGCGGCGGCCGATTTCGGCGCCGGCTGGGGCTTCCTGTCGGTGGCGCTGGCAGACCGCACGGCGGGGCTGAAGTCGATCGACCTCTACGAGGCCGATTTCGACTCGCTTGAGGCAGCAAGGACCAATCTTGCGTCGATCGCCGACGTGCCGCCGACGGAATTCTTCTGGCACGATCTGGTCGGCGAGAAGGTGGAGAGGAAATACGACCTCATCGTCATGAACCCGCCCTTCCACCAGGGCCGTGCGGCGGAGCCGGGCATCGGTCAGTCCATGATCGGGACGGCGTCGGCGGCCCTGAAGCCCGGTGGTCGCCTGTTTATGGTGCAGAACCGCGGCCTGCCCTACGAACAGACACTCAAGGCGCGTTTCTCGCGTGTCGAGGAGATCGGCCGCGACGGTGCATTCCGGATCGTCCTGGCGCAGCGCTGAGCGGTGCGGGTATTCAGTTCATGGCGTTCGAATGATCGCGTTCGGCGCCGTGGACGGCGACAACCTGGCCATTCTCGACCTTGAGCGGCGCCGGCCGCCCGTAGAGATAGCCCTGCATGACCTCGCAACCCGCTGCCTGCAGCAGGCGGGCCTGCTTCTCCGTCTCGACGCCTTCGGCGATGGCATGGACGCCGAGTGCGCGCGACAGGCCGACGATCGTCGAGACGACTGCCCCGGAATTGGCGTCCTCGTCGATGCGGTTGATGAAAGAGCGGTCGATCTTCAGCTTGTTGAACGAGAAGTCGATGAGATAGCTGAGGTTGGAATAGCCGGTGCCGAAATCGTCGACGGCAATTGAGATGCCCATCTCAGTCAATTGCTTCAGTATAGCGGCAGCGCGGTCCTTGTCCTGCATCATCGCCGTCTCGGTGACTTCGAGTTCCAGCCGCTGCGGCTTGATGCCGGTCGTGCGGACGACTTCACCGACGAGACCGACGAAGTCCCGTGTCATGAACTGGACCGGCGAGATGTTGACCGCGACGAAGCAGTTCTCGGGCAGGAATGCGGCGTCCTTGCAGGCCTTGCGCAGCACCCATTCGCCGATCGGCCCGATCATGCCGGTTTCTTCCGCGATCGGGATGAATTCGACCGGAGGGATCATGCCGCGGTCCGGATGCTTCCACCGGATCAGTGCCTCGTAACCCACGACCTCGCCTTTCAAGAGGTCGGTCTGCGGCTGATAGTGCAGATCGAAGTCGCCACGGTCGAAGGCGACACGCAATTCGGATTCGATCCACTGGCGATAGTCGGCGACACGGCCGATATCGGGGTGGAAGACGGACCAGTTCCCGATGCCGCTCGCCCGCGCGTTCTGCAGTGCAAGGTTGGAGCGCCTCAGCACCAGCACAGGGTCGACGCCGTCCTTAGGCATCGCGACGATGCCGATCGACACGTTGACGGACTGCTGGTGCGCCAGGAGGTCGTATGGCTCCATCAGTTCATTGATCAATTGCTCGGCAATCGCTTCCATGGAGATTGTGAAGCTGGAATCGGGATAGAGGACCGCGAATTCGCCAGCCCCGATGCGGCCGACCGAAGCGTCGGGCGGCAATGCGGCCTTCAGCCGCTTTGTGAAGGCCCGGATAAGCTCGTCGCCCTTGGTGTAGCCGATGGAATCGTTGATCTGCTTGAAACGGTCGATGTCGACGTCGATCAGGAAGACCGGGTCACCCGTCTTGAGCGTTTCCTGCGCCGCCCGCCCGATGCGCGCGATCATTGCGGGCCGCGTCAGCAGGCCCGTCAGCTTGTCGAAGTGCGTCTCGTTGTAGACGTAGGTTGCGGATTCATCGATGCCGGCGAAGAAGGACATGGCGGCTCCGGCGGCTGCAAGCGCACAGAGCGAGGCAATGATCGCGCCGATCACCTCGGCCGGCATGCCGGCCACCCCGTCGCCGAACCCGAAGCGCAGCCCCCAGATTCCCAGCATGAAGCTTCCGAGGCCGGAACTGGCAATCGTGATGGCCCGGAATACCGGGGTTCTGCTCGGGTTGCTTACAGCGGGCATGAGAAGATTTCCCCGGTTCGCAGGGATTCTTATCTCAAAGGTCCTTAAAATGGGTTTCCAGCGAATATTTCAATTTTATCCGCCTGAGATGCCGGCAAGCAACGCCGAATCTATTCCTGCGGATCCTGCGTGCGCCTGAGTTCTTCAAGCACCGGCATCGAAACGATGTGGTATCCGGAATCGACATGGTGGATTTCACCTGTCACGCCGGCCGACAGGTCGGAGACAAGGTAGAGCGCGGACCGGCCGATCTCGTCGATGGTCACGGTTCGCCTCAATGGCGAATTGCGCTGCTGGTAGGACAGCATCTGGCGCGAATCCGAAATGCCCGCGCCGGCCAGCGTCCGCACCGGTCCGGCCGACAGGGCGTTTACGCGAATGTTGCGCGGGCCGAAATCATTGGCAAGGTAGCGCACGCTGGCCTCAAGTCCGGCCTTGGCAACCCCCATCACGTTGTAATTTGGCATGATGCGGGTCGAGCCGGCATAGGTCAACGTGATCATCGAACCACCGCTGTCCATGAGCGCGGCGGCATGTCTCGCGCACTCGGTGAACGAGAAGCACGAGATCACCATGGTCCGGATGAAGTTCTCACGGCTGGTATCGGCGTAAAGACCCTTCAACTCGTTCTTGTCCGAAAAGCCGATGGCGTGGACGATGAAATCGAGACTGCCCCATTCCTCGCCCAGTCGGGTGAATACCGACTCCAGGGAAGCGCTGTCCTCGACATCGCAGGGCAGGACCAGTTCGGCGCCGACCTGCTCGGCAAGCGGCTTTACGCGCCGGCCAAAGGCCTCACCCTGGTAGGTGAAGGCCATAGTCGCGCCCTGTTCGGCAAGTTGCCGCGCGATGCCCCAGGCGATGGAATGGTCGTTGGCGACGCCCATGACGAGGCCGCGCTTGCCGTGCATCAAATGGCCCATGCCGATTTCCTATGCGGAGTAGCGCTGGAACACCAGCGTTGCGTTGGTGCCGCCGAAGCCGAAGGAGTTGGACAGGACCGTGTCGATCTTGGCGTTGTCGATGCGCTTGCGCACGATCGGCATGCCTTCGAATTCCGGGTCCAGCGTCTCGATATGGGCGCTCTCGCCGATGAAGCCGCCCTGCATCATCAGGATGGAATAGATTGATTCCTGTACGCCTGCCGCGCCGAGCGAATGGCCGGACAGCGACTTCGTCGAACTGATGTGCGGCATCGTCTCGCCGAAAACTTCCCGGATGGCGCCCATCTCCCTGGAATCGCCGACCGGCGTGGAGGTGCCGTGCGTGTTGATGTAGTCGATGGGACCGGAGACCGTGGCCATCGCCTGGCGCATGCAGCGCACCGCGCCTTCGCCGGACGGTGCGACCATGTCGTAGCCGTCGGACGTGGCGCCGTAGCCAACGACTTCCGCGTAGATCTTGGCGCCGCGCGCCTTGGCATGTTCGAGTTCCTCGAGCACGAGGACGCCTGCGCCGCCGGCGATCACGAAGCCGTCGCGGTCGACGTCATAGGCGCGCGAAGCGACTGAGGGGCGGTCGTTGAAGTCGGACGACATCGCCCCCATCGCGTCGAACAGGTTCGACATCGACCAGTGCAGATCCTCGTGGCCGCCGGCAAAGATCATGTCCTGCTTGCCCCACTGGATCAGTTCGTAGCCATTGCCGATGCAATGCGCGGAGGTCGAGCATGCCGACGAGATGGTGTAGTTGACGCCGTGGATTTTGAACCAGGTGGCGAGCGTCGCAGATGCTGTGGAGGACATGCCTTTCGGAACGGCGAAAGGCCCGATGCGCTTAGGACTGCCGTTCTTTCGCGTAATGTCGGCGGCTTCCATGATGACCGTGGTGGAGGGGCCGCCCGAGCCCATGACGATGCCGGTACGCTCGCTGGTGATGTCGCCTTCCTCAAGGCCGGCGTCGGCAATCGCCTGATCCATCGCCACATGGTTCCACTGGCCACCCTTGGACAGGAAACGCAGTGCACGCCTGTCGATCAGCGGGGCAGGGTCAAGCTTGGGCTCGCCCCAGACATGGCAACGGAAGCCGTGCTCGGCGAATGATTCCGAGAAGGTGATGCCTGATTTCGCATCGCGCAGCGATGCCTCGACCTCTGCTGCGTTGTCGCCGATGGACGACACGATTCCGAGGCCAGTGACGACGACCCGTCTCATCTGAAACTCCTTGCGGTCGAGCGTTGGCCGTCAGGCCGAAGCTGCTTGTTTGAACAGACCGACCCTGAGGTCGGTTGCGCGGTATATGGTCTCGCCATCTGCCTTTAGCCACCCGTCGCCGATGCCGAGCACCAGGCGACCGCGCACGACACGCTTGAAATCGACGCCGTACTCCACCTTCTTGGTTTGCGGTGTCACCATGCCGGTGAACTTGACCTCGCCGGTCGACAGCGCACGCCCCTTTCCGGGCTCGCCGAGCCAGCACAGGAAGAAGCCGCTGAGCTGCCACATGGCGTCGAGCCCGAGGCAGCCGGGCATGACCGGATCCTTGATGAAGTGGCAGGGGAAGAACCAGAGATCGGGGTGGATATCGAGTTCGGCGCGGATATAGCCCCTGCCGAATTCGCCGCCGTCCTCGTGCACTTCGGTGATGCGGTTGAACATCAGCATTGGAGGGTAGGGCAATTGTGCGTTGTCCGGACCGAACAATTCCCCTCTCGCACAAGCCAGCAATTCTTCGTAATCGTAGCTGGACTTCGAAGCCGCCATCAATCGTTTCCCCGTTGGCGGGCGGTCTGGGCGCCCTTGTTGTTTCGTAGCTACCACAATCCGCTTGCAGGCGGAAAGCACAGTCAGCGATTATCGTGCCCGACCGTTAGGGTCAATGCGTGCTATTGATCGCATAGGCGCGAGCGAATATATTGAAAGACAAGCGGGTTCATTGAGGCGCGGGCATCTCTGTCCGCGGTATGTTGTGGAGCCCGGCGAAGAGGTTTGATGGACTCCAAGGTCCGGAACGATACGGTAGCGGTGGACAAGCGGGTGCGGGACGCGGGACTGCGTCCTACGCGTCAGCGGGTAGCGCTCGGCAATCTGCTGTTTGCCAAGGGCGACCGTCACCTGTCGGCCGAGGAGCTGCACGAGGAGGCTCTGGCAGCCGGCGTGCCGGTTTCGCTGGCGACCGTTTACAACGCCCTGCACCAGTTCACCGAGGCTGGCCTGCTACGCATTCTGGCGGTCGAAGGGTCGAAGACCTATTTCGACACCAACACGTCGGATCACCACCATTTCTTCATCGAGGGCGAGAACCGGATTTTCGACATCGCTGCCGGCCCGGTCGAGATCGTCAACCTGCCCGAACCGCCCGAAGGCATGGAAATCGCCAATGTCGACATCGTGGTGCGCCTGCGCCCGAAGCGCTCGAAATAGGCGAACGCAGGTTGCGGCAGAGCGTCACGCCTGCCGAATGCTCCATCCCACTCAGATAATGTGGACGACCGACTAATCGGTCAGTTTGGCACTGGCGCTGCGTCCTCAGTCCTTGACCTGCTCGCCCGGGTAGGCGCCCCAGACCAGAGATTGGCTGATCCAGCCGGTGTGCCCGTCGAAGGTCATTTCGCACCAGTCACCGTTACAGGCGCGAATCGTGCCGATCACGCCGGGCTCGATCATCGCTCGCGTCGCCGAGGAAGGATCGGGGTCGGCAAGCAGGTTGATGCGCGCGTCCTTGCCCTTCTGCCATGGCGCGGTGATCGCGGTGCGCCGGCCGGACAGCAGCGACTGGTTGACCCAGCCTTCAGCGCCGTCGGCGTCGCGCACGCGCCGCCAGTTGTCATACTCCTGGATGATCTCCATCGGCAGGCCTGGCTTCAGGTACAGCCATTCGACCGGGTAGTTGACGCCGGGGCCGATGCGCGCATTGACGCGGCCGGATTTCAGGCTGACGAAGCGCGGCAGCGGCAAGCCGCTCGGCCCGCGTGAGATGTCCTGCGTGCCCGCTGCTGCCAGGGCCTCGCTGGACGGTATGGCGGCCGACAGGAGTCCCAGGCCGACCAGGGTGGCGCTTATCGTCAGGTGAAGGGACTGAAAACTGGACAATTTGGTTCCTCTGATCGAAAACAGCGCCCGCACTCAAGCTGAATCGGGCGCGCCTTTTTCTTTGTCATCGGCGAATCTGCTTGTTACACAGTCAGCCATGCCGGGCCGGTCCAGTGTCGCCTGTCTTGGTTAAAGAGGTCTGAAACAGACCCGGGTTCGAGGAAACTATGGCCGGCAAAAAGAAGCCCCTGGTCGTCATCACGCGCAAGCTGCCGGACCCCGTGGAAACGCGCATGCGCGAGCTTTTCGATGCGCGGCTGAACGTCGACGACCGGCCGATGAGCCAGCCCGAGCTGGTGGCGGCGATGAAGGAGGCGGATGTCCTCGTTCCCACCATCACCGACCGCATCGACGAAGCGCTGATCGCGCAGGCCGGCGACAATCTCAAGCTGATCGCCAATTTCGGAAACGGCGTCGACCGGATCGACGTCGCGGCTGCCGCCCGCCGCGGGATTTCGGTGACCAATACGCCGAACGTCCTGACCGAGGACACCGCCGACATGACGATGGCGCTGATCCTGACGGTGCCACGCCGGCTCACCGAGGGCGCCAACGTCCTCGACGGCTCGGGCAAATGGACGGGCTGGTCGCCGACCTGGATGCTCGGCCGGCGGATCTGGGGCAAGCGGCTCGGCATTGTCGGCATGGGCCGCATCGGCACGGCGGTGGCGCGTCGGGCGAAGGCCTTTGGCCTGTCCATCCACTACCACAACCGTCACAGGGTTCTGCCTGCCGTCGAGGATGCACTGGAGGCGACCTACTGGGAGAGCCTCGATCAGATGCTTGCCCGCATGGACATCATCTCTGTCAACTGCCCCTCGACGCCGGCGACGTTCCATCTCCTGTCGGCCCGCCGCCTAGCGCTGATGCAGCCGTCGGCCTACCTGGTCAACACGGCGCGCGGCGATCTCATCGACGAGGATGCGCTGATCGGCATGCTGCAGGAAGGCAAGCTGGCGGGCGCCGGGCTCGACGTCTTCGAGCACGAGCCGGCGGTCAACCCCAAGCTGGTCAAGCTCGCCAAGCAGGGTAAGGTGGTCATCCTGCCGCATATGGGCTCGGCCACCATCGAGGGCCGAATCGATATGGGCGAGAAGGTGATCATCAATATCCGCGCCCATGTAGACGGCCACAGGCCGCCCGACAGGGTATTGCCGCTGAAAGCCTAACCGTCGAAGCCGACGGCGCCGTTGCTGTCGACGGCGACCCGTCGGCCGTCGAAGGCCGCAAAGCCCACCCGGTCGAGCCTCAGGGCAACGGGCGTAGACCAGCCCATCTCTCGTGCGACGATAAGGCCGAGCAGCAAGATCGCGTCCGGCTCGTGCAGCACGAGGGCCGCCGGCGCATGGCCGTTGTGAACCAGTTCGAGCAGTACCGCGGAAGCCGACGACGAACCGATCGTGCCGGGCAGGAAGAGCACCGTGCCGGCGATGGCAGCACCATGCTGAGGGTGACGAACATCGATGATGCGCCCCGATGCCGGGTCGACGCCGCCCCAGAAGCTGATCGGCGCGGTGAGCACGAGGGCGGGGCCAGAACCGGCCGTTCCGGGCACCAGGATTTCTCCCCCAGCCACGCTCACGACTGCAGCTCCTTTAGCATGGGTCGTCCGGCAACTGCGCTTTCGACGCAGTCCGCAAGCGAGGCATAGAGAACCGAGTAGCCGGTATTGCCGGGCGCATAATGAGCGAATTTCCCCGAATTGGTCATCAGTACGCCCTCCCGGAGTTCGGGCAGGATCGGCGTGACGACAACGCATGTATCGGCGACCACCACGACGCCCAGTGCTTCCAGCGCCTGTCTGCGACCGTGCTTGTCGAGTTCCGCCAGCACGTGACGGCCGGTACAGGCATGGATAGGCACGCGCAGGCGCCGGCCGGCCACCAGCTTCTCCAGCGCGTCGAATTCGGCGAGCGAAAGGTGCGGGCTGCCGATGGCCACTGCGTCGATCTTCTCGCCCGGTCCGGCGGTCGAAAGGCGCATCTGCGCATCGGCTGCCATTTGACGGGTGACACGGATGACAGATGCCGGTTCGTTGCAGCCAAGCGCCGTCTCGGCGTCGGGAGCTTCCGGCGTGACTCCGGCGATGTGGAAGAGCCCGACCGCTCCCGACGACGCGGCAGCCGCCCCGAAGGCCTTGAGAGCGTCCTCGCCCGGTGAAGCGGGGACTCCCGTGACGACGCCGATATCCGAGCCGACCAGGCGCCCATAAAGGCTGCCAAGCACGGGCCAGGCAATTTCGGAGGAAAGGAAGACTGGCTTCAGCGCCGAGACGTCGAAGATGACGCTGGCTCGGCGGTTTTCCGGCCGGTGCAGCCCGTAATCGGGCGCTCGCCCGGCGATCGCGCAGGCAATGTCCAGGAAATCACCGTAGCGGTTTGTGCGCGCTCCGAGCACGGAGTTGCAGAAGACGACGGCATTGGATTCGCCCCAGGCAACGTCGCTGCCGAGTGCCGGCCGGTGCCCGGCCTGGTAGGGCGCGCAGGTCCAGCTCTGCTCGCAGCCGAGCTTTCGGTAAGCCTCCATCATCCGACGCGCCATGCCGCGGGCGGGCTCAGCCAGCCGGACGCGCGAGCAGCCCATCAGATCGAGCGCGCCGACATTGAGCGTTGAACGCACGGCGACGCTGGCGCCGCCCTCGACCAGCCTTTCGGCGAAGATCGTGCCGGAATCGCCGTGATAGAGCGCGCCATCTATGTGTGCCGAGGCGACAGGGATGAGGCGCGGGGCGCCGAGCAGGCGCGCGCTTTCTGCGACGATGCGCATCGCCATGGCGGTGCCGGCGCCCATCTCGCCCGTTGCCATCGTCCGCTCCTGCGGGGTCAGTTCGAGGCTCAAGGCTGTTCCTTTCCAGGCATCTGCTCTCTTGCCGGGGTCAATCGAAGGGCGCTCGGAGGCGGGAGGTCTAGGATCACGACCGCTTGTAGCGGATCGTGTCGAAACGCGCCGCCAGCGCGTCGTAGAGCAGCAGTCGCCCGATCAGCGGCTCGCCGATGCCGACGATAAGCTTGATGACCTCGAGCGCCTGCAGCGTTCCGATTACGCCTGTCAGCGCGCCCAGAACGCCGGCTTCCGCACAGGACGGCACCAAACCCGCCGGCGGCGGCTCGGGAAAAAGGTCGCGGTAGGACGGGTTCGGCGTGCCATCGGCTCCGGTCTCGTAAGGCTTCAGCACGGTCACGCTGCCGTCGAAACGTCCGACCGCAGCATGCACCAGGGGGCGCTCCTCCGCCGCGCAGGCATCGGCGACTGCGTAGCGGGTCTCGAAATTGTCGGAGCCATCGGCCACCATGTCATATGCCGCGACAAGCGAGCGGGCATTGCTGGCGTCGAGGCGCAGCGGATGGAGTTCCACCCTAGTGTGCGGATTGATGCGCCTGAGCGCATTGCCTGCGCTGTCGAGCTTGGACAGGCCGACGGCCTCGGTGTCGTGGATGACTTGGCGTTGCAGGTTGGACAGGGAGACGGTGTCGTCGTCGACGATGCCGAGCGTACCGACGCCGGCCGCCGCGAGATATTGCAGCACGGGCGCGCCAAGGCCACCGGCGCCGATCACCAGCACGCGTGCGCGCTTCAACTTCTGCTGCCCGGCGCCGCCGACTTCCGGCAGCACGACGTGGCGCGCATAGCGTTCGAGTTCTTCAGGCGAAAAGGGGGCGCTCATGCCCGACTAATACCGCGTGCCGCGGGCAATGTCAGTCACCATCGGTGGCTGCTACACTGCCATGATCGACGGTCAGGAATTGCGCGCGTCCCTTGATGCTGGAAAACAGCGAGGCATCTGTGCCGGTCATGAATGCCTGACAGCCAAGCTCCTCGAGGATCGCGAAGAGCGCTGCGCGCCGGCCGGCGTCGAGATGGGCGGCAATCTCGTCGAGCAGCAGGATCGGTACATTGCCGAAGACCTCGCCGCAGAGCCTTGCATGCGCAAGGACGATACCGATGAGCAGCGCCTTCTGTTCGCCCGTCGAGCAGAGTTCGGCCGGCATGTCCTTGGGCCGGTGACGGACCAAGAGGTCGGAGCGGTGAGGGCCGTCTAGCGTGCGGCCGGCCGCACGGTCGCGCTCGCGGCCCGACGCCAGCGCCCGGCGGAATTCTTCCTCGACCTCCACCGCGGCTGCGGAACCGATCCGCGCCTCCAGTGTGCCGGAAAGCGCCAGATCGGAATGAGGGAAGGGACCATCGGGCAGCGCTGCGACCATCGTCGCCAGAAGTCGGACGGTCTCGACGCGGGCTGCAGCGATGGCTGTGCCCGACTCCGCCATCTGGGTCTCGATCGCCTCGAACCATGCACGGTCCGTCGATCCATCCGTAAGTAAACGATTACGATTTCGCATGGCCTTCTCGAAGGCCAGCGCCCGCTGGCCGTGGCCGGGCTCGGTGGCGAGCACCAGCCGGTCGAGGAAACGGCGTCGGTCGCCGGCAGGTCCCGTGAACAGCGCATCCATCGACGGCGTGATCCACATGACGCGGAGCCATTCCAGCAGCGCCTCCGCGGGCTTCGGCGTGGCGTTGATCCTGACGCGCCGCCCGGATTCCGCCGTCGCGTCCATGCCGGCCGTACCGGTGCCGATTTCGCATTCGCCGCCGGGACCGTCCAGCACCGCGTGGATGGCGAAGCCGCCCGGCTGCCCCTCGCGCGCCATCTCGCCATAGCCGGCACGGCGCAGGCCCCGGCCCGGCGTCAGAAGGGATATCCCCTCGAGGAGATTGGTCTTGCCGGCGCCGTTGTCGCCGCTGAAAGCCACCATTCCCGGCCGGAAATCGAGCGAAACGGCAGAGTAGTTGCGGAAATTTGTAAGCGTAAGCTTACGCATATAGGTTCCCACGGGCGGTGATGCCCGCGCGTCCGCGTTGTCCGGATTCATCCTGACGCCGGTCTTAGACCCGCATCGGCATGAGAACGTAGAGCGCGTGCTCGTCCGCGGTGTCCTGGATGAGGGTCGGAGAACCTGCGTCGGCCAGCATGAAGCGCGCTTCACTGCCGGAAAGCTGGGCCGCCACGTCGAGAAGGTATCGGGCGTTGAAGCCGATCTCGATCGGGTCCGAAGAATAGTCGGCGGCCAGTTCCTCTGTAGCGCTGCCCGAATCCGGGTTGGTCACGGCGAGGGTCAGCTGCCCGTCGGCAATCGACAGCTTCACCGCGCGGCCGCGCTCGGACGAGATTGTCGAGACACGGTCGACGGCGGCCGCAAAGGTCTGGCGGTCTATGGTCATCGCCTTGTCGTTGCCCGACGGGATGACGCGCTGATAGTCGGGGAAGGTGCCGTCGATCAGCTTCGAGGTCAGCACGACGCTGCCGATGGTAAAGCGGATCTTGGTGTCGGACACTTCGGTGGTGACCGCCACATCCGGGTCGTCGACCAGTTTCTGCAGCTCGCTGACGGTCTTGCGCGGAATGATGATGCCGGGCATGCCCTCGGAGCCGGCCGGGGCATCCATTTCGGCGCGCGCCAGACGATGGCCGTCGGTCGCGACCGAGCGCAGCTTCAGCTTGCCGCCGGATTCGATGGTGTGGAAGTAGATGCCGTTGAGATAGTAGCGCGTTTCCTCCGTCGATATCGCGAACTGGGTCTTTTCGATCAGGCCCCTCAGCGCGGCCGAATCGATGCGGAAGATGTGCGAAAAGCTGCCGGCCGACAGTTCGGGGAAATCGGACTGGGGCAGGCACTGCAGCTTGAAGCTGGAGCGGCCCGAGATGACTGACATCGAGCCGCCGTCCTCGTCCGTGCGCAGCATGATCTCCGAGCCGTCAGGCAGCTTGCGCACGATATCGTAGAGCAGGTGCGCCGGAACCGTCGTCGCGCCGGCCGTCTCGACCTTGGCGGCTGTGGCTTCGGTGACTTCGAGGTCGAGATCGGTCGCCTTCAGCTCAAGGCTGGCGCCTGTCGCGTTGAGCAGCACGTTGGACAGGATCGGTATGGTGTTGCGCCGCTCGACCACGCGGTGAACGTGGTTCAGCGACTTCAGAAGGTTGGAGCGTTCCAGAATAACACGCATGACCGATCGAGCTCACTTGAATGAAGATTCGGAGGTCCGGACACGGGCCTCCAGCCGGGGCGCACCAGGCGCCTGAATCGCAGCAAACTGACAGGAAAACCGGAGCAAACGCAAGCCTGTAGGCCCCGCTGCGGCGGGTTCGGGCGCCTTTCTGGGGATAAACGCCAAAGCGGCTGGCCCGCAGGGCGGGTCCAGCCGAATCGGCGTCGTTCAGGCCTGGTCGTTGATCAGGCGGCGGAGCAGTTCAAGCTCCTGCGCCAGCGTGTTGTCAGAGCCCGACAGGTCCTCGATCTTGCGCACGGCGTGCAGCACAGTCGTGTGATCGCGACCGCCGAACCTGCGTCCGATCTCGGGCAGCGAACGCGGCGTCATCACCTTGGCGAGATACATGGCGATCTGCCTCGGCTTCACGATGGTGCGGGTGCGCCTGTTGGACAGGAGCTCGGTCTTCGACACGTTGTAATGCCGCGCCACGACGCGCTGAATGTCCTCGATGCGCACGCGCTTGGGTTCGCCCGAGCGGTAGATGTGACCGAGGATCTCGTCGATACGCTCGATGGTGATCTGCGGCTCGAAGGTCTGCCGGAACAGCAGCTGGTTGAAGGCGCCTTCCAGTTCGCGGCCGCTGCCGGTGATGGTGCGGGCGACATGGGCGAGAATCTCTTCGGAGATGTCGAGATTTGCATCCTCTGCCTTGGCTGCCGCGTGACGCATCTGCAGCATGCCGAGCCGCATCGAATAGTCGGGCAGCGACATTTCGAGCGCAACGCCGCCATTGAGGCGTGATCGGACGCGCGGCTCGAGCGACTCGAGCTCTGCCGGCGGCCGGTCGGCCGCGACCACGACCTGCTTTGCGCTGTCGAGCAGCATGTTGATCAGGTGGCAGAACTCATGCTGGATCGACTTGCCCTGCAGGAACTGCATGTCGTCGATGATCAGCAGGTCGATGTCGCGCAGCTGCTCCTTGAGCGTCAGCGCGTTGTTGTCCCGGATCGCCGTCGCGAAGCGCCACATGAAGTATTCGGCCGTCAGGTAGACGACACGGGATTTCGGGTTCTGCTTCAACGATTCCGCTGCAATAGCCTGCAGCAGGTGGGTTTTGCCAAGGCCGACGGTGGCATGCAGGAACAGCGGGTTGAAGCGCGACATGGACTCGGCGACGGCGCGCGCCGCAGCTAGCGCAACGCGGTTGGACGGTCCCTCGATGAAGGAGTCGAAAGTATAGCGCTGGTCGAGCGGCGAGCCGAGCACACCCTGGCGGAATTCGGGGCTGTTGTAGCCGTTCCGGACGGGCGCCGGCGGCTCGGCGCGTCCGTTGGCGATGGTGCCGGAACCGAGCGCCGTCTGCTGCGTCGGCCGGGCCGGCTTGCGCACGAGCTCCTGGTCATCTTCCTGGGTCGGGCGGGCCAGACGAGTTGCGCTACGCACGACAATTTCGATCTTGAACAGGTCGGGGTCCTGCTGGCGCCAGAGTTCGGCGATGAGGTCGAGATAATGGCCGTTGATCCAGGACTTCAGGAACGCCGTCGGCACCGAAATGCGAACGAGGCCCTTGGAGGCTTCTGCAAGCTTCATCCTGCCGAACCAGCTGGAGTAGACTTCGGTACCGAGCCGCGCCTTCAGTTGTGTCCGCACGCGTTCGAAATTCTTCTCCGCGTCGCTCGAAGCCGCCATGTCGTTCCCCTCGGTCAAATTTACTGGAAAGAGAAGTCCGCCCTCGGCTCTCCCCTCAATACCGCCTTGCATCGTCAACATCCTCGTTCCTGCTTCCTGCGAGCCGCCGCCGGCCCTCCGGGAAAATTCCCGCGCCATCACTTCTTTTCGTTTCTCACGCCTGCAGGCAGCCAGACAAACCTTCGGCCATGCCGATAAACGCTCTTGAACGTTTTCGGCCGACTGATGGGCAAAGCGATCCTCGTTCCGGTGAACCACCAGAATTGATCCTTTACGCGTTGCTGCTAGACCCCACTCGCCTGCTACGTCGAAACAGACAGCACTGACCGATCGCGGAGTCGTATCCGCGTTGGCAAACTACGCCGAAATTGGCTGGCTTGACCGGGTTGGTGCCCGTCTTTCTCGATGGACAGACATTACAAAAAACGTCGTGGACAGGGCAAGTGCGGGGCTAACAGTTTTTTAATGAATCAGATTGGGTGACTGCCCGATTCAGCCGACCGGATTTGAACCAGAAGGGACAAAACCGTTTTGATTCAAAACCTTTCCCGCAGCCCGTCCGAAATGTCACTGCGGCGGAAATTTTTTCAAAAAATTCGCTTGACATTGGCTTGTCCCCCACTCGACGGAGCATGCGTGGGCAAGCTGTGGACAACCGGCTGTAACTATCTGAAATAATGGAATAAATTGTGTTGCCGTTAACCTTCGGCAATGGCCCTGACGGCAGGGTGTACGGCGCTCCGGCGAGGCGTTGCCGGCAAACGATGGCGCGGGCAAGACCAGGGGCGCAGAACGCATGTTCCACGGTGGGAACAAGCCGTTGTCTGGCAAACAAAAAACCCGGCGCAGAGCACCGGGTCATGTCACGCTATGACGTGGAGATTAGGCCGAAAGCGCCTTCAGGCGCTGGGCAAGGCGAGAGACCTTGCGGGAAGCCGTATTGGTGTGCAGGACACCCTTGTTGGCTGCGCGCATCAGTTCGGGCTGCGCTGCCTTGAAGGCGGCTTCGGCCGCGCCCTTGTCGCCTGCCGCCAGAGCCTCTTCGACCTGGCGCACATAGGTGCGAACACGCGACCGGCGGTTCTTGTTGATCGCCGTCTTGCGAGCGATCTTTCGCGTCGCTTTCTTGGCCGAAGATGTGTTGGCCATAGTGCCTCTCAATCTCTCTTGATGGGCGCTGGCTACGGGAGCAGCGCGCAAAAACAAACAGGCGGCCTCGAAGGCCACCTTGGTTGGGCCGGCTTATAGTTCAGCTTGACCGGCGCGTCAACGCGGATTCAGTCGCAAATGGTCTGGAATGGTCCCTTCCTAGCGGTTGCGGAAGTTGGCCGGCCGTTTCTCCGCGAATGCCGCCATTCCTTCCTTCTGGTCCTCCAGCGCAAACATCGAGTGGAACAGCCGGCGTTCGAACCGCAATCCTTCCGAAAGCGTCGTCTCGTAGGACCGGTTGACGGCCTCCTTTGCCATCATCACGGCAGGCAGTGAGAAGGCGGCGATCTTGTCGGCAGCCTTGAGGGCCTCGTCGATAAGGTCGCCCGCGGCAACGACGCGTGACACCAGCCCCGCGCGTTCGGCTTCGGCTGCGTCCATCATGCGCCCGGTCAGCACCATGTCCATGGCCTTCGACTTGCCGACGAAGCGCGTCAGACGCTGCGAGCCGCCCATCCCCGGCATGACGCCAAGCGTGATCTCGGGCTGGCCGAACTTGGCGCTGTCGGCAGCGATGATGAAGTCACACATCATCGCCAGTTCGCAGCCGCCGCCGAGCGCATAGCCGGCGACCGCCGCAATGACGGGCTTTCGCAGGCGGGCGAAATCCTCCCAGCCGACGAAGAAGTCTTCGAGATAAGCCTCGACATAGGTCTTGGCCTGCATCTCCTTGATGTCGGCACCTGCCGCAAAGGCCTTTTCGGAGCCTGTCAGCACGCTGGCGGCGATCTCTGGATCGGCTTCGATCTGCTTCAGGGCCGCCAGCAGCTCGGCAAGCACGGTTGAGTTCAGTGCGTTGAGAGCCTTGGGCCGGTTCAGCGTAATCAGCCCGACCTTGCCTCGGGTCTCGACGATGATCGTTTCATAGTTCATTCGGATGTTCCTTATCGCCGCCGCCGGTGGCTAATGCTGGCATACCGGACAATAGAATGTCGACCGGCCGCTTTGCACGATCCGGCTGATTGTTCCGTGACAGCCTGGCTTCCGGCAGGCTTCCCCTTCGCGGTCGTAGACGGAGAACTGGTGCTGGAAATAGCCCAACGACCCGTCTGCCTGGGCGTAGTCGCGCAGAGTCGAGCCCCCGGCCTCGATGGCATCGGCAATCACCGAGCGGATGGCCCCCGCGAGCCGCCTGGCGCGCTCCGTCGCCTTGCCCGAAGCAGTTGCGAGCGACCCGGCGCCGCGGCGCGGCGAGAGACCGGCCCGCCACAGCGCCTCGGCTACGTAGATATTGCCGAGCCCTGCGATCAGCGACTGGTCGAGCAGCGCTGCCTTGAGCGGGGTTTTCTTGCCGCGGAAGAGTGCGGCGAGAAGGTCGCCGTCGAGTGTGTTTCCGGTCGGCTCAACGCCGAGCCCGTCCAGCATCTTGTGGCCGCCCGCCTCATCGGCAAACAGCATGAAGCCGAAACGGCGGGGATCGTTGAAGATGACCTGCACGGCTTCCTGCCGCGAGTCGTTCAGATGGAAAACGACATGATCGTGTGCTGCGACCCGCGAACGGGCATTATGAAACGCGCCCGGCGCATCCCCGGCATCGATGCGGAAAGACCCCGACATGCCGAGATGGCAAATCAGCATCGGTCCCCGGTCGAACTCCATTGTGAGGTACTTGGCCCGCCGGCCGAGCGACACGATTTGCCGCCCCTTGAGACGCGCGGACAGATCAAGCGGCAGCGGAAAACGCAGGTCCGGCCTGCGGGTCTCGACCGAGAGGACTCGTGCGCCTTCCATGGCCGGCTGCAGGCCCCGCCGGACGGTTTCGACTTCTGGCAGTTCAGGCATAGCCGGCGATGCGCGAAAGGAAGGACGTGCCGTGACGTCCGGCCGGAAGGCCAAGATGTTCGGCGACAGTTTCTCCGATGTCGGCGAAGGTTCGGCGCAGGCCGATGTCGCCGCCGGGCAGGCCTGGAGCCGCGCCGATTACCGGGACGCGCTCGCGCGTGTGGTCGGAACCACGCCAGGATGGATCGCAGCCGTGATCGGCCGTCAAGATGAGCAGGTCGCCCGGTTGCAAGAGCGCCAGCGCCTCCGGCAGGCGGCGGTCGAAGGCCTCGAGCGCCGCTGCATAGCCGGCGATGTCGCGGCGATGTCCGAACAGCATGTCGAAGTCGACGAAGTTGGCAAACACAAGGTCGCCGTCGCCGGAATCTTGCATGGCCTGCAGCGAGGCGTCGAACAGCGCCATGTTGCCGGCCGCCTTGCGCACTTCGGAAATTCCCTGATGAGCGAAGATGTCGCCGATCTTGCCGATCCCGAAGACCTTGCTGCCGCGCTCCGTCAGCCGGTCGAGCAGGGTGGGCTCGGGCGGCGGAACGGCATAGTCGCGCCGGTTTGCGGTCCTTTCGAAGGTTTCCGGTGTCTCGCCGAGGAAGGGTCGCGCGATGACGCGGCCGATATTCAAGGGATCGACGAGTTCGCGCACTACCATGCAGAGCTGATACAGCCGCTCGAGGCCGAAATGCGTCTCGTGCGCGGCGATCTGGAAGACGGAATCGCTCGACGTGTAGCAGATCGGCTTGCCGCTCCTGATGTGCTCCTCGCCGAGCCGGGCAATAATGTCCGTGCCTGACGCATGGCAATCGCCCAGAATGCCGGGGAGCCCGGCCCTTTCGATCATCGATCTGGTCAGCGCCTCGGGGAAGGTCGGCACGGTGTGCGGGAAGTAGCCCCATTCGAAGGGCACCGGCACGGCGGCGATCTCCCAGTGCCCGGACGGCGTGTCCTTGCCGCTGGAGACCTCCTGTGCGGCGCCGTGGAAGGCTGCATTGCAAAGCCTCCCGGCTGCCGAAATCTGGAAACCGGATGCCGTGTCGGCTGCTTTTCCGAGCCCGAGCGACAGCATCTGCGGAAGCGCTATCGGCCCGCTGCGCAGGCCGGCGCGGTCGGCACGGCCCTCCGCGCAGGCCTCGACAATGTGCCCAAAGGTGTTTGCGCCTGCGTCGCCGAACTTGGCAGCGTCATCGGCTCCGCCGACACCGAAAGAATCCAGTACAAATAGAAATGCACGCCGCATTGGGGAATCTCTGACAGTCAATCGCCGAAACGGCGAGCCAGACATAGGGTTTGCCGACGGCGATGGCAAATCGGGAAGTGCAGGCCCCGCTGCCCTGCTGCGTGTCACGCAACGGGGCGTTGTACCATTCGACGACAAACAGCCCGGCCCTTGTGGGGCCGGGCTGCTGGCTAAACGAGAGAGTCGGTCAGAAGCGTCGCGGAGAGTTCGCTCCCCGGCCGGTCAGCAGTCCGGGCAGGGGATCGTGGTGCTCATGCGCGGCCGCAGAAAGTATGTCTCCTTCATGGAGATGCTGTCGAACGCCGCGGTTAGGCCGAGTGCGGGCTTGTCGGCCGCAGCCCATGTAATCACCGGTGTGTAGTTGAGCGAGGCCACGGCGCGTACCAGGAAGCTTCCCTTGATCTTGAGCGCCGCCGGAATGGTGGCGGCGGTGCCTGGCACTTCAGCCTGGCTGAAGACACCATTGACCAGTTTACGGGACCAGACCACCTGGACCTTCGGCGTCATTTCGTCGGTGACCTCGATCGCGGTGATCGTGATCGAGGGCGTGCTGCGGTTGTAGGGCTGGAGGGTGGCCTCGCCGATCCGCATGATCGCTTCGAGTTCGGACTTGTGGATCTCCTGCTGCTGGGTGACTAGGTCGGCCACCATGTCGCCAACGCGGCTGACCTTCTTGTTGACCTCGATCGCCTGCGACACTTCCATCGTGACGAAATACATCGCCATCAGAAGCGGCACGATCAGCGCGAACTCCAGTGCCGCCACCCCGCGCTTGTCGGAAAGCAGCCCGGCCAGCAGCGACGAACAGCGCATGCCCGCCCTCTTTGCCTTAGCCCGCAGTCCCATTTTCCTATCCTTCCCCATTGTTCTTTCGCCCATCATTGACTGGTGTCAGTCGTCGAACGGTTCGTTCTGCCAGGTGACGGTCGCGAAATGCAGCGTCTTGCCGTCCTTCAGGTTCGACATGAGTTTGCTCATGAAGTCGGTGATGACTGGCCATTTGTAGAAGACGCGAAGCATGTTCTTGGACATCGAAAGACCCGGCGTTACCGCGAAGTCCGACGTGTTCAGGTCCTTGTCGGCAGTGATCCGGATGCGAACCGCCGCCGCCGCCGCGAAGGTCGGGAATTCGCGCAGGTCGACCTCGAGGCCGGGGCAGTCCTTTGCCACCATGATCTCGAGCTCGTCGCAGATCATCTTCTTGAGCGTGGCCTGCGTCAGGTCAGCGGGCTTCAGCTGGCCGGTACGTATCTGCCTGGCGATGTCGTCGGTGATGTTGGACATCACCTGTTGACCGGCGAAGGAAATGCAGCTCTCCAGAATCGCGAAAACCAGCGCTGCGAAGGGCAGTGCGAGGAGCGAGAACTCGACCACGGTGCTTCCGCTGCGATTGCGGAGAAATAGGCCTGCCAGCCCGGGACGCCGGGACGAAGCTTGCGTATGATTTGGTTTGGTCATGTCGGTTTCCTGCCGCTCTTGGTGCGGTTATCTCGGAAACCTTAGAGGAAACCGGTTGAAGTCCGGTTTGGATGACAGTCGCAATTTTCGCGTTGGTTTTGATGAACCGTTAACGAAGTCGGCGACTTTGCCTGGGAGCGGCGCCGGCGGCTATTGGCCGGCGCTCATCTCTGCTTCGGAGGTGCGTTCGGCATCCGTCTTGTAGGAGCTTTCGCAATAGGGCGTGCAAGAGAGCGTCTGGACTTCCGAGCGCCTGTAGATGCGCACCGAGGATGCGGTGGACCGCGTCACGGTGATCTGCTCGTCGATGATGGGCGTCCCCTGGTCATCGAGAACGACAACGTTGGTCACCCCAAAGCCCTTGCCGGTCAGGATCACTGTCGAGGCGTCCTGCACCGACGCGTCGGCGATCTCGGGATTGCCGACGATGATGGTGTCGGCGTCGCGCGCCAGCTTGACGATCTTGGCCTGGTTCATTGTCACTTCGATACCGGCGGCTAGCGCAGGCACTGCCGAAATCGACGCGGCAAGAAGCGCGCCGAGGCCAATGTGCAGGGAAAGTTTCGCCATTTTGGCTCTCCAGACGGGGACATGTTCAACAGAAGATGAAGGATATTGGTGAACCAACAGTTAAGCCCGCGGGTCTCATCACGGCTTCAACTGCGTCTTTCCCGCCCGCCTATTATAACGTGCCTCGCGCATGTGCTCCTCCGGCATGGCCTGGAGGCCGTCAGTGTGCGGCAGGCTGCGGGTTAGGTGGAGGTTAACCACCCTGGACCTTCGCCAGTTGAAAGGATTCGGTAAGGCTGTTTCTTAAGTCGATCGAAAGAGCTTCTCCCTAGATTGCCGGTATCCGATCAACCAGTCACAGAAGTTGACGGAAGTGCTGTAACACGGAGTAGGAGTTCTCAAATGACGAACATTTTCGCACGTTTCATCAAGGACGAATCCGGCGCGACCGCCATCGAGTATGGTCTTATCGCCGCTCTTATCGCTCTGGCCATCATGGTTGGCGCCGGCGCCGTCGGCAACTCGCTCGACAGCAAGTTCAGCAGCATCGCTACCAAGCTGAACTCGACCAACTAAGACACGGCCGGGTTCGTCCCGGCAGCGTAAAAGGGCCGCCCTCTCGGGGCGGCCTTTTTTTTGCTCCGTCGCAAGTCGACGAAAGTCCTTCACGCGCAATTAACGCCGTAGCGGCTAGATTTCGACCCAAGGTCTGCAACGTGGAAACCTTGTCATGCTCGAAGCTCTGATTTTCGTCGTCTTTCCATTTTGCATGGTATTTGCGGCCGTGTCCGACACGCTGTCGATGACCATCGCCAACCGCGTGCCACTGCTGCTCCTCGGTGTGTTCGCGGTCGTTGCGCCGCTCACCGGCATGGACTGGGCCACGTATGGCTGGCATTTCGCCGCCGGTGCCCTTGTGCTCGTAGTGACATTCGGCATGTTCGCCGCAGGCGGCATGGGTGGCGGCGACGCCAAGCTCGTGAGTGCTTCGGCCGTCTGGATGGGCTTCAACATCCACCTTCTCGAATATCTGGTAATCTCGGCCTTCGCCGGCGGCGTGCTGACGATTGCCATCCTCAGTTTCCGGGGATCCGTGCTGGCGACCTATACCAGCCGCAACATGTTCCTTCGAAACCTGGCAGATGGAGAGGGCGGAGTGCCTTACGGAATCGCGCTGGGGATCGGCGGTCTGGTTGCGTATCCCTCTTCGCCTCTGATGATCTGGGCTCTGGCGCAGCTCGCCGCACAATAGAACTACGGCGATCTGCCGCGCTGCCTTCCATTAACTCTCAATCGACTGGCCGCAACGGAATATTAATCACGATTATAAGCATTGCGTTAACCCTAATTTGACGATTGGGGCTGCATGTTCCGGGCTGGCTAGGTGGTTTGCCACGTACGAGGTTAGGACAAATGGCAGCATCCCGACTTATAATTCTGGGCGTAGCAGTCGCTGCGGCAGGCGGCGCAGGTTACGTTGCCAAGAACATGATGGCGGCTCCGCCGCCGCAGGTCATCGTCGAGCAGGGCCCCCAGGGGCCGGCCATCGACCTGACCGATGTGCTGGTGCTGGGCGGCGATGTGCCGATGGGCGCTACGGTGGGCGACCAGCTCGAGTGGCAATCTTGGCCTTCCGACGGCATCAACGCCAACTTTATCACCCGCGACAGTGATCCCGAGGCGCTTGCCAAGTACAAGGGCTCGGTCGCCCGGGTGGCAATGTATGCCGGTGAGCCGTTGCGCAGGTCCAAGCTGATCGGCGAAGGCCAGAGCTTCATGTCGTCGATCCTGCCCTCGGGCAGTCGCGCAGTCGCCACGCAGATCGCCGCCGACACTTCGGCCGGCGGCTTCATTCTCCCCAACGACTATGTCGACGTGATCATGACGCGGCGTTCCGACACCGCCACGACCACCGGTGGGTTCGTCACCGAAACCATCCTCAAGAACATCCGGGTACTGGCGATCGACCAGGCCATCCAGGAGGACGAGGAGGGCCGGCGCGTCAAGGTTGGCGATACCGCGACATTGGAACTGACACCGCAGCAGGCGGAGATCATCACCGTCGCACAGCAGATGGCAGACAGGCTCACTCTGGCCTTGCGGCCCCTGGTGGATACTCAGGAAGTCGTGACTGACGAGGCCGATTATCTCGTCTCCGGCAACGGCAGGCGCGGCACGGTCCGCCTGATCAAGCAGGGCGAAGTTTCCGAAGTGGGGGCAAGGAAATGAATTCAACGGTGATTATGCCGGCCTCCAGGGGCGCAAAGGTTACAGCCGTGATGGCTGCGGCGATTGGGCTGCTTCTGGTCAGCACGAGCCTTCAGAGCGTTACAGATGCCCGTGCGGCGGGTCAGGCCCGTGTCGGTGAGACGACGGCGTCGCAGCGCATCAAGCTTGGCCTCAACAAGTCGGTCGTCATTGACCTGCCGGCCGATGCCTACGACATCCTGGTCGCCAACCCGGCAGTCGCCGACGCGGTGACCCGTACGGCGCGCCGCATATACCTGTTCGGCAAGAGCGTCGGCGAAACCAACATCTTCGTCTTCGGCCCGAACGGTGAGCAGATCGTCAGCCTCGACCTCGCGGTCGAGCGCGATACGGCCGGCGTCGAGGAAAACATCAAGCGCTTCATCCCGACTTCCAACGTCAAGGTCGAGCTGATCAACGACAACGTCGTCCTGACGGGCACGGTGGACACGCCGCTCGACGCTAGCCGGGCCGCGCAGATCGCCAACATGCTGGTCCGCGGCGGTGAAGCCACGACAGGCCAGTATTCGCAGACTGCAGCCGCCTCGAGCGATGGCGGCGGCGTCGACATCGACAACCCCGACGCAACGCGTCAGGTCAGCGGCATCGTCAATCTGATCCAGATCATCGGTGAAGACCAGGTGATGCTGAAAGTGACGGTTGCCGAAGTCAGCCGCAACGTCATGAAGCAGCTCGGCGTCAACATGATTGGCGACGGCTCGTCCAACGGTATCAGCTGGGGAGCGGTCTCAGAGAGCTTGCCGGGTCTCGGCAAGCCGCTCGGCGGAACACAGGCCTCCATCGGAACGGCGGCCATCGACGCATACCTCAACGCGATGGAACAGGCCGGCGTCATGAAGACGCTTGCCGAGCCGACCTTGACGGCGGTCTCGGGCCAGCAGGCGACCTTCCGGGTCGGCGGCGAGTTCAACCTGGTCACCAATCAGGAGTCCGGCGATGACGGGTCGGTCACCTACGAGGTGGAGAAGATCGAGTACGGCATCGGCCTGGAGTTCAAACCAGTCGTCCTGTCGCCCGGCCGCATCAGCCTGAAGATCCGCACCTCCGTTTCGGAGCCGACCGACGAGGCCTCGGTCGCCCTGTCAGGCGGCGGCCAGCGCGGCGCGACCTACCGGCGCCCCGGCATGACGGCCCTGTCCATTCGCAAGCGACTTGCCGACACGACTGTCGAGCTTCCCTCCGGCGGCTCCATGATGATCGCCGGCCTGGTGCGCGACGACGTCAAGCAGGCCGTCAACGGTACCCCTGGCCTGTCTAAGCTTCCGGTGCTCGGAACGCTGTTCCGCAGCCGCGATTTCATCCGCAACGAGACCGAGCTGGTGATCATCGTGACGCCCTACATCGCGAGGCCGGTGGCGCGCAATCAGCTCGCCGCGCCGACCGATAACTTCAACCCCGCCAGCGACGGTGCCGCGATGTTCCTCGGCCGCGTGAACCGGGTCTACGGAACCATGCAGACCAACCTGCCCAACGGCCGCTATCACGGCGTTGTCGGCTACATCTACAAGTAATCGGGGATCTCAGGCCATGTCTGATGCAGCGTTCAAATTGAGGTCAGTCGCCGCACCGGCTCGCGCCGGGCGGATCTTCCGGCCTGCCATGCCGATCCTGGCTATCGCCACGGTTGCCTTGCTCGCCGGCTGCGCCATGCAGAAGCGGGACTCGATCACCGTCGGAGCCGTGCCTGACGATTATCGGACCAACCATCCGATCGTTATCGCCGAGCAGCAGCAGACGCTTGATCTGCCGGTGGCGGCGTCGCAGCGCGGCGCATCGCGGCAGCAGAAGGACTCGCTCGAGGGATTCCTGGTCGGCTACGACCGGACGGCAGCACCGGTGCTCAATATCATTTCGCCGATGGGTTCGCCCAACGCCGTGGCGGCTGCCGATGTCGCGCATGATTTCGCCAGCGTCGCCGGAGCGAGCGGCGTGCCGACGAGCCGGATCATGTACGCTTCGTATCAGGCGGGACCGGAAGAAGTGTCAGCGCCCGTACGGGTTTCCTTTGCATCGATGCGCTCGCAGACCAACAAATGCGGACGTTGGCCGAAGGACATCCTCGAGACCAGCGACAACAAGCACTACGCGAATTTCGGCTGCCCGACCCAGAACAACCTCGCGGCGCAGGTCGCCAATCCCGAGGATCTTCTCGGACCACGTAAACAGACGCCAATCGACGCCGACAATCGCGATGCTGTGATCGGCGACTACCGCGATGCGCCGGCAGGTTTCGAGCCGAATATCGACTACTGACACGGGCTAAATTTGGGATAAGGCAACATGACCAATCTGGCATATGACAGCCCAGTTGACGGCGAACCGGCGGAACAGGAAGTCGCAGCCATGCAGGCGCTGCGGCCTGTCCCGCGCATCTCCGTCCAGGCCTTCTGCGAAACGGACGGAGTCGCCCAGCCGATCGAACGGGCCGGCGAGGACCGCCGCATGTCGAAGGCTCACCTGAAGGTTCACATGGGTGGCGTCGCGACTGCGATCGAGTTCTACCAGTCTGCGCCGACGCCAAACCTTATCGTCCTTGAGTCGCGTAGCGAGCCGCGCCAGCTGCTTGAGCAGCTCGGCCAGCTCGCCGAGTATTGCGACCCGAGCACCAAGGTCGTGGTCATTGGTCATTACAACGATGTCGGTCTCTACCGCGAACTGATCCGCTCGGGCATTTCCGAATATGTCGTCGCGCCGATCTCGATGGCCGACGTGGTCAGCGTCATCTCGACCATCTTCGTCGATCCGGATGCAGATCCGATCGGGCGCTCCATCGCCTTCGTCGGCGCCAAGGGCGGCGTCGGCTCCTCGACGATCGCGCACAATGTTGCTTGGGCGATGTCGACGCTCTTCAACTCAGAGGTGGTAGTCGCCGACCTCGATCTCGCCTTCGGCACGGCCAACATCAACTTCGACCAGGACCCTGCCCAGGGTATCGCCGAGGCGGTATTCTCCCCCGAGCGGATCGACGAGGTCTATCTCGACCGGCTGCTGGCGCAGTGCTCCGAGCACCTTTCGCTCCTGTCCGCACCCTCGACGCTGGAGCGCGTCTATGACTTTGACGCCGACGCCTTCACGCAGATCATCGATACGGCGCAGCGCAGCGCTCCGCTGCTGGTTCTCGATGTGCCGCACATCTGGACCGGTTGGACCAAGGCGACGCTGATGAAGGCCGACGAGATCGTCATCACGGCAACGCCGGAGCTGGCAAATCTGCGCAACACGAAGAACCTGGTCGACATGCTGAAGCGGCTGCGCCCCAACGACGCGCCGCCCAAGCTGATCATCAACCAGACAGGCGTGCCGAAGCGGCCCGAGATCGCCTCGAGCGATTTCTCCGAGCCGCTCGGTATCACACCGATGGCGATGATCCCCTTCGATCCCGCGCTGTTCGGCAACGCCACCAACAACGGACGCATGCTCGGCGAGATGGATGCCGCCCACTCGGTGGTTCACACCATCAACGAGATGGCCCACATCCTGACCGGTCGAAGCGAGATCAAGGCGAAGAAGAAGGCCGGCTTGGGCGATATTCTCGGCAAGCTGAAGTTGAAAAAGAACTGATTGTCCGACAGCTGAATTGGTAAGCGATCATGTTTGGTAAGAGAGGCAAAGACGACGGTTCGCGGGCGACGCCCGAATTCCGTCCAGCCGCCACACCCGAGGTCAGCGAGAAGCCGGCAACGCCTGCGCCAGCCCACGCTGGCGCGGCCGACGTCGACACAGTCACCGCTCCGCCAAAGACGGCAGCCGCCACGCCACCGCCTCCGCCGGCCGCGCCGGCGCGAAAGGTGGTCGAGGCGCCGCCCATCGCCACCGAGCCGCGCAAGCTGCAGCGCGAGCGTAGCGACAGCTACTACGACACCAAGAGCCAGGTCTTCTCGGCGCTGATCGACACGATCGATCTTTCGCAGCTCGCCAAGCTCGATCCCGACAGCGCGCGCGAGGAAATCCGCGACATCGTCAACGATATCATCGCGATCAAGAACTTCGCGATGACGATCTCCGAGCAGGAAGAACTGCTTGAGGACATCTGCAACGACGTCCTGGGTTACGGGCCGCTCGAGCCGCTTCTGGCGCGCGACGACATCGCCGACATTATGGTGAACGGCTCCAAGAACGTCTACATCGAGGTCAACGGCAAGGTCGAACAGACCGGCATCCGTTTCCGCGACAATCAGCAATTGCTGAACATCTGTCAGCGCATCGTCAGTCAGGTCGGCCGTCGCGTCGACGAATCCAGCCCGATCTGCGACGCGCGCCTGCCCGACGGCTCGCGCGTCAACGTCATCGCGCCTCCATTGTCGATCGACGGCGCCACGCTCACCATTCGTAAGTTCAAGAAGGACAAGCTGACACTCGACCAGCTGGTCAAGTTCGGAGCGATATCGCCGCAAGGCGCCGAAGTGCTGAAGATTATTGGCCGCGTCCGCTGCAACATCGTCATCTCCGGCGGTACCGGCTCGGGCAAGACAACGCTTCTGAACTGCCTGACCAACTACATCGACCGCGAAGAGCGCGTCATCACCTGCGAAGACTCGGCAGAGCTGCAGCTGCAGCAGCCGCATGTCGTGCGCCTCGAAACCCGCCCGGCCAACCTGGAGGGCGAGGGTGAGGTCACGATGCGTGACCTGGTCAAGAACTGCCTGCGCATGCGTCCGGAGCGGATCATCGTCGGCGAGGTGCGCGGACCGGAAGTGTTCGATCTTCTGCAGGCCATGAACACCGGCCATGACGGCTCGATGGGCACGATCCACTCGAACAGCCCGCGCGAATGCCTGAACCGAATTGAATCAATGATCGCGATGGGCGGCTACTCGCTGCCCCAGAAGACGGTTCGCGAGATCGTCGTCGGATCGGTCGACATCATCATCCAGGCTGCCCGTCTGCGTGACGGTTCGCGCCGCATCACCCACATCACAGAGGTGATCGGCATGGAAGGCGACGTCATCATCACGCAAGACCTCGTCCTCTATAATATCAAGGGCGAGGATGCGAGCGGCAAGCTGGTCGGCGAGCATGTCTCGACGGGCATTGGCCGTCCGCATTTCTGGGACCGCGCACGCTACTACGGCGAGGAACAGCGGCTTGCCGCGGCCCTCGAGGCGATGGAGCAGCGGTCGGATTGAATGGGCGAACCAGGAAGGCGCTAGCTCCCGATGTTCGGAATTGACACCACGATACTGGCGTTCATCGCCCTTGCCGGTTGCAGCGCGGGCGCGGTGGCCTATGCCTTCCTTTTCAAGAGGATAGAGAGCGAGAACACGGCCGGCCGCCGGCTCGAGACCGTGAAGAAGGCCGAAACCGATCGCTCGGTCGTCATGGCCACGCGCGACCGCGCCGCCGAAGCGGCCAAGCGCCGCAAGTCCGTGCAGGATTCGCTCAAGGATCTCGATGCCAAGCAGATGGCGTCGGACAAGAACATCCGCAAGCCGCCCCTGAAGGTGCAGTTGCGCCAGGCCGGCATGAAGGTCTCGATCGAACGCTTCTACATCTATTCCCTGCTTTGTGGTCTGCTGATCACGGCCGGAGCCTACGTGCTCCAGGCCCCGCTGCTCACCTTGCCGGGCGCATTGCTGGCAGGCGCCTTCGGCCTGCCGCGCTGGTTCGTCTCGATGAGGCGCGGCATGCGGGTGAAGGCGTTCCTCAACGAGTTCCCCAATTCGCTCGATATCATCGTGCGCGCCGTGAAATCCGGCCTTCCGCTCAACGACGGCATCAGGCTTATTGCCAGCGAGTCGCCTGAACCGGTGAAGACGGAGTTCCGTCGCATCGTGGAATCGCAGCAGATTGGCCTGTCGATCCCGGATGCCGCCATCCGCATGCAGGAAACCATGCCGTGTCCGGAAGCCGGCTTCTTCGGCATCGTCATCCAGATCCAGCAGCAGGCGGGCGGCAATCTCTCCGAGGCGCTGGGCAACCTCTCGCGCGTGCTTCGCGACCGCAAGAAGATGAAGGCCAAGGTCCAGGCCCTGTCCATGGAAGCCAAGGCGTCCGCTGTCATTATCGGCGCGCTGCCTTTCCTGGTCGGATTCCTGGTCTACCTGTCAAGCCCGAACTACATCATGCCGCTCTTCACCACGAGCACAGGCCACCTCATTCTCGGTATCTCGGGCATCTGGATGTCGATCGGCATTTTCGTGATGCGCAAGATGATGAATTTCGATGTCTAGGAACGCAGCACAATGACCGCACAAGTCGTCAAGGCAATCACGGATCCCGCATTCCTGATCGCGTTGCTGGTCGGTATCGCGGTCTTCGCCACGATCTTCACGTTGATGCCGGCGTTGAGCGGCAACACCTTGAAGAACCGGATGAAGTCCGTCGCGCTCGAGCGCGACGAACTCCGCGCCAAGCAGCGCGCCAGGCTGGCCGTCGAGGCCGACCGGCGCCGCAAGGGCCTTCGGGAGGAACAGTCGGTGGGCATGCGCGCCATCGTCGACAGGCTCGACCTGCGGCGCGCACTCGTCGATGAAACCACGGTGGCGAAGCTCAAGGTGGCAGGCTTTCGCGGCCAGAATCCGCTGACCAAGTTCCTCTTCTTCCGCCTGGTGCTGCCTTTCGTCTTCTTTGCGGGCGCAGCGGCCTACACCTTTCTTCTCGGCGGTCTTCCCGAGCAGCCGACCTTCGTCAAGGTATTCGTCTGCGTCGTCGTTGCCTATGCCGGCTTCTACACGCCGGTTCTCTACGTCAACAACCGCGCCACCAAGCGCAAGCACTCGATCCAGATGGCCTGGCCCGATGCGCTCGACCTGATGCTGATCTGCGTCGAATCGGGCATGTCGATCGAAGCCGCCATCAAGCGGGTTGCCGACGAGATCGGTGGCCAGTCGGTAGCATTGGCCGAGGAACTGATCCTGACCAATGCCGAGCTTTCCTACCTGCCCGAGCGCAAGCAGGCCTATGACAATTTGTCGAGCCGCACGGGTCTGGAGTCGGTGAAGTCGGTTGCGCAGGCACTGGTCCAGGCCGAACGCTACGGTACGCCGGTGGCCCATGCCCTGCGCGTGCTGGCCAACGAAAGCCGCGACATGCGCATGAACGCCGCAGAGAAGAAGGCGGCCGCACTGCCGCCAAAGCTCACAGTGCCGATGATCCTGTTCTTCCTGCCCGTGCTGTTTGCCATCATTCTCGGGCCGGCCGGCATCCAGGTCAGCCAGCAGGGTGGCATCTTCGGTGACGGCGAAAAGACGATGCAGGAATAGCGCCGCACCGTCGGGCGCAACCAGTCAAAGAAGAAGGGGCCGGTCGATCGACCGGCCCCTTCTTCTATGCTGTTGCCCGGAGCCGCTGCTCAATTGGTGTTGGGCTTGTCTTCGTCCTTGAGCTGGTTCCAGGCATTCTGCTGAGCCAGCATGGAGCGCAGGTAGCTGACATTCGCTTCGGCCTGGTCCGGCGAAAGCTCGTGGCTGGCGATCTTCTCGGCCTCCTCGAAGCGGCCCTGCAGGCCGACGACGAGCGCGAGGTTCTGCCTGACGCGGCTGTCGGCGCCCGCTTGCTCGGAAGCCTTGCGCATATGAGTCTCGGCGGTCTTGAGATCGCCCTCGAGCACGTAAGACATGCCGAGATTGGAGAGCACCGAAGGCTCGTTTGGCTTGAGGTCGAGCGCCCGCCGGTAAAGGTTGCGTGCCTCGCCGGCCTGGCCTAGCTGATCGAGGATGGCGGCTTCGGCCGACAGCAGCTTCCAGTCCGGATACTCGGGCGTCTGCGCCCTGCGCACCGCGTCGAGAGCGGGCTGCAATTCGCCGGCCCCCGCCAGGGACTTGCCGTAAGCCGCAAGCACCTCACGATCGGTCGGATGGGCGATGGCAAGCTTGCGCATCACAGCCAGGGACTGCTCCGTCTTTCCGTTCATCTGCAGCACGGTCGAGTATCGCATCGCCGTGGCCTTGTCGTCGGGGTTCTTGGTGTAGGACTTGCCGAGCGCCGCTCCAGCATCGCGCAGTTCGCCAGACGACATGTCGTTGACGGCTTTGCCGGATTGGCGGGAAATAGATCCCGTCGTCATCTTGCTGGTGCCGCAGCCGGACAGGTTTGCGACGACCGCGAGCGCCGTTGCAGCAAGGAGAAGCCTTTTTCCCGTTGCGTTCATCGTGCGGTTGGTCAACATCTTGGCAGGCGCTCCATTTTACGTGCACGGCCGCGTTTAGGTTCTGTGAAGAAATATTCTGTTAACCCTAACGGATGGTTAAGGAACGCCTCCTCGCAGCTATCGGGAACAATGCGGAATGCCTGTCGAACTCGTAGAAAAGAAACTTAAATCGTCTCGTCCCATCCATGTCATAGCCAAGGGCGGCCTGGACAGCGCTGGCCTGGCTGCGGCCGATGTCGCGTGGGCGAGGGCAAACGGCTTTTCAGGCGAGGCCGGTCGCACGCTTCTGGTTCCCGGCGCCGACGGGTCGGTGACCTCTGCCCTGTTCGGCGTAGGTGACGAAGCCGACCGCCTCGCGCTGGATTCTGGTTTCCTCGCGAAGTCATTGACGGAAGGAGACTGGCATCTTGCCGGAGATCTGGACGCCCCTGACTTATCGGCACTGGGAATGATTCTCGGCGGCTACCAGTTCACCCGCTACGGCAAGAAGCCGGGCGCCAGCATCCGTTTGGCCTCGCCGGCCGGCACCGACGCCAAGTGGGTCCGTCGCATCGCCGAAGGTGTTTTCATCGCCCGCGACTTGGTCAACACGCCGACCAACGACATGGGCCCCGACGAGCTCGAACTGGCGGTCCGGCGCCTTGCAAAGGCGCACAAGGCCAAGGTGTCCGTGACTGCCGGCGACGACCTGATCGCCAGGAACTTTCCGATGATCCATGCCGTCGGGCGCGCTTCCGACAAGGCGCCGCGCCTGATCGACATGGTCTGGGGCCGAAAGGATGCGCCGAAGGTCACGCTGGTCGGCAAGGGGGTCTGCTTCGACACAGGCGGCCTCGACATCAAGCCGGCGAGCGGCATGCTGCTGATGAAGAAGGACATGGGCGGCGCTGCCAACGTGCTTGGCCTCGCCTCGATGATCATGTCGGCCGGAATGAAGGTCAGGCTTCGAGTGCTGATACCGGCGGTCGAAAATGCGATCGCCGGAAATGCCTTCAGGCCGGGCGACGTGCTGACAAGCCGCAAGGGGCTGACAGTCGAGATTGGCAACACGGACGCGGAGGGACGCCTTGTGCTCGCCGACGCGCTGGCATTGGCGGACGAAGAGGTGCCGGACCTTCTGATCGACATGGCGACGCTGACTGGTGCCGCCCGGGTCGCACTCGGCCCGGACCTGCCGCCTTTCTATACCGGCGACGACGACCTCGCGGCAGAGGTGTCGTCAGCGGCGTCGAAGATCGAGGATCCTCTGTGGCGCATGCCCCTCTGGCAGCCTTACGACAAGAAGCTGGCTTCCAAGATCGCCGATCTCAACAACGTCACCCCCGACGGCTTTGCGGGCTCGCTCACAGCGGCGCTGTTCCTGAAGAGGTTCGTCGAGAAGGCTGGCGCCTGGGCGCATTTCGACATCTTCGCCTGGAGCCCGTCCGACCGGCCGCATGGACCGGCTGGAGGCGAGGCGCAGGGCATCAGGGCGCTCGAACGGGTGATTTCGCGCCGCTTCGGCTGAGTTGACGCTGAGCAGAAAAATGAAACGGAAGCGAAACAATTTTGCCGCATTCTGCCGCGATGTCGATCTCATTGCGGCCGAGCCAGGCCCTTCAACTATGGCAGCAGGTAACCCTATCGGAGGTGCGCGACGACGCGCCTGACCTGACCATGCGCCAGATGGCGATCCTGCTGACGATCTATCTCGAGAGGCCGCCGCATACGGTGCGGGGCCTGGCTGCGCGGTTGCAGGTCACAAAGCCGGTAATCACGCGCGCGCTAGACACGATGGGCCGCCTCAAGCTGGTGTCGCGGCACCGCGACGAGCGCGACCGGCGCAACGTCCTGGTCAAGCGCACCGTCGAAGGTGCCCTCTATGTCGAGCGCTTCGGCGATGTTATTATTGCGCAGGCTCTGGAGTTACCGATTTGACTGCCCACGACAAGCGTCTTCATGCCATCAGGCCGGATCTCGCAGACGAGAGACTGCGCGGCCAGGTCTCGTCTGATCGGTTCGTCGCCGGAAGGCCGGCCCACATCGTCGTGCCGGTCGCCAATGTCCTGAAGGAGCCGTCGGCGGACGCGGGACTGAGCACGCAGTTGCAACTCGGGGAAAACGTCACGGTCTTCGACGAGACCGGCGGATGGGCCTGGGTGCAGGGCGGCTTCGACGGCTATGTCGGCTATGTCGAAGCGGGCTCAATCGGCAATGTCGGCGCGCCGGCGACGCATGTTGTCCGCGTCCCGCGAACCTTCATCTATTCCGGACCTGACCTGAAGCTGCCCCACCGCGCCAGCCTGTCCATGGGCGCGTCGGTTGCGGTGACCGGCTCAGCGGAGACCCGCGGCACGCGCTATGCGGTGCTGGCCTCGGGCGAGGCGATCATCGCCGAACATCTGGTCCCAAGAGGCCATGATGCCGACGATTTCGTCGCGGTGGCCGAGATGCTGGCGTTGACGCCTTACCTCTGGGGCGGCTGCACGGGTTTCGGCATAGACTGTTCGGGTCTCGTCCAGTTGTCGATGCGGATGGCAGGCCGCAAGGCCCTGCGCGATTCCGACATGCAGGCCGAGACGCTCGGCGAGCCGATTGAGCCGGGCGGACAATTGCGCCGCGGCGACCTGGTTTTCTGGAAGGGCCATGTCGCCATCATGACCGACCCCGAGACGATCCTCCACGCCAATGGCCACACGATGATGGTTTCCCGCGAGCGGCTGGCCGACGCGGTCGACCGGATCGGCTACCTCTACGGCACGCCGACTGGCTTCCGTCGCCCCTGAACTAGTATCCAGCCCCGCGGTCGACCACGTATTGCAAGGGCTCGCCGCGTTCGAACGCGGCCATCTGCTCGAGCATCGGCTCGACGAGGTGAACCGGGTCTGATGTGGCGGCTGCATGCGGCGTGACGAAGACGGCGGGATGGTTCCACAGCGGGCTGGTACGGGGCAATGGCTCGACTTCGAACACGTCGAGGCTGGCCTCCTTCAGGGTTCCGTCCTCGAGCGCCCGCAGGATGTCGGCGTCCTTCTGCAGCCTGCCGCGCCCGGCATTGATCAGCACCGCGCCGCCGAGGCCGTTGCGCTTGCGCAGTTCCCTTAGCAGTTCGTAGTTGATGATGCCCGTGGTCTGCGGCGTCAGCGGCAGCAGCACGACCAGAATGTCGGTGGCATTGAGGAAGGGGATCAGCCCGTCATCGCCGCAGAAGGTGGCAACGTCGGTCATTGTCTGCTCCCGGCGGCTCCAGCCGTTGACCCGGAAACCGGCGGAAAGAAGCGTATGTGCCGCGGCGCGTCCGAGTTGCCCGAGACCCATGATGCCGACCGATATGTCGCTTGCAGGCCGTTGGGCGGGCTCGCGCCAGATCTTGCGCTTCTGCTGCGCCCTGAACAACATGCCCTGCCGGTGATGGTCGAGGACGCGCCAGAGCACATACTCCGTCATGTACTGCGTCAGGTTATCGGCGACGACGCGCACGATCGGTACGTCGGGCACGCCCGGGTCATTGAAGATGTGGTCGACGCCGGCGCCGATGGAGAAGATTGCCCTGAGGTTCGGCAGGCCGGCCAGCAGGTTCGGCCGCTGCTTCCACACCACCGCGTAGGTGATCGAAGGATCGTTCGGCCCGTCCGGTTCCAGCACGACCTCGCGGGACTTCGACAGGAGTTCGAGCCACAATCGCGGACTGAACCCGGTCACGGAGAGCAGAATTCGACCTTGTTCTTTCTCAGGCATCGGTTCCTCTGATGTTTCCGGCACTACTCGCTGACGACGCCTGTCGCTGCGGTCTCGATCCTGAAGGCTGCCGAGATCAGTGCTCTGGTATAGTCGGATTGCGGCCTTTCGAAAATCTGTTCGGCCGGGCCCGCTTCGACGATCTTGCCGTTGCGCATTACGATGACGTCGTTGGCGAGCGCCCTGACGACCTTCAGGTCATGGCTGATGAACAGATAGGCCAGTTCGTGCCTGGCCTGGAGGCTGCGCAACAGATCGACGACCTGTGCCTGGACGCTCATGTCGAGCGCCGATGTGGGCTCGTCCAGCATGACGAATTTGGGCTTCAACACCATCGCCCGAGCAATCGCGATACGCTGGCGCTGGCCGCCCGAGAACTCGTGCGGGTAGCGAAAGCGGGTTTCCGGGTCGAGGCCGACCTCGTTCAGCACATCGACCACCCGGCGGTCCCGCTCCTCGACCGACAATGCCGGCTCGTGGATGGCGAGGCCCTCCTCGATGATCTCCGATACCGACATGCGCGGGCTGAGCGAGCCGTAGGGGTCCTGGAAGACGATCTGCAACTCGCGCCGCAGCGGCCGCATGTCGCTGAAGGAGAGCGCGTCGATATCGCGACCGTTGAAATGGATCTTTCCCTGCGACGAGATCATGCGGGCAAGCGCCAGCCCCAGCGTGGTCTTGCCCGACCCGGATTCGCCGACGACGCCGAGCGTCTGCCCTGCGCGGACAGTCACGTCGACCCCGTCGACCGCCTTCACGTGGTCGACCGTCTTGCGGAAGAAGCCCTGCTTGATCGGGAACCAGACCTTGATGTCCTCGCCCGACATGACGGTCCTGGCCGAGGCGTCGGCAGCCGGCGGCCGGCCCTTTGGCTCGGCGGCCAGCAGGTGGCGGGTGTATTCGTGCTGCGGATTGGAGAATATCTCCTCCGTCGGACCCATCTCGACGATCTTGCCATGCGTCATGACGCAGACCCGGTCGGCGATCTTGCGCACGATGCCGAGGTCGTGCGTGATGAACAGCATCGACATGCCCAGCCGTGCCTTAAGGTCTGCCAGCAGTTCAAGGATTTGCGCCTGCACGGTAACGTCGAGCGCCGTCGTCGGCTCGTCGGCGATCAGCAGTTCCGGCTCATTGGCAAGCGCCATGGCGATCATCACGCGCTGCCGCTGACCACCTGATAGCTGATGCGGATAGGCGCCGAGCCGCCGCTCCGGATCGCGGATGCCGACCTCGCGGAACAGTTCGATCGTCCGCTTGCGGGCCTGCTGGTCGCGCATGCCCTGGTGCAGGGACAGCACCTCGACGATCTGCTGCTCGATCGTGTGCAGCGGGTTGAGCGAGGTCATCGGCTCCTGGAAGATCATCGTGACCTTGTTGCCGCGCACCTTCCTGAGTTCGTTCTCCCCTTGGGAAAGCAGGTCCTCGCCCTTGAACAGGACCTGCCCTGAGGGATGGCTGGCCGACGGGTAGGGGAGAAGCTTCAGCACCGAGAGCGCCGTGACAGACTTTCCCGAGCCGGACTCGCCGACCAGCGCCACGGTCTCACCCCGGCCTATGTCGAACGAGACGCGGTCGACGGCGGTGGACGACTTGCCGCCCTGGGTGAAGGCCACGGAAAGGTCCCTGACCGAAAGGAGAGGCGTATCGCTCACTTGAATGTCTTCCTCGGGTCGAAGGCATCGCGCGTTGCTTCGCCGATGAAGATCAGCAGCGACAGCATCAGCGAGATGACGACGAAACCGGACAGGCCGAGCCAGGGCGCGTTGAGGTTGCTCTGCCCCTGCCGCAGCAGCTCGCCGAGCGAGGCGGAGCCCGGCGGCAGGCCGAAGCCGAGGAAATCGAGCGAGGTCAGGGTGGTGATCGAACCGTTCAGGATGAAGGGCAGGAAGGTCAGCGTCGCCACCATGGCGTTGGGCAGCAGGTGGCGGAACATGATCGTCCGGTTCGAGACGCCGAGCGCGCGGGCCGCGTTGACGTATTCGAAATTGCGGGCGCGCAGGAACTCGGCCCTGACGACACCGACGAAGGCGACCCAGGAAAACAGCAGCATCAGCCCGAGCAGGATGAAGAAGCCGGGCGGCAGAACGGCCGCCACGATGAGCAGGAGGTAGAGCAGAGGAATTGCCGTCCAGATTTCGATGAAGCGCTGGAACAGCAGGTCGACCATGCCGCCGAAATAGCCTTGCACGGCGCCGGCCGATACGCCGATGACGGCCGATCCGAGCGTCAGGATCAGGCCGAACAGGACCGAGATGCGGAAGCCATAGATGACGCGGGCGAGCACGTCGCGCGCCTGGTCGTCGGTGCCGAGCCAGTTCCAGTTGCCGAGATTGCAGTTCGGATCGTCGACCCCGAGCGGATAGCGCTGGCAGCGCGTTTCCTTGTCGTAAAGCCAGGAGGGTTTCGCGGGGGCTGCCTGCGGAATGTCGTTGTTGACGGTCCGGTAGGAGTAGCGCACGGGGGGCCAGAGTATCCAGCCATTGGCCTCGATTTCCTCGGAGATCACCGGGTCGCGGTAATCGGTGACGGCGAGGAAGCCGCCGAATTTCTCTTCCGGGTAGTCCACGGCAAATGGCACCAGCAACTCGCCGTTGTAATAGGCGAGGATCGGCCGGTCATTGGCGATCACCTCGGCGATCAGCGACAATCCGAACAGCGCGAGGAATATCCACAGCGACCAGTAGCCGCGGCGGTTGGCCTTGAAGCTCTGCCAGCGCCGCTGGTTGAGCGGTGAGAGCCATGGTCGCTTCCGGACGGCTGGCACGGTATCGGCCAGCGACATCAGACATCCCTCCGGTCGAAGTCGATGCGTGGGTCGATCCAGGTGTAGGTGAGATCCGAGATCAGGCTGACGAACAACCCGAGCAGCGAAAAGATGTAGAGGTTGGCGAAGACCACGGGATAATCGCGGTCGAGCACCGAACGGAAGCCGAGAAGGCCGAGCCCGTCGAGCGAAAAAATGTTCTCGATGAGCAGCGATCCGGTGAAGAAGGCGGAGATGAAGGCGCCGGGAAAGCCGGCGATGACGATCAGCATCGCATTTCGGAAAACGTGGCCGTAAAGCACCTGTCGCTCCGACAGGCCCTTGGCGCGCGCCGTCACGACATACTGCTTGCGGATTTCGTCGAGGAAGGAGTTCTTGGTCAGCAGCGTGGTGGTGGCGAAAGCCGAGAGAACCATGGCGGTCAGCGGCAGCGCCAGATGCCAGAAATAGTCGAGAATCTTACCGCCCAGCGACAGCTGGTCGAAATTCTCCGAGGTCAGGCCGCGCAGCGGAAACCAGTCGAAGAACGATCCGCCGGCGAAGAACACCATCAGCATGATGGCGAAGAGGAAGCCCGGAATGGCGTAGCCGATGATGACGATGCCGCTCGTCCAGACGTCGAAGGCCGAGCCGTCCTTCACTGCCTTGCGGATGCCGAGTGGGATGGAGATTAGGTAGGACAGGAGGGTGATCCACAGGCCGATCGAAATCGAGACGGGCATCTTCTCGAGGATCAGGTCGAGCACCGAGATGTCGCGGAAATAACTGTCGCCGAAGTCGAACCGCGCATAGTTCCACAACATCAGTCCGAAGCGCTCAAGCGGGGGCTTGTCGAAGCCGAACTGCTTTTCGAGCTTGGCGATGAATTCGGCGTCGAGCCCCTGCGCGCCCCGGTATTTCGACGATCCCTCGCCGCCCTGACCGAACTCGCTGCCACCTGCGGCACCGTCGCCGCCACCGCTGCTCAGGCGGTCGCTGCCCTGGCCGGTCAGTTTGGCGATGACCTGTTCGACAGGTCCGCCGGGCGCGAACTGGATGACTGCGAAGGAGATGGCCATGATGCCGAGCAGGGTCGGGATCATCAGCAGCACGCGTCGGAGAATATAGGCGCCCATCAGCGTTCGCCCTCCCGTACCGGCCGCAGGAACGCGCCCCGACAGGACCGGCGCCGCGTGCTCACGCCTTCAGGTCCATTGATTCCGGTCCGTTGCCAGGATCGGGTGCTAGCCCTTGCCAATTGCCGCCGCCTTTTCCTTGTCGAACCACCACATCTCCTCCACCGGAAAACCGTAGTCCGGTTTGGGCTCCTGGTATCCGAACATGTGCCAGAAGGCGACCCGGTGATTCGCCGAGTACCAATTTGGAATCCAGTCTCGCCGCGCGCGCAAGACCCGGTCCAGCGCGCGCATGGCGGTGATCAGGCCCTGCCGGTCGCCGGCAGCGCCGACGGCGTCGATGAGCGCGTCGACGGATGGGTCCGCTGTGCCCGGGAAATTGCGCGAACCCGGAAGGCTAGCCGCGCGTGAATGGAATAGTCCGTCGATCTCGTCGCGCGTCGGGGTGGCGCTGAAGGACAGGGCCATCGAGATGAGGTCGAAGTCGAAGCTCGCCTGCCGCGCCTGGTGTTGTGCGGCATCGACCAGGCGGATCGACGCATCGATGCCGATCGATTTCATGATCTCGGTCCATGGTCCGAAAACACGCGCGAAAGTCTCCTGATCGATGAGGATCTCGACGGTGAGGCGCTCGTTTCGATCGTTGACACGGAACGCGCCGGAGCGCTTCCAGCCAGCCTGGTCGAGCAGCTTCGAAGCGGCCCCGAGCACCTTGCGGTCGCGCCCGGACCCATCCGTCACAGCCTGGATGACGGCCTCGCCGAACGCCTCGTCGGGGATCTTGCCGCGCAGCGGCTCGAGCAGTGCGAGTTCTTCCGGCGAGGGGAGGCCGACGGCCTTGTAGTCCGAGCGTTCGAAGCAGGACTGCGAGCGCGTATAGGCATCGTAGAACAGATTGCGGTTGGTCCACTCGAAGTCGAAGCACATGCCGATCGCCTGGCGCACGCGGGCATCGCGGAAGCGCTCGCGGCGCTGGTTGACCGCGACCGCCTGCATGGAAGGTCGATGCTCGCCGGGGAACTCGCGCTTGACGACCTTGCCTGCTGTGAGCGCCGGGAAGTCGTAGTCGGTCGCCCATGTGCGCGAGGTGAACTCCTGGCGGAAATGGATGTCACCCTTCTTGAAGGCCTCGAAGGCGGCCTGGCGCTCGCGGTAGAACTCGATGCGGATGCGGTCGAAATTGTAGAGGCCGCGATTGATCGGCAGGTCGCGCGCCCAGTAGTCTTCGACGCGATCGAACTCTATGCTGCGGCCGGCGGAGATACGGCCGACGCGGTAGGGCCCCGAGCCGAGCGGTGCCTCCAGCCCGGCGCTGCCAAACGGGTTCTCGGTGAAGTAGCGTTTCGACACGATCGGAAAGATAATGACGGCCTGAACCGTGCGCGCCGACTGTCTGCCGGAGAAGGTCAGGCGGAATGTCTGCGGATCGGGCGCCTCGGCCGATACCATTTCGGTAAGCGGCAAGAGCAGGTTCGGATGACCGTCGGACTTGAAGAGGTTGAAGGTGAAGGCGACATCGTCTGCCGTCAGCGGCGTTCCGTCGTGAAAACGGGCCTCCGGTCGCAGCGCGAAATCGAAGCTGTTGCGGTCGGCCGACAGCACCACGGATTCAGCGATCAGCCCGTAGAACGCATCGGGCTCGTCGAGTACCGGCGTCATCAGCGAATCGAAGCACAGTTCCATCCGCGGGGGCGCATCGCCTGTCGGCACGAAGGAGTTCAGCGTGTTGTAGGTCTGGGTGTTCTGGTTGTAGAGCCAGTTTGGCGGCTGGAAGTTGAAGGTGCCGCCCTTGGGCGCGCCGGGATTGACGTAATCGAGGCGCTCGAACCCCTTCGGGTATTTCAGGTCGCCAAAGGCGGAGAGCCCGTGCAGCCTCGTCCCGGTCGGCGTGGCGGCAAAGGCCTGTCCGGGCAGCGTGCCTGCGGCAAGTGCGCCGCCGGCTAACGCAAGAAAATCCCGCCGGGAAAGCCCGCGCGCAGCCATCAATTGGCAGACTTGTACTTGGAAGACAGAATAGCTTCCTTCTCGGGATCGACCCACCAGGACTCGAGATCCACGCCGATGTAGCCGGGCTGCTTGTCGGGCATCCCGAACTTGTTCCAGTAGGCGATCCAGACCTTCGCCAGATGCCACTGCGGAACGACATAGAATTCCCAGAGGAGGACTCGATCCAGCGCATGCGTGGCGGCAAGCAGGTCTTCCCGGTCGGTGGCGAAGATCACCTTGTCGACCAGGGCATCGACCACCGGGTTCTTGATGCCCGACTTGTTGCGCGAACCGGGCGTATCGGCGGCCGACGACGAGAAGAAGTCGCGCTGCTCGTTGCCGGGCGACAGTGACTGGGCCAGCACCGCCGTCACCGCGTCATAGTCGAAATTCTCGTAGCGGTTCACGTACTGGCTGGTGTCGACGATGCGCAGCGTAGTGTCGATTCCAAGCTTTCGCAGATTGTCCATGAAGGGAGCGGTCACCCGCTCGTCGCTTGGATCGTTGCCAAGGAACTCTATTCTGAACTGCTCGCCGGTCTCCTCATTGATCAGCTTGCCGCCCTTGCTTGCCCAGCCGGCCTCCTTGAAGAGCTGTACGGCGCGTCGCAGATTGTCGCGCGTTGATTGCGGGGTGTCATAGACGGGGAGCTTGAACTCCTCGGTAAAGACCTCCGGTGGCAACTGGTCGCGGAACGGCTCGAGAATGGCCAGTTCCTTGCCGGTCGGCAGCCCGCTGGAGGCCAACTCGCCGCCTTCGAAATAGGAGTCTGTGCGAGCGTACGAATCATAGAAGAGCGTGCGGTTCATGCTCTCGAAATCGAAGGCGTAGGTAAGGGCCTGGCGGACGCGCCGGTCCTGGAACTGCGGCCGGCGAATGTTGAGAACGAAGCCCTGCATCGGTTCGCCGGAGGTCGTGTCGAACTCGGCCTTGATCACGTCGCCTGCCTTGAAGGCCGGGAAGTCGTAACCGATGGCCCAGCGCTGGGATCGGTTCTCGCGTCTGATGTCGTCGAAGCCGCCCTTGGTGAAGGCTTGCCATGCGGCATTGTCGTCGCGGAAATATGAATACCGCCGGATGTCGAAGTTTTCGCGGCCGACCTTCACGGGAAGATCCGCGCCCCAATAGTCCTCGACACGCTCCCAGACGATTTCCTGGCCGGCCTTGAAGCTCTTGACCTTGTAGGCGCCCGAGCCGAGCGGCGGCTCCAGTGTCTGGCGCGTAATGTCGCGCGTCTTGCCGGAGGCGTCGGTGCCTTCCCACCAATGCTTGGGCAGCACCGGCATGTCGCCGAGGATCTGCGGCAGTTCGCGATTGCCCTTCTGGTCGAAGCGGAACTCGACCTCGCGGTCGGACACCGCAACGGCCTCGGTCACGTTGGCATAGTATTTGTTATAGAGCGGGCTGTTTTTTTTCAGCACGTCGAAGGTCCACACGACGTCCTCGACGGTGATCGGCTGGCCGTCATGCCATTTCGCCCGCGGGTCGAGCCGGTAGGTGGCAGATGAAAAATCGTCCGGATGCTTGTAAGCGTCAGCGAGCAGCGCGTGGCTGGTGCTCGGCTCATCGGTCGCCTGCTCCATCAGCGTGTCATAGAGCAGGCCGCCGCCGAATGGCGTGAAGCCTGCGGCGGGCGATCCCTGCACGATGTACGGATTGAAGCTGTCAAAACTGCCGGCTGCGGTGCTGTTGAGCGTGCCGCCCTTGGGCGCATCGGGATTGACGTAGTCGTAGTGCTTGAAGTCGTCGCCATATTTCGACTTGTCCATCAGCGACGAGGTCGTCAGCCACTCCTCGGACTGGGCCGGCAGACTGCCGGCGACAAGCGAGGCGGATAGCCATCCGGCGAGGAGCAAGCTTCTTGCAATCACGGTAAGCCTTTCTCAATCGTTCCAAGGCCCGGCCGCAGCCGGGCGCCACCTGTTCGTAGTCGAGGCCGAATTGCCCGTACGCTCGGACCCTAATAGCAAAAAAGCCGGGCAGAACCCGGCTTTTTCGTGATTTTTGAGGTTACAATTTTGTCATTGCGCCGGAGCGGCCTCGGCTGGCGCTTCTTCGGCAGGAGCCTCGGCAGGCGCCGCATCCGCGGGTGCTGCCTCTGCAGGTGCCGCCTCGGCTTCAGCCGGTGCTGCCGCATCGGCGGGAGCCGATGCATTCTCGGCAGCGGGGGCCGCCGCCTCCGGCAACGGGACGGGGCTGTCGGAAAGCGTGCGCAGATACGCGATGAGATTTGCGCGCTCGCCGTCCTTCTTGACGCCGGCGAAGCCCATCGCCGTGCCCTTGATGAAGCCCTTGGGCGAGGTCAGGAAGTGGTTCAGGTTGTCGTAGCTCCAGACCTTGCCGCCCTCGGCGAAGGCCTTCATGGCCGACGAATAGGAGAAGCCTTCATGCGAGGCGATCGGCCGGTCGACGATGCTCCAGAGGTTGGGGCCAACCTTGTTGGGGCCGCCATTCTCGACCGTGTGGCACGCGGCGCATTTCTTGAAGACCGTCTCGCCGGCAGCCGGGTCGGCCGTTGCGAGCAGTTCAGCGATCGAGACTTCCGGCGCGGCCTCTTCAGCGCCGCCCGCTTCGGGTTCGGTCGCTTCGATGAGGAAGCCTTCCTTCTCGGGCACCGGGGAGGCGAAAATCGAATCCGAGATGATGCTGACCGAGAAGACGATGAACACGACTCCCAGAAGCGCGCCGATCAGCTTGTTGAATTCGAAAGAGTCCATTCGCCCGAGGCTCCCTTGGCCGGCACACCGGCGGAAGCTTCCTTCTGCGCGGTGGATGATATGATATTTCTCTCCGGCCGGGCCGGTCGATTTGGCCGGAAACTAGGTCTTTTGCTTGGTCGTTGCAACACCTATAAGGGCGGTTCCAGTGAGACCTTTTGCCACTTTTGGCAACCCCGTCCAGACCGCATCGGTTCCCATGCCTGCACTTGTCATTATCCCGGCCCGGATGGCCTCGATGCGGCTTCCCGGCAAGCCTTTGGCCGACATTGCCGGGCGCCCCATGATCGTCCATGTCGCCGAGCGTTCGGCTGAGAGCGGGCTCGGTCGCGTGATCGTGGCCACCGACAGTGAGGCTGTAGCCGATGCTGTCCGCGCACACGGCTTCGAGGCTGCGATGACGAGAGAGGATCACCAGTCGGGATCGGACAGGATCTTCGAGGCGCTGCAGGCGCTGGATCCGCACGGCCGCATCGAAACGGTGGTAAACGTACAGGGCGACCTGCCGACGATCGAGCCGGAATCGATCCGCGCGGTCCTCGCGCCATTCGAGAATCCGGCCGTCGATATCGCCACGCTGTGTGTCGAGATTTCGCGCGAGGCTGAAAAAACCAACCCTAACGTGGTCAAGCTCGTCGGTTCGCCGGTGTCGTCGTCGCGCCTGCGCGCGCTCTACTTCACACGCGCCACGGCCCCCTGGGGAGACGGCCCTCTCTACCATCACATCGGGCTCTACGCCTATCGTCGCGCAGCGCTGCAGCGCTTCGTGTCGCTGCCGCCATCGCCGCTCGAGCGGCGTGAACGGCTTGAGCAGTTGCGCGCGCTGGAAGCCGGTATGCGCATCGACGCCGAGATCGTGCAGTCGGTTCCGCTGGGCGTCGACACGCCCGAGGACCTTGAGCGCGCCCGAGAAATTCTTGCAGACCGAAGAGGCTCCGACCATGCCCGCTGAAAAGACCAACAGGATTTCCTTCCAGGGAGAGCCGGGGGCAAATTCGGATACTGCCTGCCGCGACATGTTTCCGGGAATGGAGCCGCTGCCGTGCCCGACATTCGAGGACGCCTTCAATGCGGTCGAGACCGGCAAGGCGGATCTGGCCATGATCCCGATCGAAAACACGATCGCGGGCCGTGTCGCCGACATCCACCATCTGCTGCCTGAATCGAAACTGCACATCATCGGCGAGTACTTCCTGCCCATCCATTTCCAGCTGATGGCGCTGCCGGGCGTGGCCCGCAAGGAGATCAAGACCGTCCACAGCCACATCCACGCGCTGGGCCAGTGCCGGAAGTACATTCGCAAGAACGGTTGGAAGCCGGTTATCGCCGGCGACACCGCCGGTGCTGCCAGGCTTGTGCGGGATATCGGAGACCGCACCATGGCCGCCCTCGCGCCGCGTCTCGCCTCAAGCCTCTATGGGCTCGACATCATGGAGGAGAACGTCGAGGACACGGATACCAACGTGACCCGTTTCGTCGTTTTGACCAAGAGCAAGCAATGGGCCGAGCGCCCGTCACCGGATGCCGGGATGATGACGACCTTCATCTTCCGCGTCCGCAACGTGCCGGCCGCGCTCTACAAGGCGATGGGCGGTTTCGCCACCAACGGCGTCAATATGACGAAGCTCGAGAGCTATCAGCTCGGCGCTTTCACGGCGACACTGTTCTACGCCGACATCGAGGGCCACCCGGACGATCCCATGGTCAAGCTGGCGCTCGACGAACTGCGCTTCTTCTCGCGCGAGGTCAGGATCCTGGGCGTCTACCCTGCAAGCCAGTCGCGCGACGAGTGGAAGGTCGCCGACTGACCGGGCTTCATCCTCAGGCGAGCGGCACGTAGTCGATCTCGAGAAACGCCTCGACTTCGGGAAGCCAGCGGTCCCTCACATAGGCGACGTGGTAGGGATGGTTATTGTAGCCGTGATAGGCAGCCTGGTCGTCGAATTCCATCGAGAAGCCGTAGTGGAAATCGTTCTTAGGGCTGATTTGTTTCAACTGCTCGAAATGCTTCACGCCGGGAATGGTCGCCAGTGCCAGGCTGTCGGCCAGGAAAACAGCCTCCTCAGGCGAGCCGGGCCGGTGCTTCAGGCGAAACGTGACGGTGTGGCGGATCATTTGTCGGTCCCCTTGTCAGAGTTCAGGCGCTCTCGGCCCAGTCACGGATGAGATGATAGGCGATGGCGCCCTTCGGCGGCACGAAATGAGTGGGATGGGTCCTGGCGAGCATGGTCAGAACCTCCTCGCGCGAAAACCAGCGGCAGTCTTCCAGTTCCTCGAGGTCGGCGTCGATATCCTCGTTGAGCGCTTCGCCGTAGCAGCCGATCATCAGCGAATAGGGAAACGGCCAGGGCTGGCTGGCGTGGTAGACGACGCGGCCGAGCCGGATCCCGGCTTCCTCCAGGGTCTCGCGGCGTACCGCGTTCTCGATCGTTTCGCCCGGCTCAATGAAGCCGGCCAGCGCGGAATACATGCCGGGCGCGAAATGCTTGCTGCGTCCAAGGATGCACTTGTCCCGCGCCACGGTCAGCATGATGGCGACCGGGTCGGTGCGCGGGAAGTGTTCCGCGCCGCAAGACATGCAGACACGCTTGTATCCGCCTGCGCGCATTTCTGTCGGCTGGCCGCAGCGGCCGCAGAAGCGGTGGTTCGCATGCCAGGCCAGCAGGCCGGCACCCTGCGCCAGCGCGCCCAGCGAGGCGGGGTCGAGCAGCCCCTGCATGTTGATCGACCGGTAGTCGACGGCCTTGATCGTCTCCGGCAGCGTTTCAGGATCGAGAGAAACCGGCGCTGCCAGCATCGGGCCCTGCGGCGAGAAACCAAGCAGGATCGCCTGGTCTTCCAGCGCCTGGAAGGATTGTGCCTCCGCTCGCGTGAACTGCCCGTCGAAGGCTTCGCCCGCGAGCTTCAGCAGCGCGCGGCCGCCGCCCATCAGGAAGAGACGCGCACCTGGATCGTCCAGGGCGCGCAGCGCGGCGTCGTCGCTGCGGTTTTCCGACTGGCGGTCGAGGATGTTTCCGGCAAAGCCCATGGTCTGGCTGGGCTCTGTCGCTGGCGCATCGAATAGACGGAAGCTCATGCAGGAGACTCGGCGATTAGGGAGAGGTCGCCGGGGTTATAGCGCCGCCTTTATCTTTTGAGCAAACAGGTGAATGTCGGAACGCTTGTAAGGCTCGCGCGAGCCGTGGCCCCAGACCGGACCGGGCCATCCCGGATCGCCTTCGGAACGGGCAACGACATGGACGTGCAACTGCCGCACAATGTTGCCGAGCGCCGCCGAGTTGATCTTGGTGCAGCCGGTGACGGTCTTCAGCGCCTGTGCGACCATGTTGGTTTCGAAGGTCAGCATGGCCTGGTCGAGCGGCGTCATGTCGTGGATTTCCTCGATGCCGGACCTTTGCGGTACGAGGAGCAGCCAGGGCCAGCGCCGGTCGTTCATGACACGCAGTTCGCAAAGGCCGAGCCACATCAGTTGCTCGCTGTCGGCCTCCAGTCGGCCGTCCAGCGAAAATCCGGCCTTGCCGCCCGGCTTCATCTGCGTTCCCTCCTTTTCTGAAGGCTAGAGCGACCGCCCTTTCGCTGCAAGCGAATCGTGAACGGCGTGCGGCCGTCTTGTCGCGGTCTTCAATCCCGCTCTTGCAATCGCCGGCCAAATTGCCGATATGGACAGCGGGAGGTTGGTGGTGGACGAGCCACTCGCCAACCGGGTCAGGTCCGGAAGGAAGCAGCCCTAACGAGCACGGAACGGGTCATTGTTCCAGCCTCCCACCTAACCCATGATATGTCAGCATCGACCGCCGCATCATTGACGGCGCGATGCCGCGCAGGCGAAGGTCTGGCGGGGGAATCGGCCTGCCACGGGAATACGGGAAACGGGATGAGCGACGCCGGAAACGATCCGAAGGGCCAGGCCGCCGGCGGCTACAGGGTTCTCGCGCGCAAATACCGTCCCTCCGACTTCACCTCGCTGATCGGCCAGGAGCCGATGGTGCGGACCCTCACCAACGCCTTTTCGACCGGCCGTATCGCGCAGGCCTGGATGCTGACCGGCGTTCGCGGTGTCGGCAAGACGACGACGGCGCGCATCCTGGCGCGGGCGCTCAACTACAAGACAGGCACTGTCGACCAGCCTTCCGTCGATCTTTCGGTGCCAGGCGAGCACTGCAAGGCTATCATGGAGGGACGTCATGTCGACGTCACCGAGATGGATGCCGCGTCGCACACCGGCATCGACGACATTCGCGAGATCATCGAGCAGGTGCGCTATGCGCCGGTGTCGGCCCGTTACAAGGTCTACATCATCGATGAGGTCCACATGCTGTCGACGCAGGCCTTCAACGGTCTGCTGAAGACGCTCGAGGAGCCGCCGCCGCACGTCAAGTTCATCTTCGCGACAACCGAAATCCGCAAGGTTCCGATCACCGTCCTGTCGCGCTGCCAGCGCTTCGACCTCAGAAGGGTCGACGCCAGCATGCTGACGGAACATATGCGCGGCATTGCCGGCCAGGAGCAGATCGGCGTCGACGACGAGGCGCTGGCCATGATCGCCCGCGCGGCCGAAGGCTCGGTGCGTGATGCTCTGTCGATTCTCGACCAGGCGATCGCGCATGGCGCGGGCACGGTTACGGCCGAGCAGGTTCGCACCATGCTGGGTCTCGCCGACCGGGCGCGCGTCGTGGAACTCTTCGAATACCTGGTGAAAGGCGATGTCGCCGCCGCACTCAACGCCTTCCGCGCTCAATACGATGTCGGGGCCGACCCGGTTGCCGTTCTGACCGATCTTGCCGAGTTCAACCATCTGGTCACCCGCCTGCGATTCGTGCCGTCGGCGATCAACGACGCCTCGCTGTCGGAAGAGGAGCGCGGCCGCGGTGCCGAGTTCGCCAAGACGCTGTCGGTAAGAGTTCTGTCGCGCAGCTGGCAGATGCTGCTCAAGGGAATTCCCGAGGTGCAGTCGTCGAACCGGCCGGTCAGCGCCGCCGAGATGGTGCTGATCCGTATAGCGCATGCTGCCGACCTGCCGACGCTCGACGAGGCGCTGAAGTCGCTGTCGGACGGCTCGCCGGTGTCGAGCGGCGCCGCGCCACGCCAGTCACCGGGCCAGGCGCCCACGCAGCCGGGCAATGGTGCAAATCCTCCGCAGTCGCGAATGGTGGCGACGAGCTCCGGCAGCGGGCAGACGATGCGTCTGGTCGAACCGGCTGAGAAGCCTGTCGAATTCACGCCGGCACCCGAGCCGGTGGCCGAGGCGCCCGCCGTAGCTGTTCGCTCGCTTGAAGACATAGCCGCCCTTGCCGACACGCACCGCGACAAGCTGTTCAAGATTTCGCTGAAGCAGTATGTGCGGCTGGTCCGCATCGAGCCCGGGCGGCTCGACGTCAGCCTGACCGGCGATGCGCCAAAGACCCTGCTCGGCGACCTGACGACGAGGCTGAAGTCCTGGACTGGCCGGCAGTGGATTGTCTCGCTGTCGCGGGAAGAGGGTGGAAAGACGCTCGCGGAGGCTGAAACCGCCAGGCGTGACAGCGCCATTCTCGACGCCAAGAGCGATCCGGCCGTTGCCGCCATACTGTCGCGGTTTCCCGGTGCCAAGGTAATCGACGTGCGCATCCCGGACGCGACTGAAATCCAATCCGATGAGAACAGTCCACCGCCTGAACCGGCGGATGACGACGACATCGACAGCTAACGGAGACCATCATGAAGGATCTGCTCGGCCTTATGGGCAAGGCCAAGGAAATGCAGGCGAAGTTTCAGGGCATGCAGGAGGAACTTGCGACGATCGAGGCCAGCGGCCAGGCGGGGGGCGGCCTCGTCACCGTGACTTTGTCCGGCAAGTTCGAGATGAAGTCGCTGAAGATCGATCCGTCCCTGTTCAAGGAAGATGAGGTCGAGATCCTCGAGGACCTCGTCCTGGCGGCGCACAACGACGCCAAGGCAAAGGTCGAGGCGGTCATGCAGGAAAAGACGCGGGAACTGACCGCTGGCCTGCCGATTCCGCCCGGCATGAAGCTGCCCTTCTAGGGCTTCGACAACTCAAGCCTCATGTCGACGGCGGGTAGGACCAGGTCCGGTCCCATCTCGACCTCGATGACGCCGAGGCGGCGAAAGCCCGCGGAGCGGTAGAACCCTTCCGCCGGCAGGGTCGACTGGCACCTCATCGTTCGGATGCCAGCTGCCGATGCTTCCGCGAGGCATCGCAGCAGCAGGCTTCGCGCCACGCCTTTTCGCATATGTTCGGGATGGGTGGCGAAATGCCTGATATGTGCGATCCCCTGGCGAATCTCGCCGCTGCCAGGCTTTTCCACTGACCAGCCGCCGCAGCCGGCCGGCTCGCCGCCGATCGCGGCAAGATAGTAGGCTCCCCCCGCCAGCAGCTTCGGGTTGGCGCGAGACATGTAGGGCAAGGCAGCATCAAGCCCGTGTGGGTCATATGACCCCTTGAGACTGGCATAGGATGCGGCAAGCAGCGCCGACAGGAGTTCCTGGTCCTCGCTTCGCGCCGCGCGGATGCTTATCTCGCTCATGGAGGTCTTGCCGTTTTCCTGCCGCTCCGACCCAGCATCATAAATGTCGCTGCCGCCGCTGCTACCCAATTTCGCCGTTCCCCGCTAAACCACGTCAATGTCCAAGCGAATCGCCGGTCCGGAAATCGAACGCCTGATCCAGCTCCTGGCCAAGGTGCCGGGGCTCGGCCCGCGCTCGGCCCGGCGCGCGGCGCTGCACCTCATCAAGAAGAAGGAGCAGCTTCTGGCGCCGCTTGCTTCGGCCATGGGCGAGGCCCTGGAAAAGGTTCGCATCTGTTCGACCTGCGGCAATGTCGATACCTCCGATCCCTGCATGATCTGCACCGACGCTCGGCGCGACCCGGGCACCATCATCGTGGTCGAGGATGTCGCCGATCTCTGGGCGCTTGAGCGGGCCGGCTCGATGAACGCGCTGTTCCATGTGCTGGGCGGCACGCTTTCGCCGCTCGACGGCATCGGACCGGACCAGTTGAACATCAAGGCGTTGATCGACCGCGTCGCGCCGGGTGGCGTGACGGAGATCATCATCGCGGTCAACGCGACCGTCGAAGGTCAGACGACGGCACACTATCTGACTGACCAGCTCTCCGACTTCGGCGTGAAGGTGACGCGGCTCGCGCACGGCGTGCCGGTCGGCGGCGAGCTCGACTATCTTGACGAGGGAACGCTCTCGGCGGCGCTGAAGTCGCGGACGGCGTTCTGACTCGTATCCTGGCGAGGAGACCGTGATGATTGCTGGCAGCCACCTGTTGCGATTGCCTTTCCTTGGGCTGCTCGTGCTGTTCCTGCTGCTGGCGATGCCGGCAGGCAAGGCCTCGGCCGCGAAGATCGACGACCAGTTCCGCGCCTGGCTCGCCAAGGACCTTTGGCCCGCTGCCCAGGCCAACGGCGTTTCCAGGAAGACATTCGACGCGGCCTTTGCCGGCGTGAAGCCAAACCTCAAACTGCCCGACCTGGTCATGCCGGGTGAGAAGGAAGAGACGCCGAAGGACCAGCACCAGGCCGAGTTTCGTTCGCCCGGCAACTACTTTGCCGAGAACACGGTTGCCGGGGTAACGGCCGGCGGCCGGGCCCGCGCCGGGAAATATGCGTCCGCGCTTGCCGCACTGGAAAAGCGCTACGGCGTGCCGCGCGGCATTGTCCTGGCGATATGGGGCCGCGAATCCGGCTTCGGCAACGCCAAGATCCCCTACGATGCCTTCGAGGTGCTTGGCACCAAGGCGTTTCTCGCCACCCGCAAGGAGATGTTCCGCGAGGAGGTGCTGGCCGCGCTCGTCATGGTCGAGCGAGGGCTGGCGCCGCGCGCCGCGATGAAATCGTCCTGGGCCGGCGCGCTCGGCCAGCCGCAATTCATGCCGACCTCCTTCCTCAAGCACGCCGTCGGCTTTGACGGCAAGGGCAACCCGGACATCTGGAATTCTGAAGCCGATACGCTGGCCTCCATCGCCAGCTATCTCGCCGACTATGGCTGGGTGAAGGGGCGTGACTGGGGTTTCGAGGTCACGGTGCCCGACAACGTTACCTGTGCACTGGAGGGGCCGGACCGCGGCAGGAAAATCGCCGACTGGGCCGCCATGGGCATAGAGAGGATGGGCGGCAAACCCTTCCCGCAGCACGAGGCTCGGGCCGAGGGATACCTGATGATGCCGGCCGGGCGTTACGGCCCGGCCTTTATCGTCACCCCGAACTTCTATGTGCTGAAGGAATACAACGAGAGCGATGTCTACGCCCTGTTCGTGGGCCATGCAGCGGACCGCATCGCCTACGGCGACAAGAGCTTCGCCTCGGGATGGAACAAGGTCGACGCGCTCTATCGATCCGACATAGCCGCCATGCAGCGCGGGCTGGAAAGGCAAGGCTACGACGTCGGCGGCGCCGATGGCCTGCCCGGCTACAAGACCAGGCGCTCGATCGGTGACTGGCAGGCCAAGAACGGCCTCGCCGCCACCTGTTTCCCGGACAAGGAATTGGTCCGGGCGCTGAAATAGGCATTCGCGGTCGTGCAGTCCCAGGATGTCGCAAGAACTACCCTGCGCTTCCGGCGCGATCTCGGGCAGCCGGTTGATGCGCCGGTCTGGCCGGCCGGCTTTGCCTGCCGCACCCTTGCACCCGGCGATGCGGTGGCAGTGCATGCGCTGCTGAAGGCCGCCGACTTGCATGGGCCGGATCTGCAGGATCCGGAGGGCTGGTGGACCGCGCTGACCAGGGATTCGGAATTTGAGGCCGCACTGTGCTTTGTGGCGTTGGACGCCGAGTTGCGCATTGTCGGCGTCGCGCAGTGCTGGACCAGTGCCTTCCTGAAGGATCTTGCCGTGCACCCGGAATTCCGGCGCCTTGGTATCGGCGGGTGCCTGCTCCGCCAGGTCTTCGGCGCGTTCAGGGCGCGCGGAGCCTCTAATCTCGACCTCAAGGTGGACGCCGGCAATGCGCCTGCGATCCGCCTTTACGAGCGCGCCGGCATGTACCGGGTACCGCTTGCCGGCTGAAGTATGCGCGTCAGGCGGCCTGCTGCAGGTCGCGATGAGCCTCGGCCAGGATCTCGAAGGAGCGGACCCGCGCCTTCTGGTCGAAGATCTGCGCCGTCACCATGAGTTCGTCTGCCCCGGTTCGCCGGATGAAGGCGTCGAGCCCCTTCTTCACTGTCGACGGCGAACCGACCACGGCGCAGGACAGTGCCTGGTCGAGCATCGCCCTGGCCATCGGATCGAGACCCTCCACATAGCCTTCCACGGGGGCCGGCAGCTTGCCCGGACGGCCGCTGCGAAGGTTCACGAAGGCTTGCTGCAGCGACGAGAACAGGAACTGCGCCTCCTCGTCGGTCTCGGCCGCGAAGACGTTGAGGCCGAGCATCAGGTTTGGCTTGCCCAGCCGCCCCGACGGCTCGAAGCGCGAGCGGTAGATGTCGACGGCGTGTTCCATCTCGGCTGGCGCGAAATGCGATGCGAAAGCGTAGGGCAGGCCGAGCATGGCGGCGAGCTGTGCGCCATAGGTGCTGGAGCCGAGCATCCAGACCTCGACCTCCTGGCCCTCGCCGGGCACGGCGCGCACGCGCTGCCCGACTTCGGCCGGCGCGAAATAGTTGATCAGTTCGACGACGTCCTGCGGGAAATTGTCGGCGCCGGCCTCGAGGTTCCGGCGTAGTGCGCGGGCCGTCAGCATGTCTGTGCCCGGCGCGCGACCGAGCCCGAGGTCGATCCGGCCGGGATGCAGCGCGGCCAGCGTGCCGAACTGCTCGGCGATGATCAGCGGCGCATGGTTGGGCAGCATCACGCCGCCCGCGCCGACACGGATGGTCGAGGTGCCTGCGGCGATATGGGCGATCACCACGGCGGTCGCTGCGCTTGCGATGCCCGGCATGTTGTGGTGTTCGGCCAGCCAGTAGCGACGATAGCCGAGCTGTTCGGCCCGTTTGGCCAGTTCGAGCGAATTGGCGAGAGACTGGCCGACATCGCTGCCTTCGGGAACCGGTGCGAGATCGAGGACGGAAAGCGTTGTCATGGAAAAGTCCGCTGTTCGGCACTCGCATATAGGAACGCCGGCAAGCGACGCAACGGTCGCCGCTGCGGTCTGGCCTCAATCCTCCTGGTTTGCGGTCGGAACCTCCTGCGCAGCAAGGAAGATGCCGATGTGGCGCCAGCTTTCGAAATGGTCGCAGAAAACCTTGATGACGACGAGCAGCGGCACGGCGATCAGGGCACCGATGAAACCCCATAGCCAGGACCAGAAGGCGACCGCGACGAACACCGCAACGGCATTGATCTCCAGCCTTCGGCCAACGATCAGCGGCGTCACCAGTTGCCCCTCGACCAGGTTGCAGGCGAGCACGAAGGCTGGCGCCAATAACGCGTAGGAAAGCGTGTCGAAGCTGATGAGCGCGATGGCGGCGACCAGCACCACCGTAACCACTGCGCCGACATAGGGCAGAAAATTCAGCGCCGCGGCGGCAGCGCCCCACACGAAGGGTGTCGGCATGCCCAAACCCCAGAGCCCGAGTGCCACGGCCACGCCGAGCCCGGTGTTGATGAGCGCGACGGTGAGCAGGTAGCGCGAAATCTCGCGCTCGACATCATAGACCAGACGCAGGGCGCGCTTCTTCTCGCTCATTCGCGCAAAGGACTGGATCGTCTTTTCGTAGAACATCGTCCCGGAGGCGAGGAGGAACAGGGACAGGACGAACGTTATCGCGGCTGTCGTGCCCGCAGAAAGCAGGTTGCCGGCCGCCTGGGACAGGATGCCGGGCTGCGCCACGACAACCTTCTGCACGTCGGGCTCCTGCGCCGTCTCGGCGACTTTCTCGACCTGCTTTGAAACCTCCATGACCTGTTCAAACGGGTGCCGCAGTTCCGCAAGGCGCTCGGTAACCTGTCGCCCGATCGTCGGCGCGCGGTTGACCAGGTCCACGATAGGCCCCGACAGGAAGTAGCCCACCGCCGTGAGCGACAGGACCGCCAGGAGCACGAGCAGCGTCGCAGACAGCGGCTCGGGCACGCCGTGCCACTTCAGGAAACGCACGATCGGCGTCAGTGTCAACGCCAGCAGGAATGCCAGCACGACCGGCATGAAGAAGTCGCGTGCGAAATAGAGCGCGTAGATCACCATGAAGATGAATATGCCGATGAGCAGCGACCGCATCAGCCGCGTGTCGGAACCGCGCGTGTCGACGACGGTCGGCAACGGCGCGTCCGCGACGCTTTTCTTCCTGTTCATGGCAACCCCTCAAGGGGCCGCGTCGAACGGCTTTCGAAACTGTGGCCCCGACAGCAAACCCGCTGGCAAGGAATTGGTTCCGCCAGCGCTGTTCAGGCGGTCGCCGTATCGACCGCGCTCGCGGTGGCGGTTTCCTTGCGGACCAGCGGCGCGACCCTGGTGCCGTAGAGCTCGATCGCCTTCATGATCTTGGCATGCGGCATGATGTCGATCGCCATCTGCAGCAGGAAGCGGTCATTGCCGAAGATCCGGTGCTGGGCGACGATCTTCTCGGCGACCTGTTCCGGGTTGCCGACAAACAGCGCGCCGGTCGGCGAGCGCGACTGGTCGAAATGGGCGCGGTTGGTCGGTCCCCAGCCGCGCTCGCGTCCGATGCGGTTCATCACCTCTGCCTGAGGTCCGTAGAAGTCGTCGGCCGCCTGCTCCGTTGTCTCGCCGATGAAGCCATGCACGTTGAGGCTCGTGGCCAGGGTGCGTGGATCATGCCCGGCGCGCCGCGCGGTTTCGCGATAGAGCTGGAACAGCGGCGCAAATCGATGAGGCTCGCCTCCGATGATGGCCAGCGCCAGCGGCAGGCCGAGCGTTGCCGCGCGCGCGACCGATTGCGGCGTGCCGCCGACCGCGATCCAGATCGGCAATTGGTCCTGGTAGGGGCGCGGATAGACGCCGCGGTCGTGGATCGGCGCGCGCAGCCTGCCCGACCAACTGACCTTGACGCTATCGCGAAGCTTGAGCAGCAGGTCGAGCTTTTCCGAAAAGAGCTCGTCATAATCCTCGAGATTGTAGCCGAACAGCGGAAAGGATTCGATGAAAGAGCCGCGCCCGGCCATGATCTCCGCGCGGCCCGAAGAGAGTTGGTCAAGCGTGGAAAACTGCTGGAAGACGCGCACCGGATCGTCCGAGGAAAGCACGGTAACCGCGCTGGTCAATCTGATCCGCTTGGTATGCTCGGCTGCGGCGGCAAGCGCCACGACCGGCGCCGAAACGGCATAGTCGGGCCGGTGGTGTTCACCGAGCCCAAACACGTCGAGGCCGACCTGATCGGCCAGCGTGATCTCCTCGATCAGGTTGCGCAACCGCTGATGTGGTCCGATGGCGTTGGGACCTGGCTCGACGGAAACATCGGCGAAGGTATAGAGACCAAGTTCCATGGTGCGCTCGCTTTCGAGGTCGTGAACCACACAGCTAGTAGCGGTGTGGCTTTGTTGCCAGAGCCCGCCCGGTGAACAGTGCATTCAGGAAAGGGCCGACCGAAAGCATGATTTGACGACCCTTTCGGCGTACCGAGAGGGCAATTTCGTGGAAACGCGCGCTTTGGCGCTTGAACTCTGGCCTGTCGCGCGTATGTAAGCGGCGCGAGATGACTCTAGGGATATAAAATTGGCGATCTACAGGGAAAAAGACATTTTTGAACGCCGCAATGCGGCGAACGACGCGAAAAAGGCATTGCTGGAGAGGTTCAAGGCCCGACCGGCGGAGGATGATCCGGCGGTACAGGCCCGAAAGGCCGAGCGGCAGGCAATCCTTGAGGCGCGCGAGAAGCGCGCGGTGGAAAAGGAAAAGCAGCGGCAGGAAAAGCTCGCCCGCGAGGCAGCCGAGCGCGCCGCGCGCGAAGCAGCCGAAGAGGCAGCCCGCATCGCGGCCGAGGAAGCTGCCCAGGCCGAAGCCAAGGCGCGCGAAGCCGAAGAGAACGAGCGCATTGCCCGTCTGCTGGGCGACGAAGCAGAACGCAAGGCCAAGCGCGACGCGCGCTACGCGGCCCGCAAGCAGCGTAAGCGCTGAACGGCACCATATTCCGCCGGCTTGCGCCGGCGGGCCGGTGCTTCTGTTGTTGCCTCAAGCTCTTTCAGCCTGAACCGCTTGCCGGATCGATCTGGCGGCTTTGCCGCGTCTCGCCGTCAAATGCCCGTGCGGACGCGCCCCTTGCGGACTATTTCTTTTCCTTCAGACGTATGGCGGCAACGGGCGGTGCCTTGAGGGCCGGGGCCGGCGCGGGCTTCTTGGCGTCCTTCTTGGGTTTGCGGGTTTCCTTCTTGCTCTTCATCTGACCTTTGGCCATGATTCGTCACTCCGGGTTGCGGGAAGCGGAGTGAACCAACTCTCCGTTCCGAGAGCAAGACATCACCAAGCCACACCAAGCGCATCAGCGGGTGCAAGCCGGGATTTCACGCTGAACCCTCGTCAACCCGTCGTGCCCGTGCAATGCTCGCCTGCCTGCCGCATACAGGGTGCATCCGCCCTCTCGAACTGCACGGCCAGCAAGGAGATCAATGCGTATTCACATTGGCTGCGAGATGAGTTTCGACTTTCCGCAAGCCACACCGATGATTGCCATGCTCAACGTCCATTATTCACGCGCCTCGGATCTTGAGCGTCCCGACTTTCTCGTTTCCGATCCGCCGGTGCAGATCGAAAGCTACCGCGACAGTTTCGGCAACTGGTGCAACCGTCTTGTTGCGACGGCTGGACGCTTCACGATCGGCACCGATTCCGTCGTGCGCGACCCGGGATCGTTTGAAGTCGTCGATACATCGGCCTTCCAGCATCAGGTTGAGCATCTGCCGACCGACACGCTGCTCTTCCTGCTGCCCAGCAGGTATTGCGAAAGCGATGTCCTGGCGACCGAGGCGTGGCAACTGTTTGGTCACACGCCGCCGGGCGCGGCGCGCGTCCAGGCCGTCTGCGACTTCGTGCACAACCACCTGACGTTTAACTACGGCCTGGCGCGTCCTACCAGGACCGCCGTCGAGGCCTATCGCGAGCGGAGCGGCGTGTGCCGGGATTTCGCCCACCTGGCCGTCGCCTTCTGCCGCGCCCTGAACATTCCGACCCGATACTGCACCGGCTATATTGGCGACATCGGCCTGCCAAAACCCTGGTCCGACATGGACTTCGCCGGCTGGATCGAAGTCTATCTCAGCGGGCGCTGGCACGCATACGATCCCCGCAACAACGCACCGCGCATCGGCCGCACGCTGATTGCCTATGGACGCGATGCGGCTGACGTTCCGCTGACCCATATTTTCGGCCCGGGTATCCTTTCCTCCTTCAAGGTGTGGACCGACGAACTGGCCGACTGACGCAACCTTTCGCCCGCTGACGCTTTTCCGACACGATTGAGCGTCCGCGAGAGCGAGGCGCGGCACAGAGGGGACGTTTCCATGGCCGGGCACTCAGGCTCCAAGGTTGTCATCTACGCCGCGATTGTCGGCAATCTGCTGATCGCGCTGACCAAGTTCGTCGCCGCCTTCTTCACCGGCAGTTCGGCAATGCTCTCGGAAGGTGTCCACTCGGTCGTCGACACGGGTAACGGCCTGCTGCTTCTCTACGGGCTGAATCGGGCCGCCCGGCCGCCTGACCTCAGCCATCCGCTCGGTCATGGCAGGGAACTCTATTTCTGGAGCTTCATTGTCGCGCTCCTCGTCTTCGCGCTCGGCGCCGGCATCTCCTTCTACGAGGGCGTCTCGCACATCCTGCACCCTGAGCCGGTCCGCAATCCCACGGTGAACTATGTCGTTCTCGGCGTCTCCTTCGTTTTCGAAGGGGTGACGTGGTGGGTCGCGTTCAAGGAGTTCCGTCGTCACAAGGGAAGCTTCGGATGGTTCGAGGCGGTTCGACTGAGCAAGGATCCGAGCGTCTACACCGTGCTGTTCGAGGACAGTGCGGCGCTGCTCGGGCTCGCGGTCGCCTTCTTCGGCATCCTTGCCGCCGAGGTTCTGGAAATCCCCGAACTCGACGGTGTCGCTTCGATCGGCATCAGTCTGATACTCGGCGCAACCGCCATCTTCCTGGCTCGCGAGAGCAAGGGCCTGCTGATCGGCGAACCGGCCATGCCGGACGTTCAGCGCAGGGTGCTTGAAATCGCGCAGGCAGACCCGGTCGTGCAGAAGGCGAACGGTGTCCTGACGGTGCATCTGGGCCCCGATTCAATTGTCGCGGGCCTCAGCATCGAATTCGAGGATCACACAGCCGCGCCGGAAATCGAGGCCTGCGTCGAGCGCCTCGAAGCACTTCTCCACAAGGAACTTCCCGAGATCACTTCCTTGTTCGTGAAGCCGCAGACGACCAGCGGCTGGGAGCGGCGGCGCCTCGCGCTGGAGGAAGGCAAGGCATCGGCGGAGGCTGCGGGGCAGGAAGCCTAGTCGCCCTCGTCGACCACCCGCAGCTTCAGCTGGCCGCCGCCCAGTGTCGGCTTGTCGCCGCTACCCGACACGCTCCTCGGCTCGGCGTCGCGCATGTCCTCCGCATCGTGGCCCGAGGCGCCGAACTCCAGCGCCTCGATCTTCTGGCCGCGCTTGGTGACTTTGCCGGACGAGACCAGGATGTCGTCGATGTCCCGCGATGCCTGGCCGAAATGGGTCTGGAGCTTGCGCACGCGCTCGTCCAGCCTGCCGACATCTTCCATGAGCCGGACAACCTCGCCCTGGATCAGATGCGCCTGCTCGCGCATCCGGGCATCCTTCAGGATTGCCTGGATGACCTGGATCGACAGCATCAGGAGCGACGGCGAGACGATGACGACGCGTGCGCGGTGCGCCTTGTGGACGATCGCTTCGAAATTCTCGTGGATTTCGGCGAAGATCGATTCCGACGGCACGAACATGAAGGCCGTATCCTGGGTTTCGCCCTGGATCAGGTACTTGTCGGATATCGCCTTGAGATGGATCTCGATGTCGCGCCGGAACGCCTGGGCTGCGAATTTCGGCTGTTCGCCCGGATTGTCGAGTTCCGAGGCCGCGCGGATGGCATTCCACGCCTCGAGCGGAAATTTCGCGTCGATGACCAGCGACGGTGAATCGTTGGGCATCTTGATCAGGCAGTCGGGCCGGTTTCCGTTGGAGAGCGTCGCCTGGAATTCATAGGCTCCCATCGGCAGTCCGTCTGCGATGATCGCTTCCATGCGAGACTGTCCGAAGGCGCCGCGCGTCTGCTTGTTGGACAGGATTGCCTGCAACTGCACCACCTGGCCGGCGAGCGACTGGATGTTGTTCTGGGCGGTGTCGATGACCGCCAGCCTTTCCTGCAGCTTGGCTAGGCTCTCATGCGTTGATTTGGTCTGCTCGGTCATGGTCTGGCCGAGGCGGCCGGTCATTGCGTCGAGGCGCTGGCCGATCGACTGCGTCAGTTCCGCCTGCCGGGCCCCGAACACTTCGGCGACGGTGCCAAGCCTTCCCTGCATCTCCGCCTGGGCCTGCAAAATGCCGGCCATGCGCGTCTCGGCGTCCCGTGCCAACTGCGCGGCTTCCGCCGCGGCGGCGGCGCGCGCGCTGGACGCACGCCACAACGCGACAGCAAGGAAAATCAGGAGCCCGAGCACCAGCAGCGCCCCGAAAGCCAGCAACTGGCCGAGTGTCACGCTGGTCGCGCCAAGCCGCAGGATGGGTTCTGCCAGTAGTGCTGAAAGGTCATTCATGGCGCCAGCATAGACGATTCGCTGTCTTCGGTCAGATCAAAACAAGAACAACCGTTCACGTGGCCGGTTGACGCGTCAAAGCGGACATCTTAGGTGAGTGCGATGTCGATCAAGCCTCTCATCATCCTGCCGGATCCCATACTGCGCACCGTCTCGAAGCCCGTCGAGCGCGTCGATGCGCCGCTGCAGAAGCTGGCCGACGACATGCTGGCCACGATGTATGACGCGCCCGGCATCGGACTGGCGGCCATCCAGGTTGGGGAGCCGCTGCGCATGCTGGTCATTGACCTGGCCAAGGAAGACGAGACGCCCGCGCCGCTCGTTTTCATCAACCCGCAGGTCTTGGGCAGCAGCGATGAGCGCTCGGTCTACGAGGAGGGCTGCCTGTCGATCCCGGACTACTACGCCGAGGTCGAGCGGCCCGCGACCGTCAGGGTCAGCTACCTCGATCGCGACGGCAAGACACAGGAGATCGAGGCTGATGGGCTTCTGGCAACCTGCCTGCAGCATGAGATCGACCATCTCGACGGCGTGCTCTTCATCGATCACATTTCGAAGCTGAAGCGAGACATGGTGGTCAAGAAGTTCAAGAAACTGGCACGCGACCGCCAGCCGGCCAGGATGGTCGGGTAGGGCGCTCCGCCCCCCATCGGGAAAGCCAGCCATCATGCCGCTGCGCATCATTTTCATGGGTACGCCGGATTTCTCCGTGCCGACGCTCGAAGCCATTGTCGAGGCCGGTCACGAGGTCGTGGCCGTCTACACGCAGCCCCCCCGACCTGCCGGTCGACGCGGCCTCGACCTGACGCCTTCGCCAGTGCAGAAAGCTGCCGAGCGCCTCGGCATCGAGGTCCGTTCGCCGAAGACGCTGCGTGACGGCGCCGCGCAGCAGGAGTTAGCCACGCTCGATGCAGACCTGGCCGTCGTCGTCGCCTATGGACTGCTGCTGCCGCCGCAAGTGCTTCGGGCGACGCGGCTTGGCGCGTATAACGGCCATGCGTCGCTCCTGCCGCGCTGGCGCGGCGCCGCGCCGATCCAGCGCGCGATCATGGCCGGCGACGCCGAGACAGGCATGATGATCATGAGGATGGAAGAGGGGCTGGATACCGGTCCGGTGGGACTTGCCCAACGGATCGCAATCGGTCCCGACGAGACAGCAGGCGAGTTGCACGACAGGTTGATGCATGCGGGTGCGCGTCTGATGGTGGAGGCGCTCGAGAAGCTTGAGGGAGGCCACCTACCGCTGACGCCGCAGGCCGCTGAAGGAGCGACCTACGCCCGCAAGATCGACAAGGCCGAGACGCGGATCGACTGGAACTTGCCAGCTTCGGAGGTCCACAACCGGGTGCGCGGGCTGTCGCCATTTCCGGGCGCCTGGTGCGAAATCGAACTCGGCGGCCGGCGCGAAAGGCTGAAGATACTGCGTACGACGATTGGCAAGGGCAGCGGCCCGGCAGGCGCCATGCTGGACGACCGGCTGACCGTCGGCTGTGGAGAAGGCGCCGTGCGCCTCGTCGAATTGCAGCGCGCCGGCGGAAAACCAGTTAAGGCTGATGAGTTTCTGCGCGGTGCAAAAGTAGATCAAGGAACGATATTGCTATGAGCATGATGTCGATAAGGGCCGCGACGCCCAGGGATCGCGAGGCGATCAGGCTGGTCGAGGAACACGCATTCGGCCAGAAGGCGGAGGCCGGGCTGGTCGATGCGCTGGTTTCGGGCGGCGACGCCGTGGTCGAACTGGTCGCGGAGGAAGAAGGCCAGGTCGTCGGCCATATCCTGTTCTCCCGCCTTTACGTGGAGCATGCCGGCCGGGAGTTTCCGGCAGTTGCACTCGCCCCTCTGGCGGTGGAGCCCGCCATGCACGGATCGGGGATCGGTGGCGCGCTGGTGCGCGAGGCCCATCTCAGGTTGAAGCAGGCGGGTGAAACGCTCGCCATCGTGCTGGGCGACCCTGCCTACTACAGCCGCTTCGGCTACGAGCGTCAGCGCGCCGCGGGATTCGAGAGCGACTACCAGTGCGACGCCCTGCAGGCGCTCGCCTGGGGCGAAGCGCCGGAAGCCGGCAAGCTGGTCTACGCGACGGCTTTCGGCGCCGAACTGGCGGCTTAACGGACTGGATGCCGCGCTACCGCCTCGACGTCGAATATGACGGCACGCCCTATTCAGGGTGGCAGAGGCAGGCCGGCCAGCCCTCGGTGCAGCAAGCCATAGAGCAGGCAGTCTTGGGCTTTTGCGGCGAAGAGATTTCGCTTCGCGGCGCCGGCAGGACGGATGCCGGCGTCCACGCGGCGGGCCAGGTGGCGCATCTCGACCTCGTCAGGGAGTGGCCAGACGACACGGTGCGCGACGCCATCAACGCGCATCTGCGAATGGCGCGGGAATCGGTGAGCATTCTTGCGGCTGCTGCGGTTCCGGACAGCTTCGACGCCCGTTTCTCTGCGACGGCGCGGCACTATCTCTACCGCATCCTCAACCGTCGGGCTTCGCCGGCGCTGGAGAAGAACCGCGTCTGGTGGGTTCCGGCCATGCTCTCGGCCGAGGCCATGCACGAGGCGGCGCAGATGCTTGTCGGCCGGCACGACTTCACCACCTTCCGGTCGGTCCAGTGCCAGGCCAAGAGCCCGCTTAGGACGCTCGACCGCCTCGACGTCACGCAGGCGGGAGACCTGATCGAGGTCCGGGCTTCGGCGCGATCCTTCCTGCACAACCAGGTGCGGTCGATGGTCGGCACGTTGAAGCGGGTCGGCGAGGGTGCCTGGACGGCCGGAGACGTGCAGGCCGCACTCGAGGCGAAGGATCGATCGGCCTGCGGAGCCGTTGCGCCGCCGGACGGGCTCTACCTGATGCGCGTCGACTATCCGCCGGAGATCTAAGCCGCCGACGCCAGGCCCAGCGCGGACTGCAGCAAGATCAGGATCGCGATCGACGAGACGAACATCCCGACAAAGACCGCCGTTGCGATGGCGGGGCCCTTGCCTACCGCGAGGTTGGTGAGGCGCCATGTCAGGAGGAGCGAAACGGCGAACAGCACCAGCGACAGCAGCGAGGCTGCGCTCTCGGCGGCGGGATAGACCAGCCGGAGCAAGGGCGCCGGCAGCATGAACCAGACGATCACTGCCGATCCCCAGTTGCCGGCGACGACGATCCGGGCGAAGCGGTCTGCGATGGGAGTCCTGGTGATGACGAGCGCAAGCAGGACGAGCGGCCCCGTCCATGACGCGAAGTCGATCGCCGCTATCCTGAGCAGGATGGAGAAGCGGCTACCGATGGCGTCCGGCATCTGCTCGAGGTCGTTTGCAAGACCGACCCAGCCGATCATCAGCGCGGGCAGCGCCACGACCATTGCGAAGAAGGAATTCCAGAACCCGTCGGCCGAAAAATCGAGCATTCGCAGGCCGTCAGCCTTGCCCAGCATCATCCGCGCCGCGCCGGTAAGATATTGCTGGACCTGTTCGAACGAAGGCATGCCGCGTTACCCGAACCAGTCCTCGAGGAAGCGGCGGTAGATCTGCGTCAGGGCCTCGAGTTGGGCCACCGGCACACGCTCGTCCACCATGTGCATCGTCTTGCCGACCAGGCCGAACTCGACCACTGGGCAGAAATCCTTGATGAAGCGTGCATCCGAGGTGCCGCCCGAGGTCGACAGCGCAGGCTTGCGGCCAGTGACCGCCTCGATGGAGCCGCTGAGCGTCTCGATCAGCTTCTCGTCCCTGGTGATGAAGACCTCGCTGGGGCGGTCACGCCAGGACAGCTCGAAATTCGACGGCTCGGCCTTGCCGGCCCGGAACCTCGTCGAGCGGCTCGCCTTCTCGATCCGCGCTTCGATCTCGGCCCGCAAAGTCTCTGGCGTCCAGGTGTCGTTGAAGCGCACGTTGAACGCCGCGGAGGCCTTCGCGGGAATGACGTTGGTGGCCGCATTTCCAACATCGACGGAAGTGATTTCGAGGTTGGTCGGCTGGAAATTCTCGGTGCCGGCATCGAAGGCAGGCTCAAGCAGCGCCTCTACGATCGCCATCATGCCGCGCACCGGATTGTCGGCAAGGTGCGGGTAGGCAACGTGTCCCTGGCGCCCATGCACGGTCACGACGCCGGAGAGCGATCCGCGCCGGCCGATCTTGATCATGTCGCCCAATGCGTCCGGATTGGTCGGTTCGCCGACGATTGCGGCATCCCAGCTCTCGCCCTTCGCCGTGGCCCAGTCGAGCAGCTTGGTGGTGCCGTTGATCGCCGGGCCTTCCTCGTCGCCTGTAATCAGGAGAGATATCGAACCGGGGATCGTGCCACCGGCTTCTACGTGGCGGGCGACTGCAGCAACGAAACAGGCAATGCCCCCCTTCATGTCGACGGCGCCGCGGCCGAACATCTCGCCTTCATGAATGTCGGCTGAGAAGGGCGGATGCGTCCAGGCGGCCTCGTCGCCGACCGGCACCACATCGGTATGGCCGGCAAACATCAGATGGGGCCCGTTGCCAGAGCGGCGCGCGTAGAGGTTCTGGATGTCGGGTGTTCCCGGCTCCGAAAATACCGGACGTTCTACGGTGAACCCGATCTGCGCGAGCATCGACCCCAGCACCTCCAGCGCGCCGGAATCCTCCGGCGTCACGGAAGGGCAGCGGATCAGGGTGGCGAGGTTTTCGACGGGATCAACGGGAAGGGTCATGGGTTCGGATTAATGCAAAGCACCGGCGGTGTCATCACGCGCGTCAGCCGAGCGGCACAGGCGGGCCGGCCCGCGCGGCGATGTCCTCGATCATGGTGATCTTCTGCCAGATCTTGCGCGACAGGTTCGAGCCGAGGTCCTCGATGTCGTTGACCGCCTCGATGACGACCTCGTCGTTGACCGACTGCGCGAAGAGTGCGGCGAGCTTGCCTGTAAGCGACAGCATTTCCGAGCAATAGTCGAGATAGCGTGCGAGGTCCTGGCTGTTGGTGATCCGTACCGGCGAGTTCGGCATCGGCTTGAAGCTGTCGGAGAGCGCTGCCGGGTCCTTGGTCATCTGGTGCATGTCGACGACATGGATCATCGAGCGCAGCGTGTGCAACTGCACGAAGACGCGCTTGCGTTTGATGCGCTCCTCGCTGCGTGCCAGCGCCAGGAAGCCGAGCGCCGCCAGGAGCAGCGTGTTGAGCGAGGCCTCGATGCCCTGCACGAAGTCGAAGGCGCCGGTCTCGATGCGGTCGAAGGACAGGATCGTTCCGACAAAGAGAAAGACGGCGGCACCCACCGCGACGGCGACCCCGATCAGGATGCGCACCCACCAGATCGGCGCCTGCAGCGCCTCGGCCGAGCGCGCAAGGTCGCTCGACAGGAGGACGAGTTCACTCGCCACGTTGCGCAGGCCTGCTTCCGGAAAGCGCTCGCCGACACGCTGCTCGAGCTTCGCTGCGGTGCCGATGATCTGTTCGGGATCGAGCCGTCGGTAGCGCATGCCGGCCCTGCCGGCTTCCGCCCCGATCACCTCAGACGGTCCTTGCAGGACTGTTCGGCCGGTCGCCGTAGCGGTTGGGGCCGGGCTGGCCGGGAATCAGGCAAAGCGCAACGAAGGCGAGGATCGATAACATCGGGATGAACAGTGCGGCAGCCATGATGCCGTGCCGGCCGATATCGTGCAGCCGCTTGACGCCGAGCGCGACGCTGGCCCAGACCGACACCAGCACGACAGCCCAGAAGGCCAGTGCCCAGACCTGTCCGGCCGTGCTGTCTTCCGGCACAAGCGTGAACCGGTAGAGCAGGAACGCCTGGACGATGGCGAGCAGCAGCCCCGCGAGGAAATAGGCCGCGCGGCTGACGCGGCCCGAGAACTTGAAGAATAGCCAGAAAAGCTGGTCTTTATCAGGCAAGGGGATCTGGTCCGTATCTGTTGGCGCCGTTGGCGAGGAAGATCGCCACGATGCCGGCCGGGACCTTTGCCCGGTTGAAGTGGCCCGCGTGGCTCGGGAAAGGATACTTCCAGTCCATTTCACCCCCTGTCGAGGCGTCCGCGGAGGCGAGGACGCGCGGTGCGAAGGTGGAACCGTTCGCCGGAAAGATCAATCTCTCAACAGTTCGTTAATCGAGGTCTTGGAGCGGGTCTGCGCATCGACGCGTTTCACGATGACGGCGCAGTAGAGCGACGGCCCCGGCTGGCCGTTCGGGAAGGGCTTGCCCGGCAGCGAGCCGGCCACCACGACGGAATTGGCGGGGACCTCGCCATAGCTGATCTCGCCGGTGGCGCGGTCGACGATCTTGGTGGACTTGCCGATGAACACGCCCATGCCGAGCACCGAGCCTTCGCGCACGATGCAGCCCTCGACGACTTCCGAACGGGCGCCGATGAAGCAATTGTCCTCGATGATCGTCGGTCCGGCCTGCATCGGCTCCAGAACGCCGCCGATGCCGACGCCGCCCGACAGGTGCACGTTCTTGCCGATCTGCGCGCAGGAGCCGACAGACGCCCAGGTATCTACCATCGTGCCGCTGTCGACATAGGCGCCGAGATTGACGAAGGAGGGCATCAAGACGACGCCGGGCGCCACATAGGCCGAGCGCCGGACGATCGCCGAGGGCACCGCGCGCATGCCGGCCTTCTCGAACTCCGCGGCGCCCCAGCCTTCGAACTTTGACGGGACCTTGTCCCACCAGACAGAACCGCCCGGGCCTCCCTCGATGACCTCCATCGGGTTCAGCCGGAACGACAGCAGGACTGCCTTCTTGAGCCACTGATTGACCTTCCAGCTGCCGTCGTCGAGGCGCTCGGCCACCCGCGCCTGGCCCTTGTCGAGCAGGTCGAGCGCCGTGCTGACGGCATCGCGCACTTCGCCGCGGGTCGCCGTGGAGATGGCGTCGCGCCCCTCGAACGCATTTTCGATGACCGATTCGAGGCTGGCGAGGTCCGGCTTGGACATGAATAAGCTCCGTTACACAGGCTGTTAAGGCTGCGGCAGCTAAGCTGGCGCGAAATCGCGCGGACCCTATGTCAAGCCATTCTGGGGGTCAATCGCGCCTGCGCCGGGGGACGGCGTGGCGAGCAGGACGGGGAAATACATGAATTCCAACGAACAGACGGGATGGACACCGCTGCCGCACTCCGACGAGGATTTGGAGCGCGCCAGAAGTGTCCCGGAAACCCCGCAGACCGTGGCGCCGACCTACCGGCTGGCATGGAACGATCCGGACTTCATGACGCGCCGCGAACTGCGCGCCGTGCGCCTGCAGCTTGAACTTCTGAAGCCCGAGATGATCCTTGCCGAGCGCGGCATCCGCTCGACGGTCGTGCTGTTCGGCGGTGCTCGGCTGCCGGAGCCCGGCGGCGACGCCTGGGCGGCCAAGAACGAGACGCAGAAGAAGAACCTTCTGGCCAACAGCCGCTACTACGAGGAGGCACGCCTCTTCGCCCGGCTGTGCTCGGAGCACTCGGCAACCTCCTACTACCGTGAGTTCGTGGTGGTGACAGGCGGCGGGCCGGGCGTCATGGAAGCCGGCAACCGCGGTGCCGACGATGTCGGTGCGCCCTCAATCGGGCTGAACATCGTGCTGCCGCACGAACAGGCGCCCAATCCCTACGTCACGCCGGAATTATGCTTCAATTTCCACTACTTCGCCATCCGCAAGATGCACTTTGTCATGCGCGCCAAGGCCGTGGCCGTGTTTCCGGGTGGCTTCGGGACAATGGACGAGTTCTTCGAGACGCTGACGCTGATCCAGACCGGTCGCATGGAGCGCGTGCCGGTCATCCTGTTCGGCAAGGAGTTCTGGAAACGGGCGATCGACCTCGATTTCCTGGCCGAGCAGGGCACCATCTCGCCGGGCGACCAGGATCTTATCGACCTGGTCGATTCGGCTGACGAGGCCTGGACGATCATCAGCCGCTTTTACGGACTGGGCGAGCCTGCCGTTTGACCGTTCAGACCGGGCAGCGCTTCAGGCTGGCGCCTTCACGATGGCGCCGAGAAAGCTCGACAGGTCGTCGGTGACGAAGTCGACATCATCCTCATAGGCCTCGTCGCGTTCCCAGATCTCCGAGAAGGTCGGCTCGAAGTTGTTCGGTACGATCAGCACCGTCTTCATGCCGATCGCCTTGGGCACCGTCAGATTGCGGGCGAGGTCCTCGAACATGACCGCGCTTTTGGCCGTGATGCCGTGCGTTTCGGTGAAGCGTTCATAGGTGCGCCTCTCCGGCTTGGGCAGCAGCTCGGCCGAGACAATGTCGAAGATGTCGTCGAAATGGTCGAGGATGCCGAGCTGTTGCGCCGTGCGTTCGGCATGCTTGCGGTTGCCGTTGGTGAAGATGAACTTGCGCCCCGGCAACTGCCGAATGGCTGCACCCAGAACCGGATCGGGAACCAGCCACGAATAGTCGATGTCGTGCACTTTCTCGAGGAAGTCATCGGGATCGATGCTGTGCCGAAGCATCAGGCCGCGCAGCGTCGTTCCATATTCGAGGTAGAGCTGCTTCTGCACCTTGCGTGCCTCGTCGCGCGGGACGCGCAGCAGTTCGGACACATAGGCCGTCATCCTGACGTCGATCTGCGAGAACAGATTCGTGTGATGGGGATAGAGCGTGTTGTCGAGATCGAAGATCCAGTCTTCGACATCCGCAAACAGAATCGGATCGGGCAGTTCGGTCATCGTTTCACTATGGCACGGTTTGGCGTTCCCGAGCCTTCACTCGCCGGAGATTCTTTCCAAAACAACAACAAAGACGCCGTCACGTAAAACTTTAACCCTTCTGGAAAGGGGTCCTTCAGAGGCACGTGCGATTTAACCTCACACGAGGAGCGGTGCATGGGTAGGATATTTGCGAAGTCTGCATTGGTGGCGTTCGCGTCGCTTGTGGCATCGCTGCTGCTCGCCTACACGGTCGTGCCGACTCTCGGCGGCGTTGTCGACGGAAACGCCTGGCTCATCCTGACCATCTGCCCGATGCTCGTCGCCTGGCCGGCCAGCGCCTTCGCTTTCCTGCAGGCCGAGAACCTCAGGAATGCGCACCAGGAACTCGCACGCACCCATGCCCAGCTCGCTGCCGCCCACAAGCGGCTCGAGGACAAGGCAAGCCGCGACAACATGACCGGCATGCTGAACCGCGAGAGCTTCTTCCTTGCGCTCGACCGCACCCGCCCACGCTCCGAGCGCGGCGCGCTGCTCATCATCGATGCCGACCACTTCAAGAAGATCAACGACGGGTTCGGCCATCTTACCGGCGATGCCGCGCTGGTCGAGATTGCGGCCGCGATAACGCGTGCCATCCGCACCGGCGATGTCCTCGGCCGGATCGGCGGCGAGGAGTTTGGCGCCTTCCTCGTCGGCGCCAGCGATCAGGAGGCAACCCGCGTTGCCGAGCGCATCCGCCACGAGGTGGAACTGATCCGCTTCCAGCCGGTCGACGAAAGGACCATCCCGCTGACGGTCAGTATCGGCGGTACCTCGTGCCCGAAGGGCGCAACCATCTCCGACCTGATGCGCGCAGCCGACCGCCGGCTCTACGAGGCCAAGAACAGCGGGCGCAACCTCGCCATCTTCAAACCCGACATATCTGCGGCAGCCTGAGTAAGCGACCGGCTCCGACGATCTGACAGCGACCGGTTCGGTCAGGTCTCTCCTTGCGGATACGTCCGGACTGTACGCGCGCATGGTCCCCTCTTTACGCTTGCCTGGCATGGTCGCCGTAGCTGCCGCTGCATGCTAAGAGCGCGCGTCCCCGCCGAAAGCATCGCATGGAACTCTGGATACCGATCACCATCGCCGCCGCGTTCTTGCAGAACCTGCGCTCGGCGACACAGAAGCACCTTAAGTCCGTCATGGGGACGACGGGCGCAACCTTCGTACGCTTCGGCTTCGGCTTCCCCTTCGCGCTGCTCTTCGTCGCCATTCTGCACTACGGGCTGGGCTATCCGCTGCCGGCCGTGAATTCGACCTTCTTCGGCTGGGCCCTTGTCGGCGCGCTCGGCCAGATCGGCGCGACCTTCCTGCTCATCCATCTTTTCTCGTTCCGCAACTTTGCCGTGGGCACCGCCTATTCGCGCACCGAGCCGGCCCAGGCGGCGCTGTTCGGTCTTGTTTTCCTCGGCGAGCGAGCGAGTCTCGGCGCGCTTGTCGCGATCGCCATCAGCGTCTTCGGCGTGATGCTGATCTCGGTAGCGCATGTTGCCGTCAGCTTCCGCACGATGCTGTCGTCGACCGTCAGCCGCAACGCCCTGATCGGCCTGGCCTCCGGAACGGCCTTCGGCGTATCGGCGGTCTCATACCGCGCCGCGTCGCTGGCGCTCGGCGGTCCGAATTTCCTGATGCAGGGCGGCGTAACGCTGGCCTTCGTGATCACCTTCCAGACGCTGCTGATGCTTGGCTGGATGCTGTGGAAGGATCGCGACGAGATCGGCCGGATCGCAAAGGCGTGGAAGCCGTCGCTCTTCACCGGCCTGGTCGGCGCCTCGGCCTCCTTCGGCTGGTTCACGGCGATGACGCTGCAGCAGGCGGCAGTCGTCAAGTCGCTGGCCCAGATCGAGATGCTGTTCACCTTTGCCGCGACGGTCTTCTTCTTCAAGGAGCGGATCAACAGGCTTGAAGTCGCCGGTTGCATCCTGATCGTCGGCGGAATCCTGGTGCTTCTGGCGGTCGGCTGAGGCGCCCTATGGCACGATCAGCGTGCCGGCGCCGTGCTCGGTGAAAAGCTCGAGCAGCACCGCGTGCGGCGTCTTGCCGTTGAGGATGACGACGCCCTCGACACCGCGCTCGATCGCCTCGATGCAGGTCTCCACCTTCGGTATCATGCCGCCCGAAATCGTTCCGTTCTTGATCAGCGCCCTGGCCTCGGCGACGGTCAGCTCGTCGATCAGCTTCTTGTCCTTGTCGAGCACGCCCGGCACGTCGGTCAGGAACAGCAGGCGCGAGGCGCCAAGCGCCCCGGCAATCGCGCCGGCGAAGGTGTCGGCGTTGATGTTGTAGGTATGGCCGTCGCGGCCCGGCGCGACTGGTGCCAGCACCGGGATCATCTCGGAGCGCGCAAGCAGGTCCAGCAGTGTCCGGTCGACCTCGACCGGTTCGCCGACGAAACCGAGATCGAGCACCCGCTCGATGTTGGAATCCGGGTCGGTGAAGGTCTTCTTGGCCTTTTCGGCGAACACCATGTTGCCGTCCTTGCCGCACAGGCCGATCGCCCACTCGCCCTCGGCATTGATGAGTGCCACGATTTCCTTGTTGATCGACCCGGCCAGCACCATTTCGACGATCTCGACGGTCTTCTGGTCGGTGACGCGCAGTCCACCCTCGAACTTGGACTCGATGCCCATCTTCGACAGCATCGCGCCGATCTGCGGCCCGCCACCGTGGACGACGATCGGGTTCACGCCGGACTGCTTCAGGAGCGCGATGTCGCGGGCGAAGGCCTGCCCGAGCGCAGCGTCGCCCATGGCGTGGCCGCCGTATTTCACCACGACGGTCTTGTTTTCGTACTGCTGCATGTAGGGCAGGGCGGCCGATAGCAGGCGCGCCTGTTCCGCTGCGGTGGCGGCTTTGTCCGTCGTCATCGGCATGTTCCCGAATTGCTGGAAAGGTCGGCGGCGTCTTAGCCGGAAACGGCGCGCCGGGCAAATGCTTCATCCTCTCGGGGATCGGCAGGTGCCTGCGTCTGGCGCCCGTTGCAAACTGGATGCAAAACCCTAGTTTGTCCGAAATGACTCCGCAGGACATCACCAAGCTGATCGTCAGGGTCTCGGTCAAGGATCGAGCGGCTTTCGATCTGCTTTACCGGCAAACGAACGCGAAACTTTTTGGCGTCTGCCTGCGTGTCTTGAATGACCGGGCAGAGGCCGAGGAGGCGCTGCAGGAGGTTTTCGTCAAGATCTGGACGAAGGCCGACCGCTTTGCCGTCTCGGAGCTCAGCCCGATCTCGTGGCTGGTGGCGATAGCGCGCAATCATGCGATCGACCGCATCAGGGCGCGGCGCAGGCCGGCCGCGGACATCGATGCGGCTGCGGACGTGGCGGACCCGGCGCCCGGACCAGAGGCGATGGCGGTGGCGGGCGGCGAGAGCGAGCAGATAGACCGCTGTCTGGATGAACTGGAACAGGATCGCGCAGCGGCGGTGCGCGGCGCCTATCTCATGGGCGAAAGCTACGCCGATCTTGCCGAACGGCATGGTGTTCCGTTGAATACCATGCGGACATGGCTGCGTCGCAGCCTGATGAAACTGAGAGAGTGTCTCGAACGATGAGCGCGGTGGACGAAAACGGACCGGAACACGGAGGCGACGACGCCGTGGCCGCCGAGTACGTTCTGGGCGTCCTGCCTGCCGAGGAGCGGGCGGCAGCCGCGCGCCGCGTCGAGACCGATCCGGCCTTCGCCAGGCTCGTCGAGCGCTGGGAAGCCGATCTCTCGCCGCTGGCGAGCGGCTATGCGGAGGTGGAGGCCCCGGCCGCCGTCAAGGCCGCCCTCGACCGCCGACTGTTCTCCAATGCCGGCGCGGCCGATGTGGCGCCAGCGTCATCCGGGCTGCTGTCCAGCCTCACCTTCTGGCGCGGGCTGGCGATCGCAGCACTGGCAGCGCTTGCCCTCGTCGTCGCCTTGCCGCTGCTCAATCCGCCGGCAAGTCTTCCCGAGGCAAGGCTTGTCGCCTCGCTGGCGCCGCAGGACAGCGATGTCCACTACATGGTTGTCTATGACGCCCGCACCCACGACGTCGGGCTGTCCCATGTGACCGGCGAGCGGACGGACGGGCGCGACTTCGAACTCTGGGTGATCGACGGCCAGCAGGCGCCGCTGTCGCTGGGTGTGATCCCGGCCGGCGCAAGCGTGCACCTGGCGGTCGACGACGCGCTGCGCCGCCACATCGCATCCGGTGCCGTCTTTGCCATCAGCCTTGAGCCTGCCGGCGGATCGCCTACCGGACAGCCGACGGGCCCGGTGGTCGCTGCTGGCGACCTGAAGACCATCTGAGCGGAATATCGAGCCGTGCGCGGCCCGGCTCGTGTCTGAAGGAAGTCTGAATCTTTTTTGCCGCCGCTGAAACTCCCCGCGAAACCGCCTCGTATCTCCCTGTGCCCCTCCAAGAGGGAATGCCAACACAAGGAGACCACACCATGCGTAAACTCACTTCGACGATCCTCGCCGGCGCTGTTGCTCTTTCCGCCCTTGCCACTGCGGCCTATGCCGAGAACCCGATGGTCGGCGGCGCTGCCATGTATGCCGACAAGAACATTGTCGAAAACGCCGTGAACTCGAAGGACCACACCACGCTCGTTGCCGCCGTCAAGGCCGCCGGCCTGGTGGACACGCTGTCGGGCGAAGGCCCCTTCACCGTCTTCGCGCCGACCAACGAAGCCTTCGCCGCGCTGCCGGAAGGCACCGTCGAGACGCTGCTGAAGCCAGAGAACAAGGACCAGCTGACCAAGATCCTGACCTGTCACGTGGTCGGCGCCAAGGCGATGTCCGACGCCATCATGAAGATGGTCGATGACGACAAGGGCGCGCATCCGGTCAAGACCGTCGGCGGTTGCACATGGACTGCCAAGTACGAGGGCGACAAGCTCATGCTGGAAGACGAGAACGGCAATGTCGCCAACGTGACCATCGCCAATGTCGAGCAGTCGAACGGCGTCATCCACGTCATCGACGCGGTCCTGCTCCCCAAGATGTAATCAGGCCGTCTCAGGCTTGCGGCCGCACGGGGTTTCCACTCCCGTCCCTCTCGTGCGGTCGACCATGCGCACGCCCCGTTTCTGTCCCTCTTGCTGTTCCGGGACAGGTGCGGGGCGTCGCTGCAAGGGGCGCGATCAACCTCAGTTGATTTCAGCTTGAGAGCGCCCCTCCCTACATTCCAGCCAAAGGAGTCTGCCATGAATCGTCGTAATCTTGTTGCCGGGGGCGCCGCCCTTGTTGCCGCACTGGCTGGCACGACCGCGCTCTGGCGCATTGGGCGCCCGCAGCCGGCACGGGCCGAGAATTTCGAGATCACGAAGACGGATGCCGAATGGCATGCGATCCTGGATGACGCGCAGTACGCCATCTTGCGGGAGGAAAGCACCGAGCGCGCGGGCACCAGTCCGCTGAACCATGAAAAGCGCGCCGGCATTTTCCACTGCGCCGGCTGCGACCTGCCGGCCTATTCGTCCGAGGCGAAGTACGATTCGGGCACCGGCTGGCCGAGCTTCTGGGAATCGCTTCCCGATGCCATCGGCACCAAGGAAGACAATTCCTTCTTCTCGACGCGCACCGAAGTCCACTGCCGCCGCTGCGGCGGCCATTTCGGCCACATCTTCGATGACGGACCGCCGCCGACCGGCAAGCGCCATTGCCTGAACGGACTGGCGCTGACCTTCAAGCCGGCATCTGTGCAGGCCGGCTAGCCGCCAAGCACGACGCGCACGATGGCCTCGCGCAGATCGGCGAGGCCTTCGTTCTTTTCCGACGACGTGGCGATGACCTCCGGAAACGCTGCCGGGCGCTTTCGTATCTTCTCCAAAGTCTCGGTGACCAGCTTGGGCACCGCAGGAGCCTTGATCTTGTCGGTCTTGGTCAGGACGATCTGATAGGAGACGGCTGCCTTGTCGAGCAGGCCGAGCACCTCCTCGTCGTTCTTCTTGATGCCGTGGCGCGAGTCGATCAGCACGTAGACGCGTTTCAGCGTCACCCGGCCCTTCAGGTAGTCGAAGACGAGCTTCGTCCACTCGTCGACCTTTTCCTTCGGCGCGGTCGCATAGCCGTAGCCGGGCATGTCGACCAGCGCCATCGGCGGCAGGTCGCCCTCCGACCCGGAATAGCCGTCCGGCACGAAGTAGTTGAGCTCCTGCGTGCGGCCCGGCGTGTTCGACGTGCGCGCGAGCCCGCTGCGGCCGACCAGCGCGTTGATCAGCGACGACTTGCCGACGTTGGAGCGACCGGCAAAGGCGATTTCCGGCGGCCCTTCCGGCGGCAGGAACTTCATGGCCGGCACGCCGCGGATGAAGGCCCATGGCCGTGCAAAGATGCCGACGTCCACCGTCCCGCTCGTAAACTCGTTCAAACCGCTGCCTCCAGCGCATCGATGTCGGCGCCGCGTATGGCATTGAGGTTGCGGGTGATCTTGTCAACAGGCCAATCCCACCACGCCGCCTCCAGGAGGCGCGCGACCGTCCGACGGTCGAAGCGCATCCTGACCACCTTGGCGGCGTTTCCCGCCACGATCGCGTAGGGCGCCACGTCGTGCGTCACGACCGATTTGGCGGCGACGATGGCGCCGTCGCCGATCGTCACGCCGGGCAGGATCACCGCGTCCATGCCGATCCACACGTCGTTGCCGAGCACGGTATCGCCGCGGAACTCGCGCTGCCAGGTCGCCGGGTCGAAGCCTTCCTCCCAGCCATGGCCAAAGATGTTGAATGGATAGGTCGAGAAGCCCGACATGGCGTGGTTGGCGCCGTTCATGATGAAGCGCGCGCCTTCCGCGATGGCGCAGAATCTTCCGATGATCAGCTTGTCGCCTATGAAGGGATAGTGGTGCAGCACGCAGCGTTCCTGGAACAGGTCCGGCCCGTCAGGATCGTCGTAGTAGGTGAACTCGCCGATCTCGATGTTCTCGGCGGTGACCAGCGGTTTCAGGAAGCCGACCCGACTGTGCAGGGGAACCGGGTGCTTGATCGAGGGATTGGGTCCGTTCATGGCGTGTACGCTCCGGCTGGTTCGCTAGGCGGGGCGATTGTAACGCGAGGCGAGGCGGGTGTGGAACTCTTGAGTGCCGCTCCCGCTCCGGACCGGAACCCTCCGGGAGGAAGCCTAGGCCAGGGTGCCGCCGGTCAGGCGCTTGCGCAGCGCGTTGGAGATATTGTCGAAGACGAACACCACGGCCAGGATCAGCAGCACCATGTAGGCGACGTTTTCCCAGTCGGAATTGGTGCGCATCGCTTCCCACAGCTTGAGGCCGATGCCGCCGGCGCCTACCGCGCCGATGATCGTCGCCGAACGGGTGTTGGATTCCCAGAAGTAGAGGGACTGGCTGAGGAAGACCGGCAGCACCTGCGGCAGCACGCCGTAGCGCTGCACCGACGTCGGCGCCGCGCCGACGGATTTGACGCCCTCGCGCTGCTTGTCGTCGATGTTCTCCAGCGCCTCGGAATAGAGTTTCCCGAGCGTGCCGGTGTCGGTGAAGAAGATTGCCGACATGCCGGCCAGCGGACCGGGACCGAAGGCGCGGGTGAAGAACAGCGCCCAGATCAGCATGTCGACCGACCGCTGGAAGTCGAAGAACCGCTTCAGGAACTGGTTGACGAGCCGGTTCTGGGTGATGTTGCGGGCGGCGAAAAAGGACAGCGGAAAGGCGATGAGGCTGGCCAGAACGGTTCCCACGAAGGCCATGACGATGGTCTGCAGCAGCTTGGTCCACACGTCGAGGTGCTGCCAGTCCGCGTTGTAGAGAACGTTGTTCCACGCCAGAGCGAGGTTCGACCGATCCGGGTCGATGCGCTCGCCGCTGGTGACCAGCGTCCACACTTCGCCGGCCGATTTGCCCCAGAAAGGCGAGTAGGTGTCGAACAGGAAGTTTTCCCAGCCCCAGAACCGGTGGCTGATCTTGACCTCGTCGTCCTCGATGTCGGCCCTGCCGGCGAAGCCGAAGCTGACGACGATCTTGTCGCCCGGGTTGCGCTGCCTTGCCCAGGCGGGCAGTGGCCCGCGCGCAGTGACGCTCTGGTCGCGCACGATGTCAGCAATGAGGGTCTCGCTGCCGCGCGTTACGGTCACAAGGCCAGGCTCGACCTCGATCGTGTTGCTTGTGCTGATCGTCGCCACAGCGCGCACCGTCTCCTCGCGCAGAACCGTCCTTGCTTCGTCGGCAGCCGCGGCGGACGTGTCGGTGCCGGTCGGCGCAGGCTCGCCGCCGACGGTGCCGAGAAAGCTGCCGCTCGAACTGCTGGTGCCGCCGCCGTTGCCGCTCGCCGTCTGGGGCGCGTCAACGCGGCTTTCGACCACGGCGCGCTCGCGCACCAGCCAGTCCGGGTTGGCGTTCTCCCCCAGCGGGTCGCCGCGCGAAAAGGCGATGTCCAGATAGCCGTCCTCATATTCGATGCGCGGCCGCACCTCGTAGCTGACCCAATCGGCGAGATAGGTGCCGGCAATGTCCCAGCGGCCGTTGGCGACCACCGAGCCTACGGAGAAGAACCACCAGGCGAAGATCAGGTAGCCGACCGTGCCGAGGGCCAGGCCCCAGTTCATCAGCCTGCGCCTGCCGCTGCTGGCGAAGACGTGCGGATGGCGGGAAGCGATATCGTTGACTTCGGCGACGGACAGCAGGGACATGCTCAGACCTTTCCACCGAAGGCAAAAGCCTGGTCGCCGACCAGCTTCTTGCGCAGGTAGGCCGAAAGCTGGTCGACCGCGACGATGGTCAGGAAGAGCAGCAATACGATCGCCAGAGTCTTGGCTTCGTGGCCGCGCGAGATCGACAGGCGCAACACCTCGCCGATGCCGCCGCCGCCGACGGCGCCGATGATCGTCGAGGCGCGAACGTTGATCTCGAAGCGCAGCAGGAGATAGGAAATGAAGTTCGGCATCACCTGCGGGACGATGGCGAACCACACCCGCTCGGTCCAGTTGGCGCCGGCAGCACGCAGGCCTTCCTCGGGCCGCATGTCGGCATTCTCGACGACCTCGAAGTACATCTTGCCGAGCGCGCCGATCGTGTGGATCGACACCGCGATGATGGCCGGGATGGCGCCGAGCGAGAAGATCGCCAGGAAGAAGCCTGCGATGACGATTTCGGGAAAGGCGCGCAACACTTCCATGAAGCGGCGCACGAAGAAGCGCAGCCAGCGGTTGGCGACGAGATTGCGCGCGGCGAGAAAGCACAGCACGAAACCGGCGCCGAAGCCCATCAGCGTGGCGACGAGCGCGATGTTCAGCGTCTCGACCATCTTGTAGAAATATTCGGGGACGTAGAACCCTTCCGTCAGGTAGATGCGCCCTTCGGGATAGTTGAACTTCAGGCTGCCGTCGTCATAGGGCGAGGGCAGGTCGAACAGGGCGCGCCAGACCTCCCAGCCGTCGCGCGGCACCAGCATGCTGATGAAGTCGAAAAAGTGCGGCAGGCGATCCCAGAACTTGCCGGCATTGGTCTCGTTGGCGAACCACAGCGAGCCGCCCATCGCGACCACCATGAAGAGCACGCCGCCCATCGTGTAGAGGCGGCGGCGCGAGGCAAGCTCCTGCCAGTGGCGCTCGATGCCGAGGCCCGCCTCCGAGAGGCGCGTCGCGGAAGTGGCCGTGTGTTCGCTGGCGCTCATTGCGTCCCCTGCCCATGGCAAAACGCGCCGCGAGGCTGTGCCCCGCGGCGCGTCGGTTGCTGAAGGTCCTTACGAACCGATCTGCGCCTTACGGGCGTCGATGATCGGCTGGTAGAAGGCCGGGGTGACTTCGGTATAGCTCGTGTAATCGCCGCCCTGGATGGCCGAGAAGCAGGCCGGGTCGGACTTAGGCAGGTCGATCATGAACGCCTTGAACTTGTCCTTGATGCCGGCGTCCATGGTCGAGCGCACGACGATCGGGCCGTTCGGGATCAGCGGCGATTCCCAGAGCTGAACGAGGTCGTCCATGTCGAGGATGCCCTTCTCGACCATCTTGCGCAGGTTGCCCGAGGTATAGCCGTCCTTGAAGTCGCCGACGCCCGAGGCCCAGGTCGTGCCGGCATCGAAATTGCCCTTGACCACTTCAAGAACGAGGTTCTCGTGGCCGCCGCCGAAGCCGGTCTCTGCGAAGAAATCCTTGACGGGCGTGCCGCCGAGGTCGGCCGGCAGCGACGTGACGGGCACGAGGTAGCCCGAGGTGGAGTCGGGATCGGCAAAGCCGAGCTTCTTGCCCTTCATGTCTTCCAGCTTGGTCATGCCGGAATCCTTGCGGGCGACCATGACCGAATGGTAGCCGGTCGAGCCGTCGGTCTGGACCGTCGTCAGGATCGGTTCGACGGCGTCCTTGTTCTCGAGGTAGATCTTGGCATAGCCCGATGCGCCGAGCTCGGCGTAGTCGAGCGTGCCGCCGAGCAGGCCCTGGATGGTGCCGTCATAGTCGGCCGCCGGAAACAGCGAGACCTTCTCGACGCCGAGCACTTCCGGCAGCTTGTCGACCATGCACTGGAAGCTGCGCAGGCGGTCGGATTCGTTCTCGCCGCCGAGGATGCCGATGCGAAATACCTTGAGGTCTTCTGCCTGCGACGCGCCGGTCATCAGCGCGCTGATTGCGACTGCGCAGTAAAGTGCGTTCCTGAACATGGTGGTCTCTCCTGTTGAGCCGGCAGCGCCGGGGTTTGGTAGGGTGAGGGGGGGGCTCCGGACGGTCAGTAGCCGGCGAAGGCCGGTTCGAGAGCCGGCGCGGTCTCGCGCTTCCTGGGCTTGGGCACGTCGATGCTGGTCGATGTGATCGCCTCGGATATCTCCGAGCCGTCGGTGTCGGCGCCGTAGATCATCCGCACGGCATCGCGTGTCAGATCCTCGGGCGCGCCGTCGAACACCACCTTGCCGGCCGCCATGCCGATGATGCGGCTGCAATAGGCGCGCGCGGTATCGAGCGTGTGCAGGTTGGTGATCACCGTGATGCCGTCGCGGGCGCTGATGTCGCGCAGGGAGTCCATGACGACCTTGGCGTTCATGGGGTCCAGCGAGGCGATCGGCTCGTCGGCGAGCATCGCCTTCGGCTGCTGCATCAGCGCCCTGGCGATGGCCACACGCTGCTGCTGTCCGCCTGACAGCGTTCCGGCCACCTGCAGGGCGGTCTGCGCGATGCCGAGGCGCTCGAGCGAGGCGATGGCCAGAGCCCGTTCCTCCCGCGAGAAGATGCCGAGCAGATTGGCCGCCGTCGAACGGTAGTTGAGCCGGCCGAGCAGCACGTTGGTCAGCACGTCGAGGCGCGGCACGAGGTTGAACTGCTGGAAGATCATCGCGCAGTCGCGCTGCCAGTGGCGCAGCGCGGCACCCTTCAGCGCCGAGACTTCCGTCCCGTCGAAGAAGATGGATCCCTCGCTGGGGTCTATCAGGCGGTTGATCATGCGCAGCAGCGTCGACTTGCCGGCACCCGAGCGGCCGATCACGCCGACCATCTGGCCCTGCGGGATCTCCAGCGTCACGTTGCCGACGGCGGTGTTGCCTCCGAAGCGGCGTGTCACGTCGCGTATCTGCAGCATTGGCTTCCCCGGTTCAGTGCGGCTTTTGTCCGCGTCTGGACCATTCGCCTAAACCAGCCATATGAAGGGGGCATGTCGTCCGGATTGCAGTTCTGTGACAGTCCACAGCGGCCGGCAGCGGATGGCCTGCCGGGTGCCGTTCGTCGGGTCCGATCGTGCCCGCAGGCGTGTTCCATCCTCGCCACGCCTCGTTTCCGATCTGGCCACTGTGAAGTTTGCGGGAGGCGGCGCATGGCGGCGACGTCGATCTTATTTTTTATGTGACGCGCTGCCATGCGCCGCCGGCGTCTTACCCATGCCCGTCCCGGCCCATGGGCATCCGATGAGCTGGATGCCAAGGGCTCTCGGTACGGCGCAGGGCCGGATCCCTCCCGCGCGACCACGCGGGCCAGTCCGGCGCCACACTTGCCTGGATGGAGGTCGTGGCCACCCGTTCCCACCGGCAAGCTGCGGGGAGGAGTATGCGGGCGGTTCTGCGGGTGGGGATGAAATTGCGGTCGCAAAGACTGCCGCTCGCGGCTCTCTCAATCGGGAGAAAGCGAGACATGGCTCCGCCGCGTGCAAGATAAGTCGTTGAATCGGCTTATGAAGTTGTGAAGGCCCGGTTCAGCAGCGTTGCCGGAGCACCAGCGCAGGCTGGATGCTGGAAATCGCCAACGGGAAAATCCCTGTCCACGTTCGGCGCCCGGCGGCTGGCGACGCCGCTTCGCCTATGCGGCGTTCGACAGTTCCGCCCGGCGCAGCGACCGCTCCAGCATCTCGACGCAGAGCGGGTCATGCGATGTGCCGGCTCCTTCCCGCAATATGGCGAGCGCCTTCGAAACCGGCATCGCCGCGCGGTAGGGCCGGTCCGCCGTCAGCGCGTCGAAGACGTCGGCGGTCGAGATGATGCGGGTGTCGAGGTCGATCGCCTCGGCCCGCAGGCCGCGTGGATAGCCCTTGCCGTCGAGCCTTTCGTGATGGGCGCCGGCAACCTTGGAGAGATCCGCAAAGGCTGCGATCCGCGACAGGATCTGTTCCGACAGTTCCGCGTGGCGCCGCACCGCGGCCCATTCAGCTTCGTCGAGCTTTCCGGGCTTGTCGAGCACGCTGTTGCTGACACCAAGCTTGCCGATGTCGTGCAGGAGCGCGGCGCGCTTCAACCAGCGCCGGCGCTGATGGTCGTAGCCCATTTCCTCCGCGATCAGATCGGTGAAGACGGCGACCCTTTCGCTGTGGCCGGAGGTGAACGGGCTCTTCGCGTCGATCACCCGGGCGAAGGCCTCGGCAATGTCGTCGAGATAGTCTTCATCGGCGAGCAGGGCCTGCCGGCCGGGTTCCATCTCCAGCACCTGCGCCTCGAGATCGTCGCTGGCGAGCGTCTCCCAGAAGTCTTGGCTTTGTGCAGCACTCTCGAACGCCGCGACGATGGCCGGATCGAACCAGCCGCCGGAGCGGTGGCGCGCCTCTGCGAGGGCAGCCTGGCGGCCGGCGCTGGCATGGAACACGTCGACGACCTGCGCCAGGAGCGCGATGCGCGCGAAGAGCGAGATGTCCTTGCCGGCGAGGCCGACGGGCTTGCCGCCGCCGTCCCAATGTTCGTCGAGGTCGAGGATCGCCCTGGCCACCGGCTCGGAAAAGCGCATCTGCTGCGCGATCTCGGCACCGCGCTGGCAGCGGGTCTCGATCAGGCTGCGGGCGATCTCGCCGCCGTTCTGCAGGATGGCGATGATGCTGCGGAAACGCTGGGCAAGGTCGGTATTGGCGCCCGTGTGAGAGAGCACGAAGCGCAGCACCTGCGGAAGGCTGCCATCGACCAGCTTGAAGTCCTTCTTGAATGACAGGTCGTCGGCCAGATAGAGGTCGCAGATGCGCGCCGCATTGCTGCTGCAGCCGAGATCCTTGAGCAGCAGGGCGTAGTAGAGATCCTTGAGTTCCACCTCGCCAAGGCCGAGTTGGCGTCCGACGCTGACGCCGATCCAGCAGCAGCGGACGCAATGCCCCGGCGGCTGTCCCTCGGTCAGGTCGAGCGCCCGGCTGAGCGCACCGAGAATCTCGGCGAGGCGCACTTCCGTGCTCATTGACGCAGCCCTCGTGGCATCATTGTCGTCGGTCTGGTTGTCATGGCTTGCCGTTGTTGTCGCATCCTGACGACAGATAGGGCGTGGCCGGCCGTTTGGATCATTCCGGCCTCATGAATGCGCGTTCGGCGTTAACGGAGTGTGGACGCCACGGCTCGGTCGCACCCCCGCTAGCGATTTCGGATTTGCTATGCCCTTAAAGGATTTTCAATCTGTGCGCGCATAATTGCCTGGCGGGCGAGTGGTCAGGATTTCGGTCGCGAGCGATCGCGAACGACGACCCACGTACGTCATCTGCAGAAGAGTTCGGGCGAGCGATCCGATCCGGTACAGGAAGGGTTCCTGGATGCGTGTCATCACGTGCGTTTTCACGCTTCACAATCTCTGGCTGGTAGCCCTGGCCGCTGTCGTCTGCGTCGGCGGAGGCTGGGTCGCACTGGAACTGCTGCGCCGCGCGCGCGCCCGGCAAGGGGTGCAGCGCGCAGGATGGCTCTTCCTTGCAGCGATCGCGGCAGGTGCATCGGTCTGGTGCACGCATTTCATCGCCATGCTTGCCTACGACGCTCAGGCGCCGGTCACCTTCGACCCCCTGTTGACGATGATTTCGCTGCTCCTGGTCATTGGCGGCAGCCTGCTGGCCTTCCGCATGGGTATTGAAGGTTCGATGTCCAGGATCGGCGCCTCCGGAGCATTCCTCGGACTGTCGATCGCGGCAATGCACTATGCCGGCATGACCGCCTACCATGTCGACGGCATCGTGGATTGGGACGGCTACTATGTCCTCGCCTCGGTGGTCATCTCTGCCGCGTGCGGCGCTGCCTCGCTGGTCGCGCTGCACAAACAGAGGCGTTACTTCGGCCTGCTGATGTTCGTGGCGGCAGTGGTCGGCCTGCATTTCACCGGAATGACCGCCGTTTCGGTGACGCCCTTCGTCACCGGCGCCCCATTGGCCGATGCGGCTGCCGTCGCGGCGATGGCGGTCGCCGTGGCCGGCGTAGCGATGCTCATCGTCGCCACCGGTGTCGCCAGCTACATGATCGACAACGACACTGCTGAAAAGAACGTCGAGACGCTGCGCCAGATGGCGCTGAACGACGCGCTGACGGGCCTTCCCAACCGTACCAGCTATGCCGACTATCTCGAGCACGAGCTCGGGCGGGCAAGGCTTGACGGCAAGCACGTCGCCGTCATCGGCATGGATCTCAACAACTTCAAGGAGATCAACGACCTGCGTGGCCATGATGCCGGTGATCAGGCGTTGAAGATTATCGGGGGAAGGCTTGTCTCGATGCTCCGGGACGGCGAGTTCGTGGCCCGTATCGGCGGCGACGAGTTCTCGGCGCTGAAGCGTTTCACCGACCACCGCGACCTGCTCGATTTCGTGGCACGGCTTGAACGGGAGCTGTTCGCCTCAATGCGCATCGAGGACTTCGATGTGGTGCCCGGCGCGAGCATTGGCGTGTCGGTCTTTCCCAATGACGGCGACACGGCCGCTCGCCTGATCGGCAACGCCGATCTGGCCATGTACCGGGCGAAGGGCGACGTGACGCGTGCTGTCTGCTTCTACGAGGCTGACATGGACGAACTGGCGCGCGCCCGTCGCAACCTGTCCCTCGACCTTCGGCGCGCCATCGAACTCGACCAGCTCGAACTGCACTACCAGGTCCAGGCCAGCGTTTCCGGCAAGCAGGTCCTGGGCCACGAGGTGTTGCTGCGCTGGAAGCATCACGAGCGAGGCTTCATCCCGCCTGCCGAGTTCATCCCGCTTGCCGAGGAGACGGGCACGATCCTGGTCATCGGCGAATGGGTGCTGCGGGAAGCCTGCAGCGAGGCGGCAGGCTGGACCGACGGCGGCAAGATCGCGGTCAACATCTCCGCCGTCCAACTCGCCAACGCCGACCTGCCGAGGCTTGTACACCAGGTGCTTCTCGACACCGGCCTGCCGGCCTCCCGGCTTGAACTCGAGATCACGGAATCCTCGATCATTCAGGACAAGGCCCGATCGCTTCACGCCCTGAGGCAGATCAGGGCGCTGGGGGTCACGATAGCAATCGACGACTTCGGAACCGGCTATTCTTCGCTTGAGACGCTGCGCTCTTTCCCGTTTGACCGGATCAAGCTCGACCGTTCCTTCATGACCGAACTGGAGCACAGCCAGCAGGCGCGTGCCATCGTGCGCGCCGTGCTCGCCTTGGGAAAGAGCCTCGACATCAGCGTGCTGGCCGAGGGCGTGGAGACAAGGGAGCAGCTGGAACTTCTGGAGTCGGAGGGCTGCAACGAGGCCCAGGGCTATTTTCTCGGTCGTCCGCAACCGCGCGGCGCTGTCGAATCCGATGCCGTAACTGTCGCCGCCGTCGCCTAGGCGCCGTACTTCTCGAGGAAGGCCTCGGCCTCCAGCGTGCGGAAGTCGTCGAGCGCGGCGCGGATCGCGGCATGCTCCCAGTCCCACCAGGCGAGCGCGTGATAGCGTTCCGCCGTCCGGCGGTCGAAGCGCTCGCGGATCGGCTTGGCGGGAACGCCGCCGACGATCGTGTAGGGCGCGACGTCCTTCGACACGACCGCACCTGCGCCGACGACCGCGCCGTCGCCGACCGTGACGCCCGGCAGGATGGTCGAGCCGTGGCCGAGCCAGGTGTCGTGGCCGATCTTCACGGCATTGGAGCGCCGCCAGTCGAAGAACTCGGCCTCATGCTCGGCGTCGTCCCAGTAGTCCGAGGCGCGGTAGGTGAAGTGGTGCAGTGTCGGGCGCCAGGTCGGGTGGTTGGTGGCGTTGATCCGGACGGCGGCGGCGATGTTGGAAAACTTGCCGATCTGCGCGCACCAGACGCCGCAATCCTGGACGATGTAGGAGTAGTCGCCGAGCGAGGAATCGATGAAGTTCGTGCGCGCGCCGATCTCGGTGTAGCGGCCGAGCGTCGAGCCCGAGACGTCGGCGCTGTCGTCGACCAGCGGCGATACCGACAGCTTGCTCATGCGGCAGCCTTTCCCGGCGCGAAACCGGTGACGTCGATGACCCGGTCGGCCACCGCCTCGCGCACGTCGGCATCGTGGAAGATGCCGAGCAGCGCGGCGCCCTCGCTCTTCTTGCGCGCGATCATCTCGACCACGACCTCGCGGTTCTTCGCGTCGAGCGAAGCCGTCGGTTCGTCGAGCAGCAGGACCGGGTGCGGCGTGATGAAGCCGCGCGCAATGTTGACGCGTTGCTGCTCGCCGCCCGAGAAGGTCGCCGGCGGCAGGCTCCACAGCCGCTCGGGCAGGTTCAGACTGGCCAGCAGGTCGCGTGCCCGCTCGCGCGCCTTCTCCCTGTCGGTGCCGAGCGTGACCAGCGGTTCGGCAACCACGTCGAGGGCCGAGACGCGCGGCACGGTGCGCAGGAACTGGCTGACATAGCCGATCGTGTCGCGCCGGACCGCCAGCACGGTGCGCGGGCTGGCGCTGGCGAGGTCGATCAGCTGGTCGCCATGCCTGACGATGATCTGCCCGGCGTCGGCGGAATAGTTGCCGTAGAGCATTTTCAGGATCGAACTCTTGCCGGCGCCGGACGGCCCGCCGAGGACGGCGCACTCGCCTGCCTTGACGGCGAAGGAGACGTTGGCGACGACCGGCAGGAGGATGCCGTCGCGCAGGTGCATGGTGAAGCTTTTCGAGACTTCGGAGACGACGATCGGCGTTGCCATGATCAGACCTGCAGGATCGAGGAGACGAGGAGCTGGGTGTAGGGCGCGCGCGGATCGTCGAGCACGCGGTCGGTAAGGCCGGTCTCCACCACGTGGCCGTCCTTCATGACCATCATGCGGTGCGACAGGAGCCTCGCCACGGCGAGGTCGTGCGTGACCACGACGGCGGCGAGGCCGAGATCGTTGACCAGGCCGCGCAGCAGATCGAGCAGCCGCGCCTGCACCGAGACGTCGAGGCCCCCGGTCGGCTCGTCCATGAAGACCAGCCGAGGCCCGGTGACGAGGTTGCGGGCGATCTGCAGGCGCTGGCGCATGCCGCCGGAAAAGGCGCGCGGCTCGTCGTCGACGCGGTCCTCGCCGATCTCGACGCGGCCGAGCCAGTCGACCGCCGTGGCGCGGATGTTGCCGTAGTGGCGGTCGCCGATCGCCATCAGCCGTTCGCCGACATTGGCGCCCGCCGACACCGTCATGCGCAGGCCGTCGGCCGGGTTCTGGTGCACGAAGCCCCAGTCGGTGCGCATCAGGAAGCGGCGCTCGGCCTCGCTCATGCGGTAGAGGTCGCGGTAGGCGCCGTCGCGCATCCTGTAGGACACCGAGCCTGACGTGGGCATCAGCCGCGTCGAGATGCAGTTGAGCAGCGTCGTCTTGCCCGAGCCGGACTCGCCGACGACCGCCAGCACCTCGCCGGGCCAGAGGTCGAAGGAGACATCCTCGCAGCCGATGCGCGAGCCATAGAACTTGGACAGGGACGAAACGCGCAGCAGGGGTTCGTCGGTCGTCATCAGGCAATCTCCCCGGCCAGTTCGCCGCGATGGCCTTCGGCCTGACGCTTCTCGCAATGGTCGGTGTCCGAGCAGACGAACATGCGCCCGCCCCGGTCATCGAGGATCACCTCGTCGAGATAGACGTTCTCGGCGGCGCAGAGCGCGCAGGGCTTGTCGAAGGTCTGCACCTCGAAGGGATGGTCCTCGAAGTCAAGGCTGACCACCTCGGTGAAGGGCGGGATCGCATAGATGCGCTTCTCGCGGCCGGCGCCGAACAGCTGCAGCGCCGCCGACATGTGCATCTTCGGATTGTCGAATTTCGGCGTCGGCGAGGGGTCCATGACATAGCGGCCCTCGACCTTGACCGGATAGGCGTAGGTCGTGGCGATGCGGCCGTGCCGGGCGATGTCCTCGTAGAGCTTCACATGCATCAGCCCGTATTCCTCCAGCGCGTGCATCTTGCGGGTCTCGGTCTCGCGCGGTTCGAGGAAGCGCAACGGTTCGGGGATCGGCACCTGATAGACCAGCGTTTGCCCGGCCGTCAGCGGCAGTTCGGGGATGCGGTGGCGCGTCTGGATGATGGTTGCACGGGCAGTCTCCGTCGTCGTCTCGACCGACGCCACCTTGCGGAAGAAGTTGCGGATCGAGACCGCGTTGGTGGTGTCGTCGGCGCCCTGGTCGATGACCTTCAGCACATCGTCCGGGCCGATGATGGCCGCGGTCACCTGCACGCCGCCGGTGCCCCAGCCATAGGGCATCGGCATCTCGCGCGAGGCGAAGGGCACCTGGTAGCCGGGGATGGCGATACCCTTGAGGATCGCCCGGCGGATCATCCGCTTCGTCTGCTCGTCGAGATAGGCGAAATTATAAGTGGCGATGTCCTTGTCCAGCGCGCTCATTCCGCGGCCTCCTTCGTCGTGGCGTCCGTCACGTTCTCCGCCTCGTGGTCGGCACGCATCCGTCGCACGAGGTCGAGTTCGGCCTGGAAGTCGACATAGTGCGGCAGCTTGAGGTGCTCGACGAAGCCGGTCGCCTGCACGTTGTCGGAATGCGAGATGACGAATTCCTCGTCCTGCGCCGCCGCGGTGATGTCCTCGCCGAGTTCGCGGGCGCGCAACGCCCGGTCGCAGAGCGACATGGCCATCGCCTTGCGCTCGCTCTGGCCGAAGACCAGCCCGTAGCCGCGGGTGAACTGCGGCGGCTGCTTTGCAGACCCTTTGAACTGGTTGACCATCTGGCACTCGGTGACGCGGATGCGGCCGAGCGTCACCGGAAAGTCCAGCTCCGGAACATCGAGCTCGAGTTCGACTTCGCCGATGCGGATCTCGCCGACGAAGGGATGGCTGCGCGCATAGCCGCGCTGCGTCGAATAGGCGAGCGCCAGCAGAAAACCCTCGTCGCCGCGCGACAGCGCCTGCAGACGGGCGTCGCGCTCGAGCGGGAACTCCAGCGGCTCGCGCGTGATGTCGCCGGTGACATGGCCGGCCGGCAGATCCCCGTCGCTCTCGATCAGGTCCTCGCCGGCGAGCAGGTCCGAGACGCGCGGCATCGCCTCGGGTTCGATGTCGCGCTGTTCGGGCTCCTCCACGGGCGCGCCGGTGGCAAGCTCCGGGTCGAGCAGCCGGTGCGTGTAGTCGAAGGTCGGCCCGAGCATCTGGCCGCCGGGCAGATCCTTGTAGGTGGCGGAGATGCGCCGCTCCGCATGCATGGCGGCGGTGTCGACCGGCCGTGTGTAGCCGAAGCGGGGCAGGGTGGTGCGGTAGGCGCGCACCAGGAAGATCGCCTCGATGAGGTCGCCGCGCGCCTGCACGATGGCGAGTGCGGCGAGCTCGCGGTCATAGAGCGAGCCCTCGCTCATCACGCGGTCGACGCCGAGGCCGAGCTGCTCGACGATCTGGTCGAGGCGCAGCGCCGGCACGCTGCGGTCGCCGCGCCTGCGGTCGGCGAGCAGCCTGTGGGCGTTGCGGATGGCGGCTTCCCCGCCCTTGACGGCTACATACATGGTCTCATGCCTCCGAGGCGCGGATGCGGGTGCTGCGCGGCAGGCAGGCAATGCCATCCCCGGCAGCAAGGATCAGGTCGACGCCGCGCGGAAAGCGGGCGCGGTTCTGCTTCCACTGCTCGATGAAATGGCGCGGCAGCGGCGTCGGCGCGAGCGTGGCGACGCGCTCGATCCCCGGCCCCTCGAAGAACAGCGTCTCGCCCGCCGTCAGGCTCGCAACCTGGAAGACGAGTGTGGTCGAGCGGTCGGGATATTCCTGCGTGCCTTGCGCGAAATTCTCGAGCGCCATCAGGCTTGCAGGGTCGGCGACGAGCGCGAAATGCGCGTCGGCCGGCGTGTGGGCGAGCGGCGCGCCGGTGTGGAAGCCGATCCAGCTTGCGACCGCTTCCGAGCCGCGCAGCGATGCGTCGAGCCAGACCGGCGTATCCTGGTCGCAGAGCGTCAGCGCGATGGCCGCGGCCGTCGGCGACAGCGGCGCAGGCGGCCCGGCAAGGGATGCAACGGGCGATACGGTTCCCGGCCGCGCTATGGCGCCCATGACCGAGCGAAACACGCTCTGCGCGTTGAAGACGGGATCGCCGAACCCGCCGGTGATGTGTTCGGCCAGCACCATCAGTCTTCTCCCCGCACCATGGTGAAGAAATCGACCCGGGTCGCCGCCGTTTCGGCATGCTTGCGGGCGTCGGCCCTGGTCGCCAGTTGCGCAAGCGGCAGCACGATCTTCTGCTCGACCGCCGGCCGTGTCTCGTCGCTGCACCAGAGCGCGTCGAGGATCGCGGCAAGCCGCACCTTTTCCTTGTCGCGGCCAAGCGCGAAGGCGTGGCCGATCTGGCCGGAGGGCAGGCGCACCGTTGCCCGCGTGACCGTCGCTTCGCCGGTGTTGAAGACGGCGCCGCCGCCGCCGATCCGGCCGCGCACCGTCACCAGCCCGGTCTCTGGCCCGCGCATCGTTTCGGACTCGAGCGGCAGGCCGGCGTCCTGTGCGAGCTGCCTGAGCTGATCGCCGGTCGCGCCGGCGAAGGCCGCCATCGCCGCCTTGCGCGCCGCGTCGGCCTTCTTTTCCAATCCACGTTCTGGCTGCATGGCAATCGCTCTCGGTTAAACTTGTCTATTGATATAGACAACTATACAAGTTATGCATATTTGCTAACGCGTGTCGATGACGCCTGCATGACAGGTTCCGGGGAATGACGATCGAAGCCGAAAAACTGATGGAGCGCCGCCACGGCATTGCGCTCTGGCGGCAGATTGCCGACCAGATCCGCCTTGCCATCGGGACAGGCGAATTTGTCGAAAAGCTGCCGCCGGAGATGGCGCTGGCGGAACGCTTCGGCGTCAACCGGCACACGGTGCGCGGCGCGATCGCAGCACTCGTGCAGGAGGGCGTTTTGCGCGCCGAGCAGGGCCGCGGCACCTTTGTCGAGAACCGCAAGCGCTTCGCCTATCCGATCGGCGTCCGGACCCGCTTCTCGGAGGGACTGAAGGACCAGGCGCGGGAGCGGCGGGGCAGCCTGCTTGGGCATTCGGTCGAAGCGGCGGATGCCAGGATCGGCGCGGCCCTCGGGCTCGACGTGGGGACGCCGGTACTGAGGCTGGAGACGCTGAGCGAGGCCGATGGCCGCCCGGTCTCGCGCGCCACGAGCTTCTTCGACGCAGCCCGCTTCGACGGTCTTGAAAAGGCCTATGCCGCATCGGGGTCGATCACCGCGGCCTTCCGCGACTTCGGCGTGAGCGACTATTTCCGCCGCTCGACCAATGTCTCGGCGCGCCACGCCACGGCGTCGGACCTGGCCGACCTTCGCCTGTCGCCGGGCGCCATCGTGCTGGTGACCACCTATGTGAATGTCGACCTCGACGAGGCGCCGGTGCAGTATTCGGAGACCCGCTTCGCGGCCGATCGCGTGGAACTCTCGGTGGCCTAGGTCTCGGCTGCCAGCCGCACCAGCGCGTTCAGCATCAGGTCGGCTGCCTTCTCGATGTCGGCCCAGTCGCTCCACTCCTGCGGCGCATGGCTGATGCCGCCGCGGCTTGGCACGAAGACAAGCCCCGCCGGGCACAGCGTCTGCATCGTCTGCGCGTCGTGACCGGCGCCGGACGGCATGTCGAGCGCCGCCAGCCCGAGCCTCTCGGCCTCCTCGGCAAGCATCGCATGGAGCCCCGCATCGAGCTGCGCGGGCATCAGCCAGCTCTTCTCCTCGATCGTGAAGCGCAGGTGATGGGCGCCGGCTGCCGCCTCGATGCTGTCGGCGATGGCAGCGCGCAGGCGCTGCATGACGTCCTGCGACGTGTCGCGGATGATGATCGAGAATTCGGCGGCGCCCGGGACGGTGTGCGGGACGTTGGGGCCGAGCTCCACCTTGCCGATCGTGATGCGGCTCTGGTCCGTGCCGCTTGCGGCGATGGCCTTCGGGATCGTGACGGCGAAGGCGGCGAGGCCGGCGAAGGCGTCCGCGCGCATGTCCATCGGCGTGGTGCCGGAGTGATTGGCGGTTCCCTCATAGCGGACCTGCAGGTTGCAGACTCCCGAGATCGCGTTGACGATGCCGATGGGAATCCGGGCCCGCTCGAGTATCGGCCCCTGTTCGATATGGAGTTCGAGGAAGGCCTTGATCGAGCCGGGCGGCCACGCGGCAGCCGGCGCGCCATGCGCATCGAGCCCCCGACGCGCCATCTCCCCGACCAGGCCGATGCCGTCGCTGTCGCTCGCCTGGTCGATCCATTCGCGGGTCACGGCGCCGGCGATGGTCTGCGACCCGAGCATGCCGCCGAACCGACCCTCTTCCTCGGCGGTCGCCACCACGGTGATCGCGCAGCGCGGCTCGATCCCTGCGTCCTTCATGGCGCGCACGCATTCCAGCGCCACGCAGGCGCCAAGCGATCCGTCGAAGGCGCCGCCTTCCGGCACCGTGTCGAGATGCGAGCCGGTCATGATGCAGGGACCGTACGTCGGCCCGAAGCGCCCGAAGAGATTGTTCACGCAGTCACGGGTGACTGAGAGGCCGTCCCTTGCCATCTCCGCGGCGAACCAGTCGCGCACCGCCATGTCCTCCGGCGAATAGCCGATCCGGTTGTAGCCGCCGCTCAGCGCGTTCAAACCGAACGCGTTGATCCCGTCGAACAGGCGCCGCAGCCGTCCGGAATCGATGCTGGGCTTTGGATGGTTCATGGTCGTCGCGCCGCTCCTCCCGTTGGTGGCTTGCAGACCGGCTCATGAGTGCACAAAAATTTATCATAATAAATACTTGCCTTACCTTAAATTTTGCGAATTAATTGTCTTCCATCTGAAACGATGGAGATCGCCATGAAGAGATTTCTGGCCGCCATGGTGGCATCTGCGCTGCTCGCCTTCGCAGCGCCCGCCCATGCCCAGACGCCGCCCAACGTGCTTGTCGTGGGCCAGATTGCCGAGCCGAAATCGCTTGATCCGCATGCGGTGACGGCGGTCAACGACTTCCGCATCCTCATGAACGTCTATGACGGGCTGGTGCGCTACAAGGACGCCACGCTGGAAGTCGAGCCCGCGCTGGCCGAGAGCTGGACGATCTCGGACGACGGCACGACCTACACCTTCAAGCTGCGCGACGGCGTGACGTTTCACGACGGCTCGGCGTTCAACGCCGAGGCGGTCAAGTTCAACTTCGACCGAATGCTCGACGAGAACCATCCCGCGCATGACACCGGGCCTTTCCCGCTCTCCTTCTTCTTCTCCTCGGTCGAAACGGTCACCGCCGTCGACAACCTGACGGTCGAGTTCAAGCTGAAGGAGCCCTATGCGCCTTTCCTCTCCAACCTCGCCTATCCGACCGGCCTGATCGTCTCGCCGGACGCGGTGACGAAGAACGGCAAGGAGTTCGGGCGTAATCCGGCGGGCACGGGCGCCTTCAAGTTCGCCGAGTGGGAAGCCAACGCCAAGGTGGTCGTCACCCGCAACGACGACTACTGGGATGGCGCACCGCGGCTAGAGGCGGTCATCTACCGGCCGATCACCGACGCCAACACGCGCATTGCAGAGATGCTTTCGGGCGGTCTCGACATCATGGTCGAGGTGCCGCCGGACAGCCTGCAGCAGTTCCGCACCGACGGCCAGTTCGTCGTCCAGGAACAGGCCGGCCCGCACGTCTGGTTCCTGATCCTGAACACCAAGGAAGGGCCCTTCGCCAACAAGGCCGTCAGGCAGGCCGCCAACTACGCCATCAACAAGACGGCGCTGGTGGACAACATCCTGCAGGGCACCGCCGAGGTTGCGGCCGGGCCGACCCCGCCGGCCTTCGCCTGGGCCTACAACGAGGATCTCGAGCCCTATGCCTACGATCCCGACAAGGCCAAGGCGCTGCTCAAGGAGGCTGGCTACAACGGCGAGCCGGTGACCTTCTACGTCACCGAGGGCGGTTCCGGCATGCTCGATCCGATCGCCATGGGCACCGCCATCCAGGCCGACCTGAAGGCCGTCGGCATGGAGGTGAACATCGAGACCTACGAGTGGAACACCTTCCTCGGCAAGGTCAATCCGGGTCTCGAAGGCAAGGCCGACATGGCCGAGATGGCCTGGATGACCAACGATCCGGACACGCTGCCATTCCTCGCGCTGCGCACCGAAGCGATGCCCGACAAGGGCGGCTTCAACTCCGGCTACTATTCCAACCCGAAGGTCGACGAGCTTCTGGAAGCCGCGCGCCGTTCGACCGACCAGGACGAACGCGCCAAGCTCTACAAGGAGATGCAGACCGTTGTGCAGGAAGACGCCCCCTGGGTCTTCGTCGCCAACTGGAAGCAGAACGCCGTGACCAAGGCATCGGTGGCGAACTTCAAGCTCCAGCCGTCCTTCTTCCTGATGCTGCAGAAGGTCGCCAAGCCGCAGTGACCGTATCGCGATGCCGGGGCAGGACCCCGGCATCGCCCTGACGCCCGGAAGGGGAGCGCTTCTTGACGGCCTACATCGCCAAACGACTGCTGGCTGCGATCCCCGTCATCTTCGGGCTGACCATCATCGTCTTCCTGATCATGGCGATGATTCCCGGCGACCCCGCGACAGCCATCCTGGGCTCCTACGCGACGCCCGAAAACGTTGAGAAGCTGAACCGCGACCTCGGCCTGGACAAGCCGCTCCTGCAGCAATACCTGATCTGGCTGACCAACCTGACACACGGCGATTTCGGCCGCTCCTACACCATGAACAGGCCGGTCCTCGACGAGGTGATGGAGCGATTTTCGGCTACGCTCATCCTCGCCGGAACGTCTCTGGTCCTGTGCTCGATTGTCGGCCTGGTGGCGGGCATCGTCTCGGCCGTCCGCCAGTTCTCCTGGGTCGACAAGACCATCACCTTCGTTGTCCTGATCGGCATATCGGTGCCGTCCTTCTGGCTGGGCCTGCTGCTGATCCTCGTCTTCGCCGTCGACCTGCGCCTCTTCCCGGCCAGCGGCATGTACGCGATCTACGGCGGCGGCGACCTGCCGGACCTGCTGCACCATTTGTTCCTGCCGGCGTTGACGCTGGCCGTCGTGGCGACCGGCGTGATCGCCCGGCTGACCCGCACCGCGATGCTCGAGGTGCTGCGCCAGGACTACATCCGTACAGCCCGCGCCAAGGGCGTCACCGAAAACCGCGTCATCTACAGGCACGCCTTCAAGTCGGCGCTGGTCACCGTCATTCCGGTCATCGGCATCCAGGCCGGCTTCGTGCTCGGCGGCGCCGTCTATATCGAGACCGTGTTCCAGTGGCCGGGCATCGGCTCAATGCTGGTCAAGGCGATCTCGACGCGCGACCTGCTGCTCGTCCAGGGCGGCGTGCTGATCGTCGCAACCGCCTATGTGCTGTTCAACCTGGCGGCCGACGTGGTGCAGACCATGCTCGACCCGAGGCTGCGCTGATGGCGGAAGTCGCAGCCGCTCCGCCTGCCCGCCGCAGCTCGGGGCGTCCCGACGGGCTGCGCCTGCTGCTGAACAACAGCCTGGCCACCGGCGGGCTGATCGTCTTTGCCGTCATCGTGCTTGTGGCGCTCGCCGCGCCCTTCCTGCCGCTGCCCGATCCCGATGCCACGGAGCCGGTCAACCGTCTGCTCCGGCCGCTCGAGGCGGGGCACCTGCTTGGCACCGATGCGCTCGGGCGCGACATTCTCTCGCGGTTGATCTGGGGCACGCGCGTCAGCCTGGCGGTCGGCATTTCGGCCACCCTGATCGCTGCCTTTTTCGGATCGCTGATCGGCCTCGTCGCCGGCTATGTCGGCGGGCGCGTCGATACGTTGCTGATGCGCGGCATCGATATGGTGATGGCGTTTCCTTACATCCTGCTTGCGCTGGCGATCGTGGCGGTGCTCGGCCCGGGCCTGCTCAACGCGCTCTACGCCATCGCCGTCGTCAACATCCCGTTCTTCGCCCGCAACATCCGCGGCATTTCGCTCGGCGTTTCCCGCCGCGAGTTCGTCGACGCGGCCCGACTGTCCGGCAAGTCCAACGCGCAGATACTCTTCATTGAAGTGCTGCCCAATGTGCTGCCGGTCATCATCATCACCATGTCGACCACCATCGGCTGGATGATTCTCGAAACGGCGGGCCTTTCCTTTCTCGGGCTCGGCGCCCAGCCGCCGCAGGCGGACCTCGGTTCCATGCTTGGCGATGGCCGCAAGATCCTGTTCAGCGCCCCGCATGTCTCGATCATCCCCGGCCTGATGATCTTCGCGCTGGTGATGAGCATCAATCTGCTCGGCGACGGCGTGCGCGACGTGCTCGACCCGCGCCTCAAGTCGGGCGCGCTGACGCGGCCGGTGGCGCGCACCGCGGTGATGCGCGATGCTCAGCCGCCCATGCAGCGAACAGACGGCGCGGTGCTGGACGTGCGCGGACTGCGCACGGAGTTCCACATTGGCGGCGAGATCTACAAGGCGGTCGGCGGCGTCGACCTCCATGTGAAGCGGGGCGAGTGCCTTGGCATCGTCGGCGAATCCGGTTCCGGCAAGTCGGTCACCGCCATGTCGATCATGGGGCTGGTGCCGACGCCACCCGGCCGCATCGTCGGCGGCACCGCCATGCTGGGCGACGAGGACCTGTTTGCCGCCTCTGACGAGCGCATCAGGCAGTTGCGCGGCGCGGCCGTCAGCCATGTCTTCCAGGATCCGCTGTCGACGCTGCACCCGCTGTTCACCGTCGGCGACCAGCTGATCGAGGCGATCCAGGCGCACCAGCCGCTGTCGAAGGCCGAGACGTCGGCCAAGGCGGCCGACCTGCTCAAGCTGGTCCGCATCCCCAATCCGGCCGAGCGGCTCAACGCCTATCCGCACGAACTGTCGGGCGGCATGCGCCAGCGCGTCTGCATTGCCATGGCGCTCGCCAACGACGCCCGCATCATCATCGCCGACGAACCGACGACGGCGCTCGACGTGACGGTGCAGGCGCAGGTGCTGTCGCTGCTCGACGCGCTGCGCAAGGAGCGCGACACCGGCATCCTGTTCATCACCCATGATTTCGGCGTCGTCTCGGCAATCTGCGACCGGGTGGCGGTGATGTATGCCGGCAAGTTCGTCGAGACCGGCAGCACCGAAGACATCCTGTCCGCGCCGGCGCATCCCTACACCGCCAAGCTGATCGACTGCGTGCCGGTGCTCGGCCAGCCGGAACGCCGGCTCGACGCGATTGCCGGCCGCCCGCCTGTCGTCAACAGGCTGCCGGTCGGCTGCGCCTTTGCCGAGCGCTGCCCGCGGGCCCAGGACGACTGCCGCGCCGCGCCGATCCCGCTGGTCGACTTCGCGCCGGGGCGCGCGGTGCGCTGCATCCACCCGCTGGTCGGGGAGGTTGCCGATGCATGACGAGACGCTGCTGAGGATCGAGAATGCCGGGCGCGTCTTCGGCGGTGGACGCACGCTGCTCGGCAAGCCGAAACGCGGCGTCCACGCCGTGCAGGACGTCTCGATCGAGGTGCGTCGCGGCGAGACGCTCGGCGTGGTCGGCGAATCGGGCTGCGGCAAGTCCACGCTGGCGCGCATGATCGTCGGCCTCGACAGGCCGACCGCCGGGCGCATCATCTTCGAGGGCCGCGACCTCGTGGCGGAAGCGGGCAGGGACCTCCGGCGCCTGTCGCGCGAGGTGCAGTATGTCTTCCAGGACCCGGTCGCCTCGCTCAACCCGCGCAAGACGGTGCGGACCATCCTCGAGGCGCCCCTGATCCATCTGCTGGAACTCGGCCGTGAACAGCGCAAGGCGCGGCTTACTGAGCTGATGGATGCCGTTAATCTTGCACCGGAATTCCTCGACCGCTACCCGCACGAATTCTCCGGCGGCCAGGCGCAGCGCATCGGTATTGCCCGGGCGCTCGCCGCCGACCCCAAGCTGATCGTGCTCGACGAGCCGGTCTCGGCGCTCGACGTGTCGGTGCAGGCGCAGGTGCTCAACATTCTCGACGGCCTGAAGCAGCGCTTCGGCCTGACCTATGTCTTCATCAGCCACGATCTCTCGGTCGTCGAAAGCGTCAGCGACCGCGTCGCGGTGATGTATTTCGGCCGTATCGTCGAGATCGGGTCGGGCCGCGCGGTGTTCGGCGAGCCGCGCCATCCCTACACGCATCTGCTGCTCAATTCCGCGCCGGCGCCGGGCCGCAGGTCGCTGGCGGCCGAGGATGCGGAGACCGAACTGCCCGATCCCTACGACCCGCCGCCCGGCTGCTCCTTTTATGCCCGTTGCCCGAGGCGATCCGACACGTGTAATGCGGTTGTGCCGGCTCTTGAGGGGGTTGCCGGCGCAGACGGCCAGATGGCCGCGTGTTTTCACCCCCATGGAGGCAGATGACTGGCATGGGGGAGGCGGACGACAGCCTGCCGGTTCCGGCGCTCGACCCGCAGGCGGGCAAGCGGCGCAAGCGGCCGGACATCATTTCGGATGCGATTCGCGACCGCTTGATGAGCGCCGGTCTGGCCCCGGGCGACCGCGTGCCCGCCGACTGGCTCAACCCCGAACGGCTCGGCGTGTCGCGTGGCACGCTGCGCGAGGCGCTGAAGATACTCGAATTCCAGGGCCTGATCGCCAGCAAGACGGGACCCGGCGGCGGCGCATTCGTGGCGGCCATCGATCCCGACAATGCCATCCGCATCCTCGACAACCTCTTCCTGTTCGAGCCGCCGTCGATTGCCGACATCTACGCCATCCGAAAGCTGGTCGAGCCCGAACTTGCCGCCACCGCGGCGGCGGATTCGCTTTCGGAGAAGGCGTTCACGGCGTTGCAGGCAACCATCCGGCTCTATGAGGCCGAGCCGGCCTCCAGCGAGGACGAGTATCGCCAGCGCCTCGCCGAGCTCGATTTCCACGCCGAACTCGCCCGCAACAGTTCGAACCGCCTGCTCGGCTTCGTCGCCATCTTCCTGCTCAGCCTGCTGCGCGACATGACGGTGTGCCGCGAGATCTACCAGCTGCCCAACCCGCAACTGCGCGAGACAGGACTGCACTACCAGGTGCGCCTGCTGCGCGCGATCAGGCAGGGCGACCCCGACAGGGCGCGGCAGGTCATGCTCGAGCACATGGTAGAGGCGGAAAAGTCCATGCTGAAGAGCGCAGCGATGCGCGAACGCCCGAAAGCCGGCTGACAGGCAGCCGGACGGCGATCCGCTCGCTCAATAAGCCGGGCATTGGCAACGCCACCGCGAAAGCGCGGCAGAGCTTGGCCATGGTCTCCTCGTCAAGAGATATCTCAAGATATCTAGTGAAACTGTTTCCATGTTGAAGTATGGGCTTCAGCATCTTGGCGGCAGGTCGAGATACCTGATCGGGGAAAATTGTCTCCGGAGCGCCGCAATGTTCTCCGGCCACTCGATGGATTGTCGGAAGCACGGGAAATGGGAAAAGCATGACTAAGGGCATCATTCTTGCGGGCGGCAGCGGCACGCGGCTTTACCCGCTGACGATTTCGGTGTCCAAGCAACTCCTGCCGGTCTTCGACAAGCCGATGATCTACTATCCGCTGAGCGTGTTGATGCTTGCCGGCATTCGCGACGTACTCGTCATAACCACGCCGCATGATGCGCCGCTCTTTCGCCGCCTGCTCGGCGACGGCAGCGCCTTCGGCATCAACATTGAATATGGGGTGCAGGCCGAACCGAACGGCCTGGCGGAGGCATTCATCATCGGCGCGGATTTCGTCGCCGGCGAGCCCTGTGCCCTGATCCTTGGCGACAACATCTTCTACGGCGACGGGCTGGGCGACCTGTGCCGGGATGCCGCGGTTCGTTCCGACGGAGCAACGGTCTTCGCCTATCAGGTGAGCGATCCGGAGAGGTACGGCGTGGTCGAGTTCGACGCGACGGGCAAGGCCTTCTCGATAGAGGAAAAGCCGAGTGCCCCGCGCTCGGACTGGGCGGTCACCGGGCTCTATTTCTACGACGGCGACGTTGTCGATGTCGCCCGCTCGCTGAAGCCTTCGGCCCGCGGAGAGCTGGAGATAACCGACGTCAATCGCCACTATCTCGAGGCCGGCAAGCTTCAGGTGCAGCGTCTGGGACGCGGCTATGCCTGGCTCGACACCGGAACGCATGACAGCCTCAACGACGCGTCTTCATTCGTGCGCACGATCGAGCACAGGCAGGGCATCAAGATTGCCTGCCCGGAGGAGATCGGCTTTGAACTCGGCTATCTGACCGCCGAAGAAGTGCTCGCGCGGGCCGACTTCCTCGGAAAGACCGACTATGCGGTTTATCTGCGCAAGCGCGTCGTCTCCCTGCAGCGACACTAGACTTCGCGTGCTTTGGTCCATGGCAGGCGGCCGCGCCTGGTAGAAAGACGCGTCACCGCACTGGGGCCCGCACGGTTCCTCATCGGCGGCTGAGCATCGTTCGGGTCGCTTTCGTCCTGCCTGACCGGCCCGAACTCAGCTCGGTTGCGATATCTGCTGAGAGCGCGGAACGCGGCGGCGCATCAAGACGCGGAATCCCCGTCATCGAGTTCGGCCGTCGCGGCAGCAAAGTCAGCAATGCATTTCCCGATTCCGGTGACGAACGTCTTCTGCCGCCCGAGCGCCTCGATCCTCGCTTCGTAGCGCAGCATGGAGGACGTCAGGTCATCGACCTTGGTCGAGATCGTGGAGTCGCCCTCGTTTTCGAGGGTTGCCTGCGCAAACGCGGCGGAAGTCTTGGTTTCCGAGTAGCGGCGCTCCAGCCCTGCGCGCTCGTTCTCGATCTCGTCGCCAAGTTTCGCAACCATCTGGGAGAGCCGCTCGAAACGCGTCCGGTCGGTTTCGCCGTCGCGCTGGGCGCTCCTGATCCGAAAGCCTGAGAATAGCATGATGTCCACCCTTGCGTTCGCCGGTGACCGGTATTGGAGGGTAGACATATCGCACACACGACCGGAAACGGAAACGGTTCCGACCTGCCTCCAGCCACTCGCCGCCATCGGTCGATTTGGACGACCTGGGCTCCCGGCACGCGACGTGTAGCATCGGCACGATAATCCTGTACCCGCTCTCGCCAGAGAGGGCGGAAATGCATTGCAACCCGAAAGTGAAGGATGGCGAACGTTCGTTCCGGCGACCACGCTTACCGCGGCATCTGGATCCTGATCGTCTCGCCATTGTCCAGCCGCACAGCCAATCCACGCGCGCCGTCCCTCTGGATCGGCTGGTCGATGCGTGCCGGCAGATCAACCACGGAAACCGTCTCGACAGTCTTGCCGAAGCGCAGCACGACAAGCCGGCGGCGTGTCGCGTCCGGCAAGGCCAGTTCGACAGCGCCATCGCCATCCAGGTCGCCGGCCAGGGCAAGCGAAACGTCTCGCGATCCGATGAAGTGGGTCGAGTAGCCGGTCTGCTTCGGGTACAGGCTGACCAGTTCCCCGCCGCGCATGGCAAGGATTTCCAGGACACCGCCGATATGCGGCGTCTTGACCACCGCCAGTTGCATGGTTCCGTCGCCGACGAAATCGGCAATGGCGGCGATGGAGAGCCAGCGATTGGGACGACCTATCGGCCGGGTCGACGCCAGTTCAGTCAGACGCGCGCCAGCGATGCCGTAAACGGCGACAGATGCGCCCGACGAAACTGTGCTGCGGATCGTGACCACTTCGTTGCGCCCGTCTCCGTCAAGGTCGGCAAGGCGCGGCGTGATGTCCTCGAAGACTTGCGACTCCGGCAGCACCACGGCGTGACTGCGCCCCGCCTCGTCGACGGCGACGAGGCTGCCTGCCTCGATTGCATCGCCCAGGACGCCATGGCCATAGCGGGTCGTGGGCTGGCCATACCATGCGGTAACGGCACCGGCACCGGGTGCACGGGCGACCCCGCCGTCGGGAAGGCCGGATTGAGCCGCAGCAGTGCCCGTCAAAAGGAGCAGGAAGGCCAACGAGACCGCCGCCTCCCGCAATTGACTGGCCGCGTACAGAATTCGCCGCGCCAGCTTCACCATTAGACAACCCCCGGAGTTCATCTGCACATAGTAGCCGAGGTTATCCTTCGACCCAACGGTGGGTTGAACGCCCGAGCCGGAGCGGGACTGCCCATGCGAATTGCCATGAACGCATGGCACGGCCCGGACTCACCGCATCACGCGGTAACGGCAATCGGCTGACCCCGGACGAGGCGCGTGCTTTTGCACGGCAATTTAACGGCTGGAGGACGCGGGCGCCGCGCGCATCGTCGTGAACGAACTTGACGCAACGCGCCGGGACGCGCTCCTGGCCCGCCTTGGTGCCGCTTTCCCGCAACTGGTCGCCTCGACGGTTCCGCCGGCCGACTTCCGCTTCGATGTCGTCTGCAATGCCACACCGGTCGGCATGAATGGCGAGACCACCCTGCCGTTCCCTGTCGAACGACTGCCCGCACATGCGATGGTCGTCGACGTCGTGCCGACGCCAGCCATGACGCCTTGGCTCGTGGCAGCCCGGAAACGGGGCTTGCGCGTGCAGACGGGGCCGGAGATGGTAGCGGGCCAGTTCGCCCACGTCGCGGGACACCTGCTCGGTCTTGCCGCGGAGAACATTGACCCTGCCGGCGCGATCCGCGCCACCGCCTGAGGAACCACACTATGCTGCTTGGCTGCATCGGCGACGACTTCACCGGCTCGTCCGACCTCGCCAACACGCTGGCGAAGGGCGGGATGCGGGTGGTCCAGTACAATGGCGTGCCCGACACGGCGGCAGCGCAGGGCGTCGAGGCCGGCGTGGTCGCGCTGAAGACCCGCACGGTTCCCGCCAGCGACGCGGTTGCCCAGTCGCTTGCAGCCCTCGACTGGCTGAGAGCGCAAGGCTGCCGCCAGTTCTTCTTCAAGTATTGCTCCACTTTCGATTCGACGCCCGAGGGCAACATCGGCCCCGTTCTCGACGCTCTGTCGGACAGGCTGGGTGCGCCCCGCGCGATCGTCTGCCCGGCCTTTCCTGCCACTGGCCGCTCGATCTATCAGGGCCACCTCTTCGTGAACGACCGGCTGCTGAACGAGTCCGGCATGGAAAATCATCCGCTGACGCCGATGACCGATCCGGATCTGCGTCGCTGGCTCGCACGCCAGACCGCACGCAAGGTCGGCCATGTCGGATACGGCGCCGTTGCTTCGGGGGGCGCGGCGATCCGCTCCGCCTTGGATGCGGCAGTCGCGCAGGGCGGCCGGTATATCGTGGTGGATGCCATTCGCGACGAGGATCTCGTCGCCATCGGTGAGGCGGTCTCGCAGGACCTGCTTGTGAGCGGCGGGTCGGGAATCGCGCTCGGATTGCCGGACAATTTCCGGCCGGAGATGCGGGCCGGCCCCAACCGGGCGGCCTGGCGGGGAGAGGTCGGGCCATCGGCGGCTGTCTGCGGTTCCTGTTCCGCCATGAGCCGGCAGCAGATCGCGGTGCATGCCGCGAACCTTCCCGCACGCGAAGCCGCTGCCGACGACATCGTCGCCGGCATTGCCTTGCCGGCCGCCTATGCGGATTGGATCATGCAGAACCAGCACGCCGACGGCCCGCCTCTGGTCTATTCCTCGGCCGAACCCGACGCGGTCAGGGCGGCGCAACAACGCCATGGGAGGGAACGTGTAGCGGAAGCGGTCGAAGGTTTCTTCGCTCGCCTCGCACAGGAACTGGCGCGGCGCGGCGTGAAGCGGCTGGTCAGCGCAGGCGGAGAAACCTCGGGCGCAGTGGTCTCGGCGCTGGCGATCCGCGCCTTCGAGATCGGGCCGGAAATCGACCCCGGCGTGCCGGCGCTCAGGGCGCCGGATCTCGGCATGACACTGGCGCTGAAGTCGGGCAATTTCGGCAGCCCGGACTTTTTCGTCAAGGCGGCAGCGATCCTGGGTCATCCAGAGGGGGGGAGGTCGACATGAGCGCCGAGGCGCGGCTGCGCGAACAGATCTGCACCATCGCGGCCTCCATGTTCGCGCGTGGCCTGACCGCGGGCAGTTCGGGCAACATCTCCGCGCGGTTCGACGACGGCCGCCTGCTGGTCACGCCGACGGGGTCGTCCTTCGGTGCGCTCGACCCGGGCCGCCTGTCGCTCTTCGACGGCGAAGGAAGGCTCGTTTCGGGCGACATGCCGACCAAGGAAATGCCGCTCCACGCCGCCTTCTATGAAACACGCGGCGCCCGGACCGGTGCGGTCGTGCACCTGCACTCCAGCCATTCGGTTGCCGTTTCCCTGCTGCCCGATATCGATCCCGACAGCGTCTTCCGGCCGCTGACCGCATATTCGGTGATGCGCCTGGGCAAGGTGAAGCTGCTACCCTACTTCCGTCCCGGCGATCCGGCCATGGGCGACGCCGTGCGGGGACTGGCCGGCAAGAGGTCCGCCGTCCTGCTGGCTCATCACGGTCCGGTCGTTGCCGGCAAGGACCTCGAGGCGGCCGCCTATGCCATGGAAGAGCTCGAGGAGACGGCAAAGCTGACTTTGCTGACGCAGGGCCTGCGCCCCAAGCTCCTGTCTGAAACCGAGGTGCGCGGTCTCGTCGAGCACTTCGACATCGAGTGGGACGACTGATGCGCCTTTCCGCCAATCTGGGATTTCTGTTCAAGGAACTGCCGCTGGCCGAGGCGATCCGCGCCGCGAAGCGGACGGGCTTCGACGCCGTCGAACTGCACTGGCCCTACGAGTCCGATCCGGCGGAGATCGCTTCCGTACTGGCCGATACCGGAATGCCGCTGCTCGGCATCAATACCTCGCGCGGCGACATGGAGGCCGGCGATTTCGGGCTCTCGGCCGTGCCGGGGCGCGAGGCGGACGCCCGCGCGGCGATCGATCAGGCGGTTGCCTGGGCCGCGGATGCCGGCTGCCGCAACATCCATGTCATGGCGGGCCGGGTGACGGGAGAGGCGGCTTTGGCGACCTTTGCCGGCAATCTGCGCTACGCGGCCGAACAGGCGGAGCCGCACGGGATCGGACTCCTCATCGAACCGCTCAACCCGCGCGATGCGCCGGGCTATTTTCTCTCCAGCATGGAGCTTGCGTTGCGGGTGATCGAGGCGTCTGGCGGTGCGGCTAAAGTGATGTTCGACTGCTACCACATGCAGATCATCCGGGGCGATTTGCTGGAAACCGTCAGGGCCAATCTCGCCGCCATCGGCCACGTCCAGTTCGCGGCGGTTCCCGATCGGGCCGAACCGGATCATGGCGAGATCGACCATGCGTGGCTGCTGCCGGCGATCGCGCAAGCCGGCTATCGGGGCTATTTCGGAGCGGAGTACCGACCGGCAAGTTCCAGCTTCGACTGGATGCGGGCTCTGCGGCCCTGAGGGGACTTGCCGGTGCGGAATGCCGGCAAGCGATCATGCTAGCTCCGGCATCAACAGGCGCATATTTCGTCAGGCGGTCCACCGTTGGTATCGTCAGATCTTCCGATCACGCATTCCGGTGGTCACTTCGACGATTCTTGACAAATATCTTGCTCAACCAAAGTTCTCGCCGGAGAAGCCGTCGCGCTTTTTGAGAACGCAACGAGCACAGAGTTTGCAAACCGCCTGCAAACTGCAAACCCGGAAGATGCCCAGAAAGTAGCTAAGTCATTGAAATAAATGGCGCGCCCGAAAGGATTCGAACCTCTGACCCCCAGATTCGTAGTCTGGTGCTCTATCCAGCTGAGCTACGGGCGCGCAGTGGGCCGTCCTTGGACAGCCGCACGGACCGGTCTTTGAGGCCGGCCGCAATCGTGACGTGCTAACTAGCGATGGCGATCATGAAAAGCAAGCGGCAAGACCGAATTCTTTTGCCGACCCTTTCGCAGCCGTCTTGTCGCTGCAGGTTGCCGGGGCCTGCGATCAGCAGGGGCTGTCTCAGGCGGGCCGCCGCAGGCCGCTGCGGGCTTCCTCGAGGCTCACCGGCTGGTCGGGAATGGTGACAGCAAAAACGGTTCTCCCGCCCACGCTCTCGACGAGCTCGAGCGTGCCGCCATGTGCGCGCACCAGCTCCTGCGCGATGGCAAGGCCAAGGCCGGTGCCGCCGCTGCGCGCCGAGCCGCGAAACGCCGTGAACAGATTCTCGCGCGCCTTCTGCGGCAGGCCGGGGCCCGTGTCGGCGACCAGGATGCGGCTGACGCTGCCGCTGCGCTCGGCCGATATGGTCAGCCGGCGCACGACGCCGCCGCTCCCGTCGCCTGCCATCGCCTGCACGGCGTTGCGCGAAAGATTGGTCAGCACCCGGTAGAGCTGCTCGGAATCGGCATCGACCTCGAATTGCGGGTCGACGGCGTTGACGAACTCGACCCCGCTGTCCTCGATGCCGAGCAGGCCCTGCACTTCATCGACAAGCTGGTGCAGCCTGAGCCGGCGCCGCGATGGCGGTGCCTCCTGGGTGCGGCCATAGGCGAGCACGCCCTCCGAATAGGCGACGGCGCGGTCGAGCGCGCGCAGGAGTTTTGGGGCGAAGGCCTGCACCGTGGGGTCGCGCACGTCGCGCAGGCGGTCGCTGAGCAGCTGGGCCGAAGCCAGAATGTTGCGCATGTCGTGATTGATCTTCGACACCGCCAGGCCGAGGTCGGCCAGGTGCTTCTGCTCGCCAAGCGTCTTCTGCAATTGCTGCTGCATGTCGGCCAGTTCGCGCTCGGCGACGCCGATCTCGTCGGAGCGGTCTTCCGGCAAGATGACGCGTCCCGGATCGTCCGGCGCCCGGGAGAAGGCCAGCATCGAGCTGGTCATCGCCCGGATAGGGCGGATCATGATGCGGTCGATCGCCGTATAGACCAGCGCGGCGGTGATCAGCGAGATCAGCAGCGACAGCATTGCGACATTGCGGGAGTAGACCAGCATCGCCTCGCGCAGGCGGAAGTCCGGCAGGATGAGCTCGAATTCGGTCCGGCTTTCGCCGACGCGCCCGAACACGCGCAGCATGCGGTTGCCGCCGAAAAACACCGTCTCCAGCGCGCCCCGCATCGCCGCGACCGGCCCGGTCCTGGCGATGTCGACATGCTCGTCGACCTCGGGCGGCATCTCGGCGATCACCAGCAGGCGCGAGACGCCGCCGTCGCGCACCGCGATCGCCTTGGCGCCGATTGCCATCAGCACGTCGTTCTGCACCGTCCGCGACAGGCTCTCGGGGCTTTCCTGCAGCAATACGGTCGAAACCGCGGCCGCGGCGCCGAGGCGTTCCTCCAGCCAGCGCAGGCGGAAATTGGCGATCGACGGCAGGAAGATCAGCACTTCCGCGATCATCACGAAAAGCACGGTCAGAAGCAGAAGCTTGGTCGACAGCCCGCGCGCCAGCGGCACGCTGCGCGACGCGCCCCGTGGCGGTCGCTGGTCGCCCGGACTGATCTCTACATCGCTCATGCCAGGGTTGCGTTCCCGTTGTCGACGGTTGGCGTGTTCAGCCGAACAGGCGCAGGAAGCGCACGATTCCTCTCACCAGCGGCCTGCGGGTCTGAGGAACAAAATAGGTGATTGCGGCGCGTTTGCCAATTTCGCTCATCGTCGGGTAGGCCATCACGGTCGACGTGATGTCCTGGAGCTTGAGGCCCTGCGTCATTGCCAGCGTCCAGCTGGCGATCATTTCGGAGGCGCCGGCGCCGACGATGCTGACGCCCAGTATCTCGCCCTTGCGGCTGGTCACGAGCTTGATGTGGCCGTCTGTCTTGTGCTCCGCCTGCGCCCGGTCGTTCTCGGCGAGGGGCCAGCGCAGGATGCGCACCTTGCGGTAGCGCTTCAGGGCCTGCGCCTCGGTCAGGCCGACATGTGCGAGCTCCGGGTCCGTGTAGGTAGCCCAGGGGATCAGCCCGCGGTCCTTGGCCGGCAGCCTGAACAGCAGCGCCCGCACCACCAGGCCGGCATGGTAATTCGCGGCATGGGTGAACTGCTGCCGGCCGATCACGTCGCCGACAGCATAGATGCGCCGGTTGGTCGTCCGCAGCATGGCGCTGGCGTCGATCGACTTGCCTGCAAGCCTGACGCCTGCCTTCTTGAGGTCGAGCCCCTCGGTGTTGGGCACCCGACCGGTAGCGATCAGGATGTGGCTGCCATCGATCTCTTCCTCGCCGTCGGGCCCCTCGGTGAATACCTTGACGCCGGACTTGCCGCGCTGCTCGATGCGGGCGACGCGGGTGCGTTCGCAGATCCTGACGCCTTCCGAACGCAGCCTGTCCCTGACGATGCCGACCAGTTCGGGGTCGTCCTTAGAAAGCACCTGGCCGGTGTCGAGAACAGTCACCTGCGAACCCAGTCGGCAGAAAGCCTGCGCCAGTTCCATGCCGATCGGCCCGCCGCCGACGATGACGAGGTGTCCCGGCCGCCGCGTCAGGTCGAACACGGTCTCGTTGGTGAGATAGGCGATGTCCTCGAGGCCCGGGATCGGCGGCACGAAGGCCGACGACCCGGTCGCGATCACGAAGCGGCGCGCACGGATCTCGGTATCGCCGGCAACCAGACGGTTGCGTGCGATGAACTTCGCTTCCGCCTTGATGACGGTGACGCCAAGCGCGGTGAAGCGTTCGACGGAATCGGTCGGCGCGATGCTGGCGATCACCCCGCGCACATGCGCCATGACCGCCTTGAAGTCGATCTCGGGCTCGACATTGGCGATGCCGAACTTCGCGGCGCTGCGCATCGCCTGTGCCTGCTTGCCGGCCGCAATCAGCGCCTTGGAGGGCACGCAGCCATAGTTCAGGCAGTCGCCGCCCATCTTGCCCTTTTCGACCAGCACGACCGGTACCCCGAATGCCGCAGCGGCTGCCGCAACGGAAAGGCCGCCAGAGCCGGCGCCGATGACACAAATGTCGGGTGTAAGTAGCTTCGTCATGGATTGCCCTTGCCCAGACCGTGCAAATCCCGTCAGGATTCGCGCGGCGCCCAGACCTTCCTTACAATCGTCGCCAGCGCGGCCACAAGCGCCAGCGCGACGAAGGCGATCGTAATCTCGGGCGTCACGAGGTCGGAAACCGCGGCATTGCGGCCGGCACTCTCCGCGGCGACGAGCACGCTGTCGACGCCCTGGCCGAGCCAGGCATAGGCGAAAGTCCCCGGCATGATGCCGATCAACGTGGCGGTGACATAGGTCCTGAGGCGGACATCGAAGAGCGCCGGCGCAATGTTGACGATGAAGAACGGGATGAAGGGCGCGATGCGCAGCACGAGCAGGTAGCTGAAGGCGTCCTTCTCGAAGCCGCTGGCTAGCTTTGCCGCGGCCGGCCCGGCGCGCTGCTTGAGAAAGCCGCCAAAGGCCGAGCGTGCGGCGAGAAACAGCGCCGTCGCCCCGGCGGTCGCTGCCACGACCGTGCAGGCGCCGCCGATCAGCCAGCCGAAAAGGAAGCCCGCGAAGATGGTCAGCACGGAGGCGGCCGGGAAGGAAAAGGCGACCGCCAGCGCGTAGAGAACGATGAAGCCCGCCGGCGCCAGAACCGGGTGTTGGCCCACGAAATCCTTCAGCATCGTGCGGCTTTCGCCGAGATAGTGCAGCGTCAGGAACTCGTGCCAGCCCATTGCATAGCCGAGCCCCAGCCCGGCCACGACTATGGCGATCGGCAACAGGTGCCAGTGCTTCTTGCCCTGGCGATCCGCGTCTTCGTCTCGTGTCGTGCAGGTGGCCGGAACTTTGGCCATGTTTGCTTCCCCGATGGTGTTTTGCGGCCGCCCCGACCGGATTGCCGATGCGGCGCCATCTCGCCACATGCCGGTGGCTCGGAAGCCAGACAAGCCAATTCCGCCAGTGTCACCCCGATTTGCTCGATTGTACAACCGTGCTCACCCCTTCGTGAAGTCTGTCGGACAAGTGACAGGGCGCGTCGGCGTCGGATTGACTTCCAAAAACCTTCTTTCTATAAGCCCGCACACGCTCGGGCCTCCAGTCCGGCGCGCTTTGTATTGCGTGCTGGAAAGGACCGGGTCAGCTCCCTGTTACCCAAGTGACAGAACGAAGAAGGGCCGCACTCCGCGGTATTAATAGAAATGAAGCGTACCTATCAGCCGTCCAAACTCGTCCGCAAGCGTCGGCACGGCTTCCGTGCCCGCATGGCCACCAAGGGTGGTCGCGGTGTCGTTGCCGCCCGCCGCAACCGCGGCCGTAAGCGGCTTTCCGCCTGAGCGAAGGCGACCCGATTGCCGGCAACCGGCAAGCCCCTGCAGGCCGCGCCAGCGCGGCTTCGCAAGCGGGCGGAATTTCTGGCCGTCCGGCGTGGTGAAAAGCGCCGCGGGCGGCTGTTTCTCGTTGAAGTCCTCGACCGTGGCGACGATGCCGCGGCGCGCGTCGGCTTCACGGTCACCAAAAAGGTCGGCAACGCCGTCGTGCGCAACCGCGTTCGCCGGCGGCTGAAGGAGGCCGTGCGCGTTCTTGCTGCAGGTGACATGCAGCCCGGCAACGACTATGTGATCGTCGGGCGCGAGGAACTTCTGACCGTCCCCTTCTCCGATATCGGGGCAGAGTTGTCGCGCCGGCTGCGTGCAAAGCGTTAGGACCAAGGCTTCCCGATGGAAAACAACCGCAATTTCTTCATCACCATCGCGCTTTCGGTGCTGATCCTGACGGTCTGGCAGGTGTTCTACATGAACCCGAAGATCGAAAAAGAGCGCGAGGTCGCCCGGGTCAAGCAGGAGATGGTCGGAGAGCAGGGTGCAGCCGACCCTGCAGCGCCAGCAGCGCCGGCGATGCCGGGCGTCGATGCGCCGGCCGCGCCACCCCAAGGTGCCGTTCCCGGCACTGCGGGCGGCGTACAGAGCGCGGAAACGCGCGAGGCCGCAGTCGCCGCCAGCCAGCGCGTCCGGATCGACACGCCGAGCCTCTCCGGCTCGATCAACCTGACGGGCGCCCGTCTCGATGACGTGCGCCTCAATCGCTACCACGTCACCGTCAAGGACTCGTCGCCGACCATCGAGCTGCTCAGCCCGTCGGCCCTGCCGAACGGCTATTTCGCCGAGATCGGCTATGTCGGCAGCGCCGACACCGGCACCGTCCCCGGCGCCGACACGCAGTGGACGGTCGAAGGCAACCAGACGCTGACCCCGACCGATCCCGTCACGCTGGTCTTCACCAACGAGAAGGGCCTGACCTTCAGGCGCACCATCTCGGTCGATACCAACTACATGTTCTCGATCTCCGACACGGTCAGCAATGCCGGAACGGCACCCGTGTCGCTGTCCAACTACGGCCGGGTCACGCGCTTCGACAAGCCCAACCACGCCAGCATCTACGTGCTGCACGAGGGCCTCATCGGCGTCACCGGCGAGGAGGGTCTCGAGGAGATCAAGTACTCCACCATCGAGGACGACCGGCAGATCAAGCCCGGCAAGTCGACCGACGGCTGGCTCGGCATCACCGACAAGTACTGGGCCGTCGCGCTCGTGCCTTCCGGCAAGCAGGCATTCCAGCCGCGCTATGCCTATTTCGACGACGGTCGCCCGCGCTACCAGTCCGACTTCCTGACCGACGCGATCACGATCGCGCCCGGACAGTCGGATACGGTCGAAACGCTGATCTTTGCTGGCGCCAAGGAAGTCGGCAAGATCCAGGACTATGAGACCGACGACAAGATCCGCCAGTTCGACCTGCTGATCGACTGGGGCTGGTTCTATTTCATCACCAAGCCGATGTTCTGGCTGATCGACACGCTCTACAAGATGCTCGGCAATTTCGGCCTGGCGATCCTGGCCACGACCGTCGTCGTCAAGGCCGTCTTCTTCCCGCTCGCCAACAAGTCCTACAAGTCCATGGCGAAGATGAAGATGGTGCAGCCGAAAATGCTGGAAATCCGCGAGAAGCACGCGGGTGACAAGATGAAGCAGCAGCAGGCGATGATGGAGCTCTACAAGACGGAGAAGATCAATCCGCTGGCCGGCTGCTGGCCGGTGCTGATCCAGATCCCCGTCTTCTTCGCCCTCTACAAGGTGCTCTACGTCACCATCGAGATGCGCCACGCGCCGTTCTTCGGCTGGATCCAGGATCTGGCGGCACCCGACCCGACCTCGCTGTTCAACTTGTTCGGCCTGCTGCCCTATTCGGTGCCGGCGTTCCTGATGATCGGCGTCTGGCCGCTGATCATGGGTGTTACGATGTTCCTGCAGATGCGCATGAACCCGACGCCGCCCGACCCGACGCAGCAGATGATCTTCACCTGGATGCCGGTGATCTTCACCTTCATGCTGGCGACCTTCCCGGCCGGCCTGGTTATCTACTGGGCCTGGAACAACACGCTGTCGATCATCCAGCAGGGTGTCATCATGAAGCGCCAGGGCGCCAAGATCGAGCTCTGGGACAATCTCGTGGCGTTGTTCAAGAAGAAGCCTTCGCCGGCCGAATAGGCCGGCGCCCGGGGCGTCCAACGCCGGTGCCGCGGCCCCTTCGGGGCAGGGTGCCCGGCCCGCGTCTCGTCTGCTTTCTGGAAACTATTTTCTGCGCCGCGTAGCTGTCGGTGGCGCGAGCGTCATCCGCATGCCGCGGGCTTTCCGGGAGCGGATAGCGTCGGCCTCGTGGCGAGGTCTGCATGGCAAGCCGCATGTGCCAGGACCTGTGTCCCGGTCTCAAGTCCGGCGTCAGCTGTTCTTGCCGGCCTTGTCCTCGACCTCTGCTTCGGGCCGGTCGTCTCCCGAGGCTACCTCGCCGTGCCAGCGGCCGGACTTGTCCTCGTAGCTGATGCCCTCGGTCTTGCCCGCCACCTGCTGCTCTGCGGCAGCGATCTTGGCTGCGGCAAGCGCGTCGCCATGCGTGCGGAAGGTCTCCGAATAGGTGCCGTCCATCCGGTAGGCCCAGCCGCCGTCATGCTCGACGATCTCGTAGGTAACTTTGGTCATCACATAACTCCTGCTGGATTGATGGTCTCGCGCGGGCGCGACGTCAACACTCTCGTCCGAAGGCCGGCATTGTTATCGGGTGATGCGCCCGGGTGTACAAGCGCGTGCTTGCCAAATGGCCGGACGGCGACATTGTTCCGGTCCTCTCAGGCGCGGCGCACAAAACCGGCGCTGGCCGTGAGCAGGTTGCGGGTGTAGTCGCGCGTGACATGCTGGGCAGCGAGGTCGTCGGCCGACAGCCGCTCCACCTCCTCGCCGCCCTGCATCACCATCAGCCGCTCGCACATGTGGGTTACGATCGCGAGGTCGTGGCTGACCATCAGGAAGGTCAGGCCGCGGTCGCCGCGCACCTGCTCGAGCAGGTTCAGCACCTCGGCCTGAACGGATGCGTCGAGTGCGGAGGTCGGCTCGTCGAGCAGCAGGACGGACGGCTCCAGGATCAGCGCCCGCGCGATGGCGACGCGCTGCCGTTGCCCCCCCGACAGCTGGTGCGAGTAGCGGAAACGGAAGCCGGCGCCGAGCCCGACCTCGTCCAGCGCCCGCACGATGCGCGCCTCGATGTCGGCAAAGCCGTGGATCGCCAGGGGTTCGAGCAGAAGCCGGTCGACAGTCTGGCGCGGATGCAGCGAACCGTAGGGGTCCTGAAACACCATCTGCACCTTGCGGTAGAAGGCCTTGTCGCGCCGTGCGCCGAGCCTCTCGCCGCCAACGGCGATCTGTCCTTCGGCGACGGGCGCCAGCCCGGCAATCGCCCGCAGCAAGGTCGATTTGCCGGAGCCGGACTCGCCGACGAGGCCGTAGGATTCACCCTGCCGGACTTCCAGGGTGACGCCCTTCAGCGCGTGGTGCCCGTCATAGATGACGCGCAGCCCTTCGACGGTCAGTGCCGCGCTCACAGCGCCCACTCCGGCTTGCGGTCGAGCACCGGCAGCGGGTGGCGGTGCTCGCCGATCTTGGGCATGCAGTTGAGCAGCCCTCGCGTGTAGGGGTGTTCGGCATTGGCGAGTTCGGATGCCGGCAGTTCCTCGACGATCTTGCCGGCATACATCACGATGACGCGGTTGCAGAACGACGAGACCAGCCTGAGATCGTGCGAAATGAAAATAAGCCCCATGCCGCGATCGGCCACCAGCCGGTCGAGGATGGCCAGAATGTCGAGCTGCACCGTGACGTCGAGCGCCGAGGTCGGCTCGTCGGCGATCAGCAGTTCCGGGCCGGCGATCAACATCATGGCGATCATCGCCCGCTGGCCCATGCCGCCCGACACCTCGTGAGGATGCAGGTCGAAGACGCGGCCCGCCTCGCGGATCTGCACCGCCTCCAGCATGGCCAGCGCCCGGTCGCGCGCCTCGGCGGCGCCCACCTTCTCGTGCGTTCGCAGGGTTTCGACGATCTGCCGGCCGATGCTCATCACCGGGTTCAGCGAGTATTTCGGGTCCTGCAGGATCATCGCGATCCGCTTGCCCCTCAGCGAGCGCCGCTCCCGTGCGGAGATCCCGAGCAGGTCGATACCGTCGAACGCCAGCCGGTCGGCCGAAATTCTGGCGCTCGGCGGCGTCAGCCCCATGATGGCGCGCCCGGTCTGCGACTTGCCCGAGCCCGACTCGCCGACGATCCCGAGCCGCTCCTTGCCGAGCGTGAAGGAGACGCCGCGCACCGCTTCCACAACGCCCGTGCGGGTGGGGAAATGCACCTTCAGCTGTTCGACCGAAAGCAATTCCGTCATTGCTCGCCGCCCCGCGGGTCGAGCGCGTCGCGCAGTCCGTCGCCCAAAAGGTTGAAGCCGAGGCTGACGATCAGGATGGCCGCACCCGGCGCTGCCGCCACCCACCACTGGTCGAGAATGAAGCGCCGGCCCGACGCGATCATGGCGCCCCATTCGGGCAGCGGCGGCTGCGCGCCGAGGCCGAGAAAGCCGAGCCCTGCCGCGGTCAGGATGATGCCGGCCATGTCGAGCGTCACGCGCACGATAAGCGAGGAAATGCACAAGGGCATGATGTGGCGCACGACGATCCTGAGCGGCGACGCGCCCATCAGCCGTACCGCCGCGATGTAGTCGGAATTGCGCACCGTCATCGTTTCGGCGCGCGCGATGCGGGCATAGGGCGGCCAGGAAGTGATGGCGATCGCCAGCACCGCGTTCTCGATGCCGGGCCCGAGCGCCGCCACGAAGGCCAGTGCCAGGATCAGCTTGGGGAAGGCCAGGAAGATGTCGGTGATGCGCATCAGGATCGCGTCGGTCCAGCCGCCGGCGTATCCGGCCACCGTGCCGATCAGCAGGCCGATCGGCGCCGCGATGATGGCGACCAGGATCACCACGTAGAGCGTCAGGCGCGAGCCGTAGATGATGCGCGAGAGGATGTCGCGGCCAAGGTCGTCGGTACCCAGCCAGTGCTCGGCGCTCGCCGGCAACAGGCGCGCGTTGCGCAGATCGCCTATCACCGGCGAGTATGGCGCCAGCTGGTCGGCAAAAATCGCGAGCAGAATCAGCAGCACGATGATCCCCAGCCCGAGAACCGCCAGCCGGTTGGCTGAAAAGCGGCGCCAGCTCACATAGGCTCGGCCGAGCCTTGCCTGCATGCGCGATGCCGGTCGCTCCGACAGCAGCCAGCCGCGCATGGTCTGTTCGGTGGCGCTCATTGCGTGCGGGTCCGCGGGTCGAGCGACCTGTAGAGCAGGTCGGAAAGCAGGTTGATGCCGATGAACACCGAGCCGATGATGATCGTGCCGCCAAGCACCGCGTTCATGTCGGCATTCTGCAGCGAGTTGGTGATGTAGAGCCCGAGCCCCGGCCAGGAAAACACGGTTTCCGTCAGCACCGATCCCTCCAGCAGCCCGGCATAGGAAAGCGCGATCACCGTGACCAGCGGCACCGCCGCGTTGCGCAGCGCATGGCGCCAGATGATGTTGGTCTCGCTCAGCCCCTTGGCGCGCGCCGCCACGATATATTCCTGCGACAGTTCGTTGAGCATGAAGGAGCGCGTCATGCGGCTGATATAGGCGAGCGAGAAGTAGCCGAGCAGCGAGGCCGGCAACACGATATGGGCGAAGATGTCACGAAAAGCCGCCCAGTCCCGCTGCAGCACCGCGTCGAGCAGGTAGAAGCCGGTGATCGGCGTGAAAGTGTATTCAAAGACGACGTCGATGCGACCGGGCCCCGCGGTCCAGCGCAGCTTGGCATAGAAGACGAGCAGTGCCAGCAGGCCGAGCCAGAAGATCGGCACCGAATAGCCGATCAATCCGATGATGCGCACGATCTGGTCGACAAGGCTGCCGCGCTTCACTGCCGCGAGTACCCCGAGCGGCACGCCCACGAGCGCCCCGATCAGCGTGCCCAGCGTCGCCAGTTCGATCGTCGCCGGGAAGACCCGGCGAATGTCGGTCATCACGGGGTTGGTGGTCAGCACGGACCGGCCGAAATTGCCCTGCAATGCGCCTTTCACATAGATGAGGAACTGCTGGTAGTACGGCAGGTTGAGGCCCAGCTCCTCACGCGTCTGCTCGACGACACTCGCCGGCGCGCGGTCGCCGACGATCGCCAGCACCGGGTCGATCGGGATGACCCGGCCGATGAAGAAGGTGACGGCGAGCAACCCGAGGAAGGTCACCGCCACCATGAACGCAAACCGAAGCAGTGCCAGCGCGGCGGCGCTGGCACTGCCGCGCTTGGCGGTTGGTGTGCTGCTGTTCAACGGGCCGTCCGACGGTCCGTCAGTTCTTCGAGACGTTGGCCACGAAGTTGGTGTCGAACGTCGGCCCGAGCTTGTAGTCCTGCACGGCGCTGCGCAGGCCTGCCACCTCGTTCTGCTGGAAGATGATCACGAAGGGGCTGGTTTCGAGCACCTCCTTCTGCAGCTTGGCATAGATCGCGGCGCGCTTGGCGTTGTCGCGCTCCAGCAGGGCAGCGTTGGTCTCGGCCGTCAGCTCCGGCACGTCCCAGGCATTGCGCCAGGCAAGTGTCTTGGTGGTCGAGTCGTCGGCATTGTTCGGGTTGCTGGTGAAGGTCTCCGCATTCGAATGCGGATCCCAGTAATCGACGCCCCACTGGCCGATATACATGTCGTGGTTACGGGCGCGGTACTTGGTCAGTGTCTGCTTGCCGTCGCCGGGGATGATCTCCATCTTGACGCCGGCCTGGCCGAGCGACTGCTGGAAGGATTCGGCAATGCCCGTCACCGGCTGCGTGTTGCGCACGTCCATCGTCACGGTGAAGCCGTCCTTCAGCCCGGCTTTTTCGAGCAGTTCCTTCGCCTTGGCCACGTCGAAGGTGTACGGGTTCTCGTCTACCGAGCCGAGGACGCCCTTCGGCAGGAACGTCTGGTGAATTTCGCCGATGCCCTTGATCAGCGTTTCGCCGATGGCGCCGTAGTCGACCAGGTACTTGAAGGCCTCGCGCACCTCGGGCTTCGCCAGGTTCGGGTTCTTCTGGTTGAGGCTGATGTAGTAGATCGTGCCCTTCGGCGCGTCGGTCGACGTCAGCTCGGCATTGGCCGAGATCGCCGCCAGGTCCTCGGGCGAAAGGTTGCGGGCGACGTCGATGTCGCCGGTCTCCAGCATCAGGCGCTGCGTTGCGCTTTCCTTGACGTGCCGGTAGATCACCCGCTGCAGCTTGGCCTTCTCGCCGTAGTAGTTGTCGTTGCGTTCCAGCACCACCAGCTCGTTGGCGCGCCAGTCGCGCATCGTGTAGGGGCCCGAACCGGCATAGTTGGTCTTCAGCCAGTCATTGCCGAAATCATTGTCGTACTTGTAGTCGGCGCTCGCCGTCACGACGGCCGCGTGCTCCTTGACCAGCTTGCTGTCGACCACCGAGGCGACGGTTGCCGTAAGGCAGTTCAGCACGAAGCTCGGCGCGTAGGACTTGTCGACCGTGAACACGAAGGTTGAGGGATCCACCGCCTTGGCCTTCTCGGTGACGTTGTCGCCGTTGAGGCCGAACTGCTGGATGATGAAGGCCGGGCTCTTGTTGAGCTTGACGGCGCGTTCGAACGACCAGGCCACGTCCTCGGCGGTTATCGGGTTGCCGGAAGCAAAGGTCAGGCCGGGCTTCAGTTTGAACGTGTAGGTCAGGCCGTCCTCGGAGACTTCCCAGCTCTCGGCGACGCCGCCCACCACCTGGGTCGTGTCGTTGACGTCGAGGCGCACCAGCATGTCGTAGGTGTTGCCGGTGATCTCACCTGCGCTGATCTCGAAGGCTTCGCCGGGGTCCATCGTGATGATGTCGTCGATCGCCCAGGCCTGGACCAGCGTATCGGCCGGAGTCTCGGCAAGGGCCGGAATGGCTGCAACGACCATTGCCAAGAGCGCGGCGCCGGTCAGCATCAAGCGGAAATGTGCGTTCATTTTTCCCATCAACATTTTACGCGGTTCCCATTTTTCGTTGTGAACTTGTTGTTTTGTCTTGGATTTCTGCCGTTTCATGCCAGGCCGAGGCAAGCACTCTCAGCCAGTTCCCGCGACAGATCTTGGCCAGATCCTCGTCACCATATCCGGCGTTCTGTAGCCCGGCAACGAGCTTCTGGAGGCCCGCCGCGTCGCCTATCTCGGCCGGTATCGGGGCGCCATCGAAGTCCGATCCGATCGCCACGCAGTCGATGCCCATGCGCTCGACCATGTAGTCGATGTGGCGGATCATCGTGGTGACCGGCGTGTCCGTGCTTTCGCGCCCGTCGGGCCGCAAAAGGCCCACCGCGAAGTTCAGTCCCACCAGTCCGCGGCTTTCGGCGATGGCGTCGAGCTGGCGGTCGGTCAGGTTGCGCGCAGCCGGCGTGATGGCGTGCACGTTGGAGTGGCTGGCCACCAGCGGCTGATCGGACAGTTCCGCGACGTCCCAGAAGCCTTTCTCGGTTATGTGCGCCAGGTCGACGAGGACGCCCAGCCGGTTGCATTCGCGCACCAGCCGCCGCCCCGCCCCGGTGAGGCCGGGACCGGTGTCGGGGCTCAGGGGAAAGGCGAAGGGCACGCCGTGGCCGAAGATGTTGTTGCGGCTCCACACCGGGCCGAGCGAACGCAGTCCGGCCGCGTAGAAGACTTCCAGCGCGTTCAGCTCCGCGTCGAGTGCCTCGCAGCCTTCCATGTGCAGCACCGCGGCGAATTTTCCTGCGGCCATCGCGGCGGCAATGTCTGCGCTGTCGCGGCAGAGGGCCCAGCCGCCCGCGCGTTCGATACGCAGCGCGATGGCGGCGATGCCGAGCGCCTTGTCCAGCGAGGCCTGACGCTCGAGCGGCGCGGAGAGCGGGGTGTGGTAGCGTCCCGACGCGTCGGGTTCGTCAAACTGCAGGCGGCCGCCAGACGATATGTAGATGGCGCAGAGGCCGCCGGCGAGCCCGCCTGCCTTGGCGCGCGCCATGTCGATGTGCCCGGCTTCCTCGCCCTCGAAACCTGCTTTGGCTGCGCCGCCGACGAACTCGGCCACCGGGTCGGCGCCGTTCTCGGCATGGTTCCACAATCTGAACAGAACGTCGTTGTGGCCATCGAAGACCGGCTGCATCGGGCACTCCTTTTGCCCAATGATGATTTAGCGCGCGGCAAGATCAAGCCCCAATCCTGCGCGGGCGGTTCTGGCCCTCAAGAATTGGAGTGCTGGCATCTGCCTCGAGCCCATTGGACGCTCGGGCCCGTCAGGGCATCAGCTGGAAGTCGTAGAGCTTGCGGTAGGCGCCGTTCTCGCGCTTGAGCAGTTCCTTGTGCGTGCCCTGCTCGATTGCCTTGCCGGCTTCCATCACGATGATGTTGTTGGCCTGGTGGACTGTGGACAGGCGATGCGCGATGGCGATCGTCGTGCGGCCTTCCTTGAGGTGTTCCAGCGCGTCGCGGAACAGCGCCTCGGACTCGGCGTCGAGCGCGCTCGTCGCTTCGTCGAGCAGCAGCACCTGCGAGCGCCGCAGCATGGCGCGCGCGATCGACAGCCGCTGGCGCTGGCCGCCGGAGAGGAACACGCCGTTCTCGCCGATCTGTGTCTGGTAGCCTTCCGGCGTCGCCATGATGAACTCGTGCGCGTTGGCGGCCTTCGCGGCTTCGATCACCTCTTCGTCGGTGGCGTCCTGGCGGCCCATGCGGATGTTGTAGAGGATCGTGTCGGAGAACAGGAACGTGTCCTGGCTGACATAGGAGATCCTGTCGCGCAGCGAATGCAGCGTCGTGTGCTTGATGTCCTCGCCGTCGAACAGCACCCGCCCGCTGTCCGGGTCGTAGAGGCGCATGATGAGGTTCATCACCGTCGACTTGCCGCCGCCCGAGGTGCCGACCAGCGCGGTCATCTGCCCGGCCGGAAACACAAGGTTCAGCTGGCTCAACACCGCCTCGTCGTCACGGTAGGAAAAGCTGACGTCCTCGAACCGGATCTCGCCCGGTCCCTTCTTGAGCGGCTTTGCGTCCGGCGCTTCCTCGAGGCTCAGCGGCCGGTCGGAGATCTCGTACATCATGCGCACGCCGACCATCCCGGTTTCGAGCGCGACGCGGGTGCGTGCCAGGCGCTTCGCCGGTTCGTAGGCGAGAAGCAGCGCCGTAATGAACGACATGATCGAGCCGGGCGAGTAGCCGCCCTGGACGATCATGTAGCCGGACACAAGGATAACGCCGGCAATGGCGATGCCGGCCAGCGTTTCCATGATCGGGCTGGTGACCGCCTCGATGGCCGCGATGCTGTTGGCGCGGTGCTGCAGGTCCGTCACCGCGGTGTTCATCTGCGAGCGCATGGTCGATTCGAGGTTGAACGACTTGACGATGCGCACGCCGAATACGGTCTCCTGCATCACCTGGACGATCTTCGACACCGACAGGAACTGCATTTCCATGTAGCGGCGCGCCCGCTTGAGCAGGCGCTGCACCAGGAAGATGGCGATCGGCCCGACGACGAAGGCAAAAAGCGACATGGCCGGCTGCTGGATCACCATCACCGCGACCAGGCCAAGCAGCGAGAATAGGTCGCGCACGAAGGAGGTCACCAGGACGTCGACCACCGTCCGCGCCGCCTGGGCGCTCTGCGTCAGGCGGATGATCAGGTCGGACGACGAGTAGGAGTGATAGAACTCGATGCCGTGCTCGAGGATGCGGTCGTAGATCTTGCGCTGGCGCTCCGCGATGATGCTGTTGCCGGCCCGGCTGAGAAACAGCGCCTGTATATAGGTGGCCAAACCTTTCGTGATGAAGATTCCCGCCACCGCGCCCGCGATGATGTAGATCTTCTCGATGTCCTTGGTGAGCACGAACTCATTCGTGACGTCGCGCATGATCCAGGCGCTGGCGCCGGTCATGGCCGCCACCACAAGCATGGCGAGGATCGCGATGCCGTAGGCTGGCGCGTGCTGCCTGAACGACTCCGACAGCAGGCGGCCAATCAGGCGCTGGTTGGCTGACGAACGGAAAAACTTGAGCAATGGAAGGACCCTGGGACCACTTATCCGGAAAGTGGGGCGTATATAGGAAGCAGCCGGCCAAGTCACGGTTGAAACCGCAAGCCTTCGGACACCGCTGCCGGGTACCGGAGGTGGGCTGGATGCAGTCCAACGCAGCCGCCATCTCCCTCCGCCCTGCTTACCCTGCGAAAGCCGCGCCGGAAAAGCGTGTGAAACCTGCCGGCTCGGCAATTGCCCGGTCTTCCGAATTCGCCTATCGTTGACCAAATGATAAAAATTCAGGGCGGGATGAACCCGAACCTGTGCCAACCAGAGGTGGTCGAACAATGCCTAAAATCCAGGTCTTTGCAGCAGGTGCACGATTCTCGCGCAGGCAGGTTCTGAAAGCGGGAGCGGCGATGACGGCGCTTGCCGCGGTCGGAATGCCGATGCGCGTCTTCGCCCAGGAAGTATTGAAGGTCGCAGCCATCTATACCGTTCCTGTGGAGCAGCAGTGGGTCAGCCGCATCCACAAGGCAGCGAATGCCGCCAAGGACCGCGGTGACATCGAGTACGTCTATTCCGAGAATACGTCGAATACCGACTACGAGCGCGTCATGCGCGAATATTGCGAGGCTGGCCACAAGCTGATCATCGGCGAGGTCTTCGGTGTGGAAGATGCCGCCCGCGTGGTCGCCAAGGACTATCCCGATGTCGCCTTCCTGATGGGCTCCAGCTTCAAGCCCGACGATGCCGTGCCGAACTTCTCGGTCTTCGACAACTACATCCAGGACGCCTCCTACCTGACCGGCATCATCGCCGGCGCGATGAGCAAGTCGCACAATATCGGCATGGTCGGCGGCTACCCGATCCCCGAGGTCAACAGGCTGATGAACGCCTTCATGGCGGGTGTGAAGGAAACCGCGCCCGACGCCAAGTTCCAGGTCGCCTTCATCGGCTCCTGGTTCGATCCGCCCAAGGCCAAGGAAACCGCCTTCGCCCAGATCGACGGCGGTGCGGACCTGCTTTACGCCGAGCGCTTCGGCGTGTCCGACGCGGCCAAGGAAAAGGGCGTGCTGGCGATCGGTAACGTCATCGACACGCAGGCCGACTATCCCGACACGGTCGTGGCGTCCGCGCTCTGGCATTTCGAGCCGACGCTCGACAAGGCGATCGCCGAGGTCAAGGCCGGAAGCTTCAAGGCTGCCGATTACGGCGTCTATTCCTTCATGAAGGAAGGCGGCTGCTCGCTGGCGCCGCTCGGCACCTTCGAGGGCAAGGTACCGGCAGACGTCATGGCCAAGGTCGCCGAGAAGGAGAAGGCCATCAAGGACGGCTCCTTCACGGTCGAGATCGACGACGGCGAGCCGAAGTCGAGCTAGCTTCCCAACCACTCTCCCGGCCCAGCGCCGGGAGAGTCTCTTGCCACGCCAGGGTGGCGTCCTCTTTGCGTCACGGGAAAGAGGGGTTCGTCGCCAACGAGGGGCAGTGCCGGCCTTGCAGGAAGAGAAGCCAACCGCCAATGCGCAGGACGAAGGCGCGCCGGTCGTGCTGCGCCTCGACGGCGTGACCAAGCGGTTCGGCCCGCTGGTCGCCAACGACGCCATCTCCTTCGACCTGAAGCGCGGCGAGGTGATCGCGCTGCTTGGCGAGAACGGCGCCGGAAAGACCACCTTGATGAACATCCTGTTCGGCCACTATGTCGCCGACGAAGGCTCGGTCGAGGCGTTCGGCCGGGCTCTGCCGCCGGGCGACCCCCGCGCCGCGCTCGATGCCGGTATCGGCATGGTGCACCAGCATTTCACGCTGGCCGACAACATGAGCGTGCTCGAGAACATCGCGCTCGGCACCCAGAGCTTCTGGAAGGCTCGCTTCGACCGCGCCTCGGCGCGCCGACGCATCGCCGAACTGTCCGGCGCCTTCGGCCTTGCCGTCGATCCCGAGGCCATGGTCGCCTCTCTGTCCGTCGGCGAGCGCCAGCGGGTAGAGATATTGAAGGCGCTTTACCGCGACGCTCACGTGCTTATCCTGGACGAGCCTACGGCTGTGCTGACGCCCGCCGAGACCGACGCGCTCTTCCACACGCTGAAGCTGCTGGTCGGGCAGGGCCTCGCGATCATCTTCATTTCGCACAAGCTCAACGAGGTCATGGCGGTCAGCGATCGGGTCCTCGTGCTGCGCTCGGGCAGGCTTGCCGGAGAGCGCATCATCGCGCAGACGACGCGGCACGAACTGGCCTCGCTGATGGTTGGCCAGGAGGTCACGCCGCCGCCCGTGCCTCCGGTCATCACCGGGCCCTCGCTGCTTGTCATGGAGAAGGTCTCGACGGTTCGCCAGGCCAATGCCACGCCACTCGACAACATCACGCTGTCGCTGCACAGCGGCGAGATCACCGGGCTCGCCGGTGTCTCCGGCAATGGCCAGGCAGCATTGGCCGGCCTGCTGTCCGGTACCGAGGTGCCGCTCTCGGGCAATTATTCCGTCCAGGGAGAGCCGGTCGGCCGGGATTGGTCGCCTGCGGTCGCACTTGCCGGTGGCATCGCGCGCATCCCCGAGGATCGTCACGCTGTCGGCACGATCGGCGACATGAGCGTCACCGAGAACGTCATCGCGGAGCGCTATCACACGGAGCGCTTCAGCCGGGCGGGATTTCTCGACTGGGCGGCGGCGCGCAAATTCGCCGAGGAGATCATCGCCGACTACGACGTCAAGTGTCCGTCTCCCGATGCCCGTATCCGGCTGCTCTCGGGCGGCAACATGCAGAAACTGATCCTCGGACGGGCCCTCGATCCCGAGCCGGTCATCATCCTCGCCAACCAGCCGACGCGCGGCCTCGACGTCGGGGCTGTCGGCTATGTCCATGGCAAGCTGCTCGAGGCCCGCTCGCGCGGCGCCGCGGTACTGCTCATCTCGGAAGACCTTGAGGAAATTCTTGCTCTGTCCGACCGCATTCTCGTGATCTCGAAGGGCCGCCTGTCGACCCCCTCGGCGCGAGGCGAGCGCAGCGTGCACGAACTTGGCCAACTCATGGCCGGGCATGGCGAAGAGGGCAGGGCAGCGTGAAGGCCGCCGGAAACCGGAGGCTGCATGCGGCTTGAGCCCAAACCCGCGCCGACGCTCGCCGTCACCCTGCTTTACCCGCTGGGCGCCGTGGCCGCGACGCTGGTCATCACCTCGCTGCTGGTGCTGGTCGCAGGCGCCTCGCCCTTCTCCGTCTTCTACCTGGTCGCCAAGGGTGCCGCCGGCTCGCAATTCGCCCTGCTCGAAACGCTGACGCGCTCGACGCCGCTGATCTTCACCGGGCTAGCTGTTGCCGTCGCCTTCCGCGCACGACTCTGGAACATCGGCGCCGAGGCGCAACTCTATGTAGGAGGAATCGTAACCGTGGTGCTCGGCACCGGCGCCCTGCCGCTGCCCGCCTTTCTGCTCATCCCCATCATCATGGTCGTCGCCATGGCCGGCGGCGCCCTCATGCTGCTCGGTCCGGCGGTGTTGAAGACCCGCTTCGGCGTCGACGAGGTGGTGACGACGCTGCTCCTCAATTTCATCGTCTTGCTCTTCGTCTCCATGCTCCTCGAGGGGCCGCTGAAAGACCCAATGGGGCTCGGCTGGCCGCAATCCTCGAAGGTCATCGCCGGCGCGCAGCTTCCGCGCATCATCCAGGGCAAGCGGCTGCATTACGGCTTCGTCATCGCCATCGTGTCGGCGCTCATCGTCTGGGTCATCATGAAGAAGACGACCCTTGGCTATGAGATGCGCGCGGTCGGCCACAATCCGCAGGCGGCGGGTTTTGCCGGCATTCCGGTCAACCGCGTCCTGATGAAGACGGCTCTGCTGTCGGGCGGACTCGCCGCCCTTGCCGGCTTCTCGGAAGTCTCCGGCCTCAAGGGAAACCTCACGCTCGACCTGTCGCCGGGTTACGGCTATTCGGGCATCGTCGTTGCCATGCTCGCCATGCTCAACCCGGTCGGCGTGGTCGTTTCGGCCATCTTCGTCGCCGGCATCTTCGTCGGCGCCGATGCCATGAGCCGGGCAGCCCAGGTGCCGAGCTACATCGCCGACGTCATGGTGGCGACCGCACTGCTCACCATGGTCGTCGCCATTCTGATGACCCGTTTCCGGATAAGGTGGAAATAGGATGGACGTCGTCGAGATCCTGTTTACCGCCTCCTTCTGGGTCGCCGCGATCCGCATCGCCTCGCCGCTGATCTTCGCCACCATGGGCGAGCTGATCTGCGAGCGCGCCGGCGTGCTCAACCTCGGTATCGAGGGCATCATGACGGCCGGCGCCTTCGCCGGCTGGTTCACCGTCTACGCCGGCGGCGACCTTTGGACCGGCGTTGCGGTCGCGGCCCTTGCCGGCGCCATGTTCGGCCTGCTGCACGCCACGCTCACCGTTCCGCTCGGCCTGTCGCAGCATGTGGTGGGCATCGGCGTTACGCTGCTCGCCACCAGCCTGACCTATTTCACCTACCGGCTGGCGCTGCCGGAGGTCACTTCGCCGCCCAAGATCGACGCCTTCCAGCCGCTGCCCATACCCGGCCTGTCGAAAATTCCGGTCATCGGCGAGGCGCTGTTTGCGCAGACGCCGCTCACCTATCTCGCCTTCGTCACCGTCGCGCTGGTCGTATGGCTGCTCTACCGCACACCGCTTGGCCTCGCCATCCGCGCCGCCGGCGAAAACCCATCCGCCGTCGAGGCGCAGGGCATCTCGGTCACAGCGATCCGCATCGGCGCTGTCATGGCCGGCAGCGCGCTGATGGCGATCGGCGGCGCCTTCCTCACCATGTCGGCCTTCAACTCCTTCTTCTTCGGCATGATCAACGGCCGCGGCTGGATCTGCATCGCGCTTGTGGTGTTCGGTTCCTGGCGGCCCGGCAAGGCGCTGCTCGGCGCCATCCTCTTCGCCGCCTTCGACGCCTATCAGGTGCGCCTGCAGCAGATCACCGGCGGCGTCGTGCCCTACCAGATCTTCCTGATGATGCCCTACGCACTGTCGATCCTGGCGCTTATCCTGGTGGCGCGTCGCGCCACCTATCCCAAGGCGCTGATGATCCCCTACCAGAAAGGCGAAAGATGAGTTTTGACCTTATCGTCAAGGGCGGTATCCTGCCTGACGGCAAGACCGTTGATATCGGGATCAAGGGCGACAGGATCGCGGCGGTCGAACCGTCCATCGACGCCGAGGCCGGCCGCACCGTCGACGCCACGGGCTGCCTTGTCTCGCCGCCCTTCGTCGATCCGCATTTCCACATGGACGCAACGCTGTCCTACGGCATTCCGCGCATCAACGCGTCGGGCACGCTGCTCGAAGGCATCGGCCTCTGGGGCGAGCTGAAGCCGCTGCTCACCGAGGAAGCCGTCATCGAGCGGGCGCTTCGCTACTGCGACTGGGCCGTCTCGATGGGCCTGCTCGCCATCCGCAGCCATGTCGACACGTCCGACGACAACGCCATGACCGGCGTGCGCGGCCTGCTGGCGGTACGCGACATCGTAAAACCCTACCTCGATCTGCAGCTTGTCGCCTTCCCGCAAGACGGTTTTTACCGGGCGCCGAAGGCTCGGGAGATAACGCTGGCAGCGCTCGACATGGGCGTCGATGTCGTCGGGGGCATCCCGCATTTCGAGCGCAGCATGGCCGACGGCACGCGCTCGGTCACCGAGCTTTGCGAAGTCGCTGCAAAGCGCGGCCTGATGGTCGACATGCATTGCGACGAGACCGACGATCCGCTGTCGCGCCACATCGAGCAGCTTGCCTACGAGACGCAGCGCCTCGGCCTTTCCGGCCGCGTCGCCGGCTCGCATCTCACCTCCATGCACTCGATGGACAATTATTACGTCTCGAAGCTGTTGCCGCTGATTGCCGAGGCCGGGGTTTCGGCGATCCCCAATCCGCTGATCAACATCGTCATCCAGGGCCGCCACGACACCTATCCCAAGCGCCGCGGCATGACCCGCGTGCCGGAAATGCTGAAGGCCGGCATCCGCGTCGGCTTCGGCCAGGATTGTGTGCTCGATCCCTGGTATCCGCTCGGCACCGCCGACATGCTCGACGTCGCCTTCATGGGCCTGCACGTCGCGCAGATGACGAGCCCCGCCGACATGGCGCACTGCTTCGACATGGTCACCGGCGTCAACGCCGCCATCATGGGCCTCGACCATCTCGGGCTTGCGGTCGGCAAGAGCGCCAGCCTCGTCGTGCTCGATGCCGGCAACCCGGTCGAAGCCTTGCGTCTGCGCGCCGAACGGCTCTGCGTCGTCTCGAGGGGCAAGGTCGTCGCCGAGCGCCCGCGCCGCGACACGCAGCTCACGCTGCCCGGCCGGCCGAAACAGGTCAACCGCCGCCACACCAGCTGAGATCACCGGAAATTCTTATTCTACCGACTGGGAGCCTTCGTCGAGCTCAATGGTCATGACGTCTTCTTCAGGCGGCAGCGGCTCGCGCGGGAAGACACGGGCATAGGCGACGTCGTCGATCATCACCACGCCGTCCGACGGCACCGTCATGCGGCGCTCGGTCCCGTCGTCACACGTCATCACCGCCGGCTGGTCGCCGCCGGGCCAGGTCACCATCAGGCAGTTCAGTTCCTTGAACCAGTCGCTGCCATCCGCCGCGAAGGACAGCCGGAAGGTTCCCTTGCCCACCCGCGTGACCACGTCGCCGTTCTCGGTCGCCCAGGTCCACTGCAGCGGTCCGGCCAGGTCGTCGCCATAGACACGGTCGGAGGCGACGAGCGGCGGCTGCAGGCCGCTGGCCAGGGCCACGCGGTAGAGCGTCATCGCCGACACGTAGGCCCCGGGCACGCCATTCTCTAGCGATTCGATCGGCTCGGCGCGGGCGACGAGCGGCGATTCAGCAGAGAAGGCAAAACGCAGCGCCGGCTGCTCCAGCCCATCCGGCTGGCCTCGCGTGTCGGCCGCCCATGCTGAAGCCGCGCCGCTGCCGACGCATACAGCCAAAGCGATGAAGGGCCTGACGATTTTCCACATGGGGCCAGCCTAGCACCGACGGGCTCTCTCTGGAACTCCCGACGTTCGCTTCGCGAGGATTCGATCCTGCGCATGAAGCGTGACGACCACGACGCGATATGCTTTCGTGTGCCGTCGGGGGAGTTGCAGCGCATGTGCGGAATTGCAGGGGTCTGGCGCAAGCGCAGTCCGGTTGGCCAGACGGACCTAGCGGATGTCGCGAACATGATGCGGGCGATCGTGCATCGCGGTCCCGACGACAGCGGCAGCTGGAACAATGGCCGGCTTGCCTTCGGCCACCAGCGCCTGACCATCATCGACACCTCCCGTGACGCCCGTCAGCCCATGCAGGTTCAGGACGGCCAAGGCGTGCTGGTCTTCAATGGCGAGGTCTACAATTTCAAGGCGCTGCGCGACGACCTGCGCGCCGAAGGCGTCGTCTTCCACACCGCATCCGACACCGAGGTCGTGTTGCAGGCGCTGCACCACTGGGGGCCGCGCAAGGCCGTGCCGCTGTTCAACGGCATGTTCGCGCTCGCCTATGTCGATTTGCGCAGCGCCGAGCTCTGGCTGGCGCGCGACCGCCTCGGCATCAAGCCGATGTCGGTGGCCGAAACCGCGGAGCGCATCCTGTTCGCCTCGGAGGACAAGGCAATTCTCGCCTGTGACGGGTTCTGCCGCGATGTCGACCCGCGCGAGGTCACGGTCCGCCTCGCCGGGCAGTATCGCGATTCCGGCCACAGCCTTTTCGACGGCATCGAGCGGCTGCCGCCCGGCGGGCTCTGGAAGATCACCCACGAAGGGGTCGAAAGGTCGGTCTTCTGGGACCCGCTCGAGAGCCTCGATCCGGGCCGCATTGTCGGCGACACCGCCTCGGATGCCGTCCACGTCGAGGCGCTCGAAAGCCTGATGAAGCAGAGCGTCGGCCTTCACTGCATTGCGGACACGTCGCTTGCGACCGCCTGCAGCAGCGGCGTCGATTCCGGGCTGATCACGGCGCTTGCAAAGCAGTTCCGGCCGGAGGTCCACGCCTATGTCGTCGACCCGCAGCTCGGCAAGAGCGAGGCCGCCGACGCGGAACTGACGGCGCGCAGGGCCGGCGTGGAGATGCGCCGCGTGCCGCTCGGGAGGGACCAGTTCCTCGACCTATGGCCGAAGATGATCTGGCATCTCGAAAGCGACGGCTGGCACGGCAGCCGCATCGCGCTCCTCGCCCTGGCGCAGCGTTGCCATGCCGACGGCGTCAAGGTCCTGCTGACCGGCGAGGGTGCCGACGAACTGTTCGGCGGCTATACCTTCCAGGCCAAGCGCACCCGGCAATGGCAGTTCCTGTCGCCGCCCTGGGACAGGCTCTTGCCGCGCGGCCTGCTCGCCAGCAGGCTCCGGAAGGGAATGGTGGATCCGTTCTCGCCTTTCCGGTCGGGACCGCGTGCCGACCAGGTTCATGCCCGGATGCGCGCGCTCTCCCCGGAACTCGCCTTCCTGCCGGCCAAGCTGTTCGACCGGCTGGAGCCGGTCAGGTCGCTCAGTGATCGGGCCTTTCTGGCAGGCTGCGTCTTCGACCTCTATTCCTACCTTGGCGATCTCCTGCACCGGCACGACCGCATCAGCATGGCGGCCTCGGTGGAGCTCAGGGTGCCCTTCATCGAGAATGCGCTCATCGACTTCGCCATGCATCTGCCGCGGCGCTTCAAGCACCGGCGCGGCACCGGAAAATGGCTGCTCAAGAAGGTCGCCGAGCAGCACATACCCAGGCGCAACGTCTATGCCAGGAAGAACGGCTTCGGCATCGCGCCCGAATTGTCGGCCGGCGCGGAGCGCATCCTGGCCAATGGCCCCTTGCGCGATGTCATGAAGTGGCCGGCGCCAGCCGTTGCGGACATGATCGGGCTTGCCGCCAGCGACCCGGTCTCGCGCATGCGCCTTGTCGGCATGGACCTGTTCCTGCGCCTCTATGCCGGTGGCGAATCGCCGGACGATCTCGCAGGGAAGTTGCGCACCGTCGCGAACTGACGGAAAGCCCTCAGCCCTTGCGCACCGCCTCAAGATGGCGTGCAAAATCTGCGCCCTGCATGAGCTTCCTGCACCGCGCGAAGCGCCCATCGGCATAGGCGCGGAAGTCCTCGGCCGGGTTCTCGTTGGCCAGCTGGATCAGGCCCCACAGGGTCCACAAGAGGTCGCACATCGCCTTGTAGATGACGACGCGGCCGCGCTCGGCTGGCCTCGGCTCGCCGGAAAAATAGGCCAGCAGCATTTCTTCTTCCTGCTCCTCTCCGAACTTGCCTTCCACCGACAGGTCGCCGAGGTCCCACATCGGGTCGTTCATGCCGGAATATTCCCAGTCGACGATCCACATGCGATCCCCGGTGTCGAGGAAGTTCTCGCACAGCGGATCGCAATGACAGGCGACGAGCGTCGCCGGATGCGCCGACAGCGCCGTTCGGATATCCTCGGATTCGCGCAACACCTCGTGATAGCCCTTGGGCAGCACGACGTCCTTGGTCGACAGGATCCTGAGGTAGTCGTCGATCATCGAGAACAGGTAGAAGCGGAACGGAAACACGGCGCCCGAGACATGCAGCTTTCGCAGCGCCTCGCCCGCTCGCGCCGGCGCCCCGGAATTCAGCTTGAAGGCCGCAGGCGACATCGTCTGGGCGCCGTCGATGAAGCGCGTGACCATCACGCCCGCCGTGTCGAAATGGAGCACTTCGGGGCTGACGCCCGCCTTCGCCGCCTCGCGCGCGGCCACCGCCTCGTTGGCGCGGTTGATGTATTCCTCGGTGCCCTTGCCGGGAATGCGCAGGCAATGCTCCCCTGCCTGGAACACCAGGTTGGTCAGCCCGCCCAGTCGGGTGACGGGTCCGCGATATCCCGACAGAAGCGGAATGGCCGCCATGGCTTCGCGGGCCTGCTGTTCTTCCGACATCGTCTCGAGCTCCCCTTTTCGATTGGCCGTTCCGCGGCCCCCGCTCTTTGGGTAACATGCGAGACCACCGGATCAAGTCGCGAATTGGGAAATGGCATATGGCTGACGGACGACACCAGGGCGCGCTCGGCGCCGTCTACGAGGCGAAGCGACCCGAGGAGATTGCAGCGCTCTATGACGGCTGGTCCGAGACCTACGATCACGAGATGGCCGTCGCCGGCTACCGGCACCCGTCGATCTGCCTGGCGCTGCTGGCGCGCCATCTGCCGCGCGGCGCCGAACCCTTGCTCGATGCCGGGGCCGGCACCGGCCTGATCGGCGAATGGCTGGGCATCATGGGCTATCCGCATGTCGAGGCGCTCGACATTTCCGAAGGCATGCTGGCGCAGGCCGCCCGGAAGGGCGTCTACAAGGCGCTCCACAGACTGGCGCTAGGCGGCCCGCTGCCCTTCGCAGACGGCCACTTTGCCGGCATCGTCTCGGCCGGCGTCTTCACCTCCGGGCATGTCGGCATCGAGGGACTGGACGAGCTCCTGCGCATCTGCCGGCCCGGCGGCGTGCTGGTGCTGACGGTCAAGAACACGCTGTGGGATGGCGGCTTTTCGGACCGCATCGCCGAACTGGAAGGGCAGGGGGTTCTGACCCGCGTCGAGGAGACTGAGCCCTATGTCTCGATGCCCGGCGAGACCGGCACGGTACCGAGCCGCGGGCTGGTGCTGCGCCGAAGCTAGAAATCCTTCGGGCGCAGCAGTTCCAGGCGCCTCTGCATGGAGGGCCTAGGCCTTCACCCGTTCCGCGTTCGGATCGTAGAGCGGTTCGAGATGGATCGCCGCCCTTGTGCGCTCCATCGCCACCACCAGTTCGTAGTCGCCCGATTGCAGGAAGTCGTCGCTGACGCCGTCGGCGTTGCGGACATAGCCGTAGCCGATGCTCTTGCCCGCCGTGTAGCCGTAGCCGCCGCTGGTCAGGTAGCCGACCGGCTCGCCGTTGCGCAGGATCGTCTCGCGGCCGAGCAGCACGACGCCCCGATCTTCGACCGTGAAGCCGGCAAAGCGTTTCGTCAGCGCCGCGCCGGTGATCTTGCCCAGCGCCTCGCGCCCGACGAAGTCGGTGTTCTTGCGCAGCTTGACGGCCCAGCCGAGCCCGGCCTCGAAGGGCGTGTCGTTCGGCGTGATGTCGGAGCCCCAGGCGCGGTAGCCCTTTTCAAGCCGCAGCGATTCCAGCGCCCGGTAGCCGATCGGCCGGATGTCATGCGCTTTGCCCGCCGCCATCAGCGCGTCGAACACCTCGCCGGTCGCGCCGATCGGTATATGCAGTTCCCAGCCGAGTTCGCCGACATAGGTGACGCGCAGCGCGCGCACCGTCGCGCCGGCAATCTCGATCTCGCGTACGTGGCCGAAGGGGAAGGCCTCGTTCGAGACGTCGGCTTTCGTCACCGCCGCAAGCACGTCGCGTGCCAGCGGCCCCATCAGCGACAGCGTGCCGAACCTCTCCGTGACGTCGACCAGCCCGGCATCGAGTTCGTCGCCGATGTGGTCCTGGATCCAGGCGAGGTCGTGCGTGCGGAAACCGGTTCCGGTGACGATGTAGAACCTGTCCTCCGCCAGCCGCGCCACGGTCAGGTCGGCCTCGATGCCGCCGCGCGTGTTGAGAAGCTGCGTGTAGGTCAGCCGCCCGGCAGGCTTCGACACGTCATTGGCGCAGATCCAGTCGAGCGCCTTCTGCGCATCCCTGCCCGCCATCTCGTACTTGGCGAAGGACGACTGGTCGAAGATGCCGACCTGCTCGCGCACGTGCCGGTGCTCGTCGCCGACTGTTTCGAACCAGTTCTGCCGGCCCATGGAATAGACGTCCCTGGGCTCCATGCCGTCGGGCGCGAACCAGTTCGGCCGTTCCCAGCCGAGCTTCGATCCGAACACGGCGTTGTGCTTCTTCAGCCTTTCGTAGAGTGGCGACACGATGCGCGGCCGGCCCGAATCGTACTCCTCGTGCGGAAAGCCGATCGTGTAATGCTTGCCATAGGCCTCGAGCGTGCGATCGCAGACCCATTGCCGGTCGCGGTGCATGTCGGAGAAGCGGCGGATATCGACGACCCAGAGATCGAGCGGCGCCTCGCCGGCCATGGTCCACTCGGCCAGCACCCAGCCGGCGCCGCCGCCCGAGGCGATGCCAAAGGCGTTGAAGCCTGCGCCGACATACATATTGGCGCATTCGGGCGCGGCGCCGAGGATGAAGTTGCCGTCGGGCGTAAAGCTCTCCGGCCCATTGATCATCTGCTTGACGCCGGCGGTCTCCAGCGCCGGGATGCGCGCCATCGCCTGTTCCATATGCTGCTCGAAATGGTCGAAATCGTCGTCGAACAGGCGGAACTCCCAGTCGTTGGGCACGTCGCCCGTCGTCCAGGCCTGCGGGTTGGGCTCGTAGCCGCCCATCACCAGCCCGCCGACCTCTTCCTTGAAATAGGTGCGCCGGTCGGGATCGCGGATCGTCGGCGCGTCACTCGCCAGCCCGTCGATCTTCTCGGTGATGATGTACTGGTGCTTGACCGGCTGCAGCGGCACGTTGATGCCGGCCATCGCGCCGACCTGCCGCGCCCATTGTCCGGCGCAGTTCACCACCGTGTCGCAGGCGATGTCGCCCTTGTTCGTCTTCACGGCGGTGATGCGCCTGCCGCTCATCTCGAAGCCGGTGACGCGCACCTCCTCGTGGATCTTGGCGCCATGCATGCGCGCCCCCTTGGCGAGCGACTGGGTGATGTCGGACGGGCTCGCCTGTCCGTCTGTCGGCAGCCAGGAGGCGCCGACGAGATCGGAGGTCTCCATCAGCGGCCACATCTTCTTCACCTCCTCCGGTGACACCAGCTGCATGTCCATGCCGAAGCTTTTTGCCGTCGTCGCCAACCGCTTGTATTCCGTCCAGCGGTCCTGGTTGGTGGCGAGCCGCAGGCAGCCCGTCATCTTCCAGCCGGTCGCCAAGCCGGTCTCGGCCTCGAGCTGCTTGTAGAGGTCGACGGAATATTTCAGCACCTTGGTGATCGAGGCCGACGACCGCAGCTGTCCCACGAGGCCGGCGGCATGCCAGGTCGAGCCCGAGGTCAGCTTGCCCTGTTCGAGCAGCACCACGTCGGCCTTGTGGTCGCGCGCCAGGTGATAGGCCGTCGAACAGCCGATGATACCGCCGCCGATGACGACGATCTGGGCGTGGCTTGGCAGCGTCATGTCGGCAGCTTTCCGTAGGTGGTGCGATAGCTCTCCAGCGCCGCCTCGAGGCGCGCCAGGTTCTCCGCGGTGTAGGCTTCGTAATCCGCGCCGGGCGCGGCGAGGTGTAGTTCCGAGATCATGCTCCACATCGCCTCGCGCAGCAGCGAGGCGCATTGCATGGCGGCGTGAGAGCGGCGCAGCTTTTCGTCCGGTTCATGTCCGAAATAGGCGGTCAGCAACTGGTCGGACTCTTCTCCCGTCATGCCGGCGTTGGAGGCGGCCCCGGCGAGGTCGAACATCGCCGTGTTGAAGCCGGCATATTCGAAATCGATCAGCCAGAGCTTTTCCCCGTCATCAAGGAAATTGGCCGGTAACAGGTCGTTGTGGCCGAACACCACCGGCAGCGGCGCCTGCACCTTCTCCAACTCGTCGGCGAGCGCGAGATAGGACGGCAGGTGAGGGGTCATCCGGCTGCTGCCCGCCTCGAGCGACCGGGCATAGTCGCGGATGACGTGGAATACCCAGAACATGAAGCCCGCGCCCGACACGTGCTTTGGCATCTCGGTATGGAAGTCGCGCATCAGCTTGGCGATGCGGATGCGGTTCTCGCGCACGTCGTCGCCGTCATAGGTCTTGGCGCCGAGAAACGCCGACACCATGACGCCGGGTTCGGCATATTCGACGGCCGGCGCGAAGCCGGCTTCGCTCGCCGCACGCGCGGTCATGATCTCGCGTTCGCGATAGACATGGTGGAAGGGGAAGTCGCGCCCGAACCGTACGACATGCTTGCCGTTGGCGTCGGCGACGAGAAAGCTTTCATTGCTGAGGCCGCCCTTCAGGGGCTCGATGCTGAGGGAGCCGTTCCAGAGGGGTAGTGCCCGGATACGTGCCTCGGTCGCACTCACCTGCGCCGTCCCGATTGTGCCTGTCGGCCGGCGTTGGTGATCAAGAGGCATCCTCGACGGTTGGCCGTCCGCCCTTCATGGCGCGGATCGCGGCTGTGCAACACGCCGGCAATGTCGGCTGGCCGCCGTCGCAATGTCAATGCGCATTTGTGGCTTTCGGAGCTTTTTTGCCCGCTTCTGCCCGGCTTCCACAGAAGCATCGGACATGCTTGAATGTCTCCGGCGACCGGCCCCGGACGCCATGGAGGACTGACCGAGCGATGAAGCATTCCAAGCGGCATGGAGAGATATTGCGGCTGCTGCAGGAGGAGGGCACGGTCACCATCGCCAGCCTCGCCCGCAAGCTGAACGTGTCCCTGGAAACGGTGCGCCGCGACGTCAAGCCGCTCACCCGCAACGGCGCCGTCCTGAAGATGCATGGCGCCATCGGGCTGCCGTCGCTGATCGGCGAGGCGCCCTTCGAGCGCCGCATGCGCGAGAACGCCGAGGCCAAGCGCGCCATCGCCCGCCAGGTGGCCGCTACCATTCGCGATGGCGAATCCGTGATGCTCGATACCGGCACCACGACGAGCTTCCTCGCCCGCGAGTTGCTCGGTCACCGCCGGCTCACCGTCGTCACCAACTCGTCGGACATTGCCCGCACGCTCGCCACCGTCAACGGCAACAAGGTCTACATGACCGGCGGCGAGCTGCGCAGCGATTCAGGTGCGGCCTTCGGCGTCTCGGCCATCGAGTTCGTCAGCCGCTTCTCGATGAACCACGCTGTCATTTCGGCAGGCGCCGTGAACGCCGAGAACGGCGTCATGGATTACGTTCTGGAGGAGGCCGAGTTCGCGCGCGTCGTGCTGTCGCGCGGCACGCGCTCCGTGGTCGTCACCGACCACACCAAGTTCGGCCGCCAGGGGCTGGTGCAGGTCTGCGGTTTCGACGGCTTCAGCGAACTCGCCACCGACCGGGCGCCGCCGCCCGAAATCGTCGCCGCGCTCGAGCAGGCGGGCACCGGCCTGCTGGTCGCAACCGGGCCGCGCCACCCCACTGCATGAACCTGCAACTATGGTCGAAGGCGGCCATTCAGGCTTGTCTCGCGCGCCATGATGTCCAATAAGGAGCGGGCAAACGGAGAGGAGCCGGAATACATGGGTTACAAGTTCAAGATCACCGATCGCAAGAACGATCAGTTTGGCGTCCAGTTTCTGTATAACTCGGAAGTCATGGTCTGGTCCGAGAGCTACAAGGGCAAGGCAAGCGCCAAGAACTGCATCGAGTCCTTGAAGAAGAATGCACCGGACGCTGCGGTCGCCGATCTGACCAAGGACGAAGCTGCGAAAGGCTATCGTTTCGAGATCGCCGGAACAAAGGACGGCCAGTTCATGGTCCGCTTCGTCGCCGCCAATGGCGAGCCGATGGTCATCTCGGAAAGCTACAAGTCGAAGTCGAGCGCCAAGAACTGCATCGCCTCCTGCAAGAAGAACATGCCGGCCGCCGTCGCCGAAGACACGACCGCCTGAGGCGCTTTCCAGGAGCGGCAGGGCGCATTCCCGTCGCTCCTCGGTTGCCGTCAGGCCTTCCGCCGGCCAGCCCCTTGCCAACAGGCCGCCTGAGGCCTGATCCCACCTTCCCATCGGCCCGACTTGTGTGTTTAGTCGCGCCATGGCCTTCACATTCCGGCAGTTGCAGTATTTCGTCGCCGTTGCCGAGCAGGGCACGATTTCACGCGCCGCCCAGAACCTGTCGATCTCGCAATCCTCGGTCACCCAGGCGATCAAGGAACTGGAGAGCGATCTCGGCATCGAGCTCTTCGAGCGCCACCCGCGCGGCCTCAACATCACCCACAAGGGCCACCAGTTCCTGCGTCACGCGACAAAAATCCTGGCCGACGTGTCGGACGCTAGGCGCAGCTTCTTTGGCGGCAGGGAGGCGACGACCGGCCGGCTGCAACTCGGCGTCACCTCGCTCGTCGCCGGCTACGTGCTGTCCGACCTGCTGGCCCGTTACCGGCGCGCCCACCCGGCGGTCGAGATTTCGGCCATCGAGGACAATGGCGACTACCTCGAGCACCTGCTGGTCGGCGGCAAGCTCGATATCGCCGTCATGGTCATCTCCAACTTGCGCGACCGTCTGGCGCTGCAGTCCGAAATCCTCGAAGTCTCTTCCTATCGGCTCTGGCTGCCGCTCGGCCACGCGCTCGCCTCGGCCGAGATCATCAATGTCGGCGACATCGCCGACGAGCCGCTGATCATGCTGTCGGTCGATGAGATCGAGGAGAACACCGGCAAGCTCCTGTCGGCGCTCGGCGCCCGCCCGCACGTCGCCTTCCGCACCCGCTCGGTCGAGGCGGTGCGCAGCCTGGTCGCCACCGGCGCCGGCGTGGCGCTGTTGCCCGACCTCGTCTACCGCCCTTGGTCGCTCGAGGGCGACCGCATCGAGTCGCGCGACATTTCGGGGTCCCTGCCGGTCGTCCAGGTCGGCATGGTCTGGCGCCGCGGCTCGGGCCTGCCGCAGGCCGCGCGCGACTTCATCGGCATCGCCCAGTCGCAGCGCACCGTTCGCCAGCGCCCGCGCTCCGGCTTTTCCGATCGGCCGATCTGATATCGGTTTTGCCGATATCGGCTTTCTGATAAATGAATTTGTGAAACCGGAGGTTTCGCGCAACCTTTCCGGTTCGGGGATCATGCCGCCGTTCCAGAGCGGCCCCGCCAATGGGAGACGTAGCCATGAAATCATTCCTGAAATCCTGCACCGCGATCGCGCTTGCAGTGAGCTTCACCGGCCAGGGCATGGCCCAGGTCAAGGAGATCGGCGCCGGCGAGGGGCAGGTCAACATCGTCGCGTGGGCCGGTTATATCGAGCGCGGCGAAACCGACAAGGCTTTCGACTGGGTCACCAAGTTCGAGGAGGCCTCGGGCTGCAAGGTCAACGTCAAGACCGCCAACACGTCCGACGAGATGGTCGCGCTGATGAACGAAGGCGGTTTCGACCTTGTCACCGCATCGGGGGACGCATCGCTGCGCCTGATCGCCGGCAAGCGCGTCCAGCCGATCAATGTCGACCTCATCAAGAGCTGGTCGACGGTTGACGACCGCCTCAAGGATGCCCCCTGGCATACGGTCGATGGCGTTCACTACGGCGTGCCCTACATGTGGGGCCCGAACGTGTTGATGTACAACACCGACACCTTCAAGGAAGCGCCGAAGAGCTGGAACGTCGTCTTCGAGGCAATGGACCTCCCCGATGGCAAGCCCAACAAGGGTCGCGTCCAGGCCTATGACGGCCCGATCCACGTTGCCGACGCAGCACTTTACCTGATGACCCACAAGCCGGACCTCGGCATCAAGAGCCCCTACGAGCTCAACGAGGACCAGTACAAGGCCGCCCTCGACCTGCTGCGCGTCCAGCGCACGCTGGTCGGCCGCTACTGGCACGATGCCTTCATCCAGATGGACGACTTCAAGAACGAGGGCGTCGTCGCCTCCGGCTCTTGGCCGTTCCAGGTCAACATCCTGCAGAGCGAGAAGCAGCCGGTCGCATCGGTCTTCCCGGAGGAGGGTGTCACCGGCTGGGCTGACACCACCATGATGCATGTCGACAGCGCCAACCCGAACTGCGCCTACATGTGGATGGAGCATTCGCTCGCGTCCAACCTGCAGAGCGACCTGTCGGTCTGGTTCGGCGCCAACCCCTCGGTTCCCGCCGCCTGTACGGACGGCCGCGGCATGCAGACGGCCGAGGGCTGCACCACCAACGGCATGGACAATTTCGAGAAGGTCCATTTCTGGACCACACCGACCTCGAAATGCGCCAGCCAGAACGACCAGTGCGTGCCCTACTACCGCTGGGTGTCGGACTATATCGGCGTCATCGGCGGCCGCTAGCATCCTGGCCTCCTCGAAGGGGAGGCCGTCACAGGCGACGGGCCGGAGTTGACGCCTTGCGCGCTCCGACCCTCGTCGGCCTGACCCGGCAGGTCCGGCAGGCCGTCTTGCAATATCGCTCCCTCCTCTCCCCGTCGGGGAGAGGCTGGCCGTGCATCGGCCGGATGAGGGAGCCGTGATCCCGGTGATCGGTACATGACCACAGCAGTCGCCTTCGAGAAGATCTCGCGTCATTTCGGCACCGTGAAGGCCGTCGACGCGGTCGATCTCGACATCCGCGAAGGCGAGTTCTTCGCCATGCTCGGGCCGTCCGGTTCGGGCAAGACGACCTGCCTGCGCCTGATTGCCGGTTTCGAGCGGCCGACCGCTGGCCGCCTGTCGATCTTCGGCGAACGCGCCGAGGACGTTCCGCCCTACCGCCGCAACGTCAACACGGTGTTCCAGGACTACGCGCTCTTTCCGCATCTCAACGTCACCGACAACGTCGCCTACGGGCTGATGGTCAAGGGCGTCGCAAAGGCGGAGCGCCGGCGCGCCGCGGATGAGGCGCTCGAACTCGTCAAGCTTCCCGGCTACGGCGCGCGCCGTCCCGGCCAGCTTTCCGGCGGCCAGCGCCAGCGCGTCGCGCTCGCCCGCGCCCTGGTCAATCGGCCGAAAGTCCTGCTGCTCGACGAACCGCTCGGCGCGCTCGACCTCAAGCTGCGCGAGAACATGCAGGAAGAGCTGAAGGCCCTGCAGAAGTCGCTCGGCATCACCTTCGTCTTCGTCACCCACGACCAGGGCGAGGCCCTGTCGATGGCTGACCGCATTGCCGTCTTCGACCATGGCAAGGTCATGCAGGTCGGCACGCCGGAAGAGATCTACAAGACGCCGAATTCGCGCTTTGTCGCCGATTTCGTCGGCTCGTCCAACGTGCTGCCGCCAGACTTCGTATTGCGTCATGCCGGCGAGAAGCGTTGGGCGAGCCTGCGGCCTGAGGCCGTGCGCCTCGTCGAACAGGGTCCCGGAAGCATCGCGGCCACTGTCATCTCCAGCGCCTATCTCGGCGGCACGACCCGGCTTGGCCTCGACGTCGAGGGCCAGCGCATCAACGCCGTTCTGCCGGCCGGCGAACCCTTCCCCGCGGAAGGCAAACCCGTCCACATCGGCTTTGCCCGCGACGACCTGCATCTGATGGACGAGGGCGGGTGATGAGCCTCGCACAAGCATCGGCCATCCTGCCGGAGCGTGGCGGGCTTCGCGGCAGCCTGTCGGATACGCTGTGGCGCAAGCCGACCGTGCTGCTGGTGCTGCTGCTGACGCCGCCGGTGCTGTGGCTCGGCATCGTCTATCTCGGCTCGCTCTTCGCGCTGCTGCTGCAGAGCTTCTTCTCGATCGACGAGTTTTCCGGCCTCATCAATCGCGAGTTCACCTTCAAGACCTATGGCGAACTGCTGCGGCCCTCCAACATCGACATCATCGTGCGGACGGTCTCGATGGCGGCCATGGTCACGCTCGCGGCCGCGGTCGTCGCTTTCCCCATCGCCTATTTCGCGGCCCGTTATGCGCGCGGCAAGTGGAAGGCGCTGTTCTACCTCGGCGTGATGCTGCCGCTGTGGTCCAGCTATCTGGTCAAGGTCTACGCGTGGAAGCTGATCCTCGCCAAGGAAGGCATCCTCACCTGGCTGTTCGCCAAACTGCATTTGACCTGGCTGATCGACGCCTGGCTGTCGCTGCCCATCGTCGGCGGCAACTCGCTGTCGGTCTCCTTCACCGGCACCTTCATCGTCTTCCTCTATGTCTGGCTGCCCTTCATGATCCTGCCGGTGCAGGCTGCCCTCGAGCGCGTGCCGCAAAACCTCGTAGAGGCCTCGTCAGATCTCGGCGCAACGCCGGCCCAGACCTTTCGCAACGTGCTGTTTCCGCTGGCGCTGCCCGGCATCGTCGCCGGCTCGATCTTCACCTTCTCGCTGACTTTGGGCGACTACATCATCCCGCAGATCGTCGGCACCTCGCACCTCTTCATCGGCCAGGCCGTCTATGCGCATCAGGGCACGGCCGGCAACATTCCGCTCGCCGCCGCCTTCACCGTCGTGCCCATCGTCGTCATGGGCTTCTATCTGTGGGGCGCCAAGCGCATGGGAGCCTTCGATGCGCTCTGACCGCCAGTCCGCCCCGCTTGGCCTGAAGATCGCCGCTGCGGCAGGCCTCGCTTTCCTGCATCTGCCGCTGCTCTTGATCTTCGTCTATGCCTTCACCACCGAGGAGCGCAGCTACCAGTGGCCGCCGCCGGGCCTGACCCTGCAATGGTTCGCCGTGACCTGGAATCGACCGGATGTCTGGCAGGCGCTGACGCTGTCAATCAAGGTCGCGGCCATCTCCACGGTCATCGCGATGATCCTCGGCACGCTCTGCGCCGCCGCCGTGAGTCGCACCAGGTTCTTCGGCCGCGAAACCATCTCGTTGCTGGTGATCCTGCCCATCGCGCTGCCCGGCATCATCACCGGCATCGCGTTGCGCTCGGCCTTCAACCTCGCCGACATTCCCTTCTCGACCTGGACCATCATCCTCGGTCACGCCACCTTCTGCGTGGTCGTCGTCTACAACAACGCCGTCGCCCGTTTCCGCCGGGTGTCCGGCTCGCTGGTCGAGGCCTCGATGGACCTCGGCGCCGATGGTTTCCAGACGTTCCGCCATGTCATCCTGCCCAACATCGGCACCGCATTGGTCGCCGGCGGCATGCTGGCCTTTGCGCTCTCCTTCGACGAGGTCATCGTCACCACCTTCACCGCCGGCCAGCAGCAGACTCTGCCGATCTGGATGCTCGAGGAACTGGTGCGACCGCGCCAGCGCCCGGTCACCAATGTCGTGGCCATGGTCGTCGTGCTGGTGACGCTGCTGCCCATTCTTGCTGCCTACTATCTCACCCGCGACGGCGACCAGATCGCCGGTTCCGGTAAATAAGGAGGATCTTTCATGGACACCCAGATGCTGATCGGCTCGAAATTCGAGGCCGGAACCGAAGCTGGTGAAGCCGTGCTCAACCCGCGCACCGGCGCCAGCATCCTGGACCTGCCGGAAGCCTCCGAAAGCCAGATCGAGGCGGCCGTCTCGGCAGCCGAAAAAGCCTTCGTCACCTGGTCGCGCACGACGCCGGCACAACGCTCGGTCTACCTGCTCAAGATCGCTGAGCGCATCGAGGCCGAGGCGAAGGAATTCGCGGCACTGGAGGCGTTGAACTGCGGCAAGCCGGTGAACGCCGTCCTCAACGACGAGATCCCGGCCATCGTCGACTGCTACCGCTTCTTCGCCGGCGCCGTCCGCTCCATGCCGGGCGTCGTCGCCGGTGAATATCTGTCCGGCCACACCTCGATGATACGCCGCGACCCGATCGGCATCGTCGCCTCCATCGCGCCGTGGAACTACCCGCTGATGATGATGGCCTGGAAGCTCGCGCCGGCCATTGGCGGCGGCAACACCGTCGTGTTCAAGCCCTCCGAGCAGACCCCGCTGACGGCGCTGAAGCTGGCCAGGATCATGGCCGACATCCTGCCCGAGGGCGTCGTCAATGTCGTGCTCGGTCGCGGCATCACCGTCGGCAACGCGCTGATCAACCATCCCAAGGTCAACATGATCTCGATCACCGGCGATATCGCCACCGGCAAGAAGGTGCTGGAAGCGGCCGCCAGATCCGTCAAGCGCACGCATCTGGAACTCGGCGGCAAGGCCCCGGTCATCGTCTTCGACGACGCCGACATCGATGCCGTGGTCGCCGGCCTGCGCGCCTTCGGCTACTACAATGCCGGCCAGGACTGCACGGCGGCCTGCCGCGTCTATGCCGGCAAGAAGGTTTACGAGAAGCTCGTTGCCGACCTGTCGTCCGCGGTTTCCACCATCCACTACGACGACCCCGACGACACCGCCAACGAGATTGGCCCGCTGATCTCGAGGCGCCAGCGCGACCGCGTCGCCTCCTTCGTCGAGCGCGCCTCCGAGCTCAAGCACATCGACATCACCACCGGCGGCAAGGTCGGCGACGGCACCGGCTTCTACTATCAGCCAACTGTCGTTGCGGGTGCGCTGCAGGATGACGAGATCGTGCGCCGCGAAGTCTTCGGACCGGTCGTCTCGGTCACCCGCTTTTCCGAGGTCGACGAGGCCGTCACCTGGGCCAATGACAGCGACTACGGCCTCGCCTCGTCGGTCTGGACCAAGGACATTTCGCGCGCCATGTCGACGGCGGCCCGCCTGCAATATGGCTGCACCTGGATCAACACGCATTTCATGCTGACCAACGAGATGCCGCATGGCGGGTTGAAGCAGTCCGGCTACGGCAAGGACATGTCGGTCTATGCGCTGGAGGACTACACGGCGGTCCGCCATGTGATGGTGGCGCACTGAAGGCCCCTTGCGGGAGAGGTCGACTCTCTGATTTGCCGCTATGGCAAATCGACCTGGAAATCCGGGTGAGGGGTAGGCGGCGTCCGGCTCTGCCCCGTCTTCCCGAACACGTCGGCGAAGCGCTCCGGCCTGCATCCTGCGTCTCCGGTAGCAACAGCCGACACATCCTCCCCGCGGCCTGAGGCCACGCCGTACTGAATGTTAGGATATCAACAGTAGCTTCGTTCCGCGGTTTGATTCATCGGGGGAACGATTATGCAGACCATCAGCGACAGGGACGCCTTCAGCGTCGGCGGTTTTCCACTGCTCTTCGTCTGGCTGGTGACGATGGGCGTGGCGGCCCTGTTTTTGTGGCCGCTCATCATCCCGATTGCCGTCGTCGGTCTTCTCTTCGCCAGCGGCTTCACCATCATCCAGCCGAATGACGCCAAGGTTGTTACCTTCTTCGGCCGCTACGTCGGTACGCTCAAGAAGAGCGGCTTTCTCTACACCGTCCCGTTCTCGTCGAAGACCAGAATTCCGCTGAAGCTGGTCAACTTCGTCACAGACCATCTCAAGGTCAACGACCGCAACGGCAACCCGATCGAGATCGGCGCCGTCGTCGTGTGGCGCGTTACCGACGCCGCGCAGGCGAGTTTCAATGTCGACGAGTACAAGACCTTCGTGGGCAACCAGAGCGACAGCGCCATCCGGGCGCTGGCTGCGCACTACCCCTACGATTCCGAGACCGAGCAATCCTTGCGTGGCAATATCGACGAGGTCGCCGAGCAGTTGCAGACGACGCTGCAGGTCAAGCTCGCCGTCGCCGGCATCCATGTCGACGAGGCGCGGCTGACCCATCTCGCCTATGCGTCCGAGATTGCCGGCGCCATGCTGAAGCGCCAGCAGGCGGTCGCCATCTTCCAGGCGCGGCGCTACATGGTCGAAAACGCGCTCGCCATCATCGACGAGGTGATGCTGCATTTCGACAAGAGTTCCGGCGTCGCCGTTTCCGACGACAAGAAGGCCGATCTCATCAACAGCTTGCTAGTAGTGATGACCTCCGAAAAGGAATCGAGCCCCGTTCTCAACGTCGGGCGCTAGGCCTTACATCGACGAGGACAATTGGTGCGGCTTGCCTGACGGCCCGAAACCTGCAATCTGGTCGGACCAGATTTCGGGGAGGGGATCGTCATGAAAATCGGCTTCTGCATGTTCCTGTGGACGACCAGCGTCACGGCGAAGCACAAGAACCTGCTCAAGGATATCAAGGCCACCGGCTATGACGGCGTCGAGATCCCGATCTTCGAGGGCACGCCGGACGACTACAGGCGCCTCGGCGAGATGCTCGACAAGATCGGCCTCGAGCGCACATCCGTTTCGGCCATGGGCGATCCGTCGATGAACCTGATTTCGCCCGACGCCGCGACGCGCCGGAAGGGCATCGCCTACATGAAATGGGCCGTCGACTGCGCCAACGCGCTAGGCGCCGACCGGTTGTCGGGCCCGCTTCATTCGACGCTCGGCGCCTTTTCCGGCGAGGGTCCGACGCGCGCCGAGAAGAAGCGCTCCGTCTCCTCGCAGCGTGCCATCGGCGACCATGCCGGCAAGCAGGGGGTGACCATCGGGCTTGAGGCGCTGAATCGCTTCGAGTGTTATCTGCTCAACACCATGGCCGACCTCGCCGAGCATCTCGACGAGATCGACCACCCCGCCATCAAGGGCATGTACGACACCTTCCACGCCAATATCGAGGAAGCCGACCCGATCACGGCTTATACGAAACACGTCAAGCACTTCGCCCATATCCACATCTCGGAGAATGACCGTGGCGTGCCGGGCCGCGGCAACATCCCGTGGAAGAAGACTTTTGCCGCCATCCGCCAGAGCGGCTACGATGACTGGCTGACCATCGAGGCCTTCGGCCGCGGCCTCAAGGACCTCGCCGCGGCGACAAAAGTCTGGCGCGATTTCGCCGAGAGCCCGGAAGCTGTCTACCGGGAGGGCTACAGCCACATCCGCGACCACTGGAAGAAGGCGCCGAAGGCGAGATAGCCGCGTTCGGCAAGCGCGCCCCGCATTGCGATCACATGTTGGCCACACTGACCTGCATGCTTCAGTATCGGGACAGGACCGGCCGACAACGTCCGGCAGGGCAAGGGTGGCAAGATGCGAAACAGGACTGGAATCCTGCTGGCTGCGATCGCCTGTGGTGTGCTCGCATGTTTGGGCTCGACCGCTCAGGCGGGATTTGCCGTGCTCGACCCGGCCGGCGAGAAGCAAGAACAGGAGAGGCTCGCCGCTGAGCGGGCCGAGCGCGCCGCTGCGCTGAACAACGCCATCAGGCTGTACTACGACGCCGCGCGGGTCCATAGCCCCGGCCTCACCGAACCGCTGATAGACCACCTGAGGCTCCAGGGTCCCGGCGCGACTTGCACGCCGGGCCATGCGCCCCGCACGCACGCCATCCTGGTCGGGGCAAGCGACATCGGGCTCAAGGGGCTTCGCCTCGAGGGGCCGGCGAACGATCTGAGTCTCCTGTCCCGCCTGCTCGGCGATCTGGGCGTCCCGGGACAGAATGTCCATGTCCTTCTCGACGAGGCAGCCACCCGTTCCGGCCTCCGCCAGACCATGCTCGATGTGCTCGACAAGGTCGACTGCGCCGACAGGGTCTTCTTCCATTTCTCCACGCATGGCGTGAAGGCGACGAGGCTGGGCGGCGGCGCGCCGTCCGCGGGCGACGCCAATGCGTTCAAGGCGCAATGGGAAGCGCTCAACTGGGAGGGCTATTCCTACGAGGATATCCGCAGTGCTCCGGCTGAGGAGTTCGATGTGCCGGCCGAGTTGGCCTATTTCTTCGACAAGGCATTTGCCCGCGAAGCCGAAGACATGGCCTTCCTGCTGACCGATGACCGCGAAGAGTTCAATGAGATCGTGCTCGGCCAGGACATCTCCGACTACATGATTGCCGTGCGCAACAAGGGTGCGCATGCGATCGCTTCGCTCGATACGGTCTATGCCGCGGCGGCGGGCATCGAGGTCCGGCAAAAACTGGCCGATACGAGGTCTGCCTGGTCCTATGCCTTCGGCGCAAAGGCCGACGAGACCGCCGGTCTCTCGCTTGTACCGGGGCATGGCGACTACGCCGTCTTCTACGCCTCGGGGGCGGAAGAAATGACACCCGAACTCAAGCTCCCGCGCGGCGATCCCGATGCGCGCGTGTTCGGTCTTTTCTCGTTCCATTTCGCCAACGCGCTTGCCGAGGGGGCGTCGGCGACCCCGCGCACCATCAGCCGCGTGATCGATAGCGCCTATCTTGGCGAGGACAGGTATCAGGGGCCTTCGGCGCCCCCCTCGCATCCCCGTATCGACGCCTCGAACCCGGACCTCGTGCTGATTGCCGAGACGGCCTCGCCGCAATCTTCCGAGAATCCCATCCGCATTCTCAGTCCCGCTCCCCGGCGCGGCGTTGTTGTCCTGGAGCGGCAGGAAATCGAGATCGAGGGCATCGTCGACTGGCCGGTGCCGACCCTCGGGGTTCACATTGACCAGCAGCCCGTCCAGATCGACGACAAGGGGCACTTCCGGGGTACGGTCACGCTCAAGAACGGCATGAACCGCATCAGCGTGATCGCGGTGACGGCCGATGCGCGGCTGCATCCCTATACGCTGGAGTTCCTCTACGAGGGCGACAGGAAGGCGCTTGAAGGCGAGGGCAAGCGCTATGCCGTAATCATCGCCAACCAGACCTACAGCCAAGCCACGGGCTTCAACTCGCTGTCGACGCCTTTCGCGGATGCCGACGCGTTGACGGCGTTGCTGTCCTCGAAATACGGCTTCGAGACGGAGCTTCGCACAGCCAACGGCAACATCGTGCCGCTGGTCCTCAAGGACCCGACCAAGCGGCAGATCGAGATCGCCCTCCACCACGTAGGCAAGACGGCGGGCGAGAAGGACACGGTGCTCATCTTCTTTGCAGGCCATGGCATCTTCGAGCCGGTGACCTCGATCGCCTATTGGGTGCCAAGCGACGCCGAGGCGGGTTTCGAGCCGAGCTACCTGTCTGCCGCCGACATTTCCGCCGCGATCCAGCGCATCCAGTCGGGCAACGTGATCCTGATCTCGGATTCCTGCTATTCCGGCGCCCTGCTTCGCGGCGGCCCGGCGGATGAGGAAAGCTTCGACGAGGCGGAGCGCACGCAGGTCATGCTGAAGCTGCAGTCGCGCCGCTCCCGCATCGTCATTACCTCCGGCAACAACGAGCCGGTCCAGGACCTGGGCGGCCAGGGCCATTCCGTCTTTGCCCGCGCACTCATCACCGGCCTCGAGCAGATGGATCATGAGGCCTTTTCGGCGCGCGAGCTGTTCGACGATTTCATCATCCGCCAGGTGTCGGCCAATGCAGACCAGGAGCCGCAATACCGCCCGCTCGAAAAGGTCGGCCATGAAGGCGGGGACTTCGTCTTCGTGAAGGCGACGAAGGGGTAGCGCGGCTCCGAAGCAGTCCGGCCCCAGGCGCGTACCGGCCGCGAATCTGACCCATTGCCCCGGCTTCGCCGAGCCAATAGTCATGGTCCGACCCAGGAGGTTCGGTTTGGCAGTTCAGAAACACGTTATTGTCGTCGGTGCCGGCATCATCGGCGCCTCGATCGCCTGGCACCTTGTTCGGGACGGCGCCCGCGTCACGGTAGTTTCCGCCGACCGCGGAGGCGGCGTCGCGACGCCCAATTCTTTTGCCTGGATCAACGCCAGCTGGGGCAACCCGAAACCCTATTTCGACCTGCGCACCCGCTCGATGGCCGAATGGACCAGGCTTGCGGCCGAGGTGCCCGGAATTCCGCTCCGCTGGTGCGGCTCGCTCTGCTACGACCTGCCGCCCGACCAACTGGAGGATTTCGCCCGCGAGCATGGCGGCTGGGGCTACGGCATCCGGCGCGTCGACGCCGCAGAGGCTGCCCGCATCGAGCCAGCACTTGCCCGTCCGCCAGAACAGGCACTGCATGTCGCCGGTGAGGGGGCTGCCGAACCGGTCGCGACGACCCTTGCGCTGCTTGCTGACGCCGAGCGGCGCGGCGCCGTCTTGCGCATGACGACCCCGGTGCGCACCCTGACGCTCGAGAGCGGCCGCGTGGTCGGTGTGTTGACCGACGAGGGCAGGCTTGCCGCCGACGAGGTGGTGATCGCTGCCGGAACCGGCAGTTCCGAACTGCTTGCCGGCATTGGCGTTGCCCTGCCCGTTGAGACGCCGCCAGGCCTGCTCGTCCATTCGAAGCCGCACGCCCCCCTGCTTAACGGGCTGGTGATCGGCGAAGTCGCGCATGTCCGCCAGACCGCCGAGGGCCGCATCGTCGCGGGCTCGGATTTCGGCGGCGCCGAGCCGGGTGCCGATGCGGCCGCGACCGCCCAGGCGCTGTTCGCCGAGGTCAGGGCGATGCTGGCGGGCGCCGACAACCTGGCCCTCGACTTTCACACCGTCGGCTACCGGCCGACGCCGGCCGACGGGTTTCCGGTCATCGGTCGTCCTGCCGGGACGGGCGGCCTCTACGTATCGGTCATGCATTCCGGCGTCACGCTCGCCCCGGCCGTCGGGCTCTTCGCCGCCGCGGAAATTCTTTCCGGCGAAAGAAGCGGCCTCCTGTCGCCTTACGGTCCGGACCGCTTGGGCTGATCCGGTTGGCCGCAGCCGGAGAGCGCCGAGCTTCCGCCACGCCAGCTTCCTAGCGGCTTGGTTCGCCGCCCCGGATGCACTATCTGAGACCCTCACAAAGGTGGCAGGTTGAGATGACCATTACCAAGGAGGCCGTCCTCGAACGCCTCGCGACAGTCGATGCTCCGGACGGCAGTGGCGATATCGTATCGCTCGGCATGGTCTCGGAAATATTCATCGCCGATGCCAAGGTGTTCTTCTCGATCACCGTTCCGGCCGCCCGCGCGCAGGAAATGGAGCCGTTGCGCGCCGCCGCGGAGCGGGTCGTCAAGGCGATCCCGGGCGTTGCAGGGGCCATGGTGGCGCTGACCGCCGAGAAAAAGGGCGGCGGCATGGAAGCCGCAGTCCAGCCGCGGCCGGCCGCTTCTCCGGCTCCCGCCGCGCCGCGCCAGTCAGCACCCTCGTCGACTTCCGGCAAGCGCGGCGTGCCCGGCATCGGCGCCATCATCGCCGTTGCCTCGGGCAAGGGTGGCGTCGGCAAATCGACCACCGCCGTCAACATCGCGCTCGGCCTCGCGACTACCGGGCTCAAGGTCGGCATCCTCGATGCCGACATCTACGGCCCCTCCATGCCGCGCCTGCTGGGCATCCAGGGCCGGCCGCAGACAGTCGACGGCAAGGTCATGCGGCCGATGGAAAATTATGGCGTCAAGGTCATGTCCATGGGCTTCCTCGTCGACGCCGAGACGCCGATGATCTGGCGCGGCCCCATGGTCATGTCGGCGCTGGCGCAGATGCTGCGCGAGGTCGAATGGGGCGAGCTCGACGTGCTTGTCGTCGACATGCCGCCGGGCACCGGCGACGCGCAACTGACCATGGCGCAGCAGGTGCCGCTCGCCGGCGCAGTCATCGTCTCGACGCCGCAGGATCTTGCGCTGATCGACGCCCGCAAGGGTCTCGCCATGTTCCGCAAGGTCGACGTTCCGCTGCTCGGCATCGTCGAGAACATGAGCTACTTCATCGCTCCCGACACAGGCAAGCGCTACGACATCTTCGGTCACGGCGGCGCGCGCCGCGAGGCCGAGCGGCTCGGCGTGCCGTTCCTCGGCGAGGTGCCGCTGCAGATGGAGATCCGCGAGACTTCCGATTCCGGCGCCCCTGTCGTGGTATCGAAGCCGGACGGTCCGGAAGCCAGGATCTATGTCGACATCGCCAGGAAGGTCTGGGAGCGCGTCGAACAGGAACGCGGCGCCTCCGAAGCCTCGGCGCCGAGCATCGTCTTCGATTAGGTAGGCGTTGGCTTACGTGATGTCAGGGTTGTCAGGCCACGCTAGGCGGCGCTGACCTTCTCGTTCAGCGTTGAGAAGAACTGACCGGCGAGCTTCTTCGAGGTCGACTCCATCAGACGGCTGCCGAGCTGCGCCATCTTGCCGCCGACATCGGCCTTGGCGGTGTACCTGAGCAGCGTCACACCCGGGCTTTCCTCGACCAGCACCACGTCGGCGCCGCCCTTGGCGAAGCCAGCAATGCCGCCCTTGCCTTCGCCAGTAATGGTATAGGAGTGCGGCGGGTTGAGATTGCTAAGCGTCACCTCGCCGGCAAAGGTCGCCTTGATCGGCCCGACCTTCAGCACGACCTTGGCCGCCAGCTCGGTGTCGGACTTCTTTTCGAGGCTCTGGCACCCCGGAATGCACGTCTGCAGCGTGTCGGGATCGTTGAGGGCCGCCCAGACTTTTTCCACAGGCGCGTCGACGCGCTCTTCACCTTCGATCACCAACGCCATCTGTCTCTCCAGCATCCGTTTGGCCGAACCCGTAGCGCAGCGCTCTGTCCCTGTCTATCGCACCAAAGTGCAGCAATGTTCGCGTGAAAACTCCAAAAAGATGCTATTTGTCCGACAAAAGAGACGATTCGCGGACGCCCGCCGTCCGCGCCCCCTTGCTGCGGCAGTGTCCTTGTCATATCGATGCGGGGCAGCATTCCGGAGACCATCATGACAGGCCCGACCACCACGAAGAAATTCCGTTCGCAGGAATGGTTCAACAATCCCGACAATCCGGGCATGACGGCGCTCTATCTGGAGCGCTATCTCAATTTTGGGCTGACGCGCGAGGAACTGCAGTCCGGCAAGCCGCTCATCGGCATCGCCCAGACCGGCTCCGACCTGTCGCCCTGCAACCGCCACCATCTTGAGCTTGCCAAGCGCGTGCGCGCCGGCATCGAGGCGGCTGGCGGCGTGCCCTTCGAGTTTCCCTGCCACCCGATCCAAGAAACCGGCAAGCGCCCCACCGCAGCGCTCGACCGCAACCTCGCCTACCTGTCGCTCGTGGAGGTGCTCTACGGCTATCCGCTCGACGGCGTCGTCCTGACAATCGGCTGCGACAAGACCACCCCGGCGCTGCTCATGGCCGCTGCGACCGTCAACATTCCGGCGATCGCGCTGTCGGTCGGCCCTATGCTGAACGGCTGGCACAAGGGCAAGCGCACCGGTTCGGGCACCATCGTCTGGGAATCGCGCCAGCGCCTGTCGGCCGGCGAGATCGGCTATGATGAATTCATGGACATCGTTGCTTCCTCGGCGCCGTCCGTCGGCTACTGCAACACCATGGGCACGGCGACCACCATGAACTCGCTTGCCGAGGCGCTCGGCATGCAGCTTCCGGGATCGGCGGCAATTCCGGCTCCCTACCGCGAGCGCGGCCAGGTCGCTTACGAGACCGGAAAGCGCATCGTCGACATGGTCCACGAGGACCTGAAGCCTTCGCAGATCATGACACGCGAAGCCTTCGAGAACGCCATCGTCGTCAACTCGGCGATCGGCGGTTCCACCAACGCGCCGATCCACCTCAACGCCATCGCCCGTCACCTCGGCGTCAAGCTCGACAATGACGACTGGCAGAAGGTCGGCCACAAGATCCCGCTGCTCGTCAATCTGCAGCCTTCCGGCGAATACCTCGGTGAGGATTACCACCATGCGGGCGGCGTTCCGGCCGTCGTCATGGAACTGATGAAGGGCGGCCTGCTGCCGCATCCCGGTGCCCTTACCGTCAATGGCAAGTCGATGGGCGAGAACTGCCAGAACGTCACCAACGAGAATCCCGACGTGATCTATTCCGCCGGCAAGCCGCTGATGGCGGACGCCGGCTTCATCAACCTGAAGGGCAATCTCTTCGACAGCGCCATAATGAAGATCAGTGGCGTGTCGCCGGAATTCCGCCAGCGCTACCTCTCCAACCCCAAGGATCCGGAGGCCTTCGAGGGCAACGCCGTGGTCTTCGACGGTCCGGAGGACTACCACGCCCGCATCGACGATCCCGCAGAGAAAATCGACGAGCACAGCATCCTGTTCATGCGCGGCGCCGGTCCGGTCGGCTATCCTGGCGGTGCGGAAGTCGTCAACATGCAGCCGCCGGCCTACCTCATCAAGAAGGGCATTCACGCTCTCGCCTGCGTCGGCGACGGCCGCCAGTCGGGCACTTCGGGGTCGCCGTCGATCCTCAATGCCTCCCCTGAAGCCGCCATCGGCGGCGGGCTGGCGCTGGTCAGGACCGGCGACCGCGTCCGGATCGATCTGCGCAAGGGCACGGCCGACATCCTGGTCACCGATGACGAGATCACGCGTCGCCGCGCCGAACTGCAGAACAATGGCGGCTACAAGTACCCGGAACACCAGACCCCCTGGCAGGAGATCCAGCGCGGCATCGTCGACCAGTTTTCGGATGGCATGGTGCTGAAGCCGGCAATCAAGTACCAGGACGTCGCCCACACCAGGGGCGTGCCGAGGGACAACCACTGACGCACGAGGCGGTCGGGCTTAGCTCAATCGGCAAGCCCGTCCGCACGTAGCCATGCCGGGCATGCAAAACGCTCTGGTTCTGCTCGCCACCCTCGCGGTGGCGGCACTTCTCGTCTATCCACGACTGGCCCGGGCGCCGACCTGGCGGGCGACCATCACGCCGCTTGCCTCGATCATCGGCAGCGGTTTCCTGGTTCTGGGGCCTATCCTCGATGCTTCCTACGGCATGTATGCGCCGCTGGTCATGGCGGCGCTATGCGCCGTCGCATGGGCATTCGGCAGCGCCATTCGCTTCAACATCGAAGTCATCGACCGCGAGGTAGACAAGCGGCCTGAACTGGAGGTCCGGGTCGAAACGCTTGCCTCCTGGGCTCTCGCCTTCGCCTACTTCATTTCGGTTGCCTACTACCTCAACCTGTTCGGTGCGTTCGGCGTCAGCCTGACGCCGGTCAATGACGATCTGCATGCCAAGATGCTCACCAGCGGGGTGCTGCTGCTGATCCTGGCGGTCGGCTGGACGCGCGGCTTCAAGGCGCTCGAGCGAATGGAGCAAGTGTCCGTCGGCATCAAGCTTGCCATTATCGGGGGCTTGCTGGTCGGGCTTGGCTGCTTCTTCTTCCGACAGGCCGGAGCGGGCGAACTGGTACTCGATCCACCGGCTCTGACGGGGTGGGCAGGCATTACCCTGGCCTTCGGGTTGATCGTCACCGTGCAGGGTTTCGAGACCTCGCGCTATCTCGGCGCCAGCTATTCAACCGGGATGCGCATAAGGTCGATGCTTTGGGCTCAGGGCATTTCGACGCTCATATACATGATCTATATCGGCTTTCTGTCCTTCGCCCTGCCACCAAAGGCGCTCGCTCTGGATGAAACGGCGATCATCACGATGATGGAAATCGTGGCGCCAATTCTTCCTGTCCTGCTGGTCGCGGCAGCCCTAAGCGCCCAGTTCAGCGCTGCGGTTGCCGACACCAGCGGGTCGGGCGGGCTGATCAGCGAGCTTACCCGGGGAACCGTGCCTGCCAGGATGGCCTATGCACTGCTCGTCGGTGTCGGGTTGCTGCTGACCTGGTCGCTCGATGTCTTTCAGATCATCAGCTTCGCATCGCGCGCCTTTGCGCTGTATTACGCGCTGCAGGCGTTGATCGCCGCCGCGGCCGCCTGGCGCAGCGCCGGCCATCGACGCCGGGCGCCCGCCTATCTGGCACTGTCGCTGCTCGGAGTCCTGATCGCGGTCTTCGGCACTTCTGTCGAATAGAGGCGACGACTCGCCACCGGCGTGATGCCGGTCGCCCGTCACGCGGGCGCGCTCAATCTCGCCACCTCGGCCTCCAGCGCTGCGATACGCTTGTCGCGTTCTGCCAGGGCCGCCGCGACGTCGGCCGCCTCGAAGCGCTGCGGGATATGTTGCGGGCAATTGGCGTCCCAGGCCGTCACGGTGAACAGCACCACCTGTTCGGGGCGGGCCCGGTAGTGCTCGGGCATCAGCCTGTCGATCAATTCCTCATCGCCCTCTACTACCCTGGCCGTGCCCCAGATCTTCACCCGCCGCCTGTGGGCGTAGTCGATGAGAAACAGATGCGCCTTGGCGTTTTCAGCAAGGTTTCCGGCGGTGATGTACTGCCGGTTTCCCGCGTAATCGACGAAGCCGATGGTCTGTTCGTCGATCACCCGCAGAAAGCCAGCCGGTCCGCCGCGATGCTGGATGTAGGGCTGTCCTTCCGCGTTCACCGTTGCCAGAAACACGCTGGTCTGTGCTTCGACGAATGCCTTGAGATCGTCGGGGATATGCGTAGCCCAGCCGCCTTTCTCCTCCATATGCGCATAGCCCTGGCGCGAACCCTTGCGCGCCTGGATTGCCTTCACGGATGGCGTGAACGCCACGTCGCTCGAATAGACGGAAGTCATTGCTCCCTCCTGCTTGCTAGAGGCCGAGCGCGCTCAGGCCCGGATGATCGTCGGGCCGGCGGCCGAGCGGCCAGTGGAATTTGCGGTCGCTTTCCGTGATCGGCAGGTCGTTGATGCTTGCGATCCGCCGGCGCATCAGGCCGTGCGCGTCGAACTCCCAGTTCTCGTTGCCATAGGCGCGGTACCACTGACAGCTGGCGTCGTGCCATTCATAGGCGAAGCGCACGGCAATCCGATTCTCGTGGAAGGCCCAGACTTCCTTGACCAGGCGATAGTCGAGCTCGTTCGCCCATTTGCGCGTCAGGAACTCTTCGATTGCCTTGCGGCCGGTGAGAAACTCCGAGCGGTTGCGCCAGACGCTGTCCTCGGTATAGGCGAGCGCGACTTTCGCGGGATCGCGCGAATTCCAGGCGTCTTCTGCTCTGCGCGCCTTTCGGGCCGCGGTCTCGGCGGTGAACGGTGGCAAGGGAGGGCGGTCCATGGGTTGCTCCGACAGGTTGCTCGGGCGGCGTCACCGCGTGAACGGCACCGCCGCCGACGAGATTGGTTCAGCGCCCCGGCCTCAAGCAGCAGCTCGGGCGTTGACGACAGGAAAATCGATGTCGGTTTCGGCGACGATGTTGAGGTAGTTCGTCCACACGTTGAGGGCGACATGCTGAACGATCTCGACGATCTGGGCATCGTCATAACCGGCAAGCCGCACAGCGCGCAGATCGTCCTCGCTGACGCGCCCGCGCTGCGACGTAACCTTCGCTGCAAAGCGGACCGCCGCATCCGCCTTCGGATCGTTCGAGCGGCCGGACCGATTGGCGGCTATCTCGGCGTCGTCAAGCTTAGCGAGATTCTTGCCGATATAGCTGTGCGCCGACAGGCAGTAGTCGCAGCCGTTGATCTCGGCCACGGCAAGGGCAATCCGCTCCCGGGTCGCGGCAGGCAGGCTTCCCTTCGACAGCGCGCCTGCAACGCCCAGATATCCCTCGAGTGCCGCTGGGCTTGTCGAAGCAAGCCGGAACAGGTTGGGCACGGTGCCGAACTGCTTTTTCACCGACTCGAGCAGCGGACGTGAGGGCTCCGGTGCGTCGGCGATCGTCGCGGGGATTGGAAGACGGGACATGCTGTTCTCCTTGGTTGTCATCGGCCTCGGGGCCACCCGCATCAACTAATCCCTTCCAAAATCATCAACCATCCCTCAATATTGGCAAGTTCTCTTCCGAAAAATGGGAGTTTATATGGATCGCCTGGATGCAATGTCGGTGCTGCTGGCCGTCGCCGATGCCGGCAGCCTGTCCGCTGCCTCACGACAGGTCGGCGCGCCGCTGTCGACGGTGAGCCGAAAGATCTCCGACCTGGAGGCGCTGCTAGGGACACGCCTGTTCATCCGCTCGAGCCGCAAGATCCTGCTGACCGAGGCGGGACAGTCCTACGTTGCCGCCTGCAAGAGAATACTGGCCGATGTCGAGGAGGCCGAGCGCGCCGCGTCAGGCGAATACAGCGCGCCCCGGGGAGACCTTGTCGTTACCGCGCCCGTCGTCTTCGGCCGCCTTCACGTCCTGCCGCTGGTGAACGAATTCCTGTCGACCTATCCCGAGATCGACATCAGGCTGGTGCTGGCGGATCGGGTGGTGCACCTCGTTGACGACCATGTCGATGTCGCCTTGCGGATCGGTGCCCTGCTGGACAGCAGCTTTGTGGCGATAAGGCTTGGCGATATCCGCCGCGTCGTCTGCGGCAGTCCCGCCTATTTCGAGGAACACGGCGTTCCCGGGACGCCTCAAGCCTTGTCATCCCACGCCTGCGTCACCTTCGACGGACTGTCCTCGCCGGCGAACTGGACGTTCGGCTCGGGCAGGGCGCAAGAGACGGTGGCGGTTCACTCCCGGCTCGTGGTCAACACGGCGGAAGCGGCGATTGATGCGGCTGCTGCCGGCCTCGGCGTGACGCGCGTGCTTTCCTACCAGGTGGCGGCAGCCACGCGGGCCGGACAGTTGGAGATCGTGCTGGCGGACTTCGAGCCCGAGCCCTGGCAGGTCAGCCTTGTCCATGCAGGGCAGGGGCCCTTGCCGATCAAGCTCAGGGCCTTTCTCGATTTCGCCGCACCCCGTCTGCGGGCAGACCTCGCCCGGGCAGGCATGTAGTTTGATGCAAGTCGCGGGTCAGTGGCCCATGCCGCCGCGCGGCAGCTTGATCAGGTCGCCGAAGCGCAGCCGCAGCCTGTCGTCCATCGCCTTCGGCACATGGCTGGGAAACCGTTCGGCGAGAATGCGCTTCTTCTCGGCGATGGCGCGGCTCAATATGTCGGGCTTGCCCTTCTCGTTCCATTCCTTGGGCGAGAAGCGGTCGCCGATCGCCGGGTAGAAATACTCGGTCTGCATCAGCCTCAGCGTCTGCTCGTTGCCGAGATAGTGGCCGGGCCCTTGCATGCAGACTTCGGCGATCGTGTCGATCGACAGCGCCGCGTCCGTCACCTCAATGCCGCGCACGCAACGCTGGCAATGGCCAAGCATGTCATTGTCGATGATGAGGCTTTCCAGGCAAAAGCCGAGCAGCGAGGCGTGCATGCCAGCCGATTCATAGACGAGGTTGAGCCCCGAAAGTCCGGCCATCACATTGGTGATGCCCTTTTCGTAGCCGGACTGGATGTCGGGCAGCTTGGAATCGGCCATGCCGGCGGCGGAGCCGCCCGGCAGGTCGTAGAACTGCGCCATTTGGGCACATGCCGCGGTCAGCAGCGCCTGCTCGGCCGAACCGCCCGACATCGCGCCGGTGCGCAGGTCAGAAACGAAGGGCCAGGTGCCGAAGATGCAGGGGTGCCCCGGCGCGATGGCATTGACGTAGACAAGGCCGGCGAGCACTTCGGCCACCGCCTGCACCACCGCGCCCGCAATCGCCGCCGGCGCCGTGGCGCCGGCCTGGCCGGCCGACAGGAGCAGGATTGGAATGCCGCCCTCGACGCAGGCCTCGAGCACGCCGCAGGCGTCCTCGGCGAACTTCATCGGCGGCACGACGAAGCAGTTCGAATTCGACACGAAGGGCCGGGCGCGGAAATTCTCTTCGCCGCCGGCAATCGCATAGAGCAGTTCCAGCGCCGGGGCGACGTTCTCGCGCACGGTGAAGCTGGTGCCGACATGCTTCGACGTGCCCATGACGCAGGCATAGAGCGTGTTGAAGTCCATCTCGGCGGGATCGGGGATATCGCGCGGCACCATCGGCCGCTGGAAGAAGTGGATGTTGTCGAGCCCGTCGACGATGCGCGCCGCGTCGTAGATGTCCTGCAGCGTCGATTCCCGGTATTCGCGGTTCTCGACATCGACCAGGTGCACGGCGGCGCCCGCCGTGCCGTAATGCACGCGCTTGCCCTGGATCAGCATGTCGTGCTTCGGGTCCTGCCCGTGCAGCGTGAAATTGCGGGCCGCGTTCTTGATCGTTTCAAGCACGAGGGCACGCGGAAACCGGATGCGGCCGTCCGCGTCATGGCTGGCGCCAGACCGCGTGAGCGCCTCGATGCAGCTTGGAATGGCATTGGCGAAGCCGACAGTCTCAAGCAGCGTCAGCACCGCTTCGTGCACGCGCTCGAGATCGTTATCGGCAAGTGCCTTGTAGGTTCCGCCTTCGAGACCGGCGCGGATCGGGCGGATGTCGTCGGCCAGCGGTGCCGCGCGCATCGCGCGCCGTGCCTCTCGACCGCCGGACCGGCGCGTCGTCTTTTCGGGTGCGCCGTCCTGCTGCTCCAACACAACCGTCATGCGACCCTCCTGCCGTGGCGAAGGCTGGTTCCGATTGGTCCAGGCTGGACCGGCATCGACCCGCTCTTGCGCCGACTATGCGCGAGCCATTGGCCGCAAATAGGGCCACGGTCTGCCGCGGGGTGGGCCAGAAATCCGGGTGGTGCCGGCGGCTATGCCGCCGCCGGCCGGCGCCCCGCCGCGGTGGCGAGTTCGCGAATCCCCGGTTCGATGTGCTGGAGCGCGATCGAGGAGATGCCGAGCCGCATGAAGCGCGAGGGTTGGCTGGCGCTGTCGAAGAAACGGTCGCCCGGTTCGATGATGACGCTGCGCGCCGCCGCCGCCTCGGCCAGACCGCGGGCGTTGATGCCGCGCGGACCCTCGAGCCACAGCGATGCGCCGCCTGCCGAATCCGTCGAGCGCCATTCGGGCAGGAAGGCAGTGATTGCCTGCACCAGCCGCTTGCGGCGTTCGTCGAAGGCCGAGGAAAGCCGCCTGACCAGCGCTTCGTGGTGGCCGAGCGACAGGAACAGCGCCACCGCGCGCTGGTTGTTTGCCGGCGGATGGCGCAGCATGAAACGGCGCAGCGCCCTCAGTTCCGCGATCAGTCCGGCGTCGGCGACGATGTAGCCAAGCCGCAGTCCCGGTGCCAGCGTCTTCGACATCGAGCCGACATAGATGACCCGGCCCGAGCGATCGAGGCTCTTCAGCGCCTGCTGCGGCGCCTCGTCGATCAGCTGGCTGTCATAGCCGTCCTCGATGATGATCTGGTTGTTGCGGCTGGCGCGCGCCAGAAGGTCGGCGCGCCGCTCCGTGCTCAGCGGCACCATCGTCGGGCAATGGTGACTGGGCGTCACGAACACGAAGCCGGCATCGTTGGGAATCTCATTGGTAACAATGCCTTGGCTGTCGACCGGCGTGGCGTGGATGTCGGCGCCAGCAAGCCGGAAGATCGACCGCGCATCCGGATAGCCGGGGTCCTCCATGGCGACCTTGGAGCCCTTGGTCATCAGCAGGTGGGCCAGCATGTAGAGCGCGTTCTGCGCGCCGAGCGTGACGATGATCTCGTCCGGATTGGCGAAGATGCCGCGCCGCGGCAGCAGGCGCGCCTGGATCTGCTCGATCAGCAGCGGATCGTCGCGGTCCACCATGTCGGCCGCCCAGTTACGGATTTCCAGCACCGCCAGCGCCATGCGGTTGCACTCGCGCCACTCGGCGGTCGGGAACAGCGCCGGATCGAACTGGCCGTAGACGAAGGGATAGGAAGACTTGATCCAGTTCTGGTGATTGGACGGTCCCGGCATGTCGCTCGCCGCGATCTGGCGGCGCGCCTTCCAGTCGATCTCGTTGACGTTGTCGGCCTTCTGATGCGGCTTGGCCGGCGTTGCCAGCACTTCCGGATTGACGAAGTGGCCGCGCCGTTCGCGTGCTACCAGGAAGCCCTGGTCCACCAATTGCTGGAACGCCAGCACCACCGTGCCGCGCGCAACGCCGAGTTTTTCCGCCAGGATGCGGCAGGAGGGCAGCGGCATCGAGGCGGCTATCTGCCGGTCGAGAATCGCGGCGACGATCGCCTGCCGGATCTGCGCCTGCAGGGTCTGGCCCGATTCCGCAGAGATGTGGAAAAGGCCTGACCAGATGGCGGCGTCGTTTCGCTGTGGCATGATGCGCTCCTCCCGTCGTCCGGTGTGGATTTCTGGACCATCGATTTGTAGCGCTGGTCCAAATCGTTAAGCCAATGAATTTTTCTTATTGTTATGATCTATACCAATGATGCTTGGCATCTGGTCCAAGCTGGTCGTGACCTACTGCGCTGCAGAATTTCGCGCCAAGGCCCGGACATGTAATCTTCGCGTTGGCGTCAATCTCCATTAAGGTGCGCCGGAATCCGTCGATCATGGAGTCCGTCAGTGACAGTTTCTACGACCTCGGCGCAGCTTGCGGCGCTGCGCGATCACCATGCGCGTGCGCCAAAGGACATGCGCGCAGCCTTCGCAGCCGATCCAAAGAGGTTCGAGCGGTTCTCGGCCGAGGATGACGGCCTGCTGTTCGACTGGTCGAAATGCGCCGTCGACGGGGAAACGATGCGCCTGCTGTCCGACCTGGCGCTCGCCGCCGGCGTGCCGCAGCGCCGCGACGCCATGTTCTCTGGTGAAAAGATCAACATTACCGAGGGCAGGGCGGTTCTCCATACAGCGCTTCGCGCACCGCGCGGCGCAGAGCTGCTGCTCGACGGTGAGGACGTCATCGCCGATGTCCATGCCGTGCTCGACGCCATGGCCGTCTTTTCCGACGCCGTGCGGTCCGGCAAGGCGGCCGGCGCGACCGGCAGGAAGATCACCGACATCGTCAACATCGGCATTGGCGGCTCCGATCTCGGCCCGGCCATGGCGACGCTGGCGCTGGCCCCCTGGCACGACGGCCCGCGCGCCCACTACGTCTCCAATGTTGACGGCGCGCATATCCACGACACGCTGAAGGGGCTCGACCCGGAGACTACGCTCTTCATCATTGCCTCCAAGACCTTCACCACCGTCGAGACCATGACCAACGCTGAAACGGCGCAGAAATGGATCGAGGCCGCGCTCGGCAAGGCCGCCACGGCAAAGCACTTCGCCGCAGTCTCCACCGCGCTCGACAAGGTCTCGAAATTCGGCATCGCGCCGGACCGCGTCTTCGGTTTCTGGGACTGGGTCGGCGGCCGCTATTCGCTGTGGGGCGCCATCGGCCTGCCGATCATGATCGCTGTCGGCGCGGAGAACTTCCGTGCCTTCCTCACCGGCGCGCATGCCATGGACGAGCATTTCCGCAGCGCGCCGCTGGACGGCAACATCCCCGTGTTGCTCGGTCTGGTCGGCTACTGGCACCGGGTCGTCTGCGGCTATCCGGCGCGCGCGGTCATCCCTTACGATCAGCGCCTTTCGCGTTTCCCCGCCTATCTCCAGCAACTCGACATGGAATCGAACGGCAAGCGCGTCACGCTCGACGGTGCTGCCGCGGCTACCCCGACCGGCCCGCTTGTCTGGGGCGAGCCCGGCACCAATGGCCAGCACGCCTTTTTCCAGCTCCTCCACCAGGGAACCGACATCATCCCGGTCGAGTTTCTCGCCGCCGCCGTCGGCCACGAGCCGGAGCTGCGCCATCATCACGACCTGCTGCTTGCCAACGTGCTTGCCCAGTCCGCCGCGCTGATGAAGGGCCGCACGCTCGAGGAGGCGCGCGCCCAGATGCTCGCAAAGGGCATCGCCGCAACCGAGGTCGAGAAGATCGCGCCGCACCGCGTCTTCACCGGCAACCGCCCGTCCGTCACCCTCATCTACAGGACGCTCGATCCCTATACGTTCGGCAGGCTGATCGCGCTCTACGAGCATCGCGTCTTCGTCGAGGGCGTGCTGTTCGGCATCAACTCCTTCGACCAGTGGGGCGTGGAGCTCGGCAAGGAGCTTGCGACCGGCCTGTTGCCCGTCGTCGAGGGCAAGGAGGATGCAGCCGCGAGTGACGCCTCGACAGCCGGCCTCGTGCGCCATATCCATGGGCTGCGCGGGGAGTAGCCGATTTGCCTGACATCAAGGGAATCCTGTTCGACAAGGACGGGACGCTGGTCGACTTCCAGAAGACCTGGTTCGCCATTGGCGACCTGATGGCGTTGCGCGCGGCCGACGGCGACCGTGCGCGCGCCGACGACCTTATGACCGCCGCCGGCTATGATTTCGAGCGCCACTGTTTTCGCGCCGATTCGGTGTTTGCGGCCGGCACCAATGCGGACATCGTCGCGCTCTGGTATCCTGATGCCGACTCGGTCGCCCGTCACGGCATGACCGGCATCTTCGACGCGGTCACCGCGGAGGAAGGTGCTGCCCAGTCGGTCGCCCTGCCGGGTACTCACGAGACCATCGCCAGGCTTCACCGTTCCGGCTTCCGGCTCGGCGTCGCCACCAACGATTCCACCGCCGGCGCCGAAAAGACGCTGCTGGCACTCGGCATCGCGCAGATGTTCGATGCCGCCTATGGCTATGACGCCGTGGCCAATCCGAAGCCGGCGCCCGATGCCATCCACGCCTTCTGCGACCTGACCGGCCTGAAACCGTCGGAGATCGCCATGGTCGGCGACAACCGCCACGACCTCGAAATGGCGCGCGCCGGCGGCACCGGGCTTGCCATCGGTGTCCTGTCGGGGACGGGCACGCGCGAGACGCTGCAGCCCCTGGCCGACGTCATCCTGGGATCGATCGCTGAACTTCCGGACTATCTCGGCACGGGCTGACGAAGGCGGCGACAAGGGGGGGGCATGAGACTGCAAGGGAAGCGTGCGATCGTGACAGGCGGCTCGCAGGGCATTGGCCTGTCGATTGCGGAGGCATACGTTCGCGAGGGGGCCGATGTCTGCCTGATTGGTCGCGATGCCGGGAAGCTGGAGACGGCGCGCCAGCAGCTTGGTGCCGGATCGGTCGAGACGATATCTGCAGATCTCGCGACGCAGGCGGGCATCGACAAGGCAAGCGCGGGCATTGCCGGTTCTGGCCGGCCTGTCGACATTCTGGTCAACAATGCCGGCGTCGCCTTCTTGGTGCCGTTCGACGCGGTCACGCAGGAACAGTTCCACCAGTCCCTTTCCCTCAACGTCACGGCGATGTTCTTCCTGACCCAGCGGCTGCTTCCCGCTTTCGCTCCCGCAGGCGCTTCCGTGATCAACCTGTCATCCTACTTCGCGGGCAAGATGATCCCGAAGCGGCCGTCGAGTCTCTATTCGCTGTCCAAGGGGGCCGTGAACTCGCTGACCAAGTCGCTGGCCTTCGAACTCGGACCGCGCGGCATCCGCGTCAACGCCATCGCGCCCGGAACCGTCGATACGCCGATGCGCCGCAAGTCCGTCGACAACCTTCCGGAATCGGCCAAGGCCGAACTGCAGGCCTATGTCGAGCGCAGCTACCCGCTCGGCCGCATCGGCCGGCCTGACGACCTGGCGGGCATCGCCGTCTATCTGGCGAGCGACGAGGCTGCCTGGACGAGCGGCGGCATATTCCCGGTCGACGGCGGCTACACCGCAGGCTGACGCTTGGCTTATCCCCGCAGTTCCCGCCGCAGTATCTTGCCGACATTGGTCTTCGGCAGCTCGGTCCTGAACTCGATGTATTTCGGCCGCTTGTAGCCGGTCAGGTTTTCCTTGCAGAAGGCGTTCAGCGCCTCGACGGTCAGGTCCGGGTCCTTCTTGACGATGAAGAGTTTCGGCGCTTCGCCCGAATGCTCGTCAGGCACGCCGATCGCTGCCACCTCCAGCACGCCGGGGTGCATCGCCACCACGTCTTCCAGTTCGTTCGGGTAGACGTTGAAGCCGGAGACGAGGATCATGTCCTTCTTGCGGTCGACGATCTTGGTGAAGCCGCGTTCGTCCATGATGCCCATGTCGCCCGATTTGAAGAAGCCGTCCGGCGTCATGACCTTTGCCGTCTCGTCCGGCCGGTTCCAGTAGCCCACCATCACCTGCGGACCCTTGATGCAGATCTCGCCGACCTCGCCGAGCGGCATTTCCTTGCCGTCGTCGTCGCGGATCGACAGTTCCGTCGACGGCAGCGGCAGGCCGATCGTGCCGCTGAAGTCGGCGCCCGTCACGTAGTTCGCCGTCGCAACGGGCGACGTCTCCGACAGGCCGTAGCCTTCCGTGATGATGTTGCCGGTCAGCGCCTTCCAGCGCTCCGCCACGGCCTTCTGCACCGCCATGCCGCCGCCCAGCGTCAGGATCAACGGCTTGAAGTCCAGTGCCCGGAACTGCTCGTTGTTCAAAAGTGCGTTGAACAGCGTGTTGAGGCCCGGAAAGATGTGGAACTTGTACTTCTGCAGCTCCTTGACGAAGCCCGGAATGTCGCGCGGATTGGGGATCAGCACGTTCTGCGCGCCCTGCTGCATCCCCATCATCGCGTTCACCGTCAGCGCGAAGATGTGGTAGAGTGGCAGCGCGCAGATGTAGACGAGATCGGCGGGCTTTGGTTTTACCCGGTAGGCCTCCTCCACCCACATGGCGAGCTGGCTGACATTAGCCAGCACGTTGCGGTGCGACAGCGTGGCGCCCTTGGCCACACCGGTCGTCCCGCCCGTATACTGCAGGAAGGCGACGTCGTCGGGCCCGACCTTGGCGGGCTTGAACGGGCGCTCTGCCCCCTCGCTCAGCGCTGAATTGAAACTGACGTGGCCAGGCAGGGCCCAGGCGGGAACCAGCTTCTTCACCCGCCGCACCACGAAGTTCACCAGGAGCCCCTTAATGCCCAGCATGTCGCCCATGGTGGCAACTACGACATGCTTCACCTGGGTCCGAGAGACGACCGTCTGCAGGGTCTTGGCGAAATTCTCGAGCACGATGATCGCTTCGGCGCCCGAATCCTTGAGCTGGTGCTCGAGTTCGCGCGGCGTGTAGAGCGGATTGACGTTGACCACCGTGTAGCCGGCCCGCAGCACGCCCATCATTGCCACCGGATACTGCAGCACGTTCGGCATCATGATCGCCACGCGCGCCCCCTTGGCGAGGCCGCGTCCCTGCAGCCAGCTTCCGATCGCCGAGGATTGCCGTTCCAGCTCGCCGAAACTGATCGACTTGCCCATGCAGGTGAAGGCCGGGCGCCCGGCAAACTGCTTGCACGCGCCGACCAGCAGGTCGCCGATCGAGGCGGCGGCAAGAGGCGGCATCTCGGCAGCCACCCTCTCGGGGTAGCTCTTCAGCCAGGGCTTGTCTCGCGAAGTCGTCTTGCTGGCAGCACGGCCGCGTGCCGCGGTTGCCGCTTTCGTTGCGGCAGGCTTCCTTGCTGCGGTTGTCTTGGTGGTCTTGGCTGCCTTGGCGGGTGCCTTTGGCGCCGTCACTGGCTTGGCCCCGACCGGCTTCCTGGTCTTGGCTGGGCCTGCGTTCTGCGCGGCCGGTTTTGCCGCTGCCGGCTTTCTCGCCTTGGCCGCGCCCGCGCCCGTTGCGGCGGGCTTCGCCGCCTCGGCCTTTATCGCCGCGGCCGGCTTCCTGCCCTTGGTGCTAGACTTGCCGGCAGCCCGGGCGGGTGTCTTGCTGGTCGCTTTTGCCAATTCTTCCTCCCATGGCGGCTGCGGTTGCCGCCTTGTTTTGACCCTGTCCGCTCCGGGCATCGACAGCCAGGGGCTGCGGATCCACTCCCCCCGGACCTGCGACAGGCCTGCGCAATCTATTGCGAGGCGCCCGCCACAAGCAAGCCATGCGCAAGTCTCCTGTAGCCCGCAAATGCGGTTATCGACGCCAAAATACTGGCTTCCCGTACGGCAGAGAGGGGGGAGTTCCAAACCGTGAGAAAGGATGATTATATGCCGGCTTCTCCGGCCTGATTGAGGGGCTTGGAAAAATATCAGGGAGTAACCAATGATAAGAAAATTGACCTTCGCTGCTGCGCTGGCAGCCGCGACCGTCCTGAGTGGCGTAGCAAGTGCGAAGACCTTCGTTTATTGCTCGGAAGGTTCGCCGGAGGGTTTTGACCCCGGCCTTTACACTGCCGGCACCACTTTCGATGCGGCGGCTCACACGGTCTACAATCGCCTTCTCGAGTTCAAGAAGGGCACGACCGAGACCGAGCCGGGCCTTGCCGAGAGCTGGGAGATTTCAGACGACGGCCTGGAGTACACCTTCAAGCTGCGCCCGGGCGTCAAGTTCCAGACTACCGAGTTCTTCACCCCGACGCGTGACCTCAACGCCGACGACGTGATCTTCTCGTTCGAGCGCCAGTTCAGCGCCGACAACGCCTGGAACCAGTACGTCCCCGGCACGTCCTGGGAATATTTCTCCGGCATGGGCATGCCCGACCTGATCTCGTCGATCGAGAAGGTCGACGACATGACCGTGAAGTTCGTGCTCAAGCAGAGGGAAGCGCCGTTCCTGGCCAACGTGGCGATGCCCTTCGCCTCGATCATGTCGAAGGAATACGCCGACAAGCTCGATGCCGACGGCAAGAAGGAACAGCTGAACCAGATGCCGCTCGGCACCGGCCCCTTCGCCTTCGTTGCCTATCAGCAGGACGCCGTGATCCGCTACAAGGCCAACCCGGACTACTGGGGCGGCAAGCAGAAGATCGACGATCTCGTCTTCGCGATCACGACGGACGCTGCCGTGCGCTATCAGAAGCTGAAGGCCGGCGAATGCCACCTGATGCCTTATCCGAACTCGGCCGACGTCGAGGCCATGAAGGCCGACCCGGCGCTCAAGGTTCTGGAGCAGGAAGGCCTGAACGTTGCCTACCTCGCCTACAACACCACCCAGGCGCCTTTCGACAAGGTCGAAGTGCGCAAGGCGCTGAACAAGGCGATCAACAAGCAGGCCATCGTCGACGCCGTGTTCCAGGGCGCTGCAACGCCCGCCAAGAACCCGATCCCGCCGACCATGTGGTCGTATAACAAGGCCATCGAGGACGACACCTACGATCCGGAAGCAGCCAAGAAGATGCTCGAGGACGCTGGCGTCAAGGACCTCTCGATGAAGGTCTGGGCGATGCCGGTTGCGCGTCCCTACATGCTCAACGCGCGTCGCGCCGCCGAGCTGATCCAGTCCGACTTCGACAAGATCGGCGTCAAGGTCGAGATCGTCTCCTACGAGTGGGCCGAGTACCTCGACCGCTCCAAGGCGAAGGATCGTGACGGCGCCGTCATGCTCGGCTGGACCGGCGACAACGGCGACCCGGACAACTTCCTCGACACGCTGCTCGGCTGCGATGCCGTCGGCGGCAACAACCGCGCGCAGTGGTGCAACCAGGAGTTCGACGATCTCGTCTCCAAGGCCAAGACGTCCTCGGACAAGGCCGAGCGCACCAAGCTCTATGAAGAGGCGCAGGTCGTCTTCAAGCGCGAGGCACCTTGGGCAACGATCGACCACTCGCTCTCGGTTGTTCCGATGCGCAAGGAAGTCGAAGGCTTCGTCCAGAGCCCGCTTGGTGATTTTGCCTTTGACGGCGTCGACATCACCGAGTAACTAGCGGCCGCAATTCAGGAGGGGGCGTTCCAACACGAACGCCCCCTTTTGCATATTTTCGGACTGCCCGAAGGGGCTAGCGGCAGGGGTTGTTCAATGCTTCGCTATCTCGTGAAACGTCTGGCCGTTCTCGTGCCGACCTTCATCGGCGTTTCCATCATCGCCTTTTCGTTCATCCGCCTGCTGCCGGGCGATCCGGTCGCGCTGCTGTCTGGCGAACGGGTCATGTCGCCCGAGCGGCACGCGCAGATCTCGCACGAGCTCGGCTACGACCGGCCGATCGTGGTGCAGTATTTCGATTATCTCGGCGGCGTGCTGACCGGCGATTTCGGCAACTCCATCGTCACCAAGCAGCCGATTCTCGACCAGTTCCTGACGCTCTTCCCCGCGACGCTCGAACTGTCGGTCTGCGCCATCATCTTCGCGGTCTTCCTCGGCATCCCGGCCGGCATCTTCGCGGCCATCAAGCGCGGCAGTTTCTGGGACCAGACCATCATGGGCACCGCCCTCGTCGGCTATTCCATGCCGATCTTCTGGTGGGGCCTGCTGCTCATCATCTTCTTTTCCGGCATCCTGCAGTGGACGCCGGTCTCGGGCCGCATCTCGCTGCTCTACTTCTTTCCGCCGGTTACCGGCTTCATGCTGATCGATTCGCTGCTGTCGGGCCAGGCCGGCGCCTTCAAGTCGGCGGTCAGCCACCTCGTCCTGCCGACCATCGTTCTCGGCACCATTCCGCTCGCGGTGATTGCCCGACAGACCCGCTCGGCCATGCTGGAGGTGCTTGGAGAGGACTATGTCCGCACCGCGCGCGCAAAGGGACTGGCGCCGTTTCGCGTCGTCGGCATCCACGCGCTGCGCAATGCCATGATCCCGGTCATCACCACCATCGGTCTGCAGGTCGGCGTTTTGCTGGCCGGCGCCATCCTGACCGAGACCATCTTTTCCTGGCCGGGCATCGGCAAGTGGATGGTGGATTCGGTGTTCCGGCGCGACTACCCGGTCATCCAGGGCGGGCTGCTGCTGATCGCCGGCATCATCATGATCGTCAACCTCATCGTCGATCTGCTCTACGGGCTGATCAACCCGCGAATCCGGCACTAGGAGCAACGCGCATGGCCGAAACCAACGCTGTCCAGCCCGTCTCGCTCGACCCGTCCCGCCGCCGCCGGCTGGCCGAGTTCTGGTTCTATTTCTCCGAAAACCGCGGCGCGGTTCTCGGCTTCTGGCTCTTCGTGCTGCTCGTCATCGTGGCGCTGCTGGCACCGGTCATCGCGCCGCACCTGCCCAACGCGCAGTACCGCGACGCCGTGCTCGTGCCGCCGTTCTGGGAGGAGGGCGGCAGCGCCGTCTTCCCGCTCGGCACCGATCCGGTCGGCCGCGACATGCTATCGCGCCTGCTCTACGGCGCACAATATTCGCTCTTCATCGGCGTCGTCGTCACCACGATAGCGCTGTTGGGCGGCATCTTCATCGGCGTCATCGCAGGCTATTTCGGCGGCTGGATCGACACCGTCATCATGCGCATCATGGACGTCATCCTGGCCTTCCCGTCGCTGCTCCTGGCGCTTGTTCTGGTGGCGGTTCTCGGGCCTGGCCTGACCAATGCGATGATCGCCATCGCGCTGGTGCTGCAGCCGCATTTCGTACGCCTGACGCGCGCTGCCGTGATGACCGAGAAGGGCCGCGAATACGTCACCGCGGCGCGGGTCGCCGGCGCCGGGCCGATGCGCCTGATGTTCCGCACCATCCTGCCCAACACCATGGCGCCGCTTATCGTGCAGGCGACGCTCTCCTTCTCGAGCGCCATCCTCGACGCCGCCGCACTGGGCTTCCTGGGCATGGGCGCGCAGCCGCCAACGCCAGAATGGGGCACCATGCTGGCCGAGGCGCGCGAGTTCATCCTGCGCGCCTGGTGGGTCGTCACCTTCCCCGGCATCGCGATCCTGATCACCGTCCTGGCGATCAATCTGGTCGGCGACGGCCTGCGCGATGCGCTCGATCCCAAGCTGAAGAGGTCCTGAGCCCATGCCCCTGCTTGAAATCGAAAACCTCGTCGTCGAATTCGCCACCGCGGCTGGACAGTTCCGCGCCGTCGACGGCGTCTCGCTGTCGGTCGAGCCGCGCGAGGTTCTGGCCATCGTCGGCGAATCCGGTTCCGGCAAGTCGGTCTCGATGCTGGCTGTCATGGGCCTTCTGCCCTGGAGCGCCAAGGTCACCGCCGACCGCATGGAGTTCGACGGCGTCGACCTCATGACGCTGACGCCGGCCGAGCGCCGCAAGATGGTCGGCAAGGACATGGCGATGATCTTCCAGGAGCCGATGGCAAGCCTCAATCCCTGCTTCACCGTCGGCTTCCAGATCGAGGAAGTGCTGGCCGTGCACATGGGCATGAGCCGCGCAGAGCGCCGCGCGCGCGCCATAGAACTGCTCGACCTCGTCGGCATTCCCGACCCGGCCGATCGTCTCAGTTCCTTCCCGCACCAGATGTCGGGCGGCCAGTGCCAGCGCGTCATGATCGCCATCGCGATCGCCTGCAATCCCAAGCTCCTGATCGCCGACGAGCCGACCACCGCGCTCGACGTCACAATCCAGAAGCAGATCCTCGACCTGCTTGTCAGCCTGCAGGAAAAGTACGGCATGGGCCTGATCATGATCACCCACAACATGGGCGTGGTGGCCGAGACCGCCGACCGCGTCATCGTCCAGTACAAGGGGCGCAAGATGGAAGAGGCCGACGTGCTGTCGCTGTTCGAGAACCCGAAGAGCAACTACACGCGTGCGCTTCTGTCGGCATTGCCCGACAATGCGACGGGCGACCGCCTGCCCACCATCTCCGACTATCTCGTCGACGAACAGCCTGCCGCCGGAGCCGCGTCATGACAGCAGTCCTCGAAGCCCGCAACCTGGTGCGCGACTACCATGTCGGCGGCGGCCTGTTCGCCAAGCCGCGCACCGTCCATGCCGTGAAGGGCGTCAGCTTCTCGGTCGAGAAGGGCAGGACGCTCGCCATCGTCGGCGAGAGTGGTTGCGGCAAGTCGACACTCGCCCGCATCGTCACGCTGATCGATCCGGCGACCGCCGGCGAGCTGTTCATCGAGGGCCAGAAGGTCGACATCGCCAAGGACAAGCTGACGCCTGAGATGCGCCAGAAGGTGCAGATCATCTTCCAGAACCCCTACGGCTCGCTCAACCCGCGCCAGAAGATCGGTGACGTGCTCGGCGAACCGCTGCTCATCAACACCGATATGCCGGCCTCGGAGCGACGCGACCGCGCCATGGCCATGCTGAAGAAAGTCGGCCTGGCTGAGGAACATTTCGCCCGCTATCCGCACATGTTCTCGGGCGGCCAGCGCCAGCGTATCGCGATTGCCCGAGCGCTGATGCTGAACCCCAGCCTGCTGGTGCTCGACGAGCCGGTCTCGGCGCTCGACCTGTCGGTGCAGGCGCAAGTGCTGAACCTGCTTGCCGACCTTCAGGACGAGTTCCAGCTCACCTACGTCTTCATCAGCCACGACCTCTCGGTGGTGCGCTACATCGCCGACGAGGTGATGGTCATGTATTTCGGCGAGGCCGTCGAATACGGCCCGCGCGACGAGGTCTTCGCCAACCCGAAGCACGACTACACGAAGACGCTTTTCGCCGCGACGCCGCGCGCCGACGTCGCTTCGATCAAGGCGCGCCTGGCAAGGAAGGCCGCGGCCTGACCGCGGCCCGGCCCTGAACGCTCAGTAGCGCTGCGGCACGTACATTTCGCCGGGCACCGGGTGGCGCACATAGTCGTCGTGGTGCACCCGCCGCGGCAGCTCTATCTCGGGCTTGGGCACGTCGCCATAGGGGATTTGCTCGAGCAGGTGCGCGATGCAGTTGAGCCGCGCCTTCTTCTTGTCGACGGCCTGCACCACCCACCAGGGCGCATCTTCCGTATGGGTGCGCGCCAGCATCTCTTCCTTGGCCCTGGTGTAGTCTTCCCAATGCACCCGGCTCTCCATGTCCATCGGGGAGAGCTTCCACTGCTTCAGCGGGTCGTGGATGCGCATCGTGAAGCGGAACTGCTGCTCTTCGTCGGTGATCGAGAACCAGTATTTGACGAGCACGATGCCGGAGCGCACGAGCATGCGCTCGAACTCGGGCACCGAACGGAAGAACTCTTCGAGCTCCTCCCTGGTGCAGAAGCCCATCACGCGCTCGACGCCCGCCCGGTTGTACCAGGAGCGGTCGAACAGCACCATCTCGCCGGCCGACGGCAAATGCGGCACGTAGCGCTGGAAGTACCACTGGTTCTTCTCCCGGTTGGTCGGCGCGGGCAGGGCGACGACGCGGCAGATGCGCGGGTTGAGCCGCTGCGTCACGCGCTTGATGGCGCCGCCCTTGCCGGCCGAGTCGCGGCCCTCGAAGATCACCAGCACCTTCAGCTGCTTGTGCTGCACCCAGTCCTGCAGGCGCACCAGTTCGTGCTGCAGCCGGAACAGCTCGCGGAAGTAGATCTTGCGGTCGAGCGTCTGATCGGCCGGGCCGGACATGCCATCGGCGACCAGCTCGTCGAGCCGGTCCTCCTCCATCTGCATCTCCAGTTCCTCGTCGAAACTGTCGGCGATCTCGTCCTTGATGCGGTTGAGGTCGTAGGTCTGGCTGTCGTTCATGGCGCATGTCCCCGTTGTGGCCCTACAAGGAGCCGGCATTTGCAACAGAGATGTGACAAGCCGGCAGAGATCGGCGCGGGGAACTGCCCGTCGGTTCGAACTGCCGGAGGGGGAGTGAAGCGCAAAGCTGTCTCGGCGAATGACCGGCGGGCTGGCGGAACGGCCAAGCTGTGTGTTGCTAGCGCCGTGACCATTTTAGCGCGACCACGGGCCCCGCGATCAGCCCGACGAGGATCCCGCCGAGCATCCAGACGACCACGACATAGCCGGAATAGCCCTCGAAGCCCGAGGTGCCTGCAAGTTCGGTGTAAAGAAGACCGGCAAGGAGGCCGATGCCGCCGCCCAGACCGCCACCCAGCACCAGGCCGAGAAATGCCAGCGCCATCCTGCCCGCAGCGCTCATGATCCCATTGCCCCGTATGACTGCACGATGCCAATTGAGGGCGACGCCCCGTGCCCGGGATACTACGCTCATTTCGGCCGGGCGATAGCCGCGGGCCGACAGAGCCCGATCCGGTGGAGGGCGATATGGAAGATCTGGCGAGATTGTTGGTGCCGCTTAGGTGACTCGAACACCTGACCCCATCATTACGAATGATGTGCTCTACCAACTGAGCTAAAGCGGCCGCCGTCCGCCATGGTCGTTACGACGGATTGCGCGGGTGATAGCTTCATTGCGTGCCGAATTCAAGCGGGCGCGTGGCCCATTTGAAAATTCACCTGAACGCCGCGGCGGCGCCTTCTCATCGTCACCTGCACCCACTACTATGCCTCCCAAAGCGCTTTGGGAGTGAAACATGACGATTCGAGCGGTGGTCTGGGGCGAAAATGTCCACGAGCAGACCAGCAAGGAAGTGCGCGCCCTCTATCCCGATGGCATGCATGCGACGATAGCCGCCGCCCTTGCCGGCGACGGGGCCATCGAGGCATCCACGGCAACTCTTCAGCAGCCCGAGCACGGCCTGACCACGGAGCGTCTCGCCACAACCGACGTGCTGCTCTGGTGGGGCCATGCGGCGCATGGCGACGTCGCCGACGAAATCGTCGAGCGCGTGCAGAAGCGCGTCTGGGAAGGCATGGGCCTGATCGTCCTGCATTCGGGCCATTACTCCAAGATTTTCAAGCGCCTGATGGGCACCCCATGCTCTCTGAAGTGGCGCGAGGCCGGCGAGCGCGAGCGCGTCTGGGCGATCAACCGCGGCCACCCGATCGCGCAGGGCATCGGCGAATGCCTCGAGATCGCCGAGACCGAGATGTACGGCGAGCCCTTCGCCGTGCCTGAGCCGATGGAGACGGTATTCGTATCCTGGTACGAAGGCGGCGAGGTGTTCCGCTCCGGCATGACCTGGCAGCGCGGCGCCGGGCGCATCTTCTACTTCTCGCCAGGGCACGAGACCTATCCCATCTATCACAATCGAGGCGTCCAGCAGGTGCTGCGCAACGCCGTTCGCTGGGCGCACAACCCGGCACCGGCCTGGTCCGCGATCACCGAGGCGCCCAATGTGCCGGTCGCTTCGGCCAAGGAGAAGATCGTGCAGAAGGGTGCCCGTCTCCATGCCGATGGCGACAGGGGTCTGAGCTGAGGACCATTTCATGAATCGTCTGCTGCTGCTCGGCACCGGCGGTATCGCCGGCACCCATGTCGAGGATTTCGCAAAGATTCCCGAATGCGAGATCGTCGCCTGCGTCGATCTCCTCCCCGGCAAGGCCGAGGCCTTCGCCGCCAGGCACAAGATTGCGCAGCATTTCGAAAGCCTCGAGGCGGCAATTGCCTGGGACGGTTTCGATGCCGCCATCAACGCGACGCCCGACGGTGCCCACAAGGCGACGACGCTGGCGATCCTCGCCGCCGGCAAGCACGTCTTTTGCGAAAAGCCGCTGGCGCCGAACCATGCAGACGCGCTTGCCATGACGGAGGCTGCGGAAGCAGCAGGCGTCGTCAACATGGTGAACCTCACCTACCGAAATTCGCCGGCGCTGCAGCAGGCGCGGGCCATGGTCCAGGCCGGCGAGATCGGCGAACTGCGCCATGTCGAGGCCGCCTACCGCCAGAGCTGGCTGGTCAGCAAGGCCTGGGGTGACTGGCGCACAATGGACCAGTGGCTGTGGCGCCTCTCTACGGGTCACGGCTCGACCGGCGTCCTGGGCGACGTCGGCATTCACATCCTCGATCTTGCGAGCTTCGGCGCGGCCGATGATTTCGCCAGCCTGCAGGCCGAGCTGGTCACCTTCCCCAAGGCCGATGGCGAGCGCATCGGCGACTACGTGCTCGACGCCAATGACAGCGTGGCCATGACGGCGCGCTTTCGCAAGGGCGCGCTGGCGACCATCGTGGCGACCCGTTACGCCACCGGCCACACCAACGATCTCTCGCTGACGCTGCACGGCACGCTTGGCGCCCTCAGGGTCGAGACCGACGGCCAGGCGTCGCGCCTCACCGCCAGCCTCGGCGCGGATGTCGAGCCTGCCCGCTGGCGCGAGCTGGCGCCGCCTCCTGTGCCCCGCAACGCGCGCCGATTCGCTGATGCGCTGACCTCGGGCGTCAATGGTGACCCCACCTTCCGGCGCGCCGCCGACATGCAGCGGCTGATCGACGCCGCCTTCGAAAGTGCCGCCTCAGGCTGCCGCATCGCGATCGACTAGCGGAAAATCGCCTGTTCGACCGGCAAGGCGTTGCCTCATTGCGCCGCGGCGGCTAACGATCACCGAGGCGAACTGCCGCAATGGGGAAAATTGTTTGGATCCGATCGAGAAGGCGATCCGCAACGCGCTTGAGAAGGGGAATGCCGAAGACCGCGCCTTCCGCGAGAAGGTGTACCGTTCGGCCTTCGCCGCGCTGGAGCGCGCCACGCAGTCCCAGCCGAACCTGACGGTCGAGGTCGCAATCAAGCGTCGCAAGAACCTGCAGGCACGCATCACCAGCATCGAATCGGAATTCATGCCGGCCCTGCCGCCAGAGCCGGTTGATTCGCCGGAACCCGCGGCAACCCAGGCAGGCCCGCAGCCCGGGGCCGCCGTGCCGGAGGTCTCGCCGGACCGCCAGGCGCCCGCTCGCGCCGAGGCGGCTGCACCGCCCGTGCATCTCGAGCGGCCGTCAAACGGCGGTGCCGTCAATCCTGCTGCCGGACCCGAGCCCCGCGTCGATATCGGCGTTGCGCCGGCCCGCCGTCCGGGAGCCGCGAAGTCTGCGCTGCCTGGCGCCGAGGTAGCGCCCGATCGTGACGAGCGGCGTGCCCGCCCGAGGCGTCGGCCGCTGGCTGCGATGTTCGTCGCCGTCACGCTCTTCGCCGCGGCTGCCATCGCCGGCTGGTGGGCTTTCGAGGTCGACTTGTTCAAGCTGCCGTCCGAAATCGACACTTCGGTGCATAACCCGCCCATGGTCATGGAGGGCGAGGACTTCGATCCCGACGCCACGCCCCCCGGCCTTTCGGAGCCGGGAGCCGCGCAGGATCGCCGCAACTGGATCACCGTTTTCGCGCCCGCCGATTCCTCGGCTGTCAATGCGCCCTCCGGTGCCACCGCAGAAGTGAGCGAGGATGAATCGGGCCCTTACCTGAGCATCAGGTCGGGCGGCGGCGCGTCCGTCATCTTCGACGTCGGGCAGGGCATTCTGGAGCAGATCGCCGGTCGCAAGGTCGTCTTCGACATCGTCGCGCGGGCGGAAGAAGGCAAGGAGACGGAGATCTCGATCAGCTGCGATTTCGGCGAGCTCGGAGACTGCGGGCGACGTCGCTACGTCGTCGGCTATGAGCGCGCCGAGTACCTTTTCGATGTCGAACTGCCTGAGGGCCGTCCGGGGTCGGGCGGTTCGTTGGCGATCAATTCCGACTTTGCCAATGAGGGCAATGCGGTCGACATCTACCAGATCCGCGTCTCGGTCGTAGAATAGCCCACCTCAGGCATCGAGCAGCGCCTTCAGCACCTCGATCCGGTCCGCCTCGTTCGGCGGCTTGTCCCAGCGCAGCCGCGAAATGCGCGGGAACCGCATGGCGACGCCGGACTTGTGGCGCGTCGAGCGGTTCAGGCCCTCGAAGGCAACCTCGAGCACCAGCCCCTGCTTGCGGTCGGCGCGCACGGAGCGCACCGGCCCGAAGCGCTCGATCGTGTTGTCGCGCACATATTTGTCGATCTGCTTCAGCTCCTCGTCGGTGAAGCCGAAATAGGCCTTGCCGACGGGTACCAGTTCCTCTGCCCCTTCCGGGCCGGTCCACACCCCGAACGTGTAGTCGGAGTAAAAACTCGAGCGCTTGCCGTGGCCGCGCTGCGCGTACATCAGCACCGCGTCCACCGTGTGCGGGTCGCGCTTCCACTTGAACCATGGCCCTTTCGGCCGCCCGGCGACATAGGCCGAGTCGAGGCGCTTCAGCATCACCCCCTCGATCACCGGGTGCGGCGGGTTCTTGCGCATCCCGTCGAGTGCCTCCCAGCCGGTGAACGGCGCCAGCGGCGACAGGTCGAAGCGCGTCGGGTCGAGCTCGGCCACAAAGGCCTCCAGTCTCGGCCGTCGCTCGACGAAGGGCAGGGCACGCATGTCCTGCCCGCCGATCATCAGCACGTCGTAGCAGCGCATGAAGGCGGGAAACCGGTCGCGGATCTTCGGCGAAACCGTCTTGCGGTTAAGCCGCTGCTGCAGGTCGGAAAAGGTGCCCGTGGCCTCCGCCGGATTGCCGACCAGCAACTCGCCGTCGAGCGCCCCTTCGAAATCCATCGCGTCGACAAGGTCGGGAAAGGCGCCCGACACGTCGTCGCCGGTGCGCGAATAGAGACGCCGGACGCCGCCCTCCGACACGGCCTGCACGCGGATGCCGTCCCACTTCCACTCGGCCGCGTAGTCCGCCGGGTCGAGCTTCTCGAGGTCGTTGTCGCCGACCGGCGTCGACAGCATAACCGGGCTGAACATCGCCTTGGCCGTGCGCTCCGGCTTGCCGGTGCGGCCCTCCAGCCATGCGAAGAGCTCTATGTAGGGCGGTGTCAGCCCGTGCCAGAGCTCCTCGATCTCGCCGACGTCGACCGCGCCGAATTCGGCCAGAGCCTGCTTGGCGAGCCTTGCCGACATGCCGACCCGTAGGCCGCCCGTCACCAGCTTGATGATCGCGTAGCGCGCCTCGATGTTTGCGCTGTCGAGCAGGGCAGACAGAACGGTCGGCCCGTCCGAGCGGCTGGCCGTCTGCAGTTTCGTCACCACCTCGTCGAGTGTGGGGGTGCGGTTGGCGCGCCGTTCAGGCCCGGGTTCCGGCCAGACCAGCGAGACGGTTTCGGCAAGGTCGCCGACATAGTCGTAGGAATAGCCGAACAGCACCGGATCCATGCGTTCGGCGACCAGCGCGCGCAGCATTGCCGGCTTGATCGACGCGATCGACAGGTCGCCGGTTATGGCGGCGAGCGCGAGGCCGCGGTCGGGGTCCTCGACCGTCCGGAAATAATCGGTCAGCAGCCGAAGCTTGCCGTTGCGGGCGGGCGTCAGCACGAGACGGTCGAGCAGTTCGGCGAAGCGCTGCATCAGTCGCCCTCGTCCTCGTAGCCGACGAGATGCAGCGGCTGCGCTGCGATGCCCTGCAACTCGCACCAGCGCACCAGCGCTTCCTCGCGGCCATGCGTCGCCCACACCTCCCTGGCCCCGGTCTCCTCGATGGTGCGCGTCAACTCGTCCCAGTCGCCGTGGTCGGAGATGATCAGCGGCAGTTCGACGCCGCCCTGCTTGGCGCGCTGGCGAATGCGCATCCAGCCGGACGCGAAACACGACATCGGGTCGGGAAGCCGCCGCGCCCAGCGGTCGGCGAAGGCTGACGGCGGCCCGACGACGATGGCGCCGGCAAAATCTCCCTTTGAGCCGCCCTCGACGGTTGCCGGCCGCAACTCGCCAAGCGCGATTCCCTCGCCCTCGTAGTAATCGCAGAGCTTTGCCAGCGCGCCGTGGATGAAGATCGGCCTGTCGTAGCCGGCGTCACGGATCAGCCTGATAACGCGCTGTGCCTTGCCGAGCGCATAGGCGCCGACGAGGTGCGCCCGCTCGGGGAACTGCTGAGTGGACTTCAGCAGCTGGTCGATCTCGTGCGTGTCGGGCGGATGGCGAAACACCGGCAGCCCGAAGGTCGCCTCGGTGATGAAGACGTCGCAGGCCACCGGCTCGAAAGGCGCGCAGGTCGCGTCCGCCTGCCGCTTGTAGTCGCCGGATGCGACGATTCGGATGCCGCCGTGCTCGACGGCGATCTGCGCCGATCCGAGCACGTGCCCGGCGGGGTGAAAGGTGATCGAGACGCCGTTGACGTCGAGCGGAGTGCCAAGCGCTGCCGCCTGTGTCGTGCCGGCGAAGTCCGCGCCGTAGCGCAGCGCCATGATGTCGAGCGTCTGCTGCGTCGCCAGAACCGAGCGGTGGCCCGAGCGCGCGTGATCGGAATGGCCGTGCGTGATGAGCGCGCGTTCGACCGGTCGTACCGGGTCGATATAGAAATCGCCGGGCGGGCAGTAGAGCCCTTCGGGTCGGGGGTGAAGCAGGTCGCGAGGGCGCATTGCCAGAAGATAGGTGCTTCCCGGCGACAGGGAAGGGCTCCCGGGAATCATGCTGCCATCGCAGCTTGTGCAACCACTGATCCCCTTTTGTTCCAGAATCTGCTTGGCCGGACGTGTGCCCCGCGCTAGGTCTCCATCGTGACGAGCCAGAAACCCATCGAGCAAGCGGTCAGCACCGCCATCCTGCCCGCGCCATTTACCAGGTGGTTCGCCGAACGCGGCTGGGCGCCGCGCGCCCACCAGCTCGAGCTTCTTGCCGAGGCGCAGCGCGGCAGTTCGCTGCTCCTGATCGCTCCTACCGGCGCCGGCAAGACGCTGGCGGGCTTCCTGCCCAGCCTGACCGATCTCGCCGGCAGGCCGAAACGCCGTCCAGGCGAGGCCCGGCGCGGCATCCACACGCTCTACATCTCGCCGCTGAAGGCACTCGCCGTCGATATCGAGCGCAACCTCGCCCGCCCGGTGAGCGAAATGAACCTGCCTGTCGTGATCGAGACGCGCACCGGCGACACCCCCGCCCACAAGCGCCAGCGCCAGAAGCTCGCACCGCCCGACATATTGCTGACCACGCCCGAGCAACTCGCCCTGCTGCTCGCCGGGCCGGACGCTGCCCGCTTCTTCGCCGACCTGCGCTACGTCGTCTTCGACGAGTTGCATTCGCTGGTCACCTCCAAGCGCGGCCACCTGCTCGCGCTCGGCCTCGCCCGCTTGCGAGCCCTGGTGCCCGGCCTTCAGGCCATCGGCCTGTCGGCGACGGTGGCCGAGCCCGACCAGCTTCGCCGCTGGCTCATCGGCCAGGCGCCTCGCGGCGGCATGGCCGGGCTGATCACCGTCACCGGCGGCGCCAGCCCCGATGTCTCAGTACTCGATTCGCGCGAGCGCGTGCCGTGGCAAGGGCATTCCTCGCGCTACGCGATCCCGGAGATCTACGAACTGGTCAAGGCGCATCGCACCTCGCTGCTCTTCGTCAACACCCGCAGCCAGGCGGAACTGCTGTTCCAGGAACTGTGGCGGATCAACGAGGATTCGCTGCCGATTGCGCTGCATCACGGCTCGCTCGACGTCAGCCAGCGCCGCCGCGTCGAGAAGGCGATGGAGACCAACAGCCTGCGTGCCGTCGTCGCCACGTCGACGCTCGATCTCGGCATCGACTGGGGCGACGTTGACCTCGTCATTCATGTCGGCGCACCCAAGGGCGCCAGCCGTCTGGCCCAGCGCATCGGCCGCGCCAACCACCGCATGGACGAACCGTCCAAGGCAATCCTCGTTCCCTCGAACCGCTTCGAGGTGCTGGAGTGCCGCGCCGCGCTGGAGGCCTCGACCGTCGGCGCGCAGGACACGCCGCCGCTCGTCGACGGCGCGCTCGACGTGCTGGCGCAGCATGTCCTCGGCACCGCCTGCGCCGCACCCTTCGACGCCACCGAGCTCTACCGCGAGGTCGTCACCGCCGAGCCCTATGCCGACCTCGACCGCGAGACCTTCGACCGCGTCGTCGATTTCGTCGCCACCGGCGGTTATGCGCTGAAGGCCTATGAGCGCTATGCCCGTATCCGCAAGACCAAGGACGGGCTGTGGCGGGTCAGCCACCCGCGTGTTGCCCAGCAATACCGCCTCAATGTCGGCACCATCATCGAGGTGCCGGCGCTCAACGTGCGCTATGTCCGCGCCGGCAGGGGGGCGGCATCGCGCGGCGGCCCGACGCTCGGCAAGATCGAGGAGGCGTTTCTGGAGACGCTGGTCTACGGCGACACCTTTCTCTTCGCCGGCAAGGTCCTGCGCTTCGAGGGTATCCGCGAGAACGAGTGCTATGTCTCCAACGCGCCCGGCAAGGACGCCAAGGTGCCGTATTACGGTGGCGGCAAGTTCCCGCTCTCGACCTATCTGGCCGACCAGGTGCGCGGCATGCTGGCAGATCCGAAGCGCTGGAAGGCGCTGCCGGGCCAGGTCGCCGACTGGCTGCGCCTGCAGGCGAAGGTCTCGGTGCTGCCCAAACGCGGTGACCTCCTGGTCGAGACCTTTCCGCGCGCCGAGCGCTTCTACATGGTCGCCTACCCTTTCGAGGGGCGCCTCGCGCACCAGACGCTTGGCATGCTCCTGACCCGGCGCCTCGAGCGCATGGGTGCTCGCCCGCTCGGCTTTGTCGCCACCGACTATGTGCTCGGCGTCTGGGCGCTTGGCGACATGGGGCAGATGTTCAAGTCGGGAAAGATCCCGCTCGGCGAACTGTTCGACGAGGACATGCTCGGCGACGATCTCGATGCATGGCTTGCCGACAGCTGGATGCTGAAGCGCACCTTCCGTGCCTGCGCCATGATCTCTGGCCTCATCGAGAAGCGCTATCCCGGCCAGGAGAAGAGCGGCCGCCAGGTGACCGTCTCGGCCGACCTGATCTACGACGTGCTGCGCACCCACGAGCCGGACCACATCTTGCTGAAGGCGACGCGCGCCGATGCCGCGGCCGGGCTTCTCGATGTCAGGAGGCTCGCCGACATGCTCTCGCGCATTCGCGGTCGAATCATGCATAAGGACCTCGAACGCATTTCGCCGCTCGCGGTGCCGATCATGCTGGAGGTCGGCAGGGAGCGGGTCGATGGCGAGGCGAGCGAGTCTCTGCTGTCGGAGGCGGAAGGATTGATCGAAGAGGCGATGGGACGTTGATGGCGGCAGGTGCTTTGGCAGGCGAGCGTGGCGACGGCACGGAGATCGCCATTGCCGGCGAGCGCGCGTGGTGCGATCCGCGCGGCGCGCTTTATTTTCCTGCGATTGGCCTGCTTTGCGTTTCGGACCTGCATCTGGAGAAGGGTTCCTCGCTTGCCCGGCGCGGCATGCTGGTGCCCCCCTATGACACCGCCGCGACGCTGCTCAGGCTGCAGGCGGTCATCGACCACTACCGCCCTAAGACGGTGGTCAGCCTTGGCGACAGTTTTCACGACGCCGATGCCTCGGCCCGCCTGCCGGCTGCCTTGCGCGCCGATCTCGCGGCTCTCACCGTGGGCCGCGATTGGTTCTGGGTTGCCGGCAATCACGACCCGCGCCCACCGGCCGGCCTGCCGGGCGACACCGTCGATGCGCTTGCCGTCGGCGCGTTGACCTTCCGGCATGAGCCCACGGCGGCTGCGCCTGCGGGCGAGATCGCCGGCCACCTGCATCCTTGTGCCCGCATCGTGCAGCGCGGCCGTTCAGTGCGCCGGCGTTGCTTCGCCACCGACGGAGCGCGGGCCATCATGCCGGCCTTCGGGGCCTATACGGGATCGCTCAACGTGCTTGACCGCGCCTATGCCGGGCTGTTCCGGCGTGACGGGCTGATGGCCTACATGATCGGTGCGCGTCGCGTTTTCGCCATTGCCGGCGGCCTGCTGCAGCCGGGCTGACGGATCTCAGTCCCGGCGGAAAATGACGCGGCCGAGCCAGCCGGTCAGCATCGCCAGCGCTACCGCAAATGCACCATAGAAGAAGCTGTGTTCGCCCGCGTAGCGCGCGAGCGACTGCTCGAAGCCGGACTTGACTATGGCGAGCTGGGCGGAGTTTTCCTTGATGAAGACGCCGTTGCGGAACAGGAAGGCGCGTGCCTTGTGCGTGCCGACCGGCACGTTGGGCGACAGGGGAAGCGAGGCGCGGAACAGGCTCTGCGACAGGAACTCGACACCGCCGACGCGCACGCTGAACAGGCCGAGCGCCGTCTTGCGTTCGCGCAGCGCCGCCTCGAAGGCATCGATCGTCGCCGGGTTGCCTTCCTTGTCGAGCGGCTCGATGTGCAGATTGTCGGCGCCGAGTGCCAGTTGCTTGTAGTTGTTGGGATCGGTGATGTCCTGCATCACCCGCGTGGTCGCCACCGAGTAAGACACGGGCACGTTGACGAAGGTCTCCGATTCCATGTTGATCCACATGCCGAGGAAGCGATCCTTCTTGCGCACCACGACGGGGCGCGACGGACCCTCAAGCACGACGATCACGTCGTAGCGGCCCTGCCGGTTGATCAGCGGATCGGCGTTTTCCAGCGATCCGAAGATGGTCAGGTCGGCGCCGGTGAAATCGGCGGTAATGGCGATCCGGTCCGTCGACAGGCCGATCTGGATCGATTCGGGGTTCTGCACTTGCAACGGGTTCTGCACCGCGTCCTGCGCTGCGGCCGGCATCGCGAGTGCCAGCGCGGCAGCAAGTGCAAGGAATGGGAGGTGGCGCCTCATCTAGCTGTCCGCCCCGGCCAGAGAGAAGAGCGAGCTGGGGCGCACGAAGAGGTCGAAGCCGAGCCTCAGCGCCACCGCCAACACCAGTATCGCGAGCAGCGCGCGCAACTGCTCGCCGCGCAGCTTCTGCCCCGCCTTGGCACCGTATTGCGCACCGGCGACACCGCCGACCATCAGCACGAAGGCCAGCACGATGTCGACGGTCTGGTTGGTCGAGGCATGTACGACGGTCGTATAGGCGGCGACGAAGATGATCTGGAACAGCGATGTCCCCACGACCACGTTGGTCGGAACCTTGAGCAGGTAGATCAGCGCCGGCACCATGATGAAGCCGCCGCCGACGCCCATGATAGACGACAGGAAGCCGATGCCGGCGCCGAGCGCGATTACCGGGATCACGCTGACGAAAAGCTTCGAGGCGCGAAACCGCATCTTGAGGGGCAGCCGGTGGATCCAGTTGTGCTGGCCGGGCTTCTTCAGCGTGGCCGGCGTCGCCGCGCCGCGCGACAGGCGGATCGCGTTGACGCTCTCGACCAGCATCAGGCCGCCGACCGAACCGAGCAGCGCCACGTAAAGCAGCGAGATGAAGAGGTCGAGCTGACCGAGGTCGCGCAGCAGCGAGAATACGTAGATGCCGACTGTCGAGCCCACTATGCCGCCACCGAGCAATACCGTCCCGAGCTTGAAGTCGAGCGTCCCCCGCTTGAAATGCGCGAGCGCGCCCGAGAAGGACGAGGCGATGACCTGGTTGGCGCCGGTGGCCACCGCGATGGCCGGGGGAATGTTGTAGAAGATCAGCAGCGGGGTGATCAGGAAGCCGCCGCCGACCCCGAACATGCCCGAGAGGAACCCGACCGCCGCGCCCATGGCAAGCAGTACGAAAACGTTGACGGATAACTCCGCGATCGGGAGATAGATGCCCACCCGCTGACTCGATTGTTGCTGCCTGTCGGCGTCGACCCGTCCCGTACGAGTAGAATGCTTCGAGGATTTAAGCCGTTCTTGCGCCGACAATGCGGCGAAGTCAAACTTCGCCGCATTGTCGAAACAAAAAACATCTTCAACCAGTTAACGCTGGTTTCGCTATTGCATGATGGTCCAGTCGCGACGGATCGCGGCCTTATTTGCGATCCAGAAGCGCGCGAGCAACCTGCTGGTCGATCTCGCCCGTCGGCTTCATCCCGTTATCCTTCTGGAAGGCGGCGATCGCGGACTTCGTCTTGCCACCCAGAACGCCGTCGGGATTGCCTGCCTGGTAGCCGTTCTTGTTCAGGATGACCTGGATGTTCTTGATCGCCTTGGTCATGTCGACGCTGGCGGTCTGGTCCTGCGCCTCGCGCCAGGAGTCCGGGATATCGACCGAGTTCGCTTCGGCGTTCAGTTCCTTGGCCTTCCACAGTTCCGTGGCGGCGCGGGCGCGCTCCAGCTGTTCCGGGCGCAGCGCGTTGGCGATCTCGTCGCGCTTGTCGGCAGCGTCCTTGTCGCCGGTCTTGGCCACCAGCGCGAACCACTTGTAGGACTCTTCCAGACTCTGCGGCATGCCGACGCCCTTGGCGGTCAGGATCCCGAGATTGAACTGGCTGTCCTTGACGCCGAGTTCAGCGGCGCGGGTAAACCACTTGGCGGCCGAGTCGTTGTCGGAAACGCCTTCGGCGCCCATGGCGTCGAGCACGGCGAGATTGTGCATGGCGCTGGCATTGCCCTGCTCGGCGGCCTGCAGGTACCACTGGCGCGACTTTTTCAGGTCGCGCTGTACGCCGAGGCCCTTCTCGTAAAGATTGCCGATGCGGTACTGCGCGGGCGCGAAGCCGAATTCGGCCGACTTTTCGTACCACGACGCGGCCCGCGTCATGTCGGACTTCACACCGCGTCCGTCCGCATAGCGCGTGGCGATCTCGAAAAGTGCCTTGGGGTCACCGGATTCGGCGGCTTCGCGCAGCAGGACCGGACCGGCTTCCGCCGGCACGTCGATGACGATCTCGGCGGTTTCACCGGTGTCGCCGAGCGACGCGGTCACCGTCTCCGGCGGCGATACCGCGGCGACCTTGACCTGTTCCATGGCTTCCGGTTCCTCGGTCTCGGCGGCGGACTGTTCCGGCATCGCCGGCTCCATCTCGTCCATTGCGGCCGCGACGTCGTCCATGGGCTGCTCTTCGGTGGCACCGGCCATCATGTCCATGTCGGAGCCCTCGAGGTCGTCCGAGGCATCCTCCAACGCCTGGTCGCCGGCCGCCATTTCCGGCTCGGAGTCCATGTCCTGTATCGTAGCGTCGTCGAGCGCTGCCATTTCCGGCTCCGCCGTGGCGCCGAGCTGCGCCTTGGCAGAAAGATCGGAAGAGCCGTTGGGCTCGTCCTGCATGAAAGCCTTGCCGAGTTGCAGGCCGGCCAGCGCCAACATGACAACGGCGGTGCCCATCAGGATCGGCTTGCGCCGCGATTTGAGCAGGTCGCCGATGCGCAGCGCCTTGACCGGGCTGCCGATGTCGGTCTTGCGCCGGTTGATCTGCGACTCGGCAGCCGCCGCCTGGGCAGCCCGCCGCGCTGCGGCGATGAAGTCGGACTTGGCGGCGTCGGAGTCGTTAACGCGGGCCGTCTGGCCGCGTTCGTCGCGCACCCGCTTCATGATGGCGTTGAGGTCCGGCGTGCCTGAGCCCGGCTCGAGGGGACGGTTGGCAATCTTTGGATCAAGCGGTGCATCGAGGTCGACGCTCGGTGCAACGTCGTTATCGTCGTCGGGCAGGTCCGGTCCGGCCAGTACGGTCGCGGGCGCCTGCTTCTTCTTGCCGAGCGCGCGGGTAAGAGCGCCGAGCATCGAGCGACCGCGTCCGCTTTCTGCCGCATCGGCTGGGGGCTCGTCGCCCAGTGCGGCGATGGCGGCAGCGGCAGCGGCTTCCGCCGGCGTGCGTTCTGTCCTGGCCCACGCGGGTGGCGGTGCCACGGTCGAATCGTCGCGCTGCAGCGGCTCGTCCAGCGCCAGCGTGCCCTCGGCATCGATGGACGGAGCGTCCTCGATCGTCTTCTTGCGCGGCAGCGGCGCCGGCTCGTCGTCCTCGCCGTCCACGTCGCCGTCACCTTCCAGCGAACCCAGCCGGTCGACGATCTTCAGCAGCGTGTCGTGGATCGCCTCGAAGGTCTTGCTGTTGCGTTCGTCCGAGCGACGCGTCAGCGCCTCCAGGGATTTCAGGTCCTGCGCCAGGCCGGCCACCGCGGCCGACTCGGCCTGGCTGCCGGCCAGTGACTTGGCGGCATTCTCGGCAGCGTCACGCGCCGCCTCCAGAACGGTCTCGCGGCTGCCCGCGATCGACTTCTCGATTTCTTCCAGCCGGGGCGAGATGTCCTCGTAGGCCGGCAGTGGCGCATTCGGCTGCGACAGGTGCGCCGAAAGCCCGGCGACCTGGGACTCCAGGTTGCGCACCAGGTCGGGGTCGATGCCGGTGTACTGGCTGGCCGACTGGTCGATCTGCCTGGCGATGCTTTCGAGACGAGCCTCAAGACCGCGGATCGCCGCCTCGGCGGCCTTGTCCGGCTTGTTTCCCTCAAGCTGCTTGGCCATTGCCGAGAAGCGTTCGTCGATCACGCTCATGATGCCGGAATTGTCGAGCGTCGCTTCGCCCTGCCGGCGCTCGATCCGCTCTGCAACCTCGTCCAGACGCCGCTCGAGTTCACGAAACAGCATGTTGCCTTGTTCCAGCGCGTCGCCCTGGCGGCGTTCCATCAAGCCCGACAGAACTTCGAACCGCTGCTCTATGCCCGAAAAGATCTCGTTGGCGTCGGGCATAGGTGGCGCCCGGTCGATCTTGTCGGCGATCGACGCGATCTGGTGTGCCAGACGTTCGAGGGTCTCGTCGGGCAGCGCGTTGTGCGCGGCCATTTCGTCGACCCGCTCCGACAGCATGTTGAGGCGGCTGATGATCTCTCCGGTCGGGCGGTCCTCGACAACTTCCTCGATCTGCCGCGCCAGCGCCGACATGCGCGCCTCTATGCGCTCGAAGGGTTCGGGGTCGAACTGCGGCGTCTGTGCCGCCACCGTCGCGCTGACGATGGCGCGCGAAATCTCGTCGAGCCGCTCCTCGATCTGGCCGAAAGTCTCTGTCGTTTTGCCACCCTGCTGCTCAATGAAGTGATCGAGTGCGCCGGCAAGCGTGCGCACCTTGTCCTCGAGCGACCGGATCGACTGCGATTCGGGCAGCCTGCCGACGGCATCGTTGATCTGTTCGATTCGGCTGGTCAGGCCGGACAGGTCGATCTCGCCCGGCCGCTGGGCGGCGACCGACGAGACGTGGTCCTGGAAATCGCTGAAGCGGCGGTCGAAGTCGTCCCAGCGCCGGTCGACCGAACGCACGGTCTCCTCCCGCGCCACCATATCCAGCGCGTCCCGCATCTGTTCGATCTCGAGGCGCAGCATGTTGACGTTCTTGTCATCGCTGCGTTCGGCAAGCGACTGCACGGTTCCCGAAAGCCTTTCGACATCCTGGCCGAGCTGGGCAAGCGCCCTGCCGGAGCCAGCGGCCGCGGCGCGCTCGATCTCCTGGCGCAGCGTTTCGAATTCACGCCTGACGCCCGAGGTGACCTGGTTGCGCAGTTCTTCCCGCAATCCCTTTATCTCTTCGGAAATCTTGCCGAAGGCGGCGACACCGTCCTCCTGGCTGCGTACGCGTTCGATGTCGCGCGCAATGGAACGGTAGGGCTGCTCGAAAGCGCTGCGATTCTCACTGGAGCGTGGCATTTCTGGCCGGCGGGGGGCCTCGTAGGCCGGCGGCGAATCCTGCCGCGCCGGGGCACGCGAATAGCCTGCCACCTCTTCCCGGTTGCGGTCGATTCGCTGCTCCAGCGTTTCGAGCGACCGGTTGAGTTGCTCCAGCGACGCATAGGAACGGCGCTGTCTGCCCGCGTTGATTGCGTCTATGTAAGACCGCTTGCTGTTCATCGAAACGCCCGTTTGCCAGTTTGCTGGTTTTCGACCAGTTTCCGTATAGTTCCCTGCCGGGACCGGAGCGGCCGCACTTGAGGCGGAAGAGGACTTCCGGGCTTTCGCCTGCGAACTCCGGGAAACCGTGAACAATTCGATACAGGATAAACACGGGGGACCGACATGCGCACATTTCCCCCAACGTGGTAAACAAGGCGTTAACCAAACTTAAGAATTGGGAACTATCGGCGGATGTGACGATTTCTGCACCTGAGGGGGTGTTTCAAACTGCCGCATCAGTTTCAACCATAGCGCGCTTGCATGACCGGGCGGCAATCAATATATCCCTTACGTAAACGTAAGCAGCGTCTTGCGAGACGCGTCTTGCGATTTTTCTCAACGAAACCACGATCGGACACCGCCCCCGCCGGATCCGGTCAGGCGTTCTTGAACGCCACAAACGGGGAAAGCCAAAATGACAACCATGCTTAAGAGGGCTGGCGAAGCCGTGGCCAACAACAATAACAACAACGATGCAACCATGAGCGCTGAAGAAGAATTCGTTCGAATCGGCGAAATGGCGAGAAAGTACGGCGTCACGTTGCGCGCCCTGCGCTTCTACGAAGACAAGGGGCTGATCGCTCCCAAGCGTGAAGGGTCGACCCGTCTTTATTCGCGTCGCGACAATGCGCGGCTGAAGCTTATTCTCCTTGGCCGCAAGATCGGCTTTTCGCTGCGCGATGTGAAGCAGATCATGGATCTCTACGATCCGTCGGGCGCCAACATCAAGCAGCTGCGCCTTGCGCTGGACAAGTCCGAGAAGCAGATGGCGCGCCTGCAGAAGCAGCGGGCCGTCATTGACGACGCCGTCGGCGAACTGTCCAATCTGATGGCTGACGTGCGCGCCAAGCTGGCCGATCGCACTCCGGCTTCGGCCGTGGCCGCGCGCTAGAACCGACCGACAATCTGACCGGCGGCAGCTGCCTGGCAGCGCTGCCCCAATTGCGCCGCGGAGCCTCTGGTCCCGCGGCGCAACTGCTTCAAGAATCCCATTGACGTTTACGCAAACGTCAATATTTTGAGCGCGGCCGCCGTGGCGGTCTTGCAGTGCGCCTAGGAGTGTTCCACAAGGCGTGCACACCGCGTCTTGGAGGAGATTTCATGCCGACCTACACGGCTCCCGTCCGCGATTCGCTATTCGTGCTGAATGAAGTCTTCGGCTACGAGCGCTACAACAACCTTCCCGGTTTTGCCGACACGCCGCCCGATGTGCTGGAAGCCATCCTGGCCGAGGGCGCGAAGATCGCCGAAAACGTCATGCAGCCGATCAACCGGGTCGGGGACCTCGAGGGCTGCGTACGCGCCGACGACGGCTCTGTCACGACGCCAGAAGGCTTCGGCCAGGCCTATCAGCAGTACCGCGAAGGCGGCTGGATGGGACTTGCTGCACCTGCCGAGTTTGGCGGGCAGGGGCTTCCCTACACCGTTCACACGGCCGTTTCTGAATTCATGGTTTCGGCCAACATGTCGCTGATGATGTATCCGGGGCTCACCCAGGGCGCCATCGCGGCCATCGTCACCCACGGCACCGACGAGCAGAAGGCGAAGTGGCTGCCCAAGATGGTGGACGGCCTGTGGACGGGCACCATGAACCTGACTGAACCGCATTGCGGCACCGATCTTGGCCTGCTGCGCACCAAGGCCGTGCCTGCCGACGACGGCAGCTACAGGATTTCCGGCCAGAAGATCTTCATCTCGGCCGGCGACCATGACATGGCCGAGAACATCGTCCACCTGGTTCTCGCCCGCATCGAGGGTGCGCCGAAGGGCGTCAAGGGCATCTCGCTGTTCATCGTGCCGAAGTTGAAACTCGATGCTGAGGGTAATCCGGGCGAGGGTAACGGCGTGTCCTGCGGCTCGCTGGAAGAGAAGATGGGCATCCACGGCAACGCCACCTGCGTCATGAACTACGACGAGGCGACCGGCTACCTGCTCGGCGAGGAGCATGGCGGCCTGAAAGCCATGTTCACGATGATGAACGAGGCGCGTCTCGGCGTCGGCCTGCAGGGCCTGTCGATTTCCGAGGTCGCCTATCAGAACGCCGTCGCCTATGCCCGCGACCGCCTGCAGGGCCGCTCGCTGTCGGGGCCGAAGGCTCCAGACAAGCCGGCCGATCCGATTATCGTCCATCCCGACATCCGCCGTTCGCTGATGACCATGAAGGCCTTCAACGAGGCCGGCCGCGCGCTGGTGCTGTGGACCGCCATCAAGTCCGACATCGCCCACCGTTCGGCCGACGCGGGCGACCGCGAGATTGCCAGCGACTACACCGGCCTGATGACCCCGATCGTCAAGGGCGTGCTGACCGACAAGGGTTTCGAGCATGCCGTGATGGCCCAGCAGGTCTTCGGCGGCCACGGCTATATCGAGGAATGGGGCATGAGCCAGTTCGTGCGCGATGCCCGCATTGCCATGATCTACGAGGGCGCCAACGGCATCCAGGCGCTCGACCTCGTCGGCCGCAAGCTGGCGCTGAACGGCGGTCGCGCCGTGCAGGCCTTCTTCAAGGAGGTCGGCGACTTCTGCGAGGAGAACCGTTCCGACGAGAAGATGGCGCCCTACACCAAGGGCCTGAAGAAGGGCCTGAACGACCTGCAGGCCGCCACCATGTGGCTGATGCAGAACGCCATGGCCAAGCCCGACAATGCCGGCGCCGCCTCGACCGACTACATGCATCTCTTCGGCCTCGTCGCGCTCGGCTACATGTGGGCGCAGATGGTCAAGGTCGCCAATGCGAACCTTGCCGACGGCGCTTCCGGTGATGCCGCCTTCTACGAGAACAAGCTTGTCACCGGCCGCTATTTCATGGAGCGTGTGATGCCCGAGACGGCGGCGCATCTCGCCCGCATCTCCAGCGGCGCGGACACCATGATGGCGCTGCCGGCCGAGGCGTTCTGAGGAGGAGCCCGTGACGACCGCGCCAGCCGACATTCTTGGTCTGCCGAAGCCAGCCTGGGCCGCCGACGACGTCGCCATGCTCTACGACATGGCGACGCGCTTCATGTTGGAAGAAATCGCGCCGCGCTACGACGAGTTCGAGAAGAACGAGATGGTCGACCGCGCGAGTTGGGAAAAGGCGGGTGCGGCCGGGCTGCTCTGCGCCTCGATGCCTGAGGAATATGGCGGTTCGGGCGGCACCTTCGCGCATGAGAGCGCCATCATCGAGGCCATGGCCCATGTCGGGGTCGACGGTTTCGGCATCGGGCTGCACAACGCCATCGTCGCGCCCTACATCCTTCACTACGGCTCGGAGGAGCAGAAAAAGAAGTGGCTGCCGAAGATGGCGACCGGCGAACTCATCGGCGCCATCGCCATGACCGAACCCGGTGCCGGCTCCGACCTGCAGGGCGTCAAGACGCGTGCCGATAAGGATGGCAACCACTACAAGATCAACGGCTCGAAGACCTTCATCACCAACGGCCAGCACGCCAACCTGATCATTGTCGTCGCCAAGACCGATCCGGCGGCTGGCGCAAAGGGCACGTCGCTGATCGTTGTCGAGACTGACGGGCTCGAGGGTTTCGAGCGCGGCCGCAACCTCGACAAGATCGGCCTGAAGACGAACGACACCTCCGAGCTGTTCTTCAACGACATGCGCGTCCCGACCTCCTGCCTGCTCGGCGCCGCGGAGGGCCAGGGGTTTGTCCAGTTGATGCAGCAGCTGCCGCAGGAGCGCCTGCAGATCGGCACCGGCGCCATCGGCATGATCGAGCGCGCGCTGTCGCTCACCATCGACTACGTCAAGGAGCGCAAGGCCTTCGGCAAGGCGGTTATCGACTTCCAGAACACCCAGTTCAAGCTCGCCGAACTGAAGACCGAGGCCACCGTCGGGCGTGTCTTCTACAATGATTGCGTCGCCCGCCACATCGCCGGCGGGCTCGATCCGGTCACCGCCTCGATGGCGAAGTACTGGCTCAGCGACCTTCAAGGAAAAGTGGTCGACGAGTGCCTTCAATTGCATGGCGGCTATGGCTACATGAATGAATACCCGATCGCCCGCATGTTCCGCGACGCGCGCGTGCAGCGCATCTACGGCGGCACGAACGAGATCATGAAACTGCTGATCGCCCGCAGCCTCTGAGCGCGAGCGGTCAGGAAATCAGGAGAACGAAAATGGCCGAAGCCTATGTCTATGACGCCGTGCGCACCCCGCGCGGTCGCGGCAAGAAGGATGGTTCCCTGCACGAGGTGCCGGCCGTGCGCCTCGGCGCGAAGGTCCTGGAATCGCTGCGCGACCGCAACGGGATCGACACATCCAAGGTCGACGACATCATCTTCGGTTGCGTCGACCCGGTCGGCGAGGCCGGCGCCGTCATCCCGCGCTCGGCCGCCTTCGAGGCCGGCTACGACATGGCCGCACCCGGCATGCAGATCTCGCGCTTCTGCGCCTCGGGTCTCGACGCCATCAATTTCGGCGCCGCCAAGATCGCGCAGGGCGCCGACGACATCGTCATTGCCGGCGGCGTCGAGAGCATGTCGCGTGTCGGCATGGGCGCCTCGGGCGGCGCCTGGTACATGGACCCGTCCGTCGGGCTGCCTGGCTGGTTCGTGCCGCAGGGCATCTCGGCCGATCTCATCGCCACCAAGTATGGCTTCAGCAGAGACGACGTCGACGCCTATGCCGTCGAGAGCCAGAAGCGCGCCGCCAAGGCCTGGGACGATGGCCGCTTCAACAACTCCGTCATTCCGGTCAAGGACCAGAACGGCCTGACCATTCTCGACCGCGACGAGCATATGCGCCCGACCACCGACATGCAGTCGCTGGCCTCGCTCAACCCCTCCTTCGTCATGCCGGGCGAAATGGGCGGCTTCGACGCCGTCGCCGTCCAGAAGCATCCGGAAGTCGAATCGGTCAATCACGTCCACCATGCCGGCAATTCGTCCGGCATCGTCGACGGCGCTGCCGCCGTGCTGCTCGGCTCCAAGAAGGCAGGCAAGACGCTCGGCCTGAAGCCGCGCGCCCGCATCCGCGCCTTCGCCAATATCGGCTCGGAGCCGGTGCTGATGCTGACCGGCCCGGTCGACGTCACCGAAAAGCTCTTGAAGCGCGCCAAGATGAAGATTTCCGACATCGACCTGTTCGAGCTCAACGAGGCCTTCGCCTCGGTCGTGCTGCGCTACATGCAGGCCTTCGACATTCCCCACGACAGAATCAACGTCAATGGCGGTGCGATTGCCATGGGCCACCCGCTCGGCGCCACCGGCGCGATGATCTTCGGCACGGTTCTCGACGAGCTGGAGCGCCGCGATCTCAACACCGCGCTGGTCACGCTCTGCATCGGCGCCGGCATGGGCACGGCGACGATCATCGAACGGGTCTGATCCGGCGATGTACGTCCCCCAGCAATTCCGCGAGGAGCGCCGCGACGTGCTGGTCGCGGCGATGCGCGACATCCAGCTGGCGGCCATCGTCACGCAGGATGCCGACGGCCCCTGCGCGACGCATGCGCCGGTCGTGGTGCGCGAGGAGGGGGACGAACTGCTGCTCGAATTCCACGTCGCGCGGCAGAACCCGCACTGGCAGCTGGCCGGGCAAAAATCCCTGGCGATGTTCCAGGGACCGCAGGCCTACATCCATCCGGGCTGGTACCTGAGCAAGGCCGAGCACGGACGGGTGGTGCCGACCTGGACCTATGTCATGGTGCACGCCCACGGTACTCTGGCCGCGATGGAAAGCGAGGCCGAACTGCTCGCCCATCTCAACCAGCTCACCAGCCGCAACGAGGCCGGGCGCGAAGAGCCCTGGGCCGTGTCGGACGCGCCGGAAAAATACATCCAGGGCATGACGCGCGCCATTGTCGGCCTGCGCATGAAGGTCGAGCGCCTCGAAGGCAGCTGGAAGCTCAACCAGCACAAATCGGACGGTGACAGGACGGGCGTTCAGGCCGGCCTTGCCGCCGAAACGGATACTGACGCGCAAGCCATCTCCGCGCTGATGCGCGGGCTTGAGAGCGGGCGCGTGCCCGCCGCGAAACCATAAGCAAAGGTAGACCAGACATGACCTACACCAACTTCACGGTCGACACGGACGCCGACGGCATCGCGCTCGTCACCTGGGACATGCCCGAGAAGTCGATGAACGTCTTCACCGAGGAGGTGATGCGGGAGCTCGACGCCATCGTCGACGCGACCGTCGCCGACGAGAAGGTCAAGGGCGTGGTCTTCACCTCCGGCAAGGACAGTTTCTCCGGTGGCGCCGACATCACCATGCTGCAGAAGATGCTGAAGGCCTTCGCCCGCGACAAGGCCAAGGATCCCGAGAAGGCGACGAAGGCGCTGTTCGACAATGCCGGTTACATGAGCGGTCTCTTCCGCAAGATCGAGACCTGCGGCAAGCCATGGGTCTCGGCCATCAACGGCACCTGCATGGGCGGCGCCTTCGAGCTGTCGCTTGCCTGCCACGGCCGCGTCGCCGCCGATAGCGACAGGGTCAAGATGGCGTTGCCCGAGGTCAAGATCGGCATCTTCCCCGGCGCCGGCGGCACCCAGCGCGTTCCCCGCCTGACCGACCAGCAGCAGGCGCTGCAGATGCTGACGTCAGGCCAGTCGCTGACGCCGAAGAAAGCCAAGGCCATGGGCCTGATCCACGAGATCGCCGCGCCCGCAAGCCTCGTCGAGGCCGCCAAGGCGATGATCAAGGGCGGCCTCAAGCCGGTCGCTCCTTGGGACGAGAAGGGTTTCCGGCTGCCCGGCGGCCAGATCTACTCGGCGGCCGGCGCCAATCTCTGGCCGGCGGCCATCGCCATCCTGCGCCGCGAGACCTACGGCAACTATCCGGCCGCCGCCGCCATCCTGAAATGCGTCTACGAAGGCCTGCTCGTGCCCTTCGACACCGGTCTGAGGATCGAACAGCGCTACTTCACCGAGATCATGCAGACGAAGGAAGCCGCGGCCATGATCCGTTCGCTCTTCGTCTCGCTGCAGGAGCTCAACAAGGGTGCCCGCCGCCCGGTCGGCGAGCCCGAGACGAAGTTCAAGAAGATCGGCGTCATCGGCGCCGGCTTCATGGGCGCCGGCATCGCCTATGTCACCGCCAAGGCCGGCATTCCGGTCGTGCTCATCGACCGCGACATGGAAGCGGCCGAAAAGGGCAAGGCGCATTCGCAAGGCCTGGTTGCCGCCGCCGTCAAGAAGGGCCGTTCCACGGCTGAAGCTGGCGAGCGGCTCCTGTCACTGATCACGCCGTCGGCCGACTATGCCGATCTCGACGGCGCCGACCTCGTCATTGAGGCGGTTTTCGAGGATTCCGGCGTCAAGAAGCTTGCCACCGAAAATGCAGAGGCGGTGCTGAAATCCTCGGCGGTCTTCGCCTCCAACACCTCGACCATCCCGATCACCGCGCTGGCGAAGAACTCGGCGCGGCCTAAGAATTTCATCGGTATCCACTTCTTCTCGCCGGTCGACCGTATGATGCTGGTCGAGATCATTCTGGGCAAAAAGACCGGAGACAAGGCGCTCGCCACCGCCATCGACTATGTCCGCGCCATCAAAAAGACGCCGATCGTCGTCAACGACACGCGCGGCTTCTACGTCAACCGCTGCGTGCTGCGCTACATGTCGGAAGCCTACAAGATGCTGATCGAGGGCGTGCCGGCGCCGATGATCGAGAATGCCGCGCGCGCCGCCGGCATGCCGGTCGGCCCGCTGGCGCTGACCGACGAGACCGCCGTCGACCTCGCCCAGAAGATCATGAAGCAGACCATCCGCGATCTCGGCGAGAAGGCCGTCGATCCGGCCCAGATGCAGCTCATCGACACCATGGTCGACACCCATGGCCGCTTCGGCCGCAAGAACGGCAAGGGCTTTTACGATTATCCGGCAAAGCCCGCCAAGAAGTCGCTCTGGCCGGGCCTCAGGGACCTCTATCCGCAGAAGGCAGCCGACGACATCGATTATGAGGAACTGAAGCAGCGCCTGCTGGTCGTCATCGCGCTGGAGGCCGTCCGCGTCATGGAGGAAGGCATCGTCACCGATCCGCGCGAGGCCGATGTCGGGTCCATCCTCGCCTTCGGCTTCGCTCCCTTCACTGGCGGCGCGCTGTCCTACATCGACAGCATCGGTGCGGCGGAGTTCGTTGCCATCGCCAAGCGTCTGCAGAAGAAATACGGAGCCGAGTTCAAGGCGCCGAAGCTTCTCGTCGACATGGCGGCGAAGGGCGAGACCTTCTACCAGCGCTTCGACCCCTACGCGGGACAGTCGAAGAAGGCGGCCTGACCGGCCGTCCTCTGCCCCGCCATCGAGGACACTGGAGCTAGCCATGTATGTCTGGGCCCGTCTCGCGCGCACCGTGCTGTCGGCACGGTCGCGCGGAGAATACCGCATGGGCGACGAAAGCCGGCTGGCCTTCCGCTGCCTGCCGACCGACATCGACCTCAACATGCATCTCAATAATGCCCGCTACATGATGCTGGCCGACCTCGGCCGCATCGACATCCTGCTGCGTGCCGGCCTGCTCGGACTCGCCCGCAAGAACGGCTGGGCGCCGATGATGGGCGGGCTGCAGGCCGTCTTCGTGCGCGAGATCCGGCTCTGGCGAAAGTTCGAGGTCGTCTCCACCATCGAGACCTGGGAGGACACGCAGGTCATCGGCCGTCACCGCTTCGTGCTGGAGAATGGCGAGACGGCGGCGCTGGTGATGACGACCGCCGGCATATACGACCGCACCGGCCGGCGTTTTCTTGCCGTCGAGGAACTCAACGCAGCCCTCGGCGTCGAGGTCTCGCCGCGCCCGCCGACCGAGGCCGAAAGCATTTTCATGCGGTCGCACGCCGGTCTGCGACAACTCGCCAAGGGCGGCAGCTAGGCCGCCGGGGCTTTGCGCCGGACGACCCGGTGGCTATGGTCCGCCTGAACGGAGAAGCCCCATGCCCGCAACCATCGACTACTATCTGAGCTCGGTGTCACCCTGGACCTATCTCGGCCACGGCGCCATCTGCGATCTGGCCGCACGGCACGGCGCAAATCTTGTCGTCAAGCCGGTCAATCTCGGCGAGATGTTCAAGGTGTCCGGGCAGGTCGGCCTTGCCGATCGCCCCCAGGTGCGGCAGCGCTATCGCCTGATCGAGCTGCAGCGCTACGCCGACTGGCGCGGCATGAAGCTGACGCTGAGGCCGAAATTCTTTCCCACCAATCCGGCGCTGGCCGACCACACGATCTGCGCCATCATTGCCGATGGCGGCGATCCGCTCGACTACATGGCGAGCGTCTTTGCCGCTATCTGGGCCGACGAGCGTGACATTGCCGACGAGGCGACGCTGTCCGCCCTCCTGTCGGCCGCCGGCTTCGATGCCGCTGCCGTGCTGGCGCGTGCCAAGACGCCGGAGGTCGCGGCCATCCGGACCCAGAATACAGGCGAGGCGATCCTCGCCGACGCCACCGGCGTGCCTTGCTTCGTGCTCAACGGCGAGCCGTTCTGGGGCCAGGACAGGCTCGACATGCTGGAGCACGCGCTGGTCACCGGTCGTGCTTCGTTCCGGGCATCCTGACGCCCGCGCAGGGCTTCCTCGGCGGCTGGACAAGCGCATTCCTCTGGTCTAGGAAGGAAAGGTATTTTTTCCTGTTGCCGGGGAGCGTCCATGCTCTCGCATGACCGTGTCTGGGCCGCGATCGACGCGCTGGCCGAACGTTATTCGCTGTCGGCGTCCGGCCTTGCCAAGCGGGCCGGCCTCGACTCGACCGCCTTCAACAAGTCGAAGCGCCAGTCCTCCGACGGCCGGCCGCGCTGGCCGTCGACGGAATCGGTCGCCAAGATCATCGAGGCGACCAATTCCTCGCTCGACGAGTTCCTGTCGCTGGTCGAAGGCAAGCCGTCTGGCGATCGCCCGCTGCCGGTCCAGCCCTCAACCGTCCCGCTGCTCGGCTTCGCACAGGCGGGTGCGGGCGGCTTCTTCGACGATGCCGGCTTTCCGGCCGGGCAGGGCTGGGACCTGATCGAACTGCCTGCGCAGTCGGGCGAGGGCTCCTATGCGCTGCAGGTGCAGGGCGATTCCATGCTGCCGCTCTACCGCCATGGCGACGTGCTTGTCGTGCAGCCGCATGCGGCGGTCCGCAAGGGCGACCGCGTCGTGGTCAAGACGAGTTCCGGGGAGGTCATGGCCAAGGTGCTGCAGCGCCGCACCGCCAGCATCATCGATCTCGTCTCGCTCAATCCGGAACATCCGGACCGCCGGCTCGACGCCGCCGAGGTCGAATGGCTGGCGCGCATCGTCTGGGCGAGCCAGTAGGTCCCCCGGTCGCGATGCGAAGCGCGCCGATCCTCGCCGCCCTGTCTCTCCTCATCGGTGGTGCCGTCATTTCGCTTGGCGGCGGCATGATCGCGTCGCAGGAAGCACTATCATTCGATCCGCCGGACCAAGCGGAACTCGCCGTAAGCACGGATCAGCCAGACGTTCCGATCGCACCGGGAGCACCCGACAGCGCGCCTACCGCCGCCGTCCCGGCCGCGCCGGCGCAGTCGCGGCTTGTCGCGCCGAAAATCGTCGCGCCGCCGCAGGTCGACCTGCGGGAGTTGCAGCGCGAGGCGCCGCGCGACCCGCTCTCCCAGCTCAGCCTCGCCCTGCCGCCGCCGCCCAAGCCGAAGTCATCGAACAAGTGGAGCGGGACGCCCTTCTTCCGGCCCGTTGCCACGGAGTCGGCGGTCTTCCAGTCCATGGACCACACCATCTCGATCGCCGGCACGGAGGGGCTGGCGGCCGACGAGACCTGCCTCACCGATGGCGTGGCATGGCCGTGCGGCGCCCGTGCCCGCGCAGCCTTCCGGCTCTGGCTGCGCGGCCGCGCCTTGGTCTGCAAGGTGCCTGAAGGCGTCGATGCCGTTCACATCATCGCGCCCTGCCGCCTCGGCAAGCAGGACGCGGGCGCATGGCTGGTCTCGAACGGCTGGGCCCGCGCCGCGCCCGGCGGTCCCTATGTCGAGGCCGAGGAAAAGGCGAGGCTCGCCGGCATGGGCATCTTCGGCGCCCCGCCCGACACGTCGGGACTGGGCGCGGTTCCTGCCCCCGCAGCGCCGGTCTTCGAGGACCAGACGATCCTCGCCGAGTAAGATCAGGCGGCGAGCTTGCCGGCGAGCGCCTTCTCGATCAGCGCCCGGGTCTCGCCGATGCCGTAGAGTGCTGCGAAGGAGCCGAAGCGCGGACCGCGCTCCTGGCCGATCAGCACCTGATAGATCATCTGGAAGAAGGCGCCCGAAACGCCGGGCCCACCCTCCGGGCTCTTCTTGGAATGATCCTGGTAGCGCTCGATGGTGCGCGCGGCGTTCAGGCTGGCGTTCTGGATCGCCTCGCCGTCGGCATCGTCGGGCAGCGTCTCCAGTTTCTCGAGCAGCACCGTCAGCGCATGGCGCTCGACGTCGTCGGCCGCCCTGAACACCTTCGCCGGCCGCACGAAATCGTCGAAGTAGCGGATCGCGTAGCCGACCAGCCGGTCGAGTTCGGGGTGTGTCTCGGGCGATGCGCCCTTGGAATAGCGCGAGATGAAGCCCCACAGAACGTCCTTGTTCTGGGCGTTCGAGGCGCTGACGAGGTTGAGCAGCAGCGAGAAGGGCACCGGCATGTCCACCTTCGGCGGATTTCCATCATGCATGTGCCAGACCGGGTTGTTCAGCCTGTCCTTCCAGTCCTGCCGGAAATAGGCCGACAGGTAGGTGTAGTACTCGTCGACGGCCTTCGGGATGACGTCGAAATAGAGCCGCTTCGCCGTCTTCGGCTTCTGGTACATGTAGAGGCCGAGGCTTTCGGTCGGCGCGTAGGCCAGCCACTCGTCGATGGTGATGCCGTTGCCCTTGGACTTCGAGATCTTCTGGCCGATGTCGTCGAGGAACAGTTCGTAGACGAAATGCTCCGGCGCCCGTCCGCCGAGAATGTTGCAAATCCGATCGTAGATGACGGCGTTGGTCTGGTGGTCCTTGCCGAACATCTCGAAGTCGACGTTGAGGGCCGCCCAGCGCATGCCGAAGTCCGGCTTCCATTGCAGCTTCACCGCGCCGCCGGTCACCGGTAGCGTGGTTTCCTCGCCGTCCTCGTCGAGGAAGGTGATGGTGCCCGCCTTGGCGTCCACCGACTTCATCGGCACGTAGAGCACGCGGCCGGTCTTCGGCGACAGCGGCAGGAAGGGGCTGTAGGTCGCCTGGCGTTCGGGCCCGAGCGTCGGCAGCATCACCTTCATGATGTCGTCGTAGTGCGCCACCGCGCGCACCAGCACGTCGTCGAAACGGCCCGACTTGTAGTACTCCGTCGCGCTGGCGAACTCGTAGTCGAAGCCGAACGTGTCGAGGAAGCGGCAAAGCATCGCGTTGTTGTGGTCGCCAAAGCTCTTGTAGTCGCCGCCGAACGGGTTCGGCACCGCGGTCAGCGGCTTGTGCAGGTGCGGCTCCAGGAAGGCGCGGTCCGGCACATTGTCCGGAATCTTGCGCATGCCGTCCATGTCGTCGGAGAAGCAGAGCAGCCTGGTCGGCACCTTGTCCCCGGTCAGCACGCGGAAGGCGTGCCGAACCATGGTGGTGCGCGCAACCTCGCCAAAGGTGCCGATATGCGGCAGGCCGGACGGCCCGTAGCCGGTCTCGAACAGGATGGTGTCGGGCCAGTCCTTGCCCTTGTAGCGCGCGATGATCTTGCGCGCCTCCTCGAACGGCCAGGCCTTGCTTTCGGCCGCCGCGGCGAGCACGTCGGGAGTGAGATCGATGTCGGTTGATCCCGCCATATGGGAAATTCCTGATTGTGGCCGGCTGGGCCGGTCGGTAGCGCCGTTCTCTATGAAACCAGACCCGGTGCGTCAACGATGCACCCGGTTTTTCATTGCGGTGCCGCAGCGCGGCTCTTACCTATTCCAGGATTGAGGGAGAAAGATATGGCCAGACCGGGCGCTCACGAGGCGTTGATCTATCTGATGGTTGTAACGTCGGCGTCCGACCGCGACATGACCGACGCCGAACTCGCACGCATCGGCGAGGTGGTGCGCACCTGGCCGGTCTTCGAGGATTTCAGGCAGAACGACCTGGTCCGTGTGGCGCAGGACTGCCAGCAGCTTCTGCACGAGGATGGCGGGCTCGACGGAGTGCTCAAGCTCGCACGCCAGGCCATCCCCGAAAGGCTGCATGACACCGCCTATGCTGCCGCATTCGAGGTCGCCGCGGTCGACCATGAGATGCGCATGGAGGAACTGCGCGTGCTGCAAATGCTGCGCCAGCATCTGAAGATCGACCAGCTGACGGTTGCCGCCATCGAGCGCGGCAACAAGGCCCGCACGCGGAGCCTGACATGATCGCCGGCAGGACCGGCTGATGACGGGCGGCATGCTGGAATCCGAGGCGACGATCCGCCTCGTCGCCTTCCTGGCGATCTTCGGCTCGATGGCCGCTTTTGAGCTCTGGTCGCCGCGCCTCGAAAGGCCGGAGATGCGCGGCGCTCTGAAGTCGCGCCGCTGGCTCACCAACCTGTCGATCGTCATCCTGTCGTCGGCGCTTCTGCGGATCGTGTTTCCCGCCGCCGCCGTTGGTGCCGCGCTGTGGGCCGAGGCCAACGGCTACGGCCTGATGCGCCTCGCCGGGCTGAACGGCGTCATTGCGGGCATCATCGCCTTCGTGGTGCTCGATTTTGCCGTCTGGTTCGAGCATCTCGTCAGCCACAAGATCCCGCTGCTCTGGCGCATCCACCGCATGCACCACGCCGACACCGGTTTCGACGTGACCACCGCGCTGCGCTTCCATCCGCTGGAAATCCTGCTCTCCATGCTGTGGAAGGCGGCCATCGTGATCGCCCTCGGTGCGCCGGTCGTCTCGGTGCTGATCTTCGAGATCGTGCTCAACGGCACTTCGATGTTCAACCATTCCAACGTCAGGCTGCCCGACCGCGTCGACGCCATCCTGCGGCGGGTCATCGTGACGCCCGACATGCACCGCGTTCATCATTCGACCAATCCGGCCGAGACCGATTCCAACTACGGCTTCAACTTCGCCTTCTGGGACCGTCTTCTGTCCACCTATGTGCATGCTCCTGCGCTCGGCCAGGAGGGCATCAACATTGGCCTCAACGAGTATCGCGACGACAGGCCTGCCGGCCTCTGGTGGTCACTTGTCCTGCCGTTCAGGCGGGTCGGCCGCCGGCTCAGTAGAAGCTGACCGGGAAATAGCGCAGGTACAGCTCGGCGAACCGGCCCTTTACGGCAATCTGCTGCAGCGCATAGTCGAAGGCGGCGGTGAGCAGCGGATCGTCGATTTCCGTGGCGATCGCCAGTCCGGTGCCGAGATACTCGGGCGCCAGGTAGGGCCCGCCAACAAAGCGACAGCAGCCGCCGGCGTCAGACCCGGCCAGCCAGAAGGCGAGCCGCATGCCGTCGCCGAACGTGCCGGCGATCTTGCCGGCCTTCAGGTCGGCCTGCAGCCAGTCCTGCCTGGTATAGGTCACCACCTGCACGCCGGGAAAATAGTCGCGCAGCATCTGCTCATGGCCCGAGCCGGCTAGCACGCCGATGCGCTCGCCCTGAACCTTGTCGTAGATCGGCTCCGAAAGCGCCTTGGTCTTCAGCATGGCGAAGCGCGCCGGAAACTGCAGGTAGGGCCGCGAGAAGGCGTATTTCGAGCGCGATTCCTCGGTCACCGCGATGCCGGCGATGATCGCCTCGCCGCGGCCGCTGATCAGCGCCTGCTCCAGCCCCGCCCATGGCATAACCTGGACTTCGCATTTTTCCGAGATGTCGAGTTCGGTGCAGATCTCGCGCGCCAGGTCGATGTGGAAGCCGGAAAGCCGTCCGGCACCGTCGAGAAAGTTGAAGGGCGGAAAATCGGTCGTCGTCAGAAAGCGCAGGCGCTTCAGTCCGCTGAGATCGGGGCGTGGAAGCCGCTCCTTGCTGTCCCAGAACATGGGCGCCAGTGGCTCGGCCGCTTGCGCGGCGGTTGTGCCAAACGCCAGCGCCGTCATTAGCAGAACGATCGATCGAAATCTCATGCAGCGACCTTGTCGTGTCGTCCGGAAGGAAGGCTCACCCTATAGGGCTTTTCGGGCGAAACGCCATGCACCGCAACCGAAAACTGCCCGAAGTTCCATGGCTCCTCTGCCCGGGAAATGCGCCCGGACGGCAACGAGAGGCAAGTCGAGAAAGCTGATCGGGAAGGACAACAAATCGTCTATTGCGGGGAATACGCAAGTTAAAGTATGATTAAGTAGTTGTTAAGTGTACGAAAGCAGAGTGGCGGGGAGCCGCAATGTATCGCGTAGGCTTTCAAGGTGGGGTCGGCCGTGGGGCTGTCTGAGCCGCCGTCATTTGCACGTTTGGCTCATCACAGCGACCGGTTGCAGGCGCACCCGCCCGCTACTGGCCCCTCCAGCGACAGACGGCGCATCGACGGGCGTCAGCGCCTCGCCTGCCAGTTGTTCCCCGAGCTGCTGGACTGGCTCCCCTTGCTGCAGCGTCTGCCGCTGTCCATCGATCAGGCCTCCTGGATCGCCGCGCTCGCTCGCCGCAACGGCCACAGCTTCCAGTTCGAACTGATCGACTCCGGGCTTGTCGGGGAGGGCGCCTTCTACCGTGCGCTGGCGGCTGAGCTGGGGCTTGGCTTCACGGAGCGCATCGACCCCGACAGGCTGATCGTCAACGAAGCGGCAGCCCTGTCGCTGCTGAGCCGCGCCTCCTGGCATTTTCCCGTCAAGCAGGAAGAGCCCGATGGTTCGACGACCTACCTCGTTGCGCCGGACCGACTCGATCTTGGCCACCTGCGCCGTCTCGTCGAGCGCTATCCGAGGATCAGGGGTCGTCTCAGGATTGTCTTGCCAAAGGAACTCAGGCGCGCGCTTTCCGTGCGCATGCGGCCGCTGCTGGCGCAGCATGCGACCGGAGACCTCTTCGACAGGTTTCCGCAGTTCTCTGCGCGCATCGTCGCCAATGCCTGGCAGGGCTTCGTCGTCGGCGCAGTCCTCGTTGCGGTGCCGGCGGCCACCCTGCTGGCGCCTTTCGAAGCCTGGACGGCGCTGCATATTTTCCTGTCGTTCTTCTTCTTTGCCTGCGTCGGGCTGCGGTTTGCCGCACTCTGCTCGCCGCAGACGCATGCTACCGCTCCGATCTCCGCCGTTTCACGGGCGCGCCTGCCGACCTATTCCGTGCTCGTCGCGCTATACGACGAGGCCGAGAGCGTGCCGGGGCTCGTTGTCGCGCTCAAGGCGCTCGACTGGCCGCGGGACCGCCTCGACATCAAGCTTGTCTGCGAGGCCGATGACGCGGCCACGCTTGCCGCGTTAGGGTCGCTGGATCTTCCGCGCCATTTCGAGATCGTCCGCGTCCCGGTCGGCGGACCGCGCACCAAGCCGAAGGCACTTTGCTATGCGCTGCCGCTGGCAAGCGGCAACTACGTCGCCCTCTACGACGCCGAGGACTGTCCCGACCCCTCGCAACTCATCGCCGCGTTTCAGGCCTTCGAGGCGGCGGGGCCGGATGTCGGATGCGTCCAGGCACCGCTCGAGATCGCCAATTGGGGGGCGGGCCCCGTCGCCCGCATGTTCGGGTTCGAGTATGCCTCGCTGTTTCGCGCCCTGCTGCCGTGGCTGTCGGTCCGCCGGCTTCTGCTGCCGCTCGGCGGCACCTCGAACCATTTCCGCCGCTCGGTTCTCGACCGTATCGGCGGCTGGGACCCGTTCAACGTCACCGAGGATGCCGATCTCGGCGTCCGCCTCGCCCGCTTCAGCTACCGCACGCAGACCATCGCCTGTCCGACCGTCGAGCCGGCACCTGACAACTTCGACACCTGGCTGCCGCAGCGGACCCGCTGGTTCAAGGGATGGATGCGCCTTTTTGCTGCGTCTTATAAACCGCTGATAATATTATAAAAAAACTACAGTCTCTTCTCGAAAAGTCCCAGCGTAGCAACGCGATAGCAACATTTCAGTAGAGACTGGCGGGATTTTTCTGACATGATCTCACGTAGCGCGCCGTGTGGCCGAGCTAGCATTGGGCGATTACCTCTTCCGTAGCCGCACCTCTATCCAGCTGATCCACTCCTTGTCGGCCCCACCCAATTGACGACCACACCACTCGCCAGACCCCACCGCCGTAAGCGTTTCATGCACGCCAGGCTGCTGAAAAAAACCCAGCCAGCATTGGGCGCTCATGATGTAATTGGGGGCTTCGACCCCCTCTAGGGTAATTTTGATTGCTCTGACAAAATGGCTGTTTCCAGAGTCCCCGTCCTTAGGGCACGAAGTACCTTCTTCGTACGTGGGCGTTTCAATCAAAGTTACGTTGGTTGAGGGAGCTTTGCTGTAGACGCAGGAGTATTTGAAATGAAGCTGACTCCAGTTTGAGTCTACTGATAGTGCGTGAAACGATGCGAAGTCGTTTCCAGGCGGTTTTGCTTTTGCGACCCCCGTGGCGTCGGACTGGAAAAGGTATTCCGTACCGCCGACCAGCCCAATTATTGTGAAGCTGGGATAGTCAGTGGCCTGAGCTGAAGCGTTAAGGGCAAATAGAATCGTCGGAAACAAAGCGAGAGTAGCTAGTCGCATCCAAACCTCCTTTGCAACAAGATCGATTTTATGCTGGATATCGTCCGTAGTCGAGACGAAGGAAGGTTATTCCCTCGATGGCGTCCGTGTTTTCGGCGAGTAGATTAGGCTGATATCCTTCGAGCCGCACATCCAGCACGTCAGTTTGGGCGCCAAGTCCGCTGCCATGGCCCGTGCATCCGGGCCGAACTCTGCGGCCAGTTGGTTGAGGTCAAGCTCCTGGTTGTAGCCGCAGCCGTCCGCCTGGCAATAAACGGTGACGGTTATTTTCTCGGCTATCAGTTCCGCAATGGTCCAAGCTAGTCCGGTCATTCTGCGTGTAACCCTTCTCCAAAGGGCATGAATCTATGACTCGCACGGCGGCGTCAATGCGAGCAAATTAGCTGCTTCAGATGGAGATTGGGCCATGGAGCGGTTCAGGAACGAGGTCAACCCCGAAGAGTTGGCAATGCTGCAGAGGGTTCTCGACGACTACTGCATAGACCACGGCGTCACGGCTAACGAGCGTGACAATGTAGCTTTGAGTGTAATGAACCTGTTTAGGCGCGGTGTCACCGACGAGGAAACATTGAGGGAGAGACTGAGGCGCTTCCTAGCGTGAATTGGGAGAGCCGAGCACTCCTCCTGGACGCACTCGGCTCTCTACCAGCACCCATGGGCGTGCCTCCCAGCGGCGCTGGTTCACCAATTCGTAGGCTTGGGGTTGGTTCCGTAGATTTCGCAGAACAGTGCCCGTCGCTCTACAGTTGAAGTCAGAAGTAGAGCGACGGGCCTGTTGCCTGCTGCGGTACTGTTGACGGGTCCGCTCAGGCAGAGTGCACTCGGCCGGTAAATCATCGGTAAATCTCTCAGTCTTCCCATTCGATTTGCAACTTGCCGCCCAGAGCCACTACGGCACGTCCAATCGAAGAGAGAGACATCTGCTTGCCTTTGAAGCAGTTGGAGAACCGTCTGGTGTATCCAAGTGAACGGTCAAACTCAGTCATACTCATATTGAGATCGAATGCCCGCTGCCGGATGGAATCGATACGTTCGTCACCGCACGGCACGGGTCTCCGCTTCGGCATCTTGATCCCTGTGTATTGCATCCTTGCGGCGACTTGTTGAACGGAGAGTCCCAAGTGCATGGCTATCTGCCGGCGTGTGCACCCCATGGCGACCATCCGCCTCAGATCCGAGTGTTCGCGCGCGGTCCACATGTGCCTGGTCCATTCTGGCGTGAGGCCACAGCGGTTTGCCTTGGCTTGCATGGCACGCACTGTCCGCCTGGGAAGGAGCCTGCAAAGCATCTTGACATTTGGCCAGTGCGTTTTGAGCAGTTCTAGTTCCGCCTGAGACCAGGCATCGCGGGGGCTGATTGCTCGAACTCGGTAACCTCGAAATGACCCATGCATGCAGCTTCTCCTATGACGTTCATCGATAGGTCAGAGAAGCAGCATTCTTGGGTGAGGTTTGTGAGAATTCGCTGCCTTACCCGATATCCATCGGCGTGAGAAAGTTACTGGGAATAAGGGTGGTCATACCAAGATCAAAATGGCGCATGCGACTTGAACTTGACGATTCGGCAAGTGGCCCGACGTTTTACGGGCAAATACTATGACTCTATCGCCGCATGATTGCAATTGAGCGAGTCAGAGACTTTGGGGCATCATCGGTTCGGTGCAGAAACTGACGAGGGGTCAAGGGACAAGTACCCCTCGTCAGTTTCTGTCTACGGGCCGAGCCGTCGCGGGGAAACTGTCTCCGGTAACAATGGTTCCATAGTAAGCCATGCATGAAAAAGGCCCGCCAGGGCGAACCGTGGCGGGCAACTTCGAGAACAGGCGAAGCGATATCACTGTCCTTAGTGCTGTTCAACTATGCTGTTGAGTAATGCAATCAGTTGTCCGTCATCCAAGACGTCGTGTGGTCGCTCGCCTGTCAGCAGGCCAATGAGATAGTCCGCTTTCGCCCTGGCCCCTGCCTCAGATGAAGGGACGGCGCAGACGATAGCGAGGATTGCCGCAGAAGCCGCATCGTGCGCGGCACTGAGTTCGGCCTCCTGCAAACCTGCCGGCGTAATGTCGACTTCCTCTAGGTCGTTCAGGAAGGCGACCAGCGCATCGACGCGCGCAGCCGCCTCCTTATGTGTTTCGATCAGGGAAGAAATGCCGGCCGCGTCGGCCCCGACGGTTGCTGGAGCGGCCAGCAGGGCTGCGGCAGATCCAGTCAGAATGCTCCGACGGTTCATGATAACCCCTCAGATGTCAGCGAGCGGAGCAGGATTGCGACCTGGTCGTCATAGAGTTGCATATAGCGACCGCCGACGCATCCGAGGAGATACCGGCCCTTGGCGTCGCTTTCCGCCAAGGTTGACGGCTTGAACGCTAGCAGCGCGTCCATCGCGGCAGTCTCAGATTCCCATGCTGCGTCCCTCTCGCGGTCGGCCTGAGCAAAGCCGAACTGCTCACGCTTGGCGTTTTCTTTTTTGATGGCAGCCCGAAGACGAGCCATGTCGCGGGCCCTGCCCTTGACGAATTGTGCACGAGCGCCCTGCGCTAGGGCAGGAGCCACATTCGAAAGGGGGCCGCAGCGCGCAATTACTTCGTCATACCGGCGCGTGATGGCTTGCCGGCATTCGTCTTCGCCTCGCTCCATATCGTACATCACATGCAGCGACTGGGCTCCGCCAATCGACAGATCGACGATTAGCTCGGGGGTGTTGGCCTCGAAATATGCCGTCTCGACTTTCTCGAAGTTGTCGACGGCCACTGCCGACCTCTGCATGGCCTCCTTGTGCACTGCAATCAGGTTTGCGAGTTGGGTTGAAGGCTTCGCGGCGAGCGCTGGCCCGGTGATGGCTGTTGCGGCAGTTGCCGCTATCATTGCGCGCCGGTTCATATTCTTTCCTCATAGCGGGCGTTAGAGAGGCCGACTGTATTCATTGCCTTGAGCTTGTCGTCAGCCTGAACCCAGGGGGACAGCGATGGATTGCGGAATGCCTGCAGGCCGAGGTCTGCCATTTTCCGTCCCGTTGCCGCTTCGACGACATCGAGCGCCGAAAAAAGCAGGCGCTGCAATGCGCGATAGTCGCGCTGCGCGTGGGAAACCTCGCTCCCGTCTAGCGCATCCTCGCGAACCCATTCATTGAGGAAATCAGCAACGACCAAAGCCTCGGCAATCTGGACCGCTGCACCCTCAAGCGAGGTCGCCTTGTGTTGCGAGATTGCCGCTCGGAGCGTGTCGACGCGGTCTTGCTCGTTCTGTGCTTGTCCCGCGAAAACGTAGCGGTTTGGCCTGTCACGAACCGCGCGCAGATCAAGTTCCTCGCGACTGCGTTCGGCTCGTCCAAGTTGGACGGCTATGTCAAAAACCGGATCTCTTTCCGGCGACTTTGTGGGCATGCCTTCGGCGGCGGCCCGAACGGGGGCATTCATCATATCATCCTCGCTTCGTTGGTTCGTTGGTAGTTTGCTAGGTTGCTAGCTTTGCACTCACGCTAAGAACATCAATTCTCTTTCGAGGCGCTGGCGTGTCGGCTCGACGTTCATCCGTGATGACTTGTATTTTAGGGCGTCGATCTGGTCGCGGATGACCGAAGCGCGCTCAATCTTGGCGACCTCGGCGGCGGGGAGGGCGCCAGATGCCAACTTGGCAGAAGCCCATGCCTGCTTTAGGGCCTTGGCGAAGTGCTCGCGGCGGAAGATGAACCGGCCATTGAAGGTGTAGTGGGTACGGCATACCGCCCAGGCGACTTTCATGATTTCCGAGCGATTGAACATTGGCTTGCTCCAAATATCGATACGGTGTATCTATATGGATAACATGCAATCGTCAATACCATGTATTGAAAAATATACGGAGTATCTATGACCCCAGGTCAGGCGCGAGCTGCTAGAGCTCTACTCAAACTCGGTGTTCGAGAGGTCGCAGCGATGGCCAAGGTCACACCAAACACAGTAAGCAGGGTAGAGCAGGAGACACTCGGACCGCGTGGGCCCCAACCCGTGACGATTGAGGCAATCAAGCGTGCTTATGAATCGTCCGGTGTCGAGTTTATTCCTGAGAACGGTGGAGGCGCGGGAGTTCGACTGAAAAGGGCAACGCCAGCGGATCAGTCGAAAGTGCTCAGCGGCGAGGCCGGCATAATCGAGAACAACGATATGTAGTGTCCGCCTAGCGGCCTGGCTGAAATCCAAGTATCGCTCATCCAGGGCGACCCATAGGGGGTGGTGATGGTTTGCGACGCCTACAGATTGCGGAAAGTTTTGCAGTGGTGCTTGGTGGACGGCGAAGGCGATCTACTGTTCAAGAACCGTCAGAATTACGCTAGGTCAGGTATCGCTGCTGGTGATATCGGAACTGTCGTCTCCGCAATCTTCCTCATGACAGAAGAAAACGACCCGGGTGGTTGCCACTGCGTTCGCAGATGCTATCTGGAGGAATCATTGACGATTCTCAAGATAGGTCGCGAAGTAATGTCCGTCTCCAAAGAGCCCGCCAAGCTGGGGCCGCGCTTGAAAGTTGATTTCCGAGAGAAAAACGGCCCACGTCGTCTTACGCTCGACGTGGATTTAGAGAGGAGCGAATGGACCGCGACCGGGAATCTGCTGACCACCCGGCGGGGAACTACACGAGAGATACCTCTACAGGGCTTGCGGCTTATGGACAGTTACCGCGTAGGGGTCGCAATCTTGATTGACTGGGGCTCGGGCAAATCGGGCTCGGGGCTTATTCACGAAGTCCCCGGCGCACAGGTCGAAGTCTCGTGGCAAGTGGTAGGCAAGGTCTAATGCAGTGAAGGGTTCACCGCACGGCAGACGGGTCCCAGCCCCAAGGATGTCACCTCAGAGTTTGGTGTAGGCACGCTGCTGCCACTCAAGATCGGTCACGATCTCACCCTCGACTGTCGCATGTTCGCTGAATTTTGACGCGTGTTCGGCGAGGAGTTTCCTGACGGCTAGGACTGCTTTATTGCGCCCTTGGCAGCGTTCGCAGTGTCGCTCCACCGACTCTCCAATGCCATCCTGCCAGACCGTCACCTCCACGATCGCGTACCAGGTTCCTTTCCCAGTTCGATGGCGCCGTTGCACTTCAAGCTGCCAGTCGGACATATCTGCGAGGGCTCGATACAGGTGAGGAAAGTCTGGATCGGAAATCGAACGTTCTCGCGCCTCGAAGCCAAAAGCCTTCTGGCTGGGCTCTTTGAGCCTTTGAATGGCGTGCGCGATCTTCCAGAAATCTTGCGAGGCATCCTCAAGGGCGCTCCGTGCCTCGTACGTGAGTGGCGGGCGTTTTCGTGACGCGCTGGTTACGAACTTGATGGTGTCTGACTTGGTCTTTGGCCAAACATCTCGGACAATTCGGTCAATCTCGGCTTTGCCCAGCGTCCACCGGTGCTCCTCGTCAACTCTCTTCTTTGCAAGCCTGGGGCGGAGTTCGACAACCGTCTCATTCCTACGCAGGGGATGACTGAACGAGATATCCATGATCTCAGCTGTTGCGCGGTTCAGTCCGTCTTGGATATCGCCAGTCTCGTCAAAGTCGAAGTATGCCCCTTGCGTGGTCACTATTCGAAGTGGCTTCAGACCATCGTTCTCCAGCAACACCGAGGCGACCTTCTGACGGGTTCCAGCGTATCGTGGGAGCGCATCATTTCCGTGGACCAGACCGTCAACCAATCGTCGAGATAGCCGCAGCGGCTCTTCGTCGTCGGGGAAGAGGTAGTGGCGAATAGACACTTTCGACCTGCTCGATGATTAGACTGACCACACCCAGTAAATCGGATCGAGTTGCCGCTGACAATCCAGACCGATCTGCTTGTGGATGCGCCTTAGTCATCCTCACGCCCAATCCGATCATCCCACGGATCGCTAGACGTGAAGCCAGACCATCCATCCTCTTCATATTCACGTCTGCGCTTTGCCAGGTCGACGGAATGGTGACGTTTCAAGATCCTCTTGACGATATCCATCTCGTGTTCGTGTACCTTGATTGTAACTAGCGCGCCGCCTCGATTGACCCCTTCAGCAAAAACGTGCGCGTCATTCTCATTAATTCCGCACTCAATCATTGCTGCGACTATTCCACCCGCCACGCCGCCGGCAGCAGCACCGATGAAAGCCGAAATTAGCCATCCAGTCCCAAACAGAGTTCCTACCCCTGGAATGGACAATCCGGCCATGCCCGCCAGAAGTCCCCCGACCCCGCCGATGGCAACACCTACGCCCGCCCCGGCGGTTTTCAGGTCACCCTCGTCGGAAGAATCCGCCTTTTTGGACAGGAGTGTAATCTCGTCGGACGAGATGCCTGCGTCTTCGAGGTCATGGACGGCGAGTTTCGCTTCGCCGTAACTGTCGAAAAGGCCGCTTAAAGTGATCATGGGTTCCGCCCATCGGATTCGGAGACGGCGATTGGTCTGACGTAACGACTGGCTTCCTGGACGGTTCCGTGGGGATAAACATCAACTCGAGCGCCCAATTAGCAAGTGGCGCGTGACACCTGTGATTGACCCTAGGTTTCTCGTGCTTGCGCTTCTACGCAGGGGCGCCCTGGCACCAGCCGAATGATTAGGACCTCCTCCTCCTCCGTATACGGGTCGTAGCCTTCGGACCTGGCCTGTTCGAGAGCTTTGGCATATTCATCGGCATTGGTGACCAGGCTTATGAAGCGACGCGGTTGGTCGAGCTGACCCGGAAAGCTGCTCTCGATCCTATCCAGACGGTTTGCAATTGTATTTGCCATGGCTTCAAGCCTTTCAGACGGGGCGGGTTGTAGGATTAATGAGAACGGCAACCAGTTGAGCGACCTCGGCTAGATCCAGATCAAACGTCGTCTCACCCTTGGCCATTTTCTCTGCCAATTCGACGCTGCTAAGTCCCGTGTCGCGTTCTAGCGAGGTGGTGAGTTCGGAGATGGCAAGTCGTAACTGTTCGTCGGTTAGCGCTTTGAGTGGGCTGCCAGTGGCTTGACTTTCCAGTCGGTTAAGTCGTGTTCGGATTGTCATCGCTTTGCCAACCTCGCTTCTAGCGCGTCGAGGCGACCGGCAAGTTCGCTTGTTTCGATGGATCGGCGATGCGCGTCCAGCAGCCCAACGATCAGCGATGCCTCATCGGGCGAGATTTCGCCATCAGCGACCTGCCTGTTCACCGAGGCAATGGCGCCAGGAAGGTCATCAGCCCGTGTTACCTCCGGGAGGTCGAATTGGAGCCGTGCGCCTTTTCTAGGCGGCCACACACGGTCAAGAATTGTACGACCCGCCTGGCCGTCGCCGGCCTTGGCGCTCTCGATCATGGCCTTGACGATAGCTTCCGCCTCGCCCTCACCGAGCGCATCGAGAGCGACGCAGACCTTGGAGCGTGAACCGGCTGGCCGACCGTTCGGATTGCCTGATTGGCCAGGCTTGAACCGGGTGTCCTTGGGTGGTTCGTTCTTTGCGGTCATAAGTCTGTAAGTTTCCGTGCTTTGTCAGGCGTCAATTGACGGCTCCGTCTCGCCAGGCCGCGTCGGACATAAGGAGCCCGATATCGGTGATGGCGTACTGGACAAACAGTTGGCCCAGATCGTGCAGCGAACGCGCCTGATCGGCTTGGCCAGCCCCCTGCATTGCATCGGCCGCTTGATGTAGCCCGTGAGCCGTGGCGACATATTCGAACAAGACTGGCAATGAGGCTGGATGCGCCATGCCGGCGTTGACCATCATATGGCTCATCTTCTCGAAGGACGCGTCGCCTTGGTCTGGATTCGTTGTGTCTCGAAGGATGCTGGCGGCAATGTCAGCGGCTAGATCCTGGAGGGATGGTATGCTGGCTTCGCGCGCGCGCGTATTGGTCGCGAAATTCGCCTTGATGTCCATTCGTCTGCCTCGCTTCATTTCGTGGGGGAAAGCGGCTATGTTCCCGCAATGAGCTACGACCATTTCCGCCCGCCGGCGCATTTCTCCCCATTGGGCAGGATGGCTTTTCAGGCGCTATGCTGGGTGACATTTATCGTGGCCATGGCCCTGTTCAGCTATTTCGTCTTGCCGCTCGTCTACCGCTACGTGTCGCTGCCGCTCGGCGATTGGGGTTATGAGGTTGTCCGGTCCTGGACAGGCGAGCCCTACAAGCCACGCTAGCCACCTGGACGCCCAACAGTAATTTCTAACGGGCGCCTCTTCTCCTGACCTATTACAAGCGGAATGCTGCCACCCCTGAGGGTCGCTCCGCCTGATCCTGTTGGATTGATCGGCACGGGCATGCGGGTAGCGGCTGCCGCCCTGCTCGAAGTGGCGAGCGAGCCAGCGCCCTTAAGAAGCCCTCCAGTCGCCGCAGTGACACCGAGAGCCGACAGAGGCTCCAAGCCGCTGTAGAGGCTCCCGCCGCCCGCCAAGGCGCTAACTATAGCCATTCCGTAACGCTGGAGCGCGGGCATCAGCCGGTTTGCCGTATTGCTGTTGTTGAAACCTTCCCGTGCAGGCGACAGGTTGCGCATGACAGACGCATACTTGCGCATCAACTCTAGCTCGGTGCCGCTGTAGAGGGTCTGGGCCACGCCCTTGCCGTTGCCGTTCAAAAGACCCTCAAGGTTCTTCGCGATCTGGACGGGGCTAAGCACCTCGTCTCCGGCCCGCGTTGCACGCAGCCAGAAGGACTGGCGAATGCCTCCCCATTCAGTGCTATCGGGCCCCAGGTGGCGGCGAAGCTCTTGAGCGGTCATGAAGGCCGCGTTCTTTGGCGACGCGACCGAAGTGCCCCATAGATACTGCCCGATCTCCTCTGGACTGAAATCCTTGTCCATTATGTTTCGGATGCGGGCCTGAGCCTCATATTGGGGATTGAGTTTCCTGCCGTGCTTGGAGCGAGGTTCAGCCATCCCCTTGTACTCCGACCATTTCGCTCGGGCCGTTTTCAGTTCCGTGAGAACGTCGTCGCTGGCGTTGACCAGACCGCGATCGAATACCTCGTCAGTCCAGTCATCTATCGCCGCGCTTATCGCCTTCAAAGCGGGAGCGTCCTGTCCGATCGGCGGGAAGTTTTTGCGCAGTCCGGCCCGAAGGTTCTCGACCCAGCGAAGCTGAGCCTGGACGCTGCTCACGTCCCCGCCCGGCTTTGGCATGCGAGCGATATAGTTGTCGACGAACGACATCGCCCGCGCTGCGCCTTGATGATACATCGGATCGATAAGGATCTGATCGGCATTGAGCCTGCCGCGAATGAAGCCGGGAATGGCTTGCACCGCCCTCCCTGAAACAAGCACGTCGGGATTGTTGACGCTGCCTTCGTAGGCATCCTGGCTCGCAGCCTTGAGGGCATCTCGTTTGCCCCGCAAGGCGGCCGGGATGTTGTCGTAGGCGGACGCCTGGCCCGCGATGACCGGCGCCTGTCCTGCAAGCTGCGACTGAACACTTCCGATCGACTGGCCTATTGCGCCGCGCTGCGTCTGATCGAACTCCGTCAGAACACCTTGGCTGCGAAGCTGGTTTTCGATGTTCGCTTGAGGAACAGAGCGCGTGGCTTGAGCGCGAGATAGCGGAATGCCAAATTGTTCCGCATCCGAAACGTTGGCGGATGGGTTGACGCCCGGTGCAACGTCGCTGGCACCTTGGGCCACCCGACGAAAGAGATTTCCTGCCCCTGTTGCGATGCCTTCTCCTGCCGTGCCGAAAGCCATGCCGAGAGGAATGCTGTCGAGCGCCTTCCGAACCCTATCGGATGGCCCATCGCCGCCACCAGCCCCATACAGGCCTGCTGCGATGCCGCCATCAGCCGCGCCGCCGAGCATTCGTGCAAACCAGCCCTTGCCGCTCTGGGCAGCGTTTGCTGCCAGTGACAACCCGCCCTTGGCTGCAGCAACGCCACCGCCGACGCCGCCGGCTATCTGTCCACCGAGCCGGTATCCGAAACGGTCCTGCTCATCGGCGGAATCGGTTGCCCGCTGGTCTGCCAAGTTTCTGCCGTAGCGTTCCCCAATGCTGCCGCCAGGGTTACCGGTCCCGAAAATGGGATTGAACAGGGCATCGCCACCGGCTGCAATTTCATCGGCCAGGCCAAAGCTGGCGAGATCCGCCGCGCCGCGCGCTACGGTGTCGAGCTTTCCCATAAGATTGTCGCGGTTGCCGATCCCTGCCTCGACAAGTTCAAAGCCCGGCGGCGGGGCTGGCATCGCTTCGCCGGCACCCTCTACGACAAAACCCGGAGGTGGAGGAGGGAGCTTGTTCATCCCGCTCATCGCACCGGCCTCCATTGGTTGCCGTCCCATTCGACCGTCTCGCCGGTCTGTGGATTCCGTGCCCTTTGACGACCACCTTCACCAGCGCCGCGCGTTGCCCCTGAGCCCTGCGGTCGAGCCGGGAACAGCGGATTGGCCTCGGCCCATTTCGCCAGATAATCGTCAAAGCCGGCGTCGATCCTGCCATCGTTCTGAGCGGCATATTCGCGAGATAGCCCCGCGATATCCTGTTTTCGCTTGTTCAGGATGCGCTGGACCTCGATAAGCCTCTTGTTGCCTTCCGGCGTCGTCTGTAGGCCGGGAACCTGATCCAGCACAAAGTCACGGTCGGCATTCGAAAAGCCTGTGCCGAGAGAGCCGCCCATTGTGTCCAGCGCGGCCTGTTTGGCCATCGCATTGAACGTCTCCATGGAATCGATGCCCTCAGCACCCGACAGCCCGAGGGCCGCACCATAGCGTTTCAAATTGGCGACTGAGCCGCCACCTGCTCCCGAGTAAAAACCCGGATCGGACATTGCTTGATCCATGATGTCCAGGGCATTGATTGCTCGTTGTGCGGCCTGTGCGCCGTCCTGCAATTCAATGAACCGCTTGCCGTAGCCTTCGCCAAGCGTCTTGTCGTATCCCTTTTCCGTTCCGACATTGACGCTTACGCCGCCACTGCCACCGACCGCCTGCGGTTTTCCGCCATCCATGAAATAGGCACGTTTGTCATCGGCTGGGATTCCCCAACGGGCGCGTTCGGCAGCCGACATCGGTGCTGCATCGGGACCGTCATAGATTGTCTGCGAGGGTTCTTTGCCGCGCTCGTCGTAACGGATGATGTCGCCGTCGACCGTTGAGAAACCATATTTCGGCTGCTGGGATTCATAGACAGCCTTGATAGCAGCCGTGAGGCTTTGAGGATCGCTTGCGATAGCTGCGGCTGCGCGTTCGTCGTAGCCGTTCTGCATTAGCCATTGGGCGTTCGCCGTCTGGTTCTCTTTGCCATCACGCTGCCTACGGCCAAGCGCGATCATCTGCGCGCCCTTGCCGATGCTGTCCTGCATGGTGCCGCCCTGAGCCCAGCCGAGCATGGCGTTCTGGAGGTTCTGGCCGATGGGGGACTGCGTGAAGCCACGCACCTTGTCCATGAACCCGCCGTTACGTGCGGAATCAACGCTGCCAACAGCTGAAAGCGAAATATTGCTTCGGGGGTCCGGCTTCGTGAGGTCTAGGGGACGGGAACCGGCGTGAGGACTTGCCCACTGACCAACCTGAGATAGCTGTGACATTGGCATGCTAGCCACTACAGGAAGATTCATCGCCGACTGCCCGGTAAGCATGTTCGGCATGCCCTGCTGGCTCTGTTGCTGGGTGAGCCTGTTCGGGATTTGCCGAACCAACTGCATTATATCGAAGGCCATACTCGTTTTCCTACCATGTCTGGCCGCTACACCTTGATGATGTAGTTGCAGACGATTGTCGGCTGCATGTTGTTGTGGGCGGTGCCGCCACCCTTAGAGTCGGTCGTGCCCGATACGGATAGTGAGTGCGTATGATCGGACGCGGTATCCATCTGGCCCGTAAACCCTCCAGAACCACCGTCGCGAGCTGTAGTCGAACCACCCGAACCTCCCGACAATCTGAAGTTATGAGTATGCGCACCGCCCGCACCAGACGTTCCCGTGGCAGTGACCGTATGGGTGTGTGCCGGGCTTTCCGACAGCGAAAGCGTGTGGCTTTCAGCACCACCCGCAGCGCCAAGCGTGTCACCGTCAATGGGAGACGTCAGGCGGTTGGCGGAAGATCCACCCATATCGTCCTTGCCGGCAGATGCGCGACCGCGCTTGTCGGGCAGGTTGAACGTGGTCGATCCGTCACCGACGCCGTGCGCCGTGCCAATCGCCGCGAACAGCGCCGCATAGGTCGTGCGGGAAATCGCCTGACCGTAGCAGAACAGCCAGCCAGTTGGAGCGGTCGTCCCCCAGAAATCCGCGCCCGTCCCGGGAGGTATGCCCTGAACAGATGGGCTAGCCAAGAACCATCCGCCTGCGCCAGAATTCAACGAGGAAGCATACCGGACCTCATAGAGACCTCCCGCTTGAATATCGCCGGCGGCGAGGGCACTTTCGCCGTCAATCGTCATCTTTCGGATTGACTTGGCCCCAATCGAATTGACGTTCAGCGTCGCGGGGCCGGTGTTGCTAGACGCGGCTTTAAAACAGACCAGCCTGCCACTTGCATATGTGGTGAAAGCGCTATGCGCTGAAACGAGTAATGCATTAGCAGAACCGGATGCAGTGATGCTGCCCCCGACATCTGTCAGCAATTCCGCTTCTCGCTGCATCATGACGCGAGCAGACGCATTGACCGTGTTGGGGTTCTGACCTTCTGCCCATGTCAGCCCCGTATCGGCATTCGAGTTTTCCGCTGAGGTCAGGGACCAATCGTAGATGCTACTCATGCAAGCCCCCAGAAATCGCGCTCTGCACGAGCACTGGCGACTTCGCCGAGCGTCTGCGCCTCAGCGACCGTGGCACCGAGTTCTTCGGCGAAGTCGGCTATTCCTATTGATAGGCAAGCCAAAAAAGACGGTAGTTCAGCGATCGGCAAGGGCGCCCCAGCCTTCTGGGCTCGTGCAAACATTCCGCGCAGGGCTTCTCCTGCTCCAAGCTGGTCCATGATTTCGACCATCTGATCTTCCGACACGTCGAAGTCCATCACCCTACCCCCTGCGACACCGTAGCGAGGGCGGCGGCCTCGTCCGCCAATCGCAACCCGCGCCCCCTTTCACCTTCTGCGACACCTGGCAATTTCCCAGCCCGAGCATCCGACACGATGTCACTTATTGAGCGGCAGACGGCCTTGTGGAGGGACCAAAGTCCCATGAGGGTTTGAGGAGCGTACTGCATCGATCAGGCTGCCAGACCGCGAGCCGCTGCTGTGGCGGCTTCTCGAACATATTCGGAAAGGGTGAGGCCACGACGCGAGGCAGCCGCACGAAGCGAGCGCTTCTCCTCGGGCGATACGCGAAGGCGGATGTTGTCGATCATCGCTGCGCTGAGGCGCATGGTGAAGGTCTCCAGATTGACTCCGAAGAATCTAACAGCTTGTGCTGCCGCTGGCGTTCCGCATCATCGGCAATGTAGGCTATCATCCGCAGGTGGTATTGGCAGATTCGCAATTATGAGCTTCAGCGATTACATCGTCTATGTTGACGAGAGCGGTGATCACAGCCTGACATCGATCGACGAGAACTATCCGATTTTTTCGTTGGCGTTTTGTATCTTTCGCAAGGAGGATTACACCCGCACTGCCGTTCCGATACTGCAAGATTTCAAGTTCCGATGGTTCGGCCACGACAGCCATGTGCTGCATGAGAGCGACATCGTAAAGCGGCGCTTCCCCTTCTCATTCCTCCAGTATGATCGCATTCGAGACCGCTTTATGGACGATCTGTCAGGCGTGCTCGAGGCGACCTCAATGACAGTCGTTGCTGGGATAATCCGGAAAGAGCACCTGACCCGCAGGTATTCCAGCCCGGAAAACCCGTACCAGCTCGCTCTGCTGTTCTGCCTCGAAAAGACCTTTGAGTTCCTGCAATCACAGGACGAGGGCGAAGCGTCCTGCCACGTGATTTGTGAGTCACGCAGCCCGAGGGAAAAGCCAGGCCGTGGCAAGGAAGATCGAGAACTAGAACTGGAGTTTCGGCGCATCATAGCGGGGGATCACTACCTGCAAAAGCACGGCAGCCAAATGCCCTGCTTCGATATCCATTTCGTCTCGAAGCTGGCGAACTCTTGCGGCCTACAGCTGGCCGATCTGATCGCCCGACCGATCGGTCTGCGAATCCTTCGCGGGCATCAGCCGAACCGTGCGTTCGATATTATTGAGCCGAAGATATGGAAGGGTCCGAGCGGGCAAAGTTCGTGGTACGGTCTGAAAGTGTTCCCCTGAAAAGCGAAAGGCCCCGGTAAACCGAGGCCAGACGCCGACCGGGAACGAACCCCAATCCATTTGATCACAAGATGATGGTTCAGTGCCCGAATGTCAAATGGGTGAACCCCTTCGTTCGGATCGATCCGCGTCATCAATTGCCACGCTGATATTCCGCCAGTGCCTCTCCATCGCCAGACGCAACGATGGCAAGCCCTACTGGATCGACCCTCCAAGGAGCTTTGGGGTGAAGCTGCTTGCCGATGCCGTACCGCTTGCACCAGCGGGCAATGGTATCCGGTGAGACGCCAGCAATACCTGCGGCCTGTTGAAGTGTGAGTGGCTTCTGAGGCTGGTTCAGCACGGCAGCGCTCCTATGATGGTGAGGATCAGAATTGCGATCGAAGCGATGAGGGCGGCGTAGATCATCGACGCGCCCTTTTGCGTTTAGCCGCACCAACCTCCTGCCTGGCCTTCTGAGAGAGCCACCGCGCGGCAGCATCTAGATCCAGCCGTTCCTTCTCGTCGACGACAGATAGACGGCGCTTCCGAAGTCGGTTTGCCTTTTCCCAGTTGAGGCCGCTCACGACGGCACCTCATCGAGAGGCGAGTCGAGAACGCTCGTCCAGATGGAGCTGACGTTGATGTCGATCTCCCCCTTCCTCCAAAGCCTATGCGACGTTTCCGCCGCGACGGCATCGGCGAGTTGCGAAAGCGACGCTCTAAAGTCTTCTTCTTCTTCTTTTTCTCCTTTCGATCTAGATTTCCCTCTCGCTTTTCCTTCTCCCTCTCCGATCTCTATCTCTATCTCCTTATATCGATACCGATCCGATAGGGTATTGATGGGGTATGGATCTGCCGCCATCGTCAGCCCCTCCCACCCATGATCCGGGTCTGCAAGAGCTTGCTCGACGTGTCGAAGGGATGAACTTCTGCCGCCGGCTTTTCTGGCTCGCCAGCCATGTATTCTGCCTCCACCATCTCCCGGATGATGTCGGAGTCGATGGCCTCAATTAGACGGCGAGTGCCTTCTTCCTGCTTGCTGCCCTTTGGCCGGCAGTGCTGGAACCATCGACGAACGAATAACTCGCTGGTAGCGGTGTCGAAGGCGATCAGGTCAGCTACGACAAGCTCCCGACGGGCTGCGCGATAGGCGTCGAGCGGCCAGCCCAGATCTTCAACCGCGTAACCGTCCGGCAGGCGGTAGGTGCCCGCGAAGTTCTGGTGCTCGCAGGTCATGTAGAAGAAATGGAGCACCTTGGCCTCGGCACTGACGGCCAGGAAACGCCCTGACCGCCAGATCTGCCGGGAAACCATCGTGAAGCGCCGCCCGCTCATTGCTCGCCGCCATTCTGCTCGCATTTGAGGCGGGCATGTTCAGCCTTGTGATGGGCGCGACACAGCCATCGAACAGCCATCGGACGCGCGTAATCATCGTGATGTGCGTCGGTATTGTCGGCGCCGCAGACCTCACAGGGACCGCGTTCGATCAGACCGCGCCGCAAAGCCGAGGCCGTGGCAATGTGCGCCCACCGTTTCAGCGGATTCTTTTCCCGCCAGCGTGCCTGGCGCTCGAACTGCGAGCTTGGGGTTGCCAGATCGCTCATCGCCTTCCCCCAATCCCGCTCAGTGTGCAGATCAGACGGGCAGTCTCAATGCGCAGGCTGAAACGCGTCGCTACCTTGGCGACGGCATAATTGATGGTTGAATATTCTGGGCGGATTTGGTAGTTTGAAGCTCTTACAGCTTTCGAAACTACTGCCGCTTCCACGATGCCACTCGTGGGGGCGGTTTTGATATCCGGGTTCATCTATCGCCACCTCAAGTCGCCGTTGGAAGCGACTTGATGACGCGCTCAAGTTCTTCAACGAGAATGAGGGTGCGCTTGCCGTTCTTACGAGCGGTCAGCCTGTTTTCTGAGAACATTTTGTAAATGGAGCTGCGGCCGATGCCGGTCATTTCGACCGCTTCGGGAATAGTCACTGATATCTTGGTCATGAATGTAATCCATCCGTGTGAGTGCTTGTTTGCACGGACGACGATGGATGGGGGCGGGACGGCGAAATATCACAAACAATTCGAGCTATTTATTTGTGACGTTTCCTGCGTCCAACTGGGGCTGGTCGGTTCGTACGGGTTCGATCTTTTGATAGCCGGTTCTGAGAAACACGCAGGTTCGCATGAGAAAGTGCGCTTTCCGGGTCATCAAGTCGGCCTGCGAGTTCCTCTTGAAGAGAATGCATTAACCGCAAAACAGACCTGTCAGAAATGCTTGATGCAGGTCTACCCGTCGCTTTAGATATCCGCTCCTTGAGCGACGATGTCGCCGCTAGGAGTTCAGGTTCGCGACAGCTAACCAGCATGTTTCTTATCTGCTTTGGCCTACCGCGTCCTTTTGTGGCTCTCTCCGTTAAGTGCTCCCGCGCAGCAGCTTCCAGGGCCTCAGCGCGCCAATTCGCACCTTCCATCTTCCGTTCTTTGGCGAACGCGATGAGGTTGTCCTCGAATGCATCAGGCGCACTGATCGAGCCGAAGAGGACACTTTTGCCGTTGTTCTGGGTCGGCGCTGGCTCCGATGCTTTGTGTAAACCCTGAGCCCAACGAGGAGGTATGTGTGTCGTCATCGCTGCACCTTGCGCTGCACCTTAGGACCGCAGGGAAACCGGGAGGTGCTGCCCGGCCTATCGGCTGGCCGGCCTATCCCTGCGGGTTCATTTACCGCGTCCCTCGCAGCCTCAGTACGTTGCCGGCAGGCTCAATGCTGCCAGAGATGATAGATCCAAGATATTGGTCCCAGGCCGTTAGCGCTGCCTCGACCCGTTCATCAAGTCGGGCGCGGCCATAGTGACGAACTAGCGTCCGTGTGTCGCGCGAACCACGCTGATGTCCGACGACCGCTGCAATCGTGTCCAGCGCGATGCCTAACTCATCCATCATGCTGACGACTGTTCGGCGCAAATCATGGCTGCTGAAGTGGGGGCAGGGGAGGTGTCGCTTTTTGAGCGCCTGGCCGATATCAGTTGACGTCAAGGGACGACCAGATTGTGCAGTCTTGAACAATGCTCCTCGATTTCGTTGAGCGGTCACTCCTTCGACGATGGCCCGCGCCTTGCCCACCAGAGGGGTAACACGCTGGTTCTTGTTCTTCGATCGCGAGGCCGGCAAAGTCCAAACCAGCGTCTCATCCTCCTGATGCAACTCAGACACATGAATGCCAGCCACTTCGCCGATACGGGCACCAGTACACAGCTGGAGCCGCAAGGCTGCAATACAGTCAGGTGGCATGTTTTGCGCCCCAGTATCGAGCCATGTCCAGAATGCCCTGATTTCTTCGGGTGACAGCACCCTGTCGCGCGGCCCCCCTCGTCCATAGCTTTCCGAACCGGCTGTTGGATCTGTCGAGACATAACCTTTCGCAACGCCCCATCGGTACATCGCGCCAATCGACTGCCTTCGCTTCTCGGCCTCACGGGGAAACTTGTCCGCAACCTCATCGAGCAGAACGCTGATGTCAGCACGCTTTAAATTGTCTGCTACGGAGTTAAGCTTTGAACTCAGCGCGCGGATCAGGCGGCGCTCTATTTCTCCTGCAGTACGCAAGGCGCCGCCGTTGCGATTGGGGCTGTTGATACTTTTGGTGTAGCGTTCGATGAGCGTATCCACCGAAAGCCGATCCTCAAGTGCGAGGCGAGCATCCTGCTCCTCGGTGAGCAGGTCGCGACCTTGCCGAGCCGCCTTCACAATTTCAGATGCCCTCTCGCGAGCCTCGGCCAAGCCGAAACCTCTTCGCCCGTTAGGGTCGCATGGTCCGAGGGAGACGCTCTTGGTCGAGCCCCCCTTGATCCTGAAAGCAACGTTCCAGGTGAGCGAACCAGAGGGAGCAACCCTGACACGCAGCCCTACCTGCTGGTCATCCGGGACGTAGTAGGCCGTATCTTTGGCCCGTAGCGCCCCGAGAACTGTTGCTGTGAGTCTCTTGGTCAAGGGTTCAAGCTCGCGTTGATACCAGTTCCGTTTCGTAGCAACACCATAGCAACATTTTCCGCGATTGATAGCGAACTGTGTCGGACGATGGCGAACAATGCACCGATAAAGAGCTTGAATTTGCCAAACAATTGCGAACAACCGCGAACAGTGCCAAACGGTGGTTCAAGGGATGGATGCAGACCTGGCTCGTCCACATGCGCGATCCGCTCCGCCTGGCTGGCGAACTCGGGCCAGGTTCGTTCCTCATCGCGCAGATACTCTTCGCCGGCATGGTGCTGTCGGCGCTTGCGCATCCCTTCCTGTTCATCACGGGGCTTGTGCTGCTTGTAGACCTTATGATGGAGCGACCGATGGGGCTCTGGAAATCGGTGCTGTTCGGCGTCGATCTGGTCAACGTCGCCTGCGGCTACCTGTCCTTCCTGCTACTCGGCTGGCAGGTACTGGACAGGGCCGAGCGCAGGGGCTTCTGGAAGGTCGTTCTGTTCACGCCAGTCTACTGGATGATGATGTCGCTGGCCGCTTGGCGCGCGGTCTGGCAGATCTGCCGCCAACCGCACCACTGGGAAAAGACGCCGCACCCTGCCTGGACCGGTCCCGCGACCGCCTCAGAGCAGCCGCGCACCGTCACCGATGATCTTCGGATCCGGCTCGCCGATCACGTCCATGTCGCGCCCGGTATAGTCTAGACTGCGCAGCACGTGGCCGATCACCTCGATGCGGGCGCGCCGCTTGTCGTTGGTCTTCACCACCTGCCATGGCGCATGCTTGGTGTGCGTCTTCTTCAGCATGAGGTCGCGCGCCTCGGTGTACTCGTTCCATTTGGTGATGCCGGCCACGTCCATCGGCGAGAATTTCCAGCAGGTCAGCTTGCTGTGCACCCGGTCGTGGAATCGCTTCAACTGCATCTCCTGGCCGACATTCAGCCAGAACTTGAAGAACTTGATGCCCTCGTCAACGATCTGTTGCTCGAAGCCCGGCGTCTCCTGCAGGAAATGCCGGTGCTGTTCGGGCGTGCAGAAGCCCATGACCGGCTCGACCCCGGCGCGGTTGTACCAAGAGCGGTCGAAGGCGACGAACTCGCCGGCCGTTGGAAAATGCTCGATGTAGCGCTGGTAGTACCATTGGCCGCGCTCGGTCTCGGTCGGCTTGGTCAGCGCCACGGTGCGCGCCGTACGCGGGTTCATGTAGTAGCGCATGGCGCCGATCGTACCGCCCTTGCCCGCGGCGTCGCGTCCCTCGAACAGGATCATCACCCGCGTCCCGGTCGCCTGCTGCCAGAACTGCAGCTTCACCAGTTCTTGCTGCAGCTTCTCGAGCTGCTTTTCGTATTCCTTGGCCTTGAGCTTCTTGTCGTAGGGATAGCCGTCGGATTCCAGCGCCTTGTCTTCGATCCAGTCCGGCAGCTTGGGGTCGTGGATGTCGAATTCGCGCTGGACGCCGTCGACCATGATCTTCAGCGCGTCCTTCTCGTCCCTGGCCGAGGCCTTGCCGGCACCTTTTTTCATCTGCGCACAACCTTTCCTGCTTTTGCAATCATGCTATTGGGTGCTCCCGAAGGGGTCCAGCGCGAACTTCGCTTCGTCGGACATCTGTTGTGGCAGGAAAGGGCTGATGGCCGAACCGAGACGCGATGAACAGGCCCGCCGCTTCAGCGCCCTCGTCGCCGGGCGGCTGGCGCAGAACCGCTGGACGCTCGTTGCCGGGATCATGGCCGTGCTTGCCGTCCACCGTCTCGGGGGAGGGTCCTGGCAGCTGACCGCTGCCATTATCGTCATTCTGTTCGCTGTCACCGCGATAGCGCCCCGCCGCACGCGGGGTCAGCGCAAGGCTGACCGTGCTGCTGCCGCCGACCGCAACGGTCTCGACGGGCTGACCGCGCAGAGCCTCGCCGAGGCCGTCGGCGATCCGCTCGTCATCTTCGACGCCGCCGGCAGCGCGGTGCATGCCAACGAAGCCGCCCTCGGTGCCTTCGGTGTGATCGCCCCGGGCATGTCCATGATGATGAAGTTCCGCGCGCCGGAGATGCAGTCTCTCTTCGAGCGCGTGCGCACCGGCGTGGTGCCGTCGGCCGTGGTCGACTATTCCGAGCGCGTCCCCATCGAGCGCGTCTATCGCGTCACCGCCTCTTCCATCGGCCGAGGCACCGGCCTCTTCGTCGTCGTTTTCAAGGACCAGAGCGAGACGCGGCGCATCGACCGGATGCGCGCCGACTTCATCGCCAATGCCAGCCATGAGATGCGCACGCCGCTCGCCTCGATCGCCGGCTTCGTCGAGACGCTGCGCGGGCCGGCGCGCGACGACGCCAAGGCGCGCGATCATTTCCTGCAGATCATGCAGAACCAGACCGCACGCATGGCGCGTCTGATCGACGACCTCCTGTCGCTGTCGCGTCTTGAGATGAAACCCTATCTGCCGCCCGGCGCCACTGTTGACGTTCGCCTGGTCCTGCAGAGCGTCATCGACTCGCTCGGCCCGCTGGCCGAAGAGTCCGGTGTCGTCATCGAGCGGCAGTTCGCCGACACGCCGGTCGAGTTGCGCGGTGATCGCGACGAGCTCTTCCAGGTCTTCGAGAACCTGCTCGAAAATGCCTGCAAGTACGGCCAGTCGGGCCACCGCGTCACCGTGTCGATCGAAACCGGAACGGCGGGCGGCACCGAGGTGGCGGTCACGATCCGCGACTACGGACCGGGCATCCCGGAAGAGCATATTCCGCGCATCACCGAGCGCTTCTACCGCGTCGACGTCGATACCAGCCGAGCCCAGAAGGGGACCGGTCTCGGCCTGTCGATCGTCAAGCACATCCTGACCCGCCACAATGCGCGGCTGACCATCAAGTCCGAAGTCGGCAAGGGTGCGACCTTCACGGTGCATCTGCCGCTCAAATAGCCCTCCCAGGGCGCGGCGGCCCGGGTTCGGGTTCTTTTTTCTGTCATCTGGCTGGCCTATCAGCGATGATTGACCCCTAGAGAGGCCCTGAGTCGCAAGACTGTGCTGGAACAGACATGACCGCGCATATCGTCCACTCCTTCGACGAGGAACTCAAGTTCCTATCCAACCGCATCGCTTCGATGGGCGGTCACGCCGAGCGCATGGTCGACCAGTCGATGTCGGCGCTGGTCAATTCCGACGCCGGCCTTGCCCGCAAGGTCATCGAGGACGACGTCTTTCTCGACGAGTGCCAGCGCGAGATCGACGACAAGTCGATCATCATCATCGCCAAGCGCCAGCCGATGGCGGACGACCTGCGCGAGATCATTGGCGCGATCCGCATTGCCGCAGACCTCGAGCGCGTCGGCGACCTCGGCAAGAATATCGCCAAGCGCGTCGTCGCCGTCACCGAGGCACGCCATCCGCTCAGCCTTTTCCGCGGCCTGGAGGCCTTGGTGGAACTGGCGTTGACCCAGCTCAAGGAAGTGCTCGACGTCTATGCCTCGCGGTCTGTCGATCGCCTCGCCCTGATGCGCGACCGCGACGAACAGATCGATGCCATGTACACCTCGCTGTTCCGCGAGCTCCTGACCTACATGATGGAGGATCCGCGCAACATCACGCCCTGCACGCATCTGCTGTTCTGCGCCAAGAACATCGAGCGCATCGGCGACCATGCCACCAACATTGCCGAGACGATCTATTACGTCGTCACTGGCGAGCAGATGCCCTCCGAGCGCCCCAAGGAAGACAAGAGCCACAAGGTCACGGTGTCCGGCGAGACCGGCGACTGACGCACATCGTCTTCCCATTCCGGTGCCCTGCCGCAGGTCGGGCCTGCCCTGGCGCCTCAAATGAGGTAGCATCGTCCAAGCCGGACCCAGGTTACGGCCGCCAGGAGGAGAAATGGGCCTCATCGAGGATATTGCAGCGACGAACCTGAACGAGGACGGTGTCGTCGCCTGCAGCGTCTATGAGGGCGGACGTCGCGTCGCCGACATCCAGGTCGATGAGTCCGGCGCGTGGACGAAGAAGGAGGGTCATGTAGTCTGGATCGGCCTTTGGGAGCCGAGCCGCGACCTTCTCCTGCGGGTGCAGGAGCAATTCGGGCTGCACGACCTCGCCATCGAAGACGCCGAGCATCCGCATCAGCGGCCGAAACTCGAGCAATATGGCGATGCCCTCTTCATCGTCGCGCGCACTGGCCAGCTCATCCGCGGCCGCGTCTCCTTCGGCGAGACCCATGTTTTCGTCGGCAAGGGCTACATCGTCAGCGTCAGGCATGGCACCTCGACCTCCTACGCCGCGGTGCGCCAGCATTGGGAAACCTGCCCGACCGCCCTCGCCAAGGGCGAGGATTTCATCCTCTACGCCATTCTCGACTTCATCGTCGACAACTACATGCCGGTGCTCGACCAGATCCAGGAGGAGGTCGACGAGATCGAGGATCGCGTGCTGGCCCGGCCGATGACCGGGGCCGACATCGAGAGGCTCTACATGCTGCGCCGCGACCTCCTGCGCCTGCGCAATGCGGCCGCCCCGCTGGTCGAGGTCTGCCGCCGCCTGACGGGGACCGAGCTGCCGCAGATCCGGCCGGCCATGCACACGCTGTTCCGCGACGTCACGGACCACATCAGGACGGTACAGGAAAAGATCGACAATCTGCGCGAGGTGCTGGCCTTCGCCTTCGAGGCGAGCCTGCTCGTCGGCCAGAGCCAGGAGACGGCAATCGCCAAGAAGCTGGCTTCCTGGGCTGCCATCCTGGCCGTGCCGACGGCAGTCGCCGGCATTTACGGGATGAATTTTGCCGACATACCGGAGTTGAAGCTGACCTACGGCTATCCCGCCGTGCTCGGATTCATCTTCGTCGTCTGCTCCGTGCTCTACTGGCGCTTCAGGCGTAACGACTGGCTATAGGAGCCGGAAGCCTCAGCGGCTGCGGCGCCGCTCAGAGGCCGGCTGGAAGGCGATCTTGGAGTGGTAGCCGCAATAGGGTCCGCTTTCGCCGGCATCGTTGCCGCAGAAGCTGAAATCCTCGGTCAGCGGATCGCCGTTCGGCCATTTGCAGGTGTTTTCGGAGAGCTGCACCAGCTGTAGCCGGCGCGAAATCGGCACCACGACATTCTCGCTCGGCTGCGCCTGGTAGCGCACCACCGGATCGGTATCGAACTGCGCCTGCAGCGCATTGGCGCCGATCGAGGTCGTCACCGTGCGCGTCACGCTGGCCGCGCGGCTGGTGCTCTTCGAGGCGCTGGCGCCCATGGTGGTCTTCTTCTGGCGGGCGGGGGCTGCGGTCGAGCGGCCGCGGCTCGACAGTTTCAGCCTGTGCACCTTGCCGATCACGGCGTTGCGCGTCACCGACCCGAGCTGGGCCGCGATCTGGCTCGCGCTCAGGCCTTCCGACCAAAGCTTCTTCAGAAGTTCGACGCGTTCGTCGGTCCAGTTCATTGTGGCACGCTCCTTTTCAGCGTGCGGAATCCGGAATCCACCAGCGCCCCGGCATCGCCGGGCGGACACTACATATACGCTGCTGATTAGGTTCGCCGCACGAAATATAGTCTTTTCTTCGTCTCAAACTACTCTATCGGCTGACTCGGTGACAAGAGTCCCCGATGCAACACCGATTGGTTTTTTTGGTTTTCCCCAACTTGACCAGCCGCGTTTGCGGGGTAGCGGGGATAAGCTAGGTCGCGCTTTCCTGCGCGACGTTTTCGTTGACTTCATGGCCAAAACCCACAATATGAACGGGTCGGCCGCCGCTTGGGCGGCTTTTTGATTTTTTGGCCGCTACCGGGATTTCCTGCGCCACGCGAGGCCGCCGCAATTCCCGACTGTTGGTTCCGGAGAGACATATAATGAGCGGTTCGGCGCTTTACGAGACTTTCGCGCGCGCGCCCCTCTCCTTTGAGCGGGGCGAAGGAAGCTGGCTGATCGCCGCTGATGGGCAGCGCTACCTCGATTTCGCCGCCGGCATCGCCGTCAATTCGCTTGGCCACGCCCATCCGCATCTTGTCGCCGCGCTCACCGAACAGGCCGGCAAGCTCTGGCATGTCTCCAACCTCTACGAGATTCCGGGCCAGCGCCGGCTCGGCGAGCGGCTCGTCGAGGCGACCTTCGCTGACAAGGTGTTCTTCACCAATTCCGGCGCCGAGGCGCTTGAGGCTGCCATAAAGACGGCGCGCCGCCATCACTATGTCAACGGCAACCCCGAGCGGTTCCGCACCATAACCTTCGAGGGCGCCTTTCACGGCCGCACGCTCGCCACCATCGCCGCCGGCGGCCAGGCGAAATATCTCGAGGGTTTCGGCCCCAAGGCCGACGGCTTCGACCAGGTGCCGTTCGACGACATCGACGCCGCCGAAAAGGCCATCACGCCCGAAACCGCAGCCATCCTGCTTGAGCCCGTGCAGGGGGAGGGCGGTGTACGCACATTCCCGGCGGAGTCCCTGAAGCGGTTGCGCGCGCTGTGCGACAAGCATGGCCTGTTGTTGATCTTCGACGAGGTACAGTGCGGCATCGGCCGGACCGGCAAGCTCTTCGCCTATGAATGGTCGGGCGTCGCGCCCGACATCATGGCGATCGCCAAGGGCATTGGCGGTGGCTTCCCCATGGGCGCCTGCCTTGCAACGGACGCCGCTGCCGTCGGCATGACCGCCGGCGTCCACGGCACCACCTTCGGCGGCAATCCGCTTGCCATGGCGGTCGGCAACGCGGTTCTCGACGTCGTGCTGGAAGACGGCTTTCTCGACGATGTGACGCGCAAGTCGCTGCTCATCAAGCAGGGTCTCGCCTCCGTCGCCGACGAGTTCCGCGGCGTCATCGAGGAGGTCCGGGGCACCGGCCTCCTGCTCGGCCTGAAGTGCCGCGTGCCCAATGTTGCCCTCAACGCAGCGTTGCGCGAGCAGCACCTGCTCACCGTGCCCGCAGGCGACAATGTCATCCGCCTGCTGCCGCCGCTCGTCGTCACCGACGACGAGATCCGCGATGCGCTCGGTCGCATTCGGGCGGGCGCCGCGGCACTCTCAGCCGCACCCGTCGCTGCCGCCGGCTGATTTCCTGGAGTATTTGCAATGACCGGTGGTATCCGCCACTTCACCGACCTGTCCGCCGTTTCCGAAGGTGAGCTGCGCGGCATGCTGACCGACGCCTCGGCCCGCAAGGCACGCCTCAAGGCCGGCGAGCGCTCGCGCCCGCTCGACGGCAAGGTGCTGGCGATGATCTTCGACAAGCCCTCGACCCGCACACGCGTTTCCTTCGACGTCGGCATGCGCCAGCTTGGCGGCGAGACCATCATGCTGACCGGCACCGAAATGCAGCTCGGCCGCTCCGAGACCATCGCCGACACTGCCAAAGTGTTGTCGCGCTACGTCGACGCCATCATGATCCGCACCACCGCGCATGAGCGGCTCTTGGAATTGACCGAGCACGCCACAGTGCCGGTCATCAATGGCCTGACCGACGATACGCATCCCTGCCAGCTCATGGCCGACATCATGACCTTCGAGGAGCATCGCGGCCCGGTCGCCGGCAAGACCATTTCCTGGATCGGCGACGGCAACAATGTCGTGCACTCGCTGCTTGAGGCGTCGGCCCGCTTCTCCTTCAATTTGCGCATCGCCGTTCCGGAAGGCAGCGAGCCGGAAGGCAAGTATGTCGACTGGGCCAGGGCCAATGGCGGCGACGTCACGATCATGCGCTCGCCGCAGGATGCCGCAGACCAAGCCGACTGCATCATGACCGACTGCTGGGTCTCGATGGGCCAGGAGCACCGCGCCCGCGGTCACAATGTCTTCCTGCCTTATCAGGTCAATGCCGACCTGATGCAAAAGGCGAAGTCCGACGCCCTGTTCATGCACTGCTTGCCGGCGCATCGCGGCGAGGAAGTCACCGACGACGTCATCGACGGACCGCATTCGGTCGTCTTCGACGAGGCCGAGAACCGGTTGCACGCCCAGAAGGCTGTGCTGGCCTGGTGCCTCGGCGCTTGAAGCTTGGCCCGGTGATGCCTATCTCCGGCGCATCACCTACAACCATGGGCGTCTCGACGCATGCTTCCTGAGTGGCGGCATCGCCGCGCGCCGGAGACGAGTCATGCTGGAATCTGTGCAATTGTCTGATCACGAAAGAAAACTCGGCGAATTCGGCTATGCCGGGGACGACCATGTCGTTCCCTTCGAGGTCGGCCCGCTCGACGCGCGCGGCCGCATCGTTCAGCTCGGCCCGCTGCTCGATGCCATACTCGAGCGCCACGACTATCCGGAATCGGTCGCCCGGCTTCTCGCAGAGGCCTGCGTGGTCGCGACGCTGCTCGGCTCGTCGCTGAAGTTCGACGGCAAGTTCATCCTCCAGACGCGCACCGACGGTCCTGTCGACATGCTAGTGGCCGACTTCACCACGCCCGGTTCGCTGCGCGCCTACGCCCGCTTCGACCCCGACCGGCTGGCCGAACTCGCTGCAGTTGGCGAAACCGCGCCCGAAACCCTTCTGGGTAGCGGCATCCTGGCGCTCACCATCGACCAGGGCGAATACACGCAGCGCTACCAGGGCATCGTTCAGCTTGAGGGCACCACCCTCGAAGAGGCCGCGCGCACCTATTTCAGGCAGTCCGAACAGATCCCGACCGAGATCCGCCTGGAGGTTGCCAAGGTGGTGCGCCCGGGCGAGCCCGAGCGCTGGCGTGCCGGTGGCCTGCTGGCGCAGTTTCTGCCCGAGTCTCCAGAGCGTCTGCGCATGCCGGATCTTCCGGGTGGCGACGGCGACACCGGGTCCGAGATGCCGTTCGACAATGCCTGGCTGGAAGTTCAGGCGCTGCTCGGCACTATCGAGCCGACCGAACTGACCGACCCGACCGTCGAGTCCGAACGCTTGCTCTACCGGCTGTTCCACGAGCACGGCGTCCGCGCCTTCCCCGGCGTCCAGGTCGCCGACGAATGCTCCTGCTCGCGCGAGCGCATCCGCGGCATCCTCGAAGGCTTCACAGCCGAAGAGATCGCCGAGAGTACCGAGGACGGCCGAATCTCGGTCGCCTGCGAGTTCTGCTCGCAGAGCTACGAGTTCGACCCAGCCGGATTCTCGCCCGCCAACTGATGCCGCCAAGCCTCTCGCCGCCAGGGAGAGGGGCATGGCCGCACGGCGGGTGTCCGTGTTTCCGGTCAGTTCACCACGCGCGGCTTGCCGGGCAGGTCGAGCGAGAAGGCCGGAATGGCGATGTCGAACTGTTCGCCATGCGCATTGCGCATCGTGTAGCGGCCGACCATGAAGCCCGACGGTGTGGATAGCGGGCAGCCTGACGTGTACTGGTAGCTGTCGCCCGGATCGAGCTGCGGCTGTTCGCCGACAACCCCGGCGCCGCGCACCTCCTCGACCTTTCCGGCCCCGTCGGTGATGTGCCAGTAGCGCGACAGCAGCTTCACCGTGTCGTCAGACTGGTTGTCTATCGTCACCCGGTAACCCCACACGTAGCGGCTCTCGTCGGGATCTGACCGGTCGGCCATGTAGAACGGCTTGACCGTCACGGTGATGTTGCGCGTCATGGCGCTGTACATGGTCTGCTACTCCGCATCGGCACTCTAGATTCCCGCTTCCTGACCTGGCGTCAACCATTCCAGCGTTCGATTGTGATTTCCGCATAGCATCGTTTGCTGTCTACTGTCCGGCACGATTGGCAGGAAGAAACCGATGCTTGATGGCTGGGCGCGCGGGCGCCTCGATCCCTGGCTCGATGCGACGGCGGCACGGGTTGCCCGTACCGGCGTTTCGGCCAACGCCGTCACCATCTCGGCCTGCATTCTGGGCATCGCGGCGGCGGTCGCCATTGCCGGCGGTTACTTCTGGCTCGGCCTCGTGCTCATCGCCGTCAGCCGCTTCGGCGACGGCCTCGACGGCGCCATTGCCAAGGTCGATGGCCGGACCGATCTCGGCGGCTATCTCGACATCGTGCTCGACTTCGTCGTCTACGGCGCCATTCCGCTTGGCTTTGTCATATACGATCCGGCCGCCAATGGCCTTGCGGGCGCCGCGCTGCTCTTTGCCTTCTATATCAACGGCGCGAGCTTCCTCGCCTATGCGGTGATGGCCGAGAAGCGCAAGCTGATCACGGTGGCGCGCGGCGCCAAGTCACTGTTCTTCACCACCGGGCTGGCGGAGGCGACGGAGACCATCGCCGTCTTCTTCGCCTTTTGCCTGTTTCCGGCCTGGTTCCCGATTCTTGCCTGGATCTTCGCCGCGCTGACGCTCTACACGGCGCTGTCGCGCATTGTTCTAGCCTGGCGGACTTTCACCTAGGGAGCGTTAGCTCGCTCGTTCCAGCGCCGCGTCGATGTCGGCGATCAGGTCGTCGGCGTCCTCCAGCCCGACCGAGATCCTGAGCGTGCCCGGACCGATGCCGAGCTCGGCACGCGCCTCTGGCGTCAGGTTCTTGTGCGTCGTCGTTTCCGGGTGCGTGATCAGGCTCTTGGCATCGCCGAGATTGTTGGAGATCTGCACGATCTGCAACGCGTTCTGGAAGGCGAAGGCCGACTTCTTGCGGCCTTTCAGGTCGAGGCAGATCAGCGTCGAGCCGCCGCTCATCTGCTTCTTGACGATGTCGGCCTGCGGGTGATCGGCGCGTCCGGGGTAGATGACCCGGCTGATGTCGGCGCGATCCGCCAGGAAATCGGCGATCCGCGCCGCATTTTCCGTCTGCTGCCGCACCCTGACTGGCAGCGTCTCCAGCCCCTTCAGCAGCGTCCAGGCGTTGAACGGCGACAGGCTGGGTCCGGTATGGCGGAAATAGTCGTGCAGGTTCTTGTCGATCCATTCCTTGTCCGACAGCACCACGCCGCCGAGGCAGCGGCCTTGGCCGTCAATGTGCTTGGTCGCCGAATAGACAACGATATGCGCGCCAAGTTCGAGCGGCTTCTGCTGCAGCGGTGTGGCGAACACATTGTCGACCACCAGCCGCGCCCCGATCGAGTTCGCAAGGCTCGCCACGGCGGCGATGTCGACGACCTCGAGCGTCGGATTGGTCGGGCTCTCGAGGAAGAACAGCCTGGTATTGGGCTGCACCGCCTTTTCCCAGTTGGCGATCTCGCGGCCGTCGACCAGCGTGCAGGCGATGCCGTAGCGCGGCGCCAGCGTCTCGACCACCCAGCGGCACGAGCCGAACAGCGCACGCGCCGCCACGATGTGGTCGCCGGCCTTCAGGCTGCACAGGATGGCCGCCGTCACAGCCGCCATGCCGGATGCCGTGGCGCGCGCATCCTCCGCGCCTTCCAGCGCGCACATGCGCTTTTCGAACATGTCGACCGTCGGGTTGGCGTAGCGCGAGTAGATGAAGCCGGGCTCCTCGCCCTTGAAGCGGGCTTCCGCAGCTTCGGCGCTGTCGTAGATATAGCCCTGCGTCAGGTAGAGCGCCTCGGAGGTCTCGCCGAACTGCGAGCGCAGCGTTCCGGCGTGAACCAGCTGTGTGGCGGGCTTCCAGTCGCGCTCATTCTTGGTCGTCATGGCTTGTCCCCAAATACAAAAAACCGGCGGCGAAAAATCGCAACCGGTCCATACGGGCCTTCGGCCCCGACGGTCCTTTAGCGATTTGTTTAACGTGGCTGCAAGCCGACCGGCCAAATCACCACGGGATAAATGTCCATTAGACCCGTCCCCGGCTTGCGTCAATCTTGGCGGTTGCTAAACCACTGGGCCAGACAACGGAGCTGGCTCTTGCGGCAGACGGGCATTCTTCCAGATCAGGAAATTCAGGCGCTGTTCGTGTCGGGGGCGCTGAAGTCGCCGCGCGCGCTGGATTCCGACCAGGTCCAGCCGGCGAGCCTCGACCTTCGGCTCGGCGAAAAGGCATGGCGCGTGCGTGCCAGCTTCCTGCCCGGCCCATCGCACAATGTCTCCGACAAGCTCGACCGGCTGAAGCTGCACGAGATTGACCTGACCAACAGCGCGGTGCTTGAAACCGGCTGCGTCTATATCGTGCCCCTGCTCGAGAGCCTGGACCTTCCCGACAGCATATCGGCCTCGGCCAATCCGAAGAGCTCGACCGGCCGCCTCGACATCTTCACCCGCGTCATGACCGATCGCGGGCAGGAGTTCGACAAGATCCCGGCCGGCTATTCCGGCCCCCTCTATCTCGAGGTCAGCCCGCGCACCTTCCCGATCGTCGTGCGCACCGGCTCGCGCCTGTCGCAGATCCGTTTCCGCACCGGCAATGCGCTGCTGTCGGAAGCCGAGATTGGCGAGCTCCATCGCGCCGAGACCCTGGTCGCCACCGAGCCGCCCAACATCTCGGGCGGCGGCATCGCGCTGTCCATCGACCTGTCGGGCGACAAGGGCAGCCTGATTGGCTACCGCGGCAAGCACCACACCGGCCTCGTCGATGTCGACAAGCGTGCCGCCCAGGAGGTGCTCGACTTCTGGGAGCCGCTCTACAATCACGGCGCCGCCGAACTGGTGCTCGATCCGGACGAGTTCTACATCCTCGTCAGCCAGGAGGCGGTGCACGTGCCGCCGCTCTACGCCGCCGAGATGACGCCTTACGATCCGCTGGTCGGCGAGTTCCGCGTCCACTATGCCGGCTTCTTCGACCCTGGCTTTGGCCATTCGCAGGCCGGTGGCACCGGCAGCCGCGCCGTGCTCGAGGTGCGCAGCCACGAAGTGCCTTTCATCCTGGAGCACGGCCAGATCGTCGGTCGCCTCGTCTACGAGCACATGCTGTCGCGGCCGAAAGCCCTCTACGGCACCGATCTCGGCTCGAACTACCAGGCGCAGGGCCTGAAGCTCTCGAAGCATTTTCGCCCGGCCTGAACCGGTACGGTCAACCGCCAGAGGTCGTTGTTGAACTGCCTTTGGCGGCCTGCCGGGCGACCAGTCCGGCGCAATATTCTGCGAATTTCCGCGTCGACCCGAGTGTTTCGGGCGTCATCGTTCCTGCCGCAGGGTTGAGCGGCAGGCGAGCCGTGGGGGTAGCCGCCAGCAGGCTCGCGGCGGCAAATTCCTCGTCGAGTTCGCGCAGGCTTTCCGCTCCCTGATCCAACCGGTCGAGCCGGTCGAGCGCGAGCCCGATCTCGGGGAAGACGTTGCGGCCGCCCTTCCAGCGGTAGCTCGTCTGCTCGGCGACGGGCAGGTCTGAAAGGTCATAGGTCACATTGCCCTTCCGGTCGGCAAAGATCGGCTTGTTGCTTCCGATTTCGTAGAGCCGGGCCCATTCGTCCGGTGCGGTCTGGCTCGCTTCAAGCCAGCCGGCGGCCGATTGGGCCGCTTCGAGATATCGACCATCGCCCGTTGCGCGGTAGAGATCGATCAGTGCGTTGATCGCGTAGCCGGTCTCTAGCGACGAATAGGCAGCCGGCTCGAATTTGCGTGCCGGTGCGATTTCGAGCGACGCGGTGTACTGCTGGGCGAAGCCCTGCTGCCCGCCGCCGCCCTGGGCGCGCAGCAGGAACTCGCCGCCGCGCCGTGCCGCATCGAGATAGGCGTCATTGCCGAGCCGCGCGTGAGCCGCGATCAAGACGCGCATCATCCCCGTCGTCGTGTCGTCGTTCAGCGTGGCGAACTCGTGATAGCCTGGTCGCGCGACCAAGGACTGCGGCCAGGCTCCGTTCTCGAGTTGCGCGTTCACCGAGAAATCGAGCGCCCTGCCGATCGTCCGACCGAGCCAGGCCGGCGGTTCGATCGAGAGTTCGGCGAACCGGTCCGAGAGGTCGAACAGGAAGTAGAGCGCGGCCGGCACCGTGCCGTCGTCAAGCGTTTCGCCACCCTCTACCGTTGCCGGGAAATTCCTGGCCGCGCAGTGCCGGGATGACGGCGCAACATGCCTCCAACCTCCGTTCGCCGTCTGGACGCAGGCGAGGGCTCGTCCAACCCCGGCGGCCTCCAGCATCAGTCGCGGATCGCGCGTGATGCGCGAGGCTGCCAGCAGGCAGGAGCCCAGTTCCTGCGCGGATCCAGGCGGCCTGGCAATCACCGACCGCGCGGGAAGGGGGGCTGTCGATTGCGGCCGGTCCAGCCGTTCACCGGGGTTGACGCCGTCGACACCACCCAGGCTTCCTGCCGTCACCGCGGGCAACTGGTCGAGCAGCTGGCGTGCCAGCGGCCGCATTTCCGGATCCCGCGCGAAGAAGTCCGTCTCGACGCCCGAATAGCGATCCGTGGCGACCGGGATTCGCGTCGCGTGGCCTGCAATCCGCTGCAACAGGCCGTCGCCATGGGCATGGCGGCGCAGCATCACCTGGCTGGTGGGCCGCGCCTTTACCTCGAGCACGATCTCATCCTCTCCGATGCTGCCGTTAATCACACGCTTTGCCGACCAGACCGCCAGGTTTGGTGGCACGGCCTTGCCGAAGCGAAAGGCGTCGATAGGCTTGTCGGTTATCAGGTATCCCGACTGGTCGCCGAGCAGCGCGAGGGTCGTTCGCGCCAGTTCCTCGTCGAATCTCGGCGCCTTGTTCAGTGTCCTGCGGGCATCCTTCAGATTGTGATAGGCCAGGATCGTCAGGCCGGGAGCCAGCGCGAGGATGAGCAGTCGCCCCGCCAGCCTGACGCGCCGGTTGCGATGCTCGGCGACCCTGTTGGTGATGCCGAGGCGCTCGGCCGGGACGAAGAGGCTCTTGAAGCCGACTCCACCCAGCCAGCAGAGCGGGGGCACGAGGATGAGCAGATGGTGCTGCCACAGCGGCCTGTGAAAGCCGAGCACCAGCAGGCCGGCGACAAGCCAGAGCAGGGGGACGAGAAGCATGCTTCCCGGGCGTCTGCAGAATGCTGCTATGCCGAACAGGACGGTGAAGTAGAAGGCAACCGAGCTGCCTTCGCTCAGGATTTCGATCACCTTCGCGAAGCCGCCGAACCTGTCGAATACCGGTGCTGAACGTGCCGCCAGATGGGTGCCGATCAGCTGGTCGATCGCGAACCCGGCGATGGCGAGAAGGATCGCCATCCCCGTCGCGACAAAGGCCAGCAGGAACCACCCGGTCGACGTGATGCCGTCACGTCGGTCGTGCGCTGCGCCGTTTCGAGCTGCAAGCCAGAGGCCGGCGAGCAGTGCAGGAAAGATCATCAGCGCGAACATCTTGGTCAGCACCGCCAGCCCGAACACAACGCCAGCGCCCGCTGCCCTGTAGGCTCTTGCATTGCCCGTTGCCGAGGTGGCGAGATCGACCGACAGCATGGCCAGCGCGACCGCCGGAAGTCCGATCAGCACGGCGACGCTGAGTTCGAGGTAGAGGCTGCTGCAGGCAAGCAGCAACACTGCGATCCAGCCCGCCGCCAGCCCCTCGAAGCGTGCCACCGTGCGGAACAGGCTCGCCGCCATGAGGGCGCCGAAAGCCAGGATCGTGGCGCGGGCGGCGGTGACGGAAAACGGAAACAGGCTTTGCACCGCAGCCAGCACGTAGGTCAGCACCGGCGGCTGATCGCTCCAGATTTCGCTGTAGAGGCTGTAACCCTGCGCGACGAGCAGCCCCTTCTGCAGGTTGAGGCCTTCATCGGAATTGAACTCGTAGACCGACCACCAGGGGCCGAGCAGGCAGACCAGGCCAATGACGCCAAGTGCGGCGACGAGCGGGTAGAGGACATTCTTCAACAAGCTAGCCTCAGCGGTTTGCCAAAGCCGCGATGACCGGCTCCCGCCTCCGCTTCTAGCAAGCTGCGCCGGCGCGTCAAATGCCGGTGCCGTATCGGCCGGCTTCCGATCTCGCTAGGCGTTGGCGACTGCTTTGGCCTTGATCTCCCGCCCGGGATCGAGCGCCGCCACCGTTTCCGCCGGCAGATCGGGCGTTCGCCCGAGGCAGAGGTCGGCGGCAAGCCGCGCCAGCGCCGGCGAGGCCTGGATGCCGTAACCGCCCTGGCCGGCCAGCCAGAAGAAGCCTTGCGCGCCGGGCGCGAAGCCGACCACCGGGTTGCGGTCGGCGACGAAGCTGCGCATGCCGGCCCAGTTCTTCAGCACGTGCGTCACCGGCACCGTCACCGCCTGTTCGTAACGGTCGAGCCCCTCGGCCAGCACCATGTCGTCGGCCCACACGTCGTGCGGCTCGACCGGGTCCTCGTCGCAGGGCGACACCATCAGCAGACCCGCTTCGGGCTTGGCGTACCAGCGCTCCGATGCGCTGGCGAAAAGCGGCCAACGCGTCACGTCGTGTCCATCGGGCGCCGGCAGCAGTGCGGCCGAGCGGCGCAACGGCCGCAGACCCACCTGCGGCGCGTCGGCGAGTGCAGCCAGCTTGTCGGCCCAGCCGCCCGCCGCGTTGACCACGATAGGCGCCGAGTACGCGCCCTTGTCCGTCGTCGCGGTCCAGACCCCGTTCGCCCGCGTCAGCGCTCCGGTACGCGCGCCGTTCACCACCTCGCCGCCGCGCTTGCGCAGCAGGCGCAAAAAGCCCTGCAGCATGCGATCGACGTCGATGTCCTGCGCGTCCCACTCGATCGCCGCAGCGGCCAGCCGGTCGCGGCGCAGGATCGGCACCAGTTCGACCGCCTGGTCCGGTGTAAGCTGTTCGATGCCGGTGCTGCCCTCGAGATAGCCCGCCAGCGCCTCGAGTTCGTCGGGCGCGGCCACCAGCATTTCGCCGCGCGGCGACAGCAGGCTGGAATCCGACACCCCGTCCGGTGCGCTCAAGAAGGGCGCCGACGCGGCGTTCAGCTTGCGCAGCACAGGGCTGCCGTAATTGCGGATGAAGATCGCCGCCGAGCGGCCGGTCGAATGATGGCCGACATTGGCCTCGGCCTCGAGCACCGTCACCGAGGCGTCGGCTGCCATGAGTGCGGCCGCACTTATCCCCGCCATGCCGCCGCCGATGACGAGGATGTCGCTGCTTCTTGTCGTCATGCGTCCTGGTACCCGGAAAGGAAGCTGGTGAGGTTCGGCCCGAGGTCGTCCTGCAGGTAGCCGCCCTCCTGAACGATGACGGCGGGCAGGCCGAGCCCGGCAATCGCCGCTGCGATGCGGGCAAAGCCCGGCGTGGTCACGCGGAACCCCTTGAACGGATCGTTCTCATGCGCGTCGAGGCCGAGCGCCACGACGACGACATCGGCACCGAAGGCGCGCACGCGGGCAAGCGCGGTGTCGAGGGCCGTCAGGTAGTCGGCATCGTTGGTGCCGCGCGGCAGCGGCAGGTTGAGATTGTAGCCCAGCCCTTCGCCGGCGCCGCGTTCCTCGGCATGACCCCAGAAGAAGGGGTAGAAGCGCGCCGGGTCGGCATGGAGCGATACGGTCAGCACGTCGCGGCGCTGGTAGAAGATGCCCTGCGTTCCGTTGCCGTGATGCACGTCGACATCGAGGATCGCCGGGCGCAGTCCCGCCTTCAGCAGCGCCTCGGCGGCAATGCCCGAATTGTTGAGAAAGCAGAAACCGCCGGCGAGGTCGGCAAAGGCGTGGTGGCCCGGCGGCCGCGACAGCGCATATACCGATCGCTCGCCCGCGAGGACGGCGTCAGCCGCAGAGAGCGCCGTCTGCGCCGACCAGTAGGCCGAGGTCCAGGTGCCTGCGGCGATCGGGCAGGACGTGTCGGCCTGGTGGAAGCCGGCCTGTCCGACCGCAGAGCGGGGATAGCAGGCGGTGCGGCTGTCCGGATGGATGTTGGGGATCACCTCGTCGGAAGCACCCTCGATGCGGCTCCAGCGCGTGTGTATCGTCTCGAGGAAGACGAGGTACTCGGGCGAATGCAGTGCCGCGATCGGGCCGAGCCCGTGGTCGGTCGGGGTCTCGAAGCTGCAGCCCGCGGCCTTCGCTGCCTCCGACAGCACCTCGATCCGGCGCGGCTGCTCGGGGTTCGGCGACATCGTCCCGTTGGCCATGAACATCTTCGGGTCATGCGCGCGCTGGCGTTCGTCGAGTATCGCTTTCATTCCGCTTCTCCGATGGCGCCGGGCGCCAGGCCATCCTGGATGATCATGGCGGTATCGTCTGGCACGCCGCCACTCAGAATGCGACGGCGTCGCGCCCCTTCAGCGACAGCATCTCGCGCGCCTCGTCGGGCGTCGCCACCACGCGGCCGAGCCGTTCGACGATGCCACGCACCTTCTCCACCTGCTCGGCATTCGACTGCGCCAGTCTGCCGCGCTCGATGTAGAGATTGTCCTCCAGCCCGACGCGCACATGCCCGCCCATCCTGGCACCCTGTTCCGCCATTGCCATCTGCTGGCGGCCGGCAGCGAGCACGGAAAACATGTAGCCCTCGCCGAACAGCCTGTCGGCCGTCCACTTGAGATGTTCGAGATGTTCTGGCTCGGCCGCGATGCCGCCCAGCACCCCCATGACGAACTGGATGAAGATCGGCCCCTGAACCAGCCCGCGATCCGCAAAGTGCTTCAGCATGTAGAGATGGCTGACGTCGTAGCATTCGAACTCGAAGCGTGCGCCGCGCTCCTGTCCCATGCGCCGCAGCACACCCTCAATGTCGCGCGGCGTGTTCTTGAACACCAGGTCGTCGGAATTGCGCAGGAACGGCTCCTCCCAGTCCTGCAGCCATTCGCTACGCTTGCCGAGCATCGGGTAGAGCGCGAAATTCATTGTCCCCATGTTCAGCGAGCACATTTCCGGCTGCGCGGCGAGCGGCCCTGCCAGCCGCTCCTCCAGCGTCATCACGGCGCTGCCGCCGGTCGTCATGTTGATCACCGCGTCAGTGCCGGCATGGATGGCGGGCAGGAAGGCCATGTAGTCGGCCACCGCGGCCGAGGGCCGTCCCGTCTTCGGATTGCGCGCGTGGAGATGCAGGATCGCGGCACCCGCCTTGGCAGCGCCGATCGACTGCTCGGCGATCTGTTCGGGCGTCACGGGAAGGTGCGGCGACATTGACGGCGTGTGGATCGAGCCTGTGACGGCGCAACTGATGATGATCTTCGACATGCTGTTCCTCAGGCGCTGCGCGACAGCGCCGGTGATATCCTGTCGGCGAACCTGTCGAGAGCGGCCGACAGCATCGCCATGATTTCCTCGACCTGTTCGGGGCTGGTGATCATTGGCGGGCAGACCAGGAAGTGGTCGCCTTCCGTACCGCCGCGGGTGCGCCGGGAATAGATGATTAGCCCCTCCTCATAGGCCAGATCGACGAGTTCGTTAAAGGCGTTCAGCCCCTTGGGCAAGGGCCGCATCGTCTTGCGGTCGGCCACCAGTTCGAAGGCGAGCAGCAGGCCTTCGCCGCGTACGTCGCCGATGAAGTCGTAGCGCTGCATCAGGTCTCCCAGTCGCGACTTCAGCAGCGCACCGACACTCGCCGCATTGCCGATCAGTCCACCGGCCTCGATTTCCTCGATCACCGACAGTCCCGCCGCGCAGGCGAGCGGATTGCCGGCATAGGTGTGGCCGTGCATGAAGCCGCCAGCGCCGAGCACCGCGTCGACCAGCCTGTCATGCGCGATCATCGCGCCCAGCGGCGCATAGCCGGCGCCGAACCCCTTCGAGATGGCGATGATGTCGGGCTCGACGCCCCAGTGTTCGGCGCCGTAGAAGCGCCCCGTGCGGCCGCCTCCCGACATCACCTCGTCATGGATCAGCAGCACGCCGTGCCGGTCGCAGATCTCGCGCACCGCCTGCATGTAGCCGGCCGGCGGGACCAGCGCTCCGGTCGAGGCGCCTCCCACCGGTTCGTGGATGAAGGCCAGCACGCTGCCCGGACCTTCCTCGATGATCTTGGCCTCCAGCATCGCGGCGTAATGTTCGCCCGTCGCCGGGTCATCAATGTCGAGCCCGTCGAGATAGGCGCGCGGCGCCGGTATCTTCGGCATCGCCTGCATCATCGGCAGGAAGGGCAGTGTCAGAGGGTCGTAGCCGGTCAGCGCCAGCGCGCCGAGCGTCGAGCCGTGATAGCTCGGCATGCGCGAGATCACCTTCCAGCGCGAGCCCTCGCCGACAGTCACCGCATATTGCCGCGCCAGCTTGATGGCGCTTTCCACCGCCTCGGAGCCGCCCGACACGAAGAACACCTTCTCCATGCCGTCGGGCGACAGCGCCGCCACCTTGGCGGCCAGCAACTCGCCCGGCTCGGTCTCGAAATGCAGCCGGTAGCCGAAGGTGGACTTCTCCATCTGCTGGCGCATGGCGTCCAGCACGCGCGGGTTGGAATGGCCGATATTGCTGACCATGGCGCCCGATGAGCCGTCGATATAGCGCTTGCCGTCGACATCCCACATGTAGATGCCGCGTGCCTCGGCCAGCACGGGGCGGCGTGAGCGGGTCTGGTAGAAGAGATGGCTTTCAGGCTTCACGCGTTGCTCCCGGCCGGCAGCGCGGCGCAATCCCTGGCGCGAAAGCGCAGCGAAACCTGCTCGCCGGTGGCGAACGGCCGCTCGTCGATCATGTTCACAGCCTGCATCTGATGTTCGGCGACCTTCAGGAAATAGCGCGCCGACTGGCCCTGGTAGTCGACATTTTCGACAGTGGCATCGACCGACAGACCGTCGCCCGCCTCCGCGCCGGGCCTTGTCAGATGCAGCTTCTCGGCCCGGATGACGAGCCGCACCGGCCCGGCGGCCGAGACTTGCGGCGCGCGCGCGGCCGGAATCGCGAAAGAAGGGAAGCCCGGCAACTCGAGCGCAACCTCGCCGCCGGACACGTCGGTGCACCGCGCCGGCAAAAGGTTGGATGCGCCAAGGAACTGCGCGACGAATTCGGACGCCGGCGTGTTGTAGACTTCTTCCGGTGCGCCGACCTGTTCGACGCGGCCCTTCGACATGACGATGATCTGGTCAGACATGGCCAGCGCCTCGGTCTGGTCATGGGTCACGAAGACGGTCGTCACGCCGATGCGCTGCTGGATCCGCTTCAGCTCGACCCGCATGTCCTCGCGCAGATTGGCGTCGAGCGCCGAGAGCGGCTCGTCAAGCAGCAGCACGTCGGGTTCGATGACGATGGCGCGCGCCAGCGCGATGCGCTGCTGCTGGCCGCCTGAGAGTTCTTTCGGGTAGCGTCCGCCGAGGTCAGGCAACTGCACCAGCTCAAGCGCTTCGGCCACTTTGCGCCGCATCTCATCCTTGTCGATGTTGCGGTACTTCAGTCCGAAGGCGACGTTATCGGCGACCGTCTTGTGCGGAAACAGCGCGTAGTTCTGGAATACCAGCCCGAGGTTGCGCTTGTGGATAGGCACGTCGTTGACCCGCTTGCCCTTGATGGCGATCTCGCCCTCGCTCGGGTCGAGCAGGCCGGCGATCATCCGGAGCGTTGTCGTCTTGCCGCAGCCCGACGGCCCGAGCAGCGTCACGAAGCTGCCCTCGGCAATGTCGAGCGACATCTTGTGCACGGCGGTGAAGTCGCCGAAGCGCTTGACGATATTGGTGAGTGAAACGGCGCTCACGGGCAGGTTCTCCGCTTGGGGAAAGCCGGCCCCGCCGCAGCGGCGGGGCCGAGCAGGGGGCTAGTAGCCGCGCTGGACGCGGCCGAACATCTCGGACCATGCGGCCTCGTTGCCGTTCCAATAGCCCGGATTGGCGAAGGTCAGGCCCGACAGCGTGCCGGTGGGGTCGAAGGCCGGCAGCTTCGGAATCTTCTGGCCGAGATCGACCTTGGTCGGATCGAGCGCCGGCGGGTAGCTCTGCCCTTCGGCCACCGCGATCGAGGTGTCCTTGTCGAGCATGAAGTTGAGCAGTTCCTCGCAGGCCGCCATCGGGCTGCCTTTGATGACGAACAGGCACTCCTGCCAGCCGAAGCTGTTGGGCGGATCGTAGTAGCCGATGTCATGGCCCTGCTCCTGCAGCGCGTAGATGCGGCCTGACCAGCCCTCAGTGACGTAGATTTCCTCTTCCGCCAGCAGGCTCATCAGTTCGGCGCCCGACGACCAGTATTTCAGCGCCAGGTCGCGGTGCTTGCGCACGGCATCCCAGGCGGCATCGATGTCCTTGATGTCGTTCGGGTCCTGACCGGTCTGCAGGGCTGCGTACCACAGCCGGGTCCGCCAGTCGGCCCAGCCGCCGATCTTGCCCTTGTACGTCTCGTCGATCAGGATCTTGGCGCCCTTTTCCTTCATCTCCTCGTCCGAGATGTGCTTGCGGTTGTAGGCAAGACCCGTCGTGCCGTAATCGTAGGGAGCCGCGCTCAGGCTGTCGGGCGTTATCGACTTGAAGGCGTTCATCAGCGCCGGCATGACATTGGCCATATTTGGGATGTTGGCGAGGTTGAGCTCGCTGGTCAGATCGAAGCTGTGATAGCGCGCATAGTCGAACACGCCCGACAGATGCGCGATGTTGTATTCGCCTGGCTGGCTGGCGCGCACCTGGGCGAGGTATTCGTCGCCGCCCGGGAATGTGCCGTCGATGACCTTGATGCCGGTCTTTTCCGTGTAGGGATCGAAGGCATATTTGCGGAAGGCCTCCGACACCACGCCGCCCCAGCCATCGAAGCGCACCTGCGTCGCGTCGGCGGCCAGAGCGTGACTGGCGAACGGCGTGTGCAGTCCGTAGGCAGCGCCCGCCGCGCCCAGCAGGGCAAAGAATTTGCGCCGGCTGATGTCGCCGTTCTGCAGCCGCTCGCGCAGCCGTTCATAACGTTTGGTATCGTCCATCTGTGTTCTCCATCCTGGGTTCACGATTATCGGGCGGCTTATCCGCCGCTCTTTGTTGCGAGTTTTCGGGCGACTGCCGCGCCAATCAGCGGCAGCCCCACGGTCAGCACGATGATCACCGTGCCGAGGGCGTTGATCTCGGGCGAGATCGAATTGCGAAGCATCGAGAAGATCTGCGTCGGCACGGTCTCGATGCCGCCGGGCTTCCAGAAAAGCGTGCCGGTGATGTCGTCGAAGCTGATGGTGAAGGCGAACAGGCCGCCCGCCGCCACCGCCGGCATCAGGAGCGGCAGCGTGATCGAGAAGAAGGTCTGCGTCGGCGATGCGCCAAGGCTGAGCGCCGCCTCCTCGACGTCGCGGCGGATGCTGACCAGCCGCGCCTGCACCACCAGGATGACGAAGGGGAGGGTGAAGATCACGTGCCCCATCAGGAGCAGCGTGAAGCTCTTGCCGATGTTGAGGAAGTTGAGGAAGAGCAGCAGTGCCACCGCCAGCACCACTTCCGGCACAAGGATCGGCGCGATCAGCAGCGTCGTGATCAGGTTGCGGCCGGGGATGGCGTAGCGCACCAGCGCCAGGCTCGCCAGGACGCCGAGCACGGTCGACACGCCTGCGGTCATCAGCCCGAGCAGGATCGAGGTGCGGAAGGCCCGCATGATGGCCTCGTTCTGCCACAGCGTTTCGAACCAGCGCGTCGACAGGCCGGTCATTGGAAAGCTGCCGAACTGGTTGGCGTTGAACGACAAGAGCACCACCACCGCGATCGGCAGGAACATGAACAGGTAGACGAGCACCGTATAGGCGCGGATCAGACGCCAGCCCATCAGCCCAACCCCTTCGCCAGTTGCGCCATGCCGAGATAGCGGTTGTAGATCAGCACCAGCACGCCGAGCACGGCGAGCAGCAGCAGCGACAGCGCCGAGCCGAGCGGCCAGTTGAGCTGCCGGATAATTGCCTCGTAGACGAGGTTGGCGAACATCGCATCGCGCGGTCCCCCGAGGATGACGGGCGTGATGTAGGTACCTGCCGCCAGCACGAAGCAGAGCAGCCCGCCGGCTGCCAGGCCGGGCAGCGACAGCGGCAGCGTCACCTGCAGAAAACCCTGCCAGCGCGTCGCGCCGAGCGAGGAGGCGGCATCTTCCAGGTTGGTGTCGATGCCGTCGAGACTGACGAAGATGTTGAGCACCATGAAGGGCAGCAGGAAATGCACCAGGCCGAGGATCACGGTGGTCTGATTGTAAAGCATCTGGATCGGTTCATCGATGATGCCCACCCACATCAGCACCGAGTTGAGCGCTCCAGAGACGCCCAGAATGTTGATCCAGCTCATCGTGCGGATGATGTAGCTGATCCAGAAGGGCAGCATCAAAAGCACCAGCAGGATCAGCTTGTTGCCCTTCGAGCGGGCGATGAAATAGGCGGCCGGATAGCCGAGCGCAGCACAGGCCACCGTGGTGATCGCGGCGATGTTCAGCGTGTTCAGCAGGATGTCGCGGTAGAAGCGGTCGGTCAGCGCCGCCGTCCAATTGTCGAGGAAGAAGCCGGGCGTATCGGCGCCGGCCGCGCTGCGCAGCCAGAACGAATAGACGACGATGAACATCAGCGGCACGATCAGCAGCAGGCCGACGGCGGTGAGTGCCGGCGCCAGCAGGATCCATGGCTGTCGCGCCTCTCTTGCCTCAATGCTCATGCAAGCGCTCCCCTGCGCTTTTCCTGTTGCCGCCATGATGGGCAGGGCAGGACGCATTGAGCAAATAGATAATTGATATTCTCATCATAGAGGATATCAATAACGACATGAGCAAACTGCCACCGCCCGAGCGGCTTGCCCGCGATCTCGACTGGAACCTGCTGCGCACCTTCCTCGTGCTGGCGCAGTCCCGTTCGGTCACCGACGCGGCAGAGCGCCTGTCGCTCAAGCAGCCGACCGTGTCGAGCGCGCTGAAGCGGCTGGAGGACCGGCTTGGCAAGCGGCTGATCGACCGTCGGCCCGGCCGCTTCGAACTGACGAGCGCCGGTCGTTTGCTCCTGACCGAGGCGACCGACATCCACGGCGCCATCCTGCGGCTCGGCACCGCCATGCGCGATGTCGGCGACGAGGTGACCGGCCATGTCTCGGTGGCGATGGCGAGCCATGTGATCAGCCCGCTCTTCGACGCAGCGCTCACCGACTTTCACGCCGCCTATCCGCGCGCCACCCTGTCGATCGAGATTTCGGCCAGCCGCGAGGCGCTCGACGCCGTGACCGCGCGGCGTGTCTCATTTGCCGTCTGCCTCGTCAACGAGCACAAGCCCGGTCTCGAATACCGCCGCCTGTTCCGCGAATATTTCGGCCTGTTCTGCGGCCCGGCGCACCCGCTCTTCGGCCGCCACGGCCTGTCCATGGCCGACCTCGCCGGCCATTCATCGGTCAGCTTCGTCACCGACCAAGCCAACGATGCGCTGCGCGCCGTCACCATGATGCGAAGCGAGGCGCGCCTCGACGACCGCATCGTCGGCACCTCCGCCAATCTCGAGGAGGTGCGCCGCATGATCACCGCCGGCCTCGGCATCGGCCCTCTGCCCTTGCATGTCGTCAAGGAGGATGTCGCCATGGGCCGCCTCTGGCGCCTGCCGCCCTACGAGTCGCCGCCGGCCATCGACGTCCACGTCGCCTGGAACCCGCGCACGCGCTCCAACCGCGCCGAGCAGGCGCTGCTGGCAAAGCTCCTCGAGCGCATCGAGAACACGCCGATGGAGCAGCGCATCTACGTCTGATGCTGTCCGGCATCGAGTTCGACTACGCCACATTTGCCTGTGGCGAGTGCCGCGATAACATCGACAATCGGCCGGTCGCCGGAATTCTGCCGTCGCTTGTTGCCTCTTGGACGAGCGCCATCTGTGCAGCCACCAAAAAATTGCCCGGCAACGGATAGCCCTGTTCCGGTTGAGACGCATCCTTGGCATTCGGCGGTTGGAAGGATTGTCCGCTTATGGAGCAAGGCAAGTTGGCCATCATGGCTGACAAGAGGCGCAACGCAGACTTACCGGAACGGGGCCGAGAGGGAGATTTGCTGACCTCTGGCGCAATCTGTCGCCAGGTTGGCGTACGAGTTCAATCCGACGTCCAGCCGCCGTCCAGCATGAGCGCGCTGCCCGTCATCAGGGCCGAGGAATCCGAAGCAAGAAAGACGGCTGCGCCCACCACATCATCGACCGTACCGAGCCTGCCAAGCTTGATCTTGCTCAGGACCTGCCCGCGAAACTGCGGGTCATCGAGAAAGGACTTCGTCAAGGGGGTTTCGATGAAGGTCGGGCAAATGGTGTTGACCCTTATGCCCTTGCTGCCGAGTTCAACGGCCAGGGCCTTGGTGAAGCCTTCGAGCGCCCATTTCGAGGCGCAGTAGAGGGTTCTATTCGCAGCGCCAACATGCCCCATCTGCGAGGACATGTTGATGACCGATCCTGCTTTTCCTGACTCGAGCATGCTTGCCGTGACAGCCTTGGCGGCAAAGATCGCGGCGCGCACGTTCAAACCCATGACAGCGTCATAGTCCTCCTCCGTCACGTCGATCAGTGGTTTCGGTCGGTTTGTGCCGGCATTGTTGACGAAGACATCGAAGGCCGGCCGGGAAGCGACATGCCCGGCAAATCCGGCAATATCCGTCACATCGGCAACCAGGGCTTCGGCGCGCAGTCCGCACGCGGTCAGCGCAGCAGCTTCAGTCTCGACATCTTCCTTCGTACGTGCGCAGAGCGTGACGTCGGCACCTGACGCAGCATAGGCACGGGCAATCGCCAGGCCGATGCCGCGCCCGGCACCGGTAACGAGTGCGCGCTTTCCGTCGAGCCGGAAGTTTGGCGCGACAGCCGTCATTCCGCCGCGGCCCCGTAGGGCACATTGCGCCTGCCGTACCGGCGCACGCGCACATTGCATTGCTCGGCATGCCCAACAAACCCTTCCAGAATGCAAAGGCGTGAGCCATAGGCGCCGATCATGGCAGCGGCCTCGTCGGTCAGGATCCGCTGATAGCTGTGGGTCTTCAGGAACTTGCCCACCCAAAGGCCGCCGGTGTAACGGCCGGCCTTCTTGGTCGGCAGGGTGTGGTTGGTGCCGATAACCTTGTCCCCATTTGCTACGTTCGTCCGGGCTCCGAGGAACAGCGCACCGTAGCTGTGCATGTTTTCCAGGTACCAGTCGTCGCGATCGGTCATGACTTGCACATGTTCGGACGCGATGTCGTTGGCCACGTCCAGCATCTCCTCATGGCTGTCGCAGACAATGACTTCGCCATAATCCTCCCAGCTTTTGCGCGCGGTTTCAGCAGTCGGCAGGATCGCCAGCAAGCGTTCGATCTCCTCCATCGTGGCCATGGCCAGACGGCGGCTTGTGGTCAGCAGCACAGCCGGCGAATTGTAGCCGTGCTCGGCCTGCCCCAGTAGATCGGTTGCACAGAGTTCGGCATCGACGGTTTCATCGGCGATCACCATGGTCTCGGTCGGACCCGCGAACAGGTCGATGCCGACACGTCCGAAAAGCTGGCGCTTGGCTTCCGCTACAAAGGCGTTGCCGGGGCCTACCAGCATGTGCACGGGTTCGACTGTCTCGGTGCCGATGGCCATGGCGCCGACAGCCTGGATGCCGCCCATGACGTAGATCTCATGCGCGCCGCCTAGTTTGATCGCCGCGATCACCGCCGGATTCGGCTCGCCCTTGAAGGGCGGCGTGGCGGCAATGATGCGCGGAACCTTGGCGACCGAAGCCGTCGCAACCGACATGTGAGCCGAAGCGACCATCGGAAACTTGCCACCGGGAACATAGCAGCCGACCGATTGAACCGGGATGTTGCGGTGTCCGAGGATCACACCCGGCAGCGTCTCGATCTCGATGTCCCGCATCGAATCGCGCTGAGCCTGCGCGAAATTGCGCACCTGCGCCTGCGCAAACTTGATGTCCTCCATGTCGCGTGTCGACACGCGGTTCATCAGCGCCTCGACTTCACTGTCCGAAAGGCGAAAAGAGGCAGGAGAGTATTTGTCGAACTTCTCCGACAGGTCACGCACCGCTGCGTCGCCCCTGGTCTCGATGTCCTTCAAGATGCCCTCGACCGTCGCACGGACCTGGGCATCGTCCTCGGAACGGGCTTCTTCGTTCTTGCCATGCTTGAGGTGGGTGACGGACATGGTGAGTTCCTTCTACTTACAGATTCTGGAGAGTGTGCCGACGACAGGTCGGGTCAGTTCGCCAGACGGTTCGATTTCTTGAATGAAGCCAGACGGCCGAGGATCGCGTCGCGCCATGCCCGACGGTCGGCCAGGCCAGAAGCCGGTACGGCCGCCCGCCGCTCGGCCGTCGCTTTGGCAATCACCGCATCGGACCAAGGCCCCGGCGGCGGCGTACGCACCATGCCGGCATAGAGACCGCGCAGGCGCGCCGCATAGTCCTCTATGCCGCCGGGAGCGTTGAGGTCGATCGTCTCGAATGGCCCCATGAAGGACCAACGCAGGCCGAGACCGTGGGCGATGGTCGCGTCGATATCCGCAAGGCTGGCAATGCCATCGCTGTAGAGTGCCCAGGCCTCGTTGAGGAGTACCCCCTGCAGGCGGTTCAAGACGAACCCGTCGATTTCCCGTGTCAGGCTGACCGGCACCTGACCGACGGCCTTCATGAGATCTGCCACCATTTCCATGGCCTCCGGCGCGGTCCAAGGCGCCGGGACGAGTTCGACCACGGGCACGAGATGCGGCGGGTTCACCGGATGGGCAACAAGGAACCGGCTCCGGTTGACGCAGGCTTCAGTGAACTTGGACGCCGGTATTCCGGACGATGACGACCCGACCACGGCACCAGGCGCCATCAGCGCATCGATCGCCAGGCTAACCTCCGTCTTGGCAGGTACGGTCTCGAAGACCGATTCCTGGATGTAGAAGGCGTCGGCGAGGGCCTCCTCGAGCGTGTCGTGGACGGTTATCCGCGAGACGATCGCGTCCGGGTCCTCGGCCAGGCCGGCGTCGACGAGATCGTCGAGGCTCTGCTTGGCCCAGGTCAGGATTCGGCCCCGGATCTCGGCCGACGGATCATAGGCACGGACGCGGTAGCCTGCTCGGGCAAACACCAGCGCCCAGCCGGAACCGACCAGACCTGCGCCGACGATCGCGACCGGATGCGGGCCCGACATCATGCCACCATCGACTTTTCGCCATCGGCGAGACAGATTTCGGTGACGCGCAACCCGTCCTTTGTGATCCGTGACGGGAAGGCGTCACGCAGTCCCTCTTCATGAATCGGGATGACGCGGCGCGCTTCGTACCCCACCTGAGACATCATTTCTTCGGTCGCGAGGATGAGGTTGGTCTGGCTGCCGACTGCGAGGCCTACCGGCGTATACATGGTGTCAACATCGACGACCGCGCCCGAGTTGCTGATGTTGGAGAACTGATAGACGAGATCGCCTGCGAGAACCCAGGTATCCTGCGACTGCTTCTGCCCGTCGTTGCGCACGGTTACCCACATCGAGCCCCAGGTGTGGCTGTCCGGTGCGGCGTGAAGGTCGATGCCCGGCAGCACGTCTTCCATCGCGCCATTCACCGTGACCAGACGCTTTTCGGCCGCCAGACCGACGCCGCGCACGATGTCGCCGGGGTCGACCGCCACCATCATCCAACGCATCCGGTCGGGCAGCGACATGGCCCAGACCCATTTCGAAATCTCGCGTTCCTGTATGTAGAATTTGGCTTTCGGGAAGTCTTCCACATTGCCGAAATGGTCGAAATGCGCGTGGCTGATGAAGCAGGTGTCGACATCGTCGGGCGCAACGCCGACCTCGGCCAGCACGACCTTTGGGTCACGCCAGTTCTCGACGCCAAATCGGTCACCGAGCACCTTGCCATAGGCCTTGTCGTTGTAGCCGACATCGACCATCGCGACATGGTCGCGGCCCTTGATGACGACATAGCAGTAGGGCAGCTTCACATAGCCCTGATTGTGCGCGCCATAGAGCACGCCGCTCTTGTGGTACTTGGCAACGTAGCTGTATTCGCAAACCCAGATCGAATAGTCCGCCATGTGTTCCTCCCTTTGATCCCTATTCCTGTCAGTTCTGCTGCGCGCACGAGCAGCATGCATGCGTGAAGTCGACCATCTGCAATCCGGCCTTGCTTGAGCTTGCCGCTTCCAGGTGCGCATAGGCGCGCTTGATCTGAATCCCCATGCGATCCAACTCGGTTGAGTTGTCCACGCCGCTCCGTAGGCCGGCAAAGGCGTTCATTGCCTCACCAGAAAAATGGTGGGCGCTGGTCAGCTGCACTTTGTGCTGCGAAAGACCTGTCGGCGCTTCCAGCGTCGCGAGCCGCTCTGCAGCCTCGCGCCAGCGCGCCCGGCACAGCTGCATCTCGTTCAGATCGGCTATCTCCGTGCGCGACGTCAGACGGGCGAGGATCAGGAGCCCCGATACCTGGCCGATCACACGGCGCAGATCTTCGTAGACCGGACGGCAGGCAGCGGCATAGCGTCCGACGACATCTGACCCGAGCGTGCGCGCCATCTCCTCCGGATCCGGAACGGTCTCGGGCGGTGGACCGTCCAGCGACATGTGACAGTCCGGCTTGTGGGTCTGGGCCAGCCTCATGAACAGATCGACGGCAGTCACTTGGAAACTCCCTTGCGCCGGTCCCGCACCGTGCTGCGTTCGACCAATGGTCCGGGCGGAATGCGCAGGATGCGTTGCTGAATTTGTCTTTCGGCCGCCAGTTCACGGGCAAGCACGACGGTTGCGGCCATCATCTCGTCCAGAGGCTGCGCAATCGTGGTCAGGCGGTGTGACGGCCAGCCGGCCATCGCGATGTTGTCGTAGCCGATGACCGATATGTCGCCCGGCACGTCCAGCCCAAGCCCCTCGCGCAAGCCTTCGATGAAGCCGATCGCCACGATGTCGTTGGCGCAGAGCACGCCATTCGGGCGCTGCTGCAGTTTGCCCAGGTCCAATCCTGCCTGGTAGCCCGCCTCGTAGGTGAACAGCCCCGCCTCGATGATCTGCGGCTCGGCGAGACCGCGCTCTACGGTGCGCTCGCAAAATCCGCGCTGGCGCTCCACATTCGTGGAAGCTCCGGGAAACGCCGAGACATACGCAAGGCTGTCATGACCGAAGTCGATAAGATGGTCCGCTGCACGCCTGCCCCCCTCTACATTGTCGCAAGACACGCCGAAGCCCAAACCGTCGGCCGACAGCCGGTTGAAGAAGATGACGGGCGCCCCGGCGGCCTCGCATTTCTCCCGGGCATGGGAGTTCAAATTCGTTGCGAGCACGATCATCAGATCCGGCTGGTAGGTGAGAAGCAGATCCACCGCCTCGTCGATCTTTTCGGGCTGGTCGGCCGCAGCAAGCATGAGGTTGATTCCCGCCTGCCGCAAAAGCGTCGTCAGCCGCGTCATGAGTTCGGGATAGAACGGGTTGGTCAGGTCAGACACCACCATCCCGGCGATCTGCGTCTTCTTGGTGATCAGACTTTGGGCGAAAGGATTGGGGCGATAACCGATCTCGCTAGCACGCTGCAGAACGGTCCTGCGGGTTTCCGCCGCAATGATGGAGTCGGGATAGAAGGCGCGTGATACCGTCGCGACGGACATGCCGAGATCGCGGGCAAGATCCTTGACCGTCACTCGCCGTCGCGTTGCTGGCTTCGTCTGATCCACCGGGTCTTCTTCCATGACTGAAGAGATGTCCAAGGCCTCAACTCACTGACGATGCCTGAACGCAGCGCTCACGCAAGTCAGAAGCGTTTGGATGCCCGGCCCAGGGAGACGAAGCCGGGCATCCTGAAGGTCTGATTACGGCTGCACCGTAGCTTCGACCTTGGTGAGCTTGTAAAGATCGGCAGGAGCTTCACAGCCGTCGCAATTGATCCCTGGCTCGTTGTTGGCCTTGGCCACCTCAGCCGGCAGCGGCTGGATGGTCGCACCGGGAACAGGCGTGCCGTTCAGCGCCGACTCGACGTTCACTTCCGGCAGCAGTACGGGGTTCAGGACTTCACTGACGAAGGAGGAAGGCACCCTATCCGGCGGAAAGACGTTGCAACCATCCTCGTAGCGATCCCCTGCGCAGACCTTCACTTCCGCGGCCGGCACCCATGGCAGCGGATATTCGATGTTCATCGGAGAAAGCTCTCGATTCTTGGTGAGGATTTCCATGGCCAGCTTAAACGCATAGCCCGACTGTGCCGGAGGCGATCCTGCCGAAACGCCCTTCAGGCCCTTTGCCTGCATCTCAGGATCGGCAAGCGCCAAACGGAAGCCGGCTGAATTCTCTCCGGTCATGGGCACCAGCGCATGGCCGGCATCCAGGAGCGCCTGGATTGCGCCATATTCTCCCGCCTGCGCCCAGATGCCATTGACGTCCGGATGCGCGGTGAGCGCCTTTGCCGTTTCCTGCTGGGTAGTGCGGTCGTCCCAGTAGGAATAGTACTCCGCTACAACTTCGATGCCGGGATACTTGTTAAAGACGCTCAAGGCGCCGTCGGTGTGGCGCTGATCGACAGAGTTGCCGGGGACGCCGCGGGACAGGAAGATCTTGCCCTTGCCGCCCAGTTCATTGACCAAGGCCTGCGCCGTGTTTTCACCAAAGCCCGATGACAGGTAGCTGACATTGTAGGCGCAGCTTTCCGTCACCGTCGCATCATACATGAAGAACAGGACGCCTTCCTCGCAGCCGCGCTTGATCGTGCGGTTCAAGGCCGTCGACGAGATCGGAAAGCTGATGATCGCGTCGGCACCGTCATCGATCATGCTCTCATAGGCCGAAATCTGCGCCTGCGGATCGGTTCCGGAGATGTTCTCGATCAGTTCGACCTGCTGGTCGTAGGGCGGGGTAGCGGCAAGCGCTTTGACGATGTTTGCCGCTTCAGACTGCCAAGCGTTGCCCGAATAGGACAGGCTTAGATAGACCTTGAACTTTTCGCCGTCTTGGGCCTCGGCCTGCAAAGCGCCGACCATGGTCGCCGCCGCGAGCGCCGCGGTCGCGACTGTGGTTTTTAGCCAATTGCATTTCATGGGTAGTCTCCTCCTTTTGGGTGCTTTTTCTGCGTGGCGCGCCGGTCAGCGCCAGACACTGCGCAGTTTCTGGAAAAGCTCCTCGCGAAGCAGAAGCAGCGCGATGAGCACAATCGAACCTTCGATGACCGTTCGAAGCCCGAATTCGAGGCCGAGTGCGGAAATGATCGTTCCCAGGGTGGTCAGCAGGATCGCCCCACCCACAGTGCCGAGAAACGTGCCACTTCCGCCCAGAATGGATGAGCCGCCGATCACCACGGACGCGATCGATGGCAACAGGTAGCCATCGCCCATCCGCAGCGTCGCGCCGTTCGAGTAGCCGACGAGCGCTATACCGACGAAGCCGGCGCAGATCGCGCTGAGTACGTATGGCAGAATCTGCATTGCAGCGACCGGTACGCCGGCAATCCGGGCGGCTTCGATATTGGTGCCGACGGCATAGATGTAGCGTCCGAAGATCGTCCGGCTCTGGAATACCCAGCCGAGTAGGACAAGCCCGATCAGGACGACGACAGGCACGGGCAGGCCCAGAATGTGGCTCTTCATCATCGCCACGGCTGCGTCGGGCGCCGCGCCGCGCGGAGTACCTTTCGTATAGCCCAGCAGGGCTGACGCAACGATGATGGACATTGCCATCGTCATGATGAATGGCGGCACGCGCAGCCAGACGACACCAATGCCTGAAACCATGCCGACCAGCCCGCATACGCCGAGCACGACCGGCAAGTAATACCAGGCGGCTGGATTCTCGGCGCCAACCCAGCTTGTTGCGAGAATGCCGCCGAGGGTGATGGTCGCCGGCAGGGACAGGTCAAGACCGCCGGAGAGGATCACAAGCCCTTGCCCGAATGACAGAATGACGAGGAAGAACCCGAGAACCAGGACGGTCTCGACCTGCGACCACGACCCGAGCGCCGGGCTGACGAACCGTGCTCCGAGCAGCAATACCACGCACAGGATTGCAACCGTCGCAGCACTGATGGTCTCACGGCTGACCCTGGCGCTTGTGCGCGTATCGCCCGACTGCGCAAGGTTCGTGTCTTGTCCGACATCTTGGGCCATGATCACTTCCTCTCGCCAAGGCGGGTCAGCAGGCCGCTGAAAACGACCGCGAGGATCAGGGTCATCCCCTGGAACATGCCGGTGTAGAAGGACGACACCCCGCTCGAAAACAGCACCTTCTGCAGCAACATCAGCGTCGCCGCCCCCATGACGGAAGCGAACAGTCCACCGCCGCCGCCGGCCAGCGAAGTACCGCCGAGCGCGACGGCTGCAAACGACAGCAGCAGAAGGGGCGTACCGGACGTCGGATTGCCCGTCGCGGTTTGGGCGCTAAGCATCAGTCCGGCCAAGCCGTAAACGGCGCCGGCAAGCACGAAGGTCGTAAACCGAACCCGCGTGGTGTTTACGCCCGACAGTTTGGCGGCCTGTTCATCCGCGCCAATGGCATAGAGTGACAGCCCGAAATCAGTGCGCCGCAGCAGCAGCCAGATCCCGACGACCGCTGCGACGACGAGACCCGAAACGGGGATCGTCTTCCAGAGCCGGTCGGTCAGTTCGTCGGCGATCCAGTTGGAGACAGCGCCGCCCGGCGCCTTGAGGATGACGAGGGCGATCCCCTGGCAGATGATCATTGTAGCGAGCGTGGCTGCGATGGACTGCATCCGCAGAACGGCAACCAGCCAGCCATTCACGGCGCCGACGGAAGCTCCGATCGCCACGCATATAAGCATGGAAACCAGCGCGCCGCCTGGCCCGCCGATCGGGTAAACCGCCAACACGACATTGCACAATGAGATGACCCCGGCGACCGAAAGATCGAAACCGCGGCTGACGACGACCAGCGTCTGACCCATGGCCGCGAGCGCCAGCGGAGCGGTATTGTTGATGAGCGCTGCGATAGCCGAGGCCGATAGCGCCCGTGGCTGCTGGTAGACATAAAGGGCGTAAAGGATCAGGTAGATTCCCACGATCAGGCCGGCACCCTTGGTCAGCTTAACCAGGCTGTTGCGGACGACCGAGTTTGAACCGGCTTCGATTGACGTCGCGCTCATCGGTCAAGCGCCCCCTCGTTCGAGCCATGCCCCAGCATTGCCGCGACAAGCGTCTGCTCCGCGATGGCCTTGCCCTCGAAGGTGCGGAAAAGGCGACCGCCGTAGAGCACCATGCAGCGGTCGGCCAGCTGGACGACCTCAGGCAGTTCGGAGGAGTAGAAGAGCACGGAACCGCCGCCTGCCGCGAATGCCCGGATCGCGGCATAGATCGATTGCTTGGTTCCAACATCCACGCCGCGCGTCGGGTCGTAGAGGAGCAGGGTCTTGGCTCCCGTCGCGAGCGTTCTTGCCACCAGCGCCTTCTGCTGATTGCCGCCTGAAAGATCGCCGATCGCAAAGCCGAGATAGCGCGGGCTCATCTCGACCTTCTGTCCGGCTGGACGCGCAGCGGATTGTTCCGCCTGCTGCGAGATCAGGGCCGCGGTGGAAGCCGACGGCATGACGGGAAGTATGATATTGGTCGCGGCCGACAGTCCGGCAAGAATTCCCTCGGTCTTGCGCTCCTCGGGCAGGTAGGCGATTCCGCTGCCGGCTTTCAGCGCGCCGCGCGGGCTCGATAGCTGCGCCGTGGTTCCGTCAACCGCGATCTGGCCCTTGTCGGGGTGCTCGAGCCCAGCCAACATCCGGAACAGTCCGCGCTGGCCCTGCCCTTCCAGGGCAGCCAACCCGAGAATTTCACCGGGGCGCAGGTCGAAGGAAATATCGTTCAGTCCGTGCCCGCTGAGGCTGCTGACGGAAACCCGCGCAGCATCTGCGGACGCTGTTGGCGCGGCACGGTCGCGGGCCTGCTGGTCGACGCGGCGGCCGACCATCATCTCAAAAATGTCGTCGTCGGACGCCTGCGCCAGACCAACCGACGCGATCGATCGCCCGTTGCGCAGTACGGTCGCCTCGGTGCAAATCTCGCGCACTTCGGCCAGCCGGTGCGAGATGTAGAGGACAGCGACCCCCTTTGCCGTCGTCAGGCGGATCCTCTCGAACAGCCAGTCTGTTTCCGCAAGCGCGGCCGTCGGCTCGTCCAGGATCAGCATCTGTCCGGCGTTCTCGATGGCGCGCACGATTTCGATGCGCTGGCGCTCGGCCAGCGGCAACATCCCGACCTGCGCCGATGGATCGATGCGCTCCAGCCCGTGTCTTACTAGGATTTCGGCGCCCGCGTCGATTACCCGCCGCGACGAGACAAGGCCAAGCGGGCCACGCGGCATCGCTGGCAGCAAGAGGTTCTGCGCAACGGTCAGATTGGGGACGAGGCTCAGTTCCTGAAAGGCCGTTGCGACACCCTGCGCCCGCGCCTCGATCAGGGTTGCGGGCGCATAAGGCTGTCCGTGCAGGGTGATCGTGCCACTGTCGGAACGAACTGCCCCGGTCAGTATGCGCACGAGGGTCGACTTCCCGGCGCCGTTCTCGCCCAGAAGTGCGTGGACGACGCCGGACCTCAGGCTGATGTCGGCGTTTTCAAGGGCGACAGTCGCTCCATAGGCCTTCCTGAGACCCCTCGCCAACAAGGCGACAGAAGGCTGTTCGTACACTGCGTGCGCAGTGCCGCTAACGGCGCCCGTCATTGTGCTTTCCTCCCGCGATGCCCGGGATCCGCTCGCTATGAGAACGTTTCCAGAGAACGTTCTCTTTACGCCACAGGCATGGCAGTTCGTCAAGATTTTTTTGTGTTCTTGCTAAGCGCCCCAAGAACTAGGTTGGCGATAATCGTGTGAAATCAAAGGGTAAGGTCCGTCCTCACTGAACGGACGGCCGCTGCCCACGTATCCGGGTTCGCGGCCAAGTCCCGCACAGGCGACCGCGCATCAGCCAGGTGATCCCGGACCCGGGTGCGGCGTCAAGCTGGACTAAATCGTCCCGAATACCGTTTGGCGACCTTTCCAGTGCTTGAAACGGTCAGGCGAGCAAGCTTGGTACTACTTGGGTGAATGCTCAGAGAGGGGCCATGAGCTGACGACCGCCTCGGATCTTCGATAGCGGATTTTGGGCGTGTGTGGAGGCATCGCCGCTGCCTGGCCCGAAGCCGCTATTCGCTGGAGGAGAAAGGGCCCAAGGCCAAGGAGTTGAGTTCTATATATCTCGCAAAGCGGCTGCCAATTGCATCGCAAAGCGTGCCGAGGATACGGGCAAGGTACGCCCTCGCATCTGGCCGAGGATGAGGTTGCCGGTCGGCAGGTCGCGTTCGGAGATGGGCCGGAACAGCAGCGAGCCGTCGTCGGGCCGCTTCAGGCCGATCGGGATCTGGAAGCCGATCACCCCCTCGTGCAGCACATAGTGCCGGATCAGGTCGAAGCTCTCCGTCTCGATGACCGGGGCGACGCGGCGGGTGCCGCGCCGGGCGGCGAAGTCGAGCAGGTGGCGGACGCCATACTGGACGGAGGGCGCGACATGCGGCGTGTCGAGGCAGTCGCGCAGCCTGAGCTCGGCCTTGCGGGCGAGCGGATGGTCCGCGCGCATGACCACGTTCACCGGCTGCGGGATGACGTGCAGCACCTCGAAGTCGACGAGGTATATCGGCTCGAAGACAAGCGCCAGGTCGCTCGAATAGCTCGCCAGTTCCTGCTCCGCCTGGCTGCGGTCGCGCACATTGACCGAGAAGGTTACGCCCGGGTGCTCGGCCCGGTAGCGGGCGATCTCGCGCGGCAGGAAATAGGGCAGCAGGGCCTGCGAGCAGGCAATGGAGATGTGGCCGCGCCGCTCGCCCGACAGGTCGGCGACCTGGCCCTGCACCCGCGACAGGTCCGACAGCGTGCCGCGATAGTGATGAAGGACGAGTTCACCGGCGGGGTTTAGGCGCACGCCGCCGGGTATCCTCTCGAAGAGGGCCGCGCCGAATTCCTCCTCGAAGCGGTTGATGCGGCGGTTCAGCGCCGAGGCGGTGATGTTCATGTCCTCGGCCGCGCGGCGCATCGAGCCGGCGCGTGCGGCGGCCTCGATCAGGCGGAATGTCTGCAGGTGCTTCATGGCGATCCCCGGGCGGTGCATTTTTTGCACCGCATTGGTGAAATCATAGCAATTTTCGCGAACGGGAAAAGCTGCATGGTTGGAGGCGCTACTGCTGCCAGAGGAATTGCAGGTTGGTTTTGCCGATTAAAGAGCTTCCCTTCACGTTCGGCACCCTGCGCCAGGCCTATGCGCAGGGGCTGAGGCCGGAACGGGTGATCGAGGAAGCCTTCCGCCGCCTCGACGCCGCGGCAGACCCGGGCATCTTCATAAGAGCGGACCGCGAACAGGCGCTCGCCGGGGCGAAGGAACTCGGCAAGCCGGACGGCCGCCCGCTCTGGGGCATCCCCTTCGCCGTTAAGGACAATATCGACGTTGCCGGCCTGCCGACGACCGCCGCCTGCCCAGACTTCGCCTACGAACCGAAAACCGACGCTTTAGTCATCGCACGGCTGCGCGAGGCCGGCGCGCTCTGCCTCGGCAAGACCAATCTCGACCAGTTCGCGACCGGCCTGGTCGGCGTGCGCACACCCTATCCGGTGCCGCGCAACGCGCTCGACCCCGAGATCGTGCCGGGCGGCTCCTCGTCCGGCTCGGCGGTCGCGGTGGCGCGCGGCATCGCCGCCTTCGCGCTCGGCACCGACACGGCGGGCTCCGGCCGCGTTCCCGCCGCGCTGAACGGGATCGTCGGGCTGAAGCCGACGCCCGGCGCCCTGTCGGCAAGCGGCGTCGTGCCGGCCTGCCGCTCGCTCGACACGGTCTCGATCTTCGCGATGACGGTCCAGGACGCCTGGGAGATCTATGCGACGGCCGCGGGTTTCGATGCCGCCGATAGCTATTCGCGCAGGTTGCCCGAACCGCGCGTCGCGGCACCGGCGCCGGGGCTGCGCATCGGCGTGCCAAGTCCGGCGACGCTGAAGACCTTCGGCGACGCGGCACAGCTCGCCGACTTCCGGGCGACGCTGGTGCGGCTGCAGGCCAAGGGCGCCTCCGTCGTCGAGCTCGACTTCGAGCCCTTCCATGCCGTCGCGCGCATGCTCTACGAAGGCGCCTGGCTGGCCGAGCGCGTCGCCGCCGTCGGCAAGCGGCTGACCGTTGCGCCCGAGACGCTGCATCCGACGACGCGCGCCATCCTCGAACCCGGGCTGAAGCTCTCCGCCGTCGACGCCTTCAGGGGCATGTACAGGCTGAAGGATCTGGCGCGCGGCTGCGAGGAGATGCTGGCGACGGTCGATGCGCTGTGCGTGCCGACCATCCCGACCTTCGTGACCAGGGCCGAGATCGCCGCCGATCCGATCGGGCCAAACGCGATGCTCGGCACCTATACCAACTTCGTCAACCTGCTCGACATGTGCGGCATCGCGGTGCCGACCGGCAGCCGCGCCGACGGCCGGCCGGGAAGCGTCACCTTCCTGGCGACCGCCGGCCGCGACGGGTTGTGCGCAGCACTCGGCGCCTCGGTCGAGGCGGGTCGCCTCGGCGCCACTGACTGGCCGCGGCCGGCTGCGACCCTTCCCGCGGCGGAGATCGGTGCGAGCGAAATCGCACTGGCGGTGTGCGGCGCGCATATGTCGGGCCTGTCTCTCAACCGCGAGCTGACGTCGCGCGGCGCCCGCTTCCTGCGCGCCTGCCGTACCGCGCCAGCCTACACCCTGCATGCGCTGGCCGGCGGCCCACCCGCCCGACCGGGACTGCTGCGCCGGCCGGCCGGCGGCGCGGCGATCGCGCTCGAGGTCTGGGCGCTGCCCCGGGAAAATTTCGGCGACTTCATCGCCGGCGTGCCGTCGCCGCTCGCCATCGGCACCGTGGCGCTGGAGGACGGCACGGAGGTCAAGGGTTTCGTCTGCGAGAGCCAGGGCTTGGCCGGGGCGGACGACATCACAGGCTTCGGCGGCTGGCGCGCCTATCTCGACCAGCGCGGCCGGACAGCGCAGGAGGCCATCGCCCGTGCCGTCTAGCCGAATTCCCATCATCGACGTTTCCGCGCTTGCCGGCGACGACGCCGGCGCGGCGGTCGAAACCGCAGCGGCCATCGGCGCCGCGTGCCGCGAGACCGGCTTCTTCTACGTGTCGGACCACACGGTGCCGGGAGCGCTGATGGAACAGGCCTTCGCGGCTTCCGCCGCCTTCTTCGCGCAGGACGCGGCGGCCAAGCGGGCGGTGCTCTACACCGCCGCCGGCAACCGCGGCTACGTGCCGATGAAGGGCGAGGCGCTCGACCCCGGCCGCCCGGCCGACCTGAAGGAGGCGTTCAACATCGGCCTCGAACTGCCGCCAGACGATCCGGAACTGCTGGCCGGCAGGATGTTCCTGGCAACCAATCTCTGGCCGGACATGCCGGGCTTCCGCAACACCATGCTCGACTATTTCGCCGCGTGCCACGGTCTCGGACGTCTGCTGCACCAAGCTTTTGCGACCGACCTCGGCCTGGCGCCGGATTTCTTCGAGGACAAGCTCGACCGGCCGATGGCGGTGCTGCGGCTGCTGCACTATCCGCCCGCTCCGGCGCGCAGCGAGGCGGGCCAGCTCGGCGCCGGCGAGCACACGGACTATGGCTGCGTGACGCTGCTCGCCACCGACGGGGTGGGGGGCCTCGAGGTGCGCACGCGCGCCGGCGAGTGGATCAAGGCGCCGCATGTGCCCGGCGCCTTCGTCTGCAACATCGGCGACTGCCTGATGCGCTGGACCAACGACATCTACGTCTCGACGCCGCACCGGGTCGTCAGTCCCGCCGGCCGCGAACGCTATTCGATCGCCTTCTTCCTTGATCCCAACCCCGACGCCGAAATCGCCTGCCTGCCGAACTGCGCCAGCGACGCGCGCCCGGCGCGTTACGCGCCGATACGCGGCGACGCCTTCCTGCTCGGCCGGCTGTCGCCGACCTATGAGCAATCGGGCCTCGCCGGAGCGGCGCGCGCAACGGAGGAGGCGGGATGACGATGCCGAACCCGCGCACTGCAGCCGCATGCCTGCCCGTTTATCGGGCTGCCGCGCCGGGCCGCGCCACAGCGCCTCGGCAGTCGGCCGCCGTGAATCCCAAGCTTAACATCATCTTACCGGACAGGTCCCTCCCAGACCTGGAAATGGCACGGGCCTTGCTTCGTCAGGAAAGACAGGCCGGCTGTCCATCAAGCAGTTTGCAACGCAACTCTAGCCGCTGGAGCCTCCCATGTTCACATCCACACTGACCAGACGTTCCCTTCTCAAGGCCGGTGCCGCCGGCCTCGCAGCCACGACCCTGCCGCTCGGGACGGCGCGGGCGCAGGCGCCGATCGTGCTCGGCGCCGTCTATGTCGGACCGCGCGACGACTTCGGCTGGAACCAGGCCCATGCCGTGGCCATGGACATCCTGAAGCAGGTTCCGGGCATCACCGTCATCGAGGAGGAGAATGTCCCCGAGACCGACGCGGCAAGCCAGACCATGGAGTCGATGATCAATCTCGACCAGGCAAACCTCGTGCTCGCGACATCTTTCGGCTACTACAGCCCGTTCGTCGTCGAGACGGCGAAGAAAAACCCGAATGTCCAGTTCCGCCACGCCGCGCCGCTGTGGAAGGAAGGCGACCCGGTCAACGCCGGCAGCTATTTCTGCTACCTCAACCAGGCGCACTACGTGAACGGCGTCGCGGCCGGACTGTCGACGACGTCCAACAAGATCGGCTTCGTCGCCGCCAAGCCGATCCCGTCGGTGCTTTCCAACGTCAACTCGGTTCTGCTCGGTGCCCGCAGCGTCAATCCGAACGCCACGGTGCAGGTCATCTTCACCGGCGAGTGGTCGATGCCGGTGCGCGAGGCTGAGGCGTCCAACGCGCTCATCGACTCCGGCTGCGACATCATCACCTGCCATGTCGACGGGCCGAAGGTGGTCATCGAGACGGCCGAGGCGCGCGGCGTGAAGAGCTGTGGCCACAATGCCAGCCAGGCGCCGCTGGCGCCGAAGGGTTTCATCACCGGCGCCGAATACAAGTGGGAGACGATCTACAAGATCTACGCCGATGCGCTGGCCAAGGGCGAGCCGCTGCCGAACTTCATCGCCGGCGGTTACCACAACGACATGTTGCGCAACACAGCCTACGGCGCCGGCGCCACGCCGGAAGCCATCAAGGCCGCCGACGCGGCGATCAAGGGCCTCATCGTCAAGAAGCCGATCTATGTCGGCCCGCTCAAGGACAATGCCGGCAACGTCGTCATCGAAGGCGCGATGGACAACTACGACCCGGTCCTCGACGGCATGGGTTACCTGCTGGAAGGCGTCCAGGGTTCGACGACCTGATCCTTCCGGGCGGCGGCTTTCAGGCCGCCGCCCGCTTCATCGACGCGTCATGCGACAGCGAAAGGATCTTGGGGGATGAGCAGCAATCGGGTCCGACAGACCCCAGGCAGGCGAGGCGGACAATGACCGCCGTCGTCGCCTCTCCGTCTATCGAACGCGGCGGCTTCAACCCGCGCACGATCGGCATGATTGAAGCGCTGCTGATCCCGGTCGGCGCGCTCGTCGCCTCGGCGGTGCTTTTCTCGGTGTTCCTGCTGTTTCTCGGCAAGTCGCCGGTGACGTTCTTTGGCCTGATCTGGACCGGCGGCTTCGGTTCCGCCTTCTCGATCCAGAACACGCTGCAGCGCTCGGCGCCGCTGATCCTCACGGGGCTTGCCTTCGCCATCCCGGCGCGCATCGGCCTGACCCTGATCGGCGCGGAGGGCGCGCTGGTGCTCGGCGGCTTCTCGGCGGCGGCGGTCGCCATCCCGCTCGTCTCCGGCGGCTGGACGCCGGTCATCGGCCTGCCGATCATGGCGCTGTCGGCGATGGCGGTCGGCGCCATGTGGATCGGCCTCGCCGGCTGGCTGCGCCACTATCGCGGCGTCAACGAAACGATCTCCTCGCTGCTGCTTTCCTACATCGCCATCGCGATCATGAATTTCTTCGTCGAGGGCGCGCTGCGCGACCCGGCATCGGCCAACAAGCCGTCGACCATGCCGATCGGCGACGCCTACCGCGTCGGCTCGATGCCGGGCACCTCCGTGCACTGGGGCCTCGCGGCGGGCGTGCTGCTCTCGGTGCTGCTCTACATCCTGATGTCGCGCACCACCTTCGGTTTCGCCGCCCGCATGACCGGCGGCAATGTCCGCGCCGCGCAGGCACAAGGCCTGCCGGTAGGCATGCTCGTCGTAACCTGCTGCGCCATCGCCGGCGCCTGCGCCGGCCTTGCCGGCTTCTTTGAGGTCGCCGCCATTCACGGCCAGGCCAATGCCTCGCTGGTGGCCGGCTACGGCTTCACCGGCATCCTGGTGGCCTTCCTGGCGCGGCAGAACCCGCTGGCGATCATCCCGGTGGCGATACTGTTCGGCGCGCTGCAGGCGGCCGGCGGGCTGGTCCAGCGACGCATGGGCATGCCTGACGCCACGGTGCTGGTGCTGCAGGGCATGATCTTCGTCGTGCTGCTGGTCAGCGAGACCTTCTACGGCCGCATCCCCTTCCTGCAGCCGAAGCGCGAGGGAGGACGGTAAGTTGAGCCAGTCCGACATCTTCATCGTCCTCATCGCCATGATCGGCGGCGCCATCCGCGTCTCGACGCCCTTCATGTTCGTGGCGCTCGGCGAATGCGTCACCGAAAAGTCCGGCCGCATCAATCTCGGCCTGGAGGGCAACCTGGTGCTCGGCGCGATGGTCGCCTATGCCGGCTCCTACACCACCGGCAGCCCGTGGATCGGCGTGCTGATGGCGGGGTTCTCGGGCCTCGTGCTCGGCGCCATGCACGGCTACATCTGCAAGCTGCCCAAGGTGAACGACATCGCCGTCGGCATCGCCTTCATGAGCTTCGGCACCGGGCTCGCCTTCTTCTTCGGCAAGCCCTACATCCAGCCGACCGCGCCGCGCCTCGAGGCGATCCCGCTCGGCGGCTGGTCGTCCGATCCCTCGATCGCCCAGGCCCTGCAGGTCAACCCGCTGTTCTTCGTCGGCATCGTGCTCGCGCTGTTCCTGTCGTGGGCGCTCGCCAACACGCGCTGGGGCCTGATCGTGCGCATGACCGGCGACAGCGCCGCCTCGGCGCGCGCCATGGGCGTCTCGGTCGATCTCGTCCGGCTGCTGGCGACGGCCGCCGGCGGCTCCCTCGCCGGCGTCGGCGGCGCCTTCCTGTCGCTGTTCTATCCGGGCAGCTGGAACGAGGGACTGTCCTCCGGCCAGGGCCTGATGGCTGTGGCGCTGGTCATCTTCGCCCGCTGGGACCCGCTGCGCTGCGTGCTTGCGGCGCTGCTGTTCGGCGCCGCCGGGGCGATCGGCCCGGCGCTGCAGTCGATCGGCGTCAGCCAGGGCTACTACTTCTTCAACGCCGCCCCCTATATCCTGACGCTTTTCATCATGATCGCGTCCGCCCGTTCCAAGAGCGCCGCGCGCGAAGCGCCGGGCGAACTGTCTATCGTAAAATGAGGTTGCTCCGATGAGATTGCAGATGAGCCTTGTCGACGAACGCATCGAAGCCGCCCTGGTGGACAACGCCGTGACGCTCGATGCCGACCCCTATGCGTGGCCCTTCGACGGCGATTTCGGGCCGCACAATACCTGCCTGATCGTCATCGACATGCAGACCGACTTCTGCGCGCCGGGCGGCTATGTCGACTCGATGGGCTACGACATTTCGCTGACGCGCGCGCCGATCGGGCCGATCCAGTCGGTGCTCGAGGCGATGCGGGCCAAGGGCTATCCGATCATCCACACGCGCGAGGGCCACAAGCCAGACCTGTCGGACCTGCCGGCCAACAAGCGCTGGCGCTCGCAGCGCATCGGCGCCGGCATCGGCGACCAGGGGCCATGCGGGCGCATCCTCGTGCGCGGCGAGCCGGGCTGGGAGATCATTCCTGAACTGCAGCCCGCTCCCGGCGAGGCGATCATCGACAAGCCGGGCAAGGGATCCTTCATCGCCACCGACCTCGAGCTCGTGTTGCAGACGCGGCGCATCCGCAACATCGTGCTCGCCGGCGTCACCACCGATGTCTGCGTCCACACCACCATGCGCGACGCAAACGACCGCGGCTACGAGTGCCTCTTGCTGGAAGACTGCTGCGCGGCGACCAAGGTCGAGAACCACCTCGCCGCCATCGACATGATCAAGATGCAGGGCGGCGTGTTCGGCGCGGTGGCACGCTCGGACGCGTTCCTGGAGGCCTTGCCATGAACCTCGCCGCCCCAAGCCCGGCGGCGGCGTTGCCGCTGCGCGCGCCGTCGCTCGCAACCGCCGGCATGACGAAGATCTTCGGGCCGCTGGTGGCGCTCGACGACGTGTCGATCGAGGTCGAGTCCGGTTCGTTCCACGCGCTGCTCGGCGAGAACGGCGCGGGCAAGTCGACGCTCGTCAAATGCATCATGGGCTTCTACAACGCCGACCGCGGCGCGGTGCTGCTGGACGGCCTGGAGGCCGAGGTGCGCAGCCCGCGCGATGCGCGCGCGCTCGGCATCGGCATGGTCTACCAGCAATTCACACTGGTGCCCTGCCTGACGGCGGCGGAAAACCTCGTCATCTCGCGAGCCGACGCGGCCGCCATCATCGACTGGAAGACGGAGATGCCGCGGCTCGAGGCATTTATGGACCGCATGCCCTTCAGGGTGCGGCTGAACGAGCTGGTCTCGTCGCTGTCGGCCGGCGAGAAGCAGAAGCTGGAGATCCTCAAGCTCCTCTACCTGGAGCAGCGCTTCCTCATCCTCGACGAGCCGACCTCGGTGCTGACCCCCGGCGAGGCCGACGAGGTGCTGGGGCTGCTCGGCGAGATGGCGAGGCGCGGCGAGGTCACGGTGCTGATGATCAGCCACAAGTTCCGCGAGGTGAAAGCGTTCTGCGACAGCTTCACCGTGCTGCGCCGCGGCCGGCTGACCGGATCCGGCGACGCGCAGGCGGCCAGCGTCGAGGAGATGAGCCGCATGATGATCGGCGACACCGAGATCCGCGAGCGCGCCGAACGGCGCAAGCACAACGACACGCGCACCGTGCTCGACCTTGCGGGCCTGTGCGCCGTGGATGGCGAGGGACGGCCGGTCATCAATGCCGTCAACCTGAAGGTCAGGGCCGGCGAGATCGTCGGAATCGCGGGCGTATCGGGCAACGGCCAGAGCGCGCTGGTCGAGGTGCTGGCCGGCCAGAAGCCGTTGACCGACGGCGCCATCTTCATCCACGACAAGCCGTTCGAGCCCAAGCGCGGCGATTTCGACCGCTTCAAGGTTTTCGGCCTGCCGGAGGAACCGCTGAAGAACGCCACCGTGCCGCGCATGAGCGTGGCGGAAAACATCGCCTTCCGCTCCTACGACAAGCCGCCGATCGCCAGCCTCGGCTGGTGGCTGTCGCCGGGACCGATGCGGCGCAAAGCGGAAAAGCTGATCGAGCGCTACCGCGTCAAGACGACGTCGCCGGATTCGCCCATCGAGGCGCTGTCGGGCGGCAATGTGCAGCGGGCGGTGCTGGCGCGCGAACTGTCGGGCGATGTCGACGTGCTGATCGTCGCCAATCCCTGCTTCGGCCTCGACTTCGCCTCGGTCGCCGAGATCCGCAGCCAGATCATGGAGCAGCGCAACCGCGGCGCGGCGGTGCTGCTGGTCAGCGAGGATCTCGACGAGATCCTCGAACTCTCCGATCGCGTGGCGGTCATGTCGGGCGGCACCATCAGCTACGTGTCGCCGATCGAGGACACCGACCGCAACACGATTGGCCAGCACATGGCGGGACATTAAGCATGGCGCTTTCCGTCCCCGCCCGGCCCTACAATTTCGTGCTCGAACCGCAGCACGCGGCGCTCGTCGTCATCGACATGCAGCGCGACTTCATCGAGCCCGGCGGCTTCGGCGCCGTCCTCGGCAACGACGTTTCGCGGCTGACGAAAATCGTGCCGACCGTCGCGGCGCTGATCGCGCTGTTCAGGGCGCATCGCCTGCCCATCGTCCACACCCGCGAGGCGCACCGGCCCGACCTCTCCGACTGCCCCCCGGCGAAGCGGCTGCGCGGCGCGCCGGGGCTGCGCATCGGCGACAGGGGCGCCATGGGCCGCATCCTCATCGCCGGCGAGCCCGGCAACCAGATCCTTCCCGAACTCGCGCCGCTCGACGGCGAGATCGTCATCGACAAGCCCGGCAAGGGCATGTTCTGGGCGACCGGCCTGCAGGAAACGCTGTCGGCACGCAGCATCACCCAGCTGGTGTTCGCCGGCGTGACCACCGAGGTCTGCGTGCAGACCTCGATGCGCGAGGCCAACGACCGCGGCTACGAATGCCTGCTCGTCGAGGACGCCACCGAAAGCTATTTTCCCGAGTTCAAGGCCGCCGCGATCGAGATGATCGTGGCGCAGGGCGCCATCGTCGGCTGGACGACGCCGCTTGCCGCGCTCGAAAGGGCGTTTTCGCAGGCGATGGTCCGTACTGACAAGCACACGGGGGCTGTCGCCTGAGCATGGAGATCGACAATCCCGACGTCGTGGCAGAGGTCACGGCCGTGTTCGACGCCTATGAGACGGCGCTGCTGGCGAACGATTCGGCCATTCTCGACGCCATGTTCATGCAGTCGGGACAGGTCGTTCGCTACGGCGTTGCCGAAGTGCAGTACGGCATCGATGAAGTCCGGCGCTTCCGCGCAGCGCAGAAGCCGTTCGAACGCCGCCTTTCGCGCACCGTCATCACTGCCTACGGCCGCGACGTGGCGATTGCCTCGACGCTCTTTCATCGTCCCGACTTCCCCGGCCAGGTCGGGCGGCAGATGCAGACTTGGGTGCGCACGCAACATGGATGGCGCGTTGCTGCAGCCCATGTGAGCATGATGGACGGCACGGAAAGTTCGAAGGGCTAAGCTGTGACTTCCTGAACGCCGGCGGCATCGTGAAAGCGAGAGTCTGCATCCATCGCAACCGCAACCTCAGAATGGTGGCGAATGTTTCTGCTTTCCGAATATGCCCAACCGCTCACCGGGCGGCTTGTGAATTGATCGGTGGCTATGTCGGTTGTTGGGTAATGAGCGGGCCACCTTCAATGGCCACTATGAGGCGCATTGCAGTCGGGGCAGCTGTGAGGCCGAAGTTCTTGGTTCGCGTAACGGCTTGGTCCTCCGGTACCGGTTGACTTGATCACATGAGGGGATCGCCTCTTTACGCCCCGCCGGACCGGCACATTGCCGTGTCCCGCACGGAAAGATTCATAGTTAACGTAAGGTAATGTACCCGAGGACGAGCCTGTGCTAGTTTGCATTGTGTCATTGCTGCAGGGCAGCACATCAGACTACACCGCAGCGCTGGTGATTGCGGCCTCTGCAAGGCAAACTTGTTGCGTGGGGGTGCGTCATGTTCTCGTTGAGACAAAAGATCGTCGTATTGGCCGTTTTGCTATCGGGGCCGGCATTTTCAGCCGAGCCCGTTGGGCAGGCAGTGCTGATTAACACTTCCGTGACCGGGAACGGCGGTTCTCTTGCTACCAAATCCCCAGTGCATCGCGATGAGCGAATTCGGACATCCAGTACGGGGTTGGGCGAGTTCGTTTTCAGGGACGGCACGAAGCTTGCAGTTGGCGCAGGCTCATCAGTTGTCATCGACAAGTTTGTTTTCAACGATGACGATACGGCCAAGGCACTGAGCATAAGCGCCGCCAAGGGTTCATTCAGATGGATCAGCGGCGGCTCGAAGTCTTCGGCCTATACGATCAAGACGCCCGTCGGCACGATGGGGGTCCGGGGGACCGCCTTCGATTTTTACGTAGCGCCGGATGGCACGACTGCTGTTTTGTTACTTAACGGCTCTGCACAGTTCTGCGGTAACAAGGGCTGTCAGCAATTGCGCAGACGATGTGACGTGATCATCGCGAGGCGCTCGGGCGTATCCGGCCCGCGTCGAGCTGACCGCAAAATCCTGGATGAACTTCGCAACCAGCACGCACTTCCTTTCCAAACAGGAGATCAACGTCTGTCCAGAAGACTGCGCGCCGGAGGGAGTGGGTGCCTGTCGATGGCGTCTCTGAATTCGCCTTCTCAACGGTCAATTCGGGGTGTCACACCCACGCGTTCAAGCCCACCCGACGTACCGGATGTTCCGGACTTGCCTGGTCCGGGCAACGACAAGGGCGGAAAGCGCGGCAACAATGGCAAAGGAAACGGAGCTGGGGACGGTTCGCCCAACGGGAAGAGTGACAAGGACCGCTGACTAAAGCCATAGACAGCGCAGCCAGTTCCGATCACTCAAAATCTCCTCCTGGCGCATTCTCTTCCCGCCCGGTCAACGAACGCGACAACAGAAGGAACGAGAGGGCAATGTCCCCAAGATGAGCGTCATCAGTCAGAATAGCAGCCTGCCGATTGTTTTCATGCGCCCGAGGATGACCATGCCCTGCACTTGATGCAAGGTTTTGTCACGTGCCGAGCAGGTCACGCAGCGAAATGGGTGCAGAACCTGGCGCACAATTGCCATATAGCGTCCCGGGAACATGGAACAACCGCCCAACTCTAGCGTGCAGTCGAATTTCGTGTCGGAGCGTTAGCGGCTCACACGCCATCGAACTCGCATCGCCCAGCGATTACGATTGGCAGGCTCTAGAAGCCGGAAACGGACTTTGTGATCTGTTTGAGGGTTCCACCGTCAATGCGGTAAAATGGCATTGAGTGCTCGCTTGCACCATCAGCTCGGAACCTGAAGATGCCAGTTGAACCACGAAATCCGGTCGAGTTCTGCAAGACCCTGGCCGTCAGGCCATCCGGTCCGACAGCACTAGTGATGCCGGCCACAAGCGCGACCATATCGTACGCATAGGCGACATCAACGTCAGCCTCGTAGCCGAACATGCCCTTAAATCGTCCCGTTATGGGGCCGGTTTCGGTGTTGTCGAGAGCCGCGATGTACGCGCCGCCCAGCAAGGGGTCCTGAATCGACTGATCAAGCCAGCGACTGGTCCCGATGAGCTTTGCACTTCCGGCGAGTAGGCCCTTGTCCCTTAGGGCCGCCACCAGCGGCAGCGGGTTTCCGCTCCCGCTGGCTACGATCACGGCGTCAGGGGCGGTGACGAGGGCTGCAACGTCGCTTGCCGCTCGTTGCGCGTCCAACGGCCCAGGCGAGAACGGAACCGTCACTACGAGAGTCGCGCCGTAGATGCTGAGGCTGTTTGCAATGCGCTTTTCCATCGCCTGTGCATCGGCGCTTTTGGCAACGAGAAGGACGAACTTGCGACTGCCCTTGGCTGCGATCGCTGCCGCTCCGGCCGCTGCGCTGTCGGTTTCCGTGAGGCGGACCGCGTAAACGCCGGGTGCGCCTGCGAAATTCTCGGCAAGTGCAAGGATTGGCGGACGCTTCGCACCTGAAAGTCGCGATAGTTGTTGCGTAGCAGAATAGCTCACGGGCCCAATCACCGCCTTGGCGCCGGAGCTTGCCGCTCGTAGCGCCAGTTTTCTGGCCAACGTGTCGTCGCCCCGGCTGTCCTCGATGCTCAGCGTGATAAGATCGTTGCCAAGGTCGGCCATGGCGAGCTTTGCCCCGTCGCGCATCCTGCGTCCGGTCTCGCCGAGCTTTCCTGATGCAGACAGCGGAAGAACCATGGAGATCGGGGTCGAGCCTCGGCCTAGTTTCTGCAGCTTCTGCGCAGGTCCTGGTGAAGTACCGGGGCCGATTTCTGTGGGATCGAGTGCCGCGTCGATGCCGCTGGACTGGCAGCCCGTGACGATGGCGGCTATCAGCAGGACAAGACCGACAGTTAGCCGCTGCGGCGCCGTGTTGAGAAATCTAGCCAACACCCAGACGTACTGCTTCTGGCGGCTGTGTGCCGGAGAATGATGCGGGTTGGAATTGGGTATCATCTGACGAGCTGCTCACGCAGCGCACTTGCAAAGAACGCCATTTCGTCAGTTCAAATATTCGACCATGCGATTGTGAAAGCACTCGCACTTGTTAAGAGTGTCCTCATCCCGGTAGCTGGTCTTCAGATAGCCATATGCCTTGCCGCAGGCAATCTTGGCCTCGGAAGCCCACACGAATGCCGGTCGTGATGAATTGACCCATTCACTGCTGGACGCAACGGCGACGGATTCATCCATCAGACGAACCACTTCGCCCTTCAGATCCGTCATGTTCTCGGTGAGTATAAGAGTGGATGTGCCTGAAACTGAGCAATAGTCGACGTTCGTTCCATAGCTCAGATCGGCTGCATTGGTCGAAGCGGTTGCGCACAAAACAAGTCCGGAAACGACGAGCAATATGTTTGAGCATTTTCGCATTTCAGCAGTTCCCCACCCGATTTCACACCACGTCCGCAGTGATAGTGTGCGTTGTAGTGCCGTCATCGTACAGCAAGGTGATTGTGCTGGCCACCGGCGAACCCGTCAGGGCCGCGACGTCGACAAAGTTGGCGCCGTTCGCCGCGCCGTCCACGTCCACGCTGAGCATGCCGGTTCCCGCGTTATAGTTGACATAGTCGCCGATGGTCCCGGGTGTCGCGTCGAACAGGGCCGTCAGGTCAATCTTGTCGCCATGACCACCTACGCCGCTGTAGTCGGTAATGACATCGTTGATATCGAGGTGGGTCAGAACGAATGTATCTGCTCCGTCCCCGCCGGTCAGCGTGTCTTGACCCGCACCTCCAATCAGTGTGTCCGCGCCGCCCAATCCTGACAGCGTGTCTGCACCATCGAGGCCGTAAAGTATGTTGGCAAGCGCGTCGCCCGTCAGCGTATCGGCGAAGTTGGAGCCCATGATGTTTTCTATGCCCGAATAGGTGTCTCCCTGGGCATCACCGCCGGTTCCGGAATTCGTCGAAAGGTTGACGGACACTCCGGAGGCCGAGTTTCGGTAGACGGCTGTGTCGCCCTCAAATCCATTGGTCCCTCCGTTCAGCACGTCGGCACCCAGCCCGCCAATAAGCCAGTCGTCGCCGCCCAGACCGTTGAGCGTATCACCGCCCGTCCCTGCGACGAGTGCCTCGGAAGCTGGAGTGCCGTCCCGCGTATTGGCGATAGGAGTCGTGGTAACCGAGATGGTCCCCGACGCAGAATCGCCGTCGCTGTCTGTCGCGGTGACATTGAAAGTCAGGGGAATATTCGAACCGCTGTTCAATTGCAGGTAGCCAACACTCGCGATACTGAAATTCTGCCCGCTGGAATACCCGACCTCGACCCTGTTGTAGCCATTGGAGGTGAAGACCGAGATTATGTCGCCGTCGGTAGCGGGCACGATATAGCCGCCGTTCGAGGAGACCAGTCCGCCCAATGGCACCAGTACGCCGTTCTTGTAGATCTCTGTGATCGTATCCTTTGATCCGCCGTCATTGGTCAGGTTGGTGTCGTTGTTGGCGTCGAAGGCAACCACCAGGACATTCGAGGTGCTGCCGCCATTTTCCACGGTGAACGAGAACCCGTTGACGTCGTAATGAGCGCCATAGGTGAAGCCGTTTCCTGCGCCGGATCCAGTCAGAACCACCGAGGAGGCAAAGTCGAACCGCAGCGTCTCGTTTGAGGAGATCGCTGGGTTCCCGACACCAAAACTGGTCACGCCGCTACCGTTACTTCCGTTGACGCGCCCGACCGAACCGCCATCGCTCGCCGAGATGAGGATATCCTTGTCCGAAGTGCCGTCCACGGACTTGTAGTCCCTTGCCGAAGTATCTGTGAAGTTTGACGGTGATATCGAGGTACCGGAACCGTCGTCTAATGCACGGAAGAACTGCACCGTATAGACATCACTGGGCTCCTGGATCGCATCGGGCGACAAGGTAACGGTGAAAACCGTTGTACCCCCCGCACCATTTGAGTCTGAGCCAACCTTGCCAGTGAGAGTACCCGTGCCGAAGCCGAACAAGTGCACGTCCTGTCCACCGGAGGTTACCGTGACATTGCCGGTAGTCTTGAGCAGCGCATTGTTCGTACCCGTGAAGACGGCGTTGCCGCCATCGGCCCCGATGCTCTCATAGAAGTTCAACTGGCCGCTACCGATTGAATTGGATCCATTCTCGATCCGCATCGGCTGTGCGGTGAAGTTGTCCGGGGTGTCGTCGTTGAAGGTGATCTGCAACTGGCCAGTCGCAGTGTCGCCGGCCGACGTGTCGCCGTCTGAATCGGATACCTGATAGGCGAGGTTCGCGATTATGCTCGTTTCATTTCCGCCAGCGGGGTGCATCACGGGCTTGAGCAGGGTGAGATCGTAGATGCCGGTCGAAGGGGCTAGCTTGACGCTGAACAGCGCCTGACCGTCCCTTGTCCCTCCGGTGATGATGGCGTAGAGCGTGTTGGTTCCCGCCGACCAACTGTAGGTCACATTCTCCTGGCCGATCGTAGCCGAAGTGTTGTGGAGGTTGGCGAACGTAAAGGTCAGTGCACCGTCGCCGCCGCTGCCGGTTAGTGTTCCAGAGAACGTCGCCTCGTTACCGTCGGGATCGGGCGCAACGACGAGATCGCCGGTTCCACCCGGATTGCCGCCATGCAGGGCGTCGTCGTCCACAGTCGCCGCCACCGTGCCAGCTGACGGCACGTTATTGGCGTTCAGCACGTTGACTACCTGCAGGGCGCTCGACGGGTCACCGTCGCCGTCCGTGATTGTGTAGGTAAAGTTCGCTGTAGTATCGGAACTGCTGGGATTGACCACTGGGTCGAAGGTCCAGTCTCCATCAGCCTTGAACGTGTAGGTTCCGACACCGGTTACCGTGAAGGCATAGACACCGCCGCCAAGGTAGTTGCCTGCGGTGATCGCCGTAGGGCCCGAGCCAAGATCGACATGCGTCACTGTTGCTCCGTCGGCGCCCTCCACGTCATTGGCGAGCAAGTTCACACCGGTCGTTGCACTGGCCGTTTCCGATACACTCAGGGCGGTATCGGCGACGGCTGTCGGCAGGTCGTCGATGATTGTGATGACGAGGTTGCCTGCGGGAGCGCTGTCGCCGTCGGCGTCGGTGACGACGACCGCGAATGATGCGCTGTCGGGATCAGCCAGTGTGTTGTCGATGAGG
>JAHJHT010000014.1:2500-5556 GCA_018823835.1 Alphaproteobacteria bacterium | reverse complement strand
TTTGGTTGCGGGGGCAGGATTTGAACCTGCGACCTTCAGGTTATGAGCCTGACGAGCTACCGGGCTGCTCCACCCCGCGATTGTGGGTGTGTGCTGTTACGCGTATGCCCCGTCTTTTTGGGACGGGGGTGCGTTGTCATGGTGAGGTTCTGTATTGATGATGCGTGCTTTGAAGACCTGGCAGCGACCTACTCTCCCACGTCTTGAGACGGAGTACCATCGGCGCTAAGGGTTTTCACGGCCGAGTTCGGGATGGGATCGGGTGTTTGCCCCTTGCCATAACCACCAGGTCGTCAAAGCACGCATATCATTCTGTCGTTTTTGCCCAGGTGTATTGCCCGGGCGGAGTCTTGGTTTTCTGATGATCAACTCCATTGGCAGGGCAGCGCCGGTTTACCGGGCGTTGCCGCTGCGTGTGGTGGGCTAATCAAGCCGATCGAGCGATTAGTACCAGTCAGCTGAACGTGTTACCACGCGTATACCCCTGGCCTATCAACGTGATGGTCTATCACGGCTCTCAAGCGAGACCTGGTTTTGAGGTGGGTTTCCCGCTTAGATGCTTTCAGCGGTTATCCCGTCCGTACATAGCTACCCTGCGGTGCCGCTGGCGCGACAACAGGTACACCAGAGGTACGTCCATCCCGGTCCTCTCGTACTAGGGACAGATCCTCTCAAGTCTCGAACACCCACGGCAGATAGGGACCGAACTGTCTCACGACGTTCTAAACCCAGCTCACGTACCACTTTAATCGGCGAACAGCCGAACCCTTGGGACCTGCTCCAGCCCCAGGATGTGATGAGCCGACATCGAGGTGCCAAACAACCCCGTCGATATGGACTCTTGGGGGTTATCAGCCTGTTATCCCCGGCGTACCTTTTATCCGTTGAGCGATGGCCCGTCCACGTGGGACCACCGGATCACTATGACCGACTTTCGTCTCTGTTCGGCATGTCTGCCTCACAGTCAGGCGGGCTTATGCCATTGCACTCGACAGCTGATGTCCGACCAGCCTGAGCCCACCATCGCGCGCCTCCGTTACTCTTTGGGAGGCGACCGCCCCAGTCAAACTACCCGCCATGCAGGGTCCCGGATCCGGATAACGGACCGCGGTTAGATATCAGAAGACAGAAGGGCGGTATTTCAAGGATGCCTCCACCTGAGCTGGCGCCCAGGCTTCATAGGCTCCCGCCTATCCTACACATCCAACTCCTGATACCACTGCAAAGCTGTAGTAAAGGTGCACGGGGTCTTTCCGTCTGACCGCGGGAACCCCGCATCTTCACGGGGAGTTCAATTTCGCTGAGTTGATGTTGGAGACAGCGGGGAAGTCGTTACGCCATTCGTGCAGGTCGGAACTTACCCGACAAGGAATTTCGCTACCTTAGGACCGTTATAGTTACGGCCGCCGTTTACCGGGGCTTCAATTCGGAGCTTGCACCCCTCCTTTTAACCTTCCGGCACCGGGCAGGCGTCAGACCCTATACGTCGCCTTGCGGCTTCGCAGAGCCCTGTGTTTTTAGTAAACAGTCGCCACCCCCTGGTCTGTGCCACCACCCACTGGTTGCCCAATGGGAGGTCCCTCTTATCCCGAAGTTACGAGGGTAATTTGCCGAGTTCCTTCAACATCATTCTCTCAAGCGCCTTGGTATACTCTACCTGCCCACCTGTGTCGGTTTCGGGTACGGTCTATAGTGGCAGGGCTATTTCCTGGAAGTCCTACGCTGCATCCCCAATCCGATAAGGGAATACAACTACCGGCCTTCGTCACCTCTGCCAGGCTGGGGAATATTAACCCCATTCCCATCGACTACGGCTGTCGCCCTCGTCTTAGGAGCCGGCTCACCCTGCGCGGATTAACCTTGCGCAGGAACCCTTGGGCTTTCGGCGAGAGTGTTTCTCACACTCTTTGTCGCTACTCATGTCAGCATTCTCACTTCCGATACCTCCAGGAGGGGTCACCCCTCTCCCTTCGCAGGCCTACGGAACGCTCCGCTACCGATACCCTTGCGGATATCCCACAGCTTCGGTGCATGGCTTGAGCCCCGTTACATTTTCGGCGCAGGACGACTTGTCTAGACCAGTGAGCTATTACGCTTTCTTTAAAGGATGGCTGCTTCTAAGCCAACCTCCTGGCTGTCTTGGTCTTCCCACATCCTTTCCCACTTAGCCATGACTTGGGGACCTTAGCTGGTGGTCTGGGTTGTTTCCCTCTTGACGACGGACGTTAGCACCCGCCGTCTGTCTGCCGTGCTGTACTCACCGGTATTCGGAGTTTGGTTAGGTTTGGTAAGACTCGCGTCCCCCTAGCCCATCCAGTGCTCTACCCCCGGCGGTAATCGCTACGACGCGCTACCTAAATAGCTTTCGCGGAGAACCAGCTATTTCCGAGTTTGATTGGCCTTTCACCCCTAACCACAGGTCATCCCCGTCTTTTTCAACAGACGTGGGTTCGGCCCTCCAGAGCGTGTTACCGCACCTTCAGCCTGCCCATGGCTAGATCACTCGGTTTCGGGTCTAATCCGTGCAACTCAGACGCCCTATTCAGACTCGCTTTCGCTACGCCTACACCTAACGGCTTAAGCTTGCTGCACAGACTAACTCGCTGACCCATTATACAAAAGGTACGCAGTCACCCCTTATAGGGGCTCCCACTGTTTGTAGGCATCCGGTTTCAGGTCTATTTCACTCCCCTCATCGGGGTGCTTTTCACCTTTCCCTCACGGTACTGGTTCACTATCGGTCACCAAGGAGTACTTAGGCTTGGAGGGTGGTCCCCCCATGTTCAGACAGGATTTCACGTGTCCCGCCCTACTCGAGGACCAGAAGAACCTCTTACCCGTACGGGGCTATCACCCGCTACGGCCCGACTTTCCAGACGGTTCCGGTTCGATTCTTCTGGCCACTGGCCTGGTCCGCGTTCGCTCGCCACTACTAGCGGAGTTTCGGTTGATATCCTTTCCTCCGGCTACTGAGATGTTTCAGTTCACCGGGTTCGCCTCCTTGACCTATGTATTCAGTCAAGGATGACCCGAAGGTCGGGTTTCCCCATTCGGAC
>JAHJHT010000001.1 GCA_018823835.1 Alphaproteobacteria bacterium | reverse complement strand
GTACCCATCCGGTGAGGCCCGCCTTGTCCGGTGGGTGAACGACCGGTCTTAAGAGCGCTCGTATGAGCGAGCTTAGGAGCGCAGCATGGGGCAGATCACGGTGATGACGGGGCCGGAGCGGCGGCGTCAGTGGCGAGACGAGGAACGGCTCCAGATCCTGGCCGAAGCCTTCGCGCCGGGCGCATGTGTCGCCGACGTAGCCCGGCGGCGGGACGTATCGACCAGCCTCATCTACACCTGGCGGCGCAATCTGCGACGCGAACAAGCCGAACGGACTGCTCTCCCGATGGCAGACATGACCTTTGCCCGGGCGGTCCTCGCCGAGGACGAGAAGGTGGACGGTTGCGATCGCTGCGCCGTGATCACCGTCGAACTAAGCGACGGCCGGCTCGTTCGCATTTCGGCCGAGGCGCCCGCCGGACTGGTAGCGGCGACCTTGAAGGCGCTGCGGTGATCCCAGCGGGCGCGCGGGTGTGGATCGCCATGGGTCACACGGATATGCGCAAAGGGATGCAAGGGCTGGCCTTGCAGGTCCAGCAGGGTCTGAAGCGCGACCCGCACGGAGGCGACCTGTTCGTGTTTCGCGGACGGACCGGATCACTGATTAAGATCATTTGGCACGACGGGATCGGCATGTCCCTCTATTCCAAGCGGCTCGAGAAGGGACGCTTCGTGTGGCCCTCGGCGAAGGACGGGATCGTCTCGCTGACCAACGCGCAATTGTCCTGCCTGCTGGAGGGGATAGACTGGCGTAACCCGCAGTACTCCTGGCGCCCGCAGAGCGCGGGATAGGCCGCGCACTTTCTTCGCTTCCCGAGGCATTTTCGGCTTCAACCCTGGGATGATCTGTGATTCCATGCCCGTCATGGACACGGCCGTATCGCCCCTCCCGGACGACGTCGAAGCGCTCAGGGCGCTGCTGTCCGCCGCGCTCGAACGCGCCGACGATGCCGAAGCGCGCCTCGCCAATGCCATGGCCCGCGAGAGCGCGACCGAGGCGATGATCGCCCACCTCAAGCTGCAGATCGCCAAGCTGCGCCGCGAGCAATATGGCGCCAGCGCTGAGCGCAGCCGCCGGTTACTCGACCAACTTGAGCTACAGTTGGAAGACCTTGAGGCCGATGCCTGCGAGGATGACCTGGCCGCCGAAGTCGCCGCGGCCAGGACCGCCGATGTCGCCGCCTTTGCGCGCAAGCGGCCGAGCCGCAAGCCGTTCCCCGAACATCTCCCGCGCGAGCGTGTCGTCATTCCTGCGCCATGTTCGTGCCCGGCTTGCGGTGGCGCGCGCCTGTCGAAGCTGGGCGAGGACGTGACCGAGACTCTCGAGGTGATCCCGCGCCAGTGGAAGGTGATCCAGACGGTGCGCGAGAAGTTCTCGTGCCGGGATTGCGAGGCGATCACACAGCCCCCGGCGCCGTTCCATGTCGTGCCGCGCGGATGGGCCGGGCCCAGCTTCCTCGCCATGCTGCTGTTCGAGAAGTATGGCCAGCACCAGCCCCTCAACCGCCAGGCCGAGCGCTTCGCCCGCGAAGGCGTCCCGCTCAGCACCTCGACGCTGGCCGACCAAGTGGGCGCGGCGAGCTTCGCCCTGATGCCGCTCTATCTAAGGATCGAGGCCCATGTCCTGGCCGCCCGGCGTTTGCATGGCGACGATACGACTGTGCCGGTCCTGGCCACGGGCAAGACGGATACCGCGCGCCTGTGGGTCTACGTTCGCGATGACCGGCCCTTCGCCGGCAGCGATCCGCCCGCAGCCCTGTTCCACTATTCCCGCGACCGGCGCGGCGAGCATCCTCGGGCGCACCTGGCGTCATGGGCAGGGATTCTGCAAGCCGATGCCTATGGCGGCTACAACGAGCTCTACGCGCCCGGCCGTCAGCCTGCCCCCGTGATCGAGGCGGGCTGCTTTGCACACGCACGGCGCAAGTTCTTCGAACTGGCCGACGTCGAGGCTGCCGCGCGCCGGAAGAGCCGCGGTCAGCGTACCGGCATGATCTATCCGATTGCGCTGGAAGCCGTGCAGCGCCTTGATGCCCTGTTCGAGATCGAGCGTGGCATCAACGGCAAGGCGGCCGAAGAGCGTGTCGCCGTCCGGCAGGACTTCAGCGCGCCACTGATGACGGACCTGCACGCCTGGCTCACTGCCCAGCTCGCGAAGCTGTCGCGCAGCCACGATCTGGCTAAGGCGATAAACTACATGCTCCGGCGCTGGGATGCCTTCACCCGGTTCTTGGGCGATGGCCGGATCTGCCTCACGAACAACGCGGCCGAACGGGCGCTGCGCTGCGTGCCCCTCGGGCGCAAGGCCTGGCTGTTCTGCGGCTCCGATCGCGGTGGACAGCGCGCCGCCGTGCTTTACTCGCTGATCCAGACCGCCCGTCTTAACGATGTCGATCCGCAGGCCTGGCTGGCCGATGTCCTTGCGCGCATCGCAGAGCATCCGGTCAACCGGATCGACGAACTGCTGCCATGGAACTGGAAACATTGAGCCAAACCATTAGAAAGCACTCCTTGACGCAAAGAGCCGTACTTGGCGTCTACGTCGCATGCTTTGCCGTTGGCGCTTTCAATCATGGCAGGGATTTTCTCAGCTACGGCGCGCGGCCCTACAACTGGGCTCCGGCCCTGTTGGAAGCATTCTGGTCTGCGCTGCTCTTCCTCGACCTGGCCACTATAGGCCTGCTGCTGCTCGGCAAACTTCGGGTTGGTCTGGCGCTTGCCGTAGCGATTATGATCTCCGACGTCGCTGCAAATTCTTACGGATTCTTCGTGCTTGGCATTCCGGGCTTCAAAGTCGCATTACCACTCCAGGCCGCGTTTCTGGGTTTCGTTCTCGGTTCTGCACCGTTCCTTTGGCCAAACCGCGAAACTGCTTGAGCGCCTGCGGCTCTCACCGGATGCTTAC